>JACKNV010000001.1 GCA_024234735.1 Pseudomonadales bacterium
CCACGTGGCCCTCGCCGGAAACGACCTGGCCGGGGTGGAAGTCATTGACGTTGGATCCGACCGCGACGATCTCGCCGACGAACTCGTGGCCCACGATCATGGGGACCGGGATGGTTTTTTGCGCCCAGGCGTCCCAGTTGTAGATATGCATGTCGGTACCGCAAATGGCGGTGCGCCTGACCTTGATCAGCACGTCGTTGATGCCCGGAGCGGGCTCCGCGACATCCTCCAGCCACAGGCCCGGGCGGGCTTCTTTCTTGACCAGTGCTTTCATGGCAATACCCCGTGCTGAGTAGAGCTGAGCGTCATCCCGCGGGCGCTTTCAGCCGTGGCGCTGCAGCCAGTCCAGCAGCAGGCTGTTTACCGCTTGCGGCTGTTCCTGGTGAAGGAAGTGCCCGGCCCTTTCGAGCTGCCTGACATCCAGCCCCGCGGGAAAATCTTCCCGCTTCATCAGGGCGCGAAACACGCCGCTGTCGATACAACCGTCGCGCTCGCCGGTCAGGGCGAGGGTTGGCACCTCGACCCTGTACAAGGCCTGTTCCCGGGCGGCGGCGGTGACGGGAAAGTTGCGCGGATCCAGGGCGGCGCGATAGTAGCCCAGCGCGGCCCGCGTCACGCCCGGCTGGCGCAGGGTGTAGAGCACCGCGCGCAGCTCCGCCTCCGGCGGCTCCCAGCCCGGACTCCAGTGGCGCCACAGCATGCGGATGAAACGGTAATCGTCGCCGGCGACAATGCGCTCGGCCACGCCGCGCAACTGGAAAAACAGCATGTACCACGACAGGCGCAGCTGCTTCGGCCGACGCAGTACACCGGTGAGAAAGCGGTTGGGGTGGGGCACCGCCATGGCGGTGAGACTGTGCAGGCGCTGGGGCGCAATGGCGCCGACGGTGTAGGCAACGGCGGCGCCCCAGTCGTGCCCGACCAGGTGGACCCACTGCTCGCCGAGCTGGTCGATGGCGGCCAGCACGTCGGTGGCGATCGTCGTCAGCCGGTAGTCGCCGTCGGCGGGAATGCTCTGTGGCTCGTAGCCGCGCAGGGTGAGGCTGATGGCGCGGTAGCCGGCCGCCGCCAGCGCCGGCAGTTGCAGCCGGTAGGAGCGCGCACAATCGGGAAAGCCGTGCAGGCACAGCACCACCGGGCCGCTGCCCTGCGCCAGGGCGCTGCAGCGCAGGGCGCCGAGCTGGAAGTTCAGCTGTTCGAAGTCAGGCATCTGCGTGGCGTCCTCTGGCGGGGGAAAAGTGACCGGGCTGGGTTCATGTCACCAGGTGCTCGAAACGGTTGGCGGCGACATTCTTGCGTACCCGGTCGGCGTCGAATACTTCGCCGTTCATGGCAATGTACACGCCGGGGGGCTTGCTCTGCACGGCGCCGATGGCACAGCCGATGTTGAAGATGGCGTCGCTGTGGGCAAAGGCCGCCGGCTGCAGGGCGCCGGTGAGTACGATGCGTTTACCGGGAATATCCCGCAGGGCCTGCCCGGTGGCCACCATGCCATCGGTGCCGTGGGTAATGAGTACACAGTCCTCGCTGCACTGTTGCACCAGCTGCCGGATCAGGGCGCGATCTCCAGTGGTCATGTCCAGGCTGTCCTTGCGCATGGCCGACTCGACGCTGAAGGCGAAACCCACTCCCATGCGCTGTAGCAACTCGCCGATGACGGGCTCGCCGACCTGGTAGTGGCTCTTGGCATCGAAGTAGATCTTGTCGATGGTACCGCCGGTGGTGATGATGTGTAGCTTCATGGTTTCCTGGCTGCGGCGCGGACGGGCAAGGTGGTAGTATAGCCAGCTTGTGGGGTGCCCGACACAGGTGGGGCGCGACAAGCGGGATGCCAGGCAATGCTAGAAATCAAACCGATGGCCGGCGCTCTGGGCGCTGAAATTCACGGGCTGGACCTGTCGGGCGAGCTGGCCGGTGAGCAGGTGGCGCGATTGCGGGCCCTGCTCAACGAGTACGAAGTGATTTTCTTTCGCGACCAGGATATCGGCCCGGCCGCGCAGAAGGCGCTGGCCCTGTGCTTCGGCCCGCTGCAGACCCACCCGGCCTACGAAACGGTGGAGGGCTTCCCCGAGTTGACCATTCTGGAAAGCACCCCGGAAAAGCCCACCAAGATCGAGGCCTGGCACTCCGACATGACCTTCCGCAAACATCCGCCCATGGGTACCGTGCTGCGTTCGCTGATCGTGCCACCCAAAGGCGGCGACACCCTGTGGGCCAGCATGACGGCCGCCTATGAGGGGCTGTCGGCGCAGATGCAGGCATTCCTGCAGGGCCTGACCGCGGTGCACGACTTCGCCCACGGTTTCAAGGAGAGCCTGGCGGAGCCGGGCGGCCGCGAGCGCCTGGCGCCCGCGATCGCCGCCAACCCGCCGGTGCGTCACCCGGTGATTCGCACCCACCCGGAAACAGGCAGGAAGGTGATTTTCGTCAACAGCCTGTTCACCACCCACATCGAGGGCCTGCCGCGCGCCGAGAGCGACGCGTTGCTGCGGTTTTTGTTTCGCCACGTCACCACCCCGGAATACACCTGCCGCTTCCCGTGGCGGCCGCACAGCATCGCCATCTGGGACAACCGCAGCACCCAGCACAAGCCCATCAACGATTACTTCCCGGCGCACCGCAAGCTGCTGCGCATCACCATCGACGGCGACCGGCCGTATTAGCTCGCCGGTTCCTCGGCGGTGAGCTCGGCATTGGTGGGCACCGAGCCGCGCCGAACGCGGTTGATATAACCATTCACCTCCCGCTTCACCTCCGGCGCAAACAGGTACAAACCGAGAATATTGGGCACCGCGATCAGGAACACCATCGCGTCGGAGAAATCCAGCACCGCGGTGAGCTGGATCATGCAGCCCAGGGCGATGAAGGCACAGAAGACCGCCTTGAACAGCATCTGGGTCGCCGCGCCCTCGCCGAACAGGTAGGTCCAGCCCTTGAGGCCGTAGTAGGACCAGGAAATGCTGGTGGAAAAGGCAAACAACAGGGCGGCGATCGCCAGCGGGTAGGGCGCCCAGCTGAAGTGGTGGGCGAAGGCCGCCGAGGTCAGGGCGATGCCCTCCAGGCCGCTGTCCATCAGGCCGTTGGGGTAGGCGGTGGTGACGATGACCAGCGAGCTCAGGGTGCAGATCACCACCGTATCGATGAACGGTTCCAGCAGCGACACCAGCCCTTCCGAGGCGGGCTCGTCGGTCTGCACCGCGGAGTGGGCGATGGAGGCCGAGCCGATGCCGGCCTCGTTGGAGAACAGCGCCCGCTGGAAGCCGACGATGATCGCCCCCACCATGCCGCCGGTGGCGCTGTCGACGGCAAAGGCATCGTTCATTATCAGGGCGATGGCGGCGGGCAGGTGGGCAGCGCTCATGGCGATGATAACCAGCGCGCAGACGACGTAGAGTATGCTCATGAAGGGCACGATGTGCGCGGCCACCCGGGCGATGGAACGGATGCCGCCGATGATCACCACCGCCACGGTGACGGCCAGCAGCAGGCCGAACAGCCAGCCGCGATCGGCGAAGAAACTCTGCTCGCCGCCGGTTATGGTCACGAATTGTACATAGGCCTGGTTGGACTGGAACATGTTGCCGATACCGAGGCAGCCGATCACCAGGGACAGCGCGTAGAAGCCGCCCAGCAGCTTGCCCCAGCGCGGCGCGCCGCGCACCGCCAGGTAGTGCTCGAGATAGTACATGGGGCCGCCGGACACCGAGCCATCGGCATTGGTGCGCCGGTACTTCACCCCCAGGGTGCACTCCACCAGCTTGGTGGACATGGCCAGGAAACCGGCGATGAACAGCCACAAGGCGGCGCCGGGGCCGCCGATGGCGATGGCCACCGCGACCCCGCCGATATTGCCTATGCCCACGGTGCCGGACACCGCGGTCGCCACCGCCTGGAAGTGGGAAATTTCCCCGTTCGCCGCGGGGTCATGGTAGTGGCCGCGCACGTGGCGCAGGGCCAGGCCGAAACCGCGGATATTGATGAAGCCGAGATAGAAAGTGAAAAACAGCGCCGCCAGGGCCAGCCACAGTACAATCAGCGGGAAGTCCTGGCCCAGCACCTCGACCTTGTAGAACACGATGTCCGACAGGCCATTGGCCAGCGGGCGCACCAGGGTCTCGACCCGGGCGTCCAGGCTGGCGGCCTGAGAACCGTTACAGATTAACGCCGTCGCGACACCACCCGCTGCCTGTCTGCCTGTGAGCATGTAGTTTTCCCCGCCCGCCTTACCGCCATGCTCGCACAGCGACCAGAGCATGCCAACCGCGCGTGGAGCGGTGGGTTGCCAAGTTTTTTCCCCTGTCGGGCTTATGTTTTGGGTCGCGGGCCACTATCCTTGGGCAGGGCAATTTTTACCACTCAGACAGGAGCCAGCAGTATGAAGACCCGCGCCGCAGTCGCCTTCCAGGCAGGCAAGCCACTGGAAATCGTAGAAGTAGACCTCGAGGGCCCGCGCCATGGCGAAGTGCTGGTCGAGGTAAAGGCCACCGGAGTGTGTCACACCGATGCGTTCACGCTTTCCGGTGATGACCCGGAGGGTGCGTTCCCCGCCATTCTCGGCCACGAGGGTGCCGGCGTGGTGGTCGAAGTCGGGCCCGGGGTGACCAGCGTCAAGCCGGGCGATCACGTGATTCCCCTGTATACGCCGGAGTGCCGGGAGTGCGACTTCTGCCTGCACCCCAAGACCAACCTGTGCCAGTCGATCCGCGAAACCCAGGGCCGGGGCGTGATGCCCGACGGCAGCAGCCGCTTCTCCCTGGACGGCAAGCCGCTGCTGCACTACATGGGCTGCTCGACGTTTTCCAACTACACGGTATTGCCGGAGATTGCCGTGGCAAAAGTGCGCGAGGACGCCCCCTTCGACAAAATCTGTTACATCGGCTGTGGTGTCACCACGGGAATCGGCGCGGTGGCCTTCACCATGAAAGTGGAGCCGGGCTCCACGGTGGCGGTATTCGGCCTGGGCGGTATCGGCCTGAACGTGCTGCAGGGTGCGAAAATGGTGGGCGCCACCCGCATCATCGGCGTCGACCTCAACCCCGGGCGGGTGGAACTGGCGAAAAAGTTCGGTATGACCGACTTCGTCAACCCCCGCGACGTGGACGACGTGGTTCAGCACCTGATCGAGATGACCGGCGGCGGGGTCGACTACAGCTTCGAGTGCATCGGCAACGTCGAGGTGATGCGCCAGGCCCTGGAGTGCTGCCACAAGGGTTGGGGCCAGAGCTGTATCATCGGCGTGGCCGGCGCCGGCCAGGAAATTTCCACCCGCCCTTTCCAGCTGGTTACCGGCCGTTCCTGGCGCGGCACGGCGTTCGGGGGCGCCCGCGGGCGCACCGATGTGCCGATAATCGTCGACTGGTACATGGAGGGCAAGATCAACATCGACGACCTGATCACCCACACCATGCCGCTGCAGGACATCAACAAGGCCTTCGACCTGATGCATGCCGGTGAGAGTATCCGCTCGGTGGTGGAGTACTAGGCGTGGAGCAGATTGCCGAGAACCGGTGTTTTGGCGGCCGCCAGCTGCGCTACAGGCATGCCTCGCAGGCGCTGGACTGCGATATGAACTTCTCCATCTTCCTGCCGCCGCAGGCAGCGGAGGGCAGCGTCCCGGTGGTGTACTGGTTGTCGGGGCTCACCTGCACGGACGAGAATTTCGTGACCAAGGCCGGGGCCCAGCGCTATGCCGCGGAGCTGGGGCTGGCGCTCGTCGCCCCGGACACCAGTCCGCGCGGCGCAGCGGTGCCCGACGACCCCGAGGGCGCCTACGACTTCGGCCTGGGCGCGGGCTTTTACGTCAACGCCACCGCAGAGCCCTGGCGGCGCCATTACCGCATGTACGATTACGTGGTGGAAGAGCTGCCGGCATTGGTGGCGGCGCAGTTTCCGGTGGATGCCTCGCGGGCGGCGATCTGCGGCCACTCCATGGGCGGCCACGGGGCCCTCACCATTGCCCTGAAGAACCCCGGGCGGTTTCGCTCGGTGAGCGCTTTCGCGCCGATCTGCTCGCCGCTGAATTGCCCCTGGGGCGAGAAAGCGCTGGGCGGCTACCTGGGGCCGGATCGGGAGGCCTGGCGTGAATACGACACCGTCGCCCTGCTGGGGCAGGCGAGCGAGCGCCTGCCGGTGCTGGTGGACCAGGGCGAGGCGGACGACTTCCTGGCGGAGCAGCTCAACATTCAGCTGCTGCAGGAGGCCAGCGGGGCGGCGGATTACCCCATGAGCATCCGCATGCAGCCAGGTTACGATCACAGTTATTTTTTTATCGCCTCGTTCATCGGCGAGCACCTGGCGTTTCACGCCGGGTGCCTGTATTAGTGGCGGATTGAATTCCACCCAGTGGGGCAGCGGTGCAGGGCCGGGTTGATGCGGCCAGGGTAGCGGAGTGATATCCGCGGTACGGGAGGAGGTCGCGGTGATGGGCGTTGAGCAAGCCAACAGCGAGGCCGGCGACCAGCTGATCGCCGCCCAGATCGCCCGTTTCCGGGATGTGCCGGGAGGTTTGCTGCCCCTGCTGCATGCGGTGCAGGCATCGCTGGGCTTTATTCCGGCCACCGCGGTGCCCGCCATCGCCGGTGCCCTGGGCCTGTCCCGGGCCGAGGTTCACGGTGTTATCAGTTTCTATCATGACTTTCGCACCGCCCCCGCCGGGCGCCACGTACTGCAGCTGTGCCGCGCGGAGGCCTGCCAGGCCATGGGCGGCCGGGCCCTGGAGGCCCATGCCAGGGCGCGCCTGGGTATCGACTATGGCGGCACCAGCAGCGACGGCGCGGTGACCCTGGAGGCGGTGTACTGCCTGGGCAACTGCGCCTGTTCGCCCTCGGTGCGCCTGGACGACGCCATCCACGCCCGTGTGGACAACGCCCGGCTGGATGAACTGCTGGCGGAACTGGGCGTGGGAGCCGGCGAGTGAGCCTGCGCCTGTTCCTGCCCCGCGACACCACGGCCCTGGCGCTGGGCGCCGACGCCGTGGCGATAGCCCTGCAACGGGCGGCGGCTGAACGCGACCTGCCCCTGCAACTGGTGCGCAACGGCTCGCGCGGCCTGTTCTGGCTGGAGCCGTTGCTGGAGGCGGAGCACGCCGGCCGGCGCATCGCCTTCGGTCCGGTGACGGTCGCCGCGGTGCCCTCGCTGCTGGAGGCGCTGGCCGGTGATCCCGGGGCGCATCCGCTGTGCCTGGGAGCGACCGCGGAGCTACCCTACCTGCAGTCGCAGCAGCGGGTGAGCTTCGCCCGGGCGGGCCTGGGCGACCCCCTGTGCCTGGACAGCTACCGCTCGCAGCAGGGCTTTGTCGGCCTGCAGCGGGCCCTGCACCTGGCGCCCCGGGACATCGTCAGCGCAGTGACCGAGTCGGGGCTGCGGGGCCGGGGAGGTGCCGCCTTTCCCGCCGGCATCAAGTGGCAGACCGTGCTGGATACCCCGGGGGAGCAGAAGTACATCGTCTGCAATGCCGACGAGGGCGATTCGGGGACCTTCGCCGACCGCCTGCTGATGGAGGCGGACCCCTACCAGCTGCTGGAGGGCATGATCATCGCCGGCCTGGCAGTGGGGGCGACCCAGGGCTATATCTACCTGCGCTCGGAATACCCCCGCGCGGCGGAGATTCTCGCCCAGGCCATAGCCCGGGCGCGGGCGGAACACTACCTCGGGGACGATATTCGCGGCAGCGGCCGGGCGTTCGAGCTGCACCTGCGCAGTGGCGCCGGCGCCTATATCTGCGGCGAGGAAACCGCGCTGCTGGAAAGCCTCGAGGGCAGGCGCGGCACGGTGCGGGCCAAGCCGCCGCTGCCCGCGGTGCACGGCCTGTTCGGGCGGCCCACCGTGGTCAACAACGTGCTCACCCTGGCGGCGGTCACCACGATCATGGAAAAGGGCGCGGCCTTTTACCGCGACCTCGGCACCGGTCGTTCGCGCGGCACCCTGGCGGTGCAACTGGCCGGCAATATCCGCCGCGGCGGGCTGGTGGAACTGGCCTTTGGCGCCACCCTGCGCACCCTGGTGGAGGATTACGGCGGTGGTACCCGCAGCGGCCGGCCGGTGCGCGCCATCCAGGTGGGTGGCCCGCTGGGCGCCTACCTGCCCAAGTCGCAGTGGGATACGCCGCTGGACTACGAGGCCTTCGCGGCCATCGGCGCCATGCTCGGCCACGGCGGGGTGGTGGTGTTCGACGACAGCGTGGACATGGCGCAGCAGGCGCGTTTCGCCATGGAATTCTGCGCCGCGGAATCCTGCGGCAAATGCACCCCCTGCCGCATCGGCTCGGTGCGGGGAGTGGAGGTGCTGGACCGGGTGATCGCCCGCCAGGACACGGCGCGCCAGATCGACCTGTTGCGCGACCTGTGCGGCACCATGGAGGCTGGCTCGCTGTGCGCCATGGGCGGCCTTACCCCGTACCCGGTGCGCAGCGCCCTGGATCATTTTGCCGAGGATTTTTCCTGAACGCCAGGCGTTGCTGGCGCCAGCGAGGAGGGTGATACGATGCTGCAGTTCTACCAGCCCGACAAGGATTACGGTACGCCGGCGGTGGCCGCCGGGGAGCCGGTCGAGCTGTACATCGACGGGGTTGCGGTGACGGTTGCCGCAGGCACCTCGGTGATGCGCGCCGCGGCCGAGGCGGGGATCAAGGTGCCGCGCCTGTGCGCCACCGACTCCCTCGAAGCCTTCGGTTCCTGCCGGGTCTGCCTGGTGGAGATCGACGGTGCAAAGGGTTACCCGGCCTCCTGCACCACGCCGGTACGCCCGGGCATGGTGGTGCGCACCCAGACGCCGGACCTCGCCGAGCTGCGGCGCAAGGTGATGGAACTGTACATCTCCGATCACCCGCTGGACTGCCTCACCTGCCCCGCCAACGGCGATTGTGAACTGCAGGATACCGCGGGGGAACTGGGCCTGCGCGAGGTGCGCTACGGCTTCGGCGGCGCCAACCACCTGGCTGCCCCCAGGGACGAATCCAACCCCTATTTCACCTTCGATCCCGCCAGGTGCATCGTCTGCTCGCGCTGTGTGCGTGCCTGTGAGGAAATCCAGGGGACCTTCGCCCTCAGCATCCAGGGGCGCGGTTTCGATTCCTGTGTCAGCGCAGGCCAGGGCGAGCCGTTCATGGCCTCCGAGTGTGTCTCCTGTGGCGCCTGCGTGCGCGCCTGCCCCACCGCCACCCTGACGGAGAATACGGTGATCGAGCACGGCATGCCCGAGCACTCGGTGGTGACCACCTGCGCCTACTGCGGTGTGGGCTGCGCTTTTTGCGCCGAGGTGAAAGGCGCCACGGTGGTGCGCATGACGCCGCACCGCGATGGTCGCGCCAACGCCGGGCACGCCTGCGTCAAGGGCCGCTTCGCCTTCGGCTACGCCACCCACGGCGACCGCATCACCACGCCCATGGTGCGCGCCAGCATCGACGCGCCCTGGCGCAGCGTGCCCTGGGAGGAGGCCATCGCCTTCGCCGCCGGGCGCCTGCGGGCCGTCCAGGAAAAGCACGGGCGCCACAGCATCGGCGCCATCAGTTCCTCGCGCTGCACCAACGAGGAGGTCTACCTTGTGCAGAAACTGGTGCGCGCGGGTTTCGGCAACAACAACATCGACACCTGCGCCCGGGTCTGCCACTCCCCCACCGGCTACGGCCTGAAAACCACCCTGGGGGAGTCTGCCGGTACCCAGACGTTCGCCTCGGTGGAGCGGGCGGACGTGGTGCTGGTGATGGGCTCCAATCCCACCGAGGCGCACCCGGTTTTCGGCTCGCGCTTGAAGCGGCGCCTGCGCCAGGGGGCGAAACTGATCGTCATCGACCCGCGCGAGATCGAACTGGTGGGGGCGCCGCATATCCGCGCCGACTATCACCTGGCGGTCAACCCCGGCGCCAACGTCGCCCTGCTCAACGCCATGGCCCACGTGATCGTCACCGAGGGCCTGCAGGATGCGGCGTTCATCGCCGCGCGCTGCGAGGCGCAGCCATTCGCTCGCTGGCGGGACTTCATCCGCGAGCCGCGCCATGCGCCGGAGGCGCTGGAGGCGGTGACCGGCGTGGCGGCGCCGCTGCTGCGCGAGGCCGCCCGGCTGTACGCGAGCGGCGGCAATGCGGCGATCTATTACGGCCTGGGCGTGACCGAGCACAGCCAGGGCTCCACCGCGGTGATGGCCATCGCCAACCTTGCCATGCTCACCGGCAACGTCGGCCGGGAGGGCGTCGGGGTCAACCCCATGCGCGGCCAGAACAACGTGCAGGGCGCCTGCGACATGGGCTCCTTTCCCCACGAACTGCCGGGCTACCGGCACATCTCCGATGCCGCTACCCGCGCCCTGTTCGAGGACGAGTGGCGGGTAAGCCTGGACCCCGATCCGGGCATGCGTATCCCCAATATGTTCGACGCCGCCCTCGACGGCGACTTCAAGGGGCTGTATTGCCAGGGCGAGGACGTCGCCCAGTCCGATCCGAATACCCAGCACATCCAGGCGGCCCTGGCCTCGCTGGAATGCCTGATAGTGCAGGATATCTTCCTGAACGAGACCGCCAAGTTCGCCCACGTGTTTTTGCCGGGCTCCTCCTTCCTGGAGAAAAACGGCACCTTCACCAATGCCGAGCGCCGCATATCGCCGGTGCGCAAGGTGATGCACCCGCTGGCGGGCAAGGAGGACTGGCAGGTCACCTGCGACCTGGCCAACGCCCTGGGCTGTTCCATGACCTACACTCACCCCTCGCAGATCATGGACGAGATCGCGCGCCTGACACCCAGCTTTCGCGGGGTGAGCTATGCGCGCCTCGACGAACTGGGCAGTATCCAGTGGCCGTGCGACGAGGAGCATCCGCAGGGCACCGCCACCATGCACGTGGACCGGTTCGTGCGCGGCCAGGGCTACTTTGCCGTCACCGAGTTCGTGGCCACGGAGGAGCGTGCCAACCGCCGCTTTCCGCTGCTGTTGACCACCGGGCGTATTCTCAGCCAGTACAACGTCGGTGCCCAGACCCGGCGCACCGCCAACAGCGCCTGGCATCCCGAGGACCGCCTGGAGATCCACCCCCACGACGCCGAGGAGCGTGGTATCAACGAGGGCGACTGGGTGGGTATCAGCAGCCGGGTCGGCGACACGGTGCTGCGCGCCAGCCTGTCCCACAGGGTCAGGCCGGGGGTGGTGTATACCACCTTCCATCACCCGCTGTCGGGTGCCAACGTGATCACCACGGACAACTCCGACTGGGCCACCAATTGCCCGGAGTACAAGGTGACCGCGGTGCAGGTGGCGCGGGTTACCGAGCCCTCCGCCTGGCAGGCCCGCCAGCGCCGCTTCGACCAGCGCCAGCAGGCGCTGCTGGCACCGGGAGCGCCCACATGAAGGGTGCGACCGGCAACGTGATCCGCTGCACCTGGGCGGAGGGGGAGATGCTGGTGGACCGCGATGCGGTGGTGACCGAGGTTCCCGTTGCCCTGGTGTACAACGGTATTTCCCATGTGGTGATGATGGCCACGCCCACCGACCTGGAGGACCTGGCGCTGGGCTTCAGTCTGTCGGAGGGTATCCTCCAGGCGCCGGGGGAGCTGCTGGACCTGGAGGTGCTGGAGCGGGCGGAGGGAATGGAGCTGGCCATGGCCATCAGCGCCGGCGCCTTTGCCGCGCTCAAGGAGCGGCGGCGCAACCTCACCGGCCGCACTGGCTGTGGTTTGTGTGGGGTGGAGTCGCTGGAACAGGCCATACCGCCAGCGGTGGCGGTGAGTGGCGAGTTCCAGCTGACCCACCGCGCCGTCCAGCGGGCGCTGGTGCAGCTGGGCAGGCAGCAGTCCCTGAAACAGCGCACCGGCGGGGCGCACGGCGCGGCCTGGTGCTCGCCCGACGGTGCCATCGAGCTGTTGCGCGAGGATGTGGGGCGGCACAACGCCCTGGATAAACTGCTGGGTGCCCTGGCGGGTGGTCGCCCTTCGCGGGCCGGATTCGTACTGGTGACCAGCCGCGCCAGTTATGAGATGGTAGCCAAGGCCGCCCGCTGTGGTGTCGCCGTACTGGCCGCCGTGTCGGCCCCCACGTCGCTGGCGGTACAGCAGGCGGAACTCAGTGGCCTCACCCTGGTGGGCTTCGCCCAGCCGGGGCGGCAGGTGGTCTACTCGCGTCCGGAGCGCCTGGTGGGGGATGGCGCGGGATGAGCGGCAGGCAGGTCGAGCAGCTGGTGAAGATGGCGCAGCAGATCGCCGTCAATCTGGGCGTCGGGCGCGATGCCGCGGCGGCGCGGCGCACGGCCGAGCACCTGGGCCGTTTCTGGACGCCCGCCATGCGCGCCCGGTTGCTGGCGTTCTGGCGCGGGGGTGGCGAGGTGTCCGCGGAGGTCGCGATGGCCCTGCGGGAACTGGATGGACAACAGGACGAGGGAGCAAGCTGACATGCAACCATTGGGAAAAACCCTGGCTGGTGCCGGGCTCACACTGCTGCTGGCGGTCGGTGCCTGGGCGCCGGCGGTGGCCGACGAACCGCTGCCGCGGATAGTCGTCAGCGGCCAGGGCAGCGCGCAACTGGCGCCGGATATGGCCCTGCTGCAATTGACCGTGACCCGCGAGGCCGATACCGCCGGGGCGGCCCTGGATGCCAACTCGGCGGCCATGGCGGAAGTACTCGCGGCCCTGCACGCCCAGGGAATCGCCGAGCGCGATATCCAGACCAGCCAGTTTTCCATCCAGCCGCGTTACGTCTACCCCAAACCGAAAACCAGTGGCGAGAGCCAGCCGCCACGCATCGTGGGTTATACGGTGCGCAACGGCCTGGCAGTGCGGGTGCGCGACCTCGATAAACTGGGTGCCATCATCGACCGCTCGGTCAGCCTGGGGGTGAACGAGGGCGGCAGTATCAGTTTTACCAACGACGACCCCTCCGCGGCGCTGCAGCAGGCGCGCGCGGCGGCGGTGAGGGACGCGGCAGCCAGGGCCAGGACCCTGGCCGACGCCGCCGGGGTGAAACTGGGCAAGGTGCTGGAGATTTCCGAGCAGTCCTACAACCCGGCCCCGGTGCCGGTCAGGTACGCGCAGCGGGCCATGCTGGCCGATGCCGCGGAGTCGGTGCCGGTGGCGGCCGGTGAGAACAGCTACGACATCGTGGTGAACCTGATCTACGCCGTCGAACAATAGAATCCATTCCCGTCCCGGCACGCCCGGCGGATGATCAGGACCGGGGGCAGCCGGGACTGCGGACCACTACAGGAGTAATCGGTGTACATCAACGGTAACTGGGTCACGCCAGCAAGCACTTTCGCGGTGTTCAACCCCGCGAACGGCGAGCAGATAGGTACTGTCGCGGATGGCGACAGGGAGGCCGCGCGAGCCGCCATAGCAGCGGCGGCCGAGGCCTTCCCGGCCTGGTCCCGAAGCAGCGCCTATGAGCGTTCCGCCAGGCTGTACCGCGCCCATGGCCTGATGCTCGAGCGCAGTGCCAGCCTGGCGGAATTGATGACGCGCGAACAGGGCAAGCCCCTGAAAGCGGCGCGCAACGAAGTGAAATATGCCGCCGATTTCCTGCTGTGGTTTGCCGAGGAGGCCAAGCGCGTTTACGGGGAGACCATCCCCTCGGCACGCAGCGACCAGCGCTTTCTGGTGCAGAAGTGCCCGGTAGGCGTGGTCGCTGCGATTACCCCCTGGAACTATCCGATCTCGATGCTCACCCGCAAGCTGGCGCCGGCCCTGGCGGCGGGTTGCACGATAGTACTCAAGCCCGCCGAGGCGACCCCGCTGTGTGCCGTGGCTGTCTTCGAGATTCTCCACGAGGTGGGGTTTCCTGCCGGGGTGGTCAATCTGGTGACGGCCGCTGACCCGGCACCCATTGGCGAGGAGTTCTGCACTAATCCACTGGTCAGGAAGATCACCTTTACCGGTTCCACTGCGGTGGGCAAGAAGATTGCAGGAGACAGCGCGCCGCAGCTCAAGCGCCTCTCCATGGAGCTGGGTGGGCATGCGCCCTTTATCGTCTTTGACGACGCCGACCCGGTCCACGCGGCCAAGGGGGTGGCGCTGGTGAAGTTCCTCAATACCGGGCAGGCCTGTATCAGCCCCAACCGTATTTTCGTGCAACGCAGCCTCCTGCCGGCTTTTCTCGAAACGCTGCGGCAGCGCATCGAGGCACTGCGGGCCGGCGACGGCATGGACCCCGCCAATGCCATCGGCCCGCTGGTAAACCAGGCGGCCGTGGAGAAAGTGGACCGGCAGGTGAGGGATGCACTGGACCACGGCGCCATCCTGCATGCCGGCGGCGCCCGTCTGCTGGACAACGGGCTCGACAAGGGGCACTTTTACGCGCCCACGCTGCTGAGCAACGTCTCCCCCCGGATGCGTGTTTACCGCGAGGAGACCTTTGGTCCGGTGGCACCGGTCATCGCCTTCGATGACGAGCAGGAAGTGCTGGCAATGGCGAACGATACCAGCTACGGCCTGGCCGCCTATGTGTATACCCGCGACCTGTCGCGCGCCGTGCGGGCATTCGAGGGCCTGCAGTTCGGCATAATCGGCATCAACGACATCAATCCCACCAGTGCCGCGGCGCCCTTCGGCGGCATGAAGGAAAGCGGGCTGGGGCGCGAGGGCGCGCGGGAGGGATTGGAGGAATACCTGGAAACCAAGCTGGGCGGATTCAGCATCTGATTCTGTCCGGCATACCAGCGGGAGCACTGCATGACGGAACTCAAGTACGCGGGACTGGACACCCTGGCACTGCACGCCGGAGCCCAGCCGGACCCGGCGACAGGGGCCAGGGCCACACCCATATACCAGACCGCGTCGTTTGTCTTTCCCGACTCGGATTATGCCGCCTCGCTGTTCAATCTCGAGCGCAGTGGCCATGTCTATTCGCGCATCAGTAATCCCACCAACGCGGTACTGGAAGAGCGCATCGCGGCCCTGGAGGGTGGCGTGGGTGCTATAGCCACCGCCAGTGGGCAGGCCGCCCTGCTGCTGGCGATTACCACCCTGATGGGCGCGGGCTCGCACATTGTCGCCGCCAGTTCCCTGTACGGTGGCAGCCACGACCTGCTGACCTATACCCTGCCGCGCTTCGGTATCGAGACCACTTTTGTCGATAGCCGTGATCCGCAGGCGTTTGCCGCCGCCATCCGCGATAACACCCGCCTGGTGTTCGCCGAGACCATCGGCAACCCGGGCCTCGATGTGCTGGATATCCCGGCGGTAGCCGCCGTCGCCCATGCCGCGCAACTGCCCCTGCTGGTGGATTCCACCTTCACCACACCCTACCTGGTCCAGCCGCTGGAACTGGGGGCGGACCTGATCATGCACTCGGCCACCAAGTTCCTGAGCGGTCACGGGATAGCCATTGGCGGACTACTGGTGGACGGCGGCACGTTCGACTGGGACGCCGCGGGTAAATTCCCCACACTGTGCGAACCCTACGACGGCTTTCACCAGTTGGTATTCACCGAGGAGTTTGGTCCGGCGGCTTTTATCGCCCGCGCCCGCAAGGAAGGGCTGCGGGATTTCGGTGCCTGCATGAGTCCCACCACGGCTTTTCACATCCTGCAGGGCATGGAGACCCTGGGTGTGCGGATGCAGCGCCACGTGGAGAACACCCGGGAGATTGCCCGTTTCCTGCAGCAACAGGACGCCGTGGTCGCGGTGGCCTACCCGGAACTCGAGGGGCACCCCGACAGGGCGTTGGCAGCGCGGCTGTTGCCGCGCGGTTGTGGCGCTGTGCTCAGCTTCGAGTTGCAGGGCGGTCGTGAGGCCGCCCTCGCGCTGGTGGACGCCCTGTCGTTGTTTTCCCACCTGGCCAATGTGGGCGATGCCAAATCCCTGGTGATACACCCGGCGAGCACCACCCATCACCGCATGGACGCCGCAGCACTGCAGGCTGCGGGTATCGGGGATGGCACCATCCGGCTTTCCGTCGGGCTGGAACAGGTGAGCGACCTGGTAGCCGACCTGAAGCAGGGCCTGCGCGCCGCGCAGAAGGCGCTATCCGGGGGCGCGCCATGAAGCTGCGACCGGGCGGGCACGACACCTACTGTTATACCCGTGACAGGGAGATCGACCCCGCCGCAGACAGTATCGTCTTCGTGCACGGGGCCGGTATGGACCATACCGTATGGACGCCGTTCGCCCGGCATTTTGCCCGCCACGGGCGCAATGTGGTTGCGGTGGACCTGCCGGGTCACGGTCGCTCTGCGGGTGCGCCCCTGGAAAGTATCGAGGAAATCAGCGACTGGTTGATCCTGTTGCTGGATGCCCTGGCCATCACCCGGGCCGCGATCGTGGGGCACAGCCTGGGCAGTATCGTCGCGCTGGATGCCGCCGCCCGCTACCCCGAGCGGGTCCGCGCCATCGCCCTGGTGGGCACCACAGCGCCCATGCCGGTATCGCAGGCCATTCTCGACGCAGCTGCCGCGGATGCCCCCGAGGCGTTCCACATGCTTACCGAATTTGGCTTCAGCCGGCGCCACCTGTACGGTGGCAGCAGCAATCCCGGCATGTGGATGGCGGGTGCCAGCCTGCGCCTGCAGCAGCGCTCCGCCCCGGGCGTGCTGCACGCGGACATGAATGCCTGCAACAACTATGACAGTGGCCTGCAACGGGCCGCCCAGGTCAGCTGCCCGGTGCTGGTGGTCGCCGGGGACGGCGACCGGCTGACGCCACTGCGCGGTGCCCAGCCGTTGTTGGCGGCCCTGCCATCGCCGGTTGTGAGGGTGTTGCGGGGCTCGGGGCATTCTCTGATGAGCGAGGCACCCAACGCATTGCTGGCGGCCCTGCGCGAGCTGCTTTGACAGCACCCGGCTGCCAGGCGGGCTGCGGCCTCGACCATATCCGCTTCCGGGCGATCCAGATCAATAACAACATGCATGAGTCCCTGCACAATAGGCTCCCATGGGCATAGAAATCGACAGGACGGAATTCTCTCCCGGCGATTACCGGCGGTTCAGCCGCCGCCTCGACGAGAATCTCGAGGCGCTCAGCGTGCTGCTGGCGGACCCCGGGTTCGGTCGCGGCCCGGCCTCCCTGGGGGCCGAGCTGGAAATGTATCTCGTCGACGCCGCCGGCCGGCCGCTGTTCGCCAACCAGGAAATCCTCGCGGACGCGGCCGACCCGCATCTCACCCTGGAACTGAACCGCTACAACCTGGAGTACAACCTGTCGCCCTTCCGGTTGGACCAGTCGGCATTCCTGTCCACGGAGCGCGAGATCCTGGCCAGGCTGGAGCGGCTCAGGGCGGTGGCAGCCAGCCATGGCGGGCGCATCGTGCCCATCGGCATTCTGCCCACCCTGCGGCAGACGGATTTCGGGGCCCATTGCATCACCGATCGCCGCCGCTACCACGCGCTGGTGCTGCAGCTGATCAAACGGCGCGGCGATCAATTCAAGATCAACATCAACGGCGAGGACCCGCTCAAGCTCGATATGGCGGATATCACCCTGGAGGGCGCCAATACCTCTTTCCAGGTGCATTACCGGGTCGACCCGGCGGAATACGCCGACACTTTCAATGCCTTCCAGCTGGTGACGCCGCTGGCGCTGGCCATCGGCGCCAATTCGCCCACCCTGTTCGGGCACCGGCTGTGGCACGAGACCCGCATCCCGCTGTTCAAGCAGTCCATCGACACCCGCCACGTGGACCGCTATGGCTGGAACGAACCGGCGCGGGTGAACTTCGGCCAGGGGTGGGCGCGCCGAGGGGCGCTGGAATTGTTCCGCGAGGTGGCGCGCATCTACCCGCCACTGTTGCCGATCTGTGCGTCCCGGTCAGCGGCCGAGGAACTGGCCGCCGGCCTCACCCCGGCGCTGGCGGAGCTGCGCCTGCACCAGAGCACGGTGTGGCTGTGGAACCGCCCCATCTACGACGATGCCGATGGCGGGCACCTGCGTATCGAGATGCGGGCCCTGCCCGCGGGGCCGACCGCAGTGGACATGGTGGCCAATGCCGCCTTCCTGATCGGCCTGGCTGAGGGAATTCGCCCGCAGCTCGAGGCGCTGCTGCCCGGCTTGCCATTTTCCAAGGCCGAATACAACTTCTACCGGGCGGCGCAGCACGGCCTGGATGCCCACCTGCTGTGGCCGGCGCCGGACCAGTCCGGTTACCGGGAGCAGGGCGTGAAGGCTATAATCGCCGCCAACCTGCCGCTGGCGCGCGTTGGGCTGGAGTCCATCGGCGTGGCCGCCGCCGAGGCCGAGCGCTATCTCAGGGTGATTGAACAGCGCCTGGAGCGGGGCCGCACCGGGGCCACCTGGCAGCGCGATATGCTGGCGAAGCTTGGCAGGACACTGCCGCCGGAGGCGGCTCTACATCAATTACTGGAGATATTCATCGGTCACAGCGAGGCCAACCTCCCCGTGTCCGAGTGGCCCCTATGAGACGATTCAAGTTTATTCGCGACCCCGACCCCGCTACGGTCGGCAACAATGTCGAGGCCTTCCTGCGTCTGCTGGACGGCCCCGCCTGTTTCTTCCTCAGTGGCGAGGATGGCAGCCGCACCCGCGCCCTGGTCACGCTGCTGCACGGCAACGAACCCTCGGGGGTGATGGCCCTGCATCGCTGGCTGCGCTCGGGCCAGCGCCCGGCGGTCAACGTGGTGTGCGTGGTGGCCTCGGTGATGTCGGCGCTGGAGCCGCCCCTGTTCAGCCATCGCATGCTGCCGCGCGCACGCGACCTCAACCGCTGCTTCAGGCCGCCCTTCGAGGACGCCCAGGGCGTCCTGGCGGAGGAGATTCTGGAGATCCTGCGCATGCACCACCCGGAGGCGGTGGTGGACATACACAATACCTCCGGCTCCGGGCCCTCCTTCGGGGTGTGCACCCATATGGACCGCCAGCACGACGCCCTGGTTTCGCTGTTTACCCAGCGCCTGATCATCTCCAACCTCGACCTCGGCGCCTTGATGGAAACCAGCGACGACCGCGTCCCCACGGTGACTGTGGAGGTGGGAGGGCGCCTGGACGAACAGGCCCACGAGCTGGCCTACGAGGGCCTGTGCCGCTATTTCCTGGCGCACACCGTGCTGGACCAGGGCGAGACCGACTGGGGCCTGGAATTGCTGCGCGACCCCATCCGCCTGGAGCTGAACGACAACGTCACGCTCACCTATGCCGACCAGCCCAACCCCAGTTACGACATCACCCTGAAGACCGATATCGAGCACCACAATTTCGGCATCGTGCAGGCGGATACCCTGCTGGGCTGGGCGGCGGGGGGCGAGCGCAGCCTGTTCACCGCCCTGGATGTTGGGGGGCGCTGCGCGGTCACGCGCCTGGTGCGTATCGTCGATGGCGAGCTGTATCCCGCCAGCCCCCTGAAACTGTTCATGATCACCAACAATGCGGCCATCGCCTACTCCGACTGCCTGTTCTACGCGGTGGCGGACGACGGCAGCACCATCTGCAGCTGACGGAGGCCGGCCCCGGGTCTCAATCCGCCGGGGCTGGCCTGCGCAGACCCTGTGCCAGCCGGGCCCACAGCTCATCGGCGCCCTCGGTCGAATTCGCCTCGACCCGGCAGGCCTGTTCCCGGGCCGTCAGCGGCTCGGCTCGGGCCAGTTGGCCGAGCATCACCGCGACCCCGGCCTCCGAGGCGTCGTTGCCCTGTCGGTCCCGCTGTTGCAGGCGTCGCTGCACCTCGTCCTGGGGCGCCACGCAATCGATGATGACATAGGGCACCCGCAGGCGTTGCGCCAGGCGGCTAAAACGGCTGCGGCCGGCGCGCTGCAGGAAGGTGGCGTCCACGATCACCGCAAAACCGGCGGCCACGATCTGCTCCGTCAAGGCGGCCAGCCGGTCGAAGGTGCGCCGGCTCATGGCGCTGCCGTAGAGGCGGGCCTCGTCGCCGGGCGCGCTGCGCTGCTCCGGCGCCAGGCCGAACAGGCGCTTGCGCTCCACGTCGGAGCGGATGCGCAGTGCGCCGGCGGCGCCCGCCAGGCGGTCGGCAACGGTCGACTTGCCGCTGCCGGAGACGCCGTGGGTGATGGCGAGAAATGCTGGCGGGTGCCCGGCGTAACGCCTGGCCAGTTGCAGGTAGCGGCTAAACTCCCGATAGGCGTCGCCGGCGGCGAGGTCCGGGTTACCCGCCGGCTCGCGCAGCAGGGCGACCTTGGCGCGCACCATGGCGTAGTAGCTGCGGTACAGGTCGAGCAGGGCCAGGCCGGCGTAGTCGCCGCGGTATTCCAGGTAGTCGCCCAGCAGCCAGTGGCACTCGCGCCGGTGGCCCCGGGCCTGCAAATCCATGCACAGGAAGGCAATCTCCGCGATGCCGTCCATGATGCGCATCCCGGGATTGAACTCGACACAGTCGAACAGCCGCACCCGGCCGTCCACCAGGGCGATATTCCCCAGGTGAGCATCCCCGTGGCCATCCAGCACGTGGCCGCTGGCGGCCCGTTGCACCAGCAGTGGCGTCAGCTGCCGCAGACGGGCCAGGGTCCAGTCCTCCACCTCCGCCAGCAGTTGCTGCTCCGCCGGTTGCAGGGCATAGCCCCGCGCCTGGGCGAAGTTCTGCACTATCGCGGCGCGCAGGCTGGCCGGGGAGCCCGCCTGGGCCGCCTCCGCATCCGGATAGCAGGCGCTCGCCGCGGCCTGCTGGCGGGCCAGCTCCTGCCCCAGGGCGCGTACCAGGGCGCGATCCAGTTGCCCGCGGGCGGCGATATTGCTGAGCAACTGGCGCTCGTCGAAGCGCCGCATCCGCACCGCGTAATCGATGACGGTGCCGCGACCGTCCAGCGATGGCCCGTGGGCTTCGCGGGTGATCGGCACCACCGCCTGGTACAGTTCGGGGGCGAAGCGCCGATTGAGGGCCAGCTCCTGCTCGCAGAAGAAGCGGCGTCGTTCCAGGGTGGAAAAATCCAGGAAGCCGAAATCCAGGGGTTTCTTGATCTTGTAGGCAAGCTCCCCGGCGAGGATGACCCAGGAAATGTGGGTTTCCCGCAACACCGGAGCCTGTTCGCCGGCGGCGGCGAGGGCCGGACAGTGCATCAGTCGCAGGATGCTGGCGTGATCCAAGGTAGGCCTCTTTCTCTGAGCGGAATCGCCGCGCTGGCGCAGGGGCGTTAGGGAAACGGTACCATTGCCGGCAGCAACCTGTCGCCCTTTCAGGCAGGTTTTCGGCGGCCGCTGCCAGCGGCCGAATTTAATTGGTTTTGGGGCTTGCAATCAGATTTCAAACCACTGACTATATATACAGTAGTATTACTGGACGGCAACGGGAGAACAACATCATGGAAGCCAATAAGGTCAAGGCACTGGAAGCGGCGCTGGGGCAGATCGAGCGGCAGTTCGGCAAGGGCACGGTCATGCGCATGGGCGACCAGCCGCGCGTCGTCATGCCTTCCATTTCCACCGGCTCCCTGGGGCTGGACATCGCCCTGGGCATAGGTGGCCTGCCCAAGGGGCGCATCTGCGAGATTTACGGCCCTGAGTCCTCGGGCAAGACCACGCTCACCCTGCAGGTGATCGCCGAGGCCCAGAAGGCCGGCGGCACCGCCGCCTTCATCGACGCCGAGCACGCCCTGGACCCGGTTTACGCCGAGAAACTGGGGGTCAGGGTCGAGGACCTGATCGTGTCCCAGCCGGACACCGGCGAGCAGGCCCTGGAGGTCGCCGAGATGCTGGTGCGCTCCGGCGCGGTGGATGTGCTGGTGGTCGATTCCGTGGCGGCGCTGACGCCCCGCGCGGAAATCGAGGGCGAGATGGGCGACTCCCATGTCGGCCTGCAGGCGCGCCTGCTGAGCCAGGCGATGCGCAAGCTGACCGGCGCCATCAAGCAGACCAACTGCCTGGTGATTTTCATCAACCAGATCCGCATGAAGATAGGCGTGATGTTCGGCAACCCGGAGACCACCACCGGTGGTAACGCCCTCAAGTTCTATTCCTCTGTGCGCCTGGACATACGTCGTATCGGCGCGGTCAAGGACGGCGATGAGGTGGTGGGCAACGAGACCCGGGTAAAAGTGGTAAAGAACAAGGTGTCGCCGCCCTTCAAGCAGGCCGAGTTCCAGATCATGTACGGCAAGGGCATCTATCATATGGGCGAGGTTATCGACTGGGGTGTGAAGCTGAACCTGGTGGACAAGTCCGGTGCCTGGTACGCCTACAAAGGTGACAAGATCGGCCAGGGCAAGGCCAATGCCGCCAAGTTCCTGGAGGACAACCCCGCGGTGGCCAGCGAGATCGAGAGCCAGATTCGCAGCCAGTTGCTGAATACCGCTGCACCCCAGGCGGCGGGGGCGGAGGCCGAGGAGGCTACAGCCGCCAGGGAGTAAACCCTGGCGGTTACGCCCAGTTGCCTTGCCAGCGTGTATCTCAATCCCCTGTTCAGGTTCCCCTGCAGGCGCCGGGTCTCCACTTGCCCACACTCTCACTCCCGGCGCCTGCTTTTTAATTTCCCATGAGTGACCCTGCGGATAGCGCATCCCCCGATCCCGCGGAAATCCGCCTGGCGGCGATGGACCTGCTGGCGCGGCGCGAACATTCGTTGGGGGAATTGCGTCACAAGCTGCGGCGCCGCTTTGCTGACGAACAGGCCCTCGAGACCCAGCTACAGCGGCTGGCGGCGGAGAACCTGCAGAGCGATGAGCGTTTTGCCCAGGGTTTCGCCCGCATGCGGGCACTGCGTGGCTACGGGCCAGCCCGGGTGCGCCAGGAGATGCGGGAGAAAGACCTGTCCGACACCGACATCGCCCGGGCTTTCGAAGCGGCCGAGCTCGACTGGTATACTCTGGCGGAACAGGTGTACAACAAGAAATATGGCAACCCCGCGGCGGTGGACCGCAAGGAGCAGGCGCGCCGCATGCGCTTCATGCACTACCGCGGCTTCGCCACCGACCACTACCGGCACCTGCTGGATAGCGACTAAGGAAGCGAGCATGGCAACCATTACCTTTTACGGCGCGGCCCAGGAGGTCACAGGCTCCTGCCATCTACTGGAGGCTCCGGGCCTGGGGCGCGTCCTGCTGGATTGCGGCATGCACCAGGGGGGCGATGCGGTGGAGCGCATCCAGGATGAGGAATTCGCCTTCGATCCCGCCGGTATCGACGCGGTGGTACTGTCCCATGCCCATCTCGACCATTCGGGCATGTTGCCCAGGCTCTGCCGTGAAGGTTTCGGCGGTCCCATTCTCTGTACCCGTGCCACGGCGGATTTGCTGGAGATCATGCTCAAGGATTCCGTGGGCCTGTACCTGCGGGACCTGGAGCGCACCAATTTGCGCAATGCCCGCCGCGGCAAGCCCGAACTGGAACCCATCTATACCCAGGACGACGTGGAGGCCGCACTCGGGCTCTGCCGGGGCCACCGCTATGGTGAGAGCGTGCCGCTGGGGGAGGGCAGCCTGTGCTTCCATGACGCCGGGCACATCCTCGGCTCGGCGGTCGTCGAGTTGCGCCTGCACGACAAGGGCGTGGAGAAAACCCTGGTGTTTTCCGGTGACCTGGGCAAGGCCGATTCGGTACTGATGAAGGAGCCGGCCCGCCCCGGCAAGGCGGACGTGCTGCTGGTGGAGAGTACCTATGGCGACCGGACGCACCGGGGGGAGGAGGATACCGTGGCGCAGTTGCGCGATATCCTGCGGGAAACCTGGAGTGCCGGTGGCAGCGTCATGATCCCGGCCTTTGCGGTGGGGCGCACCCAGGATGTCCTGTTCCACCTGGGGTGCCTCTACCACGCGGGGGAACTGGACAACTGGCAGGTCTTTCTGGACAGCCCGATGGCGATCGCGGTCACCCGGGTGTACGACCGCTGGTTGAAGTTGCTGGACGGCGAGGACGTGCGCCAGCTCAGCCAGGAGCACAAGGACTCCCTGGAGGCCTTCCTGCCTACCCTGAACCTGGCTGCCGGCACCGAGGAATCCATGGCCATCAACCGTATCAAGGGTGGCGCCATTATTATTGCCGGCAGCGGCATGTGCACCGGAGGGCGTATTCGCCATCACTTCAAGCAACGTATCTGGGACGACCGCAATACCGTGCTATTTACCGGTTACCAGGCGCGCGGCACCCTGGGGCGTATCCTGGTGGACGGCGCCCGGCACATCAAACTGTTCGGGGAGGAGTATGTGGTCAAGGCCCGTATCGAGACACTGGGGGGGCTCTCGGCACACGCCGGCCAGCAGGAACTGCTGCAGTGGATAGCCAGCTTCCAGCCGCCGCCACGCACCGTGCTGGTTCACGGTGAACCGCAGGCCCAGGACGTGCTGGCCGACAAACTGTGGCGCCAGCAGCAGCTAAAGGTGGAGATACCCGCCCGCGGTGACAGTCTCCTGTTCTGAGGGGGAGAGCGGTCGTTACCCGCCCCGGCGGCGTCGCCACAGTGCGCCGCCCCCCTGGAAGATCAGCACCGGGATAAAAAAGCATAACAGGAACAGCGGCCCGTTGAAGCCCAGCGCGACATCGTAGCGCAACACGGCGTCGGCCTCTTCCGCGGCGGGGGCATCGGCGCCCGCTGGGGCCTGCTGCGACTCGACCGACACCGAAACCTGGCGCTCGATAAAGGGGCTGATGATTTCGTGCTCCAGCGGGTTGCGCTCCACGGCCCCCCATTCCAGCAGGGTCATCAGAGCCAGGGTGACGCCCCATACGATACTCAGGTGGGTGGCGACGCTGAAGCCCGGTCTGCTCATGGTCCCGCCGTTGGCGCATGGAATTGCAGGTGTTGCACGGCTTCATACCACTTGCGCATGTCGTCGTGGCTGCTGTCTTCCAGTTCCAGTCCCAGCCAGAAGCCCTTGCCGTCGTCGGCCGCCCGGCTCCACATGACCCTACCGGCCAGTTCCAGGTTTTCTTTCCAGTCATCCATGGGGACGGCGATATTGAGTTGGCTGCCCTGGGGGATGGGCTCGGGCACCCAGATTTTAAGGCCGCCCACCGAGACATCGACGGTCTCACAGCGCACGATCACGTTGTCGGCCTCGGTGCGACTGCCCCGACCGACCACCTCGATATAGATCGCCCAGCTTACATCGATGCGCGGGTGCTTGCGGCGCTCCTGGAATTCGTCATTCATTGGCCAGCGCCTCCTCGATAAAATCGAGCCGGTCCTGGCCAAAATACATCTGTCCATTCATGAACATCGTGGGTGCCCCAAACACGCCGCGCGCTACCGCCTCTTCGGTGTCGCTGACCAGCTGCGCCTTCACAGCCGGTTCCTGGGCACGCTGCAGCAACGCCGCGGCGTCCAGGCCCGCCGCCGCCAGCACCGTCCCCACCACTTCCGGCTCACCCATATTTTCGCGTTGGACCCAGAACGCGGTATACACCGCATCGGCATACTGCTCGAAGCAGTCCAGCTGCTGGGCGGCGATGGCGCCGCGCATCAGATTGAGGGTATTGATGGGGAAGTGAGGGTTGAATTCCAGGGGCACGCCGTAGCGCCGCGCGAAGCGGGGCAGGTCCTGCTCCAGCATGTACTTGCCCTTGGCCGGTACCGCGACCGGCGAGTTGTTGCCGGTCGCCTTGAATACGCCGCCGAGCAGCATCGGGTGGTAGTTGACCTGCAGCGGGTACTGGCCGGCCAGTTGCCGCAGGCGCCGGTAGGCGAGGTAGGCGGTGGGGCTGCCGAAGTCGAAATAAAAGTCCAGTTGTGCGGGCATGGCGTTGATCCTCTGTTCACCAGCGTTCGATCCAGGGGCGCACATCCATTTCGAACGTCCAGGCATTGCGTGGCTGACGGTAGAGCATAGTGTAGTTGGCGGCAAGGTCATCGGGTGCCACGATGCCGTCCTTGAGCTTGAGGGCGGCGGATTCCGGCACGTTCTCGGCTATCCACTGGGTATCGACCGCGGCATCCACGATAACATGGGCGACATGGATGTTCTGTGGCCCCAGTTCTCGCGCCATGCTCTGGGCCAGTGCGCGCAGCCCGTGTTTGGCGCTGGCGAACGCGGCAAAGCCGGCGGCCCCGCGCACGCTGGCGGTGGCGCCGGTGAAAATGATCGTGCCGCGCTGGCGCGTGCTCATGTAGCGGGCGGCCTCGCGGCCGCAGAGGAAACCGGCGAAGCAGGCCATTTCCCAGATCTTGAAGAATTTGCGGCTGTCGGTTTCCAGGATACCCAGGGGGACATTGGCGCCGATATTGAACACCACCACCTCGATCTCGCCGATAGTGGCTTCGATATTGGCAAACAGGCTGGTGACAGCCTCCTCCTTGCGGGCATCGCAGCTAAAGGCGTGGGCCCGCAGGCCGGCGGCACCCAATCCGTCGACCAGGGGCGCCAGGCGCTCACCGTTGCGTCGCGCGGCACACACGATCAGCCCCTCCCCGGCGAACCGGCGCGCTATGGCGCTGCCGATGGCATCCCCGGCCCCGATCACGAGGGCAACTTTATCCATCCTCCGGTTCCTCTTTGCGGGTGTGGATACTTTTTATAGTTCCATAATAGAACCAGGTCAAGTGCCACGGTGCGTCACGTCTGCGGTCGCCGCGCCGAATACCTCGGGGCGGGCGGCACCCCGGCGGATAGTGGGCTATATTCAGGTGCAACCCAATCGCTTGGAGAGCCATAACATGCAATATCCCATGCCGGGGAGCCAGGGTGCCCCCTTCGAGTTCAAAAGCCGTTATCAAAACTATATTGGCGGTGAGTGGGTGGCGCCACTGGAAGGTGCATATTTCGACAACATATCGCCGGTCAACGGCCAGGCCTACTGCGAAGTGCCGCGCTCTACCCCCGCCGACCTGCGCGCGGCCCTGGATGCCGCCCACGCCGCCGCGGATGCCTGGGGCCGGACCTCCGCCGCGGAACGCTCCAATACCCTGCTGAGAATCGCCGATCGGCTGGAGGCCAATCTGGAAACCCTGGCCTACGTGGAGACCTGGGACAACGGCAAGGGTATCCGCGAGACGCTCAATGCCGATATCCCCCTGCTGGTGGATCACTTTCGCTATTTCGCGGGGTGCCTGCGGGCCCAGGAGGGGTCGGCCGCGGAACTCGATGCGACCACCGTGTGCTACCACTTTCACGAACCCCTTGGGGTGGTGGGCCAGATCATTCCCTGGAACTTTCCGCTGCTGATGGCCGGCTGGAAACTGGCGCCGGCGCTGGCGGCGGGTAATTGCGTGGTACTCAAGCCGGCCGAGCAGACGCCCACCTCCATCCTGGTGATGATGGAGATCATCGGCGACCTGCTTCCCCCGGGCACGGTGAACATCCTCAATGGTTACGGCGAGGAAATCGGCCAGGCCCTGGCCAGTTCCGATAGGATCGCCAAGATCGCCTTTACCGGCTCCACCGCGGTGGGGCATCTGATCCTGGCCAATGCCGCGAAAACGCTGATTCCCTCCACGGTGGAACTGGGCGGCAAGTCGCCCAATATCTTCTTCGAGGACGTCATGGCCCAGGAGGAGGATTTCATCAGCAAGTGCGTCGAGGGCGTGCTGCTGGGGTTCTTCAACCAGGGCGAGGTGTGTACCTGCCCCTCGCGGGCGCTGGTGCAGGAGAGTATCTACGGCGACTTTATCGAGCGGGTCCTGGCCAGGGCCAGGCATATCAAGCAGGGCAATCCGCTGGATACGGACACCATGGTGGGCGCGCAGGTTTCACTGGAGCAGTTCGAACGGATCATGAGCTATATGGACGTGGCGCGCCAGGACGGCGCCCACTTCCTGCTGGGCGGCAACAAGGCGGCGGTGGGCAGCGATATTTCGGGGGGATATTACATCGAGCCGACCCTGCTACAGGGCACCAACGACATGCGCGTGTTCCAGGAAGAGATCTTCGGGCCGACCCTGGGCGTGACCACTTTCAGCAACGAGGCCGAGGCGCTGGCGATCGCCAACGCCACCGAGTACGGGCTGGGCGCGGGCGTCTGGACCCGCGATACCAACCGGGCCTTTCGCATGGCGCGCGGTATCAAGGCCGGACGGGTATGGATGAACTGCTATCACGCCTACCCCGCGCATGCGGCATTCGGCGGTTACAAGAAATCCGGCATTGGCCGTGAAACCCACAAGATGGCGCTGGAGCACTACCAGCAGACCAAGAGCATGCTGGTGAGCCACGACATCAATCCCCTGGGCTTCTTCTAGCGGCGGTCTCGCGGTTATTCAGAAGCGGTACATCAGGCCGATATTGGCCTGTGCCTGGCTGTAGGTGTCGGACCTGACGGCGACAGTGCAGCCGCCGCTGCAAAATACCGTGCTGCTGCCGTTGAAGAAGGTCGGTATCCAGCGTGCGTCAAACCGCAGCAGCAGGTGTTCGCCGAGGCGGTAGTTGGCGCCGGCGGCCACCTGGGCGGAAAGCATGACTTCATCCTTCAGGGTCGAATCCCTGGGCGAGAAGAAACCCGCCCCGATGCCGGCCATGACGAAGGGTTCCAGGTTGCCCTGGGGGTAGTAGCTCATGGCCGTGAAGTGCACGTGGGTGACGTCCATGTCCGGGTCACTGAGGCCGGCATTGGCGTCGAACCGGGTCTGCTCGTAGGAGACGAACAGGCCAATGCGCTGGTTCGGTTGGTTGGCGTACACGAAATCCACCGCCAGGTTGAAGCCTGCGGCGCCCTCCAGAGGGACGTCCTCCCCCGGCTCGCCGGTGCCGGGGGCAACCGTCGGTGGCTGGTCACTGGCACTGGCTACCTCGAAATCGGAGTTGTACATGTAGCCGACGGACAGGGTCACATCGGTGGCCAGTGATGCCCGGCTGCAGGCGAGCAATACCAGTAGGGTTAACGGTTTTTTCACGGTGTCTTCCTTGTTTGCGCCATGTTACTTCGCCGCCCGCGGCGCGCGCAATGCACTGTGGCGCGGGCGGCCGCCGCAAGCCTGGCATATCTGTACGGGCGTATGATATACCTGCGGGCGATCGGTCAGCGGGGAGCGCATCACCTACATGGAACACCTGCAAGTACTCCTGGCAGGCCTCACGGCCGTCATTCTGTTTATCTTCGGCCTGGAAAACTTTTCCGCGGAAATCCAGCAGATTTCCGGGGAGCGCTTCCGCAGGTTCCTGGCCCGCGCCACCAGTATTCCCCTGTTGGGCCTGCTCATCGGGGCCCTGGTGACCGCCGTCATCCAGTCCAGTTCAGCCACCTCGGTCATTGCCGTCAGCCTGGTCAACGCCGGGGTGTTGTCGTTCAAGAACAGCGTGGGCGTTATTTTCGGCGCCAACGTGGGCACCACCGTGACCGCGCAACTGGTGGCTTTCAAGCTCACCGCGTTCGCTCCGCTGCTGATCGTGCTCGGTTTCATCCTGTCGCTGGTGCGCTCGCGGCTGTCGATTTTCGGTAAATCCATATTTTATATCGGCTTCGTGTTTTTCAGCCTGGACCTGATCTCCACCGCCATGGCGCCGCTGCGCAACGATCCTGGCGTGGTGCGCTACCTCACCGAGCCGCACAACCCGTTTTTCGCACTGGCCGTCGGTTGCCTGTTTACCGCGGTGGTGCAGTCGAGTTCAGTGACCACGGGCCTGGCCATCATCTTTACCCAGCAGGGGCTGCTCAGCCTGGAAAATGCCGTGCCCATCATCATGGGGGCCAACATCGGCACGACCGCGACGGTACTGGTCACCATCTTCAAAATGGATCTCGCCGCCAAGAAGACGGCCCTGAGTCACCTGTTGTTCAATGTCGGCGGGGTCATACTGTTCATGCCGGTGTTCCTGCTGTACGGCGACCGACTGAACGACATCGATACCGCGCCGGCGATCGCCCTGGCGAATATCCACCTGGTGTTCAACCTGGGCACCAGCCTGATATTCATCGTGTTTCTCGGCCCGTTCACGCGCCTGGTGGACAAACTGCTGGGCGAGGGCAAGATGGACTTCCAGCGTCTGGAGATTCCCTCCATCGACACCCACTCGAATTTCGCCGAACTCAGGCAGCATCTCGAGAAGTCCCTGGGAGAGTTACTGTTGTTCCTGCAGGAAAACTACAACCTGGTCACCCTGAGCATCGAAACGAATTATCGCAGCGTATTCGAGGCCAGCGCCCGGCGCATCGAGTACGTGGATTTCCTCGAGCAGGAGTTTCGGGGGCAGTTTTCCCGCGCCGTCGAGCACGTCACCGATGAACTGGAGTCGCGGGAACTATTGCAACTGATAACCCGCTACGACTACCTGTTCCAGATACACGATTCCATCGACGACCTGTTCCAGGCCAAACTGACCATGAACAAACAGTATATTGAGCTGAAGAGCGACGTGCTGTTGATGGTACGTGAGCTGTCGAGTTACACCCTGGCACTGTTCGATGAACTCAACAAGGCGCGGGCCGCCGGACGGCCCGCCCAGGTGACCGACAGGGTGCGGGACCTGCGCAACTGTCTGGAACAGGCCAATCGCGAACTGCTGCCCCTGCTGGTGCACCCGGACCGGCGCGACGCCGGCGCCCTGTCCAACTTCATTACCTATTCGCGCCGCCTGCTGGACAAACTGGTCAATTTCTCCCGCCTGAGCGCCGCCCGGCAGGATGAGGTCGCGCTGGATCAGGCCTCGCCAGAAACCGGCCGGAATCCCGGCCCGGACTAGGGCGCTGGCGCGGCGTCAGAGCAGGCCGCTGTTGGCGATGCCGTCAAAGATGAATTGCACCGCCAGGGCGCACAGCAGCACACCCATCACCCGGGTTATCACATGCATGCCGATAATCCCGAGCAACTGCTGGATGCGGCTGGCCAATAGCATGCCGATGCAGGTGAGCAACAGCATCACCAGCAGGCAGCCCAGCACGATAGCCTGGCGGGTGAGGTCGCCCTCGGCATCGGCCATCAACAGGATGGCAGCGCCCATCGAGCCGGGGCCGGCGATCAACGGCGTGGCGATGGGAAACACTGAAATGTCCTGCTTCAATAGCGCTTCCTGTTCCTCCTCATCGGTGGTGGAGGTGCCGCCGGTGGTGCGGGCGAAGACCATTTCGATGCCGATCAGCAACAGCAGGATGCCGCCGGCGGTGCGCAGTGCGGCCAGGGAAATGCCCAGGCTGCCCAGCAGCACTTCGCCGACCAGGGCAAACGTCACCAGGATGGCGGTGGCGATCAGGGTGCCGCGAATGGCCATGGAACGGCGGTGCTGCAGGGTTGCCTTGCCGGTCAATGCGGCAAAGATCGCGGCGACGTCCAGGGGGCCGATGGTGGCGAAAAACGTGGCCAGGGAGAGGGCGGCGGTCTCGATCATCGCGCCACCTCCTGTCGCACGGGCGCTGGGTCGTCCTGGCGCTCGCGCCACACCGCCAGGGCGGGAGCCAGCCTGTCCACGCCCTTGTAGCGGGCCAAGGCGGGGGGCATGTGGTCGATCGCGGCGAACAGGGCCGGCAGGGCGCCGGGGATCGCCTGCAGTGAGGCCAGCGGGTGCAGGTACACCCGGATGGTAAAGGCAATGGCCCCGGAGCGGGGCAGGCGCACCAGGCTCTGGCGCTCGCTGCGGTAGTACAGGGCGGTCGTCGCGTCTACCGCTTCGCGCGCCTCCAGCGGAGGGTAAAGCAGGTCGTTGTCCTGCAGCGCCCAGTTGCCGCGGGTCACCGGATGCTGTGGTTTCAGGTGCTCGAAAAAGCGGTCGATGCGCGGCGTCAGCGCCTGGTGGAAACCGGGTACCGGATCGTGGATCTCCCGCATGGGACGCTCGAACTTGTCCGCCAGGCGCCAGTGGCTGGGGCTGCACAGGCTCGCTGCGGTGAGACAGTATTCGCCGTGCAGCTTCTCCATGATCACCAGGTCGTCGGCCACCCACAGGGAGCAGTTCCAGAGGGGCTCATCACCCTCGATGGGGGTGGCGTAATCGCCGGCGCGGCAGTACAGGTTTGCGCCGTTCCGCTCATAGGCCGCTGGCTGTTCGGTCAACAGGTGCTGTAACAGCATGGCGGCCAGTTCTTCCCGGGCTGGCAGCGAGCCGGGGGTGGCGCGGCTCACCTGGTCCGTCAGCAGCGCCTTCTGCTGCAACTTGTGGCGGTGATAGTCGCCCAGGTGATTGTCGGTCTCGATCCACTGCCCCCGCCCCAGGGGCGTAAGGCCCATGTGCAGCACGTGTAGCTGCTGGAGGTGGGGCAGATAGCGTGGGGTGTCGTTGTCGTAGAGCACGGTTACAATGGTCGGGAGTTCAGTGACAGATAATTATCGCCGATGCCGGCAGCGAGTGCCACGGTCAGGGGTGTGGATATTGAAGGGAGCGGAAGTGCGATGAGGCAATTCGGGGATGTGCAGCTGGAGCAGCACGGTCACGTCGCGGTGGTGGAAATGCAGCGACCACCCTACAACTTTTTCGACGCGGCCCTGGTGGGCGCCCTTGCCGATGCGCTGGACTTCCTCGATGAGCTGGACGAATGCCGGGCCGTGGTGCTGGCCGCCCAGGGCCGGGCGTTCAGTGCCGGAGCGGATTTCCAGGCGGAATCCGGCCAGGCGCTGTTCGAGACCGGCTCCGAACGCAGCGCCGGTGATTTGTACCGGCATGCGGTGCGTCTGTATCGCAATCGCAAACCTGTGGTGGCGGCCATTCAGGGCGCGGCTGTGGGCGGTGGCCTGGGCCTGGCCCTGGTGGCCGATTTTCGCGTGGTGTGCGAGCACAGCCGTTTCGCCGCCAACTTCGTCCAGCTCGGGGTGCACGCGGGTTTTGGTATCAGTCACGTGCTGCCGCGCATTGTCGGCCTGCAGCACGCCAGCCTGATGCTGTATACCGGGCGGCGGGTCGGCCCCGAGGAGGCGCTGCGGATGGGCCTGGCCGATGTGATGTGCAGTGCCGAACAGCTGCGTGAGCGAGCCATAGCCCTGGCGCAGGAAATCGCCAGCGCTGCGCCGCTGGCGGTGGAATCCACGCGGGCGACCCTGCGTCAGGGCCTGGCCGACGCGGTGGAGCAGCAACTGCAGCGCGAGTTCTCCGAGCAACTGCGCCTGGCCGCCACGGCCGACCACGCCGAGGGCATTCGGGCGGTGAGCGAGCGGCGCGCGGGCGATTTCAGGCGCCACTGAGGCGCGGGTTTGATTTCCCAGCCTTTGTCCTGCGGATTCTCCATGTCGCCTTGTGGCGCGCCGGCTCATCGTCCATGCTGCGACACAGGACAGATTCCTGAAACGAGGCGAATGCCGCCCGGCAACAGCGGGCGGTTGCCTGCACCAGCGGCCAGGCGGGAGCATTGCCATGTTATCCAGATTTGACGATTATCCGATTCACCAGACCGCCGAGCCCCTGGCTCACACCGCGAGCAGTGACCGCTGCACCTACGATCGCTACTGGTACAACGGCCACGCCCGGGACGGCAGTTTCTATTTCGGCATCGCCCTGTGCCGCTATCCCAATCTCGGCATCCTGGACTGCAGCCTCAGCCTGGCGGTGGACGGCCACCAGTATGCCTTTCACGGCTCGCGGCGGGCGCCGCAGGAGCCCACGGAGACCGAGGTAGGCCCTTTCGCGCTGCACATCCTGGAGCCCATGGGGCGCCACCGGGTGGTGATCGTCGGCAACGATACCGGCATCGAGTGCGACCTGCTGTTCACCCCCTGCACCGCCTGTATCGAGGAGGGGCGCCAGACCCTGCGCAACGAGCGCCATCTGGTGATGGATGCCACCCGGCTGGACCAGTTCGGCCGCTGGGAGGGCTGGATACGCTATGACGGCAGGCAGTTGCAGGTCGATGGCCGCAGCACCGTCGGCATCAAGGACCGCTCCTGGGGTATTCGCCCGGTGGGCGCCCCCTACGGCGGCGGCGCGCCGCTGGCGGACTACCAGGCGATTCATTTCAACTGGCTGCCCCTGCACTGGGAGGATGAGTGCAGCCTGGCGGGCTGGTTCGAGGACGCCGAGGGCAACCAGTGGCACAGCGACCAGTGCTTTCTGCCGCGCTACGACGCCATGGAGGATATTCCCGGCACCCAGGACCCCGGTAGCCGGGTATGGCAGGGGGCGGTGCAACATCGGCTGGTCATGATACCCGGTACCCGCCTGGCGTCGTCGGCGGTTATCACCATGCAGGATCGCTCGGGGCAGAGCATGGACGTTACCCTGCAGCCGTTGCTGGTGCACCGCATGAAAGGCCTGGGCTACCAACACCCCCAGTGGGGCCACGGCACGTGGCACGGTGAACTGGCCATCGCCGGCGAAAGCTGGCGGGACGGTGACCTGGACCCGCTGGCGCTGGAGAACATCCACGTGCAGCAGGTGGTCACTGCCCGCTGTGGCGAGCGAGTGGGACATGGCGTGCTGGAGCAATTGCATATCGGCCCGTCCGCGGTCCACGGTTTTGCCGACTGGTTTGACGGCGCCAAGTAATGCGCGGCGGGCAGCTGACCTTCCGTTGGGCAGAAAGCGTTGACGTCCGGGGTGTCCGTCCGCATAAAATGGGTGCCAGACATCCGGTCAATCACAAGGAGGAGACACAATATGGCAAATGAGGGCTACCACGAACCGGTCAACGAATTGTCGGACGAAACCCGCGACATGCACCGCGCGATCATTTCCCTGATGGAGGAACTGGAGGCGGTGGACTGGTACAACCAGCGCGTGGACGTCTGCAAGGACGACGATCTCAAGGCCATCCTGGCCCACAACCGGGACGAGGAAAAGGAACACGCGGCGATGATTCTGGAGTGGATCCGGCGTCGCGACCCCACTTTCGACAGTGAACTCAAGGACTATCTGTTCACCGACAAGCCCATCGCCCACAAGTAGTATTCCAGCCCCCGCCGGGGAGCAAATGCTTCCCGGCTGCCAATCTGGCCGGAAACAACCCCTTTTCGATCAAGGAATTGCCAAAAACACGCTTGTCAAGAGTGTGATTGTGGTAAATCGGCGCTAGGTTGAATCCATAGTATGTTTTTCAACTATGAGGTAGTGAATCGATGTTACGTCCGGGAGTCCGCAAATATGCCAGGGCCGTGAACGAGGCCCAGACCTATGAGGAGTGGAAAGAGGCCGCCCAGCGGTACGATGAAGCCACTGGCATGGATCGCTGGCGCCTGCGCGACCAGTCATCCCAGTTCGACAACGTTTCCATCCGCATCCGTCTGGACCGGTTGCGCTCCCTGCGGGCCCGCCACGACTACCGCGGCCTGCTGTTTACCCTGAACGAGGGTATCCACGGCAATATGGGCGGCATGGGCAAGGCGTCCCTGTACGAGCGCGCCCTGTTCGGCACCAAGCAGCTCATCGTCGACTATGTGGAAGAGATCGTCGACACCCTGGAGTTGCTGGCCAGCAGCGCGGTCGATGACATCAGCTTCGAGGAGAAACTGGATTTTTTCCGCCGCGCCCATCACTGCTTCGGTCAGTCGGCGCTGCTGATGAGTGGCTCGGGCATGCTGCTGTATTTTCATGTCGGGGTGGTGAAGGCGCTGTGGCAGCAGGGGCTGTTGCCGCGCATCATGTCCGGCTCCAGCGGCGGCTCGGTGGTTGGCAGCCTGCTGTGTACCCACAACGACGCCGAACTGGGCAAGCTTTTCGAACCGGAATTCCTGTTCAACGAGATCGAGCGCGAGGCCGGGCTGTTCGCCACCCTGGGCGGGCTGCGCCCCGCCGTGTTGCGGGCCGAAGAGGTGCAGGAGATGATCGAGCGCCTGGTGCCGGACATGACCTTTCAGGAGTCCTTCGAGCACAGCGGGCGCATACTCAATGTATCGGTGGCACCGGCGGAAACCCACCAGACCTCGCGCCTGTTGAATGCCACTACCTCGCCCAATGTCCTGATCCACAAGTCCGTGCTGGCCTCGGCGGCGGTGCCGGGGGTGTTCCCGCCGGTCACCCTGGAGGCCCGCGACAAATGGGGCGAGCGCCAGCCCTACCTGCCCTCGCGCAAGTGGGTGGATGGCTCGGTCAGCGACGACCTGCCCACCAAGCGGCTGGCCAGGCTGTACGGGGTGAACCACTACATTGTCAGCCAGGCCAACCCGGCGGTACTGCCCTTCGTGACCGACGGCAGGCGCCAGCGCGGTACCATGGCAATCATCACCAACGCCACCCGGCGCACTGCCAGGGAGTGGTTGAACGCCGGCGCCGCCATCATGCACCGCCCCCTCAGCAAGGAAAACGCCGCCGCCAGGATGGCCAATATCGCGCTGTCCATGGTGAACCAGGACTACGTGGGCGATGTGAACATCCTGCCGCGCAGCCGCTTTTACAACCCCTTCAAGTTGCTGGCCCACCTCACGCCACAGGAGATCATGAAACTGGTCAACTCCGGTGAGCGCGCCGCCTGGCGCAAGATCGAAATGATCCGTATCCAGACCCGCATCAGCCGTTCCCTGGAGCGGATCCTCAAGGACTTCGAGGCCGAGCACCTGCGCAACCTCAGCCAGCGTCGCCCAGCCAAGCAGCCAGGACCGCGCCGCAGGGCGGCCTGACTTCCAGCCTGCTGCGCCGGCCGGGCGGGCGCAGCCCCCGCCGCTCCGGCCGGTGTAACAAAATGTCAATTTTGCTAACGGCTGGGGTCATTGCATAGCCCCCTGGCAGGCGCCACTATGCTGCCTCCGCCATTTACCCATGACTGTTTTACATCTGCAGGAGAAGCGTATGAGTAACACCGCGTATATTTTCGACGCAGTCCGGACCCCGCGCAGCAAAGGCAAGGCCGATGGCAGCCTGCACGGGGTCAAGCCTATCGACCTGGGAGCGGGCCTGCTGCGCGAGTTGCAAAGCCGGCACCAGCTGGATACGGCCTATGTCGACGACGTGGTCATGGGCTGCGTGACCCCGATCGGCGAGCAGGGCTCCGACGTGGCGAAAATGATCGTGCAGAACGCCGACTGGGACGAGTCGGTGGCCGGTGTGCAACTGGACCGCTTCTGTGCCTCGGGGCTGGAGGCGGTCAACATTGCCGCCCAGAAAGTTGCCTCCGGCTGGGAGGACCTGGTGGTCGCCGGCGGGGTCGAGTGCATGTCGCGGGTCCCCATGGGTTCCAACGGCGGAGCCATGGGCAACGACCCGGGCTTTGCCCTGAAAACCGGTTTCGTGCCCCAGGGTATCGGTGCCGACACGATTGCCACGCTGGAAGGCTGGAGCCGCGAGGACGTCGATACCTACGCCCTGGAATCCCAGCGCCGCGCCACCCGGGCCCGGGACAGCGGCTGGTTCGACGGATCGGTGGTGCCGGTAAAAGACTGCAACGGGCTCACCATCCTGGAGCGCGACGACTTCATCAAACCCGATACCACCCTCGAGGCCCTGGCGGGTCTCAAGCCGTCTTTCCAGATGATGGGCCAGCTCGGCTTCGACGATGTCATCCTCGCCAAGTACACCACCCTGGAGCGGGTCAACCATGTGCACACCCCCGGCAACTCCTCGGGTATCGTCGACGGCGCCAGCGCGGTGCTGATCGGCAGCGAGAAGGCCGGCAAGGACCTGGGCCTGACCCCGCGGGCCCGCATTGTCGCCACGGCGGTGCTGTCCACCGACCCCACCATCATGCTGGTCGGCCCCGGCCCCGCGGCGAAGAAATGCCTGGAAAAAGCCGGGCTGGGGGTGGCGGATATCGACCTGTGGGAGATCAACGAGGCCTTTGCCGCGGTACCCCTGCGCTACATGAAAGACCTGGGCATCGACCACGAGATCACCAATGTCAACGGCGGTGCGATCGCCATGGGCCACCCGCTGGGCGCCACCGGTGCCATGCTGGTCAGCACCATGCTGGACGAGCTGGAGCGCCGCAATCTCCGGCGCGCCATGCTGTCGCTGTGTGTCGGCGGCGGCATGGGCATCTCCACCATCATCGAGCGCGTATAACGCCCCGCCCGCAAGTAACCAGGATCAGATCATGAGTGTATTCAAGTACGAAAAAGATGCGAACGGCATCGTCACCGTCACCATGGACCAGAGCGGTCCCGTCAACGCGATGAACGAGGAATACCGGGTCGCCATGGCGGAGACCGTCGATAAGCTGGAGCAGGAAGAGGGCCTGGCCGGGGTGGTGTTCACCTCGGCCAAGAAGGTGTTCTTCGCCGGCGGCGACCTGCATGAATTGCTGGCGGCACAGCCCGGTAACGAAGCGCAGTTCATGGAGATGCTGCACAACGTCAAGAGCAAGTTGCGGCGCCTGGAGAAACTCCCCGTGCCGGTGGTGGCGGCCATCAACGGCGCAGCCCTGGGCGGCGGTTTCGAGATCTGCCTGGCCTGCAACTACCGTATTGCCTGGGACGACAAGGCGGTGCAGCTGGGCCTGCCGGAAGTGGGCCTGGGCCTGCTGCCCGGCGGCGGCGGGGTGGTGCGCATGGTCAACCTGCTGGGCCTGGAGAAGGCCCTGCCATATCTGCTGGAGGGCAAGAAAGTCGCCCCGGTGGAGGCCCTGGCGGAGGGCATGATCCACGAGGTGGTACCCACCCTGGCGGAACTCGTGCCGCGGGCCAAGGCCTGGATACTGGAGAACAAAGGCAATGCCGAGGCCGCTGTGCAGCTGTGGGATCGCAAGGGGCACCGTATTCCCGGTGGCGACGCGAATTCGCCCAAAGTGGCGCAACTGCTGATGATGGCCCCGGCGGTGCTGCGCCAGAAAACCCGCGGCCTGCTGCCGGCGCCGGAAAAAATCCTGGACTGTGCCGCGGAAGCCGCGCGCCTGGACCTGGACACCGCCCTGGAAATCGAATCCGCCGGCCTGACCTACCTGGCGGTCACCCCCCAGGCCAAGAACATGATCACCACTTTCTTCTTCGGCATGAACCAGGTAAACGGCGGCGCCAGCCGGCCGGCGGGCGTGGCGCCGTATACCACCAAAAAAGTGGGGGTGCTCGGCGCGGGCATGATGGGGCAGGGCATCGCCTACGTATCGGCCACGGCAGGCATCGAGGTCATCCTCAAGGATGTCTCGCTGGAAGCGGCCGAAAAAGGCAAGGCCTACTCCGGTAACCTGTTACAGAAGCGGGTGGCGCGCGGCCGCATGAGCGAGCAACAGATGCAGCAGGTGCTGGATCTGATCAAACCCACGGCGGATGACGCCGACCTCAGCGGGTGCGATCTCATTATCGAGGCCGTGTTCGAGAATATCGAGCTGAAACACCGGATCACCCGCGACACCGAGGGTTACCTGGCGGACAACGGCGTGTGGGGCTCGAACACCTCGACCCTGCCGATCACCCAACTGGCCGAGGCCAGCAGCAAGCCGGACCGCTTTATCGGCATCCATTTCTTCTCGCCGGTGGACAAGATGCCCCTGGTGGAGATCATCTGCGGCGAGCACACCTCGGACGAGACCCTGGCCAGGGCCTTCGACTACACCCGCCAGATTCGCAAGACGCCCATCGTGGTCAACGATTCCCTGGGCTTCTTCACCTCGCGCACCTTCGGCACCTATCTGGACGAGGGGGTCCGCCTGCTCAGCGAGGGTGCCCACCCGGTGCGGATCGACGCCATGGGCAAGGCCGTAGGCATGCCCGTGGGGCCGCTGGCCGTCTACGACGAGGTCAGCCTGGAACTCACCCGCAAGGCCCAGGCTACCTGGAAGGAGATGGGCGTGCTGGACAAGTGGGGCGATGGCAGTGTCGCCCGCCAGGTGCTCGACACCATGGTGGGGGAGTACGGCCGCGGCGGGCGTCACCACGGCGGCGGCTTTTATGAGTACCCGGAGACCGGCGGCAAGACCATCTGGCCGAAGCTGTACGAGTTGTATTATCGCCCCGAGGTCAGCATCAGCGAGCAGGATATGCGCGATCGCCTGCTGTTCCGCCCGGTCATCGAGTCCCTGAAATGCCTGGAAAGCGGCGTGTTGCGCTCGGTGGCCGACGGCAATGTCGGCTCGATCCTGGGTATCGGCGCGCCGGTATGGACCGGCGGGTATATCCAGTTCGTGAACACCTACGGTGCGCAGCGGTTTGTGGAACGCTGCGCCGAACTGGCGGACAAGTACGGCGAGCGTTTCGTCGCGCCGCAGATAGCCGTCGAGCGCGCCCGCTCGGGTGAGGCATTCGCCTGATCCGCCCGCCGGCGGGCCGCGTCACCAGTCGCTAGAACAGCCAAGGGATAGTATTGTGAGACAGTTTACCGAAGAACAGCAGATGTTCCGCGATGCGTATCGCAAGTTCCTGGAGAGCGAGGTGCAGCCGCATATGCCCCGTTTTCGCGAGCAGGGCATCGTCGACCGGGAGATATTCCGCAAAGCCGGCGAGCAGGGTTTCCTGATGATCTGGCCGGACGAGAAATACGGCGGCATGGGCGACCGCGATTTCCGCTATGAGCAGATCATCATGGAGGAGACCTGTCGCGCCGGTTGCGGGGAGTGGTTCAATACCCTGCACAGCCGCCTGGTGGGCCCCTACTTCGAGAAGTTTGGCAACGAGGAGCAGAGGCAGCGTTTTCTGCCCGGCTGCGTGCGCGGCGACACCATACTCGCGGTGGCCATGACCGAGCCGGACGCCGGCAGCGACCTGTCCGGCATGCGCAGCACCGCCAGGGACATGGGCGACCACTTCCTGCTCAATGGCTCCAAGACCTACATCTCCAACGGCATCAATGCCGATATCGTCATCGTCGCCGCGAAAACCGACCCGGAAAACAACCCCTATGCCCTGGCACTGCTGGTGGTGGAGCGGGGCATGGAGGGCTTCGAGCGCGGTCGCAACCTGGACAAGATGGGGATGCACGCCCAGGACACGGCGGAGTTGTTTTTCAATAACGTCAAGGTGCCCAGGGAAAACGTGCTCGGCGAGCCCGGCAAGGGTTTTTTCTATCTGATGGAGGGCCTGGCCGAGGAGCGCCTGATCTCCGGTGCCGGGGCGATCGCCAATGCCCGCATGGCCTTCGATTTGACTCGCCGCTTCGTGATGGAACGCAAGGTATTCGGCAAGCCCCTGTCGAAAATGCAGAACACCGAGTTCAGGATGGCGGAGATGGACACCGAGATCGACATCATGCAGGTTTACGTGGACCACGCCGTGGCCCTGCACAACGAGGGCAAGCTCACTGCCAACATGGGTGCCAAAATCAAGCTGCAGGCGACCGAGATCGAGTGGTGCATGCTGGACCTCGGGGTGCAACTGCACGGCGGCGCGGGCTACATGATGGAGTACCCGATCAGCTACATGTTCACCAGCTCGCGCATCAACCGCATCCTCGCCGGTAGTTCGGAGATCATGAAGTACATCATCGGCCGGGACGTGTTTTCCGACCAGTACAGCAGTATGTTCGACTAGGCCCGTGCGCAGTCGCTCGATGCTAGACTGGCGGCATGAAGCGCACCTTGCCAACCAGACTCTGGGTTCTACTCCTCGCCGGCGCGGCGTCCGGCATGCTGGGCGTATACTGGCTGAAGAGTCAGGCCGACATTGATCTGTTCCCGGAGTTTTCCCTCAGCAGGTACTTCCCTTTCAGTCTGTTGAAACTGGATGAATTTATCTCGCAGCCCCGGGGGCCAGTTAATATAACGGAAGGTTTTGAATCGCTGGTGCGCATTCCAGCGCCCTGGCATAAGTTGACTACTCCGGAACCTGACAAAGTGCAGGTCAGCTACCAACGGCCTGAAAACGGCGGTTCGAGGTATCTTGTCGTTACCTGCGGCTACAGCGCATGGTGGCATATCACTTACCGCTATGTGATCGAAGTCGAGCCAGGCGACAGCTTTGCTCTGGAAGCCATGCTCTGGAGTTCAAGTGCGGGTGGTGATGCAAAAGTAGAAATCAGCACATTCGATAGCCGCGGCGCGCTGGTAGCGCTTGATATGTGGTCGATTGCAGCCGATTCCACCGGCCGTTTCCAGCGAGTCGAAAAAGCATTCACGATCCCCCCCGGCGTTGCCTCGATAGTGCTGCGGTTGGCTGGCAAGGGTGCAGGGCAGTTCAAGTTCGACGACCTGAGCCTGACCAGCCTGGCGCCCGTCGAGGGCCCGCCTCACAGATAGCTCAGCCACCAGTCCCTGCGGCGGCGCTTGAGATCCGCCATCCAGCGGCACAGCGGGTAGAGAATTGCCAGCGCCAGCAGCCAGCCCAGGTATACCCCACCCAACCCGACGCCGTAGCCCTCCGGGAAGAACAGCGGAAAGGTGAGGAAGTCCGATGCCGGGAAGCCCTGCACCACGCCCAGCGCAATTGCCATCAGGTGCAGCAGGTAGAAATGGGCGACGTAGAAGGCAAAGGGCACCCGCCCGAACATGACCAGCACATCCTTGAGGCGGCCACCCAGGCGATCCGCCAGGCCGCAGACGATCGCCATCGGGCCGAGCGTCGCCAGCAGGAACAACAGGCTGGGCGGGTATTTGCTGACGTTCATGAAATCGAAAGCAGTGGCCAGAGGCCCCAGCGGTTGCACCTGCCACGGGTTGGGATCACCATACAGCCCGCTGGCGCGCAGCGCCACAAACGCCAGGGTGAGTGCCACCCCGGTGCGGATCAACAGGCGGTTGCGTTCCCCGGTATCGCGCTTGAAGATGCCGGCGCTGCCGAAGCCCAGTGCCATCACGCCGAACCAGCCCAGCAGGGGGTAATAGCACCAGACGAAGAACGGCCCGATCTGAAACGAGCCCTGGTAGAACAACAGCGCCAGGGCCGAGGAATCGCCACTGCTGAGGTCCGCCGGCGGCAGCAGGGGGTCGAGCAGGTTGAGGCCCAATACCAGCAGTGCGCCGAGCCCGAAACAGAAGCCGGCGCCGAGCCGCTGGGCGAACGCCAGCAGGACCATGCTGGCACCGATCGCCCAGATGACCTGCATGAACACCAGGGTGTGACCGCCCAGTTCGGCAATGCCCAGCGGGGCGAAGGTGACCCCGGTGGAGATGATCACCACCTCCACGAACAGCAGCCACAAGCCGCGCTTCATCAGGAAAGCGCCGAGCTCGGCCGGGTTTTTGCGTGCCGTCATCAGGCCGGCAGAGGTGCCCGCGAGGAACACGAAGGCCGGGGCGCAAAAGTGGGTGATCCAACGGGTCAGGTACAGCGCCGGCGAGACGTCCGGCTGCTCCAGCGGATCCATGGCCATGCCGGTCATCAACATGTCGCGGGCGTGATCGATGGCCATGATGACGATCACCAGGCCGCGCAGGAAATCAATGCTGGTGAGGCGGTAGGAGCGCGCATCCCGGTCGACAGGCTGGGGCATTGATTCTATTATCCTTGTTCCGTTAGTGTATCTGTCCAGCTCGGGCAGGGCGTTTTCTGCGGGGGTGGCGCCCGCTGACAACCAGAAAAGGAAACCGCCTTTAGTTTAGTACTACACTTCGGTGGCCTGCAATTCCTGTACCCGATTAGGGTATAGAGTGGTATTGAGAGGGCATTTTGCCGTGCCTAGACTGGCGTTACGGTATTGCAGCATCAATCCCTTGCGCTCGTGCAGCCGGCATGGAGGACATAATGCAGAATACCCTCAGTGAAAAGATCCGGATTGCCGCCCAGGAATTGAGGCTGACCGATACCCAGCGCAATATCGTCGCCCACCGCCTCACCCGCGCCCTGTTGAAAATCGATGCGGAGGCGGTTTCCGTCGAGGAATTGCGCCAGCTCATCACGGATTCGCTCGTCGGCGTGCCCGGCGCCGTGGCCCGCGAACCGCAACCGGCCCGCGAACCCGGCGTCGCCCGGGAACCGCAGCCGGCCGTGGCCGCCAAACCAGCGGAGCCGGAGATTATCGAGGTGGACGAGGCGGCCTACCGGGTCAACCACGTGGTGAAGCGCACCAGTAACGGCTGAGCCTGACAGCCGGGTGCTCAGGGTTTGGAGTAGCGCTGCTGCCGGCGCCACTCCCAGGGCGGCACCGGGTCGGGCCGGGCCCACAGACCGCGCCTGGCTTCTCTCGCCTCCCGTTCGGTGATCTCCAGCAGCCTGTCCTCCGGGGCGTAATAGCGATACCACCAGGCGTGGCCCGCCGCCACCATGGCGACATTGATATTGGCGTCGCCCAGGTAAACCGTGCCATCGGTGCGGCCATAGCTGTCCTTGCCCAGCACCACCACCCCGACGTTTTTGCCCGCCACCAGCCGTGACAGCGCGTCCCACGCCGCCTTGCCGTGCGCCTGCTCCCGTTCAGGTGTGTCGATGCCGTGCAGGCGGATCTTGTACTGGGTGTTGTTGGCGTCGAGGATGGACAGGGTGTCGCCGTCGGCCACTCTGACCACCCGGCCGCGCAGATCGAAGTCCGGCACCGGGTTGCCTTCCCGGGCGGCCCCCAGCTCCTCCAGCTTGTCACCGGCGTGGCGCCAGTTCGCCCCGGGCCGGCTGGCGTAGTCCCCCAGGGTACTCGCCGCCTGCCGGTACAGCGTGGCGGGCCAGCTGACCGTGCCGGTGGTCGCATACTGATACAGGCTGATCGCCACCACCGCGAACAACAGGTTGCGCCAGGCAACCCAGCGGCGCGGGGATTTGCTTCGTCTGGAAGGGTGTCGTGTTCTCGCCAAGGGCCGGTACTCACTGGGGTAAAGAGTGGCCATTATAGCTGCTTGCGGCCCGGGGGAGTGGGCCCGCCCGGTCTTGCCGCGCGCCGGCGCTTTGCCTATACTGCGCCGCCTCCGTGCCGGCATAGCTCAGTTGGTAGAGCAACGCATTCGTAACGCGTAGGTCCGGTGTTCGATCCACCGTGCCGGCACCATTTCCTCTCGCTGCATATTGTCCCGCAACCCGTACCTAGTAGTAAGCTCCCCACCCGGGAGGTATATTCCCGGTATGTCGCCTAACGAGCATTCGCCGAACTGTCGCAACTGCGGGGCCGCCCTGGCGGGGGAGTACTGCAGTCGCTGCGGCCAGCGCGAGGGCCGCGGCGATCGGGGTTTCGCCGCCCTGCTGGGCGAGTTGGCCGGTGAGCTGTTCGACTGGGACTCGCGTTTCTGGCGCACCCTCTGGCCGCTGCTGGTGCGCCCGGGGTTCCTCACCGCCGAGTATATCGCCGGACGGCGGGCGCGCTATGTCGCGCCGCTGCGCCTGTACCTGATCATCAGTTTTTTCATGTTCCTGTTTCTCTCCCTGGGCGCGGGCAACACCATACGGGTGGCAACACCGCAGCCGGGTGCCGAGGTTGCGGGCGCGGCGGGGCAGGTTGCGGGGGAGAGCGTGCCCGCGACCGGCGACGGGAAGTTGTCTCTGCAGCTCGCAGACGAAGGCAGCCCACGGTGGCTGCAGGACCTGGACGCGCGGCTGGAGGTCAATGCGGCCAGAATGGCGGCCGACCCCGACATCTTTTACGAGCTCCTGCGGGGCTATCTGCCGCAGATGATGTTCGTTCTGTTGCCGTTGTTCGCCCTGTTGCTGCGCTGTTGTTACCTGCTGTCGCCCTTCGACTACCTGCAACACCTGGTGTTCACGCTGCATTTTTACAGCTTCGCGTACCTGGTGTACCTGCTGGGAAAATTGCTCGCGTACTGGCTGTACCCACAGGGGGGCGGCGGCTGGCAACTGCTGATCCTGGCGCTCTACCTGATGCTCGGCTTGCGACGCTGCTACGGCTCTGGTCTCGCTGCGGCGGCGGGCAAGACCCTGTTGCTGTTGATAACCAATGCCATTGCCCTGGCACTGGGATTCGCGGCGGCGACGCTGCTGGTGCTGGCGCTGGGATAATCCGCGGGATGGCCGGTTCAGCGCCCCCGGAAGCCGCCGCCGTGGAAACCGCCGAAGCCGCCACCACCGAAGCGGCCGCCGAAGCCGCCGCCGCCGAAGTGCGAGCCCCAGCCGCCGAAGCTGTGATCCCCTCCGCTGAAACTGTGCTCACCGGCCGCGCTCTGCAAACTGCTCGCCCTGGCGTCGCCCTGGCTGCGGGCCTGCTGTTCCCGGTCGGCCCACGAGGTGTCCTCGTGGGAGGCATCCTGCCAGCCGTCCGCGGTTTGCTTTTGCCAGCCGGAACCGTCGTTGCGGTAGTTCTGGCCGTTGGCGCTGGCGTAGTGGTCGCCGTCGCTGGAACCGGAGCTGTAGGTGTTGGTCTCGCCGGTGCGGGCGTTGTCCACGGTCGTGTCGTGGGAGGTGGAATCCCCCTGGTTGCCCCAGGAGTCATCGGTACTGCGGCTGATGGTGCTGCCCCCGCTGGTGGTAAAGGAGCCGCTGCTGTCGTAGCTGGTCTGGTTGTGGTTGGCGTTGTAGGTCTCGCTGCGGTCGACCTCGCCGCTGCCACCACCGGCGGTATCCATGCTGCGATCGATACTGCGCCCCGCGGTGCCCTGGTAGGGGTTTTCGTAGCGGTTGGTGGAATAGCTACCGGTGGTGCCGGTGCGGGCGTTGTCATAGGTGCCGCTGGATTTGACGCCTATCTTGCCCGATGAGTCGCTGTAGTAGGTCTGGGTGCCGGAGATCGCGGTGTCGCCCCAGTGGCCGTAGACATTGGCGCTGGTGGAACCGCAACAGGGGTAGCCGTAGTAGTAGGGGCTGTAATACACGGGGTTGTACCAGGCGTCCATCATGGCCGCGGTGGTCAGGCCCAGGCCGAAGCCATAGGCCATGCCGGTTTCCTCGTTGTAGATGGGCTGGGCCTGTACCCCGTAGGTGTCCGGGGCGGCGTAGTAGACATCGCCCACCCAGGGGGTGTACTGGTAACCGGTGCCGTAGACCACCGTACCGTCAGCCGCCACCACCGTGCCCAGGTAGCCGGGGGTGTAACCTTCATAGACATACTGCTGGTCGTAACCGTAGATGCGCACGTAGGTCACGTAGTACAGCGATGAACTGGGGGGGATGTCGTAGATCGCCTCGGGTACCGAGGTGGCCACGCTCCACTCGTCGGTCAATGCCAGCGCGGTGAACCAGACGCCGGCATTGAGGGCGTACAGGCCGTCACCGGGCACCTTGATGATCGGCGTCTCGGAATTGATCACGTACTGCAGGTCGGTGCCGTCGATATCCCGCCACTGGGCCTTGCCGTCCAGTTCGGGGCTGAAGGTCGGCCCGCCCTGGCGGCGCACGTTGGCGGTCTGCGGAATGCTGTTCTCGATTGCAGCTTCTCTGGCCTGGGGAGTACCGGCAACGGCGGCCAGCACCACACCCGCTGGGGAAGCGGGCGGTATCTTGCTGAAATCGGCGGGCAGGGCGTCGCTGGCCACATAGCTCCAGGGGCCGTCCTGCAGCGAGCTGGAGCGATACCAGCGCCCTGACAGCAGCAGGTAGTAGTGATTGTCGACGGTGTCGATGATGACGTCGGAAGTGGTGTTGCTGGCCCACAGCAGCCGGGTATCCTGGATCGGCTGGTAATCGGGTTTACCCTTGAAAACAACCAGTTCCGCCGGGTGTTCGCGCACGTAGATATCCGGCACGCCATTTGCCAGGGTCGGGGCGGGTTTGGCCGCGCCGCCGTCCAGCAGGTTTGCCTGCCCGCTTTTCGCCAGCTTCTCGGCGACCGCATCGAGCCCCGCCGGCGGGGCGCCGGCCCTGCTCCAGGGCCCTTCCAGTGACGCGGCCTGCAGCCAGCCGTCGTAGACGTGCAGGTACCAGGGAGTGGCCTCGCCGCTGCGAATCAGCAGCGCGCGAGTGTTGATTACCCGCTGGAAGCTGCTGTCCGCTACCGGCTTGATGACGGGTTGGCCGGCGATGGGAATGAGGATGGCGGGCGTGTCGCTGACGATGATTTCGGGGGGCGCGTTGCGCACCTGCACCCGGGCCGGGGAGGCGTCGTCGGCCGCGGCCAGCGAGGCCTGCAGGCGGTCCAGTGACATGGTCGTGACCGAGGAGGCCAGTTGTTGCTGCAGGGCCTGGCGGTAGGCCGCGCCATTGTCCGCCAGGGTCGGGAAGTTGCTGCGGGTAAGGGTGATATTCGCCAGCGTGACCGAACGGCTCGCCTTGTCTACCTGGGTGCGCGTGTTGCCGAACAAGACACCGTAAGTGTGCTGCTTGCCGCCATCCGTGATGGCCTCCACGGCGACCCGGAAATCGAGCAGGTTGTCCTGCCAACTCTGCACCTGCGGCTGGAATACCCGCAAGGTGGCGTCACTGATCGTAAAGTTGCGCGGCCAGCCCGTGGCGGTATTGGCTGCCGAGGCGACAGCCGGGGCGCTGGCGGCCGGGGCGCTCGCCGGTGCCTCGGCGGCAGCTGGCAGCGGCGCGGCTTCCTCGTCAAGCGAAACGTAGGGACCGTCCTGTCCCGCGCAGCCCGCAAGGGCGAGAAGGCAGCAGGACAATACCGCCGCCGCAAGTCGTCTGAAGTGCATACACCAGCCCTGTCGGGAAACGTGGATCGTTAATGGTAACCGGGAAGCAGCGCGACGCCGCCCTTACTCAACGTAAGGGTCGACGTTCTCGCCGGCGTCCTCGATGTGATCGAGCTCGCCATTGCCGTTGAATACCAGGATCTTGCCCTGCTCCTGGTAGTACCAGCGCTCGAAGCCCTGGGTTGTGGGCTGGCCGCACATTTCCAGCACCTGCTCCTTGAGCAGGGGGTTGATCTGGTCTCCCGAAATCAAGGCGTTGCCGCAGCGCATCTCCTGGGCGCTGGCGGCGCCAGCCAGGCCGATGGCGGCCGCGAACACTGCTGTAATTCTGAAACTGGTCATACCTGGCACCTTCTTCGACGGTGGGAAGGCTCTGTTATAGAGCAATATCCGTCGCGCCACAAGCTGCGCCGCTGCGGCCCCCGCCACGGTTCACCGGGGGTTCTACCGGCCTGCCGCCATTGAGTATAATCGCGGCCATGAGCCAACCACCCATTTCCCCTGGCGGCGGTCGGCGTTCCCCGCCTGCCGTTTGTCCCAGGGTGCCCGCAGTCGTTGCACTGTGGCTGGCGGCCACGTTGTGCGCGCCGCTATTGCCGGCAGCAACGGTATACCGCAGTGTTGACGCCAACGGGGTAGTCAGCTTCTCGGACACCCAGCCTGCGGACGCCGCCGAGGTCGAGACCCTGGTGATAGAGGTGCAGCAGCCGCAGCTGACGGAAACCGAGCAGGAGCGGCTGGAGGCCATGCGCGAGACCACGGATCGCATGGCCGCCGATCGCCAGGCGCGGGAACAGCAGCGCGCCGAGTTGCGCCAGCAGGCCGCCCGGCAGCAGGCCGCCCAGCCCCCGACGACCTATGTGATCGACTCGGGAGGGTACCCGCTGTATTACCCCTATACCGTGCGCCGGCCCGGCTGGTACCGGCCGCGCCCGGATCACCCGATCGCGCGCCCGCCCATGCGGCCCGGCCAGCCGGTACCCTATAGCGGCAGCCATGATTACCCGGCCTCGCTGATACGCCAGGGGTACAGCCCCCAGGTAAGGGCCGTATTCGAGCAATAACCCCGGCGCCTCGCGCCAACCCCGATTCACCTCACCCGCGGAGTAGTCCCCATGGCCGTCAGGCATGTCATCGTATTGATTGTTACCCTGTTGCTGGCCCGGCAGGCCGGCGCAGACGAACTGATTATGAAGAACGGTTCGCGGCTGATCGGCAAGCTGGTCAGCGCCAGCGAGAGCGAGGTGGTGTTCGACACTCCGTTTGCCGGCCAACTGAAGATCAAGCAGGCCAATATCGTGCGGGTGGTCGCCGACCAGAAGGTCACCCTGATGATGAAAGACGGCACGGTCTATCGTGACAAGCAGTTGGTCAGCCGCGACGACCGCATGCTGGTGATGGGCGCAGGGCAACAGCCGGTGGTGTTCGATGTTGCCGATATGGCGCTCGTCAATCCCGAGCCCTGGCGTATCGGCGACGGCTACAAGTGGTTCGGCGAGCTGAATTCGGCGCTGGCCATGGAGCGCGGCAACACGGATACCGACGAGCTCGATATCAATTTCGAGAGTATCTGGCGCAGCCTGGAGGATCGCTATACCGTGCGCGGCGCCTGGGAGCTGGATGAAGCCAACGGCGTCGAAAACAAGGACGCGTCCAAGCTGCGCGGCAAGTACGACCGCTTCAGCGAGCGCAACCCGGACAACTATGTGGGGTTCCAGCTGGCCCTGGAGCAGGACAAGTTTGCCGATCTGAACCTGCGCACCACCGTGGGCCCTTACCTGGGCCGGCAGTTCTTCGATACCCCCTTCCTCGCCATGCATGCCGAAATCGGTCTGGTGTTCGTGGAAGAGGACTTCAACGAGGCTCCCGACGACGACTTCTGGGGTTCCAACTGGGAGGTGCGCCTGAGCAGCGATATCATTCCCGATACGGAGCTCTATGTACGCGCGGATGGCATTGTCAATTTCGAGCATCTCGATCGGCAGTTGGTCAACACCAGTATCGGTATCGGCCTGCCGGTTCTGTACGGCCTGACCGCCGGCGCGGAGATCAGCTACGAATATGACGGCGGCGCGGTCGAGGGAGTCGACAAGCTGGATGAAACCTACAAGCTGCTGTTTGGCTACAGCTGGTAGCGCTTTCCCGGCGGGATCGTTCGTTGACAGTGTGACGCGGCGCTGCCTATAGTTCACCGGGTAGAGGCAGCGCGGTGGAGGCCCCGATGAAAGCCGTTGTCATGCGCGAGCACGCCATGCAGGTGGAGCAGCTTGCCGATCCCCAGCCCGGCCCCGGCGAGGTGCTGGTGCGGACCCTGGCCTGCGGTATCTGCGGCTCCGACCTGCATATGTTCCACCACTGCGAGAGCGCCCTGCAGGGCTTCAAGCGCGGTGGTATCCCGCTGCAATTCGATCCCGCCCGCGGCGTGGTGTTCGGCCATGAATTCTGCGGGGAGATCCTCGACTACGGTCCGGGCACCGAGAAAAAGCTGAAGCCGGGTACCAGGGTGTGCGCCGTTCCCCTGGTGCTGGGGCCCGACCGGCTGGAAAACATCGGCTATTCCAACAGCTACCCCGGGGGCTACGGGGAACTCATGGTGGTGCAGGAACCGATGATGGTGCCGGTGCCCGCCGGCCTGCCCAGCGATATCGCGGCCTTGACCGAGCCCATGGCGGTGGCCACCCACGCCGTGGCGCGCGCGGCCCTGCAGGGCAACGAGATTCCCCTGGTGGTAGGCTGCGGCCCCATTGGTCTGGCCATGATCCTGGCCCTGAAAGCGCGGGGCTACGGCCCGGTTATCGCCTCGGACTTTTCCGCCGGGCGGCGCGCGCTGGCGGAGAAAATGGGGGCCGATGTGGTAGTGGACCCGGCCCGCCAGTCGCCCTACAAGAGCTGGCTGGAAGCCGGTGCCCCGGCGGATTACGATGCCGCGGGGCCGCTGGCCATGCTCGGCCTGGACGACCGTGCCAGGCCCTGCGTGGTATTCGAGTGCGTGGGGGTGCCGGGGCTGATCCAGCAGATCATGGCGGATGCGCCACCGCGCTCGCGCATCGTGGTGGTCGGGGTGTGCATGGAAAGGGACAGTTTCGAGCCCATCGTCGCAATCGGCAAGGAGCTGAATCTCAGTTTCGCCTTCGCCTACAGCGGTGAGGAGTACGCCCAGACCCTGTACGACATTGCCGACGGCAAGCTGGACGCCGCTCCGATGATTACCAGTGTGGTCGCACCCGAGGGCGTGGCGCAGGCGTTTTCCACGCTGGCGACCCCGGAGCACGAGGCCAAGATCATGATCAGTTTCGAGGGGCAGGCCGGCGCATCCTAGCAGTGGGGCAGGGGCTTGGAGACTCAGGGGAGCAGACAACGGGGTGAGTGGTAGCGGGCAGGAATCGACCTGGGTGTTCGGCTACGGGTCGCTGATCTACAAGGTCGATTTTCCCTTTCTGGAGCGCGCCGTGGCGGCGATCGTGGGTTGGGAGCGGCGTTTCTGGCAGGGCTCCCATGACCACCGCGGCACGCCGCAGGACCCTGGCAGGGTGGTCACCCTGGTGCGCGCGCCGGGCTCGGTGTGCAAGGGTATAGCCTATCGGGTGGAACACCCGGTGTTCGAGCACCTGGACCACCGCGAAAGAAACGGTTACGAGCGCCACGCGGTCACCATGTCGCTGCAGCCGCAGCAGCACGAAGTGGGCGGCATCCTGTACGTGGCGCGGCCCGACAATCCTGCCTTTCTGGGGCCGGCCTCGATGGCCGAGATCGCGGCGCATATCGCCCGCTCCCACGGCCCAAGTGGCAGCAATCGCGAATACCTGTTGCGCCTGGCGGAGGCGCTGCGGGAACTCGACGACCCGGACCCCCATGTGCGGGAACTGGAATCCCTGCTGCTGGCGTACGGGGGCTGAGCGCCCGGCGCGCTCGCCAGCCGACTCAGGGCGCCGGGGTCGCCGGAATCCGGTTCAGCTGCGGGTCGTTCGGCGGGTTCAGCACACAGCGCGTGCCCGCCGGGTGGTAGATATAGGCGACGCAGCCGTTGCAGTTGTTGCACCCCGATTCCGTCGCCTCGCCGCTGCGGAATTTGTTCACCAGGGCGGGGTCGTGCAGCAGCGCCCTGGCCAGCACCACGCAGTCGAAGCCGTCGTCGAGCGCCTGTTGGGCATTGGCCAGTGATTTGACCCCCCCCAGATAGGCCAGGGGCAGCTGCACGGCGGCGCGGATCTGTTGCGAGTACTGCAGGAAATACATTTCCCTGAAGCTGATATCCGGCTCCCGCGAGGCGGCGGCGCGCATCATCAGGGCGGTCAGCCGCTCGCCCTGCTGCTTGAGCACGCGGGCCATTTCCTCGCGGTTCATGCGACTGCCGAACATGAACCAGGTGGACTCCACGTTGCGGCCGCCACTGAGCACCAGCATGTCCGCGCCGGCGGCCTGCAGAGCGCGCGCGGTCACGATCGCGTCTTCCACCTTGGCACCGCGGCGGGTGCCGTCGGCGACGTTTATTTTTGCCAGCACCGCGGTGCTGTCGCCGACAGCCTGTTTGACCGCTGCCAGTACCCTGGCGGGAAAGCGCACCCTGTTTTCCGCGCTGCCGCCGTAGCTGTCCTGCCGCTGGTTATCCAGTGGGGAAATGAATTGGTTCAACAGGTAGCCGTGGCCCATGTGCAGCTCCACCGCGTCGAAGCCCGCGTCGCGGGCCAGCCGGGCCGCGGTGACGAATTCGGCGGTCACCCGCTCCATGTCGGCCTCGGTCATGGCGCGCCGCAGCAGGTTGCCCTTGAGCATGCCCGCGGGATTGAAGCCCGAGGAGGAGCTGATGGTGCGCCCCTTCACCTTCATCCCGGTGACGAAGGAGCCGCCGTGGGTGATTTGCGCAGAGATGGCGGCGCCGGCGTCGTGCACCGCGGCGGTCACGGCCTGCAGGTCGGGCAGGATATCCGGGCGCATCCATATCTGGTTGGGCAGGGTGCGCCCCTCGGGCGCCACCGCCAGGTAGGCGACCGTGGTCATACCCACGCCGCCGCTGGCCAGGTCGCGGTGGTGCTTGAGCAGCGCCGCCGTCGGCCTCCCCGCCAGACACATCGCCTCGTTGGCCCCGGACTTGATAAAACGGTTGCGCAGGGTGAGGGGGCCGATGGTTACGGGGTCGAATGGTGAAATCGCTGTTCGCATGGCAGTTGTGTGCTCGCCGGGTCATGCCAGGACCCGGCATGCTAGCAGCGAGCTAACGCCCGTGGCGAGCAGTGTCGATACAGCAGTGCCGAGCGGTTCAATTAAGCAGTGTCCGGCGCTGCTTTCCCCGCTCGCGGCCGTCTGGCTAGCGCGTGAACCAGTCGACCACCTGCTGGTGCACCTGCGGGTCGTCCAGCAGGTCGAAATGGTTCTTCTCGTGAAACACCCGACAGTGCTCCGGCTTGATGTCCAGGCGTTTGAGCTCGTCGCGGTGCAATCCCACCGCGCTGTCGGCCCGTACCAGCAGGTCGCCGAGCAGGTGTCCCATGGGGTCGAACTGGTTTTTCCCCATGCTGGCCGCCGCGAAATAGTAGTCCACCCCGTCCAGCAGCGGCACCACGTGGCGCGAATCGCGGTGGGGTGCATCGGGGTCGCGGCCCTGCCAGTCCTCATCCAGCAGGTTGCCGTGGCGCAGATCCTTGATGCCGACGCTGCGCAGTTTGCCGAACAACATGGGTTCGGCGTAGGGGACGTACTTCATGTACTGCTCGAATGCGTGGCCGGCCCGCTCCAGCGGGGACCCGTGGTGCGGGGTACCCAGGCAGACCACGCGCCTGAGCAACTGCGGCCAGCTTTCCTGCGTCTCCCGGGCATACTGGCAGGCGCTGCGTATGACCAGGCCGCCCATGCTGTGCCCCACCAGGGACAGTGACTGCACCGGCACCGGCCAGTTGCCGCACAACCGGTCCAGCATGCCCGCCAGTTGGCGGCCGTTGGTGGAAATATGGCGCCCCGTGTTATAGCGCAGATACAGCGGTGTGAAGCCGAAATCGTCCCGCAGGCGTTCGCCGATACTGGTATTACCCCTGCGGCGCCAGCACTGTTCCGACAGGCACAGGCCATGTACCAGCACCACCACATGGGGGCTGGCGGCGGGCAGGGTCCGGCGCAACCCGGCGCGGTCCAGGGGCACACGCTCCTGCGGGGTGCGCAACTGCATGGCGATGGCCAGCGGGTTGTCGGTGGCCTCCAGGTGGTCGCCGCACACGCCGTTCAGGGCCGCCACGGCCCGCAGCTCCGCGCCGGAATGTCGCCCCGCCCGCAGGGCGTCCGGCACTTGCTCGAGTGACCAGTCCACACCCTCGCGCAGGCCGGCATTGATCGCGCGTATCGCGCGGTAGACCAGGGTCGCGATGGCCCCGTGGGCGCCCCGCGCGGAGGCCGGCCGGGGCAGTGCGGTGGCGGCAATTTTTTCGTGCATGCGTTCCACCGTGGTGGTGATGCCCTCCACGGAGTCGAACAACAGCCGTGTGCCGCCGCGCGTGGTATCAAAGGATGGATACATGGTTGTGCTCCTTCCGGGCCGTGCCCGGTTGCGGCGATGGATCGCCAGTTGGCGCCGCTCAGTCCTGATCGTCGGCGTTGTCATCCGTCACTGCGGCCAGACAGGCAGGGCATAAAAGTGCCGGCGGGCTCGCGGCCGGCAGGCCGATTGCCGCGCGGCTGCCCCTGGGCAGGATGGCATTGCACTGCTGGCACACACCGTTCTGGTTGAGAATCGCCTCCTGCCAGCCCAGCACCTCCTCGCTCGCCGCGCGGGGAGCCGGCAGCGGCCTGGTCTGCCGCTTCTGGATCACCCGCGCTATCTCGGCGCTGTCCGCCACCACGCCCTCCACCAGATCGAAGGTGTGCAGTAGCACATTGCGGACCACGGTGGAGACCGACAGGCCCAGCTGCTCCGCGCGCTCGCGCAACTCCTCGTCCAGGTGACTGGGTATGCGGGCCTGCAGCACCCGGTCCTTGCGCAGCCGGCGTGTGCCGGCGCGCCTGCTCTTGTTCGGCATCTGTCTGTTTCTCCCGGGTAAGGGGTCAGCTTGCGATGAGGCTGATGCGAAGATAGATATTTTGTAATACAAAGTCAACATATGTATTACAAATTGTTCGCAGCCGGGAGGGCGGTTTCACTGCCCGGCGGGCCACTGTGCGCAGTGGGGCCCGTGCGCAGGCGCGAACCGGGCCGGGCAGGGCCTCACTGGTTGGTCAGGTAGCGGGTCAGGGCGCGGCGCCCGCCCTCGGGCAGAAATTTGTCGAGCCAGCCCCACAACTTGCTGGAGCTGCCCAGCAGGTACCCCACGCGGTTGCCGCTGATCGCCAGCTCTATCGCCTCGGCGACGTGCTCGGGTTGCATGTCGACCCGGAATTTACCCGACAGGTTGTCGCCCACGGCATGCCCCATGGCCGTGTTCACCAGCGGTGGTTTGACCGCGGTGACGCGGATGCCGTGTTTCGCCCACTCGATGTGCAGGGCTTCGGTGAGACCGTTCACGTAGAACTTGGTGGCGCTGTAGACGGCCAGCAGGGGTACTCCGTGCACGCTGGAGACCGAGCACAGGTTGACCAGGGTCGAGCCGGGGGTTTGCCGCAGCAGTTCGAAGGCCGCGTGGGCTACCCGGGTCAGGCCGCCGACATTAACCGCGATCATCTGCTCGTGGGCCTGCGCGGGGATGTCCTCGAACCTGCCCGAGGAGAGTACGCCGGCGTTGTTCACCAGCACATCCAGGCGCCCCTCGGTGTGGGAAGCGAAATGCGCCAGCGCCGCCTCCACGGACGCGGAGCTGGTGACATCGCAAACCTGCCCGCAGGCATGGGGGAACTGGCTGGACTGCAACAGGGTCTGCAGCGCCGCCTCGTTGATGTCGTACAGGCCGACGAACCAGCCCTGGCTGGCGAAGCGCATGGCCGTAGCCAGGCCGATACCGTGGGCCGCGCCGGTGATGAATACGGTTTTCATGGCGGGAGTAATGACCTCGATCTAGGGTGACAGCTTGCGGAAGTGTCGCATGCCATGCGCTCTTGCGTGGAGGGTGCCCAGACATCGTACGGTAACAGCGCAGGGAATCAAGCCCAACGGATATGAACGAAACTGCCGACAACATCCCCCTGGCTTTGCTAGAGTAGCGTGCCACGCCCGGCCAGCTGCGAGAAAGCGACTCATGTACTACGGGGAAAGACTCAACAGCATCAGTCACCTGGTGGGGGCAGTACTGGCCCTGGTGGGCCTGGGCGCCCTGCTGACCGTCGGTGTCCAGTCACGCGACCCCTGGGTGCTGGGGAGTTATACCGTGTTCGGTACCACCATGGTGCTGTTGTATACCATGTCCACCCTGTATCACAGCTTTCATCCGCCGGGACTGAAAAAACTGTTCCAGTTGTTCGATCACGTGTCCATCTATCTGCTGATCGCGGGCACCTACACCCCCTATATGCTGGTGAGCCTGCGTCATGGCCCCGGGGTCGCGGTGCTGCTGTTCGTGTGGGGGCTGGCGGTGATAGGCATCCTCAGCGAGGTGTTTCTGTCCGGGCGCGCGATCAAGGTGGGGCAGTTGCTCATCTATGTGGGCATGGGCTGGGCGGTCGCCTACGACCTGGACGGGCTGCGTGCGGCGATCCCCGCCCCGGCCTACGACTGGTTGTTCGCCGGTGGCCTGGCCTATACCTGCGGCGTGGTGTTTTACGTACTCGACAAGATGGGGCGCTTGCGCCACTCCCACGGCATCTGGCACCTGTTCGTCCTGGTGGGCAGCCTGTGCCATTTCGTTTCCATCATCGGCTATATCCGCTAGCCAGCCGATTTTCAGAAACTCACGCAGATCTTGCCGAAGTGGCGCTGGGATTCCTGGTGGCGGAAGGCCGCGGCCAGCTCGACCAGGGGGTAACTGCTGTCGATGACCGGCTGCAGGTCATTTGCTTCCACCGCCGCCACCAGGTCCTGCTGATGCCTGCGGCTGCCCACGGTGATGCCGGCGATGCGGGCGTTTTTCTGGAACAGTTCGGTGGTCGGTACCTCGCCGGCAAAGCCGGTGAGCACGCCGATCATGCTGATGCAGCCGCCGCAGGCCACGGCGCGCACCGACTGCGCCACGGTGCCGGGGCCGCCCACTTCCACCACGAGATCCACGCCGCGGCCGCCGGTCAGGGCCAGCGCCTCGTCTCCCCACCCGGGCACTTCCCGGTAATTGATGGTGTGTTCCGCACCCAGCCCCCGCAGGCGCTCCAGCTTGGCGTCGGAGGAGGACGTGGCTATGACCCGGCAGCCCATGATGCGGGCCAGTTGCAGGGCGAATACCGACACGCCGCCACTGCCCTGTACCAGCACCCAGTCACCGGGCCTGAGATGGGTTTCCACCATCAGCGCCCGCCAGGCAGTGAGGCCGGCGCAGGTGAGTGTGGCGGCCGTCGCGAAATCGAGGTTGGCCGGCATCGCGGTGAAGCCCTGAGCGGCACGGGTCACGGTACGCGCGGCAAAGCCGTCGCTGTGGTCGCCGGGTACTCCCAGCAGCCTGGCAAAGGCGGGAGGCCCGTCCTGCCAGTTGGGGAAAAAGCAGCTGAGCACCCGGTCGCCGACGGCGAAATCGCTGACGCCCTCGCCGACGGCGGTGACCACACCGGCGCCATCGGATAGCGGAATGCGCCCGTCTTCCACCGGCAGCATACCGGACACCACCGCATAGTCGTGGAAGTTGAGTGAACTCGCCCTGACCTCGATCTGGATTTCGCCGGGGCGTGGCGCAACAGGTGAGAGATCGGTGATTGCCAGTTTGTCCAGCCCTCCCGGGCTGGCGAGTCGCATTGCCTGCATGATTGCTCCTGTAAGTGATGTCCGGTGGGCGCCGGGGCTTGCCGCGGGGCCGCCTGCCATTGGACCCGGCGGCGTCGGGCCAGAACCCGCCTTGGCCTGCCTGCAACCCGGACTTTAGCATGCGGGACTCGCCGGTGAGTAACCTGGCTCGCGGCAGGTGTGGGTCGCTGCTCGGTTCCAGCGGTGGCCGGCGGGCGCAGGGATTGCAGCAGCGGACTATACTGGTGCGTGTCCCGGGTCGTGGCAGGGCAGGAGAAGGCGAGATGCGTGGTATTACCCTGGTAGTGGCGCTGTGGGCCGGTGTATTGGCGCCGGCCTGGGCGGAGCAGGAAAAAGCGCTGTTCGCCGGCGGCTGTTTCTGGTGCATGGAGGCTGCTTTCCAGGAGCGGCAGGGTGTGCTTGACGTGGTCTCCGGCTTCACCGGTGGCGCGCTGGCCAACCCCAGCTACGCCGGCAATCACAGCGGGCATTTCGAGGCTATCGAGGTGACCTTCGACCCGGCGGTCGTCAGCTATCGGCAGTTGCTCGACCTGTACTGGGTGAATATCGATCCGCTGGATAACAGCGGCCAGTTCTGCGACAAGGGCGCCAGTTACCGCAGCGCCATTTTCGCGGTCGATGAGTCCCAGTTGTTGCAGGCCCGCGCGTCGCTGGCCGCCGTGGAGCAGCGCTTTTCACCGGCGCCGGTGTACACCGAGATCCGCCCCGCCGGGCGCTTCTGGCCGGTGGAGGAAGCCCACCAGGACTACTACCGCAAGAATCCCCTGCGCTACAAATACTACCGCTGGAATTGTGGGCGCGACCAGCGCCTGCAGCAGCTGTGGGGTGCCGGGGCAGCGGTGCACTGAGCGGTTGGGGAGTCAGGTGAACAGTTGCAACAGCCCCAGCAAGATGGCGTAGCGGGCTGCCTTGCCGATGGCTGTCAGGGCGATGAACAGATCGAACCTGACGCGCATCATGCCGGCGATAAAGGTCAGGGCGTCGCCGCCGACAGGCATCCAGGCGAGCAGCAGCGACCACACCCCGTAGCGCTGGAACCAGCGCTGTGAACGCCCCAGGTTGTCGGCCCGGAAGGGAAACCAGCGGCGGTCCTGAAAGTGCAACAGGTAGCGTCCCAGCACCCAGTTGACCGCGGAGCCCAGGGTATTGCCCAGCGAGGCCCAAAACCACAGCGCCAGGGGATCGTGGCCGGCCGCCACCAGGCTGGCGAGCACGATCTCGGAGTAGGCCGGCAGCAGGGTGGCGGCCAGCAAAGCGGTGAAAAACAGGCTGGTGTAGGCCTCGACGCTGTCCATCGTATTACGGTCGCCGCAGCCCTGCGTTGTCAGTGGCGCTGGCGACCAGGCCGCGAAACAGGTTCTGCTGCACGTTGCTCTGGGGCATATACTCCGGGTGCCATTGCACCCCGATAAAAAAGCGGTGGTCGCGTTTCTCTATTGCCTGGATGACCCCGTTGGGTTCCCGGGCGCTGACGATAACGTCCCGCCCCAGGCGCTTGATGGACTGGTTGTGCAGGGCGTTGACGTAGCAATTGCCGGTGGCGAGCATGCGGCGAAGGTGACTGTCGGGTTCAATATCGATGGCCTTGCGCGGCAGGATACTGCGGACGTTGCTGGTGTCCTCGGTATAGAAATGGCCGATATCCTGGTACAGCGAGCCCCCCAGGGCCACGTTCATCAGTTGCGCGCCGCGGCAGATGCCCAGCACCGGCAGCCCCTGGGCCAGCGCGTGGCGCACCATGTCCTGCTCCAGGGTATCGCGCTGCGGGTCGTAGCCCTGGGGGGAGTGCCGGGCAAAGACGGCCCGGAACGCGCCCAGCACCAGCCCCACCAGCCAGTCCAGCAGCGAGCTGTGACGGGTATCGGGGCAGTCTTCCAGCGAGCCCTCCTCGCCGTAATGCAGGGGGTCGACATCGGTGCCGCCGCCTATCACCAGCGCGTCCAGGCGCGCCTTGTCCACCGGTTTCGAGGGGCGCACCCGCAGCGCCGCGGCGCCGCAGCGCCTCACCGCCAGAGCGGTCATCAGCCAGGCAATCAGCCCGCCCCGGTCCGGGCCGGTGACGCCTATGGTTACGCGGCGCGCCATGGCAGGGTCAGGACTCCAGGAATTTCTCGGCCAGCAAGGTGGTGAGCCTGAGGGACCAACTGGTCCTGGGGGTGACCGAAAAGCTCGCGTTGCAGCGGCGCCACTCCTCGATGAGCTCCGCCAGCAGGGCCTCGTTGGCGGCCAGGGTTTCCACGTGCACCCAGCGATTCCAGGCCCCGGCGGCGCTCCAGCCCGCCTGGTTTACCTTGCAGTCAGGCAGGCGGTAGTGGAATGCGGGCCGGCCCTTGACCAGTTTGCGCTCGTCCTCCTCCACGCCGCGCATCACCCGCTCCCGGTCCAGTTCGCAGAGGATGGGGAGCATGTCCAGGGCGCGATTGCGGGTCGGGTTGTGGCGCAGGTAATCGTCGATCAGCTTGTCGGCGCCGGCCCGGTAATCGTTGTCGAGCATCAGTTCGGCATAGGCCTGGGGAAAGGGGTCGATGTATTTGGTGAGAAAGCGGCGGGTGAGGTCTATCCCGGACGAATCGATGATCCAGGTGTACAGCAGCAGGAAGGCCTGGATGTAACGGATCAGGGTCAGCGGCGAGTGGTCCGGGATGGACGGGTTGATATGCAGGCCGAAGGCGTAGATAAGGGAGTGCTGCGTGCCTTCGGCGCCCAACCCGGTAAGCGGCTTGATGAGGGCGTCCAGTTTGTCCAGCTGGTCGAAGGGTATCGGCTCGGTCACCACCTCGCAGGGAATCAGGATGCGGCTGGCGTTGTCGATATTGGTCTCGATGTCATGGGCGAAGCTGCCGGGGGAGAATTCCACGCCCAGGGACTCGAGCCAGCGGCGATAGCGCACGGACTTCAACAGGTCGGCGTCACGCTCGATCTTGAGCCGGCCCATGCTGGACTCCAGCAGCACCGCCTCGAAGGGGCTGAGGATTTCCAGCTTGCCGCCAAGGGCCTGGTGCAGCGCCCTGGCGGTATGGGTGATGGGCAGGTTGCCGAACTCGAACTCGAACCCGGCCTTGCGTGGCTCGCCGGTTTCGCCAGTGAGGCGAGGCGGCAGCCGGTATTGCTTGGTCATGGCAGTGCTCCCGTGAGAGCACTAGTCTACTCAATCCGGTGAACAAATGCCTGGCAGGGTGACCGTCACGCACAGCCCCGCGCCGCTGTTGCGGGCGCGGATATGGCCGCCGTGCTGGCCTACCGCGCGCCGGGCGATGGCCAGGCCCAGACCGTAGCCGCCGGTGTCGCGCGAGCGCGCGGTATCGGTGCGGTAGAAGGCGTCGAAGATCCGCTCCAGCTCCTGCTCGGGCACGCCGCCGCCGCTGTCCTCCACCTGCAGGCGGTACTCGCCATCCGCCGCCTCCAGGCTGACCTGCACCTCGGTATCCGCCGGTGTGTGGTGCAGGGCATTGCGCAGTATGTTTTCCAGGCCCTGGCGCAGCAGGTCGCCGCTGCCGGCCACCAGGGCCCGCTCCGGGGCATGCCGCAAAACCACCCGCTTGCCCTGGGCCGCACCCTCGTAGCCGGCATCCGCAACCAGTTGCTCCAGCAGCTCCACCAGGTCGAGTTCGCCGTCCAGCGGGCCGCCGCCGGACTGGCTGGCGAGCAGTTGGCCTATCAGCTCCTCCAGGCGCTCGGTCTCCCGTTCGATGCGTTGCAGGTGCCTGGGCACATCGGCGGGGTGTTCCTGGGCCAGCGCCAGGGCGACCCGCAAACGGGCCAGCGGCGAGCGCAGTTCGTGGGAGACGTCGGCCAGCAGGCGTTTCTGCGCCTCGATGCGTTCCTGCAACTGGCGCGCCATGGAGTTGAAGTCCCGGGCCAGCTCGTCGGTTTCGTCGCCACCGGTTTCGCGCACCTGCAGGCGCGCCTCGAGATCGCCCTGGGCCAGGCGGCGGGAGGCCCCCTGCAGTGCTTTCAGGCGCCCGGTGAGCAGGCGGGACAGGCCGTAGCAGAGCAGGCCGCTGATCAGCATGGCGAGGCCGATGCGCAGCCACAGGTTGCTGCCCAGCAGCCACAGCAGACGGTGGGGCGAGGGGCGGAAAACGAACACCGCGTACAGCGCGCCCCGGTCGGGGCGATACACCTCGAACGCCAGCAGCTGGGCGCCGTCCGCCCTGAGGTGGGCCTGGCGCCGCGGGCCGCGCAATGCCTGGGTCACCTGCTTCACCGCAGGTGGTACATTGCGTTGCAACAGGTCAGCACCGTCGGGGGTGAGCAGGTAGATATCCAGCTCGTGCTCGGCCTGGGCCCGCTGGATCAGCGCCGGCAGCGCGCCGGTCTCCTCGTTCTGCAGCTCGTAGATCGTGCGCAGGATGAAGCCGCGCGGCGGCCCCGGGGGGCGATGCTCGGGTGGCTCTCCCGGGTGCGCCTCGAAATACTGGTCGGCCAGCATCCAGCTGGCAAGTACCGCCCCGGTCACCAGCCAGAAGCCGAGAAAGATGCGGGTGAACAGCTTGCCGCCGATAATCACCGGCTGTCTTCCCCGGAGGCGATCAGAAACTGGTAGCCGGCGCCGCGCACACTGGCGATGAGGTCGTCGCCGCCGGCGGCCGCCAGCTTCTTGCGCAGTTTGCTGATATGCACGTCGACGCTGCGGTCGAAAGCCGCCAGGGGGCGCCCCAGGGCCTGTCTGCTCAGCGTCTCCTTGTCGACCACCTTGCCCGCCTCGGCCAGCAGCACCTGCAACATGCCGAACTCCGCCCCGGTGAGTTGCAGCGCGTGGCCGTCGTGGGAGGCACTGCGCGCCGCCGCGTCCAGCCGGGTCGCGCCCACCTCCAGCTCCGCGCTACCGGCGTCCTCGCCTGGGCCCCGGGAGCGGCGCAGCACGGCGCGCAGCCTGGCGGCGAGCTCGCGCGGGTTACAGGGTTTGGGCAGGTAGTCGTCGGCTCCCAGTTCCAGCCCGACGATGCGGTCGGTATCCTCGCCGCGGGCGGTCAGCATGACAACGGGGGTGGTGCAGAACCGCCGCAACTGGCGCAGCACCTCCAGTCCCTGCATGCCGGGCAGCATGATGTCCAGCACGATGGCGTCGTAGTGCCGGCTGCGACAGTGCGCCAGAGCCGCGGCGCCATCGTGGAGGGCGCTGGCCGTGAAACCTTCCAGCTGCAGAAACTCGACGAGCAGGGCGCACAGCTCGCGGTCGTCGTCAATGATCAGTACGGTAGGGCGCATCGCCTCTCCTGGGCCCGGGGTGGCTCCCGGGGCCAGCTCAGTTAGTATGGACACTCGCTAGTGTGAATAAGGGCAGCGTGCTTGTCACCCGGCCCTTAACGCAGCGAGTACCTTTTTAACATTTCTTTACCCGCGCCGCGGACTGCTTTACGCGGCCCCAACGTACACTGGCCGGCATGGATCGGGAAATTTTCCCGGCCTGCAAAATGAAGCAACTGGAGAACGACTATGTTTATCAATCGGAAAAACTGGCTGGTGGGCGCGGCTGCCGCTGCCGCGATCACAGCCTCGGCTGCCACCTGGTCGATGGGCCCGGGAGGCTCCATGGGCCCCCCCGGAGGCGATCACGATCCCGGCCGTATGCTGGCGCACATGGCCGACCAGCTGGATCTGAGTAGCGAACAGAAAGCCACTGTTGAGAGCCTGCTGTCCGCGTCCCGGCAGGGCAACGAGGCGAACCGCCAGCGGCTGCAGGAACTGCGCGAAGAATTGATGGCCATGCACGGCAATTTCGATGCCGACAGGGCGCAGCAGATCGCCAACGAGATTGGCGAGATTACCGCCAGCATGGTGTTCGCGGCCAGCAAAACCTGGTCCGAGGTATACAAGGTACTGGACGAGGAACAGCGCCAGGAGTTGGATGAGCTGATGGCCAAACGCCAGGCGCAGCGCGGCAAGTGGCGCAAGGGCGGCGGTGAGCCGGACGCCTAGCGGGCGGCCGCCGGCCGGCGGGGCAGCGGGTTCCGCTGTGCCCGCCGGTCAGTCCAGTTCCTCCAGGCTCAGGCCCAGTTCCTCGCGCAGCGCCGTGGTGTGCTGCAACTGGCTGCTGTTGGAGATGACCGCGGTACTGGCCAATTCCGGGCGCAGATAGGTGGCGGTCACCCGCCGCAGGTCGTCCAGGCTGACACCCAGTACCTGTTCCCGGAACTGTTCGCGCTGGGCGTGGCTGCGCCCGAACAGGCGGTTGTGGAAGTGTTGCTTGGCCTCCCCCGCGGGGGAGCTGGGCTTGTCCAGGCTGCCGATCACGCCGAGGATGGCCTCCTCCAGGGCGCGGTACTCGTGCCGGCTGTCGAGCATCCAGGTGATGGCGCCGTCGAAGTCCTGCAGGGTTTCCACCAGGCGCGGGTCGCGGTAGGAATAGAAGCGGAAGGCGGCGATACTGGCGTCCTGGGCGGCACCGCCACCGTAGGCGCCGCCCTGTTCGCGTATCGCCCTGTGCAGGAAGCCGTTGCGCAGGAAACCGCCCAGCACGGTCAGGGCGGCCGCGTCCGGGTGTTGCACCGGCACCGTGGGGTAGGCCCGCGCGCAGAAATTCACCTGGGTATTGGCCACCCAGAATTCGCCGCGGCGCTCCCGGCAGGGCGCCAGGGTAAAGGCCTCCTGGTCCCGGGCCGACGCTCCGCTCGCCCACACCGCGGCGGCATCGCTGGCAAGCTCCGCCACCCGGTGGTGTTCGGCGACCACCAGCAGCTGGTTGGGTGCGGCTTCGATGCTCGCGTGCAGCGCCGCCAGGCGGGCGGTGAAATCCGCCAGGGCCGTCTGGTCGGCCAGGCTGTCGTCCAGCCGGCGCAGCCTGCGGATGCCGGCCATCCCCGACAGTTCGTGGTTGAGTTTCGCCAGCGGGCTCATTCCGGCGCTGGCGGCGGCCATGGCCAGGCCGTGACCGTTGCCGGTGACTGACTGGTCGCGGCGCGCGCGCTGCTGGCTGACCAGCTCGCGGATGCGGGTGGTTTCGTCGAAGCGCACCGTGTGCAGGGTGTCGTGCATCAGCCGCGCCTGCTCCCCGGCATTGCGTAACAGCGCCTTGGCGGACAACACGAAATAGCCGCCCACCGCCTGCTCGTCGTCCACCGCGCCGCGCATGGAGGTGAAGGCGTTGAGGGCGCCCACCGTGGCGGACTGGCGATGCTGGGCCTGCAGGTAATCGCCGCTGCCCAGGCCGAGTTCGGTGAGCATGTGGGTGTACAGCGGCAGGCAGGGCAGGTCCTCGCCCGTCAGCGCCGGGAGGGCGGCAATGGCCTGCTGGTATACCAGGCCGTTGGTTCCCTGGGCATAGGTGGTGGTCAGCACCCCGGCCTGGCGCTCCTCGCGGAAGCTCAGTTCCGGCAGGCTGGCGGGCACGTCGCTCAGCTCTACCCTGGGCAGTACGCTGGGGTCGTCCACCTGCTGCTGGCGTTCGGCCAGGCGCCTGGTGCGGGTAATGACGGCGGCGCGGGCCTGTTCGTCCATGCCGGCCTTGATCGCCGCCAGGCGCTGCGCTTCCGCCTCGGCCCGCTGTTGCGAGAGGGAGGTGTCCGGTGCCAGCACCAGGGTCACCCGGTGAGTGTTGTCCAGCAACAGGCGGCGCGCCAGTTGGCGTATGTAGTCCGGGTCCTGGATTTTCTCCCGCAAGCGGGCGATCACCGGGTCCAGGTCGAGCACGCCGATGGGATCGCTGTAGTGACTGGCACAGCCCAGCGCCTGCAGGATAAGGTGCAGGCCGTAGGGGTAACCGTCGCCGCTGATCTCGCGCTGGTGCAGCTCCAGCTGGTGCAGCACCGCTTCCAGGCGATCGTGATCGACGCCCTCGCTGGCGACCTTGTCCAGTACCCCCAGTACCAGTGCTTCCAGCGCGTCGGCCCTGTCCGGCTCGCTGCCCTCGATGCCGCAGCAGAACACCATTTCCCGCATGCCGTCTTCGAGGCCGCACAGTGGGGAGGGCGCCTGCCCCAGGTCGGTGGTTTCCAGCGCCTGCTGCAGGGGCGAGGAACTGTTGTCCAGCAGCACGCTGGACAGCAGTTGCGCCTCGAGCAACTGCTCCAGATCGGTGCTCTCTCCCAGCAGCCAGCCCATCACCAGGTGGGTCTTGCGCTCGGTACTGCCCTTGTCGTCGCAGGCGTAGGGGCGCTGGACGCGCAGGGGCGCTTGCAGGCGTTGCTCCGCGGGCACGCGAATGGTTTCCTCCAGGGCCTGGAAGCGGCACAGGGCGCGGCGCTCGAATACCTCCTGGTGCTCGGCCGCGGGAATGTCGCCGAAGGTCATGAAAATGGCGTTGCTGGGGTGGTAGTGGCTGCGGTAGAAGGCCACCAGCTGTTGGTAGCTGAGGTCGGGGATATGCGCCGGGTCGCCGCCGCTGTTGTAGTGGTAGGTCGTGGTGGGGAACAGCTGCTCGCACAGTTCGTTCCACAGCACCGAGGTGATGGAACTCATGGCGCCCTTCATCTCGTTGAAGACCACACCCTTGAATACCAGGTCGCTGTGCGGATTGTCAGGCTCGGCAAACTCGACCCGGTGCCCCTCCTGGGCGAAGTCCAGCGGATCCAGCCGCGAGAAGAACACTGCGTCCAGGTAGACATCCAGCAGGTTATTGAAGTCCTTGCGGTTCTGGCTGGCAAAGGGATAGGCAGTCCAGTCGGAACTGGTAAAGGCATTCATGAAAGTGTTCAGGGAGCGGCGCAGCATCATGAAGAAGGGGTCGCGCACAGGATAGCGCTCGCTGCCGCACAGCGCGGTGTGTTCGAGGATGTGGGCGACGCCGGTGGAATCCTGGGGCACGGTGCGCAACGCCACCAGGAACACGTTCTCGCTGTTGTCCGCGGCCAGGTGGTAATGCACCGCGCCGGTGGCCTGGTGGCGGTATTGTTCCACCCGGATATTCAGCGACTCGATGGTGTGCTGGCGCACGGCGGTGAAGGCCGGGTGGGCGCTGGTGGGGGCGTTGCTTGCAGAAGTCATGCAGTGTCCTTGGGTCGCTGAAAAAAGGCCGCTATGGCTGGTGGGGGGCTGCGCTTGCCGGTGTGGCGGGCGCGGCATCCGCCGGTGTTTCCCGGCCCGCCGCGGGCACCAGTTCGATACGGTACAGCCAGGGCCAGTTCTTGCCGGTTACCCAGATACCGCCGTCCGCCGGGTTGCGGGCGATACCGTTGAGCACATCGGTGTCGGAGCGCCGCTCGACCACCGGCAGCAGGCCCTTTAGATCCACGCTGGCCTCCACGGTACCGTCGGCGGGGTCGATGATGACGATCCGGTCAGTCTGCCAGATATTGGCCCAGATACGCCCGTCTATCCACTCCAGTTCATTGAGGCGCGATAGCGGCGCGCCGTTTTCGGTCACCCTCAGGGTGCGGGTGATGCGGTGTTCGCCCGGGGAGACGAAATACAGTCGATCGCTGCCATCGCCGTAGATGAGTTGCTCGCCGTCGTTGGTGAGGCCCCAGCCCTCGCCGGGAATCTGCATGCGCTGCGCCGGGGTCAGGTCGGCCCTGTTGTACACCAGCAGGTTGCGCGAGCGCCAGGTCAACAGGTACAGCTTGTCGCCCAGCACCGTGAGCCCCTCGGCGAACACCCGGGGATTGACCCCGCGTTCGCTGTCGAGCTCGCCGCTGGCGAAGTCGAAACGGCGCAGCCGGGACTCGCCGTAGCCGCCGCTGCTCACATACAGCTGGCCATCGACGATCTCCAGGCCCTGTACAAAGGTGTCCCGGGACTGCGGCTTCTTGTCCACGATCCGGTAGCCGTAGAGATCCGTCGCCTGGCCGGTCGCGCCGAGCAGTGTGAGTACAAGGCCCGCGACGAGCTGGCGGGCTGCGATATGCTGTTTGCTGGTAGTCACGCTATATCCTGTTGCGTTTGAGGTCGCGAATTATAAAGCGACCGGGGGCCAGGGCGCGAGCCAGGTCGCGACCGAGCGGCGGCGGCTCGCCGCAGATTTCGCTGGCGACGAGTTCCGCCGCCAGGGGCGCGGAGCCCAGGCCCCGGGAACCGTGCGCGGTGCTCAGATAGAGGCCCGGGAGATAGCGGCCGGCAGTGGCCAGCGGGACGCGGGCGTTGCTGCGCAGGGCGGCATAGTCCGCCAGGAATGCGTTGTGATCCGGAACCGGCCCGGCCAGCGGCAGGTAATCGGGGCTGGCGCAGCGAAAGCCGACCCGCCCCCCCAGGGTGGCCGGGTCCAGTCCCTCCAGGGCCGCGCGCCAGGCCGGGATTGCCCGGGCGAGTTGCTCGATGTTGTCGCGCTGATCCTCCCGGCGCAACTCCCGGGTTTGCTCGTGCAGGTTGAACGTGGCACCGATACAGTGGCCGCCGCCGGCTGCCGGGGCGATATAGCCCTGGTGGCACAGGGCGCTGCGCAGGCAGTCAAAGGGGGCCTGCGCCGGCAGCTGGGTGGTCTGCCCGCGTATTGCCTGCAGGGGCAGCCAGTCGAGCCCGGGCTGCGCGGCGCTGGCGGTGCCGGTGGCGATGACGGCGCAGGGCGCTTGCCAGCAGGACCCGGCCGCGTCCGTCGCGCGCCAGCCGCCGGCCCCGCGCTGCAGGCTGAGCGGGCCGCGGTTTTCCAGCAACTCGATAGCGGGGTGGTCGACCAGGGCGCGGCACACCGCCGCCGGCCGAAACCAGCCGGAGCGGGGAAACCAGTAGCCGGGGCTGTGCTGCGCCACTCCCAGGACCTCGCCGGCAGCGGCCGGGTCCAGCACCCTGGCCAGTTCCGGCACCGCACGCAGGCGCTGTGCCATGTCCTCCAGCCCGGCGTCGTGGGGCTGCTGGTGAAAGCTGCCGCACAGGTCGCCGTCGCGGCCCGGGAGCAGCGCGCCGGCGGCAAACAGCTGGCTGTAGAAGGTGGCGGCGAAGCTGAAACTCTGTACCGCGAAATCCACCAGTGGCGAGTGGCGCGGCGACAGCCGGGTATAGAGAATGCCCTGGGGGTTGCCCGAAGCGCCTTCGGCCAGGCCGCCCTGGTCCAGCAGGGTCACCGCCACCCCGCGGCGCGCCAGGGCCGCCGCGACCGTGCAACCCGCCAGGCCGGCGCCCAGCACGATGGCCCGCTCCGGTGCCGCGGCGGCGCCGGTGGCGCCGCGATCCCAGGCCGGCTCAAGCACGGGTGGGGCAGTTGCGGCGGTGCTGTCCAGCCGGCCGCGCAGGCACTCGCGCTTGCGGCCGAATCCGGGGGTTTTCGTCACCGTGAAACCGGCCGCAGCGAGCTGGCGGCGCACCGCGCCGGCCGCGGTGAAGGTGGCAAAGGTGGCGCCGGGGCGGCTCAGGCGGGCCACCGCTTCGAGCACCCCGGGGCGCCACATGGATTCGTTGCGCGCCGGGGCGAAGCCGTCCAGGTACCAGGCGTCCACCAGTGGCAGGCCGCGCCCCTGCAGGTCCGGCAGGGCGGTGTTGACGTCCGCCCACCACAGGTCCAGGGTGACCTGCCCCCCCTGCAGCAGCAGGCGGTGCTGGCCGGGAACCAGGCCGGGGTAGTGTCGCAGCAACTCGCCGGCCACAGGCGCCAGTTGCGGCCAGCAGGCCAGGGCGCGCGCCAGGTCGTCGCGCTGCAGCGGAAACTGTTCGCAGGACAGGTAGTGCAGCCGCGGCCGCGGCGCGGGCAGCGCCAGCCAGGCCTGCCAGGTCAGCAGAAAATTGAGCCCGGTGCCGAAGCCGGTTTCAGCGATGCAGAAGTGGCCCCCGGGCCAGGCCCGCCAGCGCGCCGGCAGGTCGTTGCCGCGCAGGAAAACGTGGCGGCTTTCCTCGAGGCCATCCTCGTCGGAGTAGTAGATGTCACCGAAGCGCGCCGAGCGCGGCGCGCCCGTACTGCTCCACTGCAGCGCGGCGGGGGTCACTGGCTGCCACGGGCTGTTGCTGGGTTTCATCCGGCGCGGGGAGAGAGGTTTATCTCGGCCGGCAGCCAGGCGGGGATGTGCGCGTCCTGTTCCGCGAGCAGGTCGTCCACCGCGAACAGGTGCAGCTCAGGGGACACCCCGGGCGGGGCGTACAGGGTGATCAGGTAGTCGCCGGCATTGACGTTCTGGGGCAACTGCACTTCCCAGCTGTGCTCCTTGATGCGCAGCGTGGTATCGCCGGGTTGCAGGCGCACCCGGGCGATGTAGTGGTTCTTGCCCACCGGTCGCAGGCTGCGCCGCTCGCTGGCGATCAGGGCGCCGAACAGGCGGGTCCTGATGCCGCAGATCGGGGCGATATCCCGGCGGCTCTCCGGGATATTGGGGTCGGACAGGCGCCGGGTGATCTGGCTCAGGGCGGTGCTGCCCTCGGCGCCGTTGAGGCGTACCTTGTCGACGCTGAAGGGGATGCGGGACAGGCGCTCCGCGTCCAGTTGCGCCGCGGCGCGCGCCGCCAGTTCCTCGTCGGTGGGCAGGGTGCGGGCCGCCTCCTGCATGTCCGCGTAGTAGCTGGCCAGCAGGGCGTGCAGGCGCCGCACGTGCTCTTCCTCGCGCTCCATGGAGTAGTCGGGGGTGGACATGCGCAGGGGTTTGCTTTCCATGGCGGCCGCCGGGCCGGCCCCGGGCGTGGCGGACTGCGCCGCCTCGACATCGGCGGACAGCTGCCGCGCGGCGATGATCTGTTCCTGCAGCAGGGTGACCTCCTGCTCCGTCACGGCCACCAGGCGCTCCCGCAGGCTCATCATTTCCAGGGCGAGTTTACGCACTGCCGGGTTGCTGCTCTGCTCCGGGGGGCTGTCCTCGGTGTGGATCATTTTCACCGTGATCTTGAACTGGTCCAGTTCCCCGGAGAGCATCTCCCGCTGCCGGGCCAGGCCTGCCAGCTGCTGCTCGATAGTCTGGTCCGCGCCCTGTACCAGGGGAGCCAGCAGCGTCAGGGCACAGCACAGCCGCGCCAGCCAGCGGCGACCGGGCTGCGGAGAAAGCGGCGTCAGGATGACTGAATACAGCCCTGTCATCGAACAAAATTCCAAAAAAAACAAAGACAAAGGATAGCAGAGGCGGCCCGCCCCGAACCAGCGGCCAAGTCGAGTTAATGCGCGATAGCGACATAGTACCCGGGGGGCGGTAGACTTGGCGCTCGTTTCCGCACGAGGTAGCCATGGCCGAGCCCGCTGCACAAACCATCCCCAAGGAAAAATTCCTGCTGATCGCTGCCAACCTGCTGCACCGACAGTTTATCCTTGCCTCGCGCACCGAGGCCAAGCGCGTGTTCCGCGAGTTGTTCGAGAGGAAGGTGGTACCGATGACCACCGTCAGGATGGAAGACCAGTCCACGGTGGCCTTTCGCCTCGAGCTGGACCACAGCGAGTTCGACGGCAAGCTGAATTTCGGGGCCTTCAAGGCCGGCCTCACGGAGCTGCTTGGCAATATTTTCCGCAGCGTCGAGGTAAAGCGCGATATCACCGTGTTCAACATGCAGCACCGCGAACAGTCAGTCATGTTCGGGGTGACCGGGGTCACCGTGGAACAGGGCCAGCCCAATGTCCTGGTGCTCGGTGCCGACACTTCCGGGCCTCCTGGGAATGTGCTGTTGCGGCTGATGTACCTGGACCACCGCCAGTTCGCCGCAGCCGGGCAGGGTGGCGCCGCTCCCGGGCAGGCCGGCGCCTAGCGGGGCGGCGGCATGCAGCAGGATAGCGGGGGCGCGCCGGAGGCCCCCATCGCTGTATCGCATGGCGGGCAGGGGCCACGCCGGGTCATCCCGCCGCTCGACTTCCCCGAGGAGCTGCCGATCGCGGAGCACCGCGAGGCGATCGCCCGCGCCATCGCGGCCAACCAGGTGGTCATCGTGGCGGGGGAGACCGGCTCCGGCAAAACCACCCAGCTGCCCAAGATCTGCCTGCAACTGGGGCGCGGCGTCGACCGGCTGATCGGCCACACCCAGCCGCGGCGCCTGGCGGCGCGCACCGTGGCCCAGCGTATCGCCCAGGAACTGCACGGCCAGCTGGGCGAGTTGGTGGGCTACCAGGTGCGCTTCGCCGACAGGGTGTCCGACGCCACCGCGGTCAAGCTGATGACCGACGGCATTCTGCTGGCCGAGATCCAGCAGGACCGCCTGCTGCGCAAATACGACACGCTCATTATCGACGAGGCCCACGAGCGCAGCCTCAATATCGATTTCCTGCTGGGTTACCTCAAGCGCCTGCTGCCGCGGCGCCCCGACCTGAAGGTGATCATCACCTCGGCGACCATCGACCTGGAGAGCTTTGCGCGGCACTTCGACGGCGCCCCGGTGATCGAGGTGTCGGGGCGCAGCTACCCGGTGCAGACGCACTATATCGACCCGGCCGACAGCGACGAGGGGGAGGGCGTCCAGGAACAGGTCGCGGCCCTGGTGGATGAGATCGACGCCGGGGCGTTCGGGCCGCGGGGCGACGTGCTGGTGTTTTTGCCCGGGGAGCGCGATATTCGCGAGTTGGCCAGGCTGTTGCGCCACAACAAGGCGCTGGATGTCCTGCCCCTGTATGCGCGCCTCAGCCAGGCGGAACAGAACCGGGTGTTCGACGGCGGCTCGCGCCGGGGTACCCGCGTCGTGCTGGCCACCAACGTCGCGGAAACGTCCCTCACGGTGCCGGGAATCCGCTACGTGATCGACCCGGGGCTGGCCCGAATAAGCCGCTACAGTTTCCGCACCAAGATGCAGCGCCTGCCCATCGAGCCCGTTTCCCAGGCGAGCGCCAACCAGCGCCAGGGTCGCTGTGGGCGGGTGGCGGCCGGGGTCTGTATCCGCCTGTACAGCGAGGCGGATTTCGCCCTGCGCCCGGCGTTCACCGAGCCGGAGATCAAACGCACCAATCTGGCCGCGGTGGTGTTGCAGATGCTGGTGCTGGGCCTGGGCGAGGTCGAGGACTTCCCCTTCATCGACCCGCCGGACCCGCGCATGGTGCGCGACGGCTACCGGTTGCTGGAAGAGCTGGGCGCGGTCAGCCGCGGCGGCAAGCTCACCGCCATCGGCCGGCGCATGGCGCGCCTGCCGGTGGACCCGCGGCTGGCGCGCATGGTGCTGGCGGGGGCGGAACTGGGTTGCCTGGAAGAGGTGCTGGTAATCTGCAGCGCCCTGGCCATCCAGGATCCGCGGGAGCGGCCGGCGGACAAACAGCAGCAGGCGGACCAGGCGCACGCGCGCTTCAGCCACCCGCGCTCGGATTTCATGGCCTGGCTGAACCTGTGGCGCTATGGCGATGAGCAGCGCCAGGCGCTGAGCGGCAACCGATATGCAAAAATGTGCAAACGCGAGTTCCTGTCCTACCTGCGGATGCGCGAGTGGCGGGATATCCATACCCAGCTGGTGATCGCCTGCCGCGGCCAGCAGCTGCGGCCGCGGCCGGCGCTCCCCGCCGAGGAAAACTACCAGGCCGTGCACACCGCCCTGCTGGCGGGACTGCTCGGCAATATCGCCCAGTACCAGGAGGGTCGGGAATACCTGGGCGCGCGCAACCGCAAGCTGCAGATTTTTCCCGGCTCGTCCCAGGCGCGCAAGCGCCCCAAATGGCTGGTGGCCGCCGAGATCGTGGAAACCTCCCGGGTGTATGCCCGCGAGGTGGCGGCGATCGACCCCGAATGGGCCCTGCAGATCAATCCCGCGCTGCTCAAGCGCCAGTACTACCAGCCGCGCTGGCAGCCGCGCAGCGGCCGGGTGATGGCCTGCGAGCGGGTTCTGCTGTACGGCCTCACCCTGGCGGACAAGCGCCTGGTGCACTACGGCCCCATCGCCCCGGCCGAGGCGCGCGAGATCTTCATCCGCGACGGCCTGGTGGCCTGCAACCTGCGCCCCTTGCCTCCTTTCCTCAAGCACAACCAGCGCCAGGTGCGCGAGCTGGAAGAGCTGGAGTCGCGCACCCGGCGGCGGGACATCCTGGTGGATGAGCAGGTGCTGTTCGACTTTTACGCACAGCGCCTGCCGGAGGACGTCTACACGGCCGGCCGCCTGCGCGGCTGGCTGCAGCGCGATAGCGAAGCGGAAGCCGGCCTGCGCCTCGCCCGGGAGGACCTGCTGGCCCGGGACCCCGGCGCGCAACTGGGCGACCAGTATCCCGATCACCTGGACTGGGAGGACATGCGCTTCCGGCTGAGCTATCAGTTCGAACCCGGCGGCGAAGCCGACGGTGTGTCGGTGACCGTTCCCGTGGCCCTGCTCAACCGGGTGCCGCGCCACCTGTTCGCCTGGCTGGTGCCGGGGATGTTGCGCGAGAAGTGCATTGCCCTGGTGAAGAACCTGCCCAAGGACAAACGCAAGCAACTGGTGCCCGTGCCCGATCACGTGGATCGCGCCCTGGCGCAGCTGCAGCCGGGTGACCGGGACCTGCTCACTGCCCTGGCGCAGCGCTTTGCCGCCGCGGGCGGCGTGCGGCTGGCCCCGGCGGACTGGGCGCTGCACAAGCTGGACGACTACTACCGCATGAACATCCGCGTGGTCGACGCCGATGGCCGGCTGCTGGCCCAGGGGCGCGACCTGGCGCGCCTGGTGGAGCGTTTCCGCGACGACACCCGGCAGAGCATCAGCAGCGGCCACAGTGAATCCCCGGCGCGCCAGGGGATTACCCGCTGGGATTTCGACGCGCTGCCCGAGCAGTGGCGCTTCCGCCAGGCGGGGGTGGATATCGTCGCCTACCCGGCGTTGCAGGACGCCGGCGAAACCGCGGCCATCGTGCTGTGTGACTACCCCGGTGAAGCGTACTTGAGCCATCGCCTGGGCGTGCTGCGCCTGCTGCGCCTGCACAGCGCCCAGCAGGTGAAGTACCTGCGCAAGCAGCTGCTGCGCGGCAACGAGTTCAACCTGGTGCTGGCCGCTGCCGGTCTGGATCGGGGAGCGTTGCTCGAAGATCTGGTGGACGCCGCTTTCCTGCAGGCGATGGCGGTGGACAAAGGCGCAGTGCGCACCCGCGAGGCCTTCACGCAGATGCTGGAGCGCGGTCGGGGCCGGGTGGTGGCTTGTGCCAACGAGCTGGAGAGCGTGCTGTTGAACAGCCTGGACGTCCTGGCCCGGCTGCGACGTTGCCTGGCGGGTCTGGACCAGGGTGCGTTTGCCGATACCCGCGAGGATATCGCCAGCCAGCTGCAGCGGCTGCTGGCGGCCGGGTTCCAGCGCGATACCCCGCAGCCCTGGCTGCAGCAGTACCCGCGTTACATGAAGGCGCTGTTGCACCGGGTGGAACGGCTCAGCGGCCAGTACCCCAAGGATCAGCGCAACACCGCCATGCTGGCGGAGCTGGGCGCGCCCCTGTGGGACGTCCTGCGGCAGCGGTCCGGCCTGTTGCTGGTCTGCGAGGCGGCCATGCAGTACCGCTGGATGCTGGAGGAACTGCGGGTGTCCCTGTTCGCCCAGAACCTGGGTACCCGCCAGGCGGTGTCGGCCAAGCGCCTGCAGGAGCAGTGGCAGGCGGTGGCCGCGTGGTTGTCGGCCAACCCCCATTGAGGCCAGATAGGGGCGGCGTGGCCATGCGCCTTGTGCTAGGGTGAAACTTCCGCCGCCCCGGCCGGTCATAAGCTTCACGGTCTGCGTCTGCAGGTGACGAAAAGCGGCGGATCGGGTGGTACGACAATCATATGGTCTAACACAGGGAAATTATCATGGCTCAAATCAAGAAACCTCTGGCAGCAGCACTCGGCGCGGCATTCCTGGCAAGCTCGGTGGCCCCCCTGGTGGCGGCTGAAGTAAACCCGTTCTCCGCCCAGCATCTCAATGGCGGATACGACCTGCCCAGTTACGACAAGGACACGGAGGGCGGCTGCGGCGGCGCCAAGGGCGGCGAGGGCTCCTGCGGCGGCGAGAAAGGCGGTGAAGGCTCCTGCGGCGACAAGGGCGGCGAGGGTTCCTGTGGCGGCGACCAGGGCGGTGACGGCTCGGACGGCGACGCCAAGGGCGGCGAGGGCAAGTGCGGCGAAGGTAAGTGCGGCGGCTCCTGATGCCCGACACACCGGCCGAACCCCGCGGCGCGGGGCTCGGTCTGCGACGGGCCCTGCTGGGCCCGTTGCTGCGCCTGGATGAGGCCCCCGTGGATTTCCTGGAAATCGCCCCGGAAAACTGGATCGGGGTGGGGGGGCGCCTCGGCAGGCAGTTGCGCCAGTTGGCGGAACGCCACACGGTCGTGCTGCACGGCCTGTCACTGGATATCGGCGGGCCCGATCCGCTGGACACCGAGCTGGTGCGAGCGGTGGGCGTGCTGGCGGCGGAGCTCGGCGCCCCGTTCTACAGCGAACACCTCAGCTATTGCGGCGCCGGCGGTCATCTCTACGACCTGCTGCCCATCCCGTTTACCGAAGAGGCGGTGCACTACGTTGCCGGGCGGGTACGCCAGGTGCAGGACATCCTCGGCCAGCCGCTGGTGCTGGAAAACGCCTCCTATTACGCGCAATCCCACTGCGAGCTGAGCGAGTCACAGTTTATCGGCGCGGTACTGGCCGAGAGCGGTTGCGAGCTGCTGCTGGACGTCAACAACGTCTATGTGAACGCGATCAATCATCGCTACGATCCGCTGCAATTCCTCGACGCCCTGCCGCTGGAGCGCACCCGCTATATTCATATTGCCGGCCACTACGACGAGGCCGACGACCTGAAGGTGGACACCCACGGGGCCGACGTGATCGACCCGGTCTGGTCGCTGCTGGCGCAGGCCTATCGGCGCCTGGGGCCGCTGCCCACGCTGTTGGAGCGGGATTTCAACCTGCCTCCGCTGGCCGACCTGTTGCAGGAGGTGGACCGGGTTCGCCAGTTGCAGGTGGCAGCCGTCGCCGGGTCGCGGGCGGTGGCGCAGGCATGAGCGGCTCCGCCCTGCGTGCCAGCCAACTGGCCATGGCGGCCTGCCTGCGCGACCCCGCCACGGCGGCCGCGCCCCCCGGGGTGGAACAGCGCCGCCTGGCTGTCTACCAGCGCCTCGTCTACAACAATATCGAGAGTTTTATCAGCAAGGGCTTTCCGGTGCTGCGCAGCCTGTACCGGGACGACGACTGGCAGCAACTGGTGCGCGGGTTTATCCGCGAGCATCGCTGCGGCACGCCCTATTTCCTGGAGATAAGCCAGGAGTTCCTGCACTACCTGCTGGAAGAGCACCGGCCGCGCCCCGTGGACCCCCCCTTCATGACCGAGCTGGCCCACTACGAATGGGTGGAGCTGGCCCTGGATGTGGCCGATGAGGAAACGCCACCGGCAGCCCGGGTGGAGGACCCGCTGGCGGTGGTGCCGCAGCTGTCGCCACTGGCCTGGCTGTTGTCCTACCGCTTTCCCGTACACCGCATTGGGCCCGGGAACCGGCCGCAGCAGGCGGGCGACCCCACCTACCTGGTGGTCTACCGCGATCATCAGGAACAGGTGCAGTTCATGGAACTCAACGCGCTGACGGCCCGCCTGCTGGAACTGACCCGGGATAACGTTACCGCCAGCGGCGCCGCGCTGCTGGATACCCTGGCCGGTGAGGCCGGCATGGTGGCTGGCGAGCTGCAGGGGTTCGGCGCCGAACTGCTGGCGGATCTCCTGGAGCGCGCGGTGCTGATGCCCGCCGGGCCGGCTCCCCGGCCGCGCTAATCCCGGCTTGCGCTAATCTTGAGTTGCCCTCGGGCGGCGCTGGGCGTACCATTTTGACCCCGTTTTTGAAACGACGCCCGTCATGACACCAAAGCGTGCCCTGCTATTGCCGGTACTTCTACTCGCAAGCGCTGCCGGTGTGGCCGAGGAGCCGGCGACCGTATACGACCCATGGGAGCCATTTAACCGCAAGATGTACGCGGTTAATGACACGCTGGACCGCTGGGTGCTCAAGCCGACGGCCGAGGGCTATCACTATGTCATGCCCGACGCGGCCCAGCAGGGCGTGACCAACTTCATTGCCAACGTTTACGATTTCAACTCCTTTTTCAACTCGGTGCTGCAGGGTGAATTCACCGGTTCGCTGTATGCGGGCAGCCGCTTTCTCATCAATTCGACCCTGGGCCTGCTGGGGCTGGTGGACGTCGCTTCGGAGATGGGCATAGAGCCCTTCAATTCCGACTTCGGCCAGACCCTGGCGGTCTGGGGGGTCGGCAGCGGGCCGTTCGTCATGCTGCCGGTCATTGGGCCGCGCACCGTGCGCAGCGCCGTCGGCTACTGGGCCGATACCTACGCCTCCATCCCGTCGCTGCTGAACGACAGGCCCATTGCCTGGACGTTCTGGACGGTGGAAATCATCGATTACCGGGCGCGCCTGCTGGACGCCGAGGACCTGATGACCGGCGACCGCTACATTTTCCTGCGCGATGCCTACCTGCAGCGCCGCGAGTTTTTCGTCAAGCGCGGCAAGGTCGATGACGATTTTTCCGATTTCGACAGGGAAGCAGAGGACTGGGAGGAATTCTGATTTTTCCACAGCACGCGCCCGGCCGCGCTGCACCCGGCAGCGGCCCCAAATCTGTGAAATGCTGCCCAAAGGCGCCCCGCCGCGGTTGCCTGGGGGCTGCTATGGGCGTACTGTCACCGCAAAATTTCCCGCAAAGTCGCTGCTGATGGCCGCCAAAGGCAATGTGCTCATACTCGATGACGATCCGGCCCGGGCCGAGGCCCTCGCTGGACAGGTCGCGTCATTGGGCTACGCTACCGAGGTGGTCACCGATATGTTGCATACCGAGTTTCAACTGGGTGCCGAGAGCGAATACGACGTTGTTCTCAGTGAAACCGAGTTCAAGGATTTCTCCTGGTCCGAGGCGCGGCCCTTCCTGCGGGAGATGAAAGTGCAGGTCCCGGCCATCATGTTCAGTGACAGGGCCGACGCCGGGCGCATACTGACGGCGCTGCGCCTGGGGGCGGTGGATTTTTTCGTGCGCCCGGTGGAGGACACCGAGGCCCTGGCCAAGTCCATCGAGCGCTGTGTGCGCCAGCGCCATATGCGGCGTGAACTGCAACAGTCCCAGCGCCGCCTGGAGGCGGCCAACAACGAGTTGCGGGCCACGGTGAAAGTCCTGGAGCAGGATCAGCAGGCCGGGCGCCAGGTGCAGCTGCGAATGCTGCCGACCACGCCGCTGGTGCTGGACGATTACGTCATCAGTCACACGGTCATCCCCTCGCTCTATCTCAGCGGGGATTTCACCGATTATTTCACCGTGGGGGAGCAGTTCGTGACCTTCTTCATGGCGGACGTATCGGGCCACGGGAGTTCCTCGGCGTTTGCCACGGTACTGCTGAAGAACCTGTTCGCCCGCAAGCGCTCGGACTTTCTGCGCCTGCACGACGACGCAGTGCTCAGCCCGATCAGCATGCTGCGGCACGCCAACAAGGAGTTGCACGGGCTGGGAGCGGGCAAGTTCGCCACCATGGTGGTGGGCCTGCTGGACATGGAGCAGAACACCCTGCTGTACAGCGTCGCGGGCCACCTGCCCCAGCCGGTACTGGTCTCCTCCGCTGGCGCGCAGTATCTCGGCGGCGAGGGTAGCGCGGTGGGTCTCAGCGACGATGCGGTCTACGAGGAGCGCATGATCGACCTGCCGGAGAGCTTCATGCTGGCCCTGTTTTCCGATGGCATCCTGGAGATCCTGCCCCCCAAGGATCTCCTGGAAAAGGAAAAATACTTTTTGGATGTTTTCGAGCAGACTGCCGAATCCCCCGAGGAACTGGTCACCCGCCTGGGGCTGGACCGGGTGGAAACCGCGCCGGATGACATCGCCGCCCTGTTCATCAGCAAGCGAGCCTGACGTGAGCGAGGGCAGGGTACTGGCAGCGAGCCACGAAGGCGCCTATGTCATTCGCTTCGAGGGGGATGTGCGCCTCACCCTGTGCACCACCATAGACGACTATTTCGAGCACATGTACGAGGACCCCGAGTTCTTCAGCGTGTGGGTCGACCTGTGTGATGCCGAGGGGCTGGACAGCACCACCCTGGGGCTGCTGGCCAAACTGGCGCTCACGGTGAAGGAGCGGTTCGGTTTCCAGCCCACCATCTATTCCTGTAACGCCGGGATCAACCGGCTGGTGAGAAGCATGGGCTTCCAGCGCCTGTTCGAACTGCGCGAGCAAGTCTGCGCCAACCCCGACGACGTGACCGTGGTGCCCACCGTGCCCGGCAGCGAACAGGCCGTGAAGGATAAAATCATCGAGGCCCACCGGGTATTGATGGGGCTGAACCCGACCAACCGGGCCCGCTTCAAGGATCTGCTGGCGGCCCTGGAGGGCGGCTGAGCAAGCGCCGGGTCTAGGGCCTGGCCTCCAGCTTGGCGCGGATATAATCCCCGTGGGGAACATAGGTCAGCTCCGCCACCTGGCGGATCAGGTATTCCTCGTACTTGTCCAGATCGCCGTCGGCATAGGCCACCCGCCACATGGTGCCGATCAACTCGCGTTTCTGCTCCGCGCTGTAGCAATCGTTGATGACCCGGGTGAACTCGTACAGCGAGGTCGATTCGTCCAGCTGCGCGGACGCCGCCTGTAACAGCTCCTGCACAGCGGCGGGCTCCAGTTGCAGGCTGCTGCTCAACAGCTGCCGCAGGGCGGCCTCCTCGCTGGCTTCCTGGGTGAAATCCGCGCGGGCGGTCTCGATCAGCAGCGCCGCCGCGGCCAGGCGCATCCGCCGCTGGCGCGCCTCCTCGGTTTCCGCGGGCGGTGTTTCGAACAGCTTCTTCAGGGCGCCGATCATCGTTTGCTGATCAGCTCTTCCAGCCGGACCTGGTCGGCGACGAAATTGCGGATGCCTTCGGCCAGTTTCTCGGTGGCCATGGCATCGGCGTTGAGCTGGTAGCGGAAGTCCGGCTCCCGCGGCGCCAGCCGGGGCTCGCTGCAGCGGGCGCTGTCCGGGCTCAGCTGGCGGGGCAGGGCGCCCTCGTCGGCGGCCAGTTCCTGCAGCAGGGCGGGGCTGATGGTGAGCCGGTCGCAGCCCGCCAGGGCCTCGATCTCGCCGGCGTTGCGAAAGCTCGCCCCCATCACCACGGTCCGGTAGCCGTGCTGTTTGTAGTAGTTGTAGATGCGGGTGACCGACTGCACTCCGGGGTCGTCAGCGGGTTGTGCCACCACGGTATCCGTATTGGCTTTGTACCAGTCCAGGATACGGCCCACGAAGGGGGAAATCAGGAACACCCCGGCGTCGGCGCAGGCGGCCGCCTGGCTGAAACCGAACAGCAGGGTGAGGTTGCAGTTGATGCCCTCTTTCTCCAGCTGCGCGCCGGCGCGAATGCCCTCCCAGGTGGAGGCGATCTTGATCAGGATGCGCTCGCGGCCGATACCCGCCTCCTCGTACATGCCGATCAGCTTGCGCGCCCGCTGCATGGTGGCGTCGCTGTCGAAGGACAGGCGGGCGTCCACCTCGGTGGAAATCCTCCCGGGAATGATTGCCAGGATCTCGCGCCCGACGTCTACCGCGAAACGGTCGCAGCAGTTGGCCAGTTGCTCGGCGTCGGAACCGCCCTGGGCCGATGCCCAGGCGCTGGCGGCGTCCAGCAAACCGGCATAGTGGGGCAGCGCGGCGGCCTTCAGCAGCAGCGAGGGGTTGGTGGTGGCGTCCTGGGGCTGAAAGCGCCCGATGGCCTCGATGTCGCCGGTATCGGCGACCACGTCGGTCATGGACCTGAGTTGTTCGAGTTTACTGCTCATGTGTTCTCCTGTGCGATCATGCCGGCGCCCCGGCCAAAGCCGTGACCTGCTGCCAGGCGCCGGTCAGTACCTCGACCCCGGCGGTTTGCCGGTAGGCGTTCTCGCTGAGGTGGCGTCGAAATTTCCTGGCCCCGGGCACGCCCTGGTAGAGACCGAGTATGTGGCGGGTGATGTGGTTCAGGTGAGCGCCGGCAGCCAGTTGCCGCTCCACGTAGGGCAACAGGGCGGCAATGACATCATCGCGGCTCGCGGCCGGCTTGTCCATGCCGTAAAGCTGCGAGTCCACCTCCGCCAGCAGCCAGGGGTTCTGGTAGGCCTCGCGCCCGAGCATCACCCCGTCGACCTGTTGCAGGTGACGGCGACACTCCTCCAGGGTCTGGATGCCGCCATTGATGACGATGCACAGCCGCGGCAGGTCGTGTTTGAGGCGGTACACCCAGGGGTAGTTGAGCGGCGGTATGTCACGATTCTCTTTGGGGGACAGCCCCTGCAGCCAGGCCTTGCGAGCGTGGACGATGAACACCTCGCAGCCGGCTTCCGCCACGGTGCCCACGAAATCCAGCAACTCCTGGTAGGATTCCATGTGATCGATGCCGATGCGGTGCTTGACGGTAACCGGGATGTCGCAGGCAGCGCGCATGGCCCTGACGCAATCGGCCACCAGCGCCGGCCGCGCCATCAGGCAGGCGCCGAACATCCCGGATTGCACCCGGTCCGAGGGGCAGCCGCAGTTCAGGTTGACCTCGTCGTAGCCCCAGTCCTGGGCCCAGCGCGCGCAGCGCGCGAGGTCGGCCGGCTCGCTGCCGCCCAGTTGCAGGGCCACCGGGTGCTCCTCGGGGTTGAAGTGCAGGAAGCGCTCGCGGTCGCCGTGAATCAGCGCGCCGGTGGTGACCATCTCCGTGTACAGCAGGGCCTGCCGGGTCAGCAGCCGCCAGAAGTAGCGGCAGTGATGGTCAGACCAGTCCATCATGGGGGCGATTGAAAACAGCCGGTTTAGAACAGGTGGCATCGAATGCTCGGGAATCAGGTTTGTGCGTCGCATGGAGCACACAAAATCAACGGGTTCAGGCCCGTCACGTTACCGCCAGAACACATTGGGGGCAACAGGGTCGATCCGGGCGAGGGAAACAATTGGGTGTTCCCGTTCACCGTGGCCGGAATCAGCGTCACAAGGGGGTGATAAGAACCTCGCTCCTGCCGGAAATCTCCACATCCACGTCAGCGGTACCAGTTGGCGAGGCAACCACGACAGGACACCCGTTAGCTGCGCTGACCTGGTAGCGGGCACCGGCAGCGAGGCCCTCGATGCGGACCTTTTTCGTTCCGGGGTTGCCACCGGGGTAGAGGACGAGATGGAGATCGCGACCGCTGCTGCAGGCCCGCGCCACCAGGATGTCGGGGTATTCGATACCGGTCAGGTAGGGGCCCCGCAGCGAGTCCTGGCAGGGGCCCTGTACGACAGAACGGCGGAAGTCCCCCGTGTCCATGAAGCGCGCCATGGCGATGGTGGCGTTGGCGATATTGGAGGCTCCAAGGTAGCTTTTCGATCCCGCGTCCATATAGGGAGAGCAATCGCGCTCCAGGCTTTCCTGCGCGATCCCGGCGATTTCCCTATCGCCAAATTCCCTGGCGCTGGTCAGAATGCTGCTGTAGAGGAAGCCGTAACCGGGGGAGTAGTTTCCCGCGTCCAGGCCCTTTTCCGTGAACGCGAAGTGCTCCGCTCGGCCTTCGCCGCTGACGATGAACGGCTCCAGTTCTTTCCTCGCCACTGCCCACAGGCGCTGCCCCAGCGATGTCGAAAAACAGTTGGCAAAGAAGGCGTATCCATGTTCCCTGATCGGGAACGGCATGCGAATACCCGTGAGCTGTGAGCGCAGCCCGATGATCGAGCCGCTGCCATCGGTGAATTCGGTGTTGAGTTTGTCCATCCAGGAGGGCAGGAACCGCTCCCTGAAGCAGGTTCCGAACAGCCGGTCGTGAGAGGCGAGAGCGGCCATGCCGTAGTGGTTACACAGGGGGTACAGCCAGTTCGGCTCGCAGGGGTAGAGGCAGAAATCATCCTCGTTGGCGACATAGTTCTGGACGATCGAGTCGATTATGCTGTGGAAATCGTGGCGGTAGGCCGTGCGCTTGTTGAGTTTGAAGGTCAGGCTTCCCGGCTGCGCATATTGCCTGTCGCCGCTGTTCAGCATGTACTGGCCGACCTGCATCCCGAACCAGCCCGTCAGCATGATATTGTCTTTCGCCGCGGGGTCCCAGTTGGTGAAGTTCAGGTGCCCCCAGCACGATTCGTAAACCCAGTAATCCCAGACTCGCCTGAGCAGGTATTTGTCGATCAGGTTCTGTTGAGCCCGGTGCATATAGCCGCGAAAATTCGGCAGGTAGGCGCCCTGGGCAATGCCCAGGGCGAAGCCGAGGTGGTTCAGCTGGTAACGCAGGGCAGCAGGCTGGAACTGGTCGATGATGTCGAATCCCTCGAAGGCTTCGACCGGCTGTAGAGCGCGATCCAGCAGGTAGCGCAACGAGGCGAGCTGGTCTTCGCTCATCTCCCGCGGTTCTTCGGCGGGGCGAGCAGCACAGTGTTGCTGCACCTCGGCCAGGCTGGCGGGGAGAAATTGCTTGCGCCGCTCGGCGGTGGCGGCCTGCCGGGCAGCCTGTCGCAGGTTGAAGGTGTAGCCACAGGCGGCCAGGGCGGCAACGCACAGCGCGACGATAACATGGGCCGAACCCTGCACGGCATCCCCGGCCAGGGCGCCGGCGACCATTGCCGTGCCCAGCCAGACGATGACGGGCGCGACGACCATGCCGGCCCAGAACCATGCGACCAGGGAGAACAGGAACAGGAGCATGGTCAGGGGGAAAAGCAACACATACCAGCTTCCCAATGCGACAAATCCGCCCCCCGGCAGCCACAACCCCAGGCCGGCGGCTTGCCAGTGGGCGCCGGCTTCCAGTGCCGCCGGCAGGTAGCCTGCCAGCAACAGCACTGAATACAGTATCAGGGTCCGTTGTAGGCGCTTTCGCGTAGCCGGTCCGTTTTGCCCATTGATATAGAGCTCGGCGCCGAGTGTGTCGAGGTTCAGCGTATCCACGGCGCGCCCACTTCCAGAGATTCAGAGGCGTTTACTCCCTCGTCCAGACACCAGACGGTGTGCAGGGCCGCGAAGGCATCCCATTCGGGCCCGGTCACGGGCCCGGCGGCCACCGCGTAAGCGTCGTCATGATGAAGGTAAAGGTAGGCCGCCCCCAGGACTGTCAGCTGAAGGGTGAGAATGGCGACGACTGTGGTGGCGGCAAGCTTCCGCCGCGAGAGGCCGGCATTCCCGCCCGGCGGCGATGCTTGCGCTGCCCGGCGCCAGGCGGCCGCATTACGCCGCTTGTCCAGGCGGCGCCGTCTGCCGAAAAGACCCAGCGGTGCCAGCAGGTAGAAGAGGACAAACACTGCAAATGCACAACAAGCCATTGTATTCTCCCAACCCTTCCAGCTGCCTATCTGGACCTCGTAAACTATAGACAAACAACCTGCGAATGGGAAAGAGTAGATGGTGAGCAAACCCAGCCCGTATGAAAGCCTCCCTCGGGAGCAAATGATCGTCAGGGACCACCTCGCGCTGGACCGCACCCGGCTGGCGAACGAGCGCACGCTGCTGGCCTATTTGCGCTCGGGGGTTTCCCTGGTGCTGGCGGGCGCCACCCTGTTGCACTTCAGCCAGGGCACCTGGCTGGAGTGGGTGGGCGTGGCCTGCATCCCGGTGGGCGTGCTCACCCTGCTGTTCGGCACCTGGCGTTTTGTTACCACCGGCAAACGCCTGCGCCGCATCAGCGGCTAGAGGCCCGGGTCCACTCCCGTCATCTCGATGGAAAGATCCCACAACCGCCTGGCGACGTCCGGGTCGCGGCTGCGGCGGGTGGATTTCACCGGCACCGCGGGCCCCGCGGTTTCGCGGCGCTTGCCGGGGCCGTAGTAGTCGCCACTGCGCACCTGCTCGTCGGTGGCCGCCGCCAGGGTGGGCCAGGCGCCCTGCGCCGCGCTGTTGAACAGCGGGAAAAATACCGGCGCCAGGAGAGCCAGTGGCTTCGGTGTGTAGCGCATCAGTTCGGTACTGGCGATACCGGGGTGGGCGGCCACCGAAAGGGTGGCATCGTCCGCCGCTGCCAGCCGGCGCTGCAGTTCGTAGGTGAAGTACAGGTTGGCGAGCTTGCTCTGGGCATAGCGCAGCATGGCGTTGTAGCCACGCTCGGCGTTGATGTCGTCGAAATGGATCTTGCCGCGCTTGTGGGCAATGCTGGAGGTGTTGACGATGCGCGCGCCGGGGGTGGCGCGCAGCGTGTCCAGCAGCAGGCCGGTGAACGCAAAGGGGCCCAGGTGATTGACGCCGAACTGGGACTCGAAGCCGTCCTCGGTGAGCTGGTAGGGCGGTATCATGATGCCGGCATTGTTGATCAGCACGTCCAGGCGCGGCTCCTGCTCCAGCAGCCGGGCGGCGGCCTCATGCACCGAGGCCAGGCTGGCCAGGTCCAGTTGCAGGGTCTGTACGTCGGCCCCGGGGTGTAGCGCCAGGATACGCTGCCTGGCGTCTCGCGCCTTCTCGGACGAGCGACAGGCGATGATGACCCTGGCGTTGTTGGCCGCCAGTACCCTGGCCGCTTCGTAGCCCAGGCCGGTGTTGGCACCGGTGATGACGAAGGTCCTGCCCGTCTGGTCGGGCACGTCCTGTTCGGTGAATCCTGTACTGGTTCGCTGCATGGTATTACTCCTGTCTCAGCGGGTGACCGGAACGGTCAGCACCGGGGCCGCGGCGCCCTGGCCGGCGGCATTGGCCATGGCCAGGGACCACAAGCTGCCCAGCAACTTGAAATACTGCTTGGTGAGCATGTCCCGCTCGTCAATATAGAACCAGCCGTCGCGATACTCCACCGCCACATAGGCCTTGTCCGGCTCCTCCTTGCTGTAGTGGATGTTCAGGGATTTCCCCAGGCGCCCGGCTGGCGGCGCGGGCACTACCAGGCCGTCGCGCTCGGCGTCGGCGGGCACCTGTATCCTGGCGGACAGGACTTCCACCATGTCCCACACCGAACGGGTGCTGAACCCCACGCCGCCGTCCTTGCCGCCGCCCAGTGCCAGGGAGACCGGGATGACCACCAGTTGCTCCCGTTGCATTGCCGGCGGCAGGTTCAGCAGCTGCAGCAGCGCCTTCACCCGGGCGGCGTGCTCCGGGGCGGACTGGTCGATCACCAGGGAAAACTCGCCCTTGTGACCGCTGCGTGCCACCCAGTGCAAACGGTGTGCGCGGCTGAGTTCGGTAACCAGGCGGGTGAACTCGTCGAAACGGGGGTCGTCCTGCCCCTCGGAGAAATTGAAGTCCGGGTTGTAGATGCCGTTGACCTCGCTCACCAGGGCGACCAGGACGTTGCCCGCGTTGGTGTTGGAGCGGGTGAGCTGGGTGAGCATGTCGAGGTTGATGGGGCTGGTCAGTTGTCGCAGGTATCGTTCCCCGTAGACTGGGATATAGGAAATGGTGGGGTTCTCCTCGTAGATCACGCTGCCGGCAAAGGGCACCAGATTGCCGGCGTAGTCGCCGTTGGAGCCGAAACCCGCCTGCACCCCGGCACTGGTGGTGACGCTCACGTTGGCGGTGACGCTGGCCACGTTCAGCAGGTGGCCGCGCTCGCCGTAGCGGTTGTGGACCAGCACCATCAGTATCTGCTGGTTGTCGGTGGCGGCGATCGCCTCGTTGTAGGCCAGCCGCCCGCTGCTGATGGCGGTCGGCCCGACGACGGTGCAGCCGCCCAGTATGGCGGTGAGCAGCCCGGCCAGGGCAAACAGGCGCAATGGGGCGGGCGAGGCGGGGTGGTGGTCCATGGAGCTGTCCTGTGTTGGCGGGTGATAGGGCGGCGCATGCCCGAGGTGAGCGTTGCCGCGCTCAGTTGGCGATCCAGTGCGGGTAGGGCAACTTGCGTTTCCACAGGTATTCGGCGTTGAACAACTTGCTCTGGTAGCGGCTGCCGGCGTCGCACAGGATGGTGACGATGGTATGCCCGGGCCCGAGTTCCCGCGCCATGGCCACGGCGCCGGCGATATTGATGCCGGAGGAGCCGCCCACGGAAATGCCCTCGTTTTTCAGCAGGTCGTAGATCACGGGCAGGGCTTCCTCGTCGTCGACGCGGCAGCTGAAGTCCGGCTCCAGGCCCTCGAGGTTGCCGGGGACGAAAGACACGCCGATGCCCTCGGTGATGGACTCCCCCTCGGCCTGCAACCCGGCGCCGCGGAAGTGGCTGTACAGCGCCGAGCCCATGGGGTCGGCCAGGCCTATCTTCACCCCGGGGCTGTGCTCCCGCAGGGCGCGGGCCACACCCGCCAGGGTGCCGCCGGTGCCCACCGCGCAGATGAAGCCGTCCACCTTGCCGCCGGTTTGCCGCCAGATCTCCTGGCCGGTGGTTGCGTAGTGGATGTCGCGATTGGCCAGGTTGTCGAACTGCCGGGCCCAGATGGCGCCGTGGGCCTCCTCCCGGGCCCGCCCCTCGGCGATCCGCTGGGCGGTGTGGATATAGTGGTGGCTGTCGTCGTAGGGGACCGCGGGCACCAACAGCAGCTCCGCGCCCAGCATCTCCAGCTGGCGGACCTTCTCCTCGCTGGCGTTTTGCGGCATCACGATCACGCACTCGTAGCCCAGGGCATTGGCGACCAGGGTGAGGCCGATGCCGGTGTTGCCGGCGGTGCCCTCGACGATCACGCCGCCGGGCCGCAACTCGCCGGCCTGCTCCGCGGCGCGAATGATGCCCAGGGCGGTGCGATCCTTGACCGAGCCGCCCGGGTTCATGAACTCCGCCTTGCCGTAGATGTCGCAGCCGGTCAGTTCAGACACCTCGCGCAGGTACAGCAGGGGAGTGTTGCCGATCACGTCGGGCAGTTGCTGCTGGTGGGTCATGCCGGGGAATCTCCTGAATTTATTGGTGTATGCCAGCCTCATTATCGGCATAACCTGCGAATATACCAAGCGCCGGCCGAGGTCCGTCGGCGGCAGCCGCCAACGGGGTTTGTCGGCGAGCTCTCGCATGGCTATATTCCCCGGCAGGCGCAGGCGGGCGGAACCACCGGGACGATGGGTACAGACAGGGATATCGAGATTATCTATCGCGACGATGACCTGGTGGCGGTAAACAAGCCCAGCGGCCTGCTGGTGCACCGCAGCCCCATCGACCGCCACGAAACCCGCTTCGCGCTGCAGCAGGTGCGCAACCAGCTGGGCCAGCGGGTATATCCGGTGCACCGCCTGGACAAACCCACCTCGGGGGTGCTGCTGTTCGGCCTGTCGGCCGGCATCGCCGCCGGGCTGGCGGCGCAGTTTGCCGCGCGCGGCGTGGGCAAGGAGTACCTGGCCGTGCTGCGCGGCCACTGCCCCCCGGCGGGCGTTGTCGATCACCCTTTACAGGACGAACCCGATGGGACGGCGCGCGGCCGGGCGCAACCGCCCCCGCCCCGGGACGCGGTGACCCGCTACCGGCGGCTGGCAACGGTTGAAATCCCGCTGGCGGTGGAGCGCTACCCGCAGACCCGCTACTGCCTGGTATCGCTGCAGCCGCAGACGGGGCGCCGCCACCAGCTGCGGCGCCACATGAAGCATCTCGGCTACCCGATCATCGGCGATGCCAAGCACGGCAAGGGCGTGCACAACCGCTTCTTCCAGAGCCAGTACGACTGCCATCGCCTGTTGCTGGCCTGTGTGGGGCTGCAGTTGACGCACCCGGTAAGCGGCCTGCCGCTGCACCTGGCGGCCCGCCTGGATGCCGCCTACTGGCGGGTGATCGAGGCCTTTGCCTGGCAGGCGGCAGTGCCCGCGGCACTGCACCCCGCGGCCGGCTGAGCGGGGCCCGCCATGGGCTTTGGCCGGAGCAGCCCGTATAATCGCCGCTTTTGCCCGCAAGGTACCGTAAGCCCATGACCGTTCGCACCCGCATCGCGCCGTCGCCCACCGGCGACCCCCACGTCGGCACCGCCTATATCGCCCTGTTCAACATGTGTTTTGCCCGCGCCCACGGCGGCCAGTTTCTGCTGCGTATAGAGGACACCGACCGCGAGCGCAGCACCGCGGACTCCGAGCAGGCCATCCTCGACTCCCTGCGCTGGCTGGGCCTGGAGTGGGACGAGGGCCCCGACGTGGGCGGCCCCAACGGCCCCTACCGGCAGAGTGAGCGTATGGAGCTGTATGGCCAGTACGCCCGGCAGCTGGTGGACGAGGGCAAGGCCTTCCTGTGCTACCGCACTCCCGATGAGCTGGAAGCCCTGCGCGAGGCGCGCCGCGCCGCGGGCAACAGCACAGCCCTGAAACCCTCTGACCTGCGGCTTCCCGAGGCCGAGGTGGCCAGGCGCGGCGCGGCCGGCGCCCCCTACGTGATCCGCATGCTGGTGCCCGAGGAGGAGGGCGCCTGCGCGGTGGAGGACATGCTGCGCGGCACCATAGAACTGGACTGGGGGATGGTGGACGCCCAGATCCTGCTCAAGTCCGACGGCATGCCCACCTACCACCTGGCCAACGTGGTGGACGACCACCTGATGGGCATCACCCACGTGCTGCGCGGGGAGGAGTGGATCAACTCGGCGCCCAAGCACAAGCTGCTGTACGAGTATTTCGGTTGGGACATGCCGGTGCTGTGCCACCTGCCGCTGCTGCGCAATCCCGACAAGTCCAAGCTCAGCAAGCGCAAGAACCCCACCAGCATCCTCTACTACCAGCGCATGGGCTTTTTGCCCGAGGCGCTGCTCAACTACCTGGGGCGGATGGGCTGGTCCATGCCCGACGAGAGCGAGAAGTTTTCCCTGGCGCAGATGACCGCCCATTTCGATATCCAGCGGGTGTCCCTGGGCGGCCCCATCTTCGACGTGGAGAAGCTGCGCTGGCTGAACGGCATGTGGATCCGCGAGGACCTGGACCAGGCCCAGCTCGCCCAGCGCCTTGTGGACTGGGCCTACAACGAGGCCAACCTGATGAAGGTGCTGCCCCACGCCCAGAAGCGCATGGAAATACTCAGCGATTTCGCCCCGTTGGCGGGCTTCCTGGTGTCCGGCACCCTGCCGCTCAGCGAGGCCAGCTTCGCGCAGCTCAAGGGCGAGCGCGAGGAACTCGTCAAGCTGCTGCAGTTCGCCCTGTGGCGCCTGGAAGCGCTGCGCCACTGGAGCCGCGACACCATCTGGGACGACCTCAAACGCCTGGCCGACAGCCTCGAGGTGAAGATCAAGGACCTGCTGGCACCGCTGTTCGTGGCCATCGCCGGCTCCAGCGCGTCATTCTCGGTGGTTGACTCCATGGAGCTGCTGGGGCCTGATATGAGCCGGGCGCGCCTGCGCCATGCCATCGAGGTGCTGGGCGGCGTGTCGAAAAAAGCGGCAAAGCGGCTGGAGAAGGAATACCAGCAACTGACGGGAGCATAGACCATGAGCACGGGCAATATCGGTACATCACTGTTATCCACCCTGGTGCGCTCCACCAACGGCATCGGCAGCACGCCGGCGCAGGTCAAGCCGAAACAGCTGCTGCGCCTGTACGATATCGAGAACTGCCCCTACTGCCGCCTGGTGCGCGAGGCGCTCACCGAGCTGGACCTGGACGCCGAAATCATGCCCTGCCCCAAGGGGGGCGAGCGCTTCCGCCCGGAGGCGACCGAGCTGGGCGGCAAGGCGCAGTTTCCCTTCCTGGTGGATGCCAACACCGGTGTGGAGATGTATGAATCGCTGGAGATCGTCGCCTATCTGTTCGACACCTACGGCAAGCGCCCGCTGCCCCTGAAGTGGCGCGCCGGCCGCCTGCAGACCCTGGGCTCGATGCTGGCCAGCGCCCCGCGGCTGGCCCAGGGCATGCAGGCCCGCCCCGGCGTGGAGCCCGAATACCTGCTGGAACTGTACAGCTTCGAGAGCAGCCCCTTCGCCCGCCCGGTGCGGGAATTGTTGTGTGAGCTGGAGATTCCCTACATCCTGCGCAGCTGCGGACGCACCGAACTGCAGGAGTGGATTCTGCCGCCGGTGCGCAGGGCGCTCGACATCACCCCGGCGAGCAAAGTCGGCAACCGCCGCACCCTGCAGGAGCGGGAGGGCCGGGTGGCCATCCCCTATCTCTACGACCCCAATACCGATACCGGCCTGTTCGAATCCGCGGACATCCTGGACTACCTGCGGGACAACTACGGCGCCTGATTGCGCCGCCGGGCTCAGCGCTGGCGCAGGGCGATGCAGGCCAGCAAGGTGGTGGTGAGCTCGTAGGCCGCGGCGCCGTAGGTGTAGGCGCCCACCGCCGTTTCACCGGTAATTCCCCAGTAGCAGCGTGCCAGGCCGAGGGCGCCGATACACAGCGCCAGCAGTAGCAGCGCGGGGCGGTAGTACGCCGCCCGCAGGGCGCCCACCAGGCAGAACACGCCGAAACCCGTCTGCAGGCCGCCGTACATGGCGGCGACCTCGGGCAGCGCATCGCCCGACAGTGCCCCCAGTCCGGCGTAGGCCATGGGCAGTTGCGGGTTGGCGAGGCAGGCCAGGCCGTAAGCGATAAACATGGCCCCGGAAAACCAGAGAACGAATTTACCCAGCATGGCGGACTCCCGTTAGGTGCTTGTCGACAGCAGCCTAGCACAGCGGCGTGTGTAACGAGGCCTCCGCGAGCTGTTGACAGAGGCCGCGCCTGTCACTAAAATGCCCGTCTCGTTATTGATCTCGATTATTGAAAAATCCAGCAAGATCAATAACTTACAACCGATTACGGGGCTATAGCTCAGCTGGGAGAGCGCAACACTGGCAGTGTTGAGGTCAGCGGTTCGATCCCGCTTAGCTCCACCAAAAAACACTTTAATATCAAGCGGTTATGGCGTAGGCGCCATGACCGCTTTTCTATTTTTTGATATTAAGTCCGTATTAAGTCCAGATTTGATGTGTGGCGCGCGACCGGATTATTGTGGTGAACTGCAAGGCGCTGGGAGTATTCTTGCCGGCCCGTACACCGCACCGCAGGGACGCGCGCTACTGATCTGCTTTGGAACGGAAAGGGGTGGCAGCAGGCGCCCTTAGCGCGGCCCGGGGGCCGCTGTCGAGGCAGAAGCGGCCGGATGGGTTATCATTCGTTCACCGGCCCACAACGACTCACAACGGACATTAGCATGAAAACGCACAAGCACGTCTGGCTGCATTTTTTGATGATATGAGTAAGCAGACGAGAAGTGCATGGCTACTGACGCCACCAATAACAGCGTTGCTATTTGTGCCAACCACTGCTCTATGGCTGTGGGGAATTGAAGATTTTTTCGAACCATTCGCATGGATTCTGGGAGTGGTAACTATTCTATTTTGGGGCTTTCCATTCACTCTATGTTTGCTGAAACCGCTATACGTACTTTATCGTGGATCGTGGCTTTTTATTCCGACCGGTACATTACTGGGGTTCGTGGGGGTAGTGATAATATGTTTGGTATTCCCAGATACCCAATCGCGTGGATTGTATCCGAACGATAATGTTGCCTATCTACTTGATCTGCATTATCAATTAATTGGGGGCATAACAGTTGGTTTAGTTCTAAGTATTGTATTCTGGCTTATTGAAACTCATAACAAAAATAGACAAAGCGACGCGTAAACATGAGCTTGCTTTTGGCGTTTGTGGCACCTGTGGGCCGGTCAACTGAATGGTTTTCTGATATTCTGAGGGGCAGAAATCGACTCAATGGGGACATTCCCATGAAAGCCCAGATTCCGAAAACAATAGACTTAGTCCATGTATTTAGCTGTTAATTGGCCTCAGATATGGACTTCGAAAAAAGAGAGAATTTGCGTGCAGCTGCATATGTGATCGGGTTCGGAGTCCTCATAATCTATGCAGGCGGCACCCTTATCGGGGTTGTGGCCATAGTGGGTGGTGTGGTGGTGGCATTTGCTCCCACGAAATTACCAGCAGATTTCACTATTCAGGGTTGGCTTTTACGCCGCTCCCTAACTGAAAGCAACGCTCCCATTCCTTGGTACTATTCTCCGCTTCCATATGTGGCGTTAATTGCAATAGGTTTAGTCATTTATGCATCGGCCAATTAACAAGTACGGGCAGTTCGCTCCCTTCGGTCGCCGGACGCGCATACCGCGCGCTGAACTAGCACCACTTTGATGGACGGTCATCAACCGTTTTATCAAAGAGGTCCGCGACATGGGGCAAACCCGGAAGCGTAACTACGATCGTTATACCCTGGCCTACAAACTTCAGGCCGTTATGTTGGCCAGCCACCCTGGCGTTAAGGCCAAGGACGTAGCAGAATCATTGGGGCTACATCCCGTCATGCTGTACCGATGGTGCATGGAGCACCGCCGAGGTGAGTTGAGGGAAAACAAACACATGAAGCCTTCCAAACCATCCCCGAAGCGCAAAGCCAGCAGGCCTGATCCCCGCGTAGAGAAAGACGCGGAGTTACTCAAGGCTCAGAAGCGAATTCAGCAGTTGGAAAAAGCCCTGAAGAATCGCGATGAGGAACTTGAACTGCTAAAAAAGGCGCAACGGTTCTTCGAGACAAGAAACAAGTGATCTTCGCTTTTATCGCGGAGAACCGTCATGAGTACAAAGTGCGACGCATGTGCAATCTGTTCGGGGTATCGGCCAGCGGGTTCTATGCGTGGTTGACCCGGCCCACCAGCGCGCGCCGGGTCTACGACCAGGAGCTAAAGACCGTGATTGACGAGCGTCACCAGGGTTTCCGTCGGGCCTACGGTGCAGCACGGCTGCACCAGGACCTGCGCAGATTGGGCTATTCCTGCAGTCGCCGGCGCGTGCAGCGCCTGATGCGCGAAATGGGTCGGCAAGCCTCGACCCGTGGCCTGTATCAATGGCGGCCAGGCCTGCATGAGTTCTACTCTTCCACGGGCAATGTGCTGGGTCGGGAATCGGCCCCTGAGACTCCGGGTGTCCAGTGGGCGGGTGACTTCACCTATATCCGGACTGGCAAGGGCTGGCTGTATCACGCGGTGGTGCTGGATCTGTACAGTCGCAAGGTCGTGGGTTGGTCGTTTGCCAAGCAGCGCAGTGCCGAATTTGCCATGAGTGCGCTGCGTATGGCCCTGTCACGAGAGAAGGTCAGCGATGGCTGTATCTTCCACTCCGACCAGGGGATTGAATACGCAGCACACGACTACCGTGAACTGGTCGAGGAATCCGGCCTGACACGCAGCATGAGCAGGAAGGGGAATCCACTGGACAATGCCTCGGTGGAGTCCTACTTCCACACCCTGAAAGCGGAACTCGTTCACCAGGTCTCCTTCAGGGATCGAATTGAAGCGACCGCTAAGATTGTTGAGTATATTGAGTTCTACAACAGGGAGCGTTTGCACTCCCAGATCGGGTATCAATCGCCCGAAGAGGTGGCGCTACTATGCGCCTGAAAGTGTCCACAAAAGTGGTGCCAGTTCACGCCCGCTGCTGCGGGCGTTATGTTTCCTAGGAGTCCCGATTGAGAAAGCTTTTAATAGCATTATTGGTTAGTTTCTCGGTAACGGGCTGCATCACCGTTGCAGTTCCAGCGGATCACCAAGCGAAGCGGTGTGAGATATCAACAGATCGTATGACATTGAAGGTCATTGATCTGGCAAAGGAGACTAATAGTTACTACACGGCGGAAGGTTATTTGGTATCACCGATACTAGTACCAACTACAGCCATAGTATCTGGGGCTTACGTACTTGTGCACAATACGTACTATTATGGGAAAGAGAAAATAGTCTGTGGGTAAACATAACAAGTACAGCCTGGTGGGACGCCGAAACCGCTGCGCGGTTTCGCCGCCCCAGCTGTAAGCGTTAAGTGACCCAGACTGTGAACATCGAGACTAAGGAAAACCTTAAGGCAGCTGGCATCTTACTGTTCTTTGGGGCCTTGATCCTATACGCGGGTCACTATCTAATCGGAGGTATCGCGGTAGTAGGCTCAGTACTTGTGGCGCTCACGCCTTTGATTGTTGATCCAAGGTTTGCTCAGCGTTTCTTTAGGAAGTTTTGCGCTGGCTCGGCTGGCCCTATGCCATGGTACTTATCTCCACTTCCGTATATTGCTATGGCAGGAACTGCATATGTCATTTATACATTCGCCACTTAACAAGGCCAGGCAGTTCGGATGAAGGATTCACTGACAGACCGGTACTCTATTGACGAACTGGTTGAAGATTACCGCATTGCACTGACCCTTGAGCGCGGCAAGATAGCCGCGGGTCAAGGAGACAGTTCCCTGGGAGATCTGGTGCCGGGCATGTTTAACAAACTGGGGATGGTGGATATCCAGGCTTATCTTTCGGATAAGTGCAGTGTCCTCATGCCGCCCTACGACAGCCGCGAGATGCAGTCGATAATCGGCCAACTAGGCGCCGACAGTCCGTTTCAGGCCGAAATTGACGAGCAGAGGAGGGCGTATCTGGCACACATACTTGGCGACGCCGCCGATCAGGTCGCGCTTGCAGTGCAGTCCCGGGAGGCCGAGTCGAGGCGGCGCCTGGCCGAAGCGGTGCAGGATCACAGCCTGCACGGCGCGGGCGGGGTGGTGATGTATCTGGTGTCGGGTGTAAAGCCCTGAAACCCTTGAATCCTCGGCCCATGTGATGTCTGGCAGGAGCCCCGTATGCCTGCCTGTCGCTCTTTTCAGTCGGGCCGGCCCCGGCAGGACTCAGCTGGCGGGTGGCAGACTTCGCAGCGGCATTCCCACGTGGATATCGCCGTCGGTGAGGATGTCGGCCCGCAGGCCGCCGCGGTGCAGGAACGCCCTGACGACTTCCTGCCTCGCTAACTCGGGAGTCTCCAGTAGTTCGCCCAGGTAGGCACAGGGTTCGCACAGCTCGATGCCCCTGAACGTCACGGCGCCAACGGCAAAGTCCCTGCCAACCAGTTGGTTGAGCCTGACCCCTTCGGTGACGACGTTTCTCCTGGCCGCCCAGGGCGGTTGCTGCTGGCCGAAGCGCCGGTTGAAGGAGTCGATTTCCTCCATCTCGATGAAGGTAATCTGCTGCCCAGGATAATCCGCCAGCCCGTAGTTCCTGTCTCCGACGATACCAGCCCCGGCCACCAGCTGCGCCACTTCGACACTTTCCTGAGGCACGCCGCTGGCAGCGGCGATGTGAATGTACTTGATCACAGTCGGTCCATTCGCCTGGCAACCGGTCTCATTTTTTGCTCTCCAGGCGCGCCAGCAGGCTGGAGGTATCCCAGCGGCCGCCACCCATAGCCTGCACCTCTTCATAGCACCTGTCCACCAGTTGGGTGAGTTCCATCTCCAGGCCCATCCCGGCGGCCTCGTCCAGCGCCATGGACAGATCCTTGCGCATCCAGTCCACGGCAAAGCCGTGGTCGTAGTCCCCCGCCAGCATGCTGCGGTAGCGGTTGTCCATCTGCCAGCTCTGGGCGGCACCCCGGGAAATGACCTCGATCACCCGGGCGACGTCCAGGCCTGCCCTGGCTGCGAACTGCATGCCTTCCGCCAGCCCCTGGAGCACGCCGGCGATGCATATCTGGTTCGCCATTTTGGCCAGTTGTCCGTTACCCGCCGGGCCGAGGTGGCTGACGCACTGGGCGTAGTGTTCGATCACCGGGCGCGCGGTGGCGAAGGCCGCCGCCGAGCCACCCACCATGACGGTCAGCCGGCCGTTTTCGGCGCCCGCCTGGCCGCCGGAAACCGGCGCGTCGAGAAAGCCCAGGCCGCGCTGTGTGGCGAGCCCGTCCAGTTCGCGGGCCAGGGTCGCCGAGGCCGTGGTGTGGTCGATCAGTACCGCTTTGGCCGGCATGGTGGCCAATACGCCGGCATCGCCCAGCACCACCGAGCGCAGGTCGTCGTCGTTGCCGACGCAGGTGAACACCAGTTCCGCGTCCCGGGCCGCCTCGGCGGGGCTGGGGGCACTGCGCCCGCCGTGGCGCTCGACCCACTCCCGGGCGCGGCTCGCGGTGCGGTTGTAGACGGTGACCTCGCAGCCGCCGGCCTGCAGGTGGCCGGCCATGGGAAAGCCCATCACCCCGAGCCCGATAAAGGCGACGCGCATCAGTTGTCTCCCATGCTGAGCAATACCTTGCCCGTGCGCCCGGGTTGCAGCGCGGCGGATACCGCCCGGGTGATCTCGGCCAGCGGGTATACGCTGGCGACCTCGGTGGTGAATATGCCTTCCACGGTCAGTCGTTTCACCTGGCGCAGCACGGACAGCAGCTTCAGCGGCGTCTGCTGCAGCATCCAGTTGGGCAGCATAAAACCCGATACATGCGCCACCGGCATCATGAGGTCCCTGACCGGCAGGGGCAGCGGCCTGTTGGCCAGGGTGCCGTACAGCACCAGGCGGCCGTCCAGCCCCAGGCAGCGCACCACCTGGGCGGCCAGCTCGCCGCCCACGCAGTCGATAGCGTATTTCACCCCCTGGCCGCCGGTCAGCCTGAATACTTCCGCGTGCAGGTCCTGGCGGTCGGTCGCCACCACCGCGTCGGCGCCCAGCTTCTCCAGCTCGGCGGTGTTGTTGTCGGCGCGCACCACGCACAGGGTTTTGAACCCGTACAGTTTGCCCAGGCGCACCACGCTCTTGCCCAGCGCCGAGCCGGCGGCGGTGACCAGCAACCAGCCGTCGCGGGGCACCCGCAGCACCTCGCGTACCAGCACGTAGGCGGTTACCGGGTTGACGAAAAACATGGCGCCCTGCTCATCCGGCACGGCCGTGGGCAGGGCGACCGCGCGCTTCGCGTCCGCCAGCGTGTACTCCTGCCAGGTGCCATGCGGCGGGCCGCCGGCAATGGCCACCCGCTTGTTGCGCAGGCGCCGGGCCAGCATCCCGGACCCCACGGCGTCCACCACGCCGACGCCTTCTCCGCCCAGCGCATAGGGCGGCGTCGGGCAGGGGTTGCGGTGCGCCGGGTCGAAAGACACGCCGGCGTCGCCCTGGTTCCAGATGATACGCTGCAGGGCCTGGTGGTAGGTGCCGTGTAAAAAATTCAGGTCGGAGGGGTTGACCGGGCTCATCAGCATGCGCACCCGGATCTGCCCCGGCCCTGGCTGCGGGACGGGTTTTTCCTCCAGGCGGATGTCGAGAATGCTCTCGGTGAAGGCGTCGATACAGGCGGATTTCATGTGCCCGGGCCGGTTGTGGGTTGCAGTGTGGGCAGTGCCCTTTTAGCGCATGTCATGTTAGCTGTGCCATTGCCCCTCGCGCGTGACTTGCGCAGAGTATAGCGCCAAAGTCGCCGCGACTGCGCCCCGGCGGCCAGGGAAACCGTACTTTTCGGCTTTCCAGCGCCCACGGGTGGGCCGGTGGCTGTTGCTGTCGTCGCCGCAAAGTTTCTCACCCCGGGTACAAGAAAAAATAGTTCATCGGCGGTACAATCGCCGCGTCCCGAAATCCGTCAATGTGCCTGCAGAGAGATTTACATGTACCAGCTACTGTTAATGTTCGTCGGCCTGCTGTTCACTGCCGGGGTCGCCGCCTCGGAAAGCGCCGGCGCCACGCTCGATTTAACCGCGAACTGGGTCGGTTACGCGGCCATCATGGTTTTCGTCGCCGCCTATATGCTGGTCATTCTGGAAGAGCGGATTCACCTGCGCAAGTCCAAACCCGTGCTGTTGGCCGCGGCCATAATCTGGATTCTCATTGCGCTGGCCTACAACAGCCACCAACTGACCCATGCCGCCGAAGAGGCCATACGCCATAACTTCCTGGAATACGCGGAACTGTTTTTCTTCCTGCTGGTGGCGATGACCTACATCAATGCCATGATCGAGCGCGGCGTCTTTGACGCCCTGCGGCACTGGCTGGTAGAGCGCGGTTTCAGTTATCGCGCGCTGTTCTGGATCACCGGCTTTCTCGCCTTTTTCATCTCACCGGTGGCGGATAACCTGACCACGGCGTTGATCATGTGCGCGGTGATCATGGCGGTGGGGGAGGGCAAGCCGGAGTTCATCGCCCTGGGCTGCATCAATATCGTGGTGGGCGCCAACGCCGGCGGTGCTTTCAGCCCGTTTGGCGATATCACCACGCTGATGGTCTGGCAGAAGGGCATTCTGCAGTTCGGCACCTTCTTCAAGTTGTTTGTCCCCGCGGTGGTCAACTTCCTGGTGCCGGCCGCGATCATGCATTTCGCCCTGCCAGCGGGTAGCCCGCCGCCGCGGCACATGGAGGGGGACCGGGTGCTCAAGCGCGGGGGGTTGGTTATCGTCGGCCTGTTCCTGGCCACCATCGTGACCGCAGTGAGCTTCCACAACTTCCTGCACCTGCCGCCGGTGTACGGCATGATGGCCGGCCTGGCACTGGTCAAGTTCTATTCCTATTACCTGGGCCGTCTCGAACACCAGGAAATCGAGAGCATGGACGTACCCCCGGGCAGTCACGAGCGCCCCAGCTTCGATATATTCGATCACATTGCCCAGGCCGAGTGGGACACGCTGTTCTTCTTCTACGGGGTCATCATGGCCGTGGGCGGGCTGGGCTTTATCGGCTACCTCAGCCTGGCATCGGGCTACATATACGGGGAGTTGGGGGCTACCGTCGCCAATACCCTGGTGGGTGTCATGTCAGCCATTGTGGACAACATCCCGGTGATGTTCGCTGTGCTGACCATGAACCCCGATATGTCCGAGTTGCAGTGGCTGTTGGTGACGCTTACCGCCGGCGTCGGCGGCAGCCTGCTGTCCATCGGCTCGGCCGCCGGCGTGGCGCTGATGGGGCAGGCGCGCGGGTATTACACCTTTTTCGGCCACCTCAAGTGGACACCGGCGATCGCCCTGGGCTACGCCGCCAGTATCTACGTGCACTTTCTGGTGAACGGCTGACCTGTCCGGCCCTCCCTGGCGGGCCGGGCAGCTGTGCCAGCGCTATAGCGCGGCGGCGTCGCCTGCAGCCGCGGGCGGTTCCTGCAGGTGCTCGTACTCGGCAAAGGCCTCGCGGAAGTACGCCAGTAACTCCCAGCCGTCCGGCAGCAGTTTCTTGTCCGCCAGTATGCACAGGTTGAACTTGCCGGCATAACTCCACACGGTGGTGTTCAGGCCCAGGCCGTTGGCCACCATGCCCATGGATATCCAGTTGTTGAGCCGCATCGCGCCCAGGTACAGCGGCTGGCGCGGCCCCGGCACGTTGGAGATGGCGGCGTTGCCCCACACCCCGAATTTGCCGTCCTTGTATTCCACCATCCAGTCCAGCAGGCGGATCAGGAACGGTGGGATGATCTCCAGAATGGTGGATATGTCGGCGCCTTCCGAGGCCTTGATATGGTCCTTCATCACGTTGCCGGCGTGTGACGCCGCCCGCAACCGCTCTACCGGGTCGGCCAGGTGCACCGGCATGGCCAGGTAGTCGCTGCTGGTCATATTGCCGATCATGTCGTCTTCTTCCAGCGGCGGGCGCTTGGATACCGGGATGGCGGTGACCAGCGGGCCGGCATCGGGGTTGAAACCGCGGCTCAGCATGAACTTGCGGTAGGCCCCGGCGGTGGCGGCCACGAACAGGTCGTTGATGGTGACGCCGGCGCCCTTGCTGATCGCCTTGATGTCATCCAGGGGAAAGGTTTCGAACACGAAGGTGCGGCCGCGGCCCACCATGATGTTGAAGGGTGAGTCGCGCCCGCTGCTGAAGGCGTCGCCAGCGGTGGGCGGCAGTTCGCGGCCGGACTCGGCGTAGGTCTTCTTCATTTCGCGAACATTGGCCAGTCCCTGGCGCACCTTCGAGAAGGTGGTGTACCAGGTTTTCGGCAGATCGATCAGGGCCCGCACCAGCAGCTCCAGCTTGCCGGGGGTGCGCTCCGGCTGCCAGTTCTCGTAGCCCTCCGGCTCCGGCGTCTGGCTGCCGGTCAGGTAGAATTTTTCCAGCAGGCGGGCCGCGCCCGAGCCGTCCGCGTAGGCGTGGTGCACCAGGGTCACCAGCGCCACCTCGTTGTTCTCCAGGCCTTCCACTACCCAGCAAAGCCACAGCGGCTTGGTCATGTCCAGCGGCCAGGCATAGACCTCGGACACCAGCTCGCAAAACGCCTTGCGATCGCCGGGCGCGGGGCAGGCGATACGGCGCAGGTGATAGTCGAGGTCAAAATCCGGGTCGTCCACCCACACTGGGTGGTGCAGGCCGAAGGGTACTTTCAGGGCCTTCCAGCGGAACATCGGCAACAGGTGCAGGCGCCTGGCCACGCTGTCGCGGAAGCGCTCATAGTTCCACCCCCCGGGGATATTCGAGGTGTCCAGGATGGAGATCTTGAGCGTGTGCATGACGGCGCCGGACCGCTCCTCGTGGAACAGGAAAGCGCTGAGACCATCCATTCTGCGCATGGTTAACCCCCTTCTTTATAAACGTTATAGTCGGTTTGGCGCGTATGTCTGCTGCGGGCTTGATAGTACTGCTACGCGCGGGAAATGTCATGAGCCGGCTTCGTCCCGGCCGCTACGCGTTGTAATGGACTTTTATCCTGGATAAGCTGGGCGCATGTTTATGGGCATGCGATACAGGGTTTTTTTGTCAGGCGTCCGGGTTTGCGCAGGGCCGTCGCGGGCAGCCGCGTCCCGGTAGGGCGGGGCAGGCGATGAAGTGCCTCGCGCGCGTGGGTGCGCTGTTGCTGATCGCGGCCAATCTGGCGGCTTGTGACGGGAATCAGGTTGTGACCGAACCCGGGGTATCCCTGCAACTGGCCAGCGAGCGGGCGGCGCGGCTGGGCGGTGTCCACTACCGCCTGCACTTCGATATACCGGCCGACGAGGACCAGGCCATTGCCGCGCGGGCCGTGATCGGCTTCGACCTGGCCGATGCGCAACAACCCCTGCAGCTGGATTTCGCGGCGCCGGCTGCCAGCCTCCTCGCGCTGCGCAGCAACGGTGCCGAGGTCGACTACCGGTTTCGGGACGAGCACATCGTCCTCCCCCGGGAAGCCCTGCGAGCGGGGCGCAATGAGGTGGAGGTGGAATTCGTGGCGGGCGCCACGTCCCTCAACCGCAACCCCGAATACCTGTACAGCCTGCTGGTGCCCGACCGCGCGCGCACGGTGTTCCCGCTGTTCGACCAGCCGGATATCAAGGCGCGTTTCGAGCTCAGCCTGCGGCTGCCGGCGCCCTGGCTGGCGATGTCCAACGCCCCGGTGGTGGAAGTGAGCCGGGAAGGGGAGCGGGTCGAGTACCGCTTCGCCCCCTCCGCGCCGATCAGCTCCTACTTGTTTGCCTTCGTCGCCGGCAGGTTCGAGTCGGTTACCCGCGAAGTGGGCGGGCGGCAGATGACCCTGTTCCACCGCGAGACCGACCGCGCCAGGGTGGCGCGCAACCTGGATGCCATTTTCAGCCTGCACGGCGAGGCCATAGCCTGGCTGGAGGAGTATACCGGCATCGCCTACCCCTTCGAGTCCTTCGATTTCGCTTTGATTCCGGGGTTTCCCTATGGCGGTATGGAGCACGTCGGCGCCATTGCCTACCGCGCCTCGCTGCTGTTGCTGGAGGAGTCGCCGCCGCTCACCGACCTGCTCAACCGGGCCAGCCTGATCGCTCACGAAACCGCCCATATGTGGTTCGGCAACCTGGTTACCATGCGCTGGTTCGACGATGTCTGGACCAAAGAGGTGTTCGCCAACTTCATGGCGGACAAGATGGTGAATCCGACATTCCCCGGCGTCGATCACGAGCTGAACTTCCTGGCCAAGCACTACCCGGACGCCTACGCGGTGGATCGCAGCGAGGGCGCCAACCCGATACGCCAGCCGCTGGCCAATCTCAATCAGGCGGGGCAGTTGTACGGCAACATCATCTACGACAAGGCGCCCATCATGATGCGCCAGCTGGAGCTCATCGTCGGTGAGGAGGGCCTCAGGGACGGGTTGCGCCAGTACCTGCGCGAGTTCGCCTATGGCAACGCCAGCTGGCCGCAATTGATCGCCATCCTCGATGAGCGCAGCGAACGCGACCTGGCGGCCTGGAGCGAGGTCTGGGTGAACACGCCCGGCCGGCCCGAGTTCCGGCTGGCCGCTGGACAGGGCGAGCGACGCCTGCTGCAGGTGGACCCCCAGGGGAGGGGGCGCGTGTGGCCCCAGCAGTTCGAGCTGCTCACCCTGTACCCCGACAGCGCCGTGGCCGAGACCGTGCTGGCGGCGCAGGCGGCCGTGGCACTGCCGGCCCAGGATCCACCCGCGGCGCCGCAGGCCGAGCTGTTCAATGCCGATGGCAAGGGCTATGGCCTGTTCCCCGCCGATGGTGCCAGCCTTGCGGCCTGGGACCGCCTGCAGGGCGTGCAGCGCGGCGCCGCCCTGGTGAATGCCTACGAGCAGCTGCTGGCCGGCACCGGCCCCGCGCCGCAGGACTATGTCGAGATATTGCTGGCAATCATCGCCCGTGAGCAGGACCCGCTGCTGCTGGAACTGGCCCTGAGGCAGTTGCAGTTCGTGACCACCAGCCTGGTGGACGATGCCTGGCGTGAGGCCCATGGCGGCACCCTGGAAGACCAGTTGTGGGCCAGCATGCTGGCCCAACCCGACGCCAGCGGCACCAAACTGTTATTCCGCTATTTCTCGGCCCTGGCAGCCACGCCGTCGAGGGTACAGCAGCTGTACCGGATCTGGTCGCGGGAACTGGACGTGCCGCAACTGCTACTGGAGGAAGAAGACCTCGCCAGCCTGGCGCAATTGCTGGCGATACGCCTGCCCGAGAAGTCCGCGCAGATCATGGCCCGGCAAATCGCCGATACCGCCAACCCCGACCGCAAGCGGCGGCTGGAATTCCTGGCGCCCTCGGTGGCGGCGGACGCCGCACAGCGCGATGCGTTCTTCGAATCCCTCGCGCAGCCGCGCAACCGGCGCCCCGAGAGCTGGGTGCTGGAAGCGCTGGGCAACCTGCACCACCCTTCGAGGCTGGCGCAGTCGCAACAATACCTGCTGCCCAGCCTGCAACTGCTGGAGGAAATACAGCGCACCGGGGATATCTTTTTCCCCAGTGGCTGGCTGCGTGCCACGCTGGGCAACTACCATGACCCCGCCCAGGCAGAACTGGTCCGCCAGTTCCTGGCGGAGCGCCCGGGCTACAACCCGCAGTTGCGTATGAAAATCCTGCAGGCGGCCGACCCGCTGATGCGGGCAGCGGCCATTCGCGCAGCCCCGGCAGGCGCGCAATAGCCGCGGGGCCAGGCGCTCGAGGCCGCCAGGGGCTACAGGCTGCCCCAGCTCACGCCCAGCTGGAACAGCAGGGAACCGCGACTGCTGTACTTGCCGGAGTAACTGCCCAGGCCGGGAATGGGGTCGCTGTCGACCGGCGCGTCGCCGAAATCCAGGTAGCTTAACGAGAGCTTTACCCGGCGCGCGGCATCCCACTGCCACTCGGCGGCCATGCCGAGTGACCAGATGGAATCCAGGCGCAGCGACGAGGTGCGCTGGTCGTCATCGATAAACTGGTTGGTCAGCAGGCCGCCCAGCCCCAGTTTCCAGCGTTTGGCGACCGGCCAGGTGTAGCTGGCGGACAGGCCGTACACGTCGTTGTAGTTGCTTTCGGTTTCCAGGAAGGCATCGCCGTTGAAGTAGAATTCCGACAGCTTGAAACTGCTGAAGTCGACCCAGGCCGCATCCAGGGCGAGGGCGTGGGCGTTGTCGAACGCGTGGTAGAACCCCAGCCAGATCGACTGCGGCGACTGGCTTTTCACCTTGACGTCGAGATCGAGGATGCCCAGCTCGCCCATAACCCGCTCGGTCTGTGGGCCCAGCCCGGAGAGCTTGTTGTCGCCTTTCTGGGTGGCGTCTATCTCCGAGTTGTAGGTCAGGCCCCAGCGGGTCCTGTCGCTGTGCTCGTACAGTGCCGACAGGCCGAAACCGTACTCGACGCTGTCGGTGTTGATCTCCGACTTGCCGTCGCCGAAGCCCGGGTCGAAAATATTGGCGACCACGCGTTCCTGTTTGAAACTGGTATAGGTGATCGCCACGCTGCCTGCCACCGACCACCGCTCATTGACGCGCCACGCCAGGCTGGGAAAGGCACTGGCGTACAGGGAGTCATAGCTCTTTATGAAATAGCGCCCCGGCCAGTCGCCCAGGTCGTCGGAAAATCCCACGCCCAGCAGGGTAAAGGAAAACGCGAAGTCCTCGTTGATGGGCTGCACCAGGAACAGCCTCGGCACATAGGTATCGCTGGAGTCATGGGACTTCGATTTATCGCCCGTCCCGGTAAAGCCGCTCTCCCAGGTGGATTCACTGCTGAGCAGCATGAGCTCCGCCTCGAAGGCGCGTTTGTCGAAGCGCGTGCTGCCTGCCGGGTTGTTGCCGGCGGTGGCTGCGCTGTCGGCGGTGGCTATGCGCCCTGTCAGGCCCGGGTAGGGGTCGGCAAAGGCAGGCGCGGTTGCCAGTGTGGAAGCAGCCAGCAAGCCAATGCAGGCACCCGGGATACGGTGGCGGTCGACCGACCTTGATATAAACAACCTGGCGACTCCTGTAAGCATGCCTCAGAATCGGAAATTGAACCCGATCAACGGCCCTTTGTACTCGAATTTCTCCTTGATGTCGTGGTGCTCGAACTCGGCCTCTTTGTAGCGGTAACCCAGCATCAGGCCGTATTGCCTGTACCTTCCCATTCCGTAGCGGACTATGGCCTGCAACTGGTAGATACCGTCCGATTCACCGGTGGAATAATCGGCCTGGGCGAGCAGCGACCAGCGATCGGTCAATCTTAATAACTGTCGCACGCCGATCAACCCATTGAGGAAGTCCCGGTCGTTTCTCAGGGTGGTCAAGGGCAGTTTGTCCTGGGTAATGAAAAATTTGGTGCGGTCGTCGAGATCGGTGTAGCGAGTGCCACCGTAGATATTGAAACCCTTGTGCCTGCCCTGTGGCCACCAGGCGATGGCAGCGTCAAGGTACAATTGCTCCGAGTCGGAATCGGCGAACAATAGCCGGCCCTGGTAATTATCGGATGTTTCCAGGTAGGTCAGGTCTATGAAGGCGCTCCACTTTCCCCCGGAAATGCCCGCCTCGGTGACGACCTGGAAGGAGGTATCCGTCGTGTCGAGCAGGTCGTCGAAACTGAGCTCGCCGCCGATCGGGACATCGCCCGCCTTGAGATCGAACTTCGTGTCACTCGCCCAGATATAGGGTGTGATGGACCAGTCCAGGCCCGCCCCGCGGGCAAGCACGGGACACAAGGCGAGCGCCAGGCACAGCACACAGGCTTGTAATCCCCTCTGGTCGCCGTTGCTGCCCTGTTTCATTTCTCTAACCGTCACTTTCGAGTACATAGGCGTGTCCCCCTAACCACAACTGTCCCTCGCTGCACATGAGCCAGGCTGGGCCATGATAGGGCGATTGCCGGGCCGCTACCTGTCATCTGGTGCCACCGAGGCGTTTCCCGATATAGCACCACCCAGCCGCTAGCCAGGCGGCCGGGAGGGTTGCTTACGGCCTCCTTCATGCACTTCGAGAATACGTGATCCGGTGGCGCGAAAAGACAGGCTTGCGAACTGCCGGAAGTGTTAGCCTGCGCCAGGCATGGAGATACAGTGATGTCGGCAAGTGCGAGGGGTACTCGATGGTTATGAAATTCAGGTGGATTGAGCTTTCCCTGCCGCTGGCAGCTGCGATCCCGCTGGCTGCGCTGGCCGATAGCTGGCAGCCTCTCACCGGTGCCAGCACCTTGCGGGAACTCGTCTCCGGGACGACCGCGGAGATCACCCTGGCGCACGGGGTGACGGCTACCGGCACCTACAACGCCGACGGCACCGCCGATATCGAGGCCTGGAACGAGACCTTCAAGCGCACCTGGCGCGTCGAGGGCGATGATCGGGTTTGCTACTCATCGACCATTGCCACCCACTGTTACCGCTTCGAGAAAAATGTCGACGTACCCGGCGAGTACCGGTCTATCCATGTGGATACCGGCGAGGTCGTGGCGTTTCGCATCGTGGATGCGGTGGCCAGGGCCGTGGGTGAGGCCGCGCCGGCCGATGAAGACGGCGGCCTGGCCGCGCCCTCCGCGGCGGAGGTCGCCGCGGCCCTGTCGGACCCGAACACCAACCTCGGCTCGATGAATTTCCAGTTCGATTACATCGAGTTCAAAGGCGATATACCCGGAGCCGATAGTGCCAACGCCACCCGGATACTGTTCCAGCCTTCGCTGCCCTACAAGCTGACCGACACAACCAATTTGTTCATCCGACCGGCAGTACCGGTTGTCATCAGTCAGGATGTGCCGTCCTCAGGCGGCGGCTTTGATTCCGAAGGCGTCGAGTTGGGTGATGTCTCCACCGATGCCTCCCTGGCCAAAACCCTGCCGGGCGGGTTCGTGGTGCTGGGCGGGCTGGCGGCTACCTTTCCCACCGCCACCGACGACAGCCTCGGCCTGGACCAGTGGCTGCTCGGCCCAGAGGCGGCCCTGGCGATGGTGCGCCCCTGGGGCGTGGTGGGGGTGCTGGTGAACCATCAGTGGGATATTGCTGGCGAGGGTGATTACGACACCAGCATCACCGCAGGACAGTATTTCTACGCCTTCAATTTGGGCGAGGGCTGGCAGATCAATGGCTCACCGACCTTTGCCTATAATCACCAAGCGGCGAGTGACGACAAGTGGACACTACCGCTGGCGGTGGGCGTTTCCAAAACCGCCATCATAGGGGGGCGGCCATGGAAGTTCGGCGTCCAGTACTGGCACTATGTGGAAAGCCCGGATACCTTCGGCCCCGATTACCAGATCCGGTTCAGTATTTCCCCGGTGGTCGAACTCCCCTGGTAGGCGACTAAAGCCACCGGGGCCTGCAGCAGTTACTACCCGCTTAGTCGTGCGGCCCAGTGGCAGATAAGTCGGGGAGCTTCACCTGGTTGGTGGCACAACCCGGATTTATCTGACACCAGCCGAGCACGGCCTGGCGATGGACTCTGTAATCACGCGCTCAAGGCCTGGCGGCGAAACGCGCTGGGCGATATGCCGATCTCGCGCCGGAAGGCGCGGGTGAAGTTGGAGGCGTCCGTGTAGCCGAGTTCGAAAGCGATCTCGGTGATGGTTTTGTCCGATCCATCCAGATCCTCACAGGCTTGGCGCATGCGGCTGTGGTGGACAATATCGACGTAGGTCGTTCCTCGCCTGGCGATCTCCCGCTGCAGGGTACGCCGGCTCATGGACAGGGATTCCGCCACGCTATCGATATGTGGTGTGCCTCTGTTGGTATACAGGGTTTCTACCTGGTTCGTCACTATCTCGAGGATGTCCGTAGGCATGGGATCACCCGGCCCAGGTATTTGTACGTATTGAGATCGGCTGGCCTGGGGAAAGACCCGTTGGAGGAGGCTGGAGGGTACCGTGATATAGCTGTACTGTGTTCCGTACTCGATGTGCGTTCTGGCTAACAACTCGGTTGCCGGGACAGGTTCCCGGGGCGTGTAGGCGAGGCCGAGCTTGCTGGGACACCAGTCGGGCCCTGCGGCCTGCCGGATAGTGAGAATAGAGACGATCAGCGTGCACAGATGAGACTGGTGGGCCCCCAGGGAGTGCTTTTCATGCGAGGTCATATTGATTCTGATGTCGCCATCTCCGGCACGAGACAGCCAAAGCCGCTCGCCACTGTTCAGGCACCGGTAATGACGAGTGCCTGCATGCATGTAGGCGCCGACAGTAAGGCTGCCAGCAAGACTCTTGCCGTAATCACCGAAATCGACCAGTGAGGAGCCCAGGCCCAGGTCGATTCCCAGGTGCTCGGTGCCCAGGCTGGAACAGGCGAGCTCGAGGAGTTTGAAGGTGTTCGCCAGCGGTATCAGGGTGTCCGGAAACGCCAGCAGCTCCGCGGAAATACCCGCCCGCCCGAGCAGCGAGGCTACCGGGGCACCCATGGCCTCCAGGCGACAGGCCAGATGGGTGATAATCGGTGCCCGGATCATGTGGATCGCAGTTCGTTCCAGACTTGCCATGCGGGTGTTTTCGCCAATCAAGCAATAACCGGGCACCAGTATAACCTTGTGTATCTGATTTGGCACCGAATGACAGGCAGGGATGCAAACCCCGACTTATATTGGCTGGCGCCATAGTCTTGGGCAGGACACCCATCGAACAGGGAGACAAAGCCATGTTGCGTACCATCCTTCCACTGGTCCTTACGCTGCTGCTGGGCGCTTGTGCCGAAGAGGCCGAGCCAATCCGGGACGAACCGATCAAGTACGAACCGATCCCGCTGTCGATCCTGACCCCCGAGCGCGTCGAGACCCGCCTGGGGCCGCTGACCTTCTTCGACGGCTATCCGAGCGCCGAGACCGTCGATGTGGTCTACGACAACCTCGATTTCCAGCGCGGCGTGCGCGCCTTTCTCGACGGCCTGCCGATCGCGTCGCTTTACGCCATGCGCGAGGGCTTCCGTGAAGTCGGCGCCGTCAACGGCACGGTCGGCATCTTCGAAGACCTGATGGACGCCCGGACGCTGTTCCTGACCGCCAACACCGAGAGCGTCTACGCGATGACCTGGCTGGACCTGAAGGACGGGCCGATGGTGGTGGAGAGCGCGCCCAACACCCTGGGCATCCTCGACGACTTCTTCTTCGGCCACGTGACCGACCTGGGCAACGCCGGCCCCGACCGGGGGCAGGGCGGCAAGTTCCTGATCCTGCCGCCGGGCTACGAGGGCGAGGTGCCCGAGGGCTACCACACCTTCACCTCGCGCACCTTCGGCAACTGGCTGATCTGGCGCGGCTTCCTCGAGGACGGCGACCCGCAGCCTGCGGTGGCCAACCTCAAGGCACACACGCGGATTTACCCCCTGGCGCAGCGTGATGATCCGCCCGCCACGCAGTTCATCAACCTCTCGGGTCGTTCCTTCAACACCATCCACGCCAACGACATCACGTTCTATGAGGAGGTCAACGCGGTGATCCAGGAGGAGCCCGTCGATGCCCTGGACCCGGAGTTCCTGGGCTTGCTGGCCGCCATCGGCATCGAGAAGGGCAAGCCCTTCGCGCCGGACGCCCGCATGACCGAGATCCTCAACGATGCGGCCGCCGTGGGCAACGCCACAGCACGCGCCCTGGTATTCAGGACCCGCGACCCCGGGGCCTACCTGTTCGAGAATAGCGCCTGGAAGACCGGCTTTATCGGCGGCAGCCACGAGTTCGAGATCGATGGTGTGCGCCTGCTGGACGGCCGGTCCCTGTTCTTCTACTACGCTACGGGCATCACGCCCGCCATGGCGGCGAAGATGGTCGGCGTGGGGTCGCAGTACGCCGGCGCCATGACCGATTCGAAGGGTCGTGCGCTGGACGGCGGCCATACCTATCGGCTGCATATACCGCCGGACGTGCCGGTTAAGGACTTCTGGTCACTGGTACTCTATGACAACCAGACCCGCTCCATGCTGCAGACCGACCAGCCGTTCCCCAGCCTCAACAGCGAGCGCGGCGTCGAGCCCAACGCCGACGGTTCGACTGATATCTACTTCGGGCCGAGTGCGCCGGAGGGGAAGGAGAGTAACTGGATCCAGACTGTTCCGGGCAAGGGCTGGAGCGTGATCCTGCGGCTCTACGGGCCGCTCGAGCCGTGGTTTGACAAGGCATGGCAACCCGGAGAGATCGAGCGCCTCGACGACATCCCGGCCGTTGCCGCGACCGGCGAGCGCCCGGCCATGGCCACCGACATCCCCGCGTCGATCACCACGCCCGACCGCATCGAGACCCGCATCGGCACGCTCGAATTTTTCGACGGATTCCCGACCGAGGCGACGGCCGAGCTCGTCTACGACAACCTCGATTTCCTGCGCGGTGTCGAGGCGTTCCTGACAGCGATCCCGGCAGCGTCGCTCGACGCGTTGCTCGACGGCATCGGCACCCTGGGGGTCAATCGCAACGGCGCCATCTCCATCACCGAGTCGCTGCTGGATGCGCGGGCGCTGTACCTGACAGCCAACACCGAAAGTGTCTACATCGGCGGCGTGCTCGACCTGCGCGACGGTCCGGTCGTCGTCGAGAGCCCGCCGAATACGCTGGGTATGGTTAACGACCGATTCTTCCGCTACGTCGCCGACATGGGCAACGCCGGACCGGATCGCGGCCAGGGCGGCAAGTACCTCTTCCTGCCACCGGACTGGGAGGGCGAGGAACCCGAGGGCTACTTCACCTACCGATCGCCGACTTACAGCAACATGATGTTCTGGCGGGGCTTCCTGGTCGACGGCGATCCCGGGCCCGCCATCGAGGCAGCCAAGGAGCAGCTCAAGGTCTATCCGCTGGGCGAGACGGCGGACGCCGCCGATATGAAGTTCGTCAATATTTCGGGGCGGTTCCACAACACGGTCCACGCCAACGACATCCACTTCTACGACGAAGTCCACACCGTGATAGACCAGGAGCCGGCCGCGGCCTTCAGCCCTGAGGTGCTCGGCCTGCTCGCCGCGATCGGGATTCAGCAGGGCGAGCCGTTCGCTCCCGACGAGCGGATGCGCAAGATCCTCACCGACGCGGTCGCCGTGGGCAACGCGACGGCGCGCGCGATCTCGTTTCGGGCACGCGACCCGCGGGCGCTGGTCTACGAGGACGCCGCCTGGTTCAACCCCTTTGTCGGCGGCAGCCACGAGTTCCTGCGCGAAAGCGGCGGCCGTGATCTCGATGGCAGGACCATGTTCCACTACGGGTACACGGCGGTGACCCCGGCCATGGTCATCCAGATTGTCGGAGCCGGCTCACAGTACGCCGTCGCCGCCCTGGATAGCAACGGCGACTACCTCGACGGCTCGAAGACCTATTCACTGACCTTGCCTGCCGACATCCCGGCAAAGGATTTCTGGTCCTTCGTCAATTACGACCCGCAGACGCGCTCCCTGCTGCAGACGCCTGGCACCCCGTTCCCGAGCGTCAGTAGCCAGAGTGGGACCGTGCAGAGCAATCCCGACGGCAGCACCACCCTCTGGTTCGGGCCGGAGCCCCCGGAAGGCATGGAGTCCAACTGGGTGCCGACCGTGCCCGGCAAGGGCTGGTTCACGGTATTGCGCCTGTACGGGCCCCTGGAGTCGTGGTTTGACCAGAGCTGGCGACCGGGTGAGTTGGAACCGGTCGACTGAGCGGTTCCCTGTGAAGGAGAGCTCGATGCAAACTCTGCCACGCCGCGTCACGCGGCGCGCGTCCGTGCCCTGGTGTCGCAGGATTGTGCTGGTATTGGCGCTCGCCGGTCTTGCCGGCTGCGACGTCGCCGAGACCGACACCGCGGCAACAGCCCCGGTCCCGGCCAGGGAACTCCCCCGGCTGATCCTGCAGATCACCGTGGACCAGTTGCGTGGTGACCTGCCGCTACGCTACGAGGCGCAATTCGGGGAGGGCGGTTTCCGCTACCTGCTGGAACAGGGTATCTACTTCGACAATGCCCACCATGCCCATGCGAACACCGAGACGGTGGTCGGCCACACCACGCTTGCGACAGGGGCGCATCCCGCCGCCCACGGCATGGTGGGCAACCTGTGGTTCGACCGCAAGGCCGGCCGCACGGTCTACAACATCGAAGACACTGACTACGAAATCCTGACCGGTGGCGCGGGCGTCGACTCACAGACCGAAATCGACCCGACGCAACTCGCCGCCGGCAGTGACGGCCGCTCACCCGCGGCGATCCTGACGACAACCTTTGCGGACGAACTGTCGATCGCGACCCTGGGAGCAGCCAGGGTGTTCGGGGTGTCGGTCAAAGACAGAGGTGCCGTAGTGATGGCGGGTCATACCGGCAAGGCATTCTGGTTTTCGAAATCTGCTGGCCAGTTCGTGACCAGCAGCTACTACTACGACGCCTACCCCGAGTGGGTAAATACCTGGAATTCCAGGGGCATACCGCAAAGTTATAGCGGTGCTTCCTGGGCACTGCTGAATCCGGTGGAGGGATACCTCTTTGGGGATCGCGATGACCAGCCCTGGGAGCCGGACTTCGCGGGCTTCGGCCGGACCTTTCCGCATTCGTATTCGGCCGTCGAAGACCCTTACTTCACGACCAAGCTGACGCTCGGACCTGCGGGGGACCGGATCACGGCCGATTTCGCCAAAGCCCTGATCGATGCCGAGGGCCTTGGGGATGATGATGTGACCGACTACCTGTCCGTCAGTTTTTCTTCCACGGATTACATCGGGCATCTGTTTGGTCCATCGAGTCTGGAGGCCGAGGACAACCTGCTGCACCTGGATCGCACGCTGGCCGATCTGTTCTCCTTCATCGACCGGGAAATCGGCCTGGACCGCACTCTCATCGTCCTGTCCGCCGACCATGGGACCCCGGAGGCGCCCGGTTACCTGCGTGAGCTGGGTAAACTGGGCGGCTACGTCACGCCCGATAACTGGGATACAACGAAGGCGGCCGAACGGATTCGCGATAGGTTTGGGCTGAGCGGTAAACTGATCCAGGGTTACGATCACCCCTATCTCAATCTTTCCAACGAAGTCCGCAACGCGGAAGGCGTCGATCTGGTAGCCCTGGAGACGGCGATTGCCGAGGAACTCGTGGCCCTGGAAGGAGTCGCCTACGCCTTTCCGAGTTCGCGGTTACGGCAGGGCTCGTTACCCGAAAATGCCCTGACCCGTGCAGTGCTCAACAACTATAATCCAGACCGCTCCGGCGACATCTATGTCGTTTTCAATCCGGGCTGGTTTATCAACGATTTCGACGGTCTCTCGGTCACGGTGACCCACGGTTCGCCATGGCGCTACGATACCTATGTGCCGATTGCGTTCGCGGGTTACGGCCTGTCCCCGCAAACGGTGTCGCGGCGTGTACACACCGTCGATGTGGCGAGCACGCTGGCCGCGCTTGCCGACACGCGCCCGCCCGATGGCGCGGCCGGCGACGTGCTGCTGGAGGTCGTTGGTCAATAGCAGGCGAGCTCGCCGTCAGCCACAATGTCAGCGAGCGCCTGGCCCAGGTAGGAAGATAGCTGTTCACGGTACGCTGACCACGGGGTCCATGCCACTGCACTCCAGGGATTTAGCCGCGGTGGCCTTGTCCAGTGCCTGCCACTCCACTTTGGCGGCGTCGAGTTGTGCGCGGAACACCGGGTTGTCGTGCATCTGTGCGACCGCGGCGGCACCCATGATCCGCCCGGCCACCACGTCGCTGGGCCAGTGCACGTTGCACACTACCCGGCTCTCGCCAAACTGCAGGCCCCGGGCGAGGATCACGTTCCCCCGTTCCGGCGCGACCTCTGACAGGATCAATGCCCAGGCCCAGCCGTAGGCCGTGTGGCCGGAGGGATAGGACCCGTCCTTGGACAGTGTTTCGCGCTCCTTGGGAGTGCAGATCGGTCCGCCGTTGACCATGAACGGACGTTGGCGCTGATAGGCATTCTTGGCCATGTAGGTGGCCAGCCCCGCGTCCGCCAGGGTGCGTCGCATCATGAGGTACAGGTTGGGCGTGGTGTCGGGGCCCACCCGGGCGCCCAGCGCGCAGTCAAAGGCACTGGCCGCGGCGGGGAAATGGAGATTGGCGTCCGCGGCGGCCAGTGCCCACCTTGCCGGATCGACCTCGGTGGTCACCTGATGGTTGCGGGCGATGTCGTAGTCATAGGCCGGGCTACCCGGCAGCGGGGGAGGGGGCAGGATCGACAGACTATCCGGCAGCTGCTCCGGAGGTAGGTAGCCGGCCAAGACCCCTGGGTAGATTTCGGGGATCTCTGCCAGCGTCGGTATCTTCGGGGCAGCCGGCGGGGTGGTGCAACCCTGCACCAGGACAAGCAGCAGTATTGCAGTGCCGCCAACGGCGCGGGTGAAGAGTGCGTTCAATCGGGACATGCTTGTCGCTCCGTGTGATGGCGCTGCCCAGCGCCAGGGCGATGCGGTCATTGGGGGCGCTGTCACAGCGCCCCTGCACAGGGCTCAGTTATTGCACAGCGCCTGCATCTTGGTATTGGCCACGTTTGCCTGCTGCTCGGTGGTGGCATTGAGCAGCTCCTGTTTGGCCGCGGCGCAGTCCTCGGAATCGTGTTGCACGCTGGCGTGGATGGCCGGGTAGGCGGGGTCAGAGGGCGGCGTGTTGCACATGGTCGCCGACACCCGGCGGATGTTGGTGTGCTCCCCCTGTTCCACGGATACACAATCACCGGGGTCGATGTCAGACTGGTCGGTCACTACCGATACGGTGTTGCCGTTTACCAGGCGGATCGTGTACTGGTTGGCGGTGCCGGCGGTTTCCTTGGAAACCAGCGCGCCCAGGCCGGCGCCGGCGGCGGCGCCGAGAGCCTGGCTGCCGGTGGAGTAGCCGCTGGCGGCGGCCAGGCCCAGCACGCCACCGATCAGCGCGCCGGCGCCGTAGTCGGGCTTCATCGCCACCTGCTGGACGTTCTCCACAGTGCCGTAGGCCACGGCGATCAGGGAGTTGCGGGTTGAGCCGGTACCGGGGGTGGTGGCCATGTTGGCGCAGCCGGCCAGCAGCACAGCCACCGGGATACAGCTGAGAAAGAGGCGTGAAATCATGTGGGTCTCCCAAGGGTGATAAACGCCACCGCCAGTGTGTGGCGGCGGCTTGCCTGTCGGCGCCAAGAGCATAACCCGATTTCCCGCCCCCGTCAGCCACCTCTCGCGTCAGACGGGGGGACGCGGCCCTGCCGGTTTGCTGCCTGCGCTGGCCGGTAGTAACATCCGAGCTTCCCGAATCGAGAGGACACTCCATGGCCGTTCACGACAAGGACTCCATCCGCGCCGCACTGGATGACGACATCTACGCTTCCACCGACCTCAGTGTCAGTATGCCCAAGTACCGGTTCCCGTCATCGGAGCAGGACCCGCGGCACGCCTACGCGGTGGTGCATGACGAACTGATGCTGGATGGCAACGCCAGGCAGAACCTCGCCACCTTCTGCCAGACCTGGGAGGAGCCGGAAGTGCATCGCCTGATGGACGAATGCATAGACAAGAACATCGTCGACAAGGACGAGTACCCGCAGATTGCCGAGATCGAATCCCGCTGTGTGCACATGCTGTCCGACCTGTGGAATTCGCCCGCTGCCTGCAATGCGGTGGGGTGTTCCACTACCGGCTCCAGCGAGGCCGCCATGCTCGGGGGCATGGCCATGAAACGGCGCTGGGAGGCGCGGCGCCGGGCCGAGGGCAAGCCCACGGACAAACCCAACCTGGTTACCGGGCCGGTACAGGTATGCTGGCACAAGTTCACCCGCTACTGGGACGTGGAGCACCGCGAGATCCCCATGGACCGGGATCGCCTGCTGATGACCCCGGAGGAAGTGCTCAAGTACTGTGACGAAAATACCATTGGCGTGGTGCCCACCCTGGGCGTCACGTTTACCGGTGGCTTCGAGCCGGTGGCGGCCGTGTCCGAAGCCCTGGACAAGCTGCAGCAGGACACGGGGCTGGACATACCCATCCACGTGGACGGTGCCAGCGGCGGTTTTCTGGCGCCTTTCTGCGCGCCGGAGCTGGTGTGGGATTTTCGCCTGCCACGGGTGAAGTCGATCAACGCCTCCGGGCACAAGTTCGGTCTCTCCCCGCTGGGGGTGGGCTGGGTCGTGTGGCGCGATGAAGCCGACCTGCCCGAAGAGCTGATCTTCTGGGTGAATTACCTGGGGGGCAACATGCGCGATATCGCCCTGAACTTTTCCCGCCCCGGCGGGCAGGTGGCCTGTCAGTATTACAATTTCCTGCGCCTGGGCGTCGAGGGCTACCGCAAGATCCACGGTGCCTGCTACGAAACGGCGCAGTACCTCGCCGAGCAGATCGGCAAACTGGGCCCCTTTGACATCATCTTCAATGGTGCGCCCGACAAGGGTATTCCGGCACTGTGCTGGAAGATCCGCGAGGGGGAGGACCCGGGTTTCAATCTCTATGACCTGGCCGATCGCCTGCGGGTGCGCGGCTGGCAGGTGCCCGCCTACTCCCTGCCGGCCCACTGCGAGGATATTGCCATCCAGCGTATTCTGGTGCGCCACGGTGTCAGCCGCGATCTCGCCGACCTGTTACTCGCCGATATGGAAAGTGCCATCGCCCACCTGGGCAAACATGCCCCGGCGGTCTCTCTGGACGACTCCGAGGGCAGCGGGTTTCACCACTGACAGATGCCGTTGCACGGCAGGCATGCACACTTCCGACTGCCGCTGAACTGGTGGATAGGGGTGCTGTTTGCCCTGGGGGCAAGCCTGTTCGCCCTGGGCGGTATCCTGGTGCTGTTCCCGACGCTGGCGCAGCGCTGGGGGCTGGATGAGACGGCGGTCAATGCGGTGTTCTTCGCTGGTTCCATACCCTTCACCACGGCGGCCTACCTGCAGTTGTTCCAGGCCGCCAACAGCCCCGCGTCCGCCGGCGCTGTGCAGGCGGCGAGCACATGGTTCGGCTGGCGGCCGACGGACCTCGACTGGCTTGCCTGCGCCATGCAGTTTGCCGGAACCCTGCTGTTCAACTTCAACACCTTCGACGCCCTGGCCGCCAACCTCGACTGGCTGCAGCAGGACCTGCTGGTGTGGACACCCGATATGGTCGGCTCGGGCCTGTTCCTGGCGTCAGGCTACCTGGCGTTCGCCGAGACCTCGCGCGCCGGCAGCTGGTGGCAGCCCGGGCGGACGGCGTGGTGGATGGCCGCGGTCAACCTGCTGGGGTGCGTGGCGTTCATGATAGCTGCCGTGCTGGCCTTCGTGCCGGTGGCGGCATCGGTTGCCGCCTGGATGGCAGTCTCGACCTGGTTCACGGTGATCGGCGCAATCGCCTTCGGAGTGGGGGCGCTGTTGCTGTTGCCCGGCCACACTGTCGCCGGCGCGAAATCCTGCTAAGGTGGCGGGCAAGTATCGGGCCTGAGCCCGCGGGGACGTTCTCTTGGATCTGGTATGGATGGCCTTCGGCGCGGGCCTGGTAAGCGCCTGCTCCCTGCCGCTGGGCGCCGCGACCTCGTTCCTGTGGCGCCTGGAAGGCCGGGTGGTGGCGGCGATGATGGCCTTTGGTGGCGGCGCCCTGTTGGCCGCCCTGACCCTCGACCTGGTGGCGCCGGCCCTTGCCCAGGGGCATCATTTCACCCTGTTTATCGGCTTTCTCACCGGCGGGGCGCTGTTTATCGGCCTCGATCGCACGGTCAATAACTTCGGCGGTTTCAGGCGCAAGCTTTCCACCAGCTTGCACCATTCGCGGCGGGAAACCCGGCGGCGCATGCGCCGTATTCTCATCACGCTCGACGATGCCCTGGATCTCAATGGCCTGTCGCGCGCGGAGATACGCTCGCTGGCCGAGGATATCGAGCCGCGCTATTACTCCACTGGCAGCCAGGTCTACCGGGAGGGGGATCCGGCGGATGCCCTGTACGTGGTGGTAAAAGGCAAGATCGCCTTTCGCGAATCCGGCGACAGGCCGAGCGATCCGGCCCTGGAGCGGCAGCTCGGTCCGGGCGAGGCATTCGGCGCCTACGCGTTGCTCACCGGCTCCACCCACTGCACCACCGCCGTCGCGGTACAGCCCACCATGGGCTGGCGCATTCCCGAGGCCAGCCTGCGTCGCCTGCTGGGAGAGTCGGCAGCCTTTCGCGAGGCGGTGGGCGACTGGCTGCGCCAGCCACGGGTCAGCCACTATCTGACCACGCAACAGCGTCTCAGTGACGCCAGTGCGGATGCCTGGTTGCGCGACGCGGCCGCGCTGCTGGCCGGGGAAGGGCGCTTGCCGGATGCGCGCCCGGTGGTGCGCCAGGCCGATGCGTTCCGGCGCCTGGCGCCCCATCTGGATCGCCTGCCCTGGCTGGAGGGGCTCACGGCGGAGGAGATCGACTGGCTGGCGCTGCACCTGGTCTACCGGCGCTACCGCCCGGGCGAGGTCCTGTTCGCCGAGGGCGAGCCCGCCGAGCGCCTGTTTATCCTCGAGGACGGCGGCATTACCCTGGCGGACGCGGCCAACCGCATCCTGCCCAGCCGCTATGAGGCGGGCGATGGTATCGGTGTGCGCTCGTTTCTCACCGGTGTGCGACACACCGTGACCGCGCGGGTGCTGCGCGAATGCGGCGCCTGGACCCTGCGCCGCGAGGACTTCGAGCGGCTGCTGGATCACTACCCCGATATCTGCGATCGCCTGTGCGCCTACCTGCAGGGGCCGGTACTGGCCAGCTACCTGCGCCAGCGCTACAACCTCGATGCCGGAACCGTCAGCGACTGGCGCGGCAGTGCCCTGCGCGCGGTAAAGGCGGGGCGCACACCGCCGGCGCTGCTGGAGAGCGGGGTGGAGTCGACCCGTCCCAGAGGCGCCTCCCTGGCGATCTGGCTGGGTATCCTGCTGGACGGGATTCCCGAGTCGCTGGTGATCGGTGCCAGCATGACGTCGACGGGCATCAGTCTGTCGCTGCTGGTGGGGCTGTTCCTGGCCAACTATCCGGAGGCATTGTCCAGTTCCCAGGGTATGCGCGAGGAGGGCTTCTCCCGGGCGCGGATACTGTCAATGTGGAGCTCCATCATGTTGTTGACAGGGCTCGGCGCCGCCCTGGGAAAAATCCTGGTCGACCTGGCCAGCCCCCTGTTCCTGGCTCTGCTGGAGGGCCTGGCCGCCGGCGCGATGCTGACCATGATCGCCCAGACCATGCTCCCGGAGGCCTATACCCGAGGTGGACCCATCGTGGGCCTGTGTACCCTCATGGGGTTTTTCTGCGCCATGTTCACCAAGGTAATCTGAAGGCCTTGCGGTCCGCTGGTACTTTTACCGGCCGTGGTATCGGGTAAACTATGCCGCTGCGCGCGAGCGTGGGCTACACTTGTCGGCGCAGGTGCACAATCCGCATTCATTCTAAAAAGTGAGGTGACTCAATGAACTATTTTGTAACCGGCGGCACCGGATTCATCGGCCGATTCATCGTCGAGCGCTTGTTGCAGCGCAGGCAGGCCACCGTTTATCTGCTGGTACGCAAGGAGTCCAAACACAAGTTCGAGGCGTTGCGCGACTCGCTGGGCGCCGACCCCGCCAGGCTGTTGCCCGTGTGGGGCGATATCACCACCACTGGCCTGATGGCCAAAACCCAGTTCAGCAAGCTCAAGGGGAAGATCGATCACGTCTATCACCTGGCCGCGGTGTACGACCTGAACATGGACGATGAAACCGGTGACAGGGTCAACAACGAGGGCACCCGCAACGTGGTGGAATTCACCAATGCCCTGGGCGGCAAGGTCACCCTGCAGCATATGAGTTCCATCGCCGTCGCCGGCGGCAGTTTCAGGGGCGTGTTCAAGGAGAACATGTTCGACGAGGGGCAGGATACCTCCCATCCCTATTACCGAACCAAGTTCCAGTCCGAGCGCATTGTGCGCGAGGAGTGCAAAGTGCCCTGGCGAGTGTACCGCCCCGGTGCCGTGGTCGGTTCCAGCGTCACCGGCGAAATGGACAAGATCGATGGGCCCTATTATCTGTTCCCCACCATCAAAGCCATCCGCGATACCGTGCCGAAGTGGCTGCCGCTGCTGGGCGTAGAGGGCGGCAAGATACCCATCGTGCCAGTGGATTACGTGGCCGATGCCACCGTGGCCATCGCCCACAAACCGGGCCTGGACGGCAAGGCCTTCCAGTTGCTGCAAGCCCCGCAGGACAGCACCGGACGCATCATGGAGATCATGTTCGACGCCGCCCATGGCCCGGGCTTCGCCGCCCAGTTCGAACTGCCGGCCATGCCCAGGCTGGTTCGACGGGGGCTGCGGGAAACCGCCAAGCTGCTGCCCCTGAAAGTAGCCGCCAGGCAAATGACCAGGGCCACCGGTATTCCGGCCGCGGCCCTGGGCTATCTCACCAGCCAGGTGTCCTTCGACGACCGCCAGGCCCGCGCGGCCCTGAAGGGCACGGGCATAAAGTGTCCCAAGCTGCAGGACTACGCGCCGGCCCTGTGGAGTTACTGGGAGTCCCATATGGACTTCCCCAAAGCGCATCGCGGCGGCAAGAAAAAGCTCGCCGGCAAGGTGGTCATGGTCACCGGCGCCTCCAGCGGTATCGGCCTGGAGTCGGCCCGCAAGTTCGCCGCCAGCGACGCCACCGTGATCCTGGTGGCGCGCACCCTGTCGAAGCTGGAAGAGCAGGTCGACATCATCCGCAAGCACGGTGGCGAGGCCCATGCCTATCCCTGTGACCTCAGTGAGTTGGAGGATATCGACCGGCTTGCCAACCAGGTGCTCGAGGATTTTGGCCGGGTGGATATCCTGGTGAACAACGCCGGGCGCTCCATTCGCCGCGCGGTGATGGAATCCCTGGACCGCTTCCACGACTACGAGCGCACCATGCAGCTGAATTATTTCGGCTGCGTGCGGCTGATCAATGCCCTGTTGCCCTCCATGGTGCACAACAAGTCCGGGCACATCATCAATATCTCCAGTATCGGCTGCCTGGTGAATGCGCCGCGTTTCGCCGCCTACGTCGCCAGCAAGTCGGCGCTGGACGCGTTTTCCCGCAGCCTGTCCTCAGAGGTGAAGCAGGACAACGTGGAGGTCTCCACCATCTATATGCCACTGGTGCGCACCCCGATGATCGCGCCCACCAAGATCTACGACTACGCACCCACCTGGTCAGTGGACAAGGCCTCGGAACTGGTGATCGACGCGGCAGTGCACCGGACCAAGCGGATCAAGACTTTCCTCGGCCAGACGGCGGAGATGAGTTACGCCGTGGCTCCCAAGCTGAACGACAGCCTGCTGGCGCGTAGTTTCCAGTTGTTCCCGTCTTCTGCCAAGGCGCGCGGCAAGGGCACGGAGGAGGCTCCCAGCGGCGAAACCATGGCACTGGCCTACCTGCTGCGCGGCGCGCACCTGTAGGCAAGCCCCCCGTGGCCGAACTGGATTCGGCCTTACAGTCCTTCCCTGGGGCGGATATTAATCCGCCCGGCTCCCTGTTTAAATCGGCGCCGATGCAGTAAGATGCCCCTCCCGCCGGATGCCCACCCCCGGCGGTGCGCCTGATTGCCAACCAAACTGTTTGCCAACCAAACCAAGAGAAGTGACATGACATTTGAAGAGCTCGGCCTGGCCGCGCCCCTGCTGCGTGCTGTAGCGGAAAAAGGCTACAGCCAGCCATCCCCCATCCAGGTAGAGGCCATACCCGCGGTCCTCACCGGCCGCGACGTCATGGCGGCGGCGCAGACCGGCACCGGCAAGACAGCCGGTTTCGTGCTGCCCATCCTGCAGCGCCTGGAAGCCGCCGGCACGGTGCACCCCCATCGCATCCGGGCGCTTATCATTACCCCTACCCGCGAACTCGCCGCCCAGGTGGGGGAGAGCGTCGACACCTATGGCCGTCACCTGCCGCTGCGCTCGGCAGTGGTGTTCGGCGGGGTAAAGATCAATCCGCAGATTGCCACGCTGCGCAAGGGGGTCGATATTCTGATCGCCACTCCGGGACGGTTGCTGGACCTGTACCAGCAGGGCGAGATCAATTTCGACGGAATCGAGGTGCTGGTGCTGGATGAAGCCGATCGCATGCTGGACATGGGTTTTATCCACGATATTCGCCGCATCCTCAAGTTGTTGCCCCCACAGCGCCAGAACCTGTTGTTCTCCGCCACCTTTGCCCCCGAGATCAGGGAACTTGCCAGGGGTATCATGCAACAGCCGGTGGAGGTGGAAGTATCGCCACCCAATGCCACCGCCGACCGGGTGGAGCAGTGGGTATACCCGGTGGACAAGAAACAGAAACCGGCGCTGCTGCGCGAGCTGATCAACGACCGCGACTGGCAACAGGTGCTGGTTTTTTCGCGTACCAAGCACGGTGCCAACAAGCTGGCCCAGTACCTGGAAAAAGCCGGCATCGACGCCGCGGCCATTCACGGCAACAAGAGCCAGGGCGCCCGCACCCGGGCACTGGCGGGTTTCAAGGCGGGCAGGATACGGGTGCTGGTTGCCACCGACATCGCCGCCCGCGGCCTGGATATCGCCCAGTTGCCCCAGGTAGTCAACGTCGACCTGCCCAATGTGCCCGAGGATTACGTACACCGCATAGGCCGCACCGGCCGGGCGGGTGCCGCCGGTCTGGCCTATTCCCTGGTCAGCGCTGACGAAATCAAGCAGTTGAACGCAATCGAACAGCTGATACAGCGGCACCTTACCCGCGAGTATGTGTCAGGTTTCGAGCCGGACCATGAGCTGCCTCCCAGTGCTCCCCTGCGCAAGCCTCGCCAGGAGCGGGGCTCGGGCCCATCGTCCCGGCCGGCGGGTGGCGGCAAGCACACCGCCCGTGGGCGCGGCAGCGAGGGGCACGCCCGCCCGGGGCGGCGCAGGCGGCGTCCCGGCAATCGCGATCGCCAGGCCCAGGGGGCCGGCAACGCGGGCTGAGGGCCGTCAGTAACCGCCTTCTCCGGCGCGCAACTCGTCGGCAAAAGCCCGGTCCAGCGGCACGTACCTGTCGGCCCCCGGTTTCATCACGTATAGCGCATCGTCCACCTGGTCCAGGTCGTAGGCCTGTTTGCGCAACTCGCCTTTCACCAGCTTGAAGGTACCGGTGGTGTCCAGCTCGCGCTGGATGCGCAGGAATACCGGGCGGGCGTAGCCAGGCAGGAACTTGTTGACATGCGCGGAGAAGCTGTCGAGGTCCAGGTCCGCCACGCCGTCCGCCAGTGCCAGCGCGGCCATGCCGGCGCGGCCGTCTGCGCGGGGGATTTCTACCCCGTAAACATTGCAAAACCGGATCTGGGGATGACTGTTGATGATTTCCCCGACCTCGTTGGTCGACACGTTCTCGGATTTCCAGCGAAAGGTGTCGCCCACCCGGTCGACGAACTGGTAGTGGGGAATGCCCATGGCAAAACCCACGTCGATGGTCCTCATCAAATCGCCGGTATTGAACCAGGCATCGCCCTGCTTGAACACATTGCGCAGGATTTTCTTCTCGGTCGCCTCCTTGCTGGTATAGCCCTCGAACTGCGTCTGCGGGGTGATCTTGCCCAGCAGCAGGCCGGGCTCGCCACTCGCCACCTTGACACAGTGGCCGCTCGCGTCGCGCAGGATCTCGTCGCGGTCCACATCGTACTGGACCAAGGCCACCGGCAGGGTGGTGGCGCCCACGGTACAGTCCTTGTTCAGCAGGTTGAGGAAGCCCACGTTGCCCTCACTGGAGCCATAGAATTCCGATACCCGGGAGATGCCGAAGCGCTCCTTGAATTGCAGCCAGATGTCGGGGCGCAGGCCGTTCCCCATCATGGTGGCCAGTGGATTCCTGAAGTCGTCAGGCTGTTCAGGGGTATGCAGCAGGTAACGACACAGTTCGCCGATGTAGATGAAACAGGTCACCCCGTGGGCGCGCACCTCGGGCAGGAAGTTGCTGGCCGAGAACTTGCGGCGGATGAACATGGTGGCGCCGGTGCAGAAGGCCGCGCCGACCCCCAGGAACATTCCGGTGCCGTGGTACAGCGGCAGGCACAGGTAGATGCAGTCATTGACGTCGCAGCGCAGCCCGGCCTGGTAGGACAGGGCCGCGGTCATCAGGTAGCGGCGGTTGGACAACACCGCGGCCTTTGGCAGGCCGGTGGTGCCGGAGGTGAAAATGTACATGGCGGTGTCGCCCAGGGTGACCTCGCCGGTCTGTGGCGGGTTGGCGCTGTCTTCCCGCGCCGCCAGCTCGTCCAGGTCCACGGCCCATTCGGGGCAGCGCTCGGTGCCGCTGTCGGCCACGAACAGGTACTGCTCGATGCCGGCAAGCGCCGCTTCCTGGCGCACGTCGGCCATGGCCTGCAGCCGTTCCTCGCCGCACACACACATGCGCGAGCCGGTTATCTCGATGCAGTGCGCCAGGGGGTGGCCGCTGAGGTTGGTATTGAGCAGGGCAACGGTGACGCCCAGCTTGTTGAGGGCGACAATCATGACGATGAATGCACTGCGGTTTTCCATCATCAGGCTTACCGTGTCGCCGCGGCGCAGGCCCAGCTGGCGGAAACTGGCGGCATAGCGGTTGGCCCGCGCGTTGAGTTCGCGCCAGCTTATGCGGTCGTCTTCGAAGATAATGGCGGTGCGCTCGGGGTAGCGCTCGGCGGTTGCTTCCACCCGTGCGGCAAAGCAGTCGCGGGTGGCCGGGGAGCGTGGCTTGACTTCCTTGGCCAGTTTCAGCATCTGCGGCAATTCCGCCAGGGTCCTGGCTACCTTTCCCACTCGCATAAAGATCTCCTGTAATTGATATTGGTTGAGAGCGCTTGCGCCTACGGCCCGAGCAGATTGGCGATCTTACCCGAGGACAACTGGGCGAACCAGGCGGCATCGTATGAGCGTTGCAGCAGGTTGATCGCGGACAGCGCTTTTACCACGCGAGCGGCGAAGGCCTCCCGTGCGGGGCGCGGGTCGCCCCCGGGCTGCAGCAGTTGCAGGTGGTCTGCCAGGCGCAGACCGGTGGCGAACATGTCCTGGGAAACCGACGACTCGCAGGTGATGGTACGGCGCAACAGCATTTGTTCACCCTGGGCCATCAGGCGGACCACGAATCGCTTGCGATCGACCACAGGCGCTGTTTCCCGGTCCAGCAAGGTGGCGGCGATCACCAGGTAGGACTCGGTGATGGAGCGCAGGATGGCATGCCCGAAGCGTGGCGGTTTTTCCCGCAGCAGGGTCTGCAGGGAGCGCTCGCCGTCGGCCCAGCCCGGGTAGCGTTGCTGCGCTGCTTCCCTGACGTCCTGCAGGAACGCCGCGGTGGGTTTGTAGAAAAACTCGAACTTGAACAGGTCGCGCAGATCCAGCACCTGGCGCTCCAGCTGCGCCGGCCCGGGTGCGTCGATATCCAGGGCACAGCAGGCCAGCCCGATTTCGGCGAGCGCCGCCTCCAGGAAAAAGTGGGTGATGGTGTTGCGATAGTAGGCGGCCGCCAGGCGCTTTTCCCGCGGTATGTAGTACACCGGCTCACTGGCCCTGTCGAAACCGCGCACCAGGCCCGAACCCTGCAGCGCCAGCACAGCGGCGCTGACCTGCTCCTCGCTTTCCAGGCTGAAACCGGAGGCGGCGGGCAACTTGCGCTGGCGGACGTCACCGGCGATATCGGTGGCCTGGCGGTAGATCTCGTTGGCGGTCAGAGCGCGGCCGTTGGCCCCCAGCAACACCATGGTGAGGACATCGGCGGATTTGATGGGGGTGACCTGCTCGATGCGGGTGCACACCTCGAAGCCCATGCGGGTTACCTCGCCGCTGCCGCCCTGGGTGCCGTCGGTCATCTCCGGGGACAGGCTGGTGGCCTCTCCCAGCGCCAGCGGTGGGGCAAAGCGCACATAGATCCTGCCATAGGGCTGTTTCATGCCGAAGATGTAATTGAAGAACCAGCCCAGGGATTCCTTGCGCTTGGGTTCGCCGCGCTGGATCGCCACGTAGTCATCGATTTCCGCTATGCGGTCGAACGCGATGGAAACCGGTACCAGCAGCACCTTGTCCACCTGCTCCTTGCGACAGGATTCGGTCACCCAGTTGAGTATGCCCAGTTTCGGCGGCGACAGCTTGCCGGTGCGCGAACGGGTGCCCTCTATCGACCAGGACAGGGGCACCTTGTTGCGGATCAGGTGGTCGATATAGCTGCGAAACACCAGTTTGTAGATGGGGTCCTCGGCAAAGGTGCGCCGCAGGAATATGGCGCCCACCCGCCTGGCCAGGCTGCCGAAGCCGAGAAAATTCATGTTGATACCGGCAAATATCAGCGGCACGGGGCGAAACTGGTTTTCGTACAGCGACAGCATGAACACGAAACTGTCCATGTGCGACTTGTGCGACCACAGGAACAGCAGGAGGTGGTCCCTGGACAGTTCGCGCAGTTTTTCCAGCTCCTCCAGATTGATATCCAGCTGGCGCTCGTAACTGCGGGTGTAGATGAAGCGGGCCAGCCTGGCGGCGGGGGCCAGCCAGGAATCCCGCGGGGTGGCCTCGATCTCGTGCAGGCATTTGCGCGCGTATTGACTGGCCTGCTCGATACTCCTGCCACTGGCCCGCGCGGCGAGTTCGAGTTCGTTGACAAAGCGCGGATCCCGCAGGATCTGGCTGGCCCCGCCGGCGCCGTTCACAGGCTGAATACCCCGAACAGCGCAGCGTGGTCGGACAGGTCGCGCCAGGGCCCCTGATGCAGACGCTGGCACGCCAGCGGGCGCAGGCCGCGGTAGTAGATGCGATCCACCGGCAGCACCGGTGCCCACACCGGAAAGGTGCGGGCGTGGCGCCCCTGCATTGCCACGAACAGCTCTTCCAGCCCCAGGTCCTGGTGCAGGTGTTGTTCCGCGCGCCGGCGCCAATCGTTGAAATCCCCGGCGATGATCATCGGCTCGTCGTGGGGTACGTGCTGGTCGATTCGCTCGGTGAGCGCCTGCAACTGCCCCTTGCGCTCCTGCTCCAGCAGGCCCAGGTGAACGCACAGGGTGTGCAGGCGAATGGAGCGCCCGGGTATTTCAACCACCCCATGCAGGATACTGCGGCTCGAGCGCTTGAAAATGGACACGTCTATGTTCTCCCAGCTGGCGAAGGGGTGCATGCTGAGGATGGCATTGCCGTGGTCGCCCTTGCGGTAGATGGAGTTACGGCCGTAGGCGTAGTGCGGCCAGGCCTGATCGGCCAGGTATTCGAAGTGCGGCTGGTCCGGGTAGGAGAAGCGCCGCCGCTTGGCCTCGCTCTTGATGGCGGTGCCGTGAATCTCCTGCAGGAATACCACATCGGCTTCGGTTTCGGCGATGCGCTGGCGCATGGAATCCAGCACGAAGCGGCGGTTGCCGGTGCAGTAACCTTTGTGGATATTGTAGGTCAGGACGTGGACTTTGGTTGTCACGATATTCCCTATGTTCGCTATGGGTGCATGATACAGACATTGTCACGGATGTTGCCGCCGCTGGGCGATGGCCCGGGCAGACCACTTCAGGACATAGTCGCAGCCGCTGGCACCGGCGATGAACAGTACCGCCACGGTTCCCAGGGTCAGTGCCGCGGGCGGTACCCAGGTAACCACCTGGGCGAGCAGCAACAGGGCGCAGAAGCAGATCTGCACGAACATATTGACCTTGCTCAGTGTGGTGGCGGCGAACTCCAGGGGGCCGATCAGCAGGTGATAGCAGGCCGCGCCGGTGACGATCACAAGGTCGCGCAGGATCACGGCTCCCGCCAGGTACCACGGGATCAGGCCGCTGCAGGCAAAGCTCAGGAACGCCACCGTGACCAGCACCTTGTCGGCGATGGGGTCCAGCGCCGCGCCGACGCGGGAGTGTGCGTTCAGGCGCCTGGCCAGGAAGCCGTCCAGGGCATCGCTCAACCCGGCCAGCAGGCCAACCGCCAGTGCCCATTGGTACTGTTGCTGCAGCACCAGCATACCCAGCGGAGCGGCCAGCAGCAGGCGCGCCAGGGTCAGGCTGTTGGGCAGGTAACGCAGCATGTTGGCTGTTATCGCTTAGCGCCTCTTGCGGCCGCTGTCAGGGGTTGTCCGGGCAGATGCCGCCGGTTTCTTGCGGCTGGTGCCGGCAGTCGTTCCGCTGCGGGGCTTCGCTTTTGTCCGGGACTGTGCCTTGGACTTCGCGTTGGACCTTGTTTTGGACTTTGCCTTGGTCTTTGTCTTGGTTTTTGCCTTGGTCTGGGTGCTGGTTTTAGGGCCCGGTCCGGGCCGGGCCCTGGCTGTCGTCCTGTCGCTTGTTAGCTCGCCCTGCAGCAAGGCGAAATGGTGTTCCATGCGCGCCACCACCAGGTCCAGGTCGGGCAGCACGTGCTTGTCCCCGAGCAGGCCGAAATCCAGGTTGTTGCCGTGGGACAGCAAGGTGGCATTGAGGTTGACCCCCGGCAGAAAAACCGAGATGGGGTAACTGGCCTGCATCTTCGAGCCGCACAGGTACATGGCCTCGTTGCCCGGGCCGGGCACATTGGAGACCAGCACGTTGTAGGAAGGTGTGACGAACTGCTCCAGGCGGGTGCGCGCCAGCACTTCCCACAGGGCAAAAATGATCACCCCGTAATCTATCATTCCCTCGGCGGACAACTGGCTGACGGCATCCTTGGCCGCCCGGGAGGAGTCCACCACCTGCTCCAGGCGCTGGGCCGTGGTGGCATCCGGTTGTCCCAGCTTGACGTGCACCGCCGATACCTGGGTCTTGGCGGAATCGTCACCCTGGGGGCGCAGGGAGACGGGGCACAGAGCCACCAGCGGCTCGCTGGGCTGCTCGTGATGCTCCGTCAGATAGTCATTCAGCGCGCCGCCGATGATGGCCAGCACCACCTCGTTGACGGTGCACCCGTGGCGGTGACCGATTGCATGGATCTTGTCCAGGGGAAAGGTACACACCGCGGTGGAGCGGGTTTCCCATTCCACCGGGCGGTTCATGCGGGTGCGGTTGGCGGTAAAGGGTATGGTGGCCTTGCCGTCACGCAGTTTGAGCCATTGCAGGCCCATGTCCGCCAGGAAGCGGGAGGCCTGCGCCACGCCCTTTGCCTGGTTTACCAGCGTCTGCGCGGGATTGCTGCCGTCGGAGGGATGCGGCGCGGCGCCGTCCCGGGACTTTTCCGGTTGGTATGACCAGGTCGGTGTGATCCGGTTGTCGTCCGGCGAAGAGGACAGCGAGCCGTACATGCGCTTCACGCCCGACATGCCGTCGATGTAGGCGTGGTGGATCTTGGTGTACACGGCGAAACGGTTGTCCTCCAGGCCCTCGATCACCTGGCACATCCAGCAGGGCCGCCGCCGGTCCAGCACGCCGGCGTGCAGGCGCTGCACCACGTCCATCAACTGGTCCAGGGAGCCGGGGCGGGGCAGGGCGGAATGGCGCACGTGATAGCTCATTTCCATCTCCTCGACCTGGCGCCACTGGGGCAGGCCGAGGCGGGGAAAGTGCGGCCGGTGATTGAAGGGTTCGACCACCGGGGCCGCCTTGAAGGTTTCCACCAGGTTCAGCAGGTAATCGGCCGGCGCCCCGTCGGGTAACTGGAAGACCTGCACCGCACCCACGTGCTTGGGGTTCTGGGGCGACTCGGTCAGAAAGAACATCAGGTCCAGTGGCGGTATAATTTTAGTAGCCATCTTCGCTTCTCCTGTCTGTTGGGCCCGCGAAACCCGCATGTCGGGTTCACCGCGGGGTTGCGCTGTCCTCGCGGGTCAGCAGGTACACTGCCAGCTCGCGCTGTTCCGCCTTGCTGAGCGGGAAAATCGGCATGGGTGACTGGGGCGCGCGCAGTACCTCGATCACTGCCCGGTAGCCAAGCCTCTGGGGCAGGCCGGCCAGTGAGACCGGATTCATCCCCTCCTCGTGGCAGGCCATGCAGGCGTAGTGATCATAGAGCTCGGCACCGCGTGCCGCCATGGCATCGAGGTCGGCGTCCTGCAGCCAGGCGGGTGGCTCGCTATCGAGGCGGCTGGCAGCGGGTATAGCGGTGTCCGCCTGCAGGCCGGCGCCGCCCTCGCCACGGCTTACCCGGTAGATGGCGCCGGCGTAGTCATCGGATATGTAGATGGCGCCGTCCGGCCCCTGGGCGACGTCCACCGGGCGCCCGGAAATGTCGCCGTCCCGGTTGAAGCCGCTGAGGAAGTCACGCTCCTCGATACCGTCGTCGGTGAAGTGCAGGGAGACCACTTTGTAGCCGTCCGGCGTGCTGCGATTCCAGGAGCCGTGCAGGGCCACCAGGGCGCTGCGCTGGTATTCCGCCGGCCAGCCGGTGGCATCGATGAAGCTGATGCCCAGCGGCGCGTTGTGCGCCCGGAAGCCGTGGGCCGGCGGCGTGGGCTGGCGCTGTTGCGCCAGCGGGTCGGCGCCCATGTCCGGGTCGGCTATGTTGGCGCCGTTGAAGTAGGGCCAGCCGTAGAAATTGCCGGCGACGATGTGATTGAGCTCGCAGGGGGGGAAATCGTCTCCCAGCAGGTCGCGGCCGTTGTCGGTCGCGTACAGCGCGCCATTCCAGGGAGCCCAATCGAAGCCCACGGAATTGCGCAGCCCGGTGGCAATGATTTCGGCACCGCTGCCGTCCGGGGCAAAGCGCATCATGGTGGCGCGGCGTTCGTCGCTCTCGGTGCAGACGTTGCACGTGGAGCCCTGCGCCAGGTACATGAGCCCGTCGGCGCCGAAGCGCAGGGTCTTGCTCCAGTGGTTGCCGTCGTCGGTCAGGCCCTCCACCACGCCCTGGTAGTCACCGGCCAGGGTGCCGCTGGCACTGTCGAAACGCACCCTGCCGATGCGGTCGGACTCGGCGATATACAGCCAGTCCCCGAGGAAATCCATGCCCGTCGGGCGCTTCAACCCGTCTATCAGGGTTTCCACCGCATCCGGGTGGCCGTCGCCGTCGGCATCCCGGCGCAGCAGGACGATGTCACCGGAGTGGGGACGGCTTACCAGCAGGTCGCCATCCGGGGTAAAGCGCAGAAAGCGCGCCCGCGGCAGGTCGGCCGCGTACAACTGCACGGTGAAGCCATCGGGCAGTTGCAGGCGCCGCTGCACGGCGCCGGCACTGGTGGCCGGGCCGCCCAGTCCTGTCATCACATTGAGGATCATGCGCAGGCTGCTGCTGTCGATGGTGCCCGTGGCCATGAGTACCAGGGGCACGGCGGCCACCAGCACTGCGACAGCCAGTAAACCGATCAGGAACTTTTTCACGCGGCGCTCTCCTCGCGGTAGTGGAATGGCGGCCTGCATGCCCGCGCCCGCGACTATAGCACAAGCCCCGAGCGCGTCAGGGCAGCAGCGCGACCAGGATACCTATGGCGACAATACCGATGCCTTCCACCAGAAACACCAGGCTGTATGCCTGCCCCCTGGCGCGGCCCTCGGTCTCGTGCACCATCTGCACTCCCGCGCCCGCGATACAGCCCTGGGCGTAGGCGGCGCCGAGCAGGATCAGCCCCGTCGCCAGCCCGGTGGCGATGCCCAGGGAGCCGTACTGGGGGTCCTCGAACAGGTGCTGTTTCATGAACTGCGGAATGAACGGGTAAAGCACCTGGGAGGCCGGGAACATGGCAAAGGCGATGTACTCCATGGAGAGCTTGCCCTCCGGGCTGCGCGCCTGCTGCGCCCACACACCCTGCACGGCCACCCCGGCCCGATAGATGCCCAGGGTGCTGCCCATCGCCGCCAGGCCCCACATGACGTAACCGAGCGCACCAATACTTGCCGTTTCCACCATATCAGTCCTCTATGTTTTTGAGTTGAAACCGGGCCAGGGGTTCGAATGCGCGCCCCGACCAGATTACGCCCACCTGGCGGGCGAATTCCAGCGTATTCAAACGCAGCCCGTGAACAAACAGGGCGATGATGCCCAGGCCCAGGTTGATGGCGTGGCCCACCAGCAGTATCAGCCCGCCGAAAAACACCGACCCGGTCTGCTCTGCCATCAGGTTGGTGGTCATCGCCAGGCTCATACTGGCAAAGCCCACCGCCATGATCCGTATATAGCTCATCATGTCGGAAAACAGGGTGGTGGCATTGCCCAGCAATTCCCCCAGCCCGGCCAGCGCGCCCCGAATGATGCCCCGCTCGCTGTTCGACAGCGCCACTACCAGTAGCGCCCCCAGACCCAGCAGCGGGCCGCTGACAGCGGGAATCGGTTGGCCGGTAAACACGTTCAGGATGCCCAGGAAAATGGCCCACAGCATGGCCAGCCATCCCAGCTCGGCCACCATTTTCGCCGACCATCCCAGGCGTCTCACCTGGATCAGGCGGCCCAGGCTGAGGTGCAGGATACCCAGGCCGAACGAAAGCCTGATCATGTCATTGGTGTCCAGGTGCAGGAACGGGATGCCCGCCAGCGACTCGAACTGCATGCCGAAGAACGAGCCCGTCAGTGCGCCGTAGAGCGCGGTGGCGCCGGCCACGTACAGCCCCAGTTGCACGGCGCCGCTGCCCAGTGCGGCGGACAGCCGCCGATAGCCCGCGCCCAGCAGGCACAGCAGCAGCAGGCCGTAGCCGCCATCGTTGATCAACAGCGCGCTGAACACGGTGAAAAACACGATGATCAGTTGCCCGGCATCGTATTCGTGGTAGCCGGGGCGATAGCCCATGAACTCGAAGATGGACTGGATAGGCCGCGCCCAGGCGGGATAGCGGGTCAGGGTCGGGGGGTCCTCGCCGGGGCGGGGATCGCGAAAGCTCGCATTGACCCCGGCCACCTGGCGCAGGCGCTGGGCGCAGGCGTCGACCTGGTCCGCGGGAATCCAGCCCGACAGCACGAACACGTGCTCGTCGGCGTGCGACTGGATGCGGCCGGATTCGATGCTCAGTTCGTCGATCCGCTCCGCCACCTGGCGTCCGAACTCGTCGATGCGTTCCCTGGCCAGCCAGCGCAGCCCTCCCTGCAGGGTTTCGATACGAGCCCGCAGATGGCTGATCTGGGTGTGCAGCGAAGCGGGATCCCGGTCCGGCAGCGCCAGGTTGACGGCCCAGTCCAGGGCCAGCGGCTCCCCCCGCCTGAGGGTATAAAACAGCATCTCCCGCGCGTTCTGCGGGTGCCGTCCCTGCCACAGCACGGTGCCCTCACTGTCCAGCCAGGCGAGGCTCTGGGGATCGTCGGTGCGCCAGCACTGCACGTGGATACCCTCCTCGGCGAGGTCGGTGAGGTGCCCGGGGGATATTTCCCCCCATACCTGCTGCCGCTCGTCGATGGCCAGCAGTTCATTCAGCTCTCGGAACAGGCCGTCGGTGTCCGCCAGTAGTTGCTCGGCCAGGGCTACCAGGTCGTCGGGCACGGCCTCCGGGCACTGTAGTGGTACGTCCAGGGCGCCGCAGTCCCGCACCTGCTCGTACAGTCGAATCAGCGCCTGGCGCTGGGCGCGACCGCCGGTTACCGCGCTGAGGCGGTGCAACTCCAGCGCCCCCAGGTCCAGCAGCACCTCCAGTGCCTTGCCGCGCATATCGCGCGCCCCGCAGACCAGGGCGTATTTCATCCCAACAGTGGCCATGTCTCCAGTTCCTGATGCTTGTCTGCCTCGCGTTCGCGCAGCAGGCGGGCAATGGTGGCCGCCATGCCGTTTTCCTCGTCCATGGCGCGGGCCAGGCGCGCCAGTTCCTCGTGCAGCGGCGGCAGGCGCACCTGCTCGCTGCCGTTGATGAGGAACACGAATTCCTCCTCGGCGTCCTCGAGGCGCATCAGGTTGCGACGCTCTATGTCCAGCCTCTGTGCCAGTTGCAGGCGTTCGATGGCCAGGTCGGTGGTGGCCGCGGCCGCCGCCGACTGGCAGATGAGTACCTGGCTCAGGCGGCAGTGGGCCTTGACCGACTTGACCTCCTCGATATCGACGCCCACAAGGTTTTCCGCGCGCACCAGCACTTCGGCTTCCAGGGACGCTGCAATGGTCTCGCCAAGGGCGTGGCCCGCGCGCGCCTGCCAGCGCGACTCCAGCTGCTGTTGGCGCTGTTCGAGGTCGGTGATGCGCTCCTGGAAATTGCGAATCTCCACCCGCAACATGGTCAGTACCCGCTTCATGACCGGCAGGAAACGCTCGATGCGACTGATATCCTCCTTGACCTGGCGCAGGCGCTGGCCGGAGGACATCAGTCGAGCGCCCCGGTGTCGTGCGGCCGGTAGTGGTGGAAGTCTGCCTTCACGGCGGCGTCGATATCCAGGTTTTCCGGCGGTATTTCCCCCAGCGCGTGCCAGCAGCGATCCAGGGCGGCGTCGACCTCCAGGTACTCGTCGGTGTTGAGCACGGTCTGCTCGAACAGGGCGGCAAAGCGCAGGTAGGCCAGGTCGATGGCGGCGGTTATCTTGAGGCCCAGGGATTCCTGCTCGCGGACCTCCAGCGCCCGCGAATAGGCGGCGGTAATCGCGCGCTGCAACGCCTTGTGGTCGGCGCGGGAGGCGTGAAAGGCCTCGCCCTTGAGCCGCGACAGGGCCGCCAGGAAATCCAGCGAGCCCTTGTTCCAGGGAATATGGCCCTCGGTGGAATACTTGGTGAGGTTGGCGCCGATCTCACTGTGATCCAGGTTGGGTACGGACATGACGACGATTTCCGTCAGGCTGCCGCTTTCCCTGATGAAGGCCCGTTCATATATCCGCGCGGCCTGGGAGTAGAAGTCGACCGGGGAGTTGTCCTTGCCCGGTGGGGCGCCCTGGATGCCGCGTACCTCGGCCAGGGCGTTGTAGAAGATGCGCATGTCGTGGATGACCAGCAACACCTCCTCGCCTTCCATTGCCAGGCGCTCGCCGATCTGGCAGGCGGTCTGGGGAGCCAGCAGGGCGCTGATGGCCGGGTCCGAGGCGCTGTGCAGGACGTATACCGTGCGGCCGATGCGCGCGCGGATACTCTGGAAGTACAGTATCGAGTCGCGGGTCAGGCCCAGCGCACAGAAGATGACAGTGAGTGGCTTCAGCGGGTCCTCGCGATGCCTGCGGTAACGCGCCCGCATCAGCGTTCGCGCCACGGCGTAGTCCAGGCTCTCCTCAGGCCGCTTCATCCACAGGATCTTGATGCCCTGGGGAATAGGCTCCTTGGCATCCAGGGCGGGAAAACCGGTCTGGATCAGGCCTTCTGCGAGGGTGCGGCGGGTGGGATTGAGAATCCCCCCATAGACCGGCAGGGTCTCGCCGATCACCTCGGGGCGGCCGTCCAGGGGGCGCCCCAGCGGGTCCAGGGTGCGCCCGATTATGCCCTCGCGGTCATAGTTGAAACGCAGCTGGTCGTTGGTGAAGCGCACTTTCGTATCGCGGCTGATGTTCAGCGGGGTGCCCAGGTACTGCACGGTCGTTTTGCTGCCCACGGCGGTGACAATGCCCATGCCGCCGTCGGGAAAGTGCGCCTCGGTGCCCACTTCGAGGCCGGCGATCGGCCCGAAGGTGATCAGCGGCAGGGAAATTCCGTGGGGTTTAAACTGCAGCATCATCGGACCCCGCGTCGCCGTTTTGCCCTTCGCTGGCCGCGTTGCGCAGCCATTCGAGGATCGCCTGGTAGGCCTGTTGGTAGCCCTCTTCGAGAAGGGTGACCTCGTAGGCCCTGCCGCCCAGCTGGTCGGCGAGACTGCGGGCGCGCTCCTTGTCCTGTAGCAGTGGAAATGCACTGTCCAGGTCCCGGCAGAACTGCATCATCACCAGCATGCGCTGCGGGCTGGTTTTCTGGTCGACGGGGTTGCCGGAGTCCTGCACGAAGAACGCGCGCCGGTAGATGTTGCCGAGCAGGTAGCGGCGGTAGTCCTCGGCGCTCATGCGCTTGGCGGTAAGCACCTTGATCTGGTCCGTGAGCGGCCCTTCGGAGTCCGCCACGGTTGCGGCCAGGTGAGCGCCCAGTTCGATCCAGTCGGGCAGCTTGCGCTCCTCGAAAAACCTGCGCAGCTCCTCGCGCCGTTCCATGCCGGTGGTCTTGCTGGTGGAGAGGCCGGCGCCAAAACCCACTGCCGGGTAGTACCCCCGGTGGGCGACCTTGTTGGTGAGGATGACGGTGCCGTCGGCATACTGGCGTGCCACCTGGGCGATGGCGTCACCCTCGTAGTCGTCGCCATCGGGGGAGACGGCCATGACGCCGGTGATCGAGGCGTCGAAGCCGCCCAGGCAGGTGGCCCGGCCGCAGCGTTCGAAGGTGGAGGCCATCACCGAGGGCATGTCCACCGGGAAACTCTGTTTACCCGGCATCTTGCCCAGCATGCCGGCGGTCTCGCGATCTCCCTGACCCTGGCGCGACAGTGAGTCGACGATCATCAGCACGTTCATGCCCATGTCCCTGAGCCCCTCGCAGACCGCGGCGCCGAAGCGTACCGACTGGCCCCGCGCCTGGGCGCTCTGGGCGCTGGTGTTGAGAATGACGACCGTGCGATCCATGAGACCCATGCGCTGGTAGTTGATGACCACCTCGGTCGCCTCCCCGGAGCGCTCGCCGCACAACACCAGCACTACCAGGTCCACATCGCTGTATTTGGCCAGGTCCTGGGTGAACCAGGTTTTGCCGGTGCCGGCACCGCCGATGACGATGAACTTGCCGCCTTCCAGCAACACCATGGAAGAATCTATGGTGCGCTTACCGGTAAACAGTGGCCGGATGGCCCGTAGCCGGCGCGCCACCGGGCGCGCCTGGCGCACCGGGTGCTGGCTGATCATCGACACCTCGCGCAGTTCATTGGCGCTGTAGCGAATGGTCGCGATGGTGTCGCCCACGGCGTATTCCCCCGGCGCCGCCAGCCATTCGACCAGGCCGTCGCGCTGCCAGCGATCCTGGGGCGCGTTGATCCGGTATGCCAGGCTGCCCACGTGGGCGCGCCCCAGCAGGGAGCCGGCCAGTACCCGGTCACCGGGGGCTGCACTGGCTTCGAAACCGGCGCGCAAAGACGCCAGGGGCGAGAAGTGTTCGCCCCGCGGGATGTGCTGGCCGGGCATGCTGTCCAGCGAGGAGCCAATCCCGGACATGCGGATACCGGGCATGCCTGGAGCGACCTGGCACAGGGAAGGTTCGCCGGTCGGCAGGGCGATGCCCCCTACTGCGAGCGCTTCTGCTCCCTCGTACAGCTGGACGATGGCGGTATCGCCGTCTATTTCGGTAATTTCGCCCAGCAGTTCAATGCGCCGCCCGTCGATCTCCAGGGGGAAGCGAACCATCTCGTAGACCGCCGGTGCCTGGGTGGGTAGCAGGCGAATTTCGGCGATTCCCGCCGTGTTGGCGCTGATGATGCGCGCGCTGGTTTCAAGCTGCATGCTGGGCCTCCAGCGGGACGCCAAGCCGCGCCAGCAGCAGCAGGCGAATGGCATAGGCGTACAGCCGTTGCGGGGCATCGCTGGTACTGCCGTACAGAAACTGGTCCAGTCGCACGAAGCGCAGCGCCAGCAGGCGGCGGTCCTGCTCCTGGGCTTCTTCCAGGGTCGCGGGCGTGGTTTCGATCAGGGTGGCGATTTCGGCCCTGGGTGTCTGGCGCCGGGCCAGGGTCGATTCCGAGCCGCGGTAGTTGGCGCGGTGAACGATACTGGCCGCATCCTCACGCGCCCAGCGCCGCAGCAGCGGCGGCGTATCGAGCTGGTTGAGCTGGCGATAGTAATCGTGCCAGGGGTTCATGGGGGACTCGGCGGCGGGCGGCGGTTCCCCGGCATCGGGAAAGGGCAGGGGCAGCTGCAGTGCGCGGGCCTCCTGGTTGGCGATGCGCAGCCAGTCCAGCACCGCCGCACACCAGTGGCGGTGCTGCGAATCGGCGATCATGCCCAGGAACTCGGCCACCCCCACGGGGCGCAGCTGGCTGTCGGGATACAGGGTCGGCAGGCGCGCGAGCAGGTAGGCCAGATCAGCCATCGCGGCTTGCCCCGGGCAGGTTTTCCCCTGCCAGCAGGCGTGCCAGCACGGTGCGGAACTCGTCCCCGGCCCAGATCTCCGTCATGTGCTTGAGGCTCTCCTCGGAGACCTCCACCTCGCGGCCGGTTTTCCTGGAGACCCGGAATCCGGCTATGCCCTGGCGAAACTCGAAGCCGATGCCCGGTTCCACTTCCGGGTCGGCAAGCACCGCCGCCAGCCGGGATTGCAGGTCGGCATCGATCTGGAAGTGGGTAAAGCCCTCGCCATCCCTGTAAAACACGATGGCCAGGATCAGCAGCCCCTCAAGGAAGCTCTGCGGGTCGGCCCGCTCGAGCCAGACCTGCAGGCGCTCCACCCTGTCTTCATCGAGCGCCGCGACGAACTCGCGCAGGGTGGCCGCGCTGCGCTCAGGGGCAAAACTGCGCTCGCTCAGGGCCTGCAATACATTCGAGGCGCGGCGCCTGAACACGTCGGCCAGGGAGCCGAGAAAGGCGCGCAGCAGCTGCTCCGCCTCCGCCTGCGCCGCCGCAACCAGGCGGGCAGCTTCCCGCTGGCCCTCCTCCGTGAGGCTGTCCCGGCGGGACTCCGCTGCCGCGACAATCTGGGCCGCCTCCGCGCGGGCTTCGGCGACCAGGCGCTCGTACTCGAGCTCGCCCCGCTCGACCCCCCTGCGGTGCAATTCCGAGACGACCTCCTCGATCGCCGTGGCGCTGTCCTGGTTCTGATTGGCCATACCCGGCCCTCCTCATAGGCAGGTAATGCTGCGTACGACTGTACCACCGGGCCGGTTCGTTGCAACACCGGCATCCGGGGCGGAGCGGTCGCCGCTGTGTATTAGCTGCCGGAGGCGCCCGCTGCCCGGCGAGATCGGCCCAGTGTAACGAAAGTCGCGCCCCGGCCGGCTTGAAACAGATCAACTTTGCAGCCATTGGGGCGCCGGGCAACGGGGCGCGGTTCAGGCGTAGTGGGGGTAGACCGGCTCGTACATCTGTGCGCGCACGTCGGCGAGAATGTCCTCGGGTTGCGGCCGCTGCGTCAGGCCCTGCCGGTAGGCGATGGCGGCGACTTCCGCGGCCACCAGGGCCGACACCTCGCGGATGCGTTCCAGGCTGGGGTAGACCCGGCCCAGCGCCAGGTCGTCCTGGCTGACCTGCGCGGCCAGCACCCGCGCCGCGGCCAGGAACATCTCGTCGGTGACCCTGGTGGCCTGGCTGGCGATTGCGCCCAGGCCCACGCCGGGGAAGATATAGGCGTTGTTGCCCTGTCCCGGTACCAGTGTTTCCCCTCCCAGCCTGACCGGATCGAAGGGGCTGCCGCTGGCGAAGATGGCCCGGCCCTCGCTCCACTGATAGGCCTGCTGCGCGGAACATTCGGAGTTGGCCGTGGGGTTGGACAGGGCGAACACGATAGGCCGGTCGTTGGCGGCCGCCATCCTGGTCACCACCTGCTCGTCGAAGACGCCCGCCTGGCCTGCGCAGCCGATGATGGCGGTGGGTTGCAGGGCCTCCACGGCGGCGGCGAAATCGTCACTGGCCGGCAGATCGTGGGCGAAGGGCTGCTTCTGTAGCGGTATGTCCTGCCGATCGGCGACCACCAGCCCCTGGCTGTCGAACAGAAAGCAGTTGGCCAGAGCCTGCTGGCGATCCAGGCCGGACTCGACCATGGCCGCCACGATGGTGGTGGCGATGCCGATGCCTGCCTGCCCGGCGCCGTGAAACAGGATCCGCTGGCGGCCCAACTCGCCGCCGCTGATGCGCAGGGCGCCCAGCAGTCCGGCCAGGGCGACCGCCCCGGTGCCCTGGATGTCGTCGTCGAACAGGCAGACCCGGTCGCGGTAGCGCTCCAGCAGGCGGAAGGCGTTGCGGTTACCGAAGTCCTCCAACTGAATCAGGGCGCGGGGAAAGACCTCCTGCACCGCCTCGACGAACTCTTCCAGCAACTCATCATAGGCCGCGCCGCGTTCCCGGCGGCGCTCCAGCCCCAGGTACAGCGGGTCGTTCAGCAGGTCCTCGTTGTTGGTGCCCACATCCAGGGTGACCGGCAGGCACTGGGTGGGGTGGATGCCGGCGCAGGCGGTGTACAGCGACAGCTTGCCCACCGGGATGCCCATGCCGGCGGCGCCCAGGTCGCCCAGCCCGAGGATGCGCTCGCCGTCGGTCACCACGATGATGCGCGGGTCCCGGTGCGGCCAGTTGTCCAGGGTGGCGCGCACCCGCCCGCGCTCGTTCAGCGAGATATACAACCCGCGGGAGCGGCGATAGATGTGGCTGAAGCGCTGGCAGGCCTTGCCCACGGTGGGTGTGTAGATCAGCGGCATGGTGGCCTCGATATGGTTGACCAGCACGCGGTAGAACAGGGTCTCATTGCGGTCCTGCAGGGCGATCAGGGCGATGTAGCGCTCCAGGTCGCTGTCCTTGTTGCGCAGGATTTCCAGCATGCGCTGTTCCTGGTCCAGCGCCGAGCATACCCGCGGCGGCAGCAGGCCGCGCAGGCCCAGCAGGTCGCGTTCGGCGTCGGTAAAAGCGGTACCCTTGTTGCGCACGGGGTCGTGCAGCAGTTTGACGCCTGTCGGCAGCGTGTCATCGGTCGAGTCGTTCATGGCAGTGTCCGCATTGTTATCGTTAAGTCGTTAATCTGAAGTCTAACGCGGCCGGGCCGCGGCCTGCAGCAGTACTTCCAGACGGCCGTCGGCCAGCAGCACGCTGCGGCTGACGCGAAAGCCCGGCAGCCATTTTTCCAGCTGGCCCCGGTTGCGGGGATGGTAGCCCGGCAGCGGTGCCGGCCGCTGGCGTACACAGAGGGCGTCCGCCTGGCGAATCCCATAGCGCTGGCTGTACTGGGGCGTGCGGGGGTTGTGCACCGCAAAGCAGTGGCCGCGCGTGGCGCCGTGCAGGTGCGGTCGCAGGGTAGTTGCCAGGGCGGAGATGACGGGGTCCTGCAGGTGATTGAACAGGTCCCAGAACAGGCACAGGTCGATGCGCGTGTCGGCCGGCAGCTGCAACAATCCGGTCAGCGCGGCCTGCGCGCCGCTGGCGTCGTCGTCCTCTACCTGCAGATCATCAAGCTCGGAGAATAGGTCGATGAAGTGCAGCTTGCAGCGGTAGCGGCAAAAGAATTCCACCGTCTCCGGCGCGGCGGGGCCGATGTGGAGCACCGTGAGGAGCTGCTCCTCATCGATACCGTCCAACAGGGTTGGCAACAGGCTGGAGGGCTGGATGGTACTCATCGCCACGGCGGGCCGGCGCCCGGCCGGAGCCGCGCCGGGGAATACGCTCAGCCGCGCTTGAGGTCGAGCTGTGGCGTGCTGTCCACCTGGCCGATGGTGGCGGGCTCCTTGGGCGCCGGCTTGGCTGGTTTGCCGCCCGCCTCGGCCGGGTCCATGTCGATACTGCCCTTGAATACCCCGCCGTCTTCCAGGGTGACCCGCGGGGCGACGATGTTGCCGCGGACGTTGCCCAGGCGAGAGATCGTGACGATCTCGCTGGCGCTTATGTCGCCGTCCAGCTTGCCGTCTATGCGGATGGTCCTGGCATGGACGTCGGCGCGCACCTCGCCGGACTCGCCCACGACCACCTCATTGGCCTGCAGGTTTATCGTACCCTCTACCCGGCCCTGGATGAGGAGATCCTCGTCTCCGGTCACTTCACCCTTGATTCTGATGCTCGGTCCTATCATGGCGGTGCTCCTGGTGTTGCTGGTGGCGTGAGGCGCGGGGGTCTGGTTGGCCGCAGCGGAGGCCGCGGCCGGGGGTTCCACTGGCCTGCCTGTTGCCGGCTTGCTCTTGTTCCGCTCAAACATGGTCCTGGCTACCCTTATCCGGTATCGGCCGGTAATCGTAGCAGCCCGACCAGACTTTAACCAGCCAGCCGCGGCGGACGCGCTGGGCGTGGGTTGTCACGCATTTGTCTTGGATTGGGGCTACCCTAGCGACGCATATCGCGCTTTAATAGGGTTGCGCAGGCGGATTTCACCCCGGCGCAGTGGAGTTCTACCCCGTGTTACAAACCATTCTCGAGGACTGCAGGGTGCTGCCGGTGGTCACTGCCGCCAGTGTCGAGGCCACCGTGCAACTGGCCAGGGCACTGCAGCGCGGCGGGATGACGGCCATTGAGATTACCCTGCGCAGTCCCGCCGCCCTGGACAGTATACGCGCGGTGACGGCGCAGGTTCCGGGCATGCTGGTGGCTGCCGGCACCGTCACCACGGCCGCGGAGCTCGAGCAGGCCGTGGCGGCGGGCGCCACCCTGGCGCTCAGCCCGGGCGCCACCCCGGCATTGTTGCGGGCCGCGGCGGATTCAGGGGTGGACTTCGTCCCGGGCGTGGCCACCGCCTCGGAAATCATGTGCGGCGTGGATCATGGTTTCGGCATATTCAAACTGTTCCCGGCGGAAGCGCTCGGCGGCCTGGCGCTGCTGAAGTCGCTGGCGGGTCCCTTCCCGCGGCTGCGCTTCTGCCCGACCGGCGGCCTGCACCCGGGCAATTTCCGGGACTACCTGGCCCTTCCCAACGTCATCTGTTGCGGTGGATCATGGATGGTTGGGGCCGACCTGGTGGACAATGGCAAGTGGGATGATATCGAGGGCCTGGCGCGCGCCGCCATGGCCAACCAGTAAGGCAACAGGCAAGGAGAGAACCTATGGCACAGGAACAGCCCATTCGCGTGGGTATCATGGGGTTCGGGCAGACCGGGCGCCAGATCTACGAATTGGCCTCGCGCAGCGATGACGTGGAGATCGTGGCGATCGCCGATATCGGCAAGCCCGAAATCCTGCACTATCTGCTGTGCTCCGAGGTAGACCAACCAGAGCGCCACGAATTGCAGGGAAACTTCCTGGTGAACCCGAAGTTTCGCGCGCGCCTGGTGCAGATCGACCTGCCGGGAGAGATGCCCTGGGACGTGTTCGGCGTCGACATGGTGATCGATTCCACCGGTAAATTCCGCGACGTGGCCAGCATGCAGGGCCACCTCGACAACGGCGCGCGCCGCGTACTGCTGCGCACACTGCCGGTGGACGGTATCGACCGGATCGTCATACCCGGCATCAACGAAGCCGATGCGCGGGCGGAGGACTGCATGATCTCTGCCGGTTCGGCGACCACCACCGCGCTGTGCCTGCTGCTGCACGTGTTGTCGCAGCAGTTCGAGATAACCTGTGGAAGCATGACCACTATTCACGCCTATACCTCGGACCAGGCGTTGCAGGACTATGCCGGCGTCGATATCCGCCGCAGCCGCTCCGCAGCGAAAAACATCATTCCCAATACCCACGAGGCGGGCAGCTGGCTGGGGCAGGTGTTGCCGGCCTTCGACGGCAAGATCCTCACCTCGGCGCTCAACGTGCCCATCCACGAGGGTTGTCTGCTCGATGTGAACCTGGTGATGGCGGATGCCGCGGTGACAATCGACCAGGTCAACGACGCCATGCGCGCCGGTGCGGCGCAGCTTCCCGGCATCGTCGGGGTGGTCGAGGACCCCATCGTGTCGTCCGATGTCATCGGCAACCCCCACTCCCTGCTGTTCGACGCCAAGGGAACAATCAAGGCGGGCAGCAATACCATCAAGACGCTCAGCTGGTATGAGAATCTCGGTCACGCCGCTCGCCTGCTGGATGTGGTGCGGCTCTACCGCAAACTGGACGTAGCGCAGGAGGCAGCGTAATGAAAGTCGGTATCAACGGATTCGGCCGCATAGGCCGCTCGGTATTCCGTATCCTGGAAAACGTGCAGGGCATCGACGTCGTCGCCATCAACGACCTGTTCGATTACGAGGCCCTGCGTTACCTGCTGGATTACGACACGGTGATGGGCCCCTTCGGCAAGGCGCTGAAGCTGGAGGACGGGCAACTGGTCACCGACAAGAGCCGGGTGAAGCTGGTGAGCGAACGCAACCCGGCGGACATTCCCTGGAAAGACCTGGGAGTCGACGTGGTGGTCGAGTCCACCGGTGTGTTTCGCAAGCGCGAGCAACTGGAACAGCACCTGGCGGCGGGCGCCGGGCACGTGGTCCTGACGGTGCCCTCCAAGGATCCGGTGGACTACACCGTGGTGCTGGGGGTCAACGAGGAGGGCCTGCTGCCCGAGCACCGCATCATCTCCAATGCCAGCTGCACCACCAATTGCCTGGCGCCCATGGCCAGGGTGCTCAACGAGGCCTTCGGGATAGAGGAGGGGGTGATCAACACGGTGCACGCCTACACCAACGACCAGCGCCTGGCCGACGTGCCCCACTCGGACTGGCGCCGCAGCCGGGCGGCGGCGGAGAATATCATTCCCACTTCCACCGGCGCCGCCAAGGCCGTGGGCGTGGTGCTGCCGGAGCTGGCGGGACGCCTGCACGGCATCGCGGCCCGGGTGCCGGTGCCCGACGGCTCGGTGGTCGATCTGTTCTGCAAGCTCGGCAAGCAGGTGTCGGTGAGCGATGTGCACGCGGCGGTACGCGAGGCGGCCGCCTCGGAGCGCTTGCAGGGCATCCTGCAGTACAGCGAGCGGCCCATTGTCTCCTCGGACATCATCGGCAATTCGCACTCGTCGATTTTTGATGCGGGCTTTACCGGGGTCACCGGTGGCCGCTACCTGCGGGTGCTCAACTGGTACGACAACGAGTGGGGTTACTCCTGTCGGGTGGTCGACCTGCTGGGCAGGCTGAAGGCCGGCTGATAGCGCGACGCGACATGGCGGATCTGGATTACGCCTCCCTACGCGGCAACGTCAGCCTGCTGGGGAGAATGCTGGGGGATACCATCGCCGCGGCCGAGGGCGATGACTTCCTGCAGCTGATCGAGCAGATCCGCAGCCTGTCCAAACGCGCGCGGGAGGGGTTCGGCGAGGCGCGCAACGAGTTGGAGGCCCTGCTGTTGAACCTGGGCAGCGAAGAGTTGGTGCCGGTGGCACGGGCATTCAGCCAGTTTCTCAATCTCGCCAATATCGCCGACCAGCATCACAACGTCTCGCGCGAGGCCGACGAGTTGCTGTCCGCCTCGCGCACCCTGGCCAACGATCTGGGTGAACTGATCGCGGAGGGGGTGCCCGCCCGGCAGGTGATCGCCGCGGTGCATCAGTTGCGGATCGAACTGGTGCTCACTGCGCACCCCACCGAAATCACCCGCCGTACGCTGATTCACAAACATGCCGAGGTCGGCCGCTGCCTCGCCCAGTTGGAACTGGCCGGCCTGACCGAACGCGAAAGCCAAAGGCTCCATGATCGCCTGCGCGAATTGATCGCCCAGATATGGTTCGGCGACGACTTCCGTCGGGAACGGCCGACCCCCGTCGATGAAGCCAAGTGGGGCTTCGCCGTCGTGGAGGACTCCCTGTGGCGTGCGGTGCCGGAATTCATGCGGCGCCTGGACCGGGCCCTGCTCGACAGTTGCGGGGAGCGCCTGCCGCTGGAGATCGCGCCGGTCTCTTTTGTCTCGTGGATGGGCGGGGACCGCGATGGTAACCCCAACGTCACCGCGGCGGTAACCACCGAGGTGATGTTGTTGAGCCGCTGGCAGGCCGCTGATCTCTACCTGGCAGATGTGGTGCATCTGGTCGAAGAGTTGTCCATGACCAGTTGCAACGCCACTGTGCGCGAGCGCTCGGGCAATGCCCACGAGCCCTATCGCGCCGTGTTGCGCCCCCTGCGCGACCTGTTGCGCCACACGCGCGCCGCCATCGAGGCGGAACTGGACGGGGAGCCGGTGCCGGAAGGGGAATGCCTGCACAGTATCGAGCAGTTGTGGGAGCCGCTGCACGCCTGCTACCAGTCGCTGCACGAGTGCGGCATGCGGATCATCGCCGATGGCGCACTGCTCGACCTGTTGCGCAGGGTGCGCTGTTTCGGCGTGCACCTGCTGCGTCACGACGTGCGCCAGGACAGCGCCCGCCACACCCAGGTATTGGCGGAGCTCACCACCTATCTGGGCCTGGGAGATTACGCCGCCTGGGACGAGCGCACTCGCCAGGCATTCCTGCTGCAGGAGCTGGCTGGGCGCCGCCCGCTGGTACCCCCCCGCTGGCAGCCGTCCGCCGACGCGCAGGAGGTCCTGGATACCTGCGCGGTGGTCGCGGGGCAGCCGCGCCAGGCGCTGGGTGCCTATGTGATCTCCATGGCGCGGCAACCCTCGGACGTGCTGGCCGTGCACCTGCTGCTCAAGGAGGCGGGCTGCGACCACAAGCTGCCCGTGGCGCCGCTGTTTGAAACCCTGGACGATCTGTCCCGGGCGCGGGAGGTGGTGGCAACGCTGCTGCGCGACAACTGGTACTGCGGCCACATCCGCGGGCGCATGATGGTGATGATCGGCTATTCCGATTCGGCCAAGGACGCCGGCATGCTGGCCGCCTCCTGGGCGCAATACCGGGCCCAGGAGGCGTTGCTGGAGGTGTGTGACGCCAACGATATTCGCCTCACCCTGTTCCACGGCCGCGGCGGTACCATCGGCCGCGGCGGCGCGCCGGCCCGGGAGGCGCTGTTGTCCCAGCCTCCCGGTTCGCTGCGCAACGGTTTGCGGGTGACCGAGCAGGGGGAAATGATCCGCGCCAAGCTGGGCTGGAGCGCCATGGCGGTCAAGACGCTGGCGCTGTATACCGGCGCGATCTGCCGCGCCAACTTGCTGACCCCCCCCGCCCCGGCCGAAGCGTGGCGCGACCTTATGGCCACCCTGGCGAGCGAATCCTGCGAGGCCTACCGCGCAGTGGTCAGGGACAATCCGGATTTCGTTGCCTATTTCCGGTACGCCACACCCGAGCAGGAACTCGCCAAACTGCCGCTGGGTTCGCGCCCGGCGCGGCGGGCCGGTGGCGGCGGCATCGAGAGCCTGCGGGCCATTCCCTGGATATTCGCCTGGTCGCAGAATCGGCTGGTGCTGCCGGCGTGGCTGGGGGCGGGGACAGCGCTGCGCGCGGCCCTGGAGCGCGGGCAGGGCGCGCTACTGCGGGAGATGGCGGCGGTCTGGCCATTTTTCGCCACCCGCCTGGCGATGCTGGAAATGGTGTTTGCCAAGTCCGATGCCGGGATATCCGCTTATTACGATGAGCGCCTGGTGCCGCAAGCGCTGCGCCCGATTGGCGTGGCACTGCGCGAGCAACTGGCGGCCGACACCGCCACCGTGCTGGAAATCGGCGCCAGCGGTCAGCTGTTGGAAACCGAGCCCTGGATTCGCGAATCCCTGCGCCTGCGCAATATCTATACCGAACCGCTGAACATGTTGCAGGCGGAGTTGCTCAGGCGCAACCGACAGGCCCCGGAGCCGGTGCTGGAGCGGGCGATCATGGTAACCATCGCCGGCGTGGCGGCGGGGATGCGCAACACCGGTTGAGGCGCCGCTATTGACCTGCAAGGGGCTGCCCGCCGACAATACGCAGCGGCTTACAAGCCCTGTGTCGCAATCCAACCAAGGTGTTTTCAATGCAAAGAATCCTCAAGGCCGGTCTGTTGTTACCCCTGTTGTCGCTGCTGCTGGCAGCGGCTTCGCCAGCGCGCGCGGATGAGTACAGCGATACCATCAAATCCTTCATGGGCGCTGGCCTGAGTGGGCAGTACTTCGACGGCGCCTACGGCTACGCGGTATTCCCCACCATCGGCAAGGTCGGGTTCATTGTCGGTGGCGCCTACGGTGAAGGCCGGGTCTATGCCGCCGGGCAGTACGTGGGCAACAGCTCCATGATGCAACTGGCGGCTGGCTGGCTGGCCGGTGCCCAGGCTTACAGCCAGATCATCTTTTTCCAGAACCAGACGGCCTATGAAGAGTTTACCTCCGGCAACTTCGAATTCAGCGCCCAGGCCACGGCAGTGGCGATTACCGCTGGCGTGAATGCCGAGGCCAGTACCACCGGCGGCCTGGCCGCCACCGCCAGCGGCGGTCGCAACGACGCGGCCACCGCCCAGGGCGGTTATCGCAGGGGACTGGCGGTATTTACCATCGCCAAGGGCGGCCTGATGTTCGAGGTGTCGCTGGGCGGGCAGAAATACAGCTACACCCCGCTGTAAAACCTCAGGCGCCCGCCAGCCGGCGGGCGTCCTCCAGCACCGTGGGCGGCGTGTCGCCCACCAGGACGACGTGCCAGTGGCGCGGGCCGTGGGCGCCGTATACCAGCTGGCCCTCGATGTCCGCGGTACTGGACGGCCCGGCGATGAAATTCAGGCCCCGGGGCCGGCCGCCCCTGTCCATCTCCTGCCGCAGGCCGGCCCAGGCCTGCTCCATGTTTGCCACCAGCCGGGCACTGTCTACCAACACGATATGGTGTTCGCCCAGCAGGTTGTTCGCGGCGGGATTGGCCTTGCCGGTGCGCAGGACCGTGGCGCCGGTCTCGGCGATGCCCAGCAGGGCGTAGCTCACGGCCACCGGCTCGCCCGGCTCGATAGTGCCAAAGCGCGGTAGCACGCCGGCTTCGCGCCAGGGCATGGCCGCCAGGTTGGCATCGTTGCCGGCCACCAGCCGGTGGCTGCGAAAATGGCGGTAAATGTAGTCCGCCAGTGCCTTGACGGCCAGCGAGCGGTTGGCAACGCAATCGATTGTCCCCTTGTTTTTCAGGACGTTGGCGAGGAAGGCCGTCGCCAGGTCGCTGCTGGGCAGGGGCGCGCCGGGCGCGCTGTCCACGGCGGGCAGGGCGCGGGCGATGTCCTCGGCGTCTGCCGCCCGGCAGGTGTGGCGCAGGCGGGCGAATATCTGCGCGCGGGCGCTATCGTTCACGTTCCGGTCTCCGTCTCGGTTTCCTGCCGCGGGGCCCGCCGGGATGCGCTCCCGAACGGCTGCCGGCCCCGGCCTTGCGGTGCTGGCCCGGGCGCCGCGGGTCGGGCCTGCGGGTTGAACGCTTGCCCCGGGAGGCCGCGGCCGCCTGCCGCTGCAGGGCGCCGTACTGCTGCATGAAGGTTTTTCCCGACGGCGCGGGGAAGTCCCGCTGGCTGGTCCAGCCCGCCGCCAGCGGCAGTCGCGCGAAGCGGCCGCGGCGACGCCCGAGCAGGTGGAGACCGCCAATCCCCAGCGCGGTGAGGGCGTGATACAGGCGCGGCTGGCGTGCCAGCCAGGCGTGTAGTTTCAGCCCCCAGCGCCAGCGCACCGGCGTCAACTTGCGTTCGCTTTCCTCGTGGCGCAGATCCCGCAGCAGGTCCGGCAGGGGGATGCCCGCCGGGCACACTTCGGCGCAGCGGCCGCAGCTGGTACAGGCGTTGGGCAGCGCCGCGCTCTGTTCCAGTGAGGTCAGCAGCGGCGTGAGGATGGAGCCCATGGGGCCGGGGTATACCCAGCCATAGGCATGGCCGCCGACGCTGGCGTAGATCGGGCAGTGATTCAGGCAGGCGCCGCAGCGTATGCACTGCAGCATTTCCCGGTAATCGCTGGCCAGGATATCGCTGCGGCGGTTGTCCAGCAGGATGAAATGGGTTTCCAGCGGGCCGTCGCTGTCCTGTTCGCGTCGCGGCCCGGAATAAAAACTGGTGTAGCAGGTCTGCGGCTGGCCGGTGGCCGAGCGCACCAGCAGGCGCAACATGGCGGTGGCGTCCTCCAGGCGCGGCAGGACACGGTCGAGGGTGGTGCAGACGATCAGCACCCTGGGCAGGTTGGCGCACAGGTCGCCATTGCCCTCGTTGGTCACCAGCATGGAATAGCCGGCCTCGGCCACCAGGGCATTGGCGCCGATAATGCCGACCTCGGCCTTGAGAAAGTGCTCGCGCAGCACCTGGCGGGCCTCGCCGACCATGTCGACCACCTCCGCCAGTTCCCGGTCTCCCAGGTCGTGTTTGCGCCGGAACAGCTCGCGAATCTCGGCCGCCGATTTGTGCAGCGCCGGGCCGACGATGTGGCTGGGGGTCTCGCCGGCCTGCTGGATGATGTATTCGCCCAGGTCGGTTTCCAGCACTTCCAGGCCCGCCCGTTTCAGGTAGTCGTTCAGCCCGGTCTCCTCGGTGACCATGGACTTGCCCTTGGCGATGCGCTGGGCGCGGTGCTCCTGGCAGATGTCCAGTACCAGCGAGTTCATCTCGTCACCGTCGCGGGCGAAGTGCACGCGACTGCCGTTGGTCATGGCCTCCCGCTCGAATTGCGCCAGGTAGTGATCGAGGTGCTCCAGGGTGTGCTGGCGCACCTGGCGCACGTGGTCGCGCAATTCACTGAAGCGGCCGAAGTTGTCCATGGCCGCGTCGCGCACCAGGGGCGTGAAGGCGGCCAGCAGGTCGCGGCGCTGCGCCCGACCGCGGTCGGCGAGGGCGGCGCTGGCGTTGTCGAGAAAGCTGTCGCTGGTCTGCTTCAAGGGCGCGACCTCAGCGCGGTTCCGGCCTGCCGATGGCGGCGTCGTCGAGGTCGCCGCACAGCAGTTCCGCCACGTGGCGCACCTCGATGTCGACCCCCGCGCGACTGGCGCGGCCGGCGATATTGAGCAGGCAGCCCAGATCACCTCCCGCCAGGATGCGGGCCTCGGTGGCGACCGCGTTGGCCAGTTTGTCGCCCACCATCTTGCCGGAGATTTCCGGCATCTTGGCGCAAAAGGTGCCCCCGAATCCGCAGCAGACCTCGGTCTGCTGCAGTTCCGCGACCTCGGTGTCGCACAGCTCGCGCAGCAATGCCCTGGGCTGCTGCTTGATACCCAGCTCCCGCAGGCCGGCACAGCTGTCGTGATAGGTGACGGTGGGCAGTTGCACCGGCGGACGGTCACCTCGTTGCAGGCGAGCGATATCGTGGAGGAAAGTGGTCAACTCGAAGGTTTTGGCCGCCAGCCGTTCGGCCCGCTCGCGCCAGCTGCCTTCCAGCATTTGCGGGTAGTGGTGGCAGATCATGCCCACGCAGGAACCGGAGGGTGCGACCACGTAGTCCGCCGCCTCGAACTGTGCAATCAGCTGTTTTGCCAGCGGTACCGAGGTGGCGTAATCGCCGCTGTTATAGGCCGGCTGGCCGCAGCAGGTCTGCTGCCTCGGCACGTCGACCACGCAGCCCGCCTGTTCCAGCAGTTTCAGGCTGGCAAAGGCGACAGAGGGGCGAAACAGGTCGGCAAGGCAGGTGACGAACAGGGCCACGCGCAACGGAGCTGGCTGGCTGGACTGATCGGTGGGGGGGTTGCTCATGCAGGCCCTTGCGTTCGGTAACTGGATCCGGGGAAAAATTGCGCCCGGCGCGAAGCCGCGCTGCCGCGCCAGGCATATCCGGCGGGCTCCCCGGGCAGCGGACAGTATAGCCAATAGCGCAAAGCCCTGTCTCCTTCCGCGGCCGGCGGAGCCATTTACACGGCACCCGGCAGGGACAGCAGGGCCAGGGCACCGCTGGCACAGGCCAGGATGATGGCGATGCCCACTGCCAGGGGGTGGCGCCCCTGTAACAGGCGCACGGTCAGGAAGCGGCGGTCCACCTGGATGCCGCGCCGCGCCAGCGGCACGACCTGGGCACGGAGCCCGGCGGGATCGAAGACCGGCAGCAGGCCGTTGCCTATGAATACGGTGACGTCATCGATCATCAGGAAGTGGGCACGGTAGTGCACCCGGCTGCCGCTGCCCAGGTGGTACGTGCTCCGGTGGTCCGCCAGTACCAGGGTATCGCCGCTGGTGCCGATATGGCCCGGCTCGCTGCGCTGCAGCAACAGCAGCGCGGCGGCGGGCCCGGCCAGCGCCACCAGCAGCGCGGACAATTGCAGGGCCGATGCGCCCAGGCCGATCGCCAGCAGGATCGCCGCCAGGGCCAGGGCACAATACCCCCGGGCGAGCAGCACCAGGCGCTGCCGGTGATTGGCAGCGTGTGCCACCCAGGTGATGGCCGCGGCCTGTTGATCCAGCGGCACCGCGCCCTGTTCGCGCGAGCTGGTGTAGACCAGGGAGCGCATGCGGTACAGGCCGGCGAGGCAGCCACTGGCGATCAGTGTCAGCACTGCCAGCGCCAGGGCGAGCCGCCAGGCGAGCCGCTCCAGGTCGGCACGCCGCTGCTGTTGTGTCGCCAGCTCGGTGAGCAGGCTGGAGGCCAGGGGTGCCTCGCTATCGCCGTCGGCGTTGAACTTCAGCAGCGGCATCCGCCCCGGCTCCCGGGCCAGCACCCGGTTGCCCCAGGAGACCAGTTGCGCAGGCGCGGCGCCGTGGGGCATGCGCACCCTGCCCAGGGAGTTCCAGCTGCTGTCGAAGCGGAACAACTCCGGCGCCTGGTCGCGCTCGTTCCCCAGTAAAGCCCACCACTGGTCGCCCTGGCGCAGGAAATCCCTCACTGCGGTGTGGGCAGAGGCGCCTTCGCCTGGCAGCAGCATGATCTCGTCGAGTTGCTCTGCGAACGATTCGTTCTCGTAGCGCAGCACCGAGAGCGCCGGCCCCAGCGCGCTGTTGACCAGCAGCAGGCCGGCGTCGAGGCGCAGCACCGGGTGCCGCGGCAGTGGCATGCCGGCGCGGGCCAGCAGCGCGCCCCGCGAATCCAGTTTGAGCAGTTCACCGGCCGTGCCGTCGGCGATGAAGACACTGCCATCCAGGGGGTTCACCGCCAGGGCGCTGACTGTCGTGCCGGCCAGTTGTGTGGAGAAAGCCTCACAGGCTGCGCCGCTCGCCAGCTCGCAGCGCAGCAGGGTGGGCTCGTCCCCGCTGTCGGCCAGGCGGCCAGGAGCCAGCAGCGCGCCATCCGGCGTGAATGCCAGTGGCGGCCGTAGGCGCGCCCCCAACTGTTGCGGGGTGAGCACTGCTGTACCGACACCGGCGCGGTCGTGCAGCAGCAGTTGCCCGGCTGCCAGTAACACCGGCTCCTGGCGGGGGCTGATGGCGACATCGAGTGCGCCGTCGGCAGAACTGGCGGCGGGCGGCCCCGGGAGTTGCAGGGCGATGAAGAGCACGCAGGCCAGGGAAATGATCGCCGCGGCCGCCGCGCCGCGCAGGCGCTGCCTGGCCAACCCGGCCCGCTGGCGCACCTCCGGGCTGTTGCGAAACGGCGTCAGGCTGAACAGGTTGGGCTCTCCAGGCTGGCGCTTGCGCCGGCCCGCGTAGGGATCGGTTTCGGTGGCGCGTTTGCGGCTGGGCAGTTCCAGTCGCGTCCTGACCCGGTTGGCGGCGGGGGAGGCGGTGATGTGGGTCAGCTCCTGGGCGGCGCGTTGCTCGGCCTGCTGCTCCATCGCCCGGCGCTGGGCCTCCTGTTCCCTCGCGACGGCCTCGATCCGGGCCTTTTCCTCGGCCCGCTGGCGGGCATCTTCCGCCTTGCGCCGGGCCGCGGCGGCAGCCTGCTCGCGCTTGCAGCGCGCCGCGTCGAGCCTGGCCTGGGCCGCCTGCTGCTCCCGTTCGCGGCGCACTGCTTCGCGCTGCGCCGCTTTTTCGGCGGCGGCGCGTTGCTCCTCCTCCCGGCGCTGGCGCTGCAGCTCGGCCAGCCTTGCCCGCTCCTCGGCGCGCGCTGCGCGCTCCGCTTCCCGCCTGGCGGCCGCTTCCGCCCGGGCGCGTTCGTGCTCCGCCGCCCGCTGCGCCTTTTTTTCCTTTTTGCGGCGCCGCTCCTCGGCCTTGCGCCGCGCCACCTCGGCGGCCGGGTCGGCGCGGGAGGGCGTGTCATTGCCGACACCGTTGCGTTCGGGAATCTTGACCAGCTCGGCCTCGAGGCCCATGCGCCGCAGCCGGGCGTAAAAGTCGGCGGCGTCCTTGCGATTCAGGTCGCGGCGCAGGATAACCAGGTCACCGGAGAAGCACTGGCTCAGGCGCGCCGGCTCGGTGATCGCGAACAGCTCGGCCAGCCGCGCCTCCACCTGCTGGCGATCATGTCCGGCGAGGATTTTGCCCCTGAACGTGAGGTTAAACCTGGTCACCCCGCGTTTTGCGCCCCTGTTAGCTGCGATATGTTATACAGCGAGAATGTACGGGGTTTCAGGTGGCATTTCCAGTGCCGCGCCAGCCGTGCCGGGCTATCCGTGGCGCGCTACCCGGGGTGCGGATCCACGAATTCGAAGCTGAGGCCGGCGTTGGCGGCGAGGCGACGCTGCAGGTTGGCGCCCATGGCGGAGGCCGGTGTCCAGAAGCCGCCACCGACTGCGGGCTTGTCCAGTGCCAGGCAGACGCTGGCCTCGCCCAGCATCTTTGCGGTGGAGCCATAGCCGGGGTCCATGTCGCCGGTCACTTTCAGGCGCATGTCCCGGGTGCGATCCTCGGGGTGCACAGCGTGCAGCAGGATCTCGTAGTAGCCGTTTTCCCGCTGTCGACGGCTGGGCCCCTCGCCGGGAGACGGCAACAGGCGGGCGGCGAGTTTGCGGGTGGGGGTGGCGGCCAGCGCCAGCATACCCAGGCGTGAGCCGATGGCGGTGAGGCTCGCCAGGGAGCGGGAACCGGTCAGCACCGCCTCGTCGTAGCGGAAGTCCTCGCCCCAGGGAAAGCCCAGCAGCGCGTTGCTGCGCCGCACCACCCGGGTGTTGACCAGGGCCATGACGAAAGGAAACGTCCACTGGCCGAAATCGGGGTCGTAGCGGGCGTCTTCCTGGTCCGGGCCATCCAGGCCCGCGGGCGTTCCCGGAGGGTAGAGGACATAGGGGTCGGCGATGAGGTCGCGAATCCCCGGGTCGTGCACCGCCTCTTCCATGAGATTGAGCATGCTGGCCACGGTGCCTCCGCTGGCCCCGCCCCGGCTGCGGGCCACCCGGGCCTTGACGTGATTTGCGGGCACACCGTGCTGTTGCAGCATGGCCTGTTGCAGGTGCCAGGTGCCGATATCGAAAGGCGTGGAATCGAAGCCGCAGGTGTGCACGATGCGGGCGCCGGACGCCTGGGCGGCGCCCTGGTAGGCGGGAATGACCCGCGCCATCCACTGCACCTCGCCGGTCAGGTCGCAATAGCCGGTGCCGGCCTCGGCGCAGGCGGCCACCAGCGGTGTGCCATAGCGTGCATAGGGGCCCACCGTGGTACAGACCACACTGGTGCGCGCCACCAGTTCCGCCAGGCTGGCGGGGTCGTCGCTGTCGGCCAGCAGGATGGGCAGGGAATTGCGCCGGCTCTTTGGCAGGCAATCCTCGCGCACCGCTTCGAGTTTATCGCGGTTGCGACCGGCAATGGCCCAGCGCAGCTGCCTGTTCACCCCGTATTGGCTCGCCAGGTATTCGCTCACCAGCTGCCCGGTGAAACCGCTTGCACCCCAGACGACGACGTCGAATTCGCGCTTTGCCATGGTGGCTTGCTCCTGTAAAGAATGGTTGCTGCCCGCGGTGCAGCGTTGCCCTGTGGCTGGCGACTGCCGTGACCCGGTGGCGTGTCGGCGGGGCCGGTTGTACACCGGGCACTGGCTCTTGGGCGGGTGGCAAGGTATCCTTGCGCGCTCGCAGACTTGGCAGGGTCGCCGTGCCGACAGCATACAGGGACAATTCGGGCTTTACCAAGCACCTGGGCGTGGCTTTGCTGCTGTTGAGCACCGCCCTGGCGGGCTGCGGCGGTCCGCCCTGGAACGATCCCAATCCCAGTTTCGAGGACGACCTGCTCACCTATAACTCGGTGATGAGTCCGGCGCCGCCCAAGCACCTGGATCCGGCCACGTCCTACGCCTCGGACGAGAGCCTGTTCCTGTTCCAGATTTACGAGCCGCCGATGGGTTACCACTTCCTCAAGCGCCCCTATGAGCTCGAGCCCCTGGGGGTGGAGGACTTTCCCCAGGTGACCTACCTGGACGCGGACGGCGCGGAGGTGGCCGAGGATGACCCCGCGGTGGCTTATACTCGTTATACCCTTACCGTGCGCGAGGACGAGCGTTACCAGCCGCACCCGGCCTTTGCCGTGGACGACGCGGGTCAGCCCCTGTACCTGTTCGACGATGCCGCCGAGGGCTCGCGCTTCAGCCAGATCACCGATTTTCCCGAGACCGGCGACCGGCCGGTACGGGCCAACGACTATGTCTACGCCATCAAGCGCCTGGCGGACCCGCTGATCGGCTCCCCGATGCTGGGATTCATGGCGCAGCACATCGTCGGCATGGCCGAGTTGTCGGAGCAACTGGCCGAGGTGGAGCGCCCCGAGGGCTGGCTGGACCTCGATGACTTCGCCATGGAGGGGCTGGAAGTGGTGGATGAGCGCACCTTCACCATCACCATCAATGGCCGCTATCCGCAGTTCGTGTACTGGCTGGCGATGCACTTTTTTTCGCCCATTGCCCCTGAGGTGGACCGTTTCTACCACAACCCCGGCTTCGCCGACCGCAACCTGACCCTGGACTGGTGGCCGGTGGGCTCCGGCCCCTACATGATGGTGAAGAACGACCCCAACAGCGAGATCATCCTGGAGCGCAACCCCAACTTTCGCGAGGACTACTACCCCGACGAGGGTGAGCCCGGAGATGCGGAAAAAGGCCTGCTGGACGACGCCGGCAAGCGGCTGCCATTCATCGACCGGGCGGTGTTCCGTCTGGAAAAGGAGGTGCTACCCCTGTGGACCAAGTTCCTGCAGGGTTACTACGACCGCTCCGGGGAAGTGCACGGCAACACCAACGGGGTATTCGACCAGGCCTTCGTGGTGGGGCCCGACGGGGTGGAGATGTCGGCGGAGCTGGCCGACCACGACATCACCATGTCGCCCGACGTCAAGCCGGCTATCTACTACTACGGCTTCAATATGCGCGACCCGGTGGTGGGCGGCTACACCGAGGAGAGGCGCAAGCTGCGCCAGGCGCTGCAGATCGCCTTCAACACCGAGGAATACATCAACATCTTCTACAAGGGCAACGGTATCGCCGCGCAGAACCCGATTCCCCCGGGCATTCCCGGGCACCTCGAGGGCGAGCAGGGCATCAACCCCTATGTCTACGACTGGGTAGACGGCGAGCCGGTGCGCAAATCCCTGGACCACGCCCGCAAGCTGCTGGCCGAAGCCGGTTACCCCAACGGCCGCGACGCCCGTACCGGCGAGCCGCTGAAGATTTTCATCGACGTGCAGTCCCAGGCGATCAGCAACACCTCCATGAACTGGATGGACCGGATATTCGGCGAATTGGGGGTGCAGGTCGAGTACCGCCCGGCGGACTGGAACCGGACCCGCGAAAAACTGCTCACCGGGAACACCCAGATCTACTCCCATGGCTGGCTGGCGGACTATCCCGACCCGGAGAATTTCCTGTTCCTGCTATATGGGCCGGAGAGCCCGTTGATCTGCGAGTGCGACGGCGCCAACAACTCCAGCTACGACAACCCGGAGTACGACGAACTGTTTCGCCAGGTGCGGGTGTTGCCCCCGGGCCCCGAGCGGGACAAACTGGTGGCGCGCATGGTGGAGCTGTTTCGCCGCGACGCTGTGTGGTTGTTTGCCTACTACCCCAAGGACATCTACCTGAACAACAGCTGGGTGGATAACACCAAGCGCCACGGCATCTGGAAGGGCACCCTGAAATACCTGAACATCGATGCCGAACAGCGCGCCCGCAAGCAGGTGGAGTGGAACCAGCCGGTGACCTGGCCGCTGTACGCCGGCGCCGCTCTGGTCATCGCCTTGCTGTTGCCCGGCGTCATCGCCTATCGCCGCCGCCAGAATGCCACTGCGCGCGGCCCGGTGGAGTAACAGACCATGTTCGCCTATATCGTGCGCCGCCTGTTGTATGCCATTCCCATTCTGATCGGGGTCAATCTGTTGACCTTCACCCTGTTTTTCGTGGTCAACTCCCCCGACGACATGGCCGTGTCACAGCTGGGGGAGAAGTACGTCACCCCCGAGGCCATCGACGCCTGGAAGCGCAAGAACGGCTACGACAAGCCGCTGTTCGTCAACGCCGAAGCCACGGGGGCGGGCGCTTTCACCGATACCATTTTCTTTACCAAGTCACTCAAGCTGTTCGCCTTCGACTTCGGCCGCTCCGAGAGCGGCCGCGACATCACCACCGATGTCTCCACCCGCATGTGGCCCAGCCTGGCGGTGGCCCTGCCCAGCTTCGTCATCGGTATCTGGGTCAATATCTGCGTGGCCCTGATGGTGGTGATGTTCCGCGCTACCGCCCTGGATCGCTGGGCGGTGTTCGTGTTTGTCGCGCTGATGTCCATCTCCTACCTGTTCTACATCATCGGCGGCCAGTACCTGGTGGCGAAGAGCTGGATGCTGGTGCCGATATCGGGCTATGACCCTGAGTTCCAGCCCTGGAAGTTCCTCATCCTGCCGGTGCTGGTCAGCGTCATCTCGGGGATCGGCTCCGGCGCGCGCTGGTACCGAACCCTGTTCCTGGAGGAGGCCGGCCAGGATTATGTGCGCACCGCCCGCGCCAAGGGCGCCAGCGAAATCAGCATCCTGTTCAAGCACATCCTGCCCAATGCCCTGATTCCCATCCTCACTGGGGTGGTGGTGCTGATCCCCACGCTGTTCATGGGCAGCCTGTTGATCGAATCCTTCTTCGGCATACCCGGCCTGGGCAGTTACATGCTGGATGCGATCCGCTCCCAGGATTTTGCCATCGTGCGCAGCATGGTGTTCATCGGTTCCATCCTGTACATCATCGGCCTTATCCTCACCGATATTTCCTATACCTGGGCCGACCCCAGGGTGCGGCTGAGCTGATGACGGCGATGGATTTCAAGCCCGTCCTGTTGTGGTCCGACGTGCTGGTGTTTCTGCTGGTCATCGCCCTGACCCTGTTTTTCTATCGCCTGCGCAGGGACCCCCAGACCCGGGCGCGCTGGGGGCGGGTGTTTTCCTCCCGCCTGGGTATGGTGACCTTCACGGTCATCATGGTGTACGTGGGCATCGCCCTGCTGGACTCCCTGCATTTTCGCAGGGCGCTGCCGACCCCCGAGGGGGTGGATACCACCGAGATTTTCTACGACAACAAGGTGACCAGCGTCCTGGACGTGCTGCTGGACGGCATGGGCGAGCGCTTCGAGCGCACCTATTCGGCGCCGTTCGCCCTCCAGTCCTTCGAGAAGAGCAATATGAAGGACGAGCAGGGCGATATGTACCGCGGCTACGAGGATCTTCGCCACGCCGGCCAGCACTTGTCCCATCCCGAAGCCAAGTGGCTGAACGTGCTTGAGCTCAGCGCTACCGCGCTGGCCTGGGGGCTGCTGGCCGCCGCGCTGGTCGTCGGCGTGCAGTGGATATTGCTGCGCGGTAGCAAGCACCCCTGGCAGGCCTCCTGGGCGGTGCAGACAGTCGTCATCTGCCTGGGCGTCTGGCTGGTCTACCTCAGCCATTACTACCATGTGCTCGGTACCGACCAGGGGGGTGCCGATGTCGCCTACCAGAGTATCAAGGGCATCCGCACCGGGGTGCTGCTGGGCACCCTGTCCACCCTGGTGATGTTGCCTATCGCGGTGACCCTGGGGGTGTCGGCGGGTTACTTCAAGGGCTGGGTGGATGACGTGGTGCAGTACCTGTACACCACCCTGAGCTCCATTCCCGGGATCCTGCTTATCGCCGCCTCGGTACTGCTGTTCCAGGTGTATATCGACCTCAACCCCGATTACTTCGCCATCGGCATGGAAAAGGCGGACGCGCGCTTCATCGCCCTGTGCTTTATCCTGGGTCTCACCAGCTGGTCCAGCCTGTGCCGGCTGATCCGCGCGGAGACCCTGAAAATCAGTCAGCTTGGGTACGTGCAGGCGGCCCACGCCTTCGGCGTCGGCCACGGCCGTATCCTGGGGCGGCATATTCTGCCCAACGTGGTGCACATCATCCTGATCACCTTCGTGCTGGATTTCAGCGCGCTGGTACTGGCCGAGGCGGTGCTCTCCTATATCGGCGTCGGCATCGACCCGTCCATGGGCAGCTGGGGCAATATGATCAACGGCGCCCGCTCCGAGTTGTCCCGCGAGCCCGCGGTGTGGTGGACGCTGACGGGTGCGTTCTTCTTCATGTTCGTGCTGGTCCTGGCGGCCAACCTGTTTTCCGACCTGGTGCGCGACGCCTTCGACCCGCGCAGCGCGCTGGGGAGGTCGGGCACATGAGCGATGCCATCCGCCTGCAGGTGTCCGACCTGCGTGTCAGGGTCCCGGAGAGCGGCGAGGAGATCCTCAAGGGGGTCAGCCTGGAGTTGCGCGCCGGGCAGGTTTTCGCCCTGGTGGGTGAATCCGGCAGTGGCAAGTCGGTGACCTCGCTGGCGGTGATGCGGCTGCTGCCGGACGCGCTCGCCATCACCGGTGGCACGGTGCGGGTGCCCGGCGAGCAGCGCGAGCAGGACCTGTTCGAGCTCTCCGAGTCGGCCATGCAGACCGTGCGCGGGCGGCGGGTGGCGATGATTTTCCAGAATGCCATGACCGCGCTCAACCCGGTGCAGAGCGTGGGTCGGCAGGTGGCCGAAACCCTGCGCCTGCACACCCGCCTGCGGGGCGACGCCCTCCGCCAGCGCGTTGTGCAATTATTTGCAGAAGTCGGTATTCCCGACCCCGACGCGCGCTTCGATTTCTTCCCCCACCAGATGTCGGGGGGGCAGCAGCAACGGGTCATGATCGCCATGGCGCTGGCCTGCGAGCCGGATATCCTGATCGCCGACGAGCCCACTACCGCCCTGGACGTCACCATCCAGAAACAGGTACTGGCCCTGGTGCGCCAGCTGACCGTCTCCCGCCAGCTGGCGGTGCTGCTGATCACCCACGACATGGGGGTGGTGCGCCAGACAGCCGACGAGGTGGCGGTGATGTACCGCGGCGAGATCATCGAGCGGGCCCCGGTGGATGCATTCTTCCACAACCCGCGGGAGGCCTACAGCAAACGCCTGATAGACGCGCTGCCGGATCTCACCCACTTCCAGAGCGTGGCGGTGGAGACACCGCTGCTGCAACTGGAAGACGTCAAGGTGTATTTCCCCATTCGCAAGGGAGTGCTGCAGAAGGTGGTGGATTACACCCGCGCCGTGGACGGGGTCTCGCTGAGCATCGGCCGCGGCGAGACCTACGCCCTGGTGGGCGAGTCCGGCAGCGGCAAGTCCACCCTGGGCCGCGCCATTCTCAACCTGGAGCCACTCAGCGGCGGCCGCATCCGTTTTGCAGGCGAGGACATAGGCGGCCTGGCGCGGCGCGAGATGCTGCCCTACCGCAAGCGCATCCAGGTCATTTTCCAGAATCCCTACTCCTCCATGAACCCGCGCATGAGCGTCGGCGATATCATCGCCGAGGGCATGGTCAGCCTGGGCCTGGGGCTGTCCCCCCAGGAGCGCGACGAGCGCATCGGCCAGCTGCTCGACAGGGTGCAACTGCGGCGCGAGTACAGCGGCCGCTATCCACACGAGTTTTCCGGCGGCCAGCTGCAGCGGGTGGCGATCGCCCGGGCGCTGGCGGTGGACCCGGAGCTGATTATCTGCGATGAGCCCACCAGCGCGCTGGATGTCTCCATCCGCGCCGAGGTGCTGGACCTGCTGCAGGAACTGCAGCGGGAGTTCGGTGTGTCCTACCTGTTCATCACCCACGACCTGTCCATCGTCCCCAGCCTGGCCCACCATGTTGGCGTGATGCAGGCCGGCGTGCTGGTGGAGCAGGGCAGCGCGGAGCAGATCCTGACGGCACCGACGCATCCCTACACCCAGGCGCTGCTGGCGTCCGTGCCCCGCGTGGACGGCTGAGGGCCCTAGTTAAGCCGGCAGGCATGTTCTAAGCTTGTGGGCAAACCGTAAATCTGACATTCGCAACAGGAGTACCACGCCATGAACGGTGCCGAGAGCCTGCTGAACACCCTCATCAACAACGGCGTCGAGGTCTGTTTTACCAACCCGGGCACCTCGGAGATGCACTTCGTTGCCGCCCTGGACGAGGTGGAGGGCATGCGCTGTGTACTGTGCCTGTTCGAGGGGGTGCTCAGCGGCGCGGCCGACGGCTACGCCCGCATGGCGCGCAAGCCGGCCTCCACCCTGCTGCACCTGGGGCCGGGGCTGGGCAATGCCCTGGCCAATATCCACAACGCCAAGAAGGGGCACAGCCCCATGGTCAATATCGTCGGCGACCACGCCACCTACCACCTGCAGTACGACGCGCCCCTGACCGCCGACATCGAGGGTATTGCCGGCCCGGTATCCCACTGGGTGCACACCTCGGCGGCCTCGGCGGATATTGCCCGGGACACGGCCGAGGCGGTGCGCCAGGCGGGCTTCAGCAAAGTCGCCACCCTGATGCTGCCCGCCGATGTCTCCTGGGGCGACAATCCCGACGGCCCGGAAGGGGCGGTGAGTGTCGCCAGCCCGGCCGCGGTGCCCGCCAGCCGTATCGAGGACGCCCTGGCGCGGCTGCGCTCCGGGGCCAACTGCATGATCATGGTGGGCGGCCGGGAGCTGGATAACCAGCGCGGCCTGATGCTCAGCCGTATCGGCAAGGCCTGCGGCGCGCGGGTCTGTACCGAGGTATTTCCCGCCCGTCTGGCCCGCGGCGCCGGCACCGCGGTCATCGACCGGTTGCCCTACCTGGCGGAAATGGCCATCGAACATCTCAAGGGCGTGGAGCAGTTGATCCTGGTGGGTGCGCCCCCACCGGTGTCGTTTTTCGCCTACCCCAACGTGCCCAGCAAGATGGTGCCGCCCGGTTGCCAGGAGTTCGTGCTGGCCGGTCCCGACGACGACATCGACCAGGTGCTGGAGGACCTGTTGGAAAAACTCGACGCGCTCGACGTGGAGCCCGACGTCCACTCCCTGGATATCCCCGACCTGCCCCAGGGGAACCTCGACGTCAATGCCGCGGCTGCCACCATCGCCCATTTCCTGCCGGAGAGCGCCATCGTGGTGGACGAGGCCAACACATCGGGGCTGTCGCTGTTTCCGCTCACCGCCCGGGCGCAGCCCCACGACTGGCTCAACCTCACCGGCGGCAGCATCGGCTTTGGCCTGCCGGCCGCGGTGGGGGCGGCCATCGCCTGTCCGGAACGCAAGGTCGTCGTCCTGGAGGGGGACGGCAGTGCCATGTACACCATACAGGCGCTGTGGACCATGGCCCGGGAGAACCTGGATATCACCGTGGTCATCTTCAACAACCACAAGTACAGCATTCTCGAACTGGAGTTTGCCCGCACCGGTGCGCGCGGCGGCAAACCCGGCCCCAACGCCGCCAGCATGCTGGATATCGGCTCCCCGGATATGGATTTCGTGTCCATAGCCACCGGCATGGGGGTGCGCGCCACCCGCGCCACCACCGCCGCCGAGTTCAATGAACAGTTCGCGGCGGCGGTGAAGGCCCCGGGGCCGCGGCTGATCGATGCGGTGGTGCCGACATTGTTCTGAAGCGCCGCAGCCCGAGACCGGTGCCGTTGCCCGACGCCATGCCCGCGAGCCCCCGGCGCGGCGCGCGCCTGCGAATGCAGCTGCTCGCCTGGCTGCTGCTGGCAATGCCAGCGGTGGCGCAGGAGGCGTTCATGCAGCAGCTCACCCGGCAGTTCGCGGATAGCAAAATAGAGTTCCCACGCACGGGTTCCAATGCGCCCTTCGTGCCGCTGGCCTATATGGGTGCCACCAGCTACGGCAGTGCCGATGTCGACGGCCGCGATGGGGGCAGCCTGGAGTACGACGTCACCACGGTCTCGCAGTACGCTACGCTGCCCCTGCTATTGGGGGAGCGCGATGCCCTGATTATCGGTGATTACCTCAGCTGGTCGGACTTCAGCGTGAAGGGCGAGGAGCGCAATTCCTTCGATGTCACCTCGGTGGGGCTGCCTGTGGGGTGGCTGCGGCAGATCGATCCGGCCTGGCAGGCCGCCGCCTTCGTCATGCCCATGGGGCACTACGACAACAGTGCCGGAGGCAGCTGGACCTGGCAGTACATGGGCGGGGTGTTCGCGCGCTATGTGCAGCACGAGCGGCTGTGGTGGGCGTTCGGGTTCTACGCCGATATCGCGCCCGGCGACAACTTCTACATTCCCTACCTGGGCGCATCCTGGGTGATCAATGAATACTGGACACTCACTGCCGTCATGCCCTGGCCGGCGCTGCTGTACGCGCCCACCCGCGACTGGCTGGTGCGCCTGGGTGCGTCGCCCTCCGGTTCCTCCTGGTCCTTCCAGCCGGGCAGTGGCGAGGCGGCCATCAACCTCGATGCCTGGGATTTCGGCCTCGGGGTGGAGCGCCGCCTGGCCGGCAATATCTGGCTGTCCGCGGAAGCGGGTGTGGGCGGGTTTCGCGGCCTGAGCCTGAGCGGCTCCGATGTCAACGCCCCCGAGGTGGATGTCGGCAGCAGTCCCTACGTGGGAATCAACATCAATTTCAGGCCGTCATTGATAAACCCGTAGCCGCGCTGGTATCGGCAGCGGCATGGCGCAGTTCCAGGCTGACGGCCTGGGGGTCCCGCAGGCGCTTGATCCGCTCGAACAGGGGCGCCGCTTCCAGGTAGTAGCCGCGCAGGTAGACCAGCCACTGCTTCAGCGGGTTGGGGGCGTAGTGGGCCTCGTAGTGGCTGAGGTTCAAGTCGTAAAAGCGCCGCACCAGCGGCAGTACCTGGTGCCAGGTCAGCGGGGCGGGGTGGGCTCCAGCTGCCGCCGCCTTCACCAGGCGCGGCAGGTCCGGGCGGCACAGCACGCCGCGCCCCAGCATCAGGTCCTCGCAGCGGGCGACCTCCCGGCAGCGCAGCGCGTCGCCCGGGCTCCATATCTCGCCGTTGGCAATCAGCGGCAGCTTGCATATCTCCCGCGCCCGGGCAATCTCTTCCCAGTAGGCCGGCGGCCGGTAGCCGTGGCGCCGGGTGCGGGCGTGCACCGTCAGTTCGCTGGCGCCGGCGGCCGCCACGGCGCGCACGATATCCAGGAATCGATCCCGGTCATCGTAGCCCAGGCGGGTTTTCACGGTGACCGGGACGTCCGCCGGCACGGCGGCGCGCACCGCGGTGGCGATGGCGTGCACCCGCTCGGGCTCGCGCAATATGACGGCACCACCGTCGGAGCGGTTCACGGTTCTGGCGGGGCAGCCGAAGTTGAGATCTATGCCCGGCGCACCGAGCTCGGCGGCCCGTGCGGCATTGTCGGCCATCACCGTCGGCTGTCCACCCAGCAGTTGCAGGTAGACCGGTACGCCGCTGCTGGTGGCCCCGCCGTGCGCCAGTTCCGGGCAGTAGCGGCGGAATACCCGCGCCGGCAGCAGCTGCGCCGACACCCGCACGAACTCGGTGACGCAGCGATCCACGCCGCCCAGGGAGGTGAGCAGCTCGCGCATGGTGTGGTCTATGACGCCCTCCATGGGGGCGAGCATCAGCCGCATGGGAGTTTCCGGTTGCCGAGGGGCGGCGATTATAACCGCCCCCGGCGGCCGCCTCCAATGCAGCCGCGGCAGACAGAGCCGATAGCAGCGCGGCATGGCGCAGGCTGCCGCCCTGCTTTATGATGGCGATAACCGGAGGGGATTTTCCGGTACCGGGGCGGGGCGAGCACGCTATGCAAGCAGACATTGTGGCACAGGGATTCGAACTCATGTTGTTCGGCATGGGGACGGTGGTGCTGTTCCTCACGGTGCTGGTGGTGGCGACCACCGCGATGTCGCGGCTGATGACCCGCTATTTCCCCGATCCGGCGGCACCTGCGGTCCCGGCCCGGCAGACGCTGCGCGAGCAGCCCTCGCCGGCGGTCGCCCCGCAACTGGTGGCGGCGATCAGCGCCGCCATCCACCAACACCGTCGTCGCCGCCAATAGGCGCTAGCTATTGTAACGTTCCAGAGGTTTGAAGCAGATGGACCAGAACAAGCGCCCGCTGGGCATTACCGACGTCGTGCTGCGCGACGCTCACCAGTCATTGCTGGCCACCCGCATGCGCCTGGACGACATGCTGCCGATTGCCGCCAAACTCGACGAGGTCGGCTTCTGGTCGCTGGAGAGCTGGGGCGGGGCGACCTTCGATGCCTGCATCCGCTACCTGGGGGAAGACCCCTGGGAACGCATCCGCGAACTGAAAAAGGCGATGCCCAACACCCCCCAGCAAATGCTGTTTCGCGGCCAGAATATCCTCGGCTATCGCCATTACGCCGATGACGTGGTCGCCAAATTCGTGGAGCGGGCCGCCCGCAACGGGGTGGATGTGTTCCGGGTGTTCGACGCCATGAACGATATGCGCAACCTGGAAGTCGCCCTCAAAGCGGTGAAGGAAGTGGGCAAGCATGCCCAGGGCACGATCTCCTACACCCTGAGCCCGGTGCACACCATCGACACCTGGGTGGAGATGGGCAAGCGCATCGAGGATACCGGTGCGGATTCCATTGCTATCAAGGACATGGCCGGCCTGCTGCACCCGTACACCGGTTTTGAGCTGGTGTCGCGCCTGAAGTCGGCCTGTGCCATCCCCATCCATATGCAGTGCCATGCCACCACCGGCCTGTCCACCGCCACCATCGTGAAATGTGTGGAAGCCGGGATCGACAACGTGGATACCTCTATCTCGTCCATGTCCATGACCTACGGCCATTCGCCCACGGAATCGGTGGTGGCTATCCTGGAGGGTACCGGCCGGGATACCGGCCTGGATATTGGCAAACTGGCTGAAATAGCCGCCTATTTTCGTGAGGTGCGCAAGAAGTACGCGGCCTTCGAGGGATCCCTGCGGGGCGTGGACGCGCGTATCCTGGTAGCCCAGGTACCCGGCGGCATGCTCACCAATATGGAGAGCCAGCTCAAGGAACAGGGCGCCGCCGACAAGATGGACGAGGTGCTGGCGGAGATCCCGCGGGTGCGCGAGGACCTGGGTTACATCCCGCTGGTCACCCCGACCTCGCAGATCGTCGGCACCCAGGCGGTCATCAATGTGCTCACCGGGGAGCGCTACAAGTCCATCTCCCGGGAAACCGCCGGCGTCCTCAAGGGCGAGTACGGCGCCACGCCGGCACCGGTCAACGCCGCGCTGCAGGAGCGGGTGCTGGAGGGCAAGCCGGCCATCACCTGCCGGCCCGCCGACCTGCTGGAGCCGGAGCTGGCCAGGCTCACCGAAGAGCTGCGCAGCCTGGCCGCGGAAAAACAGCTCGCCCTGACCGCCGGGGAGGGCGAGATCGACGACGTGCTCACCTATGCACTGTTCCCGCAGATAGGCCTCCAGTTCCTGGAAAACCGCGGTAACCCGGACGCCTTCGAGCCGGCGCCGGGCAGCGAGCCCGCGCCACCCGCTGCAGCGGCCCCGGCCGCCGCCCCGACATCGCAGCCCGATGGCGCGGCGGTGTACACGGTGAAGGTGGAGGGTCAGAGATATGTGGTGGAGGTCGCCGAGGGCGGCGATGTCACCGCTGTGAGCCCCGCGGCCGCGCCGGTGGTGGCCGCCGCTCCACCGCCAGCCCAGCCAGCCCATACCCTGGAGGCACCGCTGGCCGGCAATATCTTCCACGTCAATGTGGTGGCCGGGGACGAGGTGGAAGAGGGGGACGTCATCATCGTGCTGGAGGCGATGAAGATGGAAACCGAGGTGCGCTCCCAGCGCGCCGGCCGGGTCGCCGAAGTGATGGTGAAGGTGGGCGACAAAGTGGTGGTCGGCGATCCGCTGATCAGCGTGGCGTAAACCTGCATGGATAATATGCTGCTCCTGTGGGGCTCGTCGGGGCTCGCCCAGATTCAGCCTGGGCAGGGCGTGATGATCCTGGTCGGGCTGCTGTTGCTGTTCCTGGCGATCCGCAAGGGATTCGAGCCGCTGCTGCTGGTGCCCATCGGGTTCGGCGGCATCCTGGCCAATATTCCCGGCGCCGGCCTCGCCTGGTCGGCCATCGAGAGCGCCCTGCACAGTGGCGACCCGGCGGTGCTGGCCGAGATTGCCCGCGCCCTGGGCGCAGCGGCCAGCGACAATTACCACGAGCTGCTGGCGGCCTATGACAGCGCTGGCCTGCCCGCACAGGTGGCGGCGCAGAAAGTCGCGGCACACGCCGGCTTCAGCAATGGCATGCTGTACAGTTTCTACACCGTGGCGATCGCCAGCGGGGTGGCGCCGCTGGTGATCTTCATGGGGGTGGGGGCGATGACCGACTTCGGGCCGCTGCTGGCCAACCCCCGGACCCTGTTCCTGGGGGCGGCGGCCCAGTTCGGCATCTTTGCCACGGTGCTGGGCGCGGTGGCCCTGAGCAGTGTGGGAGTGATGGATTTCAGTATTGCCGACGCTGCGGCCATCGGCATCATTGGCGGCGCCGACGGCCCCACGGCCATTTACGTGGCCAGTATGCTGGCCCCCGACCTGCTCGGTGCGATCGCCGTCGCCGCCTATTCCTACATGGCGCTGGTGCCGCTGATCCAGCCCCCGATCATGCGCGCCCTCACCACCGAGAAGGAGCGACGAATCCGCATGGTGCAATTGCGCCAGGTCTCCAGGCGCGAGAAGATCGTGTTCCCGCTGGTGTTGCTTATCCTGGTGGCGCTGCTGCTGCCCGCTGCCGCGCCGCTGCTGGGCATGTTCTGCTTCGGCAACCTGATGCGTGAGTGCGGGGTGGTGGAACGCCTGAGTTTCACCGCGCAGAACGCCCTGATCAACATCACCACGATCTTTCTCGGGCTGTCAGTAGGCTCCAAGCTGGTGGCCGATAAATTCCTCGATATGAACACCCTCGGCATCCTCGGCCTGGGTATCGTCGCGTTCGGCATCGGTACCGCCTCCGGGGTGCTCATCGCCAAGCTGATGAACAAGCTCGGCGGTGCGCCCATCAACCCGCTGATCGGCTCGGCGGGTGTGTCCGCGGTGCCCATGGCCGCCCGCGTCAGCAACAAACTGGGGCTGGAGGCGGACCCGCACAACTTCCTGTTGATGCATGCCATGGGGCCCAATGTGGCCGGGGTGATCGGCTCGGCAGTGGCGGCGGGCGTGATGATCTCCCTGGTGGGAACCTAGCTGTCGCCTTGTGCCACGGGTGGGGGCGTGTCCACCAGCCGCCCGCCCAGCGCCAGAAACAGCTGGATGCGATTGACCGCCTGGGTGCTGCGCATTTTGATGACGTCCGCCTCGGCGAGCAGTTGATCGGTCTGCAACTGCGATACCCAGAGCAGATCGCGTTTGCCGGCGCGGTACTGCTTGGTGGCAATATCCACCGCCGCGCTGCGATTTTTCAGGGCGCTCTCCATGAACGGCATACGCCGCGCCAGCGCCTGCTCGTTGGCCAGCGAGTTTTCAACCTCGCGAAAGGCGTCGAGTACCGTTGCGCCGTAGCCCGCTACCGCCTGGGCCTGTTCGGCGGTGGCGATCTCCACCACCGCCCGCAGGGCGCCGCCCTCGTAGATCGGGATATAGGCATCGATGCCGGCCATGGCCAGCCAGGGATTGCGGTTGAAGGTCGAAAGTACCTCGTCGGTCAGGCGCCCACCGTTGAGTGAGATGGAGAAGCCCGGCAACAGGGCGAGCTGGGCTGCCTCCTGCTGCCGGAAGGCCGCCAGCACCGTCTGCTCGGCGGACAATACGTCCAGCCGCCGCTCCAGCAGCGAGGCGGGCAGGCCCGCGTCGGCGGGCGGCGGCAGGCGGGGGTAGACGGCCGCCACCTCGATCTCGGCCGCGGGGTAGCGCCCGAGCAGTACCTCGAGCCCGCGCCGGGCCTCGGCGTACAACTGGCGGCTGAGTTCCAGCTGGCTCTCGGCCACGTCCAGGTTGGCCCTGACATGAACCACGTCCAGGTCGGAGTCCTTGCCGCTTTTGCGCCGCGCTTCCGCCAGCCGGGTCAGCTCCCGGAACACCGCTACGGTTCGCTCTCCCAGCGCTACCAGCTGCCGGGTTTCGATGGTCAGGTACCAGGTTTTGGCGGTCACCGCGGCCAGCGACTGGCGGGCGAAGTCGTAATCCAGCGCGGTGGCCTGATAGCGTGCCGCCGCTGCGGCCCGTTGCGAACGCAGCCGGCCCCACAGGTCGATCTCCCAGCTGGCGCTGGCCCAGGCCAGGGTGCTGTCCGTGGTGCCGCTCTGGTTGTGTTCCTTCATCACCTTGGCGCCGGCCTCGGCATTGAGCTGGGGACGCAGTTGCGCGCCTATGCGCACCAGGTTCTGCTGCGCAATCACCACCCCTTCGGCGGCCTGGCGCAGGTCCAGGTTGTGGGCCATGGCCTCGGCGATAACGGCCGCCAGGGCAGGGTCATTGAACAGGGCCAGCCAGTCCCCGGGCACTGCATCCGGTTGCTGGCCGGCGCGCCAGGCCGGTGGTATATCGATTGTGGCTGGAAACGCCTGCTCCAGAATCTCGGGCCGGGTGGGCGCCTCCTTCAGGGCGCAGCCGCCGAGCAGCGCAGCCAGTACCGCGATGGCTAGCAGGGAACGCATCAGCCGGAGAACGGGTAGAGCCAGTTAAACCAGGAGTAGCCGCGAATGCCAATCTTGCGCATCCACACAAAGCCACTGTCCGGGTTGGTGTAAATACTGGCCCGGCCCTGGGTGCCGATGGGGAATTTTGACTGGTCCTCGTCATCCAGCACAATGACTACCGCAAACTGCCCCTGTGGCATTTCGGTGGGTACGTAGGAAAACTGGGGAAGATTGCCGCTGGGCAGATACTGGCCGGCGCCCGTGCCCTGCCAGATAGCATCGACCTTGCCGGTGAAGATCTGCCCGGGGTACAGGTCCAGGGCAATTTCCACTTCCTGCCCCGGCTTCACGTATTTCAGGTTTTCCTGGAAGAACTGGGCCAGCAGGTAGCGCCCTTCATCCACGATCAGTGAGGCGATGGCTCCTACACGCACGATACCTGCCACCATGCCCGGACGCACCTGCAGGTTCATGATGTAGCCGTCCTCGGGTGCCACCATCAGGGTGTTGTCGAGATAAAAGCGGGCCTGCTTGAGTTCGGCCTCCACCTGCGCCACCGTGGTATTGGTGCCGTTGATTTCCGAGGTATACAACAGGCGCGAGCGCTCCTCCTCGGCCTGTGCCTCCTTGATGGCCGCCTGGTACGCGGCCACCTGGGCGGTCCATTTCTGCGCCTCTTCCACCGGGCCGGCACCCTGTTCGGCGAGTTGTTCCGAGAGTTTTTTCTGGTACTTGGCGTATTCCAGCTCGCTCTGCAACTTGACGATCTTGTCGGCGCTGATCTGGATGTCGTTGTGCAGCACCTTGACGTTCTGCTGGGCCGCTACCAGTTGCGCCTCGAGCTGCTCCACCTGGTACTGGTACAGGGTGCGGTCGAACTGGAACAGGGGCTGGCCTTTCTTGACCCGGGTGTTGGGTTCAACCAGTACATCGGTCACCAGTGTGGGGTGATTCAGGCGGGGAATAAGTTGAATGGTGTGCTGCACCATTCTGGCCTCGGTGGCATAGGGGGCGACGAAACGCAGGCCGATCAGGAAAATGATCAGCAGGTGCAGTCCCACAAACGCCGAGACGATGCCCCAGGATATGTTGAACTGCAGCCATTTGAACTTGAAAAATACCAGCCAGCAGAAAACGATGTAGCCGAATAGCAGGACGAAGCCGAGCAGCATGAAATGATTTCCTTGTCAGACCTGTTGGTCTTTGGGGTCTGCCGCCTTGCCCTGCTCTGACGTGCTTTGGGTACCACTCAAGCGTAAGATTTCCTCGTCTGTCTGACGGGCGCGCTCGGCGGGAAATTGGCGAATATCAACCACATCGGTGGGCTTGAACGCCCAGATAAACGCCTGGACCCAGGGGTAGATGGTGGGGAACAGGCCTGCATAGCCCATCAGCTTTACCGCCTCGGCTTCCGGGTGTTTACGGGAGATGGCGATACGGCCTGGCAAACCCGCGAGCCAGACGATAGCACTGAGCACCGACAGGCCTGCCAGGGCGGCGACGATAAAGGTTGCGTAATCCCATGCGGTGACTTCGAAACCCATCACGGCACCTGCTTCTCACTCTGCAAAACAAGGCCTGATGCTAACCGAAGCCGATCACCGAGTAAAGTTGGGGCAGTGCCGGTGCAGCGGCGCACCGGCGGGTGGTCATCCGTCTTTGCACCCGGCGGCAGCCCGGGGTTATTTACCCAGTGCCGCCTGGTAGGCGCGCACGCTGTTGGCAAGCCCCATGCGGATTGCGTCCACTGTCAGGGCGTGGCCTATGGACACCTCCAGCAGGCCGGGCACGGTGGCGAAGCGGGGCAGGTTGTGCAGGTCCAGGTCGTGGCCGGCGTTCAGGCCGAGGCCGGCCTCGGCGGCCGCTTCGGCGGCGCGCACGAATTGCCCGAACACCGCTTCCAGATCGGTGCCCGAGTTGAAGGCCCTGGCGTAGGACTCGGTATACAGCTCCACCCGGTCGGCGCCCACCTGGGCGGCCAGGCGAATCTGCTGCGGATCCGGGTCCATGAACAGGCTGGTGCGGATGCCCAGCGCCTTCAATTCCTGCACCAGGGGTGCGACTGCATCGCCGTCGCGGCGCAGGTCGAAACCGTGGTCGGAGGTGAGCTGCTGGTCGCCGTCCGGCACCAGGGTGCACTGGGCGGGGCGAATCGCCCTGACCAGTTCCATGAAACCGGGGTAATCGTCCACCCCGGGGCGTTCGCTGCGGCGCGGCCCCGCCATCGGGTTGCCTTCGATGTTGAATTCCACCGTGAGCATATCCGCCAGCTCGAAGCAGTCGCTGGCGCGGATATGGCGCTGGTCGGGGCGCGGGTGCACGGTAATGCCGTCTGCCCCCGCCTCGATGCACATCGTGGCATGGGCGGTGACACTGGGATTGGTGGTATCCCGGGAGTTGCGGATCAGCGCAATCTTGTTGAGGTTGACGCTGAGGGCGATCATGGCCCGGGGGCGCGCACGATCTCGTTGATGACGATAGGCTCCACCGGCACGTCCTGCATGCGGCCGGCGTTGGCAGTCGGGGCGGTGGCGATGAAGTCGACGATATTCATGCCGAGAATGACCTCGCCGAACACGGTATAGCCGTCGCGGCCCGGAGCCCAGTCCAGCTGCAGGTTATTGCGCTGGTTGATGAAGAACTGCGAGGTGGCGGAATCCGGGTCGCTGGTACGCGCCATGGCGATGGTGCCGCGGGAATTGTGCAGCCTGTTGTCCGACTCGTTGGCCACCGGCGCTCCGGTGTCTTTTTCCGACAGCTCGGGGTCGAAGCCGCCGCCCTGGATCATGAAGTTGGGGATCACCCGGTGAAAAATCGTGCCGTTGTAAAAACCCGCGTCCACGTAGGCCAGGAAGTTATCGACCGTCAGGGGCGCCTTGTCGCGGAACAGGCGCAGGGTGATGTCGCCCTCGCTGGTCTTGATGATGACCTGGGGATTGGGAAGCCGGGTTTCCTCGGCGAACAGCGCCGGGGCGACCAGCAGGGCGCAGCAAATCAGCAGGTTTTTGAACATAAGGGTCATTTCCTTTGTCAGGCCCAGGAGGAGCTCTTGCGCCGTTTCGGCCACAGGCGCGGTACGACCAGGGTGATGATCACCCCCAGCAGCACCGCCAGGGCGCCGTTGAGGAAATCCTCGCTTTCGATCTTGTCCACCAGGCGCAGGTTCTCGGCTTTGAGCATTTCCACTTCCGAGCGCAGTTCTTCCTGGCGCACCACCAGGTGGCGGTTGTCCTCGTCGAGCTTCACGGCATTCCCGGATATCTGTTTCAGCTGGGCCAGTTCCTCGGCGACACCGGCCAGTTCCGTTTCCGTGGTGCCCAACTGCTCCAGCAGGGCGTCGCGCTCGGCCTGCACGACCTGCAGTTCCTCTTGCAGGGCGCTGCTCTGTTCCCCGGCCTGGCCTGCCTTGGCCAGCGCCGCATCCAGCCTGACCTGGGCGGGCACTCCCTTCATCAGGTACTGGCTGCGCATCCAGCCACTGAGGCCGGTGTCGGTCGTCACCTGCGACCACTCGCCGTTATCGGACTCGCTGTTGACGGTCAGGCGCGTGCCCGAGGGCAGGCCCCGGTGGGTGATGCGGTATTCGTTTCCCGCGCCGCTGCGCAGGGGGACGTACTGTTTGTCGCTGATGTAGCGCACGTCCTGGGCCTGGGCGCTGGACATGCCAAGCAGGGCAAGCAGGAAAAATGTCAGGGCAGTTCGCAAAATCGCATCCTTTGGTCCGGCCAATCGAGCGGCGCTATTCTAGCGCCCCTGGCGGCGTATTTTAAGGCCCACCGCCTTCAGGGCAGTACTACTTTATAGGGCTTGACCGTCACCCGGTGGAACACCCCCGCCTCGACGTAAGGGTCGGCGTCCGCCCAGGCGGTGGCCGCCTCGAGACTGTCGAACTCGGCGATCACCAGGCTGCCGGTGAAACCGGCCTCGCCAGGCTCAGGCGTATCCAGCGCCGGATGCGGGCCGGCGGCGAGCAGGCGGCCGGCGTCGGCCAGCTCCTGCAGCCTTTCCAGGTGGGCCGGCCGCGCCTTGAGGCGCAATGGCAGGCTGTTGTCGACGTCTTCACACAGGATAGCGTAGTACATGGCGAGGTCTTGGTGTTGTCGGTGGTGGGTGACAGCTTGCCAGAAGGGGTGGCCCGATGCCACCGGAACAGGCCGGCCCGGTTGTCAGCCCACCGGGGCTTCACCCAGGTCCTCCAGCTCGGCGAGCAGAGCGGCCGCGGATGCCTCGTCGGGCATGCGCCAGTCACCCCGTGGAGAAAGGCTGACGGAGCCGACCTTGGGGCCCGGTGGCAGCGTTGTGCGCTTGAATTGCTGCCGGAAAAAACGCTCGCAAAATATCGCCAGCCATTTTTTGATCTCGGACGGCGAATAATCCCCGGTGAAGGTCCGGCAGGCGAGGATAAAGATCTTGCGTGGCCGGAAGCTGTTGCGCATGAAGTGAAACAGGAAGAAATCGTGCAGTTCGTAGGGCCCGACGATGGTCTCGGTGTGCTGGGCGATCGTCCCGTCTTCGCTGTGTGGGATGAGCTCGGGGGAGATGGGGGTGTCCAGTACGCGTTGCAGCACCGCCGCCAGTTCGGGAGTGGCGCGGTGGGTCGCGTACCAGCGCACCAGGTAGGCGACCATGGTCTTGGGTACGCTGGCGTTGACGTTGTAATTGGCCATGTGATCGCCGTTGAAGGTGCACCAGCCCAGGGCCAGCTCGGACATGTCGCCAGTGCCCACCACAATGGCCCGGTATTTGTTTGCGAAGTTGAACAGCAGCTGGGTGCGTTCGCGCGCCTGGGCGTTCTCGAAGACCACGTCATGCTGCTCGGGGTCGTGCCCTAGATCGCTCAGGTGCTGGCTTACCGCAGCCTGGATGTCGACCTCGTGCAGGTCGACGCCGGCGGCCGCGGCCAGCGCGAAGGCGGACTCCCGGGTATGGTTGCTGGTGCCCGGCCCCGGCATGGTGATGGCATGCAGTTCGCCGTGCGGCTTGTCGAGCAGGTTCAATGCATCGAGACAGACGAGAAAAGCCAGTGTCGAGTCCAGTCCGCCCGAGAGCCCGATAACCAGCGCGCAATCGCCCGCTGCCTGCATTCGCCGGGCCAGCCCGGTGGCCTGGATCGCGAGAATCTCCTGCGCCCTGGCGTCGAACTCGTGCAGGTCGTCGGGGACGAAGGGATGCCTGGGATACTCGCGCGCCATGTCCGGCAGGGCCGCGCCGGGGGACAGGCGGCTACTGCGGTAGGGTGCCGGTCGGGGTGAAGCGGCAAAGGTGGCATGCTGCAGGCGGTCGTGGTGCAATTTCTGGCAATCGAAATCCACCAGCAGGCTGGAGCCCTCCAGAGCAAAGCGTTCGCTCTCGGCCAGCATGGCCCCGTTCTCGGCGGCCAGCAGATGCCCGCCGAACACGATATCCTTGCTCGATTCGGTGGGCCCGCTGGAGGCGTACAGGTAGGCGCAGATGCGCTGGGCACTGTTCATGCTTACCAGTTGCCGCCGGTAATCGGCCTTGGCGACCAGCTCGTTGCTGGCCGAGGGGTTGACGATCAGCGCGGCACCCGCGAGGGCGTGCTCGATCCCGGGTGGCTGCGGCGCCCACAGGTCCTCGCAGATCTCGATGGCAAAGCTCACCGCGCCGATGGTAAACAGCTGGCGGGGCGCGAGCGTGAACTGGCCGAGGAGGGGGTCGTCCAACTCGAGCTCGACCTGGGCGCCCGAGACGAACCAGCGCCGGTCATAGAATTCCGAATAGTTGGGGAGGTGAATCTTGGGTACGGCAGCCTGCACGCGCCCGGCGGCGCAGACGAACGCGCAGTTGAACAGCCTGCCGTCGGGGGCGTCGAAGGGTGCTCCCACCACGACCACGACATCCGCGTCCGCGGTCGCCCGCGCGATCTGCGCCAGCGCCTGGCGCACTCCGGTCAGCAGGGCGTGGGAGACGAAGAGATCCTCGCAGCTATAGCCGCAGACGGCGAGTTCGGGGAACAGCACCAGGCTGCTGTGTTGGCGCACGGCCTTATCCGTGCACGCGACAATGCGTTGCGCGTTTGCCATGGGGTCGGCCAGTACCAGCGGCGGCGCATAAGCGGCGCAACGCAGGTAGCCGAGCTCGCGGTAGTCGAGATTCATGGCGGCAGTATAAACGCGCCGGGTCGGGGAAGCGACTACCCGGGGCAGCGACCGCGGGCGATTGCCCCCGTGGGTGGCGAGCCGTTCCCGGCGAGCCGCTTGCGCCAGGGGCGGCTGCCGCCCCTAGATTATCTGGATGGCCTTGTAGGCGAGCATCGATGCATCCCACTGTCGCTCGATCTCGAACTGGTAATCGGCGAAGTCGGAACCGAACACGCCGTCGCGGCTGTTGCTGGTATCCTTGGCACTGCCGGTATAGTCGGGATGATTCAGGTAGATGTCGTTGCTGGTGCTATCGTCGAAACAGAACTGGGTGACCAATGCGGCGTTGTTGTTACGCACCACCTTGACGTGAATGTGGGTGGTGCGACCGCGATACCAACCGGGAAAACAGCACTTGAAACTCACCAGGCCGTTGTCGTCGGTTGTCTGCACGCCGCGGAACCAGCGCGAGGCCAGCGCGTCCGGATCGTTGCCGGTGCAGTAGCTGGAGTCGAAACTGCGGGTGTCCGAGCTGCCGGACGTGTCGCCCGAGTATATTCCCTCCCAGTTGACGAACCAGATTTCGATGTCGGCGCCCGCGATGGGTTCGCAGGACTGGTCGACCAGTTTCAGTACCAGTGCCATGGGAACCCCGGGTTCGCCGCTGGAGATATCCTGCTCATATTCGTCCGCGTGAAAATAGCAGGGCCCCAGCGTGTATTCTTCTGTCAGTGTGCATGAATTTCCCAGCCCGCTGACGAAGGGGTCCGCTGGCGGGAAATCGGCCTCCATGGCTGCGGTGCCGCCATTCAGCCAGTCGGTGCCGTTGTCAGTGACGGCTTCGGTCGCGGAACCTGTCTCAGCTCCGCTATCGGTGCTCTCGGCGGTGTCATCACTCGCGGCAGTACTGGCGATGCTGTCGGAACTGCCGTTTCCGCTCCCTCCGCCGCCGCAACCGACCATGGGCAGTAGTGGAGCGAGTGCAAGCGCGGTGCTCAATTTCTGGAGCATCTGCCTGCGCCTGAGTAGAGATTCTGATCTAGACATGGGCTCACCTGCTGGGAGTTCAATGCGGCATCGGGGAGAATGGTAAGCTTTCCAGGCGTTTCGTATCAGTGGCCCAGGGTAAAGAAAGGTTAATTTTTGCAGGCTGTTCGTTGCCGCTGCTGGCCACGATTAAAGTGGGGGAGGTCATTTTTCGGTAACAAAAGTTTCAGCGGCAGGTAACCGCGCTGCCATACGCCGCCCATAGAGTGTCCTCCTGACCTGCCCATACCAGGGCCCAATCACTGGAGGATAGACGAACATGGATCGAAAACTGCTTCCAATGGCCGTCGCGATGGCTATGGCCAGCGGCGTTCACGCGGGCGAAATCGCATTCACCACCGCACCGGTACCGACCAGCGACCTGGACAAGCGCAGTGTCCTCACCTCGCAGTTGGCCGTCGTCGACGGCAAAGCGGTGGATGTCGATTACCATACGATCATGCGCTCCGGCGACCAGCCTGAGGGTTCACCGCTGCCTTTCGGCACCCTGGTCGATAGCCGCGGCAAGGTGATTCGGGCCGAGGACGGTTCGGTCCGCCTGTCCAGTGACAACGACTTCTCCTCGATCTTCCGCGGCGCGCGGGACGACGAGCTGTACATGGTTTCGCATTTCGAGAGCCGGCCGGCCGCCATGTACCTGACCCAGCTGGAGCAGAACCCCGAGAGCGGCGAGCTGTCGCCCGTGCGCACCCGGCCGCTGGACTTTTCCGGGGTCAATGGCGGCTGGGTCCATTGCGCCGGCTCCGTCACTCCCTGGGGCAGCCACCTCGGATCCGAAGAATACCCGCCCGATGCCAAGCAGTGGCGCGATGCGGCGGTCGACGACTACAACGCCGCGATGGTTCGCTATTTTCCCGCCGCGCGTAGAGCGTCCGATGCGGAATTGCCGGGCCTGGCGCTCGATCACATGAACCCCTACGACTACGGTTTCACCACCGAGGTGAAGGTACGCAATTTCAATAACGCCCCGGTAACCAAGCACTACTCCATGGGCAGGGTAGCTATCGAGTTGTCCTACGTCATGCCCAACAAGAAGACCGTGTACACCTCCGACGATGGCTCCCGGGTCGGTCTGTTCCGCTACGAGGCGGACAAAGCCGGCGACCTGAGCGCCGGCACGCTGTACGCCGCCAGGTGGAACCAGACCTCGCCCTGGTACGGGCTGGACGAACTGGTGGACACCGCCGACCGCAACGGAGGCAGCGCGGACATCGAGTGGATCAAGCTGGGCCATGCCACGGATGCCCAGATCCGCAGGATAATCGACGATGGCGTGGGCTTTGCCGATATCTTCGAGGAAGATGTCGACGGCTGTACCGTGATCTCAAATCGCGACGCCTCGTCCGAATGCCTGAAGATCAGGCCGGGGATGAGGAAAGCGGCCGCCTTCCTCGAGACCAGCCGCTATGCCGGCCTGATGGGCGCCACCACGGAGTGGGAGAAGATGGAGGGCATCACCCTCGACCCCGATACCAAGACCATGTACCTGGCGATGTCCCGTGTTCGCACGGCCATGACGGATAACGCCGGACATATGAGTGTTCCTTTCAACTACTGTGGCACGGTCTATGCGCTGGACCTGGACGAGAGGTATGTGGCCCGCAACATGTACGGCGTGGTTTCCGGGCTGCCCAGGACAATGGCGCGCGGCGCGATGGAAGACGACCCCTATCCGGCCGACGGGCCCTACGCGGACAACCAGTGTGACGTCAACGGTATATCCGAGCCCGACAACGTCACCTTCATTCCGGGCTACAACACCCTGATCATCGGTGAGGATACCGGCCAGCACCAGAATGACATGATCTGGGCCTTCAATGTCGAGAGCGGGGTGCTCACCCGTATCCAGACGACCCCCTATGGTTCCGAGACCACATCGCCCTACATCTACCCCGATGTCAATGGCCATGCCTATCTCATGTCGGTCATTCAGCATCCCTTCGGAGAGTCCGACACGGATCAGCTGGAACTCGCCGAAGAGGGGCTGGGGTACACCGGTTACGTGGGGCCCTTCCCGGCGATGACCCGGGCGGCGGACGAGTAACGGCACCGGGGACACCGGCCGCATCCGGGCCGGACTTTGCGCAGCAAGACTACTGCGCTTTCCGGGGGCCCTGCGGGGCCCTCGAGTTGTCCGAACTTTTTCCAACAGGTGCACACAATGAACAGCTGGCAGTATGTTTCTCTGGCCCTGCTCGGCAATCTGCTGGTCGCGGGGTCGGGTTCAGCTGCCGTGGGATATCCTGATGCGGTGGTAGCCTCCGCCAGTGAAGCCGCGGTTTTGACCTCCAAAACCCTGAGCAATCCCGCGGCCTATATCCCCCCGCAGTGCTATACGAAAACCGGCGACGATACCGGTGCCGTGCACAACCCCTGTTTCACCTGTCACAGGGTGCCCCGCCGGCCCAACTACACCAATGATTCGGACCTGCAACTGGCATACGACTTCCCCGAGGAAATGGCCAGCAACCACTGGCACAACCTGTTCCGGGATCGGGCCCAAGCGGTCAATGCCATTGACAACCGAGCGATGCGCGATTATCTGCGGCACAGCAACTACTTCGACGAGCAGGGCGAACTGGTGTTGCGCGCCCCACTGGCGAACCCACCGGCCGGCTGGGACTACAACGGCAACGGCCGCTGGGACGGTTTTGTGCCGGACGTGTGGTTCGACTTCGACGGGCAGGGTTTCGATCGCGACCCGCAGGGTGAATTCACCGGCTGGCGCGCCTTTGCCTACTACCCGTTCCCCGGGACCTTCTGGCCGACCAACGGCTCGACCGATGATGTCCTGATCCGGCTGCCTGAGGCCTTTCGGGTTAGCGAGTATGGCAAGCCCGATATCACCGTCTACAAAACCAATCTCGCGGTCGTGGAGGCGATGCTGAAGGAGGAGGACGTGCCTCGACCCTGTCGACGAGGCGGCACTTGGCGGCGTGGACCTGGACAAGGACGGCAAAATCGGCACAGCCACCCAGGTCAGCTACGACTGGGCGCCTCTGGCGGGCCGCAACATGTGGTATGTGGGGCGCGCCAACAGCCTGCAGAAATCCGGCGAGCTGCACCTCGCCGCCGGCTTGTATCCAGAGGGTACCGAATTCCTGCACACGGTGCGCTATATCGATGTCGGCGAGGATGGGGAAAACCGCTTGGCGGCCCGCATGAAAGAGGTTCGTTACGCGCTGAAGCGCTTCTGGGTCGACTACTCCAAGCTCGAGCAGAAGGCGGCGGATGAATTCAAGGAGAAGCGCGATTTCCCCAATCGCCTGAAAACCGTGCGCGGCAACATGGAGGCCGGTGTGAGCAATGGCCAGGCCTGGGCGTATGCGGGGTTCATAGAGGACGCCGACGGCGAATTGCGGCCCCAGACCTACGAGGAACTGGTGTTCTGCAACGGCTGTCACGGCGGTATCGGCGCGACCCGGGACGGCACTTTCGCTTTTCCCCGTAAATTCGCCGGCGACAGCTACCGCGCCGGCTGGTACCACTGGTCACAGAAAAGCCTGAAGGGAACATCGGACAGGCCATTGGCGGACGGCGGGTCGGAGTATGTCCGCTACCTGCAGGAGAACGGCGCCGGCGACGAGTTCCGGGCCAATACCGAGGCGCTGCAACGCTTCTTCGATGCGTCGGGTCGGCCGCGGGAGGCCGAGCTTGAGCAGTTGCAGCAGGACGTCTCCCGGTTGCTGTTCGCGTCTGCCCGGCGGGCGATGCAGCTCAACAAGGCCTACTGGGTTATTGTCCGCGAGCAGAGTTTCCAGGCGGGGCGGGACACCCTCGTCAGCCCGCCCGGGAATGTGCACGACAGCATCGAACCGGGCACTGAAACGGGCGTCGCAGAGATTCTGGTCGGAGGGTGACAGCGATTCACAGGTGAATCGGCGCGCCGTCGATTCCCAGGGCCGCTTCCATGACGCCTTCCGCCAGGGTGGGGTGGGCGTGGATCATGCGGGTGATATCCTCAGGCAGCAATTCCGCGGTTTTCGCCAGCAGGATCTCGTGCAGGATCTCGGTGGCGTTCAGGCCAACCACGTGGCCGCCAAGCAGTTCGCCGGTGTCGGGGTCGACGATCAGTTTCACCAGGCCCTCGGGGCGGCCTACCGCCACTGCCTTGCCGATAGCGCGGTAGGGAAATACCGATTTCCTGATGGCGATGCCCCTGCTGCTCGCCTGGTCCTCGCGCAGGCCGAAACCCGCCACCTGCGGCTCGCAGTAAATGGCCGAAGGTACGACATCGGGGTCGACCCGTCGCATGGCACCGCGGTGCCCGGCGATATACTCGACGGCGATCTCGCCCTCGCGGGAGGCCACGTGGGCCAGCAGGGGGGTGCTGGTGACGTCGCCTATGGCGAACACACCCTGCGCCGAGGTCTGCTGATAGTCTCCCACGGGGATGAAGCCGCGCTCGTCGGTGCCGATGCCCACGGTTTCCAGGCCCAGGTCAGCGGTGTTGGGGCGGCGGCCGAAAACCGCCAGAACCTTGTCGGCCTCGAGCTCGATATCGCCCGTGGGGGTGGCGAGGGCCACGGCCACGCCTGCAGCCGTGTGGCGCAGGGCGGTGGCGCGGGTGCCGGTGTGCACGGTGATGCCGGCCTGGCTGAAGCTGTGTTCCAGTACGGCGGCGCACTCGAAGTCCTCGCTGGGCAGCAGGTGATCGAGCATCTCCACCACTGTGACCGCCACGCCGAAGGCATTCATCACGAAGGCGAACTCGCAACCGATGGCACCGCCGCCGAGAATCACCAGGGAGTCCGGCAGTTCCCGCAGACCCAGTAGGCCGGTGGAGGAGAGCACCCGCTTCTCGTCGAATTCGAAGCCTGTCACCTCCATGGGCCGCGAGCCGGTGGCGATCAGGATGTTGTTTGCACTCAAGGTCTCGCCGCCCGCCACGGCGACCCTCCCGGGGCCGGCCAGCCGGGCGCGGCCTTTCACCACCCGGACCCTGTTCTTGCGCAACAGGCCGCTGACCCCGCCCGCCAGGGCCGCGGCGGCGGCGCGGGAGCCGTCGTGTACCGCTTGGTAATCGAGGCCGGAGCGGTCGACCTTTACCCCCAGCTTTTCCATGGCTGCCAGGGTATGGAAATCCTCCGCCTGCTGGATGAGGTTTTTCGAGGGAATACAGCCCCAGTTGAGGCACACTCCCCCGGGGGTATCCATCTCCACCACGGTGACGGCCAGGCCCAGTTGCGCGGCGCGTATCGCCGCCACGTATCCACCGGGTCCGGCGCCGATGATCACTATGTCCTGTCTGTTGTCGGTCATGTCCTACTCCCGATCAATTTGTTGTCGTCAATGGGCGGGCGCCTGCGGCTCGCCTCGAAACAGGCCGCGGGCCCTGCCCAGGTTCAATGCCTGCTGCACGTCCACCACCCAGGGGCCTTGCGGATCGAACAGGACCTCCCATTGGCGCCCGTCGTCAATGGCCAGTTCACGCTCGCCGTCGAAGGCAAAGACCCCCCGCGTGGTGCGCACCGGTGTCCGCTGGCGGAATCGCCCGTGACGGGCCACCGCCACCCGGACCACCAGGCCGGGGGCCATGGGTGCGGTGACGTGTATGCAGCCGGGCTGTTCCGCCTCGCCCAGCTCCAGGTGCAGGCCTTCGCCGCAGTCCGCCTCCAGCGGCGCCAGGCAGCCGCCGATGGCCGACAGGCCTATGCTGTCGGGCCGCGCCTGGGCCAGGAACAATTCGCGCACCGAGTGGCCCTCCCACACTGCCAGCGCCCCCTGGTCCAGGGTGTCGATGACCGCGATATCCACCAGCGCGTGGGAGACTTCCTCCCCGTCCGCCAGCAGGCGCAGCATGGGCGCGCGGTGCTGCGCTTCCCCGGGCCGGGCCGCGCGCACGATGCAGGCGGCCGCCATCCCGGCCAGCGTACCCTCGAGCATGCGTGGGAAGGCGTTGTTGGTGCCGGTGGAAACGGGGATCAGCGGTATCTCGCCGCAGTGGGCGGCTACTGCCCGGCTGGTGCCGTCGCCGCCCAGTACCACGATGCAGCCGAAATCCTGCTCGCGCATCAGCGCCGCCGCGCGCTCGGTATCGCCGCGGCTGCCCAGCAGCCAGGGCATCTCCAGGATGCCGGCGTCCAGGGTTTGCAGACCCTCGGCGGCGGTTTCGATGGCCCGCTCACCCAGTTTGCCGGGGTCCGGGGCGATGCGCAGCCGGGTCACGCCCAGGGCGTCCAGGGCGCGCAACATGCGCACCACAGCGTTGATTTTTTCGCTGTGGGTGGAATTGGTGCCATACGCCACCAGCCGCCGCAGGTCTTTGCCGGCAGCCGGATTGACGATAATACCTACACTTTTCATGCGATTTGTCGATGCGTCGTGGCCGGACTGCGGCGCCGCGGGCGCCGCCACCCCGGGGTGGTCAGGCGAGCATCAGCTCGGGCGCCTGCAGGCAGCGTCGCAGGGCCACCGCGAAGCCGGCGAACGGGTCGCCGTCCAGCACCCGGTGGTCGAAGGTGAGGCTCAGTGGCATCATGTTGCGCTTGCGAATTTTGCCCTTGTGGACCACCGCCCGCTGTTCGATCATGCCCGGTTGCACGATCACCGCCTGGGGCAGGTTGAGCACCGGGGTCGACCAGGAGTACATGCCGGCGCCGCCAATGGCGGAGGTGGGGGACAGAGTGATGGTGCCACCCTCGGTCTCGCCCGGCGCCAGGCGCCCCTCGCGGGCGCGGCTGGCCAGGTCGCGCAGTTCCGCGTCGATCTGTACCAGGCCCTTGCGCTCGGCATTGCGCAGTACCGGCACCACCAGGCCGCTGTCGTGTTCTCCCTGCCCGGGCAGGGAGACCGAGAGGCCGACGTTGACCTCGTTCCAGATGACCACTTCGTCGCCGACCACCCCGGCGTTGGCAATCGGTACCGCCTGGCAGGCGACGGCCATGGCCTTGACCACGAAGGCATTGAGTGACACCCGGGTGCCGTAGCGGTCGGCGTTGGCCACGAAGCTGGCCCGGGCTTTGAGCAAACGGGTGGCATCCACTTCCGAGAAGTGCGACAGCTGGGCGGCGCTGTGCAGGCTGTGCACCATATTGCGGGCGATTGCGCCGCGCATCCCCTTCAGCGGGACGGTGGCTTTGACGGTGAGGGTACCGGCAGGTGACAGTGGCGCGGTTGTTGCCGGGGCAGCCGTGGCGCCAACATTCGCCGCCAGCACATCGCGTTTGACGATACGCCCGGCGGGGCCGGTGCCGTGGATATCCGCCAGTTCCAGGCCGCGCTCGCGGGCCAGTTTGCGCGCCAGGGGCGAGGCCTTGATGCGGCCCCCCGTGGGAGTGGGGGGCGCGCTGGCGGCAGGGGCCATGAGGGCGCCGGTAGAGGGCAGGTTTGCGTCGAACTGCACCGCAGTCGGTGCCGGGGTTCCGGCTGCCGCCGGTGCCGCGCCACCACCGAGTTCGGCGCACTCCTGCTCGCTCTCGGCAAACTGGCCGATGCGGGACTCCGCCGGCACGGTCTCGCCGGCGGCCACCAGGATGTGGAACCAGCCTGCCACCGGTGCCTCCACGTCATAGACGACCTTTTCCGTTTCCACCTGCATGAGCGGGGCGCCGCGCTCCACCCGCTGGCCTTCGCTGACCAGCCAGTCGACGATGGTGCCCTCGTTCATGCCCATTGCCAGTTTCGGCATTACATAGTCGGTTGCCATGATCCCGGGCTCCTATCGGCAGACGTCGCGAACCGCCGCCTCGATGGCGTCGGGGTTGGGTGCCACATAGGGTTCCATGTGCCCGCCGGGCAGGGGGATGTCGGGGATGCATACGCGCTTGACCGGTGCGTCCAGCAGGTCGAAGCCCACATCCACCACTTCCGCGGCGATCTGGCTGGCGGTGCTGCGGCTGTCCCAGCTCTCGTCCACGATCACCAGGCGGTTGGTCTTTTCCAGTGACCTGAGGATGGTGTCGATATCCAGCGGCGAGATACTGCGCGGATCGACGATTTCGACGCTGATATCGCCGGCCAGTTTGTCGGCCACCGCCACCGCGTTCTTGTACTGGAAGCCGTTGGCCACCAGGGTCACGTCGCTGCCCTCACGCTTGACTTCGGCCACCCCCAGCGGCACCTCGTAGTCCCCCTCGGGCACCGGGCCGCGATCCATCATGGTGCCCAGGTGCCAGATGAAGGCCACCGGATTGGGGTCGCGGATGGCGGCCAGCATCAACCCCTTGGCGTCGTAGGGCGTGGAGGGCATGCACACCTTGATGCCCGGCACCTGGGCAATCATGTTGTGCACCAGCATGGCGTGTTCGTTGCCCAGGCGCATGCCCGCGCCGCAGGCGCCGGTGATGACCATGGGCAGTGACATCTGGCTGCCGTGGATAAAGCGGAACTGGGCGGTCTGGGCAAGGATGGGGGAGGCGGCATTGAGGAAAAAGCCGGCGAACATGAAATCGACGATGGGGCGGTAACCCTCCATGGCCGCGCCGAAGGCGGTGCCGTACATGCCGATTTCCGCCAGCGGTGTGTCGACGATGCGGTCGGTGCCGAATTGCTCCACCAGGCCCTTGGTGTGGGGGAATATCCCCCCGGCGATGTCCTGGCCCACCATGATCACGCTCTGGTCGCGCTCCATTTCCAACCGGTAGGCTTCCTGTATTGCTTCCACCAGTGGTAGCTCTCTTGTTTCGCTCACGATTATTCTCCTCGGCCGGGGTCAGGCGTAGACGCCGGCCTGCAATTCCTCGATGCTGGGCTGGGCGACGGGGCTGTCATCGGCGAACTGCTCGACGCGCGCGACCTCCTCCTTCGCCTCCTGGTAGATCTGGTCGATCTGCTTCTGGGTCAGGACTTTCTCATCCAGCACGCGCCTGGTGGCCAGCACCACCGGGTCCCGCTGCTTGAGTGCTTCCAGGTACTTGGCTTCCCGGGGTTCGGCGCGCGCCAGGTCGGGGGTGCCCACGTCGTGCTCGCGCAGGCGCAGGGTCTTGGCCTCGACGAAGGTCGGGCCCTTGCCGGCGAGGGCGTGCTTGCGCGCGGCGATGACGGTTTCGGCCACCGCGAACACGTCCTGGCCGTCGACGACTACCGCGGGCATGCCGTAGCCCTGAGCCAGGCTGGAGATATCCGGCATGGGGTGCATGTCGGCAGCGGTGGAGTGGATCGCCATGCCGTTGTTTTCACAGAAAAACACGATGGGCAATTTCCAGTTCATGGCGAACAACATGGCCTCGTGGGCAGCGCCCTGGCCGTAGGAGCCATCGCCGGAGGCCATCAGTACCATCTGCTCGCCCTTTTGCTTCGACGCCCAGCCCCAGCCCACCACCGGGCAGAAGTGCCAGCCGATGAAACCGGAGGCGCCGTATACTTTCTGCTCCGGGAACGACCAGTGAAAGCTGGAGCGGCCGCCACAGCACCCATCCACCTTGCCGGTGTGCTCTGCCAGGTAGCGGCCGATATCGGTACCGCGACCGACGTGGTAGCCCATGCCGTGGGCGCGGTGGTGGGGATTGAGAATGTCATTCTCGCCCAGGAAGGTGCTGGCGCCGACGCCGGCGGCCATGGCGCCATCGCCGGGGTGATAGAAACCGAGGAGTTTGCCCTGCATGATACGGTTCATCATCATCTTGTCGAAGTGATCGGCGCGCACCAGGTTGTGGTACAGCAGCGCCATTTGCTTTTTGCCCAGAGCCATGGGGTTTTCTCCTGCAGGTTTACGCCTCGGTAGCCGATGGCGAGCGAATTATTGTTGGCGGGCCCGACTGCCCGGCCGGTACGTGCGCGCGATGCACACCGTACCCCCTGCGCACGCCGCGCGGAAGCTCATTTGCGGACGAACCTATGTCCTTTCGGGCCACGCCTCTATAATAGTAGTGATCTAATTTGTAGGCACCGTGCCTGGATCAATTTTTCATCGGTTGTTTCTGCCGGGAGGGCACTTACCGTTACAGGTCCTGGCAGCAGTGAGGCCGTTGCCTGTGCGTGGCCAGTCCAGCGCCCCGGGGCCTTCTATACTGGGGCGTTATCGGTGGAGGGGAGCGCAATGCGGACATCCAAGTTCATGGGCGCAATGGCGCTGGTATTGTCGGCTATTTTCGCGGGGTTCTGGACCTGGCAGGCCCCCGGCTGGCTGCGCGGCCCGCTGACACCGGCGCACCGCATCCATTCAGCTACGGCACTGAGATAACCGGAGGGAGAGTTCCAGGATGAAACAGGTATGGATAACTGAAAAAGGCGCTCCGCACACCTTGCAGGTTCGGGAAGCTCCCGAGCCCCGGGCGGGCGCCGGGCAAGTACGCATCCGGGTAGCGTTTGCGGGCATCAATTTTGCCGATATCCAGGCGCGCATGGGGCAGTACCCCGATGCCCCACCGATTCCGTGCGTGGTCGGCTACGAGGTCTCGGGGGTCGTCGACCAGGTCGGCGAGGGCGTCAGCGGGTTCACTGAGGGCGACCGGGTGCTCACCTTTACGCCCTTCGGTGGCTACAGCGAGGCGGTGGTGGTCGACGCCGCCTGGGTGCACAAGGTGCCCGAGGGGATATCGCTGGAAGCCGCCGCAGCACTGCCGGTCAATTACGCAACCGCCTGGACCATGTTGATTCGCCTGGGGGCATTGCGCCCCGGGGAAACCGTACTCGTCCACTCGGCGGGCGGCGGGGTGGGCCTGGCGGCATTGCAGATTTGCCAGTGGCGGGGGGCCACTGCCATCGGTACTGCCAGTGCCGGCAAGCACGCCCGTCTGCGGGAGCTCGGTTATTCCCATTGCATCGACTACCGCAGCCAGGACTTCGAAAAGGAGACCCTGAGCATTACCGGCGGCCGGGGTGTGGACGTGGTACTGGACCCCCAGGGAGGCAACTCCTTTCGCAAGAGCTACCGCTGTCTCGCGCCGCTGGGGCGCCTGTTCATGTTTGGCGTGGCCGACACCGTGCAGGGCGAGCGCATGCAGCCACTTGCCCTGCTGCGGGCACTGGTCACCACGCCGGTGTTTCACCCGCTCGCCCTGCTGAACGGCAACCGGGGCGTATTCGGCACCAATATGGGCAAGCTGTTCGACCAGTTGGACCGCCTGAAGCCGGATATGGACGAGATCGTACGGCTGCTGGGGGAGGGAGTCCTGCAGCCCGTGGTCGACCGGGTGTTTCCTTTCGAGCAGGCACCCGCCGCCCACCGATACATCCAGGAGCGCAGGAACTTTGGCAAAATACTGCTCACTGCCGCCGGGGGTTGATGGCAGGCTGCTTGCGCTCGGCATGTGCCTGCTGCTGGCCGGCTGCGGCGACCCGATCGGCACCAGCTGCCGGTTCCAGGGCAGCGGCTTCACCGCCAGTGACAACTGTCGCCACCGCTGTCTGGAACACCGCCGGATCGTCTGTCCGGACGGTCGGGCGATCAGGCCGCAGATATGCTCCGGCCGGCGCCAGTGCGCACCCGGTTCCTGCCCCGGCGGGCAGGTTTGTTATCATGTCGACGCCCCGTTCGAACTGGAGAGTTACTGTGTGCCGGCGGATATCTGCGGCAGCCAGCCCGCAGGCGTGCTGAAGCGCTGGGAGCAGGCGTCGCTGGCAACCTCCCGCGAGACCCTCGCCGAATGGCAGGCGAAGAAACAACAGCGCGGTCAACTGACGCCAACGGCACCCGCACAGGCATTGCCAGTGGACCCCAAACCCGAAACACGATAGCGAGCCCGAGCATGCGCCAACCGTCCGCCCTTTTTTTAGTGCTCTTGTCCCTGGCGCTGCTGCTGCCGGGGACGCCGGGCGCCAGTGCCGCCGACCCCGATACTTTCGGGGTGTTGTATACGGTATTCATGAAACCCGAAACCGAATCCGCGGTGGTCAAGATCCGCCTGAGCCGCAACGCGGACATGGTGGACTGGCTGAAACTGCGCGCCGATCCCGGGCGCTACAGCCACTTCACCGGCACCGGTGAAGTGGTCGTGCAGGACGACGAGGTGCGCTGGACACCGCCCGCCGAGGATGCCTGGCTGCAGTACCGGGTAAAACTCACCAGCAAGCGTAGCAACGGGCAGTACGACGGCATGGTGACGCCGCAGTGGGCGTTGTTTCGCGCCGACGACCTGGTGCCGCCGTTCCATTCCAGCTTCCAGGATTTCACCCGGGCCAGTGTCAAGCTCCAGTTCAGGCTCCCCGAGGGCTGGTCGGTGGAGACCCGTTATCCGCGCTACACCAGCGGCCGCTTCAAGGTGGATGACCCGCGGCGCAGTTTTGACCGCCCCACGGGCTGGCTGGTCATGGGCGAGATCGGCAGCCGTCGCACCAGGATCGGCTCCAGCAGAGTGACAGTAGCCGCGCCGGTGGGGCAGGGCGTGCACTACCTCGACATCCTCGCTTTCCTGCGCTGGACCGTACCCTACGTCCAGGAGGTGTTCCCCGCCTTTCCCGAGCGCCTGCTGTTGGTGAGCGGCGGCGACCCCCTGTGGCGCGGCGCCCTGTCCGCTCCGGGTTCGCTGTACGTGCACAGCGACCGGCCGATGATCAGTGGCAACGGCACCAGCACCTTCATCCACGAGCTGATCCATGTCGCCATGCGCGCCCGCAGTGGTCCCGGCGCCGACTGGATCGTCGAGGGTCTGGCGGAATACTATTCCCTGGAGATTCTGCGCCGCTCCGGCGCGATCAGTGAAACGCGCTATGAAAAGGCCCAGCACGAACTCGCCGAGTGGGGCAAAGAAGCCCCCCGTCTCGACGTGGCGCGCGCCAGCGGCCCGGTCACCGCGCGGGCAGTGGGCGTGCTGCGGGACATCGACCGCGAGATTCGCCGCAACAGCGGCGGCGCCCACAGCCTGGACGACGTGGCCCGCGCCCTGGCCGCCGACGAGGGGCCAGTGACCGTGCCGCGGTTCGAGGAACTGGTGGCGCAGATGAGTGCCGCTCCATGAGAAGGTGATGTCAGGGGTTGAACCAGATGGGTGAGCTGTAGGCCCGCTCCTGGATGGTGGCGGGGCGCTTGGTATCCCTCCAGTCGATGCCCAGGGCGATGCTGTCCAGCAGCGAGTAGCGCGGCGTGGGAATCTGCAGCACGCGGGCGTAGTAAAAGGCATCCTGGGCGGGATCGAAGTCGGGGTCTTCCCAGAACGCGGTCAATTGCTCGGCGCCGATGGTGTTGCTGTACTCCCCTGTCTCCAGGTTGACCGTGTTACCCACTTTCTCGGACCCGTCCCGGCGCCCGTCCGACAGGGCCACGTCGTAGATCTTCTCCTGCGCCTCGCCGCTGCTGTCGACCCAGCCCTTGACGATCTGGATGCGGTCCAGGTTGCCCTCGATGGGATCCCTGGCGGCGGCCACCAGGAATCCGGGCGCCCTGCTGCCGTCCGGGGTGAGGTCACCGCCCATGGGCACGCCCTTCTTATAACCCACCTCGGCTATGTTGCCGGATCCGGCATCACGGCTGCTGAAGTCAAAGCCACCGAAGAAACGCAAGGTAATGCGCGGGCCGGTAGAGGCGTAGACCTCACGGCGCTGGAAAGCAGCCACCAGCGATTCACGGGTGTTTTCCTCGGCCCATACACCCGCCAGACCCGCGGCGCCCATGTCCCAGCCTTTTGACGTGCCCAGCCCGGTGGGGTGCTGGCGCAGCTCCGGTTTGGAGTCGTGCTGGCCCTTGCCGGCAAAGTTGTCCTCCTCGACGGCGCTGATACCGGTATGCGAATCGGTACTGCCGATCATGCCGAACTTGTAGGGGTTGACGCCGAACTGTTTCCTGAACTCCAGGCCCCGCTCGAGGCCGGAGCGCACGTAGTCGCCCTCCGTCGGGTCCGGGGTGCCGCCGTCGGCGGTGAGCACGAAGGGGTAGGTTTCAAAATCCGCGTATTCGTCGGTGGGGGAGAACATGGGGTGCGCCTCCGAGTCGCCCTTGATCTGGGTGACCTCGATCACCTGCTCCCACTGCATGCGCCGCCTGGCGTAATCCGCGTCCACCGGTTCGTCGTTATAGCGCACCAGGGGGAACATTTGTCCCAGGGAAATGTTGGAATTGTGGGGGATGGCCACGAAGTCCATGCCCAGTTTGTCCGAGGTCTCGGTCAGCCAGGCCCACAGGTCCTCCTCGTTCTCGCTTTCCAACTGACTGTAGGGCTGCAAGCGTTGCGCAGCTTTGGCGTCCTGTGGGGTGAAGACCACCCGGTGCATATTGCCGCCGCCCCGGGGCATGGCGCTCCATTCCCAGCCGATCAGGGTGGTGAACTGGCCGGGTTGGTTGTAGCTGTCGGCCACCTCCGTGTAGGCATCCCAGGCGGCCTTGCGTTTGTCGCCGCCGTGCAGGTCATTGAACAGGTCGGTGCCGGTCACGCCCTGTTTGGTAGGTTCCCCCGAGCCCGCGCGCACGAACATCTTGTAAACCTTGAGCAGTTCCTCTTCGGTCTGCCCGGGTGCCATCTCGCGGATGATCTGGCCGGTCCTGGTCTCGTTCAGCACCGGGTCATCGGAGAACAGTCTTGGCATGGCACCCAGCAATTCCGCATGATCGGAGATCACCAGGAAATCCAGCGGCGTGTGCAGCTGCCAACGCGTACCTGTGGTGGGGTTGATGACCGGCAATCCCTGGGCGAAACGGTAAGCCGTATCCCAGTCGGCGGTTGGCGTGCCGAACAGGTAGACGTCGAAGGAGTTGCCGGTATGCATGTGGGTATCGCCCCAGTAAACCCGGGTTTCCCTGGCGCTCACGCCGTTCGCTACCAGACCGAGCAAGGCCAGCGGTACGAGTAATCGTTTGAAGTTACTGATCATGTGCGAGTGCTCCTGCATGTGACGATTGCATACATGTAGCCATCCAATATCGGATAGCCATTTACCTCTTCTACCGACTTGACAGGGTGCCACCGCCGGCGCGATTCATGAAACACTAGTCTTACTCCGGCACCAGGGCCTGCCGGTATTCGTCATAGACCTCATCCAGGCACAGCTTGAGGTCGTGCAGGTGGGGCAGTGCGCGGCGCCCGGAAATCAGGCCGACGAACAGGGTGCCGGCGTAGCTGTACACCGTGACATTGAGGGCGGTCATGGGCGCCACACCGGAAACCGGGTAGAGCGCCTCGAGCCTGGCACCCTTGAAATAGCGGGTCTCCCTGGGTCCTGGAACATTGGAGACGATAAGGTTCAACGGCGGCGGCATGGTGCCGGCCAGGTGCAGCGACTGGCCCAGGGCCGCGAGTCCCGCGGCAGAGAAACTGTAGGCCTGCGTGGCGGCGGCCGGCACACCGGCGTAGAGGTCTCTGGCGCTCTGCACCGATTCGTGAATCGCTCGCAGGCGCTCTTTCGGCCCCTGTCCGGCCTCGCCCAGTTTGACCTGCAGGCTGGTCACGTAGTTGCCCTCGGCCACCTCGCCCGCGGGACGCAGGTTGACGGGGACAGCGGCCACCAGGGGCTTTTCCGGATATTGTCCCTGCTCACCCAGATAGCGTCGCAACGCAGCGTCGCATATTGCCAATACCACGTCGTTGAGGGTGGCGCCGCGAGATCGGCCCATGGCCTTGAGCTCGTCGACCGGGTAGGCGGCGAAGTCCAGGTTCCGGGAGGCAGTGAGTTCGGCGTTGAAGGGCGTTTGCGGTCCTGAAAGGGGCAGGGCGATCGCGCGGTTGCCGTCGATGAAACGCCGCTTGAGAATCCGTCCCACTATCCGGGGTATGCCTTCGCCCAGGTCCCTGCTGGTTCTGGCCAGCCCGACAGGAGCCTGCAGTGCGTCCAACCAGGGTCGTTCGGTTTGCCGGCCGCGCCTGCGGGGCCGCGCCCAGATGGGTGGGGTATTGGCATCGGGAGTCGACCCGGTAGATTCCGCCATCCACTTGGAGAAGGTTGCCCCGTCGCAGATGGCGTGGTGAATCTTGATGTAGAAGGCAAAGCGCCGGCTCTCCAGTCCCTCGATGAGGTGGAATTCCCACAGGGGCCGATCGCGGTCTATGAGGTGGCCCTGCAGACGAGCCACCACGTTGCGCAACTGCGCCTCTGTACCCGGGTGGGGTAACACCGTGTGCCGCAAGTGATAATCGATGTCGAAGGCATCATCCTCGACCAGCTCGGGCCGGGCGCCGACGCTTTTTTTCAGTCGCAGGTTGAAGGGTGAGCCCGGCGGGTACTCCCGCAGACCCGCCATCAGCTGCTGCAGCCAGGCCGACCCCTTGCCCCGGGGCAACTGATAAATCTGCAGCCCTGCCACGTGGGCAGGAATCTCGGGGGTTTCAACCCAGAGAAAGAGGGAATCGATGATGCTGAGTTTGGTCACTGCGATGACCTCCGTTTCCGGGATTTACCGGCAGGGCGCGCCGGGGCAGCAGTCTTTTTGTTGCGCGGCGCCTTTTTCGCGGTGGGTTTCGCCTGGTCGGTCGTGTCTCGCTTCGCCAGCGGCCGTGTCGCCGTTTTCAGCTCCTCGAAGGACACGCGCAGGCACTCGGTGTAGCAGGCAGGGTCGGGCATGATGACGCGGTCGGACAACGGTGCGATAACCAGTTTTCCATCGTAACTGGTGACTGCATGGCTGATCGCCAGGTTGTCGACAATGATCGCCATGCCGGTGAACAGCGCCAGCCGCGCGCCGCAGAAGTAAAGCGGCTTCTGGGGCCCGGGTACGTTGGTGACGATCATGTTGTGGCTTTCGCGGTACTGTCTCCCAGGGCCGGCGTTGGCCGCGATCACCTTGCCCGCCAACAGCAGGGTGGGGGCGGGCAGCCCCTCCTGCATCTCCATCATGTCCCGCGCGCCGAGCGCATTGAGTTCCTTGACGTGCTGCATCTCTGTGCTGACCGCTGCCAGCCGCGCGATGGGGTCGGTCGCTGTGGTTTTCAGGGATGTTCGCGTTAGCACGACCTTGTTGCCACCGGTGCCGCTTTCCTCGCTGCTGCGAACGTTGACCGGGACCAGGGAGGTCAGCGACGACTCGGGGGCCTCGTTCTTGTCCACCAGGTAGCGGAACATGGCGCCGCCGCAGACCGTGAGCACCACGTCGTTGACGGTGGCGCCGGGCACCGCATTCTTGATGGACCTGATATCCTCCAGGTCGAATATCGCCGCGTCCCACACGCGGTTGGGCGAGATCGCCTGGTTGAAGCGGGTATGGGGCGCCAGTCCCTGGGGTGTCTCGTTGTCGCTGCCGGTGTGATTGATGCTCCGCTGTAACCTGTGTAACACCGCGCGCCCTGTTTTGAAACTACGCCAGGTATTGTTGCGCATTGCCCGGGTCAGCAGTGCCAGCGGGCGAGGCTCCGGCTCGGGGCGCCACCTGACCTGACGCCGCTCGGCGGCAGGGTAGGGTTCGAGGTCATGCAACCCCATGGTCATTTCCGCGGCGGCCACGCCATCGATCGCCACGTGGTGAACCTTGAGCATGACCGCGAAGGAGCCGGGCGGCAGAAAGTCAATTTTGTTCAGCCCCTCTATGACATACATTTCCCAGACCGGACGGTTCATGTCCAGCGGTCGGGAGTGCAATCTGGACGCCTGGATACACAACTGGCGCCAGTCACCCGGCTGGGGCAGGGCGATGTGGCGCACGTGGAATTCCAGATCAAAATCCGGGTCATTGATCCAATAGGGATAATCGAGATCGAATGGCACCTCCACCAGCCGCTGGCGGAAAAAAGGTGCCCGGCTCAGGCGTTGCTGCACATGGTCGAGGATCGCCTTGAAGCGCAGCGGTCTACCTTTCACCTCTGACTGGTCATAGAAGTACAGCACCGAAAGGTGCTGGTGGCGGCTCTGTTTGTCCGTGTAGAGGAACAGGGCATCTCCGCCCGTTATCTGTCGCATAGATCTCCTCCGGCGATGGTGCAGGGGGTTGTGGTAGTGACACTGCGCGGAATGTGCCGTGCGATGCCAAGTGCCTCGATCAGATCATCACCATGCCGCCATCGGTCAGCATGTTCTGACCAGTAATATAGTCGCTGTCGGCGGAGGCCAGAAACGACACGAAATTTGCCACGTCTTCCGGTGTCTGCAGGCGCCCCAGGACGATACCCTCCAATGCCTTCTGCTTCATCGCTCCTTTGGGAATGTTCAGGACCTCGGCGGCGCGGCTGTCGATGGTGTCCCACATGCCGGTATCGACGATGCCGGGGCAGTAGGCGTTGACGGTGATGCCGTGGGCGGCGAACTCCTGCGCCATCACCTGGGTCAGGGCCCGCACGCAGAACTTGGAGGAGCCATAGGTGCCCAGCACTGCATGGCTGCTGTGGGCGGCGGAACTGGCGGCATTGATGATCTTGCCGCCGTCGCCCTGTTTGATCATCTGCTGCGCCGCCGCCTGGGCGCACCACAGGACCCCCTTGACATTGATGGCGTAGAGCCTGTCAAAGGCCTCTTCGGTGATCGCCAGGATGGGATCCACCTGAACGATGCCGGCATTGGACACCATGACATCCAGGCGGCCCAGGTCCGCCACGGTTTTTTCCACCATGGCGAAGACCTGGTCCCGGTTGCTGACATCCGCCGGCGCCACTGTCGCGGTGGCGCCGCTCGCCTGCAACACCTCGACGGACGCCTCGGCAGTGGCGGGATTCACGTCGTTGATGGCCACTGCAAAACCGTCTTTTGCCAGTCGCTCCGCGATAGCCTTGCCGATACCCAGTCCGGCCCCTGTGACCAGGGCTACTTTATTCTCTGACATGCGTCACTCCTTTTTTTGAACAACTCAGGGTTTGATGATGGCCTTCAGGGTCTCTGAGGTCTTGATCTGTGCCTCGAAAGCCTCCGAGGCTTCCGCCAGGGCATACTTGTGGGTGATCAGCGGCTTGCGGTCGACTTTGCCTTGCGAGATAAGCGCCAGGCATTGATCAACCAGCTCCTGGGTGTATCCCAGAACGCCCGTGACGGAAAGGTTTTTGCTGACAATCTGGTTTAGATCAGCCTCCGGGCGCTTCTCGTAGAGGGCGACGATCACCAGCCTGCCGGATGCGGGCTTCAATACCTCCAGGCACTGGTTCAGGGGGCCGGCCAGTCCGGAGGCTTCGATAGCGACATCGATGTTGGCGGACGTGGTGTGGTTGTAGAGAACGAACTCTTCACCGGTGAGCTCTTTCATCCCGGCCACCAGGTCCTCTTCCGCGACGTTGACGGTGCGGTCCGCGCCGAACGCTCTCGCCATGGCCAGACGCTTTTCAGATACGTCGGATATGATCACTTCGCAGTCGGGGTACAGCGTCTTGATGACCTGCACGCAGCCCAGACCGATCATGCCTGCGCCGGTGATAAGCACCTTTTCGCGGCCCTGCAGGTCGCCCTTGAGCACGGCGCTCATGGAAACGGTCAGCGGTTCCAGGGTGGCCGCCTCTTCGTAGGAGACGTTGTCCGGCAGTTTGGCCAGCAGGGGCGTGTCGCCGATCATCGGCATCACCTGACAGTATTCGGCGTAGGCGCCGAGGGCGATACCCACTACCCGATCGCCGACCCCTATGCTGCCGACCTGGGCGTTTTCACCGATTGCCACCACCTCGCCCGCAAACTCGTGGCCAAACAGGATGCTGCCGTCCTTCTGGGGCAGCGACATCTCCCTGAACATCCCCAGCTTGTAGGTATGCAGGTCTGTGCCACAGACACCCACGCCCGCCACTTTTACCAGGACCCCGTTATCAGGCGCCTGTGGCTTTGGAATGTCTACAATCCGCAGGTCGCGGTCGCCGTAGAGCACGGCGGCTTTCATCGTTCCCATGTATCTGCCCCCCTGGTGATCCTGGCCCTACCGGAGCCCGGTTGGGCGATCGACGCTGTATCTGGCGCCGTCACCCGGTTTGATGTAGCGGGGCCGGATGTCCTGCGATTTGGCGGCAGCCGCTACCATCTGCTCGATCCAGCCCGCATCCATGATGTTGACGAAGTTGCCGTCAGCGTCGAAATTGATGTTGCTACCGTGGACCACCATAAAACCGTCGGCGCCACCGGACTCCTCGGGGCAATGGAAGGTGTGGATCGATCCGCCCGGTTCGTAGAGGTAGCAGCCGGCGGTCTGGGGCTGGTCCGGATACTCCAGGTAGTACCACATGCCCGACAGGGTATAGAAATGCACGACACCGGTGTGGAAGTGCTTGGGCAGCGTGGTGCCGGGCTTGAACTTCACGCGCAGGACCCAGACGCCATTTTCGGCATCCAGAAACAGTGGCCACACATGGGTGCCCGGCAAGGCATCGACCACCACGGGTTCCTTGGAGGTGTCGACAGAGAGCAGAAAGTCCTGATGATTGATAATTTCGGGTAATGACATGGGATCAAACCTCTTTTTGATTGTGCGCAGATGGCGCGCAGTAGTAACAAGTGCTATGAGATATTATTCGCTGGCACATTCTATGCCGGCCGCCAAACCCGGTACTCGACTCCCGGATCTGGCAGGATATGCCCTTCGCCAATAAAAAACGTGGTATTGAGCCAAGCGTACTGTTCAGCACCGGTTTCAATTTGGGGATTCGTGTAAAAGTACTGGTCACCAAAATCTGTACCGGTACCATTTTGGATTGCTGACAGGACTGCTTCGTTGAGTTCCAACAAGCCGAGATAGTGAATGTACAGCAACGCCCCATCGTTTGTTTCGACCTGCAGTCGAACGTCCGGCCTCAAAAACCCGTCGGGTCCGATCAATGCCCATTCACCGCCGCCTAAAATGTTGGCGTTGATTCTATCGCCGATAATCTTCCCGCCCGTGACTTCAAAGTACCTGCGCGTGCCAACAGGGCCTGTGCCAATCTCGAGAGGCTGTTTCTGCAAGTAGATAGTCGCTATAAATTCTTCGACCAGTTTCATGGCTTACTCCTTTTCCCGTGCTTAGTTCGAAGCTACTTTAGCCGTGCTGAGCGGGCGATTCTCGACCTTTGGAGACATTAATTTGATTTTTGGAGACAATTGGCGCCGCAATATTTCTATCGCGGCAAAACTGCGAGTTTTACTTCAATGCCGCATTGCGAATAAGCCTGGGTGAATGCCCGAACCAGCGCCGGCAACTGCGAGTCAGAATCGCCTGCTCGGCGTATCCTATCAGGCCCGCCACCTGGGACAGGGGCATGTTAGTGTGGCGCAGGTAGTGCTCCACCGTCTCCCGCCGGATCCGGTCGCGGATATCGTCGAAACTGGTTCTCTCCTGTTTCAGGCGTCGCTGCAGGGTGCGAGGGTGCATGGCCATGGCCCTGGCCACCGATTCGCGATTGCAGCTGTCGGTACCCAGTGTCTTTCGGATCGCGGTCTCCACCCGCTCTGAAACCCTGCCGTCCGCAGCGGGAGAGTATACGTCCAGGTAATCCGCGGCCATCCTGTGCAGTTGTTCGCTACGGTGCGCCAGGCTGGAACTCAGCGTGCCCCGAGACAGGTAGAGGGTGTTACTGGCGCAGTTGAAGCTCACCGGCGCGCCGAAAAACGTCTCGTACACCGACCCGTCGTCCGGCGGCCCGTGGGGCAGTTCCACCCGAAGCAGCGTATAGCGATCCTGCGCCAGCATGGCCAGCACGCCGTGGGCTACACCTATAGCCATGTCCTCCGCCTGTGACATGGCGTCGTGGGGCATATGGCTCAGGTTGATCTGCACACGCAGGCGCGTGCAGTTGGTCAGCCTGTCAATATCCAGCGACAGGGCGGGGCTCTGGACAAACAGGTAGGTGGTGGCACAGCGCAGCGCCTGCTCGACGGTCTCGGAGTTCTGCATGGCGACTGCCAGGGGACCGAGGATACCGATGTCCTGGTTGGACGCCAGGCGCAGGCCGAAATCCGGTAAACCCAGCTCGGTCGCGGTCAGCTCCATCAGTTGGATGAGCTGGCGGTAGGGCATCAGCGCATCCTCGTCATCCAACAGGCCGTCCGGGATACCGCATGCGCGGGTGAAGAGCTTTGGGTCGGCACCGAGCCGGCGCACCAGTTCTTTATAGCCGCGCAGGCCGCCGACCCGGACTTTCTCCGACACGTTTCCGAGCTCCTGATTATTATGTCCCGCAGTATCAAAATAGTGTCTCGAAAAGTCAATACGAGATCGTCGCCTCGACGGTCTAATACCGGCCATGACTACCAGGAAGCGTGTTTACATTACCGGAGGATCCAGCGGCATGGGGCGGGGTCTTGCCCATCTCTATGCCGGGCAGGGCTGCGACGTAGTTCTGCTGGCTCGGGGCACAACGGGGCAACTCCAGGAGGCGGTGGATAGCTGTCGGGAGCTGGCCCCGGATCCGGGGCAGGCCATCATGGCGGAATTCCTCGACGTCACCGCCTTCGATACCCTGCAATCCGATATGGATCAACTGATGGCGCGACACGGCGTGCCCGACCTGTTGATTCTCTGTGCCGGCGTCGCCACCAACAGCACCTTCCTTGATACGCCCCGGGAAAAATTTGACTGGGTGCTGGAGGTGAACCTTGCCGGCAGCCGCGAAATGGCCCGGACGGTTCTGCCTGCCATGCTGAAGCGCGGCTCGGGCCAGATCGTGTTTTTCTCATCGATGGCGGGGATGCTGGGCATCTACGGCTACAGTGCCTACAGTGCCTCGAAGTTTGCGGTAAACGGCCTGGTGCAGGCGCTGAGGCAGGAATTGCTCGGTACCGGTGTCAGCGTCAACCTGGTCTGCCCGCCCGAGGTGCAGACCCCGATGATCGCTGCCGAAGCCGCGTCCGTGCTGCCCCAGACTCGTTTCCTGAAAGACCTGGGCGGTACCCTGGAGCCCGAGATGGCGGTGCGCAAGATTGCCCGAGGCATCGGCAGGAACAAGGCCATTATCATTCCCGGTGCCAGGGCCGGACTGATGGCCTGGACAGCGCGCCATTTTCCCTGGCTGTTCGGCAAAACCTCGGAATTGCTGTTGCGCTGGAAATTCTGAAGCGCTTGAACTTGGCTTAATTGAAGGCGCAATCACAGTTTGAGTCCGGAGCAAGCACCGCTCCGGTCATCTTTTCACAGCAGGAGGATCCACCGAGATGGAATATAAAGCGATCAGGTTTGTCAAACGCCCCGAAACCGAAATCACACCCGATATCTTCGAGACGGTCACCCTGCAGACGCCCGAACTGGCCGATCGAGAGTACCTGGTCAAGCAGACCCACATATCGCTTGATCCCGCCATGCGGACCTGGATGTCGGAGGAACCCGGCTACATCGAACCGGTCGCGATCGGCGACGTCATGCGTTGCCTCGGCGTGGGAGAGGTGGTCGAATCGCGCAACCCCGACTTCCCGGTGGGATCGCGCGTGGCGGGCGTTTCCGGCTGGGCGGAATACGTGCTGGGCGGTGAGGACTGGCAAATCGTGCCGCCGGAACTGCCCGTGGAGGCGCTGATGTGCGTCATGAACCTTCCCGGCCTCACCGCCTACGTGGGGCTGAATGTCGTCGCCAGGCCCGTTGCGGGCGAAACCATCGTCATATCCGGGGCCGCCGGTTCCGTGGGCTCCCTGGTGGGCCAGATGGCCAAGGCCGAGGGCCTGCGGGTGATCGGTGTGGCCGGCACCGACGAGAAGTGCCAGTGGCTGGAGGAGGAACTGGGTTTCGACAAGGCAATCAACTACCGCTCCGCCAATCTCGAGGCGCAGCTGGCGGCGGCGACACCCGACGGGGTGGATATCTATTTCGAGAATACCGGCGGCCCCATCCAGCAGCTGGTATTCGACTGCATGAACCGCTTCGGCCGCATTTCTGTGTGCGGCATGATCTCCGACTATAATCGGGCGACACCCGCGCCCGGACCAAGCTGGGTCGATATCAACCTGAAGGCCCTGCGGGTAGAGGGCTTTGTCGTGGTCGACCACTACGACAAGGCGCCGCAGGCGGTGGAGATGCTGACCAGTTTGCTGCAGGGCGGCAAACTCAAGTATCGCGCGCATACCCTGCACGGACTGGACAGCGCCATCGAGGGCGTCAACCTGCTCTTCAGCGGGGAGAACAAGGGCAAGTTGCTTGTCGCGCTGTAAGATAACAGGGGGAATAGCGATGAAGCCCCAAACCGGGAAACACGTCTGCCAGGTGGCCTTCACCGCCCTCGACGCGGCGGGGCTGCGCGAGTGGTACGCCAACGTCTTCGGGCTGGTCAGATCGGGCAAAATCCTCTTCTTTCCCCCGTCGACCGAGCGGGTACAGGGCGTACCCGGCGCCTGGGAGAAGACCAGCTGGCTGCTGGACCAGCAGGACTATTTTCAGCTGGAGTTCTTCAGCTTCCTCAGCCCGCGCACCAGGCTGAGGCCGGCGGACTGGCGCCCCTGCGATATCGGCTACAACATGGTCGGTATCGCGGTCAGCGACTTCGACCAGGTGCTGCGCAACGTCGGCGCCTTCTCCGGCATCCAGCCGCCGCCGGTCAGCGGCGAGGCGGGCGAGCGCCGGGCGGTGGTCGCCGATCCCGAGGGCAACCTGGTGGAAATCCTGGAACGCGACCCCATCACCCGGGTCGAGGGCATGAACACGACGATCGTGCGCCCGGAGGTGCCCGCCGTGGTGAGAACCATGCGCGCGGTGGTCCCGAGCCTGGCGGAAGCGCGGGAGGACTTTGTCGGTGCCATGGGGCTGGAGGTGGTGGAGGGTTTTCAGCTGCACGATGCCAGCGATGAAGCCCTGTGGGGGCTGGAGGGCGCCGAGGCCGAGACCCTGGTGTTGCGCAGCGACAACTTCCTACTGGAACTGGTGCAGTATAGCTCCCCGGAGTCCCGCCCCTGGCCGGAGGGCTACCGGCTCTCGGACCAGGGATTCATGAACATCGCCCTGGGGTACCGCGATAACCGGGACTACGACGCCTCCTTCGATCGTGCGACCCGCAACGGCATGACGCCCAATGGCAAGGTGGCCGATATCGGGGTGTTCCGCGTGATGTATGTGAATGGCAGCAATGGGTTCAGCGTCGAGATGCTGAATGCGCGCCGGTTCCTGTGGTGGGTGTCCGGATTCAGTTCCCACGAGCCCTATGTGCAGTGCGAGACGTGGATCAGGGCGCCCGCCGGTGAGGTCTGGTCGCGCCTGACCGACCACGCCGGCCTCGGCGACTGGTCCCTGTTCACGGGCAGGGTGCTTCGCCAGGGCCGGGAGCAGCCCAACGGAATGGGTTGCATCCGCGAACTGACCGCCGCCGGCATGCGCATCACCGAGGAGGTGACCGCCTGGGAGGAAGGCGCACACTACAGCTACCAGCTGCGCACAGGGGCGCCTTTCAGCAAACACCAGGGAGACGTATTTGTGTTCGAGCAGGACGGCGTGACCCGGGTGCGTTGGGCCGTTCGGTTCGAGTCGTGGATTCCCTTCACCGGCAGGATCACCGCCTGGCTGCTGCAGCGGGTATTCACGCGCGCCCTCGAATCGCTGAAAAGGCAGCTCGAGCGCTAGCTGTCATGTCGGGATCGCCAAGTAAGTTGCGCCAACAGGTTGTCTCGAAATGTAAAAATTTTGTCCCGCAAAGCCAATTACTGGCAGCGTCAGTCAGTTGTACTACGCTGCCTGAATCCGCTGTCTGCGGCTGTCATTCACAATCAGGAGAACAAGCATGGCCCTGAAGAAAGAGGAACTGCTCGAGGCGTATCGCAGGATGCGCACCATCCGGGAGTTCGAGGAGAACATTCACCGCGAGAACACCACCGGTGAGATCCCCGGCTTCCTCCACCTGTACTGCGGGCAGGAGGCCAATGCCGTGGCGGTCTGCATGCAGCTGGATGACACGGACTATATCGCCAGTAACCACCGGGGTCACGGTCACTGCCTGGCCAAGGGCGCAGACGTGAAGGGCATGATGCTCGAACTCTACGGCAAGGAAGACGGGCTGTGCCATGGCCGCGGCGGTTCCATGCATATCGCCGACGTTTCCAGGGGCATCCTGGGCGCCAACGGCATCGTCGGTGCCGGCGCGCCGCTGGCCACCGGCGCGGCTCTCACCGCCAAGACCCTGGGCACCGGCGGGGTCGCTGTCAGCTTCCAGGGTGACGGTGCCTCCAACGAAGGTTACGTATTCGAGGCGATCAACATGGCGGTGATGTGGCAGCTGCCAATGATCTTCTACTTCGAGAACAACGGCTACGGCGAATTCACCGGCCACGATTACGTGGTGGGCAGCAAGGATATCGCCGGCCGGGCGGCCGCCTTCGGCCTGCCGGCGGTCAGGGTTGACGGTACCGACTTCTTCGAGGTGTACGAGGCGTTTGGCGAGGCGCTGAAGCGGGCCCGCGCCGGCAAGGGGCCCTCGGTGATCGAGGCCCAGGCGGTGCGGTTCTATGGCCACTTCGAGGGCGACCCCCAGGCCTACCGCAGCACGGAGGAACTGGAGAGCGTTCGCGAGCACAAGGATTGCCTGAAGATCCTGCGGCAGAAGCTGATCAAGGGCAAAAAGGCCACCACCGCGGAGCTGGACACTATCGACCAGGAGGCTGTCGAGTTGATCAATGCCTGCCGCGAGGCGGCCAAGGCGGCCGCCTTCCCGGACCCCGCCACCCTTATGAACAACACCTACGTGAGCTATTGAGGAGGTTACCACCATGGCTGAGATGGCAATGAGAGCAGCGATCAATAGCGCACTGGTACAGGAGATGACGCGGGACGACCGGGTGATTCTTATCGGCACCGATATCGCCGGCGGCCAGATGGGCAGCGGTGGCCAGGAAGATGCTGCCGGGGGCGTACTGGGCATCACCAAAGGCCTGTTGCCGCGCTTCGGCGCCGCCCGGGTTATCGACACCCCCATCGCGGAAATGGGCTACATGGGGGTGGCCGTGGGCGCCGCCGCCACCGGTCTGCGCCCGGTCGCGGAACTGATGTTCATGGACTTCATCGGCTGCTGTGGCGACATGCTGCTGAACCAGGCCGCCAAGATCCGCTACATGTTCGGCGGCAAGTCCACCTGCCCGCTGGTGATGCGCACCATGATCGGCGCCGGCGCCAACGCAGCGGCCCAGCACTCCCAGAGCCTGTACCACTGGATGACAGCGGTTCCCGGACTGAAAGTGGTGGTGCCCTCCAACGCCTACGACGCCAAGGGCCTGCTGGCCACCGCGATCCGCGACGACGACCCGGTGATCTTCTGTGAACACAAGGCGCTGTACGACCTCCCCTCGGCAAAGGTGGAGGTGCCCGAGGACGACTATACGATTCCCTTTGGCGAGGCGAACTACGTCACCGAGGGCAGCGATGTCACGGTGGTGGCCCTCGGACTGATGACCCATATTGCCGCCGGCGTGGCCGCCGCGATGGCCGGGAAGGGCATCTCCGTAGAGGTGATCGACCCGCGCACCACCTCGCCGCTGGACGAGGAGAGCATCCTGGAGAGCGTGGAGAGCACCGGCCGCCTGGTGGTGGTGGACGAGAGCGCGGCCCGCTGCGGCTTCGGCCACGACGTGGTCGCACTGGTGGCGGACAAGGCGTTTCACTCGCTCAAGGCCCCCGTCAAGCTGGTGACGCCGCCTCACTGCCCGACGCCGTTCTCGCCGCCCCTGGAGCAGGCCTGGATACCCAGCGGTGAACGGGTTGCCAGGGCCATCCTGGAAACCCTGGGTTTGGATCGGGCTGCCATCGATGCAGCGCTGGCAGCGGCTTAGGAGGTCCCAACCATGGCCCGGATACAGGCAATTACGGTTCCCAAGTGGGGGCTGACCATGACCGAGGGCACGGTCAGTGAGTGGCTGGTCGAGGAGGGCGATACCATCGCCATCGGTGACCCCATCATGGATATGGAGACCAGCAAGATCGTGAACGTGGTGGAATCCATCGTCGCCGGCACCCTCCGCCGCAAGCTTGCCCAGCCGGGTGACACGCTGCCGGTGGCCGCGTTGATGGGCGTGGTGGCCGAGGCGGACGTCGCCGATGCGGAGATCGAAGCGTTCATCGCCGACTACAAGATCGACGACAAGGTCGCGGTTGCACCCGCTGGTGCCGATGCGGGCGGGGCGGCACCTGCCGCCGCGCCGGAACCGGCGCCCGCACCCGCGGACCCGGCGCCGGCTGCCGCGGTATCTGCGGCCACCCCGGCCCCCGCCGCCGAAACGGCCGGGGCGCCTTCGGTACCCGAGGCTTTGAAGGGTGGGGACGACGACAGCGGCGTCCACGCCACGGTGCATGCGCGCAGGCTGGCCGCCGAACTGGGGGTGAACCTGAACAACGTCAACGGCAGCGGTCGCAACGGCCGGGTCGGCGTCGCGGATATCGAGCAGGCGATCGTCGCTGCCGGAGGCAGTGTAGCGGCGAAGGCCCCTCCCCAGCGCATCCCCGAGGTCAACGCGGCACCGGTGGATGACAGCAAGGTACCTGCCACCTCCGTGGCGCGCCGCCTGGCCAGATCCCTCGGGGTCAACCTCCACAGCTGTCGCCCTACCGGCCGTCACGGCAAGGTGTGCAGGTACGATGTGGAAGCGGCTCACGCCCTGGCCAGCGGCGCCTCCGCACCCGCGGCGCCCACCCCCGAGATTGCCGCCGAGACGGCCCCCGCGGTGCAGGCGGTACCCATGAGCGGTATGCGCCGCACCATCGCCAGCCGTCTGCAGGCCTCCAAGCAGACCATTCCCCACTACCGGGTGAGCATGGACATCAAGCTGGATGCGCTGCTAGCCCTGCGCAAGCAGATCAACGAGGGCGAGCCCGGGGTCAATGTGTCGGTCAATGACTGCGTGGTGAAGGCGGTGGCCATGGCCCTGGTCAAGTGCCCTGAGGTGAACGTGCAGTACGACGAGGCCACCCGGAGCATCCAGCGCTTCACCGACGCCGATATCTCGGTGGCGGTGGCCATTGCCGATGGCCTGATCACGCCCATCGTCCGGGCAGCCAACACCAAGACCCTGGGCCAGATCTCCACCGAGGCGCGCGACCTGGCGACCCGCGCCAGGGCGGGCACGCTCAAGGCGGACGAGTTCCAGGGCGGCAGCTTCAGCATCTCCAACCTGGGCATGTTTGGCGTCAGGCAGTTCGACGCCATCATCAACCCGCCCCAGGCCGCGATTCTGGCGGTCGCCGGTGGCGAGCAGCGGATGGTGGTCGAGAACGGCGAGCCGCAGGTGGCAACCGTGATGACCGTGTCCCTCTCCGCGGATCACCGGGTGATCGACGGCGCGGTGGCGGCGCAGTTCCTGCAGGTGCTGAAGCGCTTTATGGAAACACCCTCCCTGATGCTGGTGTAGGGGGAGGGCATGTCTACCTCTTTCGATGTGATCGTGGTGGGCGGCGGGCCCGGTGGCTACGTCGCCGCCATCCGCGCCGCCCAGCTTGGTCTCAGCACCGCCCTGGTGGAGAAGCAGCACCTGGGTGGCATCTGCCTCAACTGGGGCTGCATACCCACCAAGGCGCTGCTGCAGGGGGCCGAGGTGGCACACACCCTGGCGCACGCGGCGGACTTCGGCTTCACCACCGGCGAGGTCAACTTCGACCTGAAGCGCCTGGTCAAACACAGCCGCGATGTCTCTGCCCGCCTTGCAGGGGGTATCGGCTACCTGATGAACAAGAACGGTATCACCGTGGTGGATGGCCACGCCCGCCTATCCGGCAAGTGCCGGCTGGCGGTGCAGGCCGCCGAAAAAACGCTCGAGTACCGCGCCGACCACATTGTGCTGGCCACCGGCGCGCGGCCGAAGCCGCTGCCGGGTATCGAGCCCGATGGCGACCGCATCTGGACCTACTTCGAGGCGATGGTGCCCGAGGCCCTGCCGCGATCCCTGCTGGTGATCGGCTCCGGCGCCATTGGTGTCGAGTTCTCCAGCCTGTATAACGACCTGGGCGTGGACGTCACCCTGGTGGAGGTGCTGGACCAGTTGCTGCCGGTCGAGGACAAAGAGGTCTCCGCTTTCGCCCGGCAACAGTTCGAGCGGCGCGGCATCAAGGTGCACACCTCGACCCGGGTGACCGCGATCGAAAAACATGCCGACAGCGTCACCTGCCACCTCGAGGGCGCCGACGGCAGTACTGTCGCTGTCACGGTGGAGCGCGTGATTCTCGCCGCCGGTATCCAGGGCAACGTGGAGAACATCGGCCTGGAGGAGGTCGGGGTCGAGACCGATCGGGGTTTTATCGTCACCGACCCCTGGTGCCGGACCAATGTCGCTGGCCTCTATGCAATCGGCGACGTCGCCGGCCCGCCCTGCCTGGCCCACAAGGCCAGCCACGAGGGGGTGATCTGCATCGAGAAGCTGGCCGGCGTGGCGGACGTGCATCCGTTGGACAAGGGGCGAGTGCCCGGCTGCACCTACTGCCGGCCCCAGGTGGCCAGCGTGGGCATGACCGAGGCCCAGGCGAGAGCCGCCGGCAGGCCGGTCAATCTCGGGCGCTTCGACCTGCAGGCCAACGGCAGGGCGCTGGCCATCGGCGAGACCGCCGGTTTCGTCAAGACCGTGTTCGATGCGCGCAGCGGCGAACTGCTGGGCGCGCACATGATCGGCCCCGAGGTGACCGAGCAGATCCAGGGTTTCGGCCTGGCCCAGTCGCTGGAGGCGACCGAACAGGACCTCGCTCGCGCCGTGTTCGCCCACCCGACCCTGTCGGAGGCGATGCACGAGTCGGTGCTGGCCGCACTCGGCCGGGCTCTGCATCAGTGAGCCTCCCTCACAGGAGGGGCTACTTGTGAAACCCGTCGGCGTCATCGCCAATCCCGCTTCTGGACGGGATATTCGCCGCCTGGTCACCAGCGCCGACGCGGCACCCGTCTCCGACAGGATCTCGATCCTGGTGCGCATGGTGCGGGCGCTGGATTCGATCGGCGTGGAGCAGGTCGCGTTCATGCCAGACCCCTACGGCATCGGCGGCAAGGTGGCCAGGGAACTGGAGGGACAACTCTCAACTACCTCAGTGGAAACCCTGGCGCTGGAGCGCGCGGAGGCCAATTTCCGGGATTCCGTCCGCTGCGCCCGGATCATGCGCGAGATGGGCTGTGCCCTGATCGTGGTCATGGGCGGGGACGGCACCTGCCGGGTGGTGAGCAAGGGCTGTGGCGACACGCCCATCCTGCCGGTGTCCACGGGTACCAATAATGTATTCCCGCAATTCGTGGAGGGTACCCTGCTGGGCCTCGCGGCAGGGGCGCTGGCGAGCGGGAGCGTGGATGCCGACCTGTGCTGCGAGCGGGTACCGGTGCTGGAACTACACCGCCAGGGAGGCCCGGTGGAGGACATCGCCCTGGTGGATGTCGCCGTGGTGGCGGCAGACGAGATAGGCTCCCGCGCAGTGTGGCGGGCGGACACGGTCCGCGAGTTGTTCCTCACCCGCTCGCGGCCCTCACAAATAGGCCTTTCCGCCATAGGCGGCTGGTGGACGGGGACGCCGGCTGCGACGGATTGCGGTCTGTACCTGGAACTCGGCGCCAGCGGCGAACCGGTGGCCGCGCCCATCGCCCCCGGACTGATCGATACGGTGAGGATAGCGTCGAGCGCGACCCTGGCAGGCGGCGAGTCCCGGCGAATCCGGCACGACCAGGGGGTGGTGGCCCTGGATGGCGAACGGGAGATCGTGCTCACCGGCGAGGAGCCCCTCTATGTGCGCTTCCGTCTGGAAGGGCCACGTGTGGTCAATCTGGAAAACACCCTGGAGCACGCTGCCCGGCGAGGCCTGCTGCGCGGCTCAGGGTGACCAGGTGCTTATCCTGACCTCGCGCCGCGGCCGGCGTTGACCGGTTCGCGCTCCCGCCTGACAGGCGCGCCCGCGGCGGTTTCGGCGCCTCCCTGATCTGGCTATTTTTGTTGTTTTTTTTCGTGTTTTCTCGACAGTTAGCCATATTTGGCGACAAGTTATCTGCTTTTTGCCAGCCAGGCATTGCCTCTCGACAACTGTCCCGACGAGCCATTGCGGACCCGCAGGCGCCCTGAATTCCTGATTCTTTGCAAAGTGGGAGGGATTCGGGCGGCGGTAATACTACCTTTCGCTGCGGCGCTCCGGCATGCGCCCCGATTGCGGGCCTGGCCACCGCTGGGGGACCCCGGAGCACCGCCATCAATTATCACAGGAGCAAGACAATGACACGACCCCTACGCAATCTCGTCGGTGCAGCGGCGGCTGCCGCCTTTTTGAGCCCCGCGGCATCGGCTTTGAACATCGCCCTCACCAATGACGACGGCTGGCCCACATACGGGATTCACGCCTTGTATAACGCCCTGACCGACGCTGGCCACAACGTGGTGTTGGCCGCGCCCCTGAGCGGCGAGAGCGGCAGCGGCGCGGCGATCGATTTTGATGCCATTACCCGGGCGCAGTTGGTCATTACCCAGCGCGGCGAGCCCGGCCAGTTCATCTATTCCGTTGGCAGGGAAGACGGCGGCAGCGCGGAGCCGGCCACCTCCGGCGCCATGGCCACCAGTATTTCCAAACAGTTAAACGGAATGGAACCCGACCTGCTGATTGCCGGTATCAACGATGGCGGCAACGTTGGCGCGGCGACTCCCCTGTCCGGTACCGTGGGCGCGACCATCGTTTCCATCAGCCGGATTCTCGGCGGCACCTCCATACCCGCGATAGCAATCAGCACGGACGGGCGCTGCGAGTTTGATGACCCGGAGGATTGGAATGCGGCCACCATTCCCAGTGACATCCCGCCGGCCTGTGAGGAGGTCGCGGGCTTCCTGGTCGACCTGGTCGATCAACTGCAGTCCCTGCCACATTACAAGCGCGGGAAATCGGGCCTGCTGCCGGACGGACTGGCGCTCAATATCAACTACCCGGCCGGAGAGCCCAGGGGTGCCAGGTTCGCGGTGCAGGGCAGTATCCCCTACCTGCCGCCGCTTGCTGCCCCGGTTGGCAACCTCGACCCGGTACCCGGCCAGTACGCGGTAGAGGTGGGCTGTATCACTGCCGACTGTACCAGGTTGGAGGCCGGTCAAAGCGCCATCGGCGGCTGGCTGCTGTACACAGGCGACCCCAATGCGGCCGTGACGGACGTAGGGCAGGCAGACGTCAAGCGATCCGATGTCACCCTGTATTACGACGGCTATATCACAGTGGTCCCCATCGAGGCAGACTACACAGCCAGCAGCAGTAACTCCAGGTACATCAAGGGCACCCTCAAGCGCTTCCTGCAGCAGCAGTAGGCAGCGCGGCAAACCCGGCGCATCGTTCCGTGCCGGGTGGGTTGGTCTTTTTGCCGCGGTGGCGGCCCCGGCTCAGTCCGGGGCCGCCACCGCGTTTTCGCGTTGGTAGAGTTTCGGGGTGCGGCCGGTGACCTTCTTGAAGTGCCGGTAGAAAGCCGACTCCGAGTTGAATCCGGCGTCGAAGGCAATGGCGGTGATCGGCGCGCTGCCATCTTCCAGCAATTTGCGGGCGTAATCGATCCGATAACCATTGACGAACTCGAAAAAGCTTTGACCCGCGCACTGGTTGATGGTCTGGCTGAGATGGTGCTGGGGCATGTCCAGCTGACCAGCCAGATCGGCTATGCGCAGCTTGCTGTCCAGGTAGGGTCTTTGCCGCTGCATGAAAGTCTGCAATCCTGCCCAGTACTCGGCCAGCGCCGTGTCACTTAGCGCACTCGTCTCATATTTGACACTCTCCCCGGCGGTGGCCGGCCGTTCCTTGTCGCCGGTATCCCCACCGGGTTGTTTCGGGCCGGCAACGGGAGCGAAGATGGCTGGTTGCGACATGGCCATGAAGCCGATGAGGTAGTAAACCACCAGCACGGCAGTCAGCGAATAAAACGACCTCGGCCACAGCTCGAACCCCGGCACCAGGCGCAGCAGGCTGACCAGCAGACCACCCCCGGACAGCAGCAGGCTTACCACCACCAGCAAGCGCAGCCAGCGCAGGGTTACCTTGTGCTCGTAGGAAAACTCCGCCGCAACCCGTCTGCGGTGTGTTTGCAGTTCCAGCAGGGCCCGGGTGAAATACCCGATCTGGGTGAGATACATGAGGTAGCTGGCCAGCGACAGGGCATTGGGTGGCCAGCCTCCGCGCGCCTCTTCCAGCGCCCGCAGGCTGACGTTGGCGGCGGCGCCGTCGCCCTGCAGGAGTATGCCGACGAAGCCCAGCAATGGCAGCAGGTGAACGAGATGGGCGGGGGTGAGGGAGAACCCGGGTCGAATCAGCGCGCGCACATATCCCAGTATCAGAGCGGGAGCGAGCAGGTAGGGGGCACCGAGCAGGGTGGCAAGCGGGGTGCCGGGCAACCATTGCTGCCAGACCGAAACGATCGCCATCAGGTACCCCAGGTTACAGGCCAGGGCCGCCGCCAGCAGGCGGTTGCCCCGGCGCGCGCCGCCCGGGCGCAACAACAGCGCGGCAACCAGCAGCAGGCCGAACAGGAAACCACCAATAGCCACCAGGGAGAGTGCGGACAAGGTCTAGTGCAGTGTCGGGTAGGGAGTGTTCATTATTGTGACCACCAAACTTACCACAACGAGGTGCATATTGCAGAAAGTGTTGGCAATCCGCATTTCCCCGCCCGGACGCAGGCGTTTCCCGCCCTGTCGGCCTGTGCTAACTTAGCCGCTCGCAACTATTCAGGACTAAAACATGTCCCAGCTGGAAGGAAAGGTCGCCATCGTCACCGGCGCCGCGCGCGGTCTCGGCCGCGCCTATGCGGAGGCCCTGGCGGGGGAGGGGGCGGCGGTACTGGCCTGTGATATCAACGCCTGTGACGACACAGTGGCGGCCATTGTCGAGGCCGGCGGGCGGGCCGCGGCGGCGCATACCGACGTGGCGGACATGGCCAGTTGCACGGCCATGGCCGAGAGTGCCGTGCAGGTTTTCGGCCGCATCGACATCCTGGTCAATAACGCCGCGCTCTACGCCGGCCTCAAGGGGGCCCGCTTCGAAAACCTGGAAGAGGCGCAGTGGGACGCGGTGATGAAGATCAACGTCAAGGGCCTGTGGCAGTGTTGCAAGGCCGTGGTGCAACTGATGCGCCAGGCGGGCGGTGGGTCGATCATCAATATCGCCTCCCTGGCCGCCGTGTTCGGCCTGCCCTACGGCCTGGATTACGTCGCCTCCAAGGCGGCGGTTATCGGTATGACTCGCGGTATGGCCCGCGAGCTGGGACAGGATCGCATCCGGGTCAACGCGGTGGCGCCCTCGGCGGTAATGACCGAGGGCACGGCGGATTTTTTCGGCGAGAAACTGGAGAAGGCCAAAAAGGTGATCGCCGCCGGCCAGGTGCTGCAGCGCAACCTGGAGCCCGCCGATCTCACCGGCACCATCGTCTACCTCGCCTCGGATAACAGCGCCTTCGTCACCGGCCAGACGCACATGGTCGACGGCGGCTCCTGGTTCCTGTAGCCGCGGCTGCACAGGTAACGCTGCGGTGGCAACAGAGCAGTCCTTCCCGGAAATTCGCCAGGCCGTGGCGCGGCTGTGCGCCGCCTATCCGGGTGAATACTGGCGCACCCTGGATCGGGAGCGCGCCTATCCCACCGCCTTCGTCCGGGCCCTGACCGAGGCCGGCTTTCTGGCGGTGCTGATTCCCGAGGAATATGGCGGCAGCGGCCTGCCCCTGGAGGCGGCCTGCGCGGTCCTGGAGACGATTCACGCCAGCGGCGGCAACGGCGGGGCCTGCCATGCCCAGATGTACACCATGGGCACCCTGCTGCGCCATGGCAGCGACGCGCAGAAGCGCAGGTTCCTGCCCGCCATTGCCGACGGTTCCCTGCGCCTGCAGGCTTTCGGGGTGACCGAGCCGGGCAGTGGCACCGACACCTCGCGCATCGGCACCACCGCGGTGCGCGATGGCGACGACTACGTGGTCAATGGCCAGAAGGTGTTCATCTCGCGCAGCGAGCACTCCGACCTGATGGTGCTGCTGGTGCGCACCACGCCGCGAGACGCGGTAGCCGGTGCCCGCCCCACCGACGGCATGTCGGTGCTGCTGGTCGACCTGCGCGAGGCGCTCGGCAACGGTCTGACCATCAACCCCATCGACACCATGATGAATCATGCCACCACCGCGCTGTTTTTCGATGACCTGCGGGTGCCGGCGGCCAACCTGATCGGCCGCGAGGGCGACGGTTTTCGCTGTATCCTGGACGGCATGAACGCGGAGCGCATCCTGATTGCCGCCGAGTGCATCGGCGACGCGCGCTGGTTCACCGCGAAATCGGCTGCCTACGCCCGCGAGCGCCGCGTGTTCGACCGCCCTATCGGCCAGAACCAGGGGGTGCAGTTTCCCATTGCCCGGGGGCATATCCAGACCGAGGCCGCCGCGCTCATGGTGGAGCGGGCGGCGCAGCTTTACGACGCCGGCCAGAGCGCCGGGGCCGAGGCCAACATGGCCAAGCTGCTGGCGTCCGAGGCGGCCTGGGCGGCCGCGGACACCTGTATCCAAACGCACGGCGGCTACGGTTTCAGCGCCGAGTACGATGTCGAGCGCAAGTTTCGCGAAACCCGTCTCTATCAGGTGGCCCCGGTGTCTACCAACCTGATCCTGTCCTTTATCGCCACGCAGGAACTGGGCCTGCCCAAGTCGTTCTGAGGGGTGCCGGTTGAGCAAGCTGGACACACAAGCGCTGCAGGCCTGGGTGGGGCGGCAGCAGAGCGTCACGGACGTCATCACCGCGGCGCCAGTGGGCGCGCTCTCGGCCTCCCTGGATTATCCCCGGCCCAGGGCCGGCGCGGGCGAGGCCCTCCCACCGCTGTGGCACTGGTTGTATTTCCTGCCGCTTGTGCCGGCCTCACAGCTGGACGTGGACGGCCATGCCCTGCGGGGAGACTTCCTGCCGCCAGTGCCCCTGCCGCGGCGCATGTGGGCGGGCAGCCAGGTGCGCTTCGCCGCCGGGCTGCGGGTGGGCGATGCGGTGCGCCGCGTATCGACCATCGAGTCGGTAGCGGGCAAGCGCGGGCGCAGCGGCGAGCTGGTATTCGTCACCGTGCTGCACCGGGTACTGCGGGACGGGGAACTGGCCGTGGAGGAGCGCCAGCGGCTGGTCTACCGCGATGCCGACGCAGGGTCCGGGGCTGCGCCCCTGCCGGCGCCGGCCCCCGCACAGTTCGAACGCACCATCATGCCGGACCCGGTGCTGTTGTTTCGCTACTCCGCGCTGACCTTCAACAGCCACCGCATCCATTACGATCGCGACTACGCCACCGCTGTCGAGGGCTACCCGGGCCTGGTGGTACAGGGGCCGCTCACCGCCACCCTGCTGCTGGACCTGCTGGCGCGGGAACTGCCGGCGGCGCGGCTGACGGGGTTCGAGTTTCGCGCCCTGCAGCCGGTGTTCGCCGGCGCCGCGCTGCGCTTGCAGGGGTGTCGGCAGGGCGCGTCGGTGGCGCTGTGGGCGCTCGACGCCCAGGGCGCGCTGGCAATGACGGCCAGCGCCACGTTGGCAGGCTGAGCGGGCCCGGCCAGTGGCGGGGGTGGTCGGTTGCAGCCGACCCTATAGTGGGTTTTGGGGCGGGCAGTTATTTCTCGGCGAGCTGGTCTTCTTTCAGGTGGGGGGCCACCAGCAGCGCCGTGAGAACGGTCAGCAGCAGGGTGAAGCCGATCGCGGAGTACAGCTTGTAGCTCACCCAGGTCTCCTCGCTGAAGCCGTAGGCCACGACCAGGTTGAGCGCCCCGACGATGGCGAAATTGGCCACCCACAGCAGGTTGAGCCGGGTCCACACTGGCTTGGGCAGGTGAATCTGGCTGCCCAGGGTGCGCTCCATCAGGTTTTTGTCACCGATAAACTGGGAGGCGCCGAAAACCAGCGCCAGTACCCAGTTGAAGATGGTGGGCTTCCACTGGATGAACATCTGGTTGCGAAACACCAGGGTGGCGCCCCCGAAGATCAGAACCGCCAGCAGCAGCCACAGCAGGCGCTTCTCGAGGGTGCGGGTGAGGGCGTAGCTGACGGCCACCTGCACCACGGTGGCCGCCATGAGCACGCCGGTGGCCGTGAAAATGCCGTCCACCGTGTACTGCCAGCCGCCAATCGACAGGGTTTCACCGTTCATCTGGTAAACGATGAAAAACAGGACGATGGGCAGGAACTCGGCTAATTGCTTCATGGATCAGGCTGTGCTCCGGCTGTTAACATAGGCTCTTTGTCAGGACAGGTACCGGCGCTCAACGGCGACCGGGGCTCAAGTGTAAAGATTGTGCTGCTAGACTTCCACACCCACACCACCGCCTCGGATGGGGCGCTCAGCCCGGCGCAACTGCTGGCGCGGGCCCGCGAGCGCCAGATCGCCCTGCTGGCGATCACCGATCACGATACCGTGGCGGGCTATCGCAGCCTGCTCGCCCCCGGGGAGCGGCGGCCCGGCGACCCGCAACTGGTGGCCGGTACGGAACTGTCCTGCCGCTGGTCGGGCACCACCGTGCATGTTGTCGGCCTGGGCATGGATTGCGAGCACCCGGCGATGCGCGAGGCCATGGACACCCTGGCCACGGCCAGGGATGAGCGCGGCCGCAAAATTGCCCAGCGGCTCGAGGCCCTGGGCTTTACCGGCGCCCTGGCCGGTGCCCAGGCGCGGGCCGGTGACAGCCAACTCGGGCGGCCCGACTTTGCCGCCTGGATGGTGGCCCAGGGCCATGTGGGCGATCACAACGAGGCGTTCGATCGCTATCTGGGCCAGGGCAAGACCGGTGATGTCAAGGCGTTCTGGCCGGAGCTGGCCACCGTCACCGGCTGGATCGTTGCCGCCGGGGGGGTGGCGGTCATCGCCCACCCGCTGCAGTACAAGTTTACCCGCATGAAGTTGCGGCGCCTGGTAACCGATTTCGTCGCCGCTGGCGGCCGCGCCCTGGAGGTCCTCAGCGGCCGCCAGGCCCCCGACCAGGTGGCCCAGCTGGCGCGCCTGGCGGCGGAGTTCGACCTGGAGGTCTCGGTGGGCTCGGATTTCCACCGGGACGGCCCCTACAGTGTCCCGCCGGGCGTGGCTGTGCCGCGCCTTGCGGGCCTGCGCGGGGTGTGGGAGCGCTGGTCCGGGGGCGCTGTTCCGTTCACCGAGGGGGGCGCGAGATGAGCCAGTTCTACCAGATACACCCCGAAAACCCCCAGGCGCGGCTGATTCGGCACGCCGCCGATATCGTCCGCCAGGGCGGGGTGGTGGTCTACCCCACCGACTCCGCCTACGCCCTGGGCTGCCATATCGGCGACAAGAGCGCCCTGGACCGGATTCGCCGCATTCGCAAACTGGACGCTCGCCACAACTTTACCCTGGTGTGTCGCGATCTCTCTGAGATTGCCGCCTACGCGCGGGTGGACAATACGGTCTACCGCCTGTTGCGCCACTGCACGCCGGGCCCGTATACCTTCATCCTGCGCGCCACCTCCGAGGTGCCGCGCCGGCTGATGCATCCCAAGCGCAAGACGGTGGGCCTGCGGGTGCCGGACAACCGCATTGCCGCCGAGCTGCTGGCCGATCTGGGCGAGCCGCTGATGAGCGTCACCCTGATCATGCCGGGCGAGGAGTACCCCATGATCGACCCCTACGACATCCGCGACACGCTGCAGCACGAGGTGGACCTGGTGATCGATGGCGGCTTCTGTGGCATGGAGCCGACCACGGTGGTGGACCTGGCGGATGAAGTGCCCATGGTTTTGCGGGTCGGCAAGGGCGATGTGGCGCCTTTTGCCGAGTAAAGGGGTATACTGGCCCCAGGTTTGCAGGCCACATCACCGGCCAGGACTCGCTAACAACAGGTAGGCCCTTGTCAGTCAACGACCCCACAGCCGAAAGCCCGGCCCCACAACCCGCTGCGGACGCCCCGGCCCCGGGCGAACCGCCCGCTTCGCAGGCGCTTTCCGGCACGGCCCTGGTGCGCCCCCAGCAGGGCGAGATGCCGTTTGCCGTCGTGATGGGCAAGGCGGTCACGGAACTGCCCAAGGACCTGTATATACCCCCGCAGGCGCTGGAGGTGTTCCTGGAGGCCTTCGAGGGGCCCCTGGATTTGCTGCTGTACCTGATCAAGCGGCAGAACCTCGATATCCTCGATATCGACGTGTCCGAGATCACCGAGCAGTACATGCGCTATGTCGAGCTCATGGACGCCATGCAGTTCGAACTGGCGGCGGAATACCTGCTGATGGCGGCGATGCTGGCGGAGATCAAGTCGCGCATGCTGTTGCCGCGCTCCAGCGAAGCCGGTGAGGACGAAGAGGATCCCCGCGCCCAGCTGATCCGCCGCCTGCAGGAATACGAGCGCTTCAAGAAAGCCGCCGAGGACATCGAGGAAATGCCCCGGCTGGAGCGCGACACCTGGACGGGCAGCGCCCATCCCCCGGACCTGAACCGCAGCCGGCCGGACCCGGATGTCGACATGCGTGAACTGCTGCTGGCCCTGGGGGAGGTGTTGCGACGCGCGGACATGTTCGAAAGCCACCACATCCAGCGCGAGGCGCTGTCCACCCGGGAGCGTATGTCGCAGGTGCTGGAGCAGTTGGCGGGGCAACAGTTCGTACCCTTCGTGGCGCTGTTCAGCGCGCGCGAGGGGCGCCTCGGCGTGGTGGTCACCTTCCTGGCGGTGATGGAACTGATCAAGGAATCGCTGGTGGAAATCGTACAGACCGAGAGTTTTGGTCCCATCCATGTCAAGGCAAAGTCGGAGTAGGGTGTACTGATGTCGGAAATCGGGCTGGTGCAGATCATCGAGGGCGCCCTGCTGGCGGCGGGCAAGCCGCTCACCGTGGCGCAGTTGGCGGACCTGTTCGAGGAACACGAGCGCCCTGAGAACAACGCCATCCGCGAGGCTCTGCAGGACATTGCCGCGCGTTGCGAGGGGCGCGGTTTCGAGTTGCAGGAAGTCGCCAGCGGGTTCCGCTTCCAGGTGCGCCAGTCCCTCAGCCCCTGGGTGGCCCGGCTGTGGCACGAGCGGCCGCAGAAATATTCCCGCGCCCTGCTGGAGACCCTCGCCCTGATCGCCTACCGGCAGCCCATCACCCGGGGCGAGATCGAGGAGATACGCGGGGTGGCGGTGAGTTCCAACATCATCAAGACCCTGCACGAGCGCGAGTGGGTGCGGGTGGTGGGCCATCGCGACGTGCCCGGTCGCCCGGCCATGTACGCCACCACCCGGCAGTTCCTGGATTACTTCAACCTGAAAACGCTGGATCAGCTGCCGGCGCTGGCGGAATTGCGCGACCTGGAGACCCTCAATGCCGAGCTGGGGTTCGCCGATTCCCCGGTCGCCCAGGCCGAGCCCGCGGTGGCGCCAGGGTTGACCCTGGTGGGGGGTACCGCCCACCAGCAGCATGCACCCGGGGCCGGGACCGAAGCGGACAGCGGGGCCGAAACGGACGCCGCGACCGCCGCATCTTCCCAGGCGGATGCCGCCGCACCCGAATCCCACAGTTGACGTCGTTCCATGAGTAAGCGCGCCGTACCGGGCGCGGGCAAGGCCGGGGCCGATACCCCGCCCGCCGCCCGGCCCGGGGAAAAGCTGCAGAAAGTACTGGCCCGTGCCGGGCTGGGGTCCCGCCGCGAAATGGAGCGCTGGATAGAGGCCGGGCGGATCGCCATCAATGGCAGGGCGGCCAGCCTGGGTGACCGCGTGGAGGCCCGCGACCGGATTGCCGTGGACGGCCGTCCGCTGGAGCCTGCGCCGGCGGCCAAAACCCGCTGTATTCTCTACCACAAACCCACCGGCGAGGTCTGCTCGCGCAAGGACCCGGAGGGCCGGCGCACGGTGTTCGAGCGCCTGCCCAGGCTCAAGTCCGGCCGCTGGATTTCCATTGGCAGGCTCGACTACAACACCTCCGGGCTGCTGCTGTTCACCACCGACGGTGAACTGGCCAACGCGCTGATGCACCCCTCTGCCAACATCGAGCGCGAGTACATGGTGCGGGTGATGGGCAAGGTCGAGATGGAGATGCTGCACCGCATGGTCGAGGGCGTCATGCTGGAGGACGGCATGGCCCGCTTCACCGACATCACGGATGCCGGGGGCGAGGGCATCAATCACTGGTTCTACGTGGTCATCATGGAGGGGCGCAACCGCGAGGTGCGGCGCCTGTGGGAGTCCCAGGGCCTGACCGTGTCGCGTCTCAAGCGGGTGCGCTACGGTGAGGTGTTCATTCCCTCGAAGGTCAGACAGGGCCAGTGGGTGGAGCTGAGCAACCCGGAAATCAAGAGCCTGTACCGTATGGCCGGGCTGCCACAGAAAGAAATACAGCACGGTACCCAGAAAGAGCGCGAACTGATGGAGCGCCAGTTCAACAAGCACCAGGGGCCGGCTGCCGCCCGCAAGCGCGCCCCCGGCAAGCGCAAGGTGCCCTAGGGGGCCCCGCGGGGCGGTGCCCGCAATTTAAGCGGGAAGCGTCAACTAAAGCGGGCCGGCGCCCGGTCGTTCCCGTATAATGCGCGCTGCAATGATATTCCCGTCATGGAATCGAGCATGTCCAGAAATCTCATTTCCGCCCTGATCGTGGCGTTGCTGCTGGCGGTTTGGCTGGGTTCCGGCTTGTTGTCGGGGGACTCGGCCAGCGTCGAGCACCCGCCCCTGGCAGCGCAGCAGCCGGCGCCGCCTGTCGGCGCCCCCGGGGGTGACATCACCCGGGTGCGCGCCGAGGTCGTCCAGGCACAGGAGCGCACCCCTTTCCTGGTGCTGCGCGGCAGGACCGAGAGCAAGCGCATGGTCGAGGTGCGCGCCGAGGTCGCCGGCAAGGTCGTCTCCCGCCCGGTGGAGCGGGGCGAGCGCGTGCAGCGCGGCGACCTGCTGTGCGAGCTGGCGGTGGATGATCGCGAGGTGTCGGTCGCCGAGGCGCAGGCGGCGCTGGAGGAGGCGCGGATAGAGTACGACGGTGCCCTCAAGCTGCGCCAGCAGGGCCTGCAATCGGAAACGGCCATCGCCGGTGCCGGTGCCCGGCTGGAGGCGGCTCGCGCCCACCTGCGGCGCCAGGAGCTCAACCTGGAGCGCATCCGGATTGTCGCCCCCTTCGGGGGTGTGATCGAGGACCTGCACATGAATACCGGTGACTACGCCATGTCCGGTGAGCCCTGTATCACCCTGCTGGATCTGGACCCCATGCTGGTGCGGGCCGACGTCACCGAGGCGGAGGTAGAGATGCTGCGCCTGGGCACACAGGTGAGCGGCCGGACCAGCACCGGTCGCGCGTTGCAGGGGGAGGTGAGCTTCGTCGGCAAACAGAGCGACCCGGTCACCCGCACCTATCCGGTCGAGGTGACGGTGGCGAACCCCGACTACAGCCTGCGCTCCGGGCTGACCGTGAACATGCGCATCGGCCTGGACACGGTGCAGGCGCACCGCATCTCCCCGGCCCTGTTCACCCTGGACGATGAGGGCGCAATCGGCGTGCGCATCCTCGACGAGGCCAACCGGGTGAATTTCCTCCCGGTGGAAGTGATCGAGGACGGCCCCGACGGGGTGTGGGTGACTGGCCTGCCGGCCATTACCCGCCTGATAACCGTTGGGCAGGAGTTTGTGGTGGCAGGGGACATCGTGGAGCCGGTTTTCGGTGATGGCGCCACTGCGCAACTGGACCTGCCGTGAGCTATATCGAGAGGGCCATCAGCCGTTCGCGCAGTACTCTCTCGCTACTGGCGGTCGTCGTGGTCGCCGGCCTGCTGGCCCGCGCCGCGCTGCCCATCGCCAACGACCCCCATGTCGAAGTGCCGTATTTCTATATCGGCATCGTCCACGAGGGTATCTCGCCGGAGGATGCCGAGCGGCTGCTGGTGCAGCCCATGGAGATCGAGCTGCGCAAGCTCGAGGGCCTGGTTGAACTCAGCAGTACCGCCTCCGAGGGCGTGGCGACGATCTTCGTGGAGATCGATGTGGCAGTGGATGTGGACACCGCCCTGAGTGACGTGCGCGAGGCGGTAGATCGCGCCCGGGCGGAGCTGCCCGGCAGCGCGGAAGAGCCCATCGTGGAGGAAATCTCGATCGATGACTTCCCCATCGTCCAGATCAACCTGGTCGGGGAGCAGGCCAGCGAACGCAGCGTCTACCAGACCGCCCTGCATCTGCGCGACGATATCGAGGCCATCCCCTCGGTACTGGGCGCGGACCTGCAGGGCCAGCGCGAGGAACTGCTGGAGGTCACCATCGACCCGGACGCCCTCAATGCCTACCGGATATCCAGCGAAGAACTGATTGCCACCCTGGAGCGCAACAATCGCCTGATCCCCGCGGGCAGCATCGATACCGGCAACGGCAGGTTCTCGGTCAAGGTTCCGGGGGTGGTGGAGGAGGCTGGCGACGTACTGGAGCTGCCGATCCGCAGCTCCGGCGACAAGATCGTCACCCTGGCGGACGTGGCGACCGTGCGGCGGACTTTCAAGGACCGCACCAGCTTCGCCCGCTACAACGGTCGCGATGCCATTACCATCAATGTCACCAAGCGCGCCGAAGCCAATATCATCGACACGGTGGCGCAGGTGCTTGCCCTGGTGGACGCCGCGCGGCCCGGCATACCGGCCGGGATCGAGGTAATAGCCTCCCAGAACCAGGCCGAGTTCGCCGAGTTGCAGGTGCGGGAACTGGAGGGCAACATCCTGACCGCACTGGCGCTGGTGATGATACTGGTGGTGGCCGCCATGGGTTTTCGCAGCGGCCTCATCGTGGGGCTCGGCATTCCGGTGTCCCTGTTGTTCGCGGTGATAATCATCTACCTGCTGGGCTATACCTTCAACTTCATGGTCATGTTCGGCATGCTGCTGGGGCTGGGTATGCTGATCGACGGCGCTATCGTGGTCACCGAGTACGCCGACCGCATGATGGGCGACGGTATGGATCACCGGGCTGCCTACGCGGAGGCGGCCAAACGCATGTTCTGGCCGGTGACGGCGTCGACCGCGACCACGCTCGCCGCGTTCCTGCCGCTGATTTTCTGGCCGGGAGTGGCCGGCCAGTTCATGAGTTACCTGCCGGTCACGGTGTTCACGGTGCTGTGCGGCTCGCTGTGCTACGCGCTGTTTTTCGGCCCGGTACTGGGCACGTTGTTCGGCCGGCCCACAGCGCACAATCGCAAGACGGCCGAGGCCATGCACGTGCTGGAGTCCGGCGACCCCACCCGGTTGCAGACCGCAACCGGTCGCTATGCGCGATTCCTGACGGGCGTGTCCCGCCGGCCGCTGCTTACTCTGGGCATCATCTTCGCGCTGCTGATCGGTATCTTCTGGGCGTACGGGCGGTTCGGCTCGGGCAACATTTTCTTCTCCGACGCGGATGCGCAGTTCGTGCAGGTGTCGGTGCTGGGCCGGGGGAATTTTTCCGCAACCGAGGTGAACCGGCTGGTCAAGGAGGTCGAACACGAGATTCTGCAGGTTCCCGGCATTCGCTTCGTCAACACCCACACCCTGCTGCCGGGCCGTCCCGGCATCGTGGGCGGAACCCGCGCCAGCTCGGACCGCATCGGCTCCATCTTCCTGGAGTTGTACCCGGAGTCGGAACGGCGCATGAGAGGCAGCGAGATCATCCGCGAAATACGCCAGCGCACTGCGTACCTGGCGGGGATACGTATCGAGGCCCAGCCAGAGGAGATGGGGCCGCCGGTGGGCAAGCCCATCCAGATAGAGCTGGCATCGCGCCAGCGGGCGCTGCTGGAGCCGGCCATGGCGCGTATCCGCGCCTACCTCGATTCGCAGCCGGAATTGCTGGATATCGACGACACGGCGGCGCTCCCGTCCATCGAGTGGCGCCTGGAGGTCGACCGGGCCCAGGCCGCCATCTACGGCGCCGACGTCTCCGCCGCGGGTATCGCGGTACAGCTGGTGACCAACGGGGTGAAAGTGGGTGAGTACCGCCCGGATGCGGCCGAGGATGCGGTGGACATACGGGTGCGCTACCCCGAGAGCGAGCGCGGTATCAGGGCCATGGACGAACTGCGGATCAGCACCGCCCAGGGGATGGTACCGCTGAGCAATTTCGTCCGCCTGCAGCCTGCCCCCGGCGTGGACAGCCTGCTCCGCGGCGACGGCTTGCCGGTGGAAACGATCCGCGCCGACGTGGTGGACGGCGTGCTGGCCGACACCATGGTGCAGCGCATCGACGAATGGCTGCAGGGGCAGGACTTCGATCCCGCCCTGAGAATACGCTTTCGCGGCGCCAACGAGGAGCAGGCCGAATCGATGGCCTTCGTGCAGGTGGCGTTCCTGTTGTCCCTGGCGCTGATGTTCATCCTGCTGGTCACCCAGTTCAACAGCTTTTACCAGAGCTTCCTGATCCTGCTGGCGGTGGTCATGTCAACCGCCGGCGTGCTGCTCGGGCTGCTGGTGTTGGGCAAGCCCTTCAGTTCGATCCTCACCGGCGTCGGGGTGGTGGCGTTGGCGGGGATCGTGGTCAACAACAACATCGTGCTGATCGACACTTTCAATCACCTGCGCCAGGCGCAGCCGGAACTGGATATCCCCACCACCGTGGTCAGGGCCACCGCCCAGCGCCTGCGCCCGGTGATGCTGACCACGGTGACTACGGTGTTCGGCTTGCTGCCCCTGGCCTGCGGCTTTTCCATCGACCTGCTCAACCGCAGCATCAGCTTCGACGGCGAGATGGCGGTGATGTGGCAGCCGCTGTCCCAGGCCATCGTCTTCGGCCTCAGCTTCGCCACCGTGCTGACCCTGATCGGCACCCCCGCCATGCTGGCATCCCCGGCGGCGGTCCGCCAGTTGCTGTCCCGCCTGCGCCGGCGCCTGTCGCCCCCGGCGCGGCAGGGGCCGCGAAGCCAGACGCTGTCGAGGCCCGAGGCCCGGTAGATCCGGCGGGGAGTCGTCGCCAGGTTACGGCGAACGGAACGGGTGTTCGCGATCAGCGCCGGGTTTATGCCGCGAGCGCGCCCACAATCCAGAACGTGGCCATCGCCAGGACAATGGTCAACAGGTTATTGCGGCTGCGCCATGCCACCAGGGCGGTGACGGCCAGGGCCGCGACCTCCGGCAAACCGGGCATCAAGTTGCCCTCGGGCGATATCAGCATGGTTACCACCAGCGCCGCCATGACGGAGGGACCGATATACTCCATGGCGGTGCGCAGATAGGGTGGAATACGGCGCCGCGCCAGGGCGATGATGAACACCGCGCGGCTGAAGTAGGTGCCCAGGCCGGTGGCGAGGATCGCCAGCAGGGCCGTCATCGCCGGCGCTCCAGCAGCAGTCCCGTCAGCACACCGGCCAGGGCGCCCAGCAGCAGGCCGGAGCGGTGGGGCAGGGAAGCCGCGAGCCATGTCACCAGCGCCGCCACCGCCGCCGCCACTGCCTTGGGCCAGCGGTCTATACCGATTACCAGCAGCCCCAGGAACATGACCGGCACAGCGAATCCAAGCCCCCAGTGTTGGGGAAGCAGGGGGCCGGCGACCAGCGCCACCGCCGTGAACAGCAGCCACAGCAACCAGAACGTCAACCCGACGCCGAGATAGTAGGCGCGGAAGCGCTGCGGCTCGTCGTTGATACGCAGCATGGTCAGCGCGAACACCTGATCGATGAGGAAATAGGAGCCGGCCCAGCGGAACCAGGCCGGTTGCTGCTGGAAGGTCGGTGCCATGGCGGCGGAATACATCAGGTGTCGCGCATTGACGATCAGCGCCGCGGTGACCGCGGCGCCGGGCGCCGCACCGTCGCCAAGCAGGGTCAGCAGGGTTAGCTGGGACGCACCGCCGTAAATGAGGGCGGAACTGCTCCAGCCCAGCGCGGGGAGTATTCCCGACTCGAGAATGGCGATGCCCAGCACCAGCGCAAAGGGTACGGCGGGCAGAAACACGGGCAGGGCGTCAGTGACACCCTGGCGGATGATCCGGCGGGTATCGTTCATCGCCGCCCCCTGGTGGTGGACGCCGCGGGTGGGGCAGTCGGCCGCGGCGCCTGAGCGGCGAACGCCCTAGCGGGCATTGAATGCCTGGCCGGTAATACCCCGGCTGGCGTCGCTCATCAGGTACAGGTAGGCGGCCATGATATCCGCCGGGGCGGGGTTGTCCGTCGGTTTCTCGCCCGGATAGGCGCTGCGCCGCATGGCAGTATTGGTAGCGCCGGGATTGAGGCTGTTGACCCGCACGCTGGAGGTGTTTTCCAGTTCGTCGGCGAGCACCTGCATCAGGCCCTCGGTGGCGAATTTGGACACCGCGTAGGCGCCCCAGTAGGCCCTGCCCTTGCGCCCCACGCCGGAGGAGGTGAACACGATCGAGGCGGCGGGCGCCGCCTGCAGCAGCGGCAACAGGTGGCGGGTGAGCAGGAACTGGGCATTCACGTTTACCTGCATGACTTCCTGCCACGCCAGGTAGCCGGCGCTCTCGATCGGGCGGCGCTCGCCGAGGATACTGGCGTTGTGCAGCAGGCCGTCCAGATGGGGAAACTCCCCCGCCAGGCCCTGCGCCAGGGTGAGCACGTTGTCCTCCTGGGCGCTGGCCAGGTCCAGCGCCACCAGTGCCGGGCGCGGCCCGCCGGCCGCCTCTATCTCGTCGTAGACCTGTTCCAGCTTGCTCTCCGTGCGCCCCAGCAGGATGACCGTCGCCCCGTGGGCGGCGTAGGCGAGGGCGGCGGCGCGGCCTATGCCGTCACCGGCCCCGGTGACCAGGATGGTCTTGTCCTGCAGCAGGTGGGTATCCGGGCGGAAATCGGCGGGAGCGGTGGGGTATGCCATATCTGTCTCTGTCGTCCTGTGAAGTCAGTTGCCGAGGATGAGCCCGGCCAGTTCGCGGCTGTGGTTGGCGTGGGCATCGGCTCCCCAGCTGTTGGGGTCGTCTCCGGGCTCGATGTAGCCGTAGGCGGCGGCGATGGTATACATGCCGGCGCGCCTGCCGGCCTCGATATCGCGCAGGTGATCACCCACGTAAATGGCCTCGGCCGGGCTGCAGCCCAGTTCGCTGCAGTTGCGCAACAGGGATTCCGGGTGGGGTTTGCGCCGGGTGACATCGTCCGGGCAGACCACGCTGCCGGCAGGCGGCTGCATCGCCAGGCGCTGCAGCAGGGGCGCGGTGAAGGCGCGCGGCTTGTTGGTGGCGATGCCCCAGGCGATGCCGCGGCGCCCCAGCTCCGCCAGCAGTTCGGCAATGCCCGGGTAGGGTTTTGCCGTCGTCCCCAGCACTTCGCTGTACAGTTCCAGCAGGCGCAGCCGCTGCGGTTCGTGCTGTGGTGACGCCTCGGGCAGGTCCAGGCCCAGGGTAACCAGGGCCCTCGCGCCGTTGGATACCGAGGCGCGAATGCGCTGCGGGTCCATCCGCGGGCGGCCGTGCTCGGCGCGCAGCGCCTGCACCACCACCACGAATTCCTCCGCGGTATCGACGAGGGTGCCATCCAGGTCGAAAATCACCGCCCGCAGGCCCTGGGGAGGTCGTCTCATACAGGTTTTACCGCCCGCACCATGTAGTTCACGCTCACGTCCCGGGGCTGCAGGCGGTAGATCCTGGTGAGCGGGTTGTAGGTGAGGCCGGTCATGCCCTCCAGCGTCAGCCCGGCGTCGCGAATCCACGCCGCCAGTTCCGAGGGTTTGATGAATTTGGCGTAGTCGTGGGTGCCGGCGGGCAGCAGGCGCAGGATGTGTTCGGCGCCGACGATGGCAAACACGAAGGCCTTGGGGTTGCGGTTGATGGTGGAGAAATACAGGCTGCCGCCAGGGCGTGCCAGTTGGGCGCAGGCGGCGATCACCGAACCGGGGTCGGGCACGTGCTCCAGCATCTCCAGGCAGCAGACGATGTCGAAGGCGCCGGCCTCGCGCTGTGCCAGCTCCTCCACGGTGCACTGCCGGTAGTCCACGTCTACTCCGGATTCGCTCTGGTGCAGCCGCGCTACCGATAGCGGTGCTTCCCCCATGTCTATGCCGGTGACGGTGGCCCCGCGCTGGGCCATGGCCTCGGCCAGTATGCCCCCGCCGCAGCCCACGTCCACCAGGCGCCTGCCGGACACCGGCGAGTGCTCGTCGATGTAGTTGGCGCGCAGCGGGTTGATCTCGTGCAGCGGCCGGAAATCGCCATCCCGATCCCACCAGCGCGAGGCGAGGGCCTCGAATTTGGCGATCTCCTGCGGGTCAACGTTCAGTTTGTCGTTCATCTTTTTCCCGTTTGTGTGATGCGCTGCTGCCACGCCCGGCTGCGGCTGGCCAGGGCGGGCAGGTCGATATGGGTGAGTGCCCTGTCCACCAGCAGCGGTGCGCCGCCGACCCAGCTGTGGGTCACCTGGCTGCCGTTGCAGGCGTAGACCAGTTGCGACAGGGGGTGGTACAGCGGCTGGGTTTCCGGCTGTGCGAGGTCCACGGCGATCAGGTCGGCGAGCTTGCCCGGCTCCAGGCTGCCGATGCGGTCTTCCAGCCCCAGCGCCCGGGCGCCGTTGAGGGTGGCCATTTCCAGGGCGGTGGTCGCGGGCAGGGCACTGGCGTCGCCGTCACGCAGCTTGGCCAGCAGTGCCGCGCTCTGCATATCGCCGAACAGGTTGAGATCGTTGTTGCTGGCGGCGCTATCACTGCCCAGGGCCACATTCACACCTCTCTCCAGCAGGCTCACCACCGGGCAACTGCCGGAGGCGAGTTTCATGTTCGACTGCGGGCAGTGGATCACGTGGGCGCCGGTCGCCGCCAGCAGGGCCATGTCCTGGTCGCACAGCTCGGTCATGTGCACGCACTGGGTGCGCGGCCCCAGCAGACCCAGCCGGTGCAGGGTGTCCACCGGGCGCTCGCCGTTTTGCTCCACCGCCAGCAGCACCTCGCCGCGGGTCTCGTGCAGGTGTATCTGGATGGCCAGGTCCAGCTCCGCGGCGAAGGTGGCCACTTTTTGCAGGCTGGCCTCGCTCACCGTATAGATGGCATGCGGGCCGATGCCGATGTTGACCAGTTCGCTGTGCTTGAAATCGTCGCGCAGGGACAGGCCCTTGCTGATGTACTCGTCCGCGCTGCGCGCCCAGGCCGTGGGGGCGTCGAGTACCGGAAAGGTTATCTGGCAGCGCATACCCAGGCGCTGGCAGGCCGCGGCGCAGGCGTCCGGGAAGAAATACATGTCGCTGAAGGTGGTGGTGCCGCTGCGGATCATCTCGGCGATCGCCAGCTCCACGCCGTCGCGCACAAAATCCGCGCTCACATGGGCGGCCTCGGCAGGCCAGATGTGCTGTTCCAGCCAGGGCATCAACGGCTGGTCGTCGGCGTAGCCGCGCAGCAGGCTCATGGCGGCGTGCCCGTGGCTGTTGACCAGGCCCGGCAAGACCACGTGGTGGGGCAGTTCCAGTACCTGCCTGGCCTCTATGGCTTGCGCCTCGGCGCGCGGCAGCAGGGCGCTGATACGCTCCCCGCTTATGGCGATGCTGTGGTTGTCGAGGGTCACCCCCCGCGGCACAACCGGCACGATCCAGCCCGGATGTATCAGGGTGTCGACAGTCTGTGGGATCGGCTTCGTGGCCATGCCTGTCCTGTGCGCGGCAGCCCCTCCCTGTGGTTAAAAAAACACCAGCTGGCGAGGCTTGCCCGGGGTTCGATGCGTTCGCGGGGCAGTATAACCGCAAAAGCGCCGAAGCTGTCCCCACCCCTGCCCATAACGGCAAAGATATGGCGACGCCGCTCGCGATTCCGTATAATCGGCGGTTTGTGTTCGGGGCGAGCAAAAGGGCGGCACAGGCCTTGCGCAGCGGTATTTGCGGGGCAGGGTGCGCTTTCATAACAAGCCTCCCGCTGGTAGTGAAGGAAACCGTGGTTCATGGGTGAACTAGCCAAAGAAATACTGCCCGTCAGCATCGAGGACGAGCTCAAGCAGTCGTACCTGGATTACGCCATGAGCGTGATCGTCGGGCGCGCCCTGCCAGACGTCAGGGATGGCCTGAAACCGGTTCACCGCCGGGTGCTGCACGCCATGAACGAACTCAGCAACGACTGGAACAAGGCCTACAAGAAGTCTGCCCGGGTGGTGGGCGACGTGATCGGTAAATACCATCCCCACGGCGATTCCGCGGTGTACGACACCATCGTGCGCATGGCGCAGCCCTTTTCCATGCGCTATATGCTGGTCGACGGCCAGGGCAATTTCGGCTCCATAGACGGCGATTCCGCCGCGGCCATGCGCTACACCGAAATACGCATGCGCAAGATCTCCCACGCCCTGCTGGCCGACCTGGACAAGGAGACGGTGGATTTCGTCGACAACTACGACGGCACCGAGAAGATTCCCCAGGTGTTGCCTACCCGGGTGCCCAACCTGCTGGTCAACGGCTCGGCCGGCATCGCGGTGGGCATGGCCACCAATATTCCGCCGCACAACCTCACCGAAGTGGTGAATGGCTGCCTGGCCCTGCTGAAGGACCCGCAGCTGACGGTGGACGAGCTGATGGAATACATCCCCGGTCCCGACTTTCCCACGGCGGCCATCATCAACGGGCGCGCCGGGATCATCCAGGCCTATCGCACCGGGCGCGGCCGTATCTACGTGCGGGCTCGGGCCGAGGTGGTCAGCGACGAGAAGCGCGGCAAGGATACCATCGTCATTCACGAGCTTCCCTACCAGTTGAACAAGGCGCGCCTGATAGAGCGCATCGCCGAACTGGTCAAGGAAAAGAAAATCGAGGGCATTACCGAGCTGCGGGACGAGTCCGACAAGGACGGCCTGCGGGTGGTTATCGAACTGCGCCGCGGCGAGATGGGCGACGTGGTGCTGAACAACCTCTATGCCCAGACCGGCCTGCAGTCGGTATTTGGCATAAACATGGTCGCCCTGGTGGATGGCCAGCCGAAGATTCTCAACCTCAAGCAGATTCTGGAAGCCTTCATCCGTCACCGCCGCGAGGTGGTGACCCGGCGCACCGTGTACCTACTGCGCAAGGCGCGCGAGCGCGGTCACATTCTCGAGGGCCTGGCCATCGCCCTGGCCAATATCGACCCGGTGATCGCCCTGATCAAGGCCTCGCCCAGCTCCGCCGAGGCAAAGGAAAAACTGCTGGCCAGGGCCTGGGAGCCCGGTGAGGTGACTGGCATGCTGGAGCGTGCCGGGGACGATGCCTGCCGCCCGGAAGACCTGGAGGCGCATTACGGCATGCGCGATGGCGCCTATTACCTGTCTCCGGCCCAGGCCCAGGCGATCCTGGAATTGCGCCTGCACCGGCTCACCGGCCTGGAGCATGAAAAACTGCTGAACGAATACCAGGAGAAGCTGCGCGAGATCGCCGATTTCCTGGAGATCCTGGCCGATCCGGAGCGCCTGAAGATGGTTATCCGCGAGGAACTGGAGGAAATCGTCACCGAGTTCGGCGATGAGCGCCGCACCGAGATCACCGCCTCGCAGCACGACCTCACGGTGGAGGACCTGATCACCGAGGAAGACCGGGTGGTTACCATCTCCCACGGCGGCTACGCCAAGACCCAGCCCCTGTCCGATTACCAGGCCCAGCGTCGCGGTGGCATGGGCAAATCGGCCACGGCGGTCAAGGACGAGGACTTCGTCGAGCACCTGCTGATTGCCAGCACCCACGCCACCATCCTGTGCTTTTCCAACATGGGCAAGGTGTACTGGCTGAAGGTGTACCAGATACCGCTGGCGGGCCGCAATTCCCGGGGCCGCCCGATGGTCAACCTGTTGCCGCTGGAGGAGGGCGAGCGGGTGACGTCCATCCTGCCTGTGGACGAATACACGCAGGGTCATTACATATTCATGGCCACCGCCAACGGCACGGTGAAGAAAACCGCGCTCACCGATTTCGCTCGCCAGCGCAGTGTCGGCCTGCGGGCCCTGGAGCTGGAGGATGACGATGTGCTGGTGGGCACCGCCATTACCGATGGCAGCTGCGAAGTGATGCTGTTCAGCAGCGAGGGCAAGGCCGTGCGCTTCGACGAGAACGACGTGCGCGCCATGGGGCGCACGGCGCGGGGCGTGCGCGGCATCCGCCTGGGCGAGGGCCATCGCATGATCTCGCTGATTATCCCGCAGGCCGGCGGCAAGGTGTTGACCGTCAGCGAGAACGGTTATGGCAAACGCACCGCCATCGAGGAGTTTCCCACCAAGGGTCGCGGCAACAAGGGCGTGATCGCCATGGCAACCAGCAAGCGCAACGGCCGGCTGGTCGGTGCGGTGCAGGTATTCGACGGCGACGAACTGATGCTGATCTCCAACCAGGGCACGCTGGTGCGCACCCGCACCGACGAGGTTTCCGTGCTGGGTCGCAACACCCAGGGGGTGCGGGTGATACGCACCAAGGAAGGAGAGCACCTGGTGGGAGTCGAGCGCATCGATGAGCCCGCCGAGAACATCGACGAGAACACCGAGGAGACGCCGGAACAGGGCGACGAATAGCCTCTCTGCCGACCCTACATCAAGGAAGCCAAGCACATGAGCCGTTGTTACAATTTTTGCGCCGGTCCCGCAGCCCTGCCGGAAAGCGTGCTGGAAACCGCCCGCGACGACATGCTGGACTGGCATGGCAGGGGGCTCTCGCTGATGGAGATGAGCCACCGCAGCCCGGAGGTCGTGGGGGTGGCGCAGCATGCCGAGCAGACCCTGCGGCAACTGCTGGGGATATCCGAGGATTACGCGGTACTGTTCCTGCAGGGCGGCGCCAGCACCCAGTTCGCCGCGGTGCCGCTCAACCTGCTCGGTGAGCGGGGGCGTGCGGATTACGTCAATACCGGCCAGTGGTCGAAAAAGGCGATTGCCGAGGGCCGGCGCTTCGGCGAGGTCAACGTGGTGGCCTCCTCGGAGGACACCAATTTCTCCACCATTCCCGAGTTCGGCAGCTGGCAACTGAGCAGCGACGCGGCCTACCTGCACTACACGCCCAACGAGACCATCGGCGGCGTGGAGTTTTTCTGGACCCCCGAGGTGGCCGCGCCGCTGGTGGTGGATATGTCCTCGACCATCCTGTCGCGCCCCATCAACGTCGACGATTACGGCGTCATATATGCCGGTGCGCAGAAAAATATCGGCCCGGCGGGGCTGACGCTGGTGATCGCTCGCCGCGACCTGCTGGGCCAGGCCAGCGCGGCCTGCCCCACCATGCTTGACTGGAAAGTGGCGGCCGATAACGACTCCATGTACAACACCCCGCCCACCTTCGCCCTGTACCTGGCGGCCCTGGTGTTCGACTGGCTGGTCGAGCTGGGCGGCCTGCAGGCGATGGCGGAGATCAACCGGCGCAAGGCGGCCAGGCTCTACGCCGCCATCGATGGCAGCAGTTTCTACGCCAACCCGGTAGAGCCGGCCAGCCGGTCCCTGATGAATGTACCCTTCACCCTGGCCGACCCGGAACTGGACAAGCTGTTCCTGCAGGAGTCCGAGAAGGCCGGCCTGCTCAACCTCAAGGGGCATCGCTCGGTGGGCGGCATGCGCGCCAGTCTGTACAACGCAGTCGGCGAGGAGGCGGTGGATGCGCTGATCGCTTTCATGCGGGACTTCGAGCAGCGCAGGGCATAGGGCCGGCCGGGTAATGTCTGATACCAGGGATCTGCAACAGGTCAGGGCCGATATAGACGCCATTGACCGTGAAATCCAGGAGCTGATCAGTCGCCGCGCCCGTTGTGCGCAGCGCGTGGCCCAGATCAAGCTGGCCGAGTTGCTGGCCCTGCGGGAACAGGCAGCGGGGCAGGGGGCCACCGCCGAGGCCGAGGTCGTATACTACCGCCCGGAGCGCGAGGCGCAGGTGTTGCGGGGTATCATCGAGCGCGATACCGGCCCGCTCGCCGGGGACAGCGTGGCGCATATCTTTCGCGAGATCATGTCCGCCTGCCTGGCCCTGGAGCGCCCGCTGCAGGTCGCCTACCTCGGGCCCGAGGGTACCTTTACCCAGGCGGCATCGGTCAAGCATTTCGGTCACGCCGCCATCTGCGTTCCCCAGGCTACCATCGATGCGGTCTTCGCCCAGGTGGAATCGGGGGAGTGCAACTACGGTGTGGTCCCCGTGGAGAACTCCACCGAGGGCATGGTCAGCCATACCCTGGACAACTTCATGGACTCGCCGCTGAAAATCTCGGGCGAGGTGGAGCTGCCTATCTCTCATCACCTGCTGGCCAGTCCCGCCACCAGCGCCGCGGATGTCACGCGCATCTGCGCCCACCAGCAGGCCCTGGCCCAGTGTCGCAACTGGCTGGACCGGCACTACCCCAAGGTCGAGCGCCTGGCGGTAAGCAGCAACGGCGAAGCCGCACGGATCGCCCGGGAGCAGCCCGGAGTGGCCGCCGTGGCCGGGGACATGGCAGCTGAGCTTTATGAGCTGCAGCGGCTGGCGGAGCACATCGAGGATTACCCGGACAATACCACCCGCTTCCTGGTGATCGGGCGCGAGGAAGTTCCCCCCAGCGGCGCCGACAAGACCTCCATCATCGTATCCAGTCGCAACAAACCGGGCGCCCTGTTCAAGCTGCTGGAACCATTCCGCCGCGCTGGTGTGAGCCTCACCCGTATCGATACCCGGCCGTCGCGCACCGAGAAGTGGGCCTATGTGTTCTTCATCGAGTTCGAGGGGCACCTGCAGGACCCTGCCATAGCGGCCGTGGTCGCCGAGCTCGAGGAGCAGTCCATCTTGCTGAAGCCGCTGGGGTCCTATCCCCGCGCGGTGCTCTAGCCCTGCCGTGGCTTACTCGACCGATACCGTGGCCATCCTCGGCCTGGGCCTGATCGGCGGCTCCCTGGCCCGGGCCCTGCGCAGCAGTGGCTTCAGCCGGCGTTTCCTGGGCTATGGTCACCGCGAGCAGTCCCTGCGGCGCGGCGTGGAGCTGGGAGTGATCGACAGCTTCACCCTCGATCTCGACGAGCTGCTGGCGCAGGCGGATATCATCGTCATCTGCACCCCGACCCTGGTGGCCGCCGACATACTGCGGCGTATCGTGCCGCGCCTGGGCGAAGCGGGCAGCGGGCCGGTGGTCACCGATGCGGCCAGCGTCAAGGGCGCACTGCGCGACGCCGCGCTCGAACCCGATGGCGCCATGCCCGCGCAACTGGTGCTGGGGCATCCCATCGCCGGCTCGGAGCGCAGCGGCGTCGAGGCCTCCCGGGCCGACCTGTTTGCCCACCACCGGGTCATCCTCACCCCGGAACAGGACAATGACCCGGCGGCCGTCGAGCTGGTGCGGGCCATGTGGGCCAGTACCGGCGCCGACGTCGTGGAAATGGGGGTGGATGAGCACGATGCGGTGCTGGCAGCCACCAGCCACCTGCCCCACGCGCTGGCCTACACCTTGGTGGACGCCCTGGCCGGTTCCGAGCGCAGCGCCGATATCTTTCGCTTCGCCGCCGGCGGCTTTCGCGATTTTACCCGCATCGCCTCCAGCGACCCGGTGATGTGGCGCGATATCGCCATCGCCAACCGCGATGCCCTGTTGCAGGCGATGGACCTGTTCAGTGCCCATCTGGGGCAGCTGCGCGCGGCGGTAGCGGCACAGGATGCCGAGCAGCTGCTCGCCACCTTCAGCCGCGCCAAGCGGGCGCGGGACCATTTCACCGCCGACCTGGCAGCGCGGCACCAGGGCAAGGCCCAGGAGTAGTTCTATGGAATTCAAGGTATTGCCGGGGGGGGATATTACCGGTGAAGCCCGGGTTCCGGGTGACAAGTCCATCTCTCACCGGGCCATCATGCTGGGTTCGCTGGCCGAGGGCACGACCCGGGTCAGCGGATTCCTGGAAGGGGAGGACGCGCTGGCGACGGTGGCGGCTTTTCGCGCCATGGGGGTAGCGATCGAGGGGCCCGAGGGCGGCCGGGTGACCATCCGCGGCGTGGGCCTGCACGGCCTGCGCCCGCCCGCCGCGCCGCTGGACCTGGGCAACTCCGGGACCAGTATCCGCCTGTTGGCGGGCCTGCTGGCAGGCCAGCCCTTCGCCAGCGAACTCACCGGGGATCAATCCCTGCGCGGCCGGCCCATGGGGCGGGTTATCGCGCCGCTGACCCTCATGGGGGCGGCCATCCAGGGCGGCGAGGGCGATCGGCCGCCGCTGCGGATAGCCGGCGGGCACCCGCTGCGCGGCATCCACTACGACCTGCCAATGGCCAGTGCCCAGGTGAAATCCTGCGTGCTGCTGGCCGGCCTCTATGCCAGCGGCACCACCTCGGTGACCGAACCGGCGCCTACCCGGGACCACACCGAACGCATGTTGCGCGGCTTCGGTTACCCGGTTGCTCGCGACGACGGCGTCATCTCGCTGGCTGGCGGCGGCGCGCTGCAGGCTGCGGATATCGATATCCCCGCGGATATCTCCTCTGCCGCCTTTTTCCTGGTTGCCGCCAGTATCGCTCCGGGATCCGACCTGCTGCTCACCCATGTGGGGATCAATCCCACGCGCACGGGGGTGCTGGACATCCTGCGGCTGATGGGGGCCGACATCAGCCTGCGCAACCAGCGCGAGGTCGGCGGTGAGCCGGTGGCGGATATCCGGGTGCGGTACGCGCCCCTGCATGGCATCGATATCCCGCCGCAACAGGTCCCCCTGGCTATCGACGAATTTCCGGCGCTGTTCATCGCCGCCGCCTGTGCCCAGGGGCGCACCGTACTGCGCGGCGCCGAGGAGTTGCGGGTCAAGGAGAGCGATCGCATTGCCGCCATGGCGGAGGGGCTGACCACCCTGGGCGTCGCCAACGAGGTGCTGGAAGACGGCATCGTCATAGAAGGGGGCGCGCTGGGCGGCGGCACCATCCGCACCTTTCACGATCACCGCATTGCCATGGCATTCGCCGTGGCCGCGCTGCGCGCGGAGGAAGAGATCCGCATTCTCGACTGCGACCACGTGGCCACCTCCTTCCCCGGCTTCGACGCCCTGGCCCGCGGCCTGGGCCTGCAGATATCGGCGATGGCGGACTGAATGGTGCAGCCGGTACCCGTGATTACCGTGGACGGCCCCAGCGGGGCCGGCAAGGGCACCATCAGCCATATGCTGGCCGATACCCTCGGCTGGCACTTCCTGGACAGCGGCGCCCTATACCGGGTGGTCGGCCAGGCCTGCCTGCTCGAGGGGGTGGGCTGGGACGAGCAGCGTGCGGTTGCCGATATCGCGAGGCACCTCGAAGTGAGTTTCAGGACGGCCCCCAGCGGCGAGGTGCTGGTCGCATACAAGGGGCGCGATGTCAGCCGTACTATACGCACGGAAGAGGGCGGTCGCGGTGCCTCGACGGTGGCCGCCATCCCGGCGGTGCGCGAGGCCCTGCTGGCTCGCCAGCGGGAATTCCGCCAGCCCCCCGGGCTGGTGGCAGACGGGCGCGATATGGGCACCGTGGTTTTTCCCTCGGCCCCCCTCAAGATCTTCCTCACGGCCAGTGCCCGGGAGCGGGCCCAGCGCCGCTATAAGCAGTTGATAGCAAAGGGAGAAAATGTTAGTCTCCCGCGCCTTCTGGAGGACATAGAAGAGCGGGACGCACGCGACAGTGGTCGCGAAGTCGCGCCCCTCATGCCCGCCGAAGACGCCGTCGTGATCGACAGCACCGCCACCGCGATCGATGATGTGTTCGCACAGGTGATGCAAGCAGTGCGGGATAGAGGCCTGCTCAAGGCCTGAACCCCGCCTGTTCCGCGACCGGCAACCAAGCCCTGCCGTCCCTACTGAATCCAGTCAGGGTACGAGGATGGCAGTTATATGGACGACCCGGGCCGGCTGGAGGCGCGGTTAGAGGTGGGCGACCACCGATCATTTTTTAACAGGTAATGTGTAATGAGCGAATCCTTCGCCGAATTATTTGAAGAGAGTCTGAAAACAGTCGATATGCAACCCGGTGCCATTGTCACCGGCGTGGTCATCGACATAGATAACGAGTGGGTAACCGTGCATGCGGGCCTGAAATCTGAAGGTGTCATCCCTCGTGCCCAGTTTGTCGATGCCAATGGTAACTGCACCCTGAACATCGGCGACGAAGTACAAGTAGCCCTGGAAACCGTGGAAGACGGTTTTGGCGAGACCAAGCTGTCGCGTGAGAAAGCCAAGCGTGCCGAGAGCTGGAAAGAGCTGGAAGCCGCGCACGAAGCGGACGAGGTGGTCAAGGGCGTGATCAACGGCAAGGTCAAGGGTGGCTTTACCGTGGATATCAATACCATCCGGGCCTTCCTGCCCGGCTCCCTGGTGGATGTGCGCCCGGTGCGCGACACGGCCCACCTGGAAGGCAAGGAACTCGAATTCAAAGTCATCAAACTGGACCAGAAACGCAACAACGTGGTGGTATCCCGCCGGGCCGTGATGGAAGCGGCCAACAGCGTCGAGCGCGATGCCCTGCTGGAATCCCTGCAGGAAGGCATGTCCGTCAAGGGCGTGGTCAAGAACCTCACCGACTACGGTGCGTTCGTCGACCTGGGTGGCGTGGACGGCCTGCTGCACATTACCGACATGGCCTGGAAGCGCATCAAGCACCCCTCCGAGATCGTCGAAGTGGGCCAGGAGATCGAGGTCAAGATTCTCAAGTTCGACCGCGAGCGCAACCGTGTGTCCCTGGGCCTCAAGCAACTGGGCGAGGACCCCTGGGTGGCCATCACTGGTCGCTACCCCGAAGGCAGCCGCGTCAAGGCGCGCATCACCAATCTCACCGACTACGGCTGCTTCGCCGAGCTGGAGGAGGGTGTCGAGGGCCTGGTGCACGTGTCCGAAATGGATTGGACCAACAAGAATGTCCACCCCTCCAAGATTGTCCAGCTGGGCGACGAAGTAGAAGTGATGGTACTGGACATCGACGAGGAGCGGCGCCGCATCTCGCTGGGTATCAAGCAGTGCCAGCAAAACCCCTGGGACGCCTTCGCCGCGCAGTATGCCAAGGGCGACAAGATCGCCGGCAATATCAAGTCGATCACCGACTTCGGTATCTTCATCGGCCTGGAGGGCAATATAGACGGCCTCGTGCACCTGTCGGACATCAGCTGGAATGAAACCGGCGAAGAGGCGGTGCGCAACTACAAGAAGGGCGACGAGATCGAGACTGTGATCCTGTCCATAGATCCGGAGCGCGAGCGCATCTCACTGGGCATCAAGCAGTTGGAGAACGACCCCTTCGGCAACTACGTGGCCGAGCATGATCGCGGCTCCGTGGTATCCGGTGAGGTCATTGAGGTGGACGCCAAAAACGTCGTGGTCAAGCTGGCCGAGGACGTCGAGGGCGTGCTCAAGGCCTCCGATATCAGCCGCGACCGGGTGGACGACGCCCGCGCCCACTTCAAGGTCGGCGATACCGTCGAAGCCAAGATCATCAACGTGGACCGCAAGAACCGCGGTGTTGGCCTGTCCATCAAGGCCAAGGACTACGAAGATGAGCAGGAAGCGGTGAAATCCCTCAAGGAGCAGGAAGTCGAAGCTGCCTCCCCGGGGACGATCGGCGACCTCATCAAGGCGCAGATGGCCGAGAAATAGGCCCCGCATCCGGGCTGCGGCCCGGATTCCGGAAAGGCTCGCTTCGGCGGGCCTTTTTTCGTTAAAAAATAACGACTTGCGAAATAAGGGCACAGCGTCCACAATAGTCCTCACGATGCAAAACGGATAAAAAAACCTCTGCCAAGGGGGCTGCATGACCAAGAGTGAATTGATAGAGGCGATCGCTACCAAGCAGACCCAGCTGTCATCCAAGGATGTCGAGCTGGCAGTGAAAACCATTCTCGAGCAAATGTCCCAGGCTCTTTCCGGGGGCGAGCGCATCGAGATACGGGGCTTTGGCAGCTTTTCCCTGCACTTTCGCGAGCCGCGCCGCGGCCGTAACCCTAAAACCGGCGATACTGTTGAACTGACCGGTAAGTACGTGCCTCACTTCAAGCCCGGCAAGGAGTTGCGCGAGCGGGTGAACATGGGCTTGCAACTGGGGTTGTAGGAATGAAAGCGTTGCGCAGAATCCTCACGGTACTCCTGGCAGTGGCAGCCATCTTTGTCGGCGTGCTGTTCGCCCTGCAGAACAAGGCGCCGGTGCCACTGGACATGCTGGTTTATACCTTTGCACCTCGCAGCCTCGCGCTGTGGGTGTTGCTCGCTTTCGCCCTGGGAGGGGGTGCCGGTCTCCTGGTGTCCTCCGCCATCCTGCTGCGCGGGCGCACCGCCCTGGCCAACTGCCGCCGACAGCTGGCGAAGGCCCGGCAGGAGTTGCAGCAACCGGGCGCGGTGCCGGCCCGCACGGGCGACTGAATGCCCGCACAAACCGTGAACACCCCCTTGCGGTCGCCCGTTATCGTCGCCCTGGATTACCCCAGCGCCCGGCCGGCGCTGGAACTTGTGCAGCGCCTGCAGCCGGGCCTGTGTCGCCTCAAGGTCGGCAAGGAGCTGTTTACCCGCAGCGGTCCCTCCCTGGTGGAGGAATTGCAGCAGCGGGGGTTCGAGGTATTCCTGGATCTCAAGTACCACGATATTCCCACTACCGTGGCCGCCGCAGTGCGCGCCGCGGCGGAACTGGGCGTGTGGATGGTGAATGTGCATGCCGGTGGCGGCCGGCGCATGATGGAAGCCGCCGCCGCTTCCCTACAGGGTTTTGCCAACCGGCCTCTACTGATTGCCGTCACGGTGCTCACCAGCATGAGCGAGGACGACCTGCGCGAACTGGGCTACAGCCAGACACCTGAACAAAGGGTGCAGGCGCTGGCGGCACTGGCTGCCGACAGTGGCCTCGACGGCGTAGTCTGCTCGGCCCGGGAGGCTCCGCTGCTGCGCCGTCAGCAGGGCGCCGGTTTCTGTCTGGTCACACCCGGCATACGCCTGGCCGGCGACGACGCCGGCGACCAGCGGCGCGTCTTGACGCCCGCCGACGCGGTGGCGGCGGGAGCCGATTACCTGGTCATTGGCCGTTCCATCACCGGTGCCGAAGACCCCCTGGCCGCGTTGCGCCGGGTTCACGCCGAGCTGGGTATCGCCACGTAACATCAAATGCGGGCGCGAGGCGGCGGCCCTGCTGCGCGCTGCTACACTTCTCCACGGTACGGATGCCTGCACGGATGCAGCACGTCAAATGGAGATGACAATATGACCAACTCAAACTTCAAACCTCTTTCGAACCCGCCAGCCCGGGCCTGTGCCGTGCGCCTGTCCCGGCCGCGCCTGATGGCCCTGCCGGCCCTGTTGCTGGCGCTGCTGGTTACCCTGCCGTTGACGGTGGGTAATGCGCGGGCCCAGGAGGCCGCCGCGGCACCGGCCACGGTCAACATCAACGAGGCGGATGCCGAAACGCTGGCATCGGCTCTCAGGGGAATAGGCGATGCCAGGGCCGTGGAAATCGTGCGCTACCGGGAAGCCTACGGCCCGTTCACTTCGGTCGATGAACTGGTGGAAGTCAGGGGCATCGGTCAGTCCACGCTCGATGACAATCGGGCCTTAATCACATTGGAATAGGGCAGCCGCATCCGTATCATGAGGGGGCGTTTGCCCCCTTTGCCGATAACAGTGGCCCGATATCGTGAAATGTCTTGTTACTGGCGCGACCGGGTTTATCGGCCGCGACCTGTGCCAGCGCCTGACGCTGGAAGGTCACTCCGTGACCGCGCTGAGCAGGACTGGCAGCGCGCTGCCCGATGGCACGCCTACCGAGGCCCTTGATCTGGCCCACGAGCTGCCGGGTGTCGACCGCTTGCGGGGCATCGACGCGGTTTTTCACCTGGCCGGTATTGCCCACCAGCAGGCGCCGGCAACGGCTTACCGAACCGTCAACGAGCAGGCGACGGTGGCCCTGGCCAGGCGCTGTGCGGAGGCCGGGGTCGGGCGCTTTGTCTATGTCAGCAGCGTGAAAGCCATGGGGCCAGCCAGTACCGATACCCGCCGGGAGGAGAGCGACTGCCAGCCGCCTGTGGAACCCTATGGCGAGTCGAAGTGGCGCGCGGAGTGTGCGCTGCGCGAGACGTTCCGCGACGCCGCGATGCAGGTCGTCATCCTGCGCCCGGCGCTGGTGTATGGATTGGAACCCAAGGGCAACCTGGCGCTGCTGGCACGCGGGGTGCGCCGCGGTCTGCCGCGCCCTCCGGCCGGTGGCGGCCGCTCGCTGGTCGCCCTTGAGGACCTGGTGGAGGCAATGCTGCTGGTGAGCAGGCTGGCGATGCCCGGCGTGCCTACGTTCATTGTGGCCGACCCCCGGCCATACTCCACGCGCGCGCTCTACGACCAGTTGCGCCTGGCCGCCGGCAAGGGTACCGGACGGGCGTGGTTGCCGCGCCCGCTATGGCGGCTGGCAGCAGCGGTGCTGGATCGGCTCGGTGGCCAACGCGGTGATTCCACCTGGCACAAATTGTTTGGTACCGAGCTGTACAGCGCGGCGGCACTGACCCGCGCCACCGGCTGGCAACCCCGGGTGAGCTTCGGGCAGCTGGCTCCGCGCATGCTGGAACCCAGGACGGCTGCGGAGCAGGGTTCATGACGGTAGTGGTGGCGACTGTCGGTCTTTCGATATTGTTCTGCGGCATCTATCTGGGCCTGGCCAGGCGCTGGCGGATCGTCGACACGCCCAACGAGCGCAGCTCGCACCGGTTGCCGACGCCGCACGGGGGCGGCACCGCGCTGTTGCTGGCCTTCGCGTCCGGCCTGACACTGGCCGCGCTCCAGGGCACCAACTGGTCCTGGGACTACCTGTGGGTGAGCCTGGTAGCGCTGCTGTTGATGGGTCTGGGAATCGTCGACGACCTGCTGGGCCTGTCGGTACGCCTGCGCCTGCCGCTGTATGCCCTGGCCTGCCTGCTGGTGGCCTGGATCCTGCTGGCGCCGGTGCAGGGCCTGGGGGCCGTCATCGGCCTGGCAGCAGTGGCGCTGGCCATGCTGTGGCTGGTGAACCTGTACAACTTCATGGACGGCATAGACGGTATCGCCGCCACCCAGTGCGTACTGTCCTGCGGCGCGGCGGCACTGTTGTCCAGCCAGGGCCCCGATGGTGAATATGGCCAGTACTGCCTGCTGCTGGCGGCGAGCCACCTCGGCTTCCTGGCCTGGAACTGGCCGCCGGCGCGCTTGTTCATGGGTGATGCCGGCAGTATCCCCACGGGCTTCCTGCTGGCATCCCTGGCACTGGTGGGTGCGGTGCAGGGGCAGTTGCATCCGGCCAGCTGGCTGGTGTTGCTGGCGGTGTTCATCACCGATGCCAGTTGGACTTTGCTGTGGCGCATGGCTAGCGGCCAGCCCTTCACGACGCCGCACCGGCAGCATGCCTACCAGCGACTCAGCGTGCACTGGGGTTCGCACCGCCGCGTGGACCTGCTGTTGCTGCTGGTCTTCCTATGCTGGCTGTTGCCCCTTGCCTGGCTGCTGCAGGTCTTTCCCGAACAGGCGATTTTATTGGTAATTTTGGCATATCTTCCCCTGCTGCTGGGCATGGCGAAAGTGAGGGCGTTCGCGTAAAATTTATTACCCTCGGCACACTGTTCAATGCGTATCACGCGCCTGTACAGGCACGGTGTTTTCCTGGAGGGTTCTTGCTGCAGCGTATCGGCAAATTCACGTCCCGCTCTGCCACCGGTGTGGTGGGCAGCGTGCGCGATGCGCTCAGGAAAATGGTAGAGCTGCCGCGCAACATCAAGCAGGCCTGTCTGCTGGGCCTGGACATGGTGTTTGTAACCGCCTCCATGTGGTGTGCGGTGGCCTTCCGCTACGGGCACCTCAATTTCCACCTCGGCCCCCTGGAATACGCCTGTGGCGCGGTCACCGTGCTGGTGAGCGCTATCGTGTTCCTGCGCCTGGGCCTGTACCGGGCGGTGATCCGCTTCATGGGCCAGCAGGCGATATGGGCCATTCTCACCGCGGTAAGCTATTCCTCGCTGGTTCTCGGCGCCACGGTATTCTTCACCCAGGCGAACGTGCCGCGTTCCATGCCGTTTATCTACTTCGCCCTGGCCCTGCTGTGCATCGGCGGCACCCGTCTCACCGTGCGTGCCTACTACCAGGCAAAGCTTCGCTCACGGTCGGACAATGTGATCATCTACGGCGCCGGCGAGTCGGGCAGGCAGTTGCTTACCGCCCTGCACCAGGGCGACCAGTACCAGGTGGTGGTGTTCGTCGACGACGACCCGGGCCTGCAACATTCGGTGATCAACGGGCTGCAGGTGGCGCATCCCCGGGAGCTCGAGCAGCTGATCGCCCAGCACAATATCACCCAGGTCCTGCTGGCGATTCCCTCGGCTTCGTCCGAGCGCCGCAAGGAGATCATCAACTCGCTGGTCGGGCTACCGGTCTACGTGCGCACCGTGCCGCGCATCAACGAGCTGGTGTCGGGTCAGTCCAGCGTCATCCAGATCCAGGATATCAGCCTGGACGATCTGCTCGGGCGCGATCCCGTGCCGCCCCATCCGGAACTGATCGATCGCTGCATTACCGGCAAGGTGGTGATGGTGACCGGAGCCGGTGGTTCAATCGGCTCGGAGTTGTGCCGCCAGATAGTGCTCTCCGGCCCCAGTGAGCTGGTGCTGCTGGATAACTCCGAGTACGCGCTGTACAACATCGAGCGCGAGTTGCGCCAGCTGATGGCCACTGCCGGCCAGGAACTGGAGCTGGTAGCCTTGCTGGGTACGGTGCAGGACCAGCAACGCCTGGAGAGCATATTCCGCACTTTCGGTGTGCAAACGGTCTATCACGCCGCGGCCTACAAACATGTGCCCATGGTGGAACACAATGTCGCCGAGGGCGTCGCCAACAATGTGTTCGGCACCTGGTATGCGGCGGAGGCGGCGCGCAAGACCCGGGTGGAGACCTTCGTGCTGGTTTCCACCGACAAGGCGGTGCGCCCCACCAATATAATGGGGGCTTCCAAGCGCTTTGCCGAGATGATCCTGCAGGGGCTCGCCCAGCAGGATACCCATACCCGGTTCTGCATGGTGCGCTTCGGCAATGTACTGGGCTCGTCGGGCTCCGTGGTTCCGCTGTTTCGCGAGCAGATCGCCAGTGGCGGGCCGGTGACCGTGACCCACCCGGAGGTCTCGCGCTATTTCATGAGCATAGCCGAGGCCGCGCAGCTGGTACTGCAGGCCAGCGCCATGGGTACCGGTGGCGATGTATTCGTGCTCGATATGGGCGAGCCGGTGCGTATAGTCGACCTGGCGCGCCGCATGATCCGCCTCAGCGGCTACGAGATGAATCACGATACCCATGTCGGCGAGCATATCGATATCGAGTTTATCGGCCTGCGCCCGGGCGAAAAACTGCACGAGGAGCTGCTGCTGGGCAGCAACGTGACCGGTACCGGGCACCCCATGATCATGCGCGCCGAGGAGGAGTGCCTGTCCCATCGCCGCATGAACAAACTGCTGCTCGAACTGCGCCAGCACTGTGACGCCATGGACGTCCTGGGGATTACCTCGGTGTTGAACGACGTGGTCAGCGGTTTCAGCGACCACGAGGTGCGCTACGATCACCTGTGGAAGAAACAGAGCGGGCTGCAGCGCGCCGCCCTGAAGGTCCCCGCCGCGGGCGGCAACGTCAAGGAGTTGTTTCCGGACAAACCCTGATCGCCCGGCGCTGCGCGCTTTTTCCACAATAAATTTTTTCAACAAGGATTTCCCATGACCCATTTTGACGTTTTCAACGGTGACGCCGACGGGCTGTGCGCCCTGACCCAGTTGCGCAATGCCGAACCCCGCGAGGCACAGCTGGTGACCGGCGTGAAACGCGATATCAATCTGCTTGGGCGGGTCGAGGCGGGCCCGGATTCGCTGGTCACCGTGCTGGACGTATCCCTGGACAAAAACCGGGCGGGGCTGGAGAAGGCACTGGCGGCGGGCGCCGAGGTGTTTTACTGCGATCATCATTTCGCCGGCGATATTCCCGACAGCGAGCGCCTGCAGGCGGTGATCAACACCGCGCCGGATGTCTGCACCAGCATTCTGGTCAACGAGTACCTGGGCGGCACGTTTCGCGAATGGGCCGTGGTGGGCGCCTTTGGCGACAACCTGCAGGACAGCGCGCGTCGCATCGCCCGGCCACTGGCCCTGCCGGAGGACGGCCTGCAACGGCTGGAAAGCCTGGGCATCTATATCAACTACAACGGTTACGGCTCCAGTCTGGAAGACCTGCATTTCGAGCCCGCCGAGCTGTACCGGCTGATCAGCCCCTATGCCAGCCCCTTTGATTTCATGCAGGACGCCCGGGAGGAATTCCAGAAACTGGAGCAGGGCTACCAGCAGGACATGGATGCCGCCGCCTCCCTGGCCCCCGAGTTTCGCGACGACGCGGTGGCCGTCTTCCTGATGCCGAACGAGCCGTGGGCGCGCCGGGTCAGCGGGGTCTACAGCAACGACCTGGCCAACGCCGATCCCACCCGCGCCCACGCGGTGCTGACGGCCAAGGCCAACGGTTGTTACCTGGTGAGCGTGCGCGCCCCGCTGGACAACAAGACCGGCGCGGACGAGCTGTGCATGAAGTTTCCCACCGGCGGTGGTCGCAAGGCCGCTGCCGGGATCAACGACCTGCCGGCGGACATGCTGCGCGAGTTCGTGGACAGCTTCGCCGCTTTCTATGCCTGATTACCCGGCCCGTGGACTGGGATGACCTGAAGGTATTCCTGGCGCTGAGTCGCAAGGGCTCGGCGCGTCAGGCCGCCCAGGAGCTGGGTGTCAGCAACTCCACCGTCACCCGCCGCCTGGACGACATGGAGCGCAAGCTGCAAACGCACCTGTTCGATCGCACCCCGGACGGTTACCGGATGACCGGTGCGGGAGAGCAGGTGCTGTCCACCGCCGAGCATGTGGAAGAGCTGGTGCTGGGGATAGAGCGCAAGATCACCGGCGGCGACCGGGAACTGCGCGGCAGTATCCGCCTGACATTCCCGCCGGCGGGATCGCTGGGTTTCCTGATGAAGCGTATTGCGCGCTTCGCCCAGGAGTATCCCGGCATCGACCTGGAACTCATGTCCAGTTCCGATAACGCCGATCTCAGCCGTCGCGAGGCGGACATAGCCGTGCGCGTGCTGCCCGCTGGAACCAAGCCGCCGGAATACCTGATAGGGCGCCACCTGGCGGCGATGACCGCCTCCACCTACGTACACCGGGACCTGCTTAATCCCGATGCGCCGCAGGACGTGTCCCACCTCACCTGGATAGGCAAGCGTTCCGTTGACCAGAAGGAAGAGTGGTTGGCGGATACCGATTACCCGGGGCAGCCGGTGCGTCATGCCATAGTGGACTTCCGCCTGTTGGCCGATGCGGTGCGCTACCAGATGGGGATGGCGCTGCTGCCCTGTTTCATGGCCTTCAACATGCCGGACCTGGTGCGTGTCCCCGGTGCGCGCATCATCCACCAGATGGACATGTGGGTGCTGACCCACAAGGACTTGCGCCTGAGCGCACGCCTGCGGGTATTGCGGGAGCTCATCGCCGAGGAATTCGACAAGGTTCGCGGCCAGTTGGACAGCCGGCTCGGCGTGAGCGCAGGGGAGTCTCTGCCCTAGTCTTCCTTCTCGTCCACGTCGAACTGGCCGGACAGGCGGCGCCGCACGTGCGACCAGGACATGCCCACCGCCAGGATGAGCGACAGTATCACCAGCACTACCCAGGCGATCATGCCTTCCGATTCCAGGCTCAGCCAGCCCTGGTCGACCATCAGCCACACAATGCAGCCGAACAGCGCGCCCCCCAGGGTAATGCCCAGCCAGCCCATGGACATGAAGGTGGCGCGGATAAAAATGATCCAGCCGATGAGCAGGAGGATACCGACGATGGCCACGATTGGCCCAAAGGTGGTGCTCTGCGCGGTCGCCCAGCTGTAGTAGCACCACTGGGTCGGGTTGTAGGTCCCCATCACCAGTACCAGGGCGAACAGCCAGCGCCCGATGAAACTGCCCGCATTGAATTCCGTGGCCATCAGCTGTCACTCCCCATTCGTTGTTATGGCTGCTGTATCCGGGCCCAAGATAGCGCGCGGCTCAGGCCGCGCGCAAGCCGGCGACGATGCGCGTCAGCTCCTCTTCGGACATGTAGCGTGGCACTGGGTAGAGGTCCCCGGCTTCCTTGATGGCTTCATCGACGATGCCGGGAATGTCCACGGCCTTGAGGTCCTTGGGCTGCAGGGGCAACTCCAGCGTTTTGCGCAGATCGATGATCGCCTGGATGAACTTGCCGGCGAGGGAGGCATCGCCTTCCCCGCGCTGGCCGATGCCCGCTGCCACCGCCAGGTCGGCCAGGCGCGCGTGGGCACAATCGCCGTAGGCGGCTATCACCTCGGGCAGTACCATGGCATTGGCATTGCCGTGGGGCGTGCCGCAGACCCGGCCCAACTGGTGGGCGATACCGTGCACATAGCCCACCGAGGTTTTGGTAAATGCCGCCCCGGCATAGAAGGCGGCCAGCGCCATCCCGTCGCGCGCCTCCATATCGCCGCCCTCGCTGAAGGCCCGCTGCAGGTATTTGAAAATGAGGCGCACCGCTGTGACGGCGTGCTCTTCGGTTGAGGCGGTCGAGGCCTTGGACAGGTAGGACTCCACCGCGTGGGTGAGGGCGTCCATGCCGGTTGCGGCCGTGATGCCGGGCGGCATGCCTTTCATGATCTCCGCATCCAGGGCGATGTAGCCCGGGATCATCTTGCTGTCGACAATAGGTGCCTTGCGGTGGGTCACAGGGTCGGTGATGACTGCCGCGAGGGTGATTTCCGAACCGGTGCCGGCGGTGGTGGGAATGGCAAACAGCGGCAGCCCGGGGTTCTTGCTTTTCTGGATGCCGTCGAAGCTGTCCAGGGTGCCGGGGTTGGTGTGCAGCATGGCCATCATCTTGGCCGCGTCCAGTACGGAGCCGCCGCCCACCGCGATCACCGCCTGGCAACGCTCCGTGCGGATGACCGCCTCGCCGGCCTGTACCTGGTCGAAGGCGGGGTCCGGCAGGACGCCGTCGAACACCGCGAACTGCACGCCGTGTTTCTCCAGGGTACCCTTGATCCCATCCAGCAACCCGGAGCTGTCGAGGAAGTTATCCGTCACCAGGATCACCTTCTCGAAACCCAGCGTGGCGACCTGTTCGCACAGTGTCAGTGCAGAGTTCGAGCCCTTGAATACGATGGGTGGATTGCGTGGCAGCAGGCGCATCAGCCAGGTGACCACAAAAGCCCTGAGTTTGAAATAGAGTATCTTCATGGTGTTGTCTCCTCTGGGAAAGAAAAACAATGGGCAATCATAGGCCGCCGCGGGCGATTAGGCCAGTAGCGCCCACTGCCACCAGCCGGCGCCCAGGCCCAGTAACGCGCCGATGGCGATCAACTTCCATTCGTCTTCGGCTATCACGGGGTGAATAAGCTCGAAAAACTCCGCCGGAGGTAAATTGCCCACCCGGTCGGCAATGGTATTCTCGATATCGAAGGCCTCGTCCAGGTAGCGCAGCGAGCGTTTGTCGGGCCGTAAAATTTCCGCGAACGCGCGTTCGCTGATGATGCGACCGACCTTGGCGTATTCCGTCGGCCCCAGGCTGAGCACGGTAATGGGCTTGAAGATCCCCTGGCTGTCTTCTATGGCGTGGTTTACCTCGCGCTGCACCAGCTCGTGCACCCTGTCCAGGGAGCGCTCGGTTTTGAGTACTTCCGCCATCATGATCTCGGCGGTGATCAGTTCGTTGGCAAACACCTTGCCGAAATAGGCGGAGACTTCTTTCTGGCGCTTCAGGAACAGCCCCTGGATGGTCAAGGGGCCGATCTTGACCGGGCGCAGCGGTTTCTGGATCAGGTACATGGCCAGCGCGTTGGTGATATACCCCACCAGCATGCCGAACAGTGGCAGCAGCCACCACACCGGGAAGTAGTACCAGGCGAACATCACCGGAATACCCAGCGGCAGGCCGAAGTAGAGGCCGCTGCGCTCGATGAACTTGAATTCCTTTTGGGCCGCGGTGAGAAAAATATCGATCAGTAGGCGTTTGTCCCGGCCCAGCTTGGCGACGATGATCTGGTTGAGATCCACGAAGTCGTCCAGATTGTCGCTGACGTCCTGCACCGCGCGAGCCAGCAGCGCGGGCATGTTTTTCCTCACCTCGGCATAGACACGCCCTTTCAGGGCTCCCGGCGCGGCCGCCCAGATCAGGTTGCCGACGCGCACGCCGTAGTTGGAGGTTTCCGACAGCACTTCGTCCACGATGTCCTCGATGAACGGATCGATACGGTGCTGCAGGGCGTCGACCAGCTTGTCGGGCTCCACCCGCTCGATGAGTTCCTGCTGGGTGAGCACTTTGCGGAGGCTGTGGTCGACCAGCAGGTTGGCCATTTTTTCGGCGTTGGCGGGTACTACCCCCTGCCAGCCGATCGGCCCGGCGCCGACGAATTCCACCGGGTACATCATCATCTTGACGGCCAGCCAGTTGGTGCCGTAGCCGACGATGGCGCTAACGGCGGGTATGGACAGGTAGGCCCAGTATTTGTCGATAAAATCGAGGATGTCCATGCCGGTGGTCCCACAAGTTCGCATGCAGGCGCAACAGTGGAGCGGGTGAGAAGAAGACGCAAATTCGCTCCACGCGCCTGTACGGGCTTCCTAAGCCATTGTTTTATATGGCGTTACAAAAATCGCTGTTTTTGGCTCTAGGCAAGAACGTGACACCTTACCGTGACACCTGCTCAAATTATGTTCGACGAGCGGCCAATGTATCACCGCCGCCATTGGTTGGCTACTGGGCGGTGGCGGGAGCGCCGGAGTACCGAATGACGCCTTGTTGGTCGGCTGAGCTTTCCACTGCTGTCCACTGGTAGTCGGCCTCGAATTCACGCTTGGCTCTCATCCTGTGGTTGACGCATTCGGCCATGTGCTTGTCAGATTGGAACACCTCGCAGCCCTCAGGGGCCTGGTACAGACTGTCAAATGCCGCCTGGCGCTGTTGCTTGATTTGTTGCTGCCGCCGCTCCTCTCCCGCCGCCTGCTCTTTGACCAGGCGTTGTTGTTCTGCCTGGGCCGCGATGGCTTCCTGCCTGGCCTTATTCTTGGCCAGGAGGTCTTCACTAAAATGACTCATTTGCTCAACTACGACTTCGCTCATGTAGTTGAGGTAGGCAATGCGGGCGGCAAACAGGATAAGGCCAGCTAGTACGATACCGATTGTTGTTTGTATTATTTTCTTCATGGCGAGTTATTGAGTTGCTGAGAGTCGATTTTTAACTTTTCGTCAGTTCGTTTTCAATCGCAAATCGCACAATTTCAGAAACGCTACAGCTCTCACCAGTCTCGGCCATACGCTGGCCCGCCCGTTTCTTCAAATCGGTATAAGTAGCTGCCGACACGCGCACGGCGATTGTCTTTGTTTCGTCGCTCAGCACCTGGGGGCGGTCCCTGGCTCGCTTTGTCGGTTCATGGCATTTCCTTCAGCATGGTGATGTATTCATGGTAAGGCAGTTTTCGCTGTCCATGTTCTCCCTTGCGGTTGATTTGTAATTAAGTATTACAAAAACGGAAAAGCACTGGAGGCGGGGCTGGGTGTCAACAAATCTACTAGCCTGGCGGCCACTCCATCTGCCTGCCTCCCAATACATGAATGTGAAGATGGTACACACCCTGTCCGCCTTCTTCGTTTGTATTGATTACAATGCGGTATCCGCTCGTGTCTACTCCGTACTTTTTCGCAGCCTGCTTCGCCAATTCGAGCATTTCACCTAATAGGGCTTCTGGGGCATCGTTAATATTGGGAATTATTTGTTTGGGTATAACAAGCAAATGGACAGGCGCTTGTGGGTATTTGTCTTCTAGGACAAATGCATTCTCGGACTCAAGCACCCATTTAGACTTGGGTGCTTTTGAAAAGACACTTTCTACTATCACTTCTTCATCGGCTTGAGAGAGCGAAGTTACAATGAGTAACGCAGCAATGATTAGATACTTCACGCGAAATCTATCCTTTCGAGTTGTAGGTGCAAGTAATTCGAATTTATGTTTGCCACGGACAAGTTTAGCACGCCGGTACTCTCACCCCAGGCGTTAAGATATGATGTCACAATTGAGCATCTTCAGGGTCCACAGGGGGGGTGGGCGCACTGAGTCTTGGCTATGTAGGGGAGCGACACCACCGCGATATTGCCGTATGGGCTATTCCTTGGGGCAGGAAAAGTATTCTATAAAGGTGTCCATCATTAGTATGTCAGCGTGTTCATGTAACCTTTGTGGATTATCTTGGAGCCATTTTGTCACAACACGTACTAATTGGTCGCTGTCTACATCAGGCGGTCGTTGCCATAGTTGGCATGAATTTGCCGTCGCTTCAACCCAACTGTAACCGGCGGCAAATCCCGATATGTATCCAAAGCAAAACCCCTGACTGCCATCTGCATTAGTCTCACATTCACGAAGTAATTGGTTTCCTGTCTGGGCTTGTGTAACGACACAAGCCAAAAACATGATCATAGAAGCGAGGAGCTTCCAATTCATCGCGGTATTCTCGACACAACTATCCACAGGTAGACCAGAATATAGCTCAAGTGGTTGCCTAGGAAGCCTTTGCCGGGTCTAGACTTGGGTGCCAATTGGACGGCGTGTTGTCCGAAAGTATCTTGAAAGCTTCCAGAGCTACCTGGGCCTCTGCTGTCAGCCCGTCACTGCCAACGAATTGCGGGTGTAGGCCTGTGGAAATGTGACTCCTGAAGTGGTATTGCGAATTTTGGCGATTTCGCACCAGAAATTGCGGATTTGGTATGTCTGCTCCTTGCAGAGCGTGACACCGCAATGTAACACCATTTGCCCAGAATGGTCCTGAGAGGCCGTAACAGCTTGTTTAAACAACATTCTTTAGGAGTTGGAGCGGGTGAGGAGAATCGAACTCCCGTATGCAGCTTGGGAAGCTGCCGTTCTACCATTGAACTACACCCGCGGTATGCATGCCCGACCGTTAATGCGGGCCTAGCATAACAGAGATCGGGGGCGACGGGAGTACCCCTTTTTGCGATGGCCGCTCCACCTCGCGGCGGCAGTGCGCCCGTCTGCGGCCAGGTGATTTGCGGTTTCGCTGTGCAGGCACCGCTGCCGAACCCGGGTTCGCAGGTGGTGGCAGCAGGATAGCTACAGGTCGGGCACTGGTGCCGGGAGCGGCGCTGCCAGGTACTCCAGTAGCAACGGGTTCAGTTGCTCCGGGGCGTCCAGTTGCAGCCAGTGGTTTGCCCCCTCGATGCGGGCGTAACGCCAGGGGCCCCTGACATAGCGTTCGCTGGCGATCATCTGCCCCTCCACCAGGAAGGCGTCGCCGTCGCTCCAGATACCGAACACCGGTACCCGCGCGCTGGGGTATTCCGTGGGTACGATCATGTCGAAATTGGCACGGTAGTAATTCATGCCGGCGCGCAGCCGGCCCGGGCGAGCGAGGCAGGCCCGCCAGCGGGGCAATTCCTGCGGGTAGCCGGTGAGTGCCCGCAACAGCAGCCAGTTGTTCAGCCTGCAGAGCCACTCCATCAGGCCCCGCATTTGTATGAGGACGATATAGTAGCCTTTCAGTTTCTGCAGGAACCCACCCCGGCTATACGCCGTGGGGTGCCCGACCGACAGCGGGACAAAACGGTCGACCCGCTGCGGGTGCGCCAGCACCAGCCGCCAGCTGATGACCGCGCCCCAGTCATGCGCTACCAGGCGCGCTTTGTCGATTTGCAGCACATCCAGCAGAGACACCAGGTCCGCCACCAGGTGATCGATGCGATAGTCGGCAACCCGGGCAGGCATGTCGGTTTCACCGCAGCCCCGGGTGTCCGGGGCGATGACCCGGTAGCCCGCCTCGACCAGTACCTGGAGCTGCTTGCGCCAGACATCGTGGGTGTCCGGAAAGCCGTGGACCAGCAGGACGTCGGGCCCCTCGCCGGCGATCACCACGTTCATCCACAGGCCGTTGACCTGCAAGCGCTGCGCCTGGTAAGCCATTACAGTGCCCCTTCCAAGAGTCGGATTCATATGATAGTCGATAGCACGGGCGGCGCGGCAGCCCGGTGACCGGGCCCGGTGGGTGTCGAATTGCGCAAATAAGTGGAACGGCAGTTGCGTTTCGTACGAAAAGATAGGTAATTTAGGCTCGGCTCGTTTGAATCAGAACAATACCGGGGCAGCAGGCTCCGGCCGGGGAAAAACAGGGGCACATGGATCGCTCAGGGAGTCAGTCGCGGCCGGCGGGCGAACCGGTTAACAAGCCGCCCGCCGGCCGATTCGCCAGATTTCTCGCCAGGATCCTGCTGCTCAATACCATCGTTGTCGTTCTGCTGCTGTTGGGCGGCCTTGCCCTGCTGGTGCTGGAGCTGAGATCAAACGCCAACCAGGGTCGGCTGCTGGCGGAATTTGCCTCGTCGATCACCTTTCGCATGGCCTCCGGTCCCGACCCCGGCGAGTTGCCACCGGACCGGGGCCCTTATGACGTCCGGCTCGGTTATGCCCAGGGCCCCGCCATCCAGCTCGGAATGGAGGATGCCGGGTATTCCGTGGCGCAACAGGGCCGCCTGTCCAGGCGGCACGAGGAGCTGGTCAAGCGCGGCATCTTCTACATATACCAGGAAAAGGCGCAGGCCGGGCTGGAGTTGCTGGGCCACAATGGCGAGGTTCTGCACCGCTCGCGCTATCCCCAGCAAATCTACACCAGCTTCGAGGACATCCCGGAGCTGGTGTTGCAGCCAATGAGTTTCATTGAAGACCGGGAGTTGCTCGATTTTTCTCACCCGTATCGCAACCCGGTGATCGACTGGGAACGGTTGGCGCGCGCGGTCGCCCTGCAGGCGCTGAAGTCGGCGGGCTTGTCGGACCGCTCCATCGGCGCCAGCACCGTGGCGACACAGCTGGAAAAGTTGCGCCATTCACCGGGGGGCATCACCCACGACGCCGGCGAGAAACTGCAGCAGATGGTGTCGGCCGTCTTGCGTGTCTATCGCGGCGGTGCGGACACCATCGAAGCTCGCAAGAATCTGGCCCTCGGATACTTGAACTCCCTGCCGCTGGCTGCGCGCCGGGGCTTTGGCGAGGTCAATGGCCTGGCCGACGGCCTGCGGGTCTGGTACGGGAGCGATTTTGCGCAGGTGAACACGGTGCTCGCCGACGACAGCGCGCCGCTGGCCTTGCGGGCCCTGTATTTCAAGCAGGTATTGAGCCTGGTGTTGGCGATCCGCCGGCCTGCTTACTACCTGGCTGACAACCGCGACCCGCTGGACGAGCTGACCAACAGCTACCTGCGCATCATGCTCGCCGAGCATTTCATCCCGGCGGAACTCGGCGCGGCGGCGCTGCAACAGACACTGCAACGGAACCCATCCCCCGTGGCGCCCAGAACCATCGACTTTCGGGACCTCAAGGGAGTCAATCTGCTGCGAACGCGATTGTTGCCGCTGTTGCAATCCGACAACTTCTATCAGCTGGATCGGCTGGATGTCACCGCGCGATCCACCCTGGATGCAGCGCTGCAGGCGCAGGTGACGGATTTTCTGGCTGGCCTGGCCAGCCGCGAGCGCATCGCGGAGCTGGGGCTCACCGGTGAGCGGCTTATGAGCGCGTCCGACCCGGCCAAGGTGATCTACAGTTTCACCCTCTATGAAGCCGATGACCGCGGCAACCACCTGCGTGTCAATGCCGATAACCTCGACAAGCCTTTCGACGTGAATGCCGGCGCCAAGCTTGACCTGGGCTCCACCGCAAAATTGCGCACTCTCATCACCTGGCTGGATCTGGTGGCCGGGTCTTTTGAGCGGCTGGCCGCGCTGCAGGCGTCCGGCGACAGCGAGGATATTCACCCCAGGGACAGGCTCAGCGCGTGGGTCTGGCAGTATCTACAGCAACATCCGGGCGCCGACCAGGAGGCGGTGCTGCGCGCGGCCATGGCGAGAACCTTTTCCGCAAGCCCCGCCACCAGTTTTTATACCGGTGGTGGCGTGCACACCTTTGCAAACTTCGAGCGCGCCGACAACCAGCGCAGCATGACGGTTTCCGAGGCGCTGCGGCGCTCGGTAAACCTGGTGTTCATCCGGGTGATGAAGGAGGTGGTCGACCACTACATGTACCGCGCCCCCGATTCGCTGGCCCGGGTACTGGAGAATCCGCAGGACCCCGGGCGCATGGACTACCTGCGCCGTTTTGCCGATCGCGAGGGCACGCAATACCTCTCCCGTTTTTACCGCAAGTATGCCGGCCAGCCCCGGCAGGCAGCGCTGGAAACGCTGTTTGACGGGGTGCGCGTGTCGCCGCGATCGCTCACGGTGATCTTGCGTTCCCTGTCCGAGGTCGCCAGCGCCGAAGAGTTGGCCCCGTGGCTGGCCCGCTATACCCCGGACGAAGACCTCACGGCATCCCAGGTCGAAAAACTGTTCGATAAGTACGACCCGGTGGAATGGGACCTCAATGACCGGGGATACCTGGCGCGCATTCACCCGCTGGAGTTGTGGCTACTGGACTACCTCGCGGTAAACCCCGGGGCGACGCTGGCCGACGCCGTCGCGGACAGCGCCCAGGCACGCCAGGAAGTCTATCGCTGGCTGATGAAGACCAGCAGGCGGCGCGCCCAGGACCGGCGCATTCTGGACCTGCTGGAGATCGAGGCGTTTCAGCAGATCCACCAGTCCTGGCGGGAACTGGGGTATCCATTTGCGTCCCTCACCCCCTCCCTGGCAACTTCCATCGGCAGCTCCGGAGACCGCCCCGCCGCACTCGCCGAGCTGATGGGTATCCTGGTGGCGAACGGCCAGCGCCGTGACACGGTGCTGTTCGAGTCCATCGATTTCGCCGCCGATACCCCGTATGAAACACGGTTCAGCTGGCAGCCCTCGCCGGCGGTCCAGGTACTGCGGCCCGCCGTGGCGCGCGTGGTGAAGGAGGGCCTGGTCGACGTGGTGGAAAACGGCACGGCTCGCGCCCTGCTGCCGGCCCTCAAGAGCGGCGATGGCAGCCGCCATGTCGCGGGTGGCAAGACCGGAACCGGGGATCATCGCTACGAGGTCTATGCCGGCCCTGGCAGGCTGGTGGAGTCCCGGGTGGTCAACCGGGTGGCCACCTTCGTGTTCCAGATAGACGAACGCTTCTTCGGCACCATCACCGCGTTCGTGCCCGGGGCGGAGGCGGAAAACTACCGGTTTACCAGCGGCCTGCCGGTGAGGCTGCTAGCGGCCCTGATGCCCACGCTATCGCCCCTGATCGACCGGCCCCCCGGTGCCGCGCAGGCCTGCACGCCGGGCAGCGACAGCCCGGGGTGCGAGCATCCTGGGGGTTAGCAATATGGTGCGGTACTGTGTGTTGAGCGCGCGCCGGGCCGGTTACGGGCCCAATAAATAAAAAGGGGCTGCATTGCTGCAGCCCCTTCGTATTCATAGCAATTTGGCTCCGCCTGCTGGGCTCGAACCAGCGACCCAATGATTAACAGTCATTTGCTCTACCAACTGAGCTAAGGCGGAATGGCGTCAACCAGAGGTCGCGTATATTAATGACCGATCCGGGACTGGTCAACAGCTATTTCGGTATTCTTGCGGGCTTTCCGGGTGGGCTGCAATTGCCGGCCAGCTGGACCATAATGAACGGTTCATTCGGGTAATTTACAGGGTGTTTCGTGTCCAGACCCTTCAAGGTAGTGTCCTCCTTTGAGCCCGCCGGGGACCAGCCCGAGGCGATCAGGCAGCTGGTCGAGGGCGTGCGCGCCGGGCTGGCCTCCCAGACCCTGCTGGGGGTGACCGGCTCGGGCAAGACCTTCACCATGGCCCATGTGGTGGAACAGTTGCAGCGCCCCACCATCGTCATGGCCCACAACAAGACCCTGGCGGCCCAGTTGTACGGGGAGTTCAAGGAGTTCTTTCCCAACAACGCGGTGGAGTACTTCGTATCCTATTACGATTACTACCAGCCCGAGGCCTATGTCCCGTCCTCCGATACCTATATAGAGAAGGACTCCTCGGTCAACGAGCATATCGAGCAGATGCGCCTGTCCGCCACCAAGGCCCTGCTGGAGCGCGAGGACTGCCTCGTCGTGGCGACCGTGTCCGCCATCTACGGCCTGGGCGATCCGGATTCCTATTTCAAGATGGTGATGCACCTCTCCCGGGGGGAGATGATCGACCACCGCCATATACTGCGGCAGCTGGCCGAGTTGCAGTACACCCGCAATGACGTGGATTTCCAGCGCGGCAGCTACCGGGTGCGCGGCGACGTGATCGATATCTTTCCGGCGGACTCCGAGCGCGACGCGGTGCGGGTCGAGCTGTTCGACGAGGAAATCGACAGTATCAGCGTGTTTGACCCGCTCACGGGGGCGGTCGAGGGCAAGGTGCCGCGGGTCACCATTTTCCCCAAGAGCCACTACGTGACCTCCCGGGATGTGCTGCTGGGCGCAGTGGACAACATCGAGCTGGAGCTGGCGCAGCGCCTGCAGCAGCTCAAGGACAACAACAAGCTGGTGGAGGCGCAGCGGCTGGAGCAGCGCACCCGCTACGACCTGGAGATGATCCGCGAGCTGGGTTACTGCACCGGCATAGAGAACTATTCGCGCTACCTTTCCGGGCGCGGCCCCGGCGAGCCGCCACCGACCCTGTTCGAGTACCTGCCGGACAACGCCCTGGTGATCATCGACGAGTCGCACGTCACCATTCCCCAGATCGGCGCCATGTACAAGGGTGACCGCTCGCGCAAGGAAACCCTGGTGGAATACGGCTTCCGCCTGCCCTCGGCCCTGGACAACCGGCCGCTGCGCTTCGCCGAGTGGGAACAGCTGGTGCCCCAGGCCATCTTCGTCTCCGCCACGCCGGGTCCCTATGAGCAGGACCATGCCGGGCGCACGGTGGAGCAGGTGGTGCGCCCCACCGGGCTGGTGGATCCACAATTGGAGGTGCGGCCCGCCAGCACCCAGGTGGACGACCTGCTGCAGGAAATCCGCTCGACCGTGGCGCGCCAGGAGAGGGTGCTGGTGACCACCCTGACCAAGCGCATGGCCGAGGACCTGACCGAGTACCTGGCGGACCACGGTATCAAGGTGCGCTACCTGCACTCGGATATCGACACCGTGGAGCGGGTGGAGATCATTCGCGACCTGCGGCTGGCGGTGTTCGACGTGCTGGTGGGTATAAACCTGCTGCGCGAGGGCCTGGATATGCCCGAGGTCTCGCTGGTGGCGATTCTGGACGCCGACAAGGAGGGCTTCCTGCGCTCGGAGCGCTCCCTGATCCAGACCATCGGCCGGGCCGCGCGCAACCTCAATGGGCACGCCATCCTGTACGCCGACAATATCACCGGTTCCATGGAGCGCGCCATGGCCGAGACGGAACGGCGGCGCGACAAGCAGCTGGCCTACAACGAGGCCCACGGCATCACGCCAACGGGGGTGGTGAAGTCGGTGCAGGACATCATGGAGGGGGCGCGGCGCATGCCCACCCGCGGCAAGGGCAAAGCCAGGCAGGTGGCCCAGCCGCGGCCCAGTTACAGCACCGAGCTGGAAAAGCTGTCCCCGGCGGCGCTGGCTCGCAAACTGAAACAGCTGGAGAACCAGATGCACGAGCACGCCAAGAACCTCGAGTTCGAAGAGGCGGCGGCGCTGCGCGACCAGCTGGCGGAAATCAAGCAGCTGGCGTTTGTGAGTTGACCGGCAGGCAGATCAGCACCTGCACGCCATCCCCGTCCGGCAGGTTCGCGGCTGTCACCCGGCCGTGGTGGAACTCCACGATCAGGCGCACGATGTGCAGGCCCAGGCCGAGGTGGACCGCCGGTGAGGTGGGCTCCCGCACCGAAACCATCGGGTCGAACAGGCCATCGCGCAGGGATTCGGGCAACAGCGGCCCCTGGTTGCTGACACCGAGTTCCCAGTGGCTGGCGGCCTTCGCCAGGCGCAGGCTGATGCGCTCCCCGGGAGGGCAGAAGGAGGCCGCATTCTCCACGAGTTTGTCCAGCGCCTGCACGAGCAATTCGGGGACTGCGAGCACGGGTGCACTATCGACTGCCAGCTCTAGCGCCAGCTCGTGTTGCGGATAGATGCCGCGATAGGCGTCGAAGACTTCCCGCAGCAGCGGCACCAGGTCGATGGGCTGTGGATGATTGCCGCGGATGCTCTCTTCCAGGCGGTTGGCCTCGCTCATGGCAGTGAGAATACCGTTCAGGCGCAGCAGCCCCTCCCGCGCCCGGGTGACGTACACGCTGTTTTCGCGGCTCTGGTCAGTCGCCTGCTCCAGGTTCTCCAGTGAGGTCTGGATAACCGCTATCGGGGTGCGCAATTCGTGGGAGAGCTTGCGACTGAGGGTGCGCAGGTAGTTGTTGTATTCGCGCAGGCGCTCCAGCAGATCTGCGTAGTGGCGCGACAGTTGGCCGATCTCATCGCCCGCGCTGCTGCGCGGGAAACTGGCCGTGACCGCGCCGTCCTCGTCCATGGCCTCGCGCGCCGCCCGGCTGAGGCGTCCGATACGCCAGGACAGCCAGGTGGCGTAGGCCAGCAACCCAAAAGCACCCGCGCACAATGCCAGCAGGCTGTAGCCCAGCAGCTGTCCGAAGGCCTGATCGGTGAGCGACAGATACAGCTCGCCGCTCTGGCGGGCAGCGACCGCGCCAGTTACCGCGCCGTCGTACAGGATTGGCGCAGCGGCCACCAGCAGGGTGCGGTCCCGGTGGCCCGGGTCCCGGTAGCGCTGGCTGGCTGCCGTGCCCTGCAGGGCTGCTGCCAGTTCGACTCCGCCGACCTTGCCGGGGGCCGTCGCCGCCGGTGGTTCCTCCATATCCTCGCCTGCCGCAAGGATGCTGCGGTACAGCAGGCGCAATAGCCAGAAAGTTTGCCCGGCCTGCGGCCGCGTGCTGGCGGCCGCGGGGACGTCGGCGACGAGCCAGTTGTCGTGGTCCACCACCTGTATATGGGTGCTCAGGGCGCCGAAGGGGGAGAGGGTGCTCTGCAGTGCCCGCGGGGAGTAAATGAGCCAGGGCGGGGGAGCGCTGTCCAGGGGGTGGGTGTTGCCCAGGGTGGTAAAGCGTTCACCCTCGCCGGTATTCACCAGGTAAAATCCCAGCCGATCGCCGGTGTAGGCCAGGGGGATGGCCAGCTCGATGCTGTAGCCGTCCGCGGCATCCTGCCAGAAACCCTGTATGGCGCCCGGGTCGAGGCCGGCTGGCAGGGGGCTCGCCGCCACCGCCCGGACGCGGCCCGGCGCGGCGGTGGCAACGATGTATTCCTGACGGCGGTTGTCACGCCAGGTTCGCAATAGCAGCCGGTCGCCGTTGGGCTCCGCCGATACGCCCGGGTTGTGGAACACCACTTCCGCATCCTGCACCTGCAGTAACAGGTACAACATACCGCCGCGGGTCGCGGCGCGATAGTGCACGGCAAAGGGCGCGCCACCGCCGGCACTCGCCAGACTGGCCGTGGGAATGTCTTCCCAGCCGTCTTCATAGCCGTCGACGATCAGTGGGGAATCGAGGGGGTGGGCGTACAGCGGCGGTCTGCCGTCGGGGGGCGCCAGGCGGCGCTGGGGATCGGGGTAGAGCAGTTCATCCCGCTCTGCCAGCACCGCGGCGACCGCCTGGGCGGTCGCCTGCAGGGACTGCTCCTGCCCGTGGCGCAGGGCGGCTTCCATTTCGCGCACGAACTGGCAACCGGCCCAGGGCAGTGACAACAGCAACAGGCTGACCAGCAGCAGCTGGCGGCGCAGCGTCATGCGCCCGACCAGCGATAGCCGACGCCGTAGGCGGTCTCGATGGCGGCGAATGCCGGATCGACAGACTGGAACTTGCGGCGGATGCGCTTGATATGCGAGGTGATGGTGTTGTCGTCCAGCACCACGTTGGCGGAATCCATCAGCTGCTGCCGGTTCTTGACATGTCCCGGGTGCCTGGCCAGGGTGTGCACGATCCAGAACTCGGTGACGGTGAGGTCCACCCTGTGCTCACGCCACTGTGCGGTCATGCGTTCCAGGTTGAGGCGCAGTGCCCCGCGCTCGATGACGTCCTCTGCCTCCACCGGGCTGCGCAGGGCTCTCACCCGCCGGAACAGGGCGACGATGCGGGCCAGCATATGGGCCTGGCTGATGTCCTTGGTCAGGTAGTCGTCCGCCCCCAGGCGCAGCCCGCTGATGATGTCCAGTTCGGAATCCCGGGCGGTGAGAAACACGATAGGTAATTCGGGGCAGCGACTGCGCAGGTCCCGGCACAGGTCGAAACCGCCCTCGATGTCCTCACCCAGCCCGATATCGATGATGGCCAGGTCCGGCAGCGCGCGCTCGAAGGCCCGCGTGGCGGCGCCGCGGTCGCTGAACAGGGAGACGCGAAAGCCCTGGCGCTGCAGGGTATCGCGGTAGTTGGCGGCGATCGCGGCTTCATCCTCGACAATGGCGATGTGGTGGGGCATGTGGTGCGCTCGGCGGGCCGGTGGGTGCGCTGCCCATACTTCCAAAATCGCGGTCATACCACAAGCGGCTGCCACAATTGGCCACAATTGGCCAGCGCAGCGCCACATTGCGTCCGCCTCGCCGCCACAAGTCCCGGGTTAACTGTCTCCATCACCACAGGAGAGTATGTTATGGAGACTTATCAGCGGGTTTATCTGCGCCTGGGCACGGATGCCCGGCGCTTTGGCGGCGCGAGCCGGTGGCTGTTGTTTCGGGTGCTGCCCGTCGTCCTGCTGGCGGCGATGGTGCTGTTGTGCCTGGGCAGCCTTGCCGCGCGGGCGAGCGCCAGTGTGCAGGGAGAAGCGGAGGGCAGGGCGGGCGGGCACATGCTGTTGCGGGACGAGCGGGGCGAAGAGGTTGGCCGGGCGCTCCTGCAGGCGAGCACCGTGCACTTCGATATCAGCGGTGTGATCGCAACCGCCACCCTGGAGCAATCTTTCCGCAACGACACCGGGCGCTGGCTGGAGGGCGTATACGCGTTTCCGCTGCCGGATACCGCGGCGGTGCGGGCCATGGAAATGCGCCTGGGTGAACGCCGCATTGTCGGCAAAATACGGGAAAAAACCGCGGCCAGGGAGATCTATCGCGAGGCGAGGTCCGCCGGGAAGACGGCCAGCCTGGTGGAGCAGCAGCGGCCCAACCTGTTCACCAGCCGGGTCGCCAATATCGCCCCCGGGGAAACCGTGGTGGTGCGCCTGGAGTATGTACAGCAGCTCGACTACCGGACTGGGGCGTTTTCCCTGCGCTTCCCCGCGACGATCACCCCGCGGTATATGCCGGGTCTACCGTTGGGCGCAGGCAGCGACCCGGAAGAAGCGCCGGCCCTGGAGGTCAACCCCTATCTGGGCTGGGCGCTGCCCACCACGGCAGTGGCGGACGCCGACGCGATTTCGCCGCTGCAGTTGCCACAGCCGGGCAGTGAGCTGGCACCGCTCAATCCCCTGCAGGTGACAGTGCGTCTGGATATGGGTATTCCCCTGGCACATGTGGAGGCGCCCTATCACGATATCGCCCTGGTCCGGCGAGCCGGTGTCTACGACATTAGCCTGGCCAACGGGGTCACCGAGATGGACCGCGACTTCGTGCTTGCCTGGCGACCCGTCACCGGTTCCGAGCCGACGGCGGCGCTGTTCAACGAGGAAGTCGCGGGCGAATACTACGGGCTCCTACTGGTAATGCCACCGGCGATCGAGAAGGCTCCGGCGCCGCTGCCGCGGGAAATCGTCTTCGTGGTGGACACGTCCGGCTCCATGGGCGGGGTGGCCATACGCCAGGCTCGAAACAGCCTGGTGCGGGCGCTGCAGGCGCTGCGCCCCGAGGATTATTTCAATATCATCGAGTTCAATTCCAGTCACCGCGCACTCTACCCCGAACCGCAAGCTGCCACCCGGGCGCACCTGCAGCGGGCACTGGATTTCGTCAAACACCTGGAAGCCGACGGGGGCACGGAAATGCTGCCGGCGCTGCGCGCCGCCCTGCCGATGCCCCTTAGCGGTGAGCTGCCGCGAGACAATCGGCCTTTGCGCCAGGTCATCTTCATGACCGATGGCGCCGTCGGTAACGAGGTGGCGTTATTCGAGGAGATCAGCGCCAGGCTGGAGGACAGTCGCCTGTTTACCGTGGGCATCGGCTCGGCTCCCAACAGCTGGTTTATGCGCGAAGCGGCCCGCTTTGGCCGCGGCAGCCATATCCACATCGGCAACCTCGACGAGGTCGAGACCAAAATGGCCGTCCTGTTCGAGCAGCTGGCTTATCCGGCAGCTATCGACCTGCAACTCGACTGGCCGCTGCCGGTGGAGGCGTGGCCGCAACGTATTCCCGACCTCTACCGGGGCGAGCCCCTGCTGGTCGCCGTGAAGTACGGCGCCTCGCTGCCCGCGGGGGAAGTGCAGGTCACCGGGCGCCTGGGCGACAAGCCCTGGAGCCAGCGCATCCAGCTGGGTAACGGGCAGGACCCGGTATCCGCCGCCGGGCACCGCGGTGTGGCCAGTGTCTGGGCGCGCCAGAAAATAGCGGGGCTACTGGACCAGCAGGTGCGTGGCCGCAGTGCCGATGCGGTGCGGGCCGATGTTCTGCCGCTCGCCCTGCAGCACCAGTTGCTGAGCCCCTACACCAGCTTTGTGGCGGTGGAAGAGCGCATCCGTCGCACCGAGGACACGGCACTGCAAAAAGTCGCGGTACCCAATACCCGCCCCCGGGGGCAGGTTGCCCAGGGGTTCGCCTACCCGCGCACCGCGACTACCGGTCCGGCCAAGATCTGGCTGGGAGCGCTGCTGGTATTGCTGGGGACGCTGTTGCGCACACTGCGCCAGCCGGAGGCGGACCATGTCGCGGCTCGGCGCGACTAGCCACTGGCGTCGCTGGTTGGCGCTGGTGCTGTTGCTGGGCGGCCTGCAACAGTTGTCCGCGGCGGCGTTGATCCACGCCAAGGCCTGGCTGGCACCGGTACTTATCGACAGGGCCTGGTCGCTGACCCTGGCCGGGGGCGGTGCGCCGGTCAAACCCTGGTCATGGGCCGACACCTGGCCGGTAGCCCGCCTTGAGGTGCCAGCCCTGGACGTCGATCTGCTGGTGCTTGCCGGGGACTCCGGCAACGCGCTGGCCTTCGGGCCAGGGCATGCATGGGCCTCGGCGGCCCTGGGCTCCCCGGGGCTGGCGGTTATCGGTGGGCATCGGGATACGCATTTCGCCTTCTTGCGGGATCTGTGGATTGGCGCGCAACTGCAGCTGCAGTTGGCCGATGGTCGCCGGCGCGCCTACCGGGTCGAGGCGCTCGAGATAGTGGACGCCAGCCGCGAGCGCCTGCCAGCCGGGCGCGGCGAGGAGTCGCTGTGGCTGGTTACCTGTTACCCGTTTGATGCCCTGCTGGCGAACGGTCCACTGCGTTATGTGGTGCATGCGTCGCCAGTGGCCCCCGAAGACCCGGGCGCTACCTGAGCCGGTTCGCCAGGCGCTGGGGCTGCCCCGGTGTATAAGTCGCCTGCTATACTCGGCGGTCCGCACCGGACACAGGACCCACTGCCATGCCGACTGAATTACTGCCACCCGTGGATGCCGTGTGGCTGATGCTGGAAACACCCGATACCCCCATGCACGTCGGGGTGCTGGCCACCTTCAGCATGCCGCGCAATGCACCGCCCGGTTACCTGCGGGAAGTCGCCACCAGAATGCGCCAGGTGCCGGCCAGCTGTGCGCCCTGGAACCAGCGCCTGGCGAGTGAGGGCAGCAGTGTTCCCCTGGCGCGTATGGTCGAGGTGCGCGACGTGGACCTCAACTATCATTTCCAGCATTCGGCGCTGCCGGAACCGGGCGGCGAACGCGAGCTCGGCATCATGGTGTCGCGCCTGCACAGCCCCGCCCTGGATCGCAACCGCCCCCTGTGGGAGTTGCACCTGATAGAGGGGCTGGAGAGAAACCGCTTTGGCCTGTATCTCAAGATTCACCACGCGCTGGTGGGCAACATCAATGCGCTGCCGCTGGTGTTCTCCATGCTCTCGGGCAGCGCTCGCAGTCGCAACATGGCGCCGCTGTGGGCCTGCCCGCTGCCCGGTGCGCCGGGAGATGTCGCCACAGGGCAGGAGTCGGGCGTGCTGGAGTCGCTGGCATCCGCGGGCCGCGCCGGCCTGGGCCTGCTGCGCGCCGCGTTGTCGCCCCAGAAAGCCCGCAGCCTGCTGTTACCCCGCGGTGCACCCATTTCCACGCTCAACCGGCAAATCAACCAGCAGCGCCGTTTCGCCACCCAGCAGTTCGCCGAACAGCGTATCGAAGCGCTGGCGCGAATGACCGACAGCACGGTAAACGAGATACTGACCTACCTGTGTGGCAGTTCCCTGCGGCGCTTCTTCAAGGAGTACAACGCGCTGCCGGACGACCCCCTGGTGGGGTTGATGCCGGTATCCCTGCAGGAGCGCAGCGGGCGCAACCCGGGGAATGCGATTGCCGGCCTGCGGGTGGAACTGGGCACCCATATCGGCGATCCCCTGGCGCGCCTCGAGGCAGTCAAGAAATCAATCGGCGCGGTGCGCGAGGACCGGGCCTCCCTGCCCGAGGAGGCGGCGAGTTACTATGCCCTGCTGCGGGGGGCGCCCCTGCTGGTGAGTCAGTTGCCGGCTGTGGGGCGCCTGGTGCCCCCGGTCTTCAACCTCAAGATATCGAATACACCCGGGGTGGAGAAGGCCCTGTATTTCGAAGGGGCCAGGCTGGAGTCCATCTTTCCGCTCAGCCAGTTGTTCCAGCGCACCGCGCTGAGCGTCGACTGCGTCAGTTACGCCGGCACCTTCAATATCGGCTTCACCGGTGCGCGCGATACCCTGCCGCACCTGCAGCGCATGGCCGTGTACCTTGGCAATGCCCTCGAGGAACTTGAAAAAATCGTGAACGCAGGAGGGCAGGCAGCATGAACCCACTCCAGAAGCTGACCCTGGGCAATGCCCTGGCACTGAATCAGCGCCTGGCCCGGACCGCCGCCAATGGCGTGGACTGGCTGTTCAAGCGCGATACCCTGATCCAGTCCGGCCGCACCTGGTACGAGCTGGTGCACGACGGCGATTTGATGGCGGTGCGCTATTACGGGCTTCCCGATGAGACCGAGATCGAGCTGGTCGACGGCAGCACCCTGCCCATCCAGCGCCAGCAATATCCGGTGCCCCTGGTACTGGTTCCGCCGCTGGGTGTTACCACCGAGACCTTCGACCTGATGCCCCAGCGCAGCCTGGTTCGCTACATGGCGGCCAAGGGTTTCAGGACCTACCTGGTCGACTGGGGCAAGCCCCGCAAAGAGCACGCCCACCTCAACCTGAAAGACTATTCCTACACCATGCTTGGCAAGGCGCTGGAAAAGATTCGCGAGCATTCGGGTAGCAGCGAGGTTTCCCTCATGGGCTGGTGCATGGGCGGCCTGCTGTGCCTGCTGCACCAGGGCCAGGTGCTGGACCCGAATATTCGCAATATCGTTACCGTGGCCAGCCCCATAGATATGGAGAGCGGTCGCGGCGCAGTCGCCGGGGTGGCCAATATCGCCAACGGCTCGGCGCAGCTGGTGAGCAACTACACCAACCTGCGCCTGCAGGCCCTGGACCCCGCGCGGCTGGCGCTGCCGCCCTGGGCGACCACCCTGGTATTCAAGATGACCGACCCCATCGGCAGCGTCACCACCTACTGGGACCTGGTCACCCGCATGTCGGATCGGGAATCCCTGAAGTCCTATTCCACCACCGCCGACTACCTCAACAATATGCTGTTGTATCCCGGCGGGGTGCTGCAGGATATGGCGGTGAAGGTCATGGGGGAGGGCCAGCTGGCCAGGGGCAAGGTGGAGGTCGGGGACCACCTGGCGGAACTGGATCGGATAACGTCCAACCTGTTGGCCTTCGCCGGAGAGGCCGATATTCTCGTCCCCAAGGAGATTGCCGAAAAAATCGTCGAGATCGTCGCCTCCGAGGACAAGGACTTTCGGCTGGCGCCCGGCGGGCACATGGGCGTTATCATCGGCAGCAAGGCGCAGGATGCCGTGTGGGCCCAGTCTGCCGCGTGGCTGGCGCAACGCTCTGGGGTAAAACGCCAGAAAACCGCGCGTCGAAAGTCAGGTCGCAGCAGATAATCCATCTTGTTGTCACCACCTCGGGGCCGGTCTTCCGGGCTGACAGGCTGACGCCATGCTCTGGAAGGTCGGACGATCTGTGAACTAAATCACAGAATCAACATCAATCGGGGCTGATTGCCATCTTTGCACTTCAAATGTCATCAGAGTCGACTAAAGTTGAACCTGAAACTGGACTTGTGGTGCACTCCCATGAAAAGGATTTTAGGGCTGAAGTTTGCGGCTGTTGTTGTATCGCTGCCTTTTTGCGGAGCCGTGATGGCTGCCGAATCCCAGGCTGCTGGAGGTGGGCTGGGGCCAGAGTTTATCTGGTTATTTGGTGCTGCAGTCTTTGGCTTCAGTGTAGTCGCGCGCCGCTCTCAGGGCGGACACGACAGCAGTGGGTCTACTACTATCGCTTATTCCCAGGGCCCTAAACCGGAACTGGCGACCGAGTAATACCCCTGCGATCCCTGACGGTTTAGGCCGGTTTCAGCGGTCGAGTGCTGTTGGTGTGTTCGCAGGGCGCTACACCGCCGCGTGGCCAAGATCACTTTTGCGACGCCCCAACCCCGAGCGACGATTCTCTGCCTCGCAGTCCACCTGGAAATACACTCTCTGGCCTGTTGAGCGCCGATCATTTTTTGTAGCGCGTCTATCAGTGTAATGGGTATATGCGCACTGACACCGTTTGGCATTACATCCTGCAAGCGGAAGAGAGGGTGCGTGGGTAGACAGAAGGCGATGTCCTTCCTGGGCCTCCGCTTCTTTACAGCACCCAGGTCTTGTGGATAGCGAAACAGCCTGGAACTTACCGTTGGCGCGGGTCCGGGCCTTCGGAGATCGAGGTGCGGCCCAGAAAATGTATGCAGTGAAGCTGGCAGTCAGCAGAAGCAGGGCATTGTTATACATGCGGGTGTTCCTCCCATGCAGGGCGAGGATTGTTATTTCTATGTTGGGCATTTGACCATACTGCCGGCTGTTTGAATACCGTCAGTTAAACGTAATATATATCATTCTCGCGCGAGAACACATGCCATTGCGGCGGATGGGGCCTAAAAAGCAGGTCGGTAACTGTGTACAGTCTGGCGGGAGACCGTGTATGGGGTTTCTTTTATCGGCTCAGTCAGTCAGAATGTCGCCCCCGAAAAAGAGGTGTGCCGCAGTGGTCGCTAAAACTGGAGCAATAGCTGCTCCTGTGGTCTAAAACGTTTTAAATCAATATCTTATATGCTCATGCGGCCTTTGGTAGTGGCCGCCACTGAAGAAGGAAGTAGACATGCCAGTCATCACTCTGCCGGACGGCAGCCAGCGCTCGTTTTCCCAGCCCGTTTCAGTACACGATGTCGCCGCCGATATCGGCCCCGGCCTGGCCAAGGCGGCCCTCGCCGGTGTCGTGGATGGCAAGGAGGTGGACACCTCTTATGTCGTCGATCGCGACGCCTCCCTGGCGATTATCACCGACCGCGACGAGGCGGGCCTGGAAATCATCCGTCATTCCACGGCCCACCTGCTGGCCATGGCCACCCAGGACCTGTTCGCCGGCGTCCAGGTCACCATAGGGCCGGTGATCGAGGACGGTTTCTACTATGATTTCGCCACCGAGCACAGCTTCACCCCGGAAGACCTCGAAAAGATCGAGGCGCGCATGCAGGAACTGGTGGCCGAGGATATTCCGGTAAAGCGCATCGTCGTGGAGCGGGACAAGGCCATCAAACTGTTTCGCAGCATCGGTGAGCACTACAAGGTGCAGATCATCGAGGATCTCCCCGAGGGGGAGGAGATATCCCTGTACAAGCAGGGCGACTGGGGCGACCTGTGCCGCGGCCCCCATGTGCCCAGTACCGGCAAGCTGGGTGCCTTCAAGCTCACCAAGGTAGCCGGGGCGTACTGGCGCGGCGACTCCAGCAATGAAATGCTGCAGCGGGTCTATGGCACTGCCTGGGCCAACAAGAAACAGCTCAAGCAATACCTGCACCGGCTGGAGGAAGCGGAAAAGCGCGACCACCGCAAGATCGGCAAGAAACTGGACCTGTTCCACACCCAGGAGGAAGCGCCGGGCATGGTGTTCTGGCACCCGGCGGGCTGGACTGTTTACCAGACTATCGAGCAGTACATGCGCCGGGCCCAGATCGAGCACGATTACCGGGAAATCCGCACACCACAGCTGGTGGACATGTCCCTGTGGGAGCGCTCCGGCCATGCCGACAAGTTCGGCGACGATATGTTCATGCTGCGTACCGAGGACCGCGAGTTCGCGGTCAAGCCGATGAACTGCCCCTGCCATGTGCAGGTTTTCAACCAGGGCCTGAGGTCCTATCGCGACCTGCCGCTGCGCCTGGCGGAGTTTGGTTCCTGCCACCGCAATGAACCCTCCGGCTCCCTGCACGGGATCATGCGGGTACGGGGTTTCGTCCAGGACGATGCCCATATCTTCTGCACCGAAGAGCAGATTCAGGCGGAAGTGTCGGCCTTTATCGACTTCCTGCACGAGGTCTATGCCGATTTCGGCTTCACCGAGGTGATCTACCGGCTGTCGACGCGGCCGGCGCAGCGGGTGGGTACCGACGCCGACTGGGACCGGGCTGAAAAAGCGCTGGCGGATGCCCTGGATGCCCAGAGCCTGCCCTGGCAGGAGCTGCCGGGAGAGGGGGCGTTCTACGGCCCCAAGATCGAGTTTTCGCTCAAGGACTGTATCGGCCGGGTATGGCAGCTGGGTACCATCCAGGTCGATTTCTCCATGCCGGGGCGGCTGGGAGCCCAGTATGTGGCCGAGGATGGCTCCCGCCAGGTGCCGGTGATGCTGCACCGGGCCATTCTCGGCTCGTTCGAGCGCTTTATCGGTATCCTGATCGAACACTACGAGGGGATTTTCCCCACCTGGCTGGCCCCGACCCAGGCCATTGTGCTGAATATCACCGATAAACAGGCCGAATATGCCCGATTTGTGGAAGATTCCTTAAAAAACAAGGGCTTTCGGGTGGTGTCGGACTTGAGAAATGAAAAAATCGGCTTTAAAATCCGCGAGCACACGATTCAGCGCATTCCCTACCTGCTGGTAGTGGGTGATAAAGAGGCTGAATCCGGTACTGTGGCCGTGCGTACCCGCCACGGTGAGGACCTGGGATCCCTGGATCTCGATGCGCTGAGCGCGCACCTCGCCGAGGATGTGGCGCGTCGCGGCCGTATTTCATTGGAGAACTAGTATTAAGAAAGATATGGGCAAGGGCGCCAGCAAGAAGGCGGCCATCAATGACCAGATTACAGCAGACCCGGTACGCCTGGTCGGGGCCGATGGTGCACAGGTGGGAATCGTGCCACTGAAGCAGGCCCTGGCAGCAGCCGAAGCGGCCACCATGGATTTGGTGCTGATTGCGGATTCGGATCCGCCGGTTTGCAAGGTCATGGATTACGGTAAGCACATCTTCGAGGCAAAGAAGCAGAAATCTGCCCAGAAGAAAAAGCAGAAGCGTACCCAGGTTAAGGAAATGAAGTTTCGTCCAGGGACGGAGGAGGGAGACTACCAGGTAAAACTACGCAACCTGGTGCGTTTCCTGGAAGGCGGTGACAAGGCCAAGGTCACACTGCGATTTCGCGGTCGTGAAATGGCCCACCAGGAGATCGGCATGGAACTGCTCAAGCGAGTGGAGGCCGACCTGGCAGAACTGGGCTCTGTCGAGCAATTCCCGAAAATGGAAGGCCGGCAGCTCACTATGGTTATCGCACCCAAGAAGAAGAACTAGCGGCCCGTGAATGCCCTTGTTTCTTCAGTTTATTAACAATCGAATGCGGAGTATTTGATTATGCCTAAAGCAAAAATTCACAGCGGGGCTGCCAAGCGGTTCAAGAAAACCGCTGGCGGTTATAAGCGCAAGAGCGCCTATAAGAGTCACATCCTCACCAAGATGACAACCAAGCGCAAGCGCCAGTTGCGGGGGACCTCCATGGTCGACCAGAGCGACAAGGTGCTGATCGACCGCATGTTGCGGGCACGCTAACGGAACCCATCGGGATTTAGGAGAAGACTATGCCTCGTGTAAAACGTGGAGTGGTGGCGCATCGCCGTCACAAGAAGATTTTGAAGCAGGCCAAGGGTTACTATGGTGCCCGCAGCCGTATTTTTCGTGTTGCCAAGCAAGCCGTTACCAAGGCTGGCCAGTATGCATACCGCGACCGCCGTCAGCGCAAACGCCAGTTTCGCTCGCTGTGGATCACGCGTATCAACGCCCAGTCCCGGGCCAACGGTCTCAGCTACAGCCGCCTGATCAACGGCCTCAAGAAAGCCGACATTTCCCTGGACCGGCGCGTTCTGGCCGATCTGGCGGTGCATGACAAGCAGGCTTTTGGCGCGATCGTGGAGCAAGCGAAGGCCGCACTGGCAGCCTGAGCCCACCCCGTCGCCGGGTAGTTTTTCTTTCCCGGCGGTTCGCTGGCTACATGTAAGACATCAAGGGAAAGGGCGCAGCTCTTTCCCTTTTTTTGTTTTTGGGCCGATGGTTGTCAGGTATGCCGTCGCCGCCCACCCGTGCACACTGCGCCACCACCGAGCAGCTGCAGCGGGTAACCGCGAAATTCATTTGAATTCGAAACTCGAGACCAAGAAATGGAAAACCTCGAACAACTGGCCGCTGAGGCCAAGGCCGCGATAGCGGCGGCGGACACCAGCGCCGCGCTGGAGCAATTGCGGGTCGACTACCTGGGCAAGAAAGGCCAGTTTACCGCCTTGCTCAAGGGCCTGGGCAAGCTGTCCGCCGAAGAGCGCCCCGCCGCCGGGGCCAGAATCAACGTGGTCAAGCAGGCACTGCAGGAGCTGATCGGCAGCCGCAAGTCGGAACTGGAAAAGGCTGCAGTAGCGGCGAAACTGGCGGCGGAACGAATAGACGTCACCCTGCCCGGTCGCGGCCAGTCCACCGGCAGCATACACCCGGTTACCCGAACCATGGAGCGCATGGAGGATTTCTTCACCGCCATCGGTTTCGACGTGGTGGAAGGCCCGGAAATCGAGGACGACTACCACAACTTCGGGGCGCTCAATATTCCCGAGCACCACCCGGCGCGGGCCATGCACGATACCTTCTACGTCGATCAGCACACCGTGCTGCGCACCCACACCTCGCCGGTGCAGGTGCGGGTGATGGAAAGCCAGGCGCCGCCGCTGCGTATCATCTGCCCCGGCCGGGTCTACCGCTGCGACTCCGACCTGACCCACACGCCCATGTTTCACCAGGTCGAAGGCCTGCTGGTCGACGAGCATTCCAGCTTTGCCGACCTCAAGGGCCTCATAGAGGATTTTCTGCGGGTATTCTTTGAGCGCGAGGAGCTCGCCGTGCGTTTTCGCCCCTCGTATTTCCCGTTCACCGAACCGTCGGCGGAAGTGGATATACAGTGTGTCAACTGTGGCGGTGCTGGCTGCCGGGTGTGCAGCAACACCGGGTGGATAGAGATCCTGGGTTGCGGCATGGTGCACCCCAGGGTATTCGAATCCTCGGGTATAGACCCGGAGAAATTCTCCGGCTTTGCCTTTGGCATGGGCGTGGAGCGCCTGGCCATGCTGCGCTACGGCGTGAACGACCTGCGCCTGTTCTTCGACAATGACCTGCGCTTTCTTGAGCAGTTCTAGGCTACCCGGGAGAAAACGACGTGAAAATCAGTGAACAGTGGCTGCGCGAATGGGTGGCCCCGGAACTCTCCACCGAGCAACTGGCGCACCAGATCACCATGGCCGGGTTGGAAGTGGATGCCATCGAGCCGGTAGCGGGTGAGTTCAGCCAGGTGGTGGTCGCGCAGATCATCAGTGTCGAGCCGCATCCCGATGCCGACAAGCTGCGCGTCTGCCAGGTGGACGTCGGCGACGATACCGTGCAAATCGTCTGTGGCGCGCCCAATGCGCGCGCTGGCCTGAAAGCACCGCTGGCCCGGGTGGGCGCGGTGTTGCCGGGCGACTTCAAGATCAAGCCGGCCAAACTGCGCGGTGTGGCCTCCCAGGGCATGCTGTGCGCCGAACAGGAACTGGGCTTGTCGGAAGCCAGCGCGGGGCTGATGGAGCTGGCCGCCGATGCGCCGGTGGGCACCTGCCTGCGAGCCTACCTGGGCCTGGACGACAAGGTCATCGAAATCGGACTCACGCCCAACCGGGCCGATTGCCTCGGCGTGGCGGGGATTGCCCGCGAGGTGGCGCTACTGAACCGGCTGGCGGTCACTGCGCCGGACATTGAACCGGTGGCCGCCAGCCTGGAGGATACCGTCACGGTGGAGTTGCAGGCTCCCGAACGCTGCCCGCGCTATGTGGGCAGGGTTATCCGCGATGTCGATGTGTCCCGCCCCAGCCCCCTGTGGCTGCAGGAAAAGCTGCGCCGCTGCGGTATTCGCAGCATCGATGCGATAGTGGATGTGACCAACTATGTGTTGTTGGAACTGGGCCAACCCATGCATGCCTTCGACCTCGACCGCCTGCAGGGAGGGATCGTGGTGCGCACCGCGCGTCCAGGGGAATCGCTGGCCCTGCTCGACGGCCAGAGTGTGGAACTGCAGGGCGATACCCTGGTTATCGCCGACGAGGCGCAGCCGGTGGCGCTGGCCGGAATCATGGGCGGCGAGGCGTCGGCGGTGGGCGTGGGCACCCGCAACATCCTGCTGGAGTCGGCGTTCTTCGCGCCCGACCTGCTGGCCGGCAAGGCCCGCAGCTATGGCCTGCATACCGAGTCCTCACACCGTTTCGAGCGCGGGGTGGATTTTCAACTGCAGCGGCGGGCGATCGAGCGGGCCAGCCAGTTGCTGCTGGCCATCGTCGGCGGGGAGGCGGGCCCGGTGGTGGAGGCGGTGTCGACGGCCCATCTTCCCCAGCGCCCCGATGTCAACCTGCGCTCCCGCCGCATCGCCATGATGCTGGGCCTGGAGCTGCCGGGCGCTGAGGTAGAGCGCATCCTGGCCGGCCTTGGTCTTGGCGTGAGCGCCACGGCGGACGGCTGGCGCTGTTCGGTCCCCAGCTGGCGTTACGATATTGCCATCGAGGCAGACCTGCTGGAAGAATTGGCCCGGGTTTACGGCTACGACGAACTGCCTGCCAGCCAGATCCAGGCCCGGCTGGCGATGCCCGCCAGGCCCGAGACCCGGCTGTCGTTGCGTCAGCTGCGCCGCCACCTCTGTGCCCGCGGCTACCGCGAGGCGATCACCTACAGTTTTGTCGACCCGAAGTCACAGCAACTATTCGATCCGTCGCTGCGGCCAGTGGCCCTTGCCAATCCCATATCCGCCGATATGGCGGTGATGCGCACCAGTTTGCTGCCCGGCCTGCTGGCGGCAGTGCAACGCAATGCCAACCGCCAGCAACCCCGGGTGCGCCTGTTCGAAACGGGGCTGCGCTTTGTGCCGGGGGAAGATGGCTTGCGGCAGGTCGCCACCCTGGCCCTGGTCGCAACCGGCTCCCGTCTGGCCGAATCCTGGTCAGCCGGCGGTGACGGGGTGGATTTTTTCGATCTCAAGGGAGATGTGGAGAGCCTGTTCGCACTTACCCGGGATGGCCGCAATGTGCAGTTTCGCAGTGCCGAGCGCCCCGCCCTGCACCCCGGGCAGACCGCGAGCATAACCCGAAATGGGCAGCAGGTAGGGTATATCGGTGCGCTGCACCCCGCAGTCGCCAGCGAGCTGGACCTGGGTGCCCCCCTGTACGCCTGCGAAATCGATCTCGATGCGGTGCTCGATGGGGTGTTGCCGCGCTTCACTGAATTGTCGAGGTTCCCCGAGGTTCGTCGGGATTTGGCCGTTGTTGTCGACAAAACCGTACCGGCCGACGAATTGATGGCAAATGTGCGAGAGGTCGCGGGAAGTTACCTCAGGGAGTTAAGGCTTTTTGATGTCTATGAAGGCAAAGGCATTGATCCTAAACGGAAAAGTGTGGCTCTAGGTTTGACATTCAGGCACCAAACGCGCACTCTTAGCGACGAAGACGTAAATCTGGCGGTGGATCAAGTGGTTGATTCACTAGAGAAAAACTATAAAGCCGAGCTTAGGAACTAGGTAACGGGAAAATGGGCGCGCTCACCAAATCGGAAATGGCCGAACGCCTGTTTGAAGAGCTGGGGCTCAACAAACGGGAGGCCAAGGAGATCGTCGAATTGTTTTTCGAGGAGATTCGCGGTTGCCTCGAGAACAACGAGCAGGTCAAGTTGTCGGGGTTTGGCAATTTCGACCTGCGTGACAAGAGCCAGCGCCCGGGTCGCAACCCCAAAACCGGTGAAGAGATTCCCATATCGGCCCGCAGGGTGGTCACATTCCGTCCCGGTCAAAAGCTCAAAGCCCGAGTAGAAGAGTATGTTGGAACCGAGTCACAATAACGAATTACCCGCCATCCCCGGAAAGCGCTATTTCACGATCGGTGAAGTGAGCGAGTTGTGCGCGGTGAAACCCCATGTCCTGCGGTACTGGGAGCAGGAGTTCCCGCAACTCAAGCCGGTCAAGCGCCGCGGTAACCGCCGTTACTACCAGCGCGAAGACGTGCTGACCATTCGTCAGATTCGCGGCCTGTTGTACGATCAGGGGTATACCATCGGCGGCGCCCGGCAGCGGATGACCGAGGAGGGTGGCAGCAGTGCCAATCCGGAAAAACTGAAGGCGGTTATCAGGGAAACCATCAGGGACCTGGAAGAATTGCTCAAGGCCCTGCAGCCGGGCAAATAGCCTTTGTATCGCTGGCGGTATTGAGTATAATGCCGCCCTCTCGCCGCCAAGGCGACACTCTCTCGGGGCGTAGCGCAGCCTGGTAGCGCACTTGACTGGGGGTCAAGTGGTCGCAGGTTCAAATCCTGCCGTCCCGACCAATTTTTCAACAATCGCTGTACTTCACAATTTCTCCGACTCAAATGCTGCTCATAAGGAACCCTGACAGGGCGGCGTAGGTGGGTGCCAGCGACGGCCTGACATGCTTCTTCACCTGGCCCAGCAACTGCAGGTAGCCGCGGTAGAACTCCCAGGTTGGCAGCGGCTGGTACTGCAGGCCCTCCACTTCGAGAAAAGCGATAATGCCCCTGGCGGTGGTCGGCTTCACGAAAGCCTCCCTAGTGGGCGCGAAATAGTAGGGAACCGCCGAAACTACCGGCCACTTGGCAATTTTGTGGTGTGCCAGCATAGCCACGATCTCGTCGAACCCGGAGCGCCTGGCACGCCCGTGCAGACGCTTTTCGAAGGCCATGGCCAGGTATTCCTTCTCCTGCTTGTTCAGGGAGCGGAGAAAATCGCGAAAGCGGGGTTTTTCGAACATGGATACCATTGAGGAACGGCTGATGATGCGCTCCAGGGTCTCGCACACCTGCTGCGGTTTGTTGAAGTGGGTCCGGGTCAGGTTCTTGCGGGCAAAGTCGCTCAGTTTGTCTACGTTGTGTTTTTTGCGGACCTCCGCCAGGCCTGCATCGGCGAAGCCGTCGGGGTACCGGGCCAGGAAGGCGGCTTCTGCCTGTTTCAGTTTAAGCACGTTCATACCGTTATGCGCTGTCGCTAAATCCCCGTCGTTGCTGCCCAAAAATGCCATGTTGTTGCCGTGCAGCATATCAAGAACAGGACAATTGTCCCGCTATAGATGTCTGGATATTGGACCGGAGGCGGTTCAACTCCTGTCGCATCTCAGGTGAGGGACTGGCCTCCATCGATGGTGAGTATCTGGCCGGTGACAAAAGGCGCGCTTTGCGCAAGGAACAGCACCGCCGCCGAAATGTCTCCGGGTGTGCCCAGCCGACCCAGGGGAGTTCTGGCGATGGTCGCCCGGCGGGTCTGGTCGTCATAGGCCAGCCCATCCTCAGGCCACAATATCGCGCCGGGCGCGATGCCGTTTACCCGGATATCGGGGGCGAGTTCCACCGCCAGACTTTGCGTGACGGATGCCAGGCCGGCCTTCGCGGCCAGGTAGGCTGAGAAGCTCCTGAGCGGCCGGGTGAGGTGCATATCCAGAATGTTGACCACGCTGCCCCCGGCCTGGCGCAATCCTGGCAGCAGCGCCTGGATCAGAAAATAGGCACCACGCAGGTTGGATGACAGCATCTGGTCGAATGTTTCCGGGGTGCATTCGGCAATGGGCGAGGCTGCAAACCCCGATGCGTTGTTGACCAGCAGGTCTATGCGCCCGTGCCGCGCCAGCAGCCGCTGCCCGAGGTCCTGCACGGCGGACGTGTCCTCCAGGTCAGCCCGGTAGGTGTGGCAGGAGCCCTCCCGTTGCCGGCACAACTGCCCGGCCAGAGAGTCCGCTTCGTCCCGGGAGGAATGATAGTGCAGCGCAATATCGAGGCCTGCGGCGTGAAGGTCTATAGCGAGTTGCCTGCCTATTCTGCGCGCGCCTCCTGTGACGATCGCAACAGGCGGGCTATTTTCTGTCGTTTTCTGCACTTCTGCCCGGTAGCCTCGTTCTAAGGCAGCGGCCGCAAGACCGGAGCCGGGATAGTAGCGGGGTCGTCCTCATAAGGCCAGCCGGTGATTAACTGGGGCTATCAGTGCAAGCGACTCTACCTTTATTGCTTTGGGGTCATGTACCTGGCTATGTCCATGCGCCGCCCGGCGCTGTCCTTCAGTTCCAGCCTGGCGATGGTTTGCAGGTGGACCTCGTCCGGGCCGTCCGCGTAACGCAGGACGCGACCGCCGGTATAGAAATCGGCCAGTGGTGTATCGGGGGTGACACCCATGGCGCCAAATACCTGCATGGCCCGGTCGGCAACCGTGGCGAGCAGGGTGGGGGCAATCACCTTGATCATGGAGATTTCCTTGCGTGCCCCCCGGGCGCCCACCTCGTCGATCATGGCGGCGGTCTTCAGTACCAGCAGCCTGGCCTGCTCTATCTCGATCCGGGAGCGGGCTATCCATTCGCCAATGGAGCCGTGCTGGTAGAGGTATTTGCCGAAAGTCTTGCGGTCCTGGGAGCGGGCCACCATGAGGTCCAGACAAACCTCGGCCATGCCGATGCTGCGCATACAGTGGTGAATCCTTCCTGGCCCGAGTCGAGCCTGGGCGATCATAAAACCATCGCCTTCCTGGCCTATCAGGTTGCTGACTGGTACCCGCACATCGCGAAACAGGACCTCGGAATGCCCCTCCGGCGAGTGATGGTTGAGCGTCGTCAGGTTGCGCACCAGTTCCACGCCCGGGGTGTCCATGGGAACCAGTACCATGGATTGCTGGCGGTAGGTGTCGGCGTCCGGGTCGGTCTTGCCCATCAGGATAAAGACGCGGCAGTTCGGATGGTGGGCGTTGGTGATAAACCACTTGCGCCCGTTGATTAGATAGTGATCACCGTCGCGGCGAATACTGGTCTGGATATTGGTGGCGTCGGAGGACGCCACGTCGGGCTCGGTCATGGCGAAGGCGGAGCGGATCTCGCCATTGAGCAGCGGTACCAGCCACTGTTCTCGCTGCCTGGGCGTGGCGAACATGTGCAGAACTTCCATATTGCCAGTGTCGGGGGCATTGCAGTTGAACACCTCAGAGGACCAGGGAACCCGCCCCATGATCTCCGCCAGCGGTGCGTATTCGAGATTGCTCAGGCGGGTTCCCGGCTCATCTGCCCGCAGGCCGGGCAGGAACATGTTCCACAGCCCTTCTTCCCGTGCAAGCGCTTTGAGGTCCTCCATGAACGATACCGGATACTGTCCCGCTGCCACCTCATCCCGCCACTGGCCGATGCGGGGGATGATGTGATCGTCCATGAAGTTGTTTAGCTGGGCCCGTAGTTGTTCTGTTTGCTCGCTATAGGAAAAATCCACAATCACAACCTCCAGGGCACTTGTCGTGGCGCCAATGCTGTCAGGTCGAGTCTGGCAACGCCTTGATGCAGGTCAAACTTCACCGGTGCGGTTGCCAGGGCCGACGGTGCACGGCACAATCGCCCGGCGAGTCAGGAGAGGGTGCATGGTTCGGGTATCGCTGGTTGTACTGTTACTGGCCCTGGCGGGTTGCAGGGATGAAAACCGCCTGACTCCCTATCTGGGACTCTACTATGGTGGTTTCGATACGGCCATGACCCCCGATCCGGCGGATGACCTCAACCCCAATGAATGCCCGCCGGGTGATTCCCCGGCCCTGTGTGGCGGGGCACACGGCAATCCCCTGGATCACCTGCTGATGCGGCTTGACCTGAATGCCGCGGGAGAGCTGACCGTCGCCTTTTTTCGCACCCGGGAGGATTACCAGGAGGGCCGCCGGATGTATCTCAGCCGGGGATGCCAGACCAGCCTGGCGCCTGCCAGCAACTATAAGATCCACCGGGTCAATGACAGTCTGGACGAGACCCAGGTGCTGGCCAGCGCGCGTTTTCCCCTCGAGTTCGGCAATCGTATCCTGGCCTGTACCAACAGCGTGCGTCTGGGGGCCGGGCGCAACCCCGCCATGGACATGTCCGTGCAGGTAAACCCGGTGACCGGAGCGCGGGCTATTGTTCTCAGCCTGGAGCGCTCCCGCCGCGACGGAGACTATCTTTACGTTGAGCAGAACGGCGAAAAAATACCTGTCAAACTGGACCTGCAGTATATCGGGACGGGCGCCAAAGATACCTATCGCCTTTGCGCCGCTGATGACGAGACAAAAATAGAAAACAAAGATGGGGTAGAAGCTTTGTGTGTTATGACTGGTCGTAAGAAATGGAGTGTCGTCCTGCCCGTGTCACCCTATGGTCCTGGTGTAACCGCCCTATGGGGTTCTACCCGCAGTCCCAGGTGGTACCGCAGTGAAGGCGAGCCAGACAAGGTGATGTATCACCGGGGTGTATTCGTACCAGTGCGGCTTGAAGATATGAGTGATCTAAACTGAGGCAAGACTTCACACATTGAGTCGGGCCTTTCTGAAACGTGCCACAAGTAACGATATCGGTAGCGTTTCACGCCATTTGAAGTAGCCTGTCGGCCACGTCTTGATCAATACAATAGACGTTATTTATCTGTTCTATGCCAGGCACAGGCACTGTATCTACGATCTTGTATTCAGAAGTATCGATCACCTGGATCATATTAGGCACTGTATCTCCTCCGGGGAATAACCCCAGATATCTTTTTCGTGTAGCCGACACCCCCGCATAATACATTCCAGACGATGGGCTATATTCACCACCACGACCGAACCCTTTAGTATCGATTGATTCTTTCAGCTTCCAGCTTTTATCGAAGACCTTCAGCTCGAAGTGGCCACTGTCAAAAACCCAGTATTCACCGTTGACATGCCTTACACTGTGGGGTGCCTTAAAGTTGAGGGGAATCCGGGTATTGGTGTCTATATTAACAACGCCCCCATTGCCCTGGCGTTTTAGAAGTTTCTTGGAAATACGGTTTACTACTTGACGTCCTGACGTGTGATGGACAAGAACGTAAAGATCTCCGTCAAAACCCTGAAAAACAAGGTTCACATGGAACTTGTCGACCCACTCTGTATTCTCGGGGTCTTCCCCACTTTCAGAAGCCGAACAACTATAGTCGGCGAGATTCACTCTCCGCTGGACAGTGTTGCTCTGAATGTTAACGCTCACAATTTCGTCGTGTTTGGTATTGGTTATCCACAGATTTTCACCAATGGCGCTGATTTCATGGATATCGTTAAGGCCGTTAATGTGCAGGTTGTTTTGAGTACCTGACTCCAGGTCGAAAAGGTAGATATCGCTGCTGGTTGCAAAATACAATTTCATCCTGTTTGCTGGATCAACAGCCATCGAGCTCATGCCTAACTCACCCCAGCTCTGGAAGTAGCCGATTGGCAGGAATTGCTTGTCGGGCCCGATTAACTGTACGGATCGGAGATCACTTCTCGTCATTTCCCGGTCGGCGGGGTTGGCGTTAAGTGACCCGATAACCATGATCATTTTGTTACTTTCCATGTTCTTGAGTCCTGCTTTTCCGGTAGAGCTTACAAACTGCCAAAGATATGCTTTTCTCGCCCATTTGTATTCCCATATCGTCAACTAACCAGCCTTGTAATACCATGTGGCCGGAATACTTCAGTTAGCGAGCGGTGTCCACGATAACCAGCGACTGCCTAAGCCAGTTCCAGGATAGGGCGCCCACTAGTTGGCTTCGATTTGGTAGCTGCTCGATGTGCATCTCGAATAAACATACGCTGGAATTCCTGATTCTTCATCTTTAGGGTTCACCAAATGTGAAATAAGTCGCTCGTTTTGAGCAACACAAGCCTATACAGTGCGACGAAAGTTTCGTTTCTCCGGGGGCGTATAGTACTCGGGGGGACAATTCAGAAAATCTAAAACGAAACAAAAAAGAGATGGGGCGAATGAAGTACCTTGCATCAACACTGACAGCTGCACTGTTTTGTAGCGACATCGTGAACGCAGCGGTAACCATCGACATTTTCGAGTCAGGAGGAGATATCGTTGCAACAGCCAGTGGTTCGCTGGATATTTCTTCACTGCCACTCCTGCCTGCTGAGCCTCCCTTCTCGGGTCTTATCGCCGGTTCGACCTGGCGGCCCGGGCAGTTTGACAGTGTTATTATTGCAGGTGGGGGTGAGCGAGATGTCTACGGTATTGATAACCAGTCTATCGTGTTTTCAACCGGCTCCAATTTCAGGGCTACCACCAGTTCTGGAGACATCGTAGCGATTGGCTCCCTTACGGGGAGTACCAATGTTCTGAATGTACCTCAGGGGTATGTCTCCGGCTCTACCCTGTCAGGCACTTCAACCTGGCCGGGGCAGACGATTGCGAGCATGGGGCTGATTCCTGGGAGCTACACCTTCACCTGGGCGGCGGATTCTGTGACTGTCAATATACTGAGCGACAGCTACAGTATTGGTGGCAACATTAGCGGACTGACGGCTAATGTAACCCTGCAGAACAACGGAGGTGATGACTTGCTTCTTTCTGCCGATGGCGGTTTTACATTCGCAACCCCCGTGAACGCAGGTAGCCCCTATGCTGTGACAGTCTCTGTCCAGCCTGCGGGCCAGACCTGCACTGTCTCCAACGGTAGTGGCACGGTCAGCAACGCCGATGTTACCAATGTGCAGGTAGTTTGTGTCAGCGGGTCCAACCCTGCCCACCCCGTGCCGGCCCTGCCGCTGTCCGGGCTGGTGTTGACGGCCCTCGGCCTGCTTGCCGCTGCTGGTACTCAACTGAGAATGTTGGCTTGGCGGAGACGGAAGTGAGGCCCTTGTCGAGCATGCTTATAAAAAGCGCCTGACCTTTGTTGCTTGACCGGGCTGCCATCAAGAGCGGAATGCGGTAGTGGCTCACACAGGCTCGGCGCGGCGGAACCTCGCTCTTTTTGTAACTAGCTGGTCTCCTGCCAGTTATGCTATCGTCCTGCATTAGTGCTTTGGTTTACATGTGCGGCCTGTGCTCAAAAATTGAAATGAAAAAGGCCACATCTTCAATGTAATATGCGTATTTTGCCTTGTCCCAGCGAGTAATCAGGTTAACCCTAATTGTGAACTAATTCCCTCGCTTTGACAGATATACCCATTTAAAATCTGCCCGTTGGATCGACGGGGCAGTGTTGTGACTCAGGGCAATGTCTAGGCCACTTTGTATATAACTATTAGTGATTTAAGAGAGGGGATAGTGAAACGATCAGCTATAATGTCAATGGCTGCACTTTTTTACAGTGCATTCCTGAGTGCGGCTGTAACGATAGATATTGAGGAGTCGGGCGGGAATGTCGTTGCGACTGCCAGTGGCACGCTTGACACCTCTGCATTGACTTTGCTTGCCGCTGAAGCTCCATTCTACGGTTTTGTTGCAGGCTCAGCGTGGAATGCCTCCTTTGACAGTGTGATTCTTGTCGGCAGCGGTAATCGCGATACCTACGATATTGGAGCTCAGTCGATAACGTTTTCTACCGGTGCTGGTTATACCGCCACGTCTAACACCGGGGGTATTGTTGCTATCGGTTCGCGATCAACGGGCAACAATACCCTTAATGTTCCGCAGGGCTATGTTTCTGGTTCGCCACTCTCCAGCACATCGACCTGGTCAGGCCAGACGATAGCGGGTATGGGCCTCATCCCGGGCAGCTTCACTTTCTCCTGGGCGGGGGATTCACTCACTATTAACGTTCTCAGCGGCAGTTACAGCGTTGGTGGTACCCTCAGCGGGCTAACCGGAAGCGTGACCTTGCAGAACAATGGTGGTGATGATCTGGTTCTGGGAGCTGACGGTGCTTTCACATTTACAACGCCTGTTGATGCTGGCAACCCCTATGCGGTAACAGTTTCTGCTCAACCCGCAGACCAGACCTGTACTGTTACCAATGGCAGTGGCACGGTAACCACTGCTGATATTACCGATGTACAGGTGGCATGTGTGGACAACTCCACGCCTCCACCGGGTGGCGATACGGCCAGGCCTGTGCCAGTCCTGCCCCTGCCGGGTCTGGTACTGATGATTCTCGGTGTGCTTGTAGCCGGTGGTGCCCGGATGAGGAGTAGGGCTTCAAGGCGATAGTCCGATCCGCCCTGGGGGGCACCGGCTATATGCCGGCCGGTGCCTCCAAACAAATGGGTTTGGCTTTTCTGATTCATTCCGCTATAAGGCATGCCCTTCCACATGCAGGCTTCAGCGATGAAGATTGACAGAACCCGGCGAAAGTTGATCCAGTTCTTTGGCGCCCTTCCTCTGTGCTTGAACTCTAAACTGTACGCGTCTCGGCAGCAGGTAGCGCCGACCGGGCGGGGATATATTCTGGTGAACGGGTGGATTCTCAAAAAATCTGACCTGGTTGACTGACCGAAATGATCTTTGATTTAAACAGCGCCACGGATGACATCATCGGTAGTCAGAAGTTTGATGTATGTATCTGTGGCGCTGGCGTAGCGGGTATTACCCTTGCTCTGAATCTTTCCGGCAAACTGAGCGTCCTGTTGCTGGAGGCGGGCGGCTTCGATTTCTCGGCCGAGTCGCAGGCAATTTATGAAGGTGAGACGGTCGGGCGTGACTTTTATGAATTGACGGCTGGCCGGCTCCGCTATTTTGGTGGCACTTCAAATCACTGGGGTGGAGACTGCCGTCCCCTCGATAGCTATGACTTCGAGCGAAAGAACTATTTGCGGTTTAGTGGTTGGCCGATTACCAGATCGGACCTGAACCCTTACCTGGATCAGGCCGAATCGATACTGGACCTCCCCGAGAATATGGCGTGGAACAAGCCAGTGGGTTTTATCGAGGAAACCATAAATTCCTCCCGAGATTTTGTCACCGCCAACCTCGGTATCAGTGCTCCGACCCGTTTTGGACAAAAGTATCGCGACGATATTCAACAGAGGGCGAACATTACCTGTCTTATCAATGCCAATGTAACCGAGTTGCTGCTAAGCGAGGATCTGGCAACACTGGATCACCTTGAGGTGAGGGGGTATGGAGGGCAAGTTTTCCAGGCGCGCGCAGCCTGTTTTGTCCTGGCATGTGGCGCTATAGAAAATGCAAGACTGCTGTTGAACTCAAACCAACAAACTCCGCAGGGGCTTGGCAACCAGCATGACCTCGTTGGCCGTTTTTTCGCGGACCACCTGTTCGCTCAAGCCGGAGAGGTCATCCTGGAAGATAATGTGGTTGGTCGAATTGGAGACAGTCCTTTTGGAGATACATTCAAAGGTCGACTGAAACAGCAGATTTGTAAGTTTGGTTGGACCCGGGAGGCTGCTGAGCGTTACCGGGGCAGGCGGTTTTGTCTCAGCGACACCCGACATGGTTTTGCGCCATCACAACAGTTCATGGAGCAGGACCAGTTATTGAATTTTGGCATTCGGCTCGCATTACGGGCACCCGGCCATGAGCATGAGACCGACGGTATTATCGTGCTTTGTTCGGAGCAGGCGCCGAATCCGTCAAGCCGCGTATCCCTGGCTACCGCGATCGATCAGTTCGGCATGAATAAGGCGAAGTTGGACTGGCAACTCTCAGACATTGACCTGCGCACCATGCAAATGGCGGTTTTCCGATTCGGGGAAGTTTTTGCAGAACTTGGCCTGGGTAGGGTCAGAGTCCGGGACTGGTTGCTGGCCGATCCACTGGAATTTACCAGCGGACCGGGTCACCACCATATGGGGACAACGCGGATGGCCGCATCTCCTGAATATGGCGTGGTGGACGCTTCCCAGAAGATATTCGGGACCGACAACCTGTATGTTGCCGGATCCAGCGTTTTTACGACTGGTGGCTATGCAAACCCGACTCTGACAATCGTACAAATGACTTTGCGCCTTGCAGAGCATATCAACTCCAGGCCTTTGCCCAAAATCTAACCCCCCTGTTGTGTGCACAGTACGGCCCCGGTTGGACGCGGGGTTCGTGGTTGGTAGCGCACCAGCTAACAAAACAGCCCCTCAGCGCAGCCGGCTTGTCGCAATTACAAGACATCTTATCTTGTTGATATACCAGTATATTTTCTAAGACAGCCAAGTATTGTCGCAATAGGGCGACAGCTTCTTGCTCCGAGAGGGCAATTCTTTCTAAATCATCCCCAGAAACCTCATCTAACATATTGATAAATAGCAATAATCGTATTTCTGGCACGTATTGCGCTTAGTGGGTTGTATGTGAGTGCAGTGATGCCTTCTGTCCATGTTCGTAGGCCTGGGCAGTACGCGCCTTCTAAAGCTCACCATCTTACTGGCTGGAGCTGATCCAGTCATACATCAACGGAATTTAGGTCTCAGTAAAGCATCCCTGTATCGCATAACAAAAAGCTGGCTGCGTTAGAGATGAGCGTCAGTGGTAGGCGAATACCGCCTCTGCTGATTGCTGGTTCCACTACGGGAGACGTGAAAAAACATGAATGCAATTTTTAAAACGGGAAATCTGGCGACGGCGGCGATTCTACTGTCGGGTGCGCAAATGATTTTATCATCGCAGGCATCGGCTGGGTCTGAACCCTCTGTTTCGGTGGTGCCGCCGACTGTCAGTACCGCCGGGGTAATGGAGATAGTGGTCAAGGCCAGTGACTCTGACGGTATCGAAAGGGTGAAATTATACGTAGATGACCTCCATGTAGGTGGCGATCTGACTGCTCCCTACGAATTTACCTGGGACTCTTACTCCTATGCGGGTAAGGATGTACGAATAAAGGCATTGGCGCGTGACCGGAAAGGGAACAAAAGCGTTGATGAAATTGTGGTAGCGATACCGTCATCGTCGAATACGGTGGGAAATTCGAGCAGTAGCAACGCCACCGATACCGTATCCAGTGGATCTGACTCGGGCAATACGGGCAATGCAAAGTTGCTGTTTACCAGTAATTTCGAGTCAGGTCGTATTAAGGGAACGTTTGATGCTGCCGATGGCTGGACCAAGGAAGAGCAGGGTCTGACCGGGGCTGTAACTGTGCAGTCTGCTGTTACCAGGGCTGGCAAATATGCAAGTAAGTTTTACTTGGAGAAGGCCGACTGGGATGGAACACATGCAACCAAGGGAAAAGGCAAGCCCCGTGCGGAACTGATGAAGAGCGTTCGAGCTCTGCCATTTGAATTTGATACGGAGTACTGGGTGGGTGTGAGCTTGTATATACCCGGTAACTGGCAGGAAGACGCCAACACAAACAATGCCGATATCGTATGGCAGTTCCATGCTACCGGCGAAGTAGGTCCTTATGTTCCGCCGCTGGCGTTAAGAATTAAAGGCGGAGAGATCACGCTTGTCAATCACACTGGTAATGTCCGGGACAAAATACAGGCGAGGGAACTCTGGACGGGAAAACTAGAGAAAGGGCGATGGGTAGATTGGGTGGTGCGTGTCAATTTCAGTCTTCAAAAAGGGTATATACAGGCCTGGAAAAATGGCACGAAGGTTGCTGACTTTTCGGGGGGCGCGACTATTTTCTATGATGGGAATGCGCCAAGGCGTGATCCTCTGTACTTCAAGATGGGATTGTATAAGCCTAAGTATGGGAAGTTATTTAGCTCTACTATAAACCGCACTATTTACATGGATGAGGTTCGAGTGGCCAAAGGAGGTTCAGCCGGGAAGCTGATGGTGACACCTGGAGTGTCTCGCTGATTCTCTGGTTAAAAGAACCGGTCCTGCTCCTAGTATCTGCAAGTATGGGTCAAGCTGTTCAAATAAACCGCGCGGCTTATTAGCCGGGCGGTTTATTTGTGACAGATTCCTGGCGAAGAAGGATCAGTAGGCCAATCCAGTAAAGTGACAATTTAGACAGGGCATTTATAGACCACGAATGGATGGAGATATAAAATTATTGGCGATCTACTTTCCGAATAAATGGGCAATCGGGCAGTCTTGCGGGTAGCGGATAACGGTTGTTGATGAACGACTGATTCAGTTGCCTTGCTTCTTCTCGGACAATTTGGTCTCTTCAAAAATGTCTGAATTACCTAGTTTTTTCCTAGTCGGGGCAGCCAAGTCGGGCACGACATCCCTGTGGCTTTATCTCCGTCAGCACCCTGAGATATTTTTTCCGAAAAACAAGGAGCCTAATTACTTTGCCTACGCGGGGAGGAGTGATTTGAACTTTCCCGGTCCAGCAGAGCCTGAGACAATTCGCAACAAACTGCATCCTCTGACGATTACACAGAACAAAAAATACAGGGCTCTTTTTCAGGGCGTATCGGAGAAAGCCGTCGGGGAGGCGTCAGTGCGATATCTCTACTTTCCCCGGGCTTGCGAACGGATCGCGGCATCCCTGCCGGATGCCAAAATTATCATCATGCTTCGCAATCCAATTGACAGACTGTACTCCCACTTTCTTATGATGAAGGGCATGTACAGGCTTGAGCCACTGTCTCTGCCCGAAGCGCTTGTTCGTGAGGATGAGCGGATAGCGGCCAATTGGGACTGGGATTGGCACTACGTGCATGTCAGCATGTATTTCGAACAGGTCAGGCGTTACATCGACCATTTTGGAGATGCGAATGTTCGCGTCTATATTTATGAGGATTTCTGTAGAAATCCGCTGGATGTGATTCGCCAGATATTCCAGTTTCTGGAAGTTGATCCCACTTTTGTTCCAGACATGACCAGGCGTGGTATGGAGGGCTACTGGCCCAAGAGTTTCACAATTGACGGCCTCCTGCGCTCGCCAGCTTCGGCCAATACATTGACGAAAATATTTCCGCGGGCGATCCACAATAAAATAATAAGGTACGGAATGCGCCTAAATAAAGGCAAGGCACCTGCAATGCCCGGCTCAGTCCGGCTCCAGTTGCAGGAGCTGTTTCAGCGCGATGTCACCAGGCTTGAGCAATTGCTCGAAAAAAAGCTACCGTGGTGAACCCGGTCTCGAAAGACGCCATTATTGGATTTCGCCTGTAATTTCTATCACTTTCCTTGCAAGTCGTTCCGCCGAAAACGCCGATAGGTCGGGCGGTGTATCGGGAGTCTCGCGCAGAGTCGATGCCCGCAGTATTTGGGGCGTTAGCGCTCCGTCATACAGGTCTACCCATTCGGGGAGCACTTCAGCAAGGCTGGCAGAAAAGGGTGTCCTCGGTGTCAGTATGCGGCGGTGAGCAGACAGGCTGTAAATCATTGCTCCCGAATGAGTGTACTCGCGGTATGGGAAAACACAGAGGTCGCAGGCTGAAACCAGGTCCCTGAGTTCTTCGTCTTCCAACTTGCGAAAAATTGCATGAATTCTGCGGTCGTTTTCGGCCATGGCCGAAACGTTTTCTGAGACGGATACAGCAGCCCCCAGGGGGGCGCCAGCTATCATTAAATGTATGTCTGGTTCCTTGATCAAGGAAAAGGCGTCGATCAGATCCTCGACGCCCTTCTGTAACCTGATTTGCCCAAAAAACCCGACCAGGCGATCGGCCCCGCCGACGCTCATTGATTCACGTGTTCTAATTCGTGTGGAGGCATCGGTCAGCACATCTTCATATTTCGGGTGCCAGGCCCATTCAAGGCGGCCGCGAATCCAGGCCGGATAGCGCTGGGCGACGACCTCCCTGGTTCCGGGTGAAAGGGCTATGATACTGTCGGACAATAACAGCATCGCTCGAAGTGTTGCCCACCACAGAGCCTGCCAGTGCCAGGCGTTCCAGTCGTGCGGCTTTAGGTCGTGGCAGATCCATATCACACGAACACCACTTTTTTTCAGCTGCTTCAAAAATGCAATGAACCGAACAAGTGTGGCTACCTTGGCAAGCTTTCCAAATGAATCCCGGTACATAAACTGGGGCCAGTGGATCACGATACCCGATCCTTGCGGAAGCCCCTCCAGGCCGTCAGGAAGCGTATCGAAAGGAATCATGGACAGGCTGGCGACGTTGAAGCCCTGTTTTTCGATAGAATCGACAAAACTTCTGATAAATGGATTAAGGTCGCCTCCGCGCCCCGGCCAACTAGCGAACATGATATCAGTCACCAGATAGCCTCGCGTTAGTCCTGCGAGCTATTCAGAATTGACTGACATGAGGCCATTAATGCGTTTGCCGCATCTTGCTGCATTTCTGGGCTTGGGTAATAGCTGTTGTGCGACCATGGTGCCGACTCGAGATCCGGACGATCCCTGGCGGTCTCCACGACAACGGGCTTTCCGGTGAATCGGCTGATAAGTGTCTGAGGTATGCCTCTTGTCGTGGTGCATTCGACATAGTGGTTGCAGTGTCTGCGTAGCGTATCCGTCATCTCCCGGTTGACGAGTTGAGGGTAGGCGCCGAAAACTCCGGCGACGGAGCCCAACTTCTCGTCATAGTCAGGTGCTCGCTTGGAGAACCAAAGCAGGACTACCGGTACGGTCAAGCGCTCAATCAACAGCAGATAGCTTTCGAGCCACCGCTGTCGGATTTCCTTCACCAAATCAACAACAGTCGAGCGAGCGGATAGCATCGCAACTTGTTTCGCGAGCATCGAATTACCAAGAATGGCCGTAACCCGCCTGTCGTAAAACGTTTCGATAAAAGCCTGCTTGGCTCCCATTTTGCGGCCATCCTTTTTGAGGGTGACGTACTCCAATCCGCCGCATTCGTACAGGCTGTTGCTCTGGCTTCTTCCGGACATGACTTGCAGAACGACAAATCTGCTTTGGTTCAGGTAGGGCAGAAGGCTTTCCTGCTGGAGAAAAAATTCAGGTCCGGCACCGCCGTATCCAAGGTTTAGCGCCGGTAACCCCAACGCCTCAGCCAGTAAGGCCGGATAGGTGTGCTCGCAGAAGCAGCCGAGAGTTTGCGCGGCGCCAATGCATGCGAAGTATCCGTCCTTTGGCAGGGAGGTGGGTTCAGGGCCGCGAAAATACAAACCTGTATCACCGAGTTGATACATCTCGTAATCGACTACTTCGAAGTCTCTTGCCTGATAGTTCGACAAATGTATCGACAACTGGGGGCCCTCGCGGTGGCAATATCCAGGTTAATGTAGAAGGGTATTTTTTGTTTCACTACTCCTCACTGTCAATGTTTATGTGAATTTTCTCTCCAGTGGAGTGGTGAAACTGTGCGTTTTGTCCTGATTGGCGCTGTAACGGGATTGCCAACTGATTTGCTCGTGGGGGGCGGGTACCGCCAAACCTATTCGGTCGCCAGGGGGTGACTAGACGTTGTTCTGGAATTTTTTTGCAAACCTATGGAATAGTTTTGTGTGCTGGATCGTCATAGAAGTGAAAGTGGAGTGAAACCACGCGAGGCGGTAGTGAGGGGCTTTGGGTGCGATAAATTCCTCAAGCAGAAGGAATTGAGCAGCCCCCACTATCTACCTCGTACCTAATTCCGGGCGCTCGCCGGGCAGGGAGTTTGTACTGCCGGGCGGGTTTGTTTCCCGCAACGTCTCACAGAGCAGGGACCGCTAGCCCTCTGCACTGGAACCCCAGGGTCTATCGTCAACATGAGGCGATAGGCCCTGCTTCTCTTTTTCCTGACAGATCTTGCCCTGCCGCGGCCCGTGCGGGCAGCTGCTGGTGCCTGCGTGGGTGGTAGAGTCAAGGGTGGGGAAAGTGGGCCGGCGGGGGTGCCCCGCCGTGATGATTGACCGCTGGTCGGGCCGCTGTTACTGCCAGCCGGCAGAGATCAGGGCTGCTTCCTGTCCGGCATCGAGAGGAATGTCGACCAGGTGCTGGTCGACGAAAGCCGCCACGCTTGCCGGTTCGGCGCTGCCGGCCGGGCGGTATTCGCCGGGGCCGATGCTCAGGGTCTTTTCGACCACGACCGCACTGCGCCACTGCTGGTCATGTCTGCATGCCACACCGTGGTAGGTCGAGGTGGACTGGGCCAGCTCGTATTCGCGGCACCACTCCCCGCTGTCACTGCGAAAACTCAGTATGGGGCGCACCTTGCTGCCATCGGCCAGCGGTGTCCATTGTGACCCGGAGGAGGGTGTCTGCTCGAGAGCCCGGGCCAGGCTCGAATCGAACCCGGTTCCCGGGGCGTTGCCAGCGTGTTCCCACTGGGTGACCAGGGTGCCGCATACGGCGACGGCCAGGGAGGCAGCCAGGGCATAGCCCCAGTGGCGCGCCCGACGCGGACGCAGGGGAATGACCCCGGCGGGCACCGGGTTGAGCAGCCGCCTGATGTGAGGCGGGACAGTCTCGAGCCCAGGGGCTGCAAAGGCGCCCCTGAGCGTGTTATCCAGGTTCTGCAACTCCCCCAGGCGCATTTTCAGCGCCGGCTCGCAGGCCAGGCGTCGCTCCAGGTCTCGGGCGACCGCCGCAGGCAACTCGCCATCGACAAATTGCGAAAGTAGCTGGTGATCCTGTTCTGTCAGCGTGCTATTCATTGTCACTCGTTCCTGCCGGGCTCGCGCCCGTCGATCAACTGGCGCCTGGCCCGCGCGATACGGCTCATTATCGTTCCCACCGGCACCTCCAGTATGTCGGCGGCCTCGGCGTATGTCTTGCCCTCGATGGCGACCAGGGTCAGCGCCAGTCGTTGCTCGGCTGGCAGCGTGTCCAGAGCGGCGGTGACGGCTTGCAGTTCCCGCTGGCTGGCGGCCGCCTGCTCTGCGGAAACCCCGTCGTCATCGTTGTCCACTGCCAGTTGCGGGTATCGCTGGCGCACGTCCCTGGCGCGAACCTCGTCTATCCAGGCATTCTTGCAGACCCTGTAGGCCCATTTGGCAACATGGGCATCTGCGGGCATGCCCTTTTCCAGAACGCGCTCCACTGTTGCCTGTAGCAGATCATCGCCATCGGCCATATTGCCCGTCAGCGAGATACAGAATTTACGCAATCCGCCCAGCTCTGCGAGCAGTGCCTCGCGTTGGGAATCGCTGAGCAATGGCATCCTATTCCTGCTATCATGTGGGTGACGTTTGAGGGCCGGATTCTATTCCATTTACGGGAATTATTCCTGGCGCTGAACGTCTACAAAGTGTGCTGCAGCTGTGTGGCATCTTGCTGACGGGGCTCAATGGTGGCATCTAACATGCTGAAAAGTAAAGAGATTGGTTTCCGCTTCCTGGCGGTGCTCGGGCTCGCGCGCAGGCTCCGCAGTATTGCCCTGGGCGCGCTCCTGCTGCTGCCCGGACTCGCCCTGTCACAGACGCTCAGCCTGGGCGGCCCGCCGGACGAGGTGGTCGAGGAGCAGGTTGAGGATACTGTCGAGGAGCAGGCGGAAGAGAGCCTGCAGGAAAGTGTCGAGGACCGGGTCGAGGAGCGGGTGCTGAGCCTGGGTGATGCCGGCTACGAGGCGTATCTGGAGCAGAAGCTCGAAGAGGAAGCCGAGCAGAGCGTAGAGGAGGATGTAGAGGAGTCGGTCCAGGAAGCGATCAACGACAATATCGAAGTGACCCTGGAAGGCAACATAGAGGACGAAATCGAGCAGGATGTCGAGGAAACCATCGACGACCTGGTCAGCGAGAGTGTGGAAGGTTCGGTCGAGGAGCGTATAGAGGAATCGGTAGCGGAAACCCTCACTGATTCGGTGGAGTCCAGCCTGGAGAGTACGGTTGAGGACGAATTGACCGCCAGTGTTGAGCAGGGCGTGGAAGACAGCGTCGACTCGGCAGTTGAGGAGGAGGTTGCCGTCAGCGTCGAACAGGGCGTGGAGGACCGTGTCGAAGTGACGGTTGAAGAGGAAGTTGCCGTCAATGTAGAGCAGGGCATGGAAACCGCGGTGGAGACTGCCGTCGAGGTCGGGGTCGAGGGTCAACTCGCCATGAACGTGGAGGAGCGACTGGAAGATACCATCGACCAGATCATCGAGAGAATCGAGGTCGATGAGAGCCGCATCCAGAAGGACCAGTGGCTGGTGATGGCGGCGCCGGAGGTATTCGAACAGTTGGCTGCCGAGGGCTACCTGTTTGCCACTGTCACCGAATTGCCGGGTATGGGCCTGCGCCTGGCAGAAGTTGCCGCGCCTTCCAGTTTCGATATTTCCAAGGTGCGCCAGGGGGTGATCGATGTGGTGGGCAGCGACAAGGCGGAGGTCGACCTCAATCACATCTATACCGCGGGTGACCGGGTAAGTGACCAGGGTGAAGTCGGAGTCGATCCTCGTGCGGCTATCGGCTTGCCGGAAGGCATGGATCAGCTTTCCCTGCGGATCGGTATGATCGACAGTTCTGTGGACCTGACCCACCCGGCCCTGGCCGGGGCCCATATCCAGTCGCGCTCCTTCACCTCAGATGGCGCTGTCCAGCCCAATTTTCACGGCACGGCCATCGCCTCGATAATCGCCGCCAACGGAGCGGATTTCGTCGGCATTGCACCCCGGTCCGAGTTGTATGCGGCCGGTGTCTTCGAAGAGGATCCCGAGCGCGGTGAAATCGCCAGCACGGTGAGCCTGGTGCGGGCGCTGGACTGGCTGATATCTTCCGGGGTTGATGTGGTCAATGTCAGTCTTGCCGGCCCTCCCAACAGGCTGCTGGAGGCTGCGCTGCAGCGGGCAGCCGAGCGCGATGTGATGATCCTGGCCGCGGCGGGTAATGGCGGCCCGGTGGCAGAGCCGATGTACCCGGCGGCTTATCCCACGGTCGTGGCCGTTACCGCGGTCGACTCCGCAGGGCGGGTGTTTCGCCTGGCCAACCGCGGGGAGTACCTGGATATATCCGCTCCGGGAGTGGGGATGCGCCATGCCAGGGCTGGCGGTGGTTACGCCGCCTCTTCGGGAACGTCGTTCGCGGTACCCTTCGCCACGGCGACGGTGGCTCGCCTGCGGGCATTGCAGCCGGGCAGCGACGTACTGGCCATGTTGTACGCGTCTGCCCAGGACCTGGGCCCACCAGGGCGGGACAGTATTTACGGCTACGGCCTGTTGCGCCCTGAAAAGACCTGATCACCAGGTGTAAAAGAAGCGGGTACCTACCAGAGTCTGGTCGTAGGCAGCCGGCGGATAGTTGGAATCGTAGTCCGCATAGCCGGCAAAAAACTGTATAGCTCCCCTGGCGAAAACCGGAATCTGGTAATCGACCCGCAGGCGGTTGCGCTGGTCATGGCGTTTTTCACCGATGCTGGGGGTGTCGGACTGGTACTTGCGGTCCTCGTACCGCCAGGCCAGCTCCAGTTTGGTCAGTCTCGAGAACAGCTCAAAGCGCTGGATGAAACGCAGTTTTACCGCATTGGAGAGGTAATCGTACTGGTCTGCGCGGGCGTTTTCATTCCGGTAGCGGTAACCGAAATTAAAGTAAGTGCGTAGTCCGCGCACGAAAAAGTACAGGTCGCCTTCGCCGGCGTGCGTGGTAGCATCGCGCGCCTCCTGATTTTGTATGGTTTTGTCGGAGTAGACATAGGCGCCGCGAGCAAACCAGCGCTTCGACAGGAAGCCGGAAACATACGGTGAATACCGTGACAACTGCAGGAACTGGCTGCCATCCAGGCGGGAGTCGATGTAATACAGGGTGATCCCGGGATTCATGCCAGCGTAGCTAACGTTGAGGTCCAGCCCGAACATATGGGTCTGCCGGTCCACCTCGGAGAACTCCCGATAATTGCTGGAGCTAAAATCATAGGTCAGGGCGGCGTTGGCGCTGCCGGAAAGGGGCTGCTTGAGTGCGAAACCTGCATCCAGGGTGAGGGCGTAGTCCCCCTGGCTGGATGTCACGTCCACTTCGTCCACCGAGACGTTGCTGTCGTACTCGACCCCCACACCGAGTTCAGCAGACCATTGGCGGCCGCCATTCTCCTCAGCTGCCACGGGCGTGCTCCAGACCGGGCAAAGCCAGGCCAGCACCAGAGCGGCCAGTCGAATCCGGCGGGAAAGCCGTGGCATGCAGTATTCCTTGCAGGGCGGGTAGATTTGAGCCTGCAGACTAACCAGAACCCGGGCCCGCCTCAAGTCGCCTTTGCTCTTGGCGAGGTAGTCGTGCGAGGCCTGCCGGGCGGGTCGGGGCCGAGGGCGGCCCTTCGGGTCGCCGCGAGCCGGTTTGCCTGCTAAGCCTGTATCCCATAGCCTGTTTCTTGCTAACATGCTTATTTCCGGAGCCATATCGCCTGCCCCGGGGAGTGCGCAACTGCAATCACACTAGGAACAGCCCATGCCCCAGCCCACCACCATTAAAGACTGCATGCGTCGCAAGCCGCTGACGATCAACCAGGAGGCCAATCTGGTCGAGGCCATAGAGCTTATCTTTGAGTACAAACTAACCGGCCTGACTGTGACGGATACCTCTGGGCAGGTGGTTGGCATCCTCTCCGAACTGGATTGTATCAAGGCCGTTCTCAATGCGATCTACAATGATGGTGATCCTGAGTATTCGCGGGTCTGTGACGTCATGTGTAAGGAGGTAGTGTCCTGTCATCCCGATGAAAATATCGTACAGGTGGCTGACTCCATGCTGCAGAGCCGGCAACGGCGCCGGCCGGTCATCGAAGATGGCAGGCTGGTCGGTCAGGTAAGTTCGAGCAATATACTCTGGGCGCTGATGGAGCATTCCCGGCGCAAGGTCCTCGCCAGGCCCCGCTAGAAGGGCTACAGTGTACTGGCAGCATCCGCAACTCACTATCAGGACAATAACCGTCAATGGCTCAATCAGATGAAGAATCTCATGCGCAGTGTTTGCAGCGTTTTCTCGACCTTGCCAATGCCATTAACGCCGAGGGAGTGGACACGCGTGTGGTGTCCTCCGGCCTGATGACCGCCTCGGCTATTTACGCGACCTATACTCTGGCAGGTAATGAAGGCAGCCTCACCGACAAGGGCACTGCCAAGCTCGCCGAGGCCTATAAACAACAGGTAGACCAGGTGCAGCAGGCGAAGCGGGCCCGTAGCCAGCAATAACCCTGACCTCGACATTACTGGGAAAGCAATGCATACCGATGCAACGATTGCAGTTGTAGGCCTTGGCTATGTGGGGCTACCGCTGGCAGTGGCTTTCGGATCCAGACGGCCAACCATCGGTTTCGACCTCAATGAAGCAAAGTTGGCATGTTACCGGGCCGGGCGTGATCCCAGCGGTGAGCTCAGCCCGGGCCAACTGGGCGCGGCCCGGCAGCTTGAGTTCAGTAGCGATCCCGGCGCGCTGGCACGGGCCACCTTTATCATTGTCGTCGTTCCTACCCCTATCGACCCGACTCGGCGTCCCGATCTGGGCGCGCTCACCGCGGCATGCCGCACCGTGGGTAAGCACTTGTGCGAAGGGGCTACTGTTGTTTTTGAATCCACGGTTTATCCCGGGTGCACCGAAGAGGTGTGCGTGCCGATTCTGGAAGAATGTTCCGGGCTGGCATGGGCAGGCAGGGGCGGCGCCAGGGGGGAGAGCGGTTTCTACGTGGGCTATTCCCCTGAACGCATCAACCCCGGTGACCGGGAGCATCGCCTGGAAACCATAGTCAAGGTGGTCTCGGGTGACACCCCCGAGACCCTGGAGCAGGTGGCCAAGCTGTATGGGGAGGTCGTGAATGCCGGCATCCACCGGACCAGCAGTATCAAGGTGGCGGAGGCTGCCAAGGTGATCGAAAATACTCAGCGCGACCTCAATATCGCCCTGATGAACGAACTTGCAATCATCTTCAACCGCCTGGGTATTGATACTTCCGAAATTCTGGAAGCGGCAGGCACCAAATGGAACTTCCTGCCCTTTCGCCCCGGGCTGGTGGGCGGGCACTGCATTGGTGTCGATCCCTACTACCTGACTTACAAAGCCGAGGCGGTCGGTTACCATCCACAGGTGATCCTGGCCGGGCGCAAGACCAACGATAATATGGGGAAGTTCGTCGCCGAGCAGACGGTCAAGCGCCTGGTCGCCCTGGGGCACCCGGTAAGCGGGGCAAAAGTGACGATTCTGGGGGTGACTTTCAAGGAAGATTGTCCCGATCTGCGCAATTCTCGAGTGGTCGATATCATCGCCGAACTACAGGATTACTGCTGCGATGTGCAGGTACATGACCCGTTGGCGGATGCTGCGGATGCGCGTTCCGAGTACGGTATCGACTTGTTGCCCATGGAGGATCTTGCCTCAGCCCATGCGGTTATTCTTGCGGTGCCTCACAAGGCATACCGGGCTAAGAGCCCCGCCGACTTTCACCGGATGATGCTCAGGGGAGGCATTCTGATGGATGTGAAGTCCGTCGTCGATGCCGAGTCGTTGCGCGCCTTGGGAACAAGTGTTTGGCGTTTGTAGATGGGCTACCAGTATGACCATTGCTGGGTGGACAGAACGTATAGTGACAGTAGCAGGTTGGTTGTCATGTGGGCGATGATGGCGTCCCCGAGTTGGCCTCTGCGGTACCTTGCCCAGGCGTAGGCCATGCCTGCCAGGATGCCGGCGGTCCAGTCCCCATGCATTAGGCCAAAAAGTAGTGATGAGATGATAAAAGCGAGCAGGCTAAATCGCAGGTCGCTATTTATTGCCGGTAGCTGACCTCCCAGCCTGGCAAGCAGGTAGCCCCGGAACGCCAATTCTTCTGCAAGGGGGACCGTGATCACAGAACCGATGATTCTGAAGGCGATCCAGGTGCAGGTCAGCGCCAATGGCCACTGTTCGAGCCGAGTCGCGAACACCTGATTCGCCCCGGGTAAGTCGGGGACCAGTATTATCCATATGACGAATACCAGCACCCCAGCAGAAATTGCTTCAAAGCTGATCCGATATTCCGAAAAGTTATAGATATCGCGGAAATACCATAGGGTAAAGCCTGTCGCGATTACTTTCACTGGATAAAACGAATCGAAACCAGCTGTTATGGCCCCGATCAGCAGGATGGAGGCCATCAGCACCACGAATGGTATGAGCAGCGCGTCCACCACCCCTGGGGCGGGGTGCTGTGACGCTTGGGGTCGGGCGCCGGGTAGTGGGCTATGTGTTGTGGCGATTTGTGCGGTTCTAGTAAAGAATGGCGCCTTGTGAAGAGCCCATGCCAGGCCTATTGCTACTGCGAGAAATGATATCCAGCCCGCATTTGAGTGAAAGCCTGCCAGGGCGATCTGGGGGGATATGGCATCCCCGATTGCAATCAGGGTCGTAATTCGAAGTACGTTGAAAACCCACATCACGCAAAACCCGATGGGGTAGGCGATGAGTACCTGTGGAAAGCGCAACTCCTTGCGGTAAAGCCACAGGTACAGGCTCAGGAAAACTGCGATCAGGGTTATCCCCTCGTATCCAGCACAGGCGTTACTGACCTGGACGACAAAATCGTCAGTGCCAATCAGGCGGTTGGCGGTGTCGAGAGTCGGGTGCTCGTAAAGCAGTCTCAGGAGGATACTGGAGCCGTACATGGCGCCGCGCGCAAGAGTCGAAGTAAAGCCCTGTAGCCAGAGAAAAAAGCCTGTTGCTAGCAGCGCCGTGACGGCACTCAGGGCCATTGCTGCCTGTTCCCGCTTGAACAGGGCTTGCCAGTAGTTGGCAGGTGCCAGCGTCAGCAGTGCGCCAGCCGCGGTTGACAGGCAGAGGGTTGCCCAAAGTGCCAGGGACGGCGATGTAAAACCGGCAAATATCTCTGCCTTTATGGACAAAAAGTAGGTAAGCAGCAAGAAACAGGCAAAGATAATCAGTTGTGCAACCAGGTAAGCTCCCCAGCTGTGCCTGGATATGACCTTGCGCAACTCCGATAAGTGCAAGCGAAAACGCGGCCATATCAGCAATAGCAATGCCGCGGGAAAAATCACGATAAAACTGAAGAAGAAATGCCGGTAATCGAATAAGGGGGCCCATACGGAGGCGAGGGCGGTACTCTTGACAAAGTGATTGCGCAGCCACACCTCGACTAATTCGAACTCGCCCAGGAATAATGCACCAAGCAGTACTACACGCCAGAGGGAGAGGTCACGCAGGTAACTGGAAGGCCTGCCTGACGTCACGCATTGCACCACTGGGTGTTGTTAATAGAATGCTGCCTCATTGCTCATGCGCGCTGTGATACGTTGATTTTTGCCGGGCTTTGCGGGGGCATGCCAGCCAGCTCACCGGCGCAATCGTACTTTACGAAAGCCTAACGACCTACCTATATCTCATTGTATTAGTTTAAAAACTTCCAATCTTTGGAGAACCGTGACGCGACTCACAGAATCATATCACCAAGTAAGAATCCAGTTGGAAAAGTACGGCGAAACTGGCTTTATGGTGTGGAGCTTGACGACACCCCAGGCTGAACCGAGGGTAGTGGCCGCTGCTGCTGAGGAGTTTGTATATGCCATGTGCGCGTGTATGGCATGGTATTTGCTTAAGGATATGAGCGATGCTTTGTAAATTAACATTACCAATCCCCACAGGGGGGTTTTGGAGGTGTTCCATGTTGCTAGCGGGACTGGTTTTCTGGGTTGGCGCTGTAACTGCAGAAGATGTGGACAAACGTGCTGCGGGCTCCTTGATGCCGCATGCCTCCATGGTGGTCTCAACCGTTTGGCAAGCCGGTGTGGGGCTTGAACAGGGTCGTTCCTTCTCGGAGTGCGCGCTTGCACCTGCCTCCACTGATGGCATTTTCAATATTGGCCCCTGTTCTGGTTCTGGTTTCCAGGAAACAATGGCACAGCCGGAGGGCGGCTCGCGACTCTTGGCTGGCTATGCCCCCCTTGCTTCATCCACTGCGGGGTTGGTGAGTCTGCACCAAGAAGACATACCCGGAGATGTGGTCTGGTTACTGGTGGCGACAGTTCTGGGTTTTTGTGTGGTTGCGCGTCGAGGGGCGTCCCCTGCTCCTGATGCGCCCCCGTCAGGCGAGACTGAGGCCGCCAGGCAGCCTGGATAGTGTTGGTAGGCCCGGCCTGAAGGGGCTGGAAATCGCGGCAGTGGGAACCGTGGTTCGGGGAGAAAACGTCCCGTATTTGCCGTGCGGCATGAACTTGTATGAATCCTGCGTTAGCAATTGACTTGGGTTAGCAGCCAGCTATGATTTCCCTATATACTGACAAGTGCCAGGCTATAAGTCGAGGCAACATGGGGTACGACAATGAAATTTCGCGCCGATGGCTTTAACGTTTTCCTGATTTACGCTCTGTTAGCGTCATCGTTGTCCCTGGCGGCGCCCTATACGATTAATCCAGGCGATGTACTCCGTGTGGATGTATGGAATGAAGAGTCACTCAGTAGAGAGATACTGGTTCGGCCGGATGGTATGATTAGCCTGCCGATGGCGGGAGATATCGATACTAACGCAGCCACAACCACCCAGGTGGCTGACAAGATTTCCAAAGCGCTTGGAAAGTATCTCAAGGATACGCCGCGAGTTGTTGTCTCTCTGGTGAGTGTTGACGGGAATAAAGTCTATGTTATCGGTAAAGTTGAACAGCCGGGTGCTTATGTGGTCACCAGTGACACAGATGTCATGCAGGCTTTGGCTCTGGCCGGTGGATTGAACGCATTTGCGGCGGAAAACGATATTCGAGTTCTAAGGCGTAAACCCGATGGCTCACAGGTGGCGATCCCGTTTCGGTACGCCGAGGTAAAGTCGGGGGATGAACTTGAAACAAATATTGTTCTGCAGAGCAGGGATGTGGTGGTGGTGCCATGAAAATTACTAATGTTAGGCGCGTCGGGGGTCCAGAACTATCATGCAGAGCACTGCTGTTAGCGGTACTGTGCTGTGGCGTTTCTGTACAGGCGGATGAGTATTCACTCAAATATGGGGTGACCGCCGACTACGAGTACAATGATAACGTTGCATTAACGCCAGACAACAAAATCGATATTTCCGGTGGCCAACTGGGGATTCCAGTGGCCTTCGCCACTCGAAGCGAGCGGCTCAACACTTCAGTTGACGCTGAGGCGACCTTTTCGCGCTATAACGAAAGCGGTTACAACAGCGATGACCAGAACCTTCAGGGCAAACTTGACTATGTTCTGGAGCGAGGGGAACTGGCAGCGAACGCCGGCTTCAAGCGGGATTCGACTCGTACCACAGAATTCGACGATACCGGCGTGGTGGGGCTGGATGCATCCCGGGTGGAAACTGCAACGGCGGGCGGCTCGGGGTCATATCTGTTTACCGAGAAAAATGGAGTCACCGGCGGCCTGGATTACCGGCAGGTGGATTACCAGTCGAATGCTTTCGATGACTACAGTTTCGTCACCGGATACGGAGGCTGGATTAACCAATGGAATGAACGTACAAGGCTCAGATTGCAAGCATATGCCTCGCGCTATGATAACGATGACGGTGACATTGATGTCAAATCAGAAACGCTAGGCTTCCAGACGGGCTTTGATTCACACTTGTCCGAGCGATTCAGCACCGCTTTTCTGGTGGGGTGGGCGACCACGGATACAGATTTCAAGTCCGATACCGTGATCCCGCCTGGGGATGATTCATCTGATAGCCTGTTGTTGCAGGCATCGGTTTCGTATCGTGAAGAGCGCTACCAGCTGGACGCCAAGATAAAGAGCGAGCCCTCGCCGACTGGTAACGGTACATTGTATGCGCGCCATACTCTTAACCTGGCTTATCGCTATCGGGTTACCGAGCGCAGTCGCTTTGATCTCGGTCTTATAGGTGGTCAACAGAGCGCTGTCGACAATGACATAAAAAATGATCGCGACTGGGCGAGAGTCATTCTCAGGCTGGACTACCGTATAGCCGAAGACTGGTATGTGGCCGGAAGGTATCAGTATTCCTACCAGGACCGTCAGCAGGCCACTGGCGATGCATTTTCCAATGCTGTGTATCTCAGCCTGATATTCCAGCCAGAGAACCTGCTCACGTGGTCACGTTAGTACAGGGCCCGCCAAGCAGATGAGCGAATCGAAGCAATATATCTGGTCTATACAGGACTATTTTAAGGCGATTCAGCGGCGCAGTTTGTGGCTGCTGCTGCCTGCAGTGACGATTTTTTCGATGGCGGTAATACTGGCTTTTGTGCTGCCTGCGACTTATCAGTCCAAGGCTACCATTATGATCGAAGAGCAGGCAATTCCGCTGGACTTCGTGAGGTCAACCATTACCAGCTTTGCCGCTCAGCAGGTGCAGGTAATCAGCCAGAAGGTTCTCACGATCGAGAACATCAATGGCATTATTGACAAGTTCGAGATGTATAAGCGCGGTGATGCCGTCTCACAGGAGCCTAACGTGCAACTGGCGTTAAAGTTCAGGAACAATGTCAATCTCGAGATGATCAGTGCTGATGTAATTGACCCACGTAGTGGACGCCCGACTGAGGCGACTATTGCGTTTTCACTGGCTTTCAATGATCCGGATCCGGCCTTGGCCAAGCGTGTGGCAAGCGAACTGGTTACCCTTTTCCTGGATGAGAACAAGCGTGAACGCACAGCGCAAGCCAGTAGTACGGCTGAGTTTCTCGCTGACCAGGCTGATAAACTGAATACTGAATTGCGTAGTCTGGAGCAGCGTCTCGCAGATTTTAAATCGGAAAACGAAGGAAGCCTGCCTGAACAGTACCGCTACAATCTTGATACGCTTGAGCGCTCCCGCCGGGAGATGTCTGATGTAAGGCTGAGATTGCAGGAGCTTGCCAAGCGAAAAATCGAGACTTCGGCAAGAATGTCCCAGTTGAGCCCCACGGCACCGGTAGTACTGGCTACTGGCGAAATGGTAATGAGCGACGCAGACAGGCTCAAGGCTCTACAGACAGAATATCGCCGCAAAGCTGCTATTTATCGTGATAACCACCCGGATGTCATTCGTCTTGGTCGCGAAATCGAGGCGTTGCAGGCGCAACTTGGTGTCGAAACAGACATAGAGGATTTGCGTCGCCAATTGCAAGAGCAGGAGCAACACCTGGCTGATTTGACCTCGCGATACAACGATAATCATCACGAGGTGGTGAGTACCAGGCGTGTTATACAGCAGCTGCAGGAGAGTATCCGCAAAGCACCTCAGCAAAGTGGAACCGGGTCCGCGCCGGTTGCAGACAATCCGGCCTATGTCGTACTGCAAACGGAACTCTACACAATGGAAGCCGACAGTAGGGCGCTGGCCGCCCGGGAAAGCGAACTGGCCGAACAGATCGCCCAGTATGAGAACGTTCTTAGCCGGGCGCCACAGGTAGAGAAAGAGTACCAGGCCCTGCTGCGAGACTACGATAATGCGACCGCTGAATACCGGCAGATCAAGGCTAATCAGCGAGAGGCGATAACCTCGCGAAATCTGGAACAAGAGCAAAAGGGGCAGCGCTTTGTTGTGGTGGAACCTCCGCGTCTACCACCAAATCCTGTCAGTCCCAATCGCCCGGCAATTATATTTCTAGGTTTTGTTCTGGCCATTGGTGTTGGCATAGGTGCCGTGGTGGTGAGAGAGGCAATGGATGGGGCGATTCATGGCGCGGGACAACTGGCTGCCTTGCTGGGTGAAGCGCCGTTGGTGGCTATCCCCTATATCAAGAACCGGGAGGACGTGATAGCCAAGTGGAGGACCTGGATTTGCAGTGCCGGATTGATAGCTTGCTGCCTTGTAGCTTTTTACTATTTGCAGATGGCAATCCTTGATCTCTAGGGCTTTCATTTTCTTGAGAAATATACCAGGGGAAAACTGAGTCAATGGACTACCTACAAGAGGCCATTCAGAAGGCGCGAGAGCAAGGCAAGAGCGGAATAGGCAGGACCCCGTCGCCAGGGGAAAAGATGACCCGCGTTTCATTGCCGGTCTCGGGGGCGACGACTCAGCCGAGTTCCCGGGATGTTGGTAAAGCTCCTGTGGGGGAACTCCCGAGTCCTAGTGAAATAAAATATACCAGGACGCGCCAAGTTGAACTTGATAGTGGGGTGTTGGCACTCAACCGCGTTATAGCCGGAAGTGTTTCTGATCCTCAGGTTGAGGCCTACCGACAGTTGCGCAGCCATGTGCTAACCGCTATGGACCGGAACGGGTGGAATACACTGGCGATTACCAGCCCACAGGAGGCTGTCGGCAAAACCACGACGTCTGTCAACCTCGCTATAAGTATTTCGCGAGAAATGAACCACACTGTATTGCTGGTCGATCTGGACCTGCGTAAGCCCAGGGTGGCAGCTACACTGGGGTTGGAAATTGACAAGGGGATCGTCGACCACTTGACGGTTGGAGAGCCGATAGAAAATATTCTATTGAACCCTGCTACGTTCCCGCGGTTTGTTGTTTTGCCTGGCATGCCTCAGGGGAAGCATGTTTCCGAACTGCTGAGTTCTCCCGAGATGAAGGCGTTCATGATGGAAGCCACCAAACGTTATCCGGATCGGATTATCATGTTTGATCTGCCACCGCTTTTGCGCAACGATGATGCGATGGTGTTTGTACCTAACGTTGATGCGTGTTTGCTGGTAGTGGAAGACGGCGCGACCACACCCGGTGATCTGGAGCGTTCACTGGACTTACTGAAAGATGCGGAATTGTTGGGCACCGTCCTCAACAAGGCTCGATAGAAGCAGTGGCGAATAGCGATGTACACTGAATTTTTTGGACTGCGGGAGAAGCCTTTTTCGCTCATTCCGGACTCCGACTCGATTTTCTTTTCGAAGGGTCATCTCGAAGCATTCAACATGCTTGAGTTTGGTTTGTTGGAGCAGGTGGGGATTACCCTGATCACAGGGCAGGTAGGAGCCGGAAAAACCACTCTTATACGGCACCTTCTCAGTCGCGCAGACTACGGACAACTTACAGTTGGCCTTATAAGCACCCCACATCGTACGTATGGCACTTTGCTGCGGTGGATTATCAACGCTTTCAGAATACCAATGGAAAGCGAGGATGAGGGTTTGATGCTGCAGGTGTTGCAGGATTTTCTCATCGATCAGTGTGCCCAGGGTAAACGTACCCTGGTCATAGTGGACGAGGCCCAGAATATGACGAAGGGAGATCTGGAGTCCTTGCGGCTGTTGACCAATATCAATGCAGATAAGATTCAGTTATTGCAGGTGATTCTGGTCGGTCAACCAGAATTATTGGAGAAGTTCTACGACCCGTCCATGTCGCAACTTGCACAGAGGGTATCTGCCGAGTACTGCCTCAATCCACTCAATTTGGTTGAGACCATGAGTTATGTAACACATCGGGTTGAGGCCGCAGGTGGTGTTACCAGGCTCTTCGATACAACTGCTTTGATGACGATTTACTATTATAGTGGCGGGATTCCCCGTATTATTAACACACTCTGCGATGGAGCGCTGGTAGCAGCATTCGGACTTGGGAAAAAGGTTGTAGACCTCAATATAGTCCTGAATGTAGTCAAATCGAAGCAGGTCGGAGGGATCCATCGTTCCGGGATTGATACGGATCCTGGGCGTGAAACTGTCCGGGCGGAAGTGAAATCAACCAACAAAATTGATCTGCTGGATCTGGTTGCTCAATGACATGGATGTTATTCGAAGGCATAGCGATTTTCCCCGGCCACGAGGCTTTGCAGCGATTCAATATTGCGAGAGTCGGTCCCTTCGCCTAAGGCCTTCGACAAACTATAAGCCTGTGCCGTTATTCCCTGAGCGGGAATGGGGATAACTCATGGAGGTGCGGTACTTATACGGTTTTCTCCTGGCATTGTTGCTGGCAATGGCATTCTTTCCGTTGTTGATCCGCTATTCAGTTCGGTGGGGCCTTGTCGACGATTCTACGGGTAATGCTCGCAAGATCCATACAGGTGTCATCCCGCGCAGTGGTGGTCTGGGCATAATAGTAGCTGCCGCGTTATCTGTCTTAATCGTACAGCCGACAGCAGACACCTCTTTCAGCTTCATTGCTGCATGTTTGGTTATCATCAGTTTTGGCTTGCTGGATGACATACGTGAACTGAATCCGGGCCAGAAACTCGCGGGGCAGGCGATCGGTGTCATCATTGCCATGATGGGCGGTATGGTGTTTACCGAACTGCCTTTCTTCCCGGGCAGTCATCCATTTTTCAGTCACGCAATAACTTTTTTATTCGTAATGGGTGTTATTAACGGGGTTAATTTTTCCGATGGAATGGATGGCTTGGCAGCCGGAACCACCCTCATGGGTTTGGTTTTGATTTTCGTGCTGGCTGTTGAATCCGGTAATACAGCGGTTGCGGTCATGTCCCTGGCGATTTCGGCCTCCGTACTGGGTTTTCTCCGCTTCAATACCCATCCAGCCCGAATTTTTATGGGCGATGCCGGAAGCCAGTTTCTTGGCTTTGCCCTGGCATGGTTGGCAATTACGGTAAGTCAGTCTGAAAATAGCCAGGTAACGACATTACTTCCTTTATTGATATTGGGTATCCCAGTGATGGATATCCTGCAGGTTGTACCCGTACGAGTTCATAAGCAATTGCCACTTCCAGGTCCTGATAAGGAACATTTCCACCACCAGGTCGCAAAACTTGGATTCTATCAGTACGAGGTCGTATCAATCATTTATCTCCTGCAGGCAATCCTGCTAGGAAGCGCCTATGTCCTCCGGTTCGAGAGTAATTGGGTTGTTGCTGCCTTTTATGGGGCGTTTGTTGTAACGGTGCTCGGCTGTATCTACCTGGCAAATGTTAAGGGATGGAAGTGTCGGCAGCCTTTGCCAGCTGGCACTTATGAACGACGAAATAGCCTTTTCAGGCGTATTAGCGGACTGCATAGGCACACCGAATTCGTTTTCAACGCAATAGTTGTAAGTATTCTTGTCCTAGGCGGCTTTTGTTCGAAAGAGTTACCGGTACCACTTGTCTATTCCGGCCTTGCTGTCGGTATTTTTTTGGTAATTATCAAGTTTCTTTATGGGACTGCCCCACCGGCCTTTGTTGGGCGTATGGCATCGTACACTGCAGTGGTTCTGTTGATGTATGGGATGACACTGACTATTGAAACGCCGAGCATAAATAGACTGATTGACGGTGTTATTGCCGTGCTTGCAATGATGCTGATATTGTCAATTCGGATAACTCGAAAGCAGTATTTTGGATTGACCACAGAAGATTTATTGGTTGCATTATTTTTTATTGCACTGGCGCCCTTGCTTTTGAATGAGTTTGGCCAGGGCTCGATAATTCTCAGTCTCGTGTTTCGTATCTGGGTGTTGCTATATACCTGTGAGTACCTGATGGCGCGGGGTATGAAAGCCAGGGAACGTTTGACCTATGGCTCTTTATGCGCGCTTTTCATAACAGTTATTAATCTTTAGCAGGGCGATCGGTGGGAGTAGGCACATTGAAAGAAACAAAAGTGCTTATGCTGGGGACCGATACATCTGCGAAAGGTGGAATAGCATCCGTGGTAACCGACTATTACGAGTTTGGCCTGATGTCGAGGTTGAATGTTGATTATGCGGCGACTTATAGAGATGGTAGCAAGTTCACCAAGATTTTCTTTTTCCTGAAACAATTTCCCGGGATTCTCTGGAAGATAGTTGCGGCTGACATTGTCCATGCTCATTCAGCATATGGGTGGTCTTTTAGGCGGTTGGCCAGTTTGCTTCACCTGGCTCGAATATTCGGAAAAAAAACAGTCCTACATAGTCATGCCAGTAGTTTCCATGTCTACTTTGAAAAATCATCGCGAATAGAGCAGGCCCTCATAAGGTATTCCTTACGGAAAATGAGCGCCGTAATAGTCCTCTCACAGGACTGGGAAAAAACGTTCAAGAAAATTGAGCCGACCGGTAGATATCATGTGGTCAGAAATGGTGTCGACAGCCGAAAATACGCCGTTGAAGGCCGAACTTTACATAAACCTTCAACAATTCTTTTTCTAGGGGAGCTTGGTGAAAGAAAAGGTATATATGACCTTGTCAGGGCAGCTCATATTCTGGGGAAAAAGGGATATTTTTTCGTGCTGGCAGGTAATGGCGACATCGATGGTGTAAGGGCAATGGTTCGAGACCTGAAGCTCGAGGATGTCGTGAGCGTGCCGGGTTGGATCGGCCCTGAAGAGAAAAAGCGTCTACTTGGAGATGCCGATCTGTACGTATTGCCCTCATATAATGAGGGCCTTCCGATTAGCATTCTGGAAGCAATGGCCGCGAGCCTGCCAGTTGTGTCAACGCCAGTAGGAGGTATACCCGAGGCAGTAGTAGACGGCCGCAATGGGTTTCTGGTATCACCGGGCGACTTTTGCGCACTTGCTGAAGCAATTGAACGATCAACGTCGGATACAGATACCTGGGAGTGTATGAGCAAGGCTTCCAGCGCGATGGCTCGAAATATGTTCAGTATGGAAATGGTAGAAGCGGAATTGACGGCAATTTACAAATCGCTGGTCTGTTTGCCGCTGCGCAAAGTGCCTACGCAGAATCAGTGAGTTTGAATGCAACATGAAGGCCGAAGGAAGCGGTTGACGGATCTATGAGTAAGCTGTTGGAGGGGGCGGTGAGGCTGCCGGATTTTTATGTGGTGGGCGCTCAAAAATGCGGTACTACCTCATTGCATGCCTACCTGAACTCGCACCCATCTATTTGCCTGCCAGCGGGAAAGGAAACCAAGTATTTTGTTAGAGACGACCGATATCAACTCGGACTTGATCACTACCTGGGTCAATGGCATGAACGGCCTACAGAGAATCAACTGATTGGAGAAGTAGATCCCGACTATATGTACTTTGAGGTTGCTCTGGAGCGGATGGCCAGTGTCTTGAATATGAAGAAAACGAAATTCATTTTTGTGTTCAGAGAGCCTGTGGCACGTGCGTTTTCTCAGTATTTAATGACCTACAGGCGTGGTGTAGAGGAACTGGATTTTGAGGAAGCGGTGGTAGCAGAGCCGGAGCGTATAAAGAGGGGGTTCCGAGAAAGATCGCAGTATAGCTACCTTGATAGGGGATATTATTACCGGCAGGTTTTACGGTTTCTGGACAAGGTCGACAGCGATAACGTTTTCTACATTCTATCTGAAGATCTCTCGGACAATACAGAATCGGTCATGAATGATGTGTTTGCGTTTCTCGGACTGGACGCCACCGTGGATACGCAGTCATTGAAGCACGAGCATAGAGGGACTATGCCCAAGAATACGCGGTTGCTTCGCGCTATTGTATCCCAGGGAGCACATAAGGAATTAGTGAGGATGATGCTTCCATTTCCGAATTGGAGGAAGAAGATACGGCAGAAAATCATCGATTGGAATGAAACGGAAGATATCAGCATAAAACTCCGGGATGATACCAGCGCGGAACTGAAAAAGCGTTTTCTCGAAGAAAATGACAAATTATCGGCCCTGATAGGGCGTGATCTTGGACACTGGGCATGAGATGGAAATGAATGTAATGGAAGCGAGCCCAGACAAGGCAAGTCAGCGTGCCAACAGTAAGCGCAAACGCAGGGTAATTGGTTTCCTGACAGTAAATGATGCTCGGGATCGTAGTAGTTGGTCAGGTACTGTGTACTACATGAGTGAAGCATTACAGCGAAACTGTGGTGATGTTGTGTATTTGGGGCCTATTCAGACACCATGGACTTATCTTGGAAAATTCCTGCAGAGTCTTTCACTACGTCTTACCGGTAAAAAGTACGATTATGTTCGAGCCAAATGGTATGCAAGTCGTTTGGCGGCTATAGCACAAAAGCGAATAGCAAAACATGATCTGGATTGTATCGTTGCTCCCGCGGCAGCAGCGGCGCTGGCGTATATCCGTAAGCCCATGCCGCCGGTCTTTTTTGTGTCGGACACGACTTTTTCCCTGATAAACAATTACTACAAGAGTTTTTCAGGTTATCTACGGGTTTCCATTACCGATGGTAACCAGCTTGCTAAGCTCGCGATGGATCGCGCAAGGTTCGTTTCATTCCCGTCTCGCTGGGCGGCTAAATCGGCGATCAACGACTACGGTGTTGCTCCCGAAAAGATCCATGTGATCCCATTTGGAGCAAATCTGGATAACATCCCCAATGCGGAAGTCGCAAACAAACGCCAGTTGTCTGGTGAATGCAGGCTGCTTTTTTTAGGGGTGGACTGGATCAGAAAAGGGGGGGATATAGCCCTGGAGGCGTTATTGAGCCTTGAGAAAGATTACGGTATCAAGGCCCACCTGACGGTTTGTGGCTGTGAGCAACCCAGGGGAGTAGATCACGAACGAATCACTTGGCTGGGTTTTCTGGATAAACGCGATCCCGTCCAGTTAAGAAAACTGGCTGGTTTATTCGAAGAAACAGACTATTTGCTCCTGCCGACTCGCAATGAGTGTTACGGTGTGGTCTTCTGCGAGGCAAGTGCATACGGGGTCCCAAGTATTACAACCGATACCGGTGGTGTGCCGGGGGTTGTTGCTGAGGGTAAAAATGGATATTTGCTACCTGAGGAGGCCAGAGGTGATCGCTATGCGAAAGTAATTGCTGGTCTGGAAAACGATGAACAAGCTTACAGAGAGCTGTGCCTGAATTCCCGTCGGGAATACGAGTCGAGAATAAACTGGGATGTGTGGGCCGAGCATGTAGGGAAACTGTTTGATTCGGTAGTAAAGCGAAACTCCTGATGTCCACGCGCGAAAAAACAGCGAGCAGTATCTTCTGGACAAGTTTTCGGGATGTGTTCCAGCGACTTATGACATTTGTGGTGTTCCTCATCCTGGCGAGGCTGCTGGAACCGGAAGATTTTGGGCTGGTCGCGCTTGCCAGTGCTTTCATTGTTTTCGTTGAACTCTTCATCCGTGTTGGTTTTGCCGAGGCCATTGTTCAAAGGGATGAACTCGAAGCCGGGCACATGGATACCGCGTTTTGGTTGATTTTCGGTATAGGTGTTGTGCTCACACTGGTATCTGTTGCGCTTGCTGGCGTGGTTTCCCGACACTTTGATTATCCGGAACTGGCATCAGTGTTACGCTGGTTGTCGCTGACTATCGTTCTGATTTCGCTTACCAGAATCCAGGAAGCTATATTACGGCGTCAATTCCAATTTCGCGCCCTGGCGATCAGAACTTTGATAGCAGGATTCTGTGGTGGTGCTGTTGGAGTGGTGATGGCTTTTAGCGGTATGGGGGTGTGGTCATTGGTCGCCCAGCAACTGGTTGAAGCAAGCGTGGGCCTCGTCGTGCTGTGGGGCTCAAGCCACTGGCGTCCGGGTCTCAAAGTTTCCAATACATATTTTCGGGACCTGTACGGTTTTGGAATTAACATGGTGGGTGTGCAGTTTATGCACTTCCTTGACCAACAGGCCAATCGGCTGATCATCGGTTACGTTTTGGGTGCTACCTCCTTGGGATATTACACTATAGCGCAACGGCTCATAGTTATTGTTCAACAAGTGATTGGTAAAAACGTTGTGGCAGTCCTTTTTCCCGCTTTTTCCCGTATTCAGGGAAACACGGAAAAACTAAAATCGGTATTTCTAAACAGTTCGAGGCTGATTGCACTGCTTCAATACCCGATTTTCATGTTCCTAGCCATTGCCGGACCAGAGGTCGTGCAAGTGGTTTTTGGTGAAAAATGGGCGCCCAGTTCAGGAGTGATTCAATTTCTATCCCTGGCTGCTCTTTTTCAATCGATAATTGTTTTTCACCACCCTCTTTTCAAGGCTGTGGGCAAGCCAGAGTATGCTTTACGGGTTTCGGTTATAAAGTCGGTGCTCGCGACTTTTCTTGTATTGATATTTGTTCACTATGGTATTGAAGCAGCGTCGGTGTCGGTAATGTTTGCGTCCATGCTTGTTGTGCCAGTGAGCTTTTACCTTGTAGACCGTATTTTCAAGCTGGATAAAGTTCGATTTGTAAAAGAAATGCGGGCCCCGATAGTGGGCTCGTTTGTGCTTCTGGCTTTGGTAGTGCTTTTACAGCCGAGCTTCAGTACATTATTAGGAGATTTTTTTGGCCTGGTATTTACCACAATGACGGGTTTTGTAGTATGTGCTTTTAGCATGTGGCTTGTTGATCGCGATCTGGTGTTGGAGGCCAGGGATGCATTTCTGGCAGTAGCAATGCGTGGCAAGAACAGAAAGGCTGGAATTGGCTGAATAAGGCATGCTGGTTATGGATATGCTCATAACAGGCAATTTTAATCGGGTGGAGTTTATCCTTCGGTGCGCATCGAAACTGAATGGTGCCTTAAGATTATCAACTAGTTTGGAGTACTGTTTGAGTGACCGGATTTATTGTAGCTGGTAGTCAACGAACTGGAACCAGCCTGATTGTCTCGACGCTTAGAAGCCACCCGGATATTTGTTGTCACGGAGAGGTTTTTCTTTATTCGCGTGGCAGGGGTAAAAATATTGAAGCCAGTTACAGGCAATTTATTAATCAGAAGAAAGTACCTCGTACCATATCCCATTATCTGAACAGGGATCGATTAATTGGCGAGTATCTCGACTATACATACGCTAACACCGACAGTGAAGCGGTGGGTTTCAAGTTGATGCTGGATCAGGTGCGGGAGTTTCCGGAGATTCGAGCTTACTTACAAAAAAAATCTATCAGAATACTACATGTTATCCGGGAAAATGTTCTCAAGACCATGGTTTCCAGGGTTTCTGCCATGACTCGCGGTAGATATCATAGCAATGAAAAAGTTGAACTGGCAAAAATACAGTTGCCAGTTCGCGGTCTACTGACAAATCTTGACGCTTTGGAAAAAGAAATACTGGATTGGCGCCGATATGCAGCTGAGTCACCGTATTTGTGTATCTCCTATGAAACGTTTAATGCAGGGCGCGACGTTGAATTGCAGAAAGCGCAAGATTTTCTCGGTGTTGACTATAAACCCATGGCATCAACATTGAAGAAGTTGAATTCAGATAATTTGGTCGATGTAGTGGAAAACTACGATGAATTGGTAATGACTTTATCTGGTACTAGGCATGAAAGGTTCCTGGATTTTTGATACGGCACAAAAACTCCCGTGGCATTTTGCGCAACTTGAACTCATCTAAGGCATTCGGTACTTGCAAATTCTCCTGATCATTTTCGTCATGGCAAACAAGTTCCTCAACCTCGTTCCCGTTGAGGTGCAGACCAGAACCAATGACATCGGCCTGGTGATAATGTTCTTGGCAATCGCGTATTTTCTGGTTTTTCGACGTCAGACCATTGAACTTTTTTCAATACCACTCTCCTGGTTGTTGATTGCCTATCTCTTTTTTATGTTATCCCAGTCGGCGCTTGCCTCCATATACTATGGGCAGAATATAGTCGATGGAATCATTGCAGTACGTCACGAGTTTTATTACCTGTCGTTTTTTCTTTTTTTGATGATATTGGATACGCCGGAAAAAACACTCAGGTTTATGAACGCTCTAAGTATGCTTGCGGTTTTGGTATTTTGCTTATCCTTGATTAATTATTTTGGCCCGAAAATATTTTTTTCCCAGTTCGACGGGAAAATCACTATGAGAGGAGGGATCGAGCGAACCGGTATACCGGCTATGTCGCTTGTGAGTCTGGCTTATTTGTGGAATATGACATACTGGGCCTATCCAGGGAAACGTGGTTCAAATGGTATGGCCGGTTTTCTGACGATATTCTTCCTGGGAGCACATTTCATGCGCCAGGGTAGGTTTCGCATTATTTCGATTTCCATCGCAACCCTGTGGGTGCTGATAAAGGGCAAGCAGTTCAAACTCATTGCTGGTATTGGCGCCCTGTTCGTGACAGCCTCGATTATCGCTTCCTATACAATGGAAAATAATATTTTTCTGGATGTGTTTATGAGCGCATTTGAAGATGCTGCTGAGGTATCCGGCACTGCGGAAGATAGAGCACATATGCTAGCGTTGGATCTGGCTGTATTCGAGGAGTACCCGATTATGGGGAGCGGGCTGAGCGCGATTCGTGTAAACGATGACAATGAATTTCGCTTTCTGGATTTAACCAGAAAAATGGACTTGGGCTATAGCCACTGGCTGAAATTTTATGGAATTACCGGGATGGTGTGGCTTGCGATATTGTATCTCACGTTATACCTATACTATCGTAAACTCGCGATTGTTACCCCAGCCGGATATGAAGTGCTGCCAATGTTCTGTAGCAGTTACCTGATTTATCTTGTGGTGGCGTTTGTGAGTCTGAACTATTTCCAGTTCCCAGATGGGGTCCTGACCATTTGTCTGTTATGTGCAATTCTGGTTCGAGGCACGAGGCCAGGATTCTTTGCAGCAGAATCGGTCAACAGCAAATCTAAATCGAGTTTGGAACCAGTATGATCTCCCTATCGATTATTATCGTCAACTGGAATACGTGCGAGTTGTTAAAAGATTGCTTGGCGTCAATTAGAGAGAATCTGAAGAGCGCTTCAGAGATCGAAGTTATCGTGGTTGACAATGCGTCTGCCGACGGCAGCGCGTTGATGGTTCAAAATGATTTTCCTGAGGTTACTCTGATTGCAAATGCAGATAATGTCGGATTTGTTCAGGCGAATAATCAGGCGGCTCGTATAGCCAGGGGACGTTATCTACTTCTTCTAAACAGCGATACCAAACTGCTGGATGGCGGAGCTCTGGATGTTGTCGACTATCTAGACAGTAATCCCGGCGTGGGTATTGTCACCGGGAGAATGCTTTATGAGGATCGCAGTTTTCAGTCCTCCTATTTCAGATTTCCAACTATCGCCAGTGGCATCATTGCACATACATTTCGTAGAGTATTTACGTTCAAGCAACCATTCCACCGCTACTTCAACTATGCAGACCTGAGCCCGGACGAAACACACGAGGTAGATTGGGCATGTGGTGCATACCTTTACTTGCGTCGAGACGTTTTGGATGAGGGCAGAGTATTTAATGAAGCGCTTTTTATGTATTACGAGGACACATTGCTATGCAAGCGTTCATGGAAGTTAGGGCTTAAGGTTATATATTTGCCCAAGGCGCCGATTGTTCATTATCACAACAAGAGCGCAAAACAGATTCTAGCCAAGGCTGCACTGTATAGTTTTCAAAGTAGTGTCATATACTATGAATACACATATGGCAAAAAAGCAGTGTCTTTTTACAGGTTTATTGTTCATTCCATGTGGAGAGTATTCGGTGCGGTCTTTTCCCTGATTCCGGGTAAGAAATTTCAGGATAAATCAGTTTTTTTTCGCTATCTTGTTCGTGAAGATCGGTGACAGTGGATGCTTTTGAGTTGCAAGTAGTCCGCATTGGCGGATACGCAATGATCAGTAGCTTGATCGAAAAGACGACTGGCTGATTACAGGTTTTTCCTGACGGGTATCCAATAGCTATATTTCCGATAAGGTCGTCGTATTATCGACAGATTAATCTTTTGTGTGATAGGCAATGAAATCCAAGAATTATCCAAAATTGTTCAGTAAAAACGGTTGGCAATTGCGTTGGCGGCGCGCCTTGAACAAGCTAAGGCTAAGGCAGGAAAAAATATTTGCCATTGGATTTAACAAGTCTGGCACGTCATCGTTGCATGCGCTTTTCCATGAACTCGGACGGCCGTCCTTTCACGGTGTTGAATGGCGTTCATGCGAAGATATGGCCATTTTCCATGAGTACGATTGTTTTAGCGATGGGATACCAGAGGATCTCCCGAAGTTAGATCGCTATTTTCCTGATAGCAAATTTATATTGCAGGTGCGTGAACTTGATGGTTGGATATTCAGCCGTCTTGGACACATCGCTAAGGAGAAAAGAAAAGGTTCACATGTAGCAACCGAGTACTGGGATGTTACGGACAGTGCGGTGAAGACCTGGATATTGCAGCGTAATAGTTACCATCTGGATGTAATGGACTATTTTTCAAGAAGACCGGAAGATCTTTTAATCGTTAATTTTATAAGGGATGAAGGGGCTGCTACTAAAATTTGCGAATTTCTGGGATACAGCGGCACATATAGCAGGCCTCATGTAAACGTAAACTCAAGGAAAACACCTCCCGAAGAACACTTACAGATACTGCAGCGTTGTAAAGAAGAGCTGGGTTTGTGTGATCAGGATTTCCAGTATGATATTTACTGCCCCTCTCTTGTTCAAGAAAATAAATATCTTGCGTACCCAAAAGACACCAATGAACTAGGCCAGCATTCATCCAGGAAAAATTATGAGAAGATGTCGATGTGATTCGACTTTGTTGTTAATAAGAGAAATCCGCTCCTGATATATCCAGGAATAGGACTCTTCCGGGGGATTTGTGTAGTTAAAATGGCAATTCAGCACAATTGCAAAATGGGTGGTATGTGCGCATGCAGAAAATCGTACTCATAAACCACCTCAAGGAACCCGGTAATAAAATTACTGGTATTACCAACTATCTGTTTTACCTCCTTGACGAATTGCTTCTTGGGGACGACTTTAGTTACGTTTTGTTGACCTGCTGGGATGAGAATAATCTTCCAGATATGTTACAGGGAAGAAACCTGAAGATTATTACCCGTCCGTTTATAGAATCGACGCCTAAAAACATATTGAACCAACTTTTCACGGTACCCAGACTCGCGAGGAAATTGGGTTGTGTATTGGAATTTAATCCTAATCCGGTAGGGTGCTTTATCGGGTCCGTACCACTTGTGAGCACAACTCATGATCTGTATTTCAACGTATCCCCTGGATCTTATAAAAAACGTCACAGGACTTGGTGGAATATTTTCTTCCCACTGACTCTTCGCCGCTCGAGCAAGAATATTTCAGTTTCAGAAAATACCCAACGCGATTTGTTGAACTTTTATCCCTGGGCAACAGGCAAGACTTGTGTAGTTAAGGAGGCAGCGTGTCTCGAGGGGTATGTGCAGCCTGTTGAAAGAGGGCATTTTGGTTTATTTGTTGCGAATATTACCCCAAATAAAGGCGCAGATGTTTTGCTCAAGGCGTTGGCTGTCTTGGAAACAAGGGGTTGTCCCTGCAGGGTTTTTCATATCGGGCGTGATTCCGATAGATACATAGAGCGCTATACTGGGGAGTTGGCTCTGACTAGTCCTCCGGAGGAGTTGGGTTATGTCGCGGATGCACAACTGTGTGTGCAGTATAGCCAGGCCCGTTTTCTTGTTTTTCCTTCCTTGTATGAGGGTTTTGGCCTGCCGGTGTTGGAGGCCCAAAAGTATGGATTACCGGTCATTGCATCAGATATCCGGGTGCTGAAAGAAGTGGCAGGGGAGGGGGCACTCTATTTCCATGTCAATGATGCGGAGGATTTGGCCGATAAAATTCAGCAACTTATGAGTGACAATAATTTGTGGTCAGAATTGTCAGCCAAGGCCATTCTGAATGAGCGCAAGTTTAGTTGGCGGAAAGCCGCGTATGAAACTGAGCAGGTATTCCATGGGGTTCTGACGCGGTAAGCGGAATGCTGAACAAACTCTGTATCGAGCGATAGCATTAGAAATCAGGCTGTGAGGTTCATTCAGTGGGCAGCATAAGGGGATATTGCCCCGGAAAGTGGCCAGAGTTCCCAGCGCCTCACAAAGTATTCTGCCCACTCAACTTCAAGTTGAACCTTGCCAAAGGCCGGATATACGTTGCTCGCTTCATTAACTTTTACCCCGTTTAGGAATATTTCCAAACTATCATCATCTGCAATGACGACCATGGTATTCCACTCGCGGTCCGGGCTTTCAACATCTTCTGTTCCTCTGTAGCCTGGCATATCCTGCCAGTTTGGATCCCAGCCATACCAATGTATGTGGTCAAGGTGTTCATTAAAAATTAACCTTGATCCGCCTGGATTCCAGCGATAGCCATTTCGGCAATTCCAGCTTTCGAAACCACAAACTACCTGTTCAGTATTTATCGTAATGGAGATCGGAACACGTACACCTTCCTCATTTTTCCCTCGCATTACGATCAGGTCACCCATGCTTCCATCCATTATCTGGCTTTGGATTCCGGGCATCCACTTGCCATTTACACCACCCTCTATGCCATAGCTGTGTACAAAAATACCCGCATCTTTGGCCTTTCCTGCGCGCTCTCCATAAGTATGCTCACCCCACTTGAATTCGAGTACCATGCGAAAGTTGCGAAACTCCTGATCGGAAATGAGTGCCCCCAGCCCATCACCGGATACGTGAAGTAGTCCATCTTGCACAGAGAAAATGTTTTGCGGGTCGTCGAATCCAGAGCCTTGTATCCATGAATACACACCTGTTAGCGAATTTCCGTCAAAGAACTTTATGACACATTTGTCCATGTCCGATATAGGGGTATGGTTTGCGCAATCCTGGGGACTCATTGTTTTTTCGCCGGGTAGCGCAATGGTCACTGTCGCTCGGTTTGAAACTTCGCCCCTTGTGTCTGAGACTGTATAGACAAATCTGTCATATGCTGAACCGCTACCGTCGTGTATATAAGTAAAGGTTCCATCCCTGTGGGCCTCCAATTGCCCATAATCTGGAGGCTTCACAATAGATATGGACCTCGGATCAAGGTCGGCATCCCGAGCGTGGTCATTCTCAAGGATGTCCAGAGAGACCTGTCCACTTGAGGCAACGGTAGTGTAGTCATCATTGGCCACGCAGGGTTCCGGCTCCGTAGAACAAGCGGAAGTGGCGGCGAGTGCGGCTATCAGATACGAAAGTGAAACTGGATTTACATTCGAGGACATTGAGTGGGGGCGCTGGTGAGCTGAGTGGATAGCGGTATAACAATCAAATACACGGCCTGGCAATAGGATTAGCCTAGAATAAACTCTCACCTTATGCAATGTTCAGTTTATTACCCTGTTTTGGTGACAGCGTGTCAGTGCCTAACGCCTATTTTATAGGGGGACTTTAGGGTCCTGTAGTAGCGACCTGAGTCGGAAAACCCGGATTAGACCGTTTATTCACAAGGGTTTGAGATCTCGCAGTTTTTAATAGAAAACAATATATCCTACATCTCCTATCGTCATAGAATAACGGTTTGGGCGTGGTCACATGAGTGGAAACACTTGAATTTTAAATGTACCATTTTCCGGGGAAGCACCTGACTGCACGGCAACGAGAGGTAAATGAAAAAGCGTATTATGGCGGTAGCATCCGGGGGTGGACACTGGCAGCAGCTAATGCTCATGCGCCCGGCATTTGAACAGGCCGAGACGATGTTCTTAACCACCTTGCCAGGTTTGCCGGAGCAGTTCGACGCTCAACCTTTCGGGATAGTGCCTGACTGTAATCGGGACTCTAAACTGCAAATTTTCAAGTCCGGTTGGGCGATACTCATACGCTTATGGGATTTCAAACCTGATGTTGTGATTTCGACCGGTGCTTTGCCTGGGGTGATCGCCATAGCAATAGGTCGGGTTATGGGCGCTCGTACGATCTGGGTAGACAGCATTGCAAATGCAGAAGAGATGTCCATGTCTGGTAGTTTGGCGCGCAGGTTTTCCCACCTGTGGATGACCCAATGGGAGCATGTCGCGGCACAAACCGGAGCAGAATACGCTGGATCCGTACTGTGATCTTTGCGACGGTCGGCACCCAATTGCCTTTTCCGCGTCTTATGGATGCGCTGGACGGTATTGCACCCGAGTTGGGCGAAGAAATCGTCGCGCAGATTGGGCCAGGACAGGAGGGCAAGACCTGGAAGCATCTTGATGTGAGGCGCCATTTAACGCCTTCAGAATATGAGATACTGTTCACCTCCGCCAGGGTTGTCGTCGCGCACGCGGGAATTGGAACAATTCTATCGGCCAGAAAATGGGGTAAGCCGCTGATAATTCTTCCCAGGCGGCACGCATTGGATGAACACAGAAATGACCATCAACTCGCCACGGCTAATGAGCTAAAGGGTCTTGCCGGGATTCATGTAGCCTGGGAGGTCGAAGATCTGATTCCCCTGCTAAATGCGCCTGTTCTGGAAGCAATGAATGGAGTGCCGAGCCCGTCACATGCTGCCCTAATTATAAGATTAAGACAATTTATAGACACTTGAAGTCTTGATCGTCTTAACGCCGTTGATTTTTCTTGAAGCGCTGCCTGCGCTATTTTTCTCCTCTACTGAAATGTCTATTGGCCCTCAAAAAATCAATATACATGGTGACAAATCATCCCATTACCCGATAATCGAGACTTAGAATTGCGTTACGGTAGCAGGAGTGCCATCTGGCAGTGTTAGAGTTTTTACGAACATTTGCGCCCACTGTGCTGTCATTCTGGATAGCCCTACTTGTTGCCAAGGTATTGGTGCATCGCCAACATTATGCTTATTTGCTGAAAAGGCAGGGGAGATATACGACTGTAGATGGCTTGCGAGGTTTTTTGGCGATTTCGGTGTTTTTTCAGCACTGTGTATATACCTGGCATTGGAAAGTAACAGGAGAGTGGCTCAATCTGCCGGAGGACCTGTTCTATTTTACAAATTACGGAAAGGTAGGCGTTGCAATTTTTTTTATGATAACCGGGTTTCTTTTCGTCCCCAGGATTCTCGAAAAGCGTAACACAAGATTCTGGCTCCGGTTATATGAGTCGAGGATTTTCCGGATATATCCACTGTATCTCCTCGCCCTGGTCATTATAGTGCTGGTTGCTTTTGATCGCTCAAATTACGAACTGCACGTTACGCCAATAGAGCTAGCCAAGGAGCTAATCCGATTCGGTTTTTTTGACGGCGGTCGTATAAATGATGTTCCAAACACGCGCAGAGTTATTGCCGGGGTCGACTGGACCCTCAAATATGAATGGCTTTTTTATTTATCCTTGCCAGCTCTCGGATTTATCCTCACCAGACTGGGTAAAGCCGGAGGAGTAATTCTTTTGATATTGACCACTCTGCTTTTCTTTTATCCGGTCCTGATACTCAAAATTGATACCATGTATCTGATATTTTTTGCAGCGGGTGCAGGGGCTAATTATCTCCATAGGCTGGAATTTGTTACTGAAGATCGTATGAAGACTCCCGGAATCTCATGCCTCACTTTGCTTGCGTTTGGTGCCGCGATCTTTTATCCAAATATGTTCGACTTCTATCACGTTATAATCATTTCAGTGTGTTTTATCCTTGTCTCATTGGGGAATGATTTTTTTGGCATATTTTCCCTGAAATCAGCGGCGCTACTTGGAGAAATAAGCTATAGCATCTATTTGCTTCACGGGGTCATCCTGTATTTCGCCTTCACAGTGTTTAATGTCGTTGAGATTCGTGATTATAGTTTGCCGAATTATCTATTGATGATGCCGGTGCTGACGATTTTTCTGGTTCTGGCAACAGCAGTCACGTTCCTGGTAATTGAGAAACCAGGGATGGACTTTGGTAAAAAATATATATTCTCGAACGCTTTGGCTTCATTTATTGACCGTAAAGCACAGAAGAGCTAACTGCAGAGAAAATCCGTGAGTGAGTTGTGGTTCACGTGCGGGTGGTGCTTACCCGGATAAGAATTTCCTGCGTCCCGGTTTGTTGTATCGAAAATACCTGGCGTTTAACTATCCTGGAGATAGACTTTTTGATTTCCATTCCATGGATATAGTCGGTTTGAAGGGTCTGGGTCTGACTGAAACCTAGCAAAGTCGCTTCAGGATAACTGCGTACCTGTTCATATTCATGATGGATTTGTTGGCCGGTTGGCTGTGGAACAATGTAATATCGCTAGCTGGGGAAACGATGCTAGCGGGATTGAATAATCAAAATGCCCGAATAGCAATCGCTATTTAAGTGTCCTGGCGCCTGGCACAATAGGTGTACTCAATGAAGAAGGATCTTTCTGTCGAATGTCTGCGTGGGCTTGCTTGTGTCCTACTTGTAACGTACCACGTTATAGGGGATAACTCAGAGCAGGGACTTCGAGTAGCTGCAGACTCATACCTTCGTTATTTAAACGATTCGCTTGTATATTTGAGAATGCCGCTTTTTACATTTCTTTCAGGTTATGTATATTCGCTCAGGCCCGTTAAAAGCAATCCAATAGGTTTTCTTGTCAAGAAGGTCCGCAGGCTGATTATACCCATGTTGGTAGTCGGTACGCTCTATATTGGAATACAGCATCTGGTTCCTGGCACCAACAGTACATATAGTTTTATCACTCTATACAGTTTCTATCCGGTTGCCCATTTTTGGTTTCTGGAGGCATTATTGCTGATCTTCGTTGTGCTCGTGCCTATGGAGTTCAGCGGCATACTGAAGCGAAAAGGCAGTTTTTTTCTTGTACTTTTGTTCTTTAGTGGCATTTCGCTTTCACAGGTAAAAACTACAACATTCTTCGCGGTAAATGGAGCGGTTTACCTAATGCCGTATTTCCTACTGGGTGTTGGTATTCACCGTTTTAACCTGGATAAGATAGGACCCGGGGTAAAAAGCCTGATACTGATTGTGGCACTTATCAGTATCCTTTTTTCGCAACTGGGGCTTAGTGGTGTTGTGGAAATCGATCTCGCTAGGCGGAGTCTCGTCGCGTTTCTACTAGGTGCAGCCGGTGTTGTTTCACTTTTCCTGTTTCGATTTGAAAATAAGTTCCTTGCCGCGATAGGTGAATACTCCTACACAATATATTTGTTCCATGTTTTCAGTGCGGCAGCTGTGAGAATAATAATGGTAAGACTAGGGGTAACTAGTCTTGAGTTGCATCTTTTTCTTGGAATCATAGCGGGTATTGCAGCACCTATCTTGCTCGAAAAATTATTGAGTAAATATAGTGTTGCAAGGCTGTTGCTTTTTGGAAAGTCTGCTCGCTAGTCGCAAACAAAGTTTTGCCCTGGCATTTGAGTGATCGCGGGCCATCCTGTTTTCTGCTTTCTAGCGGATTCAGGAATTCAAGTATGATCTAGTCTTCAGGAGGCAGTCGTCGGGGGCTTTGCGGTCGCTTAATTGGATACGCCCGGTGTTACCAGGCCTTTCCCGTCGCTGCCTCCGGTCGCGACACGAACTTCATCAAAATACATAGTGCGTTTTGTCACACTGGAAGGAATTTTTACATATTTTGGTTTATATAAGCCAATGCCTATATAGAGGGGCTTACGCTCAAGATTTTCACTGTCATAAAACATGGTAGGCCCACTGGAGAAGTTGACAATTTTTTCGCCATTTCTCCACACTCTGATCATTCCCTCTTCCAGACTAAACCTGACATTTACCACCCAGTCTACCCACTCTCCTGTCTGGACTCCGCACGACCAGTGAACTCTAGTACCAATTTGAGATTGAACGTCACCAAAATGGCTCTCAATTTCCAGCACCTCTCCTCTGACGATCAATGCTAGAGGCGGAACATAGGGGCCAACACCCCCCGAAGCGTGGAATTGCCAGAGTACCTCTGCATTGCTTTCATTCGTATCGGCTTTCCAGTCATTTGGCATGTATGTACTTAATCCGAGCCAGTAGTCGCTGTCGAAATTTATTGGCAGAGTCTTATTGTCCTTGACTAGCTGAGCTCTGGGTTTTCCCTCTCCCTGGATCGAACTGTTTCCGTTCCAGTCATCTTTCTCCAGTTTGAATTTGCTGGCGTGTTTGCCTTTCCGGGCAAGAGCGGTCTCTACGACAATGGCATCTTCGATACCTTGGGAATATACACTCCAGGCGTCTCTACCTGCACTCCGTTCCTGAAATTCCCCCGTTTCAAAATCGCCGACATACAACAATTCGGCTGCAGTAGATGTGGGGGTGTCAACATCATTATCTGCTCCAACATTGGCAGTGGTTGTTAGTGGTTGGGAACATTCGAATACGGGTTGTAAATAAAAGACCTCTTCAGTGCTAAGGAAATTTGAAATTACTTCTGTAACACTCGGGTCGTGCCCGCTTGTGGAAAGATTACAGGCGGTCTTTTTATGCCCACAAAATCTCTTGTCTCCCTTCTTCCAGAACTTAAACTTATACCCGCTGGCGGGTTTGGCAACGAAGGATTCATCAAAGAAGAGATCCACGACATTGATTTCACAAGTCTGTCCTGAAGCACAGCTATAAGTCGTTGATTTTGACTCCACAGTGCCCCCTTCGGGCACGACAACGCGAAGCTTGCAGGAACTTAGTAACAGGATGACCAGACTACTCGCCACAAAACGCTGTTTAAGAAAAATCTGTGCTGCATCAACCATTAGTATTCCGGGCAGGCGAAAAGACGACTTGTCGCGTGGCCTGCAAAAGTCAACGGTGCACTGACTGGATACGCATTTGTCCACCGGAACGAGTTACATATTACCGGTGATTTTTAACAAAAATGCATCAACTACAGCTTTACCGCGTAGTTTGCGTTGGAATGTTAAGCCTACAGCATAAAACAGTTGTTGGCTATTTTTTGACCCGTTGTCATTCCGTGGTTCATTGCATCCTTTTACCTGTGTGAGCTCGGGAGGCTCCGGCCCGGGTCCATTTCAGACTGTAATTTTATAACTATCTGAAATTTAAAATAAAAATAGCCTTTGGCGTGTAAGAGCTCGCAATACTCTAGACCCATCCCCCATCCCCATCCCCCATCCCCCATCCCCATCCCCCATCCCCATCACCTGTCCTTCCGGAGCAAGTAAGGCCCGGAAATCTCCAGTTTCTTGAGAAAAGACCAGAAATTCCTATTGGTGATCATGCGGGAGGAATTATATTCGAAATGCAAATAACGCTAACCGCCCGGCGAAGAGGCGAAAAGCGGCATGGGACTGACCAGGAGCTGCGTAACAGCGGCTTTTAAAGGGGAGAGGCAACAAGTGAACATTATGCTCCGAGCAATATACTCATTCATAGGCGCAATTGTATTGGCGCTGGGCTTGCTGGTTTTGCCTTCGGTAGCTCTGGCAACGGATTATTATGTTGACCAGGGAAACGGGACAAACAGCAACGGTGGGCAGAAACCCGGTGATGCATTTGCCACCCTTGATTACGCCATGAGGACACTCCAGGCCGGGGACACTTTGTATGTTCGGGCTGGAATATATGAAGATGTGCCGCTTTTGACTTCGCGTTACTACAATAGCGGCACTTTGGCCAATCCGATAACGGTGAAGGCCTATGAGAGCGAAAAAGCTCATATAAAGGCGAACAGAAATCTTCTTGTCAAGGACGTCGCTGGCTGGGTATTTGACGGGCTGACTTTTGAAAACTCCGATACAGTTAGAATTGGTGATCAAAAAAGCGGCAATTGTACCGCCTTTGCCGAGCAGATCGTGTTTCGTAACAACAGGTTCCAGCACGGCAAGGAGATTGGGATTAATGTTCAATGCGGCCGGGATATCCTGATTGAAGATAATATTTTTGATAATTTGCGGAGTCGTACGGTTGGTGTTTCGTTGAATGCCGTTCAACTGTCGAATACCGTTGAAAATATATCTATCACCGGGAATACCTTCCGGGACATTGGTGGAGATGGCCTTCACATAATTGGAAACGTCCAGGGCCTTGAAATCTCTTCCAATACTTTCGAGGTCATTCGTCCGTATAGCTACAGAGATGAGACTGGCAAAGTCGATAGCGCAAACCCCACCCGTTTTGGAAACGTCGGCAGTAACGCCATAGAGCTTAAAAGCACTCCTGGAGGTGATATTGAAATAACAGGCAATATCATTAGAGGCTTTTATCCTGCCGCGTCAGGACAGGATGTGAAGAGAAGTCTCGGAATTGGTCTGCAAATTTTGAATGATGTATCTGGAATAACGCTTCGCAAAAACTACTTTTATAACAATTTTTTCCATGTGCGAATTGGTAAAGGATTCAGTTCCAGTCCGCTTCCAGAACGTGACACCATGATTAGCAACAACATATTTGGAGAATTGGCCCAGGACGGTGGCGCGGATCCAATTGCTTTGAGAATCTGGAGCGCAAGTGGCATACAAGTACTCAACAATACTTTCTACGCATCAGGCTCATCGCTGGAAGTGCTGCTGAATGTCAAAGATGTTGAGGCCATGGAACTACAGAACAACCTGTTTGTTAAAGGATCGATACAGGCACTAACGAAAAGCAGCTATATTTTGGATATTTACGCAGACCATAATGCATGGTCTAACCCTGCCAACGAGATTGATTCAGCATTGAAAGGTTCGCATGATCTGTATTTGAATTCCGTTGATCTAGATTCTCTCTGGGTTCCCGCGGCTGGTAGCCCGCTTGTTGATGCTGGCGCGTATCTTGGAATCACGGATGATTTCTATGGGGCACCCATTACAGGGAGCGCACCTGATATTGGTGCGGTAGAAAGTGGTCTGGAGTCCGGCGCGTCCGACGACCAGGTGGTTGAAACCGAACTGACTCAAATGCAGGAATCTGCAGTACAGTTCTCGTCTAATACCGATGGTCCTGTCGTATCGATCATTGCACCGGGCGCCACCGTATCCGGAACAGTGCAAATTGTCGTCGAGGCAAGTGACCCCGACGGGATAGAGAGGGTAAAGCTTTATGTCAATGACGTTCACCTCGGTGGTGATTTGACTGCGCCCTATGTATTTAGCTGGGATTCTTCTTACTACGCAGGTCAAGAAGTCCAGATCAAAGCACTGGCTCGCAATAATTCAGGCGAAAAGACCACTACTGAAATTACATTGGCGGTAAGCAGCAACGACCCTGCTGAAACCGAGACGGTGAATACAGTAGAACAGACATGGGATGAAGAGATACTAACAGCTGCGCTGGCTGGTACGACTGTTAGTGATGATCAATTGCCGTTTGTCGAAATTATTTCCCCGACATCGTACGCCTCTGGAATAGCAGAAGTAGTCGTTCAGGCGATCGACGCGGACGGTATTGACAGGGTAAAGCTGTATATAGACGATGTACTGCTGGGTGGAGATCTCACTTCCCCCTATACGTTTAAATGGGATACGTCGGCCTACACAGGCAAAGATGTAAAAGTCAAAGCTATGGCCCGGGACAAACTGGGTAACAGGAATTTTCATGAAATCGTACTGACGGTTTCAGGAAGTTCCCAAACTGTGGCCGAAGAAGAAGTAATACAGGAGGAAGAGGTGATAGTTGAAGCGCCCGTAACTACGCCTGTGGTCGATAGTAACTTGCCGCTGGTTTCCATCGTCGCGCCGACCACTATCAGTTCCGGAGTGATGAAAATAGTTGTGGAAGCAAGTGACCCGGATGGTGTGGATAGAGTGAAGCTGTACGTAGATGACGTCCATCTAGGCGGTGACCTGACAGCTCCGTATACCTTTACCTGGGATTCGTCTTCATATTCTGGTCGCGATGTACGTATTACGGCTATGGCGCGGGACAACAACGGCAATAAAGCGACAGACGAAATCGTGCTAGCAATACCAGCTAGCGGCACTACACCTGTCGTGGTAGAGACTTCAGTAGCTGAAACGAGCACTTCTGCAAGCCAGGATACAGCTGTCAGTGCCACTGAGGAAGAAAGCCAGGTTGCGAAAACCGGATCTACTAGTAGTTCAACCGCAAGTGGAGCAGAGCTGCTTTTCGTTGGCGATTTTGAGTCGGGTAAAATACAGAGCCAGTACAATGCCTGGGACGGCTGGACCAAAGAAGAGCAGGGCTTGAGCGGAGCTATAGGTGTGCAGTCATCAGTTGTCCGCACCGGCAAATATGCAGGTAAGTTCTACTTGGAGAAAGCTGACTGGGATGGGACAAATTCAACCCAGGGAAATGGCAAACCCAGGGCAGAGCTTATGAAGAATGTAAATGCTTTACCCATTAAATTCGATACGGAGTACTGGATGGGTGTGAGCGTGTACATACCCAGTAATTGGCAAGAAGATTCCAACGAAAGCAATGCTGAAATAGTATGGCAGTTCCATGCCACTGGTGAGGTAGGCCCTTATGTTCCGCCGTTGGCGCTAAGAATCAAAGGCGGGAATATTGCCCTTGTCAACCATACTGGAAATGTCAAAGACAAAATACAGGCCAGGGAGCTGTGGAGCGGCAAGCTGGAGAAAGGCAAGTGGGTAGACTGGGTGGTTCGTGTCAAGTTCAGCCTGGAGAATGGGTACATACAGGCGTGGAAGAGCGGAACAAAAGTTGCCGATTTTTCGGGCGGGGCGACTGTCTTTTATGACGGCGATGCACCGCGACGCGACCCGCTGTATTTCAAAATGGGATTGTATAAATCGAAATACGGCAAGTTGTATAGCTCTACTGTAAATCGCACCATCTACATGGATGAACTTCGCATTGCAAAAGGCGGTTCGGCAGGAAAATCATTGGTAACACCTGGAGCATCCCAATAGGGATGCTCCCATGGGAAAGCGACATTTAAAAAATGCTGTCATGTACTATGTAAGCTGGTTTTGGGAAGCATTGTGACAAATATATTACGCTTCAGAAAATTGACATGCCAATATGTCCGATCACTCTGTACGCTCACCAGACAAAGTTGGACACCAAAGGGTGGGGTAGCATGCAGGGCAGGGCCTAACGGAAGGTGGCAAGTTATTTCTGGTTCTGGGTGAGCCGGGGAGTTAAGTAACAGCTGATCCGATCGTGCCCGATGGCCATATGCGAGTTCACTGGGCGCACCACGTGTTTTAGGTGTGGAAAACCGAGCGATATTGTCTTAAAGTGAATAGGCGGTTCTGGAGGTGTCTGCTTTTATGTAAACGGGATTACATTAACCCTGGCAATGGCCTTATTCTGGCGGGAGTAGTGAGTAGCAACCAGATTGTTATTGGTAGTTCGGGTTTTTATCCCAATCGTGTGTGCAGATGATCGATTCTATCACTCGATTATTCAAAGGCTATAATCGGAACCATCAATGCGGGTTTCTTCTAACAAAAAGATATTACATCTTATAAATGGTGAGTTCTATTCAGGTGCTGAGCGGGTCCAGGATTTGCTGGCCCAGAGCCTTCCTCTCTATGGTTACGATGTTTGGCTTGCCTGTGTAAAACCCGTCAAATTCAGAGAGTGCTGCAAATGCGATTTATCAAGAGTTCTTGATTTTCCAATGAAGAGGCAACTTGATATTGGAGTGGCGTTACGACTTTCTCGCTATGTCCAGGATAATCAAGTCTCAATTATTCATTCCCATACGCCACGAACCGCTTTGCTCGGAATTATAGCGAGTCGATTGTCCGGCGTTCCTCTGGTGCATCACCTGCATAGTCCTACCACGCGTTGCACGACACAATCTTTTCGAAACAGAATCAATTCTTCCGTAGAGAAATTCGCAGCGCGAAATGCAGCGAGAGTAATTCCTGTTTCACGCAGTCTGGTGGAGTATGCCGAACAAATCGGTTTGCCAGCCGGTAAGATCAGTGTTGTTTGCAATGGGGTTTCTTCTCCTGAAACACTACCTGAACGAAATGAACCAGGCGATATTTGGGTTATCGGGGTAGCTGCACTGTTTCGTGAACGAAAGGGTCTTGAGATCCTGCTTAAAGCAGTCGCTCGCCTTTTAAATGCCGGGGTGGCGGTGAGGCTCAGAGCCGTTGGTGAATTTGAGTCACAAGAGTATCAGCGCCGCATAGAGAAGTTGGTTGAACAGTTAGGCATTTCCAAGTATATAGACTGGGTTGGTTTCGTTGAAGACGTCGATGCCGAATTCCAACAAATGGATATCTTTGTTCTGCCAAGTCTGTTTGGAGAGGGGTTGCCAATGGTCGTTCTGGAGGCAATGGCCAATGGCGTACCGGTTATCAGTACCAGGGTAGAGGGTGTGCCCGAAGTCATTACCGATACAACCATTGGCACCCTGGTCGAGCCCGAAAATGAAGTGGAACTGGCGGGGGCAATACAATCGTTGATCAGTTCGCCCGATTTGTGGAAATTGCAGCGAGAAAACGCATATAAGCAACAGGTAGATAATTTTTCTACCCGTTCAATGGCAGAAGGAGTTGCCAGAGTGTATACAGATGTGCTGACCTCGGGATGACAAGTAGAATCAAGGCATTCTCGGTAGAGTTTGACCCGCTGACGATGAGCCAAGCGGTCGATAAATGCTTGGCACTTGCAAGCAGAAGAGGCAGTAGCATGCAGTATGTTGTGACACCAAATGTAGATCATATTTTGTGTCTTCAAGGAAACGAAAGTTTTCAGTGTGCCTACGCAAATGCCGCTTTGGTACTTACCGATGGCAAACCGGTTCGTCTTGCGTTGTTGATGCTTGGTTATACAATTGAGGAAACAGTGCCTGGCAGTGACCTGGTTCCAGCAATTTTTTCAAAGGTATCTGATAAACAATCGTCTCTGAGCGTGTTTCTTCTTGGCGCCGCTCCCGGGGTTGCCGAGCGTGCAGCTACGGCCATACATCAGAGATGGAAGGGAGTTGACGTGGTTGGCACATACAGCCCTCCACTTGGGTTTGAGTTTGAGTCATCTGAAAATCATAAGATCGTTGAGATGGTAAATAGTGCAAACCCGGACGTGTTAGTCGTCGGTTTGGGTGCTCCCAAGCAAGAGCTCTGGGTTTATAACCATGCGAATGAGCTTCATGCCGGAGTCGGTTTGTGCGTGGGTGCTACGATAGATTTTCTGGCAGGTGAGCGAATGCGGGCGCCGGTATGGATGCGTAGTGTAGGCCTGGAGTGGTTACACAGGATGCTGTCCCAACCAAAACGGCTAGTGCCACGGTACGTTAAAGGTGCAATATTTTTTCCTATAATAGTGCTTCGACAACTAGTGTCTATGCGTTGATTCGCCTGGCAGAAAGTAGACTACTCCTGTACCGGGCGAAAGTTTTACGTACATAACTCCTCTGATATAACCCAAAGTCGTTTAGCCATTTTTTTATCGTACATAATCGGGTTGGCGATAACCGGATTGCAATCGGCAAAGTACTGTCCACTTATCCCGGCAGGAATTGGGTGTGCTCCTACATAGCATTGGGTGGCAGCCCCCTGTGGTATTGACTTGTTCATCTTGCCATCTGGAGCGGGCCTATCCAGATGGCGCCACAAATCTGTTTTAATGGTGCCGGGGTGTACTGCGTTCGCGGTGGCGCTGGTGCTTTTTAGGCGCCTCGCCAACTCCATTGCATGCAGTCCGTTGGCAAGCTTCGAGCGGCGATAGGCGTCCCAGGGCGAATAGGACTTCGAGCCATCCAGATTGTCGAAATCAATACCGTGCGGTGCTGCACCATGATGCGCGCAGCTGCTGAGTATCACAATCCTCCCATTTTTCGCCCTAGTCACGGTATCAGTTAACAGGTTGACCAGCATGAAATGCCCAAGGTGGTTTACCGCGAACTGCATTTCTACCCCATTAACGATCCTCAGTTCCTTTATCGCCATGACACCGGCATTGCACACCAGTATGTCAATTGGCGTGTCGAACGATTTGACGATAGATGCACACTCACGAATGGAGTCAAATTCAGTTAATTCCAAACTGATTGGTGTGGTCTTTCCGCTAACGGTTTGACAGGCGTCGTTTGCTTTTTCTTGTGTTCTTGCAGTGCCGATGACATGCGCACCTCTTAGTGCCAGAACACGCATTGTTTCTAGTCCAAGCCCTGAACTGCAACCTGTTACCAATGCTGTTTTACCAGTAAGATCGAGTCCGGCGGTAACCTCTTCCGCCGTGGATGCTGCATTAAATGGGCCCAATGGTTGGTTGTTATCGGGTGTCTGGGGTTCTCCACAACGGCTTCCAGCCCATGCACGATGGCAGACCAGGCCAATCATTGCCGATTGCATGAGTCTTCTTCGAGTAATCGTAAATGCAGTCATAACATATATATCCGCTTTCTTACTATCACTAGCTTCATTCTAAAGGGTGTCTGTAGTGTTTATGTTGCAATGACATTGTATCTTGGACGATTACTGGAACAGTGATTAAAAACTTGATGTTGAAATTGCTGAAAGAGGTTTCTGGGTGTTCACCGGCGGGCTGGTAGGTTGCTGAATAAAACATGATTTTTGATCTTCAGTTGTCATGTAGTTCGATATCTGATGCCGGTGGTGTGATAATTCGGAAGTTTTGAGAACCTGCCGGTTTAAAGGGGCCTAACCAACATTACGACACAGACTTCTCTCAATACCAAAACCTTGACCAAAATATGCTCGTTGCTGTGTCGCACTAGCATTGTTGATCCCTTGAGCTTACCAAGCAGTCTGCCAGGAGCATTGCTTTGTGCTTACACTTTACTATTCTTAAATTTTTCCGGTTGAATCTTGTGACGTTTCAGAAGTTTATAAAAATCGGTTCGGTTACGTTGTGCCAGAAGTGCGGCGTCGGCCACTGATCCGCTGGTTAACCGTAGGACTTTCACCAGGTAGTCGTGTTCAAACTGTAGCCTGGCCTGGCTCAAGGAAGGCAGGTAACGGTCTTCTACGGTCAGGGCATCGCGTACCAGAGATTCTGGTATAACTGGCGTGGTGGCCAGGGCGGCTGTGCGTTGCACCACATTCTGCAGTTGACGGACGTTGCCAGGCCAGGGCGCATGAATCATCACATCCAGGGCAGCGGGGGCGAAGCTCGATACCTTGCCCATTTTGTAGGCCTCGGTCGAGTGCAGGAAGTGGTTGACTAGTAGCGGTATGTCTTCCTGCCGTTCGGCCAGTGAGGGGAGGTGGAAATTGATCACATTGAGGCGATAGAACAAATCTTCGCGGAACAGTCCTTCTCGCATATCCTGCTCAAGGTCGCGGTTTGTTGCAGAAATAATCCTCACATCCACCGTTTCGCTTTTGGTACTGCCGACAGGGCGTATGCGACGCTCCTGTAGGGCGCGTAACAGTTTTACCTGCACTGGCATTGGCATGTCCCCGATTTCATCGAGAAACAAGGTGCCTTCATGTGCCGCCCGAAATAGACCCTGGTGTTCGCTGACGGCGCCGGTAAAAGCGCCCTTCACATGCCCAAACAATTCCGATTCGAGTAATTGTTCGGGTAAAGCTCCGCAATTGACCGCAACGATGGGGCCGTGGCGGTCCTTATCGGCCTCGTGTACAGCCCTCGCAAGCAATTCCTTGCCGCTACCACTGGGGCCGGTTACAAGAATACTGACATCAGAACTGGCAACTTGTCGTACCTGGTTGAGAATGCGCTCCATGTTGGGGCTGCGGGTAACCACGTGTTCACGCCAGCCTTCGAAAACCTCTGCCTGGGATGCTCCGGATTGCTTCAGGGCGGACCGTATGCTCTCCATTAGAGCCGCTTTGTCTATCGGCTTGGTCAGAAACTCGAAAACGCCCATCTGGGTCGCGGACACGGCTTCGGGAATTGTCCCCTGGGCGGACATTATGATCACCTGCAGCCCGGGGTAGAAGTGGCGTATCTGGGTGAACAGTTCGAGTCCGTCGGCTCCCTCCATGCGCAAATCGGTGATCACGAGGTCGACCTGATGATTGCGAAGCAGCTGCAGCGCTTCTTCAGCGGAAGAAGCGGTAATGACGACAAAACCTTCCGCCTCCAGGCGTATTTCCAGCAATTTCAACAAGTTGGCGTCGTCGTCTACTAGAAGAAGGTGATCCTGCATCCCCGTCACTCTCCGTTGCGTATGCTGATAGTGGATTCCAGTTCCGTAATGGCTTGGATTTTCTGCTCCAGCAGGCGGTTTTTTTCCTGCAGATCGGCCAGCTGCTGCTGTAGCTCCTCGTTTTGCTTGCGCAATTCATCCTGGCCATAGGAAGCGTTTATCCGGCTCTGGTTGTACCTTTCCAGTATGCCTGCGAGCTGTTTTTGTTTGGTTGTAAGGGTGTTGTCGGCCTGCAGATCGCGGAAGGTATCCCGGGCAATTACCCAGCCGTCATAGTTTTCGGACTGCTGGTTGAGAAGGCCGTAGTAGAATAACTGGTTTGCATTGCCGGGTTGTGCCATGCCCTCGAGAACAGTACTCAGTTGCGTGGCATTCATGGTAGATACGGTTTCCTGCCATTGCAGCCATTTGAGCACCGGCGCCGGTTTGGCGGCCTTGGCAGGCACCTCCCTGTGCACCTCCACGACCTCTACTGGCGCCGGGGTAGTACAGGCGCCAAGGAGCGCCACAATGACGACTGACGGCAGTATTTTGCTGGTCAATGGACTGGACATTTCAATGAGCTGGACATTGCAGGCGAAAACAGACAGGAAAAAAACGATGCGGCACCAGGCTGAGGGTGCCGCCCTGCAGCTCGATACACTCCCTGGCGACACTCAGCCCTACTCCTGATCCCTTTATAGGCCCTGTTCTCTTAGCTGTGCTCTGGAAAAAGGGTTCAAACACGCGCTCGGCATCCTTGGGGGGAATAGGGTCTCCGGAATTGGCGATATCTATAATGAGCATAGCAGCTTGCCTACGCCACACAACCTGTATGCCCCCCCCCTCCGGGGTGTAATTGACGGCATTGGACATCAGGTTATCGAGGGTTGTCTTGAGCTTGTGTCGATCGGCAACCCAGTGAGTGAGTTTACTGCTCACCTCCAGTTTGAGGTTCTTCTGGTCGATGGTGAGCAGGTAACTGTTCAGGATTTCCTTCCACAACTCGCCCAGATGGATGTTTTCAATGACCAGCTCCTGTTGCGGTAACTGGTTGTATTCAACCAGGTTTTCGATCAGTCGCTGCAATTCTATGGCGTTTTGCCGGACGATGTCGATGACCTCCTGCTGCTGTTGTGACAGGTGGCCCGTAACCTTCTCAGCAAGCAGGTCCGTACCCTCCCGCAGGCTTGCCAGGGGCGTTTTGAGTTCATGGGATATATGACGCTGAAACTGTTCTTTCTGTTTGTCTGCCTCGTGTAGCCTTTTCCGTAACCAGTCCAGCTTGCGGCCCACTGCGGCCACTTCTTCGGGGCCGGATATGCGCACCGTGTGTCCCAGGCCCGTGGTTCCCAGTTTGTCGATCTCCTTGGTGAGTTCCTGTACGGGCCTGTTGATCCAATAGCTGAAAAACAGCAGCAGGGCGAGCGTGGTAAGGGCCAGAAAGGACAGCTGAAGCAGCATGGAGTCGATAACGACCTCGGCCCGGGCGGCATTGTCATCCAGTAACCGGTCAACCCATAGCTTAAGCCTTTCAAGTAATGTCGAGCGCTGATTGCTAATAATGCTGAATGACCGGTCGAGGTACTCCTTGTAAAGGGAGTTATCATTGATTTCCGTATCGGGTACCGGCGGTGGCACTTCTGCCAGATTCAGTGCTTTCAGGGAGTTCGCAAGTTCCCGGGCCCTGGCACTCTGTTCCGGGACGCGTAGTCCCAGTTCCGCCAGCTGTACCAACAGTCTTGAGCGCTCCTGTTCCGCCAACTCTCTCAGTTCTTTGTCAAACAGCGCGAGGTATTGCCGGGTGTGGCGCTCCATCTCCCGTAGTTCCCCCTCGATTTTCTGGCCGAGCCGGGTGACCTCGATAACCTGGCGGGTTATCGCTCTTTCATGGCTGGCCAGGGACTCCAGGGTCTGCAGGGTGAACACGATCGCCAGACAAAGGGGGGCAACGGCAGTGAAGAAGCCGATCAGTACCAATTGCAAAACAGACCGGGGTCGCCAGAGGGACATGTTTTGGGGCGGCGTTAGCGCAGGATTGAAACGCGCAATTGTAGCGCTCCCGGCTGAAATCACAAGCCGAGGCGACCGGTGATGGTGGTGCGGCAGGTTGTCGGCTGCCGTGGGGAGAGTCTGCTAGGCAGAGAGTTCCGTAAGTTGTTCGTCCTTGCGACGCTTGATCTCCTGCTCCTGAGACTGCAGGCGCTCCAGTTCTCTTGCCGCCTTGTTCCGGGCAGCGTCCATTTTTTCCTGCAGTGCCTTGAGCGTTTCCCGGGCCCGTTGATCGGCACCCCTGGCCCTGGCGTCCAGTTCAGCCAGTTCCTCAGCGGTGCGCTCTTCAGTTTCACGCTGGGCGGCGTCGATGCGGGCGATGCCTGCTTCCGCGGTTGCTATCGCATTCTCACGACGTTGCTTTATCTCCCGAGCTTCCAGGTCCGCGGCAGCAGTAGCCGCCTCGCGCTGGGCGGCAATGTTTTCCCGCTCCTGTTCTGAACGGGTGCGGGCCTCGACAATCAATTTTTCCGACGCCGCCACATCGGCCTCTGCCCGGGACCTGATCTGGGCAATTTGCGCCTCGAGATGTGCTATTTCTTCTCCCGCCTTTCGCAGGGTTTCCCGGGAGATACTTTCCAGCCTCGTGATCGTTCGACAGGTGTCTGCGTTGTTCTGCTCTTCCAGTTCCTTGAGTTGTTCAAGCTTCCTGCGGGCATTGATTGCGCTCTGTTGCGCGAGCTCTTCGAGCCTGGCCAGGTCGAGGTCGCGGTTTCTGCGGGCATCTTCCTGCTTTTTGCGCAGGTGGCTCACCTGTTCGCGAGCCTTTTCGGCGGTGTCCAGCGCGGCTTCCTTCAGTTGGGCGATCTCTTTTTCCGCCGTATTGCCGACCTCGTCAGATTCCTGCTCTAGTTGAGCCAGGGCATTGTCCAGTGCCGACTTTGCAGCCAGTCCCAATGCGCGCAGGCGAGACAGTTCCCGACGGGTGCTTTCCTCCAACTGGCTGCTCCTGGCAGCGCGCAGTGCCTGTTCCTCCTTGTGCTTGCGAAGTGCGGCAGCGAGTGCCTTTTCTTCCTCCTGTCGCAGTTCCTCCTCGCGCTCCCGAGCCAGGCGTTGTTCCAGTTCACGCAGGCGCTCTTGCTTGGCGATGCGCCGGGTTTCTTCCGCTTGCGTGGCAGCGGCCTTGGCTGCCTCCTCTTCCTGCTGTCTGGCCTGTGCCTGACGCTGCGCCTCCTCGCGTTCCGCCTGCAGTAGTTTCGCTTTGCGCTTGGCGGCCTCCTGGTCGACACGTTTCAGGATTGCAGCTTCCAGGTCCTCGCTATGAGGTTCGGCCACCGCAAGGGGTTTGCGCTGTATGCGTGCGGCACTGACGGGCCAGGTCTTATCCGTTTGTCCCGGCTGTTCAGCATGGGCTTCCCCCGCCTGCCGACCGTCATGTTCTTCGAAAGCAACGACAATATGGGGTTGAATGCCATTTATCTGTGCAGCATGTTTTTCGCCATTGGTGTGTTCGCGCATGCTGGCGGCAGAGGGTACCAGTTCCGCCACGGCTCCCAGTTTGTTCATTTTCATGAAGTATTCAGCGGCCGTCTTGCGATCTAGATTGCTGCGCAGGATAACTGCCTGACCAGAGAATATCTCCTCCAGCATGCCGGGATCCTTTATCTGGAACAGCTCGGCAAAACCGGCCTTGACCTGCTCAGGTTCACGCCGGGGAAGAAGCTGTCCCTTGAAGGTGACATCGAACCTTTTCACCCCAATCAGTCCCCTTGTCCCAATTGTCTGACTTCTCTATGTTTTCTGCAGAATCTAGCTCCAAAAAGGGTCTACACAAAACAAAAAGTGGCGAAATCTGGAGTTTTTTTGCTGGGTTTTATACATGCTGGGTTTAGCCATTTTAGTAACAGGCCCGGGGATAATGTCTCCTGTCGGTGTACTGGGCTACCGGAACGCTATGGGATTTGTCTAGCGTGTTCTCTCACGCCGGAATTACTCTACAGAATCTAAAAAGATTAATAAAATCATATAGATGAAGTTTATTGGGGCTGGGCGCGCCAGTGGGGCGGAGATCTTTAGGGGCTGCGATTATGCCTTTTCCGGAGGATGTTACCGGGCTTGGATCTCCAGCAGTACGATACGCCGTTCCGTCGTGTTTGCAGCCGGTCGTTCAGAGGCAGCCTGGTCGAACCCATACTCGCCCAGACCTTCAGTAAAAACGGAATCTGGATTAACACCTTGTCGTATGAGGTACTGGGCTACCGCATCGGCGCGGCGTTGCGACAATCGTAAGTTATAGTCCCAGTCCCCCCAGGTATCCGTATAACCGGTCACTTTCACTTTGTTCGTTCCAATGTCCAGGCACTCGTCGGCCAGGTGGTCCAGCAAGTTTCTGGCTTCCTCGGACAATTGCGAGCTGTCGTTGCCGAAATTGATTTGAAATCCTGCCTGGCAGTCAGTGATTGCGGCTGGTTGAGTCAACTGTTCAGCTGGTGCGGGTGTAGCGTTTTTGGCGTTTTCAATGGTGGGCAGGTTGCTAGATTCCATTAACTCGCTGGCCTGCATGGCAATGGTCTCGTCTCCTGCTTCCGCTTTGGTTACAGTCGCAGGCGGTGGCCCGGCGGCTGCGGCTGTTGGATGGGTGCCGCTATCATTGTCCGTGCCGACCTGGCTTGTATGAGAAAAAGCGGCGGTATCCGGCCTGGCACCAGGCAATCTGGTCTGATCCGGCCCAGGGGTAGCGATGTCAGCCCGCTGGTCAGGTTGGCTTTGCCTTTGCGTGCCGGAAATTTCTGCCTGCAAGGAAGCGGCCTTATCTGCAAGCCAGGCCTGTGTTTCCTCCCTGCGTTGGTCACCCTGGAGATATTTGAGCCAAATCAGTCCGGCGAGTAGGGCGAGCGCAATGATGATCAGGTAGACACTGCGGAATCCGCGGCGCTTCCTGACGGGTTTGCGGTTAGTGGGGCGCGACCGGGTTGTCTTGTGCGCACTTTCTGCCGGCGTGGGGGCGTGGCCGATTCGGTCCCGGTCTGTGGTGACACCGGACATGACCTCGGCATCGTCGAAGTTGGTTTCCGGCTCCATGGCGGCACCAGTGGGCCCTTGAATTAGGGAGCCTGTTGGAATGCCTGTCTCTCCAGAGGGCTCTCTCTCCTGAGCGACAGCCGTCCATGTGTCGATCAGTCCCTCGGATGTCAACTGTTCTATAGCCATGCGTGCGTCGTCTGCGCCGACATGTGGATGAATTTCTGCCCCCGTCAACTTGAACAAGCGACTACAGACAAGGTTGATCCTGCCAGGCACCCCTTCGCTGAATGCATGTATCAATGAGATTGCAGCTTCATCCATGTCCGGCGTGCTCTTCTGGCCTGCCTGTTCAAAGCGGTTCCTGATGTAGGGCAAGACTTCCTCGCCTTGCAGAGGTTCAAGTTCAAGTTCTCCCATGATGTCTGGTTTTATCAGCTTCATGGAGGGGCCGGACATGAGGGCGTGTAACTCAGGTTGGCCTACGAAAAAGATCTGTATTGCCGGTTTTCCAGTTCCCGGCAAACTATTTACCAGAAGCAGGTCCTGCAGGGCCAGCCCATCGAGTGCCTGGGCTTCGTCCAGGAGCAGTAGTGCGCGCAGGTCAAAGAGCTGCATACGTTGTAACTCTGTCGACAGACGTTGGGAAACTTCATCCCGACTGGCTGACGATGTACTGATTCCGAATGTCTCTGCCAGTCCATTCAGCAAACCGCCCGCGGGTAACTGGTTGCAATCCAAGACAATTGTTTTAACGTTGTGTTGCGTTGCCAGGCTCTCAGCCAACTGGTTAACTAGCGTGGTCTTCCCGGTGCCGGGTTGTCCGGTCACTACAACGAACCCATCCGAGAAAAGCGCCGCATGCGAAAGGAAAATTCGTGTTTCGGAGTAGCTTTTCGAGGCAAAGCAAAACTCGGTTTTCCCGGATTGATCGAAAGGGTTTGCTATTAGATCGGAGTACTCTTTTTGCACTATTGGCCTGCGTTCCATATCACCGGTTTGACGATGCAGAGCATGTCACAGTTTTCACTGAAGATTCAAAGAGTTATGTTCAGTGTTGTCGGTTGCTTTGCAAAATAAAGAAATTTCAGACAAACAGTAGGTGAGAGTACCACAAGAAAACTGGTATCAGTTGTCAAAAGACATACATTTGGAATCAATTGCTGGATGGTACCCGAAGCCGGAGTCGATGGTCCGACATATCGGCTGGCACGCGCCGGGGAAGGCAGGGACGTTTCTCTGTGGGGTTTGGTACCGGAGGCCGGACTCGAACCGGCACGCTTTTTACGGCGGGGGATTTTGAATCCCCTGTGTCTACCAATTTCACCACTCCGGCGCAGAGGGACAACAGCGGGCGAGGGAGGGCCCGTGGCGAGCGCGCGATTATAGCAACCGGCCCCCAAAGTTCAATAAAATCCTTAACCACGTCGTTAATTGCCTGTAAACTTCGCGCCGCTCCCCCACAGGAGCAAAATTCATCCGACCCCGGGCTGGGGCGGGCATTCTGAGTATCCAGGGAGAAAAGAGCATGGCCATGAAACTGGTTAAGAGGACCGATCAATACAGCATCTACCTGCGCGGCGACAAGCGTTATGCGGTGGAGGACGCCGGCAAGCAGCCTGTCAACGGTGAAGACAAGGTCCGTATCCTGGTTGCCGAGGGCCTGCTGAAAGTGGCCGCGCCGGCCAAGGTCGAAGAGCCTGCGGAGGAAGAGGCCGCTGCAGCGGAGGGCGATGAGGCCGAAGGCGGTGAAAGCGAAGCGGCGGCCGATGAACCCGCGGCGCAGGAACCTGCCGCCGAAGAGCCCGCAGACGACGCCAACTAACCAGCCGGCCGGGATAAACGGGCCGGCCGTGTGGCCGGCTGTTCTCTGGCGACTGCTGCGCCCCGTGGGTCGGTATGCCGGTGGCAGCGGCAAAGCGCCGGCTTACCGCCTTCCACTGTCATGCAACGTAGCGAATTCTATTACGAGCTTCCCCCGCAGTTGATCGCCCAGCATCCGCTGGCCGAACGCAGTGCCAGCCGGCTGCTGTGTCTGGACGGATCAAGCGGAAGCTGCCAGCACCGCAGCTTCGGGGAGTTGCCGGAGTTACTCGGCGCCGACGACCTGCTGGTGTTCAATGACACCCGGGTGATCCCGGCACGCTTGTGGGGCTTGAAGGAGACCGGCGGCAAGGTCGAGATTCTGGTGGAGCGTACTCTCGGCAGCCACCAGGCGCTGGCCCATGTGCGCGCCAGCAAGTCCCCCAGGGCGGGTACCGTCATCCACCTGACGGATCGGGAGGGGGGCGAGCCCACGCCTTTCAATATTACCGTCACCGGCCGGCAGGGCGAGCTGTTCTGCCTGTCGTCGGAGGGCGGGCCGCCACTGGGCGAGATACTGCAGACGGCCGGCCACATGCCCCTGCCACCCTATATCCAGCGCCCCGACGAAGTGATCGACCAGCAGCGTTACCAGACCGTCTACGCCCGGCGCCAGGGAGCGGTGGCGGCCCCCACTGCCGGCCTGCATTTCAGCGAGGCCCTGCTGCAGCGCCTGGATGAGTTGGGCGTGCGCCGGGCCATGGTGACCCTGCATGTGGGGGCCGGCACCTTTCAGCCGGTGCGCGCCGAACGTATCGAGGACCACGCCATGCATGCCGAGTACGTCGAGGTGGACGAGTCCGTGTGTGCCGCGGTGCGCGCAACCCGCGCCAGGGGAGGGCGGGTCGTGGCGGTGGGCACGACCGCGGTGCGCTCCCTGGAGTCCGCCTGTCCAGCGCCCGGGCTGGGCCCGCAGCCCTTGCGAGGTGACACCGATATCTTTATCTATCCGGGCTACCGCTTTCGCTGTGTGGATGCCATGGTAACGAATTTCCATTTGCCAGAGTCCACCCTGTTGATGCTGGTAAGCGCCTTCGCCGGCAGGGAGCGTATTCTGGCTGCCTATCGCGAGGCTGTAGCCGCGAACTACCGCTTTTTCAGCTATGGTGATGCCATGTTCATAAATCCCGACCCCGCTTCGTTGGAGCCCCGATGAGCGATACCTGCCGGATGCGGTTCCAGCCGTTGGGCGCCGATGGCGCCGCCCGCCGCGGTCGCCTGACGTTCCCGCGGGGCACGGTGGAAACCCCGGCCTTCATGCCGGTGGGCACTTATGGCACGGTAAAAGGCATGTTGCCCCGAGATATTCGCGGCATAGGGGCCGAGATCATCCTGGGGAACACCTTTCACCTGTGGTTGAGGCCGGGTACCGATATCATCCGCCAGCACGGTGGCCTGCACGATTTCATGGGCTGGGACGGGCCCATCCTCACCGATTCCGGCGGCTTTCAGGTATTCAGCCTCGGGGATATGCGCAAGATATCCGAGGCGGGCGTGCATTTCCGCTCGCCTGTGGACGGCGCCAGGGTCTTCCTCGACCCGGAAACCTCGATGGCTATCCAGCGCGACCTGGGTGCGGATATCGTGATGGTCTTCGACGAGTGTACTCCTTATCCGGCCACCGAGGAGCAGGCGAGGCAGTCCATGGAGTTGTCCCTGCGCTGGGCCGCACGTAGCAAGGCTGCGCATGCTGGCAACAGCGCCGCCCTGTTCGGTATCGTCCAGGGGGGCATGTACGCCTCGTTGCGTGGCGAGTCCCTGGCGGGGCTGGTGGCAACGGGTTTTGACGGCTACGCTATCGGCGGGTTGTCGGTGGGTGAGCCCAAGGAGGAGATGCTGCAGGTGTTGGAGACCATGCAGCCGATCATGCCGGCGGACAAGCCGCGCTATCTGATGGGGGTGGGCACGCCGGCGGATATTCTGGCGGCGGTGCGCCAGGGTATCGACATGTTCGACTGCGTGATGCCTACCCGCAATGCCCGCAACGGCCATATCTTTACTTCCCGCGGCGTACTCAAGTTGCGCAATGCCCGCTTCAGGGCCGATACCGGCCCCCTCGACGCGGCCTGTGACTGCTACACCTGCAGCCACTTCAGCCGCGCCTACCTGCATCACCTGGACAAGTGTAACGAGATACTCGGGGCGCAGCTGAACACCATTCACAACCTGCACTACTACCAGCAGCATATGCGTGATATACGCCGGGCTATAGAACAGGGGAGTCTGGAGTCCTTCAGTGCCGATTTCCACCGGCGCCAGCAGGCAGGGGTTTAGCCCGGTGAGTGTCTACCTGCTGTGTTTTTACGTCCCCGAAAGCGCGCTCGAGGAGGTGAAGCGGGCATTGTTCGCCGCGGGCGCGGGTCGCAGCGGCCTCTATGACTGCTGCTGCTGGCAGACCCGGGGGCAGGGCCAGTTCCGCCCCCTGGCGGGCAGCCGCCCGGCCCTGGGTCAGTGCGGTGTCCTGGAGGCGGTCCCCGAATACAAGGTGGAGATGATCTGTGAGGCGAGTTGCATCCGCGCCGCACTGCGAGCGCTCAAAAACACCCATCCCTATGAGCAGCCGGCCTGGCACGTGGTGCCGCAACCTGGGGACTTTTCCGAATGACCATGCCTGGTCCGGAGGTGTTCACGGTACTGGAGCGGCAGTTGCCCCTGCGTGGTCTCGCCTGGCCGACGCCTTATGGGGAAGGGCAGTGGCCGGAAGCGGCGGTACTGGTGGCGCTCACCAACGAGGCCTCACCGCGGGTAGTACTGGGCCGCAGGGCGCGGCACCTGCCGCTGCACCCCGGCGAGGTCGCTTTTCCCGGCGGCAAGCGGGAGGCGGAAGATCTCACTCCGTGGATGACGGCCCTGCGCGAGGCTGCGGAGGAGGTCGGCCTGCCGGGTGTGTCGGTGGCGCCGCTGGGAGAGCTCGCACCGCTGCTGACCCGTACCGGATTTCAGGTTCACCCCTGCGTGGCGCAGGTGCCCCCGGTCATGGACCTGGTGGTCGATCCGGGGGAATTCGACAGTGTCTTCCTGCAACCGCTGGAGTCCTTCGCCGACGCGCAAACCTTCCGCCTGGAAGCGATGCACAGCCAGGGGCGCACTCGCATGGTACCGCACTACCAGATCGGCGCCGATAATATCTGGGGGGTCACGGCGGCCGTACTGGCGCAGCTGGCTAACGTGGCTTACGATGCGGGCCTGGACCTGCAACGGGATTGGACGGTGAAACCATGAAATACAGCCTCGACGGAACCCTGGTCAAACTGGTCGGCAGTGGCCAGTTTATCGCACCCAATGCGGCGGTGATCGGCAACGTTACCCTGCACGAGAACTGCAGTGTGTGGTTCAGTTGCGTGCTGCGCGGCGACTCCGAGCGCATTGAGGTGGGTGCCGGCAGCAACATCCAGGATGGCACGGTTATGCATGCTGATCCGGGCTTTCCCATGGTGGTCGGCAAAAATGTCACGGTGGGCCACAACGCCATGCTTCACGGTTGCAGCATAGGGGATGGTTCCCTGGTGGGGATCAATGCGGTAGTGCTCAACGGTGCCAGGGTCGGCAGGGGTTGCCTGATAGGCGCCAACGCCCTGGTGACAGAGGGAATGGAGATTCCGGACGGTTCCCTGGTGCTGGGGTCCCCCGCCAAGATCAGGACCCAGCTGACACAGGAGCAGCAACTGGCCCTGATGCACAACGCCGACCACTACGTCGGCAATGCCGCCCGATTCCGCGACGGCCTGGCGGAACAGCCGTGAACGAAGAAGACGAACCCCTGTCGCCCTGCATCTCGGTCTGCCTGCTGGACGAGCACGACATCTGCGTGGGTTGTTATCGCACCGCCACCGAGGTCGCCGACTGGTTCGTGGCCAGCGCGGAGCAGAAACGGGAAATCCTGCGCCTGTGCGAGGAGCGGCGGGCCCTCGCCGCGAAAAACGGCTGAGCGCGCAGCTGCTCGACCCGGGTTCAGGACGGGCTGGAAGTTTTCGTACCGGCGACCCGCACCCGCGCTGAGCGTACCACGTTGCCTTCCAGCTCGAGGATTTCCATGCGGTATGGGCCGATGGCCAGCCCTGCGTTGCCGTCCGGGAAGGACTCGAGGGTTTCCAGGATAAGCCCGCTGAGGGTCTTGGGCCCGTTCTTGGGCAGCTCCCAGTGCAGCGCCTTGTTGATTTCGCGGATATTGGCGGTGCCGGCGATGATATGGCTGCCGTCGCGCTGGGGGAAGATATTGTCGGTGGCATCGCTGAGGTTGGAGGTAAACTCTCCGACGATTTCCTCGAGAATGTCCTCCAGTGCCACCAGACCCATGACCTCCCCGTACTCGTCCACCACCACTGCCAGACGGTGCTTGTTCTTCTGGAAATTCATCAGCTGGGTATTGAGGGGGGTGCTTTCCGGGATGAAGTAGGGCGGGCTCATTTCCCGTTCCAGCGCAGCCCTGTCCAGGCCCTGTCGGTCTATCACCTTGCTGATATTGCGCAGGTGCAATACACCGACGATGTCGTTGATATCGTCGCGCCACACGGGCAGCCGGGTGTGGGAACTGGTCTGGATGCAGCGCAGGATCTCGTCGTCCGTGTCGTCCAGATCGATGCCGTACACCTCGTTGCGCGGCACCATGATGTCATTGACGGTCACTTCCTCCAGGGCCAGCAGGTTGAGCATCATGTGCTTGCGGCGGGCGGGTATCAGCGCGCCACCTTCCGCCACCAGGGTGCGCAGTTCTTCCTGCGACAGGTTTTCGTTGACCGTGCCCTGGGGGTCCACGCCCATCATGTGCAGCAGGCCATTGGTGATGCGGCTGACCAGCCACACCAGTGGATACATGAGTTTCAGCAGGGGCAGCAGCACGAGACTGGCGGGAAAGGCGACCTGCTCGGGGTGCAGGGCGGCAATGGTCTTGGGGGTGATCTCGGCGAAGATCAGCACCACCAGGGTCAGGGCCACGGTAGCAATGAGAATCCCGGCGTCCCCCCACAGGCGGATGGCAATCACGGTGGCGATGGCGGAGGCGAGAATATTTACCAGGTTGTTGCCGATCAGGATCAGGCCGATCAGCCGGTCGGGACGCTCGAGCAGTTTGCCGGCGCGCTTGGCGCCGTGGTGGTTGTTTTTCTGCAGATGCTTCAACCGGTAGCGGTTGAGGGACATCATCCCGGTTTCCGAACTGGAAAAGAAAGCGGAAAAGAGTATGAGGGCAGCCAGAACCGAAAACAGTAGGCCGAGCGGAGCGTCGTTCAAGACGGGTATATGCCTTTGAAATGTCTAGGGAACCTATCTTGAAGAAAAAGCCCGTTCAGGGCAAGGTTTCCGGCAGGGCAATTCAGGGCTGGTGAAGCACCAGTTCCAGCACCATTTTGGAGCCGAAAAAGGCCAGCACCAGCAGCGCGAAGCCAGCCAGGGTGAGGCGCACGGCGGTAATGCTGCGCCAGCCGCGCTGGTAATGCCCCCACAGCAGCACCGCCAGCAGCAGCCAGGCACCGAGCGTCAGTACTGTCTTGTGTACAAGATGCTGGGCGAAGATATCGTCCAGGAACAGAAAGCCCGCGACGATGGCGACACTCAGCAGGATCTCCCCAACCCACAGCAATTCGAACAGCATGGTTTCCATCAGTTGCAGGGGGGGCAGAATCTGCACCAGGCCGCGGGTATGGCGGTGCTTGAGCTGGTGGTCCTGGGCCGCCAGCAGGGCCGCCTGGGCGGCAGCCAGGGTGAGTACCGCATAGGCCAGGATGGAGGCGACGATGTGCACCAGAATGCCCGGCGCCAGGTCGGTACGGATGGCGGCGCTGTCCGGGGCATAGGTGGAAACCAGCACCGACATCGCCGCCAGCGGGAAGAGAATGACCAGCAGGTTCTGCAGCGGGCGCCTGGCAAGGGAGATGATGCAGGCCACATTGATGACCAGGAAGATCAGCGCCGAAATACGGTAAAAGCCCAGGTTGACCCCCCCTGGCTGGAAGATGCTGTCCCAGGCGACCACCGCGTGACACAGCAGGGCTACCAGCGACAGCCCGAACACCGACCGGGTAATCTGCTGGCGCTGCTGGAAGATATGCAGCAGTTGCAGCGCCGTCGCCGCCAGGTAAAGCAGCGCGGCAATGGGGGCGAGGATTGCGTCAGGCATTTAGGGCCCGCTCATATTATCTGAGTTGGCCCCCCGGGCTGGGCCGGAAAAAGCGCTACTCTTCGTTACTCGTCGTTCATTTGGCGCGACCAATCAACTCTCCTCGCGCCTCGACTAGCGCTTTCTCCGGCTCAACAGGGCCAACTCGGATAGTGTGAACAGGCCCTGGCTTGGGGGTTCGCCCCGGGTAACGTATACTGCGGCCTTTGTACCGATTTGTCCCCCCGTAATCAATAGCGACAAAGCGCCGAGAGATTTCCCATGTTCGAAAGCCTGAGCGATAGACTGTCCCAGAGCCTGCGCGGTATCAGCGGCAAGGCCCGGCTGACCGACGAAAATATCCAGGATACCCTGCGCGAAGTGCGCATGGCGCTGCTGGAGGCCGATGTGGCCCTGCCGATAGTCAAGGACTTCGTGGATACCATCAGGCAGCGCGCGCTGGGTCAGGAGGTGATGAAAAGCCTCAGCCCGGGGCAGGCCTTTCTCAGGATCGTCCAGACCGAGCTCGAGGAGGTCATGGGCGCGGCCAACGAGGGCCTGAACCTGGCGGTCAAACCGCCAGCGGTTATCCTGATGGCGGGGCTGCAGGGTGCCGGTAAGACCACCTCGGTGGCCAAGCTGGCCAGGCTGCTCAAGGAGCGGGACAAGAAAAAAGTGACCGTGGTCAGTGCCGATGTGTACCGCCCCGCGGCGATCAAGCAGCTGGAGACCCTGGCGGGGGAAGTGGGCGCGGACTTTTTCCCGAGTACCGCCGAGCAGAAGCCGGCGGATATCGTCAGGGCGGCAATCGACCATGCCCGTATCCAGTTCAGTGATGTACTGATCGTGGATACCGCGGGACGCCTGGCCATCGACGCGGATATGATGGCCGAGATCGCCCAGTTGCACAAAATCGCCCAGCCTGTGGAAACACTGTTCGTTGTGGATGCCATGACCGGCCAGGACGCGGCAAAAACGGCCAAGGCGTTCGATGAGGCCCTGCCCTTGACCGGCGTGATTCTCACCAAGGTGGATGCCGATACCCGGGGCGGTGCCGCCCTGTCGGTGCGGGCGATCACCGGCAAGCCCATCAAGTTTCTGGGGGTAGGGGAGCGCACCGCTGCGCTGGACCCCTTCCACCCGGACCGTCTCGCCTCGCGCATTCTCGGCATGGGCGACGTGATGTCCCTCATCGAGGAGGCGGAGCAGAAGGTCGACAAGGACAAGGCCGCGCGTCTGGCCCGCAAGGTGAAAAAGGGGCAGAAATTCGACCTGGAGGATTTTCGCGACCAGTTGCAGCAGATGAACAATATGGGCGGTATCACCAGCATGCTGGACAAGTTGCCAGGCATGGGCAACATGGCGCAGATGGCGCAGCAGAACATCGATCTGAAAATGTTCGCCCGCATGGAGGCGCTGATCAATTCAATGACGCCCCGCGAGCGTCGCAATCCGGAACTCATCCAGGGGTCTCGCAAACGCCGTATCACCCAGGGGGCCGGTCTCCAGGTCCAGGACCTCAACCGCCTGCTGAAGCAGCACAAGCAGATGCAGAAGATGATGAAGAAGATGAAGGGCGGGGGCATGGAGAAGATGATGCGCGGCCTTAGCAGCGCCATGGGTGGCCGCGGCGGCATGGGCGGGCCCCCCGGTGGAATGCCGTTCCGATAAGGTACGGAATTCACTAAAAAAACTCTGCTCCCGGGGGTTTCAAACCCGGCCGCTTTTCCGTATGATACGCCACCTTTCCGGCCCCGGTGCCGGGTTTTGTCGTGGGCGATGCTGCGATTAGGTGGCAAATCCCAAAAAAATCAGGAAGTTCAGCAAAATGGTAACAATTCGTCTTGCCCGTGGCGGCTCCAAGAAGCGCCCTTTTTATCACCTCACCGTGTGTGACAGCCGCAATGCCCGCAACGGCCGCTTCATCGAGCGTGTCGGCTTCTTCAACCCGGTTGCCCGTGGTCAGGAAGAGCGCCTGCGCGTCGACAACGAGCGCGTCGCCTACTGGCAGGGCCAGGGCGCCCAGCTGTCCGAGCGCGTCGCCAGCCTGGTGAAGGACGCTGCCGCGGCCTGAGCCGCGTGGTCGGGGGGTTGATGTCCATACCCTCGGCGGAAGACGAACTGCTGGTGGTCGGCAGGATCACCGGCGTATACGGTATAAAGGGGTGGGTAAAAATCCACTCGTTTACCGAGCCCCAGGAGAATTTTCTCGGGTTCGGGAAGTGGACGTTGCGGCGTCGCGGCGAACTGGAGCCGGTGCAGTTTGATGCCGGCCGGGCGCAGGGCAAGGCGCTGGTGGCCCACATTGTGGGGGTCGATGACCGTACCCTGGCCGAGTCTTTCAGGGGCCTGGATGTGCTGGTACCCCGGGGCTGCCTGCCCAGGCTGCAGGCCGGGGAGTATTACTGGAGCCAGCTACAGGGCCTGCAGGTCTGGTGCCGCGATGCGGGCCGGCCCGACAGTGCAGGCAGGGTGTTGCTGGGCACGGTGGATCACCTGCTTGAAACCGGTGCCAATGACGTGCTGGTGGTCAAGCCGTCGACAGGCAGTATCGACCAGCGGGAACGGCTCATTCCCTACCTGCCGGGCGATGTGGTGACCCGGGTGGGTCTGGCCGATGCGGTGATCGAGGTCGACTGGTATCCCGAGGAGTGACCGGGAGCCAGGCCGGGGAACGGGAGGAAGACGGGGCGCGATGCAGTTTGCAGTGGTCAGTCTGTTCCCCGAGATGTTTGCCGCTGTCAGCGACCATGGGGTTACCGGCAGGGCGATAAAACAGGGTCTGGTCGGCCTGAGTCATTGCAACCCGCGTGACTTCACCAGCGACCGGCACCGCACCGTGGACGACCGGCCGTACGGCGGCGGCCCCGGTATGTTGATGAAGATCGACCCGCTGCAGCAGGCCATCGCCGCAGCCCGGGGGTCGGTCCCGGCCGGGGCGAGAGTGGTTTACCTGTCGCCCCAGGGCCGGCGGCTGGATCACGCCAAAGTGGTGGATTTTGCCAGGGCAACCGCCCTGGTGTTGATCGCCGGTCGCTACGAGGGGGTGGATGAGCGCCTGCTGGACAGCGATGTGGACGAGGAAGTGTCCATTGGCGACTACGTATTGAGTGGTGGCGAACTGGCCGCCATGGTGGTGATCGACGCAGTGACCCGCCAACTGCCGGGAGTGCTGGGGCATGAATTGTCGGCACAGGAGGATTCCTTCGCCGGGGGTTTGCTGGACTGCCCACACTATACCCGGCCGGAGGTGTATCACGGTCGGTCGGTACCGGAAGTATTACTCAGCGGCAATCACGAAGAGATTCGCCGCTGGCGCCTGAAGCAGGCACTGGGCAGGACGCAGGAGCGCCGCCCCGATTTGCTGCAGGGCAGGGCGATGACGCCCGAGGAAGAGCAATTGTTGGCGGAATATCTCCGCGAACGGGTATCAACTACAGACCGCTAGCTGTGAAGCTACGAAAGACACACAACAGGAGCGCACCATGAGCACCAACAGTATTATTTCTCAGATAGAAGCTGAGCAGATGCAAAAAGAACTGGCTGAATTCAGCCCCGGTGATACCGTGGTCGTCCAGGTGAAGGTTAAGGAGGGCAACCGCGAGCGCCTGCAGGCCTTCGAAGGGGTCTGCATCAGCAAGCGCAACCGCGCCCTGAACTCCGCTTTCACTGTTCGCAAGATCTCCCACGGCGTGGGTGTCGAGCGCACTTTCCAGACCTTCAGCCCACTGGTGGACAGCATCACTGTCAAGCGCCGCGGCGATGTGCGCCAGGCCAAGCTCTACTACCTGCGTGAACTCAGCGGCCGCGCGGCGCGGATCAAGGAAAAGCTCTAGTCCCGGTTGTTGCCGGCGGTACTCGAAAAAGCGGCCCCTTGTGGCCGCTTTTTTCGTGGTAATGTAGCGCCATGCCAAGCGAACTCCTCACCGACCATCCCGAAATCGAGCGCTACATCGACGCCCTGTGGATGGAAAAGGGCCTCAGTGAGAATACCCTGACGTCATACCGCCGCGACCTGCGCCAGTTCAACGACTGGCTGGGGCGGGAGCACGGCAGCACGGTTACCCGCGCGGATCGCTCAGTGCTGCAGTCATTCCTTGGGGTGAGGCTGCAACAGGGCCGTTCGGCGCGCTCCACCGCGCGTTTCATGTCCTGCGTGCGCGGCTTTTACCATTACCTGCTGCGCGAGGGGCGTATTACCATCGATCCCACCCTGGACGTGGACAGCCCGAAATTGGGGCGGCCACTGCCCAAATCCCTGTCCGAGGCAGAGGTCGACAGGCTGCTGCAGGCACCCGAACTGGCAGACGCGCTGGAATTTCGCGACCGTACAATGCTGGAATTGCTATACGCCTGTGGCCTGCGGGTGAGCGAACTGACGAGCCTGCAGATGGGGCAGCTGAGCCTGAACCAGGGCGTGGTGCGGGTGTTCGGCAAAGGCAGCAAGGAGCGTCTGGTACCCATGGGGGAGGAGGCGCTGCTGTGGCTACAGCGCTATTTCGCCGGCCCGCGGGCCCAGTTGCTCGGTGGCAAGCCCTGTGACGCGGTGTTTCCCAGCCGCCGCGGTCGCCAAATGACTCGCCAGACCTTCTGGTATCGTATTAAAATCTACGCACGGCGCGCCGGTATCCAGCGGGAGTTGTCCCCCCATACGCTGCGCCATGCCTTTGCCACCCACCTGCTCAACCACGGTGCCGACCTGCGGGTAGTGCAATTACTGCTTGGTCACAGCGACCTGACCACTACCCAGATCTACACCCACGTTGCCAGGCAGCGCATGCAGGAGTTGCATGCGCAACATCATCCCAGGGGGTGAGGAACCAATCCCGGTCGCCGCGTTCCAATGGGCGAGGGAGTCTATGCCGGTCGCTAGCGACGGGTTGTACTGTAAACCGGGCGCCCTGTCGCCCCTGAGAGGAAACGTGATGAATTACCGGATATTTCGCCCCCTGATCGCCCTGGCGTTGACACTGTGTGCCACCCTGGCGGCAGCCGGCGAGCCCGCCGATAAAACCGTTGCAGACAAGCTGCGCGCAGCGCTGGATTCTCCCTCCATGGGCCTGAAGGTGGATACCGTGGAAACCAGTGTGGTGCCGGGGCTCTACGAAGTGCAGTTCACCAGCGGCCCGGTGGTCTATGCCACGGCCAGCGGCGACTACATGATACTCGGCGACCTGTTCTCGGTGGGTGAGGATGGCTATACCAACCTTACCGAGAAGCGCCGCGATGGCCAACGCCTGGAAAAACTGGCGCAGGTGGACGAAAAAGACATGATCATTTTCTCGCCCGAGGGGGAGCCCAGGGCGCGCATGACCGTGTTTACCGATGTCAGCTGCTTCTACTGCCAGAAGCTGCACAAGGAAGTGCCGGAACTCAACAAGCGCGGAGTGGAGGTGCGCTATCTCGCCTATCCGCGTTCCGGCACGGGTTCCGCCGGCTACACGCAGCTGGTAACGGCATGGTGTTCCGATAATCGCCAGGAAGCGCTGACCCGGCTCAAGAACAAGGAATCCATGCCGGACAAGACCTGCGCCGACAATCCGGTCCAGGCCCAGTATGAACTCGGCCAGCAGTTGGGGGTGCGCGGCACGCCGGCACTGGTGACCGAGGAGGGGGCGCTTATTCCCGGGTACCAGTCGGTAGATCAGTTGATGGTCACCCTGGGCCTGGAGTAATCCTGCCCCGCGCGAGCCGGGGGCCGCAATCGGCCAAATAATGCCCCAGGGCCCCCGAGCGCGTTGACAGTCTGGTGCCGACTCAGTACTGTTTCACACCTTTTCATTGGCCCTCCTGGGCAACAGAGTTTAAGTCGTGGACGAGAAATTCAGGCGCATCGAGCGCCTCCCTCCCTATGTGTTCAACATCATCGGCGACCTGAAGCAGCAGGCGCGGGCGGCGGGCGAAGATATTATTGATTTTGGCATGGGTAATCCCGACCAGCCGACCCCCGACCACATCGTCGACAAGCTGGTGGAAACCGCCCGGCGCGGGGATACCCATCGCTACTCGCAGTCGAAGGGGATCCCGCGCCTGCGCCGGGCGATCTGCCAGTGGTACCAGCGCCGCTACCAGGTGGAACTGGACCCGACCTGCGAGGCGATTGTCACCCTGGGCAGCAAGGAGGGCCTGGCCCACCTGGCACTGGCAACCACCGGCCCGGGCGATGCCGTGCTGGTACCCAACCCCTCCTATCCCATACATCCCTACGGGTTCGTCATCTCCGGTGCCGATATTCGCCACGTCCCCATGGGGGATGACGAGAACGAGTTTTTCGTGGAACTGGAGAAGGCCATCCACACCAGCTGGCCGCGGCCCAAGATGCTGGTACTGAATTTTCCCTCCAACCCGACTGCTCACTGCGTGGAACTGGAATTCTACGAGCGGGTGATCGCCATTGCCCGCGAGCACTCGATCTGGGTCGTGCAGGATCTGGCATACGCCGACCTGTGCTACGACGGCTATGTGGCCCCTTCCATTCTCCAGGTCGAGGGGGCCAAGGACGTCGCGGTGGAATTCTTCAGCATGTCCAAGAGCTACAACATGCCAGGCTGGCGGGTGGGGTTCTGCTGCGGCAACAGGACCCTGGTGGCCGCGCTGGCACGCATCAAGTCCTACCTGGATTACGGCATGTTCACTCCGGTGCAGGTGGCGGCAATCGCTGCCCTGGAGGGCGACCAGGGTTGCGTGGAGAGCATACGCAGCATGTATGAATCCCGACGGGACGTGCTTTGCAATGGGCTGCAAGCCGCAGGATGGCCGGTCAAGCCACCCAGGGCGACCATGTTCGTATGGGCCAGAATACCCGAGTTTTATCGAGAAATGGGCTCCCTGGAATTCAGCAAAAAACTACTGACAGAAGCCAAGGTGGCGGTCTCTCCGGGAGTAGGTTTCGGCGAGTTTGGCGAAGGTTTCGTGCGCTTCGGCCTGATCGAGAACGAGCACCGCACGCGCCAGGCCCTGCGCAGTATCAAGCGTATGATCAAGAACGACGGCTTCGCCTGAGGGTAGCCGCGCAGGGAACACAGGGTAACTACAGGATCAGCGAAGAAACAGGTATGAGTGCAAAACCGGTAAGAATAGGGCTGTGCGGCCTGGGTACCGTCGGCAGCGGCACCTTCGAACTGCTGCAGCAAAACGCGCAGGTGGTCGCCGCGCGCGCCCAGGCGCCCCTGAAAATCGTGCACGTGGGCGTGCGCCGGGACAATCATCGCTGCGACCTGGGCGATACCCGGATCAGTCGCGATGTGCTGGAGGTGGCGGCCGACCCGGCGGTGGATATTCTGGTCGAACTGATCGGCGGCACAACGGTGGCGCGGGAATTGGTCGAAACCGCCATTCGCAACGGCAAACACGTGGTCACGGCCAACAAGGCGCTGATCGCGGAGTACGGCAACGAGATTTTCGCCCTGGCCGACAAGCACTGCGTGGAAGTGCGCTTCGAAGCGGCCGTGGCCGGCGGTATTCCCATTATCAAGGCGCTGCGCGAAGGACTGGCCGGCAACCGCATCGAGTGGCTGGCCGGAATCATCAACGGCACCGGTAATTTCATCCTCACGGAGATGCGCGACCAGGGGCGCGATTTTCGCGACGTGCTGAGCGAGGCCCAGGCACTGGGTTATGCCGAGGCCGACCCGACCTTTGATGTGGACGGCATCGATGCCGCCCACAAGCTGGTTATCCTCGCCGCCATCGCCTTCGGTATTCCCCTGCAGTTCGCGGCCGTGTATACCGAGGGTATTTCCCGGCTCACGCCCCAGGACGTGGAGTACGCCCGCGAACTGGGCTATATCATCAAGCACCTGGGTATCGCCAAACAAAACGGTGCCGGAATCGAGTTGCGGGTGCATCCGACCCTGATTCCCGACCACCGCCTGCTGGCGGATGTCGATGGCGTAAAAAACGCCATCCTCGTGGAGGGCAACGCGGTCGGTCCCACGCTGTATTACGGCGCGGGTGCGGGCGGTGCGCCCACCGCGTCTGCCATCGTGGCCGATCTGGTGGATCTGGCGCGGGACATGGGTGCCGGGCAGACATGCCGGGTACCCCCCCTGGGGTTTGCCCGGGAGCAGTTGCGCGACCTGCCTATCGTGCCGATGGCCGAGGTGCAGACACCCTGGTACCTGCGCATGGAGGTAGAGGACAAGCCGGGGGTATTGTCGGCGGTGGCGAGTATTTTCAGCGAGCAGGGTATCAGTATCGAGGCACTGATCCAGAAGGCACCGGCAGAGGGCCAGAGCCGGGTGCAGTTGATCGTGCTGACCAACAAAGCCGCCCAGGGGATGGTGGACCTGGCGGTGGCGTCCATCGAGGCGCTGGATACCATCTCCGGCAAAGTCACCCGCATTCGGGTCGAGGGACTGGACGGTTAACGTGCGGGGGAGCGCGCAGTGAAATATGTAAGTACCCGCGGGCAAGCGCCCGCGCTCAACTTCGAGCAGGTCCTGCTGACCGGCCTGGCGGCCGATGGCGGACTATATGTACCTGAAACCCTGCCGACCTTCACCCGCGAGGAAATCGCTGCGATGGCCGAGTTGGACTACCCGCAACTGGCGTATCGCGTGATTGCGCCTTTCGTGGGTGACTGTATCCCGGCCGCGGACCTGCAGGGCATTATTGAACAGACCTATGCCGAGTTTCGGCACAACGCGGTGGCGCCCTTGACCCAGATCGCCGCCAACCAGTGGGTACTGGAGTTGTTTCACGGACCGACCCTGGCCTTCAAGGACTTTGCGCTGCAACTGCTGGGTCGGCTGCTGGACTACGTGCTGGAGCGCAAGCACCAGAAAGTGGTGATCATGGGCGCCACCTCCGGCGATACCGGTTCGGCCGCTATCGAGGGCTGCAAGCGCTGCAGCAATATCGACATTTTCATACTGCATCCGCATACCCGCGTCTCCGATGTGCAACGCAGGCAGATGACCACGGTGGTCGGCGACAATATCCACAACCTGGCGGTGCGGGGTAACTTCGATGACTGCCAGGCCATGGTCAAGGCCAGCTTCGGGGATCGCGGTTTCCTGCCCGCCGATCGCAGCCTGGTGGCGGTCAACTCGATCAACTGGGCCCGTATCATGGCCCAGATCGTCTACTACTTTTACGCCGCGGTGGCACTGGGCTCACCCGCTCGTGAGGTAGCCTTCTCCGTGCCCACGGGCAATTTTGGCGATATCTTCGCCGGGTACCTGGCCAGGCAAATGGGGCTGCCGGTGGCGCGCCTTATCATTGCCACCAACCGCAACGACGTCCTCCACCGGGTCATGACCACGGGCACCTACGGCCGCCAGGAGTTGTCCCACACGCTTTCCCCCAGTATGGATATCACGGTGTCCAGCAATTTCGAGCGCCTGTTGTTCGACCTGTACGGGCGCGACGGGCAGGCTATCTCCGGCCTGATGCGCGACTTCGAAAAAGGTGATATCCACTTTTCCGCTGCGGCCATGGAACAGGCCCGCCAGTTGTTCAGCAGCCGGCGTGTGAGCGACGAGGAGACCTGCCGCCAGATCGCCAGTACCTGGGCGCAGTGCGAGTATCTGCTGGACCCTCACAGTGCCATCGGTGTGCGCGCCGCGCTGGACGCCGGGCTCGCCCCGGAAGTGCCGGTCGTCACCCTGGCCACCGCTCACGCCGCCAAGTTCCCGCAGGCGATCGCGCAGGCCGGCCTCGAGCAGGCCGTTCACCTGCCCCTGCACCTGGCCGACCTGTTCGAACGCGAGGAGCGTTTCGAGGTGCTGGACAACGATTTGGCGGCCGTACAGGCTTTCATGGCCGCCAATATCAACGCCTGATATTCCCCTGTTGTGCGCAAACTGATCCGTCGGCGCAGCGATCCGAATCCGGGGGCGCTCGCCGACTGCGGGCTGCACCCACTGCTGGCGCGCGTGTACGCGAGCCGCGGTATCCGCAGCGCTGGCGAACTGGAACTCGGACTGGCGCAGTTGTTGCCACCGGACAGGCTCCTCAATGCAGGCAGGGCGGCGGCGCTGCTGGCCGACGCCATTGCCGCCGGCCAGAGGTTGCTGGTAGTGGGGGATTTCGACGCCGACGGCGCGACCAGTTCGGCGCTGGCGGTGTCGTGCCTGCGGGCTTTCGGCGCCGCCGAAGTAAGCTACCTGGTCCCCAACCGCTTCGAATACGGATACGGCCTGACGCCGGAAATCGTTGAACTGGCGGCGGCGCAGCGCCCGGACGTGATCATCACGGTGGACAATGGTATCTCCAGTATAGATGGCGTGGCGGCTGCCCGGGCGCTGGGTATCCGTACCGTGATTACCGATCATCACCTGGCGGGGCGGCAATTGCCGGCCGCCGATGTCATCGTCAATCCCAACCAGCCGGCCTGTGGGTTTCCCAGCAAGCACCTCGCCGGTGTGGGGGTCATTTTCTATGTGATGCTCGCCCTGCGGGCGGAGTTGCGCCGCCGCGGCTGGTTCGGGCAGGGCGATGAGCCCAACCTGGCACAGTATACCGACTTGCTGGCCCTGGGCACCGTGGCCGATGTGGTACCCCTGGATCACAATAACCGGATCCTGGTGGCGGCGGGTCTGCAGCGCATCCGTGCCGGCCTGGCTCGCCCTGGTATCCAGGCGCTGCTGGAAGTGGCAGGACGCCCGGCGTCGGCACTGGTTGCGGCGGACCTGGGGTTCGCCGTGGGGCCGCGGATCAATGCCGCCGGGCGCCTGGATGACATGTCCATAGGCATCGAATGCCTGTTGAGCGAGGACAGGCCGCGCGCCCAGGCGTTCGCCATGCAGTTGCAGCAACTCAACCAGGACAGGCGGGTGATAGAGAGTGAAATGCAGCAGCAGGCGCTCGACGCGCTGGCGGATCTGGACCTGGGCGGAGAGCGCGAATACCCGTTTGCCATGACCCTGTACCAACCGGGCTGGCACCAGGGTGTTATCGGTATCCTGGCATCGCGCATCAAGGACAGGCTGCACCGCCCCACCATAGCCTTTGCAGACGGTGACGGCGGGACGCTCAAGGGCTCGGCACGCTCCATTGCCGGTATTCATATCCGCGATGTGCTGGATGCGGTGGCCTGCCGCCACCCGGGGCTGATCAGCAAGTTCGGCGGCCACGCCATGGCCGCCGGCCTCAGCCTGGCGCGCCAGGACTACCAGCGATTTGCCCGCGCGTTCGAGCAGGAAGTAGCACGCCACGCCGAGGACGTGACCCTGCAGGCGGTAATCGAGACGGACGGCGAGTTGACGGAGGGCGATTTCGCCCTGGAACTGGCTGAGCGCCTGCGATTTGCCGGTCCCTGGGGCCAGCATTTCCCGGAGCCGGTATTCGATGGCCGTTTTCGTATCGTGAGCCAGCGTCTGGTGGCCGAGAAGCACCTCAAGCTGGTGTTGTTTCCGGCAACAGGCTCGACCCTGCTCGATGCCATCGCCTTCAACGTAGACTGCGACAGATGGCCGGACGAGGCGGTAGACCAGATCGACGCGGCCTACCGTCTCGATGTCAACGAGTACCGTGGCCGGCGTTCGCTGCAGTTGGTCGTCGAGCACCTTGAACCGGTGGCCGCAATTTAATTCTGCGGCCAACCTTGGTACTATGCGCCGCCCCCAATAACCGGATGCTCCCCATGCTCGAGATCAACCCCCTTATCCAGACCCTGAAGGACATCGAAGCGCGCACCGACGTGCTTAGGGGGTATCTTTGACTTCGATCTCAGCAAGGAGCGTCTCGCTGAGGTAGAACTGGAACTGGCCGAGCCCAGCGTCTGGGACGACCCCGAGCGCGCCCAGGAGTTGGGCCGCGAGCGGGCCTCTCTGGAAGCGGTGGTACACGCCATCGAGCAACTGACGCGCGGCGCCCGCGACGCGGGCGATCTGTTGGAGCTGGCCGCGGCGGAGGATGACGCGGACACGGTCGCGGAAGTGGGGAAGGAGATCGACGCCTTGCTCGCGGTGCTGGAGCGGTTGGAGTTCCGGCGCATGTTCAGCGGCGAAATGGACGGCAGCAATGCCTACCTGGACATCCAGGCCGGCTCCGGGGGTACCGAAGCGCAGGACTGGGCCGAGATGATGCTGCGCATGTATCTGCGCTGGGGCGAGGCCCACGGCTTCAAGACCGAGCTGATCGAGGTGTCCGCCGGGGAGGTGGCCGGCATCAAGAGTGCCACCATCCATTTCGAGGGAGAATACGCCTTCGGCTGGTTGCGCACCGAGACCGGCGTCCACCGCCTGGTGCGCAAGTCGCCCTTCGACTCCGGTAACCGCCGGCACACCTCCTTCGCCTCGGTATTCGTCTCGCCCGAGATCGACGACAACATCGAGATCGACATCAATCCCGCGGACCTGCGCACCGACACCTATCGGGCCAGCGGCGCCGGGGGGCAGCATATCAACAAGACCGATTCCGCGGTGCGCATCACTCACCTGCCCAGCGGTATCGTGGTGCAGTGCCAGACGGAACGCTCCCAGCACCAGAACCGGGACAACGCCATGAAACTGTTGCGCGCCAAGCTCTACGAGATGGAGATGCTCAAGCGCAACGAGGAGAAGCAGGCAATGGAGGACAGCAAGGCGGACATAGGCTGGGGCAGCCAGATTCGCTCCTACGTGCTGGACCAGTCGCGGATCAAGGATCTGCGCACCAACGTCGAGACCAGTAACACCCAGGCCGTACTGGATGGCGGCATCGACCAGTTTATTGAAGCATCGCTGAAGAGCGGGCTGTAAGTGGGGGAAACATGAGCGAGCAGGACAGCGCAAGCGAGCAGCTGGCGGAGGAGAACAAGCTGGTAGCGGAGCGCCGCGGGAAACTGGCGGCGCTGCGCGAACAGGGCAATGCCTTCCCCAACGATTTCAAGCGCACCGCACTGGCCGGCCACCTGCAGCGCGAGTACGGGGATTCCAGCAAGGAAGAGCTGGAACAGGCCGACCGACACTATGCCGTTGCCGGGCGCCTGGTACGCAACCGCGGTGCCTTCCTGCTGATCCAGGACGGCAGTGACCAGATTCAGCTGTATGTGGACCGCAAGGCGCTGGACGAGGCTACCCTCAAGGCCATCAAGGACTGGGACCTTGGCGATATCGTTGCCGCCAGTGGCCCGATCCACAAGTCCGGCAAGGGCGACCTGTATATCAATATGCGCGAGGCGCGCCTGCTGACCAAGGCGCTGCGGCCGCTGCCGGACAAATACCATGGTCTGGCGGATCAGGAGCTGCGCTATCGCCAGCGCTATGTCGACCTCATCGTCAACGCGCAGTCTCGGGAGGTTTTCCGTATACGCTCTTCGGTCGTCGGTTTTATCCGTGACTACATGAGCCGACAGGGTTTCATGGAAGTCGAGACGCCGATGATGCAGCCTATTCCGGGAGGCGCGGCGGCCAAACCCTTCGTCACTCATCACAACGCGCTGGGGCAGGATATGTACCTGCGAATTGCCCCGGAGCTGTACCTGAAGCGGCTGGTGGTGGGTGGTTTCGAGCGGGTGTTCGAGATCAACCGCAGCTTCCGCAATGAAGGGCTGTCCACGCGTCACAACCCCGAGTTCACCATGCTGGAATACTATTGGGCCTATGCCGATTACCGCGACGCGATGGACCTCACCGAGGATATGTTGCGCCAGCTAACCCTGCAGGTTCTTGGCAGTACCACGGTGCACTACCAGGGCAGCGACTACGATTTCTCCAGACCCTTTGCGCGCATGACCGTGCTCGAAGCCATTCTTGCACATAATCCGGCTGTATCCGCCGCGCAGTTGGCGAATGAGGAGTCCGCGCGCACCATCGCCGCCGGCCTGGGCATTCCGCTCAAGGACAGCTGGGGGCTGGGCAAGGTGCAGATCGAAATCTTCGAGAAAACCGTCGAGCATCTGCTGGACCAGCCGACGTTTATCACCGCCTATCCCACCGAGGTGTCGCCGCTGGCCCGCTGTAACGATGACGACCCGTTTGTCACCGACCGCTTCGAATTCTTTGTCGGTGGTCGTGAGTTGGCCAACGGGTTTTCCGAGCTCAACGATCCGGAGGATCAGGCGCGCCGTTTCCTCGCCCAGGTAGCGGAAAAAGACGCCGGTGACGAAGAGGCCATGCACTACGATCACGACTACATCCGCGCCCTGGAGTACGGCTTGCCGCCAACCGCCGGTGAGGGCATAGGCATCGATCGGCTGGTGATGTTGCTTACCGATTCGCCCTCCATCCGGGACGTGCTGTTGTTCCCCCACTTGCGGCCGGAATAGCGCAGCGTGTCCGGTGACAGCCGCGCTTCTCGCCCGCCGGCAAAAGGGCTACACTGGCGCGGTGTCGTCGAGCCGCGGGAGGCCTGGTAGGTGCGTGTCATCCGATTCGCTGTTGTTGTCGCGAGCGTGGTCCTGACGCTGGCGGCCTGCGCCAGCGGACCTGCCGTGCCGTCATCGCCACCGCCGCCGGCGCGCGTGCAGGAAAACGCCCAGGAACCAGCCGCGGTTCAAGCGCAGCCGGCCGCCAGCACCGCCGTCCCGCAGCTCAACCTCAACCTGCCCGAGGCGCGCCAGTGCAACTGTCCGGTTACCGCGCCCCAGGCGGACTTCACTTTCCTGGAAAAGGGCTACCATGCGCTGCTGGAGGGGGAGTACGAGAATGCCATGGAAAACTTCCAGCGCTACCAGCGGCTGGAGTCATCCGCGAGGGTGGACCTGGAAGCCGGTCTGGCCATTGCCTACCTGCGCATGCTGCCGCGGGGTCCTTACTATAACCCGGAACTGGCGCGCACCTCGTTCAAGGTGTTGCGTGAACAGGATGCCAAGCAATTGAAGGTGCACGACTACGTTCGCCTGATGCGCCAGGCCTTGCTCAACATGCTCAAGTTGCAGGCCGAGGAGCAGGCCCAGGAGCAGAAAAACCAGGCCCTGCAAGCGGAGCTGAAAAAGCGCGAGGAAGCCCTCAAGCGGCTGCGTGAGTTGACTCTGGGGCAGAAGGCGCCCGCATCCTGACGGGCAGTTGCACGGTGAAGGTCGAACCCTCGGCGATGACACTGTGCACCCGGATATTACCACCCATCAGCTTGCAGTAATCCTGGCAGATAGCCAGTCCCAGTCCGGTACCGCCGTAGTTGGCACTGGTCGAGGCCTCTGCCTGGACGAAGGCTTCGAACACCCGCGCCTGCTGTGCTTCATCCATCCCGATACCGGTGTCCTGGACCGCCACCTGCAGCCAGTCGCTGCGCTGCGGCAGGGTAGCGGCGGTGACTGTAATCCGGCCGTTGTGGGTGAACTTGCAGGCGTTGCTCAACAGGTTGGTAAACACTTGCCTGAACTTGGTGGCATCGGAATACATCTGCGGGAGCCCACAGAAGTCGGGCACCTGCAGTACGTTGCCATTGTCGCGCAGCAGCGGGGCGAGGGTGTCGCAAACCTGCTGCAGGATTTCGCCTGGCTGGAATTCCTCGCAGTGTATCGACATCTTGCCGGTTTCAATTTTTGACAGGTCGAGAATATCGTTGATCAGGGACAGCAACTGCCGGCCGGAGAGCGTGATTTTCTCCAGGTCAAGCTGGAACTGCTCGCGATCCACCTGCTCTCCGTCCGCCAACTCGTCAAACAACATCTCGCTGTAGCCGATGATGCCATTGAGGGGTGTGCGCAACTCGTGGCTGACATTGGCCAGAAACAGGCTCTTGGCGGCGTTTGCCTCGTCGGCGGTATCGCGGGCGTTGCTGACATCTTTCATGGCATTGCGCAGCTTGTCTGCCATGTCGTTGAAGGCGGTGGCGAGGTCGCCCAGTTCGCCGGTGTCATCGATGTTTTTGATACGATAGTCCAGCTCGCCACTGCCGATACGCTGGGTGCCTGTTTTCAGGCGTTTGAGGGACTTGTTGGTGTAGCGCACCAGGAAAAAACCCAGGGTGGCGGTGAGAAATATCGAAGCGAAAAAGCCGATCACCGTAATACGGTCGGTCAGGGCGATGGTCCGGTCGATGATGTTGGCGCGTTGCAGGGCGATGAAGGCCTGGCGTTGCTCGAGTTCCTTCAGGTGCTGGCTGGTTTCCAGGTAGGGCAGCGGGTCTTCCACCCCTGCCTTGTATTCGGGATTGTTGTAATTGAGGTAAAAATCCAGCCAACCCCGCAGCAGGGATTCGCTGCTCGCATGCAGTTTCTGGTAGTGCATCTGGGTGACGTCGTGGCTCAATTCACCCAGCTCGCTGATCTTTGCGCCGATCAGTTGTAACTCGGCGCGGGCCTGTGCCTGTTCCGCCTGCTCGAGCTGGTCGTCGGTGGTGTCGCGCAGGGTGGACAGTACCAGGATCTGTTGCCGCTGGTCGTTGAGCAACTGCTCAACCTCGGTGGACAACTGTGCCGCGGCAACCGAATTGCGATAGGCGATCATACTCTCGTTTCTGGCGTAACTGCCCCAGAAGTGGGTCCCCACGTTGACCGCGAACAGGATCAGGATGGTGACCAGCGAGAGCGTGAGGCGGCGGCGCAGGCTCATTGTTCTGCCAGTTTCTCTATCTTGGCCAGCAGCGCAGGGAAATCCACGGGCTTGGTGGCGTAGTCGTCGCAGCCCGCTTGCAGGGCCTTGCGGCGGTCTTCTTCCATGGCGTGGGCGGTCAGGGCGATGATGGGTATGTGCCTGATCTGCTCGTCCTCCCTGGCCATTCTGCAGGCGCTCCAGCCGTCCAGTATGGGCAGGCTCATGTCCATCAGGACCACGGCGGGCGAATGTTCCCGCATCCTCGCCAGCGCCTCGCGCCCGTCCGCGGCGACGACCACCGACAGCCCCGCGCGTCGCAGGCGGCGGGCCAGCATCTCGCGGTTGAGCTCGTTGTCTTCCACCAGCAGTACCGGGCGGCTCACGGGTTCGCTCCCAGAATCTGGTGGATCACTATCGACTCGTCTATACCCTTGACGGTGATTGCCTGGCTGGTGCCCACCTGGAAAGTACCCGACAGACTGTGCAGGGTGCTGTCGGAGACGAGAATCTCGCCGCCCGCGGTCACATCCTCGATACGCGAGGTCACGTTCATGGGGTGGCCGACGAAGCCATACTTGCTGCGGCGTTCCGAGCCGATATTGCCGGCGATGACATCACCGGTGTTGAGGGCGATACCCGTCTCGATTTCGGGTAGCCCCTCCGCCCGGTTGTGGGCATTGATGCCAGCCATCGCCGCCTGCATCGCCAGGGCGCAGTTGACTGCCCGGTCGGCATCGTCCTCACGGCGCGCAGGGGCGCCGAAAACGGCGAGAATGGCATCGCCTATGAACTCGTCGATGGTGCCCTGGTGGGCCATGATGATATCGGTCATGGCACCCAGGTAGCGGTTGAGCAGGGTGACAACCTGGGACGGTTGCAGCCGCTCGCTGAGCGTGGTGAAGCCGCGAATGTCGGACATCATGATGGTGACGCGGCGCAGGTCGCCACCCAGTTCCAGACCTTCAGGGCGCTCCAGGATGTCGGTGACGATTTCGTCAGACAGGTAGCGTCCGAAGGTTGCGCGAATGAACTTTTCGTTGCGTTCCAACTGTAGTCGGTACTGCTCCTCGCGGTCGTGCCAGCGCTTGCGCTCTATGCCCGCCTTGATGCGCGCCTGTAGCAACACGGGATTGAAGGGCTTGAACAGGTAGTCGTCGGCTCCTGCCTCGATGCACTCTATGATGCCGTCCATGTCCTGGCTGCCGGAGATGACGATCACCGGGGTAGCCCGCCACTCGGGGTGCTGCTTGATCCGGTACAACACCTCGCGGCCGTCCATGCCCGGCATCAACAGGTCCAGCAGTACCACGTCCACGTCGGTCTGCTCCAGGGTGCTGAGCGCTTCCTCGCCACCGGCGGCGGTGACCACGATATGCCCGCTGCGCGACAGGTAGCGGGCCACCAGCTCGCGGTTTTCCTGCAGGTCGTCCACCGCCAGGATGAACCCGGGCTCGGAGGTGATGTTGCGCGGCTGGCCGTTGTCGGCGGCGCTCTCCTGGCCGCTGTCGTTAGCCCCCTGTACCGCTTTGAGCAGGCGTTCCAGGGCCGCCGCCAGCTCGGGAATGAGTTCGCCAATATCCTCGAGCAGCATCTCGGCATAGCCGCGGATGGCCGCTAGCACGTTCATCAGGTCGTGGGAGCTGGGTTGCTCTGCGTCGCTGTCGAGCATGCGCTTGAGGCGTGAACCACCCTCCAGCAGGTGGGCGAAGTCATCGCCGCTGGCCGGACCCAGTTCATCCTCCAGGCGGGAAAAGAGTTCGCGTACCTCGGCAAGCGAGCGCAGCAACAACTCGCTCCACAGGGCTGGGGCCTGATGGCTGCTGGTCACGGTGTGGATTAATCCTTGTCCTTGGGCACCTGCGGGCAGTATAACGAGGCAGGCGATGCTGTGGAAACCTGCCGCGCGGGAAAAGCTCAGGGTGAATCCGCCAATTTTGCCCCGATGGGTGCGTTTTCCCCGAAGTTTGGGTTACTATTATCCACGGGTCGTCAGTAACACGGCATAACAACGGGTCGGGTGCATCATGTTACAGAAGGTTGAGATATTCCAGGGGCTGTCGCCGGAAGAACTGGCTGCACTGGAGAGCAGCAGCACCAGTCGCACCTTTCCCAAGAACACTGTCGTCATCCATGAAAACGACCCGGCGGATTCCCTGTTCGTAATCGAGTCCGGCAAGGTAAAGGTTTATTGCAGCGACAAGAACGGCAAGGAATTCATCATGAACACCCAGGGGGCCGGAGACTATTTCGGCGAGCTGGCCCTGCTGGACGATTCCGCCCGCTCCGCCTCGGTGCGCACCGTGGAGAAGTCCACTTTCTGTATCATCTACAAGGAAGACTTCAACCGCGTGCTGGACGAACACCCCGGTATCGGCCGCAAGCTGATTCGCAACCTCGCCGGCCGGGTGCGCAAACTGACCGCCGACGTCAAGAGCCTGGCCCTGCAGGACGTCTACGGCCGGGTGGCCAATGTGCTGATGGACCTCTCCGAGGAGCGCGGTGACGGTACCCTGTATATCCCCGAGAAGCTGACCCAGCAGGATATCGCCGACCGGGTGGGTGCCTCGCGGGAGATGGTGGCGCGCATCCTCAAGGATCTCACCATCGGTGAGTACATCCGCTTCGAGGGGCGCCATATCATCATCAATACCCGGCTGCCGGCCAAGTACTGACTTCGTTCTGGTTCCTCGCCGCGGCCTGCGGCGCTTTATACCCCCTTCGGTTGATACCCCACGCCCTCTGGGGGTACAAACCACCACAGGCCGCTGACCGGGCTTCGAGTTGCAGGAATCCGTGAGTTTGTGGCTTCGAGCTGGATTTACCGCGCATTGTCAGTCGGCGGGGCGGGTGGCCCCCTGAGAAGGCATGGGGTATTAACTGAACAGGAGGCCACCCGTTCCGTTGACGGTGGGTAAAGCAGCCCAGATGCTACGAGCTCTTTCCTTTCACCTCAAGCTGGAGCTTCCCTTCAGCCAGCCGCGCCTCTATTGCATCGCCAACCGCAACCGACGCAGCATCCCTTACAACCTGACCCCGCTGATCCGTGATAATCGCATAACCGCGCTGTAGCGTAGCCAGCGGGCTCAGCGACTCCAGCATGCCCGCCAGGTGCCCCAGGCGGTTTTTGGCCTGCTCCAGCTTGTGCGCCATGCCACTTTCCAGCCGGTGCCGCAGGCGCTCGCTGTCGCGTTGCAGTTGGCGCAGCCGGGGCAGGGGGTTGTGGGCGTGCAGGCGGCTCTCCAGCAGCGCCAGTTCGCTGTGCCGGCGGCGCAGCAGATTGCGTTGCGCCAGCAGCAGGCGCTGTTCCAGGTCGTCCAGCCGCTGCGACTGTTCGCGCAGCTGCGCGCCGGGGTGCTTGAGGCGTTGGCGCAGATGCGCCAGTTGCACGCTCGCCTCGTTGAGTTTGCGGCGTATAAGCCTGACCAGGGCGGTTTCCGTAGCCTGCAGGCGCTGCAGCCATTCCCGCTGGTCTGGGCTGAGCATTTCGGCGGCCGCCGAGGGGGTGGGCGCGCGCCGGTCGGCCACCATATCGGCGATCGTGAAATCCACTTCGTGCCCGACCGCGGAGACGATGGGCAGCTCGCTGGCAGCGATGGCCCGGGCGACCAGTTCCTCGTTGAAGGCCCACAGGTCTTCCAGGGAGCCTCCGCCGCGGCCGACAATCAGGGCATCGAAGTCCACCTTGCCCTCGCGCTGCCAGCGATTGGCACGCTCGATGGCGGCGGCGATCTCCCCGGCGGCGCTTTCGCCCTGCACCGCCACCGGCAGCAGGGATACAGCGATACCCGGGCAGCGCCGCCGCAGCACCTGCAGGATGTCGTGAATAGCCGCCCCGGTGGGGGAAGTGATGACCCCGAGGTGGGAGATGTGTTCCGGCAGGGTTTGCTTGCGCGCCTCGTCAAACAGCCCTTCCTCCAGCAACCTGGCCTTGAGCTGCTCGAAGGCGGCCTGCAGGGCACCCGCGCCCGCGGGTTCCATGTGCTCGACAATCAGCTGGAATTCGCCGCGGCCCTCGTACAGCGATACCCGGCAGCGCAGGCGGATGTGGTCGCCGTTGCCGGGCCTGAAGCGCAAGCGGGCGCTGCGATTGCGGAACATGGCGCAGCGTACCTGGGCATTACCGTCCTTGAGGGAAAAATACCAGTGGCCGGAGGAGGGCGCGGCGAAATTGCTCACCTCGCCCTCCACCCAGAGGAAGTCAAAGTGGCTCTCCAGCAGCATGCGCGCCTGCCGGTTGAGCTGGCTGACGGTGAGGGTAGCGGGGGCAGTGGTGCTGGAAAAAGGGTTGCTCAAGGGGTATTCCGCGGGAACTCTTGTTTACCTGGGCTCGGCCGGGGATTTATAATTGCACGTTTAGCTCAACGCCGCCAGCCGGAGACCCACCTTATGCTGCGTATCGCCGAGGAAGCCCTGACTTTTGACGATGTCCTGCTGCTGCCGGGCTACTCCGAGGTGGTCGCCACACAGGTTTCCCTGCGCACCCGCCTGACCCGGGGTATAGAGCTGAACATCCCGCTGGTGTCCGCCGCGATGGATACGGTGACCGAAAGCCGCCTGGCCATCGCCCTGGCCCAGGAGGGTGGTATCGGCATCATCCACAAGAGCATGAGCATCGCCGAGCAGGCCGAGCAGGTGCGCAAGGTCAAGAAGTTCGAAAGCGGCGTGGTCAAGGATCCGATCACCATCCAGCAGACCGCGACCATTGCCGAGTTGACCGAGCTGACAGCCGCCAACGGTATATCCGGGGTGCCGGTCCTCGACGGCGAGGACCTGGTGGGCATCGTCACCCGGCGCGATGTGCGCTTCGAGTCAAATCCGCAGAAACTGGTTTCGGAAATCATGACCCCGCGCGACAAGCTGGTTACCGTGAAGGAGGGGGCCAGTTCCGAGCAGGTACAGCGGCTGTTGCACCAGCATCGGATTGAAAAAATCCTGGTGGTCAACGACGATTTCGATCTGTGCGGCATGATCACGGTGAAAGACTTCGACAAGGCGGAAAGTTTCCCGCTGGCCTGCAAGGACTCGTACGGCCAGTTGCGGGTGGGGGCGTCCGTCGGCACCAGCCCCGATACCGACGAGCGGGTGGAGGCCCTGGTGCGCGCCGGCGTGGATGTGCTGGTGGTCGATACTGCCCACGGCCATTCCCGCAATGTGATCAGGCGGGTGCAGATGATCAAGGCCGAGTATCCCTCCATGCAGGTGATCGGTGGCAACATCGCCACCGGCGCTGCCGCCATCGCCCTGGCCGAGGCTGGCGTCGATGGGGTCAAGGTGGGAATTGGCCCGGGGTCGATCTGCACCACCCGTATTGTCACCGGCACCGGCGTGCCGCAGATCAGCGCCATCGCCAATGTCACCGCGGCCCTGAAGAGCACCGATATCCCACTCATTGCCGATGGCGGGATTCGCTTCTCCGGCGATATCGCCAAGGCACTGGTGGCCGGTGCCCACTCGGTGATGATGGGTAGCATGTTCGCCGGTACCGAAGAGGCACCGGGGGAAGTGGAACTGTACCAGGGCCGGACCTACAAGGCCTATCGGGGTATGGGCTCGCTGGGCGCCATGTCGCGGACCCAGGGATCTTCGGACCGCTATTTCCAGGACGCCAGCAAGGGCGCGGAGAAGCTGGTGCCAGAGGGCATAGAGGGCCGGGTACCCTACAAGGGCCCGGTCTCGGCGATCATCCACCAGTTGATGGGTGGGGTGCGCTCGGCCATGGGCTACACCGGCAGCCCCGATATGGAGACCATGCGTACCCGGCCGGAATTCGTGCGCGTGACCTCGGCAGGTATGTCGGAAAGCCATGTGCATGACGTCTCCATCACCAAGGAAGCACCCAATTATCCGGTGCGCTGAGCTGGGTACCCCGGAGCCGCATTTCAGGGTGGCCGAACGCATTCGGCCAGCTTTGAGTGCTTGCCGCCACCACCAGGAACTTGTATGAGCACCGATATCCACGCCCAGAAAATCCTTATTCTCGATTTCGGGTCCCAGTACACCCAGCTGATCGCCCGACGGGTGCGCGAGGTGGGGGTCTTCAGCGAGATTCGCGCCTTCGATATGAGCGAGGAGGAGATTCGCGAATTCGATCCGCGCGGTGTCATTCTTTCCGGGGGGCCCGAGTCGGTGGCTGCCGACGCCTCGCCGCGCGCTCCGGCCTGTGTATTCGAACTGGGAGTGCCGGTACTCGGCATCTGCTACGGCATGCAGACCATGGCGGAGCAGTTCGGCGGCAAGGTGGCCGGCTCCCATGTCAGCGAGTTCGGCTACGCCCAGATTACCCTGGCGGGCAATGGCGGACTGCTGCACGACATACGCGACCACTTCGACCAACAGGGCAATGCCCTGCTGGACGTGTGGATGAGCCATGGGGACAAGGTGGTGGCGTTGCCGCCGGAATTCGAGCTGATCGCGCGCACGGAAAGTTGCCCCATCGCCGGCATGGCGCACCGTAGCAAACCGTTCTACGGTATCCAGTTTCATCCCGAGGTCACCCATACCCTGCAGGGGAAGCGAATTTTCGAGCACTTCGTACTGGAGCTGTGCGGCTGCGAGGTGCTGTGGACGCCGGCCAATATCGTGGAAGACGCCATCGACCGGGTGCGTGCCATGGTCGGGAGCGACAAGGTGTTGCTGGGCCTGTCCGGCGGCGTCGACTCCTCCGTGGTGGCGGCGCTGCTGCACCGCGCCATCGGCGACCAGCTCACCTGCGTATTCGTCGACAATGGCCTGCTGCGCCTGAACGAGGGCGATATGGTGATGGAGATGTTCGCCCGCAACATGGGGGTGAAGGTTATCCGCAGCGACAGTGAGGACCTGTTCCTGGCAAAACTCCAGGGCGTGTCCGACCCCGAGCAGAAGCGCAAGGTCATCGGCAATACCTTTATCGAAGTCTTCGATGCCGAGGCGGCCAGGCTGCAGGACGTGAAATGGCTGGCCCAGGGGACCATCTACCCGGACGTCATCGAATCTGCCGGGGCCAAGACCGGCAAGGCGCATGTCATCAAGTCGCACCACAACGTGGGCGGGCTGCCGGACGATATGAACCTGGAACTGGTGGAGCCCCTGCGGGAACTGTTCAAGGACGAGGTGCGCCAGATCGGCCTGGAACTGGGCCTGCCCTACGACATGGTCTATCGCCACCCCTTTCCCGGCCCGGGCCTGGGGGTGCGTATCCTCGGCGAGGTGAAAAAGGAGTACGCCGACCTGTTGCGCCGGGCCGACGCCATCTTTATAGAGGAGTTGCACCGCGACGACTGGTATCGCCGCACCAGCCAGGCCTTCGCCGTGTTCCTGCCGGTCAAGTCCGTCGGGGTAGTGGGCGACGGGCGCCGCTACGAATACGTGATCGCCCTGCGCGCGGTGGAAACCGTCGATTTCATGACCGCCCGCTGGGCCCATCTGCCCTACGATTTCCTGGAGCGGGTATCCAACCGCATCATCAACGAGATATCAGGGGTGTCGCGGGTCACCTACGATATCAGCAGCAAGCCGCCGGCGACGATTGAGTGGGAGTAGCCCGATTTAGGATTGGATGCCTCGACTCTGGAGCCAATCTATTTAACCTTCTATAGCCGTGTAGAAACGGTATCGCGTAAAACTGTGTCTGATTAATGGCTTGATCCCGCCGCCGGCTAGGCGTCCAAGGGTTACGCAGCGCGATGCAAACTGACCGTTATCGACAAACGATTGCCCGAGGCAACATGACTCCGGCAAGGGTCGGTGGCAATATATCGTCTTATCCCGTCACAACTGGGGGAAGTCAGCAACCGTGTCCGGCCAGATTCTCACGCGAAGCGAATCGGTTCTCCTGCCGTATTACCCCAGGCTGGTCTACCTGTGGCTGATTGAACTGGGCCATAGCGAAGACGAGCTATTCCAGGGGCTCGATTTCACCGCCAGTCATTTGCAGGAGGAAAAGTACCGTCTCAGCATCGAGCAGCATGAACGCTTCATTCTCCGGGCGCTTGAGGTCAGTAATGATCCCCACCTCGCGGTCAGGCTGGTCGGCATGTACGACCCCTCCAAAGCCAATCTTGCCCTGATGGCGGTAGCGAACAGTGGTAAAATTTCCCGGGCGCTCGAAATGATCACCCGCTACCAGACCTTGTTTACGCGGGTTTTCTCCATTCGCTTTGTCCAGTCAGGTGACGGTCCGGCTATGGAACTGGAGTCACAGCTTGAGCATAAGAGCGTCATCTATTTTTCGATCAGCGCATTTGTCCTGATGCTAGATAACTTTTTTCAGGAAGTGCTGGATGGAGCTCATCTTATCAAGTGTGTGGCGCTCGGCTTCCCCGAGCCAGCCGGCTTCGACAAGGTAAGGGACGAGTTTGGCTTTCCCCTGGTTTTCGACCGGCCCACCACCCGAATCCACTTCGACAGTGCCTTCCTCGACCAACCTCTCAACCAGTCCGATCCGCAGACCGTGCGCTTGCTGCTGGAGATCAGCGAGCGCCAGTTACAGGAGGCAGAAGCAGAGATGAGCTTTGTGGGTGCGGTAAAGGCCTTTCTGATTGACCATATCGCATCACCACCCACTCTGGATGAGGCGGCAAGATTGCTTGCAGTATCTCCTCGCGGCCTGCGCAGAAAACTGGCCGAGGCAGGTACCAGCTACCAGAAGTTGCTGGATTCGGTTCGCCTGAAGATGGCGCTCAGGCTGTTGAAGGAGACAGATACGCCCGTTTCCTCCATCGGGTACGAGTTGGGCTTCGACAATCCATCAGACTTCGGGCGCGCCTTCAAGCGCTGGAGTGGGCAGTCGCCATCTTCCCTGCGGCACGCACGGCCGTAATTGCACAGTTTTTGGCCGTCCTGGCACTCGAAAAATGACAACCCTGGCATATAGTTCAGGCGCTCTGCCAACTGCCGCAACCTGCAGGGGAAAAACCCATGAGTGAAACCATCGATACCTACTGGTCTTTTCGGAGTCCTTATTCTTACCTGGCAACGCCCGACCTGTTACGCCTGCGAGATGACTACGACGTGGAAGTGCGCTTGCGGGTGGTGTTGCCGCTCGCCGTGCGCAATCGGGAATCCGTATTCGATCCCGCCAACCTGAAACCCGCCCTGTATATTCTGCTGGACAGCAAGCGCCGCGCCGAGTACCTGGGTATGCCGTTGACTTTTCCTCCCAAACCGGATCCCGTCGTACAGGACCTCGCGACCTTTGAAGTGCCCCCGGAACAGCCCTATATCTACCGGTTGTGCAAACTCGGCGTGGAAGCCGAGCGCCGGGGCAGGGGCGTGGAGTTTGCCGCCAGCGTATCGCGCCTCATCATGGGCGGCACACGGGGCTGGGACAAGGGAGATTACCTGTCTCAGGCCGCCGCCTCCGCGGGCCTCGACCTGAACGTGTTGGAAGCTGCTATCGCCAACGGAGATCACCTGGAGGAGATCGAGCGCAACCACGCGGCGCTCGAAGCGGCGGGACACTGGGGTGTACCGACCATGGTGGTGCGGGGCGAACCCTTCTTTGGCCAGGACCGAATCGAAACCTTGCGCTGGCGCCTCGATCAGTATGGGCTTGCCAGGGTCTGAATCCTGCAGCCCTTCGCGTTTTCCTCCCACTCAGCCACTCAGCCACTCAGCCACTCAGCCACTCAGCCACTCAGCCACTCAGCCACTCAGCCACTCAGCCACTCAGCCACACGGCTTGTGCTACCGCGCCGTACATCCGGGCGTGGCGCTTCCTGTTGTGTCGTGACGCGCAAGTGGAGTGATGTGTGATTGGCCGGAAATGCATAGTCGTTGGCCAGCCCAGCGCTCGTTGACGCGGCGGTCCATTCATTACGATCACACTCGTATTGAGCAGTTTGCCTATGTAAAGCAACTGCTTTCAGGTAATAGGAGAGATAGAGCATGGATCTACAAATCAGCGGCAAGAAAGCGATCATGGCCGGCGGCAGCGCCGGCATGGGCAGGGCCACTGCAGAGCGCCTCGCGGAGGCAGGGGTGGAGCTGTATATCAGTGCGCGACGCCAGGAGCGACTCGAAAAAGCCGCCCGGGAGATAGCCGACAAGTACGGCGTGCGCGTCACGCCCGTGGTTGCGGACTCTTCCACCGAGGAGGGCCGGCAAGCTTTGTTTGCGGCCTGTCCAGACCCCGATATCCTGGCTATTACCATCAAGCCGCCGTCTCCTAATGGCGACTTTCTGCAGATTCCCGCGGAGAACTGGCGAGACTCTGTGGAGACTGCCTTGATCGGGCCGATAGAAATCATGCGCCACTATATCCCCGTGATGAAGAAAAAGGGCTGGGGTCGTATCGTCAATATCGCAACGTTTTCGGCCAAAAACCCGATGGCGTGGCGGCTGATGTCCGGCCCGGCGCGGTCTGCGCTGGTCAATTACACCGCCTGTGTGTCGCGGGAGATCGCACAGTATGGCGTGATCATCAACAATATCCTGCCGGGTATATTTGCCACGGAGGGCATGGAGGAGTCGTGGGAGATCTACGTGGAAGCCTTTGGCCTGGAGAAGAACAGAGATATTGCGCGTAAGCACTTTATCGACAACAATCCGATACCAGCCGGCTTTATGGGTGATGCAGACGACATGGCGCCCATGGCGGCCCTGCTGTGCAGCCCGCTGGCGCGGTTTATCGTGGGCCAGAACATCGTTATCGACGGCGGCCAGCACCGGTCGTTGTTTTGACCTGACGTTGTGTGACCTGCTCGGGCCGGGCCCCCGGGGCCATCGCCTCAGCAAGATCGCACTGGATACGCAAAGGCCTTGCTCTGGCCCTGCCGGAGCAACGGTTATCAAGCCCATTGTTATCCTGGAAGGGGAATAAACTCCTGCTCGTCGCCGGGAACCCTGGGAAAGCGGCCAGCCTGCCAGTCAGCCTTGGCCTGTTCGATCAGTGACTTGTCGCTGGAGACAAAATTCCATTCCATATAGCGTTTGCCTACCGGGGCACCACCGATCACGGCCAGTATGGTATCGCGCCGGGCGGTAACCATGATGCCGGATTCATCCTCAAAGATCGCCATGCTGTGTTCGTCCAAGATGGTGTCACGTAACGCCAGTTCCCCTTTGACGACATACATGGCTTTTTCGTCGGCGTCGGGCAATACCAGGCTATGTCCGGCTTGCAGACGTGCTTCGATGTACAGGGTTTCGGAGAGGGTTTTTACCGGCGAGGTGACGCCATAGGCGCTGCCCATCATTACCCGTATGTGCACGCCGTCATGTTTTACTTCGGGAATTTCGGCCTTATCGTAATGAAAAAAGCCTGGCTCGGTTTGCTCTAACTCGGTAGGCAGGGCCAGCCAAAGCTGTAAACCGTGAATATCCTGAGGCCCAGCTTTGATCTCTTTTCGCTGGCGCTCGGAATGGACGATGCCACGACCTGCCACCATCAAATTAATGTCGCCGGGCAGCACACGGGCCTCGGTGTCGAGCGAATCACGGTGCAGCATTTCACCTTCAAACAGGTAAGTCACTGTGGCCAAGCCAATATGGGGATGAGGACGCACATCGATGCCCTGATCTTTTTCAAAGTGGGCCGGGCCCATGTGGTCGAAAAACACCCAAGGGCCGACACTGCGACACTCCCTGGTGGGCAGTGTGCGGCGCACATCAAAGCCTCCAAGGTCTTTATCTTTGGGTTTGAGAACTAACTTTAACGCACTACAGCCACTGATAACGCTGCAATCCTGAACCAGTTCGGATGCGAGATTACTCATAATCTACTCCTGCGAAAACAGGGGGCAAGCCTCCTGGTTTTGTATGAAAACGTAGTCTTCGCTGGTCAATATGTTTGTCTAGTCTGTTGTATTTCAAGCTCATCATTCCCTCCGGGAATTAGTGGTTGGTCGTTTCACCAGGGAACTGCAAACCTGCTCCGGCTTTCACAGGCGTTCGAACCGGCCGCGTTGCAGGTCTTCGAAAGCGTGTAAAATTTCTTCCTTGGTGTTCATCACAAAGGGGCCGTGACCCACGACAGGCTCATTGAGTGGCTCGCCACTGAGTAACAGCACTAAACTGTTCTGTGAAGCATCCAGCTTAACGCCGGTGCCCTGGTGGCTGAGCAATACCACACTGCCCTCACTGACTGGTTCGGAATCATTCACACAAACGTCACCCTCCAGAATCACTGCCGCCGTGGTCCAGCCTTCTGGCATGTCAAACGTGACTTGGCCGCCAGTATTGAGACCTAAATCCCAGACCTGCATGGGACTGAAAGTATTGGCCGGTCCTTGATGACCGTCAAAGTGACCGGCGATAAGTCGCATGGTGCCAGCGTTGTTGCCCAATGGCACTTCGGGAATGTCCGCCTTGGTAATACCCTGATAATGGGGAGGTGTCATCTTGTCTTTTTTAGGCAGATTGACCCAAAGCTGCACCATCTGCAGATCACCGCCTTTTTGGCTGAATGCAGTGGAATGGAATTCTTCATGCATAATTCCGGCGCCTGCGGTCATCCACTGCACATCGCCGGGGCCGATCACGCCGCCTCTGCCGGTGGAATCGCGATGTTCCACCTCTCCTTTATAGACAATGGTGACCGTTTCGAAGCCACGATGGGGGTGCTCACCCACACCTCGCTTCATACCATCAGAGGGGAAGCGCATGGGGCCTGCGTAATCCAGCAGCAGGAACGGGCTCATCTGAGCGGCCCGGCTGTGGTAGGAAAACAGTGAGCGAACCGGGAAGCCATTACCCACCCAGTGAGGGGAAGGTGCCTTGATAATGCCGGAAATGGATTTCATGTGATTCTCCTGAGATTTCACCTGCGACTATCATATAGATGGTACAGTGATTGGGTAGACTGCTAAAATGCACCTCACTGTTACACTAGTGGAACGATGGAGATGCAGGATCTCAATGATCTCTATTATTTTGTGAAGGCGGTGGAGTACGGCGGTTTTGCCCCGGCCAGTCGGGCGCTGTGTATCCCAAAGTCCAAGCTCAGTCGTCGGATTGCGGCACTGGAAGAGCGGCTGGATACCAAACTGATTTATCGCTCTACCCGCAGCTTTCATCTGTCCGAAGTGGGGCAGGCCTACTTCCAGCATTGTAAGGCGATGCTGGTTGAAGCGGAGTCGGCGCAAGACGCCATCGACTCGTTACTATCCGAACCCAGAGGCACCATCCGCCTGACCTGTCCTATCGCACTGCTGCATGCCCACATCGGCTGTATGTTGGCCGAGTTTATGGTGCAGTATCCGCAGGTGAACATTCATTTGGAGGCGTCAAACCGTCACGTGGACCTGATCGCCGAAGGCGTGGATGTGGCGATTCGGGTGCGACCGCCGCCCATTGAAGACAGCGATCTAATTATACGGGTGTTGTCAGAACGCAGCCTGAGTCTGGTGGCCAGCCCGGCCTTGGTCGCGGCGCGGGGAGCCCCCGGTCATTTGGCTGACTTGGCTCAGTGGCCGTGTTTGGGGCTGGGGCAGCCCCAGTATCATTTTAGCTGGCGCTGGAACTCACCCGAGAGCAAATTGGTTGAAGTGCCCTTTGCTCCGCGCTTTGTAACGACCGATATGGTGGCTTTGCGCAATGCAGCGTTGGCTGGTGTAGGTGTATTGCAACTGCCGACGTTAATGGTCACCGACCAGATCAGAAACGGCAGCCTGATAAAGCTTCTCGATGGCTGGACGGCGCCACCAGAAATCATTCATGTAGTCTTCCCCTCACGACGAGGTTTATTGCCATCGGTCAGGGCATTGATCGATTTTCTGGCCGAGCGCTACTCGGGCTTTGATGAAGCGTAGTTTGACAGTTGCTCGAAATGTGACAAGACTGGCCACATATTCGGTCATATCTGCTGGATTAAACGAATCGGTTTATCAGTGCCTGGAAAACGACCCCGTCACACCCTGGCGGGAGCGGATCTCCTGGTCAGCTGAGTTTTCGCAGCAGCCCCGCTCGAGTTGCGACTGTGGCAACCGCTAGTGCAGCAATGATTTCCAGCGAGGGAAAGGCGAACGGCAGGATTGCAATAGGTATTGCAAAGCAGGGCAGGACCCAGCGCACAGCTCCTTTCAGGATCAACCTGTCGCGAACGAACCAGAGGCCCAGCATATAGCAGGCCAGCGGAATAGCGACAGCGAAGTCTCCTGTCTGCAGCGTGACATGCGCATGTGCCGTGAGCACGTCAACCAGTACAGCGAAACCTGCACCTACGGCGGCGCCCGAGGCGAAGACGATTACATGCCCGTATCCCCATTGCAACGCGTGGCGCAGTTTATTCGTCTGGAGATGCTCCTCACGCGAAAAATACAGCCACCACATGGCGAAGGTGATAACCAGCGCTGACATCGCAACATGAACCAGTCGGATATCGAAACTGCCATCCCATGCCGCTTCCAGGGCCAGTACGGCAGACAGCAGTACTTCCCCAAGCACGATGATCGTGAGCAATCCATATCGTTCGATGATGTGATGGCGGTGCCATGGGGTCGGTGATACCCTTTCCGCGTATGCCGGTACCGACAGCTCTATGACGAAACCCAGCAGAACCAGCGGAATGAAGATGGTCGCCCCGGTGGAAACAAGAGTAAACAGGCCAATCCAGTAGGCCTGCGCAAGCACGATGCCTGCCGCATACCGCAGCGTGGTTGGCCGCCTCACAGTGTCGTGCTTTGCAGCTCGCAGCCACAGTGGCACAAGGCCCAGCCGCATTACCACATATCCGCCGACCACAAGGCTGATGTCGAGTGAATCGAAGAATCTCGGTGTGCCTGCGGCGATTAACAGCGCGCCCCCCATCATAACCATCGTCAGCACGCGATAAAGCGCATCGTCATTGTCATAGGCGGAGGCGAACCAGGCGAAGTTCATCCAGGCCCACCAGACGGCAAAGAATGCCATGAGATAACGAGGTATGCTTTCCAGTGCGTGTCCATTGGCAATGGCATGGTGCAGGGACGCCGCTGCTGCCGCGATGGCGATCACACTGGCGAGATCGAAAAGCAGCTCCAGTGAAGTCGCGGCCCTGTGTCGCTCATCCGGATCCCTCGCCGGCATGGGTAGTATCACTGTGAATTTGTTTGTCATGATCGCCCTTTGCTTTTCCTTACAGTGCATTGTGCAGGTCGGTGGGCTTACTTTGTGGTATAGCCTCCATTCACCAGGATGGTCTGTCCTGTCATCCACCAGCCATCTGTGACAAGGAAACGAATCCATGGGACGATGTCGCGAATATCAGTCAGGCCTGTCGCGCTGAAGGATGAAAGCGCCGCTGCCGTCTTATGGTAGGCTACCGCGTCGTTTTCTTCAGCCGGGTAGAAGAACGGTGTGTCCATGGGGCCGGGACCGATTGCAGTGACGGATATACCGCGTTCTCCAAATTCCTTAGCTGCCGCCCTGGTATAGTGTTCGACAGGCGCTTTGGTGCCAGCGTAGGAAGCATAGTACGGCGTGAAGGCGCCGAGCAAGGACGTGACCAACGTACAGACCCTGCCATTGTCGCTGAGGTGCCTGCCGGCTTCTCTAAGAAAGAAAAAAGCTGATTTCGAATTCACTGCGTTCATCGAGTCAAATTCTGCCTCTGTAATGTTGATCATGGGTTTCTTCAGCACTTTGCCGACGGTGTTGATGGCGATATCTATACTGCCCATCGCAGCCACTGCCTTGGTAAATAGCTTTTCCATCGCCCCTGCGGTAGTCAGGTCCGCCTGGAAAGCATAACCCCTGGCGCCGGTCGCTACGATGGCGGCAAGCGTCTCGTCCGCTTCGGGCTTCGCCGCATCACTGTTGTAGTGGATGGCAACAGCCGCTGCACCCTGCTTCGCAAGGTCTGTGGCGACCAGCCCGCCGAGGTTTTTGGCGCCTCCGGCAATCAATACGGTTTTCCCCAAAATAGAATGATCAGTCATTTTTCGGTGCTCCCTGGGAATCGATGACAGGGCCAGTCTCCGGTCGCGCTCAGAGAGCTAATCACCTGAAAGAGCCGCGTACTGGACCAGCGTGAAGATGGATCGTAAAAAATTGACGCATTGGCTAGAAGAGTGCTATTTAACAAACATTAAATGCATAAAATGCAATAAGTATGATGGATTCGGAACGTATTTTTCTTCATGTAGTAGAGGCTGGTAGCTTTAAGAAAGCCGCGGAACACCTGGGCATGGAGCCGTCGTCCGTCAGCCGGAAAATCGCGGCGCTCGAACATCGCCTCAAGGTGAAACTGCTGCGCCGATCAACGGCATGCACCAGCCCGACGGAACTCGGGCAGTGCTACTACGAGGGTTTGCGCCGGATTGTCGATGAGAAAGTTGCACTGGAAGAAACGATCAGCGTTGGGTTGGACCAACTCAATGGTAGGCTGCGGATCGCCGCTCCGGTAGATTTTGGTACCCAGTTCGTTGTGCCTGTGGTTCGGCAAATGCAGAATCAGGCACCGGAACTGAGGGTGGAACTGATATTGACCAGTGAGTTTGAAAATCTTCTGGAGAGGAATCTTGACGTCGCTGTGCGCATTGGAGAGTTGCCTGACTCCAACTTGATAGCAAAGCGGTTGGGGCAGGTGGGCAGGGTTCTGGTGGCCAGCCCTTCGTATTTGAAGAATCACGGTACGCCACAAACTAAAGGGGAGTTGGCGTCCCATAACTTCATTCTGTATTCCCCTGCCCAGGAACGCAGCGATATCGTATTTGCCGACGGTAGCCGCTATCCGAGTGCAAAAATCACCAGCAATATAACCGTGAACAGCGTGTCCGCCGTCCGTTACCTGGTACTCGATGGCGTTGGTATTCACCTCGGCCCGAGATGGGCGTTCGAAGAAGAATTGAGAAGCGGTCATGTGATTGAATTACTGGGAGACAAGCCGCTAAAGAGTTTTCCTGCTCATGCAGTTTATCTGGCAAGATCTTACTTGCCCCTGAAAACGAAAATGTTTATCAAATTGATGTCTGACAGATTGGGATAGGCAGTGACTTGGGATATCGCTTGTCTGTATCCGGGCGATACTACTTGAAGGTGTCGCCAAGTAATTGGGTGAGCCGTTTCAGGGCATTGCCCTTATTGCTGACCTTCCAGGCGATATAGCGCTCCAGCTTATTCGAGGTCGGGTGCTCCGTGGCCAGCTCGATCAGCGCGCTGGCATCCAGGTGTGCCTGGATCAGCTTGCGCGGTATGTGGCCCACGCCCAGCCCCGCTAGTTGCGCTGCTATCTTCTGCTCCATCGTCTGTACATAGAGAACCTGCCTGCCGGTGGTCAGGCCCTCGGCCCGCATGACGTTTTGCCTGGCGGTATCATGGGTCACGATACGCCGGCAGCGGGGCAATTGCTCCGCGATCGCCCGGGGGTTGTTGGCGACGAGGCTCAGTGGGTGCGTTGCGGCAGCCACCAGCAGCATATCGGTGGGGGGGATTGGCGCTGTACGGAACCCTTTTTGCGCTGGCACTGGTGCGGGTGCCCCGACCAGTAAATCGATGCTATCCATTTCCAGCGCTTCCCAGCCACCGTTGAGCACGCATTCCTGGATATCGATCTCCAGATTCGGCTGTTCCTCCAACAGTTTCCCCAGGGCCACAAAAAAGGGTTCATGCTCGGTGGTGGTTTCAAGTCCAAGGCGTAACCTGGGTTCCCAGCCGGAGGCCAGTTCTTTTACCTGATCAGCCAGAAAAGCCGTCGCGCCAAGAATTTTGCGGCCTTCGCTCAGTAACAGTTTGCCACTGGGGGTGAGTACCGAGCGCCTGCCCTGGCGTTGAAACAGGGTGACGCCCAGTTGCTCTTCCAGTTTTTGTATGGTGTAGGACAGTGCAGAGGTCGCCTTGTCCAGCTCTTCGGCGGCTCTTGCGAAACTTCCGCGCCGGTCGATGGCATCTATCGCCTGCAGTGCGTCCAGCGTGATTGGAGAAAAGCCCATGGTAAGCGTCCCGTGAGTTGCAAGGCATCTATTTTTGTTCAAAAAAACAGAACATTCCAGACTGAAAACTGGGCTTATTCGTGAGTCGGTCAATCCATAAAGTACCTCTGTCAATTAAAGAAAACGTTTGCTACTGATAGGAGATTCACATGACTGTGTTAAGAATTGATTCAAGCGCCCGGCTGGAAGGCTCTAATTCGCGCGCCATTACCGGCTACCTCGTGCAACAACTGGGGGAACCTGTCGTTGAGCGCGATCTGGTAAAGGAGCCTTTGCCCCCCATAAGTCCGCAAGACCTGGTGGGCGTGCACGGCTCCCTGCAGGACGACAGGGCCAGCCTGCGGCACCATCTGGCGCTTTCCAATGAACTGGTCGCCGAATTGAAGCAGGCCGATACCCTGGTGCTGGGTGTCGCCATGTACAATTTCAGTGTGCCCGCCTACCTGAAGCAGTGGATCGACTATGTGTGCCGCGCCGGTGTGTCATTTCGCTACACTGAAAATGGTCCGGAAGGGCTGATTGGGGTGCAGCGTGCTTTCATCGTGACGGCCTCCGGTGGCACGCCGATTGGCGGTGACTGGGATTTCGCCAGTTGCTATCTGGAACATATCTGTCGCTTCCTGGGTGTAAACGAGGTCTTCCAGATCGATGTCAGCGGTTCCAAGGGCGCGCCGGAGCAGGTGCTGGCGGCGGCCAGGCGCCAGATTGATGAACTGCTGGCACAGCGTGAACTGGAAAGCGCCTGATCACGGGTATGCCGGTGGTTGGACAGGGCTTGGCCATGTGGTGTCACCTTCTTCAAGGCGATGGCTGTCTCACCAGGGCAGCTGGTTTCTGGACCTTTGGCCTTATTTCTTGCAGGATAGTTTGTCCACCTAAGCCGGCTGGCCCGGCGTGACCTGCATAGATAATAAACCATGCAATCACCCCTGAATCCGATCGAATTGCTTGCCCTGGTGTATTTCCTGTTACTGTGGAGTGGCTATGCCCACTACGCGAAGTACCGGGCCAAGACAGGCGATCTGGCCTCGCTTTCCCGCTCGCTACGCCGCCATCGCGAGGCATGGGCGCAACGTCTGCTGGACCGGGAGATGCGAATGACCGACGCGGCCTTGCTCGGCAGCCAGGAGCGCGTGGTGGGTTTTTTTGCGTCGACGACACTGCTGCTCATGGCCGGTGTACTGACCGCACTGACCAGCAGTGGCAAGATCGCGGAGATCACCTCCCACATCCCCTTTGCCGAGCCGCAATCCGGTGGCCAGATAGAGGCCAAGCTGGCGCTTGTGCTGGTCATTCTGATCTATGCGTTTTTCAAGGTAACCTGGAGCCTGCGCCAATACGGGTTTGCCGCGGTTGTCATGGGCGCCGCCCCCGATTCGGGCGAGGAAATGGCTGCCGACCAACGCGAGGAGTTTGCCTGCAACCTCGCCAAGTTGATGGATTCGGCGGGCCATGACAACAACAGCGGTTTGCGCGCCTACTACTTCTGTCTGGCGGTGGTGTGCTGGATGTCAGGCACTATCCCGTTTCTGCTTGCCACTACCCTAACGGTGTGGGTGCTGTATATGCGGGAATTTCGCTCCGCCACCGTAAAGAGCATCCAGCGCTCCTATGTCGCTCCGCGGCAACAGTAAATATCCCGCACCCGGAAAGCCGAACTGGTGTGGTATCGCGGGTCTCGCCGCAACAGGGCAGGCGGCTCGATTCGTACGCTGGCAAAGCCGGAAAAAGCCGGTAAACTTGCCCGTAATTTGCCAATGGAGCCATTCTATGAACCCTAAAACCTCACGCCTGTTGATGTCAGCCGCAGCCCTGCTTCCGGCCCTTCCGGCCTTCGCCCTCAATATTGTGCTCACCAATGACGACGGCTGGGATTCCATCGGTATCCAGGCGATGAAGGATGCCCTGGTGTTGTCTGGCCACGAGGTATATCTGGCTGCGTCGCTGACCCAACAAAGCGGCAGCAGCGCGGCCATCAATATCCAGTCGCTGGAAGTGATCAAGCAGAAATCCACCGACGGGGCGCTGGAGTTCTCGGTGGCGCTGCCCGACGGCGTTACTGGCGCGGAGCCGGCCACCTGCGCCGCGGTGGCCATCGGTATCGCCACCGCCGACCTCGGCAGCCCCCCGGACCTGGTGATATCCGGTATCAATTCGGGGCAGAACCTGGGCGCGGCCACGCAGGTTTCGGGCACGGTGGGCGCCGCCACGGCCGCCATGTCCTCCGGACTGGGTGGTTACCAACTGCCGGCCATTGCCATCAGTACCGACCCGGTTTGCAGCGGCAGCTCCGAGCAGTGCGACGAGGCCAACAGCCAGCAATATACCCGCGTTGCAGGCTGGGTTGCCGGGTTCGTGGATGAACTGGAACAGCGCGCCAAAAACGGGCCGCTGATGCCCGCCGGGTATGGTGTCAATGTCAATTATCCCCCGCTGGTGTCGCCTGTCGGCGCCAAGCTCAGCCGCCAGGGGCAGGCCTTCCTGCTGGGGGGGAATCCAGGCTCCATCGTGTTCAATTGCACGGGCGATTGTATCGGCATGCCGGACGGCGCCGCCTCCACGGTAGTGCCGGGTTTCGATTCCATATCCGTGGAAGAGGTAAAGAACGCGGACACCACTAATAACCTGGAAGGCTACATCACGGTGGTGCCCCTGTTTCCCGATTTTACGGCGGACAAGCCCGCGGAGAACGGCACGGCCAAGAAGTTTCGCAAAAGCCTGAAAAAAACCCTGAAAGCCATGGGTTACTAGCCGTCCGCTACAGGCGGCAGGGCCGAGTCAAGTCCTCAAAGGTGAACGTTACCGCCGACAACCACGGGCGTATCCCCTTATAGTTGTATTGCAGCACTGCGCTGTTGTTCCCGGGCTCCCGCCCCAGGTGGGTGGGGCGCTCCTTGCTCGCCAGCATAATTAGAGCACCTATCATATGAAAATGATTATTATTAATATATGATAATTGCCGTCAGGATTTTGCTGGCCACCTTGACGCGACTTCCTGGCTTGTAAACAGGTTCCCGGATATGCCTGCGGCCATCGTCGGGGAGCGACGGCATCCATCTCGATAACAAGGGAGTCAACTGCAGTGCCCCGGAACAGATACCTACACCAGTGGGCTGGCTTCGGCCGTCGTGTGCCTGTATCGCTGGTCGCAACCATGCTTTTCGCTGCGTCGTTTACCCAGGCCATCGCTCAGGAGTCCGGCCACGTCGAGCAGCGCCAGCCCCGCGATGGCGGCCGGCAGCTCGAAGAGGTACTGGTCATCGGTGAAAAATTGCAGCGCTCCTATATCGATACGTACAGCAGCGTGGGCATTGTCACAGCGAAAGACATCGAGGAGTACGATATCGCTGATACCAGCGATGCCTACAAGCGGCTGGCCAATGTGCGCGCCTTTTCCCAGGGTGCCGGTAGCAAGAGTGTCGCGATTCGCGGCCTGAATGCCGACGGCGTCACCCAGCCAACCAATTCCGCGGCCCTGATCTCGATGGTGGTGGATGGCGTGACCCAGTCCGCCGAGGGGCTCAAGCGCGGCTCGCGCGGGATGTGGGACGTGGCTCAACTGGAGGTATACCGCGGGCCGCAGAGTACCCTGCAGGGGCGCAACGCCCTGGGCGGTGCCGTCGTTATCAAGAGCGCAGACCCGACCTTCGAGCCGGAGTACAAGCTCAGGGGTCTTTACGGCGAACTTGACCGGGAGGAGGTCGCGGGTGTTGTTTCGGGCCCGGTTATCGATAACGAACTTGCCCTGCGCGTCAGCGGCGAGTATGCCGAGAAGACCAGCGACATCACATTCACCGACCCGGCGAACAAACGTTTTGCCAGGGACGAGTATCACAACATCCGCGGAAAGCTGCTTTACCTGCCGCGGCAGCTACCGAAGTTGCAGGCGTTGTTGACCATTAGCGACGTGTACGACTCGCCCTCTTCGTCACCCGTTACCGGCCCCGATTTCTACGCCCGCCGGTTTTCGGGGAACTCCGTGTTCGCCGAGGGCCGGAAGATGGATTTGCGGAACTACAATGCGGAGCTGTCCTGGGACATGGGTGGCGGCGTCATACTCAAGTCAACGTCCGGTTACAACGATACCGATCTCAAGATCGGTAGTGTGCCGTCGTCGGAGACATTTTTCCGCAACGACCACCGCAAGGACGGCGATTTCATGCAGGAGTTCCTGGTGGAGGTAAACGAGGATACCCACGGCATCACTGGCGTTGCCGGGCTGTTCTACGGCGCCTTTGATCAGAAGGTGGATTCGGATATCCAGTACTACCTGGGCGGCACGCCCACATTCATACAAAATGGCACGTTCGACAACAGGACCGATACCTGGGCGGCGTACGTCGACCTGCGCTATCGTTTGACCGGACCGCTGTCGCTGATTCTCGGAGGGCGCTACCAGCGGGACTCGGTACACAACTCGGGGAACGTTGCAACCGTCCCGGCGGGTGGATCCCACTATGACCTGGATTCGGATTTCAACGTGTTTCTGCCGAAGTTGGGACTGTCCATGGATGTGGCCGGGAACCAGACCGTTGCCGTGACAGCCAGCCGCGGATACCGTCAGGGGTTTGCGGAAACCCTTGTCGGATCTGACGAAACCATCGACGTCGACCCCGAGTACGTGTGGTCGTACGAGATTGCCTACCGGATATCCACCCTGGACAGTAAACTGCTGGCGGGGGCTAACCTGTTCTACAACGACTATACGGACCAGCAGGTCGCCGTGGTCAACCCCGAGTTCGCTCCGCTGAGCAATACGGTCAATGCCGGCAACTCCGAGTCCTGGGGCGCGGAGTTGGAAGCACAGTATATCTTTGATTTCGGGCTGCGCCTCTACGGGGCAGTGGGCCTGTTGAAGACGAAACTGGGCGATTTTTCTTTTGAAGGCTGTCCCCAGGGCAACTGCGATGGCAACCAGTATGGAGAGGCCCCTGAGCTTACCGCCTCCTTCGGTGGGGAGTACACCCATGCCTCGGGAATGTTTGGCAGCATCGCCACAAGCTACACGGGCGAGTTCTACTCGGGTATCGTGAATAGCGGCAGCCTAGAAGTCGACAGTAGCTTTGTCGTGGACGCCAGAATCGGCTATGACTTCGGGTGGTATCGGGCCAGTGTCTATGCCAACAACGTATTTGACGAGCACTACATGACGGGCATTATTTCCCCCAATGAGGCCTATGTGGGCGACCCCAGGGCCATGGGAATCGAAGTATCGACGCGATTCTGACAAGCCTGCTGCTGGTGTCCCTGGCCGCAGGTGCGAGCCATGCAGGGGTGCGGTATGCCTGTGGCGGGGGCAGGGTTGTTTCGCTGCTACTGGCTGCGGTTTTACTGGCCTGGTCGGTGCACCTCGGCCGCGCCCCGGGCGGATTCTGGCCCGGGGTATACACCATGTTAACAGCGTATTTTCTCGCCTGTATGGCCATGCCCTGGCTGGACCTTGCCATTCGCCGGCTGGGTCGCCCTGTCGCGGACAAGTTCCGTGCTGGCTAGGTCACTGGTGGCCGTGTTGTTGTCGATACCCGCCACGGTGGCGCTGCTCGGCCTGTGTCTCGCGTTACTGCCGGTGGCCAGCGATTTGACCCTGCCGGCACTGCTACTGGTCTTTCCGGTCTGGGTCGGGCTCGCCTGCGCCAGCTACCTACTGCCGACCGCCCGCGTTGCAGCCGCGCTGTTCTGCGCCCTGACCGTGCTGTGTTGTGGGCTGATTGCACTGCTGAAGTCGCTTGGGCTTTCCGGCGTATGAAAGCCGCAACCCTGAAGACGTATCTGGATGTGCATACCTGGACCGGTCTGGGCTCCGGCCTGCTGCTGTTTATCGCCTTCTACACGGGTGCCCTGACTGTTTTCAGGGAAGAGCTCGACGCCTGGGACCGTTATCTGGAGCCGTCCCAGGCCCACCAGGACTACCTTCAGGCACAACGGCTTCTCGACCTGGCAGTCAGGGAGCACACCAGCGTCGCCGCAAACACGGTGCGGATGGATCTGTCGGATGCGGACCATCCCGGCCACCTGGTGCGCTGGTTCGAGCGCCTTGAAGACGGTTCCTTCGCTGGCCACGCATTTCGCCTGAGCGGGAGCGAAGAGCTGGAGGCGAGTCATCGTGAGGCGCACCTTGCCGGGTTTATCTATCGGCTGCACTATACCGCGGGACTGCCGGAAAGCTTTGGGCTGTACGTGCTGGGGTTTGTCTGCGTGCTCTACGGTCTCGCCCTGGTCAGCGGGCTGCTCATCTTTTTGCCCAACGCCATGCGCAACCTGTTTGTCGTGAGGCCTGGAAAAAACACCAAACGGTTCTGGCTCGATACGCACAATGTCGTCGGCGTGCTGTCACTTCCCTGGCATGTCATGTATGCTTGGAGCAGTGCATTGCTGGCCATCGGGGTGTTGGTGCTGGCGCCATTCCAGTATCTCGTGTACGAGAATGATCTGCAGGCGCTTATTGGCGCTCAACTGGGGCTGGCAGCCGGCCCGGAACCGGCGGGTGAGCAGGCGCGGCAGTTGGCTGTCGCCGACCTTGTCGAGATCGCCAGCCGGGAACTTCCCGGCCTGGAACCCTTCCAGCTCCGCTATGAAAACCTCGGTGATGCCAATGCCACGGTCATGGTTCGCGGTGTGACCGATACCGGGACGTTGTCCCCGTTCGCGTCAGTCACCCTGAAAGCAACTACCGGAGAAGTGCTGCACACGCAGGACCCCGCCACTGCCGAAATGGGGTCGACTTTTTACAGTGGGCTGGTGTCTTTACACTTCGCCAGTTTTGGCGGATACCTTGCCCGCTGGCTGTATTTCGTTCTGGGCCTGGCCGGGGCGTTCCTGTTTTATTCGGGCAATCTGCTGTGGATCGAATCGCGCCGCAAGCGGCGCAGCCCTCAACAGACCGGTGGTTCGTACTTTCTGGCCCGCCTGAACAGCGGCGTTTGCATCGGCTGCATGGCGGCGGTGTCTGCCGCCTTTCTCGCGAGTCGTGGGTTTGCCGCCAGTGCCTGGCGAGCGGAGATGACGGAGTACGTCTATTTCGGGGTCTTCTTTCTGAGTATTGCATGGTGCTACCTGCGACCGGTGGCGATCGCTACCCGGGACCTGCTATATCTCGCCGCGCTGTTGAGCGCTGCAATACCGCTTGTGGACTTAGTTCTGCCGGGAAATTCAACCGGATTTCGCGGGCACGCTGCCCATCCGGGAGTGGTGATCGTCGACCTGATGGCCGGTGTTGCGGCGCTGGCATTCTGGCGAATGGGGGCGGCAGTGCGCCGCAGGGCACTAAACGGTGAACTCTGCAGCGTATGGGTTAGCCAAGAGATTGGCCGGTGCGACACCCGCGGGCGGGAAGTGCAGGATACCGGCCGTATGGGTGGTGAATAATCCGGACCCCGTGCCGGTGCGGTGGAAATAGCGTAAAAAAAGCCTCGCTCAATCCTCCTGTTTGAATACCTGTTCCTTCCAGTCGGGCCCCAGGGCCTGCTCTATAAAGTCGCGCATGAATTGCCGTATTTTCTGCGACGGTGTGACGTCCTCCAGCTCGCACAATCGCTCAAATGCCGCTTTTTTTTGGGGATCAACCAGGACGGTTAACCGGGCGGTGCGTTTTTCCATGGTCGTGCCCCTTGTGGCCATTGGGAGTGTGGCTACCGGTTCTGTGGTGAGTTTAATTAAAATCAATGAACAATTAAATGATAAATATATTATAATCAAATGCTATTTCATAGTTTATGGTATCCGTGGTGAAACAAGCTGGTGTAATCCAGGAGCGCTGAGATGCCCCACCGACAACACTTGTTCTCGTTGCGGGCAGGGTATGCCCTTCGGGAAGTGCTGGGCGAGGGTTATGGCCGCAGTGAGCTGTTGCGGGACCTGATCGCAGGGGCCACCGTGGGGATCATCGCCATTCCCCTGGCGATGGCACTGGCCATCGCCAGCGGCGTAGCGCCCCAGTACGGTTTGTACACGGCAATTATTGCCGGGGGGTTTATCGCCCTCGCAGGCGGCAGCCGCTACAGCATTTCCGGGCCGACGGCGGCATTCGTGGTCATCCTGCACCCGCTGGCCGCCAAATATGGCCTGGCGGGATTGCTGCTGGCCTCGGTGATGGCCGGAGGGATTCTGATCGCGATGGCCTATGCCCGCCTTGGCCGGTTTATCGAATACATTCCCGAATCCGTTACCCTGGGGTTTACCGGTGGTATCGCGATCGTTATCGCGGTTTTACAGGTGCCCGACTTCGTCGGGCTCCCGGTACAGGATTTGCCCGAGCACTTCGTCGGCAAACTGGTCGCGATCGGCTCCCATATATACCAACTCGATTTAGGCAGCACCGCGGTTGCCGTTTTTACACTGGCGGTGATGATAGGCTGGCCGCGCCTGAAAACGCGCGTTCCGCCCCACCTACCGGCACTGGTGCTCGCCTCCTTGCTGGCAGTGCTGCTGAAAGGATTGGATGTAGAGGTGAGTACCATCGGCTCGCGTTTTCACTACTTCCTGGCGGATGGCACGGAAGCGGCCGGTATCCCGCCCTACCTGCCGACACTGGAATGGCCCTGGAATCGACCCGGCCCCAACGGCCAGTCGCTGGAACTGTCGCTGGGCCTGGTGTCGGATTTACTGCCCGCCGCATTCGCGATTGCGATGCTCGGCGCTATCGAATCGCTGTTGTGCGCTGTCGTGCTGGATGGCATGTCGGGCAAGCGTCACAGTTCCAACAGCGAATTGCTTGCCCAGGGTGCCGCCAATCTCATAACACCGTTTTTCGGCGGGATAACCGCCACCGCGGCGATTGCCCGATCGGCCACCAATTACAAGGCAGGTGCGGTATCGCCTGTTGCCGGGCTGGTCCATTCCCTGGTGGTGTTGCTGGGCCTGCTGTTTTTCGCCGGGCTGCTGGCCCTGGTCCCCATGCCCGCCATGGCCGCCCTGTTGATGGTTGTGGCCTGGAACATGAGTGAGGCCCACAAATCCGTAAAGCTGGTCAGGAAGTCGCCTCGCGGCGATGTGCTGGTGTGGCTGACCTGTCTGTTCCTCACGGTATTTTTCGATATGGTGGTCGCCATTACGGTCGGTATCCTGCTGGCTTCAGTGCTGTTCATGAAGGATATTGCGGCGCTTACCCAGGTGGTGGATATCACTGCCAATCGCGGTTTCGTGCGCTCCCCTTTGCCCGACAACTGGAAAGTGTTCAAAGTGAACGGCCCGCTGTTCTTCGCCGCCGCGGACCGCATTTTCGGGGAGCTGTCACAGCACAGCCAGCACCTGAGCGGCCTGATTTTGCACATGCGTTACAGTGCCTACCTCGACGCGGGCGGACTCTCTGCCATCGACAAGGTCATGGCGCATTGCGCCAGGCAAGGTATCCCGCTGTACTTTTCTTCCTGGCAGTTCCAGCCCCTGAGAACCCTGGCCAGGGCGAGCGGCGATGGCCCGAACCCGCTCAAGGCGTCTTTTGCTACCCTTGATGACGCACTCAGCCATGTAGCCCAGGGAGGTGCGAGTCATGAAGCTGCAACAAGCCATCGAACTGGGTAAAGAGGGGAGGTGGCTGGGTGCGCAGGTGCGGGTGAATCCTGGCAGCCGCGGTCACTGGTTCGTGATGCTGCAGGATACCCGGCACAAGTCGTTTGTTCTGGCTGACGAGGAAGACCAGCCAATCACCTGTGAGGATATCAATGTGCTGGCCCGACACATCAGGTCCATTGGTCTGAAAGAATTCACCGTATTCTTGTAGTTAGCGATAGAGGAAGAAAGAAATGTCAGGTTTTCCACCTTGCCCCCAATGCCAGTCGACGTTTACCTATGCAGATCGCGACCTGCTGGTGTGCCCTGAATGCGGTCACGAGTGGCACCTGGACGGCGATGATGGCGATGCCGGTGAGCAGCTTGCCAGTGTGAAGGACGCCAACGGTAACGACCTTTTTGCAGGTGACAGCGCCACGCTGATCAAGGACCTGAAAGTGAAGGGCAGTTCCAGCGTGCTCAAAATCGGCACCAGGATCAAGATAAACCGCATTGTCGAGGGCGACCACAACATCGATTGCCGGGTCGACAAGGCGGGGGAGATGATGCTGAAGTCCGAGTTTGTCAAGAAGTCCTCTGCCTGAGTCGGTGACCAACCCGGTAGCCACGGCAAACTTGGGGCGGTTTTTTCATAGGCTTTGACAGGCGCTCCGCGCGGCTGCACTATGCCGTAAATATAACTACTGAGAGGCGCTTATGTCTGCACCCGTACTCGCACCGGCGGCGGTGCTTATCCTGTGGTCGATGGTGGTGTTGTTCTGGATGGCCTTCACCCGTTTTCCAGCCTTCAAGAAGGCCGGTATCGATCTGGCCAATGCACGCGGGGCACGCTATTCGCAGGTGGAATCCGCCATGCCGGACAAGGTCAACTGGGTATCGCACAATTATACCCATCTGATGGAGCAGCCCACCCTGTTCTATGCGGCAGTGGCGGTGCTGGCCCTGGCCGGTGACACCTCGGCCGTGAATACCAACCTGGCCTGGGCCTATTGCATCCTGCGGGTGCTCCACAGCCTGTGGCAGGGGCTGGTCAATATGGTGCCGGTGCGCTTCCTGCTGTTCCTGGCATCCAGCCTGTGCCTGCTGGTGCTCGCCATCAACGCGGTCCGCCTGACAGTGTTGTAGCCGCCCCGGGTGGCTTGGCCCGGCTCCCGCAAGTGTCACCTGCACGACAGACTACTGGCGGCGCGCGATTTATTGTGTTGCGTAGCTATACTTCATGTCGCTGGACCGTATCCTGGGGAGGTGGGTTGTGAGTATCTATGATGTCGTACCTGTTACCGTAGGCGATTACCGCCGCCGGGCCCGGCGCCGACTGCCGCGTTTTTTGTTCGATTACCTGGACGGTGGCGCCAACGATGAGAAGACTGTCGCTGCCAATGAACGGGACTTTGACCGCTTTCGCCTGAGGCAGCGCGTGCTGCGCAATGTCGACGGGGTGAGTACCGCCAGCGAATTGGCCGGCAAGGCGGTGCGCATGCCGCTGGTGCTGGCGCCGGTGGGCATGGCCGGCATGTATGCCCGGCGCGGCGAGGTGCAGGGTTCCCGGGCGGCACAGCGCAGTGGCGTGCCTTTTGCCACGTCCACGGTAGGTATTTGCTCGGTGGAGGAGGTCGCGGCCAACGGCAGGGCGCCCTGGTTCCAACTGTACATGCTGCGCGATCGCGCGCTGGTGGAACGGCTGCTGGGGCGTGCCGAGGCCGCGGGCTGTGACACGCTGCTGTTCACCGTGGACCTGGCAGTGGCTGGCATGCGCCTGCGGGATTATCGCAATGGCATGCTCGGCGGTGGCCTGCTGGGGAGACTCTCCTATTTCGCCCAGTTGGCGACCAGTCCGCTGTGGGCCGTGGATGTAGGACTGCGTGGCAAGCCGCACAATTTCGGTAACCTGCGTGATGTCGTGCCCGATCCCGATGACCTGAATGCCTACAAGGCTTTTATCGATGCCCAATTTGATCCGAGCGTTACTTGGGAGGATATCACCTGGCTGCGCTCCATATGGAAAGGCAGACTGATCATCAAGGGCGTGCTGGAGGTAGACGATGCCCGCGCGGCCGTCGATTCCGGCGCGGATGGCATTGTGGTATCCAACCACGGTGGTCGCCAACTGGACGGTGTGGCTTCCAGCATCTGCAAGTTGGGGGCGATCAGCTCGGCGCTGCGCGGGCAGACCGAAATCCTGCTTGACGGTGGTATCCGCAGTGGCATCGATATGGCCAAAGCGTTGGCGCTGGGAGCGCAGGGCGTGCTGGTCGGCCGACCCTGGATCTACGCCCTGGCGGTGGGTGGCGAGTCGGCAGTAGTGAGCCTGCTGGACGTGATGCAACGGGAACTCGCCGTGGCCATGGCGCTGTTGGGGATTCGCAGCGTCGACGATTTCAACGCGGACCTGGTCGAGGAGATGTCGTGAGTTCCGACGCCAGGCCCGTCATCGTGTTGTCCCGGGAACTGCCCGAAGCGTTTTCCGGTGCCCTGCAATCCTTTGCCGAAATTCGTGTCAACAGGTCCCCGGTGAATATGGCGGTGTTCGAAGGTGCCTCGGTCTACCTGGCGACCGGTGTCGATCCAGTGCCCGCCACCCTGATCGAGCGCATGCCGAGCAGTGTCGGGCTGATAGCCAATATCGCTACTGGCACAGACAATATCGATATCGAGGCCGCCAGGGTGCGGGGTATGGCGGTGAGCAATACGCCCGTGGTCGCCGAGGATACTGCCGACCTGGCGTTCGCCCTGATACTGTCCGCCTGTCGCAAGCTCGGCTATTGCGAGCGCACCTTGCGTGCCGGGCGGTGGGATCTCGGCGCGGGCGCGCTCGGCAACCGGGTACACGGCGCTACCCTGGGAATCATCGGCCTGGGTGCAATCGGCCAGGCGGTGGCGCGACGGGCGCGGGGGTTCGGCATGGGCATTCTCTATCACGGGCCGGCGCGCAAACCCGAGGCGGAGCAGGCACTGGGGGCAGCATACTGCCCGCAACTGGCGGACCTGTTGGGGCGCTCCGACATCGTCAGTCTGAACTGCCCCCTCACCGCCGGCAATCGCCACCTGATGAATCGCGAGACTCTGGCACAGATGAAGCCTGGCGCGGTGCTGGTCAACACGGGGCGTGGCCCCCTGGTCGACGAGCAGGCGCTGGTCGACGCCCTCGCCGCCGGGCACCTGGGAGGTGCCGGCCTGGATGTCTTCGAATTCGAGCCGAAAGTGCATCCGGGCCTGATGGAGTTCGATAATGTGACCCTGTCGCCCCATATCGGCAGTGCCACGTCGGCCTGCCGTGCCGACATGGCAGCCCGGGCCATACGGAATATTCGGCATTTTCTCAGCGCGGGCAGGCCGCTTGATTCCTGCCTGTGAAACCTCGTAGCGTCATCGCAAGTCGGAAGATGGTTCAGCCGAGTGTCAGTAACAATAAAAATGGGAAGTCCGATTATGAAGAACAACAGCCTGCTCGGTGTGTTCCTGCTGTGCTGTCTTACTGGTGTCGCCCTGGCTGCAGAGGTTTCCGGCAAGCGCCTGGCCGCAGCCGACGGCGAGCCAGGCAACTGGCTGGCGCACGGTCGTAACTACGGCGAAGAGCGTTACTCACCGCTGCGGGCGATCAATGTCGACACTGTCGACAAGCTGGGCCTCGCCTGGAGTTTCAAGTATCCGCTGGATCGCGTGGTCGAGGCCACGCCCATCGTCGTCGACGGCGTGCTGTACACCACCGGAGCCTACAGCATGGTATTTGCACTGGATGCCAGGACCGGCCAATTGTTGTGGGATTATGATCCCCAGGTCTGGCGGGGCTACCAGGGGCGGGGCTGCTGTGACGCTGCCAACCGGGGTGTCGCCGTGTGGGGCGACAAGGTGTATGTAGGGGTGTACGACGGCCGCCTGGAGGCCCTGGATTCGAAAACGGGTGAACTGGTCTGGTCCGTGAACACCCTGATCGACGCTGAGCGCAACTACACGATTTCCGGGGCGCCGCGGGTGGTCAACGGCAAGGTTATTATCGGTAACGGCGGCGCCGAGTTTGGCGTGCGCGGCTACATCACGGCCTATGACGCCGAAACGGGCAAACAGGCCTGGCGATTCTTTACGGTCCCCGGCGACCCGGCCGCAGGCGATGAGAGCGAAACCATTACCATGATCCGCAAGACCTGGTTCGGCGACCAGTACTGGAAGCAGGGTGGCGGTGGTACGGTGTGGGATTCGATGGCCTACGACCCGACTCTCAACCTGCTCTATATCGGCGTCGGTAATGGCTCTCTTTGGAACTACAAGCTGCGCTCGCAGGCTCGCGGAGACAATCTGTTCGTATCGTCTATCGTCGCCCTCAATCCCGACACCGGCAAGTACGTGTGGCACTACCAGACCACGCCGGGGGATGCCTGGGATTTCACCGCGACCCAGCACATCATCGTCACCACCCTGGACATCGATGGCAAACCACGCCGGGTGGTGATGCAGGCGCCTAAAAACGGCTTCTTCTATGTTCTGGATGCCGCCACGGGCGAGTTTGTCTCTGCCGGCAAGTTCGGCGAGGTGACCTGGGCGAAAGGTATCGATCCGCAGACGGGCAGGCCGATCCTCGACCGCGAGGCGGCCGACTACTGGACGGACTCGGACCCCAAGACTGTATTTCCGGGGTCCCAGGGCGCTCACAACTGGCCGCCCATGAGTTTCAACCCGCAGACCGGCCTGGTCTATATTCCGCAGCAGGTCACCATGGAGTACTTCGTACCGCTGGAATCGCCCTCCACGGTGCAGACCGGCGTCCCCAATCTCGGCCTGGAAATTCCCATCGTCCCTGAAACCCTGGAAGGGATTGAAGAGCTAGCGCAAGTTTACCGGGGCAACCTGGTCGCCTGGGACCCGGTGCGCCAGGAGGCTCGCTGGAAACAACCCTACGAGCATATCCACAACAGCGGCACCCTGAGTACCGCTGGTAACCTGGTGTTCCAGGGTACTGCCGACGGACGGGTTGTGGCCTATGCCGCCGACAGCGGCAAACGGCTGTGGGAGCGGTCGGTATCCAGTGGGGTGGTCGCCGGCCCGATGACCTATGCCGTGGATGGCGAGCAGTACCTGGCCTTCAACGTGGGTTGGGGTGGTGCCTTTCCCATCACGTTCGGCGCGCTCGCCTATCGCACCGGGGTTGTGCCGGATTCGCGGCTGTACGTATTCAAGCTCGGCGGCAAGGCGCCGATGCCGCCGGTCAGGCGGCGCGAACTGCAGCCGCCATCGCCCCCGCCGGTCACGGCGGACGCCGCGGCCCTGGCTGAGGGCAAGTCACTGTACAACAACCACTGCGGGGTGTGCCACGGCCTTTCGGCCCTGGGCTCGGATATCATTCCCGACCTGCGCTACCTCGCCCCCAGACAGCACGAGGAGTTCCTGCCCATCGTCTTCGGCGCGCGTTCCCACAAGGGAATGCCGCCGTTTGGCGCGATACTCGAGCCCGCCCAGGTGGAGCAAGTACACCAGTACATCATCAGCCGCAGCCATGACTGGCGGCAGGAACTACTTAAACGCAGTACTCAGCGGGAGCAGGCGACCAGGTGAAAAGCGCATACCAGCAGCTGTTCTTTTGCGCCGCAGGGTTGCCGTCGGCGCTCGGGAATCGCGCTTGTAGTTGTGTGTTATAGTCGCTGTCCTGGCGCACTGTTGTTGCCTATCGATGGCCCCCGGGAGCAGATAATGAAAACTATCCCGCACATGCACGATTTCTTCAGCGATCTCCCGGAACCGATACAGGTGGAAATCGAGCGCCGTTCCAGGCAGCGAAAAGTGTGCAAGGACGAGGCGGTCTACCGTCAGGGTGATACGCCCCATGAGATGTACCAGTTGCTCTCCGGCGGGGTCAAGCTGTGCAATTACACGCTCGACGGGCGAGAATTTGTATCTGCCGAGTTTCGCCCGGGGGATTGCCTGGGGGAGATGGGCCTCATCGACGGCCTGCCCAGGGTCAGTCACGCCATCGCCACGGCAGACAGTGAGTTGCGGGCCCTGCGCAGGGAGGACTTCAGCCACTTGCTGGCGACCTATCCACAGTTCTCCCAGAAACTGCTGTTGGCCTTGTGTCGCAGACTGCGCCTGGCCTATGGGTTGAACGCCGAGGCAAGTGGCCTCTCCCTGCAGCAGCGCCTGGCCCTGCAGCTGTACCGCCTGGGGCAGAGCCACGGCAAACGGGACGACAACGGAGGGCTATACATTGGGCTTTCCCAGGAGCAACTGGGCAGAATGCTGGGGGCGTCCCGGCAGTCCATCAACAAGGAACTCAGGGTATTGATGGCAGAAGGCTGCGTCGAGTTGCGCTACGGCAAGATCTATCTCAAAAACCTGCAGACCCTGTGTGAACAGTACGAGCGCATGCTCGGTGCGGAACAGATCGCGGCGGCCTACGAAAGCATCACGTGACGGGTACTCACATGGCCGGCCGGGGCGATGAAACCGGGCTGGTCCGCCGCCGGTTATCGCGTTACTGTACGCCCTGTTCCACAAGGAGAAAACAGCATGCGCCTGATCGATAAAGTTGCACTCGTTACCGGTGCCGGAAACGGCATTGGCGCGGCCACCGCCACGCGCTTTGCCGAGGAGGGCGCGCTGGTAATCGTGACGGATATCAATCCGGAAAGTGCCCAGACGGTCGCCGCACAGATCAATGCCAGTGGCGGGCGCACCGAGGCGCATGCCCAGGACGTCACCGATGAAGCGTTATGGGATCGCCTGGTTGCCGGGGTCGTGGCCACCCACGGCCACCTGGACATACTGGTGAACAACGCCGGCATCGCCATCACCGCCAACGTCGAAAACACCAGTCTGGAAGACTGGCGCAGAACCCAGGCTGTCAACGGCGAAAGCGTCTTTCTGGGAACCCGCGCCGCCGTGAAAGTTATGCAGGAGCGGGGTGGCTCGATCATCAATATTTCCTCTATCGAGGGTATTGTCGGCGAGCCCGATGCCACCGCCTATAACTACAGCAAGGGCGGGGTGCGTATCTTTACCAAGTCCGCGGCACTGCACTGCGCCCGGCAGGGGTATCCCGTTCGCGTGAATTCCGTACACCCGGGTTTCATTCTCACCAACATGGTGGAGGCGGGGATTGCCGCCCTGCCCGAGGGCCAGGCGCAGGAGATGTATGAACGCCTGCTCGGGGAGATACCCATGGGCGCTATGGGCGAGCCGCTGGACATCGCCAACGGCTGCCTGTTCCTTGCCTCAGACGAGTCCAGGTATATGACCGGCTCGGAACTCGTTATCGACGGCGGCTACACCTGCCATTGATATACCTGGCATTGAGTAGCGCCGATCAGAACGCGTAACTCACATAGCCGCGCACGGTACGCGGCTCGAGTACATGAAAGTGTACGTCCTCCACGCCGCCGCTGGGTTCACCCGGCAGGCGGGAGGCGTAGAAATAATCGATATCGTGGTCCTTGCTGTCCAGCAGGTTGAGCACGTCGACTTTGAACGTCCAGCGCGGCAGGCGGTAACCGAGCCGCAGGTTGACCACGGTGCTGTCCTCGGATTTGACGCTGCCATCCTCAAGCAGCGGTCGCTCGCTGAAGTAGCGCAGCCGCAGGCTGCCGAACCAGCCACTGGCCAGGTCGGCGCTGATGCCGGTCTGCAGGACTTTTTCCACGGAGCCGGGGATCTGGTTGCCTTCCGGCGCCGAGTCGGTGAACTTTGCGTCCGTGTAGGCGTATTCCAGGTCCAGCGTCCACTCGTCGGCAAACTGATAGTATGCAGTGACCTCCACGCCCTGGCGCTCGGACTTGCGCGAGGCTTCAGTGGTGCCTGCATCGCCGACAAACAGCAGCTCGCTGTCCAGCTTTAGCGACCACAGTGCAATCGAGGTGTTGAGCCGCTCGTGCAGAAAACCGCGCAGCCCCAGCTCGTAGCCCAGGGAGTCTACCAGTGGGTCTACCGGATCGATGGCAGTGCCGTCAATCGGATCGACCGCTGCGGTGGTGCCGCGGGCGTCGTTGGAATGCAGGCCCTGGCCCGCCGAGGCATAGGTTTCCCACTGGTCGCTGAAATTGTAGATAAGGCTGCCTTTGAGAGCCAGTCTGTCGGCGTGCTGCTGGCCGCTGTTGGGGGTCAGGTCGACGCCGTAGATATTCTCGTCAATACGGCTGTTCACGTCGAAATCGAAGTAGTCGTAGCGCGCCCCCAGTACGCTGCGCAGTTGTGGCGTCCAGTGCACCTGGTTTTCGGCGTAAACACCCGTGCTCCACTCCTCCACTTTATCGCTGCGAATAGTCCCCAGCCGCTGGCGCCCGCTGGTCTTGTACAGGCCGACTTCGGGTATGTCGTCATAACGCAGCTCGACACCCAGCAGATTCACCATGTCCATGCCCATCAGGGTTCCGGCCACGCGGTAGTTGGCCCTGCCGCCGTAGAGCCAGCGCTGGTCTTTTTGCTCGAACTCGTCACCGTTTTCCTCGTCGTCCAGGTAGTAGGTGAAGTTCGACCACAGTTTCAGCCGGTAGCGGACCGCGTAGAGCCAGGTGTCCCAGTTGCCATCTTGCCAACTGGCGGAGAGGCTGTAGCGGCTGGATTCGCCCCCGACGTGGTCGTCGACTGAGCCCAGTTCGTCGATCAGGCCTTCATCTACCGCCCGCTGGGGAATCTGGTCCGGGCTGTTCCAGTGGTTGTCATAGGCCATGGCGGTCACTGTCGCCTCGCCACCGGCGACGTCCCAGCCGTACTTGAGCAGCCCGTTGTACTTGCGCGTGTCCTCCTTGATGTCGCTCCAGGGGCCGTCGTAACTGTTGTATTCCAGCGCCGTGGAGGCGGTGCCCGGCCCCATGTCCAGACTGCCCAGAAGCAGTGCTCGATAGTAGTTGTCCTCACCGGCACCCACCTGGACGAGGTTGTCGTCGAAACGGTTCATGGTGACCATGGCGGCACTGCCGGCACTGCTGAAATCGCTGACCTCGGCATGATAGGGGCCTTTCCGGTAAGCCAGGGTGCCGATGGTTTCGGGGATCACGAAGTTGAGGTCGGTGTAGCCCTGGCCGTGGCCATGGGTGCGCATGTTGACTGGCATGCCGTCCACGTAGGTGGCGAAATCGGTGCCGTGATCCAGGTTGAAGCCCCGCAGGAAGTACTGGTTGGCCTTGCCTGTGCCGCTGTGCTGGGTCACCACCATGCCGGGCACCAGTTCCAGCACATCCCCGGTGCGCAGAATGGGGCGCAGTTCGATCTCCTCCTGGCTGACCAGGCCCTCGGAGGCACTGGTGGCCTCGCCGACCAGGTTCAAGCTGCGTCCGGTGACCTCGATTTCTTCCAGCGTCGGTTGCTCCTGGGCTTGGGCGAGCACTGGCGCCCCCAGTAACGGCGCCGCCAGCAGCAGCGGCGTCAGGTACGGTGTGGGTGACATGTATGGAATAATCCTTGTATTGGGCGAGCGTGATCCAGGGCTCGGTATCACCTATTGACTCGTGCTGTTATTGCGATATGTTGGGCCACCATTTGGCCGGGAGATTAATCGGTCAGGACCCATATCGCAAATAAAATATGAAATAAAAACAGTATGTTGCAAAATATTTATAGAATATGGATTAGGTTTTGGCGGGTCTGCGCAACACCGATCGGCAATCGGTTTTTCTTAAGGTGATCGGGTGACTTACCGGAAAACCGTCAGGCAGGGTAATGCCCTGCCGAGGCTTGGCGAACTGGAGCTGGCGCTGCTCGAGGCGCTGTGGTCGACTCCCGAGCAATCGGCGGCCAGCCTGCAGCGACGCGCCGGCCGCTCCAGTCTCAGCACCATCCAGTCAACGCTGGAGCGACTCTTCCGCAAGGCGCTGGTGCACCGCCGCAAGCAGGGGCATGCCTATGTTTACAGTGCCGCCATGGGCCGCCCGGAGTTACTGGGCCGGTTGCTGGGGGGGGTGATCAGGCAGTTGCACACCGGCAGCCTGGACCCCATCCTCTCAAGCTTCGTGGATTTTGCCGATCGCATCGACGGGGACACGCTGGAGCGGCTGGATGAACTGGTGCAGCAGCGGCGCCAGGCGCGCCTGGCGGGGGACGAGCCATGCTGACCCTGGCGGCCTCGATGTTGCTCTGCTTTTTGCTGCTGTGGCTGCTGTTCGGCGCGCTCAGCTGTGCGGTTTATCCGTTGGTGCGCAACACCATGCGGTCCATCGACCCCGCCCAGGCCAGCGTGCTGTTGCTGGGCTGGATTGCCTTGCCCGTCGGGATCGCCGGACTCACCTGCGCAGTGCTGTACTCACCCGACGTGTCGGCCTTGCTGGTTGCCGGACATTGCCACCTGGGGAGCTGCCGCCAGCACGGGCCGCAGTCCGCCGGGGCCATCCTGCCGGCGGCGTTGTTGCTGGTGTGGACCGCGCTCCGTCTCTGCAACGGCCTGCGCAGCCAGTGGCTGCCCGCCCGTCGCCTGGGGCGGGAACTGGCCGCCGTCGGGCGTTGCCGCGGCGATTACCTCGAGCTCGATACGCCGGAGGCGGCGGCGTTCACCGTGGGCTGGTGGAACCCGAGGGTGTTCATCACCGCTGGCCTGCGCGCAGCCTGCTCGCCGCGGGAACTGGACTGCATTGTGTTGCATGAGCGTGGCCACAGGCGGCGGCGGGACAATGTCAGGCTGCTGGTCGCCCGCCTGCTCGGCCAGCCGTTGCCGCACTGTTGGTCGCAGCTCATGCTCGAGGACCTGAAGCTGTGTTGCGAGCAGGCCAGCGACCAGTTCGCGGCCAGGGCGGTCGCGCCGGAAGAGGTAGCGGCGGCCCTGCTGCAGGTAGCCAGGTTGCAGGGGCGGGGAGCCCGGCCGGGGGTGCTGGCTTTTACCGGCAGCCACATAGAGCGGCGGGTGCGGGCCCTGCTGGACGCCCCTGCGTCCCCGCTGCCGGGGGAGTGGGTCTTTGCCTGCGTGTCCGCCGCGGTGCTGTTCACGCTCGCCATCGTCAACCCGCTGCACAGGGCGCTGGAGATGATCCCCTGAGCTCGGGCACTGTGCTCACGCCATGCCACGCAGGTGAGTGCTGTTTTGTCCGGGGAAACCCGGCGCGAACGCCATCAGTCCAGGTAGATACCGTGATAGGCATACCACTTGCGGTCCAGGGTCCAGCGCACGGAATTCACATCGCCCTGGCTGGCCACCAGCTTGGCGGCCCGCGACTGCAGTGTCGCCAGGGTATCCTGGGCGGCCATCATGGCATCGTCGGTAACACTGGTATTGGCGAGCTGCGGGTAGACCAGCCGCAAGAATTGCGAGACGGGTACCTGTGCCGAGCGCGGGCTGGACATTTCCGCCACGCCGTCCTGTAAAGAGATAACCTCGAACTGGTAGGGATAGGCCGCCAGTTCCGGGTCCGCCCGCAGTATCTTGTTGAGTTCGCTCACGCGTGAATCGAGGCCCGCGAGCCACCACAACAACAGGGCCGCCGCCAGGCAAATCAGGATGACCAGGTAGCGCCGGGTGAAGGTATCCAGACCCTGCCGTGGTGAATCCGTCATGGCGCCGCGTCTGCTTCAGTCATAGGAGAGTGTGGTCGCCTTGCCGCGGAATACCCGGTACACGAACAGGGTGTACACCAGGATCGCTGGCAGTGTGATCACGACTCCCACCAGGGTGAACTGCAGCGACTTGACCGAGGCGGAGGCCTCCCAGATGGTCATGCGGTTCATGACGATGTCGGGAAACAGGCTGTAGGCGAGGCCGAGGCCGGCCATCAGGCAGATGAGGATGACGGCGGCGAAGGGCAGCCAGTTGCGGCTGCCCTGCAGCAGTTCGTCCCGGCGCAGCATCAGCAGCAGCCCCAGGTACAGCAACGAGGTGATCACCGGGATGGGCGCAAGCCACAGGAAATTCGGCAGGCTGAACCACTTGTCGGCAATCGTCTGGCTGACGATGGGCGTGGCGATTGAAACCACCAGCAGACCCAGGCCCATGGGCCAGACGGCGGCCCGCGCCCAGCCGATGGCCCGGTCCAGCAGGCGCCCCTCGGTCTTGATCAGCAGCCAGCCGCAGCCCAGAACCAGGTACAGCGCGGGGAGGGTAGCCGCCGTCAGTACCGAAAATACCAGGCTGAGGGTGGAATCTTCCAGGCCGGTAATATAGGAGCCCAGCATCCAGCCCTGGGCGCAAGCGGCGACGGTCGAGCCGATGAAGAAGGCGCGATTCCACAGGGTCCTGCGGTGGTCCCCGGCCTTCACCCGCAGGTCGAAAGCGACGCCGCGCAGGATAAGCCCCATCAGCATGATGGTCACCGGCAGGTACAGGTGGGTCAGGACGATGCCGTGGGCTATCGGGAAGGCGATCAGGAGAATCCCCACCCCCAGCACTATCCAGGTTTCATTGGCGTCCCAGAAGGGGCCGATAGATGCCACCATGACATCTTTTTCGGATTCCTCGGCCAGTGGCAGAAGCATGCCGATTCCGAGATCGTAGCCGTCGAGAATCACGTATACCAGCAGCGCTAGACCCATTGCCGCCATGTAGAAAACGGGTAACCAGTATTCCATCGCTCAAGCCCTTGCGGATGTGTCGAAGTGGGGGGTGGGACCCAATTGCAGCGATGCGGCGGGTTTTTTTGCCAGCTGCCGCAGGGCCCCGATGTAGGATGCCAGCAGGAACAAGTACAGCAGTATGTATCCGAACAGGGTGCCGGACATGGTGGCGCTGCTGTGGTCGGCGACCACGTCGCTCACGGTGAACACGCCGTCCACGATCCAGGGCTGGCGGCCAATCTCGGTCACATACCAGCCGGCGAGTACCGCCACCCAGCCGGAAAAGGTCATGGCGGCCAGCGCCATGAGCACCGGCCTGCCGGCTTTCCCGCGCCTGAACAACTGCCAGGCAGCCCACCAGGATACCAGTAACATCAGTACGCCGATGCCCAGCATCACCCGGAAGGACCAGAACACGACTGCCACAGGCGGGTGTTTCCCGACAAAATCGTTGAGCCCCTGTACCTCGCCGCGCGGTGAATGGGTGAGTATCAGGCTGGCGCCATAGGGTATCTCCAGCGCCCAGCGGTTGCTGCGGGTTTCCTGGTCGGGGAACGCCACCACCGTGAAAGGCACTTCCCGCCCGGTTTCCCAGACGGCTTCCATGGCGGCGATCTTGGCCGGTTGGTGTTCCAGGGTGTTTATCCCGTGCAGGTCACCGATGAATATTTGCAGGGGCGCCATCACCGCTGCCAGCAGCACGCCGGTGCGCATGACGCGCCAGGTGGCGGGGCCGTCGACTTCGTGCAGCGCCCGCCAGGCACTTACCCCTGCCACCAGAAAGGCGCTGGTCAGCACCGAGGCGGCCAGCATGTGAAAGAAGCGGTAGGGAAAAGACGGATTGAAAATGACTTCCATCCAGCTGTCCACCATGACCACGCCATCTTCCAGGTGGTAGCCGGTCGGGGTCTGCATCCAGGAGTTCAGACTAAGTATCCAGAAGGCCGAGAGGGTGGTGCCGAAGGCCACGAAGAAGCTGCTTATCAGGTGCACCCGATTGGATACGCGGTTTTTACCGAACAGCATGATGCCCAGGAATGACGCTTCCAGGAAAAACGCGCTGAGTACCTCGTAGCCCAGTAACGGCCCCGCCACGTTGCCCGCCTTTTCCATGAAACCCGGCCAGTTGGTGCCGAATTGAAAGCTCATGGTGATGCCGGAGACGACCCCCATGGCGAAGGTGAGGGCGAACACCTTCACCCAGAACTGGTAGGCATATTCCCAGGCCTTGTCGCCGCTGCGGGTATAGCGCAGCCGAAAGTAGATAAGAATCCAGCCCAGGCCGATCGAGATGGCGGGGAACAGTATGTGAAAGCTGATATTGGCGGCGAACTGGATGCGCGCCAGCAGCAGGGGGTCCAGGTCCATCAGTTGGTCAACCTCGCGTTGCCTGAAGATTTATGGCAGTGGTGTGAACTCGTCGATCAGGATATAGCAATTCCGGTGCCAGTTGGTGTCGCAAGGCAATGAAAACCGTCCGGCCCGGGAATACGGTGCACACAGGTGGGGTACGGGGGGGCCACGGGCAGTGAAAGTGCCTTGGTTTCCGGGTTCCCCTGCCATTTTTGGCGAAGCCTTGCCAAAAATGGCGGCTCGCGACCTGCCCTGTTCTGTCAGCCAGGGTTGCGGAAAACTGCATGCCCGGTCGAAGGGAAATGCCCGCCTGGTGCGGCGCCAGCCTCAGCGCCAGGTGGAACCCGCCTGGATGTAAAACGCCGTCTGGCCCGGGCCGCGCGCCACGTCCACGCCCATGACAAAGCCGTAGCGGCGCGCTATCAGGTAGCGGAAGCCGGTGCCATAGCTGTCCACATCTTTCGCATCCGCCAGGTCGTTGAAATTATCCGCGGCCCGGCCAAGGCCGGAAAATATGCCGACCTTCCAGCGCTCGTTCAATTTGTAATCCAGCTCTACCTCGCCCACCAGCACCCGGTTGCCCTGGTACTCCGAGGCGGAAACGCCGCGCAACTGGATGTAGGGCGGTACATAGGCGGGCAGGCGGGTATCGTTATTCGCGCTGACCCCGTCAAACTGCAGCCGCAGGCCCAGGTTGAAGCGACTGCCCAGTTCCCAGTAATTGAGTGCCGTCAGGTTGTAGCTCTCGTAGTCCACATCGCTACCGATGGCATCGGCGAATACTGTGTAATAGCCGGAGTAGTAGTAGCCCCGCTGCGGGTTGAAAGGGTTGTCGCGGGTATCGTATTCGGCGATTGCCCCCAGACCTGAGGTGACGACCCCTTTGTCCAGGTTCTTGTTGAAATAGTTGACCACATCCGGGGGCAGGGACGAGAGGTTCGGCGAATTGGCGAAGCTGGTGTCCACCTCCCGGAAGAGTTGGCGGGCGCCGGCGAAAAAGCGGGTGCCCGGGATGCGGAACGTCAATTCCTGCAACACGAAGGGACCCTCGAGATTCAACTCGATGGGGCGTGGCAGGTCGCCGATGCCGGGAAGCGAGTAGAAGTCGAGGTTGATCGAGCCGTACAACAGGCCGCCGCGATAGCGGATGGTGTCCTTGCGCCAGAAACCCAGATGTCCCAGGCCCGCCGCCCAGGTGCCGTTCTCGGTGCCCCCTCCGCCTACTATGCTGACATTTTCCGGCAGTAGCGCACCGTGCTCGAGACGCTGTTTGCGCTGCGCGGCCGACTCCTGAAAGAAGACTGCGCCCATTGCCAGGCCGTAACCCACGGCCGGCTCGGTAATGATCATGGGAACCGGGAGAAAGCCCAGGGGGACCTCGGACAGGTAGCGGCTGAGATCGAATTGACCGTCTTTGGGATCGATCATGTTCTGCCGGAAAAAGTCTTCGCCCCAGGCGCCGGTGGCGAGCCCGAGACACAGCACCAGCACTGCTGCAATATTTCGCACGACGTTTACTCCTGCTCTGGCAAACATACAAGAAGTGGCATTGTACCTGCTGGGCCCCGCGCGCGCGCAACTCAGTCAGGCATCCCAGAGGTGAATGGCCGAGGAAATCTGGCTGCCAAACGTAATGCCAGGACAGTGGAGGTAGCGTTTGTAATTAAATAGGTGTATACAACAATGGCCGATATCCGGTCACTACTTCCCATATGGAGACGCAGCAATGATACAAGTGCTTGGCAAAAGATTGGTTGGCATCGGGCTTCTGGCGAGCTTGTCGCTGCTGGTGGCCTGTGCGAATTCGCAGACGCAAAAGCTGGCCAGCAAGCAGCAGTTCTCGGGCTACCTTAGCAATTACTCCGACTTAAAGCAGGTCACTGGCGCGGAAAAGGGCGTGGAGTACCTGCGTTGGATGTCACCCGAGGTACAAAGTGGCAAGTACACCAAGATTCTGCCGAAGGGGGTCAGTTTTTATCCCAAGATGACTCCCGAGCAACAGGCCAGCCGCCAGACCCTCATCGAAATACGCGATTACTACGATGAAGCGGTCAAGCGCGAATATGCCGCCATGGGAATACTGGCCACCGAGCCGGGCCCCGGGGTGGCTATTGCGGAATTCGCAATCACCGGCGTCTACATCCAGGCCGAGGGTATGAAGGCCTACGACGTGGTACCGATTGCCGCGGTAATCAGTCTCACCGAGGCCGCCACCGGTACCCGCGACCGGGTGGTGCAGTTGGTCATGGAAGGCAAATTGATTGATAGTGAAACCGATGCGTTGCTCGCCGATGCGGTATACAAGGGGCTGGGCAAGGACCTGCCGAATGATACCGCCCAGTTGACCCTGGACGACGTGAAGCCGGTGCTTGATAAGTGGGCGGCCAACCTTGCGGCAACTGCGGCCGCTGTTATCGGGGCTGCCAAATAGCTCGCAAACCCCCGCCGTCGCGCGCCGGCTGTACAGCGGTCGGGGCGTTGATGGCGCACCGCAGCCTGCTGTGAGCTGTCCCCCTGTCGGGCACGAGCACTGGATGCGGCGTGCCCTGGAACTGGCCGACCGGGCGGCTGCCCGCCAGGAGGTGCCTATCGGCGCGCTGGTGGTGCGCGATGGGCAACTGCTGGGAGAGGGCTGGAACCAGGTGATCTCCGCCGGTGACCCCACGGCCCATGCAGAGATCGTCGCCCTGCGGGCGGCGGCTCGCAGGGTCGGCAATTACCGGCTGCCCGATACCACCCTTTATGTCACCCTGGAGCCCTGCACCATGTGTGCGGGTGCCTTGGTCCACGCCCGCGTGGCGCAACTGGTATTCGCGGCCTGCGAGCCACGCGCCGGGGTGGTGTGCAGTACCTGCAACATGCTGGACGAGCCGCGCTTCAATCATCGGGTGCGCTGGCAAGGCGGCATCCTGGCGGCCGAGAGTGGTGAGCGATTGCAGGCTTTTTTTCGCGCGCGGCGTTGAAGTTTAGGGAAACATACTTCTCCCTGCGGCGATATCGGGCCTGTTCTGTTCGTAGGTTGGCTGCAGCCGTGTCGGCCCGTGCAAACTTCACCAGCACGACCGCAAGAGCGACCTCCTGGGCCCGGATTTCAATTATGCTGACGCGTTCGGGGGGGGGACCCGGATGCCGTGAAGAAGAACCTCCACGTCCTGATGTCCGACAGCCCGGAATGGTGGCCTGCCGACTGGGGACACCACGGCGGTCTTATGATTCGCATGGCGTGGCATACAGCCGGCACCAATCGTATCGCCGATGGACGCAGTGGGGCCCGAACCCGAGGCTGCCGGCCTGGCCGAGTAGGGACTGGGCTGGCATAACCCGCAGGTCATAGGCTGCGGTCGGCACACTATCACCAGTGGTATCGAAGGTGCCTGGACAACGCATCCCACCAGGTGGAGCAACGACTACTTCTACCTGTTGTTCAACTATGATTGGGAGTGGAAAAAAAGCCCGGCCGGTGCCTGAATAAGTCGGCCAGGGATGAAGCGCCAGCTTCAATAGCAACATGAAGACCAGACTGGTGGCAAAAAGCAGGAAGTTTGCGGAGTTTTCGAGCAGTCTGGTTTGCTCTTTCACTTCCGGTACCAGGTCGGATGCGCAGATATACAAAAAGTTGCCCGCGGCGAACGGGATAAGCCAGTCGACATCGAACTCGAATGACAACATATAGGTAAAAACTCCGCCCACCAGGAATGTCGATGCGGATATAACATTAAAAAAAACAACGCCTTGCGCTTTTCCAATCCGCCGCGCAGCAGGACGCCGGAATCGTCCAGTTCCTGTGGGATTTCGTGTGCTGCCGCCGCCAGCCATGTCGTGATGCCCAGGCGGATATCGACGATGAACGTGCCCGCCACGGCGGCGCTTCCAATAAAGTTGTGCAGGCCGTCACCTATCAGAATCAGGTAGGTAAGGCTTCCTGCAGGGAGTTTGTGCGCGGTGGCAGTGTTGCCAGTGGAGGAACTGTTCCAGGGCAAAAAAAGGTAGAGAACCCCAGGGCAATCCAGACATAGAGCGAAAGAGTACTCCCTGTGTGCTCGATCCCGGCGGGGATCATATGGAAAAAAGCACCGCCCAGCATCGAGCCGGCAGCAATCGATACCAGCGGTAACAGCAATTTTTGCATTGTCTCCTCGCTCAGGAACAAGGTTACACTGCCGACGAGCGCTATCGCGCACATGGCGAGGCTGCCGACGACAATCCAGCACAGGCTTTGCATTGCTTTTTTGTGCCCTCTGCCGCCCCTGTGGCAGCGACCGCCCGATGCTTGACCAACGTCAATGTACAAACAAACAGGGGATTAGTACACTTCAGGCCGTATGGCATTGGATATCGGGGTGGATAGTTATGCGGTTTTGCAAAGTATCGGAGCTGTTGGACTGGGTCACCAGTTTCCATGAAGCGCTCGCAAAACAGTACGGGACCCTCGCGGAAGGGGCTGTCAAGGAGCGGGCGGGAATGTTGCTCAAGTACCTGTCAGAGCATCAGCAGCTGTTGTCCGAGGCCATGGAAAAGTACGAAAGCGAGGCGGCGGACAGCTTGCTGGAAACCTGGTCTGACAAATGCCCGGACCTGGATTTGCCGGACACCGTCACCCAGCTGCACAGTACCCTGGCAGATAAAGATACCAGCGAAATTATTGGACAGGTCATCTATTTTCACGGCGTGTTGACCGACATGTATAAAACACTTGCAGAAGAGGCCACCAACCCCTCGGTCAAGGCGCTGTTCGAGCAGCTCAGTGCCATGGAACAGCAGGAGACAATGCGCACGGTAAGAGACGCACAGCGGCTTGAGGATTATTGAAGTCGGCCCCTGATGCTACAGGGCTGACAGGGTGGTGCCCTGCAGCATCGGTGGCAGGTAATCGTCTATGCGTATCGGCGGAAGCGGTTTGTTGTCGGCGATATCCTGCCAGTTGAGAATATTCTGGTAATGGCGAATATTGCGCACGTAGGTCGCGGCTTCCACACCGCGGGCATAGCCGTAGCGGGTAGTCTTGTAGTGCGCGCTTTTCTGTAGCAGTGGCAGCCGTTCGCGTACATGTTCCCAGCGGTCTGGGTCACCGCCCTGGCGTTGGGTCAGTACCCGGGCGTCTTCCAGGTGGCCCAGGCCGATGTTATAGGCCGCCAGGGCAAACCAGGTGCGATCCGGTTCCCTGATCCCCTTGGGCAGGCGGCGACGCAGGTCTTTCAGGTAACGGGCGCCGCCGCGCAAGCTCTGCAGCGGGTCCAGTCTGTTTTCGATGCCCAGTTCCCTGGCAGTAGGTTGGGTCAGCATCATCATGCCGCGCACGCCGGTGGGGGAGGTGGCCAGCGGGTCCCAGTGTGATTCCTGGTAGGCAATGGCCGCCAGCAGTTGCCAGTCCAGCTGGTATTCGTCGGCCACCTGCTGGATCAATTCCTTGTATTGCGGCAGGGTGGTGCGCATGTTGAGGTTGAACGTGTGGGAGCTTATCCGTGAAAAGCCCTCGGTATGCCCGAACTGCAGCTCCTGTAATCGATCCAGGGTGCCATCGGCCTCCAGCCTGGCAAAGAAATCCTCGATATACGCCTGCAGGCGGCTGTTGTCCGCGCCCGGTGGCAGGTACCAGACCATGTCCTGCTCGACGCCCAGCCTGAAGCCGACCTTGACCCGAGAGTACAGGCTCTGCTGGGCCGAGAACTCGTTGGAGTCGATGATGGCCAGTTCGGCCTCGCCTCTGTCCAGCATGTCCAGCAGCACCATGGTGTCCGCCGAGTCCACCTCCTCCCAGGTGAGCTCCGGATAGCGTGTCTGCTGCAGGCCGCGCAGGAACTCGGCGTGGCTGGAATCCGCCAGCACCACGAGCTCCCGCCCCACCAGGTCATCGAGCTCGCGCGGCCGCTGCTGCCCCGCCAGGTAGACTACCTGTGGCTCCAGCTGCAGGTAAGGTACCGTGTATGGGAATTGCATTGCCCGCTCGTCGGTGAGGGTGAGGCCCGCCGCCGCCAGGTCCACGTCGCCGCGCAGCAGCAGCTTGAACAACTCGTCCAGGGTGAAAGCAGTTTTGACGCTCAGCTCGACTCCCAGCTCCTCGGCCAGCAGCATCGCCAGGGAATACTCGAACCCGGTGGGGCCTTCGCGGCCGGTAAAGTAGGTGGTGGAACTGTTGCGCGTGGCAACCTTCAGCTCGCCGCGGGACTGGATGCGCTGCAGTGAGTCGCCGCCGCTGGAACAGGCTGTGAGCCCCAGCAACAGCATCAGGGCGATGGCAAGGAACCGGCTGATCATGGCTTTCATTCTAGCCCGCCCGTCGCGCCGGCGGACAGGTTTATGTGCGCTTTTCGGCGGTTACCGCCAATGGCACAAGTTTTCCCCCGCGGCTTAACCGCGAGGGGCCAAATACAGTACAATACCGGCCTCAATTTACCCTCCACCCGGAGCCTCATCCAGCATGCTCATCCTGCGCGGTGCCGTTGCCTTGTCTGCCTTTCGCCTTGACAAGCTGGCGCAGAAACTTGCTCTTATACACCCCGATATCCGCCTGCTGCACACCGAATTCGTGCACTTCGCCGAGCTGCGCGACGACCTCTCCGGCGCGCAGCGCTCGGTGCTGGAGCGCCTGCTCGAATACGGCCCCGGCGACGCTTGCGTCGCAGCCACTGGATCCGGCGATGCCAGCCTGCGCCTGGTAGTGCCCCGCCCGGGCACGATTTCCCCCTGGTCCAGCAAGGCGACCGACATCGCCCACAACTGCGGGCTGCAGCAGGTCGAGCGCCTGGAGCGCGGTATTGCCTGGTATCTGCAGCTGCCGCCGGCCATGGGTGCGGCAGCTCTCCTGGAGGTGGACGCACTGCTGCACGACCGCATGACCGAGGCTGTGCTCGATACCCTGGAAGCAGCCGCGCAATTGTTCCGCCACGCCGCCCCGGCGCCGCTGGTGGTGGTCGACGTGCTCGGAGGTGGGCGCGCCGCGCTGGCGGCAGCCGACCGCTCCCTGGGGCTGGCCCTGGCGGATGACGAGATCGACTACCTGGTGGACAGTTTCACCCGCCTGGGCCGCAACCCCAACGACGTCGAGCTGATGATGTTCGCCCAGGCCAACTCGGAGCACTGCCGCCACAAGATATTCAATGCCAGCTGGAGCATCGACGGCCAGCAGCAGGAACACTCCCTGTTTGCCATGATCCGCAACACCAACGAGTGTGGAGGCGACAATGTGCTGTCGGCCTACTCGGACAATGCGGCGGTGGTCGCCGGTCACGTGGCCGGGCGTTTTTATCCCGACCCCGATAGCGGTGAATACCACTTTTCCCGGGAGCCGATTCACCTGCTGATGAAGGTGGAGACCCACAACCATCCCACCGCGATCGCGCCGTTTCCCGGTGCGGGCACCGGGTCCGGTGGTGAGATTCGCGATGAGGGCGCGGTGGGGCGAGGCTCCAAGCCGAAAGTGGGGCTGACGGGGTTCTCCGTCTCCAACCTGCGGATACCTGGCTATATCCAGCCCTGGGAGCGGGACTACGGTAAACCCGGGCGCATCGTCTCTGCCCTGGATATCATGGTGGATGGGCCCCTGGGGGGCGCCGCCTTCAATAATGAATTCGGGCGGCCCAATCTCTGCGGGTATTTTCGCACTTTCGAGATGCTCTCCCCGGCGCCTGGTGGCGAGGAAGTGCGCGGTTACCACAAGCCCATCATGATCGCCGGCGGCTACGGCAATATCCGCGAGGGGCACGTGGCCAAGGGGGATTTCCGCCCCGGCGCCAGGCTGATCGTCCTGGGCGGCCCCGCGATGCTCATCGGCCTGGGGGGTGGGGCGGCCTCGTCCATGGCCAGCGGCCAGAGCTGCGAGGACCTGGATTTTGCCTCCGTGCAGCGCCAGAACCCGGAAATAGAGCGCCGCTGCCAGGAGGTGATCGACCGCTGCTGGCAACTTGGCGACGCCAACCCCATTGCCTTTATCCACGATGTGGGCGCCGGTGGGTTGTCCAACGCCCTGCCGGAACTGGTCAAGGACGGTGGGCGCGGCGGCCGTTTCGAACTGCGCGACGTGCCGAATGACGAACCCGGCATGTCCCCCCTGGAGATCTGGTGTAACGAATCCCAGGAGCGCTACGTACTGGCGGTGGAGCCGCCGGACCTGGAACGGTTCGAGGCGATTTGCCAGCGCGAGCGCTGCCCCTATGCGGTGGTGGGGGAGGCGACCGAGGCGATGCATCTGTTGCTGAGCGACCGGGAATTCGACAACGCCCCTGTGGATCTGCCGATGTCGGTGTTGTTCGGCAAGCCGCCGCGCATGCACCGGGAGGTGCGCAGGCAGCAGACCCGGCACAATCCGCTGCACCTCGACGTCAGCGTGGAGCAGGCGCTGGAGCGGGTGTTGCAGCTGCCCGCGGTGGCCAGCAAGAGCTTTCTCATCACCATCGGTGACCGCACCATTACCGGCATGGTGGCGCGGGACCAGATGGTGGGTCCCTGGCAGGTGCCGGTGGCGGATTGCGCGGTCACCACCGTCTCCTTCGATTCCTGCGCCGGCGAGGCCATGGCCATGGGGGAGCGCACCCCGCTGGCACTGCTGGACGCACCGGCCTCGGGGCGCATGGCGATCGCCGAGGCGATTACCAATATCAGTGCCGCTGCCATTGCCCGCCTCAGCGATATCAAGCTCTCGGCCAACTGGATGTGTGCCGCCGGTCACGGCGCGGAGGACGAGGCGTTGTTCGACACCGTGCGGGCGGTGGGGATGGAGTTCTGCCCGGCACTGGGCATCACCATCCCGGTAGGCAAGGATTCCATGTCGATGCGCACTACCTGGCGGGACGGCGAGGAGGACAAGGCGGTCACTGCGCCGCTGTCGTTGATCGTCTCCGCGTTTGCACCGGTGGTGGATGCGCGCCTCTCGGCCACCCCGCAGCTGCAGCCCGATGTCGACGCGGTGCTGGTGTTGCTGGATCTCGGGCGCGGCGCCAACCGCCTGGGCGGCAGCGCGCTGGCCCAGACCTGGGGCCAGTTGGGGGACGAGGCCCCGGATGTCGAGCGCCCCGAAGACCTGGCGGCCTGCTTCACCCTGGTACAGGAGTTCCTGCACCGTGGGCGATTGCTGGCCTACCACGATCGCTCGGACGGCGGCCTGCTGGTTACCCTGCTGGAGATGGCCTTTGCCGGCCACTGCGGCCTGCAGGTGGACCTGGGCTCGTTGCCGGGGCGCCCGCTGGCGAAACTGTTCAACGAAGAGGCCGGCGCGGTGTTGCAGTTGCCCCGCGACGATCTGGAGGCGTTTCGCGCCCGCGCGGCTGAACTCGGCCTGGCCGACTGCCTGCACCTGCTGGGGGAGGCGACCGCTGGCGACGTCATCGCCGTGCGCGAGGGCAGTGCCAGCCTGCTCGAGGATTCGCGGGCGCGCCTGCAGCAGCTGTGGGCCCGCACCAGTTACGAAATCCAGGCACTGCGCGATCATCCCGAATGCGCCCTGGAAGAATACCAGCGGGTCCTCGCCGATGAGCCCGGCCTGTCGGCGCAGCTCGGCTTCGATCCCGCGGACGATATCAGCGCGCCCTACGTGGCCACCGGGGTGCGCCCGCCAGTGGCGATCCTGCGGGAGCAGGGGGTCAACGGCCAGGTGGAGATGGCCGCGGCCTTTCACCGGGCGGGTTTTGCCGCCATCGATGTTCACATGAGTGACCTGCTGGCGGGGCGCCAGGACCTGGCGCGCTTCCGGGGCCTGGTGGCCTGTGGCGGATTCTCCTACGGTGACGTGCTGGGAGCGGGAGAGGGCTGGGCCAAGAGCATCCTGTTCAACCCCGCCCTGCGAGATGCCTTCAGTGCATTCTTTGCCCGCGAGGAGACGTTTACCCTGGGGGTATGCAACGGCTGCCAGATGGTATCCACCCTGCGGGAGCTCATTCCCGGCGCGGGGCACTGGCCGCGGTTCGTGCGTAACCGCTCCGAGCAGTTCGAGGCCCGCCTGGCCCTGGCCCGGGTTGAGGACAGCCCCTCGGTCCTGCTGGCCGACATGGCCGGCTCCCACCTGCCGGTCGCGGTCGCGCACGGCGAGGGGCGAGCGGAATTTGCCGATCAGGCCGCGCACACCGCCTGCGAGGCCGGTGGCAGCGTGGCGCTGCGCTATATCGAGCACGACCTGTCGGTCGCCACCCGCTATCCGGCCAATCCCAACGGCTCCCCGGCGGGCATCACCGGGCTGACCAGCCTCGATGGGCGGGCAACCATCATGATGCCCCATCCCGAGCGGGTTTTCCGCACGGTGCAGCACTCCTGGGCTCCGCCGGAATGGGGCGAGGACGGCGGCTGGTTGCGGCTGTTTCGCAACGCGCGGCGCTGGGTGGGGTAACCCCGGCGCGATGTGCCCGGCGGCCAGCCTTGTAGCGCCGGGCGGTTCCCTTATAATGTCGCCCTTTTCAACGGGGACGCAGCCCGTTCCCCCTGCCAGAGCAACACTATGCTGAACAAATACCCGCTGTGGAAATACCTGCTCGTGCTGGCGGTCGTACTGTTGGGCCTGTTTTACGCCGCGCCCAACCTGTACACCCCGGACCCCGCATTGCAGATTACCGGTGAGAGCAGCTCCCAGCTGATCGATGACCGCATCCTGGATACGGCACTACAGGCCCTGGACGAGGCGGGCATCGCGCACTTCGACCCGGCGGTGGACGCCAGCGGGCGCAACGCCCTGATCCGGCTGCGCGAGGCCGAGCAGCAGCTGACTGCCCAGGCGCGGGTGTCCAGGGCCCTGGGCGACGGTTTCATCGTCGCCCTCAACCTTGCGCCCACCACCCCCGCGTGGCTCAGCGACTACGGCGCCCAGCCGATGAAACTGGGCCTGGATCTCAGTGGCGGGGTGCACTTCATGCTGGAGGTGGATGTCGACTCGGCGATCGAGCGGCGCCTGGAGTACTACACCAACGCCATCAAGCGCGCCCTGCGGGAAGAGCGGATACGCGGCCGCGTGTCGCTCGGCCAGCAGGGCCAGATCGAGGCCCGCTTCAACTCGGCGGAGCAGCGCGACCTGGCCCGGGAGCTGATTGCCGACAGCGAGCCGCAACTGTCCCTGGACAATGTCGACGGCGATGGCAGCTGGAGTGTGGTGGCCGTCATGCCGGAACAGGTGCGCAAGGAGATCGCCGAGTACTCGGTGAGCCAGAACCTCACCACCTTGCGCAACCGGGTAAACGAGCTGGGGGTTTCCGAGCCGCTGGTCCAGCGCCAGGGGCAGAACCGCATCGTGGTGGAGTTGCCCGGTATCCAGGATACCGCCGAGGCCAAGCGTATCCTGGGCAAGGTCGCCAACCTCGAGTTCCGCCTGGTGGCCAACCTGGATGCCCCGGCCGCAGAGAAGCAGCGCTTCGAATACCGCAGCCCGGATCGGGCCAACGCCAGCGAGTGGCTGGAACGGGACGTCATAATCACCGGTGAGCGCGTTTCCAATGCCCAGGCCAGCTACGACCAGAACGGCCAGCCCAACGTCCAGATCAGCCTCGACAGCGAGGGTGGCAGCCTGATGTCCCGGGCCACTCGCAACAACATCAAGCGGCGCATGGGCGTGCTGTTCATCGAGCGCAAGTTCCGCACCCGCTACGAGATGCAGGAGGACGGTACCGAAGTGCCCGTCAAGGTGCCCTACGACGAGAAGAAGCTGTTGACCGCGCCGGTCATCCAGTCCGCGCTGGGCGCGCAGTTCCAGATCACCGGGCTGGACAGCCCGCTGGAGGCCTCGGAACTGGCGTTGATGTTGCGCGCCGGCGCCTTGGCGGCGCCCATCAGTTTCGTGGAGGAGCGTACGGTGGGGCCGTCGCTGGGTGCCGAGAACATCCGCATGGGTGTCAAATCGGTGCAATACGGTCTCGCCGCGGTGGTGCTGTTCATGATCGTCTACTACCGGGTGTTCGGGCTGGCCGCGGTCATTGCCCTGAGCGCCAACCTGGTGTTGCTGGTGGCGGTGATGTCCATCATGGGCGCCACGCTGACCCTGCCGGGTATTGCCGGCATCGTGTTGACCGTCGGTATGGCGGTGGATGCCAACGTGTTGATATTCGGGCGAATACGGGAGGAGATCGCCAGCGGCATGGCGCCGCAGATGGCGATCCATGCAGGTTATGAGCGGGCGGTGTCCACCATCTTCGACGCCAATATCACCACCCTGATCGTGGCCGTCATCCTGTACGCCGTGGGCACGGGGCCGATCAAGGGCTTCGCGGTGACCCTGTCCATCGGCATCATCACCTCCATGTTCACTGGGATCATGGGAACCCGCGCGATCATCAATCTACTGTACGGCGGGCGCAAGGTACGGAAACTGTCCATCGGGGGGCGCGGCGCATGAAAGTGATCAATTTTATGGGCTGGCGCAAGCTGGCTGCGCTGTTCTCCATTACCCTGGTGCTCGCCTCGCTCGGGTCGCTGGTGGTGCAACAGCTGAACTGGGGCCTGGATTTTACCGGTGGTACCCTGCTCGAGGTGCATTACAGTGATACCGCGGACCTCGGGGGCATCCGCCAGACCCTGGCGACGGAGGGGTACGACGGTGCCACGGTGGTGAGCTTCGGCAGCGACCGCGACGTACTGATCCGCCTGTCCCACGGCTATTCCGACAGTGAGGGCATCGTCCTGCTGGGCAAATTGCAGGCGACTTTCCAGGGCGAGGTGGAGTTGCGCCGGATCGAATTCGTCGGCCCCCAGGTGGGCGATGAACTGCGGGAGCAGGGCGGTCTCGCCATGTTACTGGCCCTGGGCCTGGTGATGCTGTATATCGCCTTCCGGTTCCAGCTGAAATTCGCGGTGGGCGCGGTGGTGGCGCTGATCCACGACGTGATCATCACCCTGGGCTTCTTTTCTTTCACTCGCATGGAATTCGATCTCACCGTACTGGCGGCCCTGCTGGCAGTGATCGGTTATTCCCTGAACGACACCATCGTGGTATTCGATCGCATCCGGGAAAACTTCCGCAAGGTGCGCCGTGCGACGCCGGTGGAAATCATCAACATCTCCCTTACGGAGACCCTGGACCGCACCCTGGTAACCTCCCTGACCACACTGCTGGTGCTGGTATGCCTGGCCCTGTTCGGTGGGGAGATGATCAACGGCTTTGCCATCGCCCTGATCGTGGGTATCGGTATTGGTACTTACTCTTCCATCTACGTTGCGGCCAACGTGTTGATGCTGCTGAACGTCAGCAAGGAAGACCTGATGATCCCGGTCAAGGAGGGTGCCGAGCAGGAGGATCTCAACCCGTAGCGGCAGTGCGGTGAGTTCAGCCGTACCCCTGAGTATTCCCGGTGCCTCCCGGCCTCTGCGGCTGCGGGTGCATGCCGGTGGAGACCAGTACATTTCCCGGCGCCTCAGGGAAGAGGGGATATGGGAGCCGTACGAGACGGCGCTGTTGCTGGCCTCGCTGCGCCCTGGCGACGTGTGCGTGGATGTCGGGGCGAATATCGGCTACTTCTCGGTGATCGCCGCCCACGCGGTGGGCCCCGCCGGGGCGGTATTTGCCTTCGAGCCGGGGGAGGCCAATTTCGCGCTGTTGCGCGACAACCTGGCGCTCAACGCCTGCCGGGATACAGTGCGAGCAGTGCAGGCTGCGCTGGCCCTGGAGGCGGGTGAGGGCAGCCTGTTCCTCAGCGAGGACAACGCCGGCGACCACCAGGTGTTCGCGGCGGATGCCGGGCGCCGCCAGCAGGCGATTACCCTGCTAAACGGCAGTGACTACCTGTGTGGCCGGCTGGCGCGCATGGACCTGCTCAAGGTGGATGTGCAGGGTGCGGAATATGCCGTCATGGCCGGGCTGCTGCCACTGCTGCGGGAGCTGCCGCGTGTACCGCGTATCATTCTCGAACTTACCCCTCTGTCGCTGCGCCAGGCCGGCAGCAGTGGCAGGCAGCTGGTTGAATTGCTGGCCAGCCTGCAGCAGCCGCTGCATATCATCGATCATATCGAGCACCGCCTGGTAGCCTGCCCCGGCGCGGAACTCGCCAGTTGGTGCGACGCGGTGGATGCCGTGCCGGGGGATGCAGGTTTCATGAACGTCCTGGTGGGCGCGCCACCGTGACGATCGCCGCATCCACGCCAACGCTTGGAAAGCGCTGCACAATAGCCGACAATTGCTGCCATGAATGACGTCCTGCATTTCCTGCAAACCCGCAATTCCTGTGCGCGGCTGGTCGCACCGGCGCCCTCAGACAGCGAACTGGAAGAGATTTTCCGGGCGGCGCTGCGGGTGCCGGACCACGCCTGGCTGCGACCCTGGCGCTTCATCACCATAGCCGGGCAGCGCCGCGCGGATCTCGGGCTGGTATTGCAGCGCTGCCTGCAACAGCGGCAGCCCGGTGTCGATGCCGCCGCCCTGGAGAAAGCCCGCAATGCGCCGCTGCGCGCTCCCCTGCTGGTGGCCGTCGTGCTGGCGCTGCGCGAACACCCCAAGGTGCCCGCCGTGGAGCAGCGCCTGTCGGCTGGCTGCGCCGCCTACGCCATCCTGCTGGCTGCCGAAGCGTTGGGTTATGCGGGTATCTGGCGCACAGGGGATGCAGCCTTTGACCGCGCCGTCATGGCCGAACTCGGGCTTGCACCCCACGAGGAACTGGTCGGCTTCGTCTACCTGGGTACTCGCGATGGCGCCGGCAAGAGCCTGCCGGAGCTGGCTGCTGCCAATTACGTCAGCAGCTGGTAACATCGGCTACCCCTCCCGGCCAATAGAGAGAGCACTGATGCATCTGCCAAGCTTCGAAACCCTGGAACTGCAGGTCGATGACCATGTCGCTACGGTCAGCCTGAACCGTCCCGACAAGGCCAACTCGATGAGTGCGGCCATGTGGGAGGAACTGCAGGGCTGCTTCGAGTGGCTGGACAGCGAGCCTATGGTACGGGCAGTGGTACTCACCGGCAACGGCAAGCACTTCTGTGCGGGGCTGGACCTGGCGATATTTGCCTCGGTGGACGGTGAGTCCGGTGACCCGGCGCGTCGCGCCGAGCACTTTCGTCGCAAGGTGCTGCGCATGCAGGACAACCTGACCTCCCTGGAGCGCTGCCGCAAGCCGGTACTGGCAGCCATTCACCGCACCTGCATCGGGGGTGGCGTGGACCTGGTGTGTTGTGCGGACATGCGCTATGCCACGGAGGATGCCTATTTTTCCATCCGTGAAATCGATATCGGCATGGCTGCCGACGTGGGCACGCTGCAGCGCCTGCCCAGGCTGATTCCCGACGGCCTGGTGCGGGAGCTGGCCTATACCGGCCGCAACATGGATGCGGAGGAGGCGCGCGAACTGGGTTTTATCAACAGGGTATACGAGGACCGTGAAACCCTGTTGCGGGAGGTCACCGCCATCGCCCGGGCCATCGCCGCCAAGTCCCCGCTGGCAGTACGCGGCTCCAAGGAGATGCTGTTGTACTCCCGCGATCATTCGGTGGCAGAGGGGCTCAACTATATCGCCACCTGGAACGCCGGGATGTTGTCCCGGGCAGACCTGCAGGCCGGCCTGCAGGCGCAGGCCGACAAGACACACGCCGTCTATGAGGATTAACGGCGCGGTGCTGGCGGAGTAGGTATTTCGTGAAACTCCTGGCGCGGCTGAACCGGCCGTGGATACATTTTATCGTCCTGGGCTGCCTGTTGTATTACCTGCAGGGCGTCCTCTTTCCCGAGCCCAAGCCGGTGATCGGCCCGCTGAGCCCTGCCCGTATCGAGGCGCTGCAACAGCAGTGGCTGGCCGCCACCGGGCGCCTGCCCACCGGGGAGCAACTGGAGCGCATGGTCGGCGCCGAGCTCGACCGGGATATGCTGTTCCAGCGCGCCCTCGAGCTGAAACTGCACCTTTATGACACCGTGGTCTATCAGCGCCTGCTGCGCAACATGAGTTTCCTCCAGTTGGGGGAGGGCATGAGCGAGCAGGAACAGTACCAGCAGGCCCTGGATATGCGCCTGCACCTGGGGGACGAGGTGATCAAGCGGCGCATGATCCAGGTAATGGAACAGTTGCTGCTGGGCTTCAACCCCCCCGCGGCACCCACCGAGGAGGCGTTGCAGGCAGAGTTCGAATCCCGGCGCGAGGAGCTGCGCCTGCCACCGCGCTATTCTATCGAGCACGTTTATTTCAATGCCGATCGCGAGGCCGAGGCCGCCGCTGCGGTGGCCGCAATCAGCGAGCAGCAGCTGGACCCCGAGGCCGCCCTGGAATTCAGTTCCCCCTTCCTGCCGGGCTACCGCTTCGCGCGGCAGTCTCCGGACCAGCTGGCCCGCCACTTCGGCTCCGCTTTCGTGGCCAACCTGGAGGAGGCCAGCCCGGTGCCGGGCACCTGGGTGGGCCCGCTGCGGTCTACCTACGGGCTCCACTACGTGTGGGTGGAGGCAATCGAGCCCGGCCGGGATGCCACCCTGGAGGAGGTGCGGCCGCGGCTGCTGCGGGATATCGAGGCGCGCAACACAGCCGCCGCGCTGCAGCAGAGTATCGACGCCATGCGCGCAGATTACGAGGTGAAGAAATGAACTGCCTGCGCCTGTTTGCCTGCCTGTTGCTGCTTATCGCCCAGGCGGCGCCCGTGCAGGCCCACCGCTTTGCACCGTCACTGCTGAAGGTGACCGAAACTGGCAACCAGCAATATGCGATGGTGTGGAAGACGCCGGCCCAGGGTACCAGTAACGTGCCGCTGGAGCCGTTATGGCCCCGATCCTGCGAGATCACCCAGGCCAGCCCGCCGCAGATAGAGGGAACCGGCAAGGTCACCAGCTGGCAGATGCGCTGCACCGAGCTCGGCGAGGACGGCCTGGTGGGTGAATCCCTGGGCGTGGCCGGCCTGGCGGAAAACCAGGCCTCCGCCCTGGTGTTGGTAAGCCTGCTGGACGGGCGCAATTACCAGCAGGTTCTCGACGCCGAGCAACCCGGGTTCGTGATCCCGGCCGAGTCCAGCGCCGGGGAGGTCATGGGCGACTACACCTGGTTGGGCATGGAACACATCTGGGGCGGAATGGACCATTTGCTGTTCGTTTTCGGCCTGCTGTTGCTGGTGGGCGGCGGCACCCGCCTGCTGTGGACGATTACCGCATTCACGGTCGGCCACAGTATCACCCTGTCGCTGGTGACCCTGGGCTACTTCGACTACCCGGTGGCACTGGTCGAGTTCGCCATCGCCCTGAGCATATTCATACTGGCGGTAGAGCTTACCCGGGTCAGCAGGCACGATATCCTGTGGCGCAATCCCTGGTGGCTGGCGGGAGGCTTCGGCCTGTTGCACGGCATGGGCTTTGCCGGCGCCCTGGCGGAGACCGGCCTGCCCCAGGACAACGTGCCGCTGGCCCTGTTATTTTTCAACATTGGCATAGAGGCCGGCCAGCTCGCATTCATCCTGGTCATCCTCGCGATCTGGCAGGTGTTGCGCCGGCCCCTGGCCTCGTGGCAGGACAGGTTGTTGCCGGTGCCCATCTATGTACTGGGCTCGCTCTCCGCCATGTGGTGTATAGAGCGCGGCCTGGAAGTCCTGGCCTGAGCCTCTTCAGGCGACCCTTGTAAGACGCTCGCAACGATAACGGAGGAACACCATGTCCCGCGACATTACCCTGTTTACCCCATTCAGGTACGGCCCGCTGGAACTGGCCAACCGCATTGTCATGGCTCCCATGACACGCAACAAGTCACCCGGCAACATACCCGGCGAGGATGTAGTGGAGTACTACCGGCGTCGCGCCGCCGGCGGCGTCGGCCTGATTATCACCGAGGGCACCTGCATCGACCACATTGCCGCCAGCGGCTACCCCGATGTGCCGTATTTCCATGGCGAGGAGCGCCTGGAAGGCTGGCGCAAGGTGGTGGAGGCGGTGCACGCGGAGGGTGGCAAGATCGCGCCCCAGCTATGGCACTGTGGCGGCATGCGCCGGGCCGGCACGCCGCCGGAAGGAGACGTCAACGGCTACACGCCCTCGGGTATGAACATGCCCGGCAAGGTCAACCGCCATATCATGAGCAGGCAGGATATCGCCGATGTGGTGCGCGCCTTCGCCCAGGGTGCGGCGGATGCCCGTCGCCTGGGCTTCGACGCGGTGGAAATCCACGGCGCCCACGGTTACCTGGTCGACCAGTTCTTCTGGGAGGGGACCAACCAGCGCGATGACGAGTACGGCGGCTCGCTGGAAAACCGCGGCCGTTTCGCGGTGGAAGTGGTTGCCGCGGTGCGCCAGGCGGTGGGGCCGGAATTTCCGGTGATCCTGCGCTGGTCACAGTGGAAGCAGCAGGACTACACCGCGCGCCTGGCGACGTCGCCGGCCGAGCTGGAACGTTTTCTCGCCCCCCTGAGCGATGCAGGGGTGGATATCTTCCACTGTTCCACGCGGCGCTTCTGGGAGCCGGAATTCGAGGGCAGCAACCTCAACCTGGCCGGTTGGACGCGCAAGCTCACCGGCAAGCCCGCCATTACTGTCGGCAGCGTCGGCCTCAGCGCGGATTTCATTCCCGAGCCGGGCGAAACCGCCTTCAGGGAGGCGGAACCAGCCAGCCTGGACGAATTGCTGCGGCGTCTCGCGGCGCAGGAGTTCGACCTGGTGGCCGTGGGGCGCGCACTGATCGCCAATCCCGAATGGGCACAGCTGGTCAGGGACAGCCGCGCGGCGGAACTGAAACCCTTCAGCCCGGATTTGCTGGGGCAGCTGGTTTAGACGTCAGGGCGGAATGAAAGCCGCCCGGTAGTCGGGCGTCCCGGGTTGGAATCACGCGACCACGGGGCCAGCGTTACAGCCGCTCCAGCTTCAGGGGCAGGTTGTCCATGGGCTTGGCGAAGGGGAAGTGCTGGATGCGGCCCGGATACTGCCCCGGTTTTGCAAAGCTGACGCGATAGCTCAGCAGCAATCTCGACAGGGCCGTTTTGAACAGCATGTCGGCGAAATGCAGGCCGATGCATTTGTGGGCGCCGCCGCCAAAGGGAGCCCACAGGAAACTGTGTTGTTTGTGCTCCTCGCGGGCGAAACGGTCGGGGTCGAATTGGTGGGGGTTGCTCCACCACTCCTCCATGCGATGGGTGTAGAGCGGCGATACCTGCAGCATGGTGTGTGGCTGCAGCTGGAATCCGCCCACTTCGACCTCCTTGACGGTGCGCCGCATCAGCATAGGCACCGGCGGGTTCATCCGCAGGACCTCCTTGAAGCAGTTGTCCAGATCGGGGATGGCGCCACCCAGGTCGCCGTACTCCAGATGGTCCCTGCCCAGGGCCTGCAGGCCTTCGCGCAGCCGCTGCTGCCACTGCTGGTCGTTGGCCAGGTAGTAGGCCGCCATGGTCAGGGCGCTGGTGGTCGTGTCGTGGGCCGCCAGCAGCAGGAATATCAGGTGTTCGCCCACCACCTGGTCGGAGTAGTACTCACCGTCCTCGCTTTTTTCGTTGGCGAAGTAGGTGGCCATGTCGTTGCCCTGGGCACCGCGGCGCTGGGGCACGAGCTCGAAGAAGAATTTTTCCAGGGCGCGGCGGCCATTCATGCCCTTGCGGTAGCGCAGGCCCGGCCAGTCCCTGCGAATGAGGGCCAGGATGCCGTCGTTCATGTCCACGAAGGACTGGTTGAGGGCGCGGGTCTCGGGCCCCTCCAGATCCATGCCCAGGAATACCCGCGCGCCGACGTCCAGCAGCAGGGTCTTGATATTGGGGTAGAAGTGGAACCCGGAGTCCTGCCCCCAGCGACCCATCTCGCGGTCTATGACGGGATGCATCAGTTCCACATAGGTGCGCATGGCGTCGGTCTTGAAGGCCGTCTGCATTATGCGGCGGTGGAACTTGTGCTCGTCGAAATCCCGCATCAACAGGCCGCCGGCGAAGAAATCCCCCAGCGGACCCTCGTAGCCCATGCGGGTGGAGAAGCTCTGGCTGGTGTCGAGCATCAACTGCTGAATGAAGTCGGGACCGAGGGCGCAGACGAATTTCTGGAAGGTCAGGGAGGCCTTGAACACGGGGCCGTAGCGCCGGTAGTTCTGGTCCAGCACCGCGAAGGGCTGCACCACGAAGCGGAAGGTATTGCCGACTACCGGCAGGCCGTAACTCCCCGGGATGTTGTCCAGGCGCTTGTTGTCCTTGTGGCGTGTGTACTCGGGAAGGGTGAACTCCACAGGAACCTCCAGCGGGGCGACTAGGCGCTAACTAATGAGCGTTAGTCTAGCACTCCGGTTTCAGTAGTGACAAGGCCGCAGCGCGGCTGCGCAGTGCTGGGAACGGCGACCATTCACGGCTTGCCCGGCCAGTTGTCCGTGGCAATAAAGGGATAGAACGCCAGTTCAATGCCTTCGCGTATATAGCTGTCGTTTTCCAGTATCTGCCGGCGGCGGATGTAGCGGCCGGAGGACGAGCGGGTGTCGATCGCCTCGGTGGCGTCCAGGCCGCCGCGGCTGGCGAACACCCGCTGCAGGTCCATGTCGTAGATGCTGACCTGCAGTGAGGCCACTGCCACCAGCATGTTCCAGTCGAAGTCCGCCGTGACGCCGTCACCCGGGCCCTGCAGGCCGGGCTTGCGGGTGACCCCGTCCCAGCGAGCCAGGTGCTGCAGGCCGCCGCTGAAGGCCGTTTCCAGTTCCACCAGATCGGTAAACACAAAGGCATCCAGGCCCAGGCCGCGCATCTCGTCGCGTACGTTCACCATGATCTGGGAAAAGGTTTTCATATTGACCTTGCCGGTGGTCGGATCCACCGGGTCGCCGTAGGCGCGCACTGCCTTGTTCCAGCGCTGCTCAAACTCGCGCTGGGGCAGAACCTTGTAGCCGTTTTCCTTCAGGTAGGCGCTGACCTGGGTGTCGATGCGGGGGGCTTCCTTCTCCAGGTAGGTGCGCGAGGGCAGGCCCAGGTTGACATGGGCTATCACCACCGTCCTGATGTTCTGGGTGTCGATGCGCTGCTGCTCGATCTCGTAGGGGAAGACGGTGGGATTGTAGCTGGGCGTCGAGCTGCAGGCTGGCAACAGGCATATCAGGGCCAGTAGGGGAAGCAGCTGTCGCAGGCAGTTAAAACGAGGCATGCGGGGTTCCGATCCGTTATAGTGCCGCGCATGGTAGCAAAAACCGTGGAGAGGCACAGCGTGTTATGGCCGTGAAACTGCATGCGACTGAGCGGGGCAAGGGCCCTCCGGTGGTTTTGTTGCACGGCCTGTTCGGTTCGGGCAGCAACCTCGGCGCCCTGGCTCGGGCGCTGCAGGAGCATTTTTCGGTGTTTAGCGTGGACCTGCCCAACCACGGCGACTCACCGTGGCTGGAGGATGCCGACCTGGCGGCGATGGCTGGGACGCTGTCGGCCTGGTTGCAGCACCAGGGCCTGGCCCGGGCGGATTTCGTGGGACATTCGCTGGGCGGGAAGGTCGCGATGCAGCTAGCCCTGGCGCGCCCTGAGCTGGTGAGCGCACTGGTGGTGGCCGATATTGCCCCAGTGGCTTACCCGCCACACCACGACACGGTATTTGCCGCCCTGGATGCGGTGGCCGCCGCGCATTGCCGCTCCCGCCAGGAGGCGGCCGAACTGATGCAGGGGTATCTGCAGGAGGAGCAGGTGATCCAGTTTCTGCTGAGCAATTTGCGCCCGGCCGGCGATGGCACCTACCGCTGGCGCTTCAATCTCGAGGGCCTCAAGCGCGGCTATCATGCGGTGCGCGCGGAGCCCGCGGCCAGCGGGAATTACCCCGGGCAGGTATTGTTCATCAAGGGTGGGGACTCAGACTATATTCGCGCCGAACACCGCAGCCATATCCTGCACCTGTTTCCCCGCGCACAACTGAAAGTCATGCCGGGTTGCGGGCACTGGTTGCATGTCCAGCGCCCCAGCCTGTTCAATAGCCTGGTGAGCCGCTTCCTGCGGGATGTGGCGACCTGAGGTAGCGCGTATGTATTTCACTTTGGCCGATGTTCTGCTGGTGTTCGCCTTCTGCGCGCTGTGCCTGTACTTTCTCGGTGCCATACGGGTGCGGGAGCTGGCTGTGCAGGCGGTGGTGCGCAGCGGTCGCGAGGACGACTTCCAACTGCTGGATCAGGCCGTGCACATCCAGCGGCTCTCTCTCAGCCGCGATCGCCAGGGCCGCTGGCACATCTGGCGGCAGTACCGTTTTGACTATAGCTACGATGGGGTGGATCGGCGCCAGGGTCACGTCATCATGCTGGGCAAGGAGCTGCAGGCAGTGGTTATCAGTGACCCGGCGCGGACCCTCCACTAGCGCAGGCGCGGTGCGGGCGACCACCGCCGCGACCCGTTGGGTAACGATTCACGGGGAAATCTTTTTTCCACAGATTCTGTGGATAACTCGGTGCGTAAAGTGTTTAACCGCGGCTACGAGGCCGTAGTTACCGGCCTGTTACAAATTGGTTAAAAATCATTCAATGACATTAATATCATATAAAACAATAAGTTGAGTCGCCAATGTGAAGTATAAGTTGCGGAGGTGTCGCTAACTTTGTGTAAATCTCATGACAGCGGTGCAGTGTGTATAACATTTTTTTGGTGCTACCTGAAGTAACCTGGGTGACGGATTTGGGAACACCCTCCTGCTGATGTTTACAGTGACAAAGACGGGCTGTAAGGGAATAGCTGTTTTGGCAGCTCCGCACGTTTCGTCAAGTTCTTTTTAGGGTGTTACCGATTGTGGAGCGGTTTTCCGCTTCGGACTCAGTCACCGCGGTAGATGCAGCCGGTGGTACAGGTTTCGCGTACCTCGACGGCACTGAGTTGCGGCAGCCGCGGTTGCAAACGCTCCCAGATCCAGCGGGCAATGTTCTCGCTGGTGGGGTTTTCCAACCCGGGAATGTCGTTGAGGTAGTAGTGATCCAGTTGTTCCAGCAACGGCTTGAAGGCGGCCTTCAGGTCGGCGAAGTCCATTACCCAGCCGCCGGGTTCGGCCGCCTCGCCAGAGACCGACAGGCGCAACTGGAACGAGTGCCCGTGGAGACGGGCGCACTTGTGGCCGGCCGGGACATTGGGCAGCCGGTGAGCTGCCTCGAAGTGAAATTCCTTGAAGATTTCCATACTGCTACCTCCGCTTGCGAGCTCGTCGGGTGGTGGTGTAAAGACAGGCACCCTGCGCTCCAGGAATCGCGATATTACTACTAAAATCAACGGCTTTAATAATGCGGGAAATATTTTCCGAATTCCCGTGGCAGGGTTTGACAGGCAAGCAGGAATCTCTATAATGCGCGTTCTCGGTCAGGGGGTGATTAGCTCAGCTGGGAGAGCATCTGCCTTACAAGCAGAGGGTCGGCGGTTCGATCCCGTCATCACCCACCACTTTCACCGAGAATGTGTAACTGCCGTGGACCGGTAGTTCAGTTGGTTAGAATGCCGGCCTGTCACGCCGGAGGTCGCGGGTTCGAGCCCCGTCCGGTCCGCCATCATACTCCTTGTTTCCCAAGGAGTTCCCTGAGAAGCACCCTCTTTGTCGCGTTTTCGGATTCACGTCGAGGCTGGAGCCTAGTCTGTATCGTCGCCGCATGTCGTGCCGCCGTGCGCCTGTTTGGCCAGGATTGGCGATATATTATTTATGTATAAATAAATACCTTGTCGGTGCAGCGCCCAGCAACTATAGTCCGGCAGCGAAAGGTGTCGACGATAGGGCGGGGAGTATGGAGTTACTCGAGGAAAAGGTGGTTGTCGTAACCGGTGCCGCAAGCGGCATCGGGCGGGCATTGGCAATGGCATTTGCCGAGCAGGGCTGCCGTCTGGCCCTTGTGGATATAGACGATGCCCGGCTGCTGGAGACAGCAGACTTCGTGACCGCTCGAGTCAAGAGTTGTCAAATCAGTACCCACCTGTGCGATGTATCGGACCGGGCCGCCATGGCGCAACTGCCGGAAGGTATTGTGGCCGAGCACGGGGGCATCCACATCCTGTGCAACAATGCCGGGGTCACGATGACGAAAAGTTTCGAGGAAAGCTCGATGCAGGACCTCGATTTTGTCCTGGGTATCAATTTGTGGGGCGTGTTGTATGGGTGTCACTACTTCCTTCCTTACCTGAAAAAACAAGGCGAAGGGCATATTGTCAATACGTCCAGCCTGGCCGCGTACATGGGGATGCCCACCCAGAGCACTTATTGTCTTACCAAGGCGGCAGTCAAATCCCTGAGCGAGTCCCTGAGGGTTGAACTGGCCCAATACAATATAGGCGTTACCAGTATCCACCCCGGCACTATTCGCACCAATATTCTGCGCAACGCGGTCGCCCGTTCGCATGCTGATGGCGACAAGACCGCTAAACTCATGGGTATGATGGACAGGTTTGGCCTGCCACCGGAAAAGCTGGCCGTCAAAGTCGTCGGCGCGGTAAAAAAGAACCGGATGCAGGTCCGCATCGGCGCCGATGCCTATCTGGCGGACTGGGCCAAGCGCCTGTTTCCCCGGGCAATTCACCTGCCGCTGCAATTGATGTTCGAGAAGTCTTTGTGACGCCATTTCCCGCGTCTTTTTCGTCAGCTCGGTGACATTGCACCGGTACAGATATTTGGGTTGGCATCCGCTCGAGCAGTCAATATACTTAGTGATAACTTAAATAGGCGGGTCGCGCCCGATGCGGGGAGCGGTCGGCGTGGTGCTTCCGGGCTGGAAGCGCCAGGTAACTGTTGGCGGTAGATAATCTTTTAATAGTGCCGCCTTAAGATGAACCCCGGCTTGCTTTCCAGCTGTTTTCAGGCGTTCTCGATATGGTGAAGTTGCGTTTCCGGGCTTTCCCGTTTTTGCCAGGCGGTCTACTCAGGTCTGTCTCGTTGCGGACAGGTTGATGTGGCCCGCCGCAAGCATCCTGCCCGGGCCACGCGCGGTGTGCGCATTGGCAGGCGTGAGCCCGCAAGGCAGCAACCCGATCGCTGTCCGCCATCGCTTTTGGCTGCAAGTGAACAGCAGGTGTAGAGCAACCCGGATTTTTGTGAGCCACCCAGAAGGAAACTGCAACCATGTCTGATCCCCGCCCAGCCGGAGCAACCAAAGATGCACAATACGGGTTCTCCAAGGTCTTCGTACACGACCTGGAGGCGATGGCCCGCTTCTACGAAGACGTATTCGGCCTCATACCGTTCAATCGCCACCGGGATGCGATGTTCGGCAGGGATATCGACGAGATCACCTATCAGGCGACCTATCCCGGTGGCAGTGCCCTGACGCTCATCAGTTATCTGGATTCGAGCGCGCCGCGGGCCGGGGAATCCGTACAGGGCTTCGCCACCACCGATATCGAGGCGTTGGTGGCGCGGGCCAGGGCGGCCGGCGGCTCGATTCCCGAGCCCATCCGCCGCATCGAGGAATTCGGACTGAGTGTGGTCTTTGTCCTCGACCCGGAAGGTCATATCAACGAAGTGGTCCAGATGGATCAGCAATAAGCTGTTTTGAAACGGGAGTACAACCATGATCCGTGAGCTTTCAGAAAATTTCCGACCCGTCGCCCCCCCGCAGATTATTGAGGGCGCCTACAGTGAAGACCAGCACCAGCGCCTGCTGGGCGTGGTGCGTGAGCACGGGCCGTGGCAGTTGATCCTCGCCGAGAATTTCAGCACGCCCGAGGAAGTGATCGCCACCACCTCGGGTGCCCTCCCGGAGGGCGTGCAACTCACCTGGGACATGGTCATGTACCCGGTCTTCCGCGGTTACCTGGCCCGGGCCGGCGTCTGCTACTATCCGGAACTGGAGGATTGTTACTACAACTCGCGCTTCCTGTCGCTCGTGCGTGATTACTGGGGTTGCCAATATGCCGAACCCGAAACGTTTCTGTTCAATATCCAGGGCGCCACGTCGATAGGCGGCCACCCCCACCTGGATGGTACCGTGTTCCGCGGAATGACCATGGAGAATACTCCACTGTGGTTGCTGATGACCATGGCCAAGTCGTGTCTGTTCCGCCGTTGGCAGGCCAAGAAGGGGCAGGTAATTGCCTGGTACTACCAGGGAAAGATCGGTGGCGGCTTTAACTGTTGGCCCGATGGCCCCAGCGGCGAACCACTGCAGATCAACGCCCCGATGTGGGGGCGCGCCGTGGTGGTGGAGAACGAGATGATGTTTCACCACGGCCAGGCGAGTGGGCCCGTTGCCAGACGCCACCCCACGGGCATGGATATTACTTCGACTTTCGGCGCCGATCCCGAAGACCCAACGGGCTGGCAGATCAAGACCTTCGGGAAGGTCAACCAGAAGATTCCAGCGGAGGAAATGCGCTTCCTGGTGCACTGGGGCGCGCGCCTGTTCCGGGATTTCGACGAACTGAAGAAAACGCTGGATCATACCGACGACATCGACGCCGAGACGGCACTCAATATCCTGATCGCCGACATGCGCGAACGCGGCATTGTATTCGAGGAGCCAGGCGACCCGATGAACGACCGCGATTTCATCAGGCTCGTCGGCCAGGTTTACGACATCGGTGGTCCCACCAATATTCCGCCGGACGCGGTCGATGAGCAGCAGGTCGCCTGAGGTCAACGGCGCCCTTTAATAAGCGGCGGAATATCGTTCACAAGGTGACTCCGAAGGGAAGTTTCGCCCTGTAAATCACTTACATAGAACCAGCTTCACAGGAGACAGTAATGCCAATCGATCCCCAGATACAGGCGATAGTCGACATGACACCCGAGTCGCCGCCACTCGATACACTCGATGTAGCAACCCTGAGGGCGAGCGTGCGAGAGGCCTCTGTCGCGGTGCCTCCGCTGGAGGTACCGCTGGGCAAAATTTATGACCGGACCATTCCCGGTCCTGCCGGAACCTTGAAGACAAGGGTTTACCAGCCCGAAGGCAGCGGGCCGTTTCCGCTGCTGGTTTATTTCCATGGCGGCGGTTGGGTGGTCGGTGACCTGGACACCCAGGATTCCATATGCCGGGGTCTGTGTCACGACGCCTGCTGTGTTGTGATGTCCGTGGATTATCGACTGGCGCCGGAGCATCGCTTCCCCGCCGCCGCGGATGACGCCTATGGGGCGCTCCTGTGGGCTGCCGAGCACGCCGGCGAAATAGCTGGCGATTCGTCCCGCATTGCCATAGGAGGTGACAGCGCCGGTGCGCTCCTGTGCGGTGGTTTGTCGTTAAGGGTTCGCGACCAGGGCGGCCCGAATCTGTGCGGTCAGGTCCTGTTCTATGGCTCCATGGTGTATGAGATCGACGCGCCGACAGCGTCACTGGAGGAGTTCAAGGACGGACCGTGGTTACGCAAGGACGACATCGTATGGTTCTGGCGCCAGTACCTCCCTGATGTCTCGGTCGACCAGAGGAATCCGCTGGCATGCCCGATGTACGCCAACAGCCACGCGGACCTGCCACCCGCTTTTGTAGGAACGGCCGAGTGTGACCCCATCCGCGATTCGGCTGAAGCCTATGGAAACAAACTGAAACAGGCCGGCGTGGCGGTGGAGATGCATCGCTACCCGGGTATGCCGCACGGCTTTGTCTCTATGGTCAGCGTGGTGCCTGCCGCCCGCCAGGCGGTCAGTGATGCCGGCACCTGGCTGTGCGGGCGTTTCGCCGAAGCCTGAGCGGACCAGGCCATGCCTGGCACAGGCACCGACAGGAGACGCCCCGAGATTCATCTTCTATTCGGTGGTGGCGAATTTCAACAGCGCGGCATCGTTTTCTGAATTCACGGCGTCTCTCTCCGCCCTGGTTATTTCCTGGTAAAGGCATTGATCCGTTCCTGCATGTCGGGCCCGACGCCCTCGGTCTCCATCACTTCCCAGAGCAGTCCCGCGTCGAGTGCCTGGCCGTCGGTGGCTTCCAGCAAGCGTTTGTTGGCGCGATGCGAAAACACCGAATTTGCGGTAATGGACCTGGCCAGCTCGTCGAGGTGTGTTGCGAAACTGGTCTCCGGGTATACCTCTTCGCACAGGCCGATACGCAGCGCCTCGGCAGCATCGATCATCTTGCAGGTGAACATCAGGCGTTTGGCGGTAGCGATGCCGACCCGCCTCGGCAGGCGCTGGCTCATGCCCCAGATCGGGGTTAGCGCCCATTTGGCATGTGTATCGCCGAAGCGGGCATTTTCGCACGCGATAATAAAATCGGCGGCGAGAGCCACTTCCAGGGCACCGGTGTAGCAGTGCCCGTGCACGGCGGCGATAACCGGTTTGGGCAGTTTTTCGAGCATGCGCAGGGTTTCTGAATGCCAGAAAGGGGAGGGCACTTCCTCACCTTCAGCGATATCTTCCAGGTCGTGCCCGGCGGAGAAGCATCGTCCGGCGCCGCGCACAATGACACAGGAAACTGTCTCATCGATCATCAGCGCTTCGATGTGGTGCCGCAGCTCAACGAACAGCGGCACATTCAACGCATTGAGTTTATCGGGTCGATTGAGTATGAGATGCGCAACCGCATCACGGTCTTCGCGAATTACCAGATTGTCATTCATACTTGTCACCGGTCATTTAATGGATGGAGTTGCCTGCAGGGCGGGGCTGACGCAGCGGACCGGGATAAACCCGTCGTCGTGGCCTGTGGTCCCTGTGGGTAGATTGCGGTGGGGGGCGCACCCGACCGCATACTTTCTTGTCGTTGGATAATTTAATTATATATAATTTATTAATCAATTCCATAGGCGGTGACTGGCATGTGCAGCGCATTTCGAACGGGGTGCTTCGGCAAATGACAGCCGGCCTGTATACCTGGCACGGGAGTGTGCAGCGCGGGATCGCCTGTGTTCGATAGCCTGGTACTGGCTGACCTGCCGCCGGAGGCGGAGGCGCTGCGCGGCACGGTCAAGGCACTGGTGCAGGAAACACTCGCCACACTGACACTGGAGCAACGCGCGCGTTCCTGGGCTGGCTTCGACGCCACCTTCAGTCGCGCAATGGCCGCTGCCGGGCTTATCGGCCTGACCCTGCCCCGGGAATACGGCGGCCAGGGGCGTGGGCCCTTCGCCCGCTTCGTCGTTGTCGAGGAACTGTTGACAGTCGGCGCCCCGGTGGCCGCGCACTGGATTGCCGATCGCCAGAGTGCGCCGCTGCTGCTGCGGTATGGGTCCGAAACCCAGCGGCGGTACTACCTCCCGCGCATTTGTCGCGGTGAAATCTACTTCTGCATTGGTATGAGCGAACCGGGGGCCGGTTCCGATCTGGCCAGCGTGCGCACCCGTGCCGTGGCCACCGAAAGTGGTTGGCGGCTGAGCGGGCAGAAGGTCTGGACTACCTACGCCCATCGCGACGATTTCATGATCGCGCTGGTGCGTACGTCCGAGCAGTCATCGGACCGGCGTGAAGGCCTGTCGCAGTTCATCGTCGACCTGCGCGCCCCCGGGGTGAATGTCCGTCCGATCGAGGACCTTGCCGGCGATCGCCATTTTTCCGAAGTGTATTTCGATGATGTCGTCCTGCCAGCAGAGGCGCTGGTCGGCGCCGAGGGGCAGGGCTGGGAGCAGTGTATCGCCGAGCTTGCCTTTGAGCGCAGCGGGCCGGAGCGCATCTACTCCAGCAGCGTGCTGCTCGATGCCTGGATTGCGCATCTGCGCGGCGTCGGGCGCCGGGATGAGGCGACAAGGGCCCTTGTGGGGCAGCTCGCGAGCCAACTCGCCGTGCTTCGGGAAATGTCCATTGGTTGTACCGCGCTGCTCGAGAGGGGGATGAGCCCTGTGGTGGAGGCTTCAATCGTCAAGGACCTGGGAACGGCTTTTGAGCAGTCGATTCCCGCATTGATAGCCGATGACCTCGGCGCCCACCCCGGCGAGCCGGTCGCCCCCGAACTGGTGCGTACATTGCATTATCTGAGCCAGCTGAGTCCGGCATTTTCACTGCGTGGCGGCACCCGGGAAATACTGCGGGGTATCATCGCCCGGGGCATGGGGCTGCGCTGAGATGGGACTCGACGAACTACTGCACCCCTTTGACCGGCTGTTGTCGGCTGTCGTGACACCTGCTGTGGTGCGGGCGGTCGATGCGGGCGACTCGCCGCAGGGGCTGTGGTCCGAACTTGTTGCCTCGGGCTATCTGGATCTGCTTGTGCCGGAGTCCGCCGGCGGCGCCGGTGTTTCGCTGGCGGACGCATATCCCTTGCTGGCGCTGCTGGGTCGCTATGTCGTACCGCTGCCGGTGGGGGAAACGATGATCGCTCGGGCGCTCCTGGCCGAGGCCTGTCTGCCAGCTCCCGGCGGTCCACTGCTCCTGCTTGCGCCGAGGCAGACCGATTCCGGCTGGTGGCAAGCGGGCGTGCCAATGGGTTCCCTGGCGCGCCACGCACTGGTGGACGACGGCGAACGGTTGCGGCTGGTGGAACTCGACAGCGTTTCACTGGAGTCTGCCGGACTGCACGCCAGCCAGAGTGCGAATGTGCGCTGGAATACGATACCGACAGCATCGGCAGAGCTGGCGAGACCTGCATCAGGGCTGGGAGCCGCGGCCGCATTGCTTCGAGCGGTGTCGATATCCGGCGCTGCGGGCCGGATACTGGATTTCAGCCTGGATTACGCGCGCGAGCGCGTGCAGTTCGGCAAGCCCATCGGGCGGCAACAGGCCATCCAGCAGCAGCTCGCCCTGCTGGCCGAACAGGTGCTGATGGCGCGCTTTGCGGCGTCCATGGGATGCCGAGCCGGGATCGACCAAGGGGTGCTGGCGATTGCGGTGGCAAAGCAGGTTACCAGCGCGGCAGTGCCGGCGATTGCCGCCATTGCACATGCGGTACACGGGGCGCTCGGAATCACTGCGGAATTCGATTTGCAGCTATACACCCGCCGCCTGCACGAATGGCGCGTCGCCAACGGATCCGAGACGTACTGGGCGAGGATGGTCGGTGAGGCCAGACTCGCCAGCGACGTGGCGACATCCACCGATTTTGTGCGCCGCAGGATTACAGTGCCGGTTGGTTCGCTGCCGCCGGGAGAAATGGAGGTGCCGTAATGGATGAGCATCGGGAATCTTCCGGCCCTCTGGCCGGGGTGCGGGTATTGGATCTTTCCCGGGTTCTTGCCGGGCCCTGGGCGACCCAGGTGCTCGGTGATCTGGGCGCGGAAGTGATAAAGGTCGAGCACCCCCGTCAGGGGGATGACACCCGCCGCTGGGGGCCACCTTTTCTGGAGGATGGCTCGGGAGACGCCACCTACTACCTGTGTGCCAACCGCAACAAGCAATCGATCGCGGTCGACCTGGCGAGTCCTGAAGGGCAACGGATCATCCGCGATCTGGCGCAACGCGCGGATATCCTGGTGGAGAACTTCAGGGTGGACGGGCTGGCCAAATACGGGCTCGACTATGCCTCCTTGCATCGGGAGCACCCGGCCCTTGTCTACTGTTCCATCACGGGTTTCGGCCAGACTGGGCCCTATCGCCAGCGCGGCGGGTACGACTTTCTGATCCAGGGGATGAGCGGCCTGATGAGTGTCACCGGGCGCGCCGATGGCGAGCCGGGGGAGGGGCCTTTGAAAGTCGGCATTCCTACCTGCGATCTCTCTACCGGGTTGTATGCCGCCATCGCCATGCTGGCGGCGCTCCACCATGCCCGGGCAACCGGGGAGGGGCAGCATATCGACTGCGCCCTGCTTGACAGCCAGGTGGCCCTGCTGGCGAACCAGGCCTCGAATTTCCTGAATGGCGACATGGTACCGCGGCGCCTGGGTAACGAGCACCCCAACACGGTGCCCTACCAGGATTTCGAGACCGCCGACGGCAGTATTCTGGTGGCTCTTGGCAATGACCGGCAATTCAAGGCGTTCTGCGCCCTGCTCGGGCTTGAAGACCTGCCGGACGATCCGCGGTTCATTGACAATGCCGGGCGCAGCCGCAATCGCTCGGCGCTGCAGACCGTGCTTGGGAAGGCCATTGGCGGGTGGGCCTCCGTCGATCTGCAGGCCGCCATGGATGCCGCAGGGCTCCCCGGGGGGCGGGTGAATACGGTCCCGGAGATCCTGGCAGATCCCCAGGTCGCTGCCCGGGGCCTGGTCCAGGACATGTATCGGCGGGACGGTACCTGCGTAAAACTACTCGGATTTCCGGCGCAGCTGTCGGTGACCCCGGCTACCTGCCGCAGCGCACCGCCGCGGATGGGGGAGGACACCGAGTCCGTTCTGCGCGAGCAGCTGGGGCTGGACGATGCTGAAATCGAGCGGCTGCGACGCAGTGGTGTGGTATTCCCGTAAGTCTTTGTAGTCGGGCAAGCGCGTTGCCCGGGGCTGCTTTTTGGGGTGCCAGCAACGCTACCAGGGTGCCAGAGAATTGCTTCAAATCAGTATTTATTTATTAACTTATATATAAGATAATACTGCAAAGTATCGCGGAGACCTGAGGAATCTAGCTATGACCGCACCAAGTCTGCAAATAACCGACGATGCGCGCTGTCTGCCCATCCGGGACGAAACCGGCCTGAAACAGGCACTGCTGGACGCCAACCTGCCGTCACTGTTGATGGTCTATGTCCAGTACACACATGACGAGACCTATCTGGACCGTTTTGAGCCCTACCTGAAGTCGATTTACACGACGGATGCACCCGCGCTGCCCGATGATCTGGTGCAAGACCTGCGCGATCGCCTGTTCGAACTGCTGACCCGACCGGAGCCGCCGGAGGACGTGAGGCCTTCTCCGCAATTTGTGCGCCGGATGATGAGTGTCGGAGTGGGCCAGGAGGTGGACGAAGAGCTGATCCCGGTGTTGTACAACCAGATGGGTTTCGAGCGGCCCGTGCCGCGCAGGGAGTTGCCGGACCGCCCGCAACCGCCGGCCGGGTTCAAGGTGCTGGTCATCGGCGGCGGGATGAGCGGCATTGCCGCCGGCGTCAGGTTGGACGATGCCGGATACGATTACACCATCGTCGAGAAGAACGCCGAGATGGGCGGCACCTGGTGGGAGAATGTCTATCCCGGTGTCGGGCTCGATACGCCCAGCCATTTTTATTCATATTCCTTCGAGCAGAGTCCGGAATGGAGTCACTATCATCCGAAGGGCCCCGAGATTCAGGCGTATTTGCTGGGCGTGGCCGAGAAATACGGTGTCCGCGAGCACGTGCTGTTCAATACCCGGGTCACTGAGATGACCTGGGATGATCAGAAGCAGGTCTGGGTGGTGACCACCGAGACCGGGGGCAGGGCCGATACGGCAGAATACAACGCCATCATCAACGGCCATGGTGTGCTGAATCGCTGGAAAATGCCGGACATACCAGGGCTGGCCGATTTCAAGGGGCGCGCCATGCACACTGCCGGTTGGGATCCGTCGGTAGATGTCGCCGGCAAGCGGGTGGCGGTCATCGGCACGGGTGCCAGCGGTGCGCAGCTGGCGGTGGCGATTGCCCCGGCAGCTGAACACCTGACGGTGTTCCAGCGTTCCCGGCACTGGGTCATGAACAACCCGGAGATCAACCTCGGAGTAACCGAGGGCGTGAAGTTCGCGCTGCGGCATATTCCGCACTACAAGGAGTGGTTCCGTTTCAGGGTCTACTGGTTCACCGGCGATGGCCTGTACGGCAACGTGCTCTGTGACCCTGACTGGCCGGACCGGGAACACTCGATTTCCGCCCAGAACGAGGGCGCGCGGCAGTATGCACACGCCTATATGGAGGCGAAGTTTGCCGACCGGCCCGACCTGCTGGAGAAGATGTCCCCGGACTACCCGATCTTCGGCAAGCGCATCGTGCTGGATGCCGATGGGGGCTGGCTCGATACCCTGAAAAGACCGAATGTGACGCTGGAGACACGAGGAATCGACCATATCGAGGCGGATGCCATCGTGCTCGGGGACGGCACCAGAGTGGAGGTGGATATTATCGCCCTGGCCACGGGCTTCGAACTGGCGCCGGCACTGGGATCGATGAAGCTGTACGGGCGGGGCGGAATCGAGGCGAGCCAGGTCTGGGGGAATGACGATGCCAGGGCGTATCTGGGTATCATGGTGCCCGGGTATCCCAATTTCTTCATGACCCTGGGGCCAAACAGCGCGCCCAACCATGCAGCTGGCGTCAATATGGTGATCGAGGCCCAGCTCAATTACATCATCGAGGCCCTGGACATGATTGTCGCCGCCAGGGCTCACGCCCTCGAGCCCACGGAGCGGGCCTATCAGGCGTGGAACGAGCAGGTCGATGCCCAGATGGCCAGCATGGTCTGGACGCACCCCGGGGTCAGCAGTTACTACCTGAACAGCAAGGGGCGGAACTGGGTATCCTGCCCGTTCCGGCTGGCGGATTACTGGGCACTGGCGCGCAGGCCGGATCCGGAGGCTGTGCAGCTGTCCTGAGCCGGTTCGGCGCGCCGCCGTCCTGGTTGCGCGGCGCCCGACCCGGCGGTCAGCGTATCCCGCGGCTGCCCATGCGTGCCGGAGCCATTTCGGAGTCCGGCTGCTGGGGCAGGCCGTAGCGGATATAGCAGGCAGAATCCAGTAAGACTTGCAATGCGGCGTACTGGCCCCGGCTGAGGTCGTAGACCTGAATGGACGCACCCTGGAGGATGCCACCGGTGTAGTAATTGGCGGCGCTGTTGCTGAGCAGCAGTCTGAACAGTTTGTTTGAGTGATCCCAGCCCTCGTAGGCAAGTGCTATCCAGGAATCCTCGTCCAGGTAGAAACGCTTCTTGGCGGCCATGTGCCGCACTTCGGGCAGCGGCGTCGCCTCGACCACCCACACCCGGCGCAATTCGTAACGCACCTTGTCGGGGTTGAAGTGTTCGGCCCCCAGCAACTGGGACGGGTCGCCTCGCAGCTGGTGCATACGGTAATTGTTGTAGGGCATGTACATCAGTTTGCGGCCCTTCAACTCGAAGTTGAATCGGTCCATGCGCCCGGCAAACAGGTTTATCTCGTCGAAGAACATCGCGCCGCCGAACTGTGCAACCGGCGTATCGTAGGCGAACTCCGGTGCCAGCCGCACACGTCGCAGTCCCGGCTGGTAGCTCCAGGCGCGTTGTTCGTCCATGTCATATCGCAGCGGATACCACAGCAATGTCTGGGTGCCTGCCTCGCGTGCCGGCTCCACCGAGGTGGTGAGGGTACGCAGATAGTAGATGCCGGCGCCCTCATAGGGTGCCTGTTGCGGGTTGTAGTAGGGGTAGTCGGCGATCGATTTCGATACGAGGAGCAGTGTGGTGGCGCCGTTGGCATCCACGAGGTAACCGGAGCTGACGGTTTCGCCGGGTGAGGTGTAGGTCAACAGGTGGTTCCACATTGCCTCGTAGCCGTTCCCGGGGATTGGGAACGGGGTGCCGCCCCAGCAACCGTACAACCCCACGCCGTCAGTGCTGGTCCTGCACTGTGGGTTGCGCGCATTTTCCAGGGAATGGTCGGCCGCATACTTCGGTATCATGATGCTGCGCCGCGTCGGGTAGATATCCATCCGGAAGCTCGGATAGCGGCGCATGAGTTCCATCTGCGCCTCCATCAGCTGATCCTTGTATTGTTCCATGTTGCTGGCGTCGATCGAGAACAGGGGCTTGTCCTCGGGGTAGGGGTCGGGCCACATCCCGCTGGAGGGGTCGAATCCCGCCGGCGGCTCCTTGATGCCTCCTTCGTAAGGGGGGTATTCCCCGTCGGGCAGGCCAGCGATCACCGCGCCCCAGGGGGTCAGTGTGGTACCCAGTTGCTCGAGTTCCTGCTCACTGACGGCGGCGGACGCCCCGGCACAGACCCACCCCAGCGCGATTCCCGCGACCAGGGCCCCTGTCAATTTCAGGCTCATCATACGGACTCCGTGATCTTTTTATCGACTAATTCCCGATGTGGTCAAACTCCGCCGCCGGTTGGTCAGGCAGGCTGGAATTCGATGTAGGGATATACGGCCCACTATTATCGTCGCGTATCGCCACCATGGGCTACCTATTTATTTATGCTGTAAATATACTATAAACTAATGTTCGCAGGAAAGGTTGTACCGGTGTAAAGAATAAGGGCGTACGTCGGCTTGGTATCCGGCGCAGCGTCTGGCTATTCCTGTGGTAGCCACCAAACCGAGGCGTAAACAGGGCGGTGTCGCGGACACTTTCCAAACCCGTTAATCGATAATTACAGGGGGCTGTTTTGGTTTTGAGCATGCGTACACTTCGTGGATCAGCACCAGTAGTGCAGTTGACCGTCGCGCTGGTACTCGGCGCCGTTTGCAGTACTGTTTCCAGGGAGGCGGAAGCCTTTGCCATCGATACGGGGAGCCCGGATCTGGCGGTGCGCTGGGACAATACTGTTCGGGTAAATGCCGCCTGGCGAGTGGAGAAGATCGACGACACCCTCGCCGACAACTTTCTGTACGATGAGAGTGATTACAAGTTCGATAGGGGGGACATGGTCACCCAGCGTGTCGATCTGCTCAGCGAATTCGACGTGGTCTGGCGCCAGCATTACGGCGCCCGGGTGTCCGCCGCAGGCTGGTACGACTATGCATACCGTAATTCCGATGTAAAGCAGAATCCCGCGCTATCCGAATTGCCCAGTAGCTACCACGACAAGCAATACAGCGGCTTGACCGACGATTTCTACCACGGACCCTACGGCGAGGTACTCGACGCCTTTGCCTTCATGGACCAGCGCTTCGGGGATGTTCCGGTAGTGGTGAAAGCGGGTCAGTTCACCACCTTCTGGGGCATGTCCCTGTTCTATTCGGGCGGTATTGCGCAGGACCAGCATGCGCTTGACGGGCGCAAGGGCGCGGCCAACCCGGGTACCGAAACGAAAGAACTGTTCCTGCCGCTGTCCCAGGTCAATGTCCAGGCGCAACTCAGCCCCGCGGTTGCGATCGAGGGCCAGTACTACCTCGATTGGGCCAATACCCGATCGCCGGAGGGAGGGACTTTTCTCGGCCGCGCGGACATGGTGCTCCAGGGGCCCCAGCAATTGGGGGGCGACCCCCTGCAAGGCGCCAACCTGCAGCGTCGCTCGCCCTTGAAGCCCAGTGATCAGGAGGGTAACTGGGGTGTCAGCCTGAAGTACAGCCCGGATTTCTTGTATGGTCAGACCCTCGGATTCTACTACCGGCAGTTCGACGAAAAAGTACCCTGGATGTTCGTGGTTACGCCTGCCAGCAACCAGCCGAAGGACCTGGGTTATCGTGCGGTGTATGCGAGAAATACGAAACTGGCCGGGGTGAGTTTCGATGGCCAGATAGGCCAGTGGGCAGTCGGGGCCGAAGTCGGGTACCACATGGGAACGGGCCTAAAGTCGGTCGGATTCGCAATAGCCGATGAGGGTGCCCGGGGCGACACCTGGCACGCACTTGTCAATGGGCTTTACCTGCTGGACCGGGGGCCGCTGTGGGACACGGGTACCGCGGTCATCGAACTGACCTACGACCGGCTGGACAGCGTCACCAAGAATGAAGACCTGTTCCTGCGGGAGGGAAATCCGACCTGTACGATCGGGCGCGGAGGTCCTCCGGGTTCATGGCGGGACGGCTGCGCCACGCGCGACGCCTGGGGCCTGAATGTCCGGTTTGCACCGGAGTGGCTTTCGGTGCTTCCGAGTCTCGACGTCACCCTGCCTATTACATATCAGACCGGTCTGGACGGCAACTCCGCGATTACGGCGCTGGGCGTCAGCGAGCAGGCCACCACCGTCTCTGTCGGCGTGCAACTGGATTACCGGGTCATCCACCGGCTGGCGATAACCTACGATGACTATTTCGCCAAACGGCGCACGTCGAACGGCGTTGTGGTAAGTGGCAATGGCGATTATGGTGTCACTGATCGCGGGCGTGTGACCATCACCTACAGCGTTGCGTTCTGACGCCGCACGGTCCCGCGTCGAAGTGACCTTCTTCCATTGTGCGATTGCAGTCCTGGGGCTGTGGCTGGCTGCCGGTACTGCGGTGGCCGGAGATTTTACCGGGAGTTTTGTCGACCCGCTGGATGCGCCGTCCACCCGCAGCTCGCTTGCATCTTCGACTCAGTTGCTCGCGGTCACCCGTGCTGGCGAGCGTCTGGTGGCCGCGGGCATGCGTGGGCATATTGTCTATTCCGATGACAGTGGGCGGACCTGGAGCCAGGCGGGGGTGCCGGTCAGTGTGACGTTGACGGCATTGTCCTTTCCCTCCCCGGAACAGGGGTGGGCTGTCGGGCACAGCGGTGTGGTGTTGCACAGCGTTGATGGCGGAGTCAGTTGGCAACGGCAATCGGATGGACGCAGCGCCGCCCGGGAGTTCGTCGCCTATTATGAAGAACGTGCCGTTGCGGGTGATGAAACCGCCGCGTCTCTGGCGCGCGACCTGCCGATCAACTGGCAGGAGGGGCCCGAGCAGCCGTGGCTGGGAGTCTGGTTTGGGGACGAGGCGGAGGGGTTTGTGGTGGGAGCGTTCGGCTTGATAGCCCGCACCGGGGACGGGGGGCGAACATGGTTGCCCTGGGTCGATCGTGTGGACAATCCCGGCGGGTTGCACCTAAACGCCATCGAGCGGATCGGATCGACGCTGTATATACCCTCCGAACGCGGTGTGGTGTTTCGTATGCGCCAGGGAGAGAACCGCTTCGAAGCCGTCCAGACCGATTACACCGGCAGTTTTTTCGGCTTGTGCGGCGACGAGCGCATGGTGATCGCCTACGGACTGCGGGGCACCATGTTTGCCAGTTTCGATCAGGGCGATACCTGGGCGCCGCTGCCGCCGGTCATTCCGGTCGCCCTGACCAGCTGCACCCGAGAGACGGATGGAATGCTTCGGCTGGCGGCGGCATCGGGAAACATCCTGTCCGTCACAGATGACCTGGCAGGCCCGCGGACCGAGGTGCAGCCTGGCGCATCCTGGCCTCTCGCCGCTGTTGCCATCGACGCGAATGGGGGGCTTGTGGCCGTGGGCATGCGAGGTGTCTGGCGGCAGCCAGCGGACGATCTGATCGGGCAGCGAGCACCTGGACTGTGACCCCCTCCGAGAAGCGAACGACCCAGGGCTCGCTGTCACATGCTGATGACGGTAAAGTCGCAGGTATCGACCTGCCGGTTATCGAGGACGTCACGCAGTTCGATGAGAATTCCGGAGGCTGGCTCGAACGGCTGATTTTCAACCACCGGCCGCTGGTTCTGGCGCTGGTGGCCATCGTGACCGCAGTGCTCGGCTATCAGGCAACCAGGCTGAAGGTCAACGCCAGTTTCGAGGATATGATCCCCCAGTCGCACCCCTTTATCCGCAACTATTTCACCTATCGCGACAGTATCAGCGGACTTGGTAACTCGCTGCGGATTGTGGTGGAGACCCGGGACGGTGACATTTTCGACAGCGATTACCTGGATCTGGTGCGGGAGGTCAACGACCGAATTTACCTGAGGCCCGGCGTCGATCGAGGCTGGATGAAATCCATCTGGACCCCGGCCACTCGCTGGACCGAGATCACGGAAGAGGGGTACCGGGGCGGGCCGGTAATGCCCTTCGACTACAACGGTTCACCGGAAACCGTGCAGCAGTTCCAAATAAACATGCTGCGGGCCGGGCTGATCGGCAGGCTGGTGGGTTCCGACCTGAAGTCGACCATGATCGTCGCGCCCCTGCTCGAGCGCATCCCGGAGACGGGCGAGCCGGTGGACTACGGCGATCTGTCGGACTTTCTGGAGCAGGATATACGTAGTCTGCAGTCCGAGCGGTACCGCATTCACATCATTGGCTTCGCAAAGCTCGCAGGCGACATGATCGATGGCATAGAGACCGTGTCTTTCTTCTTTGCGGTATCGGCACTCATCGCGATGCTGATTCTCTATTTCTATACGCGGGACCTGCGCAGTACGCTGCTCCTGGTATCTGCAGCCGTTCTCGGCGTGGTTTGGCTGCTGGGTATGCTGGAACTGTGTGGCTACGTACTCAACCCCTATTCGATTCTGGTGCCATTTCTGGTCTTTGCCATCGGCCTGTCGCATGGCGCCCAGAAAATGAATGGGGTTCTGCAGGATCTCGGTCGGGGTACCCACCGTTATGTCGCGGCACGTTATACCTTCCGTCGACTGTTTGTGGCCGGACTCACCGCGTTGCTGACCAACGCATTCGCCTTCGCCGTGATGCTGCTGATAGACATTCCCGCCATTCGGGATCTGGCGATTACCACCAGCATCGGCGTGGTGATTCTCATCTTCACCAAGCTGATACTGATTCCAGTCGTATTGTCCTACATAGGCGCCAGTCACAAGGCGGCGATGCGCAGCCTGGAGACCGGTTCGGGCGAACGGCGGGGGCCTCTGGCAACCATCTGGGAAAGGGTCGGCCACTGCTGTGAGCGACGCTATGCAATCCCGCTGACCATAGGCAGCCTGGTACTGGGCCTGGCATCTTTCGCCATCAGTCACCGCTATCTGCAGATCGGTGATCTCGATGCCGGCGCGCCTGAACTGAGACCCGATTCCCGCTACAATCTCGATGTCGCCTACATAAATGATCATTACAATATTTCCGGCGACCAGTTTGCCGTGTTCACGGTGACGGGCCCGGACGGTGTGCGCGAATACAATTCATTGGTGGAGCAGGACAGGCTCGCCTGGGAACTGGAACAATTGCCCGAGGTGATCGCCGTGGAGTCCCTGGGTGGGAGTGTGCCCCAGGTTGCCATGGGCGCCTATGAAGGCAACCCGAAATGGATGGACATTCCACGTGGCAAACAGGTCGGCAGCCTGCTGGTGAACACCATCACCACCAATGCCCCGGACCTGATCAGCGGCAACGGGGCCGTTGCCCCGGTCATCGCCTATCTACGCGACCACAAGGCGGAAACCCTGGAGGCAGTGGCGGGGGTGGTGCGGGACTTCGCATCCACGCACAGCACCGAGGTGCTCGAATTTCTTCCGGCCGCCGGGTCCGCGGGGATCGAGGCTGCGACCAATGAGGTGGTGGCCACAGCCAACAACCGCATGTTATTGCTGGTGTACGCGTCAGTCATCATCCTATGCTACGTCACATTCCGTAACTGGCGTGCCGTCGTTGTCGCGCTGCTACCCTTGTTGATCACCTCCTTCCTGTGCGAGGCATTGATGGTCGCGCTCGGTATCGGCATTAAGGTCTCCTCTCTGCCGGTGATCGCCTTGGGTGTCGGTTGCGGTATTGATTATGCACTGTACCTCTTGTCCGTGCAGCTCGCCGCCCAGCGCAGCGGCAGAACACTGGGGGATGCCTACTACGAGGCTTTGAATTTCACCGGTCGGGTGGTCTGTCTGATCGGAGTTACCATGGGCGCCGGTGTGATCACCTGGGCGTGGTCCCCGATCAAGTTCCAGGCCGATATGGGAATCCTGCTGGCGTTCATGTTTGTGTGGAACATGTTTGGCGCGCTGCTGCTGATTCCCGCGCTTTCCTATTTCCTGTTGAGAACACCCGGGCAAGCCCGCTAGAGATTGGCCAATCCCGGCCGAAGTGGCCGATACCGCATCTGTCCGGGTCAGATATTCACCCGGCCGATTGCAGGAGCCTTGGCAGTGCCTCTTCTGATCCATACCGGTGTCGCCGCGCCTGCCATGCTCGTGTTGGTACCTGAGTTTAACTTCTCATCCTATCCAGGCGAATTGCCGCAGCTTGCGCCACGACCAATATGACGCCGGTGCGACGGCGCTTGACCGGTCCCGGCATCGGCGATAACTTGACATATTACTTATTTATAAGAATATACGGTTGTTGAGTATAGGCCAGCGGGTTGAAAAGGCAGCGCGGGCGCATTTATCACCAGGTATCAGCTCGGCTGTACAAGTGAGTCACGCTGCCACTCACTGCGCTACTTTCCAGGCCCGCCACGCGCGTACACGATGACTTGCCAGTGTTGTCGGGTATGTTGCCAGGATACCGCTGGGCTTGAAAAATAATATACTTATGCATAATCTAATGGCCGCGCAATTTCTGTGCGGTTGAACGCCGGAGTGTTTGAAACGCATGACCACCACCCGCACACCCGAACCCGCTATCAAGCCGTCGTTGCCGATCGTTGATCACGAGCGCCTTCGCGAGGCGCTCGAAGCCGGAGACATTCCGACCTTGCTGATGGTGCACACCTGTCTGTCGAAGGACGGTGAACTGCTGGATCGCTTTGCGCCCTATATCGCGTCGATTTTCGAGCCGCCGAGGGAGGTTCCCCCGGAGCTGGCCACGCACTTGCGGGAGCGGTTGTTCGATCTGCTTACCAGTGATCCGCCGCCCGAGGATACCCCGGTGGGGGACGCTCTGTTCAAGAAGATGCTCCAGACTGCCGTCGGCGAGTCGGTGGGTGAGGAATTCATCCCCATGCTGAACGAGCAGATGGGTTTCGAGGCGCCTGAACTGCGCAGTCAGCGAGGCGGGCGGCGGGCACCGCCCGAAGATTTCAACGTCCTGGTGATCGGTGCGGGGCTGACCGGCCTGTTGGCAGCCATCAAATTGCGCGAGGCCGGATATCGCTTCCAGGTCATCGACAAAAACCCGGAAATCGGCGGCACCTGGTGGGAGAACACCTATCCGGGCTGTGGGGTGGACACGCCGAGCCATTTTTATTCCTATTCATTTGAGTTGAACCCCGACTGGTCGCACTACACGCCCTGTGGCGCGGAATTCCAGCGCTATCTGCTCGGCGTGGTGCAAAAATACGATCTGCGCCGCGATATCCAGTTCAATACCCGGGTTACCGAATGTCGTTACGATGAGGCGGCGGCCTGTTGGCGGGTGACGGTAGAAGATGAGAACGGCAGCCGTGAACTACTGGCCAATGCGGTGATCAACGCCCATGGTCCCCTCAACCGGTGGGATTGGCCCGATATCAAGGGTATTCGTGAATTTAGCGGCGCCCTGCAGCACACCGCGGCCTGGGACCACAGCGTCTCGCTGGAGGGCAAACGCGTGGTGTTGCTGGGCACGGGCGCCAGCGCGGTGCAGGTGGGTACGGCGATTGCGGATAAGGTGGGCCACCTGACCGTGGTCCAGCGTTCCCGTCACTGGCTGATGCCCAACCACTATGTGGCGGTGCCGGAAATCGTACGCTGGGCACAGCACAACATACCGCATTATATCGCCTGGTTCCGGTTTCGGGCGTTCTGGTTTGCCGCCGACGGCTTGTTCGAGAACATTCGTGTAGACCCGAATTGGCCTCACCAGGAGCGGTCGATCTCGGCCCTCAACGACGCAGTCAGGGAATACTGCCTGCAGAACTACCACGCCAAGCTCGCAGAACGGCCCGACCTGCTGGAGAAACTCGTCCCGGACTACCCGGTATTCGGCAAGCGGATTGTCATGGACATTGGCTGGCTGGATACACTTTGTCGCGACAACGTGAGCCTGGAGTGTGGGGGCGTCGATCACGTCGAGGGCGATACCGTGGTAATGGCCGACGGTCGTCGTATCGAGGCCGATGTGATCATCTGTGCCACCGGTTTTGACACGTCGAACATGGTCGGCAGCCTGGAAGTAATCGGCCGCAATGGTCGCAACCTCAGGCAGGAGTGGCGGGACGACCCCCGCGCTTATCTGGGCGTGGCAATTCCCGGTTACCCCAATTATTTCATCACCGTGGGGCCCAACAGTGCGCCCAATCATGCGGGAGGTCAGAACATTACCTCGGAGTCACAGATCCATTACATCATCGAATGTCTGGAACTGCTCAACGAGCGGGGCGCCAATACCCTCGAGCCCAGCCAGGCTGCCTGTGACCGGTTCAATGACGAAGTCGATGAAGCGCTCAAAGACTTGGTATGGCTGCATCCGAAGGCACCGCAAAGCTATTACAAAAACCAGAAGGGGCGCAACTTCATGTCCTGCCCCTATCGCCTCGTGGACTACTGGTGGATGACACGGCGGCCCTCGCCGGACGATTTCGAAATTGGCTACGGCAGCGATGCCGGGGAGCAGGCACCGGCATCTGCAACCGGTTGACGCGCGCTGACATAAAAGACAGGAACACAAAGATGAGTGACGCTCTGGATCGACTCAGGGGTGGAGTGGCCGTGATTACTGGTGCCGGTTCCGGCATTGGCGAGGGCCTGGCGCGGTATGCCGCGGAGCTGGGGATGAAGGTCGTACTTGCCGATATCGCTGCCGACCGGATAACGAAGGTTGCCTCGGAGATCGAGGCCAGTGGTGGCATCGCATTGCCGGTGCCGACCGATGTCAGCGACCCGGCGGCTGTCGACGCCCTGGCCGAGCGGACCTACGCGGAATTTGGCGAAACGACACTGCTGGTCAACAACGCGGGTATCGAAACACTCGGGTTCGCCTGGGAGATACCCGCGGCGACCTGGGAGAAAACACTTGCCATTAATATCAATGGCGCCATCCACGGGGTGCGTGCCTTTGCTCCGCGCATGATCGTTTCCGGCAAGCCCGCGTACATTGCCAATACCTCCTCGATCGGCGGCTTTGGCATTATGCCCGTACAGACCTCGTACATCGTCAGTAAACACGCGCTGCTGGCATTCAGTGAATGTCTTCAACTGGAAATGCAGGTCAAGAAACTGCCCATAAAAGTCTCTGTCATTTTGCCCGGGCCGGTTGCCACGCGAATATTTGCCGATTCGAAGGGCGCCGATGATCCGGTCAGCACTTATCACCGCAAACTCATGGCCGACATGCTCGAGGCTGATGGAATAAGCGGGCTCGAGGCGGGCCGCCGCATCATTCCCCAGATTGCAGCGGGAGAGTTCTGGGTGTCGACCCACCCGGAGATCACCCGAGAGTTCGCCCGCAACCGAGCCTCACACCTCGCCGAACTCACGCCTCCGACATTGCCTGCCGAAGTGCTGGCAACCCTGGGTGCGACAGAGTAGCGTCGTCACGAGACCACCAACCGGAGAAACGGGATGATCGTTATACAGGACAGGCTTGAGCTTGCCGCTGTCCATCTGGACCGGCTGCGCACTTTGTTTCGCGAACAGTACCAGCAAGGAGCCGCCGAGCGGGGCTTGTCATTCATCGATTCAATGGTGTCGCCACCGGTCAGGTTAAGCAACGGTCATGTGGTTCTCTGGCTTAAGTGGCAGGTTGCCGACGCACCCGCCTGGTGGGCGATGCGGGCGCAGTCAGGTCAGCCCTCGGTCGCGGCCTTCTGGAATGAGGTCGATAGCATATGCCAGCGGCGCGAACGCACCTATCTGGTCAACTCGGACGAGGTGTCTGCAAGTCCTGCAGGGGAGGACGTCTCGGGTTTCCGGGTCGCGGTACAGGGGCACCGCGAGACGGCGCAGCTGCGGTTGCGCGACACGCTCTCCGCCGCCGATGGCGAGGAGATGGCGGGCCTCCTGTCCGCTGCGACAGCGGAGTTGCCGGGCCTGGAGATGGCCCAGTTGTCCGCCAATTTCGCGCCGGAATACGCCGCCGGCCACTACACTCTCGACCTGCTGTACCCGAGTGGGGAGATTGCCGCCACCGCCCGGGAAAGCGAGGCCTGGAAATCCCGGATTCTGGGAGTGATGGAGCGTTACTGTGACGCGTGGCACGCGCTGGAACTGGAAAACATCAGTGCGGGCCTGCGTCGCCCCGGTATCGTCGGCAGCATCAAGCGCACAGCCTATTTCCGGATGCTGCCGGACCGCGTGGACGCCTCCGGTCACTTCGAGGCGGACCTCCTGGAGATGCCCGAACAGATTCCCGAGATCCTGAACTGGCGCCTGAGCCGCGCCTCGGCACTGCCCTGGAACAATGCGGAATGCCCTCCCTGGACCTATGTCTGGGAGCAGGAGTTTGAATCACTGGATGACCTGTTGGGCCCCTACATGATCCACCCCCACCACTGGGCGCAGGTCGATCGCTGGTTTGACCCGGAGTCCGGTGCGCAAGCGGTGGATGTCAACCTTTCGCACGCCTTTTGCCTGGCGCCCGAAAGCGTTCTCAGCAGGGAGGCGGTGTAGCCGCCATACGATAGTTATTTAGCGAAGGAGCAAGCATGGAGAAGAGGCTACAGGGCAAGGTTGCGCTGATCACCGGAGCAAGTCGCGGCATAGGGCGCGCGCTTGCCCAGCGTCTGGCGGCCGAAGGGGCGACCATCGTCGTCAGTGCGCGTTCCCTCGATCGTGTGGGGCAGTACGAAGGCACCCTGAGGGAAACTGTTTCACTGATCGAGCAGCAGGGGGGCGTCGCCCATCCACTGGTTGCCGACCTGGAGCGGGACGAAGACCTCGATAGCCTGGTGGAGCGCGCGGTAGAGCTCACCGGTGGTCTGGATATCCTGATCCACAGCGGCGGCAAGGCGGTGTATGCCCCCACTGTCGAGATGCCCAACGACATGTTCGATAACACCATTGGCCACTACCTCCGCGCTCCGTTCCGGCTGGTTCGGACAGCCGTGCCCGAGATGCAGAAGCGGGGCGCGGGATGGATCGTGGTCCTGGGCTCCGTGACTGCACTGCCACCCGCACGCCCCTATGACGATTGGGCTACCTATGGCGGTGCCACGGTCTACTCGGCAATCAAGGCCGCTGTGCACCGGATGACCCAGGGGCTGGCCGCCGAACTCCTGCCCCACAACATTGCAGTCAACACCCTGGCACCCAGTACGGCCATCCGTACGCCGGGGGCATCGGACCTTATCCCAGAGGAATACCCGTCCGAGCGGATCGAGTACATTGCGGAAACCGGATTGAATCTCTGCATCCTGCCGGCGAAGGAACGTACAGGGCTTACTGCCTACAGCCTGCATTTCCCCCTGCACCACGGGATACCCGTGCACACCCTGGACGGATCGGAGCGAATCGAGGATCCGGTGATTCCGCCCTATGCCCATCCGGCAATAGTCGCTTCCGGGGAGGGCAACTGATCTCCCCCATTTGAGCCTGTCGTGCAGCGCTCTGTTCAGGCCGGGAGGTGGGGGACAGTGTCATCCCGTCCCGCCCGTGGAACCCGGCCAGCGATTCAGGATCGCTGACTGGGGATGGCGCCGCCATCCACGACCAACTCAGTGCCGGTAATATAGCTGGCTTCGCTGGACAGCAGGAATTTGACCACGGCCCCGATTTCCTCCGGTTCGCCGAGTCGGCCCAGATGAGTCGTTTGCGAAAACCGATCCAACGCGACTTCGTCAACGGAGTTCAGCAGCATCTGGGTCGCTATCATGCCCGGTGATACCGCATTGATTCGGATGCCATGCCTACCCAGTTCGTCCGACATGGAGCGGGTCAGTGACAACATGCCGCCTTTTGACGCGCTGTAGGCCGGTATCATGCCGTTGCCAAGCGTCGCATTCATCGATGCGATGCCGACAATTGCGGCTCCAGGGCACTGTTTGAAATCCTCCAGGAACTCTTTGACAATCAATACCTGGGCGCGGAGGTTGACATCCAGGACCGCGGCCCAGTTTTCTTCGGTCACGTCACTGATCCCTGTCACCAGGACAATTCCCGCGGCATGCACGAGCCCACCGATCGCTGGCAGCACCGCGCGGGTTTTCGCCGCGGCGTCGCGTATGGCGTCGTTGTTTCTGACATCGACACCCAACCCCAGGGCAAGCACGTCATAGCGGCTGACAATATCGGCAGCGGCGCGTTGTGATTTTTCTGTATCCAGATCCCAGATTGCGACCGGGCGCCCGGACTCAGCGAGCATTTTCGCCGAGGCGAGACCGATCCCAGAGGCCCCGCCTGTCACCACCACGCCTGTATTCAGTTCAGTCATCATTATTCATTTTCCTCTCGGGCCCGGACACCTGTCAGCCCGTTGTCTTCACTCCAATGGTAGTTGGAGGTACAGCAGCCACCTGGCGCGTGGTTTCGGGAAACAGCGCTGGTACATTGTGATGTATTTGGAGGGCGCCAGTATAGTCATTGGACTATTTGGCGACAACGATTACCACGATCAGCGTGTTGGCTCTCGTCGCGATGGCCGATGATCGCCTGGGAAAGTGGCGATGTAACCGGTGAACATAAATGCCATTACAAAATGTGAATAATGTTATGCACGGTTGGGACTGCCCATCAGTATGATTCCGCTGACGATAATTTAATGACTGAAGACGTGCGGGTTGAAGGCGATATGGCGAGAAAACAAATACGTGTGGTAGTGCTGGGCGCCGGCATGGCGGGGATACTGGCTGGCATTAAGCTGAGGGAGGCCGGCATAGACGATGTGACAATTTATGAAAAGGCGGATCGTATTGGTGGTACCTGGCGTGAAAATACCTATCCGGGACTCACCTGTGACACGCCATCACACCACTACACCTATTCGTTTGCACGGAATCCCGACTGGTCCCGTTATCTCCCGCCGGGCTGGGAGATTCAGCAGTATTTTGAGCAGGTTACCGAGCAATACGGACTGTACGACTGTATCAGGTTCAATGAGGAAGCGGTTCGTGCCGAATTTCTCGACAGCCGCTGGCAGCTGACTTTTAAGAGCGGGTTACAGGACAGCGCAGACCTTCTGATTGCAGCCACCGGCGTACTGCATGTTCCCAAGATGCCCGCGATACCGGGTATTTCCGACTTTGAAGGGGCCATTTTTCATTCTGCCCGCTGGGATCACTCGGTTCCGCTGGACGGCAAGAAGATTGCTGTGGTCGGTAACGGCTCGACCGGTGTGCAGATCGTATCGGCGCTGGTGGAGAGAGCCTCGTTGCTGGAACACTACCAGCGCACGCCACAGTGGATCATGCCTGTGGACAACACACCTTACACCGCGCAACAGCGCGCGGCATTCCAGGACCCGGAGGTACTGGAAGCGGAGATGGATTTCGAGAATTTCAACCACGCGGTGGACATCTATACCCAGGCGATCATCGATGAACACTCCGAGGGGGCCACCTTCATGGCTGCCGAATGCCTGAAGAATCTGGAGCAAAGTGTCGCCGACCCGGAATTGCGCGAAAAACTGCGCCCCGATCACAAGCCCCTGTGCTACCGCCTGGTGTGGTCGCCGGATTTCTATAAGGCAATTCAGCATCCACATGCCGCACTTGTCACCGAGGGAATCGAGCGTATAGAGGCCGCGGGTATACGAACCTGTGACGGGGTGTTGCACGAACTGGATGTGATTGCGCTGGCGACGGGCTTTCATGCCGATGCGTTCATGCGGCCCATGAAAATCATCGGCCGTAACGGCGTGGATCTCGATGATGTGTGGGCAGACAGTCCGAAAGCCTATCTGGCTGTGAGCCTGCCCGACTTCCCCAATTTCTTCATGCTGAACGGCCCAAATGGCCCGGTGGGGAATTTCCCGTTAATCGCAATTGCGGAGCAGCAGTGGCGCTACATCTACCAGCTGGTCGCAAAGTTGCGTTCGGGTGAAGTAGACGAAATCAGCTGTACGCACCAAGCCATGGAGAGGTTCGAGGAAGAACGCGGTGCAGCCGCGAAAAAGACGGTCTGGTACAACGGTGGCTGCCACAGCTGGTACCTGAACGCCCAGGGAGTCCCCGCCAGTTGGCCCTGGACGTATTCGAGATTCCTCGACGAGATGAAAGCGCCGAACTGGGAGGACTTCGAATGCGTGGGCAAAGCGTAAGACACATGAACATCAGCCCGTGACCCAGGCTGTGCTGAATGTGTGGTTCGTATCTGCTATCGGTTGCCGGTGAGCGGAACCCGTGAGATGGAACGCATCTGCAGGCGGTTCCCGGAACCGCCCTGGTGTGTTGTGCCCCGGTGGGCTTCCCGCCATGTGGTCGGGGCTGTACCCGTCCATTGCCTGAATGCCCGCCGGAAGGCACCGGCGTCGCTGAATCCCAGGCGGCTCGAGATGTCCGAGATCGTCATGTCGGTGTGCCTGAGCCAATAGTGGGCGCTGTCCTGGAGACAGGACTCACGTAAATCGCGAAACGAGGTGCCCGACTCCGTGAGGCGCCGGCGAAAAGTCGACAGGCTCAGCCCCAGCGCGGTGGCCAGCTGTATCTGGGTGGGGATACCCGTTCCCTGCCGCAACGACGCCGACAGCAGCGAAACCACCTGCTCCGCCAGGGTGCGCCGGGTGTCCTCAAACACGGCGCATGGGAAAACCGTGAAGAATTCATTGAACTCTGCCGAAGTCCGGATGACCGGTAATCGCAGGATGTCCGCCGGGAATTCCATGACATAACCATTGCCGCCGGACAGCACCGGCGCTTTGAAAAGCTGCAGAAATGGGAGCACATCCTCCCGCTCTACGGGGCCGATGCCGACCTGCATCAACTGCAGGTCCACCCCCACCAGCCACTGGAATAGCTGGCGGAAGGCAAACAGCCCGGTGATGTCGACCAGGCTGCTGGCGGTGGTCGGGTTGTTGCGCAGCGAATCCAGGCAAAACGATGCCATGTTGCGATTGATGCGAAGCTCAATGCGACCCGCGCGCGGATAGAGTGTCTCGCAGTACCGGGCGCATAACTGCATCGCTTCTTCCAGGGAACACGCGGACAGGGCGCAGCGGCACATCAACTCGACCTCGGCGCGCGCCATCGCCGGGTGTTGGTCCCCTTCAGCGCAGTGGGCGTCCAGCAGTTGCACCACCTCGAGGTACCACAGGGTGAAGGTCCTGATCGACGTGGGCTCGGCGCCGGGCGAGGGAATTCCAGCCAGTTCAAGCTCGCGACGCAGGAGCTCCACCAGTGGACCAATGGCGAGCTCCACTGCCGACCTTATCGGGGAACTTTGGAAGGGCATGTCATTCTGGGTCATCTGCTGCCTGTTGCAGGCAATGGTACAGGCTGGTGGACATATTAGATATGTCCGATGAACATTAAAGGGCGTGGATGGTGAACTTCGCCGTTGTGGTTTGCTGGATCTTTTTGATAGGTATCCTGACTATTATCGTTATGCATCACGCTCGCTGGTTGAGGTAAGCTTGTCGGGTTTTTTCACTGATCCAGGGGAAATCATCGTGTCACAAAGAAACCTCAAGGTCGTGGTCATCGGCGCCGGGATGGCCGGTATCCTGGCGGGCATCAAGTTGCAGGAGGCCGGTGTCAAGGACATCACGATTTATGAAAAGGCTGACCGTATCGGCGGCACATGGCGGGAGAATACCTATCCGGGCCTTACCTGCGACGTACCATCGCACCATTACACGTTCACCTTCGAGCGCAATCCCGACTGGACACGCCACCTGCCACCCGGTGCGGAAATACAGGCCTATTTCGAGAAAGTCACTGCCAAGTACGGGGTGGATCGGCTGATCCGGTTCAATGAAGAGGCGACCCGGGCGGAGTATCGCGAGGGCCGCTGGCAGCTGGACTTTGCCAGCGGCCATGCCGACAGCGCCGACGTGCTGATCAGCGCCACCGGGGTGTTGCACCATCCCAGTTATCCCGACATCCCCGGGATGTCGGATTTCCAGGGCAATCTGTTCCACAGCGCGCGCTGGGACCACTCGGTTCCCCTTGACGGCAAGCGCATCGGTGTCATTGGCACCGGCTCCACAGGGGTGCAGATCGTGTCCGCGCTCGCCGGTCGCGCCGCGCTCCTGGAACACTACGTGCGCACTCCCCAGTGGATCATGCCAGTGGAAAACGGATTTTTCTCGGAGGAGCAACGGGCAGCGTTTCGCGACCCGGAAGTGCTGGAAAAGGCGATGGATTTCGCGGGCTATAACGCGAAGGTGGACGCCTATACACAGGCCATCATCGATGACCAGTCAGAAGGCGCCAAGGGCTTGGCTGCGGCCTGCCTGCAAAACCTGGAGGAGAGCGTCAGCGACCCGGTGCTGCGGGAAAAGCTGCGCCCCACACACAAACCCCTGTGCAAACGCCTGATCTTCTCCCCGGATTACTACCAGGCGATCCAGCGCCCCGGGGCCGAACTGGTGACCGAAGCAATCGACTGCATCGAAGCCAGCGGTATTCGCACCCGGGACGGCCAGCTGCACGAGCTCGACATCATCGTCCTGGCGACGGGTTTTCATGCCGATGCGTTCATGCGACCGATGCAGATCACGGGCCGCAACGGCACCACCCTGGAAACCGTGTGGGCGGACCACCCCAAGGCCTACCTGGCCATCACCATGCCGGATTTTCCCAACTTCTTCATGCTGAACGGCCCGAACGGCCCGGTGGGCAATTTTTCGCTGATCGATATCGCGGAACACCAATGGCATTATATCGGTCAATTGCTCGACAGGTTGCGCAGCGGTGAGGCGGACGAGATCTGCTGTACCCGCCAGGCCCTGGCGAAGTTTGAAGTGGATCGCACCGAGGCGGCGAAGAAGACGGTCTGGTTTCACGGTGGTTGTCACAGCTGGTACCTCGACAGCCGTGGTGTACCCGCGAGCTGGCCCTGGGCCTACTCGCGCTTCGTAAAGGAAATGGAAGCACCGCGGTGGGAGGACATGGAGTGCGTGTCCCACGCCTCCTGACCACCCCGGCGGCGGAAGGCGACCGGCGGCGACTAGCCGTGACTATAAAGGCCGCGGGGGGCGCTCGTCTCCCGGCCGCGGCGGAACAATAAGACGATGACGAACGAAGCGGAAATTCAGGCGTTGCTGGCAGCGCTGGACCTGCAGGAAAAAGCCGCCCTGTGCTCGGGGCGGGATTTCTGGTTCCTGCCCGGTATCGAGCGCCTGGATCTGCCCGCGATCATGCTCACCGACGGTCCCCATGGTGTGCGCAAGCAAACCGGTTCGAGTGATCACGTCGGCCTGGCGGAGAGTGTGCCCGCCACCTGCTTTCCCACAGCCTCGGGCCTGGCGAGCAGCTGGAATCGGGAACTGCTGGAGCGCATTGGCCAGGCGCTCGGCCGGGAGTGTCGCCGGGAGAGGGTCAGCGTCCTGCTCGGCCCGGGAGTGAACCTCAAGCGCAATCCCCTGGGTGGTCGCAATTTCGAGTACTTTTCCGAGGATCCGTTCCTGTCCGGCCAACTGGCAACCGCGTGGATCCAGGGCGTACAGTCCCAGGGAGTAGGCGCCTGCCTGAAACACTTCGCCGTGAATAACCACGAAACGGGCCGCATGGTAGTGGATGCGGTGGTTGACGAACGCACCCTGAGGGAGCTGTACCTGGCCGCTTTTGAATCCGCTGTGCGCGATGCCGCGCCGTGGACGGTGATGTGTGCCTACAACAAGGTCAACGGCACCTACCTGGCGGAGCACCGCCAGCTATTGACCGACGTCCTGCGCCGGGAATGGGGTTTCGACGGCGCGGTGGTCAGCGACTGGGGAGCGGTGAGCGACCGGGTAGCCGGAATCGCCACCGGCCTTGATCTGGAGATGCCCTCCAGCGGCGGCGTGAATACGCGACGAATCCTCGACGCCGTGCGCGAAGGCACCCTGGCTCCAGCCGAGCTCGACACGGTGGTAGCCCGGGTGCTCGAACTGATCCTGAAGTCCCGCGAGTCGCTGCGAGCGGCTCCGGCGTGTTCCCTGGATGCCCACCACGACCTGGCCCGTACGGCGGCAGAAGAGGCCTGCGTATTGTTGAAAAACGACGGCCATCTGCTGCCCCTGGCCACCCAGGGATCGCTCGCGGTGATCGGTGCCCTGGCGCAGGATACGCGCTACCAGGGCAGCGGCAGCTCACAGATTCGTCCCACGCGACTGGAGCAACCGTTGCAGGAGATCGAGGCACTGCTGGGTGAGGGGGCGACGCTGGGGTATGCGCCCGGGTATGCGCTGGAGGGGCAGGGGGACAGTGCGCTGATTCGCGAGGCGCTGGCACTGGCCTGGGCCAGTGACCGGGTGGTGCTGTTCCTCGGGTTGCCGCCGGCCTGTGAATCCGAGGGTTTCGATCGCGACTCGCTGGACCTGCCGGTCGCGCAGCTGGAACTGGTGAAGGCGCTGGCCCCGGTCTATGACCGGCTGGTGGTCGTGCTGCAGAACGGCGCCCCGGTAGCGCTCCCTTTTGCCGGCGCGGTCCCGGCCATTGTGGAAGCCTACCTCGGTGGCCAGGCGGGGGCATCGGCCATCGCCAACATCCTGTTCGGGCGGGCCAATCCGGGCGGCAAACTGGCGGAGACATTCCCCGTTAGCAGCGCAGACGTGGCCGGCAACGCCTGGTTTCCCGGAGCGCTGCGGCAGAGTCAGTACCGGGAAGGGCCCTGGGTAGGCTACCGCTATTTTGACACCGCGAGGGTGCCGGTGGCGTTCCCGTTCGGCCACGGCCTGTCCTACACGCACTTCGAATACGGTAACCTGGTCGTTACCGGCCGTGGCGCCGCTGCCGACTCGGCGCTGGTGATGGCGGAGGGTGACTCGGTCACTGTCGAATTCACCGTGACCAATACCGGCTCCCGGGACGGAGCCGAGGTCGCCCAGTTGTACGTCGGCCAGCATGCCGGGTCGGTGCCTCGTCCGCGGCGGGAATTGAAGGGCTTCGAGAAGGTGTTCCTGGGGGTGGGGGAGTCCAAGGTGATCCGTTTATCGCTGGACTTTCGCGCTTTTGCCTTCTGGTGTGTCCGCCGGCGCCGATGGGTAGTGGAATGCGACAGCTACCATATCGATATCGGGAGCTCTGTGGCGGATATCCGCCTGCAGTCCACTGTGCAACTCGAGACGGCTGATCCGGTGTCGGTGCGGGAGCCTGCCCTGGCAGCCTACTTTGAACCGGCAGCCCGCGATTTCGACGATGCGGCCTTTGCGGCCATGCTGGGACATCCGCTTCCCGCTGCTGTCCCCGAACGCCCGTTCCACTTGAATTCGACGCTGGGCGAGGTGGGCAGTACGTGGCTTGGACGAAAGTTACAGCAGCTCATGAGAAGCCAGGCCATGCAGGCAGCGGGCGATGACCCGGGGGAAAGCAGCCAGCGCATGATGGACGCGGTCATTGCCGAGATGCCTTTGCGTAACCTGGTGACCATGAGCCAGGGCAAGCTGAGCCCCGCGCTCATGCGTGCCATGATTCACATGATGAACGGCCACTGGGGCAAGTTGCTGCGCAACGCTCCGGTGGGGTTTCGCTAGGGGCGGATTCCAAGGGGCTGCCCACCGGATACGATATTTTCCACATCGAGGCGACGCTATGCAGAAAACAAGGCAACTCACCCCCCAGGACGTCATGTTTATCGCGGGCGAGTCGGACCGTATCTACCAGCACACTGGAGCCCTGGTGCTGCTCGACAGCAACGCCTGCCCGGGGTTCTGCTACGAGGTATACCGCGATTATATGTCGGAGCGTATCGGGCAGATTCCGCATTTTCGCTGGAAATTGCATGAGGTACCGCTGGGGCTGGATTTGCCCTATTGGGTGGAAGACGAGCAGTTCAGTTTCGATCGCCATATCAGGCGTATCGCAGTGCCTTCCCCGGGAGACAGGCGAGCATTGAGTGAACTGGTGGGATATCTCTACAGCAGGCACCTGGATCGCAGCAGGCCCCTGTGGGAGCTGTGGTTCATCGAGGGGCTAGAAGGCAACGGATTCGCAGTCTTCCAGAAGCTGCATCACTGCATGATGGACGGCCAGGCGGCGGAGCGGCTAGCCGAGATCATGGGGGATTTCGCCCCGAACGCGCCACCCAGGGAACTTGATCCGGCCATTCGCGAAGCTCGGCCGGGTGTGCTGCCCGACCCCTGGCAGGAATCCGGTAATACCCTCACGCACCTCTCCCGGCTGCCATTGAAGTTCGGCAGGGAGGTGGCCGGCGTGCTCAGTTCCCGGCTGCAACGGCGCCTGACCGGAAAGCGCAAGGCAGTGGGAAAAAAACCGCCGGCGCCACCGACTCCCTTCAATGTCGATATAGGCAGTGAACGGGAATTCGTGTTTGGATCCCTGCCCCTGGAGGATATCAAACGCGTGAAGGAACACTTCGGTTGTACAGTCAACGACGTCGTGCTCGCCCTGGTCGGCAGCGCAATGCGCGACTACCTGCTGGCGCGAGACGAACTGCCGGACGCCTCCCTGCGCGCTGCCATGGCTGTCTCCATGCGTTCGAAGGATGACGAGGAACTGGGCAACAAGGTCAGTTCGACCTCGGTGACCCTCGGCACCGACCTGTCCGACTTTGCCGCGCGACTGCGTGCCATCAATGCGGAGACGGGAGCGGCCGCCAGTGAGGTCCGGGCCGGGGGGCGGGGCCCCATGGAGATCCTGCAGCTGTTCCCGCCGCTGGTGCTCAACCTGCTGTTCAGCGGCGTTAAGGCCGAACAGGTGCTGAATATGATGGGCGCCAACGTGATTGTTTCGAATATGCGGGGCAGCGCTCGCCCCATCTACATGGCCGGCGCTCGCATGGCCACGATGTACCCCATGTCCATCATCTCGCCGGGTGTCGCTATTAACGTCACCTGCCTGAGTTACGCGGGCAATGTCGATTTCGGTATCACTATAGACCCTGTGCTGGTTCCGCAGGCGTGGAGCCTCATCGACGGGCTGGAGCAGGCGCTGGGGCAGTATCTGACCCTCGCCGGAGGCAGGTCCGGCCGGCGGCGGCAGGCCGCGGGCAGCAAGCCCGCTGCCCCGGTGGCGAAAAAACGGTCGCGGCGAAAAGGGGAAGGTACTGCCACGCAGGCCCGGGCCCCAGGAGCCCGTTCACGGGGGGCGCAGCGCCGGCGCAAGAAACCCGAATCGGAGGGTTGAGCCGGGTGTCCGGTCGCAAACCGGCGCGGCGCGGGGGGGGTGCTGCGGCGACCCGTCGGAGCAGCACCTGCCCCGCATCTGACCAGCCTGGGCTCAGGTGCCGGCGGGAGATGGCGCACAGATGAACTGGCCGGTGCTGTACTGTGCTCTCGGCATGCTGAGCCTCTGGTGTACCGCGTGCTCCATTGCCAGGGTGCGCCGAATCTACGCCCTGGTGCTCCTCTATTACCCCAGTGCCTGGCTCTGGGGCGACCTGGCGCTGATCCATTTGCTGTGGCAGCTGTCGTTGACCGTGGTCGCTGGCTCTGCCGGTGTATTGTCGAATCCTGTGGCGTGGGGTGGGCTGGCCCTGTTCGGGCTGTCCTGGATTGGCCTGGTGTATCTGCATATCCAGGCGATGGATACCGGCGTCGTGCTCGACGAAGCGCTACGGCGGGGCCTGGGCAAGGATTTTACCGGGAGCGTTCCGGCGGACCGTCAGTGGGCCCTCGCGGATGCGATCCACTCGCGGCATTGGCTACATCCTGTACGGTTCCGGCGTCAGGGCGTGCAGGTGCAACGTGATATCAGCTACGGCGACGCCGGCAAGCGCAATCTTCTCGATATCTACCATCCAGCGCGCTCGTCAGCAGGCGGATCGCCGGTATTGCTCCAGGTTCACGGCGGTGGCTGGATGACCGGCAGCAAGCGCCACCAGGGTCTGCCCCTTGTGTATCACATGGCCGAGCGCGGTTGGCTATGCGTCGCCATCAACTACCGGCTGAGCCCCCGCTGGGCCTTCCCGGCACACATAATCGATATCAAGCGGGCAATCGCCTGGATCAGGCAGCATATCCACGAGTACGGTGGCAATCCGGAATTCATTGCCATTACCGGAGGCTCTGCGGGCGGCCACCTCAGCGCCCTCGCCGCACTGACGCCGAATCTCGCCCAGTGGCAGCCAGGATTCGAGCAGGTCGATACCACGCTGCAGGCAGCGGTACCCTGCTACGGGACCTACGATTTAACCGATCGCTACAGGATACGGCGCAGCAGGTTGGCCGAATCCATGCTGGCGCGCAACATCATGCAGTGCAGCCTGCGGGACCATCCCGATCGCTGGAGGGAAGCCTCGCCGCTCGATCACCTGGGTGCAGCTGCTCCGCCGATGTTCGTGATCCACGGTACGCACGATGTCCTGTTGTGGAGCGAGGAGACACGAAAGTTCGTCGCCGCATTGCGAGAACTGGCCACTGAACCCGTCGTCTACGGTGAACTACCGGGCGCGCAGCATGCCTTCGACATGTTTCATTCAGTGCGCACCGAGCACACTATCCACGCCGTCGGCCGGTTTCTGGAGTGGAGTCATGCCAGGTTCTGCCGCAACCGCCCGTGATCACCCCGCTTCGCGGTACAGTGGCGTTACCGGCGCCGCTTCCGGATAGGAGCTGGGCGCGCCGATGTCATAGGCGGCGTTGATCGCCTGGATGAACACCGGATCGTGCAGCGGGTCGGTGGGGGTCTCGATGCTCATGCCACGGGCGCGCACGTCGTCGATCAGCATCTCGATGGCTTTCTCGTGGGTGATATTATCGGTACCGTCCATGTTCTTGCGAAGTTCGTCATAATCCTCGAACACCTCGGCGGACCAGTGCACCAGGAAACGCAGCTCGTCAGTATGATGTCGCGCGATCACCCGATCCCCGGTCCGGAGCACCCAGCGGTCGGAATCGTCGGGGTCCCCGCCGAATGTGCTATTGAAGTCCAGGCCCACCGGTCGCTGCTGCGCGAGTGGTCCGTTGGCCTCGCCGCGGTGGTACATCATCTCGTTCTGAACCACTACGCCGCGGTTGTAGATCGGCGGCTCCAGGCGCCGGGGTGCCTGCATCGGGCCATCGGGCCAATAGGTAAAACCCCCGCTCTCGGGGTCAGCGGAAAACCAGGTAATGACCTGGGCCATTTTGATCAGGTAGTCGGTAAACAGCCCCGACTTGCCCATTACCGCGCACAGCCAGGTCGGTGAATTTTCATAGCGCACGCCGCGGAAACTGGGGGAATCCAGGTGCCCGGGGTCGGTGTTTCCGCAGGGGCCGTTTACATTGAACAGCATCATCTGCGGCTTGGCGTATTTTGCTCCCCAGTAGTTTTTGGCGTGTGCCAGGAAGGCCTCGTTGTAGAAGCAGTCGTGAATCTCCGGATAGAAAAGGGTCGAGTAATTCGCGTAGAAGCCCCGGAAGGTCGGGGTGAGAAACATGTCCAGCGAGGGCTCAAAGCCCTCCGGGAAACCACCGGACATGGTGGCCACCAGTTCTTCGGCCGAGGCGAAGTGCTGGGCGATGATGAGCTTCCAGGGACCCTCCCGGTGGACCACGTCGAGCAGCCGTTGTGCCTGGTCGGAAGTGTACACGTTGTCGAGTACGACCGGCGGGGCGGCCGGGCGGAGTATATCGGACAGTTCCTGTTTGCGCGCTTGGGTCAACATCTGTGTGATCCTCTTGTTTCTGGCGGCTCAATGGATATTAAGTTACCCGTAATTTTATTATTAAACCGGCGGCTCGACAACAGGCGGGCGCGGACTTTCCGCACTGTAGGCGCACGAATTCGCCGGGTGCATTGTGTGTCGGCCATCAATTGTTTTCTGTGGTATCGGGTGGAGCGGGTACGCCCACCCTGGCGGGCTCAGGGTTCCGTGCAGAGCACTCCCTGCGGATGGTCGATCCGCCCGGCACAGCGGTTGCAATGGCTGCACCCGTTCACGTAGTGTTCACGCTGCTGTTGCAGATGATTCGCCAGCGCCGGATCCCGGATGAGGGGGCGACCCAGTTGCACAAAGTCGAAACCCTCGCGCATCACCGTGCGGAAGCTCTCCACAGTCGTGCAGCCGCCGATATAGACCAGTGGGCAGTTCACGGCCTGCCGGATCTGGCGCGCCTCCTCGAGAAAGTACAGTTCATGATAGGGATAGGTTCGAAACAGCTTCGGCCCGACCAGTTTCATGCCCAGCCGGATCAGGGCGTTGTCTTCCTGCTCGATCAGTCCGGTGATGATGCTTTGCCCATGGAACATCAGCATGGGGTTATGGCTTGAACTGCCTCCGCTAAGGATGATGGCGTCGATGCCGCGGTCCTCGAGGAGGCGGCAGACCTCGATGGAATCTTTCAGCTCAATGCCACCGGGTATCCCGTCGAGCATGGTGATCTTGCCCAGTATCGGAAAATCACTGCCGACCCGATCGCGCACACTGTCGAGCACGCGCAGGGGAAAGCGCATTCGGTTGGCGACCGAGCCACCGTATTCATCGGTGCGCCGGTTGGTTTTGGGGTTGATGAACTGGCTCAGCAGATAGCCGTGGCCGAAATGGATTTCGATGGCGTCGAAGCCCACCGACTTCATGAAAGCGGCGGCATCGCCGAAGGCCGATGCCACCTCGTCCATTTCCCGGGGGCCCATCTCTCCCGAGAATAGCACCCCGGACAGTGCGCCGAGCTGGTTGAAGTAGCTGGAGGCGCTGACCGGGCGCTTGCGTTGCAGCGAGCGGTTGCGGCTGAAACCGCCGCAATGGGCGATCTGGCCGGAGAGCCTCCCGCCGGCAGCATGGACCGCCTCGGAAAGCTCTGACAGCCCGGCACGTACACCCTCGTGCATGTACAGGTAGTTGTCTTTCAGGCGGCCGTCAGGTTCCGGCGCGCAGTAGGCGAGGGTGGTCAGTGCCGTGCCCCCGGCTGCGATGCTTCTGTGGAACTCGAACAGCCTGGGGGTGGGTGTTCCCTCCGGGGCCATGCCTTCGAAGGTCGCCGCCTTCAAAATGCGGTTGCGCAGGGGCAGGCCGTTGAGGCGAGCGGGCGAGAGCAGTTTGTCGAGGGGATCGGACATGTCATTCACCTTGGCAGCCGGACCGGCAGGCATCTACAGCAGTGCACCGGCGAACTCCGTCTGGTAGAGTTCGCGGAGATTGCGCTTGAGGATTTTGCCAGACGGGTTGCGGGGAAGCTCCTCCACAAAGACCACCCGCTTGGGCACCTTGAAGCCGGCCAGCCTGTCGACGCAATGGCTGATGATGTCCTGCTCGGTGAGGGCTGCATCGGGCTGCAGTACGACCATGGCGACCACGGCCTCGATCCATTTGGGGTGGGACAGGCCGACCACTGCCGTCTCCGCCACGCCGTCCAGTTGGTAGATGGTCTCTTCCACCTCGCGCCCGGAGACGTTCTCCCCGCCGGTCTTGATCATGTCCTTTTTGCGGTCGACGATGGTGATGTAACCGTCCGTGTCGATGGTCGCCAAATCGCCGCTGTGGAACCATCCGCCGCGGAAGGCGTCGGCTGTTCGTTCCGGGTCGTTGTAGTAGCAGGTGAGCAACTGGGGCGAGCGGTGAACCACTTCGCCCACTTCACCCACCGGGACATCATTCATGGCGTCGTCCACCACACGCGTCTCCACATGCAGCACCGGCTTGCCTGCCGAGCCGGGCTTGCGCAGCTGGTCTTCCGGTTTGAGAATGGTGGCTGTCGGGGCGATTTCGGTCTGCCCGTAGAGATTCCACAGGCGGATCCGGGACAAGCTGCCCTGCAGGCGCTTCATGATTTCCACGGGCATGATGGAGGCACCGTAGTAACCCTTCTTCAGGGCGGAGAGATCGGCCCCGCCGAACAGGGGGCTGTTAAGCAGGGATATCCACACCGTGGGAGGGGCGAAATAGGAGCTGATCTTCTGGCTCTCCAGCAGCCGCAACAAATTGTCCGGGCTCGTGTCATCGGTGATGATGTTGGTGCCGCCCACTTGGATGGAGGGCCCGAGGAAGCAGTCCAGCTGGGCGCAGTGATACAGCGGCATGGAGTGCAGCAGCACGTCCTCGTGAGCGATTTCGGCATCGGCGATACAGCTGCTGTACTGCCACAGCACGGCGGCATGGCTGAGCACTGCTCCCTTGGGCGCCGATTCGGTCCCGCTGGTATAGATGATCTGGGCCGGGGCAGAGGCATCGACCGGCGGCGCTCCGCTGTAGGGTTGCGCTGCCGCCAGATTGTCAAAGGTGGGAATACCCGCCGGTGCGCCAGGGCCCGTATCCAGCCAGGCCAGTTGCTCCAGGGCGCGACAGCGATCGAGCAGCGCCATGCCTTTGTCGAATTCACTGTTGCCCGCAAACAGGATTCGGGACCCACTGTGATCGAGGATGTAGGCTGCCTCATCGATATTGAGCATGAAGTTTACAGGCACCAGGATGACACCCATGGCGGTCAGCGCGTAGCGGGTTGCAGCGAACGTGGCCGAGTTTCTCGACAGGACGGCCACCCGGTCACCCGGCTGGATACCGAGCCCGGCCAGGCCACCTGCCACGCGCAGGCACAGCTCGTGGAATTCCCGGTAGTTCCAGCTCAGCGCGTTCTGCTGGATCGCCAGTTTGTCCGGGTATCGCGCGGCGGTCCTGCGCAGCACGTCAAACAGAGTCTGCCTAGAAAGAATTGCCTGGGTCATGTCGTTCTCCACCTGTTGCCGCCCGCCTCGCTGCGGTTCCAGCGCGTTCACTGGGCGCTGCCCGAACGTTCGCGGGGCGATACTGTACGATATATGTTATTCATAAGTAAATAAGGCGGTAATTCCGGGCGAAGGGAAGACCTCGACCCGCAAATGCCGCCGAAAAGGGCGCACCGGGTTAAGGGTTCATACCCGGCTCGGTTTGTCGGCGGAATGCCGGGGTCATTTAAATTAGTCCTAAGAAAATGCTTGACTTGTGCATGGCCGCTCATTAGATTTTCAGGTGCTGTCTGATGAGAATAACGTTTAATAAAATTGGGTTCAAAAGTGTCCGGTAATCCACACAATCCCTGCTGGTAATTATACAGGCTCGCCGTCTCTGCAATGAGTGGCTGGTTTCTATATGCGTGCGTTCAATTTACTGACAGGTTCTAAATAAAGAAGAAGGAGCCATTCCGTGGGCGATAACAAATTCAAGCTAAATCTGATCACCGTTGCCCTTGCCGCTGTCGGCGCCAGTGCCGTGGCGCAGGATCAACAACCCGATAGCCGCGGCCTGTCGCTCGAAGAGGTAGTGGTGACCGCGCAGCGCCGGGCGGAGAGCATCCAGGATGTACCGATGACTCTTACGGCCATTACCGACAAGAACATCGAGGAGTACCAGATCTTCGAGTTCGAGGGCCTGGAGCAACTGTCGCCAGGGCTCGCCTTGAATAACAACGGTGCCTTCGGCTCCACCGCCCAGCTCCGCGGGGTGGGTTTCGACACCAATTCATCGGCTTCACCCGCGGTGGATATCTACATCAACGAAACACCGGTTGATGCCAACTATGCCTTCCAGAGTCTGTATGACATCGGCCAGGTAGAGGTATTGCGCGGTCCCCAGGGAACCCTGCGCGGCAGGCCGTCACCCGCCGGGGCAATCACTGTCACCACCCGTCGGCCTGAACTGGAAGGCTGGGGTGGGACCTTCTCCGCTTCCGGCAGTGATCAGGACGCAACCAATTTCCAGGGCGCGGTAAATGTACCGTTGATCGAGGATAAACTGGCCCTGCGACTGTCGGGTGTCATGGACGACAATGACCTGAATCAAGTCAGCAGTGTCAACTCGAACAACGAGGAGAAAGGCGAAACCGATAGCTGGCGTGCCTCGCTGCGCTGGGCGCCTACCGACGCCATTGATGGCACCCTGACCCATCAGTGGGTAAGGACCAAGCTGAATCCGCTCTTGGAGGTCGAAGGACCCGGCGCGGGCTACAACGGGCGGCCGATCAATGGGGGCGGCCACTCGGTGGAGGAGACCAAGCCTGCGCAAACACTCAAGTCCGAGATCACTACGCTGAACGTCGGCTGGGAGCTCGAGTCCAATCGGATTGTATTGGGTGCGGCCTATCAGGATAACAAGTTCGAGACCTACGCCGAACTGGATGACTTGAATGCGGTAACCAATTATCCACAGGCCCAGTACGTGGATTCCACCTTCAAGGTGAATACCTACGAATTGCGACTCGAATCAACGGAGCCCGACAGCTTCATGGAATACATAGTGGGCCTGTGGTACCAGAAGAACAAGCCCATTACCTCCGTGACGCAGAATACTCCGCTGGACGGCGCCTTTGGCAGTCCCGCATCGCCCAATCCGATCGGTCCGCCTGATTCGGCCTACATAATCCCGGTCGATATCTACATTCCGATCAAGACCGAGAACAAGGCCGTGTATGGCGACCTTGTCTTCCACGTCACGGATAAGTTCGATGTCAACGTGGGTGCGCGCTACCTGGAAGACAAGAATGATCGTGTCGAGTACATCAATACCGGATCATCCCTCTATGCATACGATATAGCATCGGAAATCGGCCTTCCGCCCGGTACCCCGGTTAATTTTTGCGGCTCCGGCGCACTGCCCATGCCGCCTTTCACCGGCACTGAAACCTATCCGGGTTACTGTGATCTCGAGGTCGCCGCGTCCAGTTACGAATCACCGGCCAGCGTTAAAAAAGAGCACTGGATATTTACCGGCTCGCTGCAATATAGCTTCACTGACGACCTGATGGCGTACTTCACGTATGCCGAATCCTGGCGCCCGGCGGGTGTTACCGTGGGCATCACCGCGCCCATTACGCCTCCGGAATTGGTCTCCGGGGATCCGGAAGAGTCACAATCTTACGAGTTGGGACTTCGCTCGGAATGGCTCGACAGCCGCCTGCGCCTTAACGCCTCGGCGTATTACCAGGATTACAGCAATTACATCGGTCGCTTCGATGATGTGCCCTATGTCGGTGCCGGGGGAGCGCTGGAATCGGATACAGGCTTTACCTACCCCGCGGATGCGGTCGTAAACGGTTTCGAAATGGATGTCACCTATGATGTGACGGAGAACTGGTGGGTACAGCTGACTACAGCCTATGCCGATGCTCACTATGACGACGCGACAGTGCCTTGTCGTGACACCAACGGCGACGGGAAGCCGGACAACGGAGACATCGGTAATCTCGATCCAGGCGATTTCGAAGACTCCGTGATGTTCTGCAACGTGGATTATGCGCTGTCCCCGATTCCCAAATGGGTGTCCACCCTGCAGTCATCCTATTCATTCCCGCTGTTCGGGCAGGAAGGTTATGCACGGGCGCTGTACAACTACTATGGAGACCAGCCGGATTATGGTCGCGGTTATGAAGCCGACGCGTACGGAGTGCTCAATCTGTATCTCGGCGTGACCAGCCAGTCCGGGGACTGGGATCTGTCCCTGTGGGCCAAGAACGCCCTGGATGACGATACCCGGCTTTACAAGGGCCAGGCCCAGACGGAGTACGGAGCGTTCCCCACCGGTTATTACGAGGTGAAATATGTGCCCGAGCGCGAGGTTGGCCTCACCCTGCGCTACAGATTCGGCGAAGGCTGAGTGCCGTAGGAGGTCACACTGAGTTTCCAGGCCTATTCAGCGCCACTTTTATAGTGGCGCTTTTTTTTTGTGGATCGGTTATGAACAGGCTGTCGGATAGAATCCGTAACCAGTACGAGCAGTACCCCTATCCGGCGCGCCGTCCGGAGGATGAACTCACGCGGCTGTTGCCAACCGTGGGGGACAACCTCCATGCCATCAGTCACTACTGTTTCAGGGGAGCGTTGCGGCCGGATGCGGGTTTTCGCGCGCTGGTAGCGGGTGGGGGCACCGGCGATGCCGTCATTTATCTCGCTGAGCAGTTGAAACAGGTCAACGCAACGGTCGTCTATCTGGATCCGTCTCCTGCTGCCAGGCGTATTGCCATGGACAGGGCCCGGTACAGAAAACTGGACAACATCGAGTGGCACACCGCTGATATAGGAAGTCTCGCGCACTGCCCCCCGGAGCGTTTCGACTATATCAATTGTTCCGGTGTGCTCCATCATCTGCCGGATCCTGATAGCGCTCTGCGTACCCTGGCTGCCCAGTTGAAACCTGATGGCGCAATCTACCTCATGTTGTACGGCCGCCACGGGCGCACGGCCGTCTATCCGATGCAGGATTTGTTGCGCAAGATCTGTGACCGGAGCGCGCCGCTACAGGAGAAAGTCCGGACCACACGATCTGTTCTGGCGAACCTGCCTGTAACCAACTGGTTCCGGCGGGACATTGAAGCCTGGCAGCGGGAGCTGGACTTCGATATCAACGGTGACACAGGCCTGGTCGATCTCCTGTTGCACGCGCAGGACCGGGCATATGACGTCGGAGAACTGGTGGCGCTGGCCGGCGGCGCCGACCTGCAGTTCGTTGATTTCGTCGGGCCGGACAAGCGGAACTACCAGCTGGAAACTCACGTCACGGATGCCGCGTTGCTCAAGAGACTTTCCACGCTCGACCCGGTGGCGCGCTGGGAGGTAGCGGAAAGTCTCTACGGCAGGATCAGCAAACACCAGTTTTACCTTTCCAAACAGCCGGACACCCAGGCGCGGCTTGGTGATTTGGAAAACAGTGTCGTGCTCAGTGATGCGCTGGCAGGCAAACACCAGCAGATCGCCCGACTGATAAAGCCGGGCGAACCGCTGAAAATCGGCTACCGGGTCGAGGGCCGGATGTACGAGTTCGAGTTGGCGGGCACCCGCTCGCTGCAGTTACTGTTCAGCCTGTTCGACGGTAACACGACCCTTCACGATGCGATTGATACCTGTAAGCGACAACTACCCGGGGTGGCCGAGTCCCGGCTGGTCGAGGAGATACGCAGCGTATTTGAGCTGTTGCACCCTGTGGGCTGTGCTTATTTGAGGCGACCCTGATTTGACCCCGGCGACGCTGTCCCTGCTGCCGCGGCCCTGGGGAAGGAGTGACCAACCGTGAAGAAACGTCTCGTTATCATATTGGCCGGTACCGGGCTTGTCATCGTGCTGGTGCTTGCCGCGGGGCTGGGATGGTTCGTCGGTCGTATCGACGACTTTCTTGTGCCGCCAGCCGATCCGTCTGGTCAACCCAGTGTTGCCACCTATGCGAAGTCGGTTGCCGCGCGCCCGGCGAGGCCGCTGGCGCGAATTGCGGAACGCTTCGACTGGGCATCCATTGCTTCCCCGCCGATCTCATCGCGTCCCTGGACCCGCTGGTGGTGGCCGGGCGGCGATGTCGATGCCACGAGCGTTGTCGAACAACTCGAATTACTGGCTACCGCCGGCTTCGGCGGTGTCGAGGTGCAGCCTTTTATCAGCGGCATGATCCAGTTCAGCGGCCTGCCGGTCATGGGGCGCGTCTACCAGTTCGACAAACCGTCCTACTATGAGGTGCTCAATGTCGCCATGGATGCGGCCGAGCGACTCGGCATGCAGTTTGACCTCACCCACTTCAGCGGCTGGCCACCCGGTGGCCCGGAAATCAACCTGGAAGACAGCCTGACCCTCGTTGCCTATGGTGAAACCGAAGTGGAGGGGAGCGAGGGGGAATCGCAGCGTATCGGGTTGCCGACGCCGCGGCCCGGGGCAGGCGAGTATATTTTCGCCATGATGGAATTCGCGGGCACGGACTTCATGAATTTTGCCGTTGCCAACGCGCGCCTACTCAGTGTGGTCGCGGCGCGGATCGAGGGTAAAGGGCATTCCCCCAATCCCTTCGATCTCGACGATACGGTAACTCTCGACGCAGGGTCTCTGCAGGTGCTCACCGATAAAGTGCAGGGCGGGGTACTGGAGTGGGAGGCACCTCGAGGCCGATGGCTGGTTATAGCGAGCTACCTGATGCCCTCGGGAGAAGTTCCCATGGGCGCCGCCCAGCAACCCCAGGGTTTCGTGGTGGATCATTTGCGCCTGCCCCAGGTTATCGGCCACTACGAGTATGCGTTTGGCGATCGAACTGGCCTGCCGGTTCACTACGGTCGGGGAATGCGCGGCCTGTTCAACGACAGCCTCGAGTTCCGTCTCAAGCGCATGTCGGTCGAAGGTATCCTGGAGGAGTTCAGGGCGCGGCGCGGTTACGATCTGGAACCTTACCTGCCCTCCGTCTATGTCGAAGGTGTCGACAATGTCTATTTCAGGGAGCTGATGGGTATCCACGCCGCGCCCGAATTCGCCCTGACCCCGCTCGATAACCGCATTCGCCACGACTACCAGCAGACGCTCTCGGATCTGGTGATCGAGCGCTTCGTGGCAGGGTCGGCACAGTGGGCAGCGGAGCGCGGGTTGGCGTCACGGGGCCAGAGCTATGGAATGGATATCGATATCATCCGCGCACTGGGGGCCAATACGATACCGGAAACCGAACAGCTCTGGGCGGGTGGGGCAGATGTGGGGCTGAAGTTTGCCAGTTCCGCTGCCGCGTTGTACGGCCGGCCGCTGGTCAGCGCCGAGTCGTTTGTCTGGATCAACCGCGATTACACGCCCACTGCGAGGCGGGTCAAGGCAGCCGCCGATAAACTGTTCCTGGCCGGCATCAATCATATTGTCTACCACGGGACGCCTTATCCCTGGGATGCAAATGACTCGGACGATTTCGGGGATGAGGGGTGGGCTCCCTTTTCAGGCCCGCAGAATCCGGCCCACTTTTCGACCAATGCCTCACCTGGCAACACCGCCCTGTGGCCGGACGTGCCAGCACTGAACGCCTATATCGCCCGCAGCCAGAACTTGTTGCGGCATGGCAATCCGGCGATCGATGTCCTGATTTATTACCCCTTCCTGGGTTTTCACGGGCCCAACCCGGATGCGGATCTCCAGGAGGCGCTGGTCGGCGGCGCGCTGCCTGATGCCGATCCGACCGAGGTAGCTGCTGAGTCGCCGCTGCTGACAGCGGGCAGGGAGCAACTGGAGCGCATCATCACTACCCCGCCCGCACAGGAGGACGAGCGCGTGGCGTGGATAAGCCGGTTGCAGCCATTGCTGTGGGAACTGGATCGGCGGGGTATTTCCTGGGGCTGGATCAACGACCACGCCCTGCAAAGTGGCAAACTGGCTGCCGGCAGGTTGAATGCTTCAGGGGGATCCTTCGGTGCGATTGTGTTGCCGAACGCCGGTCAGATCGAACTGGATACCCTCACCGCACTGCAAGGTCTTGCGCGGTCCGGGGTGCCGGTGTTCTTCAGCGGGAACCTGCCCGGTCGCCAGCCGGGCTTCCGGGAGGCGAAACTGCGCGATGCCGCGGTCCGCCAGGCTGTTGAAGAACTACTGGCCGGCGATGCGCGGGACCTGGACTTCTCATCCGACGCGTGGGTGGCGGCCCTGGCGAGGCTGTCAACGGATACCGTCCGCTACCAGAATGACAGTGCAATCCGGCGCTATCGTCGGGTGCTCACGGGCGGTGGCGCCATCCAGTTTTTCAGCAATCTGGGTGCCGTGCCCGACACCGTCGAATTGCAGGTGGGCAGCGCGGAAGCGCTCTGGTGGTTTGATGCCGTGGATGGCGCCGCGTGGCCGGCCGAGCCCGTTAACGGCCGTTTGTCGCTGAGCTTGTCGGGATTTGAAAGTCGTTTCCTGATGGTGGGCGTACCGATGCCTGACACGCTGCCCAGGCGTTTGCCCGGTGGTATGGCCGTGCAACTGGCCTCGCAGCGCTGGTCGCTGACGGACTGGGATTTCGCCCTGGGCGACTACCGTGCCAAGGGGGCCACCTTGAGGGACTGGCGCGAGGTGGAGGCATTGCGCCATGCCCGCGGGCCCGGCCGTTATACCCACGCTTTTACCCTGCCTGGCAAGGCCCCCGGGGCACAGTACCTGCTCGATCTTGGCCTGGTGCAGGGCTCCGCGTCGGTGTCGGTCAACGGTGTGGAAGTTGGTCGCGCGAGCCTGCCGCCGTTCCTGCTGGATGTCACAGAAGTACTCGCGGTCGGTGTCAATGCGATCGAGGTGGATGTGCTGGCACCGCTACGCAATGCTTTTGTCGGCCTCGCCCTGGAAGGGGATGCCAGGTACAGTCATATGGAGGAATACCGGAACCAACTGGTTGCCGCCGGGTTGATTGGGCCCGTGGAAGTGCTGGAAGTCAGGCCCCCTCCAGCATTTGAAGAGGCGCGCGAGTCCGGTGAGCCGCGCCAGGCGGTGAATGGGGCTACCCGGCCATCTTCCGTTCCAGCCCCTCGATCAGCTCGTTGAACCCGGCATCGAGTATGTCATCGGATGTCAGCCTGGAGTGGAACGGCCGCAGTTTGTCGAGAACGAACTCTTGCTCAGCCGCTCCCAGTTCCTCGATGTGGTTCAGGGACAGCGCCGAGTGGAAGGATGCGCCCATGCTCTCGAACATGATAAGCGCCACCGCCTGGCTGCAGAACAGGTATGAGGTAACAGCCAGTTCCTTGCCTCGCATACCCTCGTCGTACAGGGTACGGGATACGGTGACAGTCACCCGCAGCCAGCCGGCGGTCGTCTGGCCGTCAACGCCCAGGACTTTCAGGATGACAGGGTGGCGATCGGCGAGTTTGTGCACATCCTCCAGCCACCCCCGGAGTTTTTTCTGCCAGCTTTGCCCGGCGCGCGGGCGCCGCAGCTTGAAACCCATGCAGATCTCATCGGCGACGGCGCACAGCAGCGCCTCGCGACTGTTGAAGTAGTTGTAGAGCGCCATGGAGACGGTATCGAGCCGCTTGGCGACGCGGGCCAGGGTAAAATTCTCTACCGGCTCCTCTTCCAGCAGTGCAATCGAAGCCGCCAGAATCGCCTCGCGGGACAGGCGAGCCGGACGGCCCACCCCGCGTGAGACTGCTTCCTGCTCCGTTTTTTTTCTTTTGCCCCGGGTGCTTTTCTTTGCGGTCTTCTCGGCTGGCTCTGCCACCATGGTCGCCACTGTCCCCTTCACAACCCTAAACCGCCGATTCCGGGCAGCCCGGTGAATAAATGCTACTGGATTTAATTGCAAGGGTTCATATTAAGGAAATTGTGCCTGGCGATGCAAGTCGTCAACGCCATGGCGCCACATCCGCTGGTCGCGATGCGCCAGGGGGAACAGCGCACCAGCGGAAAGTGGCGCGATACCCCCCGGGACAAGCGCCCCAGGAGCGTGGGCGATGTTCCGTCCCGCCCCCGTTCCAGATTTCCAGTGCCGGTTCGGTCGCTGACGGGAGGAGTGGATAGGGTGGTGGCGTCTCACGATTGTCTCGGTAGAGATTGACGCGAAGCGCTCCGGTGAATAATATTATCGATAAATAAATAAACAACTCCCGATACGAAAGTCACCGGGTTGAACACGCGGTAGTAACTTCGCTATGGCCCAATATTTCTCATGACGTCGCCTCTGACCCGGCTCCCGTGGTGCCGCCTGCCATTGCTCGTCGCTGTGCTTGTCTGGTTCGCGTGCGCGCAAACCACACGAGCCGCGATTGCCGTCCCCCTTGATCAGCAGGGGCGTTGGCTGCTCGACCAGACCGGTAGAGTGGTCATGCTCCGCGGGGGCAATTTAATGCTACCGGGTAACACTGGAGAGCAGGGCTCACCCGACGCGGAAACACCTCGCAAGCTGGCCGACAAGGGCTTCAACGGTGTCCGCCTGGTCCTCTTCTTCGATCGACTGATGCCGACGCCCGGTATCGTCGATGAGGATTATCTTGCTGAAATCTCCGACGCGGTGGCCGGTTACCGGGACGCCGGCGTATACGTGCTGCTCGATGTGCACCAGGACGAGTACGGCCCCGCGGTCGGCATACGCGGTTTGCCCGCCTGGGCCACGTTCCCTGGCGAGTATGAGCCCCTGCGGCTGCCTTTTCCCGCCGGCTACTTCTCGGATCCCGCCATCCAGACCGCATTCGATAATTTCTGGCGCAATCATCCTGTTCCCGGAGCCGGTGCAGGTGTGCAGGACCTCTATATTGAAGGAGCGGCAGCCCTGGCGGCGCGTTTTCGCGACGAGCCAGCCGTGTTCGGTATCGATCTGATGAACGAGCCCTTTCCCGGCACGCGCTGCAACCAGCCGGACCCCCGAAGCGCCGACTGTCCCGAACTGGAGAAGGAATTGCTGGCACCGTTCTATAAACGTGCAGGCGAGGCGATTGCAGGGGTCGCGCCACGGATGGTCGTGTTCGTTGAGCCTTTCATGTTGCAGGGTGCGCTGGGCGTTCCCGTCGCGACGCCGCCGCCGGGTGTCCCGGCGAAACGGGGCCTGTCATACCACCAGTACGGAACCCTGGCGGATATCCGCAAACGCGGTAACGAGTTCGCAATGAGCAGTGCCCTGGCCACCGGTTCGGCGATTCTCAACACAGAGTGGGGGTTCACCAATGATCCGGCGGTGTGGACTGCCCAGGCTGAGGAGTTCGACGCCCTGCTGATACCCTGGCTGGCCTGGACGCGGGGCCCTTTCGCCCCGATTGTCGACGAGCGCATGCCGGCCGCGGGCAATGATAATCGCGAGGCGACGCTGAGAGCACTGGCGCGCCCTTATCCACGAGCCACTTCCGGCACACCGTTGTCCCTGGCATTCGACGAGGGCACCGGCATCCTGGACTACCATTACACTACCGCCCCGGTAGAGAGCGCGCTGCTGCGGAGCGACATCACTGAAATCGTGATGCCCTCGCCGAACTTTCCCGCCGGGTACACGGTAGAAATTTCCGGAGGCGGCGCGACTGTCGTATCCGAGCCCAATGCCGCTGTGTTGGTTGTCCGCGCTGCCGATAACGCGGGGGAGATTCATGTGCGGGCGGTACGCAGGGGGGTATTGGCCGGCTTGCCGCCCGTGGTCGCTACTACCGACCCCTACACCCACCTTGCTGCTTCGGATGGCGTCGCAGGGGCCGATCGCAAGGCTTTGTCCACCGAGTCCATGGTCGGTGACCTGCTGGCCGATCCCCGGGCAAGGGCGATTCTCGAGCGGGAGGTGCCAGACTTGGTGAACTCGCCCCAGATCGGTATCGGATCGCAGATGAGCCTGCATGAATTACAGCGCTATGCGCCCGGGCTGTTGAGCCCGCAGGTGCTGGAACAAATCGACCGGCAATTGGCCGGATTACAGCCGTGACCGACGTTGCCGGTTCGGGGCCAGGACGTTAACAGGGAGAGACAACCATGCACGCGATCATCATCAACGAGACCGGTGGCCCGGAGGTGCTTCGCTACGGTGAAATCGAGACCCCTGAGCCCGGCCCGGGCGAACTGCGGGTGCGGGTCGCGTACGCCGGGGTCAACCCCGCCGACTGGAAGAACCGGCAGGGTATGCTGGCGATGTACCGCCCGTATGTATTTCCCTACATCATCGGCTTCGACGCCGCCGGTGTGGTCGACAAACTGGGGGAGGGCGTCACCGGATTCGCGGTGGGGGACAGGGTGTTCACGCCCACCAATCATGGCCAGGGCGGCCAGGGCAGTTACGCCGAGTACGCACTGGCGGCGACCGACAGGGTGGCGCACATCCCGGACGGCCTGGGCTTCGCCGAAGCCGCCGCACTGCCGGTGGCGGCACTGACCGCATGGCAGGGCCTGTTCGACCGCGGTGGTGTCAAGGCCGGTCAGCGAGTAATGATCCATGGCGGCTCCGGCGGTCTGGGTAGCTTTGCGGTCCAGTTCGCGCGCTGGGCGGGTGCCCACGTGGCCGCCACCTGCAGTACTCCCAACGTAGACTACGTGCGCGGGTTGGGCGCGGAGCGGGTGATCGACTATCGCAAGGAGGACATCGCAGACGCACTCGCCGCTTGGGCCCCCGGCGGCCTCGATTACCTCATGGACGCGGTGGGCGTGAGTACCCTGCCCAATGGCCTGGACCTGGTACGTGCCGGCGGTACCTATGTGAGCATTCCCACGCTGAATGATGATGGCGACATCCCGGCATCCATGGCCGCGAGTGCGGCCAAGGGTGTCACCCGGGAATTTTCTGTTATGACCGACGTGGGCAGCGCCGCAACGCTGGCCCAGATTGCGCGATTGCTGGCGGAGGGGCATGTGAAGCTCCCACCAATCAAGGAATACGCCCTGCGCGATGCCGCAGAGGCGCACCGGCAGATCGAATGCGGGCACACCCGCGGCAAGCTTGTCCTCAAGGTCGCCGACCTGTGAGGCCAGCGTGTCTTCTTTTACCTCCACATCAACGGGAGTTCAACTGTGAATCATGAAACGAGCTTTGGTTTCACCAAGATTGTGGTCGACGACCTGGATGGTATCGCCGCGTTCTATGAACGGACGATGGGCTTTCGCCAGTTCCAGCGGGTACACGATACCGTTGCCGGTGAGCCGATCGAAGAAATCATTCTCATACACGGGGAGCAGATGGGACAGAGCGTGCCGCTGATCGTCTGGAAATGGCCCGATCGGCCCGCGCCTGCGGATAGCGACGTGATTCTGGGCTTTCAGACCCGGGATCTGGACGCCCTGGTAAGCAGGGTGACCGATGCCGGAGGTGAGGTGATCGAGGCACCTCACGACAAACCGGATCACGGTGTTCGCGTGGCCTTTGCCAGGGATCCCGAGGGGCGATTGCTCGAGCTGGTGCAGATGCTCGACGCGTGATCGCAAATAAGCAGTGTGGATAGAGGAGGCGGAGATGGATCGTCTGAAAGGCAAAGTCGCCCTGGTGACGGGCGCGGGCAGGTTGGGCAATATTGGCCTGGCCATTTGTGAGGCATTCCTGCGCGAAGGCGCCAGGGGTGTCATAGGTACCGATCTGAGAACAGACGAAGCCGAGGAGATCACTGGTCGTATCGCCTCGCAGTTCGGCAGCGGCCGCTTCCACCTGCTGCAACATGACGTCACGTCAGCCGGTGACTGGCAGCGCGTTGTCGCAGGTGTCACCGATGAGTTCGGTGCGCTCGATGTGCTGGTGAACAACGCCGGGATTTCGGTGCACGGCGGTATCGAGACCACCTCGCTGGATGATCTGCGCAAAGTGATGGCAGTCAATCACGACGCCCTGTTTCTCGGCATGAAGGCCTGCGCGCCTGAACTTGCGGCTGCGATTCAACGCTTCCCGGGGGGTGGTGCCATTGTCAACAATATCTCGATGTCCTCCTATATGGCCAATGCCAACAATCTCGCCTATCACGTGTCCAAATCGGCTGCACGGATGCTCACCCTGTGCGGCGCCGTCGAGTTTGGTCCCAAAAAGATTCGCGTCAACTCCGTGCATCCCGGGCTCACTCTCACACCGCTGGTGAAAGAGAGCTTCGCAGAGTATGTGGCTGCCGGGCTCTGGCAGGACGAGGCGGCAGCCGAGGCGGCCATTGCCGGTATGGGGCCGCTGGGCGTATCCAGCCAGCCAGAGGACACGGCACACGCTTTCGTATACCTGGCATCGGAGGAGGCGCGGTTCGTGACCGGGGCATCGCTGTGCCACGACGGCGGCATAGGGCTACGCTACTGAAGCTTCAACAGACATGGGCGGAGGAGTGATCACATGACCGATAGGCTCAAGGGCAAGGGTATTATCGTCATCGGTGCCGGCAGCGGCATAGGCGCGGCGACTGTACGTCGGCTGGCCAGTGAAGGCGCGAGAGTCTGTGTCGCGGACATCAACGACGCAGGAGCGAGGGCGGTAGCCGACGAGGTGTCCGCCGGCGGCGGCGACGCCTTCCCAGTCCACATCGATCTCGCCGATGAGGCGTCCGTACAGGGCGCGGTCAGCGCCGCGGTGGCGCGGCTCGGTGGATTGGACGGAGCACACATCAATGCGGCCGACCTAGGGGCGATCATGGCAGACAGCGATGCCCTGAGCGTGGAGCTTGCCGTGTTTGATCGCACCATCCAGATCAACCTCCGCGGCCATCTGTTGTGCACGCGGGCGGTGCTGCCACACTTGCTGGCCCGCGGCGGTGGCGCCATTGTTTACACGACATCCGGAGCCTGTGACTCCGCCGAGCCTGTGCGGCCCGCCTACGCGACTTCGAAGAGCGGGCTCAACGCCTTGATGCGGCACGTGGCCGCCCGCTGGGGTCGGGAGGGTATCACCTCAAACTGTGTCGCTCCGGGGTTCACTCTCACCCCGGAGATGGAGGCAAGTGGGAACCTGCCACCGGCACTGCTGGAGCAGATGCTGGCGCAGATTCCGGGGTCCCGCCTGGGACGCCCGGAAGATATCGCCGGTGTGGTGGCAATGTTGCTGTCCGAGGATGGACGCTGGATCAACGGCCAGGTTTACCACGTCAACGGGGGCGCACTGATGCGCTGATGTATGGGTTTATAGGATTCGATAACAGGAACGAGAGGAACCGAATGAACGAGATGCGATTTGAAGGCCGCGTGGCGATTGTCACTGGGGCGGGCGGTGGCCTGGGCCGGGCCTATGCCACCGCACTGGCGCAGCGGGGAGCGAAGGTGCTGGTCAATGACCTGGGGGGTGATTTCCAGGGGCAGGGAACGGACGCCGGGTACGCCGCACAGTCGGCACAGGCGATCCGTGACCTCGGCGGCATCGCGGAGGCCAACAGCGACACGGTGGCCACCCCGGAGGGTGCTCGCGCAATCGTTGCTGACGCGATGGCGCGCTGGGGACAGGTCGATATTCTCGTCAACAACGCCGGAATCGTCAGTGGCGCAGGCTCTCTGGACACGATCACGGACGAGCAGTGGGCGAATGACTTGGCGGTGTCCGCCAGCGGTACCTTCTACCTGTGCCGGGAGCTGTGGAAGCCTATGCAGGAGCGGGATTATGGCCGCATTGTAAACGTGGCTTCGGGATCCTGGTTTGGAATGGGCAGCGGCGTGCCCTATCCGGCGGCCAAGGGTGCGGTCTGGGCGATGACCCGCGCGCTGGCATCAGCCACTACGGCCCAGGGCCGCAATATACGGATCAATGCCATTATGCCCATCGCCAGCAGCCGCATGACGGTGCTGATGGGCGAGGCGATCGACTCCATCATGCGCCGCGACTTTCCCCCTTCGGCGGTGGCCCCGGTGGTCGCTTTGCTGGCGCATGAAACGGCGCCCTGCAACGGAGAGATGTTCAGCGTTGGGGGCGGCGGGTTCGCGCGGGTATTCGCGGGAGTCAGCCCTGGCTACCGGGCCACCGACAAGCACTGGACGCCGGAAGATGCGCGCGAGCATTTCGACGAGGCGATGTGTACGAACGGGTTTTTCATTCCGTCCCACTCGATGGAGGAGTCCGCGGTCTATACGTCGGACGTGCCCTGGGAGGCGTTCGAGGCATTCTATTCCTGAGGCGCCGGACCGTCCACCTGCTGACTCGCGGCCTCACGATGGAGTGATCCAACTGGGTGGAGGTCGCGGGTTCGGGCGCCAACCGGTCCGCCATTGAAGCGCCTGCCTGTTCCTGGGCCGGGCGCTAGGCGGGCCGGTCGCTTGACGATTTTCTCTACTTTTCTGCAATTGCGCCATGCCAGGCGGGCCCAACCGCGCTAGCCTGTGAGTGTAATTGCCAGCAGTTCGCGGGGTGTGGGGCGCAGTGCACGGGGGTACGGTGCGGCATGAAAAGAGATATTAATGGCCTTGCCAGGTTAGTGGCGCTCCTGATGCTGACCGTGATACCGGTTGCCATGTTCTGGTCGTGGCTGCCCGAGGCCAGCAAGGAATGGCTGGCCGTCGCAGGCGTGGTGGGCGGTTTCTGGGTGGCCTGGGAGGCCTGCGTGGCGCCTGTCGGCGAGGACAGTAGCGAGACCTGAGCACGGCCTGGGTATGGCACTTTCCCCGCGGGGGGCTATTTCAGTACACTGTGCTGCCCTCCGGCCACGTGAAGGACGCAGACATGTTCGAAACCCTGGAGATCGAAGTCGAGGGGCCGATTGGCCGTCTCTGGCTAAACCGCCCCGGGCGGCTCAACGCACTGTCTGTACTGTGTTTGGGCGAGCTGGCCGCCGCCGCGCGCTGGTTCGACCAGCAGCAGGACGTGCGTGTCGTGGTCGTCGGTGGTCGCGGCCGCGCCTTTTCAGCCGGTGCGGATCTGGATGGCTTCCCGAAAGTGGGCGACACCGGCCTGCGGCAGGCTGCGGATGTGGGCCGGCAGATGGCCGAGGCCCTGGAGGCCATGCGCGCGGTAACCATCGCTCGCATTCAGGGTTGGTGCGTGGGGGGCGGCCTGGTGGTGGCGGCCGCCTGTGACCTGCGGGTGGCAAGCGCCGATGCCCGTTTTTCCATCCCCGAGATAGACCTGGGAATCCCGCTGGCCTGGGGTGGGATTCCGCGGCTGGTGCGGGAAATCGGCCCGGCGCTGACCAAGGAACTGGTAATCACCTGTCGCGAGTTCAGCCCTGCCGAGGCGCTGGCGGCGGGTTTTCTCAACAGGGTGGTCAGCGAGGACGAACTCGACGATACGGTAGCCACCCTCGCCGACCAGGTGGCGTCGCGTCCGGCCCTGCCGGTGGCGGCAACCAAGGTACATGTCAACGCCGTTACCGCGGAGATGGTGGGGGCCGCCAGGGCCTGGTCCGATGCCGACAGCCTGATCGGCGGGCTGCTGGACCCGGAGTGCGAAGCGGCGCGACAGGCCTACGTCAAGGCGCGAGGGCGGTGATCAAACATCAGCGCCTGCGGCGCTGGCACGACTCCCATTAGTTGCTTTTCCGTTATACCCAGACAGCCACAGGATCCACCATGCCAGAGCAAGACAGCTTGCCGGAAACATTGTCAGAACCAACCGGTGGTACCATGAGCACCCTGAGCCGTACCCTCGGTTCGGTCATGGAAGTCGGCCGCGAGATTCTCGCGAAAAGCCGGCGCGGCCGTCCCGCCGCGGCGGATACACCCGCGGGGTTGGGGCGGTTGTGTCGCGAACTGCTGGACCACCGCGGCGAGGCATCCGGGCTCGCCCTGGCCAGCGAGATCACGTCCGGATACCGCCAGCTGGCGGCAGCTGATCGCCTGGCGTTTTTTTTCACCCTGGCGAACGATTTCGACGTGAACCCCGACGAGGTCCTGGCAGCGGCCGATCGCTACCGGGCGGAGCCCTCCCTGGAACAGTTGTGGGATATCGACCGGGCCGTGGAGGCACCGCGCCAGAAGCTGTTCCGACGCATCAACATGGCCCCCGACGGTACCCGTACCCTGGTGGCCATGCGCGGCGATCTGTTGCACACGCTGCGTGACAACCCGCAGTTGCGGGCTGTGGATTCAGATCTAAAACACCTGTTCATATCCTGGTTCAACAAGGGCTTCCTGGAGTTGCGGCGCATCGCCTGGTCTTCGCCCGCCAATGTGCTGGAAAAGTTGATCGACTACGAGGCCGTGCACCAGATCAACGGTTGGGACGACTTGCGCAGTCGCCTGCGCGAAGACCGGCGCTGCTTTGCTTTTTTCCATCCGGCCCTGGCGGACGATCCACTGGTGTTCGTGGAGATAGCGCTCACGGACACCCTGCCGGAAGCCATGCCGCCGCTGCTGGCCCAGCAGCGGGACGCCATTCCGGCGGAGCGGGTCAATACCGTGGTGTTTTACTCCATCAGTAACTGTCACCCCGGGCTGGCCGGTATTTCCTTCGGCAACTTCCTGATCAAGAACGTGGTACAAGAGCTGACCAAGGAGATGCCCAGGCTGAAAACCTTCGTTACCCTGTCTCCGGTGCCGGGTTTTCGGCGTTGGTTGTTGCAGGCGGAGCTGGAGGGCCTGGTGCCGGAGGAGATGATCCCGAGGGTGCGCCAACCTATCGGCAAGGTCGTCGATGCGGCTGTGTACGATGCGCTCAAGAAACTTTGCGCCCACTACCTCCTGCGGGTCAAGTCAGGTGAGCAACCCCGCGACCCGGTGGCTCGCTTTCACCTCGGTAACGGGGCCAGGCTGCACCGCCTTCACGGCGGGGCGGACCTCTCGGTCAAGGGCAAGGAGCAGTCGGCCGGTATCATGGTGAACTACCTGTACGATCTGGGCCAGATCGAGGAAAATCACGAGGCCTATTTCGACAAGGGACGGATAGCCGTCTCCCGTACGGTCCAGCGCCTGCTGGACTGAACCCTCAGGCCGCCAGCGACTTGTTCCTGGCGCGGCGTTTGCCGGCGGGTTTTTTTGCCCGCGCCGCGCTGGCGTTCCCGGAGGTACCGGCCTCCGCAGCCGGCTTGACCGACTTCCGCAAGAAAGCGGCGACGTCCGCCACGGTTTCATCCAGGCACTGACGCATGAAGTCGGGGTCCGGCATCATGTCGCGGTCGGAGGTGAACGTAAGGCCGACGCAGTCGTCATAGGTACTGGCGCAGAACATCAGTCCACAGCCGCTGTACAGCGGGGAAATACTGGTGAAGCCGTGCAGGCGCGCACCCAGCAGGTACAGGGTGTCGTCAGAGCCGCGCAGCTCCGCCAGGCCCATGCTTCCCGCCGACATCACCGCGTGGTTGATGCTCCTTTTGCTGTGCGCCATTCTTCCCAGCCACGACAGCAGGGGTGCCGGAACGTGCTCGTACAGGGAACGCAGCTTGAAACTGGTCAGTTCCTCGTTCTCGATGGATTGCAATTCCCGGTTGGCAGCGTAAATGGCCTGCAGCCGACCTATGGGAAAGATAATGCCGGTGTGTAGCTCGATCTGGTTGATGGCGATACGGTTGCCCACCAGGGCATGGGCGCCCGCATTGCGCACGTTGACCTCGAGCAGGGCCTGTAAAGAGGCATCGGCGCGCAGCTCCCCGTGGTGCTCCAGATAGCGGCGCATGGCCTCGCCGCAAATAGCCAGCACGGCGTGAGTGGTGGTGCTGCCCGGCACGGACTGGCAGTAATCCTCTATCAGGCTGCGCGGGTAGAAAGTACCTTCGAATACCCGGGCGGCGCTCACCACCTGGGCGAAGCGACTGGGTGGCGAGTCCGGGTTGTCGCTCTCGACGACGTTGCGGGCCAGACGTATGGACACGCGAGTGAGGATTTTTGACAGGGTACGTAAATTGCTCGTGGATTGTTTCAACAAGCGCAGGGTACGCACTGAATTATTGACCAGTCCGCGCAGCATCATCTCGTAGGTTTTTGGGGCGAGTGATGGCAGGAAAGCGATATGCTGCGCGGAGTGTTCATGCTGGCGCTGGTCGGGAGCGTCGGCGTGCAGGGATTGCAGTAATTCCTGGGCAGTGAACTCGTCCATCGCGCAGTGGTGTACCTTGAAGTAGATGGCGAAGCTGTTGGCCGGCATGCCCTGGACATTGTCCAGGCCCTCGATGACATACAATTCCCACAGCGGACGGCTCATATCCAGTGGCCGCGAGTGCAGGCGTGAGACCTGGATACAGAACTGCCGCCAGTCGCCCGGCTTGGGCAGTGCCAGGTGGCGCAGATGGAAATCCAGGTCGAATTTCTCGTCGTCGACCCAGTAGGGGTAGTCGATGTCTCCCGGGGTACGACGGATTTTCCGGCAGAAAACCGGAGCGGAGTTGAGGCGGTTGCGCACGTGTTCCTGGATATGCCTGAAGCGCACCGGCTCGTTCCCCAGCGCCGACTGGTCGTAGAGATAGATCAGGCTGATATGGGTGGGGCTCTCCGCCTTTTCCATGAACAGGAAATTGGCGTCTTCGCTGTCGACTTGATACATGGCTTCGTGTCCGTCCGTTGATCTGCCTGCCGCCGGGGCGGCGCGCCGTTGTCAGGGCGTATTGGTGCGCAGGAATTCGCTGGCTTTTTCCAGGGCCTCGCCGCTCTCGGGCAGGAAGGCGAAAATCTGCCAGACATGGGGTACCTTGCGCCAGATGTCGACGTTTACCGGCACCCCGTAAGTGTGACAGCGACGCGCCAGGCGCAGGCTGTCGTCCAGCAACATTTCGCTGTCGCTGACCTGAATGTACATGGGTGGCAGGCCGGCGAAATTGCCGTTGATTGGCGAAACCATGGGATCCCCGGGGTCGGCGTCTCCCAGGTACAGCGGCCTCGGATTGATGGCTCGCTGGGCCGGTGCTGGCAGGGCCGTATCGCTGGCGGCATTCTTCCAGCGAGAGGGTGCCTTGTCGCTGACATCCAGCAGGGGTGACAGCATATAGGCGCACCCGGGCATGGGCAATTTCTGCTCTTTCAACGCCAGCAGGGTAGAGAGGGTCAGGCCGCCGCCGGCTGAATCCCCGGCGATGATGATGTTCTGCGGTTTGTTGCCCGTGTCCAGCAGCCAGCGATAAGCCAGCACGGCATCGTGCAGGCAGGCGGGAAACGGGTACTCGGGGGCCAGCCGGTAATAGGTCATCAGCGCCCTGGCATCGCCGAGCTTGCACAGGCGGCTGACCATGCCCGAGTGGGTATTGGGCGTGCGCAACACATAGGCTCCGCCGGGCAGATAGAGAATCACCCGCTCGCCGGGGGCTTCCGAGGTCGTGATCCATTCGGCGTCGAACTGGGCTCCGGGAAGCGCCACCTGCTCGCGACGGGTGCCCCTGGGCACAGCCAGGCGCCCCACGTAGCGATCGCTCAGGTCCACTAGCTTGCGGATCAGGTCGATGGAACCGACGTGCCGCAGCATGGGCTTCATACTGAGGCTCAGTTGCAGGTTGAGAAGATCGGTTTGCCAGCTTTGCATCAGTCAGTCGGTCCGGTATTGCGGTAGAGACGAACGGCATACGGCGCAGCCCCGGCAATGGCGGCGTACGCGTCGCGATCAACGATCTTAGCCTTAATAAATTCAGGGATAAAGCTTGATTTTCCAGCCGTATCGCCGCGCGGATTCGTCGCCACTGTGATCGTCATTTCTCGTCGAAGCCGATTTCCCGGAGAAAGCGGGCTATTTCCTTCAGGTATTTGCCCTTGTCCAGGTGCAGCAGGTGGTTGCCCGGAAACCAGTGAATCCGCGGGCGATCCCAGTGGTCCCACAGCAGGCGCGCGTGTTTCGGGGGTGCCAGCCGGTCTCCGGCCCCGGCTATCACCATCAGGCGCTCCTTGGGGATGAGGGGCTGGTAGGTCAGCGGGGAGTGAACGGCGAGCATATGGCGGGCCTCGCGCACACTGGTGCCGCTCAACTTGAGCAACGACTTGATCGCCATGTTCATGGGAAACCATTCCAGTACCAGGTCCGGCAGGCTGACCACCGGCACGTTGGGAATCGAGAAGTGCAGCCGGTCTTCCACCGCAGCCAGCAGGGAGGAGGTGTAGCCCCCCAGGCTGATGCCGGTAACGCCGATTTTGCGCACTCCGCGCGCTTCCAGGTAATCCATGAACACCCGGAAGTCGTGTACCGCGTGCGCCATGGATTCGTTCAGGTGGGACAGACCGTGAGCGAACAGCCCATGGCCGCTGAAGGGGGACAACCTGGACTGCCGTTTACCGTGGTGGGGCAGGGTGTAGAGCAGGATGTCATAGCCCTGGGCATAGAACCAGGGCAGGGCAAAGAACATTCGGTTGAGCCAGTAGGGGTCCGCCATGAAGCCGTGAATGACACAGATCGTGGGCCGCGGGCCCTCGTCGTGGCGCCAGTACTGGGCCACCGCGCGCATGTTGCGCCGCTGTTTGGGGTAGCTGTCGCGCAGCTTGGGGTTGACGGTCTTGAAGGGGCTGTCGAAACTCAGCAGTTCGCAGGTACCGTCGTCCGGCTTGAAGCGCAGCACGCCCGCGGAAGACGTCTGGATTTCGACCCGCGAGCTGTCGGGCTTCTTGAAATAGGCGGTGGGGTTGGCCTTGTCGGCCTTGTTGCGATAGTAGTTGATGGTGGCCATGTCGCGCTTCAACTGGCGCGGGGAGATACTGGTAGGCAGCGCCAGACCAGTCAGCAGGCTGGCACCTGCCGTGCGCAGCAGATAGTCGGCCGCCGCGGTGCCATCCACCGTCAGTTCCGTGCGCAGGTCGAGTTCGAAATCGTCGGGGAATTTGTGAAAGCTGCTTTCCAGGGTGTTCCACCAGGGCTGCGCCGGCATGATACGGCGGGTATGGCTGTAGGTGTCGTTGGCCACGCGGGACACGGTGGAGGCAATATCGTACATAGTGCGTCTGTCCTTATTGTTTATTGAAAAGGTGCCGGTATCAGCATGGCCGGCTAGCCGGCCATGACCATGCGCCTGCGCAGAAAAGCAATCTGGGTCGCCAGCGGCAGGTCTTTTGGGCACATGTCCTCGCAGCCCAAAAGAGTCATGCAGCCGAATACACCGGTTTCGTCGCCAACCAGTTCGTAGAACTGGGCATCGCTGCGCTCGTCACGGGGGTCGAGGCGAAAGCGGGTGATCTGGTTGAGACCGACCGCGCCCACGAAATCTTCGCGCATTTGCGCGGTTCCGCAAGCGGCAATGCAGCAGCCGCATTCGATACAGCGCTCCAGTTCGTATAGTTGCTCCGCCAGCTGCGGCTCCATGGGCGCTTCCAGGGAATCCAGGTCCGACTGTTCCAGGTCCTGCCTGTGTACCCAGGTCTCCAGGCGCTCTGACATACCCCGCATCCACTTGCCGGTGTTGACCGAGAGGTCGCCGATCAACTCGAACGCGGGAAGGGGCGCGAGGGTAATGCGTTGCGGCAACTGGTGGGTGAGGGTGCGGCAGGCCAGGCCCGGGCGGCCATTGATGATCATGCCGCAGCTGCCGCAGATACCGGCGCGGCAGACGAAGTCGAACTGTAACGACGGGTCCTGGGTTTCACGGATCTCATTGAGGGCAATAAACAGGGTCATGGCGTCCGCCTCCTCGACCTCGAAGGTCTGGAGGTGGGGGACGCTGTCGGGGTCCCGGGGGTTGTGCCGCAAAATCTCGATCTGCAGGGTGCGACCCAACTGCTGTACGGGTATTTGAGTCACGACTGCTCTCCCAGGCGCTGGTTGGGGCCGCGCAGGTGTTCTGGCAACAGGTGCTTGAAGGGCATCAACGCCGCTTGCCGGGTCTCCGGGTCCGCGCCCTCGAGGGTGGCCAGCACAGCCTCTATCTGCTCCTGGCGCAGGGCGGTTTGCGGGTTCTCTATGTAGTCCCGCGCGCCGTAGCCGCGCCAGCCGGGTGGTATCTCCATGCGCATGATATCGAGCGGCTCGTAGCCGAGGTTGGGCAGGGTGGCCTTGGCGTCGGGCCAGACGGCGAGCGTCCGGCGCATCCAGTTCGCGTCGTCGCGGCGCGGAAAGTCTGCCCGGTAGTGGGCGCCGCGGCTTTCGGTGCGTTGCAGCGCGCCATAGGCCACGCACTGCGCCAGCTTCAGCATTCTTTGCAGGCGATAGGCGGCGACCAACTCGGGATTGGCCCCGGCGGCACTGCTGCGCAGGCTGATATTGCGGCTGCGCCGTTGCAGATCCTGCAAACTGCTCACCGCTTCCTCGAGACGCTCTGCATGGCGGAATATGCCTACCTTGGCGGTCATGGTCTCCTGCATCCTGCGGATCAGGTCGAAGGCGTTCTCGTCCCCGTGCCCATCGCTTATGGTCGCCAGGTGTCGAGCTTCGCGGCGACCGAAATCTTCCACCAGCGCGGTGGACAGTGTCAGGGCGCCCTCCGGGGATTCGCAGAAGTCGGCGATGGCCTCGCCCACGATCATTCCGGCCACCACGGTTTCCGCCACCGAGTTGCCGCCCAGCCGGTTGAAGCCGTGCATGTCCCAGCAGGCGGCCTCGCCCACTGCGAACAGCCCTCGCAGTTGCGGGCTGTGGCCGTGGTGATCCGTGCGCACGCCACCCATTGAATAGTGCTGCGCCGGGCGCACCGGTATCAGTTCGCGTACCGGGTCGACGCCGAGGAAGTACTGGCAGATTTCCTTTACCTCCCTCAGCTTGGTGTCGATATGCGCTGCCCCCAGCAGACGGATGTCCAGCCACAGGTGCTCGCCGAAGCGGGTTTTGGCGCCATGGCCCGCGGCGATGTGCTCTTCCATGCGCCTGGAAACCACGTCGCGGGAGGCAAGTTCCTTCTTCTCCGGCTCGTAGTCGGGCATGAAGCGGTGTTCCGCGCCATCCAGCAGCAGCCCACCATCGCCGCGACAACCCTCAGTTACCAGAATGCCTGCGGGAAAGATGCCGGTGGGGTGGAACTGGATCGCCTCCATGTTGCCCAGCGCAGCCACGCCGGTTTCCAGGGCGATGGCAGCCCCCATCCCCTCGTTGATGACGGCGTTGGTGGAGACCCGGTAGATACGGCCGAACCCGCCGGTGGCGATACAGGTCGCCCGGGCGACGTAGGCTACCAGTTCACCGCTCATCAGGTTGCGCACGATCGCGCCATGGCAGCGCCCGTCGGCGTGAATGAGCGCCAGCGCTTCCATGCGTTCGTGCACCGGAATACCCGCGGCAATGGCCTGGTTGCTCATGGTGTAAAGCATCGCGTGGCCGGTACCGTCGGATACGTAGCAGGCCCGCCACTTCTGGGTACCGCCGAAGTTGCGGCTGGTGATCAACCCGTGGGCGGCATCCGCCTCGCGGATAGTCTGCTTCTTGCCGTCCACGGTAATTTCCCGTTCGCCGCGCTCCACCCTGTTCCAGGGAACACCCCAGGCCGCCAGTTCCCGGATGGCCTTGGGGGCGGTGTGGGCAAACATGCGCACCACCTCCTGGTCCGCACCCCAGTCGCTGCCGCGCACCGTATCGGCAAAATGGATATCCTCGTTGTCTCCGGCTCCCCCGAGGCAGTTGCCGAGACTGGCCTGCATGCCGCCCTGGGCAGCGGCCGAGTGAGAGCGCTTGGCGGGTACCAGGCTCAGTACAATGACCTCCTGGCCGCGACGCCTGGCACCAATGGCTGCCCGCTGCCCGGCCAGGCCGCCGCCTATCACCAGTACATCGGTGTAGATGGTGTGCATATCGTCCTCAGTCTCCCCGCTGTTCGCCGGCGCCCAGGTAGCGCTCGCCCACCCGGTCGGCATGGTCGTAGCCGATTTTCATATAGGTCACCAGGCTGGCGCTGCCCAGACACAGGAAGAAACCGATGATGCCCCACATGGCCAGTTTAAGGCGCCGCCTCACCTGTTGCGTCCGGGCCGCGGGTATTGGTGCCCATTTCATCACCAGCCGGTAGACGCCGATCCCGGCATGCAGGTGCACACAGATGAGCAGGGGCGCGTAGAGCAGCCAGAAGCGGCCACTCCAGATGCGGTCGGAAGAGGCGTAGGGGCCGATGTTGTCGGGCTGCAGGAACACCAGCAGCACGTGGGTCGATGCGAGGAAGAACAGGGCGAAACCGGTCACCATCTGGACGTACCACAGGGTGGTGTCGGTGTGACGCAGGCTGCCCATATGCCGGTGAAACTGCCGGTACTGGGCGGCGCTGCCGGGAAATTTACGCAGCGCCAGGATCGCGTGTATCGCGATCAGGAAAAAGATTCCGGCGGCGACAGCGGACACCAGCGCGGGATAGGCCTGCCCGAGAAGGTGCTCACCCTCGAACATTTTGGTGACCCACAACATCGCGTCCTTGCCCAGCAATATACTGGACTCAAAGAACATATGGCCCCAGATGAACAGCACCAGCAGCAGGCCGCTGAGGCTCTGCAGCAGATCGGTCAGCGCGGACCCCGAGAGGCGTTTGCTCGACATTGGCAGCTTTGGCGTCTCCGGCGAATGGTTTAGCTGCGAAGCGGGCCGCTGGCGGCCCCCTGATTTGCAACTGATCATACTAGATCACCGGGACGCCCCCAACCTTGTTCTCGCTCAACAAATGCCCGGATGCGAACCCGATCGCAGGACGTGCCCGTCGCCAGGCCCTGGGTTACAATGCATTGTCGAAGGGTAAAGGTAGAGTGGCTATGCCAGACGCAGAGCTCATTCCGGTGATCCAGGTCGCCAGCGGCGAGAAATTTGTCAACGACAGGGGCATGGTCGCGATCAAGGACGGCATCAAGGCCGGCAGGGGCTCCGGCCAGCGCCTGCCCAAACCCGACTGGCTGCGGGTGCGGGTGCGCGGCGGCGCCACCTACGAAAAGGTCCAGGACATCGTGCATGAACACCGCCTGGCCACTGTTTGCGAAGAGGCCAAGTGCCCGAATATGAGCGAGTGCTGGAGTGCCGGTACCGCCACTATCATGTTGATGGGTGATGTCTGCACCCGTGCCTGCCGTTTCTGCGCGGTGAACACGGGTAATCCCAGGGGCTGGCTGGACTCCATGGAGCCGGACAACACTGCCCGCTCGGTACAGTTGATGAGCCTGCGCTACGTGGTGCTGACCTCGGTCAACCGGGACGATCTGGCCGATGGGGGAGCCGGCCATTACGCCGCCTGCGTGCGCCGCGTAAAGGAAGTCAACCCGGATACCGCGGTGGAGGCCCTCACGCCGGATTTCCTCGGTGTGTTACAGGACGTGGAAACCGTGGTGGACTCCGGTATCGAGGTCTTCGCCCAGAACGTGGAGACCGTGCGGCGCCTCACCCACCCGGTACGAGACCCTCGCGCCAGCTACGAACAGACGCTGGAGGTGCTGGCGCACGCCAAGCGCTACCGTCCACAGGTACTCACCAAGACCAGCCTCATGCTGGGCCTGGGTGAAACCGACGGGGAAATCACGGCGACCATGGACGATCTGCGCGCCGTGGGCGTCGATATCCTCACCCTCGGGCAGTATCTGCAGCCGACCGCGCACCACCATCCGATAGACCGCTGGGTCAGCCCCGCGCAGTTCGAGCAGTACCGCCAGTGGGGGCTGGAGCGGGGTTTCATGGAGGTGGTTTCCGGTGTCTTTGTGCGCTCCAGCTATCGCGCCGAGCAAGTCCTGCAAAAAAACAACGTCGGCCTGGGCTAGCGCCCTGCAGCAATGTCCGTCAGTCTGCTGACCCGGCTCGATGGGGGTGAGGTCGACGGGGTCAGCATGGCCAATGTCAGCCTGCTGCGGCTGGATCTCACCGGCGGGAACGCGCCGGGCAACAAACACTTCAAACTGCGGCCTGTTTTCCAGGCGGCCCACCGCGAGGGTATCCACCGCCTGGTGTCCTTTGGCGGTCCCTGGTCCAATCATTTGCACGCGCTGGCCGCCCTGGGGCGTGAACAGGGCCTGCAGACGGTAGGCATCGTGCGCGCTGACGATGGCTGTGCGGATACTGCCATGCTGGCGGAGGCCAGGGCCTGGGGAATGCATATCGAACGGGTGAGCCGCAGTGAGTTCCGGTTACGCAATGAAGCCGACTATCTTGCGGCGGTGGCCGCACGCTTCGCACCCTGCAAAGTCATACCCGAGGGTGGGGCCGGCCCCGCCGGCGTGCGCGGCTGTGGCGATATCGCCACGTTGCTTCGCCAGGTGGCCCCCTGGGCCAGGCGCATCCTGCTGCCGGTGGGCACCGGCACGACGTTGGCCGGAGTGGTACGTGGCCTGGGAAGCGGCTGCGAGGTGATCGGAATCTCCGCGCTCCGGGGGGCGACGGACCTCGAGTCGCGCGTGCAACAGGCCCTGGCGGGGCGCGCCGTACAGGACGGTGGAATCGCGCGCTGGCAGATTCTGCACCAGGAACATTGCGGCGGATTTGCCCGGGTCACGGCACCGCTGCAGGCATTCATCCTGGCATTCGAGCGGGTCCACGGTGTGCCGCTGGACCCGGTCTACACGGCCAAGATGCTGTACGCGATTCACCGGCGGTTGCGCGCCGGGGAGTGGTCGGCACAGCAGCCGCTGCTGGCTATTCACACCGGGGGGCTGCAGGGGCGGCGCGGTTTCGACTGGCTGGCCTGAAATCTGGCTACAGGGTGCCGGGCGCGCCTACATTTTCGCCAGCAGGCTATCGGGTAGGTGTTTGAGCAGTTGCGCCACCAACGTCCAGGGCCAGGGGGGTACGTAGCGAAAGTGCACCTGTTTTTCAATGAGTTCCACCATGATCTGCGTACCTTTTTCCGCCGTGACCAGAAAGGGCCGGTTTGGCAGGGACCGGTTGAGTTCGGTGTCGATATAGCCCGGTGCCAGCTCGGTCACCACGATGGGCTCGCGTCGGGTTTCGATACGCACCGCCTCCAGGTAGCGGCTCAAGCCCGCCTTGGTCGCACTGTATATGCCGTTTCTTGGGAAACCGCGCAGCGCGGCCACCGAGGAAATGCCCACCAGATGGCCGCCTCCCTGCTGGCGAAACAGTTCCACGGCGGCCTCGGCAGTGGCGATCGCCCCGCTGAGGTTGACATCTATGGTCTGGCGTATGAGATCGAAATGCCCCTTGCCGGCGGGTGTGGTAAAGGCGACGCCGGCATTGACCACCACGATGTCCAGGCCGCCCAACTGCCGGGCGCAGGCCTGCATGACTGGCCCTATGGTATCGAAGGCGGTGACATCGAGCACCTCGACAACGACCTCCGCTGCGCTGGCGGCCAGTTCCGCGGCCAGCCTGTCCAGGTCTTCGCGGCTGCGGCCGGTCAGGGCCAGGCGGTAGCCGCGGCGGGCAAACTGGTGTGCCAGATTGTTTCCCAGGCCGCGGGTGGCGCCGGTGATAAGTACCGCTTTACTCGTGGTCATGGCTGCTCCATATCCCGCAGTGGTCGAAGGTCGCGAATTCGCCGCCAGCACTGCGCTGGCCAGCGCTTTCGTGTTTATAATACCAGCCTTACCCAGGCGGGGCGCCATTGCAATGCAGGGATCGTTCAAGAGAATCGGTTTGGTAGGCCGCAGCAAGCAGTCCGGCCTGCGCGAAGTGGTACAGGAGTTGCTCGCACTGCTGGAGGCGCGCGACCTGGAGGTCGTACTGGAGGACCGGCTGGGCGAGTTGGTGGAAGACGCCAGCCACCCACTGGCCAGCTGTGATGAAATCGGCCAGGAGGCCGATCTGGTTATCGTGGTGGGGGGCGACGGCAGCCTGCTCAGCGCGGCCCGGACCCTGGCCAAGTACGATACCCCGGTGCTGGGCGTAAACCGCGGCAGGCTGGGCTTTTTGACAGATATCGTCCCGAACGAGATCGCCATCCAGGTGCCCGCGGTGCTGGATGGTCACTTCAAGCCGGAAAACCGCTTTCTACTGGATGCACAGGTGGAGCGCCAGGGCAAGGTCGTGGGTCGCGCGGATGCCCTGAACGACGTGGTGGTCAATTCCGGCACCTCGGCCCAGATGATAGAGTTCGAGCTGTATATCAACGACAGTTTCGTCTACCGCCAGCGGGCCGATGGCCTGATCGTGTCCACGCCCACGGGCTCCACCGCCTATTCCCTGTCCGGAGGTGGCCCCATCATGCACCCGACCCTGGATGCGATCGTACTGGTACCGATGTTTCCCCACGCGCTGAGCAGCCGCCCCATCGTGGTCGAGGGCAACTCCGAAATTCGCGTGGAGATACTGGCGCGCAACCGCATCCACCCGCCGGTGACCTGCGACGGCCAGGTCAATATGACTGCGCGTCCGGGCGACGCGGTTCACGTGCACAAGAAAGCCCACAGGCTGACCCTGCTGCATCCGCTGGGTCACAGCTTCTATGCAAGTTGTCGGGACAAGCTGCGCTGGGGCGACGCGCTTGTCAACTGAGCGATGACAGCACTCCATCACGCTCTCAGTGTCGACGTCGAGGAAGACCTGCTGCCGCTGAGCGCGCTGTTGCGCCAGCGCGGAATCGTGCACCGCGTCTTTGAGGAGGGCGGCCGCCAGGTGCTGGCGGTGGAACTGGCAACGCAGGTGGAACCTGTGAGGCACCTGTACCAGGTCTGGCGCGCTGGTGGCGTGCGGATCGAGCTTGGCGACAAAGGCCGGTCCGTGAGTAACCCGCTGCCGGTAAACTGGCGGGATGCGCCGGTGACACTGGCGTTGATCGGACTTAGCGTGCTCGGCTTCGGGCTGTTCTATCTGCCGCTGCTAAATAGCTTCCTGCCGCTGTTTACGTTCTCGCCGTTCACGATCGTGCAGGGAAGGCCGCTGTTTGGCACCCTGGACGGCGAATACTGGCGCCTGCTGACGCCGGCTTTCCTGCATTTTGGCTGGTTGCATATCGTGTTCAACAGCCTGTGGTTGTGGGAGTTGGGGGGCAAGCTGGAGCGGGTAACGGGGCATTTGAACATGTTTGGCTTGTTCCTGGTTATCGCCGTGGTGTCCAATACCAGCCAGTACATGGTCAGCGGCCCCAGCCTGTTTGGCGGCATGTCCGGTGTGGTATACGGGCTACTGGGCTTCTCCTGGGTCGCCCCCCTGTTGCAACCGGCGTGGCGTATCCAGCCTTCACCCGCGATCATGCTGTTCATGGTGGGCTGGCTGCTCGCCTGCATGCTGGGCGTGGTGGAAGGGCTGGGTTTTGGCGCTATCGCCAATGCCGCCCATCTCGGCGGGCTGCTTTGCGGGGCGGTACTGGGGGCGTTGTTCGGGCTGATATCGAGGGAGTGGGCACAGTGACGATTGCATCGAGATTGAGTGCGTTGTTTACCGGCCTGGCGTTGCTGTTAGCGCTCACCGCCGTGATGGTAACCGCTTCCCGGGAATACCAGCTGGCCCTGGAGCGGGTGGTGGCCGCCGGGGAGGCCCGCCTGCTTAGTCGCCCGGATTTGCAGGTGGCCATCTACAGCCGCGATGAAGCGGCTCTGGACGGTATCCTGGCGGCGTTTCTCGAGATTCCCGAGGTCTCTTTGGCCGCCGCGCGCGACGGCCAGGGAGACGTTGTCGCACAGCGCACGCGCACCGGGCCGGCGGGCGGCTTGCCCCCGGCGTTCCGGCGTTTGCGCCAGGACGCAGCCGTGGCGGACACCACCCTGGTGGGGTATGACGCAACCATGCAATCGACGGGTACCGGCCTGGGGGCGGCACTCGGCGATACGGATTTGCCTTTTTACCTCACCATGCCGGTATTCACCTCGGTCAATCCGACACGAAGCGGCCTGCGGGCTGCCGATTTCTATGCCGCACTGGCGGCTCCGGAGGCGGGCAAGAGCCTGCGGATCGTCGGTTACCTGCAACTGGATATTTCCCGCGGGGCGCTGCTGCGGGCCATTTATCCCGCTCTGGGCAAGGTGGCAGCCGTCAGTAGCGTGCTGCTTGTGTTGTGCGTGGCAGTTGCCTGGCTGCTCAGCCGGCGCATAACCCGGGGCTTGTCGCAGCTTTCACACCTGGCAGAGGAAGTCGCCGCAGGCCGCCAGCAGGAAGCAGTGCAGATCAAGGCGGACCGCGAAATCATGGAAGTGGCCCAGGTGCTCAACGGCGTTATCGGTGGCTTCAGCTCCTACCGCAAGGAGAGTGACGTGGGGCAGCGCCTGCTGAGCATGAAGATTGACGAGCGCACTTCCCAGTTGTCACAGCGCGAGGAGGAACTCAACAAGGCAGCCGAAGAAATCAACCAGACCCGCAGCCAGCTGCAGCACCTGTCTTATTACGACGGGCTGACGACCCTGCCCAACCGGCGCCTGTTTACCGAACAATTCAGCCTGCTGCTCGATCTCAACGCGCGTAACGGTCATACGCTGGCCCTGCTGTTTATCGACCTGGACAATTTCAAACGGATCAACGACTCCCTCGGGCACGAGGCCGGCGACCTGACCCTGCGTGAAGTGGGCCGGCGCCTCTCCGCCTGTGTGCGGACCAGCGACCGGGTGGGCCACAACGTAGAGGCCGATCGCCAGATAGAGGTTTCCCGCCTGGGAGGGGATGAATTTACCGTGGTACTGAACCAGCTCGACACGGTCGAGGCGGCAGGGCTGGTCGCGCAACGCCTGGTGGATGCGCTGCTTGAGCCTATGCAGATCGAGGGCAACGAGTTGGTGGTCACTGCCAGTATCGGCATTGCGATTGCCCCCCGGGATGGCGGTGATGTCGAATCGCTGCTCAAGGCCGCGGGTATCGCCATGCACCATGCCAAGGCATCAAGCCAGGAAAACGTCCTGTATTACAAGGCCGATATGCAGGCGGTCGCCATTGGTCGCCTGCAACTGGAAACGGACCTGCGGCGAGCAGTGGAACGCGGCCAGCTGGTCCTGCACTTCCAGCCACAGGTCAATACCGTCAACGGTTCGGTAGTGGGGGCCGAGGCGCTGCTGCGCTGGGAACACCCCGAGCAGGGCCTGCTGCCGCCCTACCAGTTCATCCCGGTTGCCGAGGAGATCGGCGTGATAGCCGAACTTGGCAACTGGGTGCTGGAAGAGGTGTGCCGGCAGCTGCAGGCGCTGGACGAACTGGGTTTAAAGCTGCCGCGTATGTCCATCAACGTCGGAGCGTTCGAGTTCAATGCCGGCTTTACCAGCCGGGTCGCCCAGGTATTGCAACGCCATGGCCTGGAGGGCAACAGGCTGGAACTGGGGCTGAGCGAGGGCATTATGACCGACAAGGCTCCGGGGGTGCGCGCAGGCCTGCTGGCGCTGCGCGAGCTGGGTGTGGTGCTGGCCGTCGATGACTTCGGCATGGGTTACTCGCCCATGGCGTACCTGGGCCATTACCCCCTGGACGAACTCAAGATCAACCGCAGTTTCGTCCAGGGTTGCCATCGCGAACAGCAGACGGCCCGACTGCTTTCCGCTATCATCGCCGTGGGCAAAAGTCTCGATATGGGCATGGTCGCCGAAGGCGTTGAAACCGAGGAAGAGTGCCGTTTTCTGATCGCGCAGGGCGTCAGCGTGGTGCAGGGCTTTTTCTTTGCCAGGCCGGTGCCCGTCGAGGAATTCCTCACCTTGTTGAGCCCCTGGCATTTTCTCGACCAGGTACAGAAGGTACAGGCCTGAGGCCATTATGGACTACCGCCAGTTGATCGAATCCATGACCGAGCCGGTCTACCTCAGCCTCAAGCGCTCCGTGGAAACCGGCAGATGGCCCGATGGACGCCCGTTGACCCGGGAGCAGCGCCACGAGGCGCTGCAGGCGATTATCGCCTGGGGGGAGCTGCACCTGCCGGAGCGAGAGCGGGTGGGCTATATCGACAGGGGCCACAAGCAGGGACAGCATTGCGACGAGCCCGGTGACACGCCGCTGAAGTGGCGGTGAACTTATTCATGGCAGGAGAAATACGTGGCTGAGCTTTTGGCAGCGGGAGCTGTGCGCAAGATGAAAACCCGCCTCGAGCAGCCGGTACAGTACCTGCTTGTGCTGGGCGATCACGAGGTGCCCCTCAATCAGTATCTCGGCCGGGAACTCTGGCTGGAATATGGCGGCGAGATCAATTGCATTCACTGCGCGCGCAAAACTCGCAAGAGCTTCAACCAGGGCTATTGCTATCCGTGCTTCCGCAGCCTGGCCCGCTGCGACAGCTGCATCATGAGTCCCGAGAAGTGCCACTATGCCGCCGGCACCTGCCGCGAGCCGGAATGGGGCGAACAGCACTGCATGATCGATCACTTCGTCTATCTGGCCAATACCTCGGGGTTGAAAGTCGGAATCACCCGCGGTAGCCAGGTGCCCACCCGTTGGATAGACCAGGGTGCGACCCAGGCGCAACCGATCTTCCGGGTCAGCACCCGGTTCTATTCGGGCCTGGTCGAAGATGTGCTGCGCAGTCATATCACCGATCGCACCCAGTGGCAGGCCATGCTCAAGGGCGATGCCGAGCCGTGTGACCTGGATCGGGCGCGGGAGGAGTTGCTGGCGCAAAGTGGCGCGGAAATCGCCGCGTTGCAGCGGCAATACGGCCTGCAGGCAATAACCTCTCTGGAGAGCCACCCGCAGACTCTGATCGGCTACCCAGTGCTGCAATATCCCACCAGGGTGAAATCATTTAACCTGGACAAGAGTTCCAGGGCCGGCGGTACATTGCTCGGCATCAAGGGGCAGTACCTGATTTTCGATGGCGGCGTGATCAATATGCGCAAATACGGCGGCTACCAGCTGTCACTGACCCTTAATTGAACTGTTGGTAACACCATGCGAGAAGCCAGGCCATCTGCGATCCATCTCCAGGACTACCAGCCGCCCGCCTATCTGGTGGAACGGACCGAACTGGAGTTCCAGCTTTACGAAGACCATGCCCAGGTAACATCCCGCCTCGCTGTGCGGCGCCAGGACCACACTGCGCCCGGCACGCCGCTGCAGTTGCACGGCGATGGCCTGGAATTGCTGGGGCTGGCGATAGACGGCCGCACCCTTGCCCCCGGTGAGTATCGGACTACCGATGAGGGCCTGGAGGTGGACGACGTCCCCGCGGCGTTCCGGTTCGAGTGCCTTACCCGGATCCGCCCGCAGGACAACACCGCGCTGGACGGCCTGTACAAGTCGCACAGTATGTTCTGCACCCAGTGCGAGGCTCACGGCTTTCGCAAGATCACCTACTACCCGGACCGCCCGGATGTCATGGCCGTGTTTACCGTCACGATCGAGGCCCAGCGGGAGCGTTACCCGGTATTGCTCAGCAACGGCAATCTGGTCACCGAGGAACGACTCGCAAATGGCCGCCACCTGGCCGTGTGGCACGACCCCTACCCGAAGCCCGCATACCTGTTTGCGCTGGTGGCCGGCGACCTGCACTTCGTTGCAGACAGCTTTCGCACCCGCGGCGGTCGCGATGTCCAGTTGCGCGTCTACGTAGAGGAAAAGGACCTGGACAAATGCGCCCATGCGATGAGCTCGCTGCAGCGGGCGATGCGCTGGGACGAGCAGGTCTATGGCAGGGAATACGACCTGGACCTGTTCAACATCGTGGCGGTGGACGATTTCAACATGGGGGCCATGGAGAACAAGGGGCTGAATATATTCAATTCCTCCTGTGTGCTGTGCAGTGCCGCGACCAGCACCGATGCCACCTTCCAGCGGGTCGAGTCCATTGTCGCCCACGAGTATTTCCACAACTGGAGCGGCAATCGGGTTACCTGCCGCGACTGGTTCCAGCTCAGTCTGAAGGAGGGGTTCACGGTATTCCGCGATGCGACGTTTTCCGCGGACATGGGCTCGCCCACGGTCAAGCGGGTGGAGGACGTCATGTTGCTGCGCGCCACCCAGTTCGCCGAAGACGCCGGCCCCATGGCGCACCCGGTCAGGCCCGAATCGGTCATTGAAATCAATAATTTCTACACCGCCACGGTTTACGAAAAAGGCTCGGAAGTGGTGCGCATGATACATACCCTGCTGGGGCCGGCAGCATTCCGCAGGGGAGCCGATCTGTACTTCGAGCGCCACGACGGACAGGCAGTGACCTGTGAGGATTTTGTACAGGCCATGGAGGATGCCAGCGGTGTCGATCTGGGCCAGTTCCGGCTGTGGTATTCGCAGGCGGGGACGCCGGTGCTGCGGGTCCGGGACGACTACGACCCCCAGACCGCGCGGTACACCCTGGAGGTAGCGCAATCCTGCCCGGCCACCCCGGGCCAGGTTGACAAACTACCCATGGTCATACCACTGGCAATGGGGTTGCTGGGCGAGGCGGGCAACCTGCCGCTGCGCCTCGCCGGTGACGTGCCAGATCCGGAAAGCAGGGACAATACCCACCGGGTACTGGTCGTCGACCAGCCACGCCAGCAGTTTGTGTTTGAGTCCGTGATGGAGCGTCCGGTACCGTCGCTGCTGCGCGGTTTTTCCGCCCCGGTGCGCCTCGAATACGATTTCAGCGCCGCCGAGCTGCGTGCGCTGATGGCGCGCGACGACGACGGTTTCGTGCGCTGGGACAGTGCCCAGGCGCTGGCCATCAGGGTGCTCGGGGAAGTGCAAAGCCAGCTGCGGGCCGGGCAGGAGCCGCGGGTCAACTCCCTGCTGCTGGATGCCTGCAATGACTTGCTGGAGGATGCCTCCCTGGACCCGGCCATGGTGGCCGCCATGCTGGCGCTGCCCCCCGAGGATTACCTGGCGGATCTGGCCGGCGCGTCCGGGGGAGCCGACGTCGATACCCTGCACGCGGCCAGGGTGGCTGTGAAGGCCGCGGTGGCCGAGGCCTGTGAAAAGCGCCTGCTGCAGCGCTACCGGGCGTTGCACACTACGGCGGAGTATGCGCCCGACGGCCAGCAGATCGCCGCGCGCAGCCTGCGCAACACCTGCCTGGACTACTTGTGCTGCGCCGCTGGCCCGCACCTGGATCTGGCCCAGGCACAGTTCCGGGAGGCCAGCAACATGACTGACCGCCTCGCCGCGCTGCGGTGCATCGCGTTCTACGGCCCCGAGGTGGATCGCGCCACGGCCCTGCAGTCATTTTACGCGGACTGGGGGCACGACAGCCTGGTGGTGAACCAGTGGCTTGGCGTACAGGCCGCGATACCGGCGGGGGACGGGTTGGCGCGGGTGCAGGCCCTGACCCGACATCCCGGCTTCGAATTGCGCAATCCCAACAAGGTGAGATCCCTGGTGGGGGTCTTCACCCGGCAGAACCCGTTGCATTTTCATCGACAGGACGGCGAGGGCTACCGTTTTCTCGCCGATATGGTGGGGCGCCTGGATCCGCTCAACCCGCAAATCGCGGCGAAGCTGTTGACGCCGCTCACCCGCTGGCACATCTATCCCGCCAGGGCACAGGCGATGCAGGCACAACTGCAACGCCTGGCGGCGCTGGAGTCGCTGTCGCCGGATGTGTACGAGGTGGTCAGCAAGTCGCTGCAAGCGGCGGGCTAGCCCGAGGTTGCCCGGCGCTCGCAGGGTGTCGCGTGGGCCCGCAGGTCACGCTACTCGGGCAGGTACAGTGCGGTCTCGGGGTGAAATGCCGCCCAGGCAAACCAGTAGCCGGAAGTAGCGGGTATCTCCGCGCCGTCGCTGTCCACTACCCGGGCGGCGGAGGCCTCGCGGTTCCAGTGTACGGTCACCTGGGTTTCCCCAACCGCTACTTCCAGTGGCGCTGTCAGCCGGTCCAATTGCTCGAAGGGAAGAGCCAGGGATGCGTCGCCGATGCTGATGCCCACTACCCAGGTTTTCGCCGGAATCCGCCAGTCCTGGTGGCCGGTGGAAAACATCACCATGGGCAGGCGCCGGTATTCGACATATATGGCCTGGTCATAATCGCGGTCATGGCCGGTTTCCCGTGACAGCAACAGCGTGTCGGGGTGTTGCTCGAGCCACGCGTTCCAGGTGGTGTACTGGGCCGGCACCTGGGTGAGCTTGCTGCCGCGCAGAGGGCCGGTTACTGCGGTTTTCATCAGTTGTGACCACAGTGACAGGGTGTTGCGGTCGTAAAGCAACAGATCACTGTTGTAGAGGAGGCCCGATACCCCGAAGTTCAGTACCTGGCCGTCGACCTCGGCAAAAAATACCATGCCTGTACCGCACAGTGGACAGAACGTGACAGTGATCGGTGTGACCCCGAATACGTCGTTGACGATTTCGTGGTAGTCGAGGATAGCGATCGGGTAGGCCTTGGCAATGCCATTGAAGCTTACCCCCAGCACCCGGTCGTTCGCGCCTATTTTCCCATCGCGCTCCGCACCGGTCAGGAAAAGCGGATTGTCCAGCGCCGGCACGCCATCGCGCCCGGGGCCGCCGTGGTCGATCTCATTGGGTGCGATCAAGCCGCCTTCGATATCAAAGCCGTTGGTGTACGAGGGGGGCTCCCCCGCCGCGGCCGGTAGCGCCAGGTAACTCAGCAACAACAGGCCCAGGGCGCGGACCTTGAGGTAAGAGTGGCGCATTACTTGTCTCCTTTGGTATTGCTGTCGCTCTTCAGGGCACTTCGCACCGCGGTTGCCGGGCACCATTGGGCTCCTGTTTGCGGGGCGTAACGATACCATATTGCATCAGGCGCCTTGAGGGTAGAGTTGTAACCCGGCCTCGCCCGCGGCAGCGTCCCCCTCGGCGCGGCGGGAGCGCACTCGCCGCAGGCACTGCGCCAGTGCCGCCCCGTTCCAGGTGCTCGAGGCATCGCTGTACAGTGTCTTGTCCAGCGTTTCCAGCGCTGTTTCCAGTTCCCGGTCGGGGAACATCGCTGCGACCTGCGCCAGCGATACAGGAGGGGGAGAGCCGCCAGGCAGTTGCGCGGCCCAGCTGATGACAGCCCGCCGGGCCAGCGCTGCATCGCCTTTGTTACAGGCCTCCAGGGCAGCCTTGAAAGCCTGCCGGTCTTGGCTGGGTGCGTTTGTCGGCCTGGTTCGGGTGGTGCGGCGGCGGCGCGATAGAACCAGGTAGACCAGGGTGAGCAGCCAGCCCAGGCCGGTAACGGCACTGACGGCCTGCCATAGCCGGGTGTTGTCCTGAGTGACTGTCAGCGCCGGTGCGGCGGCGATGCTGCCTGCGGGCACCGCAGGCGCTGCCTGCGGTGCGGGTGGAGGGGGCTGATGGGTGGCCGGGTCCGCTGCGGCGACCGTCAGTTCCCTGGCGGGAAGCACGGCGTAGCGTAACGCATTGCTGTTGGTATCCCACCAGGGGATGCGCAGTTCGGGGATATGCCAGGTGCCTGCTTCAGTGGGAACCACGGCCACACTGTCGACGCGGGTGCCCACTACTCCGGACGCTGCCTCGCTGTCCTGTATCTGGGGCTGGTCGGGATAGAACTTCAAGCCGCGGGTGGCGGGGTACAGCACTGGCGGCAACTGTGCTCCCTGCAGCCCGGCGCCGCGGATGGTTACCGTGCGGGTGGCGGACTCTCCTACGCGAAGTTGCTCCGGGGGTGTGGACCAGTTCTCCTCCACAGTCAATTCGCTGGCGGGCAGCCAGTCGGCGTCGGGGTAACTGTCCGGGCGGGGGAGTACCTCCACCTGCAGGGCTTCGGTTTGACGCCGAAGCTGGCGTCCGCCACCGCCCATGTCAAAGACACTGCGCCGGGGGCCGCGTTCGCGCGCTGAATAGGTTTGCACAGGGATGGTCAGGGTGCCGCTCTGTTCCGGGAAGATGGCATAGCGCACTTCATGCACCAGTCGGGGTCGGCCATTCACGGTGCGCTGGAACGACTGCTGGTCAAGCATGTGCACGAACGCATCGTCCAGTTTCAGTTCGGTAATGCTGCGGTCTTCCAGGTTGATGCCTTCCTGCACGCGCAAGGTGAGCAGCAGCTGGCCCTGAACGTAGACGGAATCACTGTCGAGCTCTGCCTTGAATGACACAGACTCGTTATCCATATCGCCGCTCGGTGGCGGTCCGACCACTACCTGCAGGCGGTTGCTGGCACGGCCATCGATATGCAGGGGAGGGATGGTCAGGTCGCCCTGGCGGCGCGGAGTAATGTCCACTACCAGATCCACACTGCTCGAGTAGCGGCCGTTGATAATGCTGGTATTCGTGCTCAGGGAACGCCCCAGCACTTCAAAATCCTGTTCCAGTGGTGCCAGGTCGATGGCGCCGACATCCTCGCCGTCGTCCGCGCTGACGGTCAGGCGCAGCGTGTCGCCCAGGGCGACCCGGTTCCGGTCGGTGGTGGCGTTGATATCTGCGCGGGCCGCCAGGCAGAAAAGCATTAGCGCAGCCGTCATCAGTACCGAGGCTGCTTCACCAAACTTTGTCATTGCTCCTCCCGGCTCCCTGCTGTTGGCGCAGGTAGCTTTCATAACGGAATTTTTCCCGCAACAGGCCAGAGGGGTCATCTGGTACCCGTCGCAGCCACTGCTCGGTCGCCTGCTCGCGTTCCTGTTGTTCTGCATCCACTTCTGAACGGGCCTGTTCTTCTTGTTGTGCAGCCTCGGTTTTAGCCTCGTGGGCCTGTGCGCTGCGCCGCTCCTGCTGATCCTGTTCCTGTTGTTGTTCCTGTTGCTGTTCCTGTTGCTGCTGTTGTTGCTGCTGGTCCTGCTGTTGCTGGTCCTGCTGCTGTTGCTGGTCCTGCTGCTGTTGCTGGTCCTGCTGCTGTTGCTGGTCCTGCTGCTGTTGCTGGTCCTGCTGTTGTTGCTGGTCTTGCTGTTGTTGCTGGTCCTGCTGCTGTTGCTGGTCCTGCTGCTGTTGCTGAGCCTGCTGCTGTTGCTGGTCCTGCTGCTGTTGCTGGTCCTGCTGTTGTTGCTGGTCCTGCTGCTGTTGCTGGTCCTGCTGCTGTTGCTGATCCTGTTGGTTCTCTTGTTGCTCTTTCAGTTTTTCAACCAGGGCCAGGTTTTCTTCAGCATCCTGCTGGTCGGGTGCCCTGGACAGGGATTCGCGGTAGGCCGCAATTGCCTCATCCAGCTTGCCGGCACGGGCCAGGGCGTTACCGCGGTTATACCAGGCATCGGCATCATCGGCAGTGGCGAAGTCGTTGACGGCCTTGTCGTAGTCTCCGCTGCGGTAGGCGGCGGTGCCCGACCAGGCCGGGTTCTGGAACAGTTGCGCGGCACGTTCGCTGTCGTCCTCTTGCAGTGCGCGCTGGCCCTGTTGGTCGGGTGTGAACCACAGTTCTTCCCAGGTGTCTGCGCTGGTAGGGCGGGGTTGGGCGACCAGCAACAGTGGCAGCAGGCACAGTATCCAGCCGCGGCGAAACAGGCCCAGTGCCAGCGGCAGAAGTGGCAACAGAAACAGGTAGCCCTGGTCCTCCCAGGCATCCGCCGTGCGTTGCAGCTCCACGGTAGCCTGCATTGCGCCCGCTATCGGCTCGGCCAACAGGCGCGCCAGGTCGCTGTCGTCCAGTTGCAGCCGTGCGTACCGCCCCCCTGTGGCAGCGGCCAGTTCCTGCAGGGCGGGCTCATCCAGGGAGGGCATGACAATGGAGCCGTCACCTTCCTTGAGAAAACCGCCATCGGGCAGTGGGATGGGCGCGCCTGTTTGCGTGCCTATTCCCAGCACCGCCAATTCGACGCCGCTGTCCTTAAGGGCCTGTTCGATTTCGCGCCGATCATGCGTGTCTACACCATCGGTAAGCAGCAGGATGCGACCTTCCCGAATACCGGCGGAGTGCAACAGATCCACCGCCTGCGCCACCGCAGCGCCGGGATCGCTACCCGGTACCGGCATCATATCGGGGTCTAGCGCGGGCAGGAGGTTGGCGATGGTGGGGGTGTCGTCCGTCAGGGGCGTGACCACATGGGCGTCACCGGCATAGGCGATCAGGCCGGTTTGCCCCTCGCGCCGTTGCGCCAACAGGTCGAGAATCTTCTGGCGCGCCCTCGCCAGGCGCGATGGCGCCAGATCCCCGGACTTCATCGAGTAACTCAGATCCAGGACAATCACCAGGGCGTCCTGCCGCTGGTGAACAGGTTGAGGGAGTTTCTCCCAGCTGGGCCCGCTGGCGGCGATAGCCGCCAGTATCCAGCCCAGCAATACCAGCGGTAACAGACTGGGCCGACGCGCGGACGTGTCTGGGTTGACCAGGTAGGGTAGCAGTTCCGGCGCGATGACCTTGCTCCAGTTGCCGCTGCGGTCGCGCCGACGCCACATCAACAGCGCCAGGACGACAGCGGGCAGCAGCATCCACAGCCATTCAGGTCGCATCAGGTGCACGTCGGTCATCACGTCCTCCCGGCGGGCTTCGCAAACGGTTGCACACTTGGCAGCAGCTGCCGCAGTGCCAGTCCGAAGCTCAGCAACAGGGCGATCAGCAGCGGCAGGTAGCCCAGTGCCTGGCGGGGTCGATAGCTCACTGCCTGCTGCTCCACCGGCTCGAGTTCATCCAGCAACTGGTAGATCTGGGCGAGTTCCGCCGGGTTACGGGCCCGAAAATACTGGCCGCCGGTCATGCGGGCGATTTCTTGCAGGCTGGCTTCGTCCAGCTCCGCCGAGGGGTTGACCCGGCGGCTGCCGAAGCTCGAGCCGAACAGGCCGGGCAGCGTCATCTGGTCGGCACCGATGCCAATGGTATAGATGCGGATTCCCAGCTTGCTGGCAAGCTGGGCTGCCTCCAGCGGCGGCACGGAACTGGCGGTGTCCTGGCCGTCGGTGAGCAGGATGAGTACGCGGCTCTGGACCGGACGCTCCTTGAGTCGCTTGGCCGCCAGTCCGATGGCGTCGCCGATAGCGGTCTCCTGACCGGCAAAACCGATTTGTGCCTCCAGCAGGAAACGTTCGACGGTGGCGGTGTCGAAACTCAGCGGAGACTGCACATAAGCCTTGCTGCCAAAGAGGATGAGACCCAGTCGATCTCCCGCGCGTCGGGAAATAAAGTCGGCTCCCACCTGTTTGACCGTGCGAATTCTCGGCACCAGGGCCTGGCCCTGCTGCATGTCCTCGATCTTCATCGACCCTGATATATCCACCGCCATCATGAGGTCGCGACCGCTGTTGGGTAACTCTATCGCCTCACCGATCCAGGTGGGCCGTGCGGCGGCCAGCAATAGCAACAGCCACATGAGCCACAGCACCAGCAGAGGCAGCCGCCCCCCGTTACCTCGGGCTGCGCCCCGCGCCTCGCCCAGTTGTTGCCAGTCGCGGAAAAAGGGAGCGCGCAACGCGGGCTCTCGTCCGCTGGCGGCCGGCAACAGGCGCCGCACCAGCCAGGGCAGGGGCGCCAGCAGCAGTAACCAGGGCCAGACCCATTCGATCATGCGGCCCTCCTGTGGCGTGTGATCCACGCCCGAGCGCCGCGGTGCAACTGCGCCACGTCCAGTTGTGGCGGCTCTCGGCGGTAGGCGGCACTAACGAATTCCCGCGGCAGGCGTTCATTCTCCCGCAAGCTGGCGTTGAGGAACGCCAGCCATTTGTCCCCGCTGCAGGCGGCGAGCTCCCGCCGGGGGTAGGCCGTGATGGCGACCGCTTTCAGCAGGGTATTGAGCTCGCCGAGAAAGCGCGGCAGGTCGGGCTGTCGCCGCTGTTCGAGCCACAGCTGTTCGAGCCTGGCCAGGGCCTTGCGGCGATACGCGTTGGCCCGGTAGCGACGCCACAGCACATAGCCGAGCAGCAGCAGTGCCAGCAGGCACACGCCCGCCACGGCCCACCATCCGGGGGCGGGTGGCCACCACCCTATGGGCGGGGGCTCCCGCAGGGGGTGAAGTGCTGCCAGGGGGTCCTGCGGATTCATGCCTGCCGACGCCCCCGCCGGTTGTCCCCGTAGAACGTCTGTAACAGGCTGAAGGGGGAATGATCAGTGGTAGCCTGCAGCAGCGGAATACCCAGGCGCTGTAGATCCTGCGCCAGTTGTTCCTGCTGGGCCGTGAATCGTGTCCGGTAGGCGCTGCGCAAATTTCTGTCTGCCGTGTCCAGTTCGCTGCGGGTGAGGCCGTCGGTCACCGCGTAGCGGCCGGCCTTCGGCAATTCGCTCTCCAGCGGATCGTGGCAGGCGATTGCGGTGATCTCCGTGTGCTGGGCCAGTTGGAACAGTTGCTCGCGAGCGCTCTCGTCATGGGCGCCGCGAAAATCGCTGATGATGAACAGGCTGCTGCCTGGGCGGGCGATCTTCCGCAGGTTGGCCAGGGTGGTGGCCAGCGTGACACCCGCTACCTGTGCCGGTAGTGGCAGGGCCTGGTTGTAGTCGACGATATGGGAGAGAATGGCCAGCACGGTCTTGCGGCTGCGCCGGGAGCGCACCTCGCGGTGGTCGAGTTCGTTGAACACCATGCCGCCCACCCGGTCACCCGCGTCCAGGGCGCTCCAGGCCAGCAGGCCGCCCAGCTGTGCGGCCAGCACCGACTTGCAGCAGTGGCTAGAGCCGAAGAACATACTGCAGCGCTGGTCCACGGCAATCAACACCGGACGCTCGCGTTCCTCCCGAAAGAGTTTGGTGTGGGCACTGCCGGTGCGGGCTGTCACCCGCCAATCGATACTGCGTATATCGTCTCCCGGCTGGTAATCGCGAACCTCCTCGAACTCTATGCCGCGGCCGCGGAAGTTGGACTTGTTGGGGCCGGCCAGGGCGGCCAGGGCGCGCTTGCGCCGGGCCAGGCGCAATAGCCTGGCGGGAAAGCGCAGGGCGATCAGGTCCTCGAGTTGCACGTATGCGCCGCGTGCAGGCGCCGTGACGTCGGCCAGGTGCATGGCGGGTCAGCCTACCGGTACGAGGGCCAGCAGTTCCGCTATCACCTGGTCGGGGGTAATGCCGTTGGCCTCGGCTTCGAAGCTGAGCAGCAGGCGATGGCGCAACACGTCGGCGGCCACCGCCTGCACGTCGTCGGGGCTGACGTAATCCTGCCCCCTGAGCCAGGCGTGTGCCCGGGCGCAGCGATCCAGGGCGATGGTGGCCCGCGGGCTGCCGCCGAACTCGATCCAGTCGGCCAACTGCGCAGAGTAGCTGGCGGGATTGCGGCTGGCGATCACCAGGTGCACCAGGTATTGCTCGACCTGGGGTGCCATGTGCATGGCCAGGACCTCGCGGCGGGCACTGAAGATGGTTTCCTGGCTCAGGGGTTGCGGTGGCACTGCGCTGTTGTGGCTGGCCTCGGCGCGGGTCAGGCGCAGAATCTCGGTTTCTGCCGCGGCGTCCGGATAGTCCACGTTCACGTGGAGCAGGAAGCGGTCGAGCTGGGCTTCCGGCAGGGGATAGGTTCCCTCCTGCTCGATGGGATTCTGCGTCGCCATGACCAGGAACAGCTGCGGCAACTGGTAAGTCTTGCTGCCGACGCTTACCTGGCGCTCGGCCATGGCTTCCAGCAGCGCCGACTGCACTTTTGCCGGGGCCCGGTTCACCTCGTCTGCCAGTACCATATTGTGAAAAACCGGGCCGCGCTGGAAGTGGAAGGTGCCTTCCTGCGGGCGGTAGATCTCGGTGCCGGTGACATCGCCCGGCAGCAGGTCGGGCGTGAACTGGATGCGATGAAAATCGCCTTCCACACCGTCTGCCAGGGTTTTGATGGCACGGGTCTTGGCGAGCCCCGGAGCGCCCTCGACCAACAGGTGGCCATCGGCCAGCAGGGCGATAATCAGTCGCTGCACGAGATGTGACTGACCGATGATCTGGCTGCTGAGCCAGTCCTCCAATGCTCTGACGTCTGCGCTTGCCACGGTTACTCCATTGCTGGTTGAAACTTACTGTCCCGGAAGTCGTCTTGATACCGGCGGGCCACCCGTTCAGCTGGGGTCGGCGCCGGTGGAAAACGGCCGGCATTGTACCGCACAGCCGGCGCCAGGGCAGCGCCAGGTAGGGTGGCGGATAATGCGCCTTCTGTGACTGGCGTTGCCGGGAAAAGTTCCGGGCACTGACAAAAATGCTCCGTGAATGGGCTAGAATGTCGCAGTGACCCTCCCTTTGTATGCTGGACCCCGGTTTGCGAGAACAAGAATATGATCTGGGACACTCTGAAGAATACCCTGCTAGGCGACCTGCGCGAGCGCATCGACACCAGGGCCGAGGCTGCCGACCGCGAGTCCCTGCACAACCTGTGCGCGTCTTTTTATGGGCGTTTTCCCGCGGAGGATATGCGCGAGCGCTCGGTTGAGAACCTGTACGGGTGTCTCTATGGTCTGCTGCGCTTCATCGGCAACTGGCCGGATACTGCCCCCAAGGTGCGCATATTCAACCCGGAAATCCAGAATCACGGGTGGGAAAGCAAATACACGGTGGTGGCGGTGCTGTGCCGCGGGATTCCCTTCTGTACCGCTTCGGTGCGCGGCGAGTTGAACCGGCGCAACCTGACCATACACACCATCGCCAGCTGCAACCTGCCCGTGCAGCGGGACGCCGCTGGCGGGTTGCTGGCGGTCCTGCCCGATGAGCAGGCCGCGCAGCGTGCCGAGGCTGAAGAAGCCGTGCTTTATTTTGAAATAGGGCGTCACTCCAATCCGGCGGAGCTGGAGGAACTGCGCCTGACGCTGGTGGAGATCCTGCAGGAGGTCGCCCTCGTGGTCGACGACTTCCCGGCGGTATGTGGTCGGCTGGAGGACGTCGAGCAGGCCATTCTGGGCAGCGATTGTGTCGAGCAGGCGTTGCGCAGCGAGGCGGCTGCTTTCATCAACTGGCTGCGCCAGGCGCACATGACCATGCTGGGTTACGAATACCTGGCGGTGGAATCCGCCGGCGAGGCGAAACAGCGCGTGGTCGTGGACCAAGAGGCCAGCCTCGGCCTGCTGCGGCACCGGACCACCCGCGGCCGGACCGACCTCACCAGCGATCTGCAACACATGTCGCAGGATGAGCTGCTGCGCCGCCAACTGAGCTTCTCGAAGTCGCGCATTCGCTCCCGGGTGCATCGCCTGTCCTATCCGGACTACGTCGAGGTCAAGGCGTATAACGACGAGGGGGTGGTGGTTGGCCAGCACCGGTTTATCGGCCTGTATACCTCTTCGGTGTATACCATGAACCCCAAGCTCATCCCCATCCTGCGGCGCAAGGTCGAGCGGGTGATGGAAATGTCGCGGCTGGATTCCTCGGACCACGAGAGCCGGGAACTGGTGCGCGTTCTGGAATTGTTCCCGCGCGACGAGCTGTTCCAGTCCAGTATCCAGGAGCTGTCCGACACGGTCACTGCCGTCAACCGCATCCAGGAACGTCGCCAGACCCGGCTCTTCGTGCGCCGCGACGCCCATGGCAAATTCATCAATTGCATGGTGTATATCCCCAGGGATCGCTACACCACCGAGCAGCGCGAGAAAATAGAACACATCCTGTGCGAGGCCTTTGCCGCCGAGGAGTCGGAGTTCACCACGCATTTTTCTGAATCGATCCTGGTGCGTGTCCATTTCGTATTGCGGGTCGATCCCAAGGCCAGGGTGGAGTTCGACGCCAGTGAAATCGAGGACCAGATCATCCAGGCAACCCTGGCCTGGGAAGACCGGCTGCGCCTGCGCCTGGTGGAAGAGTTCGGGGAGGAGCAGGGCGAGCGCTATCTGCATGAGCTGGGCGACGGCTTTCCCCCGGGTTACCGGGATGACTTCGATGCCCGGGTAGCCGTGCTGGACATCAAAAAAATCCTGCGCCTGCTGGAGGGTGAAGAACTCACCATGAGTCTTTATCGCCTGGTCGAGGAGGGCAGTGAGATGCTGCGGCTGCGTCTCTACAACGGCAACGACAGCCTGCCGCTGTCCGACGTGCTTCCCATCCTCGAAAACCTGGGCCTGCGGGTCATCAAGGAGCGCCCCTACGGCGTGCGGGCCCGCGACGGCAGGATATACTGGGTACAGGAGTTCACCCTGAGTTATGCATTGTCCCACGACATCGTCCTGGAAGAGGTCAAGGACGAATTCGAGGATGCCTTTTCCCGTATCTGGTTCGGCAGGGCGGAGAGCGACTCCTTCAACCGCCTGCTTATCGGCACCCGTCTCAACTGGCGGGAGATAGCCCTGCTGCGGGCCTATGCCCGCTACCTGAGGCAGGTCCTGTTCCCCTACAGCGTCGAATACATCGCCGAGACCATGGCCAACCACCTCAATATCGCCGGTGGTATCGTCGAGCTGTTTCTCACCCGTTTCTCGCCGGTGTTCGAGGGGGATGAGGAATGGCGGCGGCAGCGCGAGGCGGATGTGGAACAGCGCATCGTGGATTCCCTGGAGCAGGTCGAAAACCTCGGGGAGGACCGGATTTTTCGCCAGTTCCTGCTGGTGATCAAAGCCACGCTGCGCACCAACTTCTTCCAGCAGGAAGGCGACGGCTCGCTCAAGCCCTATTTCTCGTTCAAGCTGAAGCCGGGCGATATTCCCGGCGTGCCGCAACCGGTGCCGCTGTATGAAATCTATGTGTATTCCCCCAGGGTCGAAGGGGTGCACCTGCGTGGTGGCAAGGTGGCCCGCGGCGGCCTGCGCTGGTCGGACCGGCTGGAGGATTTTCGCACCGAGGTCCTGGGCCTGGTCAAGGCGCAGCAGGTCAAGAACGCGGTGATCGTGCCGGTCGGTGCCAAGGGTGGCTTCGTGGCCCGGCAGTTGCGCCCGGACATGAGCCGGGACGAGGTCCAGCAGGAGGGGATTGCCTGTTACCAGCTGTATATCCGCGGCCTGCTGGACATCACCGATAATCGCCAGGGCGAACTGGTGGTGCGCCCCGATCACGTCATTGCCAAGGACGATGAGGACCCTTACCTGGTGGTCGCGGCGGACAAGGGTACGGCGAGTTTTTCCGACATTGCAAACGCCCTTTCCGCGGAGTACGACTTCTGGCTGGGGGACGCCTTTGCCTCCGGTGGCAGCGTCGGTTACGACCACAAGAAGATGGGCATCACCGCCCGCGGTGCCTGGGTGTCGGTACAGCGACATTTTCGTGAACTGGGGGTCGACGTACAGGGCGAGGATTTCACCGTGGTCGGCATCGGTGACATGGCCGGCGACGTATTCGGCAACGGCATGCTGCTGTCACCGCATATCCGCCTGGTGGCGGCCTTCAACCACCTGCACATATTCATAGACCCGGAACCCGACGCCGCCGGCAGTTTTGCCGAGCGCCGGCGCCTGTTCGACCTGCCGCGCTCGGGCTGGGCCGATTACGACCAGGCCTTGATCTCCGCCGGCGGGGGGGTGTTTTCGCGGGCTGCCAAATCCATCGCGATATCCGCGCAGATGCAGGCGTGTTTCGACATCGCCGAGGATCGGTTGACGCCCAATGAACTCATTTCCCACCTCCTCAAGGCCCGGGTGGACCTGTTGTGGAACGGGGGTATCGGCACCTATGTGAAGGCCAGTCGTGAAAACCATATGGAAGTGGGTGACAAGGCCAATGACGCCCTGCGGGTCAACGGCAAGGAGCTGCGCTGCAAAGTGGTGGGGGAGGGTGGCAACCTGGGGATGAGCCAGCTGGGCAGGGTGGAGTACGGGCTCAATGGCGGCCGCTCCAATACCGACTTCATCGACAATGCCGGGGGGGTGGACTGCTCCGACCACGAGGTCAATATCAAGATACTGCTCAACCAGGTTGTGGCCCGCGGTGACCTCACCGAAAAACACCGTAACACACTGCTCGCCGAGATGACCGACAGTGTTGCCGAGCTGGTACTGGGTAACAATTACGATCAGGTGCAGGCCATCAGCATGGCCGAATACCAGGCAGTGGCACGGGCCGGGGAATACCAGCGGGTCATCCACATCCTGGAGGAAACCGGCCGCCTCGACCGCGCGCTGGAATTTCTGCCCTCGGACGAGGAACTGCTTGACCGGAAGGTGCACGGCAAGGCGCTCACCCGGCCCGAGCTGTCGGTGCTGATCTCCTACAGCAAAGCGCTGTTGAAGGAGGAGCTCATCGAGGCGGATCTGGGGCGCGATCCCTATCTCGCCAGAGTCGTCAATACCGCTTTTCCTGCGCGCCTGGCCGAGTTGTACGCCCGGGAAATCAGCGAGCACCGCCTGCACGCTGAAATCATGGCAACCCAGCTCGCCAATGATATCGTCAACCGCATGGGCATGAGTTTCATGCATCGCCAGCGAACCGCGACCGGAGCCAGCCCGGCCGATGTGGCCCGGGCTTACACCGCCGTGATGGAAATCTTCGGGCTGCTAGAGCTGTGGGAGCAGATCGAGGCGCTGGACAACCAGGTGACGGCGGCGGTGCAGATGGAGATGATGCTGAGCGTGATCCGGCTGATCAAGCGCGGCACCCGCTGGATGCTGCGCAACCGGCGCCACCAGCTGGCGCCTACCGACTGTATCGCGGCCTACCAGCCCGGGTTGGAGCAGCTCCGGGAGGCCTATCCGGCGATGTTGCGGGGACGGGCCGAAGAACAGTTCCAGGCAAACTACGAACGCTTTGTCGACGCCGGGGTGGATCCCGACCTGGCGCAGCCGGTAGCCGCATCGGACCACGCCTACACCGCGCTGGGGATCATGCAGGCGGCCAGCGACACCCAGGTACCGTTGCTGGAGGTGGCCCGGATGTATTTTCTCATTGGCGAGCGCCTGGAACTGGACTGGTTCAGCGGCCAGATACTGGCCTCGAAGGTCGACAACGAGTGGCAGGCCCTGGCTCGCGATACTTACCTGGAGGATCTGGAATGGCAGCAGCGCACCCTGGCCATCGGCGCCCTGCGCCACCTCTGCGAAGACCATAACCTGCTGAAATGCGTCAAGGCATGGGAGGAAAAAGAACAGGTATTGCTGCGCCGCTGGCGGCAAATGCTGACCGAGTTGCACGCCAGCCCGGCGCCGGATTTTGCCATGTTTGCCGTGGCTAACCGGGAGCTGCTGGATCTGGCCCAGAGCAGCACACTCGGCAACGGACAATAACCGGGCGGGCGCGCACGGGTTGCGCCCGCCCGAGGTTCAGATTGCGCGAATCTTGTGCACCCCCGATACGCCGGTCAGTCCGTCCCACTGGTCGCTGCGGCCCTCGCGCCAGCCCGACATCCAGTTCTGGCGGTGGCCGTCATCGGCATGGGGACAAATGTCGCTGCTGCGGCCGCTGACGCCGGCCTGGTAACCTCTGTCGAATGCTCGGGAATTCATATCGCGCTTCTGTCTCTTCATACAGACTGTCTCCGTCTTGGCCGCCGCACAAGGTGGCCCGGCAGGCCTGCGGCACGCACCCAGCGGGTGCAGGCGTTGGATGGTTGTGACGTGTATAGGCTCGTACAGCGAAGCAATACATCGATGGGTGCCGACAGGCACACTGCCATGAAACCAAAGCCGGGCCGGCAAGGCCACTATTGTTTGGTTCTCAACAGTGGCGTTGATATAACTTTTAACAGGTAAAAGTGTTCCAGGGCGTTTTTTCTATAGAGAAAATTAAACGACACTATACAAAAATTCAATTTTAACTATCAACCAATATCCCCTATCATAGCCTCCGTCATCGTTGAGAGGCCGCCTGTACCGGCGGTGCGACGGCCTCGATTCGTAACCATCAACCTGGCTAGCAAGGAGTCAAAAATGGCGTTAGAGCGCGTACCCAATGTAACTTTCAAGACCCGCGTGCGGGATGAGTCGGTGGAAGGCCCGAATCCCTACCGCTGGGAGGACAAGACCACCCAGGATATTTTTGCCGGCAAGAAAGTCGTGGTGTTTTCGCTGCCCGGTGCTTTCACCCCGACCTGTTCCTCCAACCACCTGCCCCGTTATGACGAACTGTACGACGAGTTCAAGGCCCAGGGTGTGGACGAGATCGTCTGCATATCGGTCAACGATGCTTTCGTCATGTTCCAGTGGGGCAAGCAGCAGGGCAACAAGAATATCTTCCTGCTGCCCGACGGCAACGGTGAATTTACCCGCAAGATGGGCATGCTGGTGGACAAGTCCAACCTGGGTTTCGGCATGCGTTCCTGGCGGTACTCGATGCTGGTGGATGACTGCAAGATAGAGAAAATGTTCATCGAGCCGGACTTCGACGACAACTGCCCCACCGACCCCTTCGAAGTATCGGACGCCGATACCATACTGGCCTACATCAAAGGGCAGGAATCCGCAGGGGTTTCCCAGCCGGTCAAGGCATTCGAAGGTTAATTCCCGCCGTACCTGCTACACCCCGCCCGGTACGCGTACCGGGCGGGGTGACTGCTACCCGCCTCACCAGGTGTGCTAACGCATCAATGCCAGATAACGGTCTTGCCTGAAGCGTACCATTCGTCCAGGAAGGACGCGTAGGCCCGCTCGATGGTCTCGCGCTTGATTTTCAGGGTGGGCGTAAGAAAATCGTTGGCAACCTGCCACTCGTCGGTCGCCACGGCGACGAACTGCAGCGCTTCATAGTCCTCCACAGCGGTGTTGACCTCTGCCAGCAGGGCCTCCAGTTCCTCTGTCAGTTGCTGGCGACTGGCGGAATCCTGCAGCCTGGCGCGGACTTCCTCGCCCAGTTGCAGCATGGCATAAGGGGCGGGGCGACCCAGTCCCGCCACGCAGGACAGCTCCACGTGGCCGTGGGCGTTGAGCAGGTTTTCAATGGGCACCGGGGCCACGTATTTGCCCTTGCTGGTCTTGAACAGCTCCTTGACGCGGCCGGTGATACGCAACAGGCCGTCGGCGGAATACTCCCCCCGGTCGCCGGTCCTGAAGAAGCCGTCCTGCGTGTAGCTGGAGGCAGTCATTTCCGGTTCCTTGTAGTAGCCCACCATGTTTCCCGGGGATTTGATCTCGATTTCCCCGTTGTCACTGATGCGGGACTGCACATCGGGCCATGGCGGACCCACGTAGCCGGGCCGCCGCCGCTCGGTGGTGGACATATGGGAGTAGGAAAAATCCTCGGACATACCGTAGCCCTCGATGATATGCAGGCCGATGCCGTCATACCATTTTATCAGTTCTGGAGGCAGGGGAGCCGAGCCGCTGCCGACGATACGCGCCTCGGCGAGCCCCAGCCCGGCACGCACCTTTTTTCGCACCAGGTTGTTGACGAGCGGTATTTTCAATAACTGCTGGAGTTTTTTCTCGGGAAATTTCTGCAGCACCCCCGAATGGAATTTCAACCACAGGCGCGGCACCGATAGAAACACGGTGGGGCGCGCCCGCTGCATGTCTTCCAGAAAGGTATCCAACTGGTCCGTGAAAAATATGTGCACCCCGGAATAGAAGGAGCTGCATTCCACCACTGCGCGTTCCATCACATGTGCCAGTGGCAGATACGACAGGATGCGGTCGGTCGCAGTGACCCCCAACTCGAGGCCGAAATGCTGGCCGGGAACGGAGCAGGAACTGAAACTGTGCATCACTCCCTTTGGACGGCCGGTACTACCTGATGTGTAACATATGAGCGCCACTTCATCGGCGCCACGCGAGGGTTTGTCGGCAATGGGCGGGTGTTGCCCAATGACCTTGTCCCACCGCGGGTAGTCGGTCGGCGGTGCCAGCGGCAGCGCCACGCCGGGCAGGCCGGCGGGTACCCCCGATCGCATCCGCTCCCAGTCGTCCAGTTTGCCGATGAAAACCAGGCGCGAGTCGGAGTGCTCCAGAATGTAGCTGACGGTCTCCGCGTTGAGAGTTGGATACAGTGCCACGGTGGTGTGGCCAGCCATCCAGATAGCCAGGTCGCAGATAACGAAGTGCGCGCAGTTTTTCGAAATAAGTGCGATGTGGCTGCCCGGCGGCAGTTGCAGGGAACGCAGGTAGGCCGCCATGCGCCGCGCCTGCTCCATGGTTTCGCCCCAGGTGTAATCGACGACCTGGCCGTCGCCGGTGGGCTGGGTCATGTACACCCTGTCGGGGTGGTTGCGCTCCCATTCGTAGGCCGCGTCCAGCATCAACTCGGATGAAACATCTGTCATAGGCTGTCGTCCTCCCGGGGGTCAGGCGCTGTGGGCCTCGCTTTTGATTGTACGGTCAAATATAACAGAACGGCAGGCGATGCTCCCGGCACCGCGATGGTCAAGCCGGGTCAAGCAGCTGCAACCAGTGCACCACGGGCACGGAAGCCCCGGCCTGCAGGTGCAGCTGACAGCCCACGTTGGCGGTGGCGATCAGCTCCGGGGCGTTTGTTTCAAGTGCCTCCAGTTTGCGCTGGCGCAGGCGTTTGGCCAGCGCCGGTTGCAGGATAGAGTAGCTGCCGGCGGAGCCGCAGCACAGGTGGCTGTCCGGGGCGGGCACCAGCTCGAATCCGGCCCTGGTCAACAGCCCGGTGATGAGTTGCGGTTGTTGCAGGGCATGCTGCAGGCTGCAGGGTGTATGCACCGCGACCCTTTCCCGCGCGGCAGCGCCGAGGGCTTCGAGATCCTCGTCCAGTAGCACTTGTGCGGCATCCCTGGCGAGTTCCGATACCCTGCGGGCCCGGTCGGCGTAGGCTTCATCCGCAGCCAGCAGGCGGCCGTAATCCGCGAGCATGCTGCCGCATCCCGTTGCGGTGGTGACAATGGCTTCGGCTCCGGCCTCGATGGCAGGCCACCAGGCGTCGATATTGCGGCGTATGTCCTGCAATGCATCCGGGTGTGCCGCCATGTGGTGATTGAGCGCGCCGCAACAGCCCGCCCGGGGGGCGGCCACCAGGCTGATGCCCAGGCGGTCGAAGACGCGCCGGGCGGCGGCATTGGTGAGCGGGGTGGCCGCACTCTGCACACAACCCTCCAAAAGCAGCATTTTCCTGGCATGGACCCGGGTGGGTAGCGCGCCCGGGTGAACTCGCGGCGGTATCTGGTCACGCAGGAAGCGTGGCAGCAGCGGGCGCAGCAGCTGGCCCAGGCGCAACGCGGAGCTGAACAGCCGGCGGTTGGCAATAGCGCGGCGCAGCAACCAGCGCCCACCGGTCTGGGTCGCTGGTCGTGGCGCCCTGTGCTCCATCAGCTCGCGGCCCAGATCCAGCAGCTGGCCATACTGCATCCCCGAGGGGCAGGTGGTTTCGCAGCTGCGGCACCCCAGGCACCGGTCCAGGTGGGTATGCGTCCGGGCGCTGGCCTGGCCGGTTTCCAGCAGCTGCTTGATCAGGTAAATACGCCCCCTGGGGCTGTCGCGCTCGTCACGGTTGTCGAGATAGGTGGGACAGGTGGCGAGGCAGAACCCGCAATGCACACAGGCACTCAACAGGTGCCGGGCCTGTTCCCCCTGGCTGGTGCCTTTGAAATCCGGGTGCAGGTCTAGGTGCATGTCGCGAGTCCCTCAGAGCCAGCCATAGAGTCGTCCCGGATTGAACAGGCCCTGCGGATCGAAGCTGTGTTTGAGACGCTGCTGCAGCCGCCGGTGCACCTCGCCGGGGAAGGGGCGGACCTCGCCCCGGCGATCTCCGCCACGGAACAGGGTGACATGCCCGCCGGCGGCGCTGGCCAGCCCCTGCAGCTGCGCAAGGTCGAAGTCCCCTCGCAACCAGCGTTGCGCGCCTCCCCAGTCGAGCAGCTGTGCCGCTGGGCCCGCGAGTGCCGCGCTGGGTTTCACCGACAGCCGCCACAGGGGAGCGTCCCCGGCGAAGAAGGGCAACCGCATCTCCCGCAGGTCGCTCCACGGCGCGTCAGCCTCCGCCAGTGCCTGTCCGCCCCAGCGCCTGGCGGTGTGTGCCACCGCACCGGCTTCGCCCGCGAGGCGCAGGTACAGCGTGCCGTCCAGCCAGCAGGCTCCCGACAGGGGCGCCGCCGTGGCGGCACGCCGGTTCATCATTTCAATGGCCTCGGCCGCCGGCAATTCGTAGGCCAGGGTCGTGGTCCGCTGGGCCCGCGGCAGTACCTTGACACTGATTTCGGTCAGCACGCCAAGTGTGCCGAGGGCGCCGGCCTGCAGCCGGGAAACGTCGTAACCGGCGACGTTTTTCATCACCTTGCCGCCGAAGCGCAGACACTCGCCACTGGCATCGACAAGCCGTACGCCCAGTACCAGGTCGCGTATCGAGCCGCGCCAGGGGCGCGCCGGCCCCGAGAGGTTGCAGGCCAGGGTGCCGCCCAGGGTGGCCCGGCCCTGGAACGTGGGCGGCTCGAAAGGCAGTTCCTGCCCCTGCGTTGCAAGCACGGCCTGCAGGGCAGTCAGGGGGGTGCCGGCGCGCGCGCTCAGCACCAGCTCAGCCGGCTGGTAGTCGGTTATGCCGCAGTGCCCGGAGACATCCAGTACCGCAGCCTCGCAGTCGCGACCCAGCAGGGCACGTTTGCTGCCGCCGCCCTGGATATACAGCCCCTGCCGGTGCGCGGCGGCGGCGCGCACCTGTGTGGCGATGGCCTGTTCAATATCCCCGTCCGGCCGCTCAGGCATGCTGGTGCCTGGCGGGCAGCGCGCGGTATTCCTGGCAACGCCTGAGTATGGGGACGCCCTTGCCGGGATTCAGCGTCAATCCCGGGTCGAAGGCGCACTTGATTTCTTCCAGCAGGGCGAGTTCCCGCTCAGAGAACTGCTCCGGCATCTGCCGCAGTTTTTCCAGGCCGACACCGTGCTCGCCGGTGATACAGCCACCCACCTGGACAGACAGGGACAGTATGGCGGCCCCGAACTGCTCGGCCCTGCGCACCTCCTGCGGATTGCTGGCATCGAACAGGATAAGGGGATGCAGGTTCCCGTCGCCGGCGTGAAACACATTGGCCACTCGCAGGCCGTAGTGGGCGGACAGGCGGGCGATCTCCTCCAGCACCCGGGACACCATGCTGCGGGGAATGGTGCCGTCCATGCAGTAGTAGTCCGGGGCAAGCCTGCCCACCGCTGGAAAGGCGGATTTGCGGCCCTGCCACAACAGCGCCCGCTGGGCCTCGTCCCGGGAGGTGACGATCGAGCTGGCGCCCAGGGAGCGAAACAGCTCGGCGACCCGCGCCGCGTCACCTTCGACTTCTTCGCTGGTGCCGTCGACCTCGCACAGCAATAATGCCTCGGCATCCCTCGGGTAGCCGGCGCCGGCGAAGTCCTCCGCGGCCTGCACAGCCAGGCGATCCATCATTTCCAGCCCCGCGGGTATAATGCCCGCGGCGATGACCGCGCCCACCGCGTCACCCGCGGCGGCGACGGTGGGAAACCCGGCCATGACGACCTGCGCCGCCTGCGGCACCGGCAACAGGCGCACGGTCACCTCCACCACGATTCCCAGCAGTCCTTCCGAGCCGGTGAGCAGCGCCAGCAAATCGTAGCCCGGGGTATCCAGCCCCTGGCTGCCGATGGTCAGCTGTTCCCCGGCCACGGTGAGCAACTCCAGACTGAGGATGTTGTGTACCGTGAGCCCGTATTTCAGGCAGTGCACCCCGCCGGAATTCTCGGCCACGTTGCCGCCTATGCTGCAGGCGATCTGGGAGGAGGGATCGGGGCCGTAGTACAGGCCGCAACCGGCCGCGGCGGCCGAGATGGCCAGGTTGCTGACGCCGGGCTGTACCCTGGCGGTGCGCGCCAGGGGGTCGATCTCGATAACCCGGTCGAGTTTGCTCAGCCCCAGCAGTAACCCCTCGGGATGGGGCATGGCGCCGGCGCACAGGCCGGTGCCCGAGCCCCTGGCAACGACCGGCACCTGCCGCTGGTGGCAAAGCTGCAGTACCGCCTGTACCTGTTGCACGGTTTCCGGCAGCACTACCAGCAGCGGCAGCTCCCGGTAGATGGTCAGGGCATCGCATTCATAGGGGCGCTGGCATTCGGTGTCGGCGACGATGCAGTGTCCCGGCAGCAGGCGCTGCAGGTCGCGCAGCAGCGCCGCACGGTCGATCGCGGGCAATGATGCCTGGGCTTCAGTTGACATGCACTGCGAGCGTGCGGGTGCCGCGCTGGTGGCGGTGCTCCCACAGGTAGATGCCCTGCCAGGTACCCAGTAGCAGGCGGCCATCCTGGAAGGGAATGGCGAGTTGGCAGGCGGTGAGCGCCGCCTTGATATGGGCGGGCATATCGTCGGCGCCCTCGAGGGTATGGGTGTACAGGGGATCATGTTCCGGCACCAGCCGGTTCAGCCAGTTTTCCAGATCCTGGCGCGCGCTGGCGTCGTAGTTTTCCTGAATGAGCAGGCTGGCGGACGTGTGGCGGATAAACAGGGTGCACAGCCCTTCCGGCTGTCCGTATTCCACCAGCAGGGGCGAGATCCGGTCCGTGATCGGGTACAGCCCCTGGCCGTTCACGGCGATACGGATTTGCCTGATCACCGCCCGGCCCTAGTCCAGCGGCACAATTTCGCTGGAGCCCGCCGGCAGGGAGAAGCCGGTCCCGTCGACGCCCAGCGTATAGCGATCGAACACCTCGTCCACGCCTGTCAGCCAGGCCGCTTCCAGGCCGGGCAGGGGGGTGGGCGGGACCACGTGATAGAAGAGCAGGTGGCCCACGCCGGCGTCGCGGGCGATTTCAGCGGCCTCGACGGGCGTGGTGTGATAGTCGGGTATGTCGGTGGTAATCTTGGCGACAATCTCGTTGCCAGTGCGGTTGGCGGCTTTGTGCATTTCTTCCACCAGCTGTGGCGCCAGCCCCTCGTGCACCAGCAGGTCGACGCCTTCGGCGAACTGCTGCAGGTTGGCGGACTTCACCGTATCGCCGCTGATCAGTACCGAGCGACCCCCATAGGAAAAGAGGTAGGCGACCGCCGGGTCTACCGGGCGGTGGTCCACCTTGATCATCTGCACCATGACGCCGTCGCGGTCGTAGATGACCAGGGCTTCGCCATCGGTGGGCTGTGGGTGGCTGACGGCGTTCATGCCGGCGCCGGACACGGGAGCCACCAGATCGCCGTGGTGCTCGTGGCGGTAGACTTCATCCTGGGCATAGGAGGCATTGAACCCGGCTACCACCTCTTCGACTCCCTGCGGGCCGTGCACCGGCAGCGGCTCACTGTTGGCGGCATTCACCCAGCGCAGGGTGGCCAACTCGCCCAGGCCGTCGATGTGGTCGGAGTGAAAGTGGGTCAGGAAAACCGCATCCACCGCGCCCACGGGTATGCCCAGGGGCCCCAGGTTGCGCGCCCCGCCCGTGCCGGCGTCGACGACAAACAACTGCTCGCCGGCAATGACCGCCACACAGGGGCCCGAACGTTTGGGGTCGGGCAGCGGGCCGCCCGCCCCGCACAGCACGACGTGCAGGCCGTCAGGCAGGGTGTCGAGGAGGGTCCCCGACAGGTTGCGCTCCATGGCACGCCCCATCAGCGCCATGCTGAGCGGGGCGCGCACGCTGTACAGTACCAGGGCCACCAGCGCGATCCCCGCCAGGGCAAAACCAGCTTTCTTCATAGGGCGTTACCGTTTATTCTGCGAATCCTGCGCCATTCAAGCACAAGGTCCGCGCTAACACCAAGCTTGCCTGTACCATAGTTGCGGTATAGCCGGGGAGGGCCCAGCGCTGCCTCTGTCAAACCGACCCAGTGGAGATCACTGCCCCATGTCTGAACAGTTCACGGAACAGGGCGGCGCGTCCACCATGGACCCCAGCCGTTTGCGCCGCTGGCTCACCTCGCGCCTGCTCTCCGCGCTGGTGAAACCCGGTCGCCTGCAGCGGGCCGAGGACAAGGCGGAACGCCAGCGGGTGGCCAGCAAGCTGCCACACCGCCTGGAGTACTTTCACCAGGTGGACGATGCCTACAGCCACCTCGCCGCCCAGGCGCTGCGCCCGCTGTTGCAGCGCTACCCGGTGGAACTGGTCCCGCACCTGGTAAGCGGCCCCAGCGGCGCCAACCTGCCGGAGCCGGATCTGCTGCCCGCGCTGGGGCGTTACGATGCCGCTCTGGTTGCTCCCCACTACGGGCTGGAATATCCCGCTGGCGCCGGGGCGCCGGCGCCGGAACTCTGCCTGCGCGCCCAGTGCATTCTCGCCGCCGTTGCGCCGGCCGAGTTTCCCGAGGCGGCAGTGGCCGTCGGCCAGGCGCTGGTGGCTGGCGATGGCGCCGCCCTGGAGGCCCTGGGAGCCCAGTACGGCAGTGTCGCGCCGGCCCGGGCGCAACAGGCGGTGGTCGCCGGCATTGCCCGGCGCAAGGCGCTGCAGCACTACAGTGGCGCCATGTTCCACTACGGCGGGCAGTGGTACTGGGGAGTGGACCGGCTGTATCACCTGGAGCGGCGCTGGCAGTCACTGGGACTGGGGCAGGGGGACCTGCTGTTTCCCCGCCCCGCGCTCGAGGCCGGTTCCTACCAGGCCAACGGCAGCCTTACCCTGGAGTTCTACGCTTCCCTGCGCAGTCCGTATACGGCGGTGATTTTCGACGAGGCAGTGGCGCTGGCCGAGCACAGCGGCGTGCGCCTGGCCCTGCGCCCGGTATTGCCCATGGTGATGCGCGGGGTTCCGGCGACGCGGGAGAAAGGCATGTATATTTTCGCCGATGCGGCCCGGGAAGCCCGCGCCCTGGGCCGGGAGTTTGGCCCGGTGTATGACCCCATTGGCGAGCCCGTGCGACGCTGTTACTCCCTCTACCACTGGGCCCAGGAACAGGGCCGGGGCGTGGCCCTGTGTAGCGAATTCCTGCGGGCGGCCTTTTTTCAGGGCATCGATACCAGTCGTGAGCGCGGCCTGCGCCAGGTGGTGGAATGCGCCGGCCTGTCTTGGTCCGAGGCCCAGGCAGTGATTGACAACCGCGACTGGGAACCGATGCTGGAGTCCAATCGGCAGGCCATGTATGGGTTCGGTTCCTGGGGTGTGCCTACCTTCCGCCTGCTGGACGCCCGCGGCAATACGGTGGTGTGGGCCTGGGGGCAGGACCGGCTGTGGCTGATTTCGCGGGTGATCCAGCGCCTGCTGGTGGAGGCGTGACGGCGCCATCAAAAGCGGAATGAGGTGCGCCAGCGCTGGTAAATCGTCTCCCACAGGGGGCCCTTGCGCTGGGCGACCTCCGTTTCGAAATAGTGGTTCATGCGCTTGAGGTCGGCCGGGTTGTCCTTGATCGCGGCGCCGACAAGGAAGTCGGTGAAGTCTTCGGCCAGCATTTTCGCCTCCCGGTAGTAGAACGCGTAGACGCCCATCGCGTGGGCGACCGACACTGCCTCGGCAGTGGACATGACCGCCGAGGCCAGGCGGTCGGTGCTGCGCCCGTCCAGTGTCTGGCCGTTGCGCAGTTCGTGGAAAATCAGCACCAACGCCTGCACGATCTCCTGGTCTGGTTCCACCTCGACGCCCGAGGCCAGCAGCAGTTTGCGCGATTCCCGCAGCACGACCTGGACTTCATCGTCAACCGAACTGATCGGGCGGATGGTTTCAAAGTTCATGCGCCGCTTCAGGGCGGCGCTCATCTCATTGACACCCTGGTCGGAACTGTTGGACGTGGCGATCAGGTTGAAACCTTCGCGGGCGTACAGGGTTGCATCCTCATCGCCCAGTTCCGGAATGGGGATGCAGCGTTCCGACATGATGGACAGCAGGGCGTCCTGCAGGGCCGGTGAGGAGCGCGCGATCTCCTCGTAGCGTACCAGCACGCCGGCTTCCATGCTGCGATACAACGGCCCGGGTATCAGTGCCTCCCTGCAGGGCCCCCGGCTCTCGACCAGGGCCGCATTCCAGCCATACAACAATTGCTGCACCGTTTCGATCGCGCCGCCCTGTACCACCATGGTGGAGTTGTCGGAAATGGCTGCGCACAGCAACTCCGACAGCCAGCTCTTGGCCGTGCCCGGCTCGCCGATCAGCATGGCACCGCGCTGGGTGGCCAGGGAGATGACTACCCGGGTGACGATGGCGCTGGGCGCCACGAACTTGGGCGTGGCCCCCAGCCGCTCATCGCCCAGCACGAACGCTTCCACCCCCTTGGGCGACAGTTGCCAGCCCGGCGGGCGCGGGAACGGGTCGGTCTCCCGCAGCTGTGACAGTTCCTCGGCGTAGTACACCTCGGCAGGCAGGCGTTGCGCGGCCTTGCTGCTGGAATCCATGTTACCAGCTCCCCCTTTTCTCCGGTGCCATCCGGTCGGAAGGCAGTACCCGCGGTACCTCCGTCAGCGGTATGGTGCCGGCGATAACATGGTTGAGCGCACTGTCGCGCATGGTTGTCAGGCCCGAATCGAGGGCGATGGCGCGCAGCCTGGCCACCGGGTATTGCAGCGAGATTGCGGTGCGGATCTCGTTGTTGACTTCCATGAATTCCACCACGGCCACCCGCCCGCGGGTGCCGCGGCCGCTGCAGGTCTCGCAGCCCGCGCCCCGGTAGCAGCAGAAGCTGCCGGGGATGCCCTCGGGAAAGAGCTCCGCGAGGATGGCCGGGTCGGGCTCGGCCTCGGTCTTGCAGTCGGGGCAGATGCGCTTGGCCAGCTTCTGGGCGATGACGGCCATCAGCTCACTGGCAACCGAATTGGGGTGTACGTTGAGATCGTAAATGCGTTGCAGGGCGTCCACGGCATCGTTGCTGTGCAGGGTGGACAGCACCACGTGCCCGGTCTGGGAGGCGCGGATGGCCTCCTGCGCGGTTTCATGGTCGCGAATTTCGCCCACCAGGATGACATCCGGGTCCAGGCGCACGAAGGAGCGCATGCCGTCGGCAAAATTGAAGCCTATATCCGGCCTGGTCCAGGTCTGCTGGATATTGTCCATGGAGTACTCGATGGGGTCCTCGATGGTGAGCACCTTGCGCCGCCCGTCCTTGGCCAGCTCCGAGAGGCCGGCATAGAGGGTGGTGGATTTACCGGAGCCGGTGGGGCCCACCACCAGCACCAGCCCCGAGGGATTGTCCAGCAGCCGCCGGTAGTGGCGCATGACCGCCGGTTCCATGCCCAGATCCTCAATGGCCACCAGGTTGCCCGACTGGGGCAGCATGCGGATCACTACTGCCTCGCCGTGCAGGGACGGCTGGATCTGGATGCGCAGGTCGTAGCTGACGCCGCCCGCGGTCAGTTGCGAACGCCCGCCTTGGGGCAGCCGCTTCTCGGCGATATCCATGTCGGCGCGAATCTTGATGACATTGACCAGCCCTCTGGTTTCCCGGGGGGAGGGCGCGTAGTGGCTGACATCGTGCAGGTCGCCGTCCACCCGCAAGCGAATGCGGGTGTGGTGTTTGTACTGCTCGATGTGGAGGTCGCTGGCCCCCTCGCTCACCGCCTCCAGCAGCAGGGCGTCGCACAGGGTAATGAGGTGGGCCTCGATATGGTTGTTGCCCGGGTCGAGCAGGTCGTTGTCGCCCCCGTTGCCGGGCCCGCGCTTGCCGTCCAGGTCACCCCAGCCCTGGCGTACTTCGCCCTGCAGGGACAGTTCCAGGGTAGTCCACAGGCGCTTGAAGTCATTGGGGGTCACCAGCACCTTGTTGACCTGGCGATAGGCGTGCATCTGGTAGATGTCGGCCACCGAACTGTCCGGGTCATCGGTGGCGACCAGCAGGCTGTCCCCGTCCTCGCGCAGCGGAATCAGGCGGTGGCTGTCCAGGAAGCTGCGCGAGAAGCTCTCCATCAGCCGGGGTTGCACCTGGTGCAGCAATTCGTCCGCGCCGGCGAAACGCATCCCGTTTTCCTGGGCCAGGCGCTGGTACAGTATGCTATTTTCAAGATTAAGTTTATCTCTTAATATACTGATAACAGGAAGTTTTTTTTCTTTAGCGGCGCGCCGGGCCTCGGACAGCATCACCTGGTCGACCATGCCCATGTCCAACAGCGTCATGCCGGTGTCGCGGGAAAAGTCGACCAGCGCCAGTTCCTTGCGCACGACTGTCCCCGAGCGGGTCTTGTCGTAGCGGGCGAGCAGGTGGCTGTTGGCTTCCCCGCGCTCCAGCGCGATCAGGCGCCCGTCGGTTGTCAACTGCTCCAGCAGTGCGCTCTTGTCGCGGATGGTCGGGCTGGAGACCAGGATCCGGTCATAGGGCCCCAGGTCAGGGGCACCGTGGGTACCATCGCCGACCCGCAGTACCAGGTTGGCCAGCCCCAGGGCATTGAAGCGCCGCTGCGCGGCGCGTGCCAGGGCGGGATTGATCTCCATGGTAACGACCTGCGCGGCGAGCTTGCTGAGCAGGGCCGCGAGGTAGCCGGCACCAGTGCCCACCTGCAATACCTTGTGTTCCGCCTCGATGCGGGCGTGACCGAGAATGTCCGCCACGGCATTGGTGGGTGGGATGCTGTGACCCAGCACCACATTGCTGTCACTCATCTCGATGAAGCGGTCGCGGGGTAATATGCGCATCACCCTGGTAATGCGCGCATCGTTCACAGGGCTGGGTTTGAGCACCGCCGGGGGTTTCCTTCGATAGTAAAAAAGGGGCCAAGTATATGGTTCAGCGTGCCCCCCGGCGCTGAGACAGATCAAGTAAACTGGCTGCGGTTGCCGTGCTCAGAGCGGATGAACGACCACCGGCAGGCGTGTGTAGCCGTGCACGAAACTCGACGGGGTGCGCTCGGCCTCGCCCACCACCTCGATGCGCCGGAAGCGCTTGAGTATTTCCTCCCACAGTACCCGCAACTGCAATTCGGCCAGGCGATTGCCCATACAGCGGTGGATACCGAAACCGAAGGCCAGGTGTTTGCGCACGTCGTGGCGGTCAATGAGATAGTCGTCGGGGCGGTCGAAGGCGCGCTCGTCGCGGTTCCCCGACACGTACCACATGATTACCTTGTCGCCGGCCCTGATCTGTTGCCCCCCCAGTTCGGTGTCGACCTTCGCGGTGCGGCGCATATGGGCCAGTGGAGTCTGCCAGCGGACCGTCTCCGCGACCATTGAGGGGATCAGTACCGGCTCCGCCACCAGCCTGGCGAACTGGTCGGGGTTGTTGTGCAGGGCGAGTACGCTGGCGCTCATGGTATTGCGGGTGGTGTCATTGCCGCCGACGATCAGCAACACCAGGTTGCCCAGGTATTCGATGGGGCTCATGTCTCTGGTGGCCTCGCCATGGGCCAGCATGGAGATCAGGTCATTGCCGGGTGGCGCGGTGACGCGTTCGTTCCACAGGCCGGTGAAGTACTCCAGGCACTGCAGCATGATTTGCTGCTGGTGTTCCTCGCTGTCGATAAGCCCCAGCCCCGGTATCGCCGTGGCGACGTCCGACCAATAGGTTAGCAGGGAGCGCTCCTCGAAAGGAAAGTCGAACAGGGTGGCCAGCATGCGTGTGGTGAGTTCGATGGAAACGCTTTCAACCCAATTGAAAGTTTCGCCCGCCGGCAGGTGATCCAGCACGTCCGCCGTGCGCTGGCGGATGATGGGCTCGAAATTGCGCAGGTTTTCCGGGCCGGTCGCGGGAGCCACCACCTTGCGCTGGGCATCGTGGCGGGGCCTGTCCATGGCGATGAACATGGGCAGGGGGAAGTCCTCGATAGGGTCGCGAATGGTGATGGCGGGCTCCGAGGAATAGATGTCGTGGGAGGTGTCCACCTGCATGATGTCCTGGTAGCGGGTCACCGACCAGTAGGGACCGAAGAAGCTGTTGTGGCAGTAATGCACCGGTGCCTCGTCCCGCAGCCGTTTGAACCAGGGGCCCTCGGCCCCCTGGGCGAACAGGAAGGGGTTGGCAACGTCCAGTTGATCGAGAGGCAGGCTGTAGGGGTCCTGCTGCGCCTGCTCGGGACGGAAGATGTCGAATACGTCAGTCATCGGTTTATACTCCAGCCAGGCGGTCAGTGTAGGACAGTGCGGTCGGCATCGCCAGCGAATACTCCGCGCTTGCATTGTGGCCTTGATTGGCTAGAGTAAAGCGCCTGAACGGCGCAAGTACGACAGCGCAGCAGAGGTAGAATAATATGACAAGGCTCGGTGTTTTCAGGGTCTGCGCGGCAATGGTCGGCATGCTTCATGTCGCAGCCGCTGTGGCGGGTGAAACGGGTATGGCCGGCAACGCCTATTTCGGTGCGGTGCATATACATACCTACTATTCCTTCGACGCCTATACCAACGGCACCCTGGCCTCGCCGGCCCAGGCCTACCAGTGGGCCCAGGGCAAGCCTATTCCGGGCGGGGGCGGCGGCCCCGAACTGCAGATCAGGCAACCCCTGGATTTTTACGCGGTGTCGGATCACGCCGAGTGGCTGGGGGTATTCAAGCAGATGGAAGAGCCCGCCGCGGCGATCAGCAAACACCCGCTGGCGCCGCTGATTACCTCACCCGACCAGAACACCGCCATGCAGGCCTTCGCCAAAGTGCTGCGCGACTTCAGCAGTGGCAAGCGCGACCCGGCGCTGGAAGACCCGGCCATCAGCAAGACCGTGTGGAGCGATATCGCGGCCACGGCAGATGAGTACTACCGACCGGGAGAGTTCACTACCTTTCCCGCGTTTGAATGGTCGGCCAATCCCGGCATGCGCAATCTGCACCGGGTGGTTCTGTTCGCCAATTCCAGCAACCTGCCGGACCTGGTGCTGTCCTCCCTGGACTCCACCGATCCGGAGACCCTGTGGGCGTGGATGGGGGAGCAACGCGCGCGGGGCGCGACCCTGCTGGCCATACCCCACAACGGCAACGCCAGCGACGGCCTGATGTTTTCCCTGCAGACCGTGGATGGCAAACCACTGGACGAGGCCTACATACGCGCTCGCGCGCAGAACGAACCCCTGTACGAGATCACCCAGATCAAGGGCACCTCCGAAACCAACCCCGCGCTTTCGCCCAACGACGAGTTTGCCGGGTTCGAGCAGTGGGACTATACCCTGTCGGCGGATGGTTTGCGGCCGACTCATCGCAAAGGGAGCTTTGCCAGGCAGGCCCTGCTGGATGGCCTGAGTTTCTCCGCACGCGGAATGGGTGACCCTTTCCACTACGGTTTCATCGGCGATAGCGATACCCACAACGCGGCCGCCACCAACGAGGAGTTCAATTACACGGGCAAGTTCGCTTTTGAAAACAACCCGGGGCACCGCCTGTTGGGTATCGAGGGGCAGCCCGCCAGCCAGGTGCAGCAGGTCAGGGAGTTCAGCTCCGGTGGCCTGGCCGGTGTCTGGGCCGAGGAAAACACCCGCGAGGCCATCTACGCCGCCATGTTGCGGCGCGAAACCTTCGGTACCAGCGGACCCCAGATCCAGGTGCGCCTGTTCGGCGGCTGGGGTTATTCCGATGAGGACCTGAATGCAGCGGATTTCGCCGCGCGCGGCTACGCCGGCGGCGTGCCCATGGGGGGAACCCTGCCGGATGCCGGCAAGGCGCCGGCGCCGGTCTTCATGGTATGGGCGAGCAAGGATGCGCAAAGCGGCAACCTGGACCGGATCCAGGTCGTCAAGGGCTGGGTCGACGCCGCCGGCAGGCAGCACGAGAAGATCTATAACGTGGCCTGGAGCGGCGATCGCCGGCCCGACGCCGCGGGCAAGCTGGAGGCGGTGGGCAATACCGTCGATGTGGCCGCGGCCACTTACAGCAACAGTATCGGCGCGCCGCAACTTTCCGCGCTGTGGCAGGACCCGGATTTCGATAGCTCGCAACACGCCTTTTATTACGCGCGGGTGCTGGAAATTCCCACTCCGCGCTGGAGTACTTACGATGCCAAAACGCTGGGCATCGCTGTGCCGGGCGGTCTGCCTACCAGTATCCAGGAGCGAGCGTTTTCTTCACCCATCTGGTATCGGCCGCGCGCCGCTGCCATTGCACAGAGATAGAGCTGTTATGGAAAATACCCAACGCGAACAGGCCGCCGGAGCTGTTACCGATGAAGCCCATGTACTGCAAAGCCAGCGCGGTTCGGTGCTGTGGCTTACTCTCAATCGACCGGCGCAGCGCAACCCGCTGTCCAGTGGCATGATCGAGGCCCTGCACAGTGCCGTGAGCGCCGCCAATGACAATCCCGCGGTGCGGGTGATCGTGCTGCGTGGTGCCGGGCCGATGTTCAGCGCCGGGCACGATCTGCGCGAAATGCGGCGGCGGCCCCAGGAGAGTGGCGATGCGCACCGGCAGCGGGTGCGCCAGGTCCTCGAGAGCTGCGCCGCCATGATGCTCGCCATTACCCGGGCGCGCAAAGCGGTGATTGCCAGCGTGCACGGCATGGCGACTGCCGCCGGCTTGCAGTTGGTGTCCGCCTGCGACCTCGCTGTCGCCGACGAGCAGGCTCGTTTCTGTACTCCCGGGGTCAATATCGGCGCTTTCTGTACCACCCCCCTGGTAGGGGTCGGCCGCAATGTGCACCGCAAACACGCCCTGGAGCTCGCCCTGACCGGTGATATGTTCCCGGCCGCCGATGCCCTGCGCTTTGGCCTGGTGAACCGGGTCGTTCCTGCGGGGGAGTTGGACGGGGAGGTGGGTCGGCTGGCGGATACAATCGCCTCGAAATCGGCCCAGAGTATCGCCCTGGGCAAGGCTGCGTTTTACCGCCAGGTCGAAATGCCCCTGGAGGAAGCGTTCGAGTATGCCACACAGGCCATGCTCGAGGGCTTGCTCGCGCCCGATGCCGCCGAGGGTACCGCGGCGTTCCTGGAAAAACGGCCGCCGGTCTGGCGTGAGGCCTGAGCGGCCGTGCCACTGAGCGCCGACACGGAGATCGCTCGCGTTCTGGAGCGCACTCGTACGATCGCCGTGGTGGGTGCCAGCCACAAGCCCGAGCGCCCCAGCTACAGAGTCATGGCATTCCTGTTGCGCCAGGGCTACCAGGTGTTCCCGGTGAACCCGGGCCTGGCGGGGCGGCAACTGCTGGGTTGTGAAGTGTATCCGGTGTTGGCGTCGATACCGGTTGCCATCGACATGGTAGATGTTTTTCGCCAGTCCCGTTACCTGGCGGACCTGGTCGGCGAGGCCATCGCCGCAGGCGCGCGCACGCTGTGGACCCAGCTTGGCGTGGTTGACACCGAGGCTGCTGCCACCGCGGAACGGGCCGGCCTCGAGGTGGTGATGGATCGCTGCCCGGCGATCGAGTTCCCGCGCTTGCAGGCCGCAGGCCTGCTGCCCCATTAGAGCTTGCCCATCAGAGGACAGTGAGATGACAGCGACCAACGACAACCTGCCCAACGCTACGGCCGCCCAGTTGCACGACCATTTCGATAAACAGCGCGCGGCCTACCTGGAGGCGCCCAATCCGGATTACGAGCAGCGCAGGGCCGACCTGCAGACACTCAAACGCATGGTGTCGGAAAATGCCGAAGACATCATGACCGCAATCAGCGAGGACTACGGCAACCGCTCTCGCCACGAGTCACAGTTCGCCGAGATCATTTCGGTGACCGATGGTATCAACGACTGCATCAAGCACCTCAGGAAGTGGATGAAGGTGCAGAAGCGCCATGTCGACCACAGCATGTTTTTCGGGGGCAGGAACCGCGTCATCCCGCAACCCCTGGGGGTGACCGGGATCATCGTGCCCTGGAACTTTCCCATCAACCTCAGCTTCATGCCGCTGGCTGCCGCTTTTGCGGCGGGCAATCGGGCCATGGTCAAGATGTCTGAGAACTCCATCGCCCTGAGCCGCCTGCTTATCCGGCTGTGCGGACGCTACTTTCCCGAGGAGAAACTGGCTTTCTTCGAGGAAACTGGTGGCGTCGGGATCGAGTTTTCGCGGCTGCCTTTCGACCTGCTGGTGTTCACGGGGTCCGGGCAGACAGGGCGGGCAGTGATGGCGGCGGCGGCGCAGAACCTCACACCGGTGGTGCTCGAGCTGGGAGGCAAGGCGCCTGCGATCATCGATCCGCAATACCCCCTTGAAAAAGCCGTGGGGCGCATCCTGTTCGTCAAGCAATTCAACGCCGGGCAAATCTGCACCAATGTCGACTACGTTTTCGTGCACGAGACCCAGCGCGAGCAGTTCGTGGCCCTTGCCAGGGCCTATGTGGCAAAACACTGCCCGGATATCGACCATGTCGATTACACGTCGATAATCGACGACCGTTCGGTGCAGCGCCTGCAGGACACACTGCAGGATGCCCGGGACAAGGGCGCCACGGTGATCAACCTGTGTGGCAACCAGGAAGTGAATACCGCGCAGCGCAAATTCCCCTTGTACCTGGTGCTGGACACCACCCCGGAGATGACCATCCGCAAACGTGAAACCTTCGGGCCGCTGTTGATGGTGCTCACCTACAAGCAAGCCGATGAGGTGGTGGGCTATGTGAACTCCCATGACCGGCCGCTGGCCCTGTACCCCTTTACCAATGACGACAAACTTGCCGATATGTATATCGAGCGCATCATGTCCGGCGGTGTCACGGTCAATGACGCCCTGATGCACGTAGCCCAGCACGACCTGCCCTTCGGGGGAGTGGGGCCAAGTGGCATGGGGCACTATCATGGCTACGAGGGGTTCCTCACCTTTTCCAAGCTGCGGCCGGTTTTCTACCAGGCCGGCTTCTCATTCCTGCAACTGCTGCGGCCACCCTATAAAGGCTTTGCCACGCGGGTATACAACCTGCTCGTCAGACTGAAGAGTTAACCGGTATGCGCCATGCTTCCACTTTGGTCGAATTGCCAGTGGCAGGTGGGGGTATTATTTTCACCAGCCTGACTGCATCGGGAGAATGACCATGAGCGACAACCAGATATGGCGTGAGGCGGCAGAGGCTGTTCACTGGTACCAGAAGCCGACTCGCCTGCTGGATGACAGCAATCCCCCGTTCTACCGCTGGTATCCCGATGGGGTCACCAACGCCTGCTACAACGCCGTGGATATCCACGTAGACCAGGGCAGGGGCGAACAGCTGGCGGTAATCTACGACAGCCCGGTGACCGGCAGCAAACACAGTTATACCTACAGCCAGTTACTGGTGGAGGTATCACGGTTTGCCGGTGTCCTGGCCAGTCAGGGTGTGGGCAAGGGCGATCGCGTGATCGTATACATGCCCATGGTGCCGGAAGCACTCATCGCCATGCTGGCCTGTGCCCGGATTGGCGCCATTCACTCGGTGGTGTTCGGCGGTTTTGCCAGCAATGAGCTGGCCGTACGAATCGATGACGCCACCCCCAGGGTGGTGGTCTCCGCCAGCTGCGGCGTCGAGCCGAACCGCATCGTCGCCTACAAGCCGCTGCTGGACCAGGCCATAGAACTGGCGGCGCACAAACCGGGCAGATGCATCATTCTGCAGCGCCCCATGCAGCAGGCAGACTTGCAGCCGGGCCGCGATCTCGACTGGGAGGAGGCGATGGGTGCTGCAGAACCGGTCGGCTGCACCCCGGTTGGAGCCAACGATCCCCTGTATATCCTCTATACCTCGGGCACCACCGGCCAGCCCAAGGGCGTGGTGCGGGACACCGGCGGCAGTATCGCCAGCCTGAAGTGGAGCATGAAGAACATCTACAACGTCGACCCGGGCGAGGTGTACTGGGCCGCCTCGGATGTGGGCTGGGTGGTGGGTCATTCCTATATCGTTTACGGCCCCTTGTTCAACGGCAATACCACACTTATCTATGAGGGAAAGCCGGTGGGCACGCCCGACCCGGGTGCCTTCTGGCGGGTGATTGACGAACACAAGGTGAGGGTCATGTTCACTGCCCCCACCGCGTTTCGCGCCATCCGCAAGGAGGATCCGGAGGGCAAATACCTCGAAAAATACGATCATTCCGGGTTGCGCGCGCTGTTCCTGGCCGGGGAGCGCTGCGACCCCAATACCCTGGAGTGGGCCCAGGAAAAGCTGCAGGTGCCGGTTATAGACCACTGGTGGCAAACAGAAACAGGCTGGTCCATCTGCGCCAATTGCCTGGGAATCGAGCAGTTGCCCATCGTGCCGGGTTCCCCGGCCAGGCCCGTGCCCGGCTACGATGTACGGGTGCTGGATCGCGACGGTAGCCCGGTTCCCGCAGGGGAAATCGGCGCCCTCGTCATCAAGTCGCCACTGCCCCCCGGCACCTTCACCACTTTGTGGAACGCCGAAGACCGTTACCAAAAGGCGTATTTCAGCAGGTTCCCCGGCTACTACGAAACCGGCGATGCGGGCTATATCGACGATAACGGCTACGTGTTCGTGATGGCGCGCACTGACGACGTGATCAACGTGGCGGGGCACCGGCTCTCCACCGGCGCCATGGAGGAAGTGCTGGCCGACCACCCGGATGTGGCGGAGTGCGCCGTTATCGGCATAGCCGACAAGCTCAAGGGGCAGCTGCCGCTGGGGCTGCTGGTGCTCAATGCAGGGGTAGACCGGCAACCCGGGGAGGTGGTCGCGGAAGCTATCCAGCAGGTGCGCGATCGCATCGGCCCGGTAGCGGCCTTCAAGCACTGCGCGGTGGTGAGCCGCCTGCCCAAGACCCGTTCCGGCAAGATCCTGCGCGGCACCATGCGCAGCATCGCCGACGGTGAAGCCTGGAAGATGCCGGCTACCATCGACGACCCGGCTATCATGGATGAGATCATGGAGGTGTTGGGAGCCATGGGCCTGCCCTCCGCCGGGGCTTGATCAACCCGGCTTGTCGCTGACCTCGCCGCCCACGTACAACCAGCGCCCGGCGTGGCGCTGGAACACCGATTTTTCGTGCAGCACCTGCTCGCTGCCGTCCGTACCCCGGTACCAGGCGTTGAACTCCACCCAGCCCTTGTCGCCCTGCTGGGCTTTCGCCAGGATTTCCAGGCGAAGCCACTGGCAGCTGACCTCGGAGAGCTGCGCCGCGCTGAGCCCGCCCGCGGTCGCCGGAAACCAGGTCTGCAACAGGTAGTCGCCGTGTTTGCCCAGTGCATAGGCGCTGTACCGCGAGCGCATCAGTTGCTCGGGGGTCTTGGCGCGTTCGCCGTTGTCCAGGAAGCGACCGCAGCAGCGCCGATACGACTTGTTGCTGCCGCATACACACGATTCGGCCATATCCCCGCTCCGGGTTCGCTGCCGCAAGTCGCCAACCCCGGGCTTACAGCTTGAGCTTGATCATCAGTTTGTACAGCGCGTTGAACACCCTGCCGTAGGGAGGGTAGAGCAGGGGCAGGGCGGTGAACCGGAACTGGGAGAACACCGGCCGCATCTTGCTGAACTCCACGAAGCCCTCGTGGCCGTGATAATGCCCCATGCCGCTGGCGCCGACGCCGCCAAAGGGCATGTCGTGCTGGGCCACGTGGAAGGAGCAATCGTTGATGCTGACCCCACCGGAGATGGTGTTTTTGATTACCCTGTCCTGCAGGTCCCGGTCGTTGCTGAACAGATACAGGCCCAGGGGTCTGTCATGCCGCTTGATATAGGCCAGCACGTCGTCCAGGTTGCGGTAGGTTCGCACCGGCAACAGGGGCCCGAAGATCTCCTCCTGCATGATCGCCATGTCGTCGCCGACATCCACTACCAGGTGCGGCGGCAGCAACCGCGACGCGCTGTCCGGATTGTTGGCGGGCACCAGATTGATGAGGCGCGCGCCCTTGCTGGCGGCGTCATCCATGGTGGCGGTGAGGCGGGCATAGGAGCTGTCGTCGATAATCGAGGTGAACTGCCCGTTGTGGATGTCCGGGTAGCGCCTGGCCATGATCTTGCGGGCGGTCTCGATGAATGCCTCCAGCTTGCTTTCCGGCAGGTAGAGGTAATCGGGCGCCACGCAGGTCTGGCCGGCATTCATGAACTTGGCGAACAGCAGGCGGCTGGCGGCTGTCTCCAGGTCGAAGTCCTCGGCGATGATGGTTGGCGACTTGCCGCCAAGTTCCAGGGTAACCGGTGTCAGATGCTCGGCCGCGGATTTCATCACCGTGCGGCCGGTTTCGGCGGAGCCGGTGAAGATCACATGATCAAAAGGCAGGGTGGTGAATTCGGAGCCGCGCACACCCGGCAGAATGGCCACGGTATCCTCGTCAAACCGGGCTCCGACCAGATCGTGCAACAGCTTGCACAGATTGCTGGAATTGGCCGCCATCTTGACCATGCAGCGGTTGCCCGCGGCCAGGGCACTGGCCAGCGGGCCCATGACCAGGAACAGGGGGTAATTCCAGGGGGCCACGATACCCACCACGCCCTTGGGCTGGGGAATCACCTTGTTGCTGGCGCCTGCAAACCAGATCGAGACATCGCGCTTTTGCGGCTTCATCCACTTTTTCAGCCTCTTGCGGCAATACCGGAAGCCATCGATGGAGAGAAAAATCTCCAGCAGCTTGCTCTCCTGGATGGCGCGGTTACCGAAATCCTGAGATATCGCGGCGGCGATGGCGTCCTGGTTGTCCACCAGAATCTGCTCCATCTTCTGCAGATTGGCCCGGCGTTCCTCCAGTGACGGGAAGGGATTGTCGAAGTAGGCCTGGCGCTGTTTCTGCAGGATGCGCTGGGCCTCGTTTTGGGTTTCCTCCGGAAACTGCATGATATTCACGGCCTGGGCCATGGCGACCTCCTTCTCATGGGTTGTGGCGAGCCCCGGAAACGCGCTTGTGCGGCCGGGCCATTCTGACTCAAGTATAGCAATTTGCGCCGCTTGGCGGGCGATTCCGGAAAGTGCGAGAGGGTCCGGGCTGGGGGTGCCGCCTCTACGGTTGCATTTCGGCTGCGGCGGTCTATTGTTGAGGTGCGCGCACGGCTCGAGGCGGTGTGTCGTACACCGGCTCTATTAACGACGAGATCACCGAAGAGGAATTTTTCATGCTCACCCTGCACGGCTTCCCCTACTCGAATTATTACAACATGGTCAAGCACGCGTTGATGCTCAAGGATATTCCCTTTGTAGAGCACACCGTCTATCCGAACACCCCGGAACTGCTGCAGGTGAACCCGAGCGGCAAGGTGCCCGCGATGACCACTGGCGAGGGCACTTGCCTGGGGGAGAGCAGCGTGTTGCTGGATTACCTGGAAGACGCCTACCCGGAGAAGCCGTTGTACCCCGCCGATGCCGGGGCGCGGGCACAGGTGCGACAACTGATGAAAGTGGCCGAACTCTACCTGGAGTTGCCCGCGCGGCGTCTGCTGCCCGCAGTACTGGCGAAGGTGGAGGTCCCCCGGGCCACCCGCGACGAGGTGCGCGCAGGCCTGGAGCGTGGCGTCGATTCACTGCGGGCCCTGGCCAGCTTCGCGCCCTGGGTGGCCGGCGAGCAGCTTTCCCTGGCGGACATTCACCTGCGCTATGCCCTCGCGATCCCCAAGCTGGTGGGCCCGGCCCAACTGGACTGGGACATCGTCGCCGCCGTCGACGGCCTCGCGCAATGGGATGCGCTGATGGCCGATTCGGACATCGCCCGCAAAATCGACGCCGACATGCAGGCCAACCTGGGGGATTTCATGGCCTATGTAGCCAGTCTCAATAAATGATGGAGTGGTACCCCGGAGACGATTCGAACGTCCGACCTAGCCCTTAGGAGGGGCTTGCTCTATCCAGCTGAGCTACCGGGGCGAAGAGGGCGGCAGTATAGCAAGCGATGCCGCTCTCCCGGAACCCCGGCGACGGGTAAATCGGCCCCGCGCCCTGGTCCGCGCGCGGTGGAAGATTTCCTGGCCCGAATCAATTTCCTCTTGCAGCAACCCTTGAAACCTGCTCGCCAGACCCTATATATCAAGGCAACCGAGACAAACCAGCAAACACGAGGAGGTGTCGGATGTCTTTAGTACCACGTAGCAATTTGTTCGATATTGACCGTTTTTTCAGTGATACCTGGCCGCAGGTGGCCGCCAGCCAGAGCAGTGCGTTCTTTGCGCCGCGAGTGGATATCAAGGAGGCGAATAATCACTACGAGATTACCGCCGAACTGCCCGGCGTCGCCAAGGAGGATATCCATATTCACGTCAAGGACGGGGTCCTGACCCTGGAGGCGGAGACCACCCAGGAGGACAAGGAAGAGAAAGAGGGCAGGGTGATCCGTCAGGAACGCCGCTATGGCAAGTACATGCGCAGTTTCAACCTTGGCCAGGATGTGCGGGAGTCTGATATCAAGGCTTCTTTCAAGGACGGTGTCCTGACCTTGGAAGCCCCTAAGGAGAAGCCGGTCGAGCCGGAACGGCGTCGCATCGAGGTCGACTGAGCGCGGCGGGAAAACGCCTGCCCCCGTCGCGGGCGAAACACTCACCGATTCCCCGGGGTTTACCATCCCGGGGCACTTCTTTTGCCCCATCCCCTTGTTTTGTAGTCGTTCCCATATCACTCTAGTGGCTGCGAATTCCGGTGCGTCGGCTGCCCGCCACCGGTCGAGTGCTGCGACGAGGTGAGGTGTTCCCGTGGGTTTTCGGGCCAGGCTGGTTCTTTTCTTTGGATTGTTGGGTGGCGGTGCGGGCACCGCCTGGGCGATCGCCACCGAGGCGGACCTGGCCCGCGAGCGAATCCGCTATGACGATGCCGTGCAGGCGATAGATCGCGGCAACTGGACCGAGTACCAGCGGCTGCGCCCCGACCTGGAGGACTATCCCCTGGCGATTTACCTCGATTACTTCGAGTTGAGCCGGCAACCCGGGAAGGTGCGTCCGGCACAGGCGCGCCGCTTCCTCGAGCGCACCGCCGATTCACCGCTGGCCAACCGCTTCCTGGCAACCTATCTGCGGCAGGCCGGCAAGGATGGCCGCTGGGATGATTTCCTGGAGGTCATGTCGACCGAGCCCAACAGTATTGACCTCAAGTGCTATTATTTTCGGGCCCGGCTCGCCGCTGGCGACAGCGCCGCGGCCTGGGCCGGAGCGCAACGGCTGTGGGACCACGGCGAGTCCCGGCCCACCGAGTGCGACCCGCTGTTCAGTGCCTGGCGCAAGTCCGGTGGGCTCAACGACGCGGTGGTCTGGTCTCGCCAGTTGAAAGCCTTCGCGGCGCGCCAGGGCAGCCTGCTGCAATACGCGGCCCGGCAGGGCAGCGCCGCGCTGGCGCCATGGTCCGAGAAACTGGCCACAGCCTACCGCCAACCGGAAAAACTGCGGCAGCTGGCGCTGCCGGCGGACCAGACCTACTCGGCGGATATCGCCACCAGTGGCCTGGTACTGCTGGCCCGGTACAATCCCGTCAGGGCGCTGCAGTTCTGGCAGCAGTACCGGGACGAACTGGCGTTCACTTCGGCGCAACAGCGGGAAGTGGAATACGCTATTGCCCTGCAGACCCTGTTCGCCCAGAGCGAGGAGAACCAGGCCTGGCTGGCCGAGGCCCTGGCGCGCCTGCAGGACGACAAACTGGTGGAGATTCGCCTGCGCTGGGCCCTGGCCGAGCAGGACTGGCCCGGCGTAACCCGGTTCCTGCCTCTGCTTTCCGAGGAGCGCCGGGGCGCGGACGTGTGGCGTTACTGGCAGGCGGTTGCACTGCAGCAGGCGGGGGACGCCGCCGCGGCAAATGCCGGGTTGCAGTCGCTGGCTGCAGAGCGCAGCTATTACGGTTTCCTGGCGGCCGACAAGCTGGCCATACCCTACGCGTTCAACCACCAGACGCCACCGCTGGACCCGGAGGCCGCTGCCGCGCTGCAGCAGCTACCTGGCGTGCGGCGTGTCGGAGAGCTCAACTTCCACGAACAGTACAATCTTGCCCATGCTGAGTGGTACCAGCTGCTGCAGGGCAGCGACGACGCCACCCGCAGCCAGCAGCTGGCCCAGGTGGCTTCCCGGGAGGGCTGGCACCGCATGGCGATCGATGCGGTCACCCGGGCCCGGGCCTGGGACGCGCTCGAACTGCGCTTTCCCACCGCCTACCGGGACGTGTTCGAGCGCTATGCCGCAGTGCAGCAGGTGCCCAGCACCGAGCTGATGGCCATTGCCCGCCGCGAAAGCGCCTTCTACCCCCAGGCCCGCTCCCCGGTTGGCGCCCGCGGCCTGATGCAGATCATGCCCGCCACCGGCCGCCAGGTGGCGTCATCCCTGGGGCAGGGGCACAGCGGCACCGACCTGTACCAGGTGGACCACAACGTACTTCTGGGCAGTGCTTACTACCGGCAATTGCTGGACCGTTTCGAGGGCAATCGGATCTTCGCCCTCACCGCCTATAACGCCGGCCCCCACCGGGTGGAGCGCTGGCGTCACTCCGCGGGGGAAGCCGTGCCGGTGGATATCTGGGTGGAAACCATTCCCTACCGGGAAACACGCGAGTATGTCCAGGCGGTGCTCGCCTATAATGTGGTATTCGAGTACCTGATGGGGGATACTCCCAGCCTGCTGAGCGAGGAAGAGCGCGGGGCGCGCTACTGAGGCCAGGCGGGGCTGGACTCAGCTCCCACCTTTGCTGACAGGACGATTGCGGACCATGCAGGACACCCGGCCATTATTGCTGGACAGCGATTTCCCCCCCCTTGAACGCACCGGTGTGCAGACCCTGCAGGTCAACCTGGGTTACGTTTGCAATCTGAGTTGTGTGCACTGTCACGTCAACGCCGGTCCCGGCCGCACCGAGTCCATGGGTCGGGAGACCGTCGAGCAGGTGCTGCATCTGCTGGCGCGTGAACAGATAGCTTTGCTGGATCTCACCGGCGGCGCCCCCGAGCTCAATCCCCATTTTCGCTATCTGGTCGGCGCGGCGCGAAAACTGGGCGTGCGGGTGATGGATCGCTGTAATCTGACGGTGTTGTTTGAGCCCGGCCAGGAAGAGCTGGCCGAGTTTCTGGCGCAGCAGCAGGTCGAAATCACCGCCTCGCTGCCGTGCTACCTCGAGGACAATGTCGAGCAACAGCGCGGCAAGGGGGTCTATGCAGACAGTATCCGGGCGCTGCGGCTGTTGAACGAACTTGGCTACGGGCGCGATGCCGGCTTGCGCCTCAATCTGGTCTACAACCCGGTAGGGGCCGTGCTGCCCCCGCCCCAGGCCGCGCTGGAAGCGGATTACCGGCGCGAGCTGCAGCAGCGTTTCGGCGTGTGTTTCAACGCGCTGTTTACCCTGACCAATATGCCGATCAGCCGCTTCGGTGCAGTGTTGCTGGCGCGCGGTGAGTACCAGGCGTACATGCGCCTGTTGCGCGACAATTACAGTACGGCCAATCTGGAATCCCTGATGTGTCGCGACACCCTCAGCGTCGACTGGCAGGGCTATGTCTACGACTGCGATTTCAACCAGATGCTGGATTTGCCCGTGCTGGATTCCGCACTGCTGGCGACGGACCGGCGCCGCCATATCGCTACGCTGCCTCCCGCCCGGGAGCTGGCGGGCAGTGCCATTCGCACCGGCGAGCACTGTTACGGCTGTACCGCGGGGCAGGGCAGTAGTTGTGGTGGCGCCCTGGGGGGCTGATGGTTGCCAGCGTCGCCTTCGTGATACCGGTGTTGAATGAACAGGCACGGATAGCCCCGCTGCTGCGCGAGCTGCGAAGTCGGTTCCCCGCCAGTGAGTTGATCGTGGTGGACGGAGGGAGTTCCGACCTGAGCGTGGTGCGAGCGATGCCCCTGTGCGACCAATTGTTGCTGGGAAAGCCGGGCCGGGCGATGCAGATGAATCTCGGCGGCAACAGCGCGAGCGCTGACTATCTGTGCTTTTTGCACGCCGATTCCCTGCCCAGCGTTACCGCGGAGCGTTTCCAGGCGTACCTGGAGAGGCAGCCCGCCTGGGGTTTCTGCCGGGTAAGCCTGAGCGGTCGGCGGCCGGTTTTTCGCGTGATCGCCTGGGGCATCAACCTGCGCTCTGCGCTCACCCGGGTGGCGACCGGCGACCAGATGCTGTTTGTGCGGCGCCGGGAATTCACCTGCACTGGCGGTTTCGATGCCATTCCGCTGATGGAGGACGTGGCCTACAGCAAGCGCCTGCGCCGCCTGGGCCGGCCGCTGATAGTGCGCGAGCCGGTGCGCACCTCCAGCCGTCGCTGGGAGGAGCGGGGCGTGGTGCGCACGATTTTGCTGATGTGGGGCCTGCGCCTGGCCTACTTTACCGGGGTGTCGCCTGATCGCCTGTGGCGCTGGTACGATGGCAGCCCCTCGCGTTAGTGCGCTGGTAATCCAGTTTGCCCGGGAGCCGGTGGAGGGCGCGGTGAAAACCCGCCTCATCGGCCGGCTGGGAGCCCGTGGCGCCTGCGACCTGCATTGCCAGCTGGTGCGCTGGACCTGCAATACCCTCCTCGAGGCAGCCCTGGCGGATGTGGAACTGGCGGTCACCGGGGCCACCGACCACCCACTGTTCGCAGCCTGCCTGGCACAGGGTGCGCGGGCCATCCGCCGGCAGCGCGGTGCGGATCTGGGGGAGCGCATGTACCACGCCCTGGCCGCGGGCCTGGCCCGCTATGAGCGGGTGTTACTGGTGGGAAGCGATTGCCCGGCAATCGATGCCGCTTATCTGCACCGGGCGCTGCAGGTGCTGGACGATGTGCCGGTGGTACTGGGCCCGGCGCTGGACGGGGGTTATGTGCTGATCGGCGTCCGCTCGGTCGACCCGGCGCTGTTCGCTGGCATTGCCTGGGGGCAACCCACGGTCTATGCGGAAACCGTGGCGCGCCTGCGGCGCCTGGGGGTGGACTGGACCGCGTTGCCTGCCCTGCCCGATATCGACCGGCCGGCGGACCTGGTGCACTGGCGGGGACCGGCCGCTGGCGGCCCCGTGCCCGGGCTCAGGCGGTAGCTGCCTGGCCCTGCCTCGGCGCTTCTGCCACCGCCTGCCCCGAGCGCTGGTGCAACAGCCAGGCAATGGCGGTGCAGTAGCTCAAGTTGGTCTGCAACTCACTGTCCGGGTCGCTCAGGAACGCTCGCTGGCTCGCCAGGCCGCGCACCCGGCTGGCGATCTCCGGGTTGAATGCCAGGTAGCGGTCCCACAGATCCCGGTGCTGGGCTGCCGTGATGTGGAACAGCCCGAGGCCGTCATTGCGCGGGGAAAACAAACCCAGGTCCGGGCCATCGATGGCGGCGTTGAGGAGAAACGCCTCGGTGGCCGGGGTCCAACTCCCAAGGTACTTCAAGGTGGGCCGGATGACATGGTCTCTCAGATGTTCTGCGGTAACGTACATGTGCCACTACCTCGCAGGGATTATCAAATCCGTCAGATACTGCTGTTTCACTGTTATGATGTCTGGCGTGGCCCGGTTATCGTCAGCGCGTCTGCAGATACCCGCCAGTTGTGCGCTTTTCCGGACCTACGTCACACTTTTTACCACACCAAAAAATTAAAGCCAATAAAAATAATGGGTTGCGATAGGTATTTGAGAATTTTTTTTCAAAACCAGTGTAACTGGGACGTAGACGGTTTCGTCAGGGAAGAATTGTCCCTCAATATTGGCGTCAAAATAACGCAAAATATGCCTTAAAATCGGTCAACGGTAATGAAATTCGACTATCGTGCAGAAAGCTGCGAAGTCGGCGTGGCAGCGGGGCTAGCGATCGATGCGGGCCGGCATATCCGCCCCCATGGTTTCGAGGTCGAAGGTGGATGCGAGGTTGGCCTCGCGATCCGATTTACGCCGTCCCTGGGTGGCGCGGCGTTCGCTGTTGCCCGCCAGCACATACAGATCGGACCGCAGACTGTACAGCATCCTGCGGTTATCCTGCTGGCGCCGGTCGTCGTAGTGGACGTAGCGGCAGTTGCAGTGGGGGGCGTCGCAGTTGGGCAGGGGCAGTTGCGGTACCCTGGCCGCCAGGAAGCGTCGGTTGCCGACCGTGTTGACGACAGTGCAGGCCGGGCCGCGATGCGCCACCGAAACCGCGTGGTAGGGGTGCGGATCGCTTGGCGGTTGCCGAGTCCTGGCGTGGCCGCTGCGTTTGGTTTGTTCCGGGGGGTGTCTCAGGTACCAGAAAGTGATGGCCATCGCACTGAAGACGATTATGGAAAATACCAGCATGACATCCCCCTACAGCATAGCCGGGAAACCGGCAGTACTGTTCAGTTAAGCACAGACCGGCGCGCTTGCAAGCTGCTGGCGAGGGGTGCTGCGGGCCCTGTCCGCCAGACCGCCAGCGGGAGGAGGCCCGGCGGCAGTCGGCGCCCCGGGTCAGCCGCCGGCGATCCTGACGGTGAAACCGCGCTTCTCGAGCTCGGCTTTGAGCTTTTCCCGCTGGTCGCCCTGGATCTCGATGTGGTCCTCCTTGAGGGCGCCGCCGACGCCGCAGTGCTGCTTCAGGGCGCGGGCCAGCTCGCGCATTTCCCGCTCGGGCAGGGCGATGCCGGTAATCACGGTCACCGCCTTGCCGCCGCGGCCTTTGGTTTCCCGGTGCAGGCGGACGATGCCGTCGCCGGCAGCCTGCCGTCGGGGTTTGCCACAGCCGCAGTCCGCGATCGGTCGATGGCATTGCGGGCACAGGCGCCCGGCCTCGGTGGAGTAAACCAGGTGGGTTTTTCTGCGTATGTTCATTGCCGGCCGTGCCATTGGAGGGAGACGGCAGTATATTAGTGTGTTTGTACCGCAGGTAAAGGGATCGGAGAGGCTATTTTTGGCGGACACAGGCGAGATCAACGCACTGCTGGTTGAGGTGCAGACCCAGCTGGCCTACCAGGAAGATACCCTGCGGGCGCTCAATGAAGCGCTGGCTGCCCAGCAGCAGGAAATCCTGGTGCTGCGCCGGCAGTTGCAACTGCTCAAGCAACGCCAGGACGAGCAGGGTCAGGAGGCGCCGCAGGGCGCCCCGGCAACGGTGGAAAAACCGCCACATTACTAGTGCTGAGCGGGTGAGTGTCGGCAGCCCCGGCGTAGGCGTCCCCGGCTGGCCTTTTACTTGTCGCCAACGTTTCCCCGGGTAAAATCGATGCCCTGCAGGACAGTTGAGTCAAACCCTGGTGGAGAACCCCATGGCAGAACCACAAAAAGACAGCCCCGAACAGGCCGAATTCCGCCAGTATTGTCGCCAGTGGCTGGCGGACAACCGGCCGCCGGACCCCGTGGTGAGGCTGCCCCTGTCGGCGCTGGAAATCATGACCGAGGGGCAGTTGTGCTACCTGCAAGCCTGGCAGAAAGCCGCCTACGACGCCGGCCTGGTCGGCTGTGACTATCCCCGGGAGGTCGGCGGAGGCGGTCGCAGGGATTGCCAGCGGGTGGCCAACGAGGAGATGCTCGCCGCCCGCACCCCGTTCTTCCCCAATGTGATCGGCCTGGGCATGGCGGCTCCGACCGTGTTCTATCACGGCAGTGACGAACTCAAGCGGCAGCTCCTGCCCCGGCTGTTTTCCGGCGAGGACATCTGGTGCCAGGGGTTCAGCGAGCCGGGGGCCGGTTCCGACCTGGCCAGCGTGCAGACCTTCGCCCGGCGCGAGGGGGACAAGTGGGTGATCAACGGCCACAAGGTCTGGACTTCGCTGGCGCATTTTGCCGAGTGGATGATTCTGTTGCTGCGTACCGATAAGTCCCACAAATACGACGGCCTGTCCTATTTTGTGGTACCGATACGCGCGGCCCTGGGCAAGGGCGTCACAGTGCGCCCGCTGATCAAGATAACGGGAGAAACGGGTTTTAACGAGGTGATTTTCGACAACCTCGAAGTCGAAGACCGCTACCGACTGGATGAGCTCGGCAAGGGCTGGCAGGTGGCCATGACGACCCTGTTACATGAGCGCGGGGCAGGGGAGTTGCAGACGCCCCGTGCCGGCGGCCTGAAGAGCGAGGGTAGCCACACCACCAATACGGGCAACCTGTTCGAACTGCTGCGCACCAGCAAACGCGATGGCCAGCCGGCTGCCGCCGATCCGCTGTTGCGCGACCGGATCATGCAGCAACTGATCCGCGAGCACGGCCTGGCCCAGAACCAGCGCCGCGCGCGGGTGCCGGCGCTGCTCGACCACCCCATGCGCCTGCTGCTGCAGAACAAGCTGCTGGCCAGCGAGATCAGCCAGGACACCGCCGCCCTGGCGCTGGAAGTCGCCGGTGCCAGGGCCTCTCTCTACCTGGGGGACGACAACGCGCCGGCAAGGGGGCAGTGGCCACTGGCCTACATGAACTCGTACGGCATGACGATTGCAGCCGGCACCAGTGAGATACAGCGCAATATCTTGGGCGAGCGGGTGCTCGGCCTGGCGAAATCCAAATAGGAGGCACCGCAGCCATGGCACAACCGGATAATTACGGCTTCGGCGAGGAAGCCGCGCTGTTGAAAGAGTCGGCCCGCAAGTTTTTCAGCGAGAAGCTGCCCACTGCCGAATTGCACAGACTGGTGGCCAGCGATCACCGCCCGGAGCGCGACAATGTCTGTCACTGGAGCCCCGGGCTGTGGCGTGAGATGGTCGAACTGGGCTGGTCCATGCTGGCCGTGCCGGAGAGCGCCGGTGGCGTCGGCATGCCGGTGGTCGCGGTGGCGGGACTGATGGAGGAACTGGGCCGCGCCGCGATACCCTGTCCGCTGGCGGGCACCGTCAACACCAGCTATGTGCTGGCGGCCTGTGGCGCGGGGGGTGAGCCGGCGCTGGCGGAACTCGCCCAGGGCCGCTCGGCGTCCCTGGCCATCACCGGTGCGGATGGCTCCTGGTCCTGCGCGGAAACCGGGGTGCAATGCAAGGACGGGAAACTGCAGGGCACTGCCTGGTTCGTACAGGACGCGCGCAAGTGCGAGCGCTTCCTGGTCAGCGCCAACGGTCCTGCCGGGCTGTCCCTGTACTGGGTGGCGAGCGATGCCCCGGGAATCAGCATCGCGCCCGACACCATCGTCGATCTCACCCGGGACCAGGCCCGTGTTACCTTCGAACAGGTGGCCGCCACCGAAGTCGCCGCCAACGGGCAGGCGGCACTCAATGCCGCCATGCCCGCCATCTGGACCCTGCTGGCGGCGGACATGGTAGGGGCCGCCGAGTGGCAGCTGCAGACCACGGTCGAATATGTCGGTACCCGCCAGCAGTTTGATCGCCCCCTGGGATTCTTCCAGGCAGTCAAGCACCCGTTGGTCGATGTAATGGTGCAGATCGACCAGGCCAAGTCCCTGGTCTACAACGCCGCCTGTGCCATCGACTGCGAACCGGAGCGGGCCCTGCAGTACGCCCACATGGCCAAGGCGTCCGCCAGCGAGGCGGCAGCATTCGCCTCGGGGCGCTCCGTGCAGTGCCACGGTGGTATCGGTTTTACCTGGGAGTGCTTCGTGCACCTTTACTTCAAGCGCCAGAAGCACAGCCAACTGCTGTTCGGTGATGCCGCCTGGCACCGCGCGCGGCTGGCCGATATCGTGATTGGCGCGGTAGCATGACGCCCGCCACCGCAAACCTGGCGAGGTCGCCGCGATGAGCTGGAAAACAATCGCTGTCCTGGTCGCCGCACTCGCGGTCGGCTTCGGAATCCTGTTCAATATGGCCACCCGTCTGCCCGACGCCCCCGCGCACCAGGTGTTCGTCAATGGTGAGGTGCTCACCATGGATGCCGACAACCGGGTGGCGGAGGCGATCTCGATCCGTGGGGACCGCATCGAAGCGGTTGGCAGCAGCGCCGAAATCATGGCCCTGGTGGGGGATGACACCCTGGTGACCGACCTGCGGGGCCGCACCCTGCTGCCGGGTTTCGTCGATGCTCACGGGCATTTTCCCTATTCCGGCATGCGCGTGCTGGGGGTCGACCTGAACAGCCCCCCCGTGGGCGAACTCACTACCATGGAGCAGGTGCTGGCAGCGCTCTCGGAGCAGGCCGCCAATACTCCCGCCGGTGACTGGGTGTTCGGCTTCAATTACGACGATACCCTGCTGGCGGAGCGGCGCCACCCGACCCGAGCCGAACTGGATGCGGTGTCCACCGAGCACCCGGTGGTCGCCACCCATGTTTCGGGCCATATGATGGTTGCCAACAGCGCTGCCCTGGCAGCCGTCGGTATCGATGCCGATACCCCCGACCCGGAGGGGGGGGTGATTGGCCGGGTGCCGGGCTCCTCCGAACCCAATGGCCTGCTGGAGGAGACCGCGCGCCTGCCTCTCATGAGCAGGATGCAGGACATCAGCCTGCTCGACACCTACAGGTTGATGAAATCGGCAGCCAATGAATACGCCGCTGTCGGGGTTACCACTGCCCAGTCCGGTGGCGTGACCCCGGAACTGGCCACCGGCCTGTCGCTGTTCAGCCGTCTGGGAGTCGTCCCGCAACGGCTGGTGTTGTTCCCCTTCGAAACCGAGTTTGGAGAGACACTCTACAACGGTGCCTACGACCCGGGCGATTATGCCACTGACAGGGTCGCCATGGGGGCCGTAAAACTGGTCGCCGACGGCAGCATCCAGGGCTATACGGGTTACCTGAGTCATCCCTACCACACGCCCTATCACGGCGACGCCGAGTACCGCGGCTATCCGTCAATTCCCCGTGAGAAACTGTTTGCCCAGGTGGCGGCCCTGCACCGGGCGGGTTACCAGATTGCCATCCACGGCAACGGCGACGAATCCATAGAGGATATCCTCGACGCCTTCGAGGCGGCCCAGAGGGAACACCCGGTAGCCGACCCCCGCATGATCCTGATCCATTCGCAGATGAGCCGCCAGGACCAGGTGGCGCGAATGAAGGAGCTGGGCATCACCCCCAGCTTTTTCACCGCCCATACCTGGTACTGGGGCGACCGCCATCGGGATATTTTCCTGGGGCCGGAGCGGGCGGCGGTGATCAGTCCCGAAAAATGGGCGCAGCAATACGGGGTGCGGTTCAGCTCCCATCTGGATACCCCGGTTACACCGATGGCGCCGCTGCAGGCGGTGTGGAGCCAGGTGTTTCGCCAGACCTACGGTGGCGACGTATTGGGCCCCGAGCAGCGTATCGGGGTCATGGACGCCCTGCGCGCGGTGACCATAGACGCTGCCTGGCAGGTGTTCCAGGAGGACAATCGCGGTTCCCTGGAGCCGGGCAAGTTCGCCGATATGGTGGTGCTTTCCGGCAGCCCGCTGGATGAGCCGATGAACATGCGGGAATTACAGGTGGAGCAGACTCTGATCGGCGGCGCCACCATATACCGGCGCCCCTGAGCGACTGCGCGCCGGGCCGCCTCTCTCCCGGTTTGTGCACCAGCCGGCACTTTATTGCCGCTGGCGTGGACACCTGTCGGCCATTTGGTTATAAATACCCAAACGGCTTAAGTGAAAATAAGCTTAACGCGCGTTTTCATGCTGGGGGAAGCAGGCCGTAAGCTATGTATCGCTATAGTGTCGACAACGCCATAACCTACACCTCGGAAGACTTCGTGCTCTTTCGGGAATCTCCCTTCGCCTGCTGGATGGAGCGTCTCACGCTGGAGAACCCCGATCACGGCATTCCCGCCGATCTGGGCAGTACCCCGCCGGGCAATACTGTCCAGCGCCAGGACGATCTGGCGGATACCCTGCGCGCCGAAGGAAAAAAAGTCGCCCATATATCCTGGGATCTGGACGAACCGGCACGGCGGGCCGCCACGCTTGAAGCGATGCGCAGCGGGGCCGATTACATTGTCGACGGGCAGCTGGCGCTGGGCCCGCTGTCGGGCCCCGCCAACCTGCTGGTGCGCACCAGCGGCTATTCCGAGCTCGGTGACTACCTGTACACTCCCTGCGACACCCAGGCAGCCGCGCGCCTGCATCCGGCCTTTCGCCTGTGTTTCCTGGCAGACCTGCTGCACAGCCTGCAGGGGCAGCTGCCGCCGCAGATGCTGCTCATCCGGGATGGCGAAAATGTAAAATGCCTGCCGACAGACGACCACATCTACCACTATCGGGCCGTCAAGCAGCGCTTCATGGAAGCCATGGGCAATTTCCGCAAACACCGCATGCCGGACCCCGCGGAGTCGTCACATTTCGGTCGCTGGTCCGATTGTGCCCACGAGGTGCTCAAACAGCGCATGCGCCGCCAGGAAGAGGAGGACGTCGAGCAGCCGCCACAGGAGACGGCCGCCGAGGGGCTGCTGGTGCAACCGATACGGCAGGCGGCCGCCGCTGGCCACATGCCGCCGCAGCAGGCATTCGCCACCGTTGCGGTCGCTCCCGATACGAGTGCCGACTTCACCCTCGCCGAGCAGGCTCGTCGCCTGCAGCCCGGTACCTACCAGGCGGGTCCCGGGTATTTCCGCCTGCGACAGCTGAAAGCGGGCGGCGAAGGGCTGGCCGGCCGCCGCGCATCGGCGGGGTCAACTCCCCAGCAGGAGTCGCCAACCGCCACCGGGTCCGAGCCGGCGGCGCCGCGCCACAACCGGCGCGCATCGGACAAGGCCCTGCAGAACCTGGAGTTCATTGGCAGTAGCCAGTTCGTGCCGGTTATCGATTCGCCGCCACCGCAAGCCGAACCGGTGGATAACGCTCCCTCGCCCAGCCTGCGCGACCCTCGCCGCAAGGGCGTGCCCAGCCTGAACCAGGCAGTGACCAGCACACCTGTCAACCGGGTGTCGCTGGAGGACCTCCACTGGGTGGCACCGGGCCGTGACCCGGAACCGGAACCCGACACGCGCGACCGGGCCCCCGAGGCAGACAGTGAAACGGTATCACTGGTGGATCGAGACAGTTACCAGGCAATGTCGCCACCGCCGGTATTCACCACCGCCGATGGCGACTATGGGGAGGTGGACGAGGCGCCGCCGGCTCTGGAGGAGCCGGTAACCCGGCCCTTCAGCAACAGTATCTTCAATGACCCGCTGTTCACCGACCCGTTGTTCGTCGATTCCGATACGCCTCCGCCCAGACACGGATACGCCGGCACTGGCCACGCCCGGCCGGGACAGGACGCCATCAGCAATACGCTGATGACCAGCGACGACTTCGAAGAGTAGTTCCGGGCTGCCCCGCACCAAGCGGGCCCGGCCGTTTGCACGGCGATGTCCCGTGGTCTCAGCAAGCAATACCGGCGGTTCGCCGGCCATGGGGGGGCGCGCCGACATAATGTGCCAGAGTGGTCATCAGTTGCCTGCAATGCTCCGGCGATTCCCGTGTAGACGCCAGCAGGTTGGCGGCGCGTGGCTCCCGGTCCAGAAACAACTCGCCACTGCAGAGTGCCGCTTCGGAGGCAACCGCCAGCCAGATTATGGTGTCGGCTCCCTGTTCAGGGGTTCGCAGTACAGGGCGGGCTAGCCTTTGAAAGCGTGGCCAGGTGGTTTGCGCTTCAGGGGTGCTGACCCAGCCCGGGTGCATGGCGTTGACCACGATACCGTCCTGGCGCCACTGCCTGGCCCATTCCCGGGTCACCACCATCAGTGCCCGCTTGGCCCTGGCGCAGGCGACACCGCCGGAGTAGCCCTGCGGCGGTGCTTCCAGGTGCTCCAGGGACAGCGCCTGGGTGTACATGCCTGTAGCTAGCACATTGATGACCCGGGCAGTCCCGGCCCTGTCCAGCAACGGTTTCAGGCCGCAGGTCAGGCGATAGGGGCTGAGCAGCGACAGGGCAAAATTATATTCCAGGCCCTCGCCGGTATCTCGTCGCGAGTTTGACGGGGCACCGGTATTATTGACCAGGACGTCCACCGGGCGATCCAGCCGGCGCAGGCGTCGCACCAGGCGATCGACCTCCGCCATACGGCTCAGGTCGGCCACTTCCAGGTGAACGTGGGGGTTGCCGCTTTCCCGTTCCAGTGCCCGCTGCAGTCCCAGGGCCTTGCTCTCATCGCGAATCACCAGGGTCAACTGGGCGCCCGATTCGGCCAGGCGGCGGGCCGTTGCCAGGCCAATTCCCGAACTGGCGTCAGTGATGACGATATGTTTGCCCAGCATGGAGCGGGACATGGGCTGGAACCGTTTGCAGGCGTGTCGAAACCCGAAACGGGTGAAGTCGAAGACGGCAGGCAGCAACAGTTTCTCGCCGCGTTCGCTATTCCTGCATTTGCAGGGGGCGGGCAGATGGTCGTCCAGGGCACGCTTGATTCGCTGCGCGGACATGCGGCCCGTTTCCTCCAGTCCACCGCGCAGTCGCTCCTCGATCCAGCAAAGCGGTTTATTGAACCTGAACACGGTTCGGTAATCGATGCGGGTGCCGGTCGCGGTTTCACTGAGGTGAATCAGGTCGTCGACGCTGAAGTACCGATTGGTACCGTGCAGGCTGATGACACCGGCCTCGTCCAGGCGGGTGAGTGTGTAGTGTACGCTGAGGCGTCCCAGCGGATGGCGACAGACTACTTCGAAGCGGGTGCCGTTGGCGACCGGTCCGCGGGTCAGTTTGCGCGCTGCTGCGATGCTGTGCCCCCACTCGGGGGCGGTGCGAAAATCCGCGAGGTAGCGCAGGGCTTCATGCAAGGGGCGGTTTACGTCGATCTTTTCATGCAGGGTAATCATAGTCGCGGTATCGGGCCGGAGTTTCTCCTGGTAGTGACGCGCTGGCTGCGCGGCCGGCTTGTCAGTGCACTGCCCGGACGGTTGACATGACGCTTGCGCGCCCGCATGGTTTGGGGCCAGGATCGCGGGTGTGTAACCTGCAATATAGCAGTTAAAGGAGGGATGCGTATGAGCAGGCCATTGCCCAAATGGGGGTTGCTCGCACTGTGGCTGCTTGGCGTCCACGGCGTGCTTGCCGGGGAGCGCGGCGCCGTGAGTTGCGAGCAGTTACACTGGTCGGACGCGGTACTGGCGGCGAATCCGGATATCGCCAGTGCCTGCCGCGGTGTCTTCCAGAAAGATGACAAGCTGTACGCCCTGGCCCGCATCGAGGTGATGCAGGTACAGGGTGATACCCTGCGGTTCCGAACGTTGCGTACGGATGGCAGCAAAGGGCCCAGGCGCAGCGTAAAACTGCCGGCTGATTTCAGGATTGTACTGGATGGTCGCGCTTACCGCCCCAGCCAGCTATCGGCTGGCCAGCAGTTGGATATCTTCCTGCCGGAGGATCGCTTTGCACTGATCCTGTCGAGTGACGGGGCAGGGGTGAATGCCACCGCCGCTGTGACCATCGAATAGCCTGGCCTATTCGTCGATCCACACCCGGCGCAGGGGTTCTCCGAAATCGTCATAGATGACCTTGCGGCGTGGCGGCGGGATGCGGCTGCGTTTGCGCTGCCCGCCGCGTACGCGCTGCAGTTTGCGACGGGCGTCCAGCGCGGCGAGCACTTCGGGTATTTCAGTGCGCGGCTCGCGCGGCTCGATGAACAGGCGGCGGTTGGGAAGCGGAGGCTGGGTGCCGGGCTCCCGGCCGCTTACGCCCCTGGGTATATCCTTGATCTGCCCGCCCTGGCGCAGGAAACGCGCGGTTTCCTTCTCCAGTTCCGCGCGTACGTCAGCTTTGGACACGGGCTTTTTCAAGGCAGCAAGTCTCGCCGTTCACAGGTAATGGCCAGTATACCGCTGCGGTAGGACTTTTACAGGCCGTTTCCCCTGGCGATCTGACTGCGCAACCTGGCGCCCGGACCCTCCGTTTGCAACGTCACCTCACCGTCGACCACGTCGATCCCCAGGCTGGCAAAGATATCGCCAAAGGCCGGAACCTGTTCTGCGACGACCAGTTCGTCGTACAGTATCTCGAACAGGACCACCCGGTTGAGCCGGTCGAGTTGACGGACGATCGCGGGTACCGACAGACTCTGGTCACGGCAGCAGCGGTTGAGTTCGGCAAGCGCCAGGTCGAGATTGCGCTGCCCACCCGACTGCAGCCGCAGGCGTGTGTCCGCGGCCAGGAAATACCAGGCGCCACTCCAGTAAACCCGCATGAAGCCGCCATCCTGGCGCATATTGTCACTGACCTCGGCAAGCGGCACGCCATCGAAGGCGGTATCCGCCAGGCCGCGCTGAAAGCCGTCGTACAACTTCTGCCACATCTGCTGCTCGGTGATGACGCCCGCGCGGGCCTGCATCAGGTTCTGGTAGTAGCTGGCCAGGCCCTCGCTGAACCAGGCATCACCCCAGCCGCGGTAGGGAATGAGCAGGTGGGCGAGTTCGTGGTAGCCGGTCCACGCCCGCTGCAACGCATCGGGGGAGGCGCTGGGGGCAGTAAAAAATTCCACCCGGGTGGGGTGCTCACGATATACCTGCGCCCAGGGTATGGGATCGCCGGCGGTGGCAGAGGTGGCCGGCGCCACCGATATTTGCCATTGTTGCAGCGGCCAGTGGCCGTATACCTGCGCCAGGCTGGTAGCGATGAATTCGACCCAGGTCAGCAGGTCTGCCTGCTCCGCGGGCTGAAAGTCGGCGCTGACATGCACAGCCAGGCGACAACCGTCCCGGTCATAGAGGTTGGTGTCGAGGGCCTCATCGGTGTGAGCGGCACCTGCCAGCAACAGGCCCAGTCCCAGCAGCAGCGCGCCGCCCGGGTTGATCCGCCGCATCCGCTTCAGCTGCCCGGTGGGCTCTGTACAGCGCCGCGATAGCCGGCCAGTTCCGCCATCCGGGCAAACAGTTCAAAGATGTCGGTGGCTGTCTGCTGCTCGTTGAACTCGCGATACAGTGAATCAACGTTCACCGCGATGCGCTCGGGATCAGACCAGGCTGAGTACTCCGCCAGTTCGATATCCCGGGCGGCCTCGAAGGCACTGAGGCCGGCGTCGTAGCGCGCCCGTGCCTGGTCGCGAACGTACTCGAGGTACTCCCGCACCGCGGCCACGCCGCGCTTGTCGGTCAGCGGCCCGTGCCCGGGCACGATATGGTCGACATCCATGGCCTCGATCAGCCGACAGGCCTTGATCCAGTTCGCCACCGGACCCTGCCACATTATCGGGGTGCCCTCGATGAACAGGATATCGCCGGTGAACACGGTGCGGTCGCGCGGCGAGTGCACCAGAACGTCGCCGCGGGTATGAGCCGGGCCCACTTCGATGAGGTGCACCGGTTTGTCCCCGACCTGCAGGTCCAGGTGCCCGTCGAAGGTTTCGCTGGGGGGGGTGTGGTGGATACCGGCAAACTGGAACTGGCCGAAACAGTGGCGAAAATACTCGCCCACCTGGCCCATGTCCGCTGCCATTTCCATCAGGGCGGCCATCGCCTCGGGCGGCAACTCGGCCATTTCCGCGGCGGATGCGGAGGAGGCGATGATCCGGGCGCCGGCAACCAGCTCGTTGCCGTGGCAGTGGTCGCCGTTCGCGTGGGTATTGACCAGCGTGCCGATTTCATCGGCTCGCGGCTCGGCGGCGCGCATGGCCCGCAGCATGCGGCCGGTAAGCGGGAGATCGTACAGGGTATCCACCAACAGGGATTGCTCCCCGTCGACAATCAGTCCCGCGTTGCTCCAGCCCCAGGTAGCGCGCGGGGCCAGCCAGGCATACACGCCATCGCCCAGTGTCTGCAGGCCGTGTTTATTCTCGTTGCCCATAATAGCGTCCGGCGGCCATCGGGAGTTCAAGTATTACCCAGAATCGGCGCCAAATACAGCCGGTATGTTTTATCCGGGAGCCGCAATCTGGTTTAATGCTCAGCCTGACAACCCCGGATACCGCGCATGAACGCCGTACGCTCCCTGCTAGTATTCATCTGGCTCGTACTGACCCTGATCCCCCAGGGACTCGCCCTGGTACTGTCTTCGCTGGTCCTCAAGGACGAAAAAGTGTGGTGGTGGTTCGCCGTGCCCTGGTTGCGCGGGGTGGTCGAGGCGGCGCGTATCGTCGGCGGGGTGCGATATCGCCTGCACGGTGAGGAAAACCTGCCACCGGCGGAGGATATGCGCCGGGTGATTCTGTGCCCCAAGCACCAGTCCACCTGGGAGACGTTCTATTTTCCCAGTATGACGCCCCATCCACTGGCCTATGTGTTCAAGAAAGAGTTGCTGCGCATCCCGTTCTTTGGCTGGGCCATCGGCGCGATCGACATGATTCACATCGACCGCAGCAAGGGGGGGGAATCCTGGAAAAAGGTGGCGGAACAGGGTTCGGCGCTCATGGATCGCGGCAAGTGGATCATCATGTTTCCAGAGGGCACCCGTACTGAACGCGGTACCAAGGGCAATTACAAGGCCGGTGCCACCCGCCTGGCGGTGGCCACCGGGGCCTATGTCATACCTATCGCCGTGACCTCGGGGCGCTGTTGGCCGCGGCGGTCTTTCTCGCTGCGTCCCGGCGTCATCGACGTTTCCATTGGCCAGCCGGTCAGCGCCCAGGGCAGGGAGCCGGGGGAATTGATGGACGAAGTGGAACACTGGATAGAGAGCGAAATGCGGCGTCTCGATCCGGACGCCTACCAGACCTGACGGGTATCGGGAGAATCATATGTCGGCGGGAAAAATAGCGTGCCTGGTAGTGTATGCCGCGCTGATCGCGGTGGCTGTCAGCCAGGCCGGGTTGGGTCTGGGTACCGTGGCGCTGGGAATATTGCTGGCCCTGGCGATATCCCACCTGATCGAGATGGGGCTCTACTATAAACTCTGCCAGCGCGCCGGCGGCAGCCTGGCGGGCAATCTGCTGAATGTGTTCCTGTTCGGGTATTTTCACATGGTGGAGATGAAGGCCCAGCAGTGCCCTGTCGATAGCGGGCAGGCACCATGACCCTGCAGACGCGCCTGGTGGAATACCGGGATGGCGACACCTTACTGGAGGCCTTCCTGGCCTGGGACGATGTGGTGGCGGGGCCGCGTCCGGCGGTCGTCATCGCCCCCACCTGGGCGGGGCGCTCGGCCTTCGAGGAGGGCAAGGCGCGGGACCTCGCCGCGCTCGGCTACGTGGGTTTCGTCCTGGACATGTACGGCAAGGGTCGACGCGGCGCCTCCCCCCAGGAAAGCGCCGCCCTGATGGCGCCGCTGATGGAGGACAGGGCGGGCCTGCAGCGGCGTATCAATCGGGCGGTGGCCGTCGTCCGCGAGCAATTGGAGGTCGACCCGCAGCGGGTAGCGGCCTGCGGCTACTGTTTTGGGGGGCTGTGTGTTCTCGACCTGGCGCGCTCGGGCAGCGATGTTCGCGGTGTCGTCAGCCTGCACGGGCTGTTCAGCGCGCCGAATCACACCGCCGGCAGGCGCATCGCGGCGAAGATCCTGTGCCTGCATGGCTATGACGATCCCATGGCCCGCCCCGAGAGCCTGCTGGAACTGGCGGGGGAGCTGACCGCCGCAGGTGCCGACTGGCAGGTGCACGCCTACGGCCATACCGTGCATGCGTTTACCAACCCGCAGGCCGACAATGCGGAAATGGGGACGGTCTACAGCGCCACCGCGGACCGGCGCTCGCGCGCGGCCATGCTCGCTTTTCTCGAGGAATGCTTTGCCTGATGGCGCCTCAGGGCAGCAGTACCGCGGCGCCGGTGAACCGGCCCTGGCGCAGATCCTCCAGCGCCTGGTTGGCTTGATGCAGGGGGTAGGGGTGCACAGTGGTGCGCACCGGAACGGCGGCGGCCAGGGGCAGGAACTCGGTGCCGTCACGCCGCGTCAGGTTGGCCACGGAGCACACCTCGCGCTCCCCCCACAGTAACTCGTAAGGGAAGGACGGTATGTCGGACATGTGGATTCCGGCACAGACCACCCGGCCGCCCTTGCGCACGGCCCGCAGTGCCAGCGGCAGTAACTCCCCCTCGGGTGCGAAAATAATGGCGCCGTCCAGCGCCTGCGGCGGCAGCTGGCGGGAGTCGCCCGCCCAGGCAGCCCCAAGCTCCAGGGCGAATTGTTGTGCCTGGGTATCCCCCTGGCGGGTAAAGGCGTAGATGGTCTGGCCGCGGTGGGCCGCCACCTGGGCGAGAATGTGCGCCGCGGCGCCGAAGCCGTACAGGCCGATAGTGGCGGCGTCTTCGACCAGGCGGTAGGCGCGATAGCCGATCAACCCGGCACACAGCAGGGGCGCCGCCTGCAGGTCTTCGTATTGTGCCGGCAGGTCGAAACAGTACGCGGCGCTGGCGACAGTGTACTCGGCGAAGCCGCCGTTGATCTGGTAACCGGTGTAGCGGGCCTCGTCACAGAGGTTTTCCCGCTGGTGACGGCAGAACCAGCAGTGGCCACAGCTGCCCCCCAGCCACGGAACCCCCACACGTTGGCCGGGCACGAGGCCCGTGACCCCCGCCCCCAGCCGCTGGACGGTGCCCACGATCTGGTGACCGGGTATCAGTGGCAGCGCCGGCTCGGTGAGCTCCCCGTCGATTACATGCAGGTCCGTCCTGCAAATTCCACAGGCAGTGATTTTTATGAGCACCTGACCGCTGCCGGGTTCGGGCACCGGCAGCTCCTGCAGGGTCATCGGCTCGCCGGGCCGCGCCAGTACCATCGCCCGCATAGTCGTCATTTCTTGTTCAGCGCCTCCTCGAGTTTGTCGCAAAAGGTTTCCAGTATCTGCACCCTGGCATAGCGTTTGTCGTTGCCGGATACCAGTGTCCAGGGGGCGTGCCGGGTGCTGGTGTGGCTCACCATCTGGTCGACCGCGATTTCATAGTCGTGCCATCTGGCGCGGTTGCGCCAGTCGTCTTCCGTGAGCTTGTGCTGTTTGTAGGGAGTTTGCTCCCTGGCGTGAAAGCGCCGCTTCTGCTCCGCGGGGCTGATGTGCAGCCAGAACTTCATGACGATGATGCCGTGATCGACCAGCTGTTGCTCGAACTGGTTGATCTCGCTGTAGGCGCGCTGCCATTCGTCGGGACTGGCAAACTTCTCCACCCGCTCCACCAGCACCCGCCCGTACCAGGAGCGGTCAAAGAAGGTGCAGCGGCCGTCGCGCTGCAGCTGTCGCCAGAAACGCCACAGGTAGTGATGGGCCTGCTCTTCGTCGGTGGGCGCCGCTATCTGTACCAGGCGAAATAGGCGCGGGTCGATCGCCCGGGTGACGCGGCGGATGGCGGACCCTTTGCCGGCCGCATCCCAGCCTTCGAACAGCGCTACCGTCGAGCGTTTTTCCAGATAGGCCTGCCATCCCAGGTGGTGCAACCTTTCCTGCAACTCGGCCAACCGCATCTTGTACTGGTCCCGGTCCAGTTTCAGGGACAGGTCGACACTGTCCAGGACGGTGGGTTGGCCCTCGACCAGCATTTCTTCCCGGGCCGAGTCGGCGCCGCCCTCGCGGGGCTCGCGTCCCGCGCGGTTGAGCATGGCCTGCAGCAACAGCTGGCCGGCGGTTAGGTCCCGGTAGTGACTGTCCTCGGCCTCGATCAGCTGCCAGGGGCTGTGACTGGAATCGGTGGCCAGGATGAGCTGCTCGCTGACTTCCATGGTGCGCTGGTAGGTGCCGTGCAACTCATAGGAGAGGTTGCTGCCGCGCTGGGTTGCCTGGCGATGCACAGAGGCGTCCTGGAGCCGCGACTTCTGGCTGTCGTGGCTGATATGCAACCACAGTTTGACAATCAGGGCGCCGTCGTCGGCGAGCATCTGCTCGAAGATTTCGATTTGCTTGCAATACAGGGAAAATTCGGACGCCCCCATGCTGCCGGCAATGGCGGCCTGGGCGGGGCGTGTATACCAGGAGCCGAGAAAAATACCGATCTGCCCGCGGCCGGGGAGGCTGCGCCAGAAACGCCAGAAAAACGGGCGTGATTCCTCCTCGTCGGAATGCTCCCAGAAGGTGTTGGTCTCGATCCAGCGCGGGTCCATCCATTCGTTCAGTTGCTGCACCAGCGAGCCCTTGCCCGCGCCGTCCGGCCCGGCCACCACGATGATTACCGGGTAGTCCCGCTCGGCCAGCTCCAGCTGCGCGCGCAACAGTTGTTCGCGCAGGGGGCCTTCCAGCTTGTCGAAGTCACCGGGTTTTATCTGTTTGCCTACTTCCAGTGTTTCAAACATCATTCAACCACACAGCTCGGATGCCCCAACTTTAACGTATTTTTGCCGTGGGCATCAGATTATAATCCCAGCCGAAAGGGAGCGGAGTACACCATGGGTTTCTACGAGCAGCATATTCTGCCGAGGGTGATCAATTGCGCTTGCGGCGCCAGGCCGATAATGAAGCAGCGCGAGAAAGTGGTGCCCCAGGCGGTGGGCAAGGTACTGGAAATCGGCATCGGTACCGGCCTCAATCTACCTTTCTATGACGCATCGAAAGTCGAGCGCCTGATCGGCCTGGACCCCTCGGAGGAAAGCTGGGAGCTGGCGGCACAGCGCGCCGCTCACCTGGACTTCCCGGTGGAGTTTGTCGGCCTGCCCGGCGAGCAGATACCCCTGGATGACGCCAGCGTGGACACCGTGCTGGTCACCTTCGCCCTGTGCACGATTCCCGAACCGGTCGCCGCGCTGCGGGGCATGGCACGGGTGCTGCGCCCCGGCGGCAGTCTGCTTTTTTGCGAGCATGGCAGGGCCCCGGACGCCGCCGTGGTCCGCTGGCAGGAGCGGATTAATCCGCTGTGGCGGCGCCTGTTCGGGGGCTGTAATCTCGACCGCGATATTCCCGCGCTGCTGGATGCCGGCGGCTTCCGTATCGATTCGCTGGAGCAGATGTATCTCCCCGGCACCCCGCGTTTTGCCGGCTACAGTTCCTGGGGGAGGGCCCGGCTGGTCTGATTATCCGATCCAGCCTGTCGCAAATGTGGTATCGCCTGCTTTTCTGCCTGCTGATCCCGGGGCTCTTGCTGCCGGGCCAGGCCGCGGCGAAACCGTCGGAACCACTGCTGGAGTACCACCTCTCCGGTCTGGAGGGCAGCCTCAAGCGCAACGCGCTGGCATGGCTGGGCGATCCCCCCACCTCGGAACAGGCCAGGCTCAATTTCCTGATGACGGCCCGGGAGCGGGTCGAGGACAGTCTAAAGGCCCTGGGCTACTACAACGCCGAGGTCACCACCAGGCTGCAGCGCAGCGAGCCGGTCTGGTCGCTGGATATAAAAGTGGAGCCCGGCGAACCGGTACTCATAGGCGAGGTGAACATTGAGGTCAGGGGCGCGGCAAACGCGGACCCACGCTTTCGTGAGTTGCTTGCCAGCGCGCCTTTTCGGCAGGGTGATGTATTCAATCACGGCGATTACCAGCGGTTCCGGGACGAACTGTTGAGCCTCGGGCAGCAGCGCGGTTACTTCGACGCTGAGTTGCAGGAGCACCAGGTTGCGGTCAACGCGATGACCAACACGGCGGATATCTCCCTGGTCTATGAGTCCGGGCCCCGCTTTCGCTTCGGCCAGGTGCACTACGACGACACCCGGCTCGAGCCGCAGCTGCTGGAGGCTATCCAGCCCTTTCGCCCGGGCGACTATTTCGATCAATCCAAGCTGCAGGCGCTGCAGGCCCAGTTACAGAGAACAGGGTATTTTTCCGGGGTGCTCATTCGGCCAGATTTCGGCGCGGTCGAGCACGACAGGGTGCCGCTCAAGGTTACCCTGCATCCCGCCAAGCGCCACAGCTTCGATGTCGGCATCGGCTACAGCACCGATACCCAGGGACGGGTATCCATGGTGTGGCGGACTCCCCTGGTAAATCGCTACGGGCACTCCCAGGAGACGCGCGTTGCCTATTCGGAAGTAAACCCCGGGGGCCGCTTCGTTTACAGTATCCCGCTGCAGCACCCGGTGAACGATGTCCTGCACCTGTCTGCCCTCCTGGAGGATGATGAGTACGGCGACATCGACAGTCGCCAGCAGGAGGTGGGGGCGTTGCGCGAAATGCGCGGCAGTCGCTGGCTACACAGCTACTCCGTGCGCGCGCTGGAAGAGTCATGGCAGATCAAGAGTACCCAGTACAGCAAGTTTTATACCCTGCCGGGTTTCGCTTTTTCGCGCAGTGATCGCAGCGGTTCGGTGGTCGACCCTGCCGACGGCTTCAGCCAGTTTTACAAAGTGGAAGGGGGCAGTGAATATCTGGGCTCGGATGTCGACCTGTTGCGCTTGACTGCCAATTTCAGCTTTATCAGGACCCCCTGGCCAGCGCATCGCCTGGTCGCCAGGGCGGCCCTGGGGGCGGTGTTTTTCTCCGGCTCCGAGCTGTCAGACCTGGCACCCTCCCTGGGATTCTTTGCCGGGGGCTCCCAGAGCATCCGCGGCTATGCCTACCAGTCGATCGGCAAGGAGATCCAGGTGACCCGTGAGGACGGTTCACCACAGACGCTCACGGTGGCGGCGGACCGGCTGGTGACCGGCACCCTGGAGTACCAGTATTACTTTACCCCCAACTGGCGCGGGGCCGTGTTCGTCGATGCCGGCGACGCCTTCAACGAGGGGGAATTCGACGCCATGTTCGGGCCGGGTTTCGGCATTCACTACATTTCACCGGTGGGGGCGGTCAGGGTGGAGCTGGCCAACGGGGTCAGCGAGAACAGTGGCCAGTGGCGCCTGGTCGTGAACATCGGGGCAGAATTTTGATCCGCCTGCTGGCACGCCTGCTTTTCTGGCCGCTGTTGCTGGGCGTGTTCGTCCTGTTGTTGCTGCCGCTCACCAATCCGGGCAGTCGCTGGTTGTTGGAGCGATTGCAGGGGTTTGTGCCGCTGCAGCTGGAGTACGCCGATGGCAACCTGGCCGGGGAGCTGCGGTTGGCGAGGCTTGGCTGGCAGGATGAGGATATCAGCCTGGAGTTGCTCGATGTGGTGCTGGAACTGGACCTGCGCTGCCTGTGGCGCAGCGCTTTCTGCCTGCAGCAGTTGCAGGCACGGCAGCTGGATATAGCCGTGCTGCCCGGCGCCGACAACGGCGGAGACGCGGAACAATCCGCCGGCGGCGAAGGCGGGTTACTGGTGTTTCCCTTCGCGCTGGAGGTGCCCGATCTGTATCTGGGTGGGCTCAGGGTCGGCTGGGACGGGGGAGAGTGGCGGCAGGGCTTGATGGAGGGCGCCGTCAGTATTCAGGGCTCGCTTGTCCATGTCAGCAGAGCGGTGGTGCAGGGCGCCGGGCTGGTACTGGATGGGTCCGATACCGACGATCAGCCGCTGCAACTACCAGAGCTGGACCTGCCGCTGGAGCTGCAGGTGGACGACCTGCTGTTACGGGATGCCGGGTGGGATGTCCACGCGGAACAGGGCAGCTTGCAGTCACTGCAAGTGCGCGGTGGCTGGCGCAACACCCAGCTGCGCCTGGACGCGCTGCAGCTGCACGCCAGCGAGTTCGGCGAGGCCGTGGCGGCGGGCAGCATGGAATTCACCGGTGGGTGGCCACTGCAGGTGGGCATCGATGCTTTTCCGGCAGCTTCGATGCAGTGGTCGCCCGCCAGCGATCGGCACCTGAGGCTGGATGCCAGTGGCGACCTTGGCAATCTGGCCATGCAGGCGGTCGTGACCGGGGAGGTCACTGTTGCGGCGCGTCTGCAGCTGGACGCCCTTGCCGCGGACCTGCCTTTCCAGCTCGACGCCGAAGCGACATGGGGCGGGGAGTTGCGGCCTGCTGAGTACGTCGACCTGCCCGGGCAGCTCGCTGCACTGGCGTTGCGTGCCCCGTTCAGCTTGTCTGCCAGCGGCTCACTGGCGCAACAGCAATACCAACTCGACGCAGCCGGCGGCCTGCCCGGGTACCCGGAGCTGACGCTCCACCTGGGGGCGCGGCACCAGGCGGGGCTTCTTGAGGTGGATGATCTGAAGCTGGTGGACAGCAGCTCCAGCAGCAGTTTGTCGGGTAGCGGCGCGCTGCATTACGGCGAGCGATGGGAAGGATCGCTGCACCTCGAGTCGGAGGAGGGCGTCGACCTCGGGCTGTTCGGCGACGCTGTCGACGGCCGTCTGGGAGGACACCTGCAGCTCGCCGGGTGGCTGGCCGGGGATGCCTGGGAGCTGGCCCTGTCCGATGTGTCCCTGCAGGGGACGGTAAACGGCCTGCCGGCGAGCATGACCGGGCACGGCGGCATCACTGGCGACGGGGTGCTGCTCCCCAGTGCTTTCGACGCCCGCTGCAATGGTGCTCACCTGGTGTTGCAGCGGCCGCCCGGTGAGCATGGCGAGGGCCGGCTGCAACTACAGGTCGCCGAGCTCGGGCGCTGGGTGCCGGACAGCCATGGCAGCCTGGACCTGCAGGTGGTCGTGGACGATGGCTGGCAACAGTTCGATCTGCAGGGTTCCCTGGAGGCGCTCAGCTGGGGGGGGGCCGGCGTCGATGCCGGTCGACTGCAGGGATTTTACCGGCCCGCCCAGGAGACCTTCCAGGTGCAGTTGGCGTTGCAGCGGGTCGGGCTGGGCGCGCTTGAGCTGGACCAGGTCACGCTGGCCGGTCGCGGCAGCGCTGGCCGCCAGGTATTGTCACTGGCCAGCAGCGGCGATGTAACTGGCAGGCTGGAGGTCGCCGGGGCGATCGCGGGCAATGGCGGCTGGCGCGGGGAACTGGATGCCACTTCCCTGCAGACTGCCGAAGGTACCTGGCATCTCGACGAGCCGGTAGCGCTGCAGCTCGGCACCGAACCTGCGCGGCTGCAGGTGGCGGCGCACTGCTGGCACTACCAGCAGTCCAGAATCTGTCCGGGAGAGGCCCTTCTGGGGGCGACCGGGGAGGCCAGTCTGGAATTGTTCGGCGGGCTGGACGTACTGAGCGTGCTGCTGCCGGAATACCTGGAAGCCAGCGGCACGCTGGATGCGAACGTGGCGACCCGCTGGGCGCCGGGGGTGGCGCTGGAACTGCAGGGCAGCCTGCAGGGTCGCGACCTGCTGGTTACCCGGCATTTTGGCGGCGGGGAGTCGGGCAGTGTGCGCTGGCAGTCACTGGATGCAGAGGTCACCCGCAGTGCCCGGGGCCTGGAACTCGAGGCGGACCTGGTCGCCCGTGACCGCCGGGTGATCGAGCTGTCGCTGCTCCTGCCGGAGCAGCGCGAGGGTCCGCTGGCGGGGATGATCGACCTGCGGGGACTGCAACTTGGCAATCTGGCGCCTTTCTTTCCCGGCCTGAGCTCGCTGGAGGGTGATATCAGCGGCCAGCTCGATATTGGCGGCACGCTGGATGCGCCGCGCACCCGGGGTGAACTGCAGCTCAGTGGCGGGCAGTTGGCGCTCCTGGGTTATCCGACCGAATTGCAGGATCTGGACCTGACCCTGCAGGCGCTGGGCGATCGCTTCGCGCTGCAGGGAGCAGGGCTGCTGGGCGGTGGCGAACTGCGTATCAGTGGCACAGTGGAGAGCAGCCCCCAATGGCAGCTGGAACTCGGCATGAGTGGAGAGCGGCAGGAGTTGTTGATCCCGCCCTATACCCAGATGCTGGTCTCCGAGGATCTGCAGTTGCGCCTGAGTGCCGCGGAGCTTGACCTCGGCGGCAGGGTGATTGTGCACGAGGGGGTGCTCGAACACGAACAACTGCCCGAGGGCAGCGTCGCCCTGTCGCGTGACGTGGTGGAAGTGGATATGCGCGGCGACGTCATCAACCAGTCCAGCGACCTGCCGACGCGCATTGACGTGGCCCTGCTGATGGAGGACCGCTTCAAGATAGTGGGCGACATGGTCAATGCCACCCTGGGAGGTGACTTGCAGTTGCTGCAGACCCCGGGCAAGCCCCTGCAACTGTTTGGCAACCTCAATGTCATTGGCGGTGAATTGCGGGCGTTCCAGCAGCGTCTGCGCATCCAGCGCGGCACCGTCAGTTTTTCCGGGCCGCCGGAGAATCCCGAACTGGATATCAGCGCCCAGCGCGAGGTGCCGGCGGACAAGGTGGTCGTCGGCATCAGCCTGCGGGGCAGCCTGCAACAACCCCAGCTGCAGGTCTTTTCCGACCCGGTGATGTCCCAGGCCAACACCATGTCCTACCTGATACGCGGGCGACCGGTCGATACCGGCGCCGAAGCGGACGGCATTGCCACGGCGCTAACGCTGGGCACCGGGCTGGTCAACGAGACCCCTCTGGTTACCCAGCTCAACGAGATTCCGGGCATCAGCAACCTGGCCTTTGGTGCCGAGGGCAGTGAGGAGGATACCGCCGCCACGGTGGGCGGTTATATCGGGGAGCGCCTGTACCTGTCCTACGGTATGGGTATCTACGAACCCATCAACGTGCTGACCGCGCGCCTGTATCTGCAGACCCGCCTGTGGCTGGAGGTGGTCAGCCGCCTGGAAAACTCGGTGGACCTGTATTACTCCTTCGATATCGACTAGCGGCCAGTGCCGGTGACCAGCGATGGGGGTTGCATAGCAGTCCAGGCCGACGCGCGCCGAACTGGCGGCATGAACCGGTTGGCGGACCGGCTGGGTCAGCCGGTACGGGGCAGGATGTACAGTTCCACCCGGCGGTTCTCGGCCCGCCCGGCGGCGGTGCCGTTATCGGCGATGGGCTGGTCGAAGGCCACGCCCTCGACGAACATGCGATCGCGTGCCACCTGCCGGGTGACCAGGTAGTTGGCCACGCTGTCGGCACGTTTTTCCGACAGGGTGAGATTGTACTGCCGGCTGCCCCTGTCATCGGTGTGGCCGGTGATTCGGATGGTGGTATCGGCATACTTGGCCAGTACCAGGCCAACGGAATTGAGTACTGGGTAGAAGTCGGCACGCAACTGGTAGGAATCGGTGTTAAAGGTGATATTGCCGGGCATCACCAGGCGGATGTTGTCGCCATCGCGCACCACGCGCACGCCTGTGCCCTGCAGTTGCTCGCGTAATTTCTTTTCCTGCGCATCCATGTAGGCGCCGACGCCGGCTCCGACGATACCGCACCCAAGGGCGGCGTTGCGCGCCGCCTTTTTGGAGTCCAGGGCGCCGACCAGGCCGCACACTGCCGCCGCACCGAGACCATAGGCAGCCGTTTTACTGGCCTGGGATTCGCCGGTGTAGGGGTTGGTGGTGCAGGCCGCCAGCGCCGCACAGGCTATGGCGGCAATGAGTGGGGTCAGGCGCATGCTCGCTCCTCCTGGTGATATATCTGCCGGTGGTTTCGCTTGGATTGCTTCGCGGCTGTATTGTTCATCCCGTCTATGTAAAGATTTGCTGCCTTGGGCGGGCCGTCGCGCGTGGGCACCCTGGCAGGCTACATGCTTTATTTTAATTGTCGCGAGCTAAAAAAGTAATGAATGATGTGTGTTTCCGTCAACTCGGTCGCCACGGGAGCCGCCAGTGGACCCGTTGACCCAGGGGCTACTGGGCGCTGCGTTGCCACAGGCTACCGCGGCAAAGGGGAAGGGCGCGGCGATAGCCGGTGCGCTGGGGTTTTTCGCAGGCATGGCCGCGGACCTGGATGTGCTGATTCGGTCCAGTACCGACCCGTTGCTGTTCCTGGAGTACCACCGCCAGTTCACCCATTCACTGATTTTCATCCCGATAGGGGGGCTGTTGTGCGCGGCCGTGCTGCACGCCGTCCTGGGTCGCCGTCGCGGCCTGAGTTTTCGCCAGAGCTGGTTGTTCTGCACTCTCGGCTATGCCACCCATGCGCTGCTGGATGCCTGTACCACCTACGGGACCATGCTGCTGTGGCCTTTCAGCAACCAGCGCATCGCCTGGAACACCATATCGATCATCGATCCGCTGTTCACCCTGCCGTTGCTGGCGGCCGTGGTGCTGGCGGGCCGGCGCGGCCGGCCGCTGTTCGCGCGCCTGGGTCTGGCATGGGTCTGTCTGTACATGGCGCTGGGGCTGTGGCAGCGCAACGAGGCGGTCGCCATGGGCCATGCACTGGCGGCCCAGCGGGGGCACGTTCCGCTACGCCTGGAGGCCAAGCCCAGTTTCGCCAATATCCTGGTGTGGAAAGTGGTCTATGAAACCCCTGACAGGTTCTACGTGGACGCGGTGCGCGCTGGTTGGTCTCCGCGGGTGTTCCCCGGCAGCAGCGTGTACAAGCTCGATGTGGACAGGGACTTGCCCTGGCTGGACAGGGCATCGCAACAGGCGCGTGACATCGAGCGCTTTGCCTGGTTCAGCAACGGCTACATTGCCCGCGACCCGCTGTATACCAACCGGGTTATCGACGTGCGCTACTCCCTGATCCCCAACGAGGTGGCCCCCCTGTGGAGCATCGAACTGAGCCCGGGGGCGCGCAGTGACGAGCACGTGGCCTATCGGGTTCACCGCGACGCCGACAATGATCGCGCCGCCCTCATGTGGCGCATGGTCGCCGGCGGCGAGTAGCCCCCGCGCCCGGCGTGCGCCCGGGATCAGGCGGCGAATACCGCCGTGGCCGCCGGGATCGCCCCGCCGACATCGAAGGCGACTCCCTGGCGCGCCAGGGCCGCTTCCAGCGCCGCCAGGCAGTACAACACGTTGCGCTCGCTGCTGGCGAAGCCCATCAGGCCGATGCGCCAGGTCTTGCCCGCCAGAGCGCCCAGTCCCGCGCCGATCTCCAGGTTGAATTCGCGCAGCAGCAGAGCGCGCACGGCGGCGTCGTCCACGCCCTCGGGAATCAGTACCGAGTTGAGTTGCGGCAGGCGATGCGCCGCGGCTACGGCCATGTCCAGGTTCATGGCTTCCAGGCCGGCGACCAGCGCCTCGTGGTTCAGGCGGTGGCGCGCGTGGGCTGCCTCCAGGCCCTCTTCCCGGAGCATGAGCAGGGCCTCGTGCAGGGCGTAGATGTCGTTGACCGGCGCGGTGTGGTGGTAGGCGCGCTTGCCGCCGCCACTCCAGTAGCCCATCACCAGTTGCATGTCCAGAAACCAGCTCTGCACCTTGTGCCGGCGGTTGCGGATGCGCTCCACGGCCCGCGGGCCAAAGGTGACCGGCGACAGCCCGGGGATACAGGACAGGCACTTCTGGGTGCCGGAATACACCGCATCGGCGCCCCAGGCGTCCACGTTCAGCTCGATGCCACCCAGCGAGGTTACCGTATCGACGATACTCAGGGCGCCGCGTTCGCGGGCCAGAGCGCACAGGGCTGCCGCATCGCTGCGCACCCCGGTGGACGTTTCGGCGTGCACGAAGGCCAGGATGGCGGCCTGCGGGTGCTCATCGAAGGCCGCGGCGACCCGCTCGAGGCTGACCGGCGCTCCCCAGGCGTCCTCGACCATGATGGCCGTGGCGCCGCAGCGCTCCACGTTCTCTTTCATGCGGCCGCCGAACACCCCGTTCTGGCAGACGATCACCGTGTCCCCGGGAGAAACCAGGTTGACGAAACAGGCTTCCATGCCGGCCGAGCCCGGTGCCGATACCGGCAGGGTGAGCTCGTTTTCGGTCTGGAAGGCGTACTGCAGCAGCTCCTTGACCTCGTCCATCAACTGCACGAACAGGGGGTCGAGGTGGCCGATGGTGGGCCGGGCGAGGGCGCCCAGAACCCGCGGGGAGACGTCCGACGGGCCGGGGCCCATCAGGGTCCGCTGCGGTGGGTAAAAACTCCTGCTCATGGCGATATCCTGCGGCTGTTGAAAAAGGCGCACACGGTAACAGGTTTTTCCCGCGAGCTTAAGTGGCCTCCGGGCAATAGCAAACATAGACCGGCGTTATGAACGGGCGCTGGCATCGCGCTGGCGGGCGGCCGCCCGGAGTATGTGCCACGGCTCGCGCGGCCATGTTAGTATCGAAAATCGCCCCGGCGCTGCTCGGCTACCGTCCGGCATCACGCCAGAGTTTCCAGAATAAACATAAACGAATACAGGACACGGCTATGAACAGACCAGGTATAGAGCCCAATATTGCGGCAACCATGCTGCGCCGGGCACAGTTGAACCCCGAGCGTATGGCCATGATTTTCGAGGGCCGGGAAACACGTTACGGCGAGCTGGCGGGGCGGGTTTTGCGCCAGGCCAGCCTGCTTCGCGAGGCGGGAGTTTGCGTGGGCGATCGGGTGGGCTACCTCGGCTTCAACCACCCGGCGTTGCTGGAAACCATGTTCGCCGCCCAGGCCCTGGGGGCGATATTCGTGCCCCTGAATTTCCGTCTCACCGCGCAGGAACTGACCTTCATCATCAACGACGCGGGGATTCACAGCCTGGTAGTGGACGACGCCCTGCGCGAAGTCATCAATCCGGCCCGCGAGCAGTTGTGCTGCCGCCATTATTTCGCATCCGAAAGCCCCAATGAGGGCTGGCGCCACCTGGACGGCGAACGCGATGCGGCGGCGCCCCTGGGGCGAGCGGTTTCCGTCACGGAGCACGATGTCGCGATCATCATGTATACCTCCGGTACCACCGGGTTGCCCAAGGGGGCCATGCTCACCCACGGCAACATCCTGTGGAACAACATCAACGCCATGCTGGCGTTCGGAGGCGATCGCGACGACGTGGTACTCACGGCCGCCCCCCTGTTCCATATCGGGGGACTCAACATCATGACTATTTCCTCGTTCCACACCGGTTCCACCCTGGTGCTGATGCGAGGTTTCGACGCCGGCCAGGTGCTGGAAAACATTCAGCGCTATGGCGTTACCCATATGTTTGGCGCCCCGGCCATGTACCTGTTCATGTCGCAGCACCCCGGGTTCGATACCACCGACCTCAGCTCGATCAAGTCGGTCATCTGCGGGGCGGCGCCGGTGCCGGAGTCGTTGATCGAGTTGTACGGTGCTCGGGGGCTGGTTTTCTGCCAGGGCTACGGGCTCACTGAAACCTCCCCCTTCTCGGCCTTGCTCACGCCGGAGTGGGCGGTGAGCAAGTTGGGTTCAGCCGGCCAGCCGCCCCTGTACAGCGACACCCGCATCGTCGACGACCACAACCGCGAACTGCCAGCGGGAGAGCGGGGCGAGATCTGCCTGCGCGGCCCCAACATCATGAAGGGTTACTGGAACCGGCCCGATGCCACCGCCGAGGCCATCGACACGGAGGGCTGGTTTCATTCCGGCGATGTCGGCTATGTGGACGAGGACGGTTTCCTGTTCATTTGCGACCGCCTCAAGGACATGGTCATCTCCGGGGGTGAGAATGTCTATCCGGCCGAGGTCGAGGGGGTACTGTACAAGCACGAGCACATCGCCGAAGTCGCGGTGCTGGGCCTGCCCGATGACAAATGGGGCGAGGCGGTCACCGCGGTGGTGGCCCTGCACGAGGGCAAAAGCCTCACCCTGGAGGAGTTGCGGGCCTTTGCCGAACCCCATCTGGCGAAGTACAAGCTGCCCCTGCGCCTGCACCTGGTGAGCGCCCTGCCGCGCAACCCGGCGGGCAAGGTGCTCAAGTTCGTGCTGAAGGAGGACCTGGCGGGCTAGTCCGGCAGGTCGTCACCGACATTGGCCTGGGCCGCGGCGACCCTGGCGATGGGCACCCGGTAGGGGCTGCAGGACACGTAGTCCAGGCCCAGGTCGTGGCAGAAGCGGATAGAGCGCGGATCCCCGCCGTGCTCGCCGCAGATACCGTACTTGATGCCCGGTTTGCGCGCGCGGCTCTCGGTGATCGCCATTTCCATCAGGCGCCCCACGGCGCGCTGGTCCAGGGTGACGAACGGATCGGAGTCGATCAGTTTCTTTTCCAGGTACTTGGGGATGAACTTGCCGGCGTCGTCCCGGGAAAAGCCGTAGGTCATCTGGGTCAGGTCGTTGGTGCCGAAACTCATGAACTCGACCTCCGGCGCCAGCCGGTGCGCGCCCAGGGTGGCCCGCGGGGTCTCCATCATGGTGCCGATCTTGTAGGGGATGGAAATGCCCCGGGTGCTGGTGACCTCGCGAATGCATCGCTCGATAATCTCGGTAATCAGGCGAATTTCGCGAACGTTGATCACCAGTGGAATCATGATTTCGGGAAAGGGTTTCAGGCCCTGGTCGATAGCCTCGGCCGCGGCGCCGATGATCGCCCTGACCTGCATCTCGGTGATTTCCGGGTATACAACGGACAGGCGGCAGCCCCGGAACCCCAGCATGGGATTGACTTCATGCAGGCGCTCGGCGATTTCGCGGATGTCGTTCGCGGGCTTGCCGATGCGCCCGGCGAGTTCCTCGATATCCGCTTCGCTCTGGGGCAGAAACTCGTGCAGCGGCGGATCCAGCAGCCGCACGTTTACCGGCAGACCGTCCATCACCCTGAACAGGGCGAGCATGTCCTCGCGCTGGAAAACCTGCAATTCGTCGAGATAGCGCTGGCGCTCCTCGGTGGTCTCCGCCAGGATCATGGCCCGCATCACATCGATGCGATCGCTGTCGAAAAACATGTGCTCGGTGCGGCACAGGCCGATACCCTCGGCACCCAACTCGCGGGCCTTGGCGGCATCCTCGGGGGTTTCGGCATTGGCGCGCACCCGCAGGCGCCGGTGCTTGTCGGCCCAGGACAGCAGGATCTGGAAATCCTCGCTGGAACTGGCCTCGGTCTTGGGAATATCACCCAGCATGACCTCGCCTGAGGTGCCGTCCAGGGTGATGACGTCGCCGCGTTTGATCACCTCGCCACCGGTGGTGGTGGCGGTGCCTTCGGCGTAGTCGATACTGATGTCACCGCAGCCCGTGATGGCGCATACCCCCATGCCCCGGGCGACCACCGCGGCGTGGGACGTCATGCCGCCGAGCTCGGTCAGCACCCCGGCGGCGACTTTCATGCCGTGAATGTCCTCGGGGGTGGTCTCGCGGCGCACCAGGATGACAGTGTTGCCCCTGGCCGCTTCTTCCTCGGCTTCCTCGGCGGAGAACACCACCTGGCCGGTGGCGCCACCGGGGCTGGCGGGCAGGCCGCGGGCCACGATGTCGGTCTTGGCCGCGGGGTCGACCATGGGGTGCAGAAAGGCCTCGACGTGGTCCGTGGAGACCCGCATCAAGGCCTCGCTCTCGGTGATCAGCCCCTCTTTTACCATGTCCACGGCAATCTTCACCGAGGCCCGTCCGGTGCGTTTGCCGCTGCGGGTCTGCAGCATGTAAAACCGGCCTTCCTGCACCGTGAACTCCAGGTCCTGCATGTCGCGGTAGTGTTTTTCCAGGAGGGCCTGGGCGGCGTACAGTTCGTCGTATATGTGGGGCAGTTTCTCCCCAAGCGCGTCTACCGGCAGTGGCGTACGAATGCCGGCCACCACGTCCTCGCCGGCGGCGTTGAACAGGAACTCACCGAAAAACTCGCGCTCGCCGGTCGAGGGATTGCGGGTGAACGCCACGCCGGAGCCGGAGTCATCACCGAAGTTGCCGAACACCATGGCCTGCACATTGACCGCCGTGCCCAGGGTGTCGGGAATATTGTTCATTTCCCGGTAGACAATGGCGCGAGGGGTGTGCCAGGAAAGGAATACCGCTTCCACCGCCATTTTCAACTGGACGAAGGGGTCCTCGGGGAATTTCACCAGGGTCTTGTAGGTGGCGATAATTGCCTGCCAGTCCTCGGCGCTCATGTCCACGTCCTGTGCCTTGCCGTGGGCGCGTTTGTATTGTTCCAGTTCGTGTTCGAACTGCTCTCCCCCGACGCCCATTACCACGTCGGCGAACATCTGGATGAAGCGCCGGTAGGAGTCGTAGGCGAAGCGCGGGTTGCCCGTCTTGGCCGCCAGCCCCTCGGCGATCTCGTCGTTCAGGCCCAGGTTGAGAATGGTGTTCATCATGCCGGGCATGGACACCGGGGAGCCGGAGCGCACCGAGAACAGCAGGGGGTTCTCCGGGTCGCCGAAACGCGCCCCCATCTTTTTTTCCACCAGGTCCAGGGCGACCCGGTATTCCTGTTCCAGCAGGCGCGGCAACTTGTTGCCTTTTTCGAAGAATTCGCGGCAGGTATCGGTGGTGATGATAAATCCGTAGGGCACCGGCAGGCCCAGGCTGGTCATCTCACACAGGTTCGCTCCCTTGCCGCCGAGCAGGTCGCGATCATCCTTGCTGCCTTCGTTGAACAGGTAAACATGTTTGGCCATGGGGGCTCCCGAAGTTTGTTAGCGTTGTGCACAGGCAGGAGTATATCGGTTGGCAACGGAGGTAGGGAGACTTTCTGTGCGGCGGCGGCAATCGGCGCCCCGGCCCCGGCCCTCAGCGGGATGCCAGCAGGTCGCCCAGGCGCTCAATCTCGGCCAGTTCGGCGCTGGCGGGCACCAGAAAAACCTCGTCGCAGCCGGCTCGCTCGGCATTGTCCAGCGCAGCCCGGACGGCATCGGCCGAGCTGCGGTGTACCGATTGCGCCATCAGAGCGGCGATGTCGGGGCCGGTGATCGCCAGGTAATCATAGACATAATCGTGGAGAACCTGCCCGGCGTTATCCGCCAGGCTGTACCAGAAGCCTCCCAGCCGGTAGGGCCTGGTGTCGCGTCCGGCCCGTTCCCAGGCGGCGTCGGCCATGGCAAAGGCCCTGGCCAGTTCTTCCTGCTCGCCGTTACCCGACCAGGCGTACAGGCCGTCCGCCCAGGCGGCGCAGCGTTCGATACTTTTCGGCCCCAGGACGCCCGCCAGCAGCCGGGGCCCGCCGGCTATCTGGGACGGGGGGCCGATAGGGCCCGCACCGGCAACCAGCTCTTCGCCGCGCCACACCTGGCGCAGTGTAGCTACCTGCCCATCCATGCGGCTGTAGCGGCCCTGGAAAGTGGCTCCGACGGCCTGGTAGTCCTGCTCCCGGCCGCCGTAACCTATCGCCACCTGGCGCACGCGACCGCCGGAAACCAGATCCAGGGTCGCCACCTCCTTGGCTACACGGGCTGCGCTGTGCATGGGCAGCACGTACAGGGTAGGGGTGATCTCCACGCGGGTGGTGGCAGTGGCGGCAGCCGCCAGCAGGATCCGCATGTCCACGCTGGGACCGTGCACCCGTTCGCCGCAGGAGACGCTGTGGAATGGGCCTGCATCCACCGCCTGGAACCACGTCAGGTAGTCCGCGCGGGTCATACCGGGCTTCATATAGGGCAGGCAGATGCCGATTTTCATGCGCGTGTTCCCGCTGGCTGTGACAGGAGACCATGGTAGACCACTTGCCGATTGAACCTGTCTACCTTTCTGTACCAGGCGGGGATTGTTGGCAGTTTGAGTGCAGGTAATATAGCGGGAGCGTCACGCGCAGGAGCCGCTGTGCCCTGCGACGCCGAACCTGGAGGCAATAAAGATAAATGAATATCCAGTTTAGCAAGGAACAGCTTGTCCTCAGGGACGAGCTGCGGGCCTATTTCGCGGAGCTGATGACACCCGAGCTCAGCGCCGAATGCGAACGCGACATGGGCGAGGGCGGGGGCCCACTGTGGCGGGAAGCCCTGTACCAGATGGGACGCGACGGCTGGATAGGCGTCGGCTGGCCCGAATCCTGGGGCGGCCGCGGGCTCAGCCCGCTGGAACAGTTCATCTTTGTCGAGGAGGTGATGCGGGCCGGCTATCCCTTTCCTTTTCTTACCACCGAATCCGTGGGTCCTGTGCTGGCGGAGCACGGCAACGCCTGGATTCGTGCGGAGCTGGTGCCGAAAATCCTGCGCGGAGAACTGTTGATTGCCATAGGCTACTCGGAGCCCGGCGCCGGTACAGACCTTGCCAGTCTCAGGACCAGCGCCGTGCGTGACGGCGACGACTGGGTCATCAATGGCCAGAAAATGTGGACATCACTGGCCCACTTCTGCGACTACACCTGGCTGGCGGTACGCACCGATCCCGACGCGCCGAAAAAGCATCGGGGGATTTCCATGTTCCTGGTACCCCACAGCGACCCCGGATGGAGCTGCACGCCGGTGCATACGCTCGGTGGGGTACGCACCAATGCCACCTATTACGACAATGTCAGGGTCAGCCAGGATCACCTGGTGGGCGAACTTAATGGCGGCTGGAAACTGATCACCGGTCAGCTCAACCGGGAGCGCCTGAGCCTCATCAACTTCGGCCCCGTCTCGCAACTGTTCAACCAGGTGACCCGTTGGGCGCGGACGACCGAGCTGCCCGCCGGGGGCAAGGTGGTCGACCAGCCCTGGGTGCAGCAGAATCTCGCGCGCTGTCGCGCGCTGATCGAGTGCATGAAGCTGATCGTGTACAAGCAGTCCTGGGCGATGACCGTGGGGCAACTGGAAATGGCGGACGCCTCCGCAGCCAAGGTCTACGGCTCGGAGAGTTTTATCGAGATCTACCGCATGCTGGGTGAAGTGGTGGGCCAGGCCGGCCTGCTGCGTGCGGGCCCGGGGCAGCCCTGCCCGGAGGCGGGCAGGATCGAGCGCCTGTATCGCACCGCCTCCATCATCACCTTTGGCGGGGGCGCCAACGAGATACAGCGGGACATCATATCCGCCGCGGGCCTGTGGATGCCCCGCGCCAGTCGTTGAGGGGGTGATAATGGATTTTGGTTTCGATGAGCAGCAGCAGGAGGTGCGGGCACTGGCCCGCCGAATCCTCTCGGAGCAGGTGGACGCGCGGCGCCTCGCAGCGTATGACGAATACCGGCAGCCGCGCTTCGATGCCGCGCTGTGGCAGCAGCTGTGTGGCGCCGGACTGGTCGGCGTGGCCGCTGCCCAGCGGCACGGCGGCATGGGCCTGGGGTTCACCGAGCTGGCGTTGCTGGTGGAAGAGGTGGGGCGCAGCATCGCGCCGCTGCCGGTAATCGCCCATTGTACCGCCGCCCTGGCGATCCAGCAATTCGCCGCTGATTCGCTGCAGGAGGCGCTGCTGCCGGCGGCGAATACCGGCAAGCTGCTGCTCAGCGCGGCCCTGGCCGAGCCGCGCAACGAGGACCCGGCAAGGCCGCTGGCGGTGCGGGCGCAGCGCGACGGTGACGCGCTGGTGCTCAGTGGCAGCAAGCGCGCGGTGGCGTTTGCCGCCGAGGCGGACCGTATTTTGCTGGCGGCGCGCGTCGGCGACGACGTCGCCCTGGTAGCGCTCGACCCACGGGCGCCAGGCGTGGCCCTCAGTGCCCTGCAGACCACCAGTTTCGAGCCCCAGTGCGATATCCAGCTGGAGCGCGTGCGCGTACCCGCCGCCGATGTCGTCTGCCCCTCCCGGGGAGAGGACGCCATGAACTGGCTGGCGCAGCGCGTTACCGCCGCGATCTGCGCCCACCAACTGGGCGCGGCCGACTGCGCCATGCGCATGGCGGCCAGTTATACCTCCGAGCGCAGGCAGTTCGGGGTGCCTGTGGCAACCTTTCAGGCCGTGGGTCACCGCATGGCGGACTGCTACATCGACATCGAGTGCCTGCGCCTCACCACCTACCAGGCGGTGTCCCTGCTGGACAGCCAGCAGTGCGCTCTCACCGAGGTGCAGATCGCCAAGATCTGGGCCGGCGATACCGGGCACCGGGTAAGCTATGCCACCCAGCACGTGCATGGCGGCACCGGCATAGACCGGGATTATCCCCTGTGGCGTTATTGCCTGTGGTTGCGCCACAACGAGATGACCCTGGGCTGCAGCGCCGCCCAGGTAGCCGCCCTGGGGCAGCGCCTGGCCGTGGGGGAGGGTCTGTTCAGCTGACACATTGCGCGCGAATAATCAGGTATTTTTATGTAAAGATTGCCGTCGCGAAGGATTCACCCGGCCGGATGCTGCGGTACACTAGCGCCCGCCATGTCCCCGATACTTTCGCCAAGGTTTGCCCTGTCAGCGCTGCTCCTGTGCCTGGCGGCCTGCGCAGGCTCTCCCCCGGTCCGCCAGGTGGCCAACCAGCCTCCCGCCGCGGTCGATTTCAGTGGCTTCTGGGAGCTCGATTACAGCCAGAGCGATAACATCCAGGCCAAGCTCAACACGCTGGTGCGTGATTTGCGCCAACAGTCGGCGCAGCGTGCCGGGGCGGCAGGTATCTACCAGCAGCCGGGCCCCGGGGTCGTGGTCGGCGGCCCCGGGAATACCAACAGCGGTACCTCGATAATCGGCCTCGCCCAGATGGCCGATCTGGTCACCCAGTCGCAGCTGCTGGAAATCGACCAGGACGAACACGAGATCAAGGTCAAGCGAGAAGGGGACTATGCGCTGACCTGCGAATTCTTTCCCGGCGAGTACCATACCGTGGAGACGCCCCTGGGCAAGGAGATCTGCGGCTGGAACGGACACCAGCTGATTTTCAAGACACTGTTTCCCGATGGCCTCACCATACAGCAGGTGCTCACCGGCAGTACCGATCGCCAGCGGCTGAACATCGCCACCACGGTTATCTCCGACCGGGTCACTTCACCGTTTACGGTCAACCGGGTGTACAACCGCTACCAGCCCCAGGACAACGGCTACCGCTGCAAGATGACGATTTCACGGGGGAGAGTATGTACCACGGAGTCGCCCTAGCGCGCTGCCTGCTGGCGGCCGCACTGCTGATCCTGCTGGCCCCGGCGCGGGCCCAGCAACCGCAGCTCGCCGGCCTGGACCCGGAAGCGGCGCCGGCCCCGGTGGGCGATGTCACGCTGATGGTGGAGAACGCGCCGCAGCAGGGGCGGCTGCTGGATGTCGGCCTGGTCGTCTTCGACCCGGGTATTCCCGCCGATGAGTCCACCCACAGCAGGCAGGGCATTTTTCCCGAGATCCGCAAAGCCGAGGCGCAGTACATTCCGGTGCTGCTGCGCAATGCCCTGCAGAACGCCAATGCCTGGGGCGTGGTGCGGGTGCTGCCCGATGAACAGCACAGCGCGGAGCTGCTGGTCACCGGGCGCATACTCCATTCGGACGGCCGCTACCTGGCGTTGCAGCTGCATGTCACCGATGCCAGCGGACGCCTGTGGCTGGACCGCGCCTACCTGGACGAAGCCGGCGACGGCGACTACCCGGTGGGGTCGCTGCAGGACCCCTATGCCGACCTTTACCGACGCGTCGCCAATGACCTGCTGGACCTGCGGCGTGAATTGACGGAACGCCAGATACAGAGCATTCGCCAGGTGGCACTGATGCGCTACGCGACCAGCCTGTCGCAGGAGGCCTTTGGTGGCTATCTCCAGCAGGATGCCGCCGGGCTTTACAGCGTCACGCGATTGCCGGCGGAAGGCGACCCGATGATGGCCAGGGTGGAACGTATCCGCAACCAGGAGTACCTGTTCGTGGACACTGTGGACGAACAATATGTCGAGCTCTATGAACAGATGGCACCCACCTACAACCTGTGGCGCCAGTACGACCGGGAACGGACGGTGTTCCAGGAGGACTACGAGCAGCGCGCCCAGGGCCGGGAGCGATACGGCCAGCGGGGCAGTTTCGTGGCGATGGAGCAGACTTACAATATGTACAAGCAGATCAAGATCCAGCAGCAGGACCTGGATGAGATGGCCCTTGGCTTCAATAACGAAGTGGCGCCGACGGTCATGGAAGCCAGTGGCAGGGTATTTCGGCTCAGCGGTACCCTGGAGGCGCAGTACAACGAATGGCGCGATATCCTGCGCAGGATATTCGCCCTGGAAACCGGATTGCCCGCCGATTCCGCGGGCTGAGGCTACCGGGCACTTATGCTGAGTGCCATTAATGGGCTATATTGGGCACATGGCTGCTAAAGACAAAGAAACCGAACACGAATCGCTGCTCAACTCGCTGCGCAAACTCACCGGCCAGGTCGCGGGCAGCACGTTGGGACTGGCGCGCAATACCGCCGCCATGACCGCCATGTTCGGCGAAAACTGGCTGCGCTCCACGGTTCTGAACCAGCTGGAACCGGAGCGCCTGGAGGCCATGGCGGAAGCGGGGCACTTCCTGCGCGATGCCCGCGAGACGGCTGGCATGTCCATCAAGGACCTGGCCGAAAGTATCGGCCTGCAGGACAAATCCATGCTGGAGGATATCGAGAGCGGCCAGACCATCATGCCGCTGGAGGTGATGTTGCGCAGCGCCTCCCTGCTCGCCCGGCACGACCCGATCCCGTTTCTCATCAAATTCATGCGCACCTACAACCCCGCCCTGGAAAAGACCCTGGAGCAGTGGGGCGTCCTCGCGCTGCCCAAGCAGTATGAGCGCGAGCGGCGCTTCATCAATCTCTATCGGCAACACGATATCCTGCGCGGTTTCACTGATGCCGAATACGAGCGCTTTATCCACTATATGCAGGGGTCCATCAGCCTGGTGCTGGACGTCATGCAATCGGAGAAGTCCGCCAGCGCCGGCAAGCGCCAGGCCGCCGATAAAAGCGAGGCAAAGACCAGGGCGAAAGCACCTGCCAAGAAAAAGTCGGCAGCGCGCAAGCGCAAGCGTGCCCCTGCCGCGAAACGTACCCGCAGCTGAATTTGCCCGACCCCGTTCTGTACCTATTTCTAGAATTAGAAGTTAGTTGTAACTCATTGATATAAGTGAGTTATATGTTTTAATTTTCTGTTGAACCGAGCTATGACTGCGCAAGCCTTCCCCTCCGATCAGTGGTTTGCCGCCTGCCCCAAGGGCCTGGAAGGGCTACTGGCGGCCGAGTTGACGACCCTGGGGGCGGTGGCAACCCGGGAGACCGTGGCCGGCGTGTATTTTGGCGGCCCCCTGGCGACGGCTTACCGCGCCTGTCTGTGGTCGCGTCTGGCCAACAGGGTACTGTTGCCCATCGCGCGCCTGGCGTCCCCGGACAGCGACAGCCTGTATGCCGGCCTGAAGACGGTGGACTGGTCTGCTTGCTTCGGCCCCAAGCAGAGTTTTGCCATCGATTTCTCGGGGCAGAACAAGCACATCCGCAATACCCAGTTCGGCGCCCAGCGGAGCAAGGACGCCATCGTCGACTGGTTTGTGGCCCACTGCGGGCAGCGGCCCCCGGTGGCCAGGAAAGATCCTGACATACGCCTGAATATCCGTCTTGCCGGCAGCGAGGCGGTGCTGTCGCTGGATTTTTCCGGCGGCAGCCTGCACCAGCGGGGCTACCGCCTGCGGGCCGGTGCCGCGCCGTTGAAGGAAAACCTGGCGGCCGCGATCCTGTTGCGTGCGGACTGGCCCGCCATTGCCGCGCGGGGCGGCGCGCTGGTGGATCCCATGTGCGGTTCCGCCACCCTGCTGCTGGAGGGCGCCATGATGGCGGCGGATATCGCCCCGGGCCTGCAGCGCGAGCGCTTCGGGTTCGAACACTGGGCCGGACACAACGCCCCCCAGTGGCAGGCTGTTCTCGCCGACGCCCGGGGGCGGGCGGCGCGCGGCAGGGCGGCCACCCTGCCGGAAATACGCGGCTATGACGCAGACCCGAAAGTGCTGCGCAGTGCGCGTGACAATATCGCCAGAATAGGCCTCGAAAAAGTTGTAAGAGTGAGCTCCAAGCCACTGTCAGAGTTAAAAAAACCATCTCATAAACCCTTGCCGATCGGGCTTCTGGTCTGCAACCCGCCCTACGGCGAGCGGCTGGGAGAGCGGGACAGTCTCATGTACCTGTATCGCCAGCTGGGCGAGGTGATGGCCGCCGAGTTCGGCGGCTGGCAGGCGGCGCTGCTGACCTCCGATCTCGAGCTGGGCAAGGCCACAGGGCTGCGCAGCCACAAGCGCTACGCCCTGTGGAACGGCCCCATCGCCGCCCACCTGCTACTGTTCAATCTTACCGACAACGAGTTGCGCGGATCTCCGACCCCTGAAAGCGCCCGGGAAGCGGACCCTGACACCGCAAGCGACCAGCCTCCACTGAGTGATGGCGCGCGTATGTTCGCCAACCGGTTGCGCAAGAATCGCAAGCGCCTGAGGGCCTGGGTGCAGCGCGAGCAGGTGAGCTGCTATCGCCTCTACGATGCCGACATGCCCGAATACGCGGTGGCGGTCGACATCTATGGCGAGTGCGCACACGTGGCCGAGTACCAGGCCCCCGCCGGTGTGGATCCTGCGGCAGCGGAACGCCGCATGCAGGAAGTGCGCACGGCGGTGCCCGACGCCCTGGGGTTGCCCGCCACAGCGATCGCGTACAAACAGCGGCGTCGCCAGCGGGGTGGCGAACAGTACCAGAAGCAGGCGAGCAGGGGCGAATTCATCAGTGTCACGGAGGGAGCCGCCCGCCTGCTGGTCAACCTCCACGACTACCTCGATACCGGCCTGTTCCTCGATCATCGCCCGCTGCGTCGACGCCTGTTCGCGGAGGCCGCCGGCAGGGATTTCCTCAATCTTTTCTGTTACACAGGCGCAGCCACTGTGCATGCCGCGCTGGGTGGCGCGCGCACCACCACCAGCGTCGATTTGTCCAATACATACCTGGGCTGGGCGCGCAAGAACCTGGCGCACAACGGGCTGGATGAAACCCGCAACCTGCTGCAGCGGGCCAACTGTCTGCAGTGGCTGCAGCAGGCCGACAGGGACTACGATCTGGTGTTACTGGACCCACCGTCGTTTTCCAACTCTTCGGCCATGGCCGGCAGTTTCGATGTGCAGCGCGATCACCCGGAACTGGTGCGTGCCGCGATGGCGCTGTTGCGTCCTGATGGGGTGCTGTACTTTTCCAACAATCGACGGGGCTTCGGGCTGGATGCACAGCTGTTGGCTGACTTTGCCTGCGAGGACATTACCGCCCAGACACTGGACCCGGACTTTCAGCGTAACAGCAGGATTCACTGCTGCTGGTTAATTCGCCATCGCCCCTCGGAGTCGGTCTGGCCGCAGGACCGCAAGCGCGCCGGGGCCCGCAGGCAGCGCGCGCGCCGGGCCTGAAAACGGGCTCCCGGAGCGCGTACCGCGCTTGTATATACAGGTGCAACCCCAGTAGCTCCGCGGCCCGGGCGGTAAGTGACTGCAAACGGTGAGGGGCGAATACTATCCACATCGAGGCCTGTCAATCGGGATGGGCAGCGTTTTCGATGCGGGGCGGGGCGCAAACCCTGCAAAAACACGCTAAGTTCTTGATTTGATTTTTATAAGCGACCACGCCGGCACCCGCCGCAGGGACTCGGAAATCCACCTATACCGCTTTTTCCACCCATTTGGTAAGGCGCTGTCCCCATAGTTATCCACAGCGCGACCTGTGGATAACTATTCAGGGTCTGCCAGCCGTAACAACTGCTTGCCCTGGTTGCGCCCGTCGAACAGGCGTTGCAGGGTGGCCGGGATATTCTCGAAACCCTGTTGCACGTCCTCGCGCCAGGCCAGCTCACCCGCGGCAACCCATGCCGCCAGGGCGGTGATGGCCTCTGCCGCGCGGGGCAGGTAGTCGATAACGATAAAACCCTGCATGCGCAGGCGCCGGGTCACCACGTTCATGAGGTTGTGCGGGCCGGGTGCCGGGGTCTCGTCGTTATACCCGGAAATAGCGCCGCACAGTACGATACGGCCGAAATCCGCCATGTTGGCAAGGGCCGCCTCCAGGGTGGTGCCGCCGACATTGTCGAAGAATACATCGACGCCCCGGGGACACGATGCCGCGATGCGCGCGGCGAGGTCTTCGCGCTTGTAGTCGATGACCGTGTCGATCTTGCAGGCCTCACGCAACCACTGGCATTTCTCCGTGCCGCCGGCAATGGCGACCACCCGACAACCATTGAGCCGGGCGATCTGCGCGACCACGGAACCCGTGGCGCCCGCGGCGCCGGACACCAGCACGGTTTCCCCGGGCCGGGGCTGGCCCACGTCCAGCAGGCCGAAATAGGCGGTCAGGCTGGTGCTGCCGAATATGCTCAGGGCCATGCCTGGCCCGGTGCCGGGAGGCAGGGGCCGCACAGGGGCCAGGGGTTGATTCGGGTCCCCCACACTGTACTCCTGCCAGTTGAGCAGGCCCTGCACCAGGGTGCCGACCGGTAGCGTGGGGTTGCTGGATGCCACCACCTGTCCGACGCCGCTGGCACGCATGGGTTCACCCAGGGGCACCGGGGGCAGGTAGCTCGGCTCGTCCATGACCCAGCCGCGCATTGCCGGATCGAAACCCAGCATGAGGGTTTTTACCAGCACCTGGCCGGCTGCCAGGTCAGGCCGTGGCAGGGCGGACTCCACCAGCTCGAAGTGCTCCGGGCCAATCATTCCCCGGGGTCTGGCCTTGAGCAGCCACTGCCTGTTCACCTTGTCCATAGTCATTCCTGTCGTGTCGCGCAGCGGGTATTACACCAGCCCCGGTGGCAGGCGCACAAGCGCGCCGTTGCCTGGCGCCGGGGCCAAACTCTGCGGGCCCGGCTTTGGCCTACATGACAGGCCGGCCGCGCTGTGTTCCAATCCGTCGGGTTTTGCCGGCGGAAGACCTATGAAGTCACTGTTGATCGTCTACCACAGCCAGAGCGGGAGTTGCGCGCAGCTGGCGGGTGCCGCCGCCGGGGGCGCTCGCGAGGAGCCCGATGTCGAAGTGCTGGTGGCGCGGGCGTGGGACGCCGGGGTGGCGCATCTGCAGGCGGCGGACGGTGTCATGCTGGTGGCGGCGGAAAACGCCGGGGCCCTGAGCGGCGGCATGAAGGATTTTCTGGATCGCACCTTTTACCCCGCCATCGAGCGCGGCCTGGTGCTGCCCTACGCGCTGCTGTTCAGCGCTGGCAACGACGGGCGCAATGCGGTGCGCCAGACCCAGCGGATACTGTCCGGCTACCCGTTTCCGGCAGCGGCGGAGCCGGTGATACTGCGCGGTGAGGTCGATGCCGCGAAGTTGCAGGCGGCGCGGGAATTGGGCATGGGATTTGCCGCCGGCATCGCCATGGGAATTTACTAGCGGAAGCGGGGTGGATGGCAATGGACGACGAAAATACAGAAGCAGTGCCTGAGGGGTTCACCCGTTTGCCCCACGGGCTGGGATTTACCGATAACCTGCAGCCCTGTTATCGGCGCGTCGAGGACGGCGAAGTCAGTTTCGGGCTGGTGGTGGGAACACAGCACGGTAATATCATGGGCATCTGCCACGGCGGCGTGCTGGTTACCCTGGCGGATGTCACCGCGGCCACCGGGGTGAACATGGCGCGGGGAGTGAGGGCCGGCAACCCGACCATCAATCTGTCAGTGGATTTCATTTCCGCCGCCCGCATCGGCCAGTGGATACAGGCGCAGGTCCACAGTGTCACCGTCAAGCGCCGCTTTGGCTTCTGCAGCGGGTTAATCACCAGCAGTGCGGGTGTGGTGGCGCGCTTCAACGGTACTTTTTACCTGCCCGAGCATCAGGGTATGGTCAAGCCCGGTGCGATAGGCGACGGGGTCCCGCCGCAACACTGGCGGCAGCCGGACTGACCTTCCCCGAAGTGCCGCCGGCGCGGCAGGGGTCACCCCGCGGCGCGCAACTCCTCGATGAAAGCCCGCGCGGCCCGCGACAGGCTGCGGTCGCGGTGGTAGACCACGCCCAGGGTGCGATCGATGCTCACGCCCTGCACCTGCAGTGTCACCAGCGAGGCCTCGGCCATGCTGCGCGGCAGCACGGTCCAGCCCAGTCCCACGGACGCCATCATGCGGATCGTTTCCAGATAGTTGGTGGCCATGGAAACCTGTAACGTGAGTTCGTGTTGCTCGAACAGGCGGGCGACGATCTGGCCGGTGTAGGTGTTTAGCCCCGGCAGGACCGCGGGGTAGTCCCCCAGGGCGGCCAGCTGCAGGCGGCGCTGCCCGGCCAGGGGATGGTGATTCGCCACCATGAAATCCAGCGGGTCGGGCCAGATGGGCAGGGTGACCAGTTTGGCGTCGCTGGTCGGGGCCAGGGTGATCACCGCCAGTTCCGCCTTGCCCTGCAGGATCAACTCGTAGGCCTGTTCAGAGTCCATGAAATCGATGTCGATGTGGGCGCCAGGGTAAGCGCGGGTAAAGTCGCTGAGAACGGGCGGCAGGCGATGCAGGCCAATGTGGTGGCTGGTCGCCAGGCGCAGCTGCCCGGCGACTTCACCGGACAGGTCGCGCACCGACTGCCTGGCCGCCTGCAGGGCCTGCTGCACGGCCCGGGCATGGGGCAGCAGGGCCCTTCCCGATTCGGTCAGGTTGACAGTGCGCCCGATACGGTCGAACAGCTCCGTCTCCAGTTGTTGCTCCAGTAGCGACACCCGTTTGCTCACGGCGGGCTGGGTCAGGTGCAGTTGTGCGGCGGCGTGGGAAAAAGAATCCGTTTCGGCCACCAGCACGAAAGCGTCGAGGTTCTGGATATCCATTCAGATTCCTCACAGGAATGAAAACTATAAAAATAATAAATTGGAGTTATCATTGTGGCAAGTGGATAATGCGTCGGTATCCCGTGCCCGACTGCAACTCCGAGGTGAAGGACGATGAGCGGACAAACCCTGTATGACAAATTGTGGCACAGCCACCTGGTAAGCCAGCGCGAGGACGGCAGCGCGCTGATCTATATCGACCGGCACCTGATACACGAGGTCACTTCTCCCCAGGCTTTCGAGGGATTGCGGCTGGCCGGGCGCAACCCCTGGCGCCGGGACGCGAATCTGGCAGTGCCCGACCACAATGTGCCCACCGAGTACGCCGAGCGAAAGGGCGGGGTGGCGGCTATCGCCGACCCGGTGTCACGCCTGCAGGTGCAGACCCTGGATGACAACTGCCGCGACTTTGATATCGTCGAAATCGACATCAACGATGTGCGCCAGGGGATCGTGCACGTAGTGGGCCCCGAGCTGGGCGCCACCCTGCCGGGAATGACGGTGGTGTGTGGCGACTCCCACACCTCCACCCACGGCGCCCTGGGCGCCCTGGCGCACGGTATCGGCACCTCGGAAGTGGAGCACGTACTGGCCACCCAGTGCCTGATCCAGCAGAAAATGAAGAACATGCTGGTGCGTATCGACGGCCGCCTGCCGCGCGGTGTCTCCGCCAAGGACGTGGTGCTGGCGGTAATCGGCGAGATCGGCACCGCCGGGGGTAGCGGCTACGCCATCGAGTTCGGGGGTGAAGTGGTGCGCAATATGAGCATGGAGGGGCGCATGACCCTGTGCAACATGTCCATAGAGGCGGGGGCCCGCATGGGCATGGTTGCAGTGGACGATACGACCCTGGAGTATGTCAAGGGCCGTCCCTACGCGCCCCGCGGGGCCATGTGGGAGCAGGCCGAGCAGGCCTGGCGGGAGCTGCGCAGCGATGATCACGCGCATTTCGACCGGGTGGTGGTGCTGCGTGGCGAACAGATCAAGCCCCAGGTCACCTGGGGAACGTCTCCGGAGATGGTGTTGCCGATCGATGGCCACTTGCCCGATCCCGCACGCATGGACAACGCGACCCAGCGCGCCGCAGTCGAGCGCGCCCTGGAGTACATGGGCCTGCAGGCTGGCATGCCGATTACCGGGATCAAGCCGGACAGGGTGTTTATCGGCTCCTGCACCAACTCCCGTATCGAGGACCTGCGTAGCGCTGCCGCCGTTGTGAAGGGCAAACGCGTGGCGCAATCGCTCAAGCAGGCACTGGTGGTGCCAGGCTCCGGGCAGGTGAAAAAGCAGGCCGAGGAAGAGGGCCTGGACAAGGTCTTCATCGAGGCCGGTATGGAGTGGCGCGAGCCCGGATGCTCGATGTGCCTGGCGATGAATGCCGACAAGCTGGGCCCGGGCGAGCACTGCGCTTCCACCTCCAACCGCAATTTCGAAGGGCGCCAGGGTTTCGGCGGACGCACCCACCTGGTCAGCCCGGCCATGGCTGCCGCGGCCGCTATCGCCGGCCATTTCGTCGATGTCCGCGACTGGGAGGAATAAACCGACATGAAAAGTTTTATTGCCGAACGCGGCCTGGTGGCGCCCATGGATCGCGCCAACGTGGACACCGACCTGATCATTCCCAAGCAGTTCCTGAAGTCCATCCGGCGCAGCGGTTTCGGCCCCCATCTGTTCGACGACCTGCGCTACCTGGATGAAGGATATCCCGGCCAGGATTGCAGTACCCGGCCGCTGAATCCCGACTTTGCGCTGAATGCCCCGCGCTACCAGGGTGCCTCGATACTGCTGGCGCGAGAGAACTTCGGCTGCGGCTCCAGCCGGGAGCACGCGCCCTGGGCCCTGGAGGACCACGGTTTCAGGTGTATTATCGCGCCCAGCTTTGCCGATATTTTTTACAACAACTGTTTCAAGAACGGCATCCTCCCGATCGCCCTGGACGAACACGTGGTCGATACCCTGTTCCGCGAGGTCTACGCCACCGAGGGCTACGAGCTGACGGTGGACCTCGAGGAGCAGCAGGTCACCACGCCCAGTGGCGATGTCTATAGCTTCGAGGTGGACGAGTTTCGCCGCCACTGCCTGCTCAAGGGCCTGGACGACATCGGCCTGACCCTGCAGGAGGCGGATGCCATCCGCGCCTATGAGCAGGGCCTGCGCCAGCGCTCGCCCTGGCTGTTCGACGCCATCAACTGAACGGAGCAAACGCTGTCATGGGAAAGCGCATACTGGTATTGCCTGGTGACTATATCGGCCCGGAGATCATGGCCGAGGCCGTCAAGGTGCTGCAAGTGGTGGACCGCCAGTTCGGCCTGCAGCTGGAGCTGGAAGACGGTCTGGTGGGCGGTGCCGCCATCGATGCCACCGGCTCGCCGCTGCCGGAGGCGACGCTGGCCTCGGCGCGGGCCGCCGACGCCATCCTGCTTGGCGCCGTGGGTGGCCCCAAGTGGGACGCGGTGGAGCGCCACCTGCGACCGGAGCGCGGTTTGCTGGGCCTGCGCTCGGAACTGCAGTTGTTCGGCAATCTGCGCCCGGCGCTGCTCTACCCACAGCTGGCCGACGCCTCCAGCCTGAAGCGCGAAGTGGTGGCGGGGCTGGACATACTGATCGTGCGCGAGCTCACCGGCGGTATCTACTTTGGCGAGCCGCGCGGCATCCGCACTTTGGAAAACGGCGAGCGCGAGGGCTTCAATACCTACGTCTATCGTGAGTCCGAAATCACGCGCATTGCCCACCTGGCGTTCTCCCTGGCGCGCAAGCGCAGCGGTCGCCTGTGTTCGGTGGACAAGGCCAATGTGCTGGAGGTCACCGTGTTGTGGCGCGAGGTGATGGACGAGGTGGCAGCGCAATACCCGGACGTGGAGCTCAGCCACATGTACGTGGACAATGCCGCCATGCAGCTGTTGCGTGCGCCCAAGCAGTTCGACGTGCTGGTGACCGGCAATATGTTCGGGGATATCCTGTCCGACGCCGCGGCCATGCTGACCGGCTCTATCGGCATGCTGCCCTCGGCCTCGCTGGACCAGGCGGGCCGCGGCATGTACGAACCCTGCCATGGCAGCGCGCCGGACATCGCGGGGCAGGGCAGGGCCAACCCCCTGGCGACGATCCTCTCGGTAGCCATGATGTTGCGCTATACCCTGGGTAATCCCGCGGCGGCGGACGCCATCGAACGGGCGGTGAGTACGGTGCTGGATCGCGGTTTGCGCACGGCGGATATCGAGTCACCGGGTACCGAACTGGTGAGTACGGAAGTCATGGGTGACGCGGTGGTGGCGGCTCTAGAAGCCCGCTGAACGGCAACGGATTTGACAGCGACAGCTGATGAGGTATGACCAATGAGCAAAGTTTACGATGTGGCCGTGGTGGGCGCGACCGGCGCGGTGGGCGAGGCGATGATCTCCATCCTGGAGGAGCGCGAGTTCCCGGTGGGCAACCTGTACCCGCTGGCGAGCAGCCGCTCGGTTGGCAAGACCGTGATGTTTCGCGGCAAGCCGCTGCCGGTAACTGATCTGGCGGAGTTCGATTTCAGCCGGGCGCAGATTGGCCTGTTCTCCGCCGGCGGTGGTATTTCCGCGGAGTTTGCCCCGAAGGCTGGCGCCGCCGGCTGCGTGGTGATCGATAACACCTCGCATTTCCGCCAGGACGAGGACATACCCCTGGTGGTACCCGAGGTCAACCCCGAGGCGCTGGCCGGCTATGGGGCGCGCAACATCATCGCCAACCCGAATTGTTCGACGATACAGATGCTGGTTGCGCTCAAGCCGATCTACGATGCGGTGGGCATCGCGCGTATCAACGTGGCTACCTACCAGGCCGTTTCCGGCACGGGCAAGGAGGCCATCGAGGAACTGGCGTCCCAGACGGCGCGCCTGCTCAACGGCCAGGAGCCCAAATGCGAGGTCTACCCCCGGCAGATCGCTTTCAACGCCCTGCCACATATCGATACCTTCCAGGACAACGGCTATACCCGGGAGGAAATGAAAATGGTGTGGGAAACCCGCAAGATATTCGCTGATCCAAGCATCCAGGTTAACCCGACCTGTGTCAGGATTCCGGTCTTTTATGGTCACTCCGAGGCGGTGCACATCGAGACAGTGGACAAGATCAGCGCCGCCGAGGCGCGCGCCCTGCTTGAAGTCGCGCCGGGAGTGACGGTCATTGACGAGCGCGGCGACGGCGGCTATCCCACTCCCGTGGTGGACGCCGCCGGCAGGGATCCGGTGTTCGTGGGTCGCATACGCGAGGATATTTCCCACCCCCGCGGCCTCGATATGTGGGTGGTGAGTGATAACCTGCGCAAGGGGGCGGCCCTCAACAGTGTGCAAATTGCCGAGAAATTAATCTCCACTTACCTTGATTAATGGTCACAACTCACCTTGATTAATGCAGGTACATAACTGATACTTGGGCTAATTCGGGCTTGCGCGTACGCATGGATGCGAAGTCGGCGTCGGCAGGGGCATAGTGCCCGGCGCAGTATAGCGCGCAGCTCGAGTCAGTTGCCGGGCCACGGGGAGGCCGGTTTAGGATGAGGCAGACAATATAACAAGGCGTGGGTATGGCTCGTAAGTTTGCTGCTGTAGTTTTTTCGCTGGGGTGCGTTCAGGCAAGTCCCTTGATGGCATTGGGACTGGGGGAAATAAGCCTGGAGTCCTACCTCAATGAGCCTCTCAGGGCAGAAGTGGATCTGCTCAACGTGCAGGGCCTGCACGAGGACCAGATCAGGATTCGCCTGGCTACCTCGGAAGACTTCAAGCGCATGGGCGTCGATCGCGCCTATTTTCTCACCAGTATCAGTTTCGACGTCGAGGTCGACGACAATGGCCGTGGTCGTATCGTACTGACCTCCGAAGACCCCGTGCTGGAGCCCTACCTCGACTTCATCGTCGAGGCCAGGTGGCCCTCCGGCCGCCTGCTGCGGGAATACACCGTGCTGGTTGATCCGCCGGTTTTCGACCAGGCCGTGCCGGTGGTGTCTGCCAGCGAGCGTATCGCCGAGGCGGCCGGCGAACCGGCACCCGCAAAAAAAAACACAACTGAGCTCCTCAGCGGTTCCGGCACCCGGGTAGAGCTGAAACAGGGCAACCTGGCGCCGGGTGAAATGCCGCAGCGGCAATTCAATGCCGCGACCTCGAACGCGCCCCTCTCGGGGAATCGCTATATGGTCCACCGCGATGACACCCTGTGGAAAATTGCATCGCGGGCGCGCCCGGCCGGGGCGTCCGTACAACAGACCATGCTGGACATCCAGCGGCTGAATCCGAATGCCTTCATCGACGGCAATATCAATCTCATCAAGGCCGGGTACATCATCTATCTGCCGACCGCCGACGAATTGCGCTCCGGCGACGCCGCAGCGGCGGCGCAGGAGGTCAGGGACCAGAACCAGGCCTGGCGCGAGGGCCGTTCCAGCGAGCCTGCGTACAGTGGCCCCTCGCTGCGCATTTCCGCCGAAGAGGAGCCGGAGGCGACCGCCGCCAGCGGGGCTGGCACTGCCGGCGCGGGAGGCGGAGCCGGCGCAACCCTGTCCAGCAATGCGGCCCTGGAAGAACTGGAAGAATCGGAACTGGCGCGGGTCGAATTGCAGGAGCGCCTGACGGCGATGGAGCAGCAGGTGGATACCCTGCAGCGCATTGTTTCCCTCAAGGACGACCAGATTGCCGCCCTCCAGGGTGTGATCGCCAAGGAGCAATCAGCGGATGGCGCAGGCGACGAGGCCGCTGCCCTGGGTAGTGAACTGCTGGCCGAGATCGAACAACTCGAAGCCGAAACCGGGACCGGTCTTGCGGATGACGGCGAAGCCGACGCTGCGGAGGTGTTTGGCGAGGTGGACGGCGCTGCCGCCGAGCCGGTCACGGAACTGGTGGTGGAAGAGGAACTGGTAGTGGAAGAGGTGCCGGCGCCGGCGGTGGTCGCGCCCGAAGCCGCTGGCGCCGCGGACAAGGCCGATAGCGGGCTGGGTACCTGGTGGTATGCGCTGGGAGCGATCGCAGTGGCCCTGCTTGGCTGGTTGTTGCTGCGCGGGCGCAAATCCGCCGACGAGGCGGTCTCGGAGCCGCCCGCAGCGAGCAAGGCCGCGACAGAGCCGCAGGACGCTTTCGCGGACGTCGAGCTGACCGAGCAGGCGGTGCAACTGGAGACCCCGGAGGAGATGCAGCCGGATGCCCCGGAAGTGGAGCCGGAAGCCGAGATCGCCGCTGCGCGCAAGGAAAATCGCGGCTACGGCCAGCGCAAGCACGATGAGTACGCCTCCGACGTAGAGGCCAACGATGCCCTGGCTGAGGCGGACATCTACATCGCCTACGGGCGCTATCCCCAGGCGATCGACCTGCTGCGCAATGCCCTGGTGAACGATCCCGGCAATGCCGCTTACCGCCTGAAACTTTTGCAACTCTATGCGGAAACCGGTGATCGCTCCGCCGCCGAGCAACAGTTGGCCGAGCTGGAGTCGCTGGGGGACCAGGCCAGCATCGCCGCCGGCCGGGAAACGCTCGCCGGGGCACTGGAGGATGCGACCCCGCTGATCGGTGACGCCGGCAGTGACCTGCTGCAGGACTCGGTTGATACCCTGGAGTCGGAGCTCAGTGGCCTGGAAATCGAGGAGCCCCTGGCCGGTGAGCCGCTGGATGACGATCTCGACCTGTCGGCTGATTTCGAGCGCGCCGCTGCAAGTGCTGACGGTGCCGAGGAAGAACTGGTGGTGGCCGCCGAGAGTAACGGCCTGGCTACCAAGCTGGATCTCGCCAGGGCCTACATGGATATGGGGGATGACGACGGTGCCCGCCAGATCCTGGAGGAGGTGGCTGCCGAAGGCAGCGAGGAACTCCAGCAAGAGGCGCGCGCGCTGCTAGAGCGAATTGGCTGACCGGAACCTGCCCTTTTCCGCAGCCGCGCTACCTGCGGGCACACGCATTGCCTGCCGGGTCGAGTATGATGGCAGCCGGTTTCACGGCTGGCAATCCCAGCCCCATCCCGGGGCGCGGACCGTGCAGGATACCCTGGAAAGCGCCCTGTCCGCCGTGGCCAGCGCGGCAGTGCGGGTGCACTGCGCCGGTCGTACCGACAGTGGTGTGCACGGATTTGGCCAGGTCATACATTTCGAGGCGCCGGTGCAGCGCAGCCCCAAGTCATGGGTGCTCGGCGGCAACGCCAATCTCCCCGAGGATGTACGCCTGCACTGGGCGCAGCCGGTGGCGGGGGATTTTCACGCACGTTTTTCCGCCCTGTCGCGTCGCTACCGCTACCTCATAGCCAACACGCCCGTGCGGCCCGCGTTGATGGCCGGCCAGCTTACCTGGCAGCGGTACCCCCTTGATCACGAACTGATGCATGCCGAAGCCCAGAGCCTGCTCGGCGAACGGGACTTTTCCGCGTTCCGGGCAGCCGGGTGCCAGTCCAGGACACCGATGCGCAATGTCCAGGCAATCAGCGTTTCCCGGCGCGGAGACCTGGTTGTTGTGGATATCAGGGCAAATGCCTTTTTGCACCACATGGTGCGCAACATCGTCGGTTCGCTCCTGGCTGTCGGCAGCGCGCGCGCGGCGCCGGGCTGGCTGGCCCAGTTGCTGGCTGGCCGGGACCGCACCCGGGCGGCGGATACGGCGCCAGCGGCGGGATTGTATCTGGTCGAAGTGGAATACCCGGCCCGCTACAAGCTGCCCCGGGCGCCCGCTGAACCCCTGCTGCCCGGGGCCTGAGGCTTGGGCTGCCGCGGTGGTGGGTACAGACAGCGGCGGGACCGATCTGCTATGATGCGCCCCTTGTTTTTTCGACCCCAGCCAGGCACGTGACGCAAACCCGGATCAAGATATGCGGCATCACCTCAGCGGCCGATGCGCGCAGTGCCGTGGAGCTGGGCGCCGATGCCATTGGCCTGGTTTTTTACCCGCCCAGTCCGCGCGCGGTCACGCCGGAGCGGGCCCTGTCGATCATCGAGGCAGTGCCTCCCTTTGTCACGACAGTGGCCCTGTTTGTCGATGAATCGGCAGCGCAGATCGGCCGTGTCCTGGAGGCTGTGCCGGTGGATATGCTCCAGTTTCACGGTGCCGAGTCGGCGACATTTTGCGCGCAGTTCAAGCGCCCCTGGATCAAGGCAGTGCGTATGCGTCCCGGCACTGAACTCGCGGCGCTATGTCGCGAATACCGGGCAGGGCGGGGCATTCTGCTGGACAGTTGGCAGGAGGGCGTGCCGGGCGGCACGGGCACGGTGTTCGACTGGAACCTGGCCGCCAACCCGCTGCCGCTGCCGCTGGTACTGGCGGGCGGGCTGAACGAGCACAACGTCGGTGCTGCCGTCGCGCGCCTGCGGCCCGCCGCGGTCGATGTCAGCGGCGGGGTGGAGCGGGCGCCGGGTGACAAGGACAGGGAGAAGATCAGGCGATTCATCGCGGCAGTGCGCAGTGCCGACGCCCTTGCAAATGGAGCAACAGATGACCAGTAACGTAACAGACGATGTATTTGCCGCGGTGCCGGATGCGGATGGGCGATTCGGGGTCTATGGCGGCAAGTTCGTCGCGGAAACCCTGATGTCGGCCCTGGCCGAGCTCGAGTGTGTCTACCGCACCTTGTCCGCCGACCCGGAGTTCCAGCGGGAACTGGACGAGGACCTGGCCCAGTATGTGGGACGTCCCTCGCCACTGTATGAGGCCAGGCGCTGGTCCCGCTCCATCGGCGGCGCGCGTATTTTTCTCAAGCGCGAGGATCTGAATCACACGGGGGCCCACAAAGTAAACAACACGGTGGGCCAGGCGCTGCTTGCCAAGCATATGGGCAAGCCGCGGGTGATCGCCGAAACCGGCGCCGGTCAGCATGGCGTGGCGACAGCCACCATCGCGGCTCGCCTGGGCCTGCAATGCCAGGTATTCATGGGCGAGGAGGATGTCCACCGTCAGGCCCTGAACGTCTACCGAATGAAACTGCTGGGTGCGGAGGTTATCCCGGTGAAGTCTGGTTCGCGCACCCTGAAGGATGCCATGAACGAGGCCATGCGCGACTGGGTGACCAATGTCGAAAACACCTTCTACATCATCGGCACCGTGGCCGGGCCGCATCCCTATCCGCTGCTGGTGCGCGACTTCCAGTGCGTGATCGGCCGCGAGGCCAGGCGCCAGGCGCTGGCGCAGACTGGCAAATTACCCGACGCGCTGGTGGCCTGTGTCGGCGGGGGGTCCAACGCCATCGGCCTGTTTCACCCGTTCCTGCGCGATGACGGCGTCGCCATGTATGGCGTGGAAGCGGGCGGGCACGGCGTCGCCTCCAACCTGCATGCGGCGCCGCTGACTGCTGGCAGCCCCGGCGTGTTGCACGGTAACCGCACCTACCTGATGCAGGATGCCGATGGCCAGATCATGGATACCCATTCGGTGTCGGCGGGCCTGGACTACCCCGGGGTAGGGCCGGAACACGCCTGGCTGAAGGACATCGGACGGGTCAATTACGTGGTCGCAACCGATGAAGAAGCGTTGCGCGCCTTCCATACCCTGACCCGGGTCGAAGGCATCATGCCGGCCCTGGAGAGCAGTCACGCCCTTGCCTATGCAGAAAAACTGGCGGCCGGGATGACGCCCGATCAGGTGGTCGTGGTCAACCTGTCGGGGCGCGGGGACAAGGATATTCATACTGTTGCCCAGATTGACGGCATAGAGCTTTGAGGGGATGGACCAGTGAGTCGAATTGCAGGACGGTTTCAACAACTCGCGCAGCAGGGTCGCAAGGCCTTGATCCCCTACGTGGTGGCGGGTGACCCGGCTCTCGAGATCACCGTGCCGCTGATGCACCGGATGGTCCAGGCGGGGGCGGATATCATCGAACTGGGTGTGCCCTTTTCCGACCCGATGTCCGAGGGGCCGGTACTGCAACTCGGTCACGAACGGGCCCTGGCAAACGGCATCGGCCTGCGCCATGTATTGAAGATGGTTGGTGAGTTTCGCGAGCAGGACAGCACGACCCCGGTTCTGCTGATGGGCTACGCCAACCCGGTGGAGCACATGGGTTACGAGGCATTCGCGGATGCCGCGGCCGCCGCGGGAGTCGATGGCCTGTTGACTGTCGACATACCGCCGGAGGAGGTCGCCCACCTGAACCAGCAACTGCAGCGGGTCGGCATCGACAATATCTTCCTGGTGGCGCCCACCACGCCTGATCAGCGGGTCGGGCGCATAACCGCCCAGGCCAGCGGGTTCATCTACTACGTCTCGCTAAAAGGGGTCACCGGAGCGGGCCACCTCGATGTGGCCGACGTGGCGGAGCATCTCGCCGTGATTCGCCGCCACAGCCAGTTACCGGTGGCCGTCGGCTTCGGGATCAAGGACGCGGCTTCCGCCGCGGCCGTGGCGTCGGTGGCCGACGGCGTGGTGGTCGGCAGTGCCCTCGTCGACAGCATGGCGCGGTCCTTGGACGCCGGCGGTGACCGCGAGGCGGCCATGGAGGCGGCCCTGGCGCTGCTGCGGGAGATCCGTTCGGGAATCGACAGCATCGCTTCCTAGTTGCCCTGCGGGACGTTTATAATGGCGGCTTCTTCTCAGCGGGGTCGGCGATGAGCTGGATAGACAAGATTTTACCTTCCGGTGTGCGCAGCGACGAGGGTGAAAAGCGTTCCAATGTGCCCGAGGGGCTGTGGAAGAAATGCCTCAAGTGCGATGCCGTACTGTACCGCCCGGATGTGGAGCGCAACGACGACGTCTGCCCCAAGTGCGATCACCACATGCGTATCGGCGCGAGGCGCCGCCTGGATATTTTCCTCGATCCGGGTGAACGCGAAGAAATTCTCACCGAGATCGAACCTGTCGACCGGCTCAAGTTCAAGGACAAGAAGCGCTATCGCGATCGCCTGGCGGCGGCGCAGCGCAGTACCGGCGAAAAAGACGCGCTGATAGCCATGCGAGGTGCCCTGCAGGGGCTGCCCCTGGTGTGCGTCGCCTTCGAGTTTGATTTCCACGGGGGCTCGATGGGTTACGCCGTCGGGGAAAAGTTTACCCGCGCCGCGCAGTTGGCCCTGGCCGAGCGTATACCACTGGTGTGCTTTGCCGCCTCCGGCGGTGCCCGCATGCAGGAAGCGCTGATATCGCTGATGCAGATGGCGAAGACCAGCGCAGTGCTGGAACGCATGCGGCTGCAGGGCGTGCCCTATATTTCGGTGCTCACCGATCCGATCTACGGTGGCGTGTCGGCCTCCCTGGCCCTGCTGGGCGATATCAATATAGCCGAGCCCGAGGCGCGCGCCGGTTTTGCCGGCCCCAATATCATCGAGCAGACCATCCGCCAGAAGCTGCCCAAGGGGTTCCAGCGCAGTGAATTCCTGCTGGAACACGGCGCCATCGACATGATCGTACACCGTACCGAAATGCGCGATACCGTTTCCCGGCTGCTCTCCAAGCTCACCGGCATAGCGCTGGTACCCGTCGAAGAGGCGGCCGGGGAAGCTGACGAGACACAACAGGAGAACGCCGCCGAAGACGCGGAAAAGAATGGATAAACAGCCACTGGAGCAGTGGCTGGGGCGACTGGAATGCCTTCACCCCACGGCAATCGAACTGGGGCTGGAGCGGGTTGCCGAGGTAGCGAAGGTGCTGGGCCTGTTGCCGGTGCACGTGCCGGTGGTCACGGTTGCCGGTACCAACGGCAAGGGCTCGACGGTGGCGGTGCTCGAGGCCGTACTCAATGCGTCGGGGCAGTGTACCGGGGTGTATACCTCGCCGCACCTGCTGCGCTTCAACGAGCGCGTGCGCGTGGCCGGGGAAGAGGCCAGCGACGGGGAACTCGTTGACGCCTTCGCACAAATCGAGCGTGCCAGGGGTGTTACCAGCCTGACCTATTTCGAGTTCGCCACTCTCGCGGCACTGCTGGTGTTTCGAGCCCGGCGGGTGGATGTAATGGTCCTCGAGGTGGGGCTGGGTGGGCGCCTTGACGCAGTGAATATCGTCGATCCCGAGGTCGCCGTGGTCACTCTCATCGACCTGGATCACCAGAGCTGGCTGGGCGACGACCTGGACAGCATCGCCCGGGAAAAGGCCGGTATAATGCGCCCGCACAAGGCGCTGGTGGTCGGCGATCCGCACCCTCCGGATGCGCTGCTGGAGTGCGCCACCGCCACGGCTGCGACACCGGTGCTGCGGTTGGGGCGAGAGTTCGGTTTTACGGTCGATCGACCCGGGTACTGGCAGGGCAGAATAGGGGGCAGGGTGCTGCCCGAACTGCCGCGCGGGCCCCTGCTGCCGGAGAACGTCTGTACGGCATTGCAGGCGGCCGCTTTGCTGGGCTGTGAGCCGGATGTCAGGCAACTGCCGGCGCTGCTGCAAACGGTGCGCCTGAAAGGGCGCTGCGAGATGCGTACAGTGGCCGGACGGGAGTACCTCGTGGACGTAGCCCACAACCCGTCATCGGTTGAGAAAATGATTGAGTATAGTGATCTAACTGGCTGTAAAGGAAGGATATTTGCAATTTTTTCCGCCATGGCCGATAAGGATATCCCGGCGATGATTGCCGCGACAGGCAAACACTTCGACGCCTGGTTCGTGGGCGATCAGCCGGGCAACTCACGGGCGGCGACCGCCGCCGATCTCGCCACCGCCCTGTATGCCGCCGGTCACGAACGGGTCAGTGTGAGCAAGAACCTGCGGCAGGCCCTGGCCCGCGCCCGCAGCCTGATGGAGGAGGGTGACAGGCTGGTCGTGTTCGGCTCGTTTTACACGGTCGGCGCGGTACTGCCCCTGCTGGAACGAGAAAACCAGGCATCCCGGGGGCGGCGGTGAACGATATTCTGAAACAGCGACTGGTGGGTGCCCTGATCCTGGTCGCCCTGGGCGTGGTGTTCTGGCCCATCATCTTTGTCGAACCCGGTTCCCGGGTCGAGCCCGGCCAAGTCGATATTCCGCCGCCGCCCGCTGTGGACACCACCCCCATCGAGCCGCCCCGGGCAGACCAGTGGCGCGTTTCCAGCGACACCTATGCCGACCCCGACGGGGAGGACAGCGGGCTGGACGATGACAGTCTCATCCTGGACGACGCGGCACCCGCAGAGGATGCCGCAGGGGCACCACAGGAGCATGTTGTCGACCCGGTGCCCGAGTCTGCGCCCGAGCCAGTGGCAAGCGTCACGCCGCGCACCAGCGCGCCGCAGGCCCCCGCGCTGGATGCCAATGGCGTGCCCCTTGCCTGGAGCCTGCAGGTGGCCAGCGTCAGCAGCGCCGCCAAGGCCGAGGCACTGCGCGAGCAGTTACTGGCGATGCACGAAAAAGCCTACATCCGTAAAGTGGAGCGCGGCGACAGGGACCTCTACCGCGTGTATCTGGGGCCGAAATTCGAGCGTGCCCAACTGGAGCAACTGCAGGCTCGCGTCAATGCCCGTTTTGGAGTCGAGTCGCTGATCGTCAGGTATCTTCCCTGATGTTTGCCTTTTCCCAGTTTGGCGCGGTGGATTGGGTGATCGTGGTGGTGATGACCCTGTCGGTACTGCTCAGTCTGTGGCGCGGGTTCGCCCGCGAGGCCCTGTCGCTGGCGGGCTGGGTGGCGGCCTTCCTGATCGCCAACCTGTTCGTCGACCAGATGGCCGCGCTGCTGGCCGGGGCGATTAACAATATTACCGGGCGTTACGTGGCGGCCTACGCCATCCTGTTCGTCGGTACGCTGGTGGCATCGACCCTGGCAACCTACCTGGTGGCACAGCTGGTCAGGGCCACCGGCCTGAGCCTGTTGGATCGCCTGCTGGGCACCGTGTTCGGGTTTGCCCGCGGTGTCATACTCATTCTGGTCTGCGTGTTCGTCCTGCGCCAGCTGGTGGCGCCCACGGACCTGCAGTGGCTGGATCACTCCCAGCTGATGCCCCATATCGACATGTTTGGGCGCTGGGCCCGTTCCCTGTTTAACGAAGCCGGTGGCGAACTGCCCCGGCTGACAAGCGCAACTGTCATTGCGATGAGGTATTGAGCCGATGTGTGGCCTGGTTGGAATGGTTGGCAAGAATGATGTCGCCCCGGAGATCTACGATGCCCTGACGGTATTGCAGCATCGGGGCCAGGACGCCGCGGGCATCATGACCTGCAGTGGCGGGCGGTTTTCCCAGCGCAAGAGCGAGGGGCTGGTGCGGGATGTCTTTCGCCAGCACCATATGCAGATGTTGCGGGGCAGCGTCGGCATCGGCCATGTCCGCTACCCCACGGCGGGCAGTTCCGGTGCCGCCCTCGCCCAGCCCTTCTATGTGAATTCGCCGTATGGTATTGCCCTGGCCCACAACGGCAACCTGACCAATTCCGAACAGCTCACCCGCGAGCTGTTCCAGGACGATTTGCGCCACCTGAACACCGACTCGGATTCCGAGGTGCTGCTCAATGTATTCGCCCACGAGTTGCAGACCCTGGGCAAGTTGAGTCCCTCGCCGGAAGATGTGTTCACCGCCATTTCGGCGGTTCATCGGCGTTGCCGGGGTGGCTACGCGGCTGTGGCGCTGCTGGTGAACTACGGTGTGGTGGCCTTTCGCGATCCCCTGGGGATACGCCCGCTGGTGGTGGGGGTGCGCAACAATGGCCAGTCGGAGGAGTACATGGTGGCCTCGGAGAGCGTGGCACTGGACGTGCTGGGCTTTTCCCTGTTGGGGGACGTGGCGCCGGGGGAGGCCGTGTTTATCGACATGCAGGGCCAGTTGTACCGCCGCCAGTGCGCCGAACAAACCAGCTTGCGCCCCTGTATATTCGAGCACGTTTATTTTGCCCGACCCGATTCGCTCATGGACCAGATTTCGATCTACAAGACGCGCATGCGCCAGGGCGAGGCCCTGGGGAGGAAAATACAGCGTCTGCGTCCGGATTTGCATATAGACGTGGTGATTCCCATCCCCGATACCAGCCGCATCGCTGCCCAGTCCATGGCCTACGAACTGGGCATCAAGTTCCGTGAGGGGCTGATGAAAAACCGCTATATAGGGCGTACCTTCATCATGCCGGGGCAGAGCCAGCGCAGGAAATCGGTGCGCCAGAAGCTCAACCCGGTACCGCTGGAATTCGAGGGCAAGAACGTCATGCTGGTCGACGATTCCATTGTGCGCGGTACTACCTGCCGACAGATTATCCAGATGGCCCGGGACGCCGGCGCGGCGCAGGTGTATTTCGCCTCCGCAGCGCCTGCGGTGCGCTATCCCAATGTGTATGGCATCGATATGCCCTCTGCCTCGGAGCTGATTGCCCATGGCAGGACCGACGAGGAAGTCTGTGAGCTGATTGGCGCCGACTGGCTGGTTTACCAGGATCTGGATGATCTGGTGCAGTGTTCCCTGGAGGGCAACCCCGATGTCGATGGCTTCGACTGTTCGGTTTTCAACGGCCACTATATAACCGGTGATGTCGACCAGAATTACCTTGATCGAGTGGAATCCCTGCGCAATGATGATGCCCTGACAAAACGCCGCAAGGCCTTGCAGCAGGATGGCGCGCTGGTCGGCATCCACAACGATGCCTGATACGAAACTATGACTGAAGACACTCACCAGGGCGCCCTGGACGATGCCCGGCTTGAGACCCTGGCAGTGCGCTCCGGCATTAGCCGTACCGCGGAAGGCGAGCATGCCGAGCCGATTTTTCTCACTTCCAGCTACGTGTTCGCCAGTGCGGCCGATGCCGCGGCCCGCTTTGCCGGCACCGCCGATGGCAACGTCTATTCGCGTTACACCAACCCCACCGTGCGCAGTTTTGAACAGCGCATCGCCGCTCTCGAGGGCGGCGAGCGCGCGGTTGGCACCGCCTCCGGCATGGCCGCCATACTGAGTACCTGCATGGCGCTGCTCAAACGCGGCGATCACGTGGTGTGCTCGCGGGACGTGTTCGGCACCACGGTCAACCTGTTCGCCAGATACATGGCCAAATTCGGGGTTGATGTCAGTTTCGTGCCGCTGCTGCAAATGGATGCCTGGCGGGACGCGGTGCGCCCTGATACCGCGATGCTGTTCGTCGAAACCCCGTCCAATCCCCTGTGCGAGGTGGCCGACCTGGCGGCGCTGTCCTCGCTGGCCAGGGAGAACGGGGCCCTGCTGGTGGTCGACAACTGTTTCTGTACCCCGGCACTGCAAACGCCGCTGGCCCTGGGTGCGGACATCGTGGTGCATTCCGCCACCAAGTATCTCGACGGCCAGGGTCGCTGTGTCGGCGGCGCTGTCGTCGGCTCGGCGGCGCACATGGACGAGGTGCTGACCTTTCTGCGCACTTGCGGTCCGACCATGAGCGCCTTCAATGCCTGGGTCTTCCTCAAGGGCCTCGAAACCCTGCGCTTGCGCATGGAGGTTCACAGCCGCAGTGCGCTGGAACTCGCCACCTGGTTGCGCGAGCGGCCGGAGGTGGAACGGGTATACTATGCAGGGCTGCCAGATCATCCCGGTCACCAGTTGGCCTGCCGCCAGCAGAGCGCATTCGGTGGCGTGCTGTCTTTTGCCTTGCGCGGTGGCCGGCAGGAAGCCTGGACGTTCATCGATGCGGTACGCATAATGTCGCTGACCGCCAATCTCGGGGATGCGAAAACCACCATCGTGCACCCGGCGACCACCACCCACGGGCGCCTCACCCCTGAACAGCGCGAGGCCGCCGGCATAGGCGAGAACCTGGTGCGCATTGCCGTGGGCCTGGAGCATGTGGATGACTTGCGGGCGGACCTGCAGCGCGGCTTTGCGGCGCTGGCCAGGTAAGTATCCGCGGCAGACGGGACTCGGGGCAGGGCAATGCAGCTACAGGGCTTGATCGATGCGGCGGTGGCCGAAGTGGGCAGTGTTTTACTGGGCAAGGAAGCGCAGATTCGCCTGGCGCTGTGCTGCCTGTTCTCCCGCGGCCACCTGCTGATCGAAGACCTGCCGGGAATGGGCAAAACCACTCTGTCCCATGCCCTGGCAGATGTGCTCGGCCTGTCCTGGAAGCGCGTGCAGTTCACCAGCGATCTGTTACCCGCGGATATCCTGGGTGTCTCCATCTATAATCGCAGCGACGCCAGTTTCAGCTTTCACCCCGGCCCCATTTTTACCCAGCTGTTGTTGGCCGATGAAATCAATCGCACCACGCCGCGCACCCAGAGCGCGCTGCTGGAAGCCATGGCGGAGCGGCAGGTGACGGTGGAGGGCGAAACCCGGCCCCTGCCGGATCCATTCTTCGTCATTGCCACCCAGAATCCGGTTCACCAGTCCGGTACCTATCCGCTGCCCGAATCCCAGCTGGATCGTTTCCTGATGCGCCTGGAACTGGGTTATCCCCATCCGCGGGCCGAACGGCAGATGTTCGAGCGCGGTCACAATAGCGGCGCCGAGCGGGTGGTGCTGGCGCGGCGTATCTCCGATGAGCAGTTGCGGCAGATTCGCTCGCGGGCCGCGACCGTGCACGCCTCGGACAACCTGCTGGACTACCTGCAGCGCCTGGTGGCCTACACCCGCAGTTCCGCCGAATTTGCCGTGGGCCTGTCCCCCCGGGGTGCCCTGGCACTGCTTGACTGCGCGCGAACCTGGGCGGTGATGCATAACCGCGAGCACCTGGTACCCGAGGACCTGCAAATGGTGTTGCCGGCGGTGGCGGCTCATCGCCTGGTGCCCGCCGGGGACTATGCCGGCGACGGCATGGCACTGGTGGAACTACTGCGTCGCGAAGTCGATGTGATACGGCCCTGAGTTGACGTGGACGGCCTGAGCACTACCGCCGGGCGGGGCTACAGGCAGCGCATCCGCCAGCGATTCAGCAAGTGGGTCAATCGCCGCATTCCACCGTCCCGCGTGGTCACCCTCGATCAGCGGCGGATTTTCATTTTTCCCTCGCGGGTTGGGCTGTTCTTTGCGGCCTGCCTGTTGGTGATGCTGCTCACCGCGATCAACTACCAGAACAACATGAGCTATGCATTGACCTTCCTGCTGGCGACCCTGTTTATCATCGCCACGCTGCATACCTACGCCAACCTCTCCGGCCTGACCCTGCGTGCGGTGCGGGCGGCCGCTGCGTTTCCGGGGCAACAGTCGGAGTTCGTGCTGCAAATCGAGCGCGGTGATACGCGCGAGCATTTCGCCCTGCACCTGAAGTGGCCGGAAAGTACCGAGAGCCTGGTCAATCTGGTGGACGAGGATTGCCTGCGGGTGCATCTGCACCAGGCGGTTGGCGAGCGCGGCTGGTTCAGCCCGGGCAGGCTGCTGCTGGAGTCCACCTATCCGCTGGGCCTGCTGCGATGCTGGACCTGGGTGGACCTGGATCTGCGCGCCATGGTTTACCCCCGGCCGTTGGCCTCGCCGGAACTGCCAGGGCTGGCCAGCGACCGGCCGGACGGCGCTGCTATTCCGGCACTGGGCAGCGATGATTTTTACGGTTTCCGCGATTATCGCGACGGCGACTCCCTGCGCCAGGTGCACTGGAAGGGGCTGGCGCGAGGACAGGCGGTACAGTCCAAGCAATACGGTGCCTATGCCAGCCGCAGCGCCTGGCTGGACTGGGAGATGTTCCCCGGGCTGGGTGTAGAGCAGCGCCTGTCGCACCTGTGTTACTGGGCCCTGGAGTTCGAGGGGCGTGGCGAAGAGTACGGCCTGCGGTTGCCCGGGGTCGCCATCGAACCGGCCGCAGGGGAACGCCATCGCGAGCGCGTCCTGCAGGCCCTGGCGTTGTACGGTAAAGCGGAACCGCCGTCGTGAATCCCGGCCAACAGATCCCGCGCAACGCCCTGGTGTGGATTATTCTCTGCCTGTTCACCCTGGTGGCGCCCCACGCCGGACGCCTGCCGGTGTGGGTGCTGGCGGTCTACCTGTTCGCAGCTGCCTGGCGCACCATGGTCTACCAGGGCCGCTGGTCCTTCCCGGGGCGCCTGGTAAAGGCGGGCCTGACCATCGCCAGCTGTGTTGGCATCTATCTGAGCTATGGCTCCCTGATTGGTCTGGAGCCCACCATCGCGCTGTTGCTCACGGCTTTTGCCCTGAAACTGATAGAACTGCACCAGCGCAAGGATGCCTATGTGCTGCTGTTCCTGGGCTATTTCATCTGTATCACGGAATTCCTGTTCAGCCAGGACCTGCCCATGGTGGCGTATGCCCTGGTGAACGTGATTCTGGTGACCACCGCGCTGGTGGCACTGCACCGGCCGGGGGAGCACCAGTTCAATCGCAAGACCGTGCGCCTGGCCAGTATCCTGGTACTGCAGTCGCTGCCGCTGATGCTGGTGCTGTTTTTCCTGTTCCCCCGCATCGGGCCGCTGTGGACCGTGCCGATCAAGAGCCACACGGCCCGCACCGGGGTGAGCGACTTCATGCGCCCCGGGGACATTTCGCGCCTTGGCAAGTCCGACGAGGTCGCCTTCCGGGTACAGTTCGAGGGCGCCATTCCACCCCCGTCCGCGCTGTACTGGCGCGGCCTGGTGTTCAGCCGTCAGGAGGAGGGGGCCTGGCGCAGCCTGCGCTACTACGACATTCCGCCCGCCGAGCGCCGCCAGGCGCCAGTGGCCACCCCGGGCGAGCCATTGAGTTACCGGGTGATCATGGAGCCCACCCAGCAGAACTGGCTGTACAGCCTGCGTTACGCCCGCTCCGAGAGCCCGGGGGTGATGAGCAGCGCGGATTTTCTGCTGTTCTCGCCGGGGGTACTGGAAGACGAGCGTATGTATCAGGTGCACTCCTGGCCGGAGGCAGTGCTGGATCCGACCCTGACGGACTGGCGGCGGGAGATGGAGCTGCGCCTGCCGCCGGGGGAGAACCCGCAAGCGCTGGCCCTGGCCAGGCAGTTGCGCGCCGCTGCGATCGACGACGCCCAGTTGGTGGACGCGGTACTGGCGATGTTTACCGAACAGTCCTTCGGCTACACCCTGGAGCCGCCCCTGTTGCCGATGGACAACCAGGTGGATGCTTTCCTGTTTGATTCTCGCCGGGGATTCTGCGAGCACTTTGCCTCGGCCTTTGTCACCCTGATGCGCGCCGCGGGCGTACCCGCCCGGGTGGTGGCAGGATATCAGGGCGGGGAGATCAACCCCCTGAACCGGACCGTGATCGTGCACCAGTTCGACGCCCATGCCTGGGCCGAGGTGTGGCTGGAGGGCGAGGGCTGGGTGCGGGTCGATCCCACGGCGGCAGTCTCGCCGCAGCGGATCGAGTGGGGGCTGGAGCAGGCGATGCAGGCCGAGGGCACTTTCCTCAGCGATTCGCCGCTGTCGCCACTGCGTTACCGGGGTATCAACTGGCTCAATACCCTGCGGCTGCGCTATGACGACCTCACCTGGCGCTGGCAGAGCTGGGTGGTGGGCTTTGACCGGGAGCGGCAGTTCCAGTTGCTGAACACAGTGTTCGATGGCATCAGCGCCCGCAAGTTCATGCTGGTGCTGTTGGCCAGTGGCCTGCTGGTGCTGGGGCCGGTGGCATTCAGTCTGCTGTGGCGAGCCCGGCGCCGGGACACCAGCGAGGCGGATCGCTGCTACCTGCTGTTCTGCGAGCGCCTGGCCAGGGCGGGCGTGGTGCGCGAGGCGGGCGAGCCGCCAGGTCGGTTTGCCGCGCGCGCGGCGGCGCAGTTGCGCGAGGCGGGTGACGAAATCTGCCGTATTACCGGCCTCTACGAGCAATTGGCGTACGCCGGGGACACCTCGCCGCAGCGGCAACAGGCTGCGTTGCTCGCACTGCGGCGAGCGGTGCGCCGCTTCCGCTCCAATCCCCGCACGGCCTGAGGCTGCCAATCACCTTCCAGGCTCACGCCCCGGTGTGGTATCAGCCAGCGAGGCGCCGCAGCACGTAGTGCAGGATGCCGCCATGGCGGAAGTAGCTGAACTCGTTGGGCGTGTCGATCCTGATGGTGGCGGTGAAACGGGTTTCGCCGCCAGTGGGCGACAGTGCCCGCACCTGGACCTCACGGTCCGTGGCGCTGATGGCGTCGATACTGAAGCTTTCCGATCCATCGAGGCCGAGGCTGGCGGCGCTGTCTCCGGGCGCGTACTGCAGCGGCAGGATGCCCATGCCCACCAGATTGGAACGGTGTATGCGTTCGTAGCTCTCGGCGATGACCGCCCGTATTCCCAGCAGCGCGGGCCCCTTGGCGGCCCAGTCGCGCGAGGAGCCGGTGCCGTATTCCTTGCCCGCGAGCACCACCAGCGGTACGCCGGCCTGGCGGTAGGCCTCGGCGGCGGCAAAAATGGACATCCGCTTGCCGTCCAGGAAACAGGTCGTCCAGCTGCCCTCGGTGCCCGGGGCGAGCTGGTTGCGCAGGCGCACGTTGGCGAAGGTGCCGCGCATCATGACCTCGTGGTTGCCGCGGCGCGAGCCGTAGGAATTGAACTCTGCCTGGCGGACACCGCGCGCAACCAGGTATTCGCCCGCAGGGCTGTCCGGGGCGATTTCCCCGGCCGGCGATATGTGGTCGGTGGTCACGCTGTCACCGACCATCACCAGGCAGCGGGCAGCGGCGATGGCCGTCACCGGCGGTGCCTCGGCCGGCATGTTGTCGAAGAACGTCGGCTTGCGCACATAGCTGGAATCCGGCCAGGCAAAGCGCACACTGGCATCCACTGGCAATTCGTTCCAGGTCTTGTTGCCGGTATAGACGTCGGCATAGCGCGCGCGGAACATGTCGGCATCGAGGTTGGCCTCCACCAGCTCTTGTATTTCGCTATTGCTGGGCCAGATATCCGCCAGGGTGACAGGTTCTCCCTGCGCGTCGGTTCCCAGGGGATCCCGGTAGAGGTCGATGTCCATGTTGCCGGCCAGCGCATAGGCCACCACCAGTGGCGGTGACGCCAGGTAATTGGCCCGTACCTTCTGGTGAATGCGCCCTTCGAAGTTGCGATTGCCCGACAGCACCGAAGTGACCAGCAGATCCCCCTGGTCAATGGCGGCGTCGATGGCCGGCGGCAGGGGGCCTGAGTTACCTATGCAGGTGGTGCAACCGTAACCCACCAGATAGAAACCCAGTGCCTGCAGATCTTCCATCAGGCCGGTTTTTTCCAGGTATTCGGTGACGACCTTGGAGCCGGGCGCCAGGCTGGTCTTGACCCAGGGTTTGCTGGTGAGGCCCTTGCGCCTGGCCTTGCGGGCAAGCAGGCCGGCGGCCACCAGCACCGCCGGGTTGGAGGTATTGGTGCAACTGGTGATGGCGGCAATCACTACCGCGCCGTGTTCCAGCCGGAAATCCCGTCCGTCCAGGGTCACCGGCACCCCCCGCGCGGCGGGGGTGGTGGCGGCAACCTGGCCCCCCTCGTCGGCCCACCGGGCTTCGCTGCCGCTGGTGACCCGCAACTGCAGGAATTCGTCCAGTGTTTGCCGGAAAGCGGCCTTGCTGGCTGTCAGGGCAATGCGATCCTGGGGGCGCCGTGGCCCCGCCAGGGAAGGCACCACGGCGCCCAGGTCCAGCTCCAGGGTGGCACTGTAGCGGGCGGTGGGGCTGTCGGCGTCGTGCCACATCCCCGTCGCTTTCATGTAGCGTTCCACCACCTGCAGCTGGTGTTCATCCCGGCCGGTCAGCCGCAGGTACCTGATCGTTTCCGCGTCCACCGGGAATATTCCGCAGGTAGCTCCGTACTCGGGGGCCATGTTGGCGATGGTGGCGCGGTCGGCGAGGCTCAGGTTGTGTAAGCCGGGGCCAAAAAATTCGACAAACTTGCCGACCACGCCGTGCTTGCGCAACTGCTCGGTCACCGTCAGCACCAGGTCGGTGGCGGTGGCGCCCTCCGCCAGTTGTCCCGCAAGGCGCATACCGACGACCTGGGGAATCAGCATGGTGACTGGCTGGCCCAGCATGGCGGCCTCGGCCTCTATGCCGCCCACGCCCCAGCCCAGCACGCCGAGGCCATTGATCATGGTGGTGTGGGAATCGGTGCCGACCAGGGTGTCGGGGTAGGCCAGCCTGGTGCCCTGCTGCTCTCGGGTGAATACGGTGCGCGCCAGAAATTCGAGATTGACCTGGTGGACGATGCCGGTACCCGGTGGCACGACCTTGAAGTTGGCGAAGGCCTCCTGACCCCAGCGCAGGAAACGGTAGCGTTCCAGGTTGCGCTGGATTTCTTTTTCTGTGTTGTGTTCCAGCGCCCGGGGGTTGCCGAAGTCATCGACCATCACCGAGTGATCGATGACCAGTTCCACGGGTGCCAGCGGGTTGATTCTGCCGGGGTCGCCCCCCAGCTCGACCATGGCGTCGCGCATGACCGCCAGGTCGACGATCGCGGGTACGCCGGTGAAATCCTGCAGCAGCACCCTGGCGGGCACGAAGGCGATTTCCTGGTCGGGCGGTGCGGCCGGATCCCAGTTGACCAGGGCGTCGATATCGTCGGGCGTAACGAATTCCTCCGACTCGTGGCGCAGCAGGTTTTCCAGCAACAGTTTGAGGGAGTAGGGCAGGTTTCCGGCAGCCTCCCCGCACCGCTCGAAAGAGAAAATAGTGTACTGTTCCCCGTCTACATCCAGTGTCGTGGCGTATTGGTTACTGCTGTCCATGCTCGCTTCTCCCCTGAGTTGTCCGGCCGGTGGCGGGCTGCGTAACGACGGATATTGACTATCATAATAGCAGGAGGTTCTGCCATGGGTTTTACAACGCTGCGCGACAGCATGGGAGAGGTACAGGTCCCCGAGGGCGCTCTCTATGGTCCCCAGACACAACGGGCGTTAGACAACGTCACCATCTCCAGGCGCGTCATGCCGGCGCATTTCATTCGCTGCCTGGCCCGGCTCAAGGAAGCGGCGGCGCTGGCCAACGCTGCTTGCGGCGCCCTGGACGAGGGCACGGCCCGGACCATTGCCGCCGCTGCACGGCGGGTGGCGGAGGGTGAGTTCGCCGACCAGTTCCCGGTCGGTGTATTCCAGACGGGCTCTGGCACCAGTACCAACATGAACATGAACGAAGTGCTGGCGCGCCTGGCCAGTGATGCCAGCGGCAGTGCGGTGCACCCCAACGACCATGTCAATTGCAGCCAGAGCAGCAACGACGTGATTCCCAGCTGTATCCAGGTGGCGACGGCGCTGGCGCTGGAGCAGCAGCTGCGCCCGGCCCTGCAGGACCTGGAGGACGCCTTGCAGCAACGTATCGACGAGCTAGGTGAAGTGGTGAAAACCGGACGCACCCATCTCATGGACGCGCTGCCCATTACGCTGGGCCAGGAACTCGGCACCTGGAGATACCAGTTGGTGGAGTGCCAGGACCGCCTGGAATCCCTGCAGCAACGCCTGCGCGCACTGCCCATAGGTGGCTCCGCGGTCGGTACCGGGGTCAACGTGCCGGCGGGCTTCGCCGATCACGTGGTCGCTGAGCTGTCTCAGCATCTGGTGTCGCAGTTCACCGCCAGCGACAACCCCTTTTCCCGCATGGCTGGTCAGGATATCGCGGTGGAGTGTTCGGCGTGCTTGCGGGCGGTGGCCCACGTACTGGTAAAAATCAACACCGATCTGCGCTGGATGTCTTCCGGACCACTGGCGGGGCTGGCCGAAATCCAGCTGCAGGCGCTGCAGCCGGGCTCGTCCATCATGCCGGGCAAGGTCAACCCCGTTCTCCCGGAAGCGGCGCTCATGGCCGCCACCGAGGTCATCGGCAACGATGCCACGATCGCCATGGCGGCCCGCTCCGGCAATTTCCAGCTGAATGTGATGCTGCCCTTGATCGCCGACAAGCTGCTGGATGGCACCGCCCTGTTGGCCGGTGCCTGCGACGCGACCGCCAGCGCAGTGGCGGGGTTCAGCGTCAACCGCGAACGCCTGCAAGCGACCCTGGCTCGCAACCCCATCCTGGTCACCGCCCTCAACGCACGTATCGGCTATGACGCGGCGGCCGCCATCGCCAGGCGCGCCTACGCCGAGCAGCGGCCTGTTATCGACGTGGCCGAGGAGGACACGGACATTCCGCGCGACGAGCTACAGGCTCTGCTCGATCCGGCCAGGCTGGCGGGGGCGGGGAAGACGGGGGTATAAAAAACCCCGCCGAGGCGGGGTTCGGGGGCCGATGGTGTATCTCAGGAGGCCTTCAATTCCTGGATTTCCACCGCGGCGATACGCTTGCCTTCCTCGGCGCTGTTCTGGAACTCCAGTATCTGGTCGAAGTTCATGTAGCGGTAGATGTCCCTCGCCATGGCGTCCAGATCCCTGGCGTAGGACATGTACTCCTCGGGCGTGGGCAGCTTGCCCAGAATCGCCCCCACGGCGGCGAGCTCCGCGGAAGTGAGGTAGACGTTGGCGCCGTCCCCGAGGCGATTGGGGAAATTGCGTGTGGAGGTGGACAACACGGTTGAGTTGGCTGCGACCCGCGCCTGGTTGCCCATGCACAGCGAGCATCCCGGCATTTCGGTGCGTGCCCCGGCCGCACCGAAGATATTGTAGTAGCCCTCCTCCATCAGCAGGTGCTGGTCCATGCGGGTCGGGGGCGAGATCCACATACGGGTGGAGATGCCGCCCTTGTGCTTCTCCAGCAGCTTGCCGGCGGCCCGGAAGTGCCCGATATTGGTCATGCAACTGCCAATGAAGACCTCGTCGACCTTGTCGCCGGCGACCGTGGACAGCAGGCGGGCATCGTCCGGGTCGTTGGGCGCACAGACGATGGGCTCCTTCACCTCGTTGAGGTCAATCTCTATGACCGCAGCGTACTCGGCATCCGCGTCGGCTTTGAGCAGGCTGGGCGAGGCCAGCCACTCTTCCATCTTGCGGGCGCGACGTTCCAGGGTGCGGGCGTCGCCATAACCCTCGGCAATCATCGAACGCAACAGCACGATGTTGGAGCGCAGGTACTCGGCGATGGTGTCCTCGTCCAGGGCGATGGTGCAGCCTGCGGCGGAGCGTTCGGCGGAAGCATCGGATAGCTCGAATGCCTGTTCCACCGTCAGGCCGCCGAGCCCCTCGATTTCCAGGATGCGGCCGGAGAAGATGTTTTTCTTGCCCTTTTTCTCGACCGTGAGCAGGCCTTCCTGGATGGCGTAGTAGGGGATGGCGTGCACCAGGTCGCGCAGGGTGATGCCCGGCTGCATTGCTCCCTTGAAGCGCACCAGTACCGATTCGGGCATGTCCAACGGCATGACGCCGGTGGCGGCGGCAAACGCCACCAGCCCGGAGCCGGCGGGGAAGGAAATCCCCATTGGGAAACGGGTGTGGGAGTCACCGCCGGTACCCACCGTATCGGGCAACAGCATGCGGTTCAGCCAGGAGTGAATAATGCCGTCGCCCGGACGCAGGGAGACACCGCCGCGGGTCATGATGAAATCCGGCAGGGTGTGCTGGGTGTCGATATCCACGGGCTTGGGGTAGGCCGCCGTGTGACAGAAGGACTGCATGGTCAGGTCTGCGGAGAAGCCCAGGCAGGCCAGGTCTTTCAACTCGTCCCGGGTCATGGGGCCGGTGGTGTCCTGGGAACCCACCGTGGTCATGCGTGGCTCGCAGTAGGTGCCGGGGCGGATACCCTCGGTGCCGCAGGCCCGTCCCACCATTTTCTGGGCGAGGGTGAAACCCCTGCCGGTATCGACCGGCACCTCTGGGGTGCGGAACAGGTCGGTGGAGCCCAGCCCCAGGGTTTCCCGCGCCCGGGTGGTGAGACCACGGCCGATGATCAGGTTGATGCGTCCGCCGGCGCGAACCTCATCCAGCAGGACATCCGATTTCAGTTCGAACTCGCTGAGCACGGTGCCGGACTCGGACAGGATCTTGCCCTCGTAGGGTCGAATCTCGATGACGTCGCCCATGTTCAACTCGTCCACGGGAGCTTCGAATACCAGGGCGCCGGCATCCTCCATGGTGTTGTAGAAAATCGGTGCGACCTTGCCGCCGATACAGATACCGCCGCCTTTCTTGTTGGGTACCCCGGGGATGTCCTCACCGAAAAACCACAGTACCGAGTTGGTGGCGGACTTGCGCGAGGAGCCCGTGCCGACCACGTCGCCGACGAAGGCCACCGGCAACCCTTTTTCCTGAAGGGCGCTGATCTGCCCCATGGGGCCGGTGACGCCCGGCTCCTCCGGCTGCAGGCCATCGCGGGCCATTTTATACATCGCCAGGGCGTGCAGGGGAATGTCCGGACGGGACCAGGCATCCGGAGCGGGGGACAGGTCGTCGGTGTTGGTCTCGCCGGTCACCTTGAATACGGCGACCTTGATGGACTCCGGTACCGCCGGACGGCTGGTGAACCACTCTCCCTCGGCCCAGGATTGCATGACTGCCCTGGCGTTGTCGTTGCCACCGGCGGCCAGTTCCGCCACGTCGTGAAATGCCTCGAACATCAGCAGGGTATGCTTGAGCTCCGCCGCGGCCAACTCGCCGAGTTCAGCGTCGCCCAGCAGGGATACCAAAGTTTCGATGTTGTAGCCGCCGTGCATGTCGCCCAGCAGTCGCACAGCCATCGGCCTGTCGATCAGCGGGCACTCGGACTCGCCCTTGGCGACCGCGGACAGGAAGCCGGCCTTGACGTAGGCGGCCTCGTCCACGCCGGGGGGCACGCGGTTACTGATCAGGTCCAGCAGGTAGTCTTCCTCGCCTTGGGGGGGGGTCTTCAGTAGTTCTACCAGGGCGGCAACCTGTTCGGCGCTCAGGGGTTTGGGCGGAATATTCTTGCTGGCGCGTTCGGCCACGTGTTCGCGATATGCTTCAAGCACGGTAGAGCTCCTTTGGGTTGGCGGGATCGTCGCGCTGCGGCTGTGGCAGGGCGATCGGGGTTCTTGGTGAAACCGGGTCGAAAGTATAGCCCAGGGCGCTATTAAGATAAATAAATCAACTGCTTATATCGTGCATTCACTGCGCTGATACCGTACACTCTGCGCTGCCATGCCCGCCGTTACCATGCCTTCCAATATGCACCCACGCGCCGTCAAAACGCCCTGCATCGGTGTCTGTTCTACCGGTATCGGCGACTGGGTCTGTCGCGGCTGCAAGCGTTTTGCCCATGAGGTCATCGACTGGAACAGTTATACCCCCGAGCAGAAACGGGTGGTGGACCAGCGCCTGGCCGGCTTCCTCTCCCAGTGCGTCAGCAACAAGCTGCGGGTGGTGGACAACGCCTTGCTGCGATGGCAGTTGCAGGTGCAGCAGATAGAATACCGGGCTGACCACGACGAGTATTGCTGGGTATTCAGCCTGATCAAGGCCGGCGCCAGCCAGATCGACGATCCCCTGGCCTTCGGCTTTGAGGTGGACATGGATTATCGCGAGCTGCCGCTGGCGCAACTGCGGGAGCTCATCGACCGCGAGTTCTACACCCTGTCCGAGGCCCACTACCAGCGCTACATGCTGACGGCCGACCTGTTCGCCCGGCCCGTGGGGCAGGGGGAGTGAAGGCCGCCGTCGACCTGGCCCCCATCCGGGCATTTCTCTACTGCCCGACCCCTGATGCCTGGGTGCGGTGGGCGCTGGAAAACCCGGCAATACTGCTAATCGACCATGCCAACTGCGAGAAAAAGGCGGCATCCACCGCTATCAACCTGACCTACCGCTACGTGGCGCATCACCGCCTGCTGCAGCGTCTGTCGCGGCTGGCGCGGGAAGAACTGCGCCATTTCGAACAGGTGATCGCGCTGATGCAGGCGCGGGGAATAGACTATCCGCAACTCAGTGCCTCCCGCTACGCCGGCGAGCTGCACAAGCTGGTGCGCAATGAGGAACCGGGAAGGCTGGTGGACACCTTATTGGTAGGCGCGATCATCGAGGCCCGCTCCTGTGAGCGCTTTGCCGCGCTGGTGCCGCACCTGGACAGCGAACTGGCAGTTTTCTATGCCTCCCTGTTGCGCTCGGAAGCCCGGCATTACCGCGATTACCTCAAACTGGCTGAGGATCTGGGGCCGCCCGGCGAGGTGGCGGCGCGCCTGCCCGTGTTGCTGCAGCGGGAGTCGGAACTGGTGCAGTCCCCGGACCGGGAATTTCGCTTTCACAGCGGCATCCCCTTTCAATAAAATACATTAAAAATATATTTTAAATATCTGATATATCGAAAGATATTAGTTCCATAGCGCCATGGCCGGCGCGAATGTACCAGCCCTGCTCCTCCCAGGCACCCAACACCCAACGCAGGCCGTCGGCACTTTCATGGCGCGCCGGGCGGTGGGTGTGCCCGTGGATAAGCTGGCGCACTCCGTGAGCGTCCATCTGCCGTGACACCTCAGAGGCGGTGACATCCATGATATCGGCGCTTTTCATGCTGTTGGCTTCACGACTCTGCGCCCGCAGGTTCGCCGCCATTACCCGGCGCTGTGCCAGGGGCAGGCGCAACAGGTCTGCCTGCCACTGTGGGTCGCGCACCCGTTGGCGAAACGCCTGGTAGTCGCCGTCTGCGGTACAAAGACTGTCGCCGTGCAGCAGTAGGGTGGGCACGCCGTGCAGGTCGATGAGGGTGGGCTCGGTAAGCAGGCGGGCGCCAACCTGTTGGCAAAAGCCCTGGCCAAGCAGGAAGTCGCGATTGCCGCCCAGTATGTGCAGGCCGGCTCCGCCACGGGTGAAGGCGCGCAGCAGGGTGACGACTTCGGCGATCAGTGGCGAGCGGTCGTCGTCCCCCAGCCAGGTCTCGAACAGATCGCCCAGGATATAGAGCTGGCTGCAATGCCGGTGGTGCTGCAGGAACTGCCCCAGGGCCCGGGTGGTAGCGGGCCGGGAGGCATCGAGATGGAGGTCGGAGATAAAGAGGGTGGTGGCCACGAGCCCGGCCTGGCGTTCAGTCCTCGACGACTTCCACCGACTCGATGATCACCGGATCGACGGGTACGTCCTGGTGGCCGCCGCGGCTGCCGGTGGGCACCGTGCGAATTCTCTCCAGCACTTCCTCGCCTTCGACCAGTTTACCAAACACGGCGTACCCCCAGCCCTGCATGTTCTTCCCGGAGTGGTTGAGGAAATCGTTGTCCTTGACGTTGATGAAGAACTGGGCAGTTGCTGAGTGGGGGTCGGTGGTGCGCGCCATGGCGATGGTGCCGAAATCGTTCTTCAGGCCGTTGTCGGCCTCGTTCTCGATCGGTTTGCCAGTGGGTTTTTGCTGCATATCGGCGTCGAAACCACCGCCCTGGATCATGAAATTATTGATGACCCGGTGAAATATCGTGCCGTCGTAGTGCCCCGCACGCGCGTAGTCGAGAAAGTTGGCGACGGTGGCGGGGGCTTTTTCGGTGTCCAGTTGCAGTTTGATGTCGCCGAAAGTGGTGTGAATGATGACCATGCTGGTTTCCTACTGGTGTGGTATTCAAGCCGGGCAATGATACGGCCTTTTAACGGGCAGGAAAACATCGCCGGCGAAAGTTGGGCAGAAAAGCGCAGATATGTGCCCGCGGCGCGTGCCAGCGCTATAAGCGAGGCGTTACAGTGGCTATAATACGCGTCCTTTTGCCAGTACCTGTACGCACCTATATGAACGACGCCCCCGCCAGTAACTTCCTGGAGAATATCGTTGCCGAAGACCTCGCCGCCGGCAGGGTGGATACGGTGGTGACCCGCTTTCCGCCGGAACCCAACGGCTACCTGCACATCGGCCATGCCAAATCGATCAGTGTCAACTTCGGCCTCGCCGAGACATTTGGCGGGCGCTGTAACCTGCGCTTCGACGACACCAATCCGGAAAAGGAGAGCCAGGAATACATCGACTCGATCATGGAAGACGTCCGCTGGCTGGGCTACCAGTGGAGCGGTGAGGTGCGCTTCGCCTCCTCCTATTTCCAGCAGCTCTACGACTGGGCCCTGTACCTGGTGGACCAGGGGCTGGCCTATGTCTGCGATCTCGATGCCGAACAGGCCCGCGTGTACCGTGGAACCCTGACCGAGCCCGGTCAAAACAGCCCCTATCGCGAGCGCGGCCCGGCCGAAAATCGCGATTTGCTGGAGCGTATGAAGGCCGGTGAATTTGCCGATGGCAGCAGGGTATTGCGCGCGAAGATTGACATGGCATCACCCAATATGAACATGCGTGATCCCATCCTGTACCGTATTCGCAAGGCCGCGCACCACCAGACCGGCAGTACCTGGGTGATTTACCCTACCTATGATTTCGCCCACGGCCAGGAAGATGCCATAGAGGGGGTCACCCATTCCGTGTGCACCCTGGAGTTCGAGGATCACCGGCCACTCTACGACTGGCTCATCGAACACCTGCCGGTACCGGCGCGGCCCCGGCAGTTCGAGTTCGGCCGACTCAACCCGAGTTATACGATCACCAGCAAGCGCAAGCTCAAGCAACTGGTTGACGACGGCCTGGTGGCCGGGTGGGACGATCCGCGTATGCCGACGATTTCCGGCATGCGCCGGCGCGGCTACACGCAGGCGGCAATTCGCAGGTTCTGCCAGATGATCGGCACCACTCGCAGCGATGGCATCGTGGATGTGGCCATGCTGGAATTCTCCATTCGCGAGGACCTGAACGAAAACGCACCGCGGGCCATGTGCGTGCTCAATCCCCTGAAGGTCGTGCTCACCGACTATCCACAGGGCGCGGTGGAGCAGCTGGTGGCGCCAGCGCACCCGAACCGTCCGGATCTCGGCGAGCGCCTGTTACCCTTTACCCGGGAGTTGTATATCGATGCCGATGACTTCCGCGAGGAGGCCAACAAGAAATACAAGCGCCTGGTGCTAGGCAAGCGGGTGCGCTTGCGCAATGCCTATGTCATCGAAGCTCACGAAGTGGTGAAAGACGGCGCAGGCAATATAGTGGAGATACATGCCCGTACCGTTGCCGATACCATCGGCAACGACCCTGCTGACGGCATCAAGCCCAAGGGGGTTATCCAGTGGGTTTCCGCCAGCGAAGGCAGGCGGGCGACCGTGCGCCTGTACGACCGCCTGTTTACCCACGAGGCACCCGACAAGGGGGAGAGGGACTTCCTGGATTTTATCAACCCGCTGTCCCTGCAGGTGGTGAGCGATGCCTGGATAGAACCCTCGCTGGCAGGGGCCCAATGCGAGCAGCATTTTCAGTTCGAGCGCGAGGGCTACTTCGTGGCGGATCGCTACGACCACAGTGAGGGGGAACCCGTTTTCAACAGGACAATCGGGCTGCGCGACAGTTGGGGCCAGCAACAGGTAGGTCACGACTGATGAGTCTCCAACTGTATAACACTATGAGCGGGAGGAAAGAGCGCTTTGAGCCGCTGGTAGCGAACCGGGTCACCATGTATGTGTGCGGGCCGACCGTATACAACCTTGCCCATATCGGCAACGCCAGGCCTGTGGTGGTGTTCGACACCCTGTTCCGTTTGTTGCAGACCCACTTCGACGAGGTGATCTACGCACGCAATATTACCGACGTGGACGACAAGATCATCGCCGCGGCGCGCGATGGCGGGCGCAGTATCGAGTCGGTCACCAGCGAATTCACTGCCAAGTATCGGGAGGACATGGCCGCGCTGAACGCACTGCCGCCGACTCTGGAACCGCATGCCACCCATAATATCGAGGCGATGATAGAACTTACCCGCACCCTGGTCGACAAGGGGCATGCCTACGAGTCGCAGGGGCATGTGCTGTTTGCCGTGGAGTCCATGGCCGATTACGGCAAGCTGTCGCGGCGCTCGCTCGAGGATATGCTGGCCGGTGCGAGGGTGGAAGTGGCGGACTACAAGCGCCACCCCGGCGACTTCGTGCTGTGGAAGCCGGCGGCGGCGGAGGAGCCGGGCTGGGAAAGCCCCTGGGGTCGGGGCCGCCCGGGCTGGCACCTGGAGTGTTCGGCCATGATTCGCGCCCACCTGGGGGAGACTATCGACATTCACGGTGGTGGCCGGGATCTCATTTTTCCCCATCACGAAAACGAGATTGCCCAGAGTCGTTGCGCCCACGGTGGTGACTATGTGCGCTACTGGATGCACAATGCCTACCTCGATATCGATGGTGAGAAAATGTCCAAATCCCTGGGCAACTTCCGCACTGTGCGCGATCTGCTGGCAAGCTACCGAGGTGAAGTGTTGCGCTTTGCCCTGCTGTCGGCCCACTACCGCTCGCCGCTGAATTTCTCGGCGGATTTGCTCGAGCAGGCGGAAAGCACCATCGGCAGTTTGTACAGCACCCTGCGCGAGGTACAGGACATCGCGCTGGATGTGGATGTGCCCCTGGCGGACGAGCCGTTTTACCGAGCGCTCAATGACGACCTGAACACGCCCGTGGCGATCGCTGAAATCCATGCGCTTGCCAAACAGCTGCACAAGGCGCCGGATGCCGAGCGCCCGGCCCTGAAAGCACGCATGCTGGCAGCGGGCAATCTGTTGGGAATTTTACAGCAGGATCCGCAGGCGTGGCTGCAGGGAGGAGCCGGCGCCGATGCCATCTCGGCGGATGCGATCGAGGCACTGATCGCCGAACGACGGCAGGCGAAACTGGATAGGAACTACTCTCGCGCCGACGAGATCAGGCAGGAACTGCTGGAGCAGGGCGTGGTGCTCGAAGATTCCCGCGAGGGTACCCAGTGGCGTCGCGAGAGCTGATCAGCCGAGGCTTTTTTCCGCTGACTCCACGCTCTGCATGATCAGGGTATTGATCGTCATGGGGCCCACACCGCCGGGAACCGGGGTATAGGCGCTGACCTTGTCCGCCAGCGGACCCAGTTCGACGTCTCCCACGCCGCCGGGGTGGTAGCCCGCGTCTACCACTACCGCACCCGGCTTGACCCACTCCGCCCTGATGAATTCCGGTTTGCCCACCGCGCCAACCAGGATGTCGGCCTGGGCCACCAGGGCTGGCAACTCGCGGGTGCGGGAATGACAGATGGTAACCGTGGCATTTTTCTGCAGCAGCATCATTGCCATGGGTTTGCCCAGGATCGGGCTGCGGCCGACCACTACCGCATGTTTGCCTTCGATCGCTACCTGGTAGTGTTCCAGCATGCGCATGATGCCCTGGGGCGTTGCGCAACCGTAGGCGGGCTCCCCCATGGCCATCCGGCCAAAACCCAGGCAGGTGACACCGTCCACGTCCTTGTCCAGCGCAATGGCATCGAAGCAGGCACGTTCGTCTATCTGTTCAGGTACCGGATGCTGTAACAGTATCCCGTGTACATCTGGGTCGGCATTCAGCGCTGCAATCTTGTCCAGCAGCTGCGCCGTTGAGGTCGTGGCGGGCAGTTCCACCGCCAGCGAATCCATTCCCACCCGGCGGCAGGCGTTGCCTTTCATTTTCACGTAGGTCGCCGATGCGGGGTCATCGCCCACCAATATGGTGGCCAGGATCGGCGTCTTACCGCCGGCCTTTGCCTTGAGGCGCTCGACGCGGCCCAGTAACTCTGCCTCGGTTTGGCTTGCCAGTGTCTTGCCGTCCAGAACCAATGCGGGCATGGCGAAGTTATCCTTTTGTCAAACGGTTGTGATCGGGGAGCACGGCCACTCAGGGAAGCCCTGAGCAGCCCTTGCGCGGAGGTGTTATTGTCCCACAAGCGGCCCTGCTGGTGAAAGGTTTTCAGGGAGGCGGAGTGCCAATTTCCGGTGCGCCGCCGTTGACGCTCCACACCCTGGTGAGTATGATGCTGCCTCCTGAAAAAGGGAGTCGGCGCCTGCGCCGCCTGTGATAGCTCGGGGTATAGCGCAGTCTGGTAGCGCGCCTGCTTTGGGAGCAGGATGTCGGGAGTTCGAATCTCTCTACCCCGACCAACTTTCCAGCCACATGCAGGGCGAGTTGGTTATCCCGGTTTTCAGTTCCAGGCAATGGTGGCCGTAGCTCATCAGGTAGAGCACCGGATTGTGGCTCCGGAGGTGGCGGGTTCGAGACCCGTCGGCCACCCCAGTCTTTGCTGTTGCACTTATTATTCCTCGTTTGGATGCAAGACGGTCACGTCTGCAGATTAACCAGGCCTCTCGGCGCTGCATTTTGCTAGTCGAGTGATGGACACGAATCCATAGAGGGGGTGCATTAAAGCGTGTTTTCGCCCTGTAAGCTTAGTAGAAGTAATATAAAATCATCTGTCTATTACTTACTTATCTAGCACGGCTATATAATTCACCCCCGCCCGGGTTTCTATGGGTGTAACATATAAAGCCGGGTAGGTCGTTTTTCGGGTTGGAAATGCCTGGCGGTCAGGTGTTGCTGTTGCCTGGTTGAACAGTCGCGATCTGCATCTATCCACTTATCCTCGGAATCTGCAATGGTCAAGCAGGATTCTCCCGGGCGCTCCGACACGCGCGACAAGATGAGCAAAAAACCGGCGCCCCGGCCTGCTTATCTGCAACGTGTATTCGACTCCATTCCCGCGCAGATAGATGCAATCAAGGCAGCGCGAGAACAAGACGCCAGGGAGCTTCGTCAATTTGTAAGGAAGATGGAAGAAGGCGAGAAGAACTCCTAGCGTTGGCACCCGCTTGCCCATTTTGTGGTATCAACCGGCCTGCAAGCGTCAATATCAATCCCTTATAGTCATTGGTGTCGCAGCCTGAATACAGGGATTATGCAATGATCATTGAAAGCCTTGTCGCCATGGTCGGCCTTGCGACCTTGCTGTGGTTGCTGATCTAGGGTCGTTTCACCCTGGCATGGCATCACCGGTTGCAATTGGCTAGCCCCGCCTGATGGCGCGCAAGGGTAGGGCCCTGCCGTCGCTCTGATACGGTGCTTGGAATTGTTCTTGTCACAGGGTAGCATCCCGACCTCGCGCCTGTAGCTCAGTTGGATAGAGCAGTAGCCTTCTAAGCTATTGGTCGGGGGTTCGAATCCTCCCAGGCGCGCCATTTCATATTTGTCCTTTCCGGCCGGATAGGTAACAGTTTATTCCGGGAGCATAGGTAACCCGTACCGTATCAGAGTTGTTGAACGCGGCGGGTATCTCGACATTTCACCAGAATGTCTCTGGCGAAGGCTTGCCATTGCGTCGATCGATGCAATAACCTTTGCGGGCTGCGGCGGGCGCCAGATGACTTTTCCGAGAGCGCCCTGAATCTGGCATGTAGCTACTCAGCGCAAGCGTCAATTGCGGTAATATACGGTTGTTCGGGAATCCCGTAATGTGATTGATGCGCGAGCAGCTTGGCGAAATCCTTGCTGATGACGGCCCTGCCGGTAAGCCAAGCGGTCTGGCAACGCGGCCGGCACCATCGGCTGATGACCAGGAAGTGTGACCTCTGAAACTGACAGCCGACGATTTCCCTCTGACCCGTTCACTGCAAGAGCAAGTGGTGCAACGCTATGGCGCGGCATTGCCGGCCGTCGGAGACGTCGTTCTCGAACAGGCCGACCTGTTCAATTACCTGCGGGAAATGGACTGCGACGCCTTCGCGCCGCTGGAGGGGGTCCTGGTCCAGACCGAGGCCCTTGGCGATCCGGCAACTCCCGGCCACCAGCAAATGGCAGCGCTGCGCTGGCTTGGGGAAGCTTACGCCTGCTGGGAGCAGAACTTTCCCCTGGAGGAACCGCTGGCATCCCATTTGCGCCGTCTCAAACCACTATTGGGCGCCCTTGCGGTAAGCGACCCTGCATTTTTTGTTCCTGGCGCGCATCCGCTGCATCAACTGCTCGACACATTGCAAGCCTACGCGATCGGCTGGCAGCCTCGTCTGGGTAGGGTGGGGCAGCCGCTGGAGAAGCAGGTGCGCGAACTGGTGGATTCTGCCCTGACCTGGTTCGATGCGCCATCGACTGACCTGGCGAAGCTGTCAAGGAGTATGCTGGCAGCTGCCAGCAAGTCCCGCTCCCATGCCGAGAGAATGGCCAGGCGCCTCGAGGAGGCCGAGCAGGGGCGCACCCGGATGGCTTCGAGCAAGCGCGACGCTGCCCTGATGATCAATGCCAGTCTGGAGCGCTACGCCGTGCCCGTCGAAGTGGCGGAGTTTCTGCAGGGCCCCTGGTATGACAGCGCCCAACTGGCACTGCTTAAATTCGGCGCGGACTCGCGCGAATGGTCTCGTATGGTGGATGCCACCACACGTTTGTTGCAGTCTTTCCAGCAGCCCGCCGGGGAGGGTGGTCAGCAGCAGTTTGCGGACGTCGCCGAGCTGGCCCGGGATCTCCGTGGCGGCCTGTATAGCCTCCAGCACGATCGCCAGGCGATCGACGCAGCCGTTGCTCCTGTGGAGCGCCTGCATCAGGAAGCACTGCGCCAGCAACCTCTGGACTTGCGCGCCTGCCTGCCAATACCGGTGGACGGCCAACTATCTGGCAAGCGGGTGACTTATCCGGCACTGGATGCCCTGCAGCCAGGTCAGTGGCTGCTATTGGATACCGAGAGCAGCCCTCAACTTCGGGTAGCCCTGGCACTGCGCCTGGAGGAGACGCAGCAGTTGTTGTTTGTAAACCACGCGGGCCTGAAAGTCCTGGAAACCGGTTTTACCGAATTTGCCGGCATGGTGGACAAAGGCAAGGTTACCCTGCTCGCGTCCGGAGCAAGTTTCAGCAGGTGCCTGGCCGCGTGTGCCGGCATAAAAACCCGCGGCGACATCACTGGGGTCAGCGGGGCGATGCGAGAGAAGCGGGAGCCGACCAAGGAACCAGTGCATGGCAGGTCAGCGCAGGAACGCCAGCGGCTGGATCTGGAGCGCGCCGAGCAGGAGCGGGCCAAGCGGGAGCGGCAACAGCGCAAACAGGCGATGCTGGAGCAGTTGCAGATAGAGGAGCAGGAGGCACTGCGTCTGCGTCGCGAGCGGGAGGTTGCCGAGCAATTGCGGCGGGAACAGGCACAGCATGCTCGACTGCAGCTGGAGCGTGAACGGGAGCGGGCGCAGCGCCTGCAGCAGCGCTGGCAAGAGCTGGTGGCTCAGTTGGACGATTGTCCGCCACCACAGTCCGAGAGCTCGGAGCGGCAGCCGCTTGGCAGCGACAACGGCTTGAATATTCCTCGCTGCACATGGGTCGGTTTTCGTGATGACGATCAGGTGGAGCTGGCATTGCTTGCCGCTCACCGGCCCCAGCAGGACCAGTATCTCTTCGTCGACCGCTACGGCCGGCTGCTGCGCAAGCTCAGTGGTCGCGAGCTGCTGATTATCATCACCCGGGGGGCGGCCGACATTCTGGCCTCCCGGTCCAGGTTTCGGGAGGAGGTGCGCCTCGCCAGGGACCAGGGCGATGCCTGGGTCGCGGGCGGCTACCGCCTCAACCAGGAGCCGGGAGGCGCGCCACGGCACAGCATCGGCCAGCGTTGTAGTCTCGATATCCCGCTGCGCAACAGCGTCTTCATCGAGCTGGTGGCCCCGGAGTTCGGCAGCAAGCAACCCGGTACCATTACCCGGGTGTGGAGCGAGTATGCCGGCGGCCGGGGATTGCAACTGGCGTTGGAGCACCCGTTGCCCGCAGCCGCGATCATGCAGATTGCGGTAGCACCGCCCGGTAGCGACAGCTTGCTTTACCTGGTGGCCGAGGTGACAGCCTGTCATCCCGTGCCGCGCGTCGATGCCGGCGCCGACTGGACGGCGGACCTCACCCTGGTGGACGTCGAGGATTCCGATATCCGGCGCTGGCAGGCCCTGCTGGAAAGTCTGCAAAGCGAAGTCTAGCCTTTGGCCGCGCCGTCCGGCGCGGCATGCTATAGAGTGTGCGTAGCGCTCTGCGCCTCGCGAAAGCGCTGTAGCAGTATGAGCTGCTGCGCGGCAAGCTGCTCGCGGTTGCGATCCTTGACGTGGCCGAAACCGCGGAGCGTGCGGGGGCTTGCGGCCAGTTCCCGGGCCAGTGCGTAATTGCCGTTATGGAGGCCGGCCACCAGTTCTCCGATCAATTTACGGTAGGCATCTATATCCGCGCGTTCGCGTTTGCGCTCCGCCGTGTAGCCGAATATATCGAGGTGCGTGCCCCGCAGACGCCTCATTTTTGCCAGGGCAGCGAAAGCCGTCATCATCCAGGGGCCAAACTCACGCTTGAGTAGCTTCCCGGTGAGGGGGTCGCGCTTGCTCAACAGCGGTGGGGCCAGGTTGAAGCGCAACTGGTAGTCGCCTTCAAACTGATCGGCCAGCTGGCGCCGAAAGCGCGCATCGCTGTACAGGCGTGCCACTTCGTATTCGTCCTTGTAGGCCATCAACCTGTACAGGCTGTTAGCCACGGCCAGGGTGAGGGAGTCGTCTTCCGTGGCGTGGGCGTCCACCTGGCGCACGCGCTCCACGTCTTTCTTGTAGCGCTGCGCATAGTGAGCATCCTGGTACCCGGTGAGGCGCTCGCTGCGGTCACGGATCACTGCGTCCAGGGTCGTAGGCTCGGGATTTGCGTTTTCATCGGCGATCAGCGCCAACACGGTCTGCGGCTGGTCGGCGTAACGCCGTCCCCACAGGAATGCCTGTTTGTTGAAGTCCACCGCCACGCCGTTAAGCGCTATGGCCTCTGCCAGCGCCTCTGCGGACACCGGTACCAGGCCACGCTGCCAGGCACAGCCCAGCAGGAACAGGTTACAGGCGATGGAATCCCCCAGCAGGCCCGTGGCAATACTGGTCGCGTCCATGAAGTGGCAGTCGAGCTCACCGATTTCACTCTCAATGCGGCTTTGCATGGCCCGTTTCGGAAAGCGCGCATCGGGGTCGAGAATGAAAGCTGCAGTGGGCACCTCTGCCACGTTGACGATGGCGTGGGTTCGCCCCCGGGACACCTTGCCCATGGCATCGTAAGTCGTGGCGACGACCAGGTCGGCACCGAGCAGCAGGTCGGCCTCCCCCGCCGGTATGCGTACCGCTTTGATATCATCCTGTTCTGCGCTGACCCGCACGTGGCTGACTACCGCGCCGAATTTCTGGGCCAGGCCCGTCTGGTTCAGGGTGGCACAGCCCTTGCCCTCGATATGTGCAGCCATGGCTACCAACGCGGTAATGGTCAGTACCCCGGTGCCTCCGATCCCCGTGACCACGGTATTCCAGGGACGTTCCAGGGTGGGCAGGTTGGGCTGTGGCAGGGGCTTGAACAGCCCCTCGTGTTGTCCCGCTGCCGCCGAGGGTTTTTTCAATCGACCGCCCAGCACCGTCACGAAACTCGGGCAGAACCCATTCGCGCAGCTGTAGTCCTTGTTGCAGCTGCTCTGGTCGATCTGGCGTTTACGTCCCAGGGCAGTCTCTTTCGGAATAACCGACAGGCAATTGGACTGGATACTGCAGTCACCACAGCCCTCGCAAACCGCATCGTTGATGAACAGGCGTTTGGCGGGATCCTCGAGTACGCCTTTTTTGCGTCGGCGGCGTTTCTCCGCCGCACAAGTCTGCTGGTAGACAATGACGGAGGTGCCCCGGAATTGTCGCAGTTCCCTTTGCAGGGCTTCCAGCTCGGCCCGGTGATGTAGGGTGTAGCCAGGCACGCTGGCAAAGCGGCCACGCCAGCGCTGTGGGTCGTCACTGACCAGAGCGATACGCCGCACACGTTCCCCGCGCAGCTGGTAGATCAGATCCTCTACGTTGAGGGTGCCGTCCAGCGGCTGGCCTCCAGTCATGGCGACGGCATCGTTGTACAGAATCTTGTAAGTGATGTTCACACCCGCGGAGACGGCGGCGCGTATCGCCAGTATGCCGGAATGAAAATAGGTGCCGTCGCCAAGGTTCTGGAACACATGGGGAGTGTCGGTAAAAGGTGCCTGGCCTATCCAGGTGGCGCCTTCGCCGCCCATTTGGGTAAAGGTGTCGGTCTCCCGGTCGGGCATCCAGGTGGCCATGTAGTGACAGCCTATGCCACCCAGCGCATGGCTGCCAGCGGGCACCCTGGTGGAGGTGTTGTGCGGGCAGCCGGAACAAAAGTGGGGCATCCGCTCTATGTTGTCACCGGGGATGGCCAGGGAGGCCTCCTTCTGTTCTATCCAGCGTATGCGGTCCTCCATGGTGGGAGAGCTGAAGAAGCGCCGGATTCGGCTGGCGATGGCCAGTGCCACCATGGCCGGTGTCAGCTCCGCCAGGTTGGGCAGCAGGTCGCGGCCGTTTTCATCGAACTCCCCGAACACCCGCGGGCGAGCGGCCACCGGATAGTTATACAGCTGCCCGGTGAGCTGGTCTTCGATGATGGAGCGCTTTTCCTCCACCACCAGGATTTCCTCCAGACCTTCGGCGAAGTCGTGGGTGGTGCGCGGCTCGAGTGGCCAGGGCATGCCCACTTTATAAACCCGAAGGCCGATCTCGGCGGCCACGGCGGCCGTGATACCCATATCCTCGAGCGCCTGCATGACGTCCAGAAACGCCTTGCCGGTAGTGATAATGCCGAATCGCGGACAGGGGCTGTCGACGACGATGCGGTTGAGGCCGTTGACCCGGGCAAATTCCCGCGCCGCGTAAATTTTATACTTGTTGAGCCGCAACTCCTGCTGTAGCGGTTTGTCCGGCCAGCGGGCGTGAACGCCATCCGGCGGCAGCTGGAACTCCTGTGGTGTAATAATCTCGATGCGTCGGGGATCGATGGCGGCGGAAATGGCCGAGTCCATGTTCTCGGTAATGGCCTTTAGAGCGACCCAGCAACCGCAGTAGCGCGACAGTTCCCAGCCGTATATGCCCAGATCCAACACCTCCTGGACGTTGGCTGGGCTGAGCACCGGGACCGACGCGCCGATGAACATATGTTCCGACTGGTGGGGCAGGGTGGAGGACTTACAGGCGTGATCGTCTCCGGCTACGGCCAGCACACCGCCGTAGCGGGAGGTGCCAAAGGCGTTGGCGTGCCTGATGACATCCATACTTCGGTCGACACCCGGCCCCTTGCCGTACCACATGGCGAATACGCCGTCGTAGCGGGCGCCGGCGAAAAGATTGGTCTGTTGGCTGCCCCATACAGCGGTGGCGGCAAGGTCTTCGTTGATTCCTGGCTGAAAGTGAACATTGTGCTTTGCCAGCCACTGCTCGGCCTTCCACATGGCCTGGTCAACACCGCCGACCGGGGAGCCGCGGTAGCCGGAAATGAACGAGGCTGTATTGAGGCCGCGCTGCTGGTCCCGCTGGTGCTGCAACATGGGCAGCCGTACCAGCGCCTCGATACCGGTCATGTAGGCCCTGGTCGAATCCAGCGCGTACTTGTCGTCGAGGGATACTCTTTTTCCGCTAGTGGGGATAGCTCCACCGGTCACGGCCACCTCCCTGGTCTGTGTGCCCCGCTCGTCAGTGATTCTGCAATATTGTCGCCTAAATATAGACGCGGTCAGCAATTGTTGTATAGCGAGGCCCGGCGACGCTTGCAGGTGAAAACCGTTTCCCGCACAATACGCGCCTGCCGCAGCTCGCGGCAGTCGCTGTGGTGATCCAGGCGGTCCCCTCGCAATGATAGGTAGCGAACCCCGCCAGGCCCGGAAGGGAGCAACGGTAGTTACCGACTCGTGTGCCGGGGTGTGGCTGTCTGGGTCGCCTCCAACTTAATAGCCGTTAAGAATCAATATATTACGCATCGTATCTAACCTAATATCTAGTCGGTTCTGGTAACGTCTGACGCGATAGCTGATTGCGGGATGTGCTTCGAGGTCACCGCGCAGGAAGGTTTAGTACATTCTTGTGGGGCTTAGATAAACACGGTACTTCCGGTCGTCTATCCCATGTACTTTTCTCCACGAGAACTCCAGCAAGACTAATCACGTTATCCCGCTGTCCTTCCAGTTTTTGGGATTTAAGCTATTTAGCCAAGGGGCAAGGCCGACCCCTGTTGGGAGAATTAAGCCATCTATAACAATACCTGGAGATGGCCACGCTTATCAAAACAGGTAAGGCTCTCAACTCGATCTGCTACTCCGGCCCGATGGCTATTTACCTTACAGGGCTACCGACCAATAAATAGCATGAAAATGTAATTCGGCGTTTTTTGATATCTGCCGTTCGACACGCGGGGTATAGAATGAAACCCGCAACTCCAAGGTTTCACCTATCTTGGTTACAAGCACGCTCAAAAGGAGACCATTCTGTGAAAGGTGCCCTGAGGTTTTTGTTTAAAGCTGCGTTGTTTGTTTTGCTGCTCCCCTTGATGGTCGTCATTGCCATTTTCCTGTATGCCACGTTCGCCAACCCAGGCGCGCAGCAAACTATGGAGAAGATGACGGATTTCCTGGAAAACAGACGGGCGGGTGGGAATGGCTTCGGTTTTATAGACGCTTAGCGTTTTCAGTGACTATAGGTGGGGCTGTCGAAACAACGTCAGACATTGGCAAAGGAGAAATTTAATGGTGCTTGTTTTTGGACTGCTTCCCTATGCCGCCGCGCTACTTTCCTGCTGGGCGCTGACTCATTGGCTCGTTAAAAGAAAAACCATTCGCTATGCCTTAAATATAGCTGCATTAGTCTGTATTTGGTTGGTTCTATTTGGTGACACGATCTTTCTGAGGTATCAGTTTCATCAGCTATGTAAGAAGGATGCAGGCATAGAAATTTATCAAAAAATTCCCCGTTCGATAGCTGATTTTACTGATTCTTTAGGAGAAGTGGATTGGCAAGCAGTTGAAGATAATTTTCGTGTTGATAGGACATCTAAGAGAATAACGAAAGAGCGGGGATTAGACACACAGTTATTGGAATTTTATTACGATGATAACCTTGTCGGAAGTATTCGATACTACAACTATAGATCAGGTGCTTTTTTGAGAGGTATAGCATCTGGGGGGATTACATGCCCCAAGAAAAGCATCGTTAAAGAATTCTACTCAAAAATATTTAATGGAGATAAATGATGGAAAGTCTGATTAGTAAGTATTCAAGCTACTCGACTTTAGCGCAGGCAGCATATGCTGACCTAGAAAAAAGTATGACTAATATTGAATATACTGACGCACTTACTAATACAGATGCGCAAGAAATGACTGGCGAGCAAGCGATTGCATTCGTTAGCCGCTATGAATTGAAAGATTCGAAGCCAAATACCCCATCCGGTTTCTCAGGCGCGCTTTTCTATGACACCGTCGAAAATAAATATGTCATGGCGTTGCGAGGTACAGAATTTGAGTTGTCTCCCGACGTATTTCCCGACCTTTTTCTAACGGATTTGGGCGATATCGGTGCAGACGGCTTGGCTACCCGTCAAATCATTGATATGTATAACTGGTTTCTGGAACTGACCACTCAGGCTGGAGAGACGATCAGGCGCATTGACTATACGCCCACAGACCTTCCTTTTACGGCCGCGGAACTATTTACTCCCTCCAGTTTTGAACTTGTCGATACAGGCGTGGTTGCTGCTACTGATGGAGAGTTGGTTGGAAAAACGTTCGATGTAACGGGGCATTCATTGGGTGGGCACTTGGCTCTGGCAATGAGTCACCTGGCGCCATCATCTGTGCAAGATGTCTATACCTATAATGCTGTTGGATTCGATCCATCAAGTGCTTTCATTCAGGGGTCAGACGAGTTTTTTCGATATCTCAGGGCCGAAATAGCTGCGGCAATGGGTGCTTCGGATATTGCTCTCGATTGGTCAGAGAACACAGCCGAAAATACCTTTAACATCGTAACACTGAACGATATTGTTTCCGAGATTGGGATGGTTCCTGGTTCACCGCCAATCCTATCTTTCAGTGAGGCGTCGCTGGTTACGGATAGTACTGTCGCAAAATCCTTAAATGCGCTGGCCGCGCATTCAATTATCGATCTGACACGTGCGCTGGATGTCAGCTCGCTTCTGTACGCTATAGATCCAAGTCTTGGTGTGGAAGCGGCGAATGCGCTTATGGGAAATTTTTCCAATGATAGAGCGTTGACCCTGGAGTCGGTCTTAAACACCTTGGTTGATTTTACCAATTTGGATTTCATACCCGATAACGAAGACATCTACACTCTCCTTCGGGGTGGTAATAGCCTATATACAGCATTCGGAATTGGCCCGGGAAACGACACCGATGCGGGTTATGCACTCACTCCCATCGTCGAAGGGGGGTTCGAAGTCGTTGATGTTGTGTCAGCCGCTAAGAGTGGTGATAGGGCAGCACTGTATGCTCTGCAGAAGCTCAATCCTTTCCTCATCAGCGGTGGCATCGCAGATGTAAGGTATCAGCAGTTGTATGATTCTGGTGAACTCAATGCCGAAAACGTCAGCAATGAGTATCTTGCTGCAAGGTCAAAATTCCTGAGTCTTGTGCTTGAGCGGAATGAAAATGACATCACTGGCCACGCTGTAATAATCGAAAGGTCTGGAGAGCCCTTTGCGGTTTTTACTGATGTGGGAACGGGGATCGAAATTCAGACATTTTCGTTTTCTCCAGACGCCGTTCGATATATTTTTGGAAACGATCAAAACAACACAACCGAGCTTGTTGGTGGCGGACTGGGAGACTATCTCTTTGGTCGGGGCGGCCAGGATGTTCTAATAGGCAACGGTGGTGCAGATCAGCTGTTCGGTGGAACAGGCAATGACCAAATAACGGGCGGTACGGGTGTCGACCTGCTTAGTGGGGGTCAAGGCGCCGATAGGTTTTACTGGAATACGGGTGATGAGGATGACGTCATTGTCGATTACGACGATGCTGGCGACCGGATACTTGTCAACAACATCGATCTTGCCTCCCTTAAATTCCAACGGGCTTCAACGAATTCTCCCTATTACATCGACAGTGCACATCCTGACATCACAATGCACTACGAAGGCGACTTCCTCACCATCAACATAGGGTCCGGGTCGGATGCCGGCAGTATCACCGTTACCCAGTTCACGCCGGCTCTTGGCCAGGATTATGGTATCGTTCTCAATGATTACACTGTCGCGCCTCCTGTCACCGACATCACCGTGGCCACGCTGGGCAACAGTAACCTCGCCGCGGATGACGAAACCGATCCCAGCGCCTACTACCGCCAGACGCTAGCCCAGCGGGGACTCGATTGGTCCACCATTGGTATCGCTTTCGACGCAACGGCGGTGTCCAACTATACCGCCGGGACGTTGCACGGCACCAGTGGCGGCGCCTTCGAGGGCGGCCCGGTAGACGATTCCCTGGTGGGTGGCAGCGGATCCAATGCCCTGCACGGGCTGGCCGGCAACGATTTTATCGATGGCGACGGCGGGGATGATTTCCTGGAGGGCGGCGCCGGCTCGGATAGGATTGCCGGCGGCGAGGGCAGCGACCTCTTGTTCGGCAGTGCCCGGGTAGGGCTGCTGGATGCCCTCGATCCGGCAGATCCCTACGACCTGTTCTATCGGCTACAAAGCGCCGGGCAGCCGGGCGACACAGATACACTGGACGGCGGTGCTGGAGACGATTTCATCAGTGGTGGCGAATACAGCGATCATCTTGACGGAGGCGCCGGGACTGACTATGTGCTGGGAGGCACAGGGAGCGATTTTATCAGCGGTGGTTCAGACCGGGACGTCATCTACGGGGATTCGGCACTCAATTATCGCTATGTGGAACTAACCCCCGGTATCGTTACTGAGGAACTGACAATTGCCTTTGCCGACGGCTCGGACACTGTCGCGCAGTACGACGATATGATCCACGCAGGGGCCGGTGATGACACGGTCTGGGGCGAGTTGGGTGACGATACCGTGTATGGCGAAGATGGCGACGACAACCTGATTGGCGACCGCTATGTCGATACGGCTTACTTCAGCGCCGAGCTACCGGCCTATACTGCGACGTCTCCAGAACTGGAAGCAAGCCTGCAGGGTGACGACCGCCTTTTCGGTGGCGCGGGCAGCGATTTGCTGATGGGCCTCGCGGGTGACGACCTGCTCGCTGGTGGTACCGACAATGACACGCTACTGGGTGGCCTGGGTAATGATACCTATTCATTCGAGGATGGGGACGGTCAGGATATTATCGAGGATTCAGACGGTATCCACACGTTGCTGTTCAGCGATATTGCGTTAAGTGATTTGCAAGTGGTATTCCAGGGCGAGCAGGTGAGGGTAGGCACGGGCCTGGGCGCGCAGGGTTATTTCCTGTCACGAGATCAGTGGAACAATGTACAGATTGCCATCGGCTCAACCGGTGCGATCATAGAGCGTTCACGCCTGGATACTTCCTACTTCGATGCGGTTGGTAATTTGCTGCTTACTGTTAATGGCACGGATTCGCTGACTGAGGCCGAGCGCGATTCGGCGCTTACGGTGGACACCAGCGACCCGGACGGGCCCCGGCTTGTCGTGGGAGCGGGCGCAGATACAGTCGAGATCGAGGCTAATGCCGATGGCAGTGCCACGATGCGGGTCATCAATAGCGACGCGGTATTGCTCGTACTGGAGTTGACACAAATACAGTTAGGCTCGGGGCTGGATTTTCTGCAGCTTCTCGATGGCATCAGTCTTAATTTAATGGGCTTCTCAGGCGGTGTAGTCGGCTCCGATGGCGACGATCTGATTATTGGCGGTAACGGCGCGGACCAGCTACATGGCGGCGGCGGTGATGACGTTATCGAAGGTAGTGGTGGTGACGATGATCTGGATGGCGGCATCGGTAATGATGTGTTGCGGGGAGGGAGCGGTAACGACTATCTGTATGGGGGTGACGGCGCGGGCTCGGATGTTCTCGAGGGCGGGATCGGTGCCGATGCCCTCGATGGCGGAAGTGGCAGCGATACCTACGTCTTTGCCAGGGGCGATGGACAGGATCTGATCGCAGATTCCATTGGCAGCCACTATCTGGTGTTTGATTCATCGGTCGACCCGGGCGCAGTCCTGTTTTACTACACCGGTTCCAGCGATTCACAGTTCCGGCTCGAATACGGCCCGGGAGACAGCCTTGTTTCCCAGGGTATTTCCTCTTTTTACCATCTTGGTGGAATCACCGTGGACGGCAGCGAGATTCCCCTGGTGCAACGCTCAGACCTGCTGGACGGTACATTCTACGACACCCGTTGGAACGATGTTTTTGAAACCAGCGATGGGAACGACATAATCCATGTCAATGGTTGGGGCGATGATGTCATTCGATTATTCGCGGGCGACGGCCAGGATACTATCGTAGTCGACAATAACTACTATCCGGAGCTGATGGGCGAAATCCGCCTGGGTGCCGATATCGACCTTGACGGTCTGTCTTTCAGTTTCCAGAACGGGGACGCTGTCATAGCCTATGGTGCGGGGGACCAGATCAGGCTGGATACCGATACGGTTTACACCTATCTGGACAATACCCTTGGCCGCTTCACCCTTGTATCAGAAGCCGATCCGGACTGGGTTCCGGTCATCCGCGCCGAGGGATATGTGGGTGACTTCCATGGTAGCTTTGGAACCGACCACATGATCGGTAGTGATCATGCCGAAACCATCCTGCCCGGTTATGGTGACGATATCATCGAAGCCGGTGACGCGCCCGACAGGATCGTCCTCAATGACGTCTACATGTATCAAGCGGCTGGTGGTATCGGGCACAAACAAATCTGGGGGCAGGGTGATAATGATACCGTGCAGGCTCCTCTTTTCCAGGGCCTGACCATTCACTATGAGTTGGGAGATGGTCACGATCGTATTGAATACGACTGGTCCTATTCCCGGCAGCATCCCTATCGGTTCGCCTTGTTTGAGGCGACGGGCACAGCAGAGTTTCAGGCCAATGGAGAGGATGTGCTGGTCTTTGGTGAAGGTATTACGCTGGCCGATCTCAGTTTTACCCGTATCGGCACTAGCCTGAGTATCGCGCTGGTGAATGGGACGGGCAGTGTAACCGTTGCTGATTTCTTTCACGCCTGGGATATTGAAACCACCGATGGCCGTGATTTGTACGCGCTGCTTGCGGAGGAAGGCCCCGTCGGTGACTCGCTCCTGGAAACCGCATTCCTGTCGGTATTGCCCAAAACACCCATTTCCACCCTTAGCTTTTCCGACGGTAGCAGTTACGCCATGGCCTCCGTCCTGGACGCGTACATGGAGGAAATCGAAATCACGGATGCCACCGTGATGGGTACCCCGGGGGACGACGAACTCTACGCGACGGCGGGAGATGACGTCATCTATGGGCTCGGCGGGGATGATGACTTTCTCCTGTACGATTCTGATGAAGGCAGTGATCGCTTCATTGGCGGAGCGGGTTATGACCGGATACTGGGGTCGAATGGGAATATGACCCTCAGGCTGGATTCGTTTTTGTCATCCGACGGTATCGAGCTTGTCGATGGAGGCTATGGCAGCAATCGCATCATTGGAACGGACGGCGGGAATGTCCTGGATTTTTCCGCGACCGCTCTCGTCAATGTCGACTCGATAGACGGTGGCGCGGGTGACGATCACATTGTCGGCTCAGAGGGTGACGATCGCATACTGGGTGGCTCGGGTGATGACAGTCTCCTTGGCGGTGCTGGTGACGATAGTATTGATGACCTGGAGGGAAGCAACCAGATTGATGCAGGAGATGGCGACGACGCGATAGTCGCGGCGGACGAGAGCGTCATCGACCCCGGCTCTGGAAATGACTATATAGACTTGCAGGGCGGCAATAATACCATCCAGTTCAGCCCGGGCAGTGGTGCGGATACCCTGTATTTTGACGTCTCATCTGTCGGCAACACCACCGTTGTGGAAATGGCCGCCGGGCTGACAGCCGATGATATCGAGATATTCACGGAGGAGAACCAGTGGGGAGACCGCGCATTGACAATCTATCTGCCAGCGACTGGGGATACGATTTTTGCCAGTGCATACACCTATGATCCGGTACTCAACGAATTTGAACTGGCGAGTGATGCGACGCTCACCGCAATACTGTTTTCCGACGGTACGGTGATTACCAGTGAAGAGCTGTTGGAGATTATCTCGGATGAACGCGGAGGCGGCGATGATGATGAATACAATTTCATCGTTGGTACCCCGGGCAACGACAAACTGGTAGGAACCGAGGCTGATGATGTTCTAGTCGGGCTCGAGGGCAACGACACCCTGCGAGGTGAAGCCGGTGATGATTATTTCGTAGTCGAAGGCACAGGGCAGGGAATTGACCGGTTTATCGGTGGGGATGGCCTCGATATGTTAGTTGGAGATGAAGAGGACGACACTTTCACCATGTCCAGAATGTTACCTGCCGACAGTGTGGAATTGGTCGATGGCTTCGCCGGCCTCAATATCATTGCCGGCACCAGTGGCGGCAACGTGCTCGATTTCTCGGCCACCGGGCTGTACAACATTGCAGCTATCGATGCCGGAGCGGGCAACGACAGAGTGACAGGCTCACAGGGAGACGACCTGGTGATCGGCGGTCCCGGCAACGACACCCTCAGGGGCGAAGGCGGGGATGACATCTTCGTGGTCGAGGGTGCCGACCAGGGCCGGGATCGCATCATTGGCGGTGCGGGCTTCGATACGATTCTGGGTGGCGAGGGTGACGATACGTTTACCCTGGGCCACTCGCTGGCCGCAGACAGCATCGAGCTGATAGACGGTGGCCTGGGCAACAATACGATAGCGGGTACTTCCGGCGGCAATACCCTGGACTTTTCCGCGGTGCAATTGATCAATATAGCGTTTATCGATGCCGGGGCGGGTAACGACAGGGTGACGGGCTCCCAGGGTGACGATCGCGTGATTGGCGGTGCCGGCAACGACACCCTCAGGGGCGAGGGGGGGGATGACATCTTCGTGGTCGAGGGTGCCGACCAGGGTCGGGATCGTATCATCGGCGGCGCCGGCTTCGATACGATTCTGGGTGGCGAGGGCGACGATACGTTTACCCTGGGCCACTCGCTGGCCGCGGACAGCATCGAACTGATAGACGGTGGCCTGGGCTACAATACGATTGCGGGTACTTCTGGCGGCAATACCCTGGATTTCACCGCGGTCGAGGTTCTGAATATCGCGACGATTGAAGGTGGTGGCGGTAACGACAAAATCACTGGCTCGCTGGGGAACGACACCCTTGCAGGGGGAGTGGGTAACGATACCTTGAGCGGCGGTGCAGGGGATGACAGCTACCTGTTCGGAATCGGTGATGGGCGCGACACGATAAACAACAATGACGTCGATTCCGCGGCTTTGGACAGTCTGCGTATTACCGGTATCGATCATGACGACCTGTGGTTGTCACGCAGCGGCAACAACCTGTTGCTTGATGTCGTGGGTACCGACGATCGAATAATGATCCGTAACTGGTATTCGGATGAAGCTGCCCAATTGGACGCCGTCTACGCGGGAGGCCGTGTCCTGTTACGAGACGAGGTGGATCAGTTGGTCAACGCAATGGCTTCCTTTGATGTGCCCACCGGCGTCGGTGCCCTTGTGCCCGACGAAACGCACATCGAGTTGGAGCCAACCCTCACGGCTGTCTGGCAACTGGCGGCATAGAATGGGCCAGCGACAGGGCGACAGGCATTCGAGATTCCAGGGCGGCACCGCTCGCATGCCGAATATTGAGTAAGAATATGTATAAAAAACAAAATGATATATACAGATATTAAATTTAAATATAGGTTATAGGCCGCCCGTTATCGAAGCGCCCACGAGCTGCCTGGAAGTCGGTTAGGGGGCTGTCAGCACAGCGCAGGCAGGCGTGGCGGCCCACTGTTTTGAGTCGTCTGCCGGCTGGTGTATCCTAGGCCTCTTTTCCAGCCCAAAGGCAAATCCCTTCATGTCCTACCAGGTGTTGGCGCGCAAGTGGCGACCCAAGACTTTCCGTGAAATGGTCGGCCAGGAGCACGTGCTGCAAGCCCTGGTGAACGCCCTCGACCACGATCGCCTGCACCACGCCTACCTGTTCACCGGCACCCGCGGCGTGGGTAAAACCACCATCGCGCGTATTCTCGCCAAGTGCCTCAATTGCGAGAGCGGGGTGAGCTCCCAGCCCTGTGGCCAGTGTGCCTCCTGTCTGGAGATAGCCGAGGGCCGCAGTATCGATTTGATCGAGGTGGACGCCGCCTCGCGCACCAAGGTGGAGGATACCCGGGAACTGCTGGAAAACGTGCAGTATGCACCCACCCGGTCGCGCTACAAGGTCTACCTGATCGACGAGGTCCACATGTTGTCGGCGCACAGCTTCAACGCGCTGCTCAAGACCCTTGAAGAGCCACCGCCGCATGTGAAGTTCCTGCTGGCAACCACCGATCCGCAGAAGCTGCCGGTGACCATTCTATCCCGCTGCCTGCAGTTCAACCTCAAGAACATGCCCGCGGAACAGATCGTCGGGCATTTGCGCACGGTGCTCGAACAGGAGATGGTGAGTTTCGAGGAGCCGGCCCTGTACCTGCTGGGGCGCGCGGCGGCCGGCAGCATGCGCGATGCCCTCAGCCTTACCGACCAGGCCATCGCGTTCGGTTCCGGCAGGTTGCTCGAGGCCGAAGTGCGCAGCATGCTCGGCAGCGTCGATCTCGATTTCATTTACCGCCTGCTGGAGGCACTGGCGGCGGGTGACGCAGCGGCCCTACTGGCGTTGTCGGCGAACATGGCGGAGCACGCCCCGGATTACGAGGGCAGCCTGGACGAGTTGATTTCCGCCCTGCACCGGGTGGCCGTGGCCCAGGCGGTGCCGGCGGCGGTGGACGGCAGCTGGGGCGACGCCGAGCGCATTAGCGGGCTGGCCGCGGCGATGACCGCCGAGGACACCCAGCTGTTCTACCAGGTAGCGCTCAATGGCAAGCGCGATATGGCCTACGCCGCCGATCCGCGCAGCGGGTTCGAGATGGTTCTGTTGCGCATGGTGGCGTTCCGGCCCGCGGCGGTCGTCGACGAGAATGCTACCCTGGAAGTGATCCCGGAAACCGCTCCCCCGGCCGCTGGTGTCGCCCCGGAGGGCGACCGCCACGTAAAAAAGCCACCTAGGGAGCCGGTGGTCGCTCCGGCTCCTGCGGCGAAGCAGCGCGCTACCACCGCTGCCGGTGCCTCCGCCGAGGCGGCCCCGGCCACCCGGCAAACGCCATTTCCGCCGCAGGAAGCCCGGCCGGAGCCAGCGGCTCCGGGGCCCCGGGAGAGTGATTCGGCCGCCGTAGAAACCGCGCCCCGGGTGGTGGAGTTGGCGCCACATAACTGGCACCTGCTGGTAGAGGAGTTGGGCCTGCGCGGAATTGTGTATAACATTGCCAGCAATTGCGAATTGCGCAGCAGCGCTGGCGACAGCGTGCAGTTCGTGCTCGACCCCACCAACGCGTCGCTCTATAACAGCGGTCACCTGGCGCAGATCCAGAAAGCCCTGGAGCGCAGGCTGGGCTGCTCCCTGGCGGTCAAAATCGAGCCGGGAGAACTGCTGGCCGAGACACCGGTGCAGTTGCAGCGGCGCCAGCGCAGTGAACGCCAGCAGGCCGCCGTGGCCTCGTTGGAAGCGGACCCGGTATTACAGGACTTGATCAATCGTTTCGACGGGGAGCTCGATCGGGGGTCAATCGTTCCAGTGGATTCTTAGGATACAGCTATGAAAGGAAGTATTTCAGACCTGATGCAGCAGGCGCAGAAAATGCAGGCCGATATGCAGAAGGCGCAGGAAGAACTGGCCAGGGCAGAGGTGCAGGGCGAGGCCGGCGCAGGCCTGGTCAAAGTGATTATGACCGGCCGTCATGACGTCAAGCGGGTGGCCATCGACGATGCCGTGCTCGGCGAGGACAAGGAGGTGCTGGAAGACCTGCTGGCCGCCGCCGTCAACGATGCTGTGCGCAAGGTCGAGGCCCACAATCGCGAGGCCATGTCCGGCCTGGCCTCTGGTCTCAATCTGCCTGGCGGCTTCAAGCTGCCTTTCTGAGCAGCCGTTGGTCGGGATGAAATTCAGTCCGTCACTGCAGGAACTGATCGAGGCGTTGCGCTGCCTACCGGGTGTGGGGCCCAAATCTGCCCAGCGCATGACCCTGCACCTGCTAGAGCGGGATCGCGACGGTGCCAGGGCGCTGGCCGCGGCCCTGGAGGCTGCCGTCGAGCGGGTCGACCACTGCCACCGGTGTCGCAATTTCACTGAACTGGACGTATGCGAAATCTGCGGCGACCCGCGGCGCGACGCCAGTGTGATCTGCGTGGTGGAAACGCCCGCCGACGTACTGGCCATCGAAGAGAGCGGCGGATTCCGGGGACACTATTTCGTACTGATGGGCCACCTGTCGCCGATCGACGGCATCGGGCCGGGGGAACTGGGCCTGGACCTCTTTCACCAGCGAGTTATCGACGAGGAAGTCAACGAGGTCATTCTCGCCACCAATCCCACGGTGGAGGGGGAGGCCACGGCCTATTACCTTACCGACATGCTGCAGCGCGAGGGCGTCACCGTGTCCCGTATCGCCCACGGCGTGCCCCTGGGAGGGGAGCTGGAATACGTGGACGGTTCCACCCTGGCTCACGCCCTGTCCGGGCGCCGGCCGGTGAACTAGGGGCCTCTGGTTATGCGCTGGCAGTTGATAGCTTCCGATGCCGCCCTGCACGCCGCCCTGCAACAAGTGGCCGGCAGTGCCGAGGTGGCGGTGGATACCGAATTCATGCGGCGCAATACCTTTTTCCCCCAGGTGGCGCTGGTACAACTGTGTTTCGGCGATGAGGCCCTGCTGGTGGACCCGCTGGCCATAGCGGATCCCGCACCGCTGGCAGACCTGCTCGCCGACCCCGGGATCACCAAGGTACTGCATTCCGCCAGTGAGGACCTGGAAGTGTTCCAGCACTGGCTGGGGGTTTTACCGGAACCGCTGTTCGACACCCAGCGGGCCGCCGCGCTGCTGGATATCGGCTTCGGCCTCGGCTATGGCGCCCTGGTCAAGCAGCTGTGTGACGTGGAACTGGCCAAGGGGGAGACCCGCTCCGACTGGCTGCAGCGGCCGCTCAGCGAGTCGCAGTGCGAGTATGCCGCCCAGGATGTCGCCTGGCTGCTGCCAATATGGAAGCACCTGCATCAGCAGTGCCTGGCGCAGGGCAAGGAGGCCTGGGTGCTGGCCGACGGGCGCGATACGCTCGCCACCTATCGGAGCGGCGACGCGGATCTGCTGAAGCGCATCAAGAACGCCTGGAAGCTCGATCGCCGTCAGCTCGCTGCCCTGCAGGCACTCTGCGACTGGCGCGAGCAAACGGCCCGCCAGCGCGACAAACCCCGGCGCTGGGTCCTCGACGATTCCGCCTGCCTGCAGCTGGCGCAGCAGCAACCGGGCAACATGGTTGAGCTAAAGGCCAGGGTGGAATTGCCGGCCGCGATCCTGCGGCGCGACGGTGAGGCCCTCCTGGCTATCCTGGCGGCACAGCGCGGGCTACCGGAGGCGAATTTGCCATCGCGTCTGCCAGCCCCCCTCACGGCCCCGCAGCGCCAGCAGCTGAAACAGCTCAAGGCCCGCCTGCGCGACATCGCCGCGCACCTGGAGGCGGCGCCGGAGGCGCTGTTACAGGGCCGGGACTGTGAATTGTTGCTGCGGGAATCCTGTGGTGAAGCCGTGCAGCCACCGCTGCACTGGCAGGGGTGGCGGCGGGAACTGGTGCTCGAGCCGCTGCGCTCCGGCCTGGCGCGCGCCAGCTCATGAAGCGCCTGGTACAGATTTACCGCAGTCCGCGCAAAGCCGAGATGTACCTCTATGTGGACAAGGAGCGGGCACTACAGGACGTGCCCGAGAGCCTGCTGGCTGGCTTTGGCGAACCGCAGCCAGTGATGAGTTTGATGCTGGAGGCAGGGCGCAAGCTGGCCCGGGCCGACGCGGCGCAGGTGCTTGCCCAGATCAGCGAGCAGGGCTTCTACCTGCAGATGCCTCCCAGTGCGATTGGGCCCCGCAACGACGGGGGCGCGGATGGCTGAGTGGTGGAACGAGACGCCGCTGGACGAACTCAGTGGCGAGCAGTGGGAAGCGCTGTGCGATGGTTGCGCCCGCTGCTGCCTGCACAAGCTGGAGGACGAGGACGACGGTGAGGTCGTCTACACCGGGGTCAGGTGCCGCTACCTGGACGAGGCGAGCTGTCGGTGCAGCGACTACGCCAACCGCTCCCGGCTGGTGGAAAACTGTATTCACCTGGAAGCTGCCAGCGTTGCCGCGCTGGACTGGCTGCCGGTAACCTGTGCCTACCGCATGCGGGCCAACGGCCAGGCGCTGGCGGCATGGCACCCGCTGGTCAGCGGCGATCCGGATTCCGTGCACCGCGCCGGTATATCGATCCGCGGCCGCTGCATCTCCGACGAGTTCGTGCACCCCGACGGCTACGACGAGCATATTATCCACTGGGTCGAATAGGAGATTACTGTGTTAGACGAAACTTCCTACATGGCGGGGCTGTACGCCTATGTCGGCGCCGGGCTGGCCATTTCCATGCTGCTGGCCCTGTGGTTGCGCAGGTACTGGCGCGCCGGCACGGTTGCCCTAGTGGTTCTGCCGGCGGCCGCCCTCCTGCTGACCCCGGCGTATCCCCGGGAAGGGGTGACGACCATGGCCCCGGCACTGATCGTGGCCGTTTTCCAGGTGGCCACCGAGGGCCTGGAAGGGGCCATGCACGCCCTGCGTCCGCTGGCTCTGACCGTCGGTGTCGCGTTCGCGCTGGCCCTGCTGTTGCGCCTGAGTGTCCTCCGCCGCGCTTCTTGATTAGGTTGGAGCCAGTCGGTAACCTGTCCCGCTTTCACCCCGAAACAGAGCGATATACAGACTATGAAATTTGAAGGAACAGAGCGATATGTAGCTACCGACGACCTGCGGATGGCGGTCAACGCCGCGGTCAGCCTGGAACGCCCCCTACTGATCAAGGGCGAGCCGGGTACCGGCAAGACCATGCTGGCGGAAGAGGTGGCCCTGGGCCTGGGCAAGCGTCTGATACAGTGGCACATCAAGTCCACCACCAAGGCCCAGCAGGGTCTCTACGAGTACGACGCCGTCTCGCGCCTGCGCGACTCCCAACTCGGGGACGAGAAAGTGCACGATATCGCCAACTATATCAAGAAGGGCAAATTGTGGGAGGCGTTCGAGTCGGAAGAGCAGGTGGTGCTGCTGATCGACGAGGTGGACAAGGCCGATATCGAGTTTCCCAACGACCTGCTGGTAGAACTGGATCGCATGGAATTCTTTGTCTACGAGACCGGCCAGACCATCAGGGCCAGGCACCGGCCCATCATCATCATCACCAGCAACAACGAGAAGGAACTGCCCGACGCCTTCCTGCGTCGCTGTTTCTTCCATTTCATCAATTTTCCCGACCGGGATACCATGCGCGAAATCGTCGCGGTGCATTATCCTGACATCGCCAGGGAACTGGTACAGGAGGCCATGGAGGTATTTTTCGATGTGCGTTCCATTCCGGGGCTGAAAAAGAAACCCTCGACGTCCGAGTTGATCGACTGGCTGAAACTGCTCATGGCGGACGATATTCCCGATGCCATTCTCAAGGACCGCGACCAGACCAAGGCGATACCGCCGCTGTACGGTGCGCTGCTGAAAAACGAGCAGGACGTGCACTTGCTGGAGCGCCTGGCCTTCATGCATCGGCGGGAGTCCAGGTAGGCGCCATGTTGATCAACTTTTTCCATGGTCTGAGAGACGCGGGAGTGCCGGTTACCACCCGGGAGTTGCTGGACCTGCTGGAAGGGCTGAACCGGCATATCGTGTTTGCCGACATGGATGAGTTCTACTATTTCAGTCGCTCCTGCATGGTCAAGGACGAAAAGTATTTCGATCGCTTCGACCGGGCTTTCGGCCTGCATTTCCAGGATCTGGAGGCGCTGGACGACGTGATCGAGGCGCTGATCCCCGATGACTGGCTGCGCTCGGAATTCATGAAGAACCTGTCCGAGGAGGACAAGGCCAAGATCGAGTCCCTGGGTGGGCTCGAGAAACTCATCGAGGAGTTCAAGAAACGGCTGGAAGAGCAGAAAAAGCGCCACCAGGGCGGCAACAAGTGGATAGGCACCGGCGGCACTTCACCGTTTGGCCAGGAGGGCTATCACCCTGAGGGTATCCGCGTCGGGCCCAATGGCCGCAATAAGAAGGCGGTGAAAGTATGGGAGAAACGCGAGTACAAAAACCTGGACGACAGTGTTGAGCTGGGTACCCGAAATATCAAGGTCGCCATGCGCCGCTTGCGCAAATTCGCCCGCACCGGCGCCGCCGAGGAACTGGACCTGGATGACACCATCAGTTCCACCGCCCGCAACGCCGGCCTGCTCGATATCAAGATGGTGCCGGAGCGGCACAACGCGGTGAAGGTGCTGCTGTTTTTCGATGTCGGCGGCTCCATGGACCCTCATGTCAGGGTGTGCGAGGAGTTGTTCTCCGCCGCGCGCACCGAGTTCAAGCACATGGAGTATTTCTACTTCCACAACTTTCTTTACGAAAGCGTGTGGAAGAACAATTTCCGTCGCCACAGTGAACGCACGCCGCTGCTCGACGTCCTGCACAAGTACAGCCACGACTACAAGGTGATCTTTGTCGGCGATGCCGCCATGTCACCCTATGAGATCCTGCAGCCCGGCGGCTCGGTGGAACACTGGAACGAGGAATCGGGGGAGCTGTGGATGCGGCGACTGCAGGAAGTATACGACAAGGTCATCTGGATCAACCCGTTGCCGGAGGACGAGTGGCAGTACACCCAGTCCGTCGCCATTACCCACAAACTCATGGACGGCCACATGTACCCGCTGACTCTCAAGGGCCTGGAAGAGGGCATGTCCTACCTGTCCAAGTGAGCCCCCCGCAGCGCGCCGGCATAGGCGATCAGGGAGGCTGTCACCGCCACGTTCAGTGATTCCACGCCATTGGCCATGGGAATGGACAATGAGGTGTCCGCCAGTGCCCGCACCGCCGGGCTGACCCCCTCGGTTTCATTGCCCAGCACGAAAACGCAGCTGCCGCCGGGCCGGTAGTCGAACAGGGACTGGCTGCCGTCGGCCGCCAGCACGCAGATGGCCGCGCCGGCAGAGGTACAGGCCTGCAGGGCCGCCGGCAGGTCGGCGCAGATGACCAGGGGCGCGCGGTACAGGGTACCGGCGCTGGCCTTGATGACCAGCGGGCCCAGTGCCGCATTGCCACGGCGCGACCAGATGATGGCGTCGATGCCACCGGCGGTTGCCGAGCGAACCAGCATGCCCAGGTTGGCGGGATTGCTGATGCCGTCCAGCGCCAGCAGGCGTTGTCCCTGGTCCCGTCGCAGGGTGGGCAGAATGTCTTCCAGGGTGCGAAAAGCCGGACAGGCGACATCCACCGCCACCCCCTGGTCCTGCTTGCCGTTTCTGGACAGTCTGGCCAGTTCGGCGCGACTGTGCAGCCGCACCGGTACGCCGCGCTGTTCGGCCTGGCGGCGCAGGTCGGCGATGATGCCACCCTCCCGGTTGTTGTCCGCAAGGTGCAGTGCGTGACACTGCAAAGCGGGGTCGCGGAGCACTTCCAGGGCTGGCTTGCGGCCATACACCGTGAGCATCCTGCTGAAGTGGGCCTTGCGGGCCCGGTATGCGGCGCTGTCGCCCATGGTGTCGCCGGGCATTTGTCAGGCGACGGTTTCGCGCCCACTGGCCAGGCGTTTCACCCGGTCGGCGGACTGTATCATCCGCGCCGCGATCTCCTCGATCTGCGCGCCGGTGATGGGCTGGTGCATGGAGCCGGCGACGAAGCACATCACCGGCACATCCTTGAGTATGATGACTGGCACCGCAATCATGCTGACGTCGTAGCGGGCCTTGGGGTCTATGCGGTCCAGGTGATAGTGCTCGTCGCACAAATCGTACTGGAACTGGTTGGCGGCGGCTTCCAGCGCATCTAGGCTCCAGGCGTTGTGGATACGATTCAACTCGGCGGTCAGTCTCTCCTCGGCTTTGGTTTTCAGGGTGACTTCATACCCCCGGGCGCGAATGCCGATGGCGGCTACCCGCAGCTTCTGGTCGAGCTTTTCATCGTAGCCGCCGCGCGCCTCGTGGGCCCGGCTCAACCAGGCCTCCAGGTGTCGGGCAGGCGAAAAGGAGGCAAAGCAGGCGGCCACCGGCGCGGTGTTGGGTAGTCGCAAGCCCAGTTGGAACGAATCCAGCAGGGGCGTGGCGTTGCCATACAGGGCGAGTAGAACCTGGTGAAGCTTGGAGCGCCCCGTTACCGCGAATCCCACTGGGAGTTCGGCCTGCAGGGCCTCCAGCTCGGGGCGCGCATATTCCAGCACGGGGAACTGGGCGAACGCCGCGTTGCCCGCGGCGATAATGGAAGGCCCCAGGCGATAGGCTTTGGTCTGCGGGTGCTGCACCAGGAAGCCGTAATTGGCCATGGTGGTGAGAATGGCGTGACAGGTCGCCTTGTTGAGATTGAGGCGCCGGGTCATTTCGGTCAGACCGAAAGCCTGGGTGGGGTTGGCCATGAGCAGGTCAATGATGGCCAGCGCCCGTGCGGTGGGTTGCGAAAAAAGTGCCACTGAGTTACTCCACTGACGTCCCGAATGGCTGGCCAGGGTAGGCCTGATCGTTCGGGGCGGGTATAATTTATTGTACCTGGCGTATAGTAACGCCAGCCGCGAGAGCAGTTCAAGCGCGGGCTATGGTTGGCAGGAAAAAGGTTATCGGTATGGAAGAAATCCGCTCTGCCCGGGGGCGCTACACGCTTTATGGCACCTCGGCCTGCCACCTGTGTGAGCTTGCCCAGGAGATGTTGCAGCAGTTGGCCCAGGTCGCTCCGGGGTTTGTGTATTCAGCGGTGGACATCAGCGACTCGGAGGAGCTGTTCCAGCGCTATGGGCTGCGCATTCCGGTGCTGACCGACCAGCGGGGCCGGGAACTGGACTGGCCCTTCACCCCAGACCAGCTGTGGGCCTTTTACCGGAGCTAGTCCTTGCCCCCCACCCGCACCGCCAGTACATCGCGCTTGGCGCCGTGCACCACGCCATTTGCAGTAGACCCCATCAGCAGTGCCAGGCCGTGGCGCCCATGGCTGCCCACTACGATCAGGTCGGCGTCCAACTCGGTGGCCAGGGCGTGGATTTCCACTTCTGGCCGCCCCATGACCAGGTGGCGGTGCGTGGAATCGACGCTGTTGGCCGCCGCAAAGCGTTCCAGTTGCTGGCTGGCCTGCTGGTAGATCTCGTCCTGTATCCCGGAAAAATCCATGGGAATATCGCCCCCATAGGCAAAGCTCAACGGTTCGATGACATGGATGAGGTGTAATTCGGCTGCCGTGCTGCCGGCGACAGAGCGTGCCCGCTGGAATATCATGGCGGAATCCTCGCTCAGGTCTATGGCCACGAGAATTTTCTGGTAGTCGGACATGTTCTTACTCCACGTCAGGTGAAAACATCTGGCGCATTTATAGCATAGAATGCCGCCGGGGTAATCTCATGGCGGGGAGGGCGCGGCGGCCCGCGGATAACACCAGGAGGCAGCAACAATGGAGCTGAAATATCTGCTGATAGTGTTCGTCATCGCCCTGGCGTTGGCGCCCCTGTCGCATTTCGTGCCCAGCAAGCGCCAGCGTCACATAGCCCGTTTGCGCGAATATGCCGCAGTACACGGATTGTTCGTGGAATTTCGCAGCCTGCCCGGCACTGCGCGGGAGCGCGCGGACGGCCATACGATCTACTACGGGAAGCGCCTGCCGGCCTCCCGTGCCAGGGAGGCCAGCCACCGGGCCTGGCTGCGCGATGGCTCCGCCTGGCGGGCCCTGGAGCGGCGCGGTGAAGTGCCCGCGGTGCTGCACCAATTCCCCCCGCAGATACTGGCCGCGAGTGCCGATGAACACAGCTGTGGCGTCTACTGGCAGGAGTCTGGCGAGGTGGAGATCGTGGAACAGATCAGGCAGGTTCTGGAAGCCTGGTCGGCACAATTGCGGAACTAGATTCCGGGAATTCGCTTGACCCATCCGGGCAGGGGACTTATATATGCCACCTTTTCACTGGCCGCGAGCGCCGGTCCATTCACCGGGCCGGCAGGACAGTACAGGAGTTTATGGGTAAGTCACTAGTCATCGTCGAATCGCCTGCCAAGGCAAAAACCATCAACAAGTACCTCGGGCCGGACTTTATCGTCAAGTCCAGTGTGGGGCATATCCGTGACCTGCCGACCGCCGGCAGCGGCAGCGGGGTGGACCCCAAGGAGCGCGCCGCCCAGGCCGCCAGGACCCGCAAGATGTCGCCGGAAAAGAAGGCGCTGTATCGCAAGCAGAAATCCCGGGAACAATTGATCCGCCGCATGGGCATCGACCCCGAACACGGCTGGAAGGCCAACTACCAGATTCTGCCCGGCAAGGAAAAGGTGGTGAGCGAGTTGCAGAAGCTCGCCGCCAGTGCCGATGCCATCTACCTCGCCACCGACCTCGACCGCGAGGGGGAAGCCATCGCCTGGCATCTGCGCGAGGCCATCGGTGGCGACGATTCGCGCTACCAGCGGGTGGTGTTCAACGAGATCACCAGAAAGGCCATCACCGAAGCCTTCGAGCAGCCCGCCGACCTGGACCAGAACAGGGTGAACGCCCAGCAGGCCAGGCGCTTCCTCGATCGAGTGGTGGGCTACATGGTGTCGCCACTGCTGTGGGCGAAAGTGGCCCGGGGGCTGTCCGCGGGGCGGGTGCAATCGGTGGCAGTGCGGCTGATCGTGGAGCGCGAACGGGAAATCCACGCTTTCGTGCCGGAGGAGTACTGGGAGGTTCACGCCGACCTGGCTACCGGGCGGGATGAAACCGTACGCTTCCAGGTGCGCAAGCACGGTGACCAGGAGTTCCGCCCGGCCAGTGCAGAGGCGACCCGGATTGCCACCGACGCGCTGCAAGGCCTGCCGTATGTGGTGAGCAAGCGCGAGGACAAACCGACCCGCTCGAAACCGAGTGCGCCGTTCATCACCTCCACCTTGCAGCAGGCGGCGAGCACCCGTCTGGGTTTCAGTGTCAAGAAAACCATGATGCTGGCCCAGCGCCTTTACGAAGCGGGCCATATCACCTACATGCGTACCGACTCCACCAACCTCAGTGCGGAGGCCGTGGCCGCGTGTCGCGCCTATATCGGCAAGCAGTATCCGGCAAATTACCTGCCCGAGCAGCCCAGGCTGTACTCCTCCAAGGAGGGCGCCCAGGAGGCCCACGAAGCCATTCGTCCCTCCGACGTGAACGTCTCCCAGAACGCGCTGCGGGACATGGAGCGTGATGCCGAGCGCCTGTACGAGCTGATCTGGCGCCAGTTCGTCGCCTGTCAGATGCCCGATGCCCAGTATCTGTCAACCGTGGTGACGGTCAGCGCCGGCGATTACCAGTTGAATGCCCGCGGCAGGATCGTGGTGTTCGACGGCTATACCCGGGTGCAGGCCCCGGCGAGCCGCAAGGGCGATGACGCGGTACTGCCCGACATGAAGGAGGGGCAAACCCTCACCCTGGAAAAGCTCGAGCCGGCGCAGCATTTCACCAAGCCAGCGCCGCGTTACGGCGAGGCCAGCCTGGTGCGGGAGCTGGAAAAGCGGGGCATAGGCAGGCCTTCCACCTACGCCGCCATTATCTCCACGATCCAGGACCGCGGCTATGTGCGTCTGGAAAACAAGCGCTTTTACGCCGAAAAAATGGGCGAGATTGTCACCCAGCGCCTGCAAAAGAGTTTTGCCGAGTTGCTCGACTACGGCTTCACCGCCTCCATGGAGGCCCACCTGGACGAGGTTGCCCAGGGCAAGCTGGAATGGCGGGAGCTGCTGGATCGCTTCTACAGGGAGTTTACTGCTCTGCTGGAAGTCGCCGGCGAACCCGAGCCGGAGGGTATGCAGCCCAATGAACCGACGCCCACCGACATTCCCTGCGGCCAGTGCGGTCGCCCCATGCAGATTCGCACTGCCAGCACGGGGGTGTTCCTGGGTTGTTCAGGGTACTCGCTGCCCCCCAAGGAGCGCTGCAAGAGCACCATCAACCTGACACCGGGTGACGAGGCGATTCGCGAGGATGCGGACGATGAGGCCGAGTCCAGGCTGCTGATTGCCCGGCACCGCTGCCCCCTGTGCAACACTGCCATGGACAGCTATCTGATCGACGAGACGCGCAAATTGCACGTCTGCGGCAACAACCCGGATTGTCCCGGTTACGAGGTGGAAACGGGCAAGTTCAAGATCAAGGGTTACGACGGCCCGACCCTGGAGTGTGACAAGTGCGGCGCGGAAATGCAGCTCAAGACCGGCCGTTTCGGCAAGTACTTTGGCTGCACCGCGGAGGGCTGCAAGAATACCCGCAAGCTGCTGCGTAACGGCGAGGCCGCGCCCCCCAAGATGGACCCCGTGCCCATGCCGGAGCTGGCGTGCCAGAAAGTCGATGACCACTATATCCTGCGTGACGGCGCTGCCGGGCTGTTCCTGGCCGCCAGCCAGTTTCCCCGCAACCGGGAAACCCGCGCGCCGTTTATCGACGAATTGCTGCCGCACCAGGATGAAATCGACCCCAAGTACAGCTTCCTGTTCAGCGCCCCGCCAGCCGACCCGGATGGCAACCGCGCCCAGGTGCGCTTCGCCCGCAAGTCCAAAGAGCAGTACGTGATGACTGAGGTAGACGGCAAGGCCACCGGCTGGAAAGCGTTCTATCGCGACGGCAAGTGGCAGCAGGAGCAGAGCGCCGCCAGGGCGAAGGGCAAGGCCAAATCAACTGGCGGGCGCAACCGGAAATGAGCGCGGCCAGGGGGCGGGCCAACCAGTCGCTTTACCTGGCACACATACTGCTGGATGCCTGGAGGGATGGGCTGGAGCATGAGAGTATTCCCGCCAGCGTGCTCCAGCAGGCTTTCCTGCCGGCCGCGACACTGCATCTGGCGCAGGCCTATGGCTGGTTTTTGCTAACCGTGGTCAAGGCGGAGCCACTGCCGGTGGCGCCCCCGGGGTGCGTCGCTGAACTGCCCGCGGTACCCGAGGGCAAGGCGTTGCCCGGCGAAATCCGCGAGCTGGCACAGCTGGAAACCGACGGCTGGCTGGCGGACATGCTCGCACCGCAAACGGTGACTGCCGGCGCTGCCCGGGGGGGCAATCTGGCCATGACGGCACTGCAGGGTGCCAGCCTTGAGCAGGCGCGAGGCTGGCATGATCAACTCGGGGCGATATTCGAACGCATGGGTGATTCCCTGGATGAATTCTAGAGCCGGCTGCCCCGGGTGGTCGGCGGCGGTTGAGGCTGGTAGACTGTCAGGGCATATGCAGCAACTAGAGGTTTATGGAATGTCTGCATCATTACTGGAGATCGTCGACCTCGGTGACGGCGAAATCGTTCTGCAAAGGGCCGAAGGTGATTCCGAGCCATTGGTCACGATCCGGTTTTCCGACGAGTCGCGTATTTACCTCATGGACAACGGTCTAGAGGTTGCCAAGGCAATGATCCAGGCGGGCATTCAGGCTGCCGCGGCCATTGCCGAGCAGAACGAGGCCGAAGCGAGTTCCCATACTGATTCCGCGCGCACCCTGCATTGAGGCGTGCTGCGCCGTTGCGGCCGATTCCGGTAGCCGTTTTATCCAGGGTGGAGGCGCGTTGTATACCGGTGTGCGCTCGCCACGGCGCTCTGCTCAGTTGCCGCGGCGCAACACCCCCACACTGATGCCCTCTATTGCAAAGGACTGCTCGCGTAAATCCACGCGGATGGGTTGGTAGTCGCTGTTTTCCGGCAGCAATTCCAGCAGGTGCCTGTGCCGTGTGCGGTGCAGCCGCTTGACGGTGACTTCGTCATCGATACGCGCCACGACAATGGCGCCGTTGTCGGCTGACGGGGTGCTGTGAACCGCCAGCAGGTCGCCGTCCAGGATACCGATCTCAATCATGCTGTCGCCCTGTACCCGCAGCAGGTAGTCGGCCCGGGGCTTGAAAAAAGAGGGAGCGAGGTCGCAGTAGTCTTCAATATGCTGCTGGGCGAGCACCGGGTTGCCCGCCGCCACCCGACCGACAATCGGTATGCCCGCACTTTCCGGCAGCCTGATACCCCGGGAGGCGCCGGCGATCATTTCGATAGCCCCCTTGCGCGCCAGCGCCTTGAGGTGCTCCTCGGCGGCGTTGGCGGACTTGAAGCCAAGTTCGCGGGCGATATCGGCCCGGGTGGGTGGGTAGCCGGTCTGATCGATGTGCCGGCGTACCAGATCCAGCACTTGCTGTTGTCGCGGGGTGAGCTTTTCCATCACGGCCACCGTATGGTCATTTATACAGGTGCTGTGATTATATACAGTATTTGCTTCGCTGCACAAGCAACCCCGGGCAGGGTCGCCGGCACGCGGGGCGGGACGCCTTGGGGGAGAGGCTCGCGCTCAGTAGTCTTCCACGCCGTACATGGTATCGGGCTCCACCATGTTAAGGGGGTTGCTCCACTCCTCGGGGTGATAGGGCAAATCGGGGTCCAGCATATCCTCGTCGTCCAGCTCAAAGGGGCTGCGCCAGTCTTCCGGCGCGGCGACTTTCTGCAGCCGCAGTTCCCGCCAGCCGTCCAGGTCATACTCCGCCACTTCGCCATCCAGGTACTGCAGTTCTATGGTAAGCGTAGCCGGATCCCAGTCTATCACCTCAAACAACGCCTCGGACTCGTTATCCTTGTACCACTCGCCGATCAGGGGAGTCAGCATTTTCATTTTTTTCTGTCCTTTATCCGGTTTGCCGGTCAACATATCACGCTGTTAAGTCCTGTCCATTATGCGAGAACGGCATAAAAAAATGCCTGTAAATTTCCCCTGAAAACTTTTGTCAAATCATCAGGGACTTGCGTGACCTTTCCAGAGTTGACTTAAGTTGATGATGCCCTTTATATACCCGTTGTTTCCTGATTACCCGGTACCGACATGACAAAACCGTCTAAGGATACTGTTGCCAACAGTACTCGGGCGCGCCGCGGGATGCGCCCGTGAAGCGCCTCGAACAGTTGCTGGCGCACGGGGCCGATGTCACCGGTATCGGTGAGGAATTGCTCGCCCTGGGAGCCCTGTTGCTGGCAGCGATGGTCGCGGACCTGCTGCTGGCATTTTTTATAAGGCGCCTGCATCGGGTCGCACGGCTCAGTGCGCAGCGCTGGGACGACGTGATAGTCACCGCCCTGGAGCGGCCCCTGCGTCTGTTGCTGTGGCTGGTGGTATTGTGCCTGGCGCTGGAAATACAGAGCGTGGTCCCGGTGCTGGCCCGGGCGCCGGCGATGCTCTATTACACGGGCCTGGTGTTGTTGTTCGCCTGGTTCCTGCATCGGCTGGTCGCCGGTGTCGAGCAGGAATTGCTGGACCAGGGGCGCGAGCTGACCGCCTCCACCGACCGCGCCACCATTCGCGCCACGGCCAAGCTCGCCAGGATCGCCCTGTGGCTGATAGCAGCGCTCATGGTATTGCAGACCGTGGGGGTTTCCGTATCGGGCCTGCTGGCCTTTGGGGGGATCGGTGGTATCGCGGTGGGCTTTGCCGCCAAAGACCTGCTGGCCAACTTTTTCGGCGGGTTGGGTATCTACCTGGATCGCCCCTTCACCATCGGCGACTGGATTCGCTCCCCCGACAAACAGATCGAGGGAACGGTCGAGGACATCGGCTGGCGACTGACCCGCATACGAACCTTTGACCAGCGCCCGCTGTATGTGCCCAATGCCATTTTCAGCCAGATCTCGGTGGAAAACCCCTCGCGTATGTTCAATCGCCGCATCTACGAGACGATCGGCATTCGCTATCAGGATTCCGCCGCCATGGCGACAATCGTGGAGCAGGTCAGGCAATTGCTGGAACAGCACCCTGATATCGATCTGGAGCGCACCCTGATCGTCAACTTCGTGGCGTTCGGGCCCTCATCCCTGGACTTTTTCATCTATACGTTCACGCGCACCACCAACTGGGTCGAATTCCACAAGGTAAAGCAGGACGTATTGCTCAAAGTGCTCGCCATCATTCACGCCAACAAGGCGGACGTGGCCTTCCCCACGCGCACAGTGCAACTGGAGCAGGTGCTGCCGGAGGGCAGTACATGAGCCGTCTGGCGATAATTGGCGGCACTGGGATAGAGGAGCTCGAGGGCCTTGAGACCGTCGCTGCCCACAACCCCCAGACACCTTACGGGCAGCCGTCCCGAGCCATTCAGGAGGGCCGTTTCGGGGGCGCTCGCGTGTTGTTCCTGCAACGCCATGGCAGCCCCGCCGCGATTCCGCCGCACCGGGTCAATTACCGGGCCAATCTGTGGGCGTTGCGCTCGCTGGGGGCGAGCGAGGTGATTGCCGTCAACGCGGTGGGCGGCATTGCGGTGGACATGACTCCCGGCCGGCTGGTCGTCCCGGACCAACTGATCGACTATACCTGGGGCCGCGAGCACACCATCGACGATGGCAGCGAGGGTTTCCTGCGTCATATCGATTTTACCGAGCCCTATGATCGCGGCTTGCGCAGCGCGCTGGTGGCGGCGGCGGCCAACGCGGGAATTGACTGCCTCGACGGTGGCGTTCACGGGGTAGCCCAGGGGCCGCGCCTGGAAACGGCTGCGGAAATCCAGCGCATGGCGGGCGACGGCTGTACCGTGGTGGGCATGACCGGCATGCCGGAGGCTTCGCTGGCGCGCGAACTGGAGCTGGCTTACGCCTCCGTGTGTATGGTGGTCAACCCGGCAGCCGGCCTGGGGCAGGGCCCGATCACCCTGGAGGCCATGCGCCAGGTCCTGCTGCGCGAGGCAGAGGGCGTCAGAGTGCTGCTGCGAGCGCTGCTGGCGGCCCGCTACGGCGCCTGAGTCCCGGGCAGGGGAGGCTGCTGGGCGGCGATGGCCGCCAGCTCTTCCGCGCTCACGGGAGTAAAGCGAACGACGACTCCCAGCAGCGGGTGGTCGATGTAGTGGGTTTCGTTGCTGCGCATGCGCGCCTTTTGCTGCAGTGTCACGGCATGGCGGAAGGGGTAGGCCGGGCCGGTGTCCTCTTCCGGAATGACCTCCGCGAGACCCTCCTCGGCCCCCGCGACGCCCGTGGCGCCCGCCAGCGGGGCAGCACTGGCGCCGGCAGCTTCGGAGGATGTCCCGGCGGGGGTGTCCGGGAGTGACCCGCCGGCTGCCGTCGCCGCAGTGGTAACCTCCGCCGCAGTCGGCAATGCTTCTTCGATGACCAGCGAGGGCGGGCTCAGCGGCGGGGCGGGCATCTGCCAGTCGCCGGACAGGTAGCTGCCGTCGGTGTTGAGCCACAAATTCGTCTCGACCTGCAGGTAGCGCGACAAATACAACTTGATACTGCCCTGGAGGCGGGGCCACTGGCCGGTATCACCGGAGCGATCCAGCACGATCGGCAGGCTGGTGGACTCCGAGGGTACCGGCTGCAGCCAGGTCTCGTGAAACAGCAGCTGGTGACGCCCGCTGCGCTGTAATTGCGCCGCTTTGGGGCGCAGGTCCTGGTAGCTGGGGGGCAACACGACAAAAGCAATCGGTGGCGGAGCCGGGCTGGCTTCGTCATCCGGGGCGGCCGCAACGGCCGGCGTATTCGGGTCCGCGGGCGTGCCCGGGGCCGCCTGTGGCGGGGCCGCGCTGCTGCCGGTATCGATTACTGGTCGCGGCGGCACGATAACACCGGTTTCCCGGTTCCCGGAAAGTGTGATGATCTGGCGCCCGAAGGTGTCCACCACGCTGGCGCCGGGATACTCGCGCAGGTTCTCCCGCACCCGCTCAGGGTAAATGAGGTAGCGCGCCTCGTCGGGATAAGCCAGTTCGGGCAGGGGGTCCCATTGCTCGCCGGTAGCGGTCGCCGCCGGCGCGCCCTGGTTGGTGAACACCAGCAACTCGACCCGGAACCAGCGATTGTCCTGGGCGGCGGCGGACAGACTGCCCAGCAGGGTCAGGATGGCCAGGGCGGGCATAAAGAGCGGGTTGTTGAGTCTGGGCATCAGGCTGCATTTTCCGTCAGGTCGTTGGCAAGGTGGCCCAGCAGGGTCTCGACAAACTGCTGGCGTTCGGCCGGTTCCCGCAGCTCGCGCTCGAAGCGCAGGCGTGTGGCCCCAGCCAGTTTATAGACCCGGGGCTCCGACTGCACCAGTTTCACGAGGGCCAAGGGGTTGACCCCCGTGGTGGTCTTGAAATCGATGCTGCCGCCCCCGGGGCCTGCCTCGATGGCACTGATTCCGAGGCGTTCCGCCTTGAGGCGTATTCCGGCCAGCAGGAACAGGTTTTTGATCTGCTCGGTGAGCAGCCCGAATCGGTCTATCATTTCCACCTGCAAGTCGCGCAACCCGTTCTCGTCGGGAGCGGCGGCGATGCGTTTGTACAGCACCAGGCGAGCGTTGACGTCTGGCAGGTAGTCCTCGGGGATCAGCGCCGGCAGGTGCAGGTTGATCTCGGTGCCCTGTTCCAGGGGCGCGTCGGCGTCCGGTATTTCCCCCCGCTGCAGGGATTTGACCGCGCGTTGCAGCATGTCCATGTACAGGGCGAAGCCCACACTGTGGATCTGGCCGCTCTGTTCGTCTCCGAGCAGTTCGCCGGCACCGCGTATCTCCAGGTCGTGGGTCGCCAGCAGGTAGCCCGCTCCCAGGTCGCCGGCGGCCTCGATCGCCTCCAGGCGCTTGGCGGCGTCCGGGGTCAGTGCCGAGCGGGGAGGGCACATCAGGTAGGCATAAGCCTGGTGGTGGGAGCGGCCCACGCGACCGCGCAACTGGTGCAGCTGCGCCAGGCCGAATCTGTCGGCGCGCTCGATAATGATGGTGTTGGCGTTGGGGATGTCGATGCCCGTCTCGATAATGGTGGTGCACAGCAGGATGTGGTGCCGCTGGTGATAGAAAGTCGACATGACCTGCTCGAGTTCCAGCTCGCGCATCTGGCCGTGGGCCACCGCGATGCTCAATTCCGGCAACAATTCGCGCAACTTGCGCGCCTGCTCCTCGATGGTCTTAACCTCGTTATGCAGGTAGTAGACCTGGCCGCCGCGCAGGGTCTCGCGCATCACCGCTTCCCTGACCAGGGCAATATTGTGTTCGCGCACGAAGGTCTTGATCGACAGGCGCCGGGCCGGTGGCGTGGCGATGATGGACAGATCGCGCATGCCGCCCATGGCCATGTTCAGGGTCCTGGGTATAGGGGTGGCGGTGAGGGTGAGCACGTCGACTTCCGCGCGCAGGGCCTTGATGACCTCTTTCTGCTTGACGCCGAAGCGGTGCTCCTCGTCGATGACCAGCAGGCCCAGGTCGGCAAAGCGGAAATTGTCCTGCAGCAGCTTGTGGGTGCCAATCAGAATGTCCACCTTCCCGGCGGCTACCCGGCGCATCACCTCTGCCAGTTGTTTGCCGGAACGAAACCGCGACACCACCTCGACCGTGACGCCCCATTCGGCAAAACGATCGCAGAAGGAGTTGAAGTGCTGCTGCGCCAGCAGCGTGGTAGGCACCAGCACGGCTACCTGTTTCTGGTCGCGGGTGGCCAGGAACGCGGCGCGCATGGCCACCTCGGTCTTGCCGAAGCCCACGTCGCCGCATACCAGGCGATCCATTACTCGCGGACTGTGCATATCCTCAAGGACTGCGTCGATGGCCTGCTGCTGGTCGGGGGTTTCCTCGAAAGGAAAGGCGGCGGCAAACTGTTCGTAGTCGTGATTGCATGCAGAGAAGGCAAAACCCTGCCTGGCTTCCCGGCGGGCGTATACCTCCAGTAATTGGGCCGCGACATCGCTGGCTTTCTCACCGGCTTTGCGGCGGGCCTTTTCCCACTGGTCGGAACCCAGTTTATGCAGTGGTGCCAGCTCCGGGTCGGCACCGGCGTAGCGGCTGATCAGGTGCAGCGAGGCCACCGGCACGTACAGTTTGGAGCCCTGGGCATATTCCAGGGCGAGAAACTCCGCTTGCTCGCCATCTACTTCGAGGGTCTGCAGTCCGCAATAGCGGCCCACTCCGTGTTCCAGGTGGACCACTGGTACGCCTTCGCGCAGCTCGTTGATATCGCGCAACAGAGTGGCCGCCGCGGCCTCGTCCTGTTTCTGGCCGCGACGCCGACGCTGGGCGACGCGGTTGCCGAACAGTTGCGCCTCGCAGACCAGGGTCGGCCTGCCCGGGCCGAAGTACATGCCCCTGTCCAGCGGCGCCGTGGCAATGGCGAAATCCAGGCCCGAGGCGAGGAAACCCTGCCAGTTGTCGACCTGTGGTGGTGTCAGCCCCACCTCGCGCAACGCCTCCAGGAGAATTTCCCGGCGGCCCGCCGATTCCGCGCACAACAATACCGGCCCGTCGTGATCCTGGAGAAACCGGCGCAGGCGCTGTGCGGGTGTCAGCTGGCGGTCGCTATCCAACTCGGGCGGGGATTTGACCCCGGACTGCTGGTGTACGGGGGCGTCGACGGCGTGCCGCAGTTCCAGGACCGCGTAGCGCCCCAGAATCTGGTACAACTCCTCCACCGGAGTAAAGCAACGGGAGGGAGCCAGCAGGGGGCGTCGCGAATCGATGCCGTATTCCTCGAAGCGCTGTTGCACCTCGTCCCAGAAATGGCGCGCAGCCCCGTGATGGTCGCCGCTGGTGATGATGGCGGCGTTGTCCGGCAGGTAATCGAACAAGGTGGCGCAGCGCTCGAAAAACAGGGGCAGATAGTATTCGCAGCCTCCGGGGCTGCGCCCGGCGCTGACCTCCACGTAGGCTGGGCAGAGGTCTGGGTCCACCTCGAACGTGTCGTACCAGTTCATCTGGAAGCGGCTGATGGCTCCCCGGTCCAGCGGATATTCCCTTCCGGGCAGCAGGCGAATGGCATCCACCTTGTCCACCGTCCGCTGGGTCTCGGGGTCGAAGGTCCGCAGGCTGTCGATTTCCTGGTCCAGCAGGTCGATGCGATAGGGCCGCTCGCTACCCATGGGAAAGATGTCCAGCAGCGAGCCGCGCAGGGCAAACTCGCCGTGTTCGTACACGGTTTCCACGTTGAGGTAGCCGTTGCGTTGCAGATTGCGGCGGAAGCTGTCGATGTCCACGGTCTGGCCGGTGGCCATGACCAGGCTGGACCCGGCGATGTACTCGGTTGGCGCCAGCCGGTGCATCAGGGTCGGTATGGGTACCACCAGGATGCCCGAGGTCGTGGCGGGCAGGCGGTAGAGTGTGTCCAGCCGCTCGGAGATGATGTCCTGGTGGGGTGAGAAGCTGTCGTAGGGCAGGGTTTCCCAGTCGGGGAAGGCCAGTACTTCCAGCGGTTCGTCGAGGAAGAATGGCAGCTCCCGTTCCAGGGCCAGGGCCGAGCTGGTATCCGCGGTGATAACCACCAGTAGTTGTCCGGGGCGTGCCAGTTCGGCTATACAGCGGGCCTCGGCGCTGCCCGAGAAGGGGCCCAGCGCGGTGCGGGTGGCCGGCCTGGTGGGCCAGGGCGTATCAGCTAGCAATCTGGAAAACATAGGTGGTGAGTGCCTGGGGCGGGTTGCTCGGGGACGCCATTGCAGCGTTATTGTAGCGTCAAGCCGGTGTTGATAACCAGCAAGTGCGGGCCACCTCCGGTAATTCGGCCATTGTAACTTGCGCCCCGGCGGCACTGGAACGATAATACGCGCCCCAATCCAGCCTGAGGATTCGCCCACCGTGACTGAAGATCGCCAGCGCCCGCGCCCCGACGACTATTTCAAAAACTGGAAAGAGCGCGAGGCTCTCGCCGAGGGAATGATTCCCCTGGTAGGGCAGTTGTCCCGGCAAAAGAGCGTCAAATGCTATATCTACGGCAAGCCATTGGTGAACCGTTCGGTGCTGGAGATCATGAAAGATCACCGCTATGTGCGCCAGGTGGAGGGCAACGAGCTGTCCGAGTTCGAAACCTTCCCGGTCTTCTCCCATCTCGTGAACCTGGACCTTGGCCCCGCGCATATTGATGTCGGGCGGCTGGCGGTGCTCTATCAGGAACAGGGGGTGCCGGCGGGGCTGAGTCTGGAGCAGTACCTCGACCGCGAGCTGGCCGACCTGGTCGGCAACCGGAGCAAGCCGCTGGATAAACCCCAGGATGTGGTGTTGTACGGTTTTGGCCGGATTGGCCGCTTGATGGCCCGCCTGCTGATCGAGAAGACCGATGGTGGGGATTGCCTGCGACTGCGCGCCATCGTGGTGCGCAAGGGCAGCGCTCCCAACGACCTGGTCAAGCGGGTCAGCCTGTTGCGGCGGGACTCGGTACACGGCGCTTTCGACGGCACCATCCGGGTCGACGAAGAGCGCGGTTCCTTCGTCGCCAACGGCAATGAGGTCAAGGTGATCTACGCCAATAGCCCCGCCGAGATCGACTACACTGCCTATGGTATCAACGACGCCATCATTATCGACAATACCGGTGTCTGGCGCGACCAGGAGGGCCTGTCCCAACACCTCAAGAGCAAGGGCGCCAGCAAGGTCATCCTCACTGCCCCGGGAAAGGGCGACCTGAAGAATATCGTTGCCGGTATCAACGGCAGCCTCATCGAGCCCACCGACACCATCATCTCGGCGGCCTCCTGTACCACCAATGCGATCGCCCCGCCGTTGAAGGCGATGGACGACGAGTACGGGATAGTGGCCGGCCACGTCGAAACGGTGCATGCCTATACCAACGACCAGAACCTGACCGACAACTACCACAAGGCCTCGCGGCGCGGGCGCAGCGCTCCGCTCAACATGGTCATCACCGAGACCGGGGCGGCCAAGGCCGTGGGCAAAGTATTGCCGCAGCTCATGGGCAAGCTCACCGGCAATGCCATCCGGGTGCCCACGCCCAACGTCTCCATGGCCATTCTCAACCTGACCCTCGAGCGCGAGACCAGTGTCGAGGAGGTGAACGAGTTCATGCGCAACCAGGCCCTGCACTCGGCGTTGCGCAACCAGATTGACTACACCGCCTCCCCGGAGATCGTCTCTACCGATTTCGTGGGCTCGCGTCACGCCTGTATCTTCGATGCCCAGGCCACCATCGTCAACGGCAAGCAGGCAGTGCTGTACCTGTGGTATGACAACGAGTTCGGCTACAGCTGCCAGGTGCACCGTATCCTGGAGATCATGGCGGGCATCCACTTCGCCGTATACCCCAGGGAGGGCTAGCGCGGCAGGCTGCGGGGGTGGCGGTTGCGCCGCGCCCCGCTGTGGCGTCTAACCCGACAAAACTTGTGCCGAATCAAAGAACCGGCGCGCTCCCTTGTGGCCTTTCATGGGGGCATTCCGCTATAATGCGCGCGATTCGGGAGTCGATACGACTCCGGTGCGTTCGCAACCGGTCTGTCGCCCCTGAGACGGCTTTGGCCCATCCACATTTGTTATCGAATCTGTAGGCGGATCGTATGATCAAGATCAAGCGGGGCATGGATATTCCGATCCTGGGAGCTCCCCGGCAAGAGATAGAAGACGCGCCCGCCGCGCGTTCCGTGGCGCTGGTGGGCTTTGATTACGTCGGGATGAAGCCGACCATGGAAGTCCGGGAAGGGGACCGGGTGAAGTGTGGCCAGTTGCTGTTCACCGACAAGAAAACCGCTGGCGTCAACTACACCGCACCCGGCAGCGGCGTCGTCTCCGCTATCAACCGCGGCGCCAAGCGTGTTCTGCAATCAGTGGTTATCGAGCTGGACGGCGATGACTGCGAAAGTTTTTCCAGTTATAGCGCCGAAGCCGCTGCCGGCCTGGATGCCGGCACCGTGCGCCAGCAACTGGTGGCCAGCGGCCAGTGGACCGCGCTGCGCACCCGGCCCTATAGCAAGGTGCCGGCACCCGACAGCGATGCCGCCGCCATTTTTGTCACCGCCATGGACACCCACCCACTGGCGGCCGACCCCGCGGTGGTGATAGCCGGGCAGCGCGAGGCTTTTGCGCTGGGCCAGGACCTGCTGGCCAAACTGACGTCCGGTAACCTCTATGTCTGCGCGGCCCCCGATGCCGATATCCCCCAGGGGAAGGCGGGCAACATCAGGCTGGAGCGCTTTGCCGGCCCCCATCCCGCCGGCCTGGCTGGAACCCACGTGCATTTTCTCGAAGGCGCCGGCGCCAGCAAGGTGGTGTGGACTGTCGGCTACCAGGACGTGATCGCCATCGGCCGCCTGTTCCTGGACGGCCGGCTGTATACCGAGCGGGTGATCGCCCTGGCGGGCCCCCAGGTGGAAGACCCGCGCCTGCTGCGCACCCGCCTGGGTGTGGACCTGCAGGCGCTGTGTGCCGGGCAGTTGCGCAGCGGCGACAACCGGATCATCAGCGGTTCGGTGCTGGGGGGGCGCGCGGTATCCGGCGCCACTGCATACCTGGGGCGCTACCACAACCAGGTCTGCGTGTTGCAGGAGGGGCGCCAGCGCGAATTCATGGGCTGGCTGTCGCCGGGATTCGACAAACATTCCAATCTCGGCATCTATTTCACCAGCTTTTTCGGCACCCGGCCGCTGGCCATGACCACCACCACCAACGGCAGTGAGCGGGCCATGGTTCCGGTGGGTAGCTACGAGAAGATCATGCCGCTGGACATATTGCCCACGCAGCTGTTGCGCTCCCTGATTGTGGGGGACACCGAAATGGCGCAGGCCCTGGGCTGCATGGAACTGGACGAGGAAGACCTGGCGCTGTGTACCTATGTCTGCCCGGGCAAGTACGAGTACGGTCCTATACTGAGGGACAACCTGACTCGCATCGAGAAGGAGGGTTAAGGCGTGGGACTGCGCAAGATTCTTGACGATATCGAACATCACTTCCAGGAAGGGGGGCGCTACCAGAAGTGGTTCGCCCTGTACGAGGTATTCGACACTTTCCTGTATTCGCCCAGCAGCGTAACCCGCTCCACCGCGCATGTGCGCGACGGCATCGACCTGAAACGGATCATGATCACCGTGTGGCTGGCGGCCTTTCCCGCCATGTTCTACGGCATGTACAACCTGGGGTTGCAGTCCTATGAGGTGATGCCGGAGTGGCAGCGGCTCGAGGGGCTCGATGGCTGGCGCGGCTACCTGATCAATCTGTTCAGCGCCTATGACCCCGGCAGTATTTGGGATTGCTTCTGGTTCGGCGCCGTGTACTTCCTGCCCATCTACATCGTCACCTTCCTGGTGGGGATCAGTTGGGAGATTCTGTTCGCTATCCGTCGCGGTCACGAGGTCAACGAGGGCTTCTTCGTCACCTCGATCCTGTTCGCGCTCACCTGCCCACCGGACATCCCCCTGTGGCAGGTCGCCCTGGGTATCAGCTTTGGCGTGGTAATCGGCAAGGAAGTATTCGGCGGTACCGGCAAGAACTTCCTCAATCCGGCGCTCACCGGGCGGGCTTTCCTGTATTTCGCCTACCCGGCGCAGATGTCAGGCGACATGGTGTGGCGGGCTTTCGACGGCTACACATCGGCGACCACCGTGCTGGAAGCGGACGCCTACACCGGGCCCACGGCGCTGTCGCTGGTGGCGTCCAAGGGCATGGAGGGGTTGCAGCAGCAGTGGTCCTGGATGGAGGCGTTCCTGGGCTCCATACCGGGCTCCATCGGCGAGACCTCCACCCTGGCAATTTTCATTGGCGGTGTCCTGCTGCTGCTCACCCGGGTTGCCTCCTGGCGCATCATGGCGGGTGTCATGATCGGCATGATAGCCCTGTCCACGCTGTTCAACGTGGTGGGCTCCGACAGCAACCTGTCGTTCGCCATGCCCTGGTACTGGCACCTGGTGACCGGTGGTTTCGCCTTCGGCATGGTGTTCATGGCGACCGACCCGGTGTCGGCGGCCATGACCGATGTCGGCAAGTGGATTTTCGGCATTCTCATCGGCGTGATGACGGTGCTGATCCGGGTCGTGAACCCTGCCTTCCCCGAGGGCATTATGCTGGCGATCCTGTTCGCCAACCTGTTCGCCCCGCTGATCGACCACTTTGTGATTCAGGCCAATATCAAACGGAGGCTTGCACGTGTCCAGTAACGACAGTACCGCCAAGACGCTGTTAGTCGCGTTCTCCCTCAGCATCGTCTGCGCGATCTTCGTATCGGCAGCGGCGGTGGTGTTGCAGCCGGCCCAGGAGATCAACAAGACCCTGGACCGCAAGCGCAATATTCTCGCCGCGGCGGGCATGCTGGAGGAGGGCCGCAGCGTGGAGGAGCAGTTCTCCCAGGTTTCCACCCGGGTGGTGGATCTGCGCACCGGCAAGTTCGTGACAGATATAGACCCGCAAAAATACGACCAGCGCAAGGCCGCCAAGGACCCCGGCGAATCCACCAATTTGTCCGACGAGGAGGATATCGCCAATATTGGCCGCCGCGAGGACTACTCGCTGGTGTACGTGGTGGAGAATTCTGCAGGGGAACTGGAGAAGGTCATCCTGCCCATTCGCGGCTATGGCCTGTGGTCCACCCTGTACGGCTTCATCGCCCTGGAACACGATGCCAATACCGTGGCCGGTCTGGGGTTCTACGAGCATGGCGAGACGCCCGGGCTGGGGGGCGAAGTGGACAATCCGCGCTGGAAAGCCATGTGGCCCGGAAAGCAGGTGTATCGCGACGGCCAGGTGGAGATACACCTGATCAAGGGCTCGGTGGATCCGGGCAGCGATACGGCGTCCTGGCAGGTAGACGGTCTTGCCGGCGCCACCCTGACCTCGCGCGGGGTCACCAACCTGGTGCAGTTCTGGCTGGGTGAAAACGGCTTCGAACCCTTCCTCAACAACCTGCAAGCAGGGGAGGCTTAATCATGGAAACAGTCAAGGAAACACTGACCGGCCCAATTTTCAGGAACAATCCCATTGCCCTGCAAATTCTCGGCATCTGCTCAGCACTGGCCGTGACCTCGTCCCTGCAGGTCACGCTGGTCATGTGCGTGGCGCTGACACTGGTGACGGCGTTTTCCAGCTTTTTCGTCTCCACCATTCGCAACCACATCCCCGGCAGCATCCGCATCATCGTCCAGATGGTAATCATCGCTTCGCTGGTCATAGTGGTCGATCAGTTCCTCAAGGCCTATGCCTACGCCATCAGCAAGCAGTTGTCGGTATTTGTCGGCCTGATCATCACCAACTGTATCGTCATGGGGCGGGCCGAGGCCTTCGCCATGAAGAATCCGCCGGTGGCCAGCTTCCTGGACGGGATCGGCAATGGCCTGGGATACAGTGTGGTGCTCATTTCGGTTGCCGTGGTGCGCGAACTGTTTGGTGCGGGCAAGCTGATGGGGATAGAAATCCTGCCGCTGGTGACCGAGGGTGGCTGGTACAACCCCAATGGCCTGCTGTTACTCCCGCCCAGTGCTTTTTTCCTCATCGGCATGTTCATATGGGCCCTGCGCAGTGTGCGTAAAGAACAGTTGGAAAAGCCGGACTACACGCTTGCGCGTCACCAGCCGGCAAGGGAGGGCGTGTAAATGGAATACTATCTGAGCCTGTTTATCCGCTCTATTTTCATCGACAACATGGCGCTGGCCTTTTTCCTGGGCATGTGCACCTTTCTCGCCATCTCCAAGAAGATCCAGGCGGCACTGGGGCTGGGCATCGCCGTGACGGTGGTGCTGGCCATTACCGTACCTGTCAACAACCTGATTTACACCTACCTGCTGGCGGATGGGGCCCTGGCCTGGGCCGGCTTGCCGGATCTGAATCTGAGCTTCCTGGGTCTGCTGTCCTATATCGGCGTGATCGCCGCGCTGGTACAGATTCTGGAGATGTTTCTCGATAAATTCGTCCCCGCGCTGTACAACGCCCTGGGTGTGTTCCTGCCCCTGATCACTGTGAACTGCGCCATTCTCGGTGCCTCGCTGTTCATGGTGGAGCGCGATTACAACTTTGCCGAGAGTGTGGTGTTCGGCGCCGGCTCCGGCGTGGGCTGGGCGCTGGCAATTGTCGCCCTGGCAGGTATCCGCGAGAAGCTGAAGTACTCGGACGTGCCCGATGGTTTACAGGGGCTGGGGATCACCTTCATTACAGTTGGCCTCATGTCACTGGGTTTTATGTCCTTCGGCGGCATCGATATCTAAGCGGGATTGAACTGATATGGATATGACAATTGTTTACGGCGTCAGCATGTTCACGGCCATCGTAGTAGTGCTGGTGGTGATCATTCTCTTTGCCCGCTCCGCGCTGGTCAGTTCCGGTGACGTCCACATAGAGATCAACGGCGAGAAGACCATCACCGTGCCCGCCGGCGGTAAACTGCTGCAGACCCTGTCGGAGGCGAACCTGTTCCTGCCGTCCGCCTGTGGCGGTGGCGGAACCTGCGCCCAGTGCAAATGCATCATCGAGGAGGGTGGCGGCTCCATGCTGCCCACCGAGGAATCCCATTTCACCAAGCGCGACGCGGCCGAAGGCTGGCGCCTGAGCTGCCAGGCCTCGGTCAAGCAGGATATGAAGATTCGGGTCCCGGAGGAGGTGTTCGGGGTCAAACAGTGGGAATGCACGGTGGAATCCAACCCCAACGTGGCCACGTTCATCAAGGAACTGACCCTGCGCCTGCCCGAGGGCGAGAACGTGGATTTCCGGGCCGGCGGGTACGTGCAGTTGGAGTGTCCGCCGCATCATGTCAAGTTCGCCGATTTCGATATCGACAAGGAATATCGGGGCGACTGGGAGCACTTCGGATTCTTCAAGCTCGAATCGGTCGTCAAGGAAACCACTATTCGCGCCTACTCCATGGCCAATTATCCCGAAGAAAAGGGCATCGTGAAGTTCAATATCCGGATAGCCACGCCGCCTCCGGGCAGCCAGGGCATTCCTCCCGGCATCATGTCGTCCTGGGTGTTCGATCTCAAACCGGGTGACAAGGTCAAGGTATACGGCCCGTTCGGCGAGTTCTTCGCCAAGGACACCGATGCCGAGATGGTGTTCATCGGCGGTGGTGCCGGTATGGCGCCCATGCGCTCGCACATATTCGACCAGCTCAAGCGCCTGCACAGCAAGCGCAAGATTTCCTTCTGGTACGGTGCCCGCTCCCTGCGCGAGATGTTCTATCAGGACGAGTACGATCAACTCGCCGCGGAGAACGACAACTTCGAGTGGCATGTGGCGCTGTCCGACCCGCAGCCGGAAGACAACTGGGAGGGGTTGACCGGTTTTATCCACAACGTCCTCTATAACGAATACCTCAAGGACCATCCCGCTCCCGAGGATTGTGAGTACTACATGTGCGGGCCGCCGATGATGAACGCTGCGGTCATCCAGATGCTCACTGAGCTGGGTGTGGAGCCGGAGAACATACTGCTAGATGACTTCGGCGGCTGATACCCAAAGCCACCCCAGAGGGTGGCTTTTTTACATCTGCTGCCTGTGCGCGATAGCGCTGTTGACGGCCTGCCAGGGTGCGCCCGAGGTGGTCAAGCTGGAAGGGCAGGCCATGGGTACCAGCTGGCACGTCACCGTGGTGCCCAACGCTGGTGTCCCGGACCGGGCGGTTTTGCAGGCGGGCATAGAAGAGCAGCTGCAGCGGGTGGTGCTGAGCATGTCCACCTATTTGCCCGATTCGGAGATAAGCCGTTTCAATGCCCTGGCCCCGGATACCTGGCTGGTAGTATCGGAAGACTTCTACCGGGTGCTGTCCACGGCCCTGGCGGTGGGCTGGCAGAGCGAGGGGGCCTACGACGTCACCGTGGCACCCCTGGTCGACCTGTGGGGCTTTGGTCCCGCGGGGCCGGTAACCGTGCCGCCGGCAGATGATCTGGTAACCGACATTCTCGAGAACGTCGGCCAGCAATATTTGCGCCTGGAGGCGGACGGCGGTTATCGCGTGTTGAAGACCCGTCCGGTTACCCTGGACTTTTCTTCCATCGCCAAGGGCTATGCCGTGGATCTGGTTGCCCTCTGGCTGCAGTCCCGGGGCGTGGAGCGCTTCCTGGTGGAAGTCGGGGGTGAAATGCGGCTCGCGGGTATGAGCGGGCGCGGCGATCCCTGGCGTGTCGCCATCGAACGGCCGGAAAGTGCCGCCCGCACCGCACAGCGGGCCATCAGCCTGACCGATACGGCGGTCGCCACATCGGGTGACTACCGCAATTACTTCGAGGTCGATGGCCAGCGTTTTTCCCACAGCATCGATCCCCGCCGGGGTTACCCCGTCGCCCATGACCTGGTATCGGTCACCGTGGTTGACAGCAGTGCCATGCGGGCAGATGCCTGGGCAACGGCGTTGGTGGTACTGGGGCATGAGCGGGCGATGGCGGTGGCCACGGAGCAGGGGTTAGCGGTATATTTCATTCAACGGCAGGGTGAGACGTTGCACAGCAGTCACACCCCGGCTTTCGCGCCTCTGCTGGACAGCGGCGCAACCGATTGATAGTGGGAGTCCAGTGGGCTCCGGAGACTGGTGATGTTCTTATTCATGTGCAGCCTGCTGGTAATCTGCCTGGTCATGACCGCCATGGCGGTAGGGGTGATCTACGGCAGGGCGCCGATCAAGGGTTCCTGCGGCGGCATGGGCGCGCTGGGTATCGATACCGCCTGTGAGATTTGTGGCGGCGACCCGCGGCGCTGTGACGAGGAAACCCGCGACGGTGAGGCAGGCCGGAACAATCCCGAGCTGTATTACCCGGCCGACAAGCCCGCAGACAGATAATCCGGGGGCGCCTCCAGGTGAGTTCCCACGGTGGTTCAATGCTGCACTACGCCGCCTTTATCGGCACCCGCTACAGTTTCAGCCGCAAGCGCAACCGGTTTACCTCGGTGATCGCCGTGGTATCCATGTTGGGCATGGTTCTCGGTGTTGCCAGCCTGATCACGGTGCTGGCCGTCATGAACGGGTTCGCCGGTGAACTGCGCAGCCGCATCCTGTCCCTGGTGCCGCACGGCTACGTCGCCCATCGCGATGGCGGGATACCCGACTGGCAGGCGCTGGCGGCTACCCTGGAGGCCCAGCCGGGTGTGATCGCGGTGTCGCCCTTCATCACTGACAAGGTAATACTGAGCAGCCCATACAACCAGCGCGGAGCCGTGCTGACCGCTATCGACCCGGTACTGGAGGGGCAGGTGTCCGAGATTCCCGCGGCACTGGTCAGCGGTTCACTGGAATCCCTGGGGGAACCCGGTTTCAATGTGGTGCTGGGCGCTTCCCTGGCGCGCATGCTGCGGGTGCAGGCCGGCGATTTCCTGGAGGTCACCGTGCCGCGCCTGACCGTTACCCCGCTCGGTGTTTTCCCGCGCAGCAAGCGTCTGCGAGTGACAGGCATCTTCGAGGTGGGCGCGCAGCCCGATGCCTACCAGGCCTATGTGTCGCTGGATTCCGGGCAGAAACTGCTGGGCGCGCGTGATACGGTTGCCGGGCTGCAGCTGAAAACCGACGACCTGTTCTCCGCGCCGCGGGTGATAGCCGCGCTGCAGGCCGCGCTTCCCCCGGACTACGAGGCCCGCGACTGGAGCCAGACCCAGGGCTCCCTGTTCCAGGCAGTCAAAATGGAAAAGGTCATGGTGAGCCTGCTGTTACTCAGCGTGGTCGCGGTGGCCGCTTTCAATATCGTGTCGACCCTGGTGATGTCGGTCGCCGAGAAGCGTCGCGACATCGCCGTATTGCGCACCATGGGCGCGCGTGCCGCCGGTATCATGGTTGTTTTTGTCGCCCATGGCCTGGCCCTGGCGGCCGTGGGCATTTCCGTCGGCGCCGCGCTGGGTGTGGGCCTGGCCCTCAACATTTCGCGCCTGACCGCGCTGACCGAGCGCCTGCTCGGCGTCAAACTGTTTGACCCGAGCGTGTATTTCATCAGTGAGTTGCCGTCCGATCTGCAATGGGCGGATGTGGCGGCCGTGGTACTCGCATCGCTGTCGCTCAGCCTGCTGGCCACCCTGTACCCGGCCTGGCGCGCCACCCGCATCGCTCCCGCGGAGGTATTGCGCTATGAATAAGCCGGTGCTGGAGTGCCGCGGGCTGTCGCGGGTGTACGGCGATGGCGACCGGCTGGTGACGGTACTGCGTGACGTCAACCTGTGCCTGGAGGCCGGGGAGAAGATAGCCGTGATCGGCGCCTCGGGTTCCGGCAAGTCGACCCTGCTCAACCTGCTGGGGGGGCTGGACAACCCCACCAGCGGGCAGGTACTCATGGCCGGCCGTGACCTGGCCCGGCTGTCCGAGCGGGAGTTGTGCCGGTTGCGCAACAAGCGCCTGGGCTTCGTCTACCAGTTTCACCACCTGCTGCCGGAATTCGACGCCAGGGAGAACGTGGCCATGCCGTTGCTGATAGCCGGCAGCAAACGCGCCGAGGCCTGGCGCAGGGCCGCAGACATGCTGGACAGGGTCGGCATGTCCCATCGCCTGGAGCATCGCCCTGGCCAGCTATCCGGCGGCGAACGCCAGCGGGTAGCCATTGCCCGCGCCCTGGTGGGCAGTCCCGACTGCGTGCTGATGGACGAGCCCACCGGCAACCTCGACCCTCATTCCGCGGCCCAGGTGTTGCAGCTGATCGACGAACTGGGCCAGGACAGCGCCGCCTTCGTGGTGGTCACCCATGATCCCGGTATCGCCCGCCAGATGAATCGCACCCTCGAGCTGCGAGATGGTCGCCTGGTATGAGCCCGGGTGACCGCCTGCGGCTTGCCGCCCGCTATACGTTTTCCCTGGGTGGCGGGCAACTATCCACGTTTCTTTCCAGCCTCTCCATGCTGGGACTGGTGCTGGCGATAAGCCTGCTGATCATCGTGCTGTCGGTGATGAACGGTTTCGACAAGGAGATGCGCGAACGTATTCTCGGCATGGTGCCCCATGTGACCCTGCAGGCGCACGAGCCGATCGAGGACTGGCGCGCACAGGCGGCACTGGTCGCCCGCCATCCCGATGTCGTGGAAGTAACCCCGTTTGTCGAATTCGATGCCCTGTTCATGCGCGGCGAGCGGATCGAAACGGCCCGTGGCATCGGCCTGGCGCAGGATGATCCGGCCGCCGCGTCGCGGGTACTGGGCTCCTTGCCGCCCGCTGGCTTGCAGGCATTCAGGGAGCGGCTTGACAGCCTGGTGCTGGGTGTCGGGATCGCCGACCGGCTGGGTGTGGTGCCCGGCGATGAAATCACCCTGATCGTGCCGGGAAGTGGCCAGGGGGAGAGTGCGCGCCCGACCCGGTTCGAGGTGGTGCGCCTGGCGGGGGTTCTGGACACGCGCACCGAACTGGACGAGGTCGCGGCCATCGTACCGCTGGCGCTGGCTTCGCAACTGGCCGGTATCGGCAGCGGCGTCAACGGCCTGCGCGTGGTCACCAGCGACCTGTTCGCCGTTGCCCGTATCGGCTGGGAGCTGGTGAACAGCCTGCCGCCGGGTTACTACGCTACCAACTGGATGATGACGCATGGCAATCTCTATTCCGCTATCCAGCTCTCCCGCGACCTGATATCCGTGCTGCTGTTCTCGATCATTGCCGTGGCCGCCTTCAATGTGGTGTCGTCCCTGGTACTGGTGGTGTTCGACAAGCAGGGCAATATCGCCATACTGCGCACCCTGGGAGCCTCCGCGGGGGACATCGCCAGCATTTTCGTGATGCAGGGCGCCATGATTGGCCTGGTGGGAGCCCTGCTGGGCGCCTTACTGGGCGCGCTGGGCAGTCTCGTGGTGCCGGGCCTGGTCGCGCGCCTGGAGAACCTGCTGGATATCAACTTCCTCAATACCGACGTCTACCCGGTATCCTTCCTGCCGGTGGATCTGCTGCTGCGAGACGTCCTGCTGGTGGCAGCCGTGGCCCTGGCCATGTGCGTGGTGGCTGCCGTCTACCCGGCTTTGCGAGCCGCGCGCCTGGCGCCCGCCCTGGTACTCAACCAGGATCGCTAGAGCTATAACCTTTTGGCGCGCTTGCGCTGGCGTTCCTTCCAGTGGACCGACACGCGCCAGCGCCAGCTCAGACTGATGACGAAGTAGCCCAGGCAGCCGAAGAACAGGCCGCACAGCAGGCAGCCAAGCAGAAATGGCTGCCAGATATTCACCAGGGTGTGGCCCAGCCAGTGGAAGCTGAGGGCGAATTTCACGTCCGCTACCGGTGCGTCGATGATGAGGGCGCCGACTTCGTAGGCCATGAAAAACAGCGCCGGCATGGTCAGCGGGTTGGTCAGCCAGACCAGGCATACAGAAAGGGGCAGGTTGCAGCGCAACAACACGGCGAGGAGGGCGGCGACCACCATCTGCCCGGGTATGGGCATGAAGGCCACGAACAGCCCGACGAAGAACGCCATGGATGCGGAGTAGCGATTGATATGCCACAGGTTGGTTGCGTATATCCAGTCGCCCAGGAACTGCAGGGACTTTATTTCGCGGATGCGCGCCACGCTGGGAACAATCGATTTAAGGGTTTTCTTCGGCATGCATTGGCTGGCTGGATATGCTGTGTCAATCCGCAGTGGGTCGTGGTGTACTGGCCAAGTGGCCCGGGAACAGTGGCTGGAATGCCGCCCGGGCCAGTTTCGATGCGCTCCATTATGCCCCCAAAACGGTAGCTACTCTAGCGCCCGGCGGGGTATCCAAGCAACCGCATGAGGTGTCCGCATGCGAGCGTGGCTGATCAGCCTGCTGCTGGGGATTCTACCGGTGCCACTGCTACCGTGGCTGCCCCCGCCGGGGTTCGTATGCGCCCTGGCGCTGGTCGCGATAGGCAGCCTGCCAATCGTATCGGGAATCTGGCGGAGCCTGGCCGGCATGGTCCTCGGCGCAGCGCTGGCCATGGCACACGGACACTGGTTGTTACAGGGGCGGCTGCCCGCTGCCTGTGTCGGCCAGCAGCTGGAGCTGACCGGCAGGGTAAGCTCTCTGCCCAGAACCAGTGCCCTGGCAGACGGTACCGTTCGCCAGCGGTTTGAGTTCGCCCCGGCGGCGGTCATCCCGGGCGCTTGCGAAGGAGTGCGGCGGGTGCTGCTGTCCTATTACGGCGAGCACAGGATGCAACCGGGGCAATGGTGGCGGTTCACGGTGCGCTTGAAAAAACCGTGGGGACTGGCCAACCCCGGCTCCTTCAATCTGCAGGCCTGGTTTGCCGAGAGCGGTATCGGTGCAACCGGCAGCGTGAGCAAACGCGGCGCCCGCGAACTGCCGCGCCCGTTCAGCTGGAAGGATATCGCCAATCGCGAGCGGTTTCTGATCAGCGAGCGAATACGGGCCCAGCCGATGCCTGCGGACGTAACGGCGATACTGGCGGCCATTACCGTGGCGGACAAAAGTGGCATAAATGCCCGCCTGTGGTCGCTGTTGCAACTGTACGGCATCAATCACCTGCTGGTGATCTCCGGCCTGCATATCGGCCTGGTGGCCGCGGCGGGTTTCCTGGCCGGCAGGCTGCTGCTGCGACTGGCACTGCCGTGTGGCATGTACCTGGCTTGGCTGCCGGCGGTGGTGGCCCTGACCGGCGCAGGCGCCTATGCGGCACTGGCCGGATTCGCCATCTCCACCCAGCGCGCGCTGTGCATGCTGGTCTGCTTCCTGGTAGCGGGGCTGTTGGGACGACGCAGCAGCGGCGGTAACAGCCTGTTGCTCGCCGCGCTGAGCGTGCTGCTGATCAATCCGCTCGCCCTGCTGGGCAGCGGCATGTGGTTGTCATTCGGGGCGGTGGCGACGCTGTTGTGGCTGGGTTACTGGCAGCGCGGCAAGGCTCGCTGGCAGCAACTGTTCCGCGCCCATGTTTGCATGTCACTGGTCATGCTGCCCCTGGGAGGCTGGTTCTTTTCCGGCAGCAGCCTGGTGGCACCACTGGCCAACCTGGTGCTGGTCCCGCTGGTGGGCCTGCTGGTAGTGCCCCTGGCATTGCTGGCGGTGGTGGCCATGTACCTGTTCCCGGCGCTGGAAAACGCCCTGTGGGCACTGGCGGCCTGGCCCCTCGAACAGTTGTTGCCCTGGGCACAGCGCCTTGCCAGCGGGCGCCACCACTGGCTCTACTGGCAATTGACGCCATCGCTGCCAGCGGTAGTGCTGGGGGCCATTGCTGTGGCGCTGGTGGTCATGCCACTGCCCACGCGGCTGCGTGGGCTGGCCCTGCTATTGCTGGTGCCACTGTTGTTGCCGGTGGCTCCCGCAAGCGATCGGGACGCCGGGCAAGACGGCACGCAGCTCACGGTGCTGGATGTAGGCCAGGGCACCGCAGTGGTGTTGCGCAGTGCCGGCAGGGTGCTGGTTTACGATACCGGCGGCGGCGACCCGGCGGGCGTCAACATGGCGGTGTCGGTGCTGGTGCCTTTCCTGCGACGCCAGGGTGTCAGCGAAGTGGATACGCTGATCGTAAGCCACCCCGATAACGACCACAGTGCAGGCACCGCGGCACTGCTGGCGGCGGTGCCCGTGCAGCGGTTCTTCTACGGGGGCGAGGCGCAGGACGGTCAGGGAGTGCCCTGTGTCGCCGGCCAGGCCTGGCAGTGGCCTGGCGGGGTGCGTTTCCAGTTTCTTTCGCCGGGGCTGGAAAGCGACGCCGGCCTGGCGTCCAACAATGCCTCCTGTGTGTTGCAAGTGGAGGCCCAGGGGCACCGCCTGCTGTTGACCGGCGATATAGAGGCCACCCGGGAGCGGGAGCTGGTTCGCTACTGGGGCCCTTCGCTGGCAAGTGACTGGCTGCTGCTGCCGCACCACGGCAGCGCTACCTCCTCGACCCATGCCCTCATCAAGCACGTGCGGCCCGCCGTGGTGGCCAACAGCAGTGGCTATGCCAACCGCTTCGGCCATCCCCACGCGCAGGTCCTGGAGCGCGTGTACCGGGCCGGCGCAAGGTACTACGACACCGCCGACTCCGGCGCGCTGAGCTTTGAATTCCGGCGCGGGGAGCCTATTGCCGTGAGCTGTTATCGCCGCAGCTTGCATCGTTTCTGGATGTAATGCCTGCGTGTTTATTACCCGCTGGGCCTGTGCGTATAATGGCGCGACCAGACGATAACAGGGGAGTGCACAGGTGCTGGAATTGGTAACGGCCGGTGGCTGGTTGATGGTATTGATCCTGCTGTGTTCCATTGTGGGCCTGGCTATCTGTGTGGAGCGGCTGTATACGCTCAACCCCAGGAAAATCGCCCCTCCACACCTGCTCGCCAACGTGTGGAAACAGCTCAAGGCCGGTGAACTGGACGCCGAGCGGTTGCGCAACCTCAAGCAGTCGTCGCCGCTGGGTCGTATACTTGCCGCCGGGCTGGGCAATGCCTACCACGGCCGCGAGGTCATGAAAGAGAGCATTCAGGAGGCCGCCGGCCACGTGGTTCACGACCTGGAACGCTATCTCAATACCCTGGGCACCATCGCAGCGATCACGCCGCTGCTGGGCCTGCTGGGCACTGTCGTGGGCATGATCCGGGTGTTCGCCGAGATCATGGCCCAGGGTACCGGCAATGCCAGCGCCCTCGCCGGCGGCATTTCCCAGGCGCTGATCACCACCGCTGCGGGGCTTACCGTTGCCATACCCGCCCTCGTCATGCATCGCTATTTCGTCGGCAGGATCGACGGCATCGTGGTGGAACTGGAGCAGGAAACCATCAAGCTGGTGGACGCCCTGCATAGCGAAGAAAACACGGACAAGTCCGCTTGAAATTCCGCCGCCAGCGCCGGGAGGAGGTGGGGATCAACCTGACCCCGCTGATCGATGTGGTATTCCTGCTGTTGATCTTCTTCATGGTATCCACCACCTTCACCCGGGAAACCCAGTTGAGCATCGATCTGCCGGAGGCGCAGGGCAAGCCAGCGCAGGTTCCCGAGGAGCAGATCGAGATCCTGATCGATGAAGCGGGCAGTTACCGGGTCAACGGCCAGGGACTGGTCGACAACCGCACCCGTACCCTGCAGGCGGCGATCTACAAGCTGTCGGCGGGGGATACCACGCTGCCCATGGTAATCACCGCCGATGCACAGGCCGCGCACCAGGACGTGGTCCGGGCCATGGACGCCGCCGGGCAGATGGGTTTCGTGCACCTGAGCATCACCACGCGGCAGCCCGAGGGGCCCGACGCCGGTGACTAGGCACGCCGGCGTGTCCCGACGCCGCACCGGTCCCGGCAGTATGAGCGACTGGCAGATCTATCGCCGGCTGTTCACCTATGTGACACCCCTGTGGTTCATGTTCGCCCTGAGTCTGCTTGGCTACGTCGTCTACTCGGCCGGCAATGTGTTGCTGGCCGACCTCATGCAGTTCCTGCTGGACTCACTGGACCGGTCCGAGCGGGTGGCGTCGGGGATTATCTCCGGTATCGCCTATCGTTATTTCGACACGGGCGGTCTGGATCGTATCGAGTTTGCGCGGGTGGCGGTGCCGGTGGCCATGGTCAGCATGGCGGCCGCCCGGGCGACCGGTTTCTTTCTCGGCAACTACTGCATGAACCACGTATCCCGCACCCTTATTCACAACCTGCGCTGTGAACTCTTCGACAAGATGCTGGTGGCTCCCAGTGCCTATTACGACACCCACGCCCAGGGCGCGTTGGTCTCCAGGATCACCTTCAACGTGGAGCAGGTCAGCGGCGCCGTCACCAAGGCATTGAAAACCGTCGTGCGCGAGGGGCTTACCGTGCTCGCCCTGGCGAGCTACCTGCTCTATCTCAACTGGCGTCTGTGCCTGGTGTTCGCGGTTGTCACTCCCATCATCGCCGCCGTGGTCGCTTTCGTGGGCCGCCACTTCCGGCGCTACAGTCGCCGCATCCAGGCGTCCATGGGCGATGTTACCCAGGTCTCCGGGGAGAGCATTTCCGGCTTCCGGGATATCCGCCTATTTGCCGGCCAGCGGCAGCAGCACGAGCGCTTTCGCGCCGCCAGCCAGTATAACCGCGCGCAAAACCTGAAACTCGCCTTCGTCGAAGGCCTGAGTACGCCGGTAGTGCAAAGCATGCTGGCGCTGGCGTTGGCCACGCTGGTGTGGTTCGCCCTGAGCCCGGATATCCTGGGCGGCTTTACCGCCGGCTCCCTGGCGGCATTCCTCACCGCCGCGACCCAGCTGGGAAAACCGATCCGCCAGCTGAGCGAGGTGCAAAGTGAAATCCAGCGCGGCCTCGCGGCCGCCGAGGATATCTTCGCCCAGCTGGACCTGGAGGCGGAGGCCGATAGCGGCAGCCACGTTACCGCGCGGGCACGTGGCGCGCTGAGCCTGCGCCATGTGGGCTTTACCTACCCCGGCGCGCGGGCCCCGGTATTGCGCGACATATCCCTGGAAATCCCCGCCGGCAGCACGGTGGCGCTGGTGGGGCGCTCGGGCAGCGGCAAGACTACCCTGGTGCAGTTGCTGGCGCGTTTTTACCAGCCAGGTGAGGGAGAAATCCTGCTGGACGGCGTACCGCTGGCCGACTACCAGCTGGCCAACCTGCGCGCCCAGCTGGCCATGGTGTCCCAGCAGGTGACCTTGTTCCACGACAGTGTGCGCAACAACATCGCTTTCGGCTCCCTCGCCGCCTGCAGCCAGGCCCAGGTGGAAGCGGCGGCTGTCTCTGCCCATGCGAAAGAGTTTATCCAGGGGCTACCCCAGGGATTCGACACCGTTCTCGGGGAAGACGGCGGCGGCCTCAGCGGTGGCCAGCGGCAGCGCCTGGCAATCGCCCGGGCAATTCTCAAGGACGCACCGGTGCTCATTCTCGACGAGGCGACATCCGCCCTGGACAACGAGTCCGAGCACTTCATCCAGCAGGCCATGGACCACGTCATGTGCGGGCGGACCACGCTCGTGATCGCCCACCGGCTGTCTACCGTGGAGCGGGCGGACAGTATCGTGGTGATGGATGCGGGAACGATCGTCGCCCACGGCAGCCATGCGCAATTGCTGGCCGAGGGCGGCCTGTACGCCAGGCTGTACCGCCAGCAGTTTGCCGATTGATGCGCGCCGCGGCGGATGCCCTGGTGGCAGCGTGGTATCGCGGTGCCTGGTGGCTGTGGCTGCTGCGCCCGCTCGAGTGCGTGTTTCGGCTGCTGGTTGTTACGCGGCGCCAGCTGTATCGCAGCGGGCTATTGCACACTTGGCGCGCCCCTGTGCCGGTAGTCGTCGTCGGCAATATAGCGGTGGGTGGAACCGGTAAAACGCCGGTGATAATAGCGCTGGCGGAGGCCCTGCAGGCGCGGGGCATCAGCGTGGGCGTGGTGAGCCGCGGCTATGGCGCCCACGGCCTGGACGGGCCTCGCCAGGTGGGTGAAAACAGTACAACCAGCGACTGCGGGGACGAGCCGTTGCTGATCCAGCGGCGCACAGGCTGCCCTGTCGTGGTTGCGCCCTCGCGCCCGGAGGCGGCCCGGGCTCTGTTGGCGACGACACCCGTGCAGCTGCTGCTGAGCGACGATGGCCTCCAGCACTACGCCCTGGCCAGGGATCTGGAGATCGCGCTATTGGATGACAGGCATCGTACGGGCAATGGTTTCTGTCTGCCTGCCGGCCCGTTGCGAGAGCCCCCCTCGCGCCTGCGGGGAGTGGATTATGTGCTCTACCGGGGCAGCGACGATCCCGAAACGGGCGTGCAGTACCTGGCGCTGGCGCTGGTTAATGTAGCCACCGGCGAGCGGTGTCCGGCGCGCCCGGGGGCACTGGGCGAAGCAGTCTACGCCGTGGCCGGTATCGGTCAACCACAGCAGTTTTTTTCGGCCCTGGAGCGCCTCGGCTTCCAGCTGGAGCGATATGCCTTTGGCGACCACCACGTCTACCGCGCCGCGGATCTCAGCGCGTTGTCCGACAGGCCGATTATCATGACCGAGAAGGACGCGGTAAAATGCGGCCAGCTGGTCGGCGGCAACGCCTGGTACCTCGAGATCCGGGCGCAGGTGCCAACGACCCTGGTCGAGGCGGTGGCCGCACTCGTTCACCACTGACGGATTCACGGAGTCTGCATGTCATTCAATATCGTCATCCCCGCGCGCCACGGTTCCACCCGCCTGCCGGGCAAACCCCTGCTGGATATCGCCGGCAAGCCCATGGTGCAACGGGTGTGGGAGCAGGCCTGCCTGAGCAGTGCGGCGCAGGTCATCATCGCCACGGACGATGAGCGCATCGCCGCCGTCGCGGGAACGTTTGGTGCCGCGGTGTGCATGACCCGCGCCGATCACCCCTCGGGTACCGACAGGCTGCAGGAGGTGGCCACCCGCTGTGGCTGGGACGACGGGCAGATCGTGGTGAACGTGCAGGGCGACGAACCCCTGATCCCTCCCGCCGTGATAGACCAGGTGGCGAACAACCTCGCGGCCAACCCGGGCGCCGGTATCGCAACGCTGTGCGAGCCAGTCTGCGATGTCGGAGAGCTGGTGAACAGCAGTGCGGTCAAGGTGGTATTCGACAGTCGTGGCATGGCCCTGTATTTCAGCCGCGCCACCATTCCCTGGCCAAGGGAGGCTTTCCAGGCCGGCACTGATATCATGCCAGCCCACGGCAGCTGGTATCGCCATATCGGCATTTACGCCTATCGCACGGCCTTTCTGCACCAGTATGTCAGTTGGCAACCGGCGCTGATTGAACAACTCGAGCAGCTCGAGCAGTTGCGGGCCCTGTACAACGGCACCGGCATTCATGTCGCGAGGGCAAGCGCCCCGGTCCCGGGCGGGGTCGACACCCAAGCGGACCTGGATGCGGTACGGGCCCGTTTTGACGGGGAGCGGGGAAGTTGAAGGCTGGGAAACCGGTAACCCGGGTACTGTTTGTCTGCCTGGGCAATATCTGCCGTTCGCCCACCGCGCACGGGGTATTCGCCTCTCTGGTGGAAAACGGCGGGCTGGCAGAGTACATCGAGGTGGATTCCTGCGGGACGGGCGGCTGGCACGTGGGCGAGCCGCCGGACAGCCGCGCCACGGCGGAAGCCGGCGCGCGCGGTTACGATCTCTCGCCGCTGCGGGCCCGGCAATTGCGCGCGGCGGACTTCCGCGACTTCGATTACATCCTGGCCATGGACGAGGCCAACCTGGCGGAACTGCGCGCCTTGCGGCCCCCGGCCTTCGCGGGCCACCTCGGGCTGTTTCTGGAGTTCGCGCCGCAGCGCCGGGAGCGGGAAGTGCCGGACCCCTATTACGGCGGTGACGCGGGCTTTGTCCGGGTACTGGACATGGTGGAAGAGGCCAGTGAGGGCCTGTTGCGGGAGATCCAGTGTGCACGTGCTGGCTGAGCAGCCCCTGCTCCGTATGAACACACTGGCCCTGGATGGGAGGGCGCGGGCCTTGCTCCGCCTGGAGCACATCACCGGGCTGGAGCAGGCCCTGGGCTGGGCAGCCGATCGGCAACTGCCGGTCGTGCCCCTGGGCGAGGGCAGCAATATCGTCGTCGCAGGGGATGTCGAGGCCCTGGTACTGCGCCTGGCCACCAGCGGTATCGAAGTCTTGGAAGAGGACGCGGAGAAGGTCCACTTGCGGGTTGCCGCGGGCGAGAACTGGCACCGGTTGGTCGAGTGGACACTGCGACGGGGTTATTTTGGCCTGGAGAATCTCGCCCTGATCCCCGGTACCGTCGGCGCCGCCCCGGTACAGAACATCGGCGCCTACGGGGTCGAGCTGGCGTCCTTTGTGCGCGCCGTGCACAGTGTCGAGCTCGCGACCGGCGCTGGCCTTTCCCTGTCTCGAGAGGCCTGTGAATTTGGCTATCGCGACAGCGTCTTCAAAAACCGGCTGCGGGACAAGATGATCATCACCAGTGTCGAACTGGAGTTGTCTCGGGAGCCGCACCTGCAGTTCGAGTACCCGGCCCTGGCGGCAGTGCTCGAAGGTAAACAGCGGGCCAGGCTGAGCGCGATCGATGTCTTCGATGCCGTGGTGGCGATTCGCCGCAGCAAGCTGCCCGATCCGGCGCGGGTGCCCAACGCCGGCAGCTTTTTCAAGAATCCGGTAGTCGATGCGCAGCGGGCCGGCGCGCTGGCCGGGCAATTTCCGGGAATACCGCAATATCCCCAGGCAGACGGGCAGGTCAAGCTGGCCGCCGCCTGGCTGATCGATTGCTGTGGCTGGAAGGGAAAGCAGCGGGGTGGTTTTGGGGTACATCCGGAGCATGCGCTGGTACTGGTCAACCTGGGTGGCGGTAGCGGCAGGGAACTGCTCGACCTGGCCGCAGACATAGCTGCTTCAGTGGCGACGACTTTCGGTGTCTCCCTGGAGATCGAGCCCAGGATAGTGGGCGGATAAGCGTGGCGGAGTTCGACCACAAGGCCTTCCTGAAGACCCTGACCAGCCGGCCGGGCGTCTACCAGATGTACGACGACGCCCACCGCTTGTTATACGTGGGCAAGGCGCGCAACCTGAAAAACCGGGTGGGCAGCTATTTTCGCGCCAGCGGGTTGACCGACAAGACCATGGCCCTGGTGGCCCGTATTCACGAGATCCAGGTCACCGTTACCACTACCGAGGTCGATGCTCTGCTGCTGGAGCACAATCTCATCAAGTCTCACCGCCCTCCCTACAATATCCTGCTGCGCGACGACAAAAGCTACCCGTACATCTTTCTTTCCAGCGAGGATACCTATCCCCGGCTGTCCCTGCACCGCGGCGCCAAGCGCCGCAAGGGACAGTACTTCGGCCCCTATCCCAGCGCTGGCGCGGTGCGGGAGTCGCTGCATTTCCTGCAGAAGGTATTCAAGGTGCGGCAATGCGAAGACAGCTATTTCCGCAATCGCTCACGCCCCTGCCTGCAGCACCAGATAGACCGCTGTACCGCTCCCTGCGTGGGCCTGGTCAGCGAAGAGGCGTACGCCCGCCAGGTGGAAAACACCCGCCTGTTCCTGCGCGGCAAGTCCCGCGAACTGATCGTGCGCCTGGCCGACGATATGGAGCAGGCGTCCTCCCGGCTGGAATACGAGCAGGCGGCCGTATATCGCGACCAGCTGGCGCAACTGCAGCAGGTGCAGGCCAGCCAGGGAATCGAGGGGGTGCAGGGTGATCTGGATATTCTCGCCGCGGCGGTGGACGGCGGGCGCGCCTGCGTGCAGGTGCTGTTTGTGCGCGCCGCGCGGGTGCTGGGCAGCCGGACCTATTATCCGCCCCTGCGCCTGCAGGAGAACCCGGCGCAGGTGCTGGGGGCGTTCATACCCCAGTATTACCTGGATGGGGCACGGGCCATTCCCGGGGAAATCATCGTCAACACGGCTCCCGAGGACAGCGCCACACTGGCGCAGGCGCTGTCGGTGGCGGCGGGGCGCCGGGTGCGGGTCCGCCGCCGGGTGCGGGAGGCACGGGCCCGTTGGGTGCAGCTGGCCGTGCAGACGGCCGAGACCAACCTGGCAGCGCACCTGAGTGGCCGCCAGTCGGTGCTGGAGCGGCTGCAGGCCCTGCAGGAAGTGCTGGGGCTCCCGGAAATGCCCGAGCGCATGGAGTGCTTCGACATCAGCCACAGTTCCGGCGAGGCCACTGTTGCCTCCTGTGTGGTATTTGACCAGAACGGTGCGCGTAAATCCGACTATCGCCGCTTCAATATAGATGGGATCGCCCCGGGTGATGACTACGCCGCCATGCAGCAGGCCCTGCAGCGGCGCTACAAACGGCTCAAATCAGGCGAGGCGCCGCTGCCCGACGTATTGTTTATCGATGGCGGCAAAGGCCAGGTAAGCCAGGCCATGGCCGTGCTCTCGGACTTGCAGGTGAGTGGCGTGGAGGTGGTGGGCGTGGCCAAGGGTGTTACCCGCAAGGCCGGTTTCGAAACCCTGTTAAACGGGGCCACGGGGCGCGAGCGCCAGTTGCCGGGAGACCACCCGGCCCTGCACCTGATCCAGCAGATCAGGGACGAGGCGCACCGCTTTGCCATCACTGGCCATCGCGCGCGTCGCGACAAGGCGCGCCAGCGCTCTGCCCTGGAGGACATTCCCGGCGTGGGGGCCAGGCGGCGCCGGGAACTGCTGCGCCACTTCGGCAGTGCCCAGGCAGTGGAAAATGCCAATGTAGAGGAACTGAGGAAAATATCGGGAATAAGTGCCACAATGGCACAACAGATATACGATCATCTGCACAGTAGCTGACTGCAGGAGTAGGCCCGAGTTTGCCGATAAACATCCCCAATGTCCTGACTATCCTGCGCATCCTGCTGATTCCGGTGCTGGTGGTGGTCTTTTACCTGCCTTTTCACAATCACCTGCTGGTGGCCGCCGGCATCTTTGCCTTTGCCTCGATCACTGACTGGTTCGACGGCTATCTGGCCCGGCGCCTGGGGCAAATGACTGCCTTCGGGGCTTTTCTCGACCCGGTGGCGGACAAACTCATGGTTGCCATCGCCCTGGTGCTGCTGGTGGAGCGTCACGATACGCTGCTATTCACCCTGGCGGCCTGTGTGATCATCGGTCGCGAGATCGTCGTATCCGCGCTGCGGGAATGGATGGCCGAACTGGGGGAGCGTACGTCGGTGGCGGTATCCTTCATCGGCAAGATCAAGACGGCGGCCCAGATGCTGGCTATCACCGGTCTGCTGGCTATCGATCCCGCCCGCGATGAGAGCTGGTTGCTGGCCCTGTGCTATCTGGTTCTGTACACCGCCGCGGTACTGACCCTGTGGTCCATGTTGATCTACCTGCGGGCCGCCCGGGAGGTTATTCGCGCCAGGGATAATCCAAGTTAAAACAACAGGTTGCAGAAAGCAGCTGCTATAGTTCTTGACTCCCGGCACGTCCTGCCTAGAATAGGCGGGTCGCAGTTTTCTGCGGGAATAGCTCAGTTGGTAGAGCGCAACCTTGCCAAGGTTGAGGGGGGGCGCCCAGCCTCGCCGGTTCCGGCGACCACGGCGGTGGATACACGCAGTATCGTGCGGGAATAGCTCAGTTGGTAGAGCGCAACCTTGCCAAGGTTGAGGTCGCCGGTTCGAACCCGGTTTCCCGCTCCAATTTCAAAGAAAATCCCTTATCCAAACCAAACCGGCGAGCCGCTTCGAAGTGGTGCGCCACCCCGGCCGTTTCCGGCCGGTAAAGCGTTTTCGCTTGCTTCCCCGATACTCGCAATCGAAAACGCTTTACCGCCCTGACCCTTGGTCCAGGTTTTACGAACGAAAGCTGATGCCAGTGAGCGGTCGAACCCGCGCCCCCAAGATTCCGTTTCTAACTCCCCAGCTTATCGCGGTCTACCGAATACCTGCGTCCAGTACACGTTGTAGGTACTTGATGAGTTGCTGATCTTGGCCGCGCCGAATTCCGTGTAGGTGGAACGCATCATGTTGGCGCAGTGTCCGGGGCTGTCCAGCCAGGCCTGTATCACCGCGCTGACCGAGCTAAGTGGAATACCGGCGGCGATATTCTCGCCGACCGCGGACCAGCTGTAACCGGCCTGGGTGGCGCGATAGCCAACCGACTGGCCGTCGGACCCGGTGTGGCTGAAGAAATTGTTGTTCGCCATGTCCGCCGAGTGTCCGGTGGCGGCTGTTTCCAGCGCGCAGTTCCAGGCCAGTGGTGACGCAGCGGCATAGGAGGTTGAGCCACACATACGCGCCTGTGCTCTGACGGTATTCACCGCGTTGAGCATGGACTGTTCTTCGGCACTCAGGGAACAACTGCCGTTGACCGGGGCAGCCTGTTGTCCGTCGTCGCTGTCGTCCACCGGGTCGCAGGCGTCACCCACGCCATCCCCGTCGCGGTCGGTCTGCGTCGGGTTGTAGGTGCTGGGGCAGTTATCGCTGGCGCTGTTTACCCCGTCGTTGTCCAGGTCCAGGTTGTTCTGGCTATCGCAGGTGTCACCCAGGCCGTCGCGGTCAGTGTCGGTCTGGTTCGGGTTGAAATGTGCCGGGCAGTTATCCTCACTGTCCTGTACGTCATCGCGGTCGGTATCGGTGAATGGGTCACAGGCATCGCCAATTCCGTCACGGTCTATATCCGCCTGGTCGGGGTTGCGGATGCTGACGCAGTTGTCGGTCTTGTTGGTCACATATCCAGGCGGCATCTCCACGTCCACAATACTGTCCGCAGGGTCGCCAAAGCCGTCGCCGTCCGCGTCCCGATAATACTCGCGGCTGGTGAAACCTTCGTCGATGCTGCCGTCACAGTTGTTGTCGACACTGTCGAACTGCTCGCGCGCTCCGGGAAAGATACTGCTGTTGTTGTCATCGCAGTCGGTATTGTCGGCTACGTAGCCGCTCACCGGTACCAGCGATTGAATAGCGCCGCGGTTAGCCCCGAAGCCGTCGCCGTCCACGTCCGGATAGAGGCGCTGTGAGCCTTCGTCGATGCTGCCATCGCAATCGTTGTCACGGCCGTCGACGACTTCCTGGGCCGCCGGATTGTCGGTCGCACGCGAATCATCACAGTCCAGTTTGTTGGCCACGTAACCGGTGGGCCGGCGCAGCTCCATGCGACTGGTGGCCGGGTCACCATAGCCGTCGCCGTCACGGTCCCTGAAAAAGCGGCTTTCGACCAGGCCCTCGTCGATGCGGCCGTTGCAATTGTTGTCCAGGCCATCGGCCAATTCCTCGGCGCGTGGGTAAATGCCGGCATCGCCGTCATCGCAATCCTTGTCATTGCCGACGAATCCCTCGGGCTGCTCGAATGCCATGGTACTCTTGTTGGCGGCGCCGTAGAGATCGCCGTCCCGGTCACGGTACCAGGCCCGCATGGTAGTGGTGGGCTCGAAAACGGCGGACAGTTGCACGTCGCCATCGAATTCGGCGAACTGCTCGGTGAGCGGAGCCAGCTTCACCGAACAGGCCTGGGTGACCGTGATGCTGCAGACACCTTTCCACTTGAGGAAACGGTAACCGTCGGCGGGCACCGCCGTGAAGGTTTCCGAATACAGCTCGTCGATGGGAATCACACAGGACGCCTGGTTGCAATCGGACGCGCCTGAAGCGGAAACAATATGCCCGGTTTCATCTGTAACGATCACCAGCCGGCAACTGGCGAGCAGCAGGGAGACGAGGATGAGTGACAGCCGTCTGGCGTATTGTTGAAGGAATATTCCGGCCGTATTCAGGCGCATGTCGTAACCTCACTGGTACCGATAACTTCACTACGTTATTGGGCGTTATTAGCAAGGCGCAGGCCATTTTTGTGTTTTTGGCGTTTTCTGCGGATTTCCCTTGCAGGCTGCACACAAACTGTAACCTGGAGTATCCATTTACCCCCTGGAAAGCCCGCCTGGGAGCAGCCGGGCCCGATTGTGCCCAAAACCCTGGTCAAACTGCCTGCGCTACCGGCAACTGCGTGTGATGCGGTACCCGCTATGCGCGGCAGTGTGGGCTACTGTTTTTGTCACCTGGTGACAAAATGTGCCGCTCCCTGTCACTGGCGCGGCCTGCTGCGGCGGCAGTAGCCTGCAATAGGGGTGGCTGGCGGGTATGGTTATACCGATGGCGGGCAGGGTCATGTCGTACACCAGCCGCGTGCGTGTACCATGGATTCATTAGATCAGGCCGGGGGACGGCCATTAATAATCCGATTAACTCGCTTTGTCTTGACCTGCCCTGACATGGGCCGTAAAATGGCGCCCGCAAGTGATTGATTTGCTTGCGGTTCTTCTTTTTTCTAATCAAATCAACATATTACAGGCTCGGTGGCAGAGTGGTTATGCAGCGGACTGCAACTCCGTGTACGCCGGTTCGATTCCGACCCGAGCCTCCAGATTTTCTTTAGGCCCCAATTTATTGGCTGACCGGCCAGTAAGTCCCTGAGCATAACGGACCTTGCTCCGCTCGGAAATATTCCCGGGATCGGGTAACGCGGCTTTCAGAGACCGGGTATTCGCCGTCGGATCTGGTTATTGCGACTTCCGAATTCTGACTGTCGCGTAGTGTGATAGTGCACCGAGCCTAGCGAAGTTGAAAAGCAGTTCTGTTTACTAATACACTTGCGGCGCCACCCCCTCCATGTAGTCCGGCTGACGCCTGGTTACATCTATCTTAACGCACTCCAAAGAGGCAGGCCGATGAAAAAGCTAATCACCGCTGCGCTGCTGGTAACCTTACCGGCGGCGGGATTCGCCGAACCCACCAGCGATCCAAGGGCCTACTTCTCCCCGGATGGCAAGGAGGTCACCGAGGCATATTACCCTTGGGCGGAAACCGCCAGGCAGATGCTCAACGGCCAGGCTCTCGCAGGTGGTGTCAACAAATTTGTACACCGGCCTACACTCACCCCCACCGATGACCAGCCGGTGGTGAGGATGAACCGCGATAGTTACTACTCGATGGCGGTGGTAAATGTCACCGAAGGTGCCACCATCACTCTCCCGGAGGTACCCGAGGGCAAATACCTGTCGATGCAGCCTGTCACCGAGGACCACCGCACCCAGCCCATGTCCTACGGCGGGGGCACCTACGAGCTCGCCACCCACACGGGTACACATGTCTACGTCATCCTGCGTTACGACGCCACATTTACCCCCGAAGAGGTCAAGGCATATCGCGACCAGACCAGCATACAGGCAGGCAGCGACACAATGTTCTCCGCCGAGCCCGTGAACAAAGCTTCCTTCGACGCCACCGAGAAGGCACTCAAGATCAAAGGCCTGGAGATCATCAAGGCCGAGGGTCCCATCGCTGCGGGTATCGGTCGGTTCACCGCACCCACCGACGATACGCGGTCACAGTATTCGCCCGCCAAACACCAGACTGCAGCCGCGATGGGTTGGGGTGGGGCGCAAATGCGCGATAACATTTACGAGATCGTACCCGACATGCCCGCCGAGGGTTGCTATCAGTCCACCTTCGAAGACCCCAAAGACCACGCCTTCTGGTCTTTCACGGTCTACAACAAGCAGGGCTTTATGTTCGATGACGTGGCCAACGTAAACTCAGCACTCGCTACGCCCAACGCTGACGGAACCTACACAGTGAGCCTGGGCTGTGGCGCAGACGCACCCAACCGTATTCCTATCAGCAATGACTCGGGCGTATTCAACGTCACCATCCGCCACTACCGCCCTTCGGACCGGGTAATCGAGGGATACCGGCTGGCGCCTACACTCAAGAAAGTGGAGTAAGAGCCTAGATTTCTCCAAGGGTATCTTTATCAAAATCCACAGCTAAACACACCCCGAGTGCGGACTACACAGGCCTATCGCTATCGCACCGGTTGTCTCTCGATTTTCACACGTAGGGCCGAGTGGCCGGGTGTTCCCCAAGCATAGACGGCGGTCTGGCAACAGGCGAAAACGGACCACTATTTTCGGAAAGGCTGGAAGGTCCGCAACGTGGTCCGATTTAGCGGTGCTGAACCAGTTTCCTGCCATTGACAATATCATGGTCCAATCGACCGCACCCAGGTGTGAAAGCGGCCATCAAGAATCCAACATTGAACGACAGGGTCGTATCTAGGCTTAAACTTGGCAACTCAAAGTCAATATCTCGCCGATCGGGTTCATGAGTTCAGGTGATTTTTGACGACTGTTGCCTACAGCCTTGTCCAGGGGGGAAAGGTGCCAGGGCTCTTTGAGTTGTGGGCGAAATACCGGGTCATTCGCTGGAATCTGCACTGTGTTATCGAGCCAGCGTTCCACTTCGCCTTCACCCAGCATGACCGGCATTCTGTGGTGCCATGGCGTGAAGGGTTGGGCAGCCTCTGTAGTGACGATGGTACAGGAGAGCAGGGGGAGGTCATCTCCATTCCAAACGTCCCATAGCGCGGCCGCATAGAAGCAGTGCTGCTCATTTGTAACAAGCCAGGGTTGCTTGCCAGATTTCTGGCCTCTCCACTCGATGAAACTGGAAATGGGGACTATCCCACGTTGGCGCTGGAACGGTACCCGGAATGCTTTTGAGCTGGTGAGATTCTCCGACCTGGCATTGAACATGCTGTATTTGGTGGATATTTCTTTTGCCCATGAAGGAACCAGCCACCAGCGAGCCGGCTCCACTCGATCACCGCGAATCAGGGACAGAATTTCGGTTGGGGCTGCGTTACAGACAGGTTTAAGCCTGATACTGGTGACGAAATCCCGCCACTTGATCTCGCCAGTCTGGTTCAGTCGCCCGCACATTTCAGGAGTATATCAAGTGCCGGGCAGACTGATAGATCAGGTCATAACCTGTCTCGACACATGAAAACAAAGATTTCCCACTGATTGATTTAAAGGGAGGTGTTTCTTGTTTTGGCGGGTAAATCCATTCTTGAGGTAACTATTTAAAATAGCTACTTAATATTATGATAAATAAGCGATAAATGGTGACTGAGGTGACTGACTGAAAACCCATGAATAGCGGTTCGATTCCACCCAAGGCTGCAAGCGACTTGAAGCCTCCGGCGGGCTTTGCCTGCACGTCAACCTTCGCTTAATCCGGCGATTGCAGATATCGGTTTCGCCATGACTTACCTATACTGCGGCGATGGTGATCTTCAGCATTGTTCTGCTTGCGGCGTTCGCCGCCGGGGTGTGGATTTACAACCGGCTGGTTGGCGAGCGCAACCAGGTACGGGCGGCCTGGAGCGATATCGACGTGCAGCTCAAGCGCCGCCACGAGCTGGTGCCGCGCCTGGTGTCCTGCGTGAAAGCCTTTGCCGATTTCGAGAGGGCGACCCTGCTCGCGGTGACCGAGCTGCGCAAACAGAGCATGGCCACGTCGGCGCTGCCGCGCAAGGCGGCCCTGGAAGACGCCATGCAGGCCGGGCTGCAAAAGTTGATCGTGGTTGCCGAGGACTACCCCGATTTGAAAGCCGACGAGAACTTTCGCCAACTGCAGGCGGAGCTCACCGACACCGAAGATCAGATCCAGTACGCCAGGCGTTTTTATAATGGCGCGGTGAAGCTTTTCAATACCCGGGTGCAATCCTTCCCCCACCTGCTGCTGGCGCGGCCCCTGGGTTTCAGGGCGGCGGAATATTTCGAGATCGACAATGACAGTGCCCGACAGACCCCGTCGCTGGAGTTGCGCTAGATGCGAATACTGAGCCGGCTGTGCTGGGCGCTGCTGCTGTTGTGCCTGCCCGCGGCGGGCGCGGAGCGTATTCTTTCCTACGAGAGTGATATCCGTATTGCGCCGGACGCCAGTATGACGGTCAGCGAGACCATACGGGTCGTCGCCGAGGGCAAGGATATACGCAGGGGTATCTACCGCGACTTTCCCACCAGCTACCGGGACCGGTTCGGAAACGAGATAAAGGTGCGCTTTCACGTCCTGGAGGTGTCCCGCGACGGCTTGCCCGAGTCCTGGCACAGGCAAAACCGGGCCAATGGCGTGCGGGTCTACGCCGGCCGCTCCGATACCTATTTGCCTCCGGGCGAGTACACCTACACCTTCGTCTACGAGACCGACCGGCAGGTCGGTTTCTTCCAGGATCACGACGAGCTGTACTGGAATGTGACCGGCAACGGCTGGGATTTTGCCATCGAGAAGGCCGCCGCCACCGTGCGGTTGCCCGCGGCGGTAAGCCGCGAGGAAATTACCCTCAGCGGCTACACCGGCCCACAGGGGGCGAGGGGCGAGAACTACCAGGCAACGACGGGGTCGGGCGAGGGCACGATCTGGACCACCCGGGCACTGCCACCCAGGTCGGGCCTTACCCTGGTGATGGGCTGGCCAAAAGGGGTGGTGGCGGAGCCCGGGCCCTGGCAGCGGCTGGGGTATCTGCTGGCTGACAACCTCGGCCTGGTTCTCGCCCTGCTGGCGCTCGCCGGCAGCGCCGTCTACCTGTTTGTCATGTGGTCCCGGCATGGCCGGGATCCCGGCAAGGGCGTGATTTTTCCCCACTACGAGCCGCCCCAGGGGTATTCGCCGGCGGCTGCCCGCTACGTCAACGAGATGGGCTACGACAACGAAACCTTTACCGCAGCGGTTATTAACCTGGCGGTCAAGGGGTACGTCGCCATCGATTGCGACGACGACGAGTACACCCTGCGCAGGCTGGCCTCCCGTGAACCCCTGGCCAGAGGGGAGAAGGTCCTGCTCGACCGGCTGTTCCGCACGGGCGCGGCGCTACACCTGGATAATAAAAACCACGCCCTGGTGTCGGGCGCCAGGTATGCGCACAAGCAGGCCCTGCAGCGCGAATACCTCGGGCAGTATTTCAGGACCAACGCAGTGTTGATGCTGCCCTCCGCTGTCGTCTCGGCGCTGCTGTTGCTGGTGATCGTCAGTACCGGCAAGCTGGTGCCGCTGGTGTTTGCCTGCTACGCCGGCGTTGTGGTGCTGCATATCGTGTTTGCCTACCTGCTGAAGGCACCCTCGGGCAGGGGCCGCAGGCTGATGGACAAACTCGCGGGATTCAAACTGTATCTGGAAGTGGCGGAAAAGGACGACCTCGCCCTGCGCCATCCGCCGGACCTGACGCCTGAGTTGTTCGAGAAGTACCTGCCCTTTGCCATCGCCCTGGGAGTCGAGCAGGAATGGGCAGAGCAATTCAGCGGGGTGTTCGCCCGGCTCGTGGCGTCCGGTGGTGCCGCCTATAGCCCCAGCTGGTACCAGGGCGCTTTCAATCCCTCCCGCATGGGCAGTTTCGCCAGCAGTGTGGGGGGCAAACTGTCCTCCGCGATATCCTCGGCAGCCACCGCGCCGGGCAGCAGCTCGGGGTCAGGTGGCGGTTCCTCCGGGGGTGGCGGCGGCGGTGGTGGCGGAGGGGGCTGGTAGCAGTGCCGGGTCGCTGCCGCGTATGTCGAGCGGGCCGGCTCAGGCCGGCGCCAGGTAGCGATCCAGAATATTGGCCTTGAAGGCTTCCGTGCCCAGCGGTGCGCCGGTGGCCCGGGCGATCAGTTCGTCCGGCATGTACAGGCATCCCTGGCTGCGAATGTTGGTGTCCAGCCAGCCAAACAGCGGGCGGAAGTCTCCCCGGGCCAGCCCCGGCAGGAGGTCCGGCTCGGCGCGTTTGGCCGCGGCGAAAATCTGGGCAGCCGCCACTGCACCCAGGGAGTAGGTGGGAAAGTAGCCAAGTATCCCCTCCGGCCAATGCACGTCCTGCATCACCCCGTCGCGGTTGTTCGGCGGGCGCACCCCCACCAGGGTCTCCATGAGCTCGTTCCAGGCGCCGGGCAGGTCGGCGGTCGCCAGCTCGCCGGCGACGATGGCTTTTTCCAGGCGGTAACGCAGGATCACGTGCAGCGGGTAGGTCACCTCGTCGGCGTAGACGCGGATGAGCCCGGGTTTGACCCGGCGATAGATGCGCAGCAGGTTGTCGGCTTCCCAGGCGTCTCCCCGGCCGCCGAGCATCCGGCGAATAACGGGCACCAGAAACTGGATGGCCTCCGATGAGCGCGCCGCCTGCATTTCCAGCAGCAGGGACTGGCTCTCGTGCAGGGTCATGCCGCGGCTTTTGCCCACTGGTTGGGTCGCCCACTCGGCAGGCAGCCCGTCCTCATACAGGGCGTGGCCGGTCTCGTGGATGACGGCCATCAGGCTGGCCATGAAATCGTCATCCTCGTAACGGGTAGTGATGCGCACGTCGCCGGCAGCGCCGCCGCTGAAGGGGTGATGGGCGACGTCCAGGCGGCCGTGATCGAAGGGGAAGCCGAGAATGTTCATCAGTTCCAGGCCCAGCTCGCGCTGCTTTTCAATCGGGAAGGGCCCCTGTGGGGAAACCGGCTGGGGTTCCGCCGCCTGCTTCGCGGTGATCTCCGCGAGCACACCCGGCAGGAAATCCGCGAGGTCGGCAAAAATGCTGTCCACCTGATTCTCCCTGCGGCCGGGGTCGAACTGGTCCAGCAGGGCCTCGTAGGGTGTCACCCCCAGAGCCGCGGATTTGATGGCGGCCTCCTCGCGCTTCAGGGCGAACAGGGCATCGAGTTTCGGCGCAAGGCTGTTCCAGTCGTCCTTTGCGCGCGCTGTCCGCCAGGTCATCGAGGCCTCCGAGGAGGCGATCACCAGCTTCTCCACCAGGTCCGCGGGCACGGCATTGGCGTGTACGAAGCCGTGGCGTATTTCCCGGAGGTTGGCCTGCTGCCAGGCATCCAGGGCGTCGACATTGGCCTCGGCCTGCTGAATCTGCTCCTCCAGGCCTTCGGCGGTCTCCAGTTCATGAACCATCACGCTCAGTTCCGCCAGCACGCTCGCCCGGGCGGGCGCCGCCCCGGAGGGCATCATGGTTTCCTGGTCCCACTGCAGGATGCCCATGGCATTCTCCAGGGCGGCTATCTTTTTCTGGCGGGCTTCCAGTTGCTGGTATGCTTGCATCGGGTTCGCTCTTTGCGGTTCGTTGGTCGGAAGTCGCTAGTGTGCCTGTAAAAGCAGCCTGTGATAAGGCCCCGAGCCCGGTAGCGGCCCGTTCACGGCTGTCTATCTGATGGATTCGTATGCCGCCAGCGCCGCTTCCCGCGCCGTTTTGTGCTCGACGACGGGTAGGGGGTAGTTCTCGCCCAGGGTGACGCCGGCCGCGGCGAGGGTATCAGCGGGCGCCTCCCAGGGCCTGTGCAGGTAGCGGCCGGGCAGGCGGGCGAGTTCCGCAACCCAGCGGCGCACGTAATCGCCGTCGCCATCGAATTTCTCACCCTGGGTCACCGGGTTGAAGATGCGGAAGTAGGGCGCAGCATCGGCGCCGCTGCCGGCCACCCACTGCCAGCCGCAGCTGTTGTTGGCCAGGTCGGCATCCACCAGGGTGTCGTGGAACCAGCGGGCGCCATGACGCCAGTGGATCAGCAGGTGCTTGGTGAGAAAGGACGCGACCAACATGCGTACCCGGTTGTGCATGTAGCCGGTGTGCCACAGCTCCCGCATGCCGGCGTCCACCATGGGGTAGCCGGTGGCACCGCGCTGCCAGGCGCGCAGCTTCTCGGGGTTGTCCCGCCAGGGGAAATGCCGGAACGGTTTCCTGAACGGTTGTTCGGCGATAGCGGGGAAGTGGTGCATCAGGTGGTAGGAGAATTCGCGCCAACCCAACTCGCTCAGGAATTTGTCGACCTCCTGCCGGCAGCCGGGCTGCGCCCGCTCCAGCCCCCGCGCCGCGTGCCACACGGACCTTGGTGAAATCTCCCCGAAATGCAGGTGCGGGGACAGCCGGGAGGTACCGGCCAGGGCCGGGCGATCGCGGCCCCGGCTGTAATCGGCCACCGGGCCGCCCAGGAAATCAGCCAGGCGCTGCGCCGCGCCATGGCTACCCGGTGACCACAATTCGAGCCAGTGGTTGGCCCAGTCCGGGCTGCGTGGCAGCAGGGCCCAGTCCTCCAGGGTGTCGCCGGCGGGGGGGCGGGGATGCCAGCTGACATGTCTGGCGGGAGGTTGCGGCAGGCGCGGTTCGTCCAGGCGCTGGCACTGGCGCCAGAACGGTGTGAACACTCTGAACGGTGTCCCTCCCTGGGTCTGGACGGCTGCGGGCTCAAACAGCAGGGCGCCGGGATACCGCTTGAAAGCAACCCCCCGCTCGACCAGCGTGGCGTGCAGTTGCTGTTCCAGTTCATCCGCCCAGGGCTCGTACTGCCGGCTGCAGTAGACCGCCCGCGCGTCGCATTGCTCGACCAGCTCCGCCAGCACCCTGGCAGTGGCCCCACGCCTGAGTACCAGTTGCCCGCCCAGGTTTCGCAGTGCTTTCTGTAGATGGGCGAGGCTGTGGTGCAGCCACCAGCGACTGGCTCCGCCCGCGCGGTACTCGCCGGGTGTGTCGTCATCCAGAATGTAACAGGGAACGACGGGGTGCCCGCTACCTGCGGCAGCGAGCAATCCCGGCAGGTCGCGGGTCCTGAGGTCCCGGCGGAACCAGTAGACAACGGCATTGCTCATCGCGGTGCTACGGATGACGGCGGTGTGCGGATCACGACCCGGCGATCCGGCACTCCCCGATCCGGGTGGCGCTCAATCGGGCTGGACGTTGGTGTAGACGCGCTGTACATCGTCCAGGTAGTTGAGCATATCCAGCAGCCGCTCCAGCTGAACGGAATCCTCTTCGCCCAGGGATGTGGTGGTCTGCGGCAGGAACTGCATTTCATCCACCGCGAAGTCGATCTCCCCGAAGGCGTCCAGCAGTGCCTGACGGGCCCTGGCATACTCGGTGTGCGGGGTGAACACGCTGATCATCCCGTCTTCCAGTTCGATGTCGCTGACATCCACTTCGGCACCGACCAGTGCCTCCAGCACGGCTTCCTCGTCTTCACCGGCGAACACCAGGATGGCGGCGTGGTCGAACAGGTGGCCGACACTGCCGGGAGCGCCCAGCTTGCACTTGGTCTTGGTGAAACAGGCGCGTACATCGCCGATGGTGCGATTGGGGTTGTCGGTGAGGCAATCGACGATCACCATGCAGCCTCCGGGGCCGAAACCTTCGTAGCGGGCCACTGCGAAGTCCTCGCCGCCGCCGCCACTGGCTTTTTCCAGGGCCTTTTCGATCACGTGGCTGGGTACCTGGTCCTTCTTGGCCCGTTCTATGAGGCTGCGCAGGGCGAGGTTCCCCGCCGGGTCGATACCGCCTCCCTTGGCGGTGACATAGATCTCGCGGGCGTATTTGCTGTATACCCTGGCCTTGGCGTCGGAGGTCTTGGCGATGGAGTCCTTGCGGTTCTGGTAGGCGCGGCCCATGGACAGGTTCCTTAGTTGCGGGACGGGCAGTATAGTGGCTGCAGGTAGGGTTGGGATAGTCACAGGTTAACAGGATCCGCTGGGGGCGCTTCTGAAACAGATCAGCATTACATTGTCGCATGGCAGTATCGCCGGCAGGGTCGCCCCCGGCTTCGAGCCGGTGGCCGACGCGTTTGCCGAGAATTTCACCGCCCACCAGGAGGTGGGGGCCGCCTGCGCTCTCTACCACCAGGGGCACCCGGTGGTCGACCTGTGGGGAGGCCTGGCGGACAGGGACAGCGGGCGATCGTGGCAGGAGGATACCATCTGCCTGGTATTTTCCGCCGCCAAGGGCCCCACTGCCACCTGTATCCTGCAACTGGTCGAGGCCGGGCAACTCGATATCGATCTCCCCGTCGCGCATTACTGGCCGGCCTTTGGTTGTAACGGCAAGGAGGCGATTACCACCCGCCAGGTGCTGTCCCACCAGGCCGGACTGGCGGCGGTGGACGGGGAACTCACCCTGGAGCAGGTGCTGGCCTGGGATCCGGTGGTAGAGGCCATCGCCGCCCAGGCACCCAACTGGGAGCCGGGCAGCCAGCACGGCTATCACGCCCGCTCATTCGGCTGGATCCTCGGTGAGTTGATCCGCCGGATCAGTGGTGAATCACCCGGCGCCTACCTGGCACGGCATCTCTGCGGGCCGCTGGGTCTGCGCTACTGGGTGGGCCTGCCGGCGACGGAATTACCCAGTGTGGCCACCCTGGTGCCACCGGTCGGCGGCAGCGATGCGGTGGCCGCCCTGCTGGGGGCGGACAGCCTCACCGCCCGGGTCATGGGCGGTCCCAGTGGTTTGTTCGGTTACAACGAGATGTGGAACCGCCCCGAGGTACTGGCCGCCGAGATGCCTTCATCCAATGGTTTGGGCGACGCCCGCTCGCTGGCGCGTTTCTATGCGGCGCTTATCGGCGAGGTGGACGGAGTGCGGCTGCTGGGCCGGGAGCAGCTGGCCAGGGCCTGCGAGCAGCAGGTGCGTGGGCCCGACGCGGTGATCTTTCACGAGACCTGCTTCGGGCTGGGCTATGCCCTGCAGCCGGCGCTGGCGCCGGGAGCGGGTGAGCGCAGTTTTGGCCATCCCGGGGCCGGCGGCTCGCTGGCGTTTGCCGACCCCGCCGCGCAGCTGGGCTTCGCCTATGTGATGAACGTCATGCAGTTCAACCTGGAAGGCGACCCTCGTTCAGCCGGCCTGGTGAAGGCCGCCTACCAGTGCCTGAAGGCGAACTGACGCGCCCCTGGCCTCAGTCACGGGTGGATTGCCACTCGGCGGAGCCGTCCAGCATGGCCGTTACCCAGTCCAGCACGCTGACGCCGCCGGCCGTAATACCCAGGTCCTTCTGGAGAAAGGTGTGGTCGGTGCCGTCGGCGATAAAACTGTGTACCCGCTCGGGGTAGGCGGCCTCCAGGTCAGCCATTTCTTCCAGTAGCGCCTCCTCAAAGGCCGCACCGCCAATCTGCAGGAATACATTGCCGATAACGAAGTCCTGCTTGTAGCTCATCAAGCCCAGTTGGAGGTTGTCGTCCTGTGCCAGCTGCCACTTGTGGTAGTCGGTGATATGCCCGTCCGCGCCGATACAGGTTTCACAGCTCGGCGGGAAGAAGGCCTCGGCGTTCCAGTCACTGAGCAACAGGCGAATATAATCGGGGTCACCCGGGACGGACACCCCCACGCCGGAATCGTTGATCAACTCGATGGGCACGTCCGGATACAGCGTCCTCACCAGGGGCAGGGCATAGGTGGTTCCGAAGCCGCCGGCACTGTTGCCGGCCAGCAGGATGCGCTTTGGCGCGGGAAACGCACTGACCGCCACATCCAGGGCCGCCGACAGGTTGTGCAGGCCGCGCTGGAAGCTCTCCACCTGGCCGTCGCCGTCGTAGTCATTGTCGGCGTCGCTGGCGTGCAGGCCGCCGTCGCAATAGGGTACGTACACGGTATTCCAGGTGGCGACCGGGTTGCCCGGCAGGTCGGGATCGAGAATGCCGTTTTTGGGAATCCCCGTTTCCACCTGCTGGGTGGCCTGGCAGAAAGTCGACCAGCAGGCACCGCCACCCTCCAGGAAAATAAGCAACTCATCGGAGCCCTGGTCGCGGGTGGCCATGCTGTACTCGGTGCCATTGATGCACAGCGGCCCGTCACCGCCACCGAAGCTGTGGTTTACCACGCTGTCGTCGGTGTCATCAGCCTCGGACAGCATCGGAGTGTATGCACCCTGGTAACGGGTAATACCCTGGTCGATGATTTCCTGATAGGGCACGGTTGCGGGCCCGACGACCGCATTGTTACCGCCGTTATTGTCCGAGCAGCCCGCCGTGGCGACAAGTCCGCACAGGGCAAGGGCGTACAGGGTCTTTGAATGGGTGAACATGGGGCGACTCCGGTATTGTCTGTTATAGGAATAAGCGGATGTTAACAGTAAAAACTTCCGGGAGCAGCCCCAGGCTCCGGGACGAAACCAGTTGTCTCCAGTCCGGCTTCGCGGTTCGGGGCTGTTGTCCGTTCAGAAAAGGTTCGGGTAATCGCGCCAGTAGTACTGCAGCCGAGGCGACTGCCAGCCGCGGTAGATATGCTCCCAGTCCAGGCCCTCGATACGCCAGCCGTGGTGGGGCTCCAGGTTGGTGGAAAAAACCGGGGCGCCGTAGTCGCAAAAGCGGGTGTCCACGCTCATGCGCACCGTATCAGTGGTGGTGTTGGGCTCGGCCTTGTGAACGGTGGCCGAATGGAAAATCAACACGTCACCGCGGCTGCAATCGGCCACGTGCCAGGTGGTTTCGTGGGGAAATACCTCGCATTGCACGCCGCCCACGCCCGATGCGCTGAATACCCGGCGAACCCCCTGGCGGTGCGAGCCCGGCAACACCATGATGCGCCCCATGGTTTCGTGGACATCGTGCAGCGCCACCCAGATGCCCGCCATGGTGGGTCCGGCGTGATGCGAGTAGGCATCCTGGTGCGGCGGTGTTTCATGGCCGACCTTGCCAGGAGTCGAGATGCGCGCCATTTTCATCGGGTACAGAAACACCTCGCCGCCAGCTACCCGCTGCATCAGTTCCAGCATGGATGCACTGTGAAAAAAGCCGTGAAACGATTCCAGTGCCTGTACCCGCGGGTATATCCGGTCCCAGTCCGGGTCCGATTCGACGAACGGCTGTCCCGTCAGGCGCGGCAGCCCGCTCGCCCCGTCCAGCGCCACCTGACCCTCCGTCTGCGCCACCAGCTCGGCCAGCAGGGTGTCGCAGGTATCGCCGGGCACGTAACCGCGGAAGAACAGATAGCCCCATTGCTGCAGGCGCGCGCGCAGCACGGTCGGGCATTCGTCCGCCCGGGAAAAAACGAAGGGTTGTCGTCTCTGCATTGCTGTAGTCTCGAGTAGGAAAAGTGGAGGTCATGGCCGTGGGGAGGGGCCTGGCGCGTATTCGCCGCCTGCGGCCTGCTGGCGCGCTCTCAGGGCCCGCTGGATACCCAGCTGGCCCTGCAGGCTGAGGTCCAGCCGGAATGCCATCCAGGCGGGGACAAGCAGTATCAGGGCCAGTCCGGGCCCCATGATCAGGCCCAGGCCGAGGATGGCGCTGTCGGGGGCCGCGCCCGGTTGCATGCCCGCTTCCAGGCCAATCAGGTCGAGGAAGGGGCCGCCGACCAGGTAGCCGAAGCCGCTGACGAACTTGGCGGCAAAGAAAGCGGCGGCAAACATGACTCCCTCCTGGCGCTGTCCGGTGGTCAGGTCCTGTTCATCGGCAATATCGGCGAGCAGGGAGTGGTTGGACACAGTGCGCACAATGGTGAAAACGGTATTGAGGGTATAGTTGACGAAGATCAGCGCCAGCACCAGGGTATCGTTGTCGGGCAGCCAGCCGAGCAGCTTCAGGGGCGTGAGCCATAGCAGGTTCAGCGCCCCAAGCACGCAACTCAGGCGCAACAGCTGCTGTTTTTCCAGGCGGGCGTGTAGCAAGCGGGAGCTGGTTACCACCAGCAACACCGCCAGCAGATGGGGCCCGGCGAACATCACCGAGATGGTGGCGGTGTCCAGCTCCCAGAAGTAGGTGTAGGTCACCATGAGCAGTGTGCTGACAATGCCGCCCATACCGCCCAGCGCGGTCTCCAGCACGACGATGTGGCGGAAGTTGCGATTGCGGAAAGTAGCGGCAATGTCGCGCCAGATGCCGGCGCCCGCCGCGGCGTTGCGGTGCGGCAGGGTGGGGATGTACGCCCGGGTGCCGCGGATACAGATCCAGCTGGCCAGCACCACGCCGGCAGCGGACAGCAAGCCATAGGTCTGGTAGTTGGCAATGACAAAACGGCCGTCAGTCTCTCCCTGGGCGGTGAATACCAGGGCCAGCGCGCTGGCCGGTACCAGCACACCCACGAACCAGCCCAGGTTGGTTCGGGCGTTGGCCAGCAGGGTGCGCTCGTGGTAGTCGGTGGAGATTTCCGCCCCCAGGGCCAGGAACGGCACCATGAAAAACGTCAGCGCAGTACGCAGCAGCAACACGCTGGCCAGCAACCAGTAGAACAGCGGCAACTGCGTCCCCAGCACCGCATTCGGGGGCCAGAAAATGGCCACGAAGCTGAGGGCCAGGGGGGCCACCGAGGCGAACATCAGCGGGTGGCGCCGTCCCCAGCGGGAGCGCAGCTTGTCGGACCAGGCTCCTACCAGCGGGTCGGACACGGCATCCCACACCACCGACAGGGCGATGGCCAGGCCCGTCAGGGTGCCGCTCAGGCCCAGTACCTGTTTGTAGTAGAACAGCACGAACACCCCGAAAGCAGCTTCCTTGAGGGCGTAGTTAACCACCCCGCTGCTGTACAACAGGCGGTGCCTGGAACTGGTGGCGTGCACGATACCGGGCCCCCTGGCAGCTACGCGCTCACACTCGCTGCTTGGCGAGGTCCGCCGACAGGTGTTTCGCGGCCAGGGCAAACATGGCGATGGCCAACAGCGTCACCTGGGTGGTGATCAGCATGGAATAGCGCAGTGCGTCCGGGCCGTAGGCGGACCGCAGGAGGTCGCTGACCAGCCCTGTCACCAGGGGGCCAAGCCCCAGGCCGATCATATTGAGGACGAAAAACAGGATGGCTGAGGTCAAGGCACGCATGCCGGCGGGCACCAGGGCGTGGGCGATCGCGATGCACGGCCCCAGGTAGAATGTCATCAACACCAGCGCGAAAAACAGTACTCCCAGTCCGGCATAGGTGTGCCCGGTGAACAGCATGTAGTGGTAGGGAAGATAGCCAAGGGCTGTGCCGATCATGGGCACCCACAGGTACCAGCGCATGTCCCGGCTGCCGAGCCTGTCACTCAGGTAGCCACCCAGGAAGGTGCCGATCGCGCCCGACACGCCGGCTACCGCGGCCATTACTGCCCCGACTTCGGCGATACTCATGTCGTGGTTGCGGATGAGAAACGAGGGCATGAAATTGCCGTTACCGTAGCTGACATAGGAGGTGAACGCGCAACCCAGCGAGAGATACCAGAAACAGGGCCTGTCCCGGAGCAGGGCCAGGGTCTGTTGTATCCCCGGTTTGGGCCTGCCGGCCTGCTCCGGCTCCCAGCGGCCGCGCACCGGCTCTTTCAGGAAGAAACGCAGAAACAGGCCGAACAGTACGCCGGGCACGCCCACCACCATGAACGCCGTGCGCCAGCCAAAGCTCTCGGCCAGCATGCCGCCGAACAAAAAGCCCAGCAGAATGCCTGCGTAGATTCCGGTGGAATAGATCGACAGGGCGGTGGCGCGCTGTGCCGGCGGATAATAGTCGCTGATCATGGAGTGCGCGGGAGGACTGCCGCCGGCCTCTCCCAAGCCCACCCCGATACGGGCCAACAACAACTGCAGGAAATTTTGTGCCATGCCGGAAAGGGCCGTCATGCCACTCCAAACGGCCACCGCCAGGGACACCACGTTGCGGCGGTTGCCCCGGTCCGCCCAGTAGGCGATGGGAATGCCGGCGGTGACATAGATCACCGCGAAGGCGAAGCCGCTGAGGAGGCCCAGTTGTGCGTCGCTCAGGCCCATCTCCGCCTTGATCGGTTCCTGGAGGATGACCAGGATCTGGCGATCGATGAAGTTGAGGGCGTAGACGAGGGTGAGCATGGCAAGCGCAAAGCGCTTGTAGGCGGGGGAAAAATCCCGCGCCGAACGCTGCTCGGCGGGCTCGTGCATGACGGCGGTATCCTTTTTGTTATATGCCAGCCGCGCTGTGTCGCGCTCAGCCAGGGTGCCTTAAAGCGCCCACTGTGCCATATTCCGCAGTAAAGTGATATCGCCGTGCACCAGCAGGGTGGTGACCGGGGAGTTCGCCCAATCCTTGAGTTTTTCCCTTATCCGGTCCGCCGGCCCGCTCAGGGAAATCTCGTCGGCAAACTGGTCCGGCACGGCCGCAACGGCCTCCTCGCGCTTGCCGGCGAGGAACAGGCGCTGGATCTCTTCCGCCTCGTCGGCAAACCCCATGCGCGCCATCAGCTCCTTGTGGAAATTGCGTTTGCTGGCGCCCATGCCGCCCACGTAAAAGCCCAGCATGGCCTTGACCGGGTAGAGCGCCTGGGCCAGGTCGTCATTGACATTGACCAGGCACAGGGCGGCGATTTCGAAGCCCTCCCTGGCGTCCTGCAATTGATCGGCATAGACCTCCTGCCGATAGGGCGAGTAATACAGTGGCAGCCAGCCGTCCGCGATGCGGGCGGTCTGGGTCACGTTTTTGGGACCCTCGGCGCCGATGAAGATGGGCACGTCGGCGCGCAGCGGATGGGTGATGGACTTGATAGGCTTGCCCAGGCCCCAGGCGCCCGGGCCATGGTAGGGCAGGGGGTAGAATTCGCCATCGCTGGTGACCGGTTCTTGCCGCGCCAGGATCTTGCGGATGATGTCGACGTATTCCCGGGTACGGGTCAGCGGTTTTGTGTAGGGTTGGCCGTACCAGCCTTCCACCACCTGGGGGCCGGATACCCCCAGTCCCAGGATCATGCGCCCGCCGGACAGGTGATCCAGGGCGATGGTGGCCATGGCGCAGGCCGCCGGGGAGCGCGCCGACAACTGGGCCACCGAGGTGCCCAGGCGAATCGTCGAGGTATGCGCCCCGATCCAGGCCAGCGGGGTGAAACAGTCATTGCCGTAGGATTCGGCAGTCCACACCGAGTCGTAGCCCAGGCGCTCGGCCTCCTGTGCCAGTTCGACGTGGTTACCGGGCGGCTGTGCCCCCCAGTAGCCCAGTTGCAGTCCCAGTGAAAGTCCAGCCATGATGTGTTCCCCGCGGTAAAGCCGTTACTTTACGCAATAACCGCGGGAAGACAACGACCTGCCCGCCCGGCACGGGCCAACTATACTGACTGCAGTGATTTCATTATCCCCTGCAGTTGGATAGACTCATGCGCCGCGCAGCAGGCGCGCAGCCGGAGAGCTACATGCCCGAACTGACCCACCTGGATGACACCGGGGCCGCACGCATGGTCGATATCGGCGCCAAGGGCAGCACCGAGCGCGTTGCCGTGGCGGCCGCCGTGGTCTCCATGCGCCCGCAAACGCTGGCCCTGCTGGAGCAGGGCGGTCACAGGAAAGGCGACGTGCTCGCCGTGGCCCGCATCGCCGGCATCCAGGGCGCCAAGAAGTGCGCCGATCTGATTCCCCTGTGTCACCCGCTGATGCTCACTGCGGTCAGCGTGGATTTTCGCAGCGATCCGGCCGCCTCCTGCCTGCATATCGAGGCCTGCTGCAAGGTCTCGGGCAAAACCGGCGTGGAGATGGAGGCAATGACCGCTGTCACGGTTGCGGCCCTGACCGTGTACGACATGTGCAAGGCGGTCGACAAGGACATGGAGATTCAGAGTGTCGCCCTGCTGGAAAAAAGCGGCGGCAGGTCCGGCGCCTGGCGGCGCCGCGAAGCGGGCACCCGGCAGTGCTGAAGGTGCTGTTTTTCGCCCGGTTGCGGGAAGAACTCGACTGCCCCGGCCTCGAACTGCCCTGGGACCCTGCGTTGGCCGATCTCGATGCCCTGCAGGACTGGCTGGGTGCTACCCGCGGGGAGCGCTGGCGCGAGCTGCTGGCGCAGGACAATCTGGTGCGCGCCAGAAACCAGAGCGTCGTCAACGGCAACTGCGCACTGCACGACGGTGACGAGGTGGCCTTTTTTCCCCCGGTGACCGGTGGCTGACGCTGGCCCAAAACTGGCTGTGCATGTGCAGGAGGCGGACTTCGATGTCGGCTGCCTGCAGGAGCAGTTGTTGCAGGGGGCGCGGGAGGAGGGTGCGGTGGCGACCTTTACCGGCTATGTGCGGGCCGTGGGCCAAGGCAACAGGGTCACGGCCATGGAACTGGAACACTACCCGGGCATGACCGAGCGCAGCATCGAAGACATTGTGCGCGAGGCCGCCAGGCGTTGGCCGTTGCTGGCCGCCACCGTGGTGCACCGGGTCGGGCTGTTGCTGCCCGGCGAGCGTATCGTGTGGGTCGGCGTCGCCGCGGCCCACCGACCGGCAGCCTTCAGCGCCTGCGAATATGTCATGGATTACCTGAAGCAGCACGCACCTTTCTGGAAAAGAGAAACTGGCCCGGATGGTACGCACTGGGTGGATGCCCGGGTCGAGGACCAGGCCCGTGCCGGTCGCTGGGAGCCTCCGCCAGGGAAATAGCCTGAACAGGGGATGTGCCCGGCTGCCGCATGCGGTGCAATACGGCGCTTGGGACAATAAATAGATCAGGATCACAAGGGGAAGTAGTATGAACATCGATGGCCGCGAATTGCGCAACGCCCTGGGACGCTTCGCTACCGGCGTGTGTATTATCAGCACGGTGTCCCGAAGCGGTGAGGCCATGGGCCTGACCGCGAATTCCTTCGCCTCGGTGTCGCTGGACCCGCCGTTGGTGCTGTGGAGCCTGCAGAACAACTCCGATGTCTTCGAGGTGTTTTCCCAGCCGCAACACTTTGCCATCAACGTGCTGGCCAGGGAGCACCAGGAGCACTCCAGCCGTTACGCCAGGAAAGGCGATCATAGCCTCGATCCCGGGCATTTCACCCCCGGCAAATACGGCTCGCCGTTGATCAACGACGCCCTGGTCAGTTTCGAGTGCGAGTTGCACGCCACCCATGAGGGGGGCGACCACCTGATCATCGTGGGCCGGGTGAAGGACATGCTGGCGCGCGAGCACGGCGAGCCGCTGTTGTTCTACAGCGGTGGGTACCATCAGCTTGGCTAGCGGCAGCGCTCGCCGCTGCCGGTTTTAGCCTTTATACTGACCGGCTTTGAGTGTTGGCGACGCCGCCCCATGAAATTTTGTACCAGCTGTGGCAATACCGTGACCCTGCAAATTCCCGCGGGGGATGACAGGCAACGCTTTGTCTGCACTGTTTGTGCACAGATCCACTACAGCAACCCGCGGGTCATCGTCGGCTGCGTGCCCGTATTCGAGGGCAGGATACTGCTGTGCAAGCGCGCGATTGAACCGCGCATGAATTACTGGACCCTGCCCGCGGGGTTCATGGAAAACGGCGAAACGACCCCTGAGGGCGCAGCCAGGGAAACCTGGGAGGAGGCGCGGGCGCGCGTCAGCAACCTGGAGCTGTACCGGATATTCGATGTGCCCTATATAAGCCAGGTGTATATGTTCTACCGCTGTGAAGTCGACGGCGGCCGTTTCGGAGTGGGGCCCGAGAGCCTGGAATCCGCCCTGTATACGCAGGCCGAGATCCCCTGGGACCAGATCGCATTCCCGGTGGTGTACGAGACTCTCGAGCAGTATTTTAACGATGCCCGAGAGGGCCATTTCCCGGTGCGTGTGTCCACGGTGGAACGGCGCCCGAGGCGGGCCTGAAAGTCGCCGCGGGGCGGTGGCACCCAGCTACCCGGATCGATCCGGCCAAGGAGTACTCGAGATGACATTTCCCAAGGTAGGCAACATGGCCCCGGCTTTCACCCTGCCGGACCAGGACGGCAACAAGGTCAGCCTCAAGCAGTTCAAGGGCCAGTCCAACGTGGTCCTGTATTTCTACCCCAAGGCCATGACCCCGGGCTGCACCGTACAGGCCTGCGGCATTCGCGACAGCAAGAAAACGCTGGCCGGGCTCGATACCGTGGTGCTGGGGATCAGCCCCGATCCAGTGGCGAGACTGGGGAAGTTCATAGAGAAACAGGACCTGAATTTTACCCTGTTGTCCGATGAAGACCATGCGGTAACCGATAAATACGGCGCCTGGGGCCTGAAGAAATTCATGGGTCGCGAATTCATGGGGGTGCTGCGCACGACGTTCATCATCGGCAAGGACGGTCGGCTCAAATATGTCATGGACAAGGTCAAGACCAAGACCCACCACGATGACGTGATAGCCCTGATCGGGGAGTTGGGGTTGTAGGTGGGTGACCCGGCGGTCATACCCCTGGAGTATCTGTTTGCCGACACCCCCGGTCCCGGCGAGTTGCGGGAGGTCGTCAGCGGGGTGTACTGGCTGCGCATGCCGCTGCCGATGGCGCTGGATCACATCAACCTCTACCTGCTCGAGGACAGCGACGGCTGGTGGCTGATCGATACCGGTATCGCCCTCGGCCCGACCCAGTCACTGTGGGAACAGGTCTTCGCGCGGCACCTGCAGGGCAAACCGGTCAAAGCGGTACTCGCCACCCACTATCACCCCGATCACATAGGCATGGCCGGCTGGCTGTGTGAGCGCTGGCGGGTGCCGTTCTATATGACCCAGGCGGAGTACCTCAGCGGCCTGGCGTTCAGCCGCATGCAACCGGAACACTTCAGCTGGAGCTCTGCCCAGCACCTGCGGCGCGCCGGCTTTTCCGAGGCGCATATAGAAAAAGTGGCGGGGCGCTTCAGCGGCTTTGGCGACTACATCACACCCATGCCGATGGCATACCGGCGCCTGGTGGATGGTGCCAGCCTGGCAATCGGGGGCCGCCGCTGGCGGGTGGTGGTGGGGCGCGGCCACTCGCCGGAGCACGCCTGTCTGTACTGCGAGCCCCTGAATACTCTGATTTCCGGCGATCAGGTGATTCCCAGGATAACCTCCAACGTCAGCGTGATGGGTGGCGAACCGGAGGCCAACCCGCTCAAGGACTGGCTCGCGTCCCACGAGCACCTGTTGGAAGCACTGCCCGCCGATGCCCTGGTACTGCCGGCCCACAATGCCCCCTTTGTTGGCCTGCATACCCGCCTGCGCCACCTGATCGAGCACCATGAGGAGCACCTGCTGGCCCTCGAGGAGGCCTGTGCGTCAGGTGCGCGTACGGCCCTGGAGTTGCTGCCGGTACTGTTCCAGCGCGAGCTCGATGACAGCCAGCTGGGGCTGGCGGTGGGGGAGTGCATTGCCCACCTGAATTACCTGCATCAGCGCGGGCAACTGGAGCGCAGCCTCGATGAGCGCGGCCACTATGTGTATCGCTCTATCGATGACACCCTGCCGCTGCGCGGGCGGCGGCATCGCAGCCAGGCGGATGGTCAGGCTCCAATACAAGTATAAAAACAAATAAAACAAATAGATATAAAACACATCTAATGTTATTTAGTAGATGAAATCAAGAGGTAGCGAGCACCGATGTTGTCACCACAGGAACTATCCGACCGCCTGGAAATACAGGACCTGGTGTTTCACTATGCGGATCTCATCGATCGCAAGGCTTTCGACGAGTTGACCGAGGTGTTCACCGAGGATGCCCACATTGACTACAGCGCATTCGGCGGCGGCGTGGGCGGGCGCGAGGAAACCATCGCGTTTTTGCACGCGGCCCTGGATGCCGGCCTGTTCCCCCACACCCAGCACCTCAATGCCAATGTGCAGGTCAGGCTGGACGGCGATACCGCCAGTGGCAGGGTGATGTGTTTCAATCCCATGGAGATAACCCTGCCCGATGGCGGCAGCCAGGTGTTTTTCCTCGGCCTGTGGTACCTGGACGCATACCGGCGTACAGTCCATGGCTGGCGCATATGCCGCCGTGAGGAAGTCAGGAGCTGGGCGTTCAATACCCCCGATTTCATGAACCTGTAGAGGACGTCCAATGATCGAGCTGTACACCGCCCCAACCCCGAACGGCTACAAGGCCTCCATCGCCCTGGAAGAGATGGGCATACCCTACGAGGTCCATACCGTGGACCTGCGCGAGGGCGAGCAGAAACGGCCGGAATACCTGCGCATCTGCCCCAATGGCCGCATTCCGGCAATCGTCGATACCGAGGAGGACAACCTCGCGGTGTTCGAATCGGGCGCAGTGATGATCTACCTGGCGGAAAAGTGCGGCAAGTTCCTGCCCACCGACCGGCGCGGCCGTTCCCGGGTCATCCAGTGGCTGATGTTCCAGATGGGTGGCGTCGGCCCGATGATGGGGCAGGCCAATGTGTTTTTCCGCTATTTTCCCGAAAAAATCCAGCCGGCTATCGACCGCTACCAGGCGGAAGGGCGCCGCCTGTTCGAGGTGCTGGACACGCGCCTGGGTGAAAGCGAGTTCCTGGCGGGAGATTACAGTATTGCCGATATGGCCAACTGGGCCTGGGTGCGCACCCATGGCTGGTCGGGCATCGATATCGAGGGGCTGGACAATCTGTCGCGCTGGATGGGCGCCATTGCCGCGCGGCCCGGCGCCCAGCGGGGCGTCAAGGTACCCGTGGATATTGCCGAGTTGATGGACGCCAAGCGCAGGGAAGACGCCGAGGAGTTTTCGAAAAACGCCCGCTCGATGGTGCTGGGAGCGAGAACGCCGGAGGAGCAATCTCCGGGATGAGCTCCCCCCGGCTGCGGGGTGGCGCTACTGGCCGCTATCCGTGTGGTCGGCGGCCCAGGACGAGGGCAGGTAGTTCAGTTCCAGCCTCGAGGCCGCGTCGCGCAGCCTGGCCTCGAGATCACTGAAGGTCGGCTCTCCGACCTTGCGCGCGTATTCGCCGTGGACCTCCTCGGCCACTTCCACCGCAACCGCCACCAGCTGGACCCCCCGCGGGGTCAGCCTGATGGCTTTCGCGCGCCTGTCCTGGGTATCGACGGCACGCTCGATATAGCCCAGCTTCTCCAGTTCCCGCAGGGTTTTGCCCATAGCCTGCTGGGTAATCCGGGCGCTGCGGGCCAGTTCGGTCACCCGCACCTGGCCCAGGCCGATGTTGGCGAAGACAACCTGGTGGCAGTGACGGAAAGTGGGGTAGCCGCGCGCCCTGATACCTGCGGTGATACGGCCCTCGTAGTCACGGGAGAACTCTCGCAGGATGCGCGCCAGGGAGCCGGAGAGCCTGCGTGCCGGATGCTGGCTTTGCTCATCGTCCATGCTCGGGGCACTCCAGGATAATTGCCAGTGTGCCAGATGAGCATAGCAAAAGCTCCGGGCGTGACAAGCTGGCGTGGCCGACCCGGGGCAACATTGAACCGCGGCCCCCTGTTTCGTTACACTGCGCCGCTTCTCCAACAGCGGGCGTGCGGCATGGCCAGAATCATTACCTGTAACACCAATGGCATTCGCGCCGCGGCGCGCAAGGGCTTTTTCGACTGGTTGTGTTCCCAGGACGCCGACGTGGTCTGCATCCAGGAGACCAAGGCCCAGGTACACCAGCTCGACGACCCGATATTCAATCCGCAGGGCTACCACTGCTTTTACAATGATGCCGTCAAACCCGGTTACAGCGGCACGGCCCTGTTCAGCAGGGTCAGGCCGCAGCGCGTGATCACCTCCCTGGGCTGGGAACCCGCGGATACCGAGGGACGCTACCTGCAGGCAGACTATCGCGGCCTCAGCGTGATATCGCTGTACCTGCCCTCGGGTTCCAGCAGCGAGGCGGCCCAGGAGAGAAAATACCGCTTCATGGACAGCTTTCTGGAGCACCTGCGGGCACTGCGCCGCAAGCGCCGGGAATTCATCATCTGCGCCGACTGGAACATCTGCCACAAGGAAATCGACCTCAAGAACTGGCGCGCCAACAGCAAGAATTCCGGGTTTCTGCCCGAGGAGCGCGCCTGGCTGGACGTTCTCTATGACGAGGTGGGTTACATTGATTCCTTCCGCCTGGTGAACGAGGAGCCCGAACAGTACACCTGGTGGTCCAATCGCGGCCAGGCGTGGGCCAAGAACGTGGGCTGGCGCCTGGACTACCAGGTGATCACGCCGGCCCTGGCAAAAACCGTGCGCGCCGCGGATATCTACAAGGAGCAGCGCTTTTCCGACCACGCGCCGCAGATCATGGAGTATGACCTCGATATCGAGGCCTAGCACTATTGCCGGTTAATTGCGGGGCAGTGGGAAACCCTGTACATTAGCCGCGACTTCCCGCTCCGTGCCTGGAGCCAAACCGAACCCGCTACAGGAAATGTCCAATGAGTTTGTTGATACCCAGCGCCCACGCCCAGGCTGCCGCCGCCCCCGCACCGGGCGGCGAGTTGTTCCAGATATTCTTCCTGGTGGGCCTTTTCGTCCTGTTCTATTTCATCGCCATCCGCCCGCAACGCAAGCGCCAGAAAGAGCACCAGGCGCTGGTGGCCGGCCTGAGCAAGGGCGACGAAGTGGTGACCTCGTCCGGCATTCTCGGCAAGGTGACCGCCCTGGATGATCACTATATGGTGCTCAACGTCGCCAACAACGTCGATCTCAAGTTTCAGCGCGTACATGTCCACGCTGTCCTGCCCAAGGGCACCCTCAAGTCCATCGGCTAGCACCTGCGGGCCGGGATGAATCTCAGCTACCCACGCCGGATCTCCCTCGCCCGCACGCCCACTCCGCTGCAAGCACTCGAGCGGGCCTCGGCGCGCTGGGGTTGCGGCCACCGCCTGTGGCTCAAGCGCGACGACCTGACCGGTTGCACCCTCAGTGGCAACAAGGTGCGCAAACTCGAGTTCATTACCGCCCATGCCATCGACCAGGGCTGCGACACCCTGATTACCTGCGGTGGCCTGCAGAGTAACCACTGCCGGGCGACCGCTTTTGCGGGCGCCCAACTGGGCCTGTCGGTTCACCTGCTGTTGCGCGGTACCGCGCCAGCCGAGCTGGAGGGCAACCTGTTACTGGATCACCTGGCCGGCGCCACGGTCAGTTGCTACCCGAAACACCAGTATGTGACAGAGATTGACCACCTGTTCCAGCAGTGGCAGGACCATTACGCCAGCCTTGGGCGCAAGGCCCTGAAAGTGCCGACCGGGGGCAGTGACGGCATCGGTGCCTGGGGTTATATCGCCGCCTGCGAAGAGCTGCGCGCGGATTTTACCGCTGCGGGCATAGAACAGGCGCATATTGTGACCGCCACCGGCTCCGGTGGCACCCAGTGCGGCCTGACCCTGGGCGCTGCCCTCCATCAGCTGCCGGCCACCGTGTGGGGCGTCAATGTCTGTGATGACGAGCAGTACTTCCTGGGCAAGGTTGCCGCGGACGCCGCCGAGTGGCGCCAGCGCTATGCCGGGGTCGAGGAGGTGGACTGCCAGGTAAGGGTAATCGACGGTTATGTGGGAGAGGGCTACGGGGTCGCGTCTCCCCAGGTGTTTGCACTCATCGCTGAGTTGGCCGCCCTGGAGGGTGTGGTGCTGGACCCGGTTTACACGGGCAAGGCCTTCGCCGGCCTGGTCGCCGAACTCGCCGCCGGGCGCTTCGCCGGATGCCGCGATATCGTGTTCGTACACACCGGTGGCATCTTCGGGCTGTTTCCCCAACGCCAGGGCTTCCACTATCAATAACAACAGCTACAGGGCGTGGACATGACCGAGCTGATCACCACCATCAACGGTTGGGCCTGGGGGCCGGTCATGCTGGTATTGCTGCTGGGTACCGGGGCCTACCTCAGTATAGGCTTACGATTCATTACCCTGCGCAGGATTCCCACCGGCCTGCGCCTGCTGCTGCAGGGGACCAAAGGCAGGGGCGAGGGCGACATCTCACCGTTCAGCGCGCTGATGACCTCGCTGTCGGCCACCATCGGCACCGGTAATATCGCCGGCGTGGCCACCGCCATTGCCCTGGGCGGGCCCGGCGCGCTTTTGTGGATGTGGATTACGGCGCTGCTGGGCATGGCCACCAAATACGCCGAGGCGGTGTGCGCGGTGCGCTATCGCGAGCAGGACGACCAGGGCAATTACAGCGGCGGCCCCATGTACTATATCCGCAATGGCCTGCACCGGCGCTGGCGCTGGCTGGGATTTGCCTTCGCCCTGTTCGGCAGTCTCGCCGGTTTCGGAATCGCCAACACAGTTCAGTCCAATTCCGTTGCCCAGGCGCTGGAGGGCGGTTTTGGCGTGCCGCCCCTGGCCACCGGGCTGGTGCTGATGTTGCTGGTAGGCGCGGTGATACTGGGCGGTGTCAAACGTATCGCCAGGGTAGCCAGTTTCCTGGTGCCGCTGATGGCCCTGAGTTACGTGTTGATGTCACTGGTAGTCATAGTGACTCACCTGGAAGCCATCCCGGATGCGATTTTTACCATCGTCGACAGTGCCCTGAATGGCACTGCGGCAGCCGGCGGTTTTGCCGGCGCCAGCGTCTGGGCCGCACTGCGCTTCGGGGTCGCCCGGGGGGTGTTTTCCAACGAGGCCGGCCTGGGCAGCGCGCCCATCGCCCACGCCGCGGCGCGTACCAATCAGCCGGTTCAGCAGGGGATGATCGCCATGCTGGGCACCTTTATCGACACCCTGATCATCTGCACCATGACCGGCCTGGTGATCGTCATCATGGATGTCTGGCCGAGCGGTGTCAGCGGCGCACATCTCACGTCGATGGCCTTTGCCAACGCTTTTCCCGGCGGCCAGTACATCGTCACCATGGGGCTGTGCCTGTTCGCCTTTACCACCATGATAGGTTGGTCATTCTATGGCGAGCGCTGCATCGTCTACCTGCTCGGCACTCGCGCCGTCCTGCCGTTCCGCCTGGCCTGGGTGGTCGTCGTGCCACTGGGGCCGCTGGTGGCTCTGGACCTGGTGTGGCTGATAGCAGATACCCTCAATGCCTTCATGGCCATTCCCAATCTCGTCGCCCTGATCCTGCTCAGCCCCATGGTCTTTGCCATCACCCGGGACTATTTCAAGCGCGACTGATTTGCGCGAGATCAAGGCGCCGGCCATGTCCGTGGACATAGAATCGTTACCTTTATCACCGGCAGCCCGGCGTTGCCGTTCCCGCTATTCGGAGTCTAATAATGACAGAAATACTCGACAACGTAGAAGAATGTGTAGAGCAGGCGATCGCCCGCGTGGGCACCGACCTGGTGCTGATGGCGCCCCTTGGGCTGGGCAAGCCGGTACAGCTGATCAATGCATTTTACCGGCGGGCCGAGGCCGATCCGGCAATCAAGTTGCACATCTACACGGCGCTGTGCCTGGAGAAGCCGCCGCTGGGGGAGGGCATAGAGGCCAGCCTGGCGGGCCCCATCATGGAGCGCCTGTTCGGCGACTACGAGGAGCTGGCCTTCATGCAGCCGCTGCGCGCTGGCAGCCTGCCAGGGAATATCCAGGTGAGCGAACTGTACTTCAAGGCGGGATCGATGAAGAACGTTCCCGTGGCGCAGCGCAATTACATCTCCAGTAACTATACCCACATTGCCCGGGACATGTTCGACGCCGGTGCCAACGTACTGGTGCAACTGGTGGCGGCGCGGGACACCCCCGAGGGGCTCTCGGTGAGCCTGTCCTGCAATCCGGACGTCGGCAGCGAACTGATGGCAATGTACCAGGATTCCGGCAGAAGCTGTATCGCCATCGGCCAGGTGCACAGCGACCTGCCGTTCATGGAAAACGACGCCGAGATCGGTGTGGATGCCATGGACCTGCTGGTGAGCAACAGCGATTACGACAAGACCCTGTTCGCCGTGCCGAACGCCGCAGTGCCCTTGCAGGACTATGCCACCGCCCTGCACGCCAGTTCCCTGATTGCCGATGGCGGCACCCTGCAGATCGGCATCGGCGCCCTGGGGGACGCGGTGGCCTACAGCTGCATCCTGCGCCAGCAGCACAACAGTGAATACCGTGCGGCGCTGTCCGCCCTGACCCACCAGCAGGCAGCCATCGCCGACCCCTGCGAGCCCTTTGAACAGGGGCTCTATGTGTCCACGGAAATGTTCGTCAACGGCATGATGCACCTGATCGAACAGGGCGTGGTCAAACGCAGGGTCTACGACAATCTGGTGCTGCAGCAGGGGCTCAACAGTGGCGTGATCGGTCACGACATCGACGAGCGCCTGTACGATTACGCCCGGGCCAGGGAGCTTATACCCGCGCGCCTGTCCGCGGCGTCACTGGAAGAGCTGCAGTATTGGGGCATTCTCGATGGCGCGGTCGCGATGGATGGTGACGCCCTGCTGCTTGGCGGGGAACAGCTGGCCAACGACATGGACGATCCCGCCACCCGGGCTGCGATACTGGCGGCCGGGGCGGGACGCGAGCTGCGCCACGGGCGGGTGCTGCATGGGGGATTCTTCCTCGGCCCGGCGGATTTCTACCGCAAGTTGCGGGAGCTGGACGCCGCTGGCCAGGACCAGATTTGTATGACCGGGGTGCGTCGCACCAATCAACTACTGCTCGACTATCACCTGTACAGCGCCCAGCGACAGAAAGCGCGGTTTATCAATACCGGCATGATGGTAACCCTCACCGGTGCCGTCGCCTCCGATGCGCTGGAAGACGGCACCGTTATCAGCGGGGTGGGCGGCCAGTACAATTTCGTCGCCATGGCCCACGACCTTCCCGGCGCGCGCTCGGTGCTGTGCATCCGCAGCACCCGTGGCAGCGGCAAGCAGCTGAAGTCGAATATCGTGCCTTTCTACGGCCATATAACCATTCCCAAACATCTGCGGGATGTGATCGTCACCGAATACGGGGTGGCCGACCTGCGCGGCCAGAGTGATGCGGAGATCATCAAGCGCCTGATCAATATCGCGGATTCGCGCTTCCAGACCGAGCTGTTGGAGTTTGCCAAGAACCACGGCAAGCTGGAGCGGGATTACCGCATACCCTTCGAGGCCCGCAACAATACTCCAGAGCGGTTGCGGCAGGCTCTGAACCCGCTCTACCAGGGTGGGCTGCTGCCCTCTTACCCGTTCGGTACCGACCTCACCGACCAGGAACTGGCACTGGCGGGAAGCCTGAAAAAAATCAAGGCACTCAGCGAGGAACCAGGGCATTTCCTCGCCACTGCCGCCCGGGCGTTGCTGCATCAGGGTAACGAAGACGCGGCCAGGCCTTTCCTGGAGCGCCTGCAACTGGATCACCCCCACAGCACCCGGGAGTACCTGATCCAGCAGCTGCTGGTGCTGGAGCTGGAAGAGCAGGGGGCTTTGAAGGTCCGCTGACTTCTCCGCTGTACGGATTCGAGCAACCGGCCCGACAGTGGGGGGGGCTGTTGCGGGACGGCCGCAAGTTTGGCGGCATTTTCGGCTGTTGCGCAACTCGACCAAAATTGCTGCGCAATTTTTGGGACTCGGACAGTGCTCACAGACAGCCCCGAAAATGCCGCCAAACTTAAACGCGGCCTGATTGTCCCACAACAGCCCCCCCCCACTGCCGCTCCTCTTTCTCTTGCTATCCCCGAACAAGTAGACGCTAGTGCGGTGGTAAGTCCAGCCGGTGCGGTACCGCTGCCGATCATAGGGCGTGCTCAGGCTTTGCCGCTTTTTCGGGGGCTTTCTGCGAGGATTGTTTGAGTCCCAATTTTTGCGCAGCAAAAATGGTCGAGTTCCACAGCAGCCCGAAAAAGCGGCAAAGCCTACGCCCGTTTCGGCTGCGGTACCGCACCGGCTGGACTGGCAGTGCGATTCTGGGGGCAAACAACGTCTGTTAAACAAAACCGCATGCGGGTATGCTCACTGCATGCCGCGACACCTCGACGCCAAGTTGGTCATCGCCATCTCCTCCCGGGCCCTGTTCAATCTGGACGAGAGTCACCGGGTCTATGAAAGCGACGGCCTGGACGCTTATTCCGCCTACCAGATCGAGCGGGAGGACGAGCCCCTGCAGCCGGGCGAGGCCTTCCCGCTGGTGCAAAAGCTGCTCAGGCTCAACGATCGCCTGGGGGACAACTCCCAGGTGGAGGTTGTGCTGCTGTCGCGCAACAGCGCCGATACCGGGTTGCGGGTGTTCAACTCCATCCAGCACTACAAGCTCGCCATCAACCGGGCGGCCTTCTGTGGCGGGGAGAGCCCCTGGCGCTATATCAACGCCTTTGGCTGTCACCTGTTTCTCTCCAACGAGGCCGAGGATGTGCGCTATGCCCTGGACTGTGGGGTGGCGGCGGCGACATTGGTATCCAGCAAGGGCGGCAGCAGCGACACCGAGCAACTGCGTTTTGCCTTCGATGGCGATGCTGTGTTGTTCTCGGATGAAGCTGAACGGGTCTACAAGACCCAGGGCCTGGAAGCCTTTACCGCCAGCGAGATCGCCGCGGCGCGCCAACCCCTGGAGGGTGGCCCCTTCAAGCCTTTCCTGGCAGCCCTGCACCGCCTGCAGCAGGCCTTTCCGCCCTCCCAGGCACCCATTCGCACCGCGCTGGTGACAGCCCGCTCGGCGCCCGCCCACGAGCGGGTAATCAGAACCCTGCGAGCCTGGAACATCCGCATCGACGAGTCTATTTTTCTAGGCGGGCTGGACAAGACCGAGTTCCTGCGGGCCTACCAGGCGGATGTGTTTTTCGACGACCAGCAGACCCACTGTGTCTCGGCGAGTCCCCATATCGCGACCGGCCACGTGCCACATGGCATAGCCAACCACTAGGCTCCGTTGACGGCGATATAGCGGCTCGCCGGTTATTACTTTTTTATTTGGCGTCCCCTGGCTTTAATGGCTATTCTTTATAAGTGAGCCTTTTCTCGAACTGGTACGATCCCGGGGGTTGGCATGAAATTGCAGCAGTTGCGCTATATCTGGGAAGTGGCGCACCACGAACTGAATGTCTCGGCAACAGCCCAGAGCCTGTTTACTTCGCAGCCCGGAATCAGCAAGCAGATTCGCCTGCTGGAAGACGAACTGGGGGTGGAGATTTTTGCCCGCTCGGGCAAGCACCTGACCCATGTCACGCCCGCGGGCAAGGTCATCCTGGAAACCGCCGGCGAGGTGCTGCGCAAGGTGGAGAGCATCAAGCAGGTCGCCCAGGAGTACTCCAACGAACGCAAGGGCGAGTTGTCCATCGCCACCACCCATACCCAGGCGCGGTACGCGCTGCCTGCAACCATCAAGGCCTTCATGAAGCGCTACCCGGATGTGGCCCTGCACATGCACCAGGGCACACCCATGCAGATATCGGAAATGGCGGCCGATGGCAGCGTGGATTTCGCCATCGCGACCGAGGCCCTGGAGCTGTTCTCCGACCTGATCATGATGCCCTGCTATCGCTGGAATCGGTGTATCCTGGTGCCCCGGGACCACGCCCTTACCCAGCGCTCGCTGGTCACCCTGGAGGATGTGGCCGCCCACCCCATCGTCACCTATGTGTTCGGCTTTACCGGGCGCTCCAGGCTGGACGAGGCCTTCGTGGAGAAAGGACTGGAGCCCCGGGTGGTCTTCACCGCCGCCGACGCCGATGTCATCAAGACCTATGTTCGCCTGGGTCTGGGTATCGGCATCGTCGCCGCCATGGCCTATGACCCTGACAAGGATGCCGACCTGGTAGCCCTTGATGCCAGCCACCTGTTTGCCAGCAGCATCACCCAGATAGGCTGTCGGCGCGGCACCTTCCTGCGCGGCTACATGTATGAATTCATCCAGGACTTCGCCCCCCACCTGAACCGGGCACTGGTCCAGAAAGCCTTCCAGTGCCACTCCAGGGTGGAGCTCGAGGAACTGTTTTCCCACCTTGAACTGCCGGTGTACTGAGCTCCCGCTGGCGAAACATGCAGATAACTGCAGCCTTCGCTTCATCCCGGCGGTCACCTGTCCTAAAATGCCCGCATACATGGATGTAGGGGCGTGTGCTGGTGCGAATTTTCCATTTTCCTGTGGAGAAGCTGTTCTCCACTGCCGGAATCACGGTCAATGGCAGTGAGCCCTGGGATATTCGTGTTGCAGATGATCGATTCTATTGGGAAGTGCTGCGCAACGGGTCACTGGGACTGGGCGAGAGCTATATGCAGGGGTACTGGAAAACAGACGCGCTGGAGGAGCTGTTTTTTCGGCTCACCTCGTCAAATCTGGAGCGGATTTCCCAGCATCTTCCCACCCAGCTCGTCTACCGCTACGGCAGCCGTCTGTTCAACCGCCAGACCCCCACCAGGGCACGGCACAATGCTGGCTACCATTACAACCTCGGCAACGATCTGTTCTTTGAGTTCCTGGGTCGCTACAAGAACTATAGTTGTGGCTATTTCCGCGGCGTCGATTCACTGGACGAGGCCCAGGTGGCCAAGATGCGTCGCCTGTGTGAATTGCTGGAACTGAACGAGAGCGATACCCTGCTGGACGTCGGTGGCGGCTGGGGTGAGTTCGCCCGCTTTGCGGCGCAACACAGCGGCTGCCATGTTACCAGTATCAATATTTCCGAGAGCCAGATCAGCCATGCCAGGGATTACTGCAAGGGCGCCAACGTCGACGTGGTCAGGAGTGATTACCGGGAACTGAGCGGCCGCTACACCAAGATCGCGGCCGTTGCCATGTTCACCCACGTCGGGCGCAAGAACTATCGTCGCTTTATGGAAACCATGCACAATCTGCTGGAACCCGGGGGCAAGATGGTCATGGAGACTGTCGGTGCGGCCACGGCAACCGATTGCTGCGAACCCTGGACCAACAAGTACATATTTCCAGGTGGCACGATTCCCAGCATCACCCAGATCGATGAAGCCTGCCGCGGTCTGTTCACGCGCAGCACCATCGAGGAGTTTGGCGGCGATTACGTGTTGACGCTGCGTCACTGGCACCGCCTGTTCACGGCGGCCTGGCCCAGGCTCAGCGAGCGTTATTCCGAGCGGACCAGGTTGATGTTCGAGTATTTTTTTCTTTCGGTGGCAGGCGCTTTTCGCTCCGGAGATCTGCTGCATTATCACCTCGGGTTTGCCAGGACGCCTAGCGATGGATAGAGCCGGGCCAAGCAGCGTTACCGCCTGGCTGGCGGAAATCGGCATGGGTCAGTTTGCCCAGACCTTTGCCGACCACGGCGTGGATTTCGAACTGTTGCAGGAACTCAGCGATAGTGATCTCAAGGAACTGGGTATACTCCGCCTCGGCGATCGCAAGCGTATTTTCCGGGAGATCCGCCTGCTCGCGGTGGATAGGGCGGAGAGCCGGGTACAAAGGCGCCTGCTGTCGGTGTTCTTTTGCGACATGGTGGACTCGACCAGCCGCTCCAACACGGTCGACCCCGAGCAGTTCCGCATCGAAATGAAGCTGTACCAGGATACTGTTATCAATGCGGTCAATCTGCACGCGGGTTTCGTTGCGCGTCTCACTGGAGATGGCGTGCTGGCGTACTTCGGCTGGCCCTATGCGAGCGAAGACCAGGCCAGCCAGGCGGTGCGGGCTGCATTCGAGGCCATGCGCGGCCTGCAAAAACTGGAGGCCGACGCGGATCTGAGCGTCCACTGTCGTGTCGGAATCGCCACCGGCCGGGTAGTGGTCGGCGGGCAGCAGGACCTGGACAGCGCTTTTGGCAGGACGCCAAACCTGGCCGCCCGACTGCAGGCGCTGGCCGGGGTAGACCAGATCGTCATCGACGCGGCCACCCACAAGGCGATAGGTGATGGTTTCGAGACGGCCTTTCTGGAGCACGCCAGCCTGAAGGGTTTCGATCAACCGCAGGCAGTGTGGGCCGTGCACCGGGAACGCGAATACGTGGAGCGCTTCCAGTCGCGCGGTGGCGCGCGCACCCCGTTTGTCGCGCGCGATAAAGAGCTTGGTTTGTTGGAAAATGCCTGGGCGTGTACCCTCGGCGGGACGGGCAGCGTTGTGCTGATGCGCGGAGATCCGGGTATCGGCAAATCCAGGCTGGTCAATCACTTCTGCCAGCATTACCTGGCGCCCGATGCCACCATCTTGCAGTTTCACTGTAACCCTCATCACGTCAACAGTGCTTTTTACCCCGTGATACAGCATCTGGGCAGGATTTCAGGTATACGGCAGGGCAACGACGGCGATATTGAGAAGCTGGAAAAAATGAAAAAGGTTCTGCATCCCGATATTGTGCAGGACCAACGGGCCCTGAGCCTGATATGTGCGCTGCTGTCGATAGGCGGCCGGGAAGACAGCGCCCTGGCAGCCCTGACTCCCCAGGCGCGGCGCAGGGAGACGATAGAGGTATTGATCAGGCAGGCACAGTTGCGGGCTGGCGGTGGGGCGGTGGTGTATGTCGTGGAAGACGTTCACTGGATCGATCCTTCCACACGCGAATTGTTGGACTTTATCATCAGCAAGATTGGCGATACCCCACTGCTGGTGCTGGTAACGTGCCGGCGAAACAGCAGGCTGGAACTCGCGCTGCCCGCGGTATCCACCGTGCTCGACCTCGATCGCATGGACGATACCAGCATCGCCAGGCTGGCCCGCAACCTGGATGCCGGGGGCGTGCTCAGCGCCAACGACATAGCCGACATTGTGCAGCGTGTCGACGGCATTCCGCTCTTCGCCGAGGAAATAACCCTTGCCGCGATCGAACAGGATCCCGATACGGATAGCCTCGGTCTGCCGGAGTCACTGGAAGCCTCACTCGCAGCGCGCCTGGACAACCTGGGTGATGCCAAGTTCATGATTCAGATCGCCGCCGTTATCGGCAGGGAATTTCGTCTCAGTCCGCTCTGTGCCCTGGCGCGGCAGTCGGAGGCTGTGATGCTGGAGGCTATCGCCAAAGCCATAGGGGCCGGGTTGTTGGGGGAGGAACAGGCACGCGAGGGCAGAGTGTTTCGCTTTGCGCACGCGCTGATCCAGGATGTCGCGTACAACAGTTTGTTGATAACCCAGCGCCGCGAGTTACACAGCCGCCTGGCCAACACGGTCCTGGACGATACCGTGCGCCATCAGCAACCGGAGCTGGTTGCGGAGCATCTCACCAGGGCAGGGGAGACGGCCGTAGCGATCGAGTACTGGCAGCGGGCCGGTCGTCACGCCGCTGCCGGATCAGCCACGGCAGAGGCCATAGCCCACTTCCGCCAGGGCTTGAGTATGCTGCCTGATCTCCCCCGGGGGGAGCAACGCGATGAGCTGGAGTTCGGCCTGCGGGTGGGAATGGCCATGCCCCTGATCGTGGAAAGCGGTTATACCAGCGACGATCTGAAGAACTGTATCAATTGCGCACTGGCAGTCAGCAAACGCATCAGCCACACCCCGGGTATTTACTCTCTGTTATACAGTAAATGGGGCTTCCAGTTGACCGCGGGCCTGATGGATGAATCCCTGCTAACGGCTCACCAGTTCGCGCAGCTGGCGGAGCAACAGGGCGATGACATGGCGCGCTATGCCAGTTACCGCATGCTGGGGGCTTCGCATATGTGCCTCGGCGAACTCGAGCTTGCCAGGGACGAACTCGACAGGCTGGTAAACGACTACGATCCCGACCGGCACGCCTCGCTTGCAGCCATCTATGGAGTCGACCTGCGCGTCGCCGGGCGCTGTTTCCTCGGCGAGGTACTGTGCCTGACCGCTGACATTGCCAGGGCCCGGGAGTCTGTGACCACCGCGCTGGCAGAAGCGCGCAAGCTCGATCATCTGCAGTCCCAGGCAATATCCCTGCATTTTTGTGGCCTGGTGTCTTTTCTGCTGCGTGACGCTGAAGGCGTCAGCCGTTTTGCCGAACAGATGCTGCAACTGGCTGAACAGCATGCGGTGGGTGCCTGGCCGACGCTGGCGAGGTCGATGCTCGCCTGGAGCAAACTTTCGCAACAAATGACCGATAGTGGCCTGGCGGAGTTCAACGAAGGGGTGGAGGCGGCCACCGGCGCCGGTGTCTCCATGTTTATCCCGTTTTTCTATTGCCGGATTGCAGAAGTATTGATGTCAGCCTCCCGGCTGCAGGAGAGCCGGCAATACCTGGACAAGGCCCGCGACCTGATGAGCCGTACCGGAGAAACGGTATTCCGTGGCGAAATGCTGCAGCTCAACGCGCAACTGGCGTGGCGTCAACACGATCTTGTTACCGCGGAGCAATTGTTCCAGGAGGGGCTGGCACACGCTCGCGGCCAACATGCGCGGCTGGTCGAACTGCGGGTTGCCACCGCCTATGGGCGCTTTCTGCTGCCGGCACAGGCAGCCAAAGCCGGGCGAATGTTGAGCGCAATCCTGGGGGAGTTCGCGTCCGGGGATGCCTGTGCCGACCTGGACGAGGCCCGCAGCCTGCTTGCGCAGATCCAGACTGTCAGGGAGCGGGCAGGGTGAGACTCGTGTTTGCGGTCCGCGCGCGCCCGGCCAGTCGGCCGGGCCAGCGGGCCGTCACGCGATTACTCACGGTCGTGAGCGGTGTTGTTTGTTATCCGGACCTGCCATGACGACGGAATTCCTCACAGCCGCTCCCGAGCCCGACCGTCTGGACACACTCACCAGAATCATAGGCAACGGCAGGTACTTCCAAAGACTCCCGCCGCAACTGCTGCGCAACATTCTGGGGCAGGGTACGTTGATCGAATGTGCAAAAGACGAGGTATTGATACGCGAGGGCGATACCCTGCCGAAGCAGATGTTTATCCTGGTGGAAGGCTCTGTGGCCGTGCTGGTGAACGGGCATTTTATTTTGCGTCTCGACCAGGCAGGTGACGTGGTCGGTGAAATGGGTGTTATTCAATCGACCCCCCGCTCTGCAGATGTGGTGACAGAAACCCCCTGCAGGCTGGTGGCGTTCGCCGCAGAGCTGTTCGAGATCGACCACTATTCTCCCCAGGCCTCGATTCTCTATGTGCTGTTCTCCCATATCATGGCGGCCAAGTTGCGTATTACCACCTCCCAGGCACTGATACGCAAGAACCAGCGGATAAATGCCCAGGGAGAGATTTTTGCCGGCATCGTCGACGCCGACCCTGCGGGCAGGGCAGCGGCAAAACACGCTCTGGAGGCCAGTTGGCCGGAAGCGGAGGTCATGGAGTTCGACACCCCCGCGCAGTTTCTGGAGTGCCCGGCGGTTTATCGCTTCGATCTGGTCATTACCGAAGTCGATATCTTTGGCGATTTTCATAATGACTCCACATCGATCGCCAATTTCCTCGCCGCGGCGAAGTTGCGCGGAGCGCATATCCTGGTCAGCAGCAGCGCCTGTAACCAGGCGTCCAGACGGGAGTTTCTCATCCGCCAGGGTGCCGATGACGTCATTGCCAAACCCTGTCCCCCTTTTGACCTGCAACACGTCGTTGGCAAGGCACGGGTTGCCTACTACAAGAACCTGGAACTCGACCGGGTGGAGACCGCGGCGGAGACGGACCAGTTGACGGGTCTGGCAAACCGGCGTCGCCTGCAGGAATTTCTCGACGCGCTGGTTACCGTTTACCCCGAGCAGCAACGATCTTTCTCCCTGATTCTGCTCGACGTCGATCACTTCAAGTTTTACAACGACACTCACGGGCACCCGGCTGGCGACGCGGTACTGGCCAGCCTGGCCTCGCTGCTGGCCGCCGGCTTGCGTAGGGGCGACCTCGCGGCCCGCTATGGTGGCGAGGAGTTCCTGGTCGTGCTGCCCGATTGTGACAAGGACTCTGCGCTCGATCTGGCGGAAAAGCTGCGCCGGGCAATCGAGTGCGCGGCACTCCCCCACAAGGAACAACAGCCCGGCGGGAATCTCACCGCGACCTTCGGGGTGGCCAGTTTTCCCGTGGATGCACAGGAACCGGACGGCCTGGTGAAAAAAGCCGACGAGCGCCTGTATCGTGGCAAACACCTGGGCCGCAACGTGGTTGTGGCGTCCCCGTAACACGCTGGGCCGCTGCCGCCGGTACGGTCGGCCCGCGCTGCTTCGCCGGCGCGCCGGAGGGGCTTGTGCCGGCAGCGGCAAGCCGCTAGATTGTGGCGCTTTAGCCCATCCCACCGAGGAGAAAACCACGTGGAACTTGCCTGCCTTGACCTGGAAGGGGTTCTGATCCCTGAAATATGGATTGCATTTGCCGAGCGTACCGGTATCGAGGAACTGCGCGCCACTACCCGCGATATCCCCGATTACGACGTGCTGATGAGGCAGCGCCTGCGGCTGCTGGACGAACACAATTTGCGGATAGACGACATCCAGCAGGTGATCGCCACCCTGGAGCCGCTGCCCGGCGCAATCGACTTTGTCGACTGGCTGCGCGAACGTTTCCAGGTCATCATCCTTTCCGATACCTTCTATGAGTTCTCCCAGCCGCTGATGCGCCAGCTGAAATGGCCAACGCTGTTCTGTCATCGCCTGGTCACCGACGAGCAGGGCAGGGTGGTCGACTACAAATTGCGGCAGCGGGACCCCAAGCGGGCCTCGGTGCAAGCGCTGCACAGTCTCAACTACCGGGTGATCGCCGCCGGCGATTCCTACAACGACACCACCATGCTGGCCGAGGCCGACGTCGGCTTCCTGATTCATGCGCCGCAGAACGTGATCGACGAGTTTCCCCAGTTCAAGCCGGTAGACAACCTGGAGGAGTTGAAACTGGCCTTTGTCGAGGCCAGTGATCGGCGGCTGGCCCAGTAGCGTTGCCGCGGCAGTCACCCATTTCGCGGCTGGCGCCGATGCGAGGCCTGTTGGTGCCGCTATTGCTGCTGGCCGTGCTGGCGGTCGGCTGCTGGTGGGGCAGCGACGGCCGGTGGCAGCCGCGGGCCGGGCCGGTCAAACTGCTACCGCAGGCAGGCCAGTCCACGCCGGCCACACGCTACAACGGCCCGCAGTGCCTGGATGCGAGCCAGGTCGGGGCGGGGCAGCCCAAGCCCTACTGTGGCGCCCTGCCATCGCTCGCCGCGCTGAACATTCGCGAGGCCAGCCTCGAACAACTCCCGGTGAGCCTCGACACCCCCTGGGCCTTCGAATTCCTGCCCGACGGAGACATTCTGGTGACCGAGTTCGGCGGTGCGCTCAAGCGCGTTTCTGCTTCCGGCGGGCAGAGCGTTGTGGTCGCGGGCCTGCCCGAGATGGCGGCGGGTCACGGCCAGCGCGGCCTGCTGGATGTGGCCCTGCACCCGCGCTATGCCGACAACGGCCTGATTTACTTCAGCTACGTCATCGGCGACGGCGAACAGCGCTACGCCACCGCGGTGGCGCGGGCGCAGCTGGTGGACAACCAGTTGCTGGACCTCGAGCAGATCTTCGTGGCCCTGCCGTTCGGCAAATCGTCCTCCAATTTTGGCGGTGCCCTGGAATTCGATGGCGACGGCTACCTGTATATCGGCACCGGTGACCGCTCCAACCGCAGTGACGCGCAACACCCGGGGCTGCTGACGGGAAAGATCATCCGCCTGCACGACGACGGCAGCCTACCCACCGACAATCCCTTCGCTGGCGATCCGGGCTCGGGATTCAACCCGGCGGTATACGCCCTGGGGGTGCGCAACCCGCAGGGCCTGGTCTACGACCCGGCCAGCGGTGCGCTGTACGAAACCGAGCACGGGCCCATGGGAGGGGACGAGGTCAACCAGATCATCGCCGGTGGCAACTACGGCTGGCCGGTCATCACCTACGGCATGAACTATACCTATCGGCCGGTGGGCGAGGGCACCGTCAGGGAGGGCATGGAGCAGCCGCTGTTTTATTACCTGCCTTCCATTGCAGTGTCGCCCATCGCCATCTACCACGGCGCCATGTTTCCCGAGTGGGAAGGCGACCTGCTGGTGGGCGCCCTCAAGGGCCAGGCAGTCAGCAAGCTGGACCTGGTCGACGGCAGGATACAGTCCGAGTACCAGATACTGGGCGAACTGAACGCCCGCGTTCGGGATATCAAGGTCGCGTCAGATGGCGCCCTGTGGTTGCTGCTGGAAAGCGGATCACTGTACCGGCTGGCGCGCGATACCGGGCAGTCACCCGCGGCCCTGCAGGCGGGGGAGCGCGATGGCGAGCAGATCTACCTGGCCGCGTGTGCCGCCTGTCACAGCCGGGATCTGCCGGGTGTCCCGCGCCTGGGGGTGCCGGGCGACTGGCATGAGCGCGTGGCCAAGGGCAAGAAGACACTGTATCGAAACGCCATTCAGGGCTACCGGGCGATGCCGGAAAAAGGCCTGTGCGAGGATTGCTCCGCAAAGGACGTCAAACGGGCGGTCAACTTCATGCTCACCCAGCTGCGCTAGTCGGCGCCAGCGATTCCCGGGTTCTGCTGGCAGGACGTGTGCGAGGTGGCACCCGCTAGTGTCCCATGGCCTCCAGGGCGTCGAGAAAACGCCCTACCTTGTCGAAGGTCTCCTGGTATTCCAGCTCCCACCGGGAGTCGGCGACGATGCCGCCGCCGGCCCAGCAGCGTATTTCCCCGGCGCGGCACAGCAGCGTGCGGATAGCGATATTGCTGTCCAGGCGCCCGTCGGCGCTGATATAGAGCACCGAGCCGCAGTAGGACTGGCGCGGGTGCGGCTCCAGTTCGGCGATCAGTTGCATGGCGCGCCGCTTGGGGGCGCCGGTAATCGAGCCGCCTGGAAAGCTGTTTTCCAGCAGCTGGGCAAAACTGCTGTCGTTGCGCAATTCGCCGCTGATGGTGCTGACCAGGTGATGTACGGTCGCATAGCTGTGCAATTCGAACAGGCGGTCCACGTGAATGCTGCCAGGTACGCAACTGCGCCCGAGGTCATTGCGCAGCAGGTCGACGATCATCAGGTTTTCGGCCCTGTCCTTGGCGGCGTCGCGCAGTGCCTGTGCCGCTGCCCGGTCCAGCACGGGGTCGGCATGGCGGGGGCGGGTACCCTTGATGGGACAGGTTTCCACATGCTGGCCATGCAGGGAGATAAAACGCTCGGGCGACAGGCTGATCAGGGCGTCGCCCGGCTCTTGTGCGATATAGGCTGAGAACGGTGCCGCCGCGATCTCGCGCAGCACGCGGTAGGCTGACCACGGGTCCCCCTCGTAAGTGCTGCTGAAGCGCTGGGCCAGGTTGACCTGATAGCAATCGCCGGCGGCGATGTAGGCCTGGATGCGGGCGAAGGTGGCGGCGTACTGCGCCGCGGTAAAATTGGCGCTGAAAGGGCTGCGCAAGCTGAAGTGTTCCCTGGCTGGCGCCTGCTCGCGGGCCAGCAGGGCCAGCAGCTCCCTGCGCAGGGCAGCACTCACACCGGGCTGGGCGACCAGCGCGGCGCGGCGCAGCAGGTGATCCTGCACCACGCACCAGTCGTAAGCGCCCAACCCCGCTCCGGGCATGCTATCTCCGTCGTCGCCAGCGTGGCGCACCCCGTGCAGGCCGTTGCCGCAATCGTAGGGGATGCTGCCCAGCACGCCGCCGCAAAAGGGAATGTCGTGGGACACCGGCTGGATACCGGCGAAATGCTCGCGGTGAAACGCCTCCAGGGAGCGGAAAAACTGCCGGCACTCGCGCTCGCTGGCCCCCGCTGGAGGGGCAGCCAGCCTTGCCGTGGGCAGGGCGCAGAGGATATCAAAGCGGCCACTGCCGGAATGGGGATAGCTGCTGTCGAGAAAGGCGGCACCCGGCAGGGTTCGCAACTGCTCGAACAGATCGCAACTGTCGGGCCGGTAGGCTATTTCATCCAGGTGTACGGCCCTGCTCATCAGGGTGGCGGCTCCCCTACAGCGATAGCGTGCGCAGCTCGGTATCCGGTGCGCTGTAGCGCCACAGCTCGTCGAACAGTTCGATGTGACGGCGGGCGGAGGCGCGCGATGCCGGCTCGTAAAAACCGTCGTGGTCGCTGCCGCCGGGCTTGTAGAGGACGCCCTCGAGATCGCGAATCACCACGGTCTCGCCGTTCCAGTCCGGGTGCTCTGCCAGTTTCTGCAGTTCGATAGCGGTGGGCAGGCGCCGCGCCAGCTGCAACAGGCGGTGGCCGCGCGAAACCAGCGCCCGGGAGTCGGCGATGAGCATGCGCACCCTGGTTTGCCGGCTGCGCCGCACCAGGGTGATGAGCGCCTCGAGCAGGCGTTCGTTGTCGAACACCGCGTGATCCAAAGACGGGCTGAGTATGCGGACATGGCGCAGGGCCCGGCTGCACAGTTGCACTGTCAGCTCGTCAAAGGGGTTGGGGTAGGCGACCCCGTTGAGAAAGTCATTCGACATAGATGCACCCTGTTGTCAGCAGATAGTCCAGTAACTGGCTGCCATCCGGTTGCGCCAGCGCAGCGGCCAGCGCCTGCCCCTCGAGGCGCCACTGTCCGCACAACTGTACCAGCCAGGGCAGCACGGTTGCGGCGAACTCCTGAGCCTGGCCGTTGGCGAACACCGCGACTCCCGCGCTCGTTTCCTGCCAGGCCACCCGGCCAGCGGCGTCCAGCTCGACCTGGCACGCACCACCGGCGAGCAATGCCCGCTGGTTGGCCAGTTCTCCGTCCTCTACCGGTACATCATAGCGCGGTTCGGTCACGACTTCCCCGAACCAGCGGTTGTCGCCCTGTCGATCCAGGTCCGCCAGGGTCACCCGCAATCGTTCGGCGACCTGTTGCAGGTCGCGGGGGCGGATCTCCCCGGCGCGCGACACCGGCTCGATCTGCCGGTCGCGGTAGAACAGGTCCGGGGCCAGGCCCTCGAGCATCTGGTCCGCCCAGCGGGACAGCAAATCGTTGATGCGCGGTGCCCGCAAGCCGATGGAGAACGTGGTGCACTCCCCCTGGGCGATTCCCCAGTGAGCCTGGCCCGGGGGCAGGTAGAGCATGTCGCCGGGTTCCAGCAGGAATTCCTGCTGGCAGTCGAAGTCGCGCAGGATGCGCAGCTCCCGGTGTGGCAGCAGCGCGCTGCGGCTGTCGCAGGCCTGGCCGACCCGCCAGTGCCGCCGGCCTTCGCCCTGCAGCAGAAAGACGTCGTAGTTGTCGTAGTGAGGTCCCACGCTGCCGCCGTCCACGGCATAACTGACCATCACATCGTCCATCAGCCATTGGGGCAGAAAATCCACCAGGCGTCGCAGCCCGGCCACCTCGTCGACGTAGTGATCCACCGCCTGCACCAGCAGGGTCCAGGGCGCATCCCGGTTGAAATCGGCCTCGGTAAAAGGCCCGTGCTGCAGCAACCATTGCTGGTCGCGGTATTCGATGAGACGTGATTCGACGCCGGCTTCCAGTGCCAGCCCCGCGAGCTCGGCGGCATCCAGGGGCGGCTTGAACGCGGGAATGGCCTCGCGGATGAGCAGCGGCTCGCGCTGCCAGTAGCGTGCCAGGAAGGCCTCCCTGTCCAGTTGAAGCCGCCCGGCGGTCACTTTAATCGATTGCCCTGGCCTGGGCCTGGGCGTTGCCGGTATAGCCAGCGGGAGTCAGTGCCAGCAGCTCCTGTCGGGCCACCTCGGGCAGCTGCAGCCCGGCGACGAAGTCGCGTATGGCCTGGGCGTTCATGTCGCGACCGCGAGTCAGCTCCTTGAGTTTTTCATAAGGTTGATCGATACCGTAACGGCGCATGACGGTCTGGATCGGCTCCGCCAGGACTTCCCAGCTGGCGTCCAGGTCCTGGGCCAGGCGGGCCTCGTTCAATTCCAGCTTGCCGATACCCTTGAGGGCCGCCTGGTAGGCGATGAGGCTGTAGGCGGCACCGACCCCCATGTTGCGCAGCACCGTGCTATCCGTCAGGTCCCGCTGCCAGCGACTGATGGGCAATTTCGCCGCCAGGTGCTGGAATACCGCGTTTGCCAGTCCCAGGTTGCCCTCGGAGTTCTCGAAGTCGATGGGGTTGACCTTGTGGGGCATGGTGGACGAACCAATCTCGCCGGCCACGGTTTTCTGCCTGAAGTAGCCCAGGGAGATGTAACCCCATACGTCGCGGTCGAAATCGATCAGTATGGTGTTGAAGCGGGCCAGGGCATCGAACAGCTCGGCCATGTAGTCATGGGGCTCTATCTGTGTGGTATAGGGGTTCCAGGTGAGGCCCAGGGAGGTGACGAAGGCCTCGGCGTTGGCCTGCCAGTCGATCTCGGGATAGGCGCACAGGTGGGCGTTGTAATTGCCGACAGCGCCGTTGATCTTGCCCAGGTAGGGTACATTCTCGACCTGCGCCAGCTGGCGTCGCAGGCGCGCGACCACGTTGGCGACCTCCTTGCCCATGGTGGTCGGGCTGGCCGTCTGGCCGTGGGTGCGCGACAGCATGGGCGTGGCCGCGCAGTGCCCGGCCAGCGCGACCAGCGCGGCGATGATATCGCCCATGGCGGGCAGCAGGACCTGCTGCAGGCCATCGCGCAGCATCAGGGCGTGGGACAGGTTGTTGATGTCCTCGGAGGTACAGGCGAAATGCACGAACTCGCTGATGGCCTGCAACTCATCGTTGCCGGCAAAACGCTCCTTGATGAAATACTCGACCGCCTTGACGTCGTGGTTGGTAGTCGCCTCGATATCCTTGATTCGGCGGGCGTCCGCCTCGCTGAAACTGGTGGCGATCCCGTCCAGCGCCGCGTTCCCCGCGGCTGACAGGGCGGGTACCTCGCTGATGCCTGGGTGGGCGGCCAGGCACTGCAGCCAGCGCACCTCGACCAGCACGCGGCGCTTGATAAGGCCGTATTCACTGAAAATCCCGCGCAGGGCAGCTGTTTTGCTACCGTAGCGGCCGTCGATGGGTGACACCGCGGTCAGGGCTGACAAATCCATGAAATACTCCGGAAAATAACTGTACTCGAGTCTACACCACGCCCAATCCGCGCGACAGTTCCTGGCAGGTCTGCAGCAATTTGCGACGCTGCAGGAGCAGCCGCCAGCGGCGCCCGCCCAACTGGTGCCAGAGAAAGGCCGAGCGTATGCCCGCCAGCAACAAAGCGCGGATGATATCCGCATTGCGGGTGTTTTCCAGGTGCTGGGCACTACCGGTTACCTTGATGCGAAAGCGCAGTTTGCTCAGGGTGTCCTGGTATATGCCGGAAATGCTGTGACAGGTGTCGTTGACGTGACCGGCAAAGTGCTCGGCGCGAAAGCTGGCGTGCTGCAGGCGGGCGTGAACCACCGACATCATGGCGCGGTCGCTGGCGAACCTGCGTTCGAGGTACAGCATCGCGAACATGTAGCGGGCCAGGTCCCTGTTCTCCTGTGCCTGGCGACTGGCCAGCAGGCTGGAGAGGTTGTTCAGGCCGAGCTTGACTCCCGCGAGGCCGTCGAACACCTCCTCCACGGAGGCTGCCTCGAACATGAACAGGCTGTGGATGGAGGAAGTCAGGAACTCCAGCGGATAGCTCCCCGTTTTCGACACCTGGTCCACCATTCTGGCGGCCTGGGCCACGCCGGCCAGGGCCACGGTCTGTTGCTGCAGGGCAGAGAGGGTGGTCGCGGTCATGGCGCCGCCCGCTCGATGACGGCGCCACCCAGGCAGCGCTCGCCCTGGTAGAAAACCACCGATTGTCCCGGGGTGACCGCCCGCTGCGGTTGCTCGAAGAGCACTCGCAGGCCATCGCCCGACGGCTGTATGCTGCAGGCCTGGTCCGGCTGCCGGTAGCGCACCTTGGCGCGGCACGGCAGCGGCAGCTCGGGCGCTGCCCCGGCAACCCACAGGGGGGCGCCAGTGTACAGCGAGGATTTGAACAGCGCCGGGTGATCATTGCCCTGGGCGACCAGCAACACATTGTGCGCCAGGTCCTTGTCGACCACGTACCAGGGCGCATCGTCGTGGTTGGCGAGCCCGCCTATGCCCAGCCCCTGGCGCTGGCCGATGGTGTGGTACATCAGGCCGCTGTGTTGCCCGAGGTATTCGCCCTGCAGGCTGTGAATCTCCCCCGGTTGCGCCGGCAGGTACTGTTGCAGGAAATCGCGGAAACGGCGCTCCCCGATGAAGCAGATACCGGTGGAGTCTTTTTTACGGGCGGTGGCCAGCTGATGTTGCGCCGCCAGGCGGCGCACCTCGGGCTTGGGGAGTTCGCCCAGGGGAAACAGGGTCTGCTCCAGTTCACGGTGGCCAACCGCGTGCAGGAAGTAGCTCTGGTCCTTGTTGTCGTCCAGGCCCTTGAGCAGGGTGCCCTGGCCAGCGCTGGCGCCGCGCCGCGCGTAGTGGCCAGTGGCGATATAGTCGGCGCCCAGGAGCTGGGCATATTCCAGGAATGCCTTGAACTTGATTTCCCGGTTGCAGAGTATATCCGGGTTCGGGGTGCGACCGGCGCGGTATTCCGCAAGGAAATGGGCGAACACGTTGTCCCAGTATTCGGCGGCGAAATTGGCCCCGTGCAGTGCGATGCCCAGACTGTCCGCCACCGCCTGGGCGTCGGCGAAATCCTGTTTCGCGGTGCAGTACTCGGTGCCGTCGTCCTCTTCCCAGTTCTTCATGAACAGGCCTTCCACCCGGTAGCCCTGCTCTAGCAACAACAGGGCGGCCACGGACGAATCGACGCCGCCGGACATGCCGACGATCACTTTACTGGCAGAGTTCAGACTCATTGACTGTAAACAAGATCCAGGGGGTAACAGATGCCCCGCCGGTGCAGCTCGATACTGGCCAGCACCAGCGGGCTGCGCATTCTAGCAGACTTGGCGCGTATTGACTCGTAGTCCAGCCAGTGTACCGCCTGGATGTCCGCGTCGAGGCGGGCCTCCGCCACGGGCGCTACCGGCTCCGCCAGGAAAGTCGTGCGGTGGTAGGTGACGCCGTTGGCGGGCGCGGTATACAGGGCCACGCCCAGGATGCCCTGCAGGCGGACCTGCCAGCCGGTTTCCTCCAGGGTTTCCCGCAGGGCCGCCTCCGGCAGGGATTCGTCGCGCTCCAAGTGGCCGGCCGGCTGGTTGAAAACCAGCGCGCCGCTGGACTTGTCGCGCTCTTCCACCAGCAGATAGCGGCCGTCGCTGAACACCACCGAGGCGACCGTGACATGGGGATGCCACTGCCGCATCAGTGCTGCCCGCGGCGGCGCGGCCGCTGCCGACGGGCGGGGCGCCCAGCGACAGGCAGGTTGACCCGCTGGTGGCGGTGTTCACCCGGCGACAACTGCCCCAGTTCCCAGTCGCCCACCCGGATGCGTACCAGCCGCAGGGTGGGAAAGCCCACCGCGGCCGTCATCCGGCGAACCTGCCGATTGCGCCCTTCGCAGATGCACAGTTCCAGCCAGCTGTCGGCAACGGTCTGCCGCGAGCGCACCGGCGGAGTGCGCGGCCACAGGGCTGGCGGGTCGATACGGCGCGCGCGCGCGGGCAGGGTGGGGCCGTCCCTGAGTCGCACACCGGCGGCCAGGGCCGCCAGGGCGGGCCCGTCGATGTCGCCCTCCACCTGCACCAGGTAGGTTTTCCAGCGCTGGTAGCGCGGGTTGGCGATCTGCTGTTGCAGCGCGCCGTCGTCGGTCAGCAGCAGCAGTCCCTCCGAGTCGTAGTCCAGGCGACCCGCCGCGCGGAAACCGGGTGCGCTCAGGTAGTCGGCCAGGGTCGCGCGCCCGGCCTCGTCGCTGAACTGGCTGAGTACCCGAAAGGGCTTGTTGAACAGTATTACGCTTGCCATAACCGACTGCACTGTACCTGGAACACGCGCCCGGCGCCGAGAATTTACCCGCGCCTCGCCACTGAATCTGGGGTAATCGTGCTACACTACGCGCCGATTTACCAATGGTGATCGCGTATCGGTGTCACCCGGCCAACCCGGCAATCCCAACAGCAGCAATGGAGCATATTATGGGCTACAAGCATATTCAGGTTCCCACTGAAGGTGACAAAATCACCGTCAATGACGATTTCAGCCTGAACGTCCCTGAAAATCCAATCATTCCCTACATCGAAGGTGACGGCATCGGCGTCGACATCAGCCCGGTCATGATCGACGTGGTCGATGCCGCGGTGGCCAAGGCCTACGGCGGCAAGCGCAAGATATCCTGGATGGAAATCTACACCGGTGAAAAGGCCGCAGAGCTGTATGAAGGCGACTGGTTTCCGGACGAGACCCTGCAGGCGATCAAGGAGTACACGGTCGGCATCAAGGGGCCCCTGACCACCCCGGTGGGCGGCGGTTTTCGCTCCTTGAACGTCGCCCTGCGCCAGGAACTGGACTTGTACACCTGCCTGCGCCCGGTGCGCTGGTTTGAAGGTGTCCCCTCGCCGGTCAAGGACCCTGGCGCCTGCAACATGGTCATCTTCCGGGAAAATTCCGAGGACATCTACGCTGGCGTGGAATACCAGGCGGGCACGCCGGAGGCGAAGAAAGTCGTCGATTTCATCATCAACGAGATGGGTGCCACCAAGATCCGCTTCCCCAACAATGTCGGTATCGGCATCAAGCCGGTTTCCGAGGAGGGCACCAAGCGGCTGGTCCGCAAGGCCATCCAGTACGCCATAGACCAGGACCTGCCGTCGGTCACCCTGGTCCACAAGGGCAACATCATGAAATTCACCGAGGGCGCATTCCGCGACTGGGGTTATGAACTGGCGCGCGAGGAGTTCGGGGGCGAACTGCTAGACGGTGGTCCCTGGGTAGCAGTGAAGAACCCCAATAATGGCAATGAGATCGTGATCAAGGACGTTATCGCCGACGCCATGTTGCAGCAGATTCTCACCCGCCCGAAGGAGTACAGCGTCGTCGCCACGCTGAACCTGAACGGCGATTACCTCTCCGATGCCCTGGCGGCCCAGGTGGGGGGCATCGGCATCGCGCCCGGCGCCAACCTGTCCGACACCATCGCCCTGTTCGAGGCCACCCACGGCACCGCGCCCAAGTACGCAGGCCAGGACAAGGTCAATCCCGGGTCGCTGATCCTGTCAGCCGAAATGATGCTGCGCCATATGGGCTGGAACGAGGCGGCCGACCTGATCATCAAGGGCATGAACGGTGCCATCCAGGCCGGCAAGGTCACCTACGACTTCGAGCGTCTGATGGAGGGTGCGACCCTGCTGAGCTGTTCGGAATTCGGACAGGCGGTCATCGAGGCGATGTAGATCCCGCGTCGATTTACCATAAGCCCCGATTCGTCGGGGCTTTTTTTTGGCCGGGTGAAACCGGGCGGGACGCAGCTACAGGATGATCCGCTTTCGTTAACATGGGCCCGCCATTGCCCCCCATTGAATTCCCGTATAATGTAGCCATATAGGTCATTCGCAATGCCCGAAGCAGAGAGATGGCAGCAGTGAGGTACAGGGGGCACAGTGACGAGGTGCGTATGAGCAAGGAGCAGCAGGGCGGCTCCGACGGCGGTCTCGCGCTGCAGGAGTCCCGGCCTGAACTTAAACGCCCGCCGCTGTTCAAAGTGGTGTTGATCAACGACGACTATACACCCATGGAATTCGTGGTCGAGGTGCTCGAGGTGTTTTTCCGGATGAACCGGGAGCAGGCCACCCACGTCATGCTGACGGTCCATACCAAGGGCAAGGGTGTATGCGGAATCTATACCCGCGATATCGCCGAGACCAAGGCCGCCCAGGTAAACCAGTACGCGCGTGAAAACGAACACCCACTGCTGTGTGAGATCGAGGCATCGGAGGGCTGACGGCCCCGGGAGTATCTATGCTGAGTAAAGACCTGGAACAGACACTGAACGAAGCCTTCAGGACCGCGCGCAGCAGGCGCCACGAGTTCATGACCGTGGAGCACCTGCTGCTGGCACTGCTCGACAACAACGACGCGATCCGTGTGCTCAAGGCGTGTGGTGCCGACATCAGCGCCCTGCGTGGCGACCTGGTGGAGTTCGTGGACGCCACCACGCCGTTGATTCCCGAGGACGATGAGCAGCGCGATACCCAGCCCACGCTGGGCTTCCAGCGGGTGCTGCAGCGGGCGGTATTCCACGTGCAGTCCTCCGGGAAGAGTGAGGTGACCGGGGCCAATGTGCTGGTGGCTATCTTCAGCGAGCAGGAGAGCCAGGCGGTATTCTTTCTCAAGACCCAGAGTGTGGCCAGGCTGGATGTGGTCAATTACATCACCCACGGGATTTCCAAAGTGCCCGGTGATGACGAGCAGGCCGAGCCCGGCCCGTCGGTAGCTGCCGAGAGCGCTGGCGAGGAGGGCGAGAGCAACCCGCTGGACAACTACGCCACCAACCTCAACGAAGAGGCCAGGGCCGGGCATATCGACCCGCTGATCGGGCGGATCGCCGAAGTGGAGCGGGTGGCCCAGACACTGGCGCGCCGGCGCAAGAACAACCCGCTGCTGGTGGGTGAGTCCGGTGTCGGTAAAACCGCCATTGTGGAGGGGCTGGCCAAGAAGATCGTCGACGGCGACGTGCCCGATATCCTCAGGGATGCGGTGGTGTACTCGCTGGACCTGGGTGCGCTGCTGGCCGGCACCAAGTACCGGGGCGACTTTGAAAAGCGCTTCAAGGGGCTGCTGGCCGAACTGAAAAAGCGCGACCATGCCATCCTGTTCATCGACGAGGTGCATACCATCATCGGCGCCGGCGCGGCATCCGGAGGGGTGATGGACGCCAGCAATCTGCTCAAACCCCTGTTGAGTTCGGGCAAACTGCGCTGTATCGGCTCCACCACTTTTCATGAGTATCGCGGCATTTTCGACAAGGACAAGGCCCTGAGCCGGCGCTTCCAGAAAATCGACGTCATGGAGCCGAGTACCGAGGATGCCTACCTGATTCTCAAGGGCCTGAAGTCGCGCTTCGAGGAGCATCACGGGCTGCGTTATACCAACAAGGCCCTGCGCCTGGCCACTGACCTATCGGCGCGCTATATCACCGATCGCTTCCTGCCGGACAAGGCCATCGACGTGATCGACGAGGCCGGTGCATTCCAGCAGTTGCAGCCCCCTTCGAAACGCAAAAAGCTGGTGGGCGCCGCGGACATCGAATCGGTCATCGCCAAGATTGCCCGCATCCCCCCGAAAACCGTCAGTACCGACGACCGGGAGGTGCTGCAAAAACTCGAACAGAATCTGCAGATGGTGGTGTTCGGCCAGGATCAGGCTATCAGCAGCCTGGCCACTTCGATCAAGCTGGCAAGGGCCGGCCTCAAGTCAGGGGACAAGCCCATCGGTTCCTTCCTGCTGGCCGGCCCCACCGGGGTGGGCAAGACCGAGGTTACCCGCCAGTTGGCGCGCCTGCTGGGGCTGGAGCTGATTCGTTTCGATATGTCCGAGTACATGGAGCGCCACACCGTATCGCGACTGATCGGGGCACCGCCTGGCTATGTCGGCTTCGACCAGGGCGGCTTATTGACCGACGCGGTCACCAAGCACCCCCATGCGGTGGTGCTACTGGACGAGGTCGAGAAGGCGCATCCGGAGGTTTTCAACCTGCTGCTGCAGGTGATGGACCACGGCACCCTGACGGACAACAACGGGCGCAAGGCCGATTTTCGCAATGTCATCCTGGTGATGACCACCAATGCCGGCGCGGAAAGCATCAGCCGCAGGACCATCGGTTTCACCACCCAGGACCACAGTACCGATGGCATGGAGGCGATAAACCGTATGTTCACCCCGGAGTTCCGCAACCGCCTGGACAGCATCGTGCAGTTCCAGCCGCTCGGGGAGGACGTCATCCTGACTGTGGTGGACAAATTCCTCACCGAGTTGCAGGGCCAGCTTGACGAAAAAGGGGTGACTATCGACGTCGACGTGGATGCCCGCCTGTGGCTGGTGGAAAAGGGTTACGACATCCACATGGGGGCCCGTCCCATGGCGCGCGTGATCCAGGAGCATATCAAGAAGCCGCTGGCGGAGATGGTGTTGTTCGGGCGCCTGGCTCAGGCCGGCGGCACCGCACTGGTGCGCCTCAACAGGGCCGAGGACAAGCTGGAAGTGGTAGTGGAAGAGGTGGAAAAAGAGCTCGAGGAGAGCTAGTCGCTTACCTTTCGCGGTAGGTGATGCGGCCCTTGCTCAGGTCGTAAGGGGTGAGTTCCACGCGGACCTTGTCGCCGGTGAGAATGCGGATGTAGTTCTTGCGCATCTTGCCGGAAATATGTGCTGTCACCACATGCCCGTTTTCCAGTTGCACCCGGAAAGTGGTGTTGGGCAGGGTGTCGATCACCTCGCCTTCCATTTCGATCTGGTCTTCCTTTGCCATTACTTGGCAACCCTCATAGCAAAAAACAGTCGCGCATTTTGCCTGAAAGCGCAGCCTAAAGCCACTGTAATAAATTCCTCGGGGAGATGGCCTGCGACGCCGCTGGCGGCAGCCCCGGGGCGGCTTGCGCAGCGGCGACCTGTCATGTGCAGGCTCGTGAAGGTGTTCGTCAGCCTATTACTGTCCAGCGGTTGTTTACATGCAGTTCCAGCGGTCGGTAGCTGGATTTATAGGCCATTTTCCGGCAGCCCTTGATCCAGTAGCCCAAGTAGACATAGTCCAGCCCCAGCGCCCTGGCGCGCTGTACCTGCCACAGAATGGCGTAACTTCCCAGGCTGCGTTTCTCCTGCAGCGGTTCAAAGAAGGTGTAGATGGCCGACAACCCGTCCTGCAGTTCGTCCACCACTGCCAGCGCCACCAGGCTGTGGCGGTCGTAAAAGCGGTAGTAGTGGGTGCAATCCCAGGCATTGTTCAGAAACGATTCGTACTGCTCGCGATCGGGCGGAAACATATCGCCGTCGGCGTGGCGCAATTCGATATAGCGGCGGTACAGCTGGAAGGCCTCCTCGTCCCGCAGATCCTCGGTGCGGCGCACCCGCAGGTCCTCGTTGCGCTGCAGGGTGCGCCGCTGGCTGCGGCCCGGTTGGAACAGGGCCACGGGAATGCGGGCGGGAACGCAGGCTTCACAGTGGGTGCAGTGGGGGCGGTAAATATGATTGCCACTGCGCCGGAAGCCTAGCAGGGACAGCTTGCTGTATAACAGTTTGTCCACCGGTTGGCGCGGGTCGACGAACAGGGTGGTGGCCTCCTGTTCATCGAGGTAGCTGCAGCTATGGGGATAGGTGGTATACACCTTCAGGTCCCGCATCGATGAGGTCACGCCAAGCCTCCACAGGTGCCCGGCAAAGACCAGATGCCGGGATCGGTTTCCGAATTGATATTCTGGGCAAGGCGGGCCTCGAAGTCCAGCCTGTCGAGTTCGCGCGCCCCCAGGGAGTGCAGGTGCGGGTTGCCCACCTGGCAGTCGATGAAGTGGAAGCCGCCGCGCCGCAATATAGCGACCAGCCCCACCATGGCGACCTTGGAGGCATCTGTGCAGCGGCTGAACATGGATTCGCCGAAAAACACCTTGCCCAGGGCTATACCGTACAGCCCTCCGAGCAGCGTGTCCCCGGGGCCCAGAACTTCGACGGAGTGCGCCACGCCACGGTAGTGCAGGGCGGTATAGGCGCGCAGCATGTCCTTGCCTATCCAGGTTCCCAGGCTGTCCCGCCGCGGTTCGGCGCAGGCGCGCATGACCTGGTTGAAGCGGGTGTCCACCGCCAGGGCGAAGCGGTCCTGGCGCAGGCGTTTGCGCAATGAGCGCGAGATATGCAACTCCGCGGGGAACAGCACCGTACGCGGGTCGGGGCTCCACCACAATACCGGTTGCGGCGCTTCATACCAGGGGAATATGCCCCGGCGGTAGGCATCGAGCAACCGCGCCGGGCTCAGTTCGCCGCCTGCGGCGAGCAGGCCGTTGGGGTCGCGCAGGGCGCGGTCAGTCGGCGGGAAATCCTCGCCGGGGCCGAGCAAGGGTATGCGCCCGGACACTAGCGCGGGTTCCCGGGGGACGGCATGGCCTCACAGTGAATCGAGGTACTTCTCCGCATCCAGCGCCGCCATGCAACCGAAGCCCGCCGAGGTGACCGCCTGCCGGTAGACGTGGTCGCCGACATCGCCGGCGGCAAACACCCCGGGTACGCTGGTGGCCGTGGCATTGCCTTGCGTGCCGCTGCGCACGCGGATGTAACCGTCCTGCATGTCCAGTTGCCCGGTGAATATATCGGTGTTCGGCTTGTGCCCGATGGCGATAAACACGCCCGCCACCTCCAGGTCGGTGGTGCCGCCTCCCTCGACCGCGCGCACCCGCATGCCCGTCACGCCGCTGTCGTCGCCCAGCACTTCCTCGAGCGTGTGGTCCCAGAGAATCCTGACCTTGCCTTCCTCGGCCCGGGCAAACAGGCGCTCCTGCAGGACCTTCTCCGCTCGCAGCGCGTCGCGACGGTGTACCAGGATGACCTCGCTGGCAATATTTGCCAGGTACAGCGCCTCCTCGACAGCAGTGTTGCCGCCGCCGATCACCGCCACTTTCTGATTGCGATAGAAAAAGCCGTCGCAGGTTGCGCAGGCGCTGACACCCTTGCCCATGAAGGCCGCCTCGCTGGGCAGGCCCAGGTATTGGGCGGACGCGCCGGTGGCAATGATCAGGGCATCACAGCTATAACTGGCCGTACCCCTGAGGGTCATGGGTCGTGCCGTCAGGTCGACCTCCTCGATGTGATCGAATACTACTGCCGCGTCGAAGCGCTCCACGTGTTCCTGCATCTGCTGCATCAGCTGCGGCCCCTGCAGGTCCGGCGCGCCGCCGGGCCAGTTTTCCACCTCGGTGGTGGTGGTGAGTTGCCCTCCCTGCTGCATGCCGGTAATCACCACCGGGCTGAGGTTGGCCCGGGCCGCGTACACCGCCGCCGTGTAACCCGCCGGGCCGCTGCCGAGGATGATCAGGGGGTGGTGCTTCACGTCGCTCATATGGTTATTTCCCGCTTGCTGTTGTTAAATGCAGCCCTTGCCCGGCCTGCCGCCGTGTCCTCGATGGGGGCGCCCTATGGTAATTTAAAGACCCCGGATGGGCAAAGACGAGATTATTTCTAATTAAATTCCATAACCCTTTGAAATAAATGATAAAGACGGTCAAACTATACGCACAGCTATTTCCGGGGGAGGGTGCAGGCAACACCTCCGCCGACGCCGAACACGAGGATTGGCACCACCGTGGCGCAAGCGAGCAAGACTGACAATTTCCTGGGGCCACGCCTGCGCGAGGGCGCCTTCATCGGTGTCAGCGCAATGTGCCTGTACCTGCTGTTGGCGCTGGTTACCTACAGCTCTCGCGATCCCGGCTGGTCGGCCACGGGTAGCGGTGACAAGATCGGCAATCTGGGTGGGCCCACCGGCGCCTGGCTGGCGGATGTCTTTTTCTCGCTGGTGGGGTATGCCGCCTACCTGTTTCCCCTGCTGCTCGCCTACCGCGCTGTGATCATCCTGCTGGAGCGCCACGAAGGCAAACACTTCGACTGGCTGACCTTCGGCATCCGTGCCCTGGGACTGGTGCTGGTGATGATCGCGGGTACTGCGTTGGCGGCGATGAACGACGGCGGCGGCTCGGGGCTGCCCCAGGGGGCGGGTGGTATCCTTGGCCAGGCGATCGGCTCCAGTTTTACCCGCGCGTTCAGCGCGGTGGGCAGTCGCCTCATCCTGCTGGCGGTGTTCCTGTTCGGCATGACCATTTTTACCGATCTCAGCTGGCTCAGGCTGATCGACAGGCTGGGGGCGGGCAGTATCGCCACCTTCAACGCCAGCCGCGACTGGCTCACCCGCACCCTCGACAACCTGCGCGACCGGCGCGCCCGGGAAAAGGCGGTCGAGGCCCGCAAGATGGTGATTGCCGAACATGTCGAGAAGACCAAGCAGCGCACGCCCCCCAAGATAAAGCCACCCAAGGTAAGCAGGGAAAAGAGCGAACGCGAGGAAAAGGAGAAGCAGCGCCCGCTGTTTGACGCGCCGGTGAGCGGAGCCCTCCCGCCGCTCGAGCTGCTCGATCCCAACGAGAACGACCCGGATGCGGGTTACTCCAAGGAAGCACTGGAGGGCCTCTCCAAGCTGCTGGAATTGAAGCTCGCGGATTTTGGCATCAGTGCCGAGGTGGTGGCCGTATACCCAGGGCCGGTGGTCACCCGCTTCGAAATTCAGCCCGCGCCGGGCACCAAGGTGTCACGTATTTCCAACCTGGCCAAGGACCTGGCGCGTTCCCTGGCAGTGATCAGTGTGCGGGTGGTGGAGGTCATCCCCGGCAAGTCGGTCGTTGGCATCGAGATTCCCAACGAGCACCGGGAGATTGTCAATTTCCGCGAGGTGCTCGCCTCGAAGGCCTTTGACCAGTGCAAGTCGCCGCTCACCCTGGCCCTCGGGCACGATATTTCCGGCCAGCCGGTGGTGGCGGACCTGGCCAAGATGCCGCACCTGCTGGTGGCGGGCACCACGGGTTCGGGCAAGTCTGTAGGGGTCAACGCGATGCTGCTGAGCCTGCTGTACAAGGCCTCTCCGGCCGACGTCAGGCTGATCCTGGTGGACCCGAAGATGCTCGAATTGTCGGTCTATGACGGGATTCCCCATCTGCTCACGCCGGTGATCACCGACATGAAGGACGCCGCCAACGGGCTGCGCTGGTGTGTAGCGGAAATGGAACGCCGCTACAAGCTGATGGCGGCGCTGGGGGTGCGCAACCTTGCGGGTTTCAACCGCAAGGTGGAGGAGGCCGGCAGGGCCGGCAAGCCCATTCCGGACCCGTTGTGGACACCGGACCCGATTCTCGCGATGACCGACGAGGAGCAAACCGCACCGGGGCTGGAAAGGTTGCCGGCGATCGTGGTGGTCATCGACGAATTCGCCGACATGATGATGGTCGTCGGCAAAAAGGTGGAGGAGTTGATCGCCCGTATCGCCCAAAAGGCGAGGGCGGCGGGCATTCACCTGATCCTGGCCACCCAGCGGCCGTCGGTGGATGTCATTACCGGCCTGATCAAGGCCAATATTCCCACCCGGATCGCTTTCCAGGTGTCCTCGAAAATCGATTCCAGGACCATTCTCGACCAGGGTGGTGCCGAGCAACTGCTGGGTCATGGGGATATGCTGTACCTGCCTCCGGGCAGCGGCGTTCCCAATCGGGTCCACGGCGCATTCTGTTCGGATGAAGAGGTGCACCGGGTGGTGGCGGATTGGAAGCGGCGCGGCGAACCCCTGTATATCGAGGGGCTGCTCGACGAGGGCAGCAGCACGCCGGTCACCGCGGGTGAGTTGCAGGCCAGTGCCTCGGATGGCGACGACGAAAACGATGCGCTGTACGATGAGGCGGTTCACTATGTCACCAAGAGCCGCCGCGCCTCGATATCCAGTGTGCAGCGCAAGCTGCGTATCGGCTACAATCGAGCGGCCCGCCTGATCGAAACCATGGAAGCGGCCGGGGTGGTCAGCGCCATGGGCAGCAACGGCCAGCGGGAAGTGCTGGCACCACCCCCACACGAAGACTGATTATGAGCAAATTTGCAGCAATTGCCGTCCTGGTCCTGGGCCTGCTGGTCGCCCCGGCGAGGGCGGACGACGAGGTAGCCACCGGCGAATTGCTGGCCCGCCTGGAGCGCATCTCCCAGATGCAGGGTAAGTTCACCCAGCGCCAGTACGGCGACGGCGACAAGGTCCTGGCGGAGTCGACGGGCCGCTTTCGCCTGCTGCGGCCGGTGTACTTCAGCTGGGAGATCCAGGCGCCGGACCGGCAGTTGATTGTCGCCAATGCAGACTACCTGTGGCATTACGATATGGACCTGCAAACCGCGACCCGGCGCCCGGTGGTGGGGAACATCGAGGCCTCGCCCCTGCAGGTGCTGGGTGGCGATGCCTCCGCTCTGCGCGACCAGTACGACGTGGAACAGAGCGGTCGCGACAGCTTCACCCTCCAGCCGCTGGGTGCCGAACACAGTTTTCGGCGCCTGGGCGTGACCTTCGCCGGCGATGCCATCAGCCGCATGGATATCGTCGATAAACTGGGTCAGCGGGTGGTGGTGGACTTTCACGAGGTCGACACCACATCGCCCCTGGACAGTGGCGATTTCGAGTTCACTCCACCCGAGGCAGAGGTGGACCTGTTCTATTATGACGAGTGAGCCCCGGGCGCGAGAATCGGCCGCAGCTGCACCGGGTGCCCCCCCGGGACAGCAGGATTCCCTGTTCGGGGAGCAGGAAGCCGGCGCAGCCGGGGCGCCGGGCCCAGCGGCGCCCCAGGGCTACCAGCCGCTGGCCGCGCGTCTGCGCCCGGGCACCCTGGAAGCCTATGCGGGGCAACAGCACATGCTCGCCCCGGGCAAACCCCTGCAGCGGGCGATCGCCAGCGGCCAGCTGCACTCCATGATTTTCTGGGGTCCACCCGGCGTGGGCAAGACCACCCTGGCGCGTATTGCCGCCGGCCATGCCAACGCCCACTTTCTGCAGCTTTCCGCGGTGCTGTCCGGGGTGAGGGACATACGCGATGCGGTGACCGAAGCCCGGCGCCAGAAACGGGCCGGGCGGGATACGGTGCTGTTTGTCGACGAGGTGCACCGCTTCAACAAGTCCCAGCAGGACGCCTTCCTGCCCTATGTGGAGGACGGCACCCTGATATTTATCGGCGCCACCACGGAAAACCCGTCCTTCGAACTCAATAACGCACTGTTGTCCCGCTCCCGGGTGTACAAACTGCGGCCCCTGGAGCAGCCCGACATCGAGGCGGTGCTGGGCCGCGGCCTGGAGGCGCTCGGCGCAGGCATCAGCGCCGAGCCGGGCTGCCTGGCCGAGCTGGCCCGGCAGGCCGATGGAGATGCCCGCAAGGCCCTGAACCTGCTGGAACTGGCCGCCGACCTGGCGGCGAATGGTGTGATTACCCACGCCACCCTGACGGAGGTGCTGCAGGCCTCCCTGCGGCGCTTCGACAAGGGTGGGGATGTGTTTTATGACCAGATCAGCGCCCTGCACAAGGCGGTGCGGGGCAGTAGTGCCGACGCGGCGCTGTACTGGTACTGCCGTATGTTGGACGGCGGCTGCGACCCCCTGTATATCGCCAGGCGCGTGCTGCGCATGGCCAGTGAGGATATCGGCAATGCCGATCCCCGGGCACTGACCCTGTGCCTTGAGGCCTGGCAGGTGCAGGAGCGCCTGGGCAGCCCGGAAGGGGAACTGGCCATCGCCCAGGCCATCGTCTACCTGGCCTGCGCCGCCAAGAGCAATGCGGTGTATAACGCCTTTAATACTGCGATGGCGGACGTACTGGCCAGCGGCAGCCACGAGGTGCCCCTGCACCTGCGCAACGCGCCTACCCGGCTGATGCAAGAGATGGCGCACGGCGAGGACTATCGCTACGCCCATGACGAGCCGGGCGGCTACGCGGCGGGGGAGAACTACTTCCCCGAGGAGCTGCGCGAGCGGCGTTACTATCACCCGGTGGAGCGCGGCCTGGAAACCCGTATCCGCGAGAAAATGGCGCAGTTGCGCCAGCTAGACCGCGACAGTCCCCGCCAGCGCTACCCATCGCCCTCCGACGGCGCAGCGGCTTGAGCGCCGCCAAGTGGAGCCTGCATAAACATGAGCAGAAACGTACTGGTCACCGGCGGCGCCGGTTATATCGGCTCCCATGTCTGCGTCGAACTGATGCAGCAGGGGCACCAGGTGGTGGTCATCGACAATCTCGACAACGGCAGTCCCGTTGCCCTGCAGCGGGTGGAGCAGATCACCGGCAAGCGCCTGCGGTTCATCCAGGCCGATGTGCGCGACCAGGTGGCCGTGCAGTCCGCCCTCGTCGAGCACGGTGTGGACGCCGTGATCCATTTCGCGGCGCTCAAGGCAGTAGGGGAATCGGTGGCCAGGCCGCTGGCTTACTACGACAACAACCTCAACGGTGCGATCAGCCTGTTGCGGGCAATGCAGGGCGCGGGTGTGACCGACCTGGTGTTCAGTTCCTCGGCCACGGTTTACGGCGACCCGCGCAGCAATCCCATCAGCGAGGATTTCCCCCTGCGAGCGACCAACCCCTACGGGCGCAGCAAGCTGATGATCGAGGACATGCTGCGCGACCTGGGGGCGGCGGAACCCAACTGGAATATTTCCATACTGCGCTATTTCAATCCGGCCGGGGCGCACCCCAGTGGACTTATCGGCGAACATCCCAGCGGGGTGCCCAACAACCTCATGCCCTATATCGCGCAGACCGCCAGCGGCCTGCGCGATTGCCTGGCCGTATTCGGCGATGATTACCCCACTCGCGACGGTACCGGTGTGCGCGATTACATCCATGTGGTGGATCTCGCCCGCGGGCACCTGAGCGCCCTGGCCAGGCTGGCACAGCATCCCGGTGTCATAATCCACAACCTGGGCACAGGTACGGGTTATTCGGTGCTGGAGATCGTGGCGGCATTCGAGCGGGCCTGTGGCATGCCCATCCCCTACCGCATGGAATCGCGGCGCCCCGGGGACATCGCCGAGTGCTTCGCCGACCCGAGTCTGGCACGTGCCGAACTGGGCTGGTCGGCACAACTGGACCTGGCCGCCATGTGCGCCGACAGCTGGCGCTGGCAGCAGGCCAACCCCCAGGGCTATCCCGACCCGTCTTAACAACTCACGGCGGGGAAACAACTGCGCCCGCCGGCCAAAACCAGTACAATGCCGCTTCCAGCGAAGCGACCACAATGCAACCATGAAATACCTGCTGTTTATCGCCCTGGGGGGCGCGTCGGGCGCCGTCTCGCGCTATCTGCTATCGACCTGGGCTCACAGCTTGTGGGAGGGTACGTACCCCGTGGGCACGCTACTGGTCAACGCTCTGGGTTCTTTCGGTATCGGTATCGTCTATGTGCTGCTGGTGGAAAAAGAACTTATCCACCAGGACTGGCGTGGCGTGCTGATGGTGGGATTTCTGGGAGCGTTCACGACATTTTCGACTTTTTCGCTGGAGACCATCGGCCTGCTGGAAAGCGGCCAGGTAGCGCATGCACTGGGTTACATGCTGCTCAGCGCGCTACTGTGCGTGGCGCTGGCGGGCACGGCCATGCAGCTCACCCGCGCACTGGTCTAGCCACCGCGGCGCGTTGACATCGGATACAGGATCATCAGACATGTTGGACATCAAGGCAGTGCGACAGGACCCGGAAGGTGTCGCGGCAGCACTGGAAAAACGCGGATTCAGCTTTGACATCGGCGCCTTCAGGGCGCTGGATGCGCGACGTAAACAGGCGGATATCGACAGCCAGGAGTTGCTCGCCCAGCGCAAGAGTGTTTCCAAGAAAATCGGCCAGCTGGTGGGGCAGGGCATACCTGTGGAGGAGGCCAAGGCGCAGGTAAACGAGACCCTGGACAAAATCGCTGCGCAGATCGATGCCCTGACCGAGCAGGCCAGACAGGCGCAGGGCGAACTGGACGAGCTGTTGCTGGAGCTGCCCAATATTCCCGACGTCAGTGTGCCAGATGGCAGCAGCGAGAATGACAACGTCGAGCTCAGCCGCTGGGGCAAGCCGCGTGTATTCGATTTTCCGATAAAAGACCACGTCGAGCTGGGCGAGGCCCTGGGAATGTTCGACACCGATACAGCCGGAAAGATCACCGGCTCGCGGTTTACCGTGATGTACGGAGAGCTGGCCCGCCTGCATCGGGCGTTGATCCAGTTCATGCTGAACCTGCATACCGGCGAACATGGCTATCGGGAAATCTACGTGCCCTATATCGTCAATCGCGACTCGCTGCGCGGTACCGGGCAGCTTCCCAAGTTCGAAGAAGACCTGTTCAGGCTGCAGGGCGACCAGGGTTATTACCTCATTCCCACCGCGGAAGTGCCGGTCACCAATGTCGCCCGGGAGCGCATTTTCGAAGATGCCGAACTGGGCAGCGAGGGGATCAGGTTCGCCTGCCACACGCCCTGTTTTCGCAGCGAGGCGGGCAGCTACGGCCGCGACACCCGCGGCATGATCCGCCAGCACCAGTTCGAGAAGGTGGAACTCGTGCAGCTGGTTCGTCCAGCGCAGTCCGATGAAGCCCTGGAGCAATTGACGGGGCACGCCGAGCGTGTCCTGCAGTTGCTGGAGCTCCCTTACCGCAAGGTGGTGCTATGCGGCGGTGACATCGGTTTCAGCGCGCGCAAGACCTATGACCTGGAAGTGTGGCTGCCCGCCCAGGACACCTATCGGGAGATTTCTTCCTGCAGTAATTTCGGCGACTTCCAGGCGCGGCGCATGCAGGCCCGCTGGCGCAACACCAGTGGCAAGCCCGAACTGCTGCATACCCTCAATGGCTCCGGGCTGGCGGTGGGCCGCACCCTGGTCGCCATCCTGGAAAACTACCAGCAGGCCGACGGCAGCATTGCCGTGCCCGAGGTGTTGCAGCCCCTGCTGGGCAGCGCCAGCCTGCAGCGGCCGCGGGAGTAGCGTGGATTTCCTGCCCCTGGGGTTGAAACTGAGCGACGCCAGGGTCCTGCTGGTAGGTGGAGGCCAGGTCGCCACCCGCAAGGCGCGCCTGCTCGCCAGGGCGGGCGCCCGGCTGGCCGTGCTCGCTCCGGATATACAGCCTGAACTGGCGGCGCTGCTGGCACAGACAGGGGGTGACTGGGAGCAGGGTGAATACCACAGCGCAGGTATCGGCGAAGCGGTGCTGGTGGTCGCCGCCACGCCCCATCGGGCTGTCAACGAGCAGGTATCCGCCGATGCCCGGGCCCGCCGCATAGCGGTGAACGTGGTCGATGCCCCGGAGCTGTGTACCGTGGTGTTTCCCGCCATCGTCGACCGTTCGCCCCTCACCATCGCCATTTCCAGTGGCGGTAACAGTCCGGTGCTGGTACGCGCGCTGCGCCGCCGCCTGGAGGCGATGCTGCCAGCTGCCTACGGGCGGCTTGCGCGATTCGCGGGGCGCCTGCGCGAACCGGTGCGCATGGCTATTCCCGAGGCGACCCCCCGTCGCCTGTTCTGGGAGCAGGCCATGGACGGCGCGGTGGCGGAACTGGTGCTGGCGGGCGGGGAGACTCGCGCCGAGGAACTGGTGCGCGGGCAGCTGGCGGATGTCGGCCACCTGCACCGCGGCGAGGTCTACCTGCTGGGCGCCGGCCCCGGCGATCCCGACCTGCTGACCTTCAAGGCCTTGCGCCTGCTGCAGAGCGCGGACGTGGTGCTGTACGACCGCCTGGTCGCGCCGGCCATCGTGGACCTGGCACGGCGCGACGCCGAGCGCATTTACGTGGGCAAGTCCCGCGCGGATCACGCCCTGCCCCAGGGCCAGATCAACACCCTGTTGCTGACCCTGGCGCAACAGGGCAAGCGGGTTGTACGCCTGAAAGGAGGCGACCCTTTCATCTTTGGGCGGGGTGGGGAAGAAATCGAACTGCTGGCGCAGCATCGCATTCCTTTCCAGGTCATTCCCGGCATCACCGCGGCCAGTGCGGCAGCCTGCTATGCAGGCATACCGCTGACCCATCGCGACCACGCCCAGAGCGTGCGTTTCGTGGCCGGCCACCTCAGAGATGGCAGCCTGGACCACGATTGGACGCAGTTCCTGTCAGAGCAGGAAACCCTGGTGTTCTACATGGCGCTGGTGGGTCTGCCTGTCATATGCGAAGAGTTGCAACGGCACGGGCGCAGCGCGGATACACCCGTCGCCCTGGTGGAGCGCGCCACTACCGAGCAACAGCGGGTGATCACCGGTACCCTGGGTACCATGGCCGGGATAATCGGTCGCCATCAACCCCAGCCGCCGACCCTGGTGATCATCGGCTCGGTGGTACGCCTGCATGAGCGACTGGCGTGGTTCGGGGAGGCGCCCGACTGAAAACCCGCGAAGACCGGGCGCCGCCGGGCGCCCGCACCCGGCGGGATTACTTGCTGGCCGCCGCCGGGGTGTTAACTGCAAAGGAATGCCGGGTCATTACCAGCATGTCTGCGAGGATGTTGCCGGCCTCGGTGAGCAGGACGTCGTCCTGGTCCTCGTCGGCATCGTCGACGCTGATTTCGTCCCCGTCTGCCTCGGCAAGACCATCGCCGTCGAGATCGTGCTCGTCGTCTTCCAGGGAGTCCAACAGGGGTTTGCCCAGTGCCTTGCGGCGCTTGTTCTCGATCAGCAGGGCCTTTTGTTCCTGGCTTTCGCGCAGGGCGATGCGAGCCGCTTCGTTGAGGGGCAGTTCAGTGATTTCCCGCGTCTGGCGGGCCAGCTCGACCTGATCCTCGAGATAGACAAAATCGGGGTTGCCGGCACTGCGTTCGACGAAACGCGCCGTGACCCGGGGAACGACACTGGACAGGTCGTTGTAGCGCTGGTGACGCACCGGATTGATCTGGTCCCAGTTGAGCGCGTGGTCCAGTGAGCTCTCGCCGATCTCGTCGTGGTCGTACAGGGCCGGGAACGTCACGTCCGGCACCACGCCGCGGTGTTGGGTGCTTTCACCGGAAATGCGATAGAACTTGCTTTCGGTGATCTTCAGCTGGCCCTCGGTGAGCGGGATCAGGGTTTGCACCGTGCCCTTGCCGAAGGAGCGGTCACCGACGATGATGCCCCGCTGGTAATCCTGTATTGCCCCGGCGAAAATTTCCGATGCCGATGCGCTCAGGCGGTTGATCAGCACCACCAGGGGGCCGTCATAGTAGGTGCTGCGCAGGCGCTTGCCATCGCGCCAGACACGACGCGAAGAGTGGCGGATCTGCACCGTGGGACCATACTCGATGAACAGCCCGGTGAGCTCATTGGCTTCCTGCAGGGAGCCGCCGCCATTGTTGCGCAGGTCCACCACGATGCCCTCGACACCCTCGGCCTGCAATTCATCCAGCAGCTTCTTCACGTCGCGGGTCGTGCTCTTGTAGTCCTTGTCGCCCCGGCGCATGGCCTCGAAATCGATATAGAAGGCGGGTAGTTCGATCACTCCTACCTTGACGTTGTCGCCCCCAGCGGGTATTTCCAGAATTTTCTTCTGGGCTGCCTGCTCCTCCAGCTTGACGGTATTGCGGACAATGGTGACCACTTTGTGCTCGTCGGTCTTGGAGCTGGCGGGAATGATTTCCAGGCGCACCGTCGAATCCTTGGGGCCGCGAATCAGTTCCACCACTTCATCCAGGCGCCAGCCGATGACATCCTGCAGCTCGCCGTCCGCGCCCTGGCCGACAGCGACGATACGGTCGGAGGGTTGCAGCTCGCCCTGCTTGTCCGCGGGGCCCTTGGCAACCAGCCTGGCCACCTTGGTGTATTCGTCTTCCTGCTGCAGAACGGCGCCGATGCCTTCCAGCGACAGACTCATGTTGATATTGAAGTTTTCCGAGCGGCGCGGCGACAGGTAGTTGGTGTGCGGGTCGTACAGCTCGGTCAGTGAATTGGCGTAAATCTGGAACACGTCCTGGTTGTTGTACTGCCTGATCCGCTTGAGTTGGCTCGAATAACGTTTCTCCAGGGTCGGCGCGATTTCGTCGGCGGGCTTGTCCGCCAGTTTCAGGCTCAGCACCTCGTTCTTGAGCCGCTTGCGCCAGCGGTCGTCCAGCTCCTGCTGGCTGGCGGCCCAGTCCCAGTCATCGACTTCCAGGGGTATCGTCTCATCGACGCTGAAGTCCATGGTCGCCACCAGGTCGGGCAGCCTGGTCACCACCTGGTCTAGGCGCTCTTCCAGGTGCTGCTGGAAGCGATTGAAAATCGCGAAGCCGGCTTCCAGGTTGCCCTCATGCAGCTGATCGTCCATGGCATTGCGGTATTGCTCGAACTCGGCGATATCTGCGGAGACAAAGAACATCTTGGCACCGTCCAGGCTGTCGATATAGCTGTCCAGGTGGGAGGAGGACATGGCGTCGTCGTAGCGGTGCTTGGCGTAGTGGCGCTGCTCGAGTTGCTCGATCATCTCCACCATGGTCTCCCGCTGGCTGGCGCTTGGCTCGATCAGTGCCCAGCTGGGCAGGGCCAGGGAAGTCAGGAGGAGGGCACAGAGCCCCGCTGCGGTGAAACGGGGTCGACAACAAGTGGAAAGCTTCAAAATCGCGATACCTGAAAATATTATCTGGTGGCTAAGTGTACCCTCGGGGGCCAGGCGGTTAAACAGCCTCTTTATAGATATGTTCAGATGGCAAAAGTTCCCTGTTCCGGAGGGGTGTCGACGAGTGGCGCCACATATTAATTAAATACATTAAATATATTTAATAACATACTAATATTATTATATAAAACTAATGTCTCTTGAATACTTCGAAGGCTTCCCGCTCCAGTTGTTCCTGGTGATCCGGGTGGGCCACGGCGATCAGTGCCGAGGCGCGTTGGCGCAGGTTCTTGCCGTACAGGTAGGCAACGCCGTATTCGGTGACCACGTAGTGCACATGGGCGCGACTGGTGGTCACGCTGGCGCCGGGCTTGAGCCTGGCGACGATTTTCGATTCGCCATGGCTGGTGAGTGAATTCAGGGCGATGATCGGCTTGCCTCCCTCCGACAGGGCGGCTCCGCGAATGAAATCCACCTGGCCGCCCACCCCGGAGTACTGGGTGCTGCCCAGGGAATCGGCACATACCTGGCCGGTGATGTCGACTTCCAGGGCGCTGTTGATTGCCGTGACCTTGGGATTGGTGCGGATGATGGAGGTATCGTTGACGTAGGAGATGTCGCGCATTTCGATCATGGGGTTGTCATCGAGAAAATCGTACAGCTCGCGCGAGCCCATGCAGAAGCCCGAGACCAGCTTGCCGGTCTGCTTGAACTTCTTTTTACCGGTCAGGGCACCGCAGCGCATCAGTTCCATGGCGCCGTCGGAGAACATTTCGGTGTGCATTCCCAGGTCGCGGTGGCCTTTGAGGGCACGCAGCGCGGCATCGGGTATGCCGCCGATGCCGGTCTGCAGGGTCGCTCCATCCTCCACCAGGTTGGCGATGTATTCGCCTATGCGCAGTTCAACCGGTGTCAGGACCGGTGGTTTCAACTCGAAAATGGGATCGTCGCAGCGCACCAGGGCATCGATGGCCGAGACATGGATGATACCGTTGCCGTGCACGCGCGGCATGTTCTCGTTTACCTGTGCAATCACGTGCCTGGCCGTCTCTATTGCGGCATTGGTGATATCAACCGATACGCCCACGGAGCAATAGCCGTGCTTGTCGGGCGGGCTGACCTGCACCATGGCCACGTCCAGCGGCATGATGCCCGAGCGGAACAAGTTGGGAATCTCGCTGAGAAAAATGGGCACGTAGCTGGCCATGCCGTTGGCCACCGCCGCCCGGGTATTGGCCCCCACGAAAAAGGTGTTGAGGTGGAATACACCATCGAAGCATGGGTCGAGGTAGGGCGCGGTACCCTCGGTGTGGATGCTCACCAGTTCCACCGAGCTGAGTTCATGGCCACGTGCGGTCATCGCGTCAACCAGTCGCTGCGGCGTCGCCGCCGCGCTGTGCAGGAACACCCGCTCCCCGGACTGGATATTGCGTACCGCCTCTTCGGCGGTGACGTAGTTAAGACTGCTCATGCTCGAATTACCTCGTAAAACCGTGTTCGGAAAAAAATTGCCAGTCTAGTCGTTTGCTGTGACAGTTGTAAGTCAGTCGTACGTTCAGCCCTTGAGTTCAACCGTGTTGCCCTCAGGATCGCGCAGGTAGATCGACGGCCCCATACCCGCAGAGCCGTAGCGGGTCGCAGGCTCGTCGAAATCGACCCGGTGGCTGCGCAGGTGGGCCTGCAGCGCGTCGGCATCCCAGGGCTTTACCTGCAGGCATAAGTGGTCCATGTTGGGCGCCCCCTGATCCGGGGGCGCGCCTCCCTCCCTGCCCAGCGGGCCCTGTACATCCAGCAGGTCGATCAGGGAGCGCCCCGCACGCAGTTGCGCCAGGCCGAGTTCCCCCGGGCCACGCTCCAGTCGACAGCCCAGTACCTCGCGGTAAAACGCCAGCATGACGGGTAAATCCCTTGCGCGGATAACAACGTGGTCGATATGAATGACGTTGATGGGGTTGGCCTTGATCATGTCGGTCTCCTGGCTTGTCGGGGCCACGGCCCCTCATGGCATGGCGGCATGGACAATCGAGTTGTGTGGCATATAGTATGCCACCGCGAACTGCGCAAGCATGACTTATCGACTCACTATGGAACAGGGAGCCAGCTATAGATGAAAACCAGAATTACTGAATTACTTGGCATCGAAACACCGATCATTTGCGGGGGCATGATGCGGGTCGGCACCGCGGAACTGGCGGCCGCGGCCTCCAACGCCGGTGCCCTGGGAGTGATGACGGCGCTGACCCAGCCAACTCCCGAGGCGCTGCGGGCAGAGATCGAGAAGTGCCGCTCTCTCACAGACAAGCCATTTGGCGTCAATCTCACGGTAGGCGTGGTGGCGACCGAAATCAACTACGACGACTACGTGGATGCCATCCTGGGCAGTGGCGTGAAAATCATAGAGACCGCCGGCCGCAGTCCGGAACCCTTCATGGAGCGCTTCAAGGCGGCCGGTGCAAAGGTCATACACAAGTGCGTGGCCGTTCGCCACGCCCTTTCCGCGGAGCGCATCGGCGTTGACGTGGTCAGCATCGACGGTTTCGAGTGCGCCGGCCACCCGGGTGAGCAGGACATAGGCGGCCTGGTGTTGTTCCCGGCAGCCGCCCAGGCGCTGAAAATCCCGGTGGTGGCCTCCGGCGGCATCGCCGACGGCCGCGGCCTGGTAGCGGCCCTGGCACTGGGTTGCGAGGGCATTAACATGGGGTCGCGCTTCCTGGTCACCAAGGAAGCACCCATTCACGAGGGTATCAAGCAGAAGATCGTCGAAATGGACGAAACCCAGACCAAACTGATTTTCCGCAGCTACCGCAATACCGCCCGGGTTTACAAGAACAGCATCGCCGAACAGGTTGCCCAGATCGAGGCGGCCGGTGGCGAGTTCGGCGAGGTACACCACCTGGTATCGGGCAAGAACCAGGAAAAGGCCTGGTCCACCGGCGATATCGAGGCGGGTATGGTCACTGTGGGCATGTCGGGCGGATTGATCAACGATATCCCCACCTGCGAGGAACTGGTGCGCAATATCGTGGGCGACGCCGAGCGCATCATCAATGAGCGCCTGGCCGGGATAACCAGGGGCTAGTAGCCGTCCATCGGGGGCGCAGGCGCGCTGATAGCGTTAGCCGTAGCGCCGCTGATGCAGGCGCAACTTCGGTTCGCAGCGCCTGAGTGCCCCGGTGATGCGCTCGGCAATGGATGCGCCGCGGTTGTCGGCATCCAGCAGGGCGGTAGCGTGAGCGGCACACAGGTTCTCCGCGCCGCCCCAGGTTTCTATCAGCTCAGCGACCCACTGCCGGAATTCAGCCGCCGCCCCGGCGCGTGGTTCCAGCACCCGGGGCAGAGTGGGGTGAAATACCAGGGTGTCCTTCCAGCCGACCAGGCGCAGGGGTAGTGGCATTTGCATGTACATCAGTGTGTCGTCCACGTGAATGGTCCTGGATGCCCTGTGCAGGGCCAGCACTGACGAGAAATGGATATTCTCGTTGGCGGAGACAAAATCCACCCCGCGGGGCACCGAGAAGTCAAAGTCGTCCGCATACAAGGCGTGCAGCGCGGCCTCTTCGGCAAGTTCCCGCTCCCAGGGCAGGTCGGCAAACCGCTCGTGGTGGCGGACAGTGCCATACAGCCGTGCCCGGGGGTACGCTTCGTGCATGCTTCGCACATGTACGGTGTGGAAAGGGTGCAGGTTGATAATGGCCTCGAGTTCACTACCACCTATGATCGCGTCGACCCGCCGCCTGAGCGCAGGACTCAGGGTATAGGAATCGAGCAATACGAAAGCACCGCTGGCCAGCCTCACCAGTGAGGCCTGGGTGCCGATATCAACCACGCCACCAATCCTGAATGAGCCGCGTATATTCCAGAAGTCAGGGGAGAGCTCGATAATGTCGCTTTTCATTGCCTTTGCTCCGGATCGATTCACCTAACGATAGCACGGAATTTTCCGCACCTGGCGGCATTTCATCAACAGCGCTGAAGTTTCTCCAAAGTGCGTATCGTCGGCTACACTTTGCAAATTCCTGGGTTATACCGCATCAGACACAAGGAGCGCAGGTGAAGACATTGGTTGTCGGCGGCACCGGGTTTGCCGGGGGGTACACAGCACTTTATCTCAGGAAACTTGGCTGGGATGTAACCATCATGGGGCGCAAGCCACCCCCAGCAGGTACGGCGCTCGCGCAATTGCCGTTCCAGCAGGGTGATTATCTGGCCCCGGAATTTCCGGATACCCGGCTACACGGTTTCGACGCGATGATTTTTGCTGCCGGCGCGGACATCACCCGACTGCCTGGCGGTGACCTTACAAGCCCCAAGGATTTTTACTACCGCTGTAATACCGTCGGCATGCCGGCATTTTTCCGTAAGGCAAAGGCGGCCGGGATCGGCAGGGTGGTGAACCTGGGGAGTTTTTATGCACATGTGGCTCCAGCCGAGGCCCTGGCTGACCCCTACGTGGCTTCACGGGCAGAATCCTGCAAGCGGGTCCGGGCGCTCAGTGATGACTGTTTCGCGGTGTGTGCGGTAAATGCGCCCTTCATCCTGGGTATCGTACCGGACCTGCCGGTAGCCCACCTCAGTGCCATCAAGGCCTATGTCATGGGCCAGATTCCCGGGGCCCCGCAGTTCGCCCCGCAGGGCGGCACCAATCACGTCACGCTGCTCACGGTCGCGGAGGCGCTGCGGGGCGCGCTGGAGCGCGGCGAGGCCGGCAAGGCCTACCTCATCGGCGATGCAAACTACAGTTGGAAGGAGTACCTGGAGTCCTGGGCCCAGGCTTGTGGCGTCCCCCGGGAATACGAAGTGCGTGGGGATACAGACCACCCGTTAATACCGTTCGCTATCATGTACGCCGGTATCGGGTCCACCGTGAGCTATCAGGTGGATCGCGAGGAGCAGGTCCTGCTGGGTTACGGTCAGGGACGGATGGAGAGGGAGATCAGCGCCTGCGCCGAGCACTACTGAGCAGCGGCCGCAAATGGCGGGAATGCATCGCTGGCGCCACCGGGAACCGCGGTGGCGACCTCAGCCGGTAACCTGCTCCATCACCTTGTCGGTATCCCAGTACGCCTTGAGGCTGGTCAGTTTGCCCTCGCCGTTGACCTCGTAGGTGACGATCATTTCGATATAGGTCTTCAGATCCCCCATCCGGTTGGTCGCGGTGATATCGCAGGCGCAAACGTGCTCACCACAGGGAATACGCCGGTGGGAGACGATGGTCAGATCGCCTATACCTATCATGAGATCCCAGAATTGCGCGATTCGCTCCTTGCCGGCGAAACCCGCTCCCTGGGGGTCATGGCTCGACGGCCCCACCGGGTCGAACACCACGGCATCGTCCGCAAACAGGGACAGCCATGCGTCCTTGTCGCCGTTTTGTGCGTTGGCTATGGATTGTTTGTGGGCGCGAATCGCCAGGGTATCGTCGTTCATGGTCAGCCTCTTTGTATTCTACTGGCGGGAATCTACCGTCATAGCAGGACAGTACGTTTCGATCTTAATGTTTCGCGAGCCTGTTTACCCAGCATCGATGCCCAGCTTTGGCGCGCTGGTATAGCTTTTTATGCAGGGCGGCGAAGGGGCAGGGCAGTGTTCCCGACACTGGCGATATCTCGGGGTAATTGCCGATAGCGATACACTGCCGAGGTCTTGCGGTCCTCGCGGCGAGAGCCCCTCTGGTGGGGCGATGTAGACAGTGTCCACTTGCGGCACGGGGTTTTTCCGGGCACAGTCTCAAGCTCCGGATATCGATGGATTACCGCCATGGAACAGCTCACCGAAATGGACTACAGCTTCGTGCAGATGGAGAGCAACCGCACGCCGCTGCACATCACCCCGGTCATGTTTTACGATCAGTCCACGGCGCCCGGCGGCAAGGTCAGGTTCAGGGACATCCTGCGCGTTTTCGAGCGCAATCTTCACAAGTCTGCGGTGTTCAGGCGCAAGCTGAGCGACCACACCTTTGGCCTGGATACTCCCTACTGGGTCGAGGATGGGGATTTCGACCTCGAATTCCACGTGCGCCATATCGCGCTGCCGCAGCCCGGCGACTGGCGCCAGCTGTGCATTCTCATGGCGCGGCTGCATGCGCGACCCCTGGATATGCGACGGCCGCTGTGGGAGGCCTATGTCATCGAAGGGCTCAACGGCGTGGAGCACCTGCCCCCGAACTGCTTCGCCATCCTGTTGAAGGTGCACCATGCCGCCATCGACGGGGTGTCCGCTGCGGAAATCCTCAACGCCATACACAGCCTGACCGATGAGCCGGTGCCACCCCTGGTCGAGGATGACTGGCAGCCCGAGCCGGAGCCTCCGGCGCTGCAGGTATGGTCAAGGGCCTACCTGAATACCATCCGGCGCCCGGTTAGACTGGTGGAAACTGTCGGCAGGCTGGTGCCGAAAATGATCAGGGCCAGCCGCGAGAGCGAGGACACCGGCAAGAGTGCCGATTCCTTCAGGACGGTTTTCAACGACCGCGTCAGTTCCTTCAGGGTCATGGACGCCATCATCCTGGATCTCGACGAGGTCAAGGGGATCAGGCAGGCGGTAGCCGGCGTGACCGTCAACGATGTAATCGTCTCGGTGGTCGGCGGCGGCCTGCGCAAGTATCTGCAGGGCAAGGGAGAACTACCGCAAGGCAGTCTGGTGACCGCCGCTCCGATCAACGTCCGCGCCGAGCGCAACAGCGACTCGCGCGGCAACCAGGTGGGCATCATGTCCATTCGCATGTACACCGACATCGAGGACCCTGTGGAACGCCTGCGGGCGGTCAACGAGTCAGTCCGGGGGTCCAAGGAATACGCCTCGGCCGTGGGCACCACGAGCATGATGGAGCTCAGCCAGGGCCTGTGGCCCCAGGTCATCGGCGCGGGCTTCAAGCTCGGCACCCTGTTTGCGCGGGCGGGTGACATCGGCCTGCCCATGCATACCGTGGTATCCAATGTGCCGGGGCCGCAGGTCCCACTCTACCTGGCGGGCGCCAGGCTGCACATGCTGGTGGGGCTGGGGCCGATCATGGACATGATGGGCCTGTTCCACGGTGTGATCAGCGGTGCCGGCAAGATCTCCATCACGTTCGTATCCTGCCGCGAGCTGATGCCCGATCCACAGACTTACCGGGAGTGCCTGCAGGAGGCCTGGGACGAACTGCGCGCTGCCACGCATACCTTGGCACCGGTAAAACGCTCCAAAAGGCGCGCGGGGGGGAGGGGATCGGGAGCCCGAGCCGGCAAAGTGGCCAGGCCGAAGGCGAAGGCCAACGCCAAGCTCGGGCCCGAGACCAAGAGCAAGACCAAGAGCAAGAGCAAGAGCAAGAGCAAAGCCGGGGTAGGGCCCAAGACCAAGGCCAAGAACAAGACCAAGAACAAGACCAAAGCCAGGGCGGCAGCCGGGCGCAAAGCCGCGGCGAAGAAGCGCCCGGCAAATTGAGCCGCGGCGTCTTTCGCCGCCAGGCGGATAGGCAGATTGCAAGGCATGTGCGCAGGCAGTCGTTAAAACAGCGGTCTGATTATCCCCCCGGTGTGGCCCCCAGCATGGCGACCAGACGCTGCTTCATGGGAGCCACCCATTCTTCGCGCAGCCTGGGGTCGAGCAGGCCGGCGTCATCGAGTTCGTCGCACAGGCGCAGCTGATGGGCCAGATCGAACAGGTCATACTGCTCGGAAAATTTTCCATCGCCGCCGTAGGTAATAAACGAGACGCCATGGGTCTGGTAATAACTGCCATCGGCGCGCAATCCTGGGCCGCGATTGACCCAGTGGCTAATGATCCGATTGCCGTTGATCGCCCAGTCTATGATGGGAAAGCTCCACCCCTGCCACCCCGAGCCCACGTCCATATCCCGGCCGTAATGTGTGTTGCGTATCTCTTCACGCCCGTTGGCGACAACGAGCATCGTTCCCCCATAGGGGCAGGTGTAGACACAGTCCTCGTGATAGAAGCGGTCCGCAATCCACGACCAGCTGTTGGTTCGCTGGGCTTCCTCGAATGCTTCAGCCAGGCCGCGGATCGTTGCCTCGACTTCTTCATGGGGATAGGGCATAAGCGTATTCCTCGTTGCACAAATCATGGTCGATAGCGTGAGTCAGCATAGGCTGTCAACGCCTGGGAATAAGCGGGATGCCCAACTCGGCGTCCAGGTGCAGGTGTCGGCTGCCGAACTGCCAGCCCCCGTCTGGCTTGCGAAGCAGCTCGTCCCGGTAGCGGATGTACATGACGTACTCGTGTTGCGCGTCGTTGCGGGTATAGAAATGCGATGCCCGGCAATAGGTTTCCGTGGTGGCGGTATCCACGCGGTAATCCAGTACCAGCTGCTGGCCAAGCATATGAAACGTCCGCGGGTAGATGTCGATCGCATGCAGCGCGTCGCTGATTTGCCTGAAACCCTCCAGGTGCAGTAGCGGTGGCGCACGCGGATCGACGCTGGCGACGACCAGGGTGGCTTCCGGTGCGAAGATGTCCGGCAGCATGCTGAATTCGCGTCTGTCGACGCAGTAGGCATACCACCTGGCCGGTTGCAGCAACTGTTCGAAATCGATCCCTGTACTCATGCCTTTCTCACAGCGTGACCTTGTGTCGATACTCTTGCCAGCCGCCAGGTGATTCCCGGAGACACCGGTGCATGGTCAGTTTCCGACGAGTGGCGGCCGCACGCCGCCGCACAGGACGTCCGTGACCCGCTCGGTGTCCATGTATTCCTTGAGGCATCGCAATTTTCCGCCGGCCAGTTCAAAGAGGAAGTGATAGTGGTTGCTGTAGGTCTTACCCGAGACATGTTCCCCCTGGCTGCGAGCTTCAACCGCGACCTTGTCGCCCTCGGCAACCATCCCGGTCACGGTAAACTGCAACCCCTTCGGGAAGACATCGAAGATCGCACTCGCCGACACCGCGATCTGCTCGAGGGAGAACGTGCCCGAGATCAGGGTGTTGCCCAGGGTCTGCACGCAGCCGTCTGGGCTGTAAGCTGCCACGATCCGCTGCACATCGCCCGCATTCAGCGCGTCGAAAAAGCGCAGTACGAAAGCCTTGTTGTCTTCCAGTCGACATGTCGTCATGGTTTCGACTTATCCATCCTGATTGCAGGCAATAACACCGACAGCACTATGCCAGTATTTCAATAGGGCATAGCCCACTGCAATCGAAACACCCAATAAAACATGTCGGTATCTATCTTTAAACCTCTGGCGGCCTTGAGCAGGGTTGCACGTTCTACAAACCCCGCACGAAATTGGCTGAGTAGTGGGTAGTGGACCAAAATCACTATTTAACATAATAACTGAGTCGAAATGCCAGCCTGGGTAGGCCCCTGGGGTAGCCAGGCTGAGTGCAGTTAGGCGCCCCCCGGTGGGCTATTCGCCTGGTCGCCTCCCAGATCGCCACCCTGGATCGCTTCGACTGGCCCGACTGGGAAATCCGCAACGGCTGCCTGTACTGGAACCAACTCGATCACCGTTACTTCTGGACGCCAACCCGGTTGGTGCTGCCGCTCTACAACGTCGATTCATCCGATACGCCATGGCAGACCTGGGCTGACAATCTGTCATCGCTGGAGTCCGCCAGAAGGGCCCGAACAGAGCAAAAAGACCTGCAAAACCAGTCAGATAGCCCCGGCCGGGATTTATCCACATATGCGCATAATATATATTATGTTAAATGTACAAAGAGTGTTGATTTGCGTTTAAAACTGACCCAGGATTTGCATTTAATAATGACCCACCCTGAACGCCAGATTATGGCGTAGATTTCCGTTTACTGCTTTTCTTTTCTCCCTGCCCATGGATTGTCGAGTGCTTCAATCGGTAGCTGTCGTTGCCTGTTTCCAGGATATGACAGTGGTGCGTGAGGCGATCGAGCAAGGCAGTGGTCATCTTTTCATCCACAAACACCTCTGACCATTCCGCAAAGCTGAGATTGGTCGTAATGATGACGCTGGTACGCTCGTACAGCTTGCTGATCAGGTGGAACAGCAAGGCCCCACCGACCTGGCTGATAGGCAGGTAGCCCAGCTCATCCAGGATCACCAGGTCCGTGTGGATCAGCCGGTTAGCCAACCGCCCCTGTTGTCCTGCCTGCTTTTCCTGCTCCAGCGCATTCACCACCTCGATGGTGGACAGGAACCGAACCCGCTGCCGGTGGTGCTGGATAGCCTGTACGCCGATGGCGGTGGCCAGATGGGTCTTGCCTGTGCCTGGCCCGCCCACCAGGACAATGTTCTGGGCATCCTCCAGGAACTGGCAGCGATGCAGCGATTTCACCAGCGCCTCGTCCACCGGACTCTGGCGGAAGTCGAAGCCGGTCAGGTCACGGTAAGCCGGGAACTTCGCGACAGTCATCTGATAGTTGATGGATCGCACCTCGCGCTCAGAAGCTTCTGCTTTGAGCAACATCTCCAATACCGGGAGGGCCTGCTGGTAGGCGGGCGAGGATTGCGCCGACAGGGTGTTCACGGCATCCGCCATACCATGCAGCTTCATTCCCTTGAGGGTTGTGATCATGGCGTCAGCTTTCATGGCGCGTTCTCCGGAGCTGGTCATAGCGGCCGGTATCGGCGATGGGCTCGGTTACCAACTTCAGTGCCCGCGGTGGCTGCAACCTCGGGGGGCGAGCAGGCTCCTCCAGCCGACTGAGGCAGTTCAGCACATGTTGCTTGGAGGGCTCCCCGGCTTCCAGGGCCATCGCGACGGCCTGCTCAACCCGGTGCTCATCGTGTAGCAACACCAGGGCCAGGATGTCGACCATCTCTCGATCGCCACCGGGGCGCTTCACCAGGCGGGCTCGCAATTGCCGGAAGCTGTCAGGTAATTCCAGGAAGGGCGCGCCATTGCGCAGGCTCCCGGGCTTGCGCTGGGCCACCGAGAGATAATGCCGCCAGTCGTAGATGGTCTGGCCCGGCGGGCGCTTGTCCCGGCTGAACACCCGCACATGCTCGGCCACCACCCGGGCCTCGGCGACGATGACCAGTCGCTCCGGGTATACCCGCAGGCTGATGACCCGGTTGGCGAAGCTGGCCGGCACGCTGTAGCGGTTATGCTCAAAGGTGATCAGGCAGGTCGAGGATACCCGCTTGCTGTGCTCGATAAACCCGTCGAAGGCCGCCGGTACAGGCATCATCTTCAATTGCTCCTCTGCAAGGCATTCCGCCAGGGAGCGAGCCTTGAACTCAGGGTGGGCGGTCTCATGCCAGAGCGCCCCACAGCGAGCCTGGAGCCATTGGTTCAACTCGTTCAGGGACTTGAACGGCGGCGGGTCGTACCACAGGCCGTGGCGGGCATCCTGAACCGCCTTCTCCACTTGCCCCTTTTCCCAGCCGGCGGCGGGGTTGCAGAACTCAGGTTCATACAGGTAGTGGCTGACCATGGCATAGAACCGCTTGTTGACCTGACGCTGTTTGCCCCGGCCGACCCTGTCCACCGCGGTCTTCATATTGTCGTAGATGCCCCGCTCGGGAATGCCGCCAAAGGCGACAAAGGCGTGGTAGTGGGCGTCGAACAGCATCTCGTGGGTCTGGGTCAGGTAGGCCCGCAGGAAGAAGGCCCGGCTGTAGCTGAGCTTTACATGGGCGATCTGCAGCTTGGTACTGACGCCGTTGATCCTAACCCAGTCCTCACTCCAGTCGAACTGGAAGGCCTCGCCGGGGGCGAACTGCAGCGGCACGAAGGCCTGCTTGACCGCCAGCAGGCGGGCCTCTTGCTGGGCCTGGCGCCACTGCCGGGCGAAGGCGGCCACCCGATCGTAGGAGCCGGTGTACCCCAGTCCCAGAAGATCCCGATACAGCTGTTTCACGGTACGCCGCTGCTTGCGGTGCCGGCGGGACTCGCGGAACAGCCAGTTGGTCAGGCTCTCTTCATACTCGTCGAGCTTACTGGGGGATTTCCGTGAGGGGTAGGCAGGCTCCAGGTCCTGGCTGGCCAGGTATTTGCGCACCGTGTTGCGGGACAGTCCGGTGCGGCGAACAATCTCCCTGATAGGGATTCCGTCGCGCAGGTGCCAGCGTCGAATCACACTTACTAATGCCACGTCTATCACTCCTGTTACCCCTGCTCATTTTTTATGCAGGGAAGGGGTTATACGTGGGTCAAAATTCGATGCAAATCCGGGGGCTTAGTGGGTCAATTTTGGATGCAATTCAACAGCGACATCTCTGAGCGCACCTGGTACCGCTGGGTCCAGGTAGGCGCCCCCCGGTGGGCCATTCGCCTGGTCGCCTCACAGATCGCCACCCTGGATCGCTTCGACTGGCCCGACTGGGAAATCCGCAACGGCTGCCTGTACTGGAACCAGCTCGATCACCGTTACTTCTGGACGCCAACCCGGTTGGTGTTGCCGCTCTACAACGTCGATTCATCCGATACGCCGTGGCAGACCTGGGCTGACAATCTGTCATCGCTGGAGGCCGCCAGAAGGGCCCGAACAGAGCAAAAAGACCTGCAAAACCAGCCAGATAGCCCCGGCCGGGATTTATCCACATATGCGCATAATATATATTATGTTAAATGGAGTATTGGGGCACACAGTTATGCACAATGGCTTCGCTATAGTCGGCGCCCCTCTCTCGTTGGCAGCACCGGCAAATGGCGCAGAAAACGTAATGGCCGGTGCTATACTCGCCTCCGGCTGGATCGGTTGATTCTTCGGTGTTCGCGCACCGGCAGCCGTTCCGCTCCGGTCGGGCTCAAATAAATTCATAACGAGGCATGACCCTCACCAGGAGACAATCGATGCGCGCAACACTTCTCTTTTGCGCCTGCCTGCTTGCCAGCGGCGCAAGTCATGCGAAAAGCGTGATCCAGAGTCAGTTCAACCACCTGGGTCCTGCCATGCACTCTCTGGAGGCGCCCTCCGGCCGGCAACTGGCCTATCTCGATGAAGGGAAAAAAGACTGGCAGGTGGTGGTTTTCGTGGGCGGCTCGGGCACCAGTGGCCGGGCCTTCGCCATGCTCGAATTCCTGCGCCAGACCCGCCATAACCTCGAGTTGCGTTTTATTGCGGTCGAACGCAACGGTTTCGGGACTACGGCCTTTGACGACACGCTGGGCTATCCGGATTACGCAGAGGATGTAGAGGCTGTGCTGGCGCACCTGGGTGTCCGGGAGTTCAGCCTGTTTGCCATTTCCGGCGGCAGCCCCTATGCGGGGGTGATCGCGGCGCGCAATTCCGCCAGGCTGCTCTCGGTGCACCTGGCCTCCTCGCTCACCTGGTGGGATCCGGCGAATTTGCAGTGCACGCTGCCGGCCAGCGCGCTGACTTTCTATTCCGAGGACCCGGTGGCCTGGTTCGAATTCGCGCCGGAGAGCCCAGTGCACCGGATCCCCGGGTTCCAAGATGCGGCGTTCGACGACGCGGCACGCACTTTCAATATGGGCGGCCAGGCCGGCGACCCTGCAGCGCTGCACCACGAATTCCAGCTGTACTGCCAGCCGCAGCTGCCGGACCTTACCGCGGTCACTGCCCCAGTGTTTCTCTACTACGGTGATGCCGACTCGCTGACGCCCGTGGAGCCCCATGCTGGTCGCTGGCGGGAGGCATTTGGCAGTGCCGAGGTGACGACGCGACTCTATCCGGGTGAAGGCCACGACGCCCAGTATCGGCACCTGGACCAGATACTGGTCGACCTGGCCGGCCTCGGCGACAAGCTGGTTCTGTGCGACCGCGGCCGCAAGACCCGGTTGGTCAACAGCGCCCGCGCTCGGACGCTGCTGGACAAAGGCGCGACACTCGGAATCTGTGCCTGGCGCGACTGAGTCGCCCTACTTCCATACAGTCTCGCCGACGGCAGTGCCCTGCTCCTGTCCCGCTGCTCTATAATGGGGTCAACAAGGCCAGGCAGGGAAACGATTATGCGCAGTAGCCAGAAGCTGGTTGCCGCCACTGTGACAGCGCTGCTGGGTGGCGGCACAGGGGCTCTAGCGGACTCAACTACCGCCAGCTGTGATATCTACGTGGCCGGAGAGGATCATGCCAGCAGCATGACTCGCTGCACTTTTTCCCAGCGGCAGGGTTACATCACTATCAGCTATGAGGACGGTGCCACTCATGAGTTGTCGCCCGTTGGCGATGCTGCGCCCGGTACCTACCGCGACCAGGAGGGCCGTACTGTTTTCCGGCAAAGTGGCCTGGGCGACCAAGGGTTGATCTTTCGCTTCCCGGACGAAAGCGTTTACGTCTACTGGAGTACCAGTGCCCTCGATGCAGCGGACGGCGACAACCCCACCGCACCCTTCTCTACCCGCGATTATGACGCTACGACATTGCTGATTTGCCGAAACAAAGGCGACGCGGAAGCTCGATCCTGCCCGGCGGGCGTGCTGCGCATGGAAAACGGCCAGGGTTCGGTGGTGGTGTTGAGTCCCGCGGGGGAGCGGTTCACCATCAACTTCATGCAGGACAACGTCAACGCCAGCAATCGCGAGGTCCAGGCCACCCTGGAGGGCGACACCTGGATAGTCACGATTGATGGTGGCGAAACCTACGAGGTGCCGAAGGCCTTCATTGAAGGCGGCTGAGCGCCACCACTTCCCGTTCCGGAGCGGGCCATCAGGGCGTTGCCGAGGCGGAAACGTAGCCCGTGAGCAGGTAGTCGGTGGTGCCGTTACTGCCGCTGGTCACGGCCCCGAGTTCCAGGTTCGCGTCGATCATCGTCGCGAGTGCGGTCGCGCAATCCTCCCCCGCCACCGGAACGACTCCCTCATCCACGAAGGGTGAGTTGCTCACTGCGTAGACGACGATGCCTTCGCCCTGCGCGACACACTGCATCATCACGACAGCAGAGCGCCGGTCTTCACAGGAGCCCTCTGAGTCCCCATGGCCGAGGTGGCCGCGCAAGCCGGACTCGTTTATCGTTACCGTACGTCCCTTGTGGCAGACAGTCGTCGTGCCATTGTCATCAGCGCTGTCGGCAATGGCGTTTGTCCCCAGGCAGGCCATGGCCAGAACCCCGGCCGCTACACGCATTTTTGTCATATTCGGTACTCCCGTAAGTCGTTATCAGAGCTTGTACCGCGACACCTGTAAGCATATGCCGCGGCACCTTGCCCACAAAATAGGTGGGGTTGCAGCCTCGATTCAAGCAATTAGTGCGGGAAAGTCCGGTTTCCGGAATCAGCGCCCGGTGGCGCACGAGCGTGGCAGCGGCCCCCTCCTGGCGGGTGAGGTGCATACGCTGCCTTGTGCAGGACAGCGGTATAGTCCGTTACCCGCCATTGCCGAGGCTTCCGTGCTAACATCCGGTATTCCCGACGGTCTGTCACGGTGCACGAGAGGTAGGTGGAAACATGCGAGTTTTGGTCAGAACAGTTGCTCCGGCCCTTGGTATCGCCCTGCTGGTGGCAGGCGGTTGCGCCACCAGTGACAAGCCGCAGGCGGCGGCCAATCCTGTGGACGCAGACGGCCTGCCGGTGCTCACCGAAGAGCAGAAGGCAGCTGGCATCGTCTGTGTGCGCGAATCAGTAACCGGCAGTCGCCTGTCCAAGAAGCGCTGCACCACCCGGGAACAGCGCGAGCGTGATCAGCAGCGATCCCAGGAGGAGATCGAGCGGATAACGCGGCAGAAACCCGGGCCCGTTTCCAGTTGATGGCATTCCTCCCGCCCTAGGAGGCAATCCCGTCGATGCCCTCCGGCACGACCTGTTCAAGTTTGCGGTAAAGCGAACGCACACTGATCCCGGCGATGGCGGCCACCTCTTCCTTGTTGTTGCCATGGGTGCGCATCAGCCGGCGCAGGTAGTCGTGTTCCAGCTCCTTCAGGCTCGGCTCGTGCCCGGCTTGTCTTGCATTCCCCGCTGTGGCGCCTGCCCCCTCCCCCGCGGCGCGCCTGATCACCGCCTGGTCGATCACGTTGGTATTGGCCAGTATCGCGGCGCGGCTGAGAATATTGCGCAGTTCGCGGATATTGCCGCGGTAGCGATGGGCTTTCAGTACCTTGACCGCCGATTCGGTGAGGTGATAGCTGGCCCCATCCGGGCCGCGCAGGTCCTGCAGGATACTGCGCGCCAGTTGGGGTATGTCCTCCAGGCGCTCGGCCAGGGAGGGCAAGTGGATGGGGAACACATTGATGCGGTAGTACAGGTCCTGGCGGAACTCCCCGCTTTCCACCATTTGTTCCAGGTTCTTGTGGGTGGCGCATACCAGGCGAAAGTCAGCTTGCTTCACCTGGCTGCTGCCCACCGGGCGGTAGGTTCCGGTCTCGATCAGGCGCAGCAACTTTACCTGCAGCGGGTAGGGAATATCGCCTATCTCGTCCAGAAACAGGGTGCCGCCGTGGGCCGCCTCCGCCAGGCCCTGGCGGGTATAGTTGGCGCCGGTGAACGCACCCCGGACATGCCCGAAAAGCTCGCTCTCAAACAGGGTTTCACTGAGGCCGGCGCACTCCAGGGTGACCAGCGCGCCGCCTGAGCGCCTGCTGGCCTGGTGCAGCGCGGTAGCTGCCAGTTCCTTGCCGGTACCGGATTCGCCCAGCAGCAATACCGCCGCGTCGCTGGGCCCCACCCGGGCGATAAGGCCGAGCATCTGGTTGAAAGCCGCGCTGCTGCCTACCATGGGGCGATCACCGGCCACCGCGAGGTTGAGCGGCTTGAGCAGTTCGACAAAAAAGCGCACCTTGCCGGCCTCGTCCAGGATAGGCAGCATTTCGACATCCACGTGTTCTTCACCCCTGGGCGTCTGGTGAATGTGCAGCACGCGCTCGCGCGAGCCGGAACTGGCGGCGGCCGCGAGCGGGCACTCCTCCCCGGCCTGATCGCAGGGGCGATCGAAACGGTGCGATACCTGGTAGCAGAGTGCGGGCGAGGCGCTGGCGTCAATCATGCCAAAGGCTTCCCTGTACAGGTCGTTGCTGGCGAGTATCCGGTAGTCCGGCGTCACCAGGATGGCGGGGTGGTCATAGCTGTCCAGCATGCGGGCCAGCGCCGGGTCGGTATCGGTTGCGATCAGTTCCATAATGCCAACTTTGACAAATATTCTGCCAAAAGTGGCAGATCGACGGCCGCGAGGCAAGCTGGAAATGACTTTAAGTTAAATGGCTGGTTTATTTATTGCTTTATTATATGTAGTTAGATCGTTATTTTAATGTTTATTGTTAGCTGGCATGTACATTGCTTTTAGTTCTCAAGTAGACACCGACTGCAGCTGCCGAGTGACGGCAGCCAGCCATAATAGACAGGAGAGTCAGCCGCCATGAATCAAGTCAGCCAGCCGGTCCTGGACATCGCCACCCGCCCGGAAATCACCACCTTTTTCGACGAGCCAACCAATACGCTGTCCTACGTGGTCAAGGACCCGGGGAGCAAGGCCTGTGCAGTGGTGGATTCAGTGCTCAATCTCGACTATCCATCGGGTTCCATCAGCACCACCGGCGCCGACCAGATCATCGCCTTCGTCCGCGAGCAGGGTCTCGAAGTGGAGTGGATCCTGGAGACCCACGTCCATGCCGACCACCTTTCCGCGGCGCCCCACATCCAGCAGGCCCTGGGCGGCAAAATTGCCATCGGCTCGCATATCTCCGTGGTACAGGAAACCTTCGGCGCGATCTTCAACGCCGGCCCCGGCTTCGCCCGAGACGGTTCCCAGTTCGACGTGCTGCTCAAGGACGGCGACCCCATCGCGATAGGCGGCATGCAGGGCTGTGCCCTGCACACACCGGGACATACCCCGGCATGCATGACCTACGTCCTGGGTGACGCGGCCTTCGTCGGCGACACCTTGTTCATGCCCGACGGCGGTACCGCGCGCGCGGACTTCCCCGGCGGCGACGCGCGCACTTTGTATCAGTCGATCCAGCGCATCCTGGCGCTGCCGCAGGAGTTGCGCATTTTCGTCTGCCACGATTACCTGCCCAACGGACGGGAACTGGAATACGAAACCACGGTGGCAGCCGAGTTGCAGGACAATATCCATGTTCACCGCGGTATCAGCGAAGACGCGTTCGTCGACATGCGCAGTGCCCGTGACGTCACCCTGGGCATGCCGAACCTGATACTGCCCTCCCTGCAGGTGAACATGCGGGCCGGTTACTTTCCGCCGGCCGCGGGTACGGGGCAGGTCTTCCTGCAACTGCCGGTCAACGCCTTCGGGGGTGCCGATATAGCCACGTTCACCGCGCGGGACGAGCAGTGATGCAGTCCGCCATCAAGCAGGTAGACGACAGCTTCTCGGTATCGGCGCAGATTACCGTAGAGGATGTTCACGCACTGGCCCGCCAGGGCGTCAAATCGCTGATCTGCAACCGCCCCGATGGCGAGGCCGCGGACCAGCCCAATGTCACCGAAATCGAGGCAGCGGCGGCCGAGGCGGGTTTGGCCATGGCCTACCTGCCGGTCGTTTCAGGTAAGTTCAGCAGCGCGGATGTCAGCGATTTCCTGGCCGCACTGCACAGCCTGCCCGCGCCGACCCATGCCTACTGCCGCACGGGTACGCGTTCCATCACGCTGTGGGCGCTGGGGCAGTTGCGCGACGGCAGGTCGTCCCAGGAGTTGCTGCAGGTCGCCGCCGCCCTGGACTACGACCTGAGCAGCGCCCTCGGCCTGGCGCCCCAGGCTCCGGCCCACCAGCGCCCGGCCGGCGCGGCGCATTACGATATCCTGATCGTCGGTGCGGGGGCCGCCGGTATCAGTGTGGCCTCCAGCCTGCTGGCGCGGGTGAACGACCTCGATATCGCCATCATCGACCCCGCCGAGGTGCATTACTACCAGCCCGGCTGGACCCTGGTTGGCGCCGGCATTTTCAAGCAGCGCGACACGGTAAAAACCACCGCCTCGCTGATTCCCGAGGGCGTGCACTGGATCAAGGCCGCAGTAGGCGGATTCGACCCGCACAACAACCGTGTGACCCTGGAGGATACCCGGCCGGTATATTACGAGCGCCTGATCGTGGCGCCCGGCATCAAACTCAACTGGCACGGCGTCGAGGGCCTGGTAGACACCCTGGGACACAACGGCGTGACCTCCAACTACCGCTACGACCTGGCACCCTATACCTGGAAGCTGGTACAGCAACTGCGGAGCGGGCGCGCGGTGTTCACCCAACCGCCCATGCCGATCAAGTGTGCCGGGGCGCCCCAGAAAGCCCTGTACCTGTCCGCCGACCACTGGCGCCGTAGTGGCGTGTTGGATAACATTGATATCGCCTTCTATAACGCCGGCGAAGTACTGTTCGGCGTCAAGGAGTACGTGCCGGCCCTGAGCGAGTACATCAAGCTGTACGGCGCCAAACTCCATTTCGGTCACCGCCTGGTGAAGATCGACGGCGACAGCAGGAAGGCCTGGTTCGAAACCAGCGCGGACAACGGCGAAAAGCAGCTGGTGGAGACCGACTTCGACATGATCCATGTCTGCCCGCCACAGTGCGCCCCGGACTTTGTGCGCGCCAGTGAACTGGCCGATGAAGCCGGCTGGGTAGATGTCGACCAGAACACCCTGCGCCACAAGACCTTCGCCAACGTGTGGGGCCTCGGTGACGCGATGAACGCCCCCAATGCCAAGACCGCCGCGGCTGCCCGTATGCAGGCCCCCATCGTCGCCAATAACGTGCTCGAGGACATGTCCCTGGTCACCGGTATAGCCCACTACAACGGTTACGGCTCCTGTCCGCTGACAGTGGAACGCGGCAAGATCGTGCTGGCGGAGTTCGGCTACGGCGGCAAGTTGCTGCCCAGCTTCCCGCGCTGGGTGATCAATGGCCAGAAACCCTCGCGCCTTGCGTGGATACTGAAAGAGAAAATCCTGCCGCCGATCTACTGGAAAGCCATGCTCAAAGGCAAGGAGTGGATGGTCGACCCGGAGCACTCGAAAACCGGGAAAGCTGGCGCTTGAGCGCACGCCTGGCAAAACTGCTGCCCTTCCTGGAGTCGCTGCGCGGCTACAATGGCAACCTGCTTGCCAGCGACGCCCTGGCGGGCGTGATCGTCACCATCATGCTGATCCCCCAGTCGCTGGCATACGCCCTGCTGGCGGGTCTGCCGGCGGAAATGGGCCTGTATGCCAGTATCCTGCCGCTGGTCGCCTATGCGCTGCTCGGCACCAGCCGGACGCTCTCGGTGGGGCCGGTGGCGGTGGCCTCGCTGATGACCGCCGCCGCGGTGGGCAATATCGCGGCCGCGGGCAGCGCCGGCTATGCCGCGGCGGCGATTGTCATGGCGCTATTGTCCGGCGGCATGCTGTTCCTCATGGGCTGCCTGCGCTTCGGCTTTCTCGCCAATTTCCTCTCCCACCCGGTGGTTTCCGGCTTCATCACCGCATCGGGCATCATTATCGGCCTCAGTCAACTGCGCCACATTCTCGGTGTCGAGGGCCATGGCGAAACCCTGCCCCAGCTGTTGCAGAGTCTGGCGGAGCAGGTGGCGCACTTCAACACGGTCACCCTGGTTACCGGGGCGGCGGCCACCGCCTTCCTGTTCTGGGCCAGGAAAGGGCTCAAGGCCCTGCTGCTGCGCATGGGTCTGGGCGACACCCTGGCGGGGTTCCTCGCCAAGACCGGGCCGGTGCTCGTCATCATCGCCACCACGCTGGCCAGCTACCTGGGCGATTTCGCCGGCCACGGGGTCAAGCTGGTGGGTGAAGTCCCCAGCGGTCTGCCCGCCTTTGCCCTGCCCGTCTTCGATCCCGGCCTGTGGTCCGAACTGGCGGTCTCCGCCCTGCTGATCTCCATCATCGGCTTCGTGGAGTCGGTTTCCGTGGGCAAGACCCTGGCCGCCAAGCGTCGCCAGCGGGTGGATCCGAACCGGGAGCTGGTGGCACTGGGGGCAGCCAACGTCGCCTCGGCTGTCTCCGGCGGCTTTCCGGTTACCGGCGGTTTTTCCCGCTCGGTGGTCAATTTCGATGCCGGCGCCCAGACCCAGGCCGCCAGTATCATCGCCGCCGGTGGCATCGGCCTGGCCGCCCTGCTGCTGACTCCGGTACTGTACTTCCTCCCCAAGGCCACCCTGGCCGCCACCATCATCGTGGCCGTGACCTCGTTGATTGACCTGGGAGTGGTGAGGCGGGCCTGGCAGTACTCCCTCTCGGACTTTATCGCGGTGGTGACCACCATAGGCGCTACCCTGTTACTGGGTGTGGAGCTGGGCGTGCTGGCGGGGATCGTCGCCTCCATCAGCCTGCACCTGTACAAGACCACCCGGCCGCACATTGCGGTGGTGGGCGCCGTGGCGGGTACCGAGCATTTTCGCAACGTGGAGCGCCACAACGTCATTACCCAGCCCAATATCATTTCCCTGCGGGTGGACGAGAGCCTGTATTTTGCCAATGCGGCCTACCTGGAGGACTACATTTACGGCCTGGTGGCGGATATCGACGGACTGGAGCACGTCATCCTGCAATGCACGGCGGTCAACGAGATCGATCTGAGCGCCCTGGAGGCCCTGGAGGCGATCAATCACCGCCTTCAGGAGCAGGGCCTGACCCTCAACCTGAGCGAGGTCAAGGGGCCGGTCATGGATGCCCTGCAGAAGAGCCACTTCCTGCAGCAGCTCAGCGGCCAGGTCTTCCTCACCCATCACCAGGCGGTGAAGGCCCTGAAAGCGGATGAAATAGAGCCCTATATCATTTAACCTGCCAGCCAATCGAGCAGGAGTGCCCTAGCACATGCGCCAGAACTGGTTATTGAAGCTCGCCGCTTTTGGCTTCGTCGTATTCCTCGTCTGGTTGCTGGCTTTGCTTACCCTGCCCCCGGACGACCCCTGCGACAACCCGCAGGCCGATATCAGCGCCGCGGTGATCGCCGACCAGGACGGCGACCAGGAAGCGCTGGTCAACCGGGCCATCATCCTGCGCGGTGACTGCCAGCGCGACGACGGGGGGGAACAGCCCGACCAGGAGATGTAGCGGGATGCCGGTGCGCCGGATTCCGCCTGGGGGTTTCAGTAGGTGTTGTGTCCCTGCCCGCGCTGCCATATTTTCAGGAAGGCCTTTTCCAGGGCGCCCTCCGCCGCCAGCCCGAGTTTTTCCTGCCAGTTTTTCTTGTGCACGAACTTCACCTCGAACACGTCCCAGTCCAGCAGGCGCTGCTGCACCAGGGCATCGGAGGTCTGCAACTCGTCGACCAGGCCTACCTCGAGCGCTTTCTTGCCGTACCAGACCTCCCCGGTAGCCACCCTGGCGATATCCAGCGCCGGGCGGTTGGCAGTGACGAACTCCTTGAACAGTTCGTGGGTCTCCTCGATGTCTTCAAGAAATTTTTGACGGTCCCTGTCGGTATTCTCCCCGAACATGGTGACCGTGCGCTTGTACTCGCCGGCGGTGAACATCTCGAAATCGATGTCATGTTTTTTCAACAGGCGATGAAAGTTGGGAACCTGGGCCAGCACGCCGATGGAACCCAGCACCGCGAACGGTGCCGCCACGATACGGTTGGCGACACAGGCCATCATGTAGCCACCGCTGGCGGCTACCTTGTCAACGGCTATCGTCAAGGGGACTTCGGCGTCGCGAATACGCTGCAACTGGCTTGCCGCCAGGCCGTAGCCGTGCACCATGCCACCGGGGCTTTCGACCTTGACCAGCATCTCATCCCCGGGGCCCACCTGGGGCAGGACCGCGGATATCTCCTCGCGCAGGTTGTCCACGGCACTGGCCTTCAGGTCGCCTTCGAAGTTGAGGACGTACAGCCGCTTGCGCTGCGCCTCCTCTGCGCCCTGGGCCCCACCGCGTTTTTTACCGGCCCGTTTGGCCTGTGCCTTATCCGCTTTTTTCTGTGCCTTGCGCAGGGCCTTGAGCTCACCCGGCTCGACCACCATGCGCTGTATGCTGGCGCCGATCTGGTAGTATTTCTCGTTGAGGTCCCTTATCTCGATGTGGCCTTCCTGCTGTTCGGTTTTCTGCCGCTGGCCGATCGCCACCAGGCCGGCGGTTACCAGTATGATAGCGGCGACAAACGTCAATGCCTGGGCGAGAAAAAGCCCGTATTCGTAGATGTATTCCAATCGCTTGGCTCCCGGTTGGCTATAGATGCTCGATATAGTGGCGGATCAACTGACCCGATATGGATGATGCGGGCGGTATCATGGGTAGCTCGCGGTAATGAAACCAGCGCGCGTCGGCTATCTCACCGGGTTCGCAGACGATGTCCCCACCGGCATACTCGGCGAAGAACCCCAGCATCAGCTGGTTCGGAAAAGGCCAGGACTGGGACTGGAAATAGCGCGGCGCGCCCACATCCACCCCGACCTCTTCACGCACCTCACGCACCAGGGTTTCCTCGGCCGATTCGCCGGCCTCGATGAAGCCCGCCAGGGTACTGTACATGGGACGGGGAAAGTTCACGTTGCGTGCCAGCAATAACTCCTCGCCCCGCGTCACCAGAACGATCACGCAGGGCGCTATGCGCGGGTAGTTGATGGTTTCGCAGGGTTCACAGCGCATGGCCCGTTCTGCCTTGTCTGCCACCATGCGCGCGCCGCAGCGGCCGCAGTACTGGTGGTCGCGCTCCCAGTCGAGCAATTGCGACGCCCTGCCCGCCAGCGCGAACAGTTGTTCGTCCACTCGTCCCAGCACGTGATACAGGCTGCCCCGCTGGTACTGCATGGGGTCCACGTCCTCGACCTCATCTATTTCCAGTGCAAAACAGGGCTGTTCGTGCCAGTACCCCAGGAACTGGCGCCGCCGCACCTGCCAGCCCATGGCCGCCAGATGCCGCGCACTGATCAAGCAGGGTTGGGGCGAGCGCATATCACTGAGCAGCTCGCCACCCTGGAATATGATGTACAGGGCGTCCGCGGTGGTGGCGGGGGCACGGTGGTCAGGTCGAAACAATGGCGGAATCCCGGTCGCAAAATGACCGGCTATAGTATGCCCACCCCCCGCCGGGGGCAAGGGCACTAACCCGGCCCGACCAGCTCCCGCCACAGCACCCGGCCGTTGCTGCTGGCTGCGATCGCCTCCAGTTGCGCCTCGTGGGCCGCGCGCTCGGCATCGCTGGCGCGGATGATGGGTAGCGGCGCGCGCTCCGCCGGCAGACGCCGTATACCGGTGCTGCCCGGTCCGTCGCCAGCGCCGCCGGCAGCGGATTCCGACAGGGCGAAGGCGGTCTGTCCACCGGTCATTGCCAGGTAGACGTCGGCCAGGATCTCGGCGTCCAGCAACGCCCCGTGCAGGTCGCGCTGGGAGTTGTCCACGTCGTAGCGCTGGCACAGGGCGTCGAGGTTGTTGCGCTGCCCCGGGTGCTTGCCGCGGGCCATGACCAGGGTATCCACCACGGTGCACAGCTCGCTGATGGAAGGGCCGGCGGGTTCCTGGCGCTGCAGCTCCGCTTCCAGGAAACCCAGGTCGAAAGGTGCGTTGTGGATGATCAGCTCCGCGCCGCGAATAAACTCGACGAAATCCGCGGCGATGTGCTCGAACAGGGGCTTGTCGGCGAGGAATTCATTGGTGATGCCGTGTACTTCTATGGCGCCCTGGTCGATTTCCCGCCGGGGGTTGATGTACTGGTGGAAATGGTTGCCGGTAAGACGGCGGTTTTCCAGCTCCACACAGCCTATTTCGATGATACGGTGCCCCTGGGTGACTTCCAGGCCGGTGGTTTCGGTATCCAGCACGATCTGCCTCATGCCCGCGCACCCTCCCCCACGCGCGCCCCCAACTCATCGATGCCGCGGTTGGCCAACTGGTCGGCCAGCTCGTTTTCCCGGTGACCGCTGTGCCCCTTGACCCAGTGCCAGGAAACCTCGTGGCGCTGGTTCTGCTCGTCCAGTGCCTGCCACAGGTCGACGTTCTTTACCGGCTTGCGGCCCGCGGTCTTCCAGCCTTTGCGCTTCCAGGCGGCAAGCCAGCTGGTGATACCGTTTTTCACGTACACCGAATCGGTGGTGAGGTCGACTTTGCAGGGCTCGCGCAGGGCCCGCAGGCCCTCGATCGCGGCCAGTAGTTCCATGCGGTTGTTGGTGGTATGCGGCTCGCCTCCATAGAGCGTCTTTTCCCGGCCGTTGAAGCGCAGCAATGCGCCCCAGCCACCCGGGCCGGGGTTGCCGCGGCAGGCACCATCGGTAAAGATTTCCACTTGTTTCACGCTCTGTAGTCCCCGTGATGACGCTGTTGCCGGGAGTGGGTATCGGCCCGCCCGCGGGGCGAGGGGCTGGGTGCCGGCGCCGGCCCGGGCAGCAGCCCGAACAGGCGTTCGCGCCGCAGGCGCCATTTTCGCCGGGGTCGGCGCAGGGCCGGCACATGCTTGACGGCATGCAGCATGTACAGGCCTCCCACCGCCAGGTTGTGGCTGTTTCCCCAGGCATCTACCCGCGCCAGCCAGCGCCGCAGAGTGGCGCCGCCGACCAGCGGCACGCTGCCGACCCAGGTGACGCCTTCTACCTCGCAACCGAGCAGGTGCAGCCAGTCTGTGAGACGACCGAGGCTGACCGGTGAGTGCCAGTGCCATAGCGAGCGGCGATCGAGGCCCCGCAGGGCGGTGCCCAGGCCGAGCAGGCTGTAGGGATTGATGCCGATTACCAGCAATTGCCCCTGGGGCGTCAGCACCCGCTGGATCTCGCGCAGCACCTGGTGCGGATTGGGAGCGAAATCCAGACTGTGATGGGCGATGACCGTATCCACACTGTCGCTCTCCAGCGGCAGTTCGTCCGTTGCCGCCAGCAAAGTGATGCCCTTCCCACAGCGCTCGGCGACATAGATGCGGTGATTGATCGGGCTGTTGCCAAACAGCGGCTGCCCGCGGGTGCAACCCAGTTGCAGCAGATGGTAGCCGAATGCGGTATCCAGTACCGGGGCCACCGCCGCCTCGCTGGCCTGCAGCAGGTGCTGGCCACCGTCGCGGGCATACCAGGATTCCAGTTCCGTCAGAATGTCGATACACTCACCAGTCTTTGATCATGGCCCGGTCGCCCCCTCCCTGGCAGTGGGGGCAGCCGGGTCGGCTTGCTAAACTGTGCCGTCATGTTACTGCATTTTCGGCCGATTGAAACGGTGCCCCATGCTCAGTGTCGAACCCATACCCGCATTCAATGACAACTATATCTGGCTGATCACCTATGGCGATGGGGACGGCGCTTTCGTGGTCGACCCCGGCGACGCCGCACCGGTGCAGCGCGTGCTGCAGGAGCGCGGCCTGCGCCTGGAGGGCATACTCGTCACCCATCACCATTTCGATCATGTCGGCGGCGTCGCCGCGCTGCGCGAAGCCTGGAACCCGGTGGTGTTCGGCCCCCACAACCCGGCCATCGACGGCATTGACCATCCCCTGGGTGCGGGCGACCGCATCGAGGTGCTCGGGCATCTGTTCGAGGTATTCACCGTGCCCGGCCACACCCTGGACCATATCGCCTATTTTCACCCGGACGATGAGGCCCCGCTGTTGTTCTGTGGCGATACCCTGTTTGCCGGCGGTTGCGGGCGCCTGTTCGAGGGTACCCCGGCCATGATGTACCAGTCGCTGCAGCTCCTGGCCGCCCTGCCGGCGGAGACCAGGGTTTACTGTGCCCACGAATATACCCTGGCCAATCTTGCCTTCGCCGTTGCAGTGGAGCCCGGCAACGAGCAACTGGCCGTCCGGGTGGCCACCGCCAGGGCCAGTCGCGAGCGCGGTGAGCCCACGGTTCCCTCGAATATCGCCCTGGAACGGGCGACCAACCCCTTCCTGCGCTGTGACCAGGACGAGGTGGCCGCCAATCTGGAGCAACAGGGAAGACTGCAGGGCGACTCCGCAATCGAGGTGTTTGCGGCGGTGCGGGCCTGGAAAGACAGTTTTTGACAGAAAAAACATGTCAAACGGGCGACGGCTGCTAAATTAACAGCATGCTGAAAATTTCTGTCAGTGTCGCATTCCTGGTGGTACTGCTGTCGGGCTGTGGCTCGATCAGTGTGAGCGAACGCACCACGAGCTCCCCTGCGATCACCGCCCACGCCACCCCGCCCCCGGCTGCGCGCGCGGGCGCCCCCGCCATCACCGAGCCCGCGCCGCCGGACGACCTGTGGGAGCGCATCCGCGAGCAACTGAGCTGGCAGGACATCGCGCACCGCAAGGTCGATAGCGCGGTGGATCATTATCTCGACCAGCCCGGCTATATGCCGCTGGTATCCGAGCGCGGCTCGCGCTACCTGTACTACATCGTCGAGGAAGTTGAAAAACGCGGCATGCCCATGGAAGTCGCGTTGATTCCCCTGGTGGAGAGCACCATGGATCCGTTTTCGATCTCCCACGGGTCCGCCGCGGGCCTCTGGCAGATCATGCCTGCCACCGGCGAACACCTGGGCCTGCAGCAGGACTGGTGGTTCGACGGCAGACGCGCGGTGCGGGATTCCACCCAGGGCGCCCTCGATTACCTCGAGGACCTGAACCAACGCTTCGACGGCGACTGGCTGTTGACCCTCGCCGCCTACAACGCCGGCGAGGGCCGCGTGGCCCGCGCCCAGCGGCGCAATCGCGCCCGCGGCCTGCCCGACGACTACTGGTCCCTGGACCTGCCCCTGGAGACGCGGCGCTATGTGCCCAAGGTGCTGGCCCTCACGCAACTGGTGGCCGACCCGGAGAGTTACGACCTGGAGATCCCCCCGGTTCCCAATTCGCCCGCCTTCGAGGTGGCGGATACCGGTGGCCAGATAGAGCTTGCCGTGGCGGCCGAGCTGGCGCAGATCGACGAACAGACCCTGCGCGAACTCAACCCGGGGCAACTGCGCTGGGCCACGGCGCCGGATCGCCCCGCCCAGCTGCTGGTGCCGGTGGGCACTGGTGCCATGCTGGAGGCCGAGGCGACCCGGCTGAGTCTCGCGGAACGGGTGCGCTGGCGCTACTACCGGGTACGCCGCGGCGACAGCCTTTCGACTATCGCCCGGCAGTTCGGCACCAGCGTGCGCCTGTTACAGCACGCAAACAGTCTCCGCGGCACCCTGATTCGAACAGGACAGCGCCTCATGATACCCACCAGTGGCGCGACGCAGCCAGGCCTGGTCGCGGTGGCCGACCAGGATGAACCACCCACCCTGGATTACCGGGTAAAATCGGGCGACTCCCTGTATCGCATCGCCAGCGAATATGGCATCGCCGTGAACGACATCATCAGCTGGAATCGCCTGGACCCGCGCCAGTACTTACAGCCGGGGCAGACCCTGACCTTGTACGTCAGCCGTTGAGGCCTCCCGGCAGGTTCCCGATGGCCGCTGACACCCTCTGCCAGACCCCCTGGGGCGCGGTTCGCCTGCTGCGCTACCCCGCGCGCCGGGACGAACCCCTGCAGGCCTGGTGCAGCGCCGACCTGCTGCTTTTGGAGGCCCTCCATGAACTAGCAGCGGACGGCGCGGGCATCCTGGCGGTAAACGACGAACACGGTGCCCTGGCGGTGGCATCCGGGGCGCGGGCCGTCTGGACGGATTCGGCGCTGGCGGCCCAGGCCCTGGCGCGCAACCTCACCGCCAACGAGCGCGCCCCCGTGGCGGTCACCTGGAGCGTCGACCCGCCACCTCCGACGTCCACCGTGGTGGTCCTGCGCATCCCCAAGCAACTGCCCTACTTCGAATACCAGCTGGCGTTGCTGGCGGCCGCTACCGCGCCGGAGACGATGGTGCTGGCCGCCGGCATGGACAAACACCTGTCACCGCGGGTGGCCGCTCTGCTGGAGCAGTATATCGGGCCCACCCGGCGGCATCCCGGGCAGCGCAAGGCGCGTTTGTTCAGTGCCCGCCGCGACCTGCGCGTGGCGGCGGCGCCCCCCGCCGATGTGGCCTATCGCTGCGCCGCGGCGGGGGGCGAGCTGCGAGCCCTGCCCGCAGTGTTCAGTCGCGACCGGCTGGATGGCGGCAGCCGCCTGCTGTTGCAGGTCCTGCCGCAGCTGCCCGCGGCGGACAGGGTTATCGACCTTGCCTGTGGCAACGGGGTGTTGGGCCTGGCGGCGCTGCAGCAGGGGCTGGCGCGGCAACTGCTGTTTGCCGACGAATCGGCCATGGCCATCGCCTCCGCCCGGGCCAACCTCGTCCGCCTGTTTCCCGCGGCCCTGGCCAACTGTGACTTTCACCACGGTGACGGCCTGCAGGACTGCGCCTGGGGTCCCGCCGGGTTGATATTGTGCAACCCGCCGTTTCACCTCAACCATACTGTTGATGCCTACGCCGGGCGGCGCCTGCTGGCGCAGTGTGCCCGCCACCTGGCGCCGGGCGGCACCCTGTGCCTGGTGGCTAATCGCCACCTCGATTACGGCGCGGCCCTGCGCCGCGATTTCTCCCGTATCAGCAAGCTGGCCGGTGACAGCCGCTTCACCGTGTGGCGCGCCTGCCGCGCCTGATTCCGGCAGCGCGCCTAGCGGCCCGCGAGCAGTTCCTCCACCAGCGCTGGCACCTGCTCGGTAGCCGGACCCCGGCGCTGTGTGTGGAACAGGCCGGCCGTATCGCTGGCCTCGAGGTTCACCTCCACGGTGGTGGCGCCCGCCGCGCGTGCGGTGCGCACAAAGCCCGCGGCGGGATAGACCAGACCCGAGGTCCCGACCGCGATGAACAGGTCGCAGTCCGCCAGGCGCGTTGCGATTTCATCCATGTGGTAGGGCATCTCCCCGAACCACACCACGTCGGGTCGCAGGCTGCCCGGGCTGGCACAGTCCGGGCAGGTGGTGGCGCCGTCAAAGGGCTCCGCAGTGGGGCTTTGCCGCCCGCAGGCGCTGCACAGCATCGCCAGCAGCTCGCCGTGCATGTGACAGACCTGGCTGCTGCCGGCGCGCTCGTGCAGGTCGTCGACGTTCTGGGTCACCAGGAAGACCTCGCCCGGGAACGCCCGCTGCAGGTGTGCCAGGGCCAGATGGGCGGCGTTGGGGCCCACCTTGGCCAACTGGGCACGGCGGCTGTTGTAGAAGCGATAGACCAGCTCCGGATTGCGCGCAAAGGCCTCGGGGGTGGCCAGTTCCATGGGGTCGTGCTGCTCCCACAAGCCGTCCGAATCGCGAAAAGTCGGCAGCCCGGACTCGGCGGACACGCCCGCTCCGGTCAACACGACCAGGCGCTGGATGAAGCGGCCGTCAAACAGGCTCATGGGGTAGTGTCTCCAGGTGCAGCCTCCAGGTCCAGTTCCTCCAGGTGGTGCAGGTGCCCCAGGGCAGTGAAATACAGGGCACAGCGCACCGGCTCATCGCCCAGCGCCCGCAGCAGTTGCCGGTAACCCAGCAACTGGTCGCGATACGCCTCGGCCTGGTCCCGCAAAAACATCTCCAGCGCCTGCCCCGCCTCGGGCTGGCTGGTCTTGTAGTCGATCAGCCAGCGCACGCCGGTCTCCCGGTCTACGAATGTCCGGTCGATGACCATATCCCGGATAACGCCGTCGCCGGTGGTACTGGTCAGGGCCCATTCGCTGCGCGCCTGCTGGTGGTCGCTGCGCAGCAGCCAGCGACCCCGCCCCTGGGGGGCCAGGGTCGTTGTCACCGAGTGGGCCACTTCCGCCAGGGCGTCTTCCAGACGGTCTCCCCACAGCCCCAGGGAGGCCAGCCCCGCCCGCCAGCGCTGCCGGTCAGTGTCCCCCGGCCTTACAGGCAGGCGTTCCAGCCGGGACAGATCCTCCAGCGCCAGGTGTACTACCGTGCCGACACAGCGCTGCTGCAGGTTGGCCGCTCGCACGGGCACATTGGCCCCATCCGCGACGGGCGGCGCGGCCGCGGCCGCCGCCGGGTGGCGCAGCCGCACCAGGGGACGCCGTTGCACTGCGGTTGTCGGGGCAGGCGGCGTCTCCGCATCGTGGCGGATCATCTGTGCCTGGAAACTGTCCCAGATGGGACCGAGCAGGCTGCGTTGGGGTGGCGCCAGTAACTCGCCGCTGGCGGGGTCCTCCCGCAGGCCGGCGCTCAGCAGCAGCTGGCGAATCGCCCGGGTAGCGCCGACGTACAACAGGCGGGTGCCCTCCAGGGCGTTTTTCTCGGCCCGGCGCTGTTGCAGGTAGTTGTACAGGGTCGGTTCCCCCGGCCCACTGTGATCGTCGGCCGCCAGCAGGAAGCGACGCTCGCCCTCCAGGTCGCCGTGCTCGTCCCACAGCATCAACTGGCGGCCGTCGGGGCGCGGCGAGCGTGCCAGCTGGGGCAGTATTACCATATCGAATTCCAGCCCCTTGGCCTTGTGCAGCGTCATCACCTGGACCTTGCCGCCCGCTTCCCCCGCGTTCATGTACTGTTGTTCCAGGCGCCGGGCCAGCCAACGTGTGTCCAGCCCCAGGCCCTCGCGGTCCGCCTGCTCCAGCAATTGCAAAAAGCTCTCCGCGTCAGCCAACTCGTTGGCGGTGGCCGCCGTGGCGGGGCCGCCCAGTTTCAGCCAGGTGCATTCCAGCCAGGCGCGCAGGCCGAGGCGATCGCGCTTGCCCCGGGCCCACTCGATGATGTGGCAAAACCGGGTAACCCGGTCGCGCCCGTCCGCGCTCAGGGTGTCATGCAAGGCCTCCTGGGCCAGCAGTGGTAGCAGCGGGGCATGCTGTGGCGCTGCTCCCCACTGGGCAATGTGGTGCAGGTCCGCCAGCTGCAGGCCGCACCAGGGCGCCCGCAGCAGGGCCATCCAGGCGAGGCGATCCCCCGGGTTGGCCAGGGCGCGGCACAGTTGCAACAGGTCTCCCACCAGCGGGGATGCCGCCAGGCTGTCCATCTCCTGGGCACTGTAGGCAATGCCGCGCTGGCGCATGCCAGCCAGTATCGGCTGCAGCTGGTTGCGGGTGCGCCCCAGTACGGCGATGCTGGTGCAGCCCGGGTCCGCGCAGGCGGCGGCTATCCGCTCGCACAGAAAGTCCACCTCCTGTTCCAGCGCCCGCTCCCCACTGAAGGCATGGGCGCTGACCGCGCAATCCACAGTGGGCGGACGCACTGCCGTGGCCGGCGTATAGCGCACCCTGCCACGGTTGACGTCATCCTCGGCGGGAAAGGCACTGTGGAAGCTGGCATTCACCCAGTCCACCACCGGGGCATCGGAGCGGAAATTGCACTGCAGGTCCAGCGCCTGCAGTCGTACCCCGTTGAAACCCTGCTGCCGGGCTTTCAGAAACAGGCCCACGTTGGCACCGCGAAAACCGTAGATGGACTGCATGCCGTCGCCCACCACCATGATGGTGCGCGGCGCCTGCGGATTGGCGGCGTTGTGGTCGCCCCAGCCGCGGGTGAGCAGGCGCAGCAGCTCGTACTGGTTGATCGCGGTATCCTGGAACTCGTCCACCAGGATGTGCTCGATACGGTAGTCCAGGCGCAGTGCCAGTTCGGTGGGCGCCTCGTCGTCACCCAGGGCCTGTAGCGCCGACAGCGCCACCTGGCTGTGATCCACCGCGCCGTGGCGCTGGAACACCAGCAGCAGCTGCGCGGCCAACAGCGGCAACACCCGCGACAGGTGCACCAGCAGCTGCCAGGAAGCGCTGCCGGGCAGCATTTCCGGCAGGAACGTGACATCCGCCAGCAGCTGTTCGAGGCCGTCCACTGTCGCCAGCTCCGCCAGCAGTGCCTTGAGCCGCTCCTTGTGGTCCTGGGCGGAGCCTTTTCCGGCCGGAAAACCATCGGCTTTGGTGACCTGCCTGCGCCAGCTGCCCTGCCTGGTCAGCAACAGCCCGCGCAGGGCGCGCCAGGCAGCGATATCCTCCGCCGTATTACCCGGAAAAACCGCCGGCACGGGACCTCCCAGGTTACCCGCAGCGTATTGCCACAACGCCAATAGCTCCATGCGGTAGGGAGCCAGGCGTTCGCCCAGGGAGGCGAGTTCGCTGGCCACCAGGGCCTGGACCGCGGCCACCAGGTAGGCCTCGGATTCCTCCGGCGCGTGGTGCAACCCCAGGTAGGGACGCCACTGTTCGCGCCGCGCCAGCATCCGCGTCAGCAGTTCCTGCAGGCGCTCCCAGTTGTTGTCGAAATGCAGCATCAGTGCCGCCAGGTCGGCGGCCACGGGGTGGCGCTGCTCCACCTGCCGGAACAGCTCGACAACCGCCTCGGCATACAGTTGGCTGGCGTCGTCCAGCAGGGCCGCCTGGCCCCCGAACTCACTGAGCACCGGCATTTGCCGGATGAGCCCGCCGCAGAAACTGTCAATGGTCTTGATGTTGAAGCGCGCGATATTCCGCTCCAGGTGCCAGGCATGGCGCTCGTCGGCCTCCAGGGCCGCCTCCGCGAGGCACCGGGTGACGCGCTGGTGATCACCGTCGCAGGCCGCCCCGGCGCGCGCTGCCTGCAAGGCCGCCACCACCCTGCCGCGCATCTCCGCCGCGGCCTTGCGGGTGAAGGTGATGGCCAGCACCTGTTCGGGCCGTTCGACCCGCGCCAGCAGGCCGAGGTAGCGCTGGATCAGCAGTTCGGTCTTGCCGGAACCCGCCGGAGCGCTGACGCAGAAGCTGCTTCCGGGATCGATGGCCTGCTGCCGCTGGCGCGCGTCGGCGACAGTCATTCGCCCTCCTCCTCGGACGCGGCGCTGTCCACCCGGCACAGGGGTTGCAAGCCGCACCAGGTACAGCTCGCCGGACCGAGGGGATCTACCGCCGCCGCGCCGGCGACGAAGTCCGTTGCTAGTTGCTGCAGCGTGTGCCGCCAGTGTCGATTGAGTGCCTCCCAGTCGCCAGCCTCGGGGCTTCCGCCAGCGACCCTGGCGAGGTCGGTGCGCACACCCGGGGCGGCCTCGCCCGCCCCCAGGCCGACGAAACGGCAGTCGCGCGGCCGCAGCTGGGCGAAAGCCAGTGCCGCGACGTCGGGCGAGGCCATGCCGTACAGCAACAGCTGCGGCCTGGCAGGCCGCTGGCCCAGCCAGTCCTGTACCCTGCTGATACCGGATTTATAGTCGATGAGGAAACGGGAACCGTCCGCCAGAAGGTCGACCCGGTCCACCCGCAGGTCGATGGCCAGTTCACCGAGCTGCAGGCTGACCTCCGCTTCCCGTTGGTCGACCGTGAAGCCGGCGCGCTGGCGCTCCACCTCCAGCCACTGGCCCAGCAGTTCCTCCAGGCGCTGCGCCTCCAGGCGCCAGAAGGCACTGCCCAGCGCCCGCCGTTGCCGGCCCGGCACGGCGTCCACGGCCGCGGCCACCGCCGCTTCCACGGCAGCGGCCTGGGCATTGGCATCCATTGCCAGCAGCGTGGCCTGGTCTCCCAGCGCGCCCCACAGCGCGTACAGTGCGGCGTGCAGCAACGAGCCTCGATCGGCCGCCGACAGTCCAATGCCGAAGGCATCCAGGGGTTCGACCCGCAGGCGGCGCCGGGCGAAGGCGCGAAACGGGCACTGCGACTGGTCTTCCACCAGGCCGCTGCCGCCACCCACCCCGGCGAGCTCGGCCGCTGCCAGGGGCGGCGCCTGATCATCGTCGAGGTATTCCACTGCCCGTGCCTGCCATTGCGACAGCCAGGCGGGTGGAACACCGGCTGCCGGCGGCGCTTCCCCCGGCCTGAAGTGCTCCAGCAGGGCGCTGGGCAGCTGCGGGACCCCGTCCAGTTGCGCGCAATAACTCGCCCGCAAATGCGTCGCCCCGCGAGTGTACTGGGCCAGCAGGGCGCAGGAGAATTCCCATTCGCGCTCGGCACTGGCGTGGGGCATCCGCAGGCGCTGCTGCAGGGCGGGCGGCACAAAGGGGTTGGGGCGCGGCGCGGCCGGCCAGCTGTCGGCCTGCATGCCCACCAGCCACAGGTGATCGAAGGCCAGCCCCGCCGCCTCCAGCGGGCCCAGTACCTGGATGTCGCTGTCGTCGGTCTTGGGCTGCGAGACCTGGCGCCCGCAGCAGTCGCGCAACAACTGCAGGGCCGCCGCCAAGCCCATGGGCCGACACACGCCGTCGTAGCGGCAGAAATCGTCGAGGGTGCGATACCACAATTCCACCTGCTGGTATTCCAGTGAGTCCAGGGTTTTGCCTGGCCAGCCCCAGAGCACCAGGACGTCGCTGAATGCCTCGACCCATGCGGATGGCAGCGCCTGTTGTTTCAATGCGCGCAGCCCGGCAGTGGCGATGAGGTGCCGGCCCAGGGCCAGGCCGCGTTCGCCATCGAGGGCGAGGTCGCCGGCCAGGTAGCGCAGCTCGGCGACCGGCAGGGTCTCGCGGCCTGCCGCGAACAGGCGTTGTACCAACAGGTTTGCCAGTGGCGTTGCGGCGTCCGGTAGATCGAGAAAACGCGAGTTCAGCAGGTTGACCGCGGCCGGTACCGAGGTCTCCGGCAGGGCCATGGCCAGGGTTGCCAGGGCATCCCTGACCACAGGGACGCGATCCAGTGGCATGCCGGTGGAAAAATTGACCGGAAGAGTGCCGTAATCATCACCCAGGCAGTCGAATTCCCGGCGCAGCAGGTACTCCAGGGCGCTGCGGTCGCCGGCCATGTCCGATAGCACGATACCGATGCTTGCTCCCGAATACCCGCGACTGGTGGCCGCGGCCCAGCGCGCCACCGCGGCCAGTTCGGCGCGTTTGTCTTCACAGGGATACAGGGTGCCGCCGGTGCCGCCCGCTGCAGGGTGCAGCTCCCTGATCTCCGCACCCAGGGCTCTCGCGGTCGCCTCCAGCAGGGGCGGGATGTCCTCGAATTCCAGCAGCGCCAGGCGCGCCCCCGGCAGCTTGCCGGCACAGCCGTACAGCTGGCGGATACAGTCGCTGGCGGTGGCCAGTTCCCTCGCCCGCAGATCGCGCTGGAAGTGATCGAGCCAACGCAGGAAGGTGTCGCAATCGGCATCCAGTTGGAACAACTGGCGTACATCGTCGCTGTCGGTGTCCACCTGCCAGCGCAACAGGGTGTCGCGGGCCTGCTGGGCGATTTCCGCCGCGGCCGCCGGGCGCAGCAGATGGTAGCGGCCGCTGTCGCGCTCCTCGGCGGCGATGGCTTGCTGCCACAGTTGCAGCGCCTGGGCAGTCCCCAGTTGCACTTGCGGGGGTAGCAGGCCCCCGGCGACAGCATCCTGCCAGCGCTGCAGCAGCCAGCTCTCCAGGGGCAACACCGGCAGCGGCTCCCACACACGTTCGCCGCGCGCCGCGCACTGGCTGTCCCATTCCGATTTGATGCGGCGGGCCAGGCGGAAATTGGGAGTGAGCAACACGAAACCGTCGGCCACCAGGGGCCGCAGGGGATTCGTATCGTAGAGTTTGCGTGCCAAAATCGCCCTCGCCTGGTGAAACCGCGTCGGCACCCTGTCCTATCAAAAGCGCGCGCGCTGCTATAGAATGCCGCCCCCGTTTCGGGAGCGGTGACGCTTTCCCGCTGGGAGCCCGCAGTGCGGGCCCGGCCACTGTGGCCCAGCCAAACGGCCACAACTAAACGTGCAAGACTGTATCAGGTAACAACCGATGAGCAATATTGAAGTACACAATATCAACGTCGATTCCCAGGAAGTGCTGCTCACCCCGCAGCAGTTGAACGAGGCGCTGCCCATGTCCGCGGCGGTGCGCAACACGGTGGCGGGCAGCCGCCAGGTCATCCGCGACATCCTCGATCGCCGGGACCATCGCCTGTTTGTGGTGGTCGGCCCCTGCTCCATACACGACCCAGTGGCGGCCATGGACTACGCCAGGCGCCTGCGGCAGCTGGCCGCGGAGCTGGACGACACCCTGTACATCGTCATGCGCGTCTACTTCGAGAAGCCGCGTACCACCGTGGGCTGGAAGGGACTCATCAACGACCCCTACTTGGACGACTCCTTCAAACTCGAGGAGGGGCTGCATATCGGCCGCCGCCTGCTGCTGGATATTCTCGAACTGGGCCTGCCTACCTCCACCGAGGCGCTGGACCCGATCTCGCCCCAGTACCTGCAGGACCTGATTACCTGGAGCGCCATTGGCGCGCGCACCACAGAGTCCCAGACACACAGGGAAATGGCCAGCGGCCTGTCCTCGCCGGTGGGTTTCAAGAATGGCACCGACGGCAACCTGACGGTGGCCACCAACGCCCTGCAGTCGGTGGCCAAGCCCCACCGCTTTCTCGGCATCAACAGTGCCGGCCAGGTCTCGGTATTCACCACCCGGGGCAACCCCTACGGGCATATCGTGCTGCGCGGTGGCGGCAACGGGCCAAATTACGATTCAGTGCATATCCGCATGTGCGAGCAAGCGCTGGACAAGGCCGGCGTGGCGCCCAACATCATGGTCGATTGCAGCCACGCCAATTCCAATAAACAGCCGGAGCTGCAACCGCTGGTGGTGGAGAACGTGGCCAACCAGATTCTCGAGGGCAACAGGTCCATCGTCGGCCTCATGATCGAGAGCAATATTCACGCCGGCAACCAGTCCATCCCGCAAAACCTGGAGGACCTGGCTTACGGGGTATCGGTCACCGACGGCTGTATCGACTGGGAGAGCACCGCGACCTCGCTCAGGGCGATGCGCGATTCCCTGCGGGAAGTGCTGCCGCGGCGCTGACCGCCGTGGGGCCGGCTGCAGCCGGTTAGTAGTAAGACTGAGAGCGATCGCTGTGGTCGGTCATGTCACGCACCCCCTTGAGCTGGGGTAACTGCTCCAGCAGGGTTTTCTCGACGCCGTCCTTGAGGGTCATGTCCACCGCCGAGCAGCCCTGGCAACCGCCGCCAAAGCGCAGCACCGCGTACAAGTCATCGGTGACCTCCACCAGACTGACCTCGCCACCATGGGCGGCCAGTGCCGGATTGACCTCGTTGTACAGCACGTAGTTTATGCGGTCCTCCAGGGGGCTGTCGGCATCCACCCGGGGCATCTTGGCATTGGGCGCCTTGATGGTGAGCTGGCCGCCCATGCGATCCTTGGAGTAATCCACCAGGGCATCCTCGAGAAACGGCAGGCTGCGCCCCTCGAACCAGGCCTTGAAGCCTTTTAGCTGGCGCTCCTCGTCACCCTCCTGCAAATCGCCCTCGCGGCAGTAGGCGATACAGGTCTCCGCCCTGGAGGTGCCCGGCTGGTTGATGAACACCCGGACACCGAGCGCATCCTCTTGCTTGGACAGCAATTCGGCGAGGTATTCCTGGGCTGCTTCAGTGATCGTAACCATGTGGTGTATCATTCCGAGTAAAACACTCAGGTATTCTAGCAAACTTGCGCGGGAAAACGCGAGGGCCACGGTAATACGCCAGCCGATCTGCTAGAATGGCCCGCTTTTTCCAGGGCAGTCCACGGGCTGCGACCAGTACAGAGACCGATACGACCATGGCAATTGAATTCCCGGAGCCCACCGCACTGGAACTGGCCCTGCAGGAGCGCATCCTCGTGCTGGACGGCGCCATGGGTACCATGATCCAACAGGAGGGTCTGGGGGAAGCGGATTACCGGGGCGAGCGCTTCGCCGGCCACGGCAGCGATCTCAAGGGCAACAACGATCTTTTGTCCCTGACCCGCCCGGAAATCATTGCCAATATTCACCGCCGCTACCTGGAAGCGGGGGCGGACATTATCGAAACCAATACCTTCAACAGCACCGCGGTGGCCCAGGACGATTACCGGTTGGGCGCGCTGGCGCGGGAGCTGAACCTGGCAGCGGCGACCATCGCCCGCCGGGAAGCCGACCGCATGAGCGCGCAGACCCCACGGCAGCCGCGCTTCGTCGCCGGAGTGCTTGGGCCCACCCCGAAAACCGCCTCCATCTCCCCGGATGTAAACGACCCCGGGGCGCGCAGTATCACCTTCGATACCCTGCGCCGGGATTACGCCGTCGCCGCCAGAGCCCTGCTGGAGGGCGGTGTCGACCTGCTGATGATCGAGACCATCTTCGATACCCTCAATGCCAAGGCGGCCATTTTCGCGGTTCAGGAAGTGTTTGCCGAACTCGGCCGGGAGTATCCGCTGATGATTTCGGCGACCTTCCCGGATGTCAGCGGTCGCGTGCTCTCGGGGCAGACCCCCGAGGCCTTCTGGAACGCCGTGGCCCATGCCCGGCCGTTGATCATGGGTACCAATTGCGGGCGTCGTTTCAGCGAGATCAGGCCGTTTATCGAAGATCTTTCCCGGGTGTCCGACTGTTATTTCAGCGCCCACCTGAATGCCGGCCTGCCCAACGCTTTCGGGGAGTTCGATGAAACCCCGGCCATCATGTACGAGGACTTCCGCGGCTTTGCCCAGCGGGGCTTCCTCAACATCGCCGGGGGGTGCTGCGGCACCACCCCCGAGCATATCAGGGCCATCGCGGATGCCGTGCGGGACATTCCTCCCCGCCCCCTTCCCCGGCACCCGCCGGCCTGCCGCCTGAGTGGCCTGGAAGCCTTCAACATCAGTGCCGACAGCCTGTTCGTCAATGTCGGCGAACGCTGCAATGTCACCGGTTCGGCACGTTTCAAGCGCCTGATTCTCGAGGGGGATTACCCGGCCGCCCTGGAGGTGGCCCGCGCCCAGGTCGAAGACGGCGCCCAGATTATCGATATCAACATGGACGAGGGCATGCTCGACGCCCGCGAGGCCATGGTGACCTTCCTCAACCTGGTGGCCTCGGAGCCGGATATCGCCAGGCTGCCCATCATGGTGGACTCCTCCAAGTGGGACGTCATCGAGGCCGGCCTCAAGTGCATCCAGGGCAAGGCCGTGGTGAACTCGATCAGCCTGAAGTCCGGTGAGGAGGAGTTTCTCAAGCAGGCCCGACTGTGCCAGCGCTACGGCGCGGCGGTGGTGGTCATGGCGTTTGATGAGAACGGCCAGGCCGACAACCTGGCGCGCCGCCAGGCAATCTGCAAACGCTGCTACGACCTGCTGGTGGGCGAGCTGGGCTTCAATCCCTGCGACATTATTTTCGATCCCAACATCTTTGCCGTGGCCACCGGGATCGAGGAGCACAACAACTACGCCGTCGATTTCATCGAGGCCACCCGCTATATCAAGGCCGAACTGCCCGGCGCCCTGGTCTCCGGCGGTGTGTCCAACGTGTCGTTTTCTTTCCGTGGCAACGATGCGGTGCGCGAGGCAATCCACTCGGTGTTCCTCTACCACGCAATTCGTGCCGGCATGGACATGGGCATCGTCAACGCCGGCCAGTTGGCGGTCTATGACAACCTGCCCCCCGACCTGCGTGAGGCGGTGGAAGACGTCATCCTCAATCGCCGTGAAGATGCCACCGAGCGGCTCCTGCAAATGGCGGAGACCTATCGCGGCAGCGGCGCCGGCGAGGCGCGGGTCGAAGACCTGAGCTGGCGACAACAGCCGGTGGCCAAGCGCCTGGAATACGCCCTGGTAAAAGGCATCAACACCTGGGTGGTGGAAGACGCCGAGGAAGCCAGGCAGCAGTTTGCGCGGCCCATCCAGGTCATCGAAGGCCCGCTCATGGACGGCATGAACGTGGTCGGCGACCTGTTCGGGGAAGGCAAGATGTTCCTGCCCCAGGTGGTAAAAAGCGCGCGGGTCATGAAGCAGGCAGTGGCCTATCTGCAGCCCTTCATCGAGCGCGAAAAGTCCGAGGGCAACAGCACCAATGGCCGAATACTGATGGCGACGGTCAAGGGCGACGTGCACGACATAGGCAAGAATATCGTGGGCGTGGTGTTGCAGTGTAATAACTTCGAGGTCATCGACCTGGGCGTCATGGTTTCCTGCGAGGACATCCTGCGCACGGCCCGCGAAGAAAAGGTGGATATCATCGGCCTCAGCGGCCTGATCACGCCCTCCCTGGACGAAATGGTGCACGTGGCCAGCGAGATGCAGCGCCAGGAGTTTGCCATCCCCCTGATGATAGGCGGTGCCACCACCTCCAAGGCACATACGGCCGTCAAGATCGACCCCTGCTACGACCGCGATGCGGTGTTGTACGTGCCCGATGCCTCGCGCAGCGTGGCGGTGGCCACCCAACTGGTGGGGGATGGCAAGGCCGAGTTCGTGGCCACCCGCAATAGCGAATACCAGCAGGTGCGCGAACGTATTGCCAACCGCCAGCCGCGCGGCCGCCAGCTCAGTTATCCGGAGGCGGTGGCCAATGCCCTGCGCCTGGACTGGGAGCACTACACTCCCCCCCGCCCCGCATTCATCGGCACCCGGGTGTTCGACGATTTCCCGTTGCAGGAGCTGGTTGCGACCATCGACTGGACGCCTTTCTTCGTCACCTGGGAACTGGCGGGCAAGTACCCGAAGATCCTCGAGGACGAGGTCGTCGGCGCCCAGGCCACCGAGTTGTACAACGATGCCCGGGCCATGCTGCAGAGGATTGTCGACGAGAAGTTGCTTTGCGCCCGCGGCACCGTGGGTTTCTGGCCGGCCAACCGGATCGGCGCCGACGATATCGCCCTGTACAGCGACGAGTCCCGCACCGATACCCTCGCCGTCCTGCACCACCTGCGCCAGCAGGTAGAGAAGCCCAGTGGCAAGCCCAACCTGAGCCTGGCCGACTTCATCGCCCCACGGGAATCGGGCGTGGCGGACTACATCGGCGGTTTCTGCGTGACCACCGGGCACGGGGTGGACGAACTGGTGGCCGAATTCGCCAGCCGGCACGATGACTACAACAGCATCATGCTCAAGGCGCTGGCCGATCGCCTGGCGGAATCCTTCGCCGAACACCTGCACACGATGGTGCGCCGTGAACTCTGGGGCTATGCCCGCGAGGAACAACTGAGCAACGAGGACCTCATCAGGGAACGCTATGTGGGCATCCGCCCCGCGCCGGGCTATCCCGCCTGCCCCGACCACACCGAAAAGGCCACCCTGTTTTCCCTGCTGCGGGCGCCGGAAAACTGCGGTGTGCGCCTGTCCGAGAGTTTTGCGATGAGCCCGGCGGCCGCGGTCAGTGGGTTTTACTACTCACATCCGCAATCCAGCTATTTTGCCGTCGGCAAGATAGGGCGGGATCAGCTCGAGGATATCGCCAGGCGCAAGGGGGAGCCCATTGAAACCGTGGAGCGCTGGCTGCGCCCCAATCTGGACTAGGTAGTGGAGCCAAGCAATGAGTGACAGCAGGCAGGATCAGACAAACTCCGACCGCGGGGAACAGGGCAAGAAGAAGCTCAACCCCCTGCAGGTGGTAAGCAGCATATTTGCCGCCGGCCTGGGGGTTCAGAGCAGCAAGAACAGGGAGCGGGATTTCAAGCAGGGGAAGCTCGGCGTGTTCATCGCAGCCGGCATCGTCTTTACCCTGTTGTTTATAGGCGGCGTCTTTACCGTCGTGCAACTGGTGCTCAAGAGCGCGGGGGAGTAAGCAGCCGCCCTCCCCCGGCGATCTCAGGAAGGCATGCCGGACAGCCAGATGTACATGGTCAGCACGACCACGGCGATGATTCCGGTTACCGCGATGGAGTCGGCCACGCCGTCGGCTTCGCGCTCGTCGATATTGCTTTTGTCAGACATTGGGTACTCCCGATATGAGGTTAGTCCGGCGGGCATTATAGCAGCATTGGGCGGTTTCCCAAGTGGCCGGAGCGACTGGCCGCAAGCCCGTGAATTGTTCGCGGGCGCGTTCTAACCTTATGAAAATTCTTACTAAATATGGCGCGGGCTTTTCTGGTAAGGTAGCCCCCCTGATACCGGCCAGTGGCCTCGCAGCACACGCCGATTACCACAGCAGCAGGAACGCCTGATGTACCTTTACGACGAGTACGACCAGCGAATAGTCGACCAGCGGGTGACCCAGTTTCGGGGACAGACCGAGCGCTTTCTCGCCGGCCAGTTGACCGAGGCGGAGTTCCTGCCGCTGCGTCTGCAGAATGGCCTGTACATACAGCGGCTTGCACCGATGCTGCGCATCGCGGTGCCCTACGGTCTGCTGGACAGCGGCAAGCTGCGCAAGCTGGCGCACATTACCCGTGTCTACGACAAGGGTTATGCCCATGTCAGCACCCGCCAGAATATCCAGCTCAACTGGCCCCGTCTCGAGGAGGTGCCGGATATTCTCGCCGAGCTGGCCAGTGTGCAGATGCATGCCATCCAGACCAGCGGCAACTGCATTCGCAATACCACCACCGATCAATACGCCGGGGTGGCCACGGACGAACTCGAGGACCCTCGCCCCTACTGCGAAATCATCCGTCAGTGGTCCACCCTGCACCCGGAATTCGCCTTCCTGCCGCGCAAGTTCAAGATCGCGGTATGCGGCACCAGTGCCGACCGGGCCGCCATTTACGCCCACGATATAGGTGTGGAACTGGTCGCCGATGACGGTGGCCGGATGGGTTGCAAGATACTGGCCGGTGGCGGCCTGGGCCGTACCCCCGTGATCGGTGCGGTGATCTGCGAATGGCTGGACAAAAAGCACCTGCTGACCTACCTCGAGGCCATCCTCAGGGTGTACAACAAGAACGGACGCCGGGACAACAAGTTCAAGGCACGCATCAAGATACTGGTGAAAGCCATGGGGGTCGACGCTTTTCGCGAGGCCGTCGAGCAGGAATGGGAAGCGCTCAGGGACGGCCCCGGCACCCTGACCGACGCAGAAATCGAACGGGCAAAATCCTTTTTCACCGACCCGCCCTACCTGGTCCTGGATGACGACGCGGTCGGCGCTGAACTGCGTGCCCAGGGAGAGGCAGATCCCATCTTCGGCAACTGGGTGAGGCGCAACACCCTGGCGCACCGGGTGCCGGGCTATCGCATAGTCAATATTTCATTGAAGGCGACAGGCTTCGCTCCCGGCGATATTACCGACACCCAGCTGGAACTGATGGCGGAACTCGCCGACGAGTACTCCTTCGGGGAGGTTCGCACTACCCACCAGCAGAACCTGGTACTGGCCGACGTGCAGGCCGGCAAGCTGTACACCCTGTGGCAGCGACTGCAGGCGGCGGGCCTGGCCACTCCCAACCACGGCTACCTCACCGACATTATCTGCTGTCCCGGCGGCGACTACTGCTCCCTGGCAAACGCCAAATCCATACCGGTGGCGGAAGCCATACAAAGCCGCTTCGACGACCTCGACTACCTGTATGACCTCGGCCCGCTGGAACTCAATATCAGCGGTTGCATGAACGCCTGCGGTCATCACCATATCGGCCATATCGGCATCCTCGGGGTAGACAAAAAGGGCCAGGAGTTCTACCAGGTCTGTCTGGGGGGAAGCCAGGCCAAGGATGCGTCCATCGGCAAGATACTGGGCCCTTCGTTCAGCCAGGAAGACATGCCGGAGATTATCGAGCGCATTCTGCAGACCTACCTGGAGCTGCGGGAAGACGAGGAGATCTTTCTCGACACCTTTCGCCGCGTCGGTATCGAACCTTTCAAGGAGCGCGTGTATGCCAAAGCTGATTAAGCACGGCGAAATCCTCGAGGACGACTGGTTGCCGGCAGAACCGGACGCGGGCAGTGCGAGCGCGGGGCGGATACTGACCCTGGAACAGTGGTCCGAAGTGGCCGACAAACGGGGGCTGGCGGTGCAACTGGAGCCCGGCCAGGCGCCCTCGCCGCTGTTCGACTTCCTGGCGGACATTCCGCTGGTGGCAATCCACTTTCCGCTGTTCACCGACGGCCGCGGTTTTTCCTATGGCCGGGAGTTACGCGAACACGGCTTTACCGGGGAGTTGCGCGCCTGTGGCCATATCCTGCCCGACCAGATGACCTACCTGCGCCGTTGCGGTTTCGACGCGTTCCAGCTCGCGGACGAATCCCGGCTGGAGACGGCCCTGGCCAGCCTGGCCGATTTCGACGAATACTACCAGGCGTCGATAGACCAGCCCTTGCCCCTGTTTCGCCGGCGGCGCTGAGTCGACCGCCTTTCTATCCCGCCGTTGCTTGATTACACTACGGCGGTTTGCAGGAATTGCCCGCTGATGATTGGCAGCAGTATCACTTTCTCGTTTTTTCTGATTTTCAGTGGCGCGGCGATTTTCGCCACCCTGGCCCTGTATACCCGCCAGCCCCTGATCATTGCCTATATTGCCCTGGGTGCCTGCATAGGGCCCTACGGCCTGTCTTTGGTAACCGATCTGGGGCTGCTCGGCGGGATCGGTCACGTCGGCATCATTTTCCTGTTGTTCCTGCTGGGCCTGGATATGCATCCCCAGGCCCTGCTGGCCACCCTGCGCAAATCGGTGGTGGTGGCGGTGTTCAGCTCCGCCCTGTTCATGGGCCTGGGTTTCACCATCGCCTGGCTGTTCGGGTTTTCCCTGACCGATGCCCTGATCACCGGGGCGGCGATGATGTTTTCCTCCACCATCATCGGTATCAAGCTGTTACCCACCACCGTGTTGCATCACCGCCATATCGGCGAGCTGATGATCGGGCTGCTGCTGTTGCAGGACCTGCTGGCGATCATCGTACTGATGGTGCTGCTCAGCGCCGCCACCGGTTCCGCCGACGACATGGCCGGCAACCTGGCGCTGTCGCTGCTGGGCCTGCCACTGCTCGCCGCGGGCGCCTGGGTGGTGGTGCGCTATGCGCTGCTGCCACTGATCGGCCGCTATGACCGTTTTCACGAGTATATTTTCCTGCTGGCCCTGGGGTGGTGCCTGGGTCTCGCGGAGTGTGCCAGCGCCATGGGGCTGTCGGAGGAAATCGGGGCTTTCATCGCCGGCATCACCATCGCCACCAGCCCGATCTCCCAGTACATCGCGGTCAACCTGAAACCGCTGCGGGATTTTTTCCTGATCCTGTTCTTCTTTTCCGTCGGCGCGCGCTTTGACCTCGCCCTGATCGACCAGGTTCTGGCACCTGCCCTGCTTCTGGCTCTGCTGGTACTGGCCTGCAAACCGGTGGTATACCGTTTCCTGCTGCAAGGGGTCAGTGAGCAGCGCGGCCTGGCCTGGGATCTGGGGTTCCGCCTCGGGCAGGCCAGCGAGTTTTCCCTGCTGATCGCCTATGTGGCGGCGGGCAGCGCCCTGATCAGCGAACAGGCCTCGCTGCTGATCCAGGCGACCACCATCATCACCCTGCTGGTGTCGTCCTATATCGTGGTGCTGAACTACCCTACCCCGATCGCTATTTCCGACCGCCTGCGCCGGGATTAGCTGGCCGCGACACACCGGAGCCGCCTGGTCGCTACCGGTATCCCTGCCTCTCGCGACATGCCACACATCCCGTGTATAAAAAAACCGGCTCGAGGCCGGTTTCTTCACTTACCCGAAGTACCTCAAAGCGCCGCTTCCAGCTCTGGCAGAGCCTCGAACAGGTCCGCTACCAGGCCGTAATCCGCCACCTGGAAAATGGGGGCGTCCTCGTCCTTGTTGATGGCGACAATCACCTTGGAGTCCTTCATACCCGCCAGGTGCTGGATTGCCCCGGAGATACCCACCGCGATGTACAGGTCGGGTGCGACGATCTTGCCGGTCTGGCCGACCTGCATGTCGTTGGGCACGAAGCCCGCATCGACTGCCGCCCGGGATGCGCCGATGGCGGCACCCAGTTTATCGGCAATGCCCTCCAGCAATTTGAAGTTCTCGCCATTCTGCATGCCGCGACCACCGGAAATGACCACGCTCGCGGACGTCAGCTCGGGGCGATCGGAAACCGCCACTTCTTCGCCGACGAAAGTGGACAGGCCCGCGTCGTGTACCGCGTCAACCGCTTCCACCGCGGCCGAACCGCCGTCGGCCGGAGCGGCATCGAAGGCAGTGGTGCGCACGGTGATCACTTTCTTCGCGTCACTGCTTTGCACCGTGGCGATCACGTTGCCGGCGTAGATCGGGCGCTGGAAGGTGTCTGCCGATTCCACCGCTGTGATCTCGGAAATCTGGGCCACGTCCAGCAGAGCCGCCACGCGAGGCATGATGTTCTTGCAGCTGGTCGTCGCCGGCGCCACGATGTTGTCGTAAGCGGCACCGACCTCGGCGATCAGCAGGCTGACGTTTTCGGCCAGTTGGTGTTCGTACGCGGCATTGTCCGCTACCAGTACCTTGCCGACACCGCCGACTTTGGCCGCTTCCTCGGCGACAGCGCCACAGCCGGCGCCAGCCACCAGAATGTCGATATCCGCGCCCAGGGCCTGGGCCGCGGTGACCGCGTTGAGGGTTGCAACCTTGAGGCTGCTGTTGTCGTGTTCTGCAATTACCAGTGTGCTCATTGGATTACCTTCGCCTCATTCTTCAGTTTGTCGACCAGTTCAGCTACGTCCGCGACCTTGATGCCGGCCTGGCGCTCCGCGGGGGGCTGGACCTTTACCTGGGTGAGGTGCGAGGTGACGGTCACACCCAGATCCTCGGGGGTGTAGACATCGAGCTGCTTCTTCTTGGCTTTCATGATGTTGGGCAGCGACGCGTAGCGCGGCTCGTTGAGGCGCAGGTCGGTGGTTACGATGGCGGGCAGCTTCAGGCTGACCGTCTGCAGGCCGCCGTCGACCTCACGGGTGACGTTCACCTTGTCGCCGTCGATCGCGACCTCGGAGGCGAAGGTGCCCTGGGGCATGTTGGCCAGCGCGCCCAGCATCTGGCCAGTCTGGTTGTTGTCGCCGTCGATGGACTGTTTGCCCAGGATTACCAGTTGCGGCTGCTCTTTGTCGACCACGCCCTTCAACAGCTTGGCGACCACCAGAGGCTCCACCGCGCCGTCGGTTTCGACCTGTATGCCGCGATCCGCTCCCAGTGCCAGGGCGGTACGGATCTGTTCCTGGCAGGCTTTCTCGCCCACCGATACCGCGATCACCTCGGTAGCGATGCCTGCCTCTTTCAGGCGCACCGCCTCTTCCACTGCAATTTCGCAGAAAGGATTGATGGCCATTTTGACGTTGTTGAGATCAACGTTACTGCCATCTGCTTTGGCGCGTACTTTGACGTTGTAGTCAACGACGCGCTTTACGGCTACAAGAACCTTCATGGATTCTCCCTAGTTTCTCAGGTGGGTGGGTCGAGGCACAGCGCTGGGCACAAGCTGTGTCGGCATATTTTCGGCCCGGTATCATGCCCACTAACGCCGCCGGGGTCAATAGCAACAGCCACCCGGGAAGCCCCAGCGCGGAGCCGTCGCCGGTCGCTTCGAGATAGATGTTTATTCATAAAAATTATATACTTGCGCATAGCTTATCCGTCGTGACTGCAATGCTGTGCGACGCTCGCAACGCATGCCGGCAGTATACCCACTGGCTTTAGCCCAATCAGCACAAGAGGACAGGATTGTGGAACGAGAATCTATGGAATTTGATGTCGTGATCGTCGGCGCGGGCCCCTCCGGCCTGGCTGCGGCCTGCCGCATCATGCAACTGGCCAGGGAAAAGGAGCAGGAAATCACGGTGTGCGTGGTGGAAAAGGGCTCCGAGGTCGGTGCCCATACCCTCTCCGGCGCGGTGCTCGAACCGCGCGCCCTGGAGGAATTGTTCCCCAACTGGAAGGAACTCGGGGCACCGCTGAATACCAAGGTAAAGGGCGACCAGTTTTTCTTCTACCTGAGCAAGAGCAGCGCCATCAAGCTGCCCAACTTTTTTATCCCCAAACCCACCCACAACGAAGGCAACTACATCGTCTCCATGGGTAACGTATGCCGCTGGCTGGCGGAACAGGCCGAGGGCCTGGGGGTCGAAATCTACCCCGGCTTTGCCGCGGCCGAGGTGCTCTATCACGAAGACGGCCGGGTTAAGGGTATCGCCACCGGCGATATGGGAATCAGCGCCAGCGGCGAACACAAGGACAGTTACATGCCGGGCATGGAGTTGCACGCCCGCTACACCCTGTTTGCCGAGGGCTGCCGCGGCCACCTTGGCAAACAGTTGATCAGCAGGTTTTCCCTGGACGCAGAGAAAGATCCGCAGCACTACGGTATCGGCATCAAGGAAATCTGGGAGATTGCGCCGGATAAACACCAGGAAGGTCTGGTGGTGCACGGCCTGGGCTGGCCGCTGAACGAATCCGGAACCGGTGGTGGCGCCTTTTTGTACCACGCCGAAAACAACCAGGTTTACCTGGGCCTGATCGCGGATCTCAATTACAGCAACCCCCACATGAGCCCTTTCCAGGAACTGCAGCGCTGGAAACATCACCCCGAAACGCTCAAGTACATCGAAGGCGGCACCCGCATCACCTACGGTGCGCGCGCCATCACCAAGGGTGGCCTGAACTCCCTGCCGCGCATGTACTTTCCCGGCGGCCTGTTGCTGGGTTGTGACGCCGGCACGCTCAACAGTGTCAAGATCAAGGGCAACCACACGGCCATGAAAAGCGGCATGCTCGCGGCCGAGGCAGTGGTCGAGGCCCTGGCCATGGGCGATGGTGCCCCGGCGGACCTGGTATCCTACGAAGAAAAATTCAAGGCGTCCTGGCTGTACCAGGAGCTGTACACCACACGCAACTTCTCGGGTTTCATGCACAAATTCGGCGTGCTGCTGGGCTCCGCCATGGTGTGGCTGGACCAGAATATCTTTGGCGGTCGCCTGCCGTTTACGCTCAACGACACCAAGGCGGACTATGCGGCCCTCAAGCCTGCCGCCGAATGCAAGAAAATCGACTACCCCAAACCCGACAACAAGATCAGTTTCGATCGCCTGTCCTCGGTGTTCCTGTCCAACACCAATCACGAGGAGGACCAGCCCTGCCACCTGACCCTGGTGGACCCGGCCATCCCCCTGGAGCGCAACCTGCCCCTGTACGACGAACCGGCGCAGCGTTACTGCCCGGCCGGGGTTTACGAGATTGTCGAGGACGAGCAGGGCAAGCGCTTCCAGATCAATGCGCAGAACTGTGTGCACTGCAAGACCTGCGATATCAAGGATCCCTCCCAGAACATCGTCTGGGTGACACCGGAAGGTTTCGGCGGCCCCAACTATCCGAACATGTAAGTTGGGCCCGGTGCGGGCGGCTCAGTCGCCCGCCAGTTCGAAACAGTAATCGCCACTGCGCACCACCGGCACCCCATCACGCGGCTCGGCAATGTCGGCGAGTCGGTACCAGGCATTGCGGGAAAACAGGGCTGTCAGGCCATGCTCAAGGGCCAGGTAGGGAACGCCCTGCATCGAGGTTTCCGCCGCCAGTGGATGCAATGCGTCCACCATCACCTGGCGACCCGTGTTCAGGCTTGCCTGCAGTTGCGGCGGTGAGCCGGGCACCACATCGATATCGGTCACCACCAGAGGGTGCAAGTCCACCTGTATGCGCCATTTCTCCGCGGGGGTTACCAGATAGTAATGGCCGTCCTCTTCCCGCCTCAGAATACTGGCGAACAGGTTCACCAGCGCCTGCCGGGTGATGGCGGAACCCTCGTGGTACCAGCGACCGTCGGCCGCTATCCGGATGGCGATATCCCCCGACAGGTCGGGATGCCACAAATGCAGTGGTGGTGAAGTGAAATTGCGGTTGCGCCCCCCGGCCTGCTTGGCGATGTCGTCCAGGGAGCGCGCCACGGCCTGTCGCCTCAGGCGCAATCGCCGATGAGGCGCACGTTGATGACCCCGCGCAGGGCGCGCATCTTGTCGAGGACGGCCTCGCCGGCCCGGGTATCGATATCGATCAGGTTGTAGGCGATGCCCTCGCGGCTCTTGTTGAGCATGTCGATGACGTTGATATTCTCGTCAGCGAGAATGGCCAGCACGCTGCCCAGTATCTTGGGAACGTTTTCGTTGCTGACCGACAGGCGGCAGCCGGTAACACGCTCCAACTGCAGCGCGGGGAAGTTGACCGAGTTGCGAACATTGCCGTTCTCGAGGAAATCCCGCAACTGCTCCGCCGCCATGATGGCGCAGTTCTCCTCGGCCTCATCGGTGCTGGCGCCGATGTGGGGCATGAGGATGACATCGTTGCGCCCGATCAACGCCGGCGAAGGAAAATCGGCGATGTACCTGCGCAGGGTTCCCGCGTCCAGCGCGCCTGTCACTGCCTCCTCGTCGACAATCTCCTGGCGCGCGAAATTGAGCAGACAGCTCCCTTTTTTCGCAGCGCCCAACAGCTCGGCATTGACCAGGCCGCGGGTTGAATCCAGGACTGGCAGATGCAGGCTGACGTAGTCACTGCGGGCAAACAGCATTGCCAGGTTGTCCGCCTTGCGCACCTTGCTGGACAGGCGCCAGGCGGCCTCCACCGACAGGGCGGGATCGTAGCCGATTACCTCCATCCCCATGGTCAGGGCCATTTCCGCCACCATGGAGCCAATCGCGCCCAGCCCGACCACACCCAGGGTCTTGCCAACGAGTTCGTTACCCTTGAATTGCTTCTTGTGCGCCTCGAGCACGCGATTGAGCTCGGCCTTGTCCTGCATGTCGCCCAGCGTATCCACGTAGCGAATGCCCTCGACGATACCGCGGGAACCGAGTAACAGGGCGGCGGCCACCAGCTCCTTCACGGCGTTGGCATTGGCCCCCGGGGAATTGAATACCGGGATACCACGACGGGTGCATTCCGCCACGGGGATATTGTTGACCCCTGCACCGGCCCGCGCGATGGCCAGCACCGAGCCGGCGATATCTTCAGGCTGCAATTTGTGGCTGCGCAACAGAATGGCGTCGGGGCTGGAAAACTCGCTGGCGATCTCGTATCGATCGCGCGGCAGGCGCTCCAGGCCCTTGAGTGAAATCTGGTTAAGTGTCAGTACCTTGTTGGCCATGGGTTCCTCAATACGGTGACTGGATTAGCGGACGACGATATCGGCGCGGTTGCGCAAGCCGTTCTGGTACTCGGTGTTCAGCAGATTGGCCAGCTCGGTGCTCACCTGGCGACGCATCGCCAGTTGATCCGCTTGCTCCAGTTGCTCCCAGCTACCCGGCTCGACGTGACTCAGGGACACGATGCGTACATCGCCCGCAGGTGTCGTAACCTGCTCGATGACAGCTCCCTCCCCGCCCGGGACCGGCATCGCAAATGCCGCGCTCAACACCTCTGGTGGCAGGTTGCCGTTATCCCGAGCTACCCCGGGCTCCACCTGCCAGGGGAAGCCCTGTTGGGTTGCCACCTGCTCTATGGTGGCGCCATCGCCGAGCGCCTGCATGGCGTCCTGGGCCGCGGCGAGGGCCTGGTCGCGTGCGGCCTGGTCGGTGATCAGTGCCGCGATCTCATCGCGAACCCGCTCCAGGGGCATCACTTCGGGCAGGTTGTGCTGGCGCACGCGCAGCACCACGAAGCGGTCCTCCCCCAACTCGATAACGTCGCTGTTGTGGCCGTCCTCCAGCACTTCCTCGGAAAACGCCGCTGCCAACAGTGAGGGGTGGGCAAACAGGCCCTGCTGCTGGCTGCGTGTTACCGGTTCACTACGCACCACCTTAAGCTGCATATCCTGTGCAGGCCCGTCCAGGTTCTCGGCGTTGAATACCAGGTCCTTGAGCTCCTCGACAGCCAGCAGCAACTCACCGCGAGCGGCCGAGAGCTGCAGTTGTTCTTCCAATTGCGGTCGCAGCTCCTCGAAATCCGGTGCCGCACCCTCGCGGCGATCGGTCACCAGCACCAGGTGGACACCGGCGTCGGTGGTGACCGGGTCGGAAACCGTACCGGGCTCGATACTGGCGATAACCGCCTCCATTTCAGCAGGGAATGCATCTCCGGTGGTGGAGCCCAGGTCGCCGCCGCTGGCGGCCGAACCGACGTCGTCGGAATACTGCGCTGCCACGTCGGCAAAAGCCGTACCCGAGGCAAGTGCCGCCTGGGCCTGCGCGACACGCTGCTGCAATGCCTCCTCGCTTTCCTGCGCGCCCCGCTCGAACAGAATGTGGGACACACGGTATTCCGTCTGATACTGGGTATTCTCTGTCTCCAGCCGGTAGGCCTCGCGCACCTCGGCCTCATCGACAGGGGCGCGAAAATCGTCCGGGGTCAGTTCGATGTAGTCCAGTTCGACGGTTTCCGGTGACCGGAATGCTTCCTGGTTCGCCGCATAGTAAGCCGCGATCTCTTCGTCGCCGGGAGGTGTGTCGGCGATGAAGTTCTCCAGCGGTATGGTCAGGTAGGCGATGTCGCGCTGCTCAGCGTTGACCCGGGCCTCCAGGGAAAGCTCCAGCGGCGTGCTGAACTCACTGCCCATAAGCCCGGCACGCAACTGGGTCAGGGCAATGTCATCGCGCAGGGTTTCCTTGAAATAGGCAGGCGTGAAACCCGCGTTTGCCAGTACACTGGTAAACAGCTGCGGCGAGAACTTGCCTTCGATCTGGAACTGTTCCATGTTGGCGATCATGGCGCCGACTTCCCGCTTGGAGGCCGCCAGATCCAACTCGGCCGCTGACTGCATCAGCAATTTGCGGTCTATCAGCCCCTCCAGTGCCTCGGCGCCGAGCAGGTCGTCATCCAGCATGGTGGGATCGAAGTTGTCGCCCATCATGGCGATCAGGCGACGCTTCTGGTTGTTGACTGCCTGCTGCAGTTCACCGGGACCGATTTCCTCGCCGTTGACTTCGGCGACGCCGCCGCTGCCACCGCCGACGAGAATCGATTCGATGCCGAAAATGGAGAAAGAGATAACAATCAGCCATACCACGATCTTGGTGGTAGGCCCCTGGATATTCTGGCGTATGTTCTGCAGCATCTGATGTTACTCTGGGAAAATAAAAAAAAAGCGCACCGGTAAGTGCGCCTTTCTGCTTGCTGGGAATACCCTACAACCGGAGGGAAGGCGCAGAACCTGTCGCGTTCCGATCGTACCGCCCCCTCCAGGTCGTCAACTGTTGACAGCGTCTTTGAGTGCTTTACCGGCTTTGAAACCGGGGACGTTCGAAGCGCTGATCTGGATGGTCGCGCCGGTCTGGGGGTTGCGGCCGGTGCGCGCGGCCCGCGGCTTGACGGCAAAGGTACCAAAGCCGACAAGTGAAACCTGGTCACCTTTTTTCAGGGCATCGGTAATGCTGTCCACTACAGCGTCAAGGGCGCGCCCGGCAGAAGCCTTGGGCAGGTCGGCGGCAGCCGCAATAGCATCGATCAGTTCAGTTTTATTCACACTTTTCCCCTTCAGAGATGAAAATTTTGGTCCTAGTTTGTGGCGCCTCGGAGTGAAGCCTGGTCGGTCGAACTCCGGGGCAATCGGTCATGGGGCCCCGGGCCCTGCCCGAAACGGGCGTCATGAAAAGATTGCTAACTGGTCTGGACACCCGATGCGGGCCGGGAGTCCGAAAAATACCGGTGTAATCGCACGCAAGACTTTATACCAGAGGCCGGATTCCGGTCAACACGGAAGCGCCGGGTTAGTGGGTATTTATCCGGTTTTTTTCGTCCTGCTCGGCATCGCCAGTCGCGGTGATTGAACCAGCGCGGTACTCTTCGTCAGACAGTGGTTTCGGCATGCTCTCCAGGGCAATGGCGAGCACCTCGTCGATCCACTTGACCGCGCGAATGTTCAGGTGCTCCTTGATATTATCCGGAACCTCTTTCAGGTCCCGTTCATTTTCCTTGGGAATGATAACCGTCTTGATGCCGCCGCGCCGCGCCGCCAGCAGCTTTTCCTTCAGCCCGCCAATCGGCAGTACCTCTCCGCGCAGGGTGATCTCACCGGTCATCGCCACATCCGCGCGCACCGGGATGTTGGTCAGCACCGAAACCAGGGCGGTGCACATGGCGATACCAGCACTGGGCCCGTCCTTGGGGGTCGCTCCTTCCGGCACGTGGATGTGCACATCATGCTTTTCATGGAAGCCAGCGGGAATGCCCAACATCTGGGAGCGGCTGCGCACCACGGTCGAGGCTGCCTGGATCGATTCCTGCATGACGTCGCCCAGCGAGCCGGTCTTGACGTAGCGGCCCTTGCCCGCCAGGGCGGCGGCCTCGATGGTGAGCAGTTCGCCACCGACGGAGGTCCACGCCAGGCCGGTAACCTGGCCGATCTTGTTTTCCTGTTCCGCCGTCCCGTAGTTGAACTTGCGCACCCCCAGCAGATCGGGAAGCATCTCGGCGGTCACCGTCACCCCGCCCTGGGCCTCACCCAGGGTAATCGCCTTGACCATCTTGCGGCAGGCCTTGGCGATCTCCCGCTCCAGGGCGCGCACGCCGGCCTCGCGGGTGTAGTAACGGATAATGTCGATGACTGCCTCGGGCGCCACCGCCAGTTCATCCTTTTTCAGGCCATTGAGCTTGATCTGCTTGGGAATCAGGTAACGCTCGGCAATATTGAGTTTTTCATCCTCGGTGTAGCCGGGGATGCGGATCACCTCCATGCGGTCCAGCAGCGGGCCGGGAATGTTCATGGTGTTGGAGGTGCACACGAACATGACGTCGGACAGGTCGTAGTCCACTTCCAGGTAGTGGTCGTTGAAGGCGTGGTTCTGCTCCGGATCGAGCACCTCCAGCATGGCGGAGGCCGGATCGCCACGGTGATCCATGCCCATCTTGTCGATCTCGTCCAGCAGGAACAGGGGGTTCCTGACACCGGCCTTGGCCATTTTCTGCAGCAGTTTGCCCGGCATGGAGCCGATGTAGGTGCGGCGGTGGCCGCGAATCTCGGCCTCGTCACGGACACCGCCGAGGGCCATGCGCACGAACTTGCGGTTGGTGGAGCGCGCGATCGACTCGCCCAGCGACGTCTTGCCGACGCCCGGCGGGCCCACCAGGCACAGCACCGGCCCCTTGACCTTGCGCACGCGCTTCTGCACGGCAAGGTATTCGAGGATCCGATCCTTGACCTCTTCCAGGCCGTAGTGATCCTTGTCGAGAATCTCGGCGGCATACTTCAGATCGTGCTTGACCTTGCTGCGCTTGGACCAGGGTACGCTGACCATCCAGTCGATATAGCTGCGCACAACCGAGGCCTCGGCCGACATGGGCGACATCATCTTCAACTTGCCCAGTTCCGACAGGGCTTTTTCCCTGGCCTCCTCCGGCATCCGCGCCTTGTCGATGCGCGCCTGCAACTCGTCCAGTTCGTTGGGGGCCTCGTCCATGTCCCCCAGTTCCTTCTGGATCGCTTTCATCTGTTCGTTGAGGTAGTACTCGCGCTGGCTCTTCTCCATCTGCTTCTTGACCCGGCCGCGAATCCGCTTCTCCACCTGGAACAGGTCGATCTCCGCCTCCATGAGCCCCAGCAGGTGCTCCAGGCGCGCGCGGATCCCGGTGATCTCGAGCACCCGTTGCTTCTCTTCCAGGTCGACGCTCATATGGGCGGCAATTGTGTCGGCCAGGCGCCCGGGCTCGTCGATACCGGTCAGGGAAGTCAGCACCTCTGCCGGAACCTTCTTGCTCAGGTTGACGTATTTTTCAAACTGGGTGATGGTGGAGCGCAACAGGCCCTCGACCTCGCTCTCGGGTATCTCATCGCAGATCACCTCACGCACCCCGGCCACGGCAAAATTGCCCTCGTCGTCGATGCTGTCCAGCACTGCCCTGTAACCGCCCTCCACCAGCACTTTGATGGTGCCGTCAGGCAGTTTGAGCAACTGCAGGATATTGGAGACGGTACCCATCTGGTAGATATCGTCGGCCCCCGGGTCATCGTCGGCGGCATTGCGCTGGGCCACCAGCAGCACCTGCTTGTCGTTGGCCATGGCATATTCCAGGGCCTCGATGGACTTTTCCCGCCCTACGAACAGCGGCAGGACCATGTGGGGGTAGACCACCACGTCGCGCAGTGGCAGCAGCGGCAGTTCAATGACGGAAGACGAACCCATAACACTCTCCGGGGAACAAAAACAACGTAACACCTGGCCTAGATTGGGGCGAAATTCGAAAAATCAACCGGCGGCTGCACCGGCCCCCTACTGCGGGGAGTCGCTCTGTCCCCGCCGCGCCGCAGGGTATCAGCGGGCGCCTACTCGTCAGTGGAGGCGACCCTGGGGGCGGGTTCGTGGTTCTGGTAGACCAGCAGGGGCTCGGAATCGCCGCGGATGACGGATTCGTCTATGACGACCTTGCTGACGTCATCCCTGGAGGGAATATTGTACATGGAGTCCAGCAGCACACCCTCGAGGATGGAACGCAGTCCGCGCGCCCCGGTCTTGCGCTCCATCGCCTTTTCGGCGACCGCGCGCAGGCCGTCCTCGCGGAAATCCACTTCTACCCCTTCCATCTCGAACAGCTTGCTGTATTGCTTGGTGAGGGCATTCTTCGGTTCGGTGAGAATCTTGACGAGCGCCTCCACGTCCAGTTCTTCCAGGGTGGCAATCACTGGCAGGCGGCCGACAAACTCCGGAATGAGGCCGTACTGCACCAGGTCCTCGGGTTCGAGTTCATACAGCAACTCGCCGACATTGCGGCGCTCGTCCTTGCTCTTGACCTCGGCGGAAAAGCCGATTCCACCCTTCTCGGAGCGATTGCGGATCACCTTGTCCAGCCCGGCGAAAGCGCCGCCGCAGATGAACAGGATGTTGGAGGTGTCCACCTGCAGGAACTCCTGCTGCGGATGCTTGCGCCCGCCCTGGGGCGGCACCGATGCGACCGTGCCCTCGATCAGCTTGAGCAGGGCCTGCTGCACCCCTTCGCCGGATACGTCCCGGGTGATCGACGGGTTGTCGGACTTGCGCGAGATCTTGTCGATCTCATCGATGTAGACAATGCCCACCTGGGCCTTCTCGACATCGTAGTCGCATTTCTGCAGCAGCTTCTGGATGATGTTCTCGACGTCCTCGCCGACATACCCCGCCTCGGTGAGAGTGGTGGCATCGGCGATCGTGAAGGGCACGTCCAGCAGCCGGGCGAGGGTTTCCGCCAGCAGCGTCTTGCCGCTGCCGGTTGGACCCACCAGCAAAATGTTGCTCTTGCCCAGCTCCACGTCCTGGGTGCGACCCTGGCCGTGGCGCAGGCGCTTGTAGTGGTTGTAGACGGCGACCGACAGCACCTTCTTGGCGCGCGCCTGGCCGATCACATACTCGTCGAGGATGGCGTTGATCTCCCGGGGAACCGGCAGGTGATCCTCGGCGGCGTCGCTGCCGCTGTCCTGCACTTCCTCGCGGATGATATCGTTGCACAGGTCCACGCACTCGTCGCAAATGAATACCGACGGGCCGGCGATCAACTTGCGCACCTCATGCTGGCTCTTGCCACAGAAGGAACAGTACAGCAGCTTGCCGCCTTCGCTGGAATTGCTGGTATTGTCGCTCATTCGACTGCCTTACACCCTGATACAGTTTCGCCCGTCATCTACACCACTACGATGATGACTTTTGCCGCTTTTTGCAAGTCCCGGTGGCACTAAATGGCCGATATTCCCGGGGCGCGGCCGAACATCCCGGCCCCGCCAGCCCGCGGCGGATACCGCCCTCAGCTGCTCTTGGCCAGGGCCGCGCGGCGATCGAGAACCGCGTCTACCAGCCCGTATTCCACGCTCTGCTGGGCGTTCATGAAGCGATCTCGCTCGGTGTCGCGCTCGATCACGTCCAGGCTCTGCCCGGTGTGCTCCGCCATCAGTTCGTTGAGACGCTGGCGGATGATGAGTATTTCCTTGGCCTGGATCTCGATATCGGTAGCCTGGCCCTGGGCGCCCCCGGAGGGCTGGTGGATCATGGTGCGGGCATTGGGCAGGCAATACCGCTTGCCCTTGGTGCCGCCGCACAGCAGGAAAGCGCCCATGGACGCCGCCTGGCCGATGCACATGGTGCTCACGTCGGGCTTGATGAACTGCATGGTGTCGTATACCGACAGGCCCGCGGTAACCGAACCGCCCGGAGAATTGATATACAGGTGAATGTCCTTGTCCGGGTTTTCCGACTCCAGGAACAGCAACTGGGCAACAATGAGGTTGGCCATGTGATCCTCTACCGGCCCCACCACGAAAATCACCCGCTCTTTCAGCAGGCGGGAATAGATGTCGTAGGAGCGCTCGCCGCGGGCGGTCTGCTCCACCACCATGGGTATCAGGCCCAGGTTGTTGATCGTATTCCTGTTTTGTCCGTCGAACTCGAATGCCATGGAGAATCCCCTGCGCTGGCCGCGAATATCGGTGAAGGGGCGCTAGGGCCCCGATAACTCAGCTCTCGGCCTGTGCCTGGCCGATCGCCTCCTGGTAGCTGCACTGCTTCTCGACTATGTTGGCATTCTCCAGCAGCTTTGCAACCATCTGATCCTCCAAAACCCGGGATTCGATGGCCGCCAGCTGTTCCTGGTTGGAATAGTAGTAGTTCACCACCTCTTCCGGGTCCTGGTAGGTGGAGGCGAGTTCCTCCACGGCCTCGCGCACCTTGGCGCCGTCCGCCTTGAGGTCCAGCTTGCTCACCAGCTCCGCCAGCACCAGGCCCAGCTTGACCCGGCGCTCGGCGTTGTCCTTGAACATGTCGTCCGGCAGCAGCGATTTGAGGTCCAGGTCCTTGCCGGCCGCGCCGCCAAACTGCTGGAACATCTGCCCGCGCATGGCGTCGATCTCCCGGGAAACCAGTGCCTGGGGCACCTCCAGGGATTCGTGCGCCTCGAGCAGGGTGTCCATCACCTGCTGCTTGACCTTGCCCTGCACCGCGTTCTTCAGCTCGCGCGCCATGTTCTGCCGCACTTCGCTGCGGAAGGTATCGAGCCCGCCCTCTTCCACGCCGTACTTGGCGAACAGGGTCTCGTCCAGCGGCGCCGGGACCATCTCCTGCACGGCATTCACGGCAACCGCGAACTCGACCGCCACACCCTGCAAGTCCTCCTTGTGGTAGTCCTCGGGGAAGTTCAGCTGCAGGGTTTTTTCCTGCCCCGCCTGCATCCCCACGATGCCGTCCTCGAAGCCGGGAATCATGCGCCCAGAACCCAGCTCCAGATCGCTGTTCTCGGCGCTGCCGCCCTCGAAGGCCTCGCCGTCGCGGGTGCCGGTGTAGTTGATGTTGACCTTGTCACCCTCCCTGGCCTCGCGCTCGACCGTTTGCCAGCTGCCCTGCTGCTTGCGGAATACCTCGATGATATTGTCCACATCCGCGTCGGTGACTTCGGCGACGGGCTGTTCGATGTCGAAGCCTTTGATTTCCACCACGTCCACTTCGGGGAAAACCTCGAAAGTGGCGACGTACTCGAGATCCTTGCCCGCTTCCAGGCTCCTGGCTTCGATACTGGGCTGGCCGGCGGGGCGCAGTTTCTCCTGGACCACGGCCTCCTGGAAGGTCTGGCTCATCACTTCCCCCAGTACCTCCTGGCGAACACCCGCACCGAAACGCTGGCGCATCACTTTCATGGGCACCTTGCCGGGGCGAAAGCCCGGGAGGCGCACGTTCCCCGCCGCTTTCTGCAGGCGGCTGTCGACCTCACTCTCTATGCGCTCGGCGGGTACGCCAACGGTCAAACGACGCTCCAGGCCTGAAGTCGTCTCAATAGAAACCTGCATGGTATGTCCTCTACTACGATCCGATGGGTGCGGGGCGTCGCGCGCCCGCGTCAATTGACCTGCTGCCCGGTGCGCGCGCACCTGGCAGGCAGGCTGAAAATTCTGGTGCGGAAGGAGAGACTCGAACTCTCACGCCTTGCGGCACTGGAACCTAAATCCAGCGCGTATACCAATTTCGCCACTTCCGCTGCACGACGGCTCTGGAGGCGGCCGACATCCAGTTAGAAAACCTCTTAAATAACCCTCTTAAGCAACTGATAAAAAGGGGATAAAAGTGCGTCTTGGCTGCCGCTGAGAGCCGTCACAAGGGCGCAGATTCTGCCACAAAGCCAGCCCCTGTTCAACTATCCGGGGAGCGCGGCAGGGCCCACAGCAAAACCAGTGGCGGCGCGGCTTTCGCGCTGGCGAACTGGCCCCGCCAGTCGGCCGGCAGGAACAGCGCCTGGCCACTCCCGTAATGGGCCCCTTCGAGGTCGAGCGTGCCGTCCACTACCAGCACCAGGCTGTAACGCCCCGCTGGCTGCACGGCCAGGCTGGCGCCCGCGGCCAGGGTCAGCCGGCGCACCTCGAAATCGGGAAAATCCACCACCTGTTCGAGCCGCAGGCCCTGGTCCCGCCGCAACACCGGCAGGGTGGCCTGTGGCGGTGCCTGCAGACGCATGGACTGCACCGCCTGCTGCGTGTCCCAGTGATCCTGGGTCAGCACCCGCTGGGCGAAGGACAGGATCTTGCGTTCGTAAACCGGGGTCTGGAATTCCACGGTGCGCACGCCGTGCTGCAGGGCGTGGGGTACCTGCAGGGGGATCGCCACCACATCCCCCACCCTGACCGGGTAGAGATAGGTGAAGCGATTCATGGCATCGCGCAGGACCTGCTCCCGCCTCACCTGGCCGGCCTCGGGCGCCCGCCCCTGCCCGGCCATGGCGTCCAGTTCCCGGCGCACCGTCTCATAGGCGCGTACCGCCTCCAGGTACGCCTGCCGGAATGCCTGTTCCGCGGGATACTCGGCGATACGCCGCGGATCAAACCCCAGTCGTAAATAGCCCTGCCCGTCCGGCCAGGCAGCGGGGTCCACGTGGGTGACCACATAGACCTCGCGCTTCTGCTCGTGGAGCTCGAAGTACAGGTCTCCCAACACTGGCTGAGGCAGGGGGTCGAGTATTTTCAGCAGCACCAGCGGCACCCCCGCGCACCCCAGGTGCGCCTCTGGCACCACCGCCTGCAACCAGGGGATCGGGGTCTGGCCGCGCCCCCTGGCGAAGCAGCAGACCCCGCGTTGCTCAACGCCGCTGTACCAGATTTCCCGCCCCCAGGGCTTGGCGACGACCTCCGCTGACAGCGCCATCGGCGTGCCGGACTCCCAGCTTGCCATGCCGTGCCGCAGCACCCACTGCCCATACTGGTCGCGCGGCGCGGCGCCATCCGCGACCAGGGGTTGATCGGTCACGGCCACCTGCAGACGGCCGTCGGACATGCAATACAGTGCGGTCAGCTGCACGGGTTTCGCCCGCGGTAGCCAATACTGTGGCAGGACAAAATCTACCAGCAGCAGCCGGTCGCCAGCACCCCGGCCGGCGCGCCAGCGCGCCAACTCGACCAGCGGATCGCCCCGGCGATGCTCGACGGTGGCGGCTGCAGACAGGCTGTGCTTGATCACCGGTCAGTCCGTCAGGCACGCGGGATCGAAGGCATATTCTCCGCCCAGCCAACCGGCGACCTCGGCCGCCGCCTCACCCGACAGTGCCCGGTAGTGCGCAGCCAGCTGCCGGCAGCGCTGTGGCCCGAGGCCGCTCAGGCCCTCTTGCTCGAACAGCTCCCGGTCCCGGCGCAGGTGGCGCCAGGTCGACTCCCCCAGAACCTCCTCCAGCAGGGCGCTGTCACAGCGGTCGCCGTAGAGGGTTGCCAGCCCGACCAGGGCCGGCAGGGACAGCAGCGCCTGGTTCATGGGATTGCACAGGTGACCGCTGACGAGGTTGTCGGGCAGGCAGTCGCGGCCCGTCAACTCATGGCAGTAGAGAAAATTACTGCGCACCGCACCGTCGTTGACCGGGTAGTTGTCCCACAACAGCACCGGGCGCCCCAGCAGCGCCACGATGTCGCGGATATCGCCGGCCCTGATGGTCTCGGAGCAGACCCGGTTGCCGGTCCAGAAAACCTCGGCGCCCGCCGGCAGCAGCGCGCCGAGCTGTTGCCAGTAACCGTCGGGCATAGCGCCAAAATGCCTGGCCAGCACAGGATCGAAAGAATAATAGGTGGGGCATACCAGCAGGTGCACCGCCGGCAACCAATGCGTCACGTCGGCGACAATCTCTGCCTGGCGCTGCGCAAGGTCCGCGACATCCCCGGGCATGTCGTCGAACAGTATTGCCAGTAGCGGGGCTTCCAGCTCGGCCAGCCTGTCGACCTTGTCCCGCAGCTGCTGCCGCTGAATAGGGCCGTAGTCCCGGTAAAGCGCATAGGGAGACAGCCCCACGCCCCAGTTCACCTGCGCGTGCCGGTAGGCGGCGGCGAGGTCGAGCAGCTGCTGCCACTGCTGCCGGGGCCAGTGTTCGCGCCAGCGCTTGCGCAGGAAAGGGTCGCTCTTGGGGCAGTAGAGACAGGTATTCAGGCCCAGGCGGACGAGGTATCCGGCGTAGGCGAGCCGGGTGTCGAAGCTCCATGAGCGGCCGTAGAAGCCTTCGATCACGCCGCACAGGCGGTTGCTCGGCAGCGTCACGAAGCGCCTCTCATATACACATAAAAAATTAAAAAATATATTTTTATTCTAAAAAATGCTAAAAAAACGGGCGGACATCTGTGGAAAATTACCATTTTTGAGCGATACTAAGGGCGTGACCGCCTGTCCCCTGTATGAATTGCGCGGTCGCGGGAGCAAACCCAATGCTCTTCAAGGGAAGAAATTCCTTTATGTTTCACTCCTAATGGTCTTATTGGGTCCCTTTCGGGACCCATTTTTTTCGGCGTATTTTCTAAAAATCAATATGATAGATAACATATCTAGAACTAATCTAGATTCCGGGCGGTTACATGGTATGGGTGGGGCGATCTGATGACAGAGAGCCGGCCAGGTGATTTTCGATCTTGTCGTTGGCATTGGCGTCCTGCTCGCTGAACTGCACACCGATACCGGCAGTGCGGTTGCCCTGGGCGCCGCGGGGGGTGACCCACACCACCTTGCCCGCTATTGGTATCTTCTCGGGTTCGTCCATCAGGGTGAGCAGCATGAACACTTCATCGCCAATGTTATAGGGCTTGTTGGTGGGCACGAACAGGCCGCCATACTGCAGGAAAGGCATGTACGCCGAATACAGGACAGCCTTGTCCTTGATCGTCAGCGACAGGATACCGTTGCGACTGTTGTGCCTTTCGTCATTCATGGGACCGCTCCTTGCTCTGCCGGGTAAATGTTAGCACCAAGACCCCTGCTGCCCAACTCCCGCTGCACCCGCTGGACCAGGGCGTCCAGCAGCAGCCGCCCGTTGGGGTTGGAACCACCGGCCACCGCCCGGCGGATATGCAGGATCTCATCCAGCAGTAGAAAGATTGCGCGCCCCGCCGGGGCGCGCAGCATGTCCTGGTCAATCCCGCGTAACACCCTCTGCAGGAGGTCGGCCAGCTGTGCCAGGGCGAAGTCCAGAGGCTCCTCGTCCAGCACCCTGCCGGCCTCGGCCACGGCTGCCGGGCTCGTATCCAGCAGCCCGCAGAGCACCCGGCGGATATCCAGCAGCCGCTCCACGCCCTGCTCCTGCTCCAATTTCTGGGCCAGCAGCGGGCGGCCCGCGGCCAACTGCAGCAACTGCTCACTGCGTCGCGGATCGGCAACCCGCTGGCGCAGCCAGGCAAGCGCCTGTCCGCTGTCCGGAGGCGCCATGCGCACCGCCTGGCAGCGGGAGCGGATGGTGGCCGGCAACCCGTGCGGGCGGTGGCTCACCAGCACCAGGTAGGTTTCCGCCGAGGGCTCCTCCAGCGACTTGAGCAGCGCGTTGGCGGCGCTCGCATTCATGCTCTCCGCCGGGCACAGTACCGCGACCTTGCGCAGGCCGAAGCCGGCGGTGCGATTGCTGAATTCCACCAGGGCGCGTATGGCATCCACCTTGATGACCCGGCTTTTGTCTTCGGGGGCGAGCCAGCGCAGGTCACCGTGATTGCCGCTGCCGCTCAGCTGGCAGGCGTGACAGCGCCCGCAGTTGAGGCCGTCGTGGGGTGCCTCGCACAGCAACAACCTGGCCAGCGCCAGAGCGAAGCGAGCCTTGCCGATGTGCGTCGCCCCACACAGCAGCAGGGCATGGGGTAGCCTGCCCTGCTCGAGCTGCTGCAGCAGGTGCTCCCAGGCCGGCATCTGCCACGGCAGTGGGGCGCAGATATTGTCGGCCGTGGCGGAGTCGGTCATGGCTGCTGGTGCCTCACTCGCCAGCAGGTTATTAGCTCGTTGCACACCTGCAGCAATTGCTGTTGCACCGCGGGCAATGGCTGGCTGGCATCGATGACCCGGTAGCGGCCGCTGCTGGCCTCGGCCAACTGGTGGTAGGTGCCGCGCACCCGTTCGAAGAAGGCGAGCTCCTCGCGCTCGAAGCGATCCGGCTCTCCCCTGCCCTGCACCCGGCTCATGCCGGTGTCGACGGGCGCGTCCAGCAACAGTGTGTAATCGGGCAGCAGATCCCCCTGGACCAGTTTCTCCAGCACCGCTACCGTCTCGAAAGAGAGGCCGCGACCGCCGCACTGGTAGGCATAGGTGGCATCGGTAAAGCGGTCGCACACCACCCATTTGCCGGCTTCCAGTGCCGGCTCGATGACCTCCTCGATGTGCTGGGCCCGGGCGGCAAATATCAGCAGCAACTCAGCCATGGCGCTGATGCCGGTGTCGCGCACGCCCAGCAGCACGTCCCGCAGCTCTTCCCCCAGGGGCGTGCCGCCGGGCTCCCTGGTGACCACGAGTTCAGTTCCGGCGGCCTCCAGCTGCTGGCGAATATAGGCGATATTGGTCGATTTGCCGACGCCTTCGCCGCCCTCGACGGTAATGAACAATCCTCTGGGGTTCATGCAGGGCTCACTCCGGGCTGGATCGGTAGTCCTGGCGGCGTTGCAGCTGGTAGCGGCGCACCGCCGCCTCGTGTTCTGCCAGGGTGTCACTGAACACGTGGCCGCCGTCGCCGCGCGCCACGAAGAACAGCGCACTGCCCTGGGCCGGGTGCAGGGCGGCACGGATTGCGGCGCGCCCGGGCAGAGCGATGGGTGATGGCGGCAAACCGCCGTGACGGTAGGTGTTATAGGCATTGCCCTCATCCTGCAGGTGGGCGCGGCGCAGGTTGCCGTCAAATTCATCGCCGACACCGTAAATGACAGTGGGGTCGGTCTGCAGTCGCATCCCCTGCTGCAGGCGCCTGACGAACACGCCGGCAATTTGCTCGCGCTCTTCGGGCAGGCCTGTCTCGCGCTCGATGATCGAGGCCATGATCAGCGCTTGGTAAGCCGTCTCGTAGGGCAGGCCGTCGGCTCGTTGCTGCCATTCCGCCTCGAGAATATCGAGCATGGCGTCGTGCGCGCGCTGCAGTATCTGCCAGTCGCTTGCGCCGCGGGCATAGTGGTAGGTATCCGGGAAAAACAAGCCCTCGAGGTGGCCGAAAGGTTCCGCCAGCGCCAGCAGGCGCGGGTCGTCGGCACCGCTGAGGTCCACTTCGAGGTCGCTTTCTCGCCGCAGGATGGCCAGGGCCTGGGCCACGGTGATTCCCTCGGGCAGGGTGACCTGGTACTGGATGACCCTGCCACTGGCAAGCAATTCCAACAGTGCGCGCGCGGTCATGGGCGGTTCCAGCAGGTATTCGCCGTGCTTTATCTTCTGGTCCAGGCCTGCCCAGCGAGCGTACAGGGTCGTCAGCAGAGGATGCGGCATGATGCCGTCGCGGCGCAACTGCCCGGTGACCGTGCCCAGCGAATCGCCGGGCTGCACCACCAGGTGCATGCCTTGTGCCGGCAGGGCCAGTGGCTGGCGCCAACGCGAGTCGATCTCCCTGCTTCCCCACAGCAGGGCCAGGGCGACCAACAGCACCAGCAGAGTGACCCTGCGCGTCATGGCAGCGCCTCGCGGTAGCGTTGGAACAGCGCCTGGCAGGCCGCGTGGCTATGCCAGGTGCGTTCGCGGCAACGCCCTATGGGCCGCAGGCCGACCAGGCTGTTGCTGTAAAACGCTTCCTCGCACTGGGCGAACTGGTCCACCGTGACCGCCTCTTCCCTGACCTGCAAACCGCAGGCCGGTGCCAGCTGCTGCATGATCAGGCGGCGCCGGGTTCCGGCAATCCCGCAGGCATGCAGTGGCGGCGTATACAGCACCCCGTCGCGCAGCGCGAAGATATTGCCGCTGGCCACGGACACCACCTGCCCCGCCTGGTCGAGCATCAGGGCTTCATCCGCCCCCGCGGCGGCGGCCTGGGCCGCGGCCAGCACCTGCTCCAGGCGATTGAGATGCTTGAGCCCGGCGAGCGCGGGCTGGGTCGCATAGCGGATGTCGGCCAGTGCCAGGGAAGCGGGGGCGGCCATCTCCAGGGGGTCGCTTTGCAGCTTCATGGTACGCAATAGCACTCGCGGCCGCACTTGTTGCGGGGGAGCGTAGCCGCGTGGCCCCGCTCCCCGGGTGACCGTCAGGCGCAGCACCGCCCACGGCCAGCCCCGCTCGGCCGTCGCGGCCGCGGCCTGCTGCAGGTATTGTTCGATCCGGGCGAGACACTCGGGAAAGCGCAGGCGCGCCAGGCCGATTTGCAGGCGCTGTAGGTGCAGGCCGAGGTAAAGCGGCTGCCCGGCGCGCAGCAGCAGTGTTTCAAACAGGCCGTCACCGAACTCCAGCCCCCGGTCGGGCAGCGGCAGGGCCGATGCGGGCGTCCCGTCCAGCCATATTGCGCTTGCCCCGGACACAGGCAGGGCAATCAGTCAGGTCGGGTAAACAACAGCGAACCGTTGGTACCGCCGAAACCGAAGGAGTTGGAAAGCGCGTACTCAATCGTTCTCTCCTGGGCCGTATTGGGAACGTAATTGAGATTGCAGCCCTCGCCGGGGTTGTCCAGGTTGATGGTGGGCGGCGCTACCTGGTCGCGCAGGGCCAGGATGGTGAATATCGCCTCTACCGCACCGGCGGCCCCCAACAAGTGCCCCACCATCGATTTGGTGGAACTCACGGCCACTTGCGAGGCCGCGTCGCCCAGCACCGTCTCCACGGCCCGGCTCTCCGCCAGGTCGCCAGCGCTGGTGGAAGTGCCATGGGCATTGATGTAATGGATGTGCTCCACCGCGATACCGGCATCGCGGATGGCATTGCGCATGGCGGCGGCCGCGCCACGGCCGTCCTCTGGCGGCAGGGTCATGTGGTAGGCGTCGCCACTCATGCCAAAGCCGATGATTTCAGCGTAAATTTTGGCGCCGCGCGCCCTGGCGGCCTCGTATTCCTCCAACACCAGCACCCCCGCCCCATCGCCGAGCACGAAGCCGTCGCGATCCCGGTCCCAGGGCCGCGAGGCCTTTGTCGGGTCGTCATTGCGGGTGGACAGTGCCCTGGCGGCGGCAAACCCGCCCAGCCCCACCGGGGTGGTCGCCATTTCGGCACCGCCGACCAGCATGGCATCGGCATCGCCCTGGGCGATCAGCTTGGCGCCCAGGCCGATGTTGTGGGTACCGGAGGTACAGGCCGTGACGATAGCCAGGTTCGGCCCCTGCAGGTTATACATGACCGACAGGTTGCCGGCGATCATGTTGATGATGGAGCCGGGCACGAAGAAGGGGGAAATGCGGCGCGGCCCAGAGGTGGTGATTATCTCGGCGTTTTTCTCTATCTGGCCAATACCGCCGATGCCCGAGCCGATCGCACAACCGACCCGGGGCGCCGTTTCCTCGTTGATTTCCAGGCCGCTATCCCGCATGGCCTGGATGCCGGCGGCCATACCGAACTGCACGAACAGATCCATCTTGCGGGCATCTTTCACCGGCAGATAAAGCGACACGTCGAAGTCTTTCACACTGGCACTGAAGCGGGTGCTGAAGGCCGACACATCAAAACTGTCAATCGGGGCCGCGCCACTCTTGCCTGCCAGGATATTGTCCCAGGTGGCCGCCACGGTGTTTCCCAGGGGGCTGAGCATCCCCATGCCTGTCACAACGACTCTTCTGCCAATCACGGTGTCAACTCCTCTTCCACCAGCGCTGCGGTGCCAGAAATAAGAAAAGCCGCTCTATCGTGAATAGAGGCGGCTTCTCTGCGGAACGAAGGTGTGGGATCAGGCGAGGTTTTCGGTGATGTAGTCAATCGCCAGTTTAACCGTGGTAATCTTTTCCGCTTCTTCATCGGGGATTTCGGTTTCGAACTCCTCCTCGAGCGCCATTACCAGTTCAACCGTGTCCAGAGAATCCGCCCCGAGATCCTCCACGAAAGAGGCTTCGGTCTGCACTTCTTCTTCTTTCACGCCAAGTTGTTCTGCGACGATTTTCTTAACGCGTTCTTCAATGCTGCTCATGATTATTCGATGCTCCTGAGATTAGTGCTTGATCAACCCGATCACCCGGTTTGAGCGCGCAGTTTACTCTGTTTTGCCTGCGAGGTTAAAATTTTTTTTAGGTCAACTGGCGGCCAGAGACTGCAGCCCGGCCAATCAGCTGCCTAGCCCATATACATGCCGCCGTTTATGTGGATCGTCTCGCCGGTGATGTAGGCGGCTGCATCGCTGCACAAGAACCCGACCAGCGCCGCGATTTCCGCGGCCTCCCCCAGGCGCCCCAGCGGAATCTGGCCGAGCATGAGTTCGCGCTGCGCCTCGGTCAGCTCCCTGGTCATATCGGTGTCGATAAAACCGGGGGCCACGCAGTTGACGGTTACCGCGCGGGACCCCAGCTCGCGAGCCAGGGCCCGGGAAAAACCCTCCGCGCCGGCCTTGGTGGCGGCATAGTTGCTCTGGCCGATGTTGCCCATCGAACCGACTACCGAGGTGATGTTGACGATGCGCCCCCAGCGCGCCTTGGTCATACCGCGCAAGCAGGCCTTGCTCACCCGGTACAGGGCGTTGAGGTTGGTGTCGATCACATCGCTCCACTCGTCGGGCTTCATCCGCATCAGGATGTTGTCCCGGGTGATGCCGGCATTGTTCACCAGCACCGCCGGCGCACCCAGTTCCTCGGTAATCGCCTTCGTCACCGCGCCGACACTGTCGTCGTCGGCCACGTTCAGGACCACGCCGCGCCCGGCATTGCCCGCCTCGGCGAGATAGGCCCCGATCCGCTGCGCGCCGGCCTCGCTGGTGGCAGTGCCGACTACCGTGAATCCGTCATTCGCCAGCTGCCCGGCGATGGCCCTGCCGATGCCGCGGGTGGCGCCGGTCACCAGCGCGACTCTGGGTTGTTCTGTCATGACTGCATCCTTTTCGCTGAAGATGAATTAAGTGAGGGCTTGCAGCGTGCTCGCAAGCTCGTCGGGCTGCTCCAGGCTGTGGCTGCGCAGGGTCTTGTCGATACGCCGATTGAGCCCGCTCAACACCTTGCCCGGGCCGCATTCCACGATGTCGACCACGCCGGCTGCGGCGATGGCTGCCACGCAGCGGGTCCACTGCACCGGGCTGTAGATCTGCTCGACCAGCAGTGCGCGAATCCTGTCCGGGTCGCTTTCGGTGGCGGCGTTGACGTTGTGCACCACCGGCACCTCGGGGACCGCAAAACGGATATCGGCCATAGCCTCGGCCAGGCGCTCACCGGCGGGTCTCATGAGTTCTGTATGGAAAGGCGCGCTGACCGGCAGGGGCATGGCCCGCTTGGCCCCCGCCTCCTTGAGGGCATCGATGGCCGCCTCCACCGCCGAGCTGTGGCCGGCGATAACTACCTGCCCGGGGGAGTTGAAATTCACTGCCGCCACCACCTGCCCGGTGGCGGCCGCAGTGTCCGCGCACACCTTGTTGATCGCGTCGTCGTCCAGGCCGATGATCGCCGCCATCGCCCCCTCGCCGACCGGCACCGCGCTCTGCATGAAGGCTCCCCGCTGCCGCACCAGCTGCACCGCGTCACTGAACGCCAGGGCGCCGGCACAGACCAGTGCGGAAAACTCTCCCAGGCTGTGGCCGGCCATCAGGGCAGGCGACGGGCCGCCCTGCTCCAGCCAGGCGCGCCACAGGGCCACGCTGCTGGTGAGCAGTACCGGCTGGGTCGTCTCGGTGAGGTTCAGGGCTGCCTGGTCGCCGTTTTGCACCAGGTCCCACATATCGTAGCCCAGGGTCTGGGACGCCTCGGCGAAGGTATCGCGAACCGACTGGAAGTGCTCGTGGGCCTGCGCCAGCATCCCCACTTTCTGCGACCCCTGCCCCGGGAAAACCAGGGCGATCTTACTGGCGGACATGAAATGCTCCTTTTTTATTGATGTTGGCGATGATCGGCGCTGCCTGCGGTGCCCGCGCCTTATTGTAGCGCACAATAGCCGCCGAGGCGGCGCACGACAGCGCGCCCGCCGGGCGTTGATGCCGCAGGGTAGCTGGGGAGAAGTAGGTGCCGCACGGCAGCACGTAGGGAGCGCCCCTGGCAGGGCGCGGCAGCCGGCGTTGCGGCGAGGGCTGGCACTCGCCGCACGGGAGGACGGGCAGTTGCAGCGCGCTGTGACACCCTTGCAACCAACCGGCCAGCGGCGGGCTGTTAGTCTTCGGCGCCCGCGTCGACGACCTTCTTGCCGCGGTAGAAACCGTCGGCGCTCACATGGTGGCGACGGTGGGTTTCACCTGAGGTCTGGTCCACCGACAGAGTGGGACCGGACAGCGCATCGTGCGAACGGCGCATGCCGCGACGCGAGCGCGTTTTCTTGCTTTTCTGGACAGCCATGACTGACTCCTGCTACTTGCTGCCGGGCTTCAATTGCGCCAGCACGTTAAACGGGTTGGGTTTATCCCCTGCGACGGCCTGCTCGGCGGGCTCTTCCCGCGCCGAATAGTCCGCCAGTATTTTCCTGCACTGCTCTGTATCGTGATAGCTGAAGGGTGGCAGGGCCAGGATCAACTCGTCCTCGACAACCTCCCACAGCCTGCAAGCCTCTTCCTCCAGCACCAGGGGTTCCAGGTGACGGGGAAGGTGCGCAGCCTGCTCGTCCGTCCACACCACCGCCAGGGTGTTCTCGCTGGCCAGTGTCTGCGCCAACGGCTCCAGACAGCGTTGACAGCGGACCACGATTTCGGCTGTGATAGCCAGGTGGATCAGGTACCTGTTTTCCTCATCCCGGGAGCACGCCAGAACCACCTCGATCACCCCCTCGTCCGCGGCCAGAAGTGGCCGGAAACGCGGTAAATCAAGGGGTTTCAGCGACCCCTGGATACTCACGCCACGCGTGGCTGCCTTGCGGACATCCAGCGTGCTCGGGAGGGGCTCACTCAACATAGGCGCGCATCATAGGGGCGGTTTCCGCCTTTGTCAAAAATATCTTTAAAATACAAACAGTTCACGCCACAACCTGGAGCTTTCATTGGACATTATCCTGGCTTCCACCTCCCCCTATCGCAAGGCCCTGCTGCAACGCCTGCATGTTCCCTTCAGCTGCGTGGCGCCGACGGTCGCCGAAACACGCCTCCCCGGCGAGGCGCCGGCCGCCATGGCGGGCCGCCTGGCGCTGGCCAAGGCACAGTCCGTGGCGGCGCTGCATCCCCAGGCGCTGGTGATCGGCAGCGACCAGGTCGCCGCCCTCGGTGACCGGGTACTGGGCAAGCCCGGGGACCACGCCTCCGCCAGGGCCCAGTTGCAGGCCAGCGCCGGGCGGGCACTGCATTTTTATACCGGCCTGGCCCTGGTCCGGGCCAGCGATGCGCTGCAGCGGTTCCACGTGGAACCCTTCACAGTCTTTTTCCGTGCCCTCAACGAGGCCAGCATCGAGCACTACCTGCGGCGTGAGGCGCCCTATGATTGCGCCGGCAGCTTCAAGTGGGAGGGGTTGGGAATCGCCCTGTTCTCGCGCCTGGAGGGAGACGACCCCACCAGCCTCGAGGGCCTGCCACTTATCGCCCTGGTACGCCTGCTGCAGGCAGTGGGGGTGGATGTGCTGGCCCAGGGCTGACCCCGGGGGCAGCGTACAGACGCTAGGGTAAGAGGTCGAGCAACTGCGGCAGTTCGTCGATGATGGCCAGCGGCGCATGCCCTGCCAGGCGCTCACGGGCATGCACCCCGTAGCTGACGCCTACCGAGCTGACCCCCGCTTCCCGGGCCATCGCCAGGTCGTATTCACTGTCGCCCACCATTATGGCCTCGGCCGGGGATTTGCCCCGCTCGGCCAGAATTTCCTGCAGCATGCGCGGATGTGGCTTGGAATGGGTCTCGTCCGCGCAGCGAGTCGCCTCGAAAAAGGCCGACAGGTCCAGGGACGCCAGCACCCGATCGAGTCCGCGGCGGCTCTTGCCGGTGGCCACGGCCAGCTCCAGCCCCCTGCCCCGCAAGGCCATGAGGGTCTCCATGGCGCCCGGGAACAGCGGGGTCGCGGCCCGTTCCGGGGCTGCGTAATGCCGCGAGTACGCCGCGGCCAACTGCTGCCGGCCCGTTTCCTGCAGTTGGGGAAACAGCTGCCCCAGCGCCTGGGACAGGCCCAGGCCGACGATCTCGTGAACGCTGGCCGGCTCCGGAACCGGCAGCTCGAGTTCGGCGGCGGCGGCCTGCATGGAGGCCACGATGGCCTCCACGGAATCACAGAGAGTGCCATCCCAATCGAATATAACTATCATATATACAATTAGTTACGTAGTTTATCTAAAATATCTTTAAGGTCACTGTCCAGGGGGGCGTGAAGCGCCAGTTCGCCCTCTGGCAGGCTGATTCGCAGCGAGCTGGCGTGCAGGAACAGGCGCTGCAGGCCCAACTCGCGACAGTGGGCGGCGGTGCGTTCATCGCTGTATTTGGTGTCGCCGAGCAGTGGGAAGCCGGCGTGGCGGGCATGCACCCGAATCTGGTGAGTGCGCCCGGTAACCGGCTTTGCTTCCAACAGAGTGGCGTCGCGCAGCCGCTCCACGACCGAAAATTCCGTGATCGAACGCTTGCCCTCGCGAGCCACCCGCACCATGCGCTCTCCCGACTGCAGCACGTTTTTTTCCAGGGGCGCTTCCACCACCCGCAAGCTGCCGGGCCAGTGCCCCGCCACCAGCGCCAGGTAGCGCTTGTCCATGGTGTCCTCGCGCAGTTGGCGATGCAATTCGCGCAGCATGGCCGGGCGCCGCGCGATCAGGATCAGGCCCGAGGTATCGCGATCCAGGCGGTGCACCAGCTCCAGGTAGCGGTCGTCGGGGCGCAGCTGGCGCAGGGATTCGATCAGCCCGAAGCTGAGCCCGCTGCCGCCGTGAACCGCCAGCCCCGAGGGCTTGTTGATCACCAGCAGGTTGTCGTCCTGGTAGACGATACGGCTGCTGATTTCCCGCGCCCAATAGCGTGGTACGGCGGGAACGGCCGTCGCTGCCGGGCGGTGCAGCGGCGGGATTCGCACCACGTCGCCCGCCACCAGGCGGTAATCGGCCTTTACCCTGCCCTTGTTGACCCGCACCTCACCCTTGCGCAGGGCCCGGTAGAGACGGGTTTTCGGCACGCCCTTGAGTTCCCGCAGCAGGAAGTTATCCAGCCGCTGCCCCGCGGCGTCCTCGTCGACGCTCAGGTGGCGTACCGCGGCGGTTTTGTCCGGGGCCCTGTCAGCGGGCATAAGTTACCGAAATCATTTAAATTTCTGCCAATTACTGCTATAGTCAGCCGGTGTGATCGCGCCAGCCCGTGAATGCAAACCGGTGCTGGCGACCATGCAACCCCCTGGCGAACGCTTGGGCCAGCCTATTAGAGAAGCTTGGTTCCGCCAGTACAAGATCACACCAACCAAAGGATGTCGTCATCCCCGGGAAGGTCGCGGGCCGCAATGCCCTGCCACCCGACTGTACTGAAGCAAACAGTGATGCCGGCAATTTAATAAACCGCGCAGCAGAGTCTGCCGGGACAAAGAATCAGTTATCCAGATAACACGGCGTCGTCGCAGGTCTCAGGTGCTGCGACACTAGCAAAAAGGCGAAAGCAGTACCACTAAACTTTCCCTTGAGGCGCTGTAGCGATCGCCGGCAACACGGCGGTTGGCGTTGACTAAACACCTGGGCGCCAGGAGCGGCGCAATCGACCCACGCCAGAGCCCGACGACTGGGAGCACGGCATAACCGGGTTTCTCCGCCTCCTGTGAACCGGCCCTGCTGGCCGGCCACATAGCTGATTCCTGCCCCGCCATGCCTGTTGCAACTAGGCTAATGGCTAATTATGAAGAAAATGTTAATCAATGCGACTCAACCTGAAGAGTTGCGCGTAGCACTGGTCGACGGGCAGCGCCTGTACGACCTGGATATCGAAAACCGCACCCGGCTGCAGAAAAAGTCCAACATCTACAAAGGCAAGATCACCCGGGTTGAACCCAGCCTGGAGGCGGCCTTCGTGGAGTTTGGCGCGGAGCGCCACGGCTTCCTACCCCTCAAGGAGATTGCCCGGGAGTACTTCTATCGCAAGCCACCTGGTGACAGCGAGGGGCGGATGAAAATCAAGGACGTGGTCAAGGAAGGCACCGAGATCATCGTCCAGGTGGATAAGGAAGAGCGCGGCAACAAGGGCGCCGCCCTGACCACTTTCATCAGCCTGGCCGGCCGCTACATGGTGCTGATGCCGAACAATCCCCGGGCCGGCGGTATCTCCCGGCGCATCGATGGCGACGATCGCAGTGAACTGCGCGAGGCCCTCAGCGCCCTGGAGATTCCCGACGGCATGGGCGTGATCATCCGCACCGCCGGCGTCGGCCGCACCGCCGAAGAATTGCAGTGGGATCTCAATTACCTGCTGCAGCTGTGGGAGGCCATCAGCAAGGCCAATGCCGAGGTCAAGTCACCGGCACTGCTGTTCCAGGAAAGCAACGTCATCATCCGTGCCGTGCGCGATTACCTGCGCGACGATGTCGACCAGGTGCTGATCGACTCCGAGGATGCCTACAAGCAGGCCACCGATTTCGTCAGCCTGGTCATGCCTCAGTATAAAAGCCGCATCCGGCTCTACCAGGACAGTATCCCCCTGTTCAACCGCTTCCAGATCGAAAGCCAGATAGAAACGGCCTTCCAGCGCGAAGTGAGGCTGCCCTCTGGTGGCTCTATCGTCATCGACCCCACCGAGGCGCTGGTCTCCATCGACATCAACTCCGCGCGGGCGACCCGCGGCAGCGATATCGAGGAAACGGCCCTGCAAACCAACCTCGAGGCGGCCGACGAGATCGCTCGCCAGCTGCGCCTGCGCGACATGGGCGGCCTGGTCGTCATCGACTTCATCGACATGCTCGCGGCCCGCAACCAGCGGGCGGTGGAAAACCGGGTGCGCGACGCCCTGGCCATCGACCGCGCGCGGGTACAAGTGGGCCGTATTTCCCGTTTTGGCCTGCTGGAGATGTCCCGCCAGCGCCTGCGTCCCTCGCTCGGTGAAACCAGCGCCATTGTCTGCCCGCGCTGCAACGGCCAGGGCACCATCCGCGACACCAAGTCACTGGCCCTCTCCATACTGCGTCTGCTCGAGGAAGAGGCCATCAAGGAGCGCACCGTCGAAGTTCGCGCCATCGTTCCGGTGGATGTCGCGGCCTACCTGCTCAACGAGAAGCGGTCCGCCCTGAGCGAGATTGAACAGGTCACCAAATCCCGGGTGCTGGTCATCCCCAACCCCAATTTCGAAACCCCCCATTTCGAAGTGCAGCGCCTGCGTGACGACGAGGTCGAGGGCGACCACGAGGTCAGCTACAACATCGAGATCGCGGTACCGGATACGGAACTCATCAGCGACAGCCACAGCGCCGAGATTCCCGTGCAACGCGCCGCCGTGCAGAGTATTACGCCAACCGCCGCGCCGACCCCGGCTCCTGCTCCCACTCCGCCCCCCGCGGAGCCTGTCGCCCGGCAGGCGGCACCCGCCCCGGTGAGCAAGCCGCAGCGCGGCTTTCTGGCCCGCCTGCTGCCCGGCCTGTTCGGCGAACCCGAAGCGGAACAGGTGGAGGAAAAACCTGAACAGCAGCCGCGCCAGGCCGACGCCAGGCCGGCGCAGCGCCAGGGGCAGAAATCCCAGGGCAGCCGCAACAACCGGCGTCGCAGTAGCAGCGCCCAGGGTGAGCGACGCACCCGCAACAAGAACGGCGACGAGCGCGACTCGCGCGCGCAAAACGGTAGCGAGCAGCCGAAACAGCGCCAACGCCCCGCGGATGCCGAGGGCGGCGGCAGTAGCCAGAGCAAACGCCGTGGCGGCCAGCGCAAGCGGCCCGCGGCACCTCGCGAAGAGGCGGCCAATGAAAACCTGGACGCGGTGGCCGAAACCACCGACGAGGCGGGCCAGGACAAGCCGCGCCGGCGTCCCAGTGACATGAAGCGCAGCGAGCCGACGCGACGCCGTCGCAGCCGCAATCGCAAACCGCAGGATGGCGACCCCGCAACCCCGGTTGCAGACGCGACTGGCGAGGTTGATGCCGACCCCACCACGCCTGTTGTGGCGATAACGGAGACAGCGGCGACTGCCGGGGAAAGCCCCGTCGGCCAGGAACGTCCCCAGGCAGCGGCGGCGGAACCCACCGCGAGCGAACCTCCGGCGGTAAGCGAAGCTGCCGAGGAGGTAACGGCAGCAGCGGACGAAGCGCCGGCAAGCGCGGAGGCAGCCCCGCCACAGCAGCCGGAAGCACTCGCGCCCGAGCCCATGAAAGCCGAAGTGGCGCAGCGGGCCGCACCCGATATCGCCGAACCGGCCAGCACCGCCGGTATCAACGAGATGGGCCGCGCCTACAACGACCCCCGGGTCGAACCCCGCCCGGTGGGTGTGGTGGAGATCGTCACCTCTCACCCGATGCTGTTCGGCGACAGCGTGGCGCCGCCGGTAGCGCCCAGCGGCAGGGTTGCCCCCCGCGCGGTCAACGACCCGCGCGGGCCGCTGCCAGAGGCACAAACTTTCGCCGAGGCGGCGGGTTAATCCTGCTATTGCAGTGGCACAGGGCCGCACAGGCCTTGTGTCACATTAGCATCACTGTATAATCTCGCCTGCCTCGCGCGGCCGAGGTCAACAACAAGGTTTTTCGGTGGGCTGGCTGAGTGGTCGAAAGCGGCGGTCTTGAAAACCGTTGAAGGGCAACCTTCCCGGGGTTCGAATCCCTGGCCCACCGCCACAAAGAGAAACGGCACCTTCGCGGTGCCGTTTTTATTTTTACGTCATCCCTGGCAAAACCCTATTCGAGCTGGATATACATTGCCCTGTTACCGGCCGCGTCCACCGCATGCCGGATATCGACGCGCCGTCCCTGGGCTCGATCGAGCAGCTTCTCCATCAGTTCCCACTGTGGGTCCGCGCTGTCTTCCCCGGTCGCGACGACATCGCTCTCGGCATAGCTGATTCGGCAGATCGAGTTGCCGCACTCCATCCCTTTGATATCGAGGCCGTCCACCTCGTGCGCCACCTCTTCTATCGACTCCGCGAAGCCGTCCAACGCCATGCCCGAATCCATGGCAAATTCCTGCTCGGCCAGTTCACTGCTGGCCAGTGCCGCCATCTCCCGGGATTGGTTCCTGTGCTCGGAAAGGTCGCGGAATCCATCGGAGCCTGTCTGGCGCTGCCCTGCCACGCGCTCGCGTGCCAGTTGTTTCAGTGCGGTTTCCAACTTGGCGACCCGCACGGCGAGTTCCGCCGAATCCGGGTCGACTGTTTCGCGAGATGTGTTGCCGATCTGCGCGGCGAGTTGTTGCAGTTGCTTGCGAAGCTGGTGAACTTCCAGACGCAGATCAGTGCCGTTAGCAGCCGAAGTCGGGCCGGCAGCGTCGGGATAACCCGTTGCCAGCGGCGCTCGTGCCGACTCTCCTCCGCGCCGCCAGGCGGGCCCAAGCACCAGCAGCAGGGCTATTGATACACCTGCCGCGGTCAGCCCCGCTACCAGGTTTTCCCGCGCCATGCTCGCAGGTCAGAACCATTCCACCAGACTGACCGCGCCCTTGGGCGGCAGGATACACCTGACACTCAGGTAGTCGGCTTCGCTGACCAGGACAATGTCTGACCAATACAGCAGGCCACTTTCACCGGCCGGAAGCGATGCAGAGTTGCCCACGCTTCTCACCGGGTTACCCGCGAAGTCGTTTTCCTCCAGTGCGCAGGAAAATTTCTGGGTACTGGTGCCGGTATTCACGACGGCCACGGACACTTCATAGGGAGCCAGGTTGAACGGCAGGATAACCGGGCACACGATCGGAAAAGTCGAACTGGGCGCTATGTTGATGGCCAGGCCGTCCTGCTGCCGGTAGAACTTGCGGGTGTCTTCCCCACCGGGGTTCTTGGGGTCACAGATGTAACCGTTGGAAATACTCTCTCCATCCGAGAAAGCTATGAGGTTGAAGGTCAGGCCAAGTACCAGCACAGCGAATGAAAGCAGTAATTTCCCGGATTTATGCATTATTGATGTTTCCCCATATGAGTTGTCGATTATCGGACCTGAACCGTCGGTCGGGTCAAGGTGGCAACATACTCACCGCCCGCCAGGCCTCGCCCTCCAGATGCTACCACTTTTATTGCTGTTCCCGACAGGACCCCGGTCACAAACTCTACCGCAGCACTGCCTGGTGCCGGCACCTGCCGCAGCCTGTCACGGCTGCTAGAGCTCATACGCTATGTTACATATTACATTAATAGTGTTATTTATCTATCTGTATATTAATTGTTATTTACTAAAGAAAGGTAGATTGATGTGCGCCACGCCAGGCAGCATCGCCGCCGCCAAGCGTATGCTGGGTATTGCGATGATGCGCGCGCCACTACACGCCGTCCCCCCGGGTGGCATTGACCGACTTTCTTTCTTGGTTTTTGGATATTTCGACCTTATTATCTGTCTCAGTAAGCAACGCACCTGACGTGCGCGTAACTATGGAGAGAATCGATGCAAGAAAAGAGCCTTTACAACATGAATGCCGCCGGCATGGAGTCGGCACTCAGCACCAACAAGGTGCTGAAAAACACGTACATGCTGTTGGGTCTTACCCTGCTGTTCAGTGCCGTGACCGCGGGTATATCCATGGCCATGGGCCTGGGCCAGGGCGCGGCGCTGATCCTGATGCTGGTGGGCTTCGGCCTGCTGTTCGTGGTCAATCGCACCGCTGACAGCGGCAAGGGGCTGCTGGCGATTTTCGGTTTCACCGGCGTCATGGGTGCCTCCATAGGCCCGATGCTCAACTTCTACCTGGCCATGCCCGGCGGCCCCGCGCTGGTGATGCAGGCGCTGGGGGGCACCGCTCTGGTGTTCTTCGGTCTGTCGGCCTACGCCCTCACCACCCGCAAGGATTTTTCCTTCATGGGCGGTTTCCTCATGGTGGGCCTGCTGGTGGTAGTGGTGGCGATGATCGCCAACATTTTCCTGGCGATTCCCGCGCTGTCGCTGACCATCTCCGCGGCCGTGGTAATGATCATGTCCGGGCTGATCCTGTTCGACACCAGCCGCATCATCAACGGTGGTGAGACCAACTACATTCGCGCGACCGTGTCGCTGTACCTGAACATCTACAACCTGTTCATTCACATGCTGAGCCTGCTCACCGCCCTCGGCGGCGACGACTGAGGCCGCACCAGCGCGACCAGACCCCGGCTCCTGCCGGGGTTTTTTCTTTGCGCTGCCGCCACTGCGATGAACTACGCCCTGCTGGTCATGTCCTCTCCCGCTTCCGGCGCCTGTGCCGGCACCGCCGCGCGCTTCGCCCGCGCGCTGCTGGACGCAGGGCACCACATCCAGCGGGTTTTTTTCATGGACGAAGGGGTGAATTGCGCCTCGACCCTGGCGGTATTTCCCCAGGATGAGAGCGCCCCCCTGCAGGCCTGGGTGGAGCTTGCCGAACAGCATCGCATCGAGCTGGTGCTGTGCGTGACCTCCGCCCTGCGCTACGGGATACTGGACGATGGCGAAGCGCGGCGCCACGAACGCCCCGCCGCCAGCATTCACCCGAGCTTCACCATCTCCGGGCTGGGCCAGCTGGTGGACGCCGTGGCGGGCTCCGACAGGCTGGTGACCTTCGGAGGCTGAGACGGATGCAGACAACAGCAAACAACAGTGCACTTGTCATCATTCGCCAGCCACCTTACAGCGGCAGTCTTGCTCGCGCCGGCATCGATACGGCCCTCGCCCACGCCGCATTCGAGCGCCCTCTGGAGGTGCTGTTCATGGGCGACGGCGTACTGCAGCTGCTGCCGGACCAGGCTCCCGAGTCACTGGGCAGGAAAAGCCTGGCGCGGCTACTCGCCTCGCTGCCCCTGTACGGTATCGAGCAGGTGTACGCCGATGCCGAGGCCGCCACGCGCTACCGGCTGGACCTCGCCCGGGCGCCGCTGGCAGTGGTGCCGTTGACAGCCTCAGCCATGGGCGATTTACTGCGCGCCCACGATAACCTGCTGGGGTTCTGAGCATGATCCTGCACACCCTCAACGCCAGCCCTGCGCAGCAGGCCTTTGCCGACTGCCTGCGCCTGGTCGCCCCCGGGGATCACATCCTGTTGCTCGGCAACGGCGTCTATGCCGCCCTGGCCGACAGCCCGGCCAGGGCCCGGCTGGATGCCTGCGGTGCCGAGCTGCATGTTCTGCACCGGGACGCCGCCGCGGCCGGCATCCTGGCGCAACTGGATGGCGCAATCACGGTAGATATGGCGGGATTCGTCACCCTTTCGGAGCGCTGCTCCCGCCAGCTCGCCTGGTTCTGAGCACCATGCTGCCCGCCGATGCATTTGACAGGGAGGGATTCCTGCGCCGCCTGGATAGCTGGAGCCCGGAGGTTGCCGAGCAGATTGCCGCGCGCGAGCAGCTGACGCTGACCGACGCCCACTGGGAGATCATCGCCCTGTTGCGCGAGTACTACCGCGAGTTCGACAGCTCCCCCGCGATGCGTCCGCTGGTCAGGTATTGCGCTCTCAAACTGGGCAGCGACAAGGGCAGGAGCATCTACCTGATGACACTTTTCCCCGGCTCCCCCGCCAAGCTGGGCAGCAAAATCGCCGGCCTGCCCAAGCCGGCCAACTGCCTGTAGGGAGCCCGCGTGAGCACCGACTTGTTCCAGCAACCACCGACAGAGCACCCCTTCGCGCCGTTTGTCCGCATTCTCGGCAAGGGCAGGACCGGCAGCCGCTCGCTGAGCAGGGACGAGGCCAGAACGGCTTTCGCCATGGTGCTGCGCGGCGACGCGCAGCCCCTGCAGGTGGGTGCGTTTCTGATGCTGCTGCGGGTCAAGGAAGAGACCGGCGAAGAGCTGGCTGGATTCGTGGACGCCTGCCGCGAGCAGATGAGCCCGCCCCCTACCGGCCTGGCCGCGGACCTGGACTGGTCCAGTTACGCCGGCAAGAAACACCAGCACCCGTGGTACATCCTGGCGATCAAGCTGCTGGCGCAAGCGGGCTACCGCATACTCATTCACGGTTGCGACGGCCACACCAGCGGCCGCCTGTATACTGAACAGGCGCTGAACGCGCTCGACCTGCCGGTGGCCACCGGTTGGGAGGTGGCGGCATTACAGCTTGAGACACAGGGCTTCAGCTACCTGCCGCTGCGCGCCTTCTGCCCGGAGTTGCACCAGCTGGTTCAGTTGCGGCCGCTGCTCGGGCTGCGCTCCCCGGTGAACACCCTCACCCGCATGTTGAACCCCCTGCGCGCGCCCTGCAGTATCCAGAGTATTTTTCACCCCAGCTACGCCGCCCTGCACCAGCAGGCGGATATGCTGCTGGGGCAGCCCCGTGCACTGGTGTTCAAGGGTGACAGCGGCGAAGTGGAGATCAAGCCGAGCGCGGATACCCGGCTTTATTACCTGGCCGATGCGCAAGCCTTCGAGCTTACCCTGCCGCGTCGCCTAACCGAGCGGGTAACGGCGGTGGAGACACCCGCCGTCGAGCCCCTGCGGGCCCTGTGGCAGGGCTCCCGCCACGACGCCTACGCCCTGGAGGCGGTGCTGGGCACTACCGCCGCCGCCCTGGTGCTGCTGGAACCCACCCTGGACCTGACAGCCGCCCGCGAGCAGGCGGCCACGCTGTGGCGGCAGCGCGCACCCACGCTGCTCGGCAACGGAGCGAACTGATGCCCCTGTCACATTACCGGCCCCAGGACTACCAGGCGCTGCTGGACGCCAAGGTGGAGCGCACCACTGCCCTGCTCGCCCCTTACGACGCGCCCCAGCCGCAAGTCTACCCCTCCCCCCCGAGCGGGTTTCGCATGCGTGCCGAGTTCCGGCTGTGGCACCAGGGGGACGAACTCAACTACGTCATGTTCCCCCCCGGGGACAAGACCACCCCGGTGGTCGTCGACGATTTCCCCATCGCCTGCGAGCGCATCCGGGAACTCATGCCGCGGCTGCGCGCGGCACTGATACCCAGTCCGACGCTGCGCCGGCGTTTGTTCCAGGTGGAATTCCTCGCCACCCTGGCCGGCGATACCCTGATCACCCTGGTGTATCACCGCAAACTCGATGACGACTGGGATGCCGAGGCAGGCGCGCTGGCGCAGGCGCTGGGTGTATCCCTGGTGGGCCGCAGCCGCGGCCAGAAGCGGGTCATCGGCCGCGACTTCGTCCGCGAATCACTGCCGGTCGAGGGCCGCCGGCTCAGCTACGTGCAGTATGAACAGGCGTTCACCCAGCCCAATGCCCTGGTCAATATCAGTATGCTCGGCTGGGCCTGCGAGCGCGCCGCCGGCCTGACGGGCGACCTGCTGGAACTGTATTGCGGCAACGGCAACTTCACCCTGGCATTGGCCCCCCATTTCAACCAGGTGGTCGCCACCGAACTGGCCAAGACCTCGGTGCGCGCGGCGCGCGACAACATCGCCGCCAACGCGGTGGACAACGTGCAGGTCATCCGCCTGTCGGCGGCGGAAGTCACCGAGGCGATGGCCGGTACGCGTCAGTTCAGGCGCCTCGCCGACCTGCCCAAACCCCTGCAGGACTATCAACTGGACACGCTGTTCGTCGACCCGCCGCGCGCTGGCCTGGACGAGCACACGCTGGCGATGGCGGCGTCATTTGCGGCGGTGATCTACGTCTCCTGCAACCCCGCCACCCTGGCCGCCAACCTGCAAAGACTGCACGCCACGCACTGGATCGCCGATTTCGCCCTGTTCGATCAGTTCCCCTATACTGCGCACATGGAATGTGCAGTGTTGCTGCGCAAGCGCACCCACCAGTAGTGCCCCGGCACGACAGCTGATCAAGGAGGCCACCATGTCATCTGCCAAACTCTCCGCCGCCGAGATCGAAGAACGTCTGCAGAGCCTACCCGACTGGGGGCTGGACCAGCACAAACTGTTCCGCCATTTCGTGTTCGAGAATTTTGTCGACGCCTTCGGCTTCATGGCCCAGGTGGCCCTGCTGGCGGAAACCCTGAACCACCACCCGGAGTGGTCCAACGTCTACAACCGGGTGGAAATCTATCTCACCAGCCACGACGTGGACGGCATTTCGGAGCGCGACTTCACCCTGGCCAGGCGCATAGACAGCCTCCTGTAGCCCCCGGCGCGGGTCAGCAGCGAATCCCGAAGGCCAGCAGACCGCGCCCCAGCACCTCGTCGAGGCGGTCCGCGTCGGCAGCGTTGATCTCGATGTGGCGCAGTTGCAACTTGCGGTACAGCTCGCGGCGCAGCAGTTTTGCCGACAGCGCCTGGGCCGGGATATCGGCATCCCAGCAGTCGATGTAGACACTGCCCTCGGGGACGTAAAAATCCGCCTGTACCAGCTCCTCGGTGGGCAGGGCCCGCTGGTAGGCGTGCGCCAGCTGGGCCAGGTACAGCCAGTTGCACACCCGGGTTTCCAGCGGCGTGGCCAGGCGGTGCCCGTCCACACCCTGGCAGGGCACGGTGGCGCTGGCGGCACTGAACAGGTCAGGCCCACCCTCCACGGAAGGCGCCACCGGTTGGCTCTGGTCCGACTGGCGAGTGAGTTCCCGGTGGATGACCGGGTTGTCGATGATCTCGTGGGGCCAGGTGACGTAGAAGGCGCCGCTGTTCTCGCTCTCTTCCTGCAGCCCTCCCAGGGACTTGCCCAGGGCGGTCAGCTCCCAGCCCAGGATACTGTGGTGCTGCAGGCCCAGTTCGGCCAGCGCGCGGTTGATCTGGCGCGGATGCAAGCGCGGGTAATAGCGGCACATGGAGGCGGCGGTGATGCGCTGGTTGGATTCGATAGCCGCCAGCAGCGGGTGGTGCTGCAGGCGTTCCGGCCAGACGATATAGCGGCCGAAGCGGCTGCTCTGCTGGAAGCTGCCACCTTCAAACTCGCCCTTGGGGGTGAGCACCCAGGCGTCCCCGACGCGCTTTATCCAGCCGTAGTCCCGGAGGGTGGCGAACAGTTGTTGCGTGGGAATCTTGAGCTGCCGCGCCAGCGCGGTGGTGGACAGCCTTTTATCCTCACCCTCCACCGGCTAGGTTACCGCCACCAGTTCGCGATAGCGCACGGACAGGGCCGCGTAAACTGCATCGGCATAGTCGGCGGCGCCCTGGTCAAGCCCCTGCAACAGTTCCACCAGGTGTTCGTTGTCTTCCCTGCCGGCCCAGGTCTTCACATAGCTGCCCTCCTGGTAACCGTGGTCCTGGCGGAAGAAATTGAGCACGTTCTTGCCCACGTAGGAGCTGTACAGGTTGTCGAAATCCAGCCCGCTGGCCAGCATCAGGTCCCAGAACAGCGAAGGTGAAAAACCCCTGGTCTGCAGGCAGTACAACGCCAGCTGTTCGGTCGCCTCGCGCACGCCGAGGCCGGAGGGCCGGTGCGCCGCCAACTCGGCGACGATCTCGCTGGCGATCTGCTGCACCGACTTGCCGTCGCCAAACAGGGCCGACAGCCCGAAGTGCCAGATATCGATGACCTCCAGGCGCACCTGTTCGATATCCGGTGTCTGTTTTTTCCACCACTTGTAGCCGTAGTGCTCGATCAACTCGCCGCACTCGATCCAGGCGGCCCGATACCAGGCAAAATCCTGATCCACCCAGTTCTCGTGAATCCGGGTATTCATGCGATGCTGCATCTGCAGCATGGTGATCATTGCCTGTTCCAACTCGCTCCTCCCTTTGCTGGAATCCATCGCTCCCATCGCGGCCGTTACTGGTGCCCGGGGCCGGAATCGAACCGGCACGACTGTTTCCAGTCGGGAGATTTTAAGTCTCCTGTGTCTACCAATTTCACCACCCGGGCGCGGGATGACATGCGAGGCCTGCCTCGTGTCGAGGCGGCGAAATCATAACACAGTTTTTTGCGCGCCGGCCCCGCCGGTGGGCTCGCATGCTACACTCTCGCGTCACTCCCGATACAGGCTCGCGGTAAATGCGCCGGCTGGTTCTTGTCATCACGGGGCTGTTGCTGGCTTCGGTCGCGGCCTTGCTATTCACCTTTCGCTCGGAGTCCTCCGCGCTGCACGCGGTGCACTGGGCCATGGCCACTTTCACCGACCTGCGCCTGGAATTGCGCAACCCACACCTGGACGTATACGGGGGCACGCTGACGGCCGAGGAGATCCACCTGGTGAGCGACTCCGGCGAGGGCCCGGCGCTGGTGTCGCTGCTGGATGTCAGTGCCGGATTCTCACTTGGCGGGCTGTTGCTGACAGACAGCGCGGTTAGCGACCTGCGGGCCGGGTCCCTGCTGATTTATGTGTCAGACCAGAAAAGCCAGGATGCGCCGGCTCCCACCCAATGGCTGGGTTACCTCGGCTGGCTGCCGGCGCATCTGGAGCTTGGGCAGGTTCACCTGATCACTGCTTCCGCCAACACCTGGATATTCCCACTCAAAGCGGTACGTGGCGAGCGTCTCGCCTCCGGGGATTACCGCCTGCTGGCCGCCGCCGACTACAGCGGTGAGCCCCTGTCCACCGAGCTGGACCTGTTCGAGCTGCACAGCCGGGGAGACCGCACTGGCGCCAGTGCCCGCCTGCTGCTGCAGGCGCCGCAAAGCGGCAGTATGATAAAGCTTGAGGGACAGTTGCAGGGCAGCAGCCGGCAATTCAGTTACGACGTTGCGGTGCATGCCGCTTACCGGGATATCAGCGATTTTCTCCAGGGTTTCGAGGGGGGCAAGAATCTGGCCGGTGCGCTGAGCCTGGAGGGCAAGGTGCGTGGCGACGAAGCGGGCCTAGCTCTCACGGACGGCCATTTCCTGCTGGACAACATGCCAGCCTACGGCTTCGAGGCCACCGGTGAGCTCGGCTACCAGTGGTCCGGCGATAGCCGTATCGAGCTGACGGCAAATGGCGAGCTGGCCTCGCTGGATTACCTGGTGGACTGGCTGGGAGCGGACGTGCCCGGGCTGGAGCGCGTGCAGAGCAGCGTGCAGCTCAGCGGCAGCCTCGACCGGCCGGTTATTTCGAGTTTCCTGCTCACAACCGGCAACACGGCCGGCCTGCAGCTGAGCCTGAGCGGCGCGCAGATCAAACTCTATCCAGAGGATGTAGACGCGCCCAGCGGCAACACGGTATTTGTCGATGCCCAGGGCCCCTCGGCGAAGGTCCTGCAGCCGTGGCTGGGGGAGCTGCCCTACGACCCGGGCCCGTGGCGTGCCAGCGCCCGGCTGAGCGGCAACGAGCAGGCGCTGGCGGTTGCCGACCTGGTGGTGGAGACGGGCACCCCGGAGACCGTGCAACTGCGCGCCACCGGCGGCATAGCGAACATCGCGCTGCCCGCCACCGGTGAGCAGTCCGCGCCCGCCGCCAGCGGCATAGCCCTGCACCTGCAGGCGCTGGTGCCGGATTCCGCGCAGCTGGAGCCCTACCTCGGCCGCGAGCTGCCACCCTATCACGAAGTGCGCGCCTCGCTGGATCTGGCCGGAGACCAGCAGGCCCTGCAACTCACGGCGGGTGAAGTGACGATCGAGGCCAGCGATACGCTGGCCAGGATAAGCGCCCTGCAGGCGCAGTGGTACCCCGGCAAAAAACAGCCCTTATCAGCCGTTCGGGGGGATATCAGCCTCGCCCTGAGCGATTTCGCCGCACTGTCGCAGTACACCAGCGTGGAAGTGCCGGTGCTGGGGCCGGTGCGCGTCACCGCGCAGCTGCGCCAGCAGGGGGCCCGATTCGATCTCCGGGATATCGTCGCCAGCATCGAATCACCGGGGTTCACCCTCCAGGCGCAGGGCGCCATCGCCGACCTCACCGGACTGGCGCGGCCCGCCATACAGGCCCACATCAACTTCGCCGATCCGGAGTTGCTGCAGGTGGTGGCAAAGCTACCGCTACAACCCCTGGAGGCCGACCTGCAGGTGAGCAGCTCCGAGGCCGGTGTGCACGCCTTATTGGAAGCGGAAATCGGGCGCAACAACTTGCGCGCCGACAGTGTTGTCGCATTTGACGAGGGCGCCGTGCAAAGCCTGCAGTTCTCGGTGGTTACACCACACCTGTACCTGGCGGACCTGTTCAGCGTGCACCAGAGCCTCCTGGCGGCACAGGCCGCTCCCGCCGGGGAAGACGAGCCGGTGGCGCCGCTGGAGCGACTGCGGCGCTCGCCGCCGGGTTTTCCGGTGGACGCCGCCGTCAGTATCGGCGGCATCAGCGGCGACAACACGCATATTGACAGCCTGGCATTGAGAGTCACTGGCCGGGACCACCGCTACACTCTGGAGAATTTCTCCATTGTCTACGGCAGCGCCCTGGCCGAGGCCCGGGGTATCGTCGATATCCAGGCGCGCCCGGCGGCTGTCAGCCTGGCGGCCAGTGCCACCGCCCTGCCCATTGCCGCCATCCTCGCGGACGCCGGGGTCAGCAGCAGTGCCAGCGGCGAACTGACGGTGCTCGGCGGCGTAACCCTCACCGGGGACAGCGGCGCGGAGCTGATCGCCAACCTCAACGGCAGCGTGGCCGTGGCGCTGGAAGACGCAGTCATCGAGGGCGCAGCCTACGACTTGCTCGCCACCGACCTGCTGGCCTGGATCTACTCCGGTGCGATGGCCGAGGACTCCACCTTCATCGATTGCACCATGGCGAAGTTCGACTTTCGCCAGGGTGTTGCCAGCTCCGACAGCCTGTACATCGAATCTCCCAGGATGGTCGCCACCGGCAGCGCCGAATTCGACCTGGTCAGGCAGCGCATGGACCTGCGCATCACCCCGCTGTCCAAGTCGCGCAGCCTGCAGGTACCCTCGGAAGTCAGGCTGCACGGCAAAATGAGCAAACCCGAAGCCAGTATTTCTGCAGTCAGTGCGGTGGCCGATGCGGCCTCTTCGGCGCTCATGCTGATTCCTGAGCTCACCATGAAGCTGTTCGGTGTCAAGCAACAGTCGGCCGGCAGCTACCGCCCCTGCAAGGCGGAACTGGGCGGCTAGCATCTGCGATGCGGCCCGGCTTCGTGCTAGACTCGGCCCACAGCAAGAATAAACCACAGGGCGTGGTATGGCGTCGGCAAGAGGCGAGTTCAGTTCCCGTTTTGGTTTTGTGATGGCCGCAGCGGGCAGCGCCGTCGGCCTGGGCAACATCTGGGGGTTTCCCACCCAGGCGGCGAGCAATGGCGGCGCGGCTTTCCTGCTCGTTTACCTGGTGGTGGCCTTCACCCTCGCCTACCCGGCGCTGATGGCGGAGTTGATCATCGGCCGCCACGCCCATGCCAATGCCGTGTCCGCGTTGCGGCAGGTAGCCAATAACCGCGGCCAGCGCTTGGTAGGCGGGCTGACCGGCATTGTCGGCTTTGTCGTCGCCAGCCTGATACTCAGTTTCTATGCCATAGTGGCCGGGTGGATGATGGCTTTCTGCGGCGCCTCGCTGGCGACCCTGAGCGGAGCCGAAGACCTGGCCGCGTGGCTGACCAGTTTCTCGCTGGAGTGCAATCTCCTGTCGATGGCCGTGTTTCTGGCCCTGACCATTGCCATCGTCGGCAAAGGTGTCAACGACGGCATCGAGCGTTGGTCGTCCCGGTTGATGCCAGCGCTGTTGCTGACCCTGGTGCTGTTGGTGGCGTACGTGCTGACCCTGGATGGCGCCCTGCAGGGCCTCAAGGTGTACCTGTTGCCGGACTTCAGCCGCGCCCTGGCACCGGATCTCATTCTCAAAGCACTGGGCGCCGCGTTTTTCTCGCTGTCGCTGGGTGTGGGCACCATGCTGATCTACGGCTCCTACCTGGACGACAGGCAGAACCTGCCCCTGGTGGGCGGCATGGTCACCGCCGTGGATATCGGCATTGCCGTGCTGGCGGGCTTCCTGGTGTTGCCGGCGATGTACGTGGCGCTGCACAACGGGGTGGAAATCTTCAGCGCCGGAGGCCAATTGATTTCCGAGGACACGCTTATCTTCACCGTGCTGCCCGACCTGTTTGCCCGCATGGGGCTCGCGGGGAGTGTAGTGTCCCTGTTTTTCTTCTTTCTCATGGGTATCGCCGCCCTCACCTCGTCGATCTCCATGCTGGAGGTGCCGGTGGCCTATACCGTCGAGACCTACGGCACCGGGCGCAAGCAGGCGGCCGTGGCGATCGGTTGCGCCATCGGTGTGGTGAGCGCGGTTATCCTGCTGGATTTCGCCGACCTGTTCGGCCTCGTGGTAACCCTCACCACCCGTTACAGCCAACCCCTGATCGGCTTCGTGTTCTGTATCTACGCCGGCTGGATATGGCACCGCGACAAACTGTTGCAGGAGTTGCGCAAAGGCAACCCGGAAGTGGCCAGCGGCCTGTTCTGGAAAATCTGGCCCTGGTGGGTACGGTTTTTCTGCCCGGCAATTATCCTGGCGATTTTCGTCCAGTCCCTGCTGTGACCAGCTAGGCCGTCACTCGAGGGTGATCTGGCCGGTCTCCTCCACCCGCTGGGTGGGCACCAGGCCCCGGAAATCGATCTTCGCGGCAAATCGGTAGGTCAGTTCATCACTGGGGGTCTGGCCCAGCCCGGCCAGCAGGCGTAACAACTGGAACAGTTTGAGGCTGGCCTGCAGCGTGACCACCTCCTCGCTGTAACCGCCTATCTCCGGCACGTCGTTGCTGACGCCGGTGATCACTTCGTGCCCCATCAGCTCGATACTGTAACTCACCCCGGAAATGTCCAGGCTCTGTTCGTTGGGGTTCTGCACCCGCAACTTTATCTCGAAGCGGGGGCCGCCGCCGTCGCTGGGCAGGCTGGTAAAGCTTTCCAGGGTGACGTTGGGGGGATCCATCTTGGTGGTGAGGCCGGCGCAACCGGCCAGCAAAACGCTGCACAGCAGCAGGTAAGCTATCGTATGGGCTCGCTCAGTCATGGGTGTCGCCTCCGTTGCGGTGTGTTGCGGCGCGTGCATTCATGCCCGACCGTCTCCGCCGGAATTAAAAAAATAGAAACCATAGGCGACGCTGCCAAGGGCGAATACAGCCGCCACCCAGTCCCCGGTCCTGGCGAACATCCAGCAGCTGAAGACGAACATGGCAACGGCGACCAGCAGCGCCATTATGCGCGCGATGGGTGCCACTACTCCAGCTCTCCGCATGCTGCGGTTCGCCGGACCCACGCCTGCCACAGTCCCGACATGGAAACTCCTCCCCATTTTTGCCGCCCGAAGCAGCAGCTCCGCACCACACGCCCGCGCCCTGAGACAGCCCTGGAGCGCAAAACCCTAACGGCGCCGCGGGAGCGGTGGTGAGCCCCGTCGAAGGCTAACCGATCTGTGTTAAGGTAGCCAAAAAAACCACAAGTGAGCAAGCGTATGAACCCGACCCGTATCATCCTGGCGGCCCTGCTGGGTCTGGCCGTGGCTGGTTGCAGCAACGGCAACAACAATAACAACTCATCGCAGCCAAGTCCCGTCCTGGATCTGAGCTTGAGTGACCCTCCCATTGCGTTGCCCGATACCAGTGCTTCCTTCGCTGCCGATGTACCCTACGACGAGGGTGACCTGCAGCGCTTCGACATATACATGCCGGACTGCGATGAGCCTACGCCGCTGGTGATCTACATCCATGGCGGCGGCTTTACCGGTGGCGACAAAGGCAGGACCCACGAAGAACACGCCGATGAGATCCGTGAATTCCTGCAGTCCTGCGTGGCTTGGGCTACCATCAACTATACCCTGCTGGTAATACCCGACGCCGACGGCGATCTGGTGGCGGCGGCCGCCCAGGGGGGCGTACGCGCTTCCCTGGACGACACCGCCAGAGCCCTGCAGTTCATGCGCTATCACTTTGCGAGCCTCAACCTGGACGCGGACAGGGTGGCCCTGTACGGGGGTTCAGCGGGTGCCGGTTCCAGCCTGTGGCTCGGTACCCACGACGACATGGCCGACCCGGAGAACGACGACCCTGTGCTGCGCGAATCCACCCGGGTACGCGCGGTGGGAGCGCTGGCGACCCAGGCGACTTACGATATCCCGGACTGGGAGAACATCCTGCTACCCATTACCGAGCCCTTCGCCGCGGTGCTCGGTGGCACCGACATTCCCTCTGTCGCCGCCGGGGTCGGTGCCAGCAACTACCTGCTGACCTTTCTGGGCATAAGCAGCCTGGACCAGTTGAACGACCCGGCCCAGCTTCAGTACCGGTCCGAAGTCGACATGCTGGAACTGATGGATGCCGGCGATGCCCCGATCTATGTTCACAACTACGTGGTGAGCATGGACGACCTGCTGAACGTGTTTCTGCACCACGGCCTGCACGCACTGGCAGTCAAAGCCCGGGCCGACGAGGTGGGGCTGCACAGTGTGGCCTACTCGGAAGACCCGGACTATTACCTGGAGGACCCCTCGGGTGAGGGGCTGGTGTCCTTTTTGACGCGGCACCTGCGCTAATCTGCAGGAACGCGGCGTTGGCTCCTGGCCCTTCCTGGCGCCACCGGTTGCCCGGCGGTTACTTTCAGTGTTCCCGGGGTACTGTTAGCGGGTATACTCTCGGGCTTCGCATGGGAAGCGCATCGCGGGCCGTCCAGTACCCTGCATTGGCGCCATACACCCAGGCGAGTAACGGCTATCACAAAGCTGTAACGCTGAGTTAATATTCTAACGGGGTCCAATTAACCGAGGTGCCGTCATGGGAGCGGGAGAAAACATACAGGAACGATTTCTCGGGGTGCTGCGGGACAAGCGTATTCCCGTTTCGGTATTCCTGAAAAACGGCATAAAGTTGCAGGGTACGATCGATAGTTTCGATTTGTACTCGGTGATGCTGAAGAACGTCGGCACCCAGATGGTATACAAGCACGCCATCTCAACCATTTTGCCCTCAAGCGGGGAACGCACGCTGCGTGGACGTAGCAGTTCTTCGTAACCCCGGCTTTATGTGACGGCCGTCGCAGACCTGACGGGTGGGAGGTGGCACCGCGGCGACAGTTTGCTAGCCTTGAGTCGTGTGCTATTCCCCAATGGCCCACACTCGGCGGGGCCGCAGATCCCATACCGGTCTGCGTAACGGCAAGGAACTTCGTCCTCCTGGCTGCCCCGCCTTCTTTTCTCAAACCGCACACATCCTGGCCACAACGGCGAGTTGCTGGCGCTGGCAGTTTTCCTCGGGAAGGGAGAATATTTTTCGTGGATGCCGCAATGCCGGCAGATGTTCAGGATGATTCCAGAAGTTTTATCTAAACTGCTGTTTCATATGGCTTAATGGCGGTGAGGGAGGGATTCGAACCCTCGATACGTTGCCGTATACACACTTTCCAGGCGTGCGCCTTCGACCACTCGGCCACCTCACCGTTGAGGGCGCGCATCATACCACAAGATCCGCGACTTGCCAGTCCTGGTGCGGGCGATTCCGTGCCCGGCGCAGGCCACTACTGCCGGTTGAGCCGGGGAAGCGGCGCGGCCTGGGGATCGGTGCTGCGAAACGGGCTGATATCCAGCCCGCCGCGACGGGTATAACAGCCCTGGATGTGTAGGAACCGCGGCCGGCAACTGGCCTGGATGTCGCAGAACATACGCTCGATACACTGCTCGTGGAACTCCTGGTGGCACCGGTAGGCGATGATATAGCGCAGCAGTGACTCCGGGCGAATAGCGGGCCCGCCGTAACACAACCACACGGTGGCCCAGTCCGGCTGGCCGGTCACCGGGCACAGGGAGCGCAGCAGGTGGCTGTAGAAGGTCTGCTCGGCGTACTGTTCGCCGGTTTCCAGCAGATCGGCGCGGGGCTCTCCGGCCACCGGGGCAAACTCGAGATCGTCCAGGCAGTCCCCCGGTGGCGCGCTGCCCGCCAGGCGCGGGTCGCAGACGTCCAGCAGTTCCAGCTCGACCGGTGCCCCCGCCACTGCGGAGATGTCCGCGCACACGGTGCGCACCAGCACGGCCTCGCTGGCGAAGCAGGTATTGTTGAGGGAGTTGAAATACAGCTTGAGGGATTTGGACTCGACCATATTGGGGGAACTGGCGGGTACGCACAGGCGTCCCACCCTGGCCAACGGCCGGCCCGCGGGGTCCAGCCAGGACAACTCGTAGGCGTGCCAGACATCGATGCCGTGGAAGGGAAGCACCCCGGTGACGCCGAGCGCGTGGCGGCCCCGGGCGCGAGGAATGGGGAACAGCAACTGCGGCGCATAGGCGTCGACCACCGGGGTGTTTTTACCCAGCAGCATCCCGCCGTGTTCGTCGCCGCCCATTACTGCCGCAGGCGGGTGCCGGAATTCAGCAGGTGCATGCTGAAACTGAAGGCCGCCACGGTAAACAGGCCTATCATGCCGAAGGCCAGCGGCAGGCTGACATCAGACACCCCGAGCACCCCGTAGCGAAAAGCATTCACCACGTAGACCAGCGGGTTGAGCCTGGAGACGCCGGCCCAGAAGTCCGGCAGCAGATCCATGGAATAGAATACCCCGCCCAGGTAAATCAGCGGGGTCAGCACGAAGGTGGGGATGATGGAGATGTCGTCAAAGCTGTTGGCGTACACCGCGTTGATAAAACCCGCCAGGGCGAACAGCGTCGACGTCATCAACACGGTGACCGCCACGATGACATAGCTGTGGACGTGCAGCCGGGTGAAAAACAGGGAGACCAGGGTAACCACCACGGCTACGAACAGGCCGCGGGTGATACCGCCGACCACATAGCCCATCAGGATCACGTAGTTGGGCGTCGGCGAAACCAGCAGCTCCTCGACACTGTTGTTGAACTTGGAGCCGAAAAAAGACGACACCACGTTGGAATAGGAGTTGGTGACGATAGCCATCATGATCAGCCCCGGCACCACGAACTGCATATAGGTGAAGCCGCCCATGTCGCCGATACGCGAACCGATCAGCGAGCCGAATATCACGAAGTACAGTGACATGGTGATGGCCGAAGGCAACAGCGTCTGGGTCCAGATACGCAGGTAGCGCCGGATCTCCTTGCGCACGATGGTCATGAATGCGATGTATTGCTCTGCCAGAGTCATGCGCCGCCCTCCACCAGGTTCACGAACATTTCCTCCAGTCGGTTGGCGCGGTTGCGCATGCTGCTGATATGGATGCCCTGCCGTTCCAGTTCGACGAACACCTGGTTTATGAACTGCCCTTTCTCCACCTCGACCTCGAGCGTGTTGGCATCACTGCGGCGCACCTTGAAACCAGCGACGGCCACAGAATCCGGTAGCGCCTCGACACAATCCAGGATAAAGACCTCGCGATTCAGGCGCCGCAGCAGTTCGCGAATGGAGCTGTGCTCGACGATCTCGCCGTGGTTGATGATGGCAATATGGCGACACAGCGCCTCGGCCTCCTCGAGGTAATGGGTGGTGAGAATGATGGTCGTACCCTCGGCGTTGATCTTGCGCAGGAAATCCCACATGGAGCGACGCATTTCGATGTCGACGCCGGCGGTGGGCTCATCGAGGATGAGCAGCCGGGGCTCGTGCACCAGCGCCCGGGCGATCATCAGGCGGCGCTTCATGCCCCCGGAGAGCATGCGCGACTGAACCTCGCGCTTATCCCACAGCCCCAGGGCCCGCAGGTATTGCTCGGCGCGCTGGCGCGCGAGTTCGGCCGGCATGCCGTAGTAGCCGGCCTGGTTGACGACAATATCCAGCGGCTTCTCAAACTGGTTGAAGTTGAATTCCTGCGGAACGATACCGATGTATTTCTTGGCCGCGGCAAAATCCCGGTCGATATCGACGTCGAAGACGCAGACACGCCCCGCGGTCTTGGCGACCAGTGAGCAGATAATACCGATGGTGGTGGACTTGCCCGCGCCATTGGGCCCCAGTAGCGCGAAAAAATCGCCCTGCTCCACGCGCAGGCTGATGCCCTTGAGCGCCTCAAAGCCGTCGCCGTATACCTTGCTGAGATTTTCGATGGTGAGTGCTGGTATCATGTCGTTCCGGAATCGCGATAACCGGCAACGCGTCAGCGCCGCCGGAGAAAACGCGCCATTGTACCCGTATTCGCCCTGCTAAACGACATCGCTCATGAACGACCAACAATATCTCGCCCACTGCCGCGGCCAACTCGAGGATTTTGCCGCGACCCTGGTGCGGCGCACCGCATCCCTGCCGCAGGGTGAGGGGTTGAAGGAACTGGCAGAGGCTTTCCAGGCGCTGCTGGCGCCCGCTGACGACGACATCTACAGCCGGGGCCAGCCCCTGCTGGCGCGCCTGTTCGCCAGCTACCCCGAGTTTGCGCCCACCCTGCCCCGCGACCTGCTGTGGTTCTTCGGCGGCGACTGCCTGCATTTCATGCCCGATGATGAAATAGCCCTGTACCAGCAACTGGACGAACTGCGGCACCAGGCCGCCGCTAGGGGCGAAACCCTGGACCTGCAAGCCGCCAAAGCCAAACTGCTGCAGTTACAATGAGTTGCCCGCAAATTTGCCCGCGCGGGGGCTTGACGCGCTGCGGGACTCTACCTACAATGCGCGCCTCTTGATTGAGACCAATGCGTCCCCTTCGTCTAGTGGCCTAGGACCCTGCCCTTTCACGGCAGTAACAGGGGTTCGAACCCCCTAGGGGACGCCACTCATCAAGTGCCCTTTTCGCGGGAATAGCTCAGTTGGTAGAGCGCAACCTTGCCAAGGTTGAGGGGGGGCGCCCAGCCTCGCCGGCTCCGGCGACCACGGCGGTGGATACACGCAGCAATGTGCGGGAATAGCTCAGTTGGTAGAGCGCAACCTTGCCAAGGTTGAGGTCGCCGGTTCGAACCCGGTTTCCCGCTCCAATACTTCCTAAATGATTTCTTGCTATCGGCTCCGGCGGGGAAGCAGGCGAACTACACTCCTGCCGGCCTGACCCACTAGCCCGCCCACGTGGACAGCGGGCTTATGTGCTTAACTGCCTGACTTCAGCCGGACCGACAAGCTGTTGATGCAATAGCGCAGCCCGGTGGGGGCGGGGCCGTCCTCGAACACGTGCCCCAGGTGAGCACCGCATTTTTGGCACATCACCTCGGTACGAATCATACCGTGGCTGGTGTCGCGCTCCTCGACGATACTGGCGGCATCGGCGGGCTGGAAGAAGCTGGGCCAGCCACAGCCGGAGTCGTACTTGGTCTCCGACAGGAACAGGGGTTCGGCGCAACAGCGGCAGTGGTATACGCCCTCTTCCTTGCAGTCCCAGTACTCTCCGGTGAAGGCGCGCTCGGTACCCTTGTTCCGCGTCACATGGAATTCCTCAGGGGTCAGCTTGTCGCGCCAGTAGTCGTGGTCTTTCATCGTAAACTCCTTGCCAGCAGCTAGCGTACACCTATCTTCCAGCCGGCACTACCGGCGTCGGGGCTGCCGGGCATACACGGCGAATCGCCTCCCCGCCCGCAGACAGGCATCGCCGGTGACCGCATCACACCCGGGTTCCCACCCGGTACAGGATACGGTCGTCGTAGCCGGTAACGACTGTGCGCCAGCCGCACAGTTCGGCGTCGAGTTGCGGATCGTTGGTGTCCACCAGCAGCGGGCGCCCCTGCAGCGCGGCGATCTTCGACTTGGCGGCCACGATGAGGATGTTTTCCAGCCCCACCCGCCGGATTACCGCCGGTGAAAACTGTTGGTTACCACGCCCGAACAGATTGCCCTGGCCGCCGATCACGGTCACCACGATGGTACTTTCGCCGGGAGCCTGGTGCAGCTGCGCCAGCAAGGTGTCCTCGTCCACATCCGCCGCCAGCAGCGTGCCGTCCCGGATCACGTCCACACCCAGAAGCGTATTGGGCAGTTGCAGGCGCGTCATGATGGCGGCCGTGGTCGACCCGGGACCTATCAGGTAGGTGCGCCCCGGCTCCATGTTTTCCACAAGCCAGTCGGCGATATCGTCCGCCACCAGGTCGGGGCTTTCCCGACCGCCCACCTTGGTGTGTTGCAGGTAGCGGCCTTCACCAGGAACCAGCAGTTCGCCGTAGAAGCGGCTGCGCACCACGTCGTGGCGAAAGGCTTCCTCATCGATATCGCGAACTTCCCGCGGGGTAAGCCCCACCAGCCCTCCGGCGACCAGTTGCACCAGCAACTCACCCGCCGCCTCGGGGGACACCGCAAACACACCCGAGTGCATTTTCACACCCGCCGGAATGCCCAGCACCGGCACGGCTTTGCCGACGGCGTCGAAGATATCCCGGGCAGTGCCGTCGCCGCCGGCGAAGAGAATGAGATCGACGCCCCGTTGCAGCAGGGTCCGCGCCGCCAGGCGGGTATCGTCCGCACTACTCAGCGCTGCAGCGGCTTCGCCGGCGATGCCGTATTCCAGGCCAAGGGTGTGCAGCACCTCGGCGCCCATGGCACCGCCCCAGGTGGTGAAGCGCAACGCCCCCGCGTGCTCGACAAGCGGCCGCAGCGCCCGCTGCACCCGATCCAGGGCCCGGTGGCGCTGTGTGGGCTCCAGGCGACTGAAACGTTGCGCCAGTTCGGCGCCGTCACTGCCCTTCAGGCCCAGGCTGCCCCCCAGGCCGGCCAGCGGATTGACGATCAGGCCTATGTGCAGGATCGCACCCATATCAGTCGGTTCCCGGTGGGTTCGCGTTGTTTTCGATCCGGCATCCCAGGCCGCGCACCATCGCCAGGGTTGCGGCATCCGGGTCGGTGACGACTACCCGGCTGGCGAGCAGCTCGCGGCGCGGCGGGTACTCCCGGCGCAGGCGATCAAATCCCCCGGGCTCGGCCCCGGGGCCGGTGGCCACCTGCCGCAACGCGGCATCATCGCGGGCAATAGGGTAGCGCTGTTCCAGCAGATGGCGCAGCAGGGTTGCCGGCTCCAGCTCCGCGTGCAGGCAGATCGCGGCTGGTTCTCCTGCGGCGCTGCCCGGGTCGTGCCAGGCCACGCCCAGTTGGTTCGCCATCGCGGCAACCAGCATCTGCGTCGCCAGCAGCTTGCCGTCCAGGCTGTAGCCGGCTATATGGGCAGTACCCAGGCGCACCCGCTGTAACAGGTCGGTGTCGATATGGGGTTCGCCTTCCCAGACGTCCAGCACCACATCCGGCGCCCGCTCGCGCACGAGAAGTCGATACAGCGCCCGGTTGTCAACCACCGGTCCCCTGCTGGCGTTGACCAGCAGGCAGCCGGGCCTGAGCAGGGACAGTTCCCGTTCCCCCAGCAGGTGATAGCTGGGCCAGGGCTGTTCCCGGGTCAGCTCGGGATGCAGGCTGATCACGTCACAGCGCAATACCTCATCCAGGCTGGCAGCATGACCGACTGTGCCCTGCTCCAGCCAGGGGTCGCTGACCAGGCAGGCGATTCCAAGACACTCCAGGCGCGCGGCCAGGGCCCTGCCAATATGCCCGTAGCCGACAATCCCGACCCTGCCGCCCCCGAGCAGCGTTTCGAGGTGGTCGCCCACGGCGGCAATTGCCGCCAGCACGTATTCAACCACGGAGTTGGCATTGGCGCCGGGAGCGTGGCAAAAACCGATGCCCTGCTGCTGCAGCCAGCTCCGGTCGACATGGTCGACGCCACTGGTGGCGGTGCCCACAAAACGCACGGCGCTCCCGGCCAGCAATTGTTCGTCCACCTGGGTGACGGAGCGCACCAGCAAGACGTCCACGCCCGCCAGTTGTGCGCTATGCAACGTACGCCCATTACAGCGCGTTACCCGCCCCAGGGAGCCGACATAGTGCTCCACCGCGGGAATATTCTCATCGGCGAGTACCGCCAGGGTCACCGCCGCGGCTCCCCTGGACGCAACAGCGCTGCCCGGAGGCTCACTGCAGTTGTTCCAGCTCGAAGGGTGCGTCGCGCAGCTGTGCCGCCGTGCCGAACTCTTCGGCAAGGGCCTTGTAGAACACACTTGCCCGCTGCGGCAGGCCGCTCTGCCGCCAGCGCCTTGCCTGTTCAAGCACGCTGCGCTGGAAGGGAAGACAGTCGTGTTCCCCCGCGGCGAGGTTGTCGTTGCTGACCCGGAAGCGGTAGCCGCAGGCCCGCGAGAAAAACCACTCAAGCGCCTGGGGTCGGGACTCCACCGCCTCGAAGGCGCGCTGTTGTACGGGCTCGCGGCCATCCGCCGCGTACCAGTAGCCGAAGTCGGGCAACCGGCGGCGCCGTGTTCCGGCGATACACCAGTGCGCCACCTCGTGCAGCGCGCTGGCGAAATAGTCCAGGCGGTAGTGCAACAGGTGATATTCACTCGCACTTTGGGCAGGCTGGTAAAATGGCTCTCCGGCGCCACCCACCAGACGGGTTCGCCAGCGCGCGGCAAAGCAGGCGCCAAATACCGCTTCCAGGCGCTGTGCATTGAACGTCTCTTCGCGGGCAGCGGCAGTAACCACGGCGTTCAACGGGAGTCTCCCGGTGCGTCTTCCCCGGCCTTGCGCAGCAGGTAGTGGTACTCGCCCTGTACTTCCTCGTGTCGCAGCAGGCTGTGGCCGAGGAAACGGCAGAACTTGGGAATATCACGCGTGCTGGCGGGATCGGTGGACAGCACCAGCAGGGTATCGCCCACCGCGATCTCGCGAATGCGGTTGTGCAGCAGCATCACCGGCTCGGGGCAATACAAACCGGTGGCATCGAGTATGTGGTCGGCTTCACAATCCATGACAATCGTATCGCTACTCACCCAGCAGCAGCGCCGTGCGCTCCGCGGGCAACAGGTCCCAGGTTTCGCTCTCGGTATCATACACCAACTGCAGATCCCCCCGGCCCAGCTGTGCGCGCAACTCGTCCACCTTGTGTTCGAGGCTGACTTCCCGTGGGCCGTAATCAGTGCCGTCACGCGTGGCAAACTCCTCCAGCAGCGCCTGCAGGACGCTCTCCTGCAAACGCTCGACCGGAATGACCACAAATTCGGCCATGGGAGTGCACCTCTCGCCGCCGGGGCGCCGCCGCCCCCTGGCTTCTGTAATAGCTGAATGCGCGCTAATATACGGCCTGCGCCTGAGAAAGTGGAGTCTGGTCAGTGGAAACATCCTACATCGTCACCTTCATCGGGGACGATCGCCCGGGCCTGGTGGAGGAGCTCGCCAGCGTCATCGAGAGCAACCAGGGAAACTGGCTGGAAAGCAGGTTGTCGCAGTTGGGTGGCAAATTCGCCGGACTGGTGCTGGTGGCCCTGCCCGAAGCATCCGGCCAGGCCCTCGAGGCGCAGCTGAAGGAGCTGTCGGCCAGCGGCATGAGTGTGCGGGTCACCCGGGCCGGTGCCGCAGAGCCGGCCCGCGAGGCGCGCAATATTACCCTGACAGTCATCGGCCCGGACCGCCTCGGCATCGTGCGGGAGATTTCCCGCGCCCTGGCGCGGCGCCGGGTAAACGTGGTGGAGATGGACAGCCACGTGAGCAGCGCGCCGATGAGCGCCGAGCTGCTCTTCCATGCGCGTATCGATGCGCAGATTCCAGAACACACGGACCTTGACGAGTTACAGGACAGCCTGGACGAGATCGCCGACAATATGACACTGGAGATCGAGCTGGAGCGCGGCAATATTTCTGCCGCCTGAGGCGGGCTCGCTCAACGGCGCGAAAACAATTTGCGCAACAGCACCCACACCGCCACCGTCGCCGCTGCCGCCAGAACCACCACCAGCAAGGCCAGCAGGCTGGCAAACAGCAGTTCCCGGATTTCCCCGGGGCGCAGTCCGAACTGATCCACGGCCACCCACAGCAAAGCCCCCAGGGCCAGCACACTGAGTAAGGTGGTGCGATAGTACCGGCGGCGCGCCCGGCTCATGATCGTTTCGCTAGCAGTCGGCGGGCGGCGCGGCCGCCGCCAGAACCGGTGTATCGCACTGCACGTCCATGTTCTGGCCGCGATGACGCAGGGCGTGATCCATGAGCACGATGGCCAGCATGGCCTCCGCGATGGGCGTGGCGCGAATGCCGACACAGGGGTCGTGGCGACCGTGGGTGGACATCTCCATCGCCGCGCCCGCGGTATCGATGGTGGCGCCACTCTGGCGGATACTGGAAGTGGGTTTGAGGGCGATGCTGACGGTGATGTCCTGGCCACTGGAAATACCGCCGAGTACGCCACCGGCATTGTTGCCGACGAAACCGGCCGGAGTGAGCAGGTCGCGGTGCTCGCTGCCGTGCTGCTCCACGCAGGTAAACCCCGCGCCGATTTCCACGCCCTTTACCGCATTGATGCCCATCATCGCATGGGCAATATCGGCATCCAGGCGGTCGAACACTGGCTCGCCCAGGCCCGGCATCACGCCGCTGGCCACCACGTTGATGCGCGCCCCGATGGAGTCCCCGCGCTTGTTCAGCTCGGCCATGAAACGCTCCATCTGCGGCACCTTGTCGGGATCCGGGCAGAAAAAGGGGTTGGTTTCCACGCTCGCCCAGTCGAGGGTTTCCGCCCTGATCGGGCCCAGCTGCGCGAGGTAGCCGCGAATCTCGATACCGTAGCGCGAGGCGAGGTATTTTTTCGCGATCGCGCCCGCCGCCACCCGCATGGCGGTTTCCCGGGCCGAGGAGCGCCCGCCACCGCGGTAATCCCGAAACCCGTATTTCTGGTTGTAGGTGTAATCGGCGTGGGCCGGCCGGAAGGTATCCTTGATGTTGGAATAGTCCTTGGAACGCTGGTCGGTGTTGTCGATCAACAGGCCGATGGGCGTTCCCGTGGTGCGCCCGTCGAAAACACCGGACAGGATGCGCACCTCGTCGGCCTCGCGCCGCTGGGTGGTAAACCGCGAGGTGCCCGGTTTGCGCCGGTCCAGATCGCGCTGCAGGTCACTGGCGGCCAACTCCAGGCCGGGCGGGCAGCCGTCAACGACGCATCCCAGGGCGGGGCCGTGACTCTCGCCAAAGCTGGTGACTGTGAACAGTTTGCCGATTGTATTGCCCGCCATGATACACCCGTGCCCGTGTGCAAAAGCCGCCTATTATAAAGCTATCCGCGCCAGCTTGCGTCGTAATCTTGCAGCTCCCGGGCACTCAGGGCAAATACACCGTGGCCGCCGTGCTCGAATTCCAGCCAGGTGAAGGCCACTTTTGGATAGGCCTGTTCCAGGGCGGGCCAGCTGTTGCCCACTTCCACCACCAGCAGCCCGGTTTCTTCCAGGTGATCAGCGGCCGCCGCCAACAGGCGGCGGGTCAGGTCCAGCCCGTCGCTCCCGGAACCCAGCGCCAGCGCCGGCTCGTGCAGGTATTCCGCGGGCAGCGCGGCCAGGTCTTCGCGGTCTACGTAGGGAGGGTTACTGACAATGAGGTCGTAGCGCCGTCCTGCCAGGGCCGCGAACAGGTCCGACTCGATGACGTTCACCCTGGAGGCCAGGCCCAGCGCGGCGGCGTTTTCCCGCGCCAGTTGCAGCGCGGCGGCGTCTATGTCCACCAGGTCCACTTCCACGTCGGGGTAGTAGTGCGCCACGGCGAGCCCGATACACCCTCCCCCGCAACACAGGTCCAGCACCCGGCGCAGGGGCGGGCCGCTGTACCAGGGCTGGAAATCGTTGAGTACCAGCTCGGCAATGGGCGAGCGGGGAATGATGGCGCGCGGGTCGCAGGCGAACTGCAGCCCCGCAAACCACGCGCGCCCCAGCAGGTAGGGCAAGGGAACGTGGTCTTCGATGCGCTGCTCAAGCAGGGATTCGATGCGCGCCCAGGCGGCCGCGTCCAGCGGGTGCGGCAACACGCCGTCGTCGGCATCCAGCGGCAGGTCGGCCACCGCCAGCACCAGCTGCACCGCCTCGTCCCAGGGGTTGTCGGTGCCGTGGCCAAAACAGGCCGCGCTGTCCTGCAGCCTGGCACTGCAGTAGTCCAGCGCCTGGCCAATCGTTGCGGGGCGGTTGGTTGTGGTTGCATCGTCACTCATGGCCACAGTGTAACCGATCTGGCCCCCGGATCAGCCGATTGCCCCCGTCCCTCGTGGTTGCTACTATCCCATGTCCCGCGGCGCCGCCAATGGCCGGCCCCCGTCACCTCGACACAGGAGCAAGCCGGGTGGAGAAACACTGGGCGAAAATCATCGAAGACATGGGCGAAGACCTGCAACGCCCGGGCCTCGTCGACACCCCCAAACGGGCTGCCAAGGCCTTTGAATTCCTGACCCGCGGCTACCGGCAATCAGTCGAGGACGTGGTCAACAATGCGCTGTTTCCCGCCGATTCCAGCGAGATGATCCTGGTGCAGGACGTGGAGCTGTACTCCCTGTGCGAGCATCACCTGCTGCCCTTCATCGGTAAATGCCACGTCGCCTACATCCCCACTGGCAAGGTGCTGGGTTTATCCAAGGTGGCCCGCATCGTGGACGTGTATGCGCGCCGGCTGCAGATCCAGGAGGCGCTCACCACCCAGATCGCCACCACTATCATGGAGGTGACCGATGCCGAGGGTGTCGGGGTCATCATCGAGGCACAACACATGTGCATGATGATGCGCGGCGTGGAAAAACAGAACTCGGTGATGAAGACCTCGGCCATGCTGGGCTGCTTTCGCAGCGAGCAGAAAACCCGCGAGGAGTTCCTCAACCTCCTGCAGATGAAGCGCTAGTCGCCATCGACTGCCAGCAGTTCCGCGTGCAGGTACTGGCGATCCGCGGTGCGCGCGCCGCTGTAGACCAGCAACAGGTCGAAGGGGTCGTCCCCGACCGCATAGACCCGATAGCGCTGCAGTTCCTCCTGGCCGTAAAGCACCCGCTGGTGAAAAACCCTGTTGGCCCACTGCACGCCCGGCCCACAGGCACGCCCGTCGCAACCGAACAGCAGTTCGCCCCGGCTGCGCTCGCGGATACTCGCCTCCAGTTCGTCCAGCACTTCCAGTGAGGTAAACCCGTCGACGATCTGCCAGGTATAGCTGGTCAGCAGTCCGTCGAAACGCTTGCTGCTCTTGAATGTCCAGGCACCGCCCACCTTGCGAATGGCTCCCAGGCCCACTTCGTAATCGCGCACCTGAGCCTCGCTGAAGGCCACTGGCTGCGCATGGGGAAAGCCGTTCAACTGCTGCAGTAACTGGGCCGCGGTCTCGGCCCGGACGCTTCCGCAAACCAGCGCCAGGCACACCAGGGTGAGCACACCGCGAAATCCCCGCTGCATCGCTGTGACCACTATCGCGTCCCTCCCCTGTTGGTGGACAGTAAAAACCGGTTGATTCTGGCGGCGACATCCTCCACCGAAGACTCCATGTGGCAGTGATGACCTCCGGCAACGGATTCCAGCTGCAAACCGCCGATGTAGCGCCGCGCCAGCGCGGCCATTTCGGGTCGTCCGCCCAGGCCCTGCTCGGCCACCAGTAACAGCGTCGGCATGCTCAGACCCTGCAATACTGCCGCAATCTGGCCGCCAGTCAATTTTACCGCGGAAGCGCCGCGCAGGCGCAAATCGGTGCTCCAGGTATAACCGCCGTCGCAGGGCCGCAGGTTGCGCTCCACCAGCAGGCGCGCTGCGGCGGGCGGCAGTTTGTCTCCTGCGCGGCTGGCTATGGCATCGTCGACGCTGGCGTAGACCCGGTTGTGGCACGCCAGCCAACGCCGCTTATCGTCGACATACTTACGCAGTTGGCCGGGAAACAGCGCTTCGGCAACGGGCTCCGGCGCCAGGCCATCCAGCAGTACCAGGCTGCGAATCCGCTCGGGAAAGGCCGCAGCCATAATGCTGGCTATGGCGGCGCCGCGCGAATGTCCCAGCAGGTCAAAATGCTGCCAGCCCAGTGCGTCCAGCACACCCAGCAGCTCGGGCAGGTCTTCCCATATCTGGTAGCCGGCATCGGTGGAGCGCGGATCGCTGCGGCCATGCCCGGTGAGGTCGAGGGCCACCACCTGGTGTTGTACCAGGAGCGGGGCCAGCATGCTGAAACTGGCGGCATTGTCCAGCCAGCCGTGCAGCGCCAGCAGCGGCCGGGCCGCCGGATCGCCCCAGGCGAGGCCGGCCAGACGCAGGCCATTGACCTGCCAGCGCAGCTCGCGCGGCTCCGGGGTGTTCATATGCCGGCCTCGTATTCCGGCGGCAGGGCCCAGAACAGCAGCCTGGCGCAAGCCGGCGCGGCAGCCTCCAGTTCCAGGGTGGCGAGCCCGCCCGGGGACAACGGGGGCACCTGCCCAGCCTGGCCCAGGTAGCGGTCCACCAGGCGGGAAACCAGGGGTTGGTGCGACACCAACAGCAGGTGATCCGGGCAATCGCTGCCGGGCTGCGACACCGCATTGACCAGGGCATCCACGGCCGGCTCACGGCCGCCGGGTTGCAGCGCCTGTTCAGCGCGCACCCGGGCGTGACTGAAAGCCGAGGCCACGATCCCCGCGGTTTGCGTGGTACGCAGCCACGGGCTGTGGAGAATCAGGTCAGGCATCGCCAACTCGCGCGCGCCACAGGCGGCGTGAAAGCGGGTGCAGGCGAAACCGATATCGTCGTTACCGCGCGCCGTCAGCGCGCGCTGGCGATCGCTGGCTGCCCAGCCGGCCTCGCCGTGGCGCAACAGGGTGAGGATCATGGAGCGGCTTTGCGGTTGTGGACACCGCCGCCGGTAACGGCGGCGGCGTGACTGGCAGGCACTCAGGCCTGGCTCAGTTGCAACAGCAGCTTGTTCATCCGCGCAACATAGGCGGCAGGATCCTTGAGCTGCCCGCCTTCCGCCAGGCTGGCCTGGTCGAACAGGATGTTACCCAGGTCCGCGAAGCGCTCCTCGTCGGCCTCCTGGTCGAGCATTTTCAGCAACGGGTGGCCGGGGTTGATTTCCAGGGTGGGCTTGCTTTCCGGCACCGGCTGCCCTGCGGCTTCCATGATCCGGCGCATCTGGGCCCCCATGTCGAAGTCCCCCACCACCAGGCAGGCGGCGGAGTCGGTCAGCCGGCCGGTAGCGCGCACCGCGGCTACCTTGTCCTCCAGTACCTTGCCCAGGCGCTCCACCAGGGCCTCGGCTTCCTTGCTGAGTTTTTCCTGCTCGGCCTTGTCCTCCTCGGAATCCACGGCCAGGTCGAGTTCACCGCGGGCCACGTCCTGGAAGCGCTTGCCGTCGAATTCCTGCAGGTGATTCATCAGCCAGTCGTCCACCCTATCGGACAACAGCAGCACCTCGAGACCCTTCTTGCGGAAAATCTCCAGGTGGGGACTGTGCCTGGCGGTATCGAAATTCTCCGCCACCACGTAATAGATCTTGTCCTGCTTTTCCTGCATCCGGGCCAGGTAGTCTTCCAGCGACTGGTCCTGCTCGGGCTTATCCGTGTGGGTGGTGCTGAAACGAAGCAGTTTGGCGATCTTCTCCTTGTTGCCAAAATCCTCCGCCGGCCCCTCTTTCAACACCTGGCCGAATTCCTTCCAGAAAGTAGCGTAATCATCGCCACTCTTCTTCTTGGCCAGCTTGGCCAGCATGTCCAGCACGCGCTTGGTCAGGGCGCTGCGCATGGACTCCACTGCGGGGTCCTGCTGCAGGATTTCCCGCGACACATTCAGGGACAGGTCGTTGGAGTCCACCACGCCCTTGACGAAACGCAGGTAGTTGGGCAGGAACTGCTCGGCCTCGTCCATGATGAACGTGCGCTGCACATACAGCTTCAAACCGCGGTTCATGTCACGGTTCCACAGGTCGAACGGCGCTTTGCGGGGCAGGTACAGCAGGCTGGTGTACTCCAGCTTGCCTTCCACCTTGTTGTGGGACCAGGTCAAGGGGTCCTCGAAATCGTGGGAGATATGCTTGTAGAACTCGCGGTACTCCTCGTCGCTGACCTCGCCGCGCGGACGGGTCCACAGCGCGGTTGCCTCGTTGACCGCCTCGTACTCCGCCGGCTGCTCCTGCCCAGCCTCCTCGCCCTCGGCGGGGGGGGCCGGCGGCTTGACCATCATCACCGGCACCGAGATGTGGTCGGAATACTTCTTGATGACGCTGCGCACCCGCCAGTCGTCGGCGAACTCCTCGCAGCCCTTCTTTAGGTAGAGGGTGATACTGGTACCGCGTTCCTCCCTGGCCCTGGGCTCTATAGAGAACTCGGCCTCGCCGTGGGATTCCCACAATACGCCCTCCTCGGCTGCCTCACCCGCCTTGCGGGTGTGCACCTCTACCCGATCGGCAACGATGAACGCGGAGTAGAACCCCACCCCGAACTGGCCGATCAGCTGGGAATCCTTCTTCTGGTCACCGGTCAGGCTTTCCAGAAAGGCCGAAGTCCCGGACCTGGCAATGGTGCCGAGGTTTTCGATGACCTCATCGCGATTCATACCGATGCCATTGTCGGTGATGGTGATGGTGTGCTGTTTCTTTTCCTTGGTCAGGTCCACCGTGATCCTGAAGTCCCCCTGCCCCTCCAGCAGGCTGTCGTCGGCCAGGGCGGCAAAGCGCAGTTTGTCGATTGCATCACTGGCGTTGGAAATCAGCTCCCGCAGGAATATTTCCTTGTTGGAGTACAGTGAGTGGATCATCAGGTGCAGAAGCTGCTTGGCCTCTGTCTGAAAACCCAGGGTTTCCTTGCGCACGTCTGCTGTCATGGGGTCCTCGCGTTTATTTCAGGTTTATTCCAGGTATCTCGACCGGATGGGCAAGACATGGGGGCGAGTGGGGATAATTTCAAGCTTTGGAAAACACGCAGGGCGGCGGAGTGGCCGCCCTGCGGGACAATGGCGAGGGAAGGCCCGCCGCCCGGAGGCGCCGGGGAGTCGCTATTACAGCTGGGGCCCTGCCGCGACCAGGGCCTTGCCCTCTTCGTTGCCGGTGAACAGGGCGAAATTATTGACGAAGCGCTGGGCGAGGTCGGTGGCCTTGGCCTCCCACTCCGCGTGGTCCGCATAGGTGTCGCGGGGGTCGAGAATACCGGGGTCCACGTCGTGCAGCTGTTTGGGGATGGTCAGGTTGAAGATAGGCAGCTCGCCGGTTTCGGCGTTCTCGATCGAGCCGTCGAGGATGGCATCGATAATCGCCCGGGTGTCCTTGATCGAAATGCGCTTGCCAGTGCCATTCCAGCCGGTATTGACCAGGTAGGCCTTGGCCCCGACCGCTTCCATGCGCGACACCAGGGTCTTGCCATAAACCACTGGATGCAGGGTGAGGAAGGCCTTGCCGAAGCAGGCGGAGAAGGTCGGCACCGGTTCGGTGATGCCGCGCTCGGTTCCGGCCAACTTGGCTGTGAACCCCGACAGGAAGTGGTACTTGGTCTGCTCCTGATCCAGTATCGATACCGGCGGCAACACGCCGAAAGCGTCCGCGGTCAGGAAAATGACCTTGGTGGGGTGCCCGGCGCGGGACACGGGCTTGACGATGTTGTCGATGTGGTAGATCGGGTAGGAAACCCGCGTGTTTTCAGTGATGGAACGGTCGGCGAAATCGACCTTGCCGCTACCATCCACCACCACGTTTTCCAGCAGTGCGTCGCGGCGGATGGCTTTGTAGATATCGGGCTCGCTCTCGGGGTCAAGATCAATGGTCTTGGCGTAGCAGCCTCCCTCGAAATTGAATACACCGTCATCGTCCCAGCCGTGCTCGTCATCCCCCACCAGGCGGCGTTTGGGGTCGGTAGACAGGGTGGTCTTGCCGGTACCGGACAGGCCGAAGAAAATCGCCACGTCTCCGGCTTCGCCGACGTTGGCCGAGCAGTGCATGGAAGCCATGTTCTGCAGGGGCAGGTAGTAGTTCATCATCGCGAACATACCCTTTTTCATTTCCCCGCCATACCAGGTGCCGGCGATGATCTGCATCTTCTCGGTCATGTTGAAGACGGTGAACACCTCCGAGTTGAGGCCGTGGGACTGCCATTCCGGGTCACTGGTTTTGGAGCCGTTGAGCACCACGAAGTCCGGTTCGCCGTAGTTGTCCAGTTCCTCCTCGGAGGGGCGGATGAACATGTTCTTGACGAAGTGCGCCTGCCAGGCCACCTCGGTGACGAAACGCACCTTGAGGCGGCTGTTTTCGTTCGCCCCGCAGAAGGTATCCACCACGAACAGGCGTTTGGCGGAGAGCTGGTCGGTGACGATTTTTTTCAGCGTCTGCCAGTTTTCCGGGGAAATCGGCTTGTTGTCGTTGGGCGACTCGGGGCTGTTCCACCAGACGTGCTCGCGGCTGACATCGTCAAGCACGATAAACTTGTCCTTGGGAGAACGGCCGGTAAAAATCCCGGTGTGCACGTCCACGGCGCCGAGCTCGGTGACGACCCCCTTCTCATACCCCTGCAGGTCGGCACGGGTCTCCTCCGCGAACAATTGCTCATAGGAGGGGTTACGGATGATTTCGGTGGTTTCGCTGATACCGTAGACGGATAAGTCAATACTGCTTGTCATATTTGCCTGCCTGCTGTCCTGCTTGTGGGTCGGTCATGGTCGATGGCGTATACTGCGCCGCGTCCAATTTCCCGGCCGCGAAATTATAAGTCATCCGACGCCTGATTGCCCCGGGTCGGAGAACATGTAACCCGGTCTTGTTGAGCCAGATCAAACCCTGGCCCGGGACGGGACCGGAAAAATGTGCAATGTGGCGCGGGGCCGGACGCTGCCAGCCCCGCGCCAGAGCCCTACCAGCCGGTGATTTCGGCCAGCCCATCGGCGATTTGGGCCAGGCTGCGCACGGTTTTCACACCGGCGTCCTCCAGGGCGGCGAATTTCTCATCCGCCGTGCCCTTGCCGCCGGAGATGATGGCCCCCGCATGCCCCATGCGCTTGCCCTTGGGCGCGGTGACCCCGGCGATATAGGACACCACCGGCTTGCTCACGTTGGCCTTGATATAAGCCGCCGCTTCCTCCTCGGCGGTGCCGCCGATCTCGCCGATCATGACGATGGCCTCGGTGGCCGGGTCGTCCTGGAACATCGCCAGGATATCGATAAAGTTGGAACCGGGAATCGGGTCGCCGCCGATGCCGACGCAGGTGGACTGGCCGAAACCGGCATCGGTGGTCTGCTTGACCGCCTCGTAGGTGAGCGTTCCCGAGCGCGACACGATGCCGACTTTACCGGGCAGGTGAATGCTGGCCGGCATGATGCCGATCTTGCATTCGCCGGGAGTGATCACACCGGGGCAGTTGGGGCCGATCAGGCGCACGCCCAGTTCGTCGCAGCGGATTTTCGCCTCCAGCATGTCCAGGGTGGGGATACCCTCGGTAATACAGACGATCAGTTGCACCCCGGAATTGGCGGCCTCGAGAATGGAGTCCTTGCAGAAGGGCGCGGGCACGTAGATGACCGAGGCGTCGGCCCCAGTGGTGACCACGGCGTCGGCCACGGTATTGAACACTGGCAGCCCCAGGTGTTCCTGGCCACCCTTGCCGGGGGTCACACCGCCGACCATTTTGGTGCCGTACTCGATTGCCTGTTCGGAGTGAAAGGTGCCCTGCGAGCCGGTAAACCCCTGACAAATCACCCTGGTGTTCTTGTCGATCAGAATACTCATTTGGCCGCACCTCCCGCTGCTTCGACCGCACGCTGGGCCGCATCCGTCAGGCTGCTGGCCGCGATAATATTGAGGCCACTGTCGGCCAGGGCCTTGCGGCCGAGTTCGGCGTTATTGCCTTCCAGGCGCACGACCACCGGTACGTTCACGCCGATTTCCTCCACCGCGCCGATCACCCCCTCGGCAATCAGGTCACAGCGCACGATGCCGCCGAAAATGTTGATCAGTACTGCCTTGACGTTGTCGTCCGACAGAATGATCTTGAAGGCCTCGGCCACCCGCTCCTTGGTAGCGCCACCGCCCACGTCGAGGAAGTTCGCGGGGAAGCCGCCGTGCAGCGCGACGATGTCCATGGTACCCATGGCCAGGCCGGCACCGTTGACCATACAGCCGATACTGCCGTCCAGGGCCACGTAGTTGAGATCCCACTTGGCGGCGTGCGCCTCGCGGGCGTCTTCCTGGCTGGGATCCTGCATTTCCTGCAGGGCTTTCTGCCGGTACAGGGCGTTGCCGTCGACCCCGATCTTGGCATCCAGGCAGTGCAGGTCGCCCGCCTCGGTGATCACCAGGGGATTGATCTCGATCAGCGCGAGATCCTTGTCCTCGAACATCTGCGCCAGGCCCAGGAAGATCTTGACGAACTGCTTGATCTGGTCGCCCTTCAGGCCGAGTTTGAAAGCCAGCTCGCGGCCCTGGTAAGGTTGCGCGCCAACCAGCGGATCGATGGTGGCCCGCAGGATTTTCTCCGGTGTTTCCTCGGCGACCTTTTCGATTTCCACGCCGCCCTCGGTGGACGCCATGAACACTATGCGGCGCGAGGCGCGATCCACCACGGCCCCCAGGTACAATTCATCGGCGATGTCGGTGCAGGTTTCCACCAGAATCTTGCTCACTGGCTGGCCGTTGGCGTCCGTCTGGTAGGTGACCAGGTGCTTGCCCAGCCACTTCTCCGCGAAGTCGCGAATCTCCTCTGCGGTCTTGACGAGTTTTACCCCGCCGGCCTTGCCGCGGCCACCGGCATGTACCTGGGCTTTCACCACCCACATGTCCCCACCGATCTTTTCCGCCGCCGCTGCCGCCTCTTCCGGGGTGTCCACTGCGAACCCCCTGGAAACCGGCAACCCGTATTCGGCAAACAATTGTTTGCCCTGATACTCATGAAGATTCATTTTCTATCCTGTTCTCGGTTGCTGCTCTGCTGGTAATGGAACAGCACGCCAAGGCTTGCGCGTGCCACCCCTCCTGATGCCGGTGCGCGCCGGGATTATGGTCTTGTCCTCGCACCGGTGATTCTTACTTGCGTTTCTTGCGATTGGCGATGTGGATCGCGTGCCCGTCCACCGCCAGGGCGGCCTCGTGCACGGCCTCCGACAAGGTCGGGTGGCCGAACACGGTGAGCCCGATATCCTCGGCACTGGAGCCGAACTCCATGGCTATCACCACCTGTTGCACCAGGTCCGCCGCCGACGGGCCGACGATATGGCACCCCAGTACCCTATCGGTATCGGCATGGGCCAGGATCTTGACCATACCTTCGGACTCATTGGAAGCCAGCGCCCTGCCGCTGGCGGCAAAAGGAAATACGCCTGACTTGTAGGGCGTGCCATCGGCCTTGAGCTCCTGCTCGGTCTTGCCCACCGCGGCGACTTCCGGGTGGGTGTAGATAACCGACGGGATGCAGTCGTAATTCATTTGGGCTGGCTTGCCGGCGATGCGCTCGGCTACCATGATGCCCTCCTCCGAACCCTTGTGGGCCAGCATGGGGCCGCGCACCACGTCACCCACGGCAAAAATGTGCGGCGCCTCGGTTTCACAGTAGTCGTTGACGAAAATATAGCCGCGCTCATCGAGGGTGAGGCCGCTGTCACTGGCAAACAGCTCCTTGGAACGGGGCTTGCGACCGACTGCCACGATCAGTTTGTCGAAGGTTTCCACCTCGTCGCCATCGGCGCTGGTATAGGACACCTCCACCACGCCATTCTTCACCTCGGCGCCGGTAACCCGGGTGCCAAGGCGGATGTCGAGCCCCTGCTTCTTGAAGATCTTGGCCGCTTCCCTGGCGATCTGGACGTCCATCATCGGCAGGAAATCGTCCAGCGCCTCCAGCATCACCACCTCCGAGCCCAGCCGGTTCCAGACACTGCCCAGTTCCAGGCCGATAACCCCGGCCCCGATCACGCCCAGGCGCTGCGGCACATCCGAAAGGGCAAGGGCGCCGGTGGAATCGATGATGTATTCGTTGTCGATGGGCGCGGGAGGGATCTCCACCGGCACGGAACCAGCGGCGATAATCACGTTGCCCGCCTGCAGCTCCCGCACATTGCCGTCCTTGTCGGTGACCTCGACGCGGGCGCCCGCCAGCACCCTGCCGGTGCCCGAAACCGGCGTGACCCCATTGTGCTTGAACAGGCCCGCAATACCGCCAGTCAACTGATCGACAATGCTGTCCTTGCGCTGAAGCATGGCGGGCACGTCGATGGTGGCGCCCTCGATGGCAATGCCGTGCACCGCCAGGTGATCGCGGGCCTCGGCAAACTTGTAGCTGCTGTCCAGCAGCGCCTTGGAGGGAATACAGCCCACGTTGAGACAGGTACCTCCCAGGCGCACCTTGCCTTTATCGTCCAGCCACTGCTCGACGCAGGCGGTGGACAGGCCCAGCTGCGCGGCCCTGATCGCCGCCACATAGCCCGCCGGGCCGGCGCCGATCACTACAACATCGTATTTGTCAGACATGTTCTTGCCCCAGTATCTTTCAGTTGGCGCGCCACACTTGCGCTTAAAGCTGCAGCAGGATGCGCGCCGGATCCTCGATCAGGTCCTTGATGGCGACCAGGAACTGGACCGCCGTCTTGCCGTCGATCAAGCGGTGATCATACGACAGCGCCAGGTACATCATGGGCTGGATCACCACCTCGCCGTTCACCGCCACCGGGCGCTCCTGGATGGTGTGCATCCCCAGGATACCGGTCTGCGGCGGGTTGAGTATCGGCGTGGACAGCAGTGACCCGAACACACCGCCATTGGTGACGGTGAAGGTGCCGCCGGTCATATCGTCGATCGTCAGTTTGTTGTCCCGGGCGCGAATGCCCAGGTCGCGAATCGCCGCCTCGACGTCCGCCAGGCTCATGAAATCGGCATCTCGCAGCACCGGGACCACCAGGCCGCCGTCGGTGGACACGGCCACGCCAATGTCCTGGTAGCCATGGTAGACGATATCGTTGCCATCGATGGAGGCGTTGACGGCGGGAAAACGCTTCAGCGCCTCACAGGCGGCCTTGATAAAAAAGCCCATGAAGCCCAGACGGGTGCCGTTGTGGGTTTTCTCGAACTGATCCTTGTACTTGCGGCGCAGCTCCATCACCGGAGCCATGTTGACCTCGTTGAAGGTGGTCAGCATGGCCGTCTGCTGGGTGGCGTTGAGCAGGCGTTCGGCGATCTTGGCCCGCATGCGGGTCATGGGCACGCGTTTCTCGATACGCTCTCCGGAAGGGCCGGCGGGCACCGCCATTTCCCCGGCGCCGGCCGCGGCCGGCACAGGCGTCGGCGACGCGGCCGCCGGCCGGGAAGCGGTGTCCAGGTGCTGAAGGATATCTTCCTTGGTGACGCGCCCACCCTTGCCGCTGCCGGTAATCTCGCCGGGGTCGAGCTTGTGCTCTTCCACCAGCTTGCGCGCGGCAGGCCCGAGCTTGTCAGTGCCGCCCCTGGTCTGCCCGGCATCCGCTGGCGCTGGCTCGGCTGCGGTCGCGCCAGAGGCTGCCCGCGCCGCGCCTGGCTCCAGGGTTGCCAGCAACTGCTCGCTCTGGATGGTTTCGCCTTCCTGGGCGTGAATCGCGGTCAGTACGCCGTCCTCCGGAGCGACCACTTCCATCACCACCTTGTCGGTTTCGATCTCGACGATCAACTCGTCCCGTGAAACCGACTCGCCCTCGGCTTTGTGCCAGCTCGCGACCTCGCCGTCGGCGACCGATTCGGGAAAGGCGGGAGCCTTTATTTCAATAGCCATTTCGCTTCCTTTGGGGGTGCTGTCATGCCGCCGGCTAATCCTGGGCCAGGGCTTCGTTGATTAATCGTTCCTGCTGCTCCACGTGCAGGGCCATGTACCCGGCGGCGGGGGCCGCTGAGGAATCCCTGCCCACGTAGCGCAGGTATATATCGCTGCCGTGCTGGTGGATCACCCGCCGCATGTGATGCTGGCTGGCATACCAGGCGCCCTGGTTCATGGGCTCTTCCTGGCACCATACCGCGTCTTCGACATTCGGGTAGGCGCTGAGGGCTTCCAGCAACTCATCCTCCGGGAAGGGGTACAGCTGCTCCAGGCGCAGGATGGCGATGTTGTCGATACCGCGTTCCTGCCGGGCTGCGCGCAAATCGTAGAACACCTTGCCGCTGCACAGGATGATGCGCTTGACCTTGCTGTTGTCGAGCGGATCACTGTCGTTGAGCACATTGTGAAAGCGGCCGTTGGCCAGTTCTTCCAGGGTCGAGGTCGCCTCCTTGTGGCGCAGCAGGCTCTTGGGCGACATGACGATAAGCGGCTTGCGCAACGGCCGGATCGCCTGGCGCCGCAGCATGTGGTAGACCTGGGCGGGCGTGGTGGGAACGCACACCTGGATATTGTGCTCCGCGGACAGTTGCATGAAGCGCTCCAGGCGGGCCGAGGAGTGCTCGGGGCCCTGCCCTTCGTAACCGTGAGGCAACAGCATGGTCAGGCCGCACAGGCGCGCCCACTTGTGCTCGCCACTGGTGATGAACTGGTCGATCACCACCTGGGCGCCATTGGCGAAATCGCCGAACTGGGCCTCCCACACGACCAGCCCCTGGGGACGGGTAGTGGCGTAGCCGTACTCGAAGGCCAGCACCGCCTCCTCGGACAGCAGCGAATCGTAAATCCTGAACCGGGCCTGGCCTTCCCCCAGGTGCTGCAGGGGGCGATAACTCTTGGCGGTTTTCTGGTTATAGAGCACCGCGTGGCGGTGGGAGAACGTGCCGCGACCAACGTCCTGGCCGGTGATACGGACGGGGTAGCCCTGGGTGAGCAGGGTCGCGTAGGCGAGATTCTCGGCGAAGCCCCAGTTCATGGGCATGGCCCCGGCCGCCATTTTACGCCGGTCCTCGAGGATCTTGGCGACCTGGCGCTGCAGCGGGAAGTTGTCCGGCGCCGTGTTGCTCGCCTGCGCCAGCGCCTGTAACTCGTGGATATCCATGCGGGTGTCGGCCTGCAGGGTCCAGTCGTGACCGATATAGGGCGACCAGTCGACGAAGAGCGACTTGTTGGGCTCGGATACCAGGCTGCTGACCAGCGGCTCGCCCCGCTCCAGGGACTCCCGATAGCGGTCCACCAGGAAGCCGTCCTCCTCCTGGGTGAGCATACCCTCCTCGATCAACCGGCGGGCGTAGAGGTCGCGCGTGGTGGGGTGCTTGCGAATCCGGGCATACATCTGCGGTTGCGTGACCGAAGGTTCGTCCGCCTCGTTATGGCCCCGCCGGCGGTAACAGATCAGGTCGATGACCACGTCCTTCTTGAACTCCGTGCGGTAATCGACGGCCATCTGGGTGACAAACAGTACCGCCTCGGGATCGTCCGCGTTGACATGGAAAATCGGGGCCTGGACCATCTTGGCGATATCGGTGCAGTACTCGGTCGAGCGGGCATCCTCGCGGCGGCTGGTGGTGAAACCCACCTGGTTATTCACCACAATGTGAACCGTGCCGCCAGTCTTGTAGGCCCGGGTCTGGGACATCTGGAAGGTCTCCATCACCACGCCCTGACCGGCGAAGGCCGCGTCCCCGTGGACCACGATCGGCACCACCAGGTCGCCGACGCTGTCGTTGCGCCGTTCCTGGCGGGCGCGCACCGAGCCCTCGACCACCGGGGCGACGATCTCCAGGTGGGAGGGGTTGAATGACAAGGCCAGGTGGATTTCACCGCCCGGAGTCATCACGTTGGAAGAGAAGCCCTGGTGGTACTTCACGTCGCCGGAGCTCTCGTATTGCACCCTGCCCTCGAATTCGGCGAACAGTTCCGAGGGATTCTTGCCGAGAATATTCACCAGCACGTTGAGGCGACCCCGGTGGGCCATGCCGATGACGATTTCCTGGGCCCGGTAGGAGCCGAAGCGCTGGATCATTTCCGACAGCATGGGGATAAGGCTCTCGCCACCCTCCAGGCCGAAACGCTTGGTTCCAGGGTATTTGGAGCCAAGGGATTTTTCCAGGCCCTCGGCCTGGATCAGGCTGCTCAGCAGTTGCAGGCGGATCTCCCTGCCGTAATCGGGAGCCGAACGCACCGACTCCATGCGCTGCATGATCCAGTGTCGCTCCTCGGTGTCGACGATGTGCATGAACTCGGCGCCGACGGTATTACAGTAGGTGCGCTCCATGGCCCGGACGATTTCGCCCAGGGTGGCGTCGGCTTTGCCGATGTGCAGACTGCCGGTCTGGAAAACGGTGTCGAAATCGGCCGCCGACAGCTGGTGAAACCCCAGTTCCAGGTCGGCCACGTGTTCCCGGGGCGCCAGCCCCAGCGGGTCCAGCTGGGCCTTCTGGTGGCCGCGCTGGCGATAGGCGGAAATCAGCTGGACCACCCGTACCTGCTTGCGCTCGTACTCGGTGGCCTGGGAATCGTGGGCGACGGTGGCCTCGGTGCGCACCCGCATCTTGCTGATCTGGGCGAAACGATCGCGCACTACCGAGTGCGGGACGTCCTCCATGTGCACCACCGCCGATTCGACCCGGGGAAGCTTGTCGAAATAGTCCCGCCACTGCTCGGGCACCCCGTTGGGATCCTTGAGGTAGTCCTCGTAGAGGTTCTCGACATAGGTGGCGTTCCCCCCCGATATATGGGAACTACGCCACAACAGCTCCATCGAACTTTCTTGCATCTCACCCCTTCCAGCGGGTCGAACGGTTAAATCAGGGCAATCCGATACCGGAGTGTAGCAGCGCCGGCCCCGGCCTGCTCCTCCGCGCCCAGTACCACCGAGCCCGGGGGGAAACGACCGTACCGGAACCAGATAGCCCTAATAAAATACTCTCTAATTCAATGCGTTATAGATACCTTTTAATGTCATGTCGCACGAGAAAGCAGCATATTCCTGATATGGCCAATCGCCCGCGTTGGGTTGAGGCCCTTGGGGCACACGTTGACACAGTTCTGGATGCCGTGACAGCGAAACACACTGAAGGGATCGTCCAGCTTGGCCAGGCGCTCCTCGGTGGCGGTGTCGCGACTGTCGGCCAGGAAACGGTAGGCCTGCAGCAGCCCGGCGGGGCCGATAAAGCGGTCCGGGTTCCACCAGAAAGAGGGACAGGAGGTGGAACAACAGGCGCACAGGATGCATTCGTACAGGCCATCCAGCTTCTCCCGGTCCTCGGGGGACTGCAGGCGCTCGATGGCCGGCGCGGGGGAATCATTCTGCAGGTAGGGCTGCACTTTTTCGTACTGGGTGTAGAACATGCTCATGTCGACCACCAGGTCGCGCACCACCGGCAGGCCCGGCAGCGGGCGCAGTACCAGCTTGTTGTTGCGCACGGTCTCGGACAGCGGGGTGATGCAGGCGAGGCCGTTCTTGCCGTTCATGTTGATCCCGTCGGAGCCGCAGACGCCCTCGCGGCAGGAGCGGCGATAGGTCACGCTGGTGTCCTGTGACTTGATCAGCTCCAGCACATCCAGCACCATCAGGTCCTTGCCGCCGGTGTCGACCTGCACGTCCTGCATGTAGGGTTCGGCATCGGTTTCCGGGTTATAGCGATAAATGCTTACTTGCAACATGTCAGAAGCCCCTTAATAAACACGTGCTTTGGGTTGGAAGGTGTCCACTGTCTTGGGCTCGAAATTGACCGCCCGCTTGCCCACCCGCTTGTCGCCGGGGAAATACAGTGAATGACACAACCAGTTGGTGTCGTCGCGCTCCTGGTAATCTTCGCGGGCATGGGCGCCGCGACTTTCCTTGCGCTCCTCGGCGGCGATGGCGGTTGCCTCGGCCACCTCGAACAGGTTGTGCAGTTCCAGCGCTTCGATACGGGCAGTGTTGTACGCCAGGCTCTTGTCGTCCAACCTGGCGTTCTCGATCCGGCCGCGCAGTTCCGCCAGCTTGTCGATGCCCTTCTGCATGAAGTCGCCGTTACGGAACACCCCGAAGTGATTCTGCATGGTGTTCTGCAGTTCCTTGCGCAACACCGCGACGGCCTCGCCACCGCTGGACTGGTTGAGCCTGTCCAGGCGGGACCTGGCCTGCTCGATGTCACTCTCGGAAGCCTCGCGCATCTCGATGCCGGAGCGCAGGGCATTCTCGATATAGATACCGGAAGCGCGCCCAAAGACCACCAGATCCAGCAGGGAGTTACCACCCAGGCGGTTGGCGCCATGCACGGACACACAGGCCACCTCGCCACAGGCGTACAGCCCCGGAATCACCACGTCGTTGCCGTGGGCGTCGACCGTGAGCGCCTGGCCGTGCACATTGGTGGGGATCCCGCCCATCATGTAGTGGCAGGTGGGTACCACGGGAATGGGCTCCTTGACCGGGTCGGCATGGGCAAAGGTGCGCGACAGTTCGCAGATACCCGGGAGGCGGCTCTCCAGCACTTCCTCGCCCAGGTGATCGAGCTTGAGGTACACGTGATCGCCCTCCGGGCCACAGCCCCGGCCCTCGATGATCTCCAGCACCATGGAGCGTGCCACTACATCGCGGCCGGCCAGGTCCTTGGCGTTGGGGGCGTAGCGCTCCATGAAACGCTCGCCGTCCTTGTTGATCAGATACCCGCCCTCGCCGCGGCAGCCCTCGGTCACCAGTACCCCCGCGCCGGCAATGCCGGTGGGATGGAACTGCCACATTTCGATATCCTGGACCGGGAAACCCGCGCGCAGCGCCATGCCGATGCCATCACCGGTATTGATATGGGCATTGGTGGTCGAGGCGTAGATGCGCCCGGCACCGCCGGTGGCGAACACCGTGGCCTTGGATTTGACGTAGACGGTTTCACCGGTTTCCATGCAGATGGCAATGACCCCGACCACCGCGCCGTCCTGGTTCTTGACCAGATCGGTGGCGTACCACTCGTTGAAGAACACCGTGTTGTTCTTCATGTTCCCCTGGTAAAGAGTGTGCAGCAGGGCGTGGCCGGTACGGTCCGCGGCGGCACAGGTGCGCGCCGCCTGGCCGCCCTCGCCGAAATTCTTGGACTGCCCGCCGAAAGGCCGCTGGTAGATGCGCCCCTCTTCCGTCCGCGAGAACGGCAGGCCCATGTGCTCCAGCTCGAACACGGCCTCGGGGCCGACGCTGCACATGTATTCGATGGCATCCTGGTCACCGATGTAGTCGGAGCCCTTGACCGTGTCATACATGTGCCAGCGCCAGTCATCATCGGGGTCGGCACTGGCAATGGCGCAAGTGATCCCCCCCTGGGCGGACACCGTGTGGGAACGGGTCGGGAACACCTTGGAGATCACCGCCGTCTTGTAGCCCGACTGGGCCAGCTGCAGTGCGGCACGCATGCCGGCACCGCCGCCGCCTACGATAACGCCGTCGAATGAGAGAGTGCGAAGAGCGGCCATGCTTAGTAACCCCACAGAATCTGTATGCCCCAGACGACATACGTGAACATGACAAGCGCGCTGGCCAGCTGGGCGGCAAAGCGCAGGACGTTACCGGTGGTGCCCATCAGGCGCTCGGTAAGGTAATCGGTGAATACCGCCCACAGACCCACCCAGGCGTGCAGACCCATCGACAACAGCGCCAGCAGGCTGAATATCCGCATCCAGGTCTGCGAGTACAGCTCCTTCCAGGAGGCGTAATCGACGCCGCCGAGCAGCACACAGGTCACGAAAATGAAATAGGCGAGCATGATGACCGCGCTCACCCGTTGCATCATCCAATCGTAGAGGCCGGAACGCCCCATGCTGGTGATTGCGGTTACCATATCCAGACTCCTGCCAGCAGTATGAGAATGACGGACACCACCACGACGATGCGCACGCCGCGAATGCCCCCTTCCATGGATTCACCAATACCGAAATCCATCACCAGGTGTTTTATCCCGGCCACCGAGTGGTAGATCAGGCCCGCCATGATCGCCCAGATGACCAGCTTCGCCAGCGGGCTGGCCAGGCACTCGCCCAGGGCGGCAAAACTGTCGGGGCTTTCGAGGCTGGCATCCAGTGCCCAGATCAGCACGGCCATGCCAGCAAAGAGGAATACGCCAGAGGCGCGGTGGGCAATCGAGGCCCATGCGGTAACGGGGAGCCGCATGGTACCGATGTCCAGGTTAACAGGACGTTTGTCTTTCACTGTAGGATACCATCGTTCAGGCGCCCGGGAGGGCGGTTAATCGGGTTGCAACGAAGTCCTGTGCGTCGCCGCCAAGCTGCCGGCCGGCACCACAAAACGCGCCAAATTATAGGCACTTGGCAGCCCGATTACAAACCTGTCATTAAAAAGCGCGGCAGTTTCCACGCCACCCGCTGATCGGTCCCGCTCCGCCTCCTGAAAATCCGCCGCGCGTCGCCTGCTTTTGCCGAAAAGCACTTAACAAACCGGCACATAGAGCCAGATCAATTGACAAAAACTCGGGACACTCTATAGTGGATCGCCCATCGTTTCAGATCGCAGGACCCCTCTATGAGCGACAAGAAAGCCACTCTCAGCATCGACGGACTCGACGCGGCCATAGAGCTGCCGATCTATTCCGGAACCCTCGGCCCCGATGTGGTCGACGTCAGCGGTCTGACCGGCAAGGGCATGTTCACCTACGACCCCGGTTTTGTCTCCACCGCCGCCTGCGAATCCCAGATCACCTTTATCGACGGCAACAAGGGCGTTCTGCTGCACCGGGGTTACCCCATCGAGCAGTTGGCCGACAAGTCAAACTACCTGGAAACCTGCTACCTGCTGCTCTATGGCGAACTCCCCAACGAGGAGCAGAAAAACAGGTTCGTCAGCACGGTGCACCGCCACACAATGGTGCACGAGCAGATTCGCACCTTCTTCAACGGCTTCCGGCGCGACGCCCACCCGATGGCCATCATGTGCGGTGTGGTGGGCGCCCTGTCCGCTTTCTACCACGACTCCCTGGACATCTCTGACGAGCAGCATCGCCAGGTGGCGGCCTTTCGCCTGATCGCCAAGATGCCGACCCTGGCGGCCATGAGCTACAAGTTTTCCGTCGGCCAGCCCTTCATGTATCCCGACAACAGCTTCAGCTACTCCGAGAACTTCCTGCACATGATGTTCGGCAACCCCTGCGAGCCGAGCAACATCAGCCCCGTTCTTGCCCGGGCCATGGATCGCATCTTCCTGCTGCACGCCGACCACGAGCAGAACGCGTCCACCTCGACGGTACGCCTGGCCGGCTCCTCCGGCGCCAACCCCTTCGCCTGCATCGCGGCCGGTATCGCCGCCCTGTGGGGTCCCTCCCACGGGGGCGCCAACGAGGCCGTGCTGGAGATGCTCGAGGAGATCGGCGATGTATCACGCATCGACGAATTCGTCGCCAGGGCCAAGGACAAGGACGACCCCTTCCGCCTCATGGGCTTCGGGCACCGGGTCTACAAGAATTTCGATCCCCGGGCCAAGGTGATGAAAGAGTCCGCCGACGAGGTGCTGGCGGAGTTGGGCCTGGAGGACGACCCGCTGCTGGCTATCGCCAAGCGCCTGGAGGAGATCGCCCTCAACGACGATTATTTCATCGAGAAGAAACTGTACCCCAATGTGGATTTCTACTCCGGTATCATTCTCAAGGCCATCGGTATTCCCACCAGCATGTTCACGGTTATCTTCGCCGTCGGGCGCACGGTGGGCTGGATCGCCCACTGGAACGAGATGATATCCGGCAGTTACCGCATCGGCCGGCCGCGCCAGCTGTATACCGGCCATGGCGTACGCGACTATGTACCCCTGGCGGAGCGCAAGTAGGCGCCGCACGCGACACGTACAAGGCCGCCACGCGGCCTTTTTTCGTGCCATACCCATCAACCTGAATCTATCCAACCCAGGAAGCGCGTCGCCATGACTGCTATTGTGATCAGCGGAACCGGTCTCTATACCCCGGCGGAATCCATCAGTAACGAAGAGCTGGTGGCGTCATTCAACGCCTACGTCGACCTCTACAACGAGGAGCACGCGGCCGCCATCGGGGCCGGCGACCTGCCGGCGCTGCAGCACTCCTCCGCCGAATTCATCGAGAAGGCCTCGGGCATCAAGTCCCGCTACGTCATGAACAAGGATGGCATCCTGGACCCGCGGCGCATGGTGCCCTACCTGCCGGAGCGCGCCAACGAGGAGCAGTCCATACAGTGCGAAATGGCGGTACAGGCCGCCTCCCAGGCCATGGCCCAGGCGGGCAAGAGCGCCGCTGATATCGACATGGTCATTGTCGCGGCCTCCAATATGCAGCGCGCCTACCCGGCGATGGCGGTGGAAATACAGGATGCTCTGGGCATAAAGGGCTTTGGCTTCGACATGAACGTCGCCTGCTCCTCGGCCACCTTCGGCATGCAACAGGCCAGGGACGCCGTGGCCAGCGGCAGCGCCTCCTGTGTGCTGATGCTGAACCCGGAGATATGCAGCGGCCACCTGAACTTCTGCGACCGGGACTCACACTTCATCTTCGGCGACGTGTGCACCGCAGTGATCATCGAGGCGGCGCAGCAGGCCACCTCCGCTGACCAGTACCTCATCCTGGACAGCAAATTGCAGACCATCTACTCCAACAACATCCGCAACAACTTCGGCTTTCTCAACCGCTGCGACGCGACTGGCATCGGCCAACCGGACAAGCTGTTCGTGCAGGAGGGGCGCAAGGTGTTCAAGGAAGTGTGCCCCGCCGTGGCCAGCCAGATTTCGGCGCAACTGGAGCGCCTGGAAATCGACCCCGAGGACATCAAACGCCTGTGGCTGCACCAGGCCAACCTCAACATGAACCAGTTGATTTCCAGGCGGGTACTGGGTCGCGAGGCCACCGCCGAGGAGGCCCCGACCATTCTGGACGAATACGCCAACACCAGTTCCGCGGGGTCGGTGATCGCCTTTCACAAGCACCGCGCCGATTTTCGCAGCGGCGAGCTGGGCGTACTGTGCTCTTTCGGTGCCGGCTACAGTATCGGCAGCGTGGTGCTGCGCAAGGTCTAGGCCAGCAGCTGGGCCAGGGCCGCCAGCAGGGCATCGCACTGCTGGTCGGTACCCACGGTGATCCGCAGGTAATTGGCGATGCGCGGGGCACTGAAATAGCGCACGATAACCCCCTGCTCCCTCAAGCCCGTGAACAATTCCTGTGCACGCCTGTTCGGGTGGCTGGCCATGACAAAATTGGCCGCTGAAGGCAACACCTCGAAGCCCTGCAGGCGCAGGGCCGCCACCAGCCGCTCGCGGCTGGCGATCACCCGTCGGTTCGCCTCGAGAAAATAGGGCTCATCCTCCAGGGCCGCCAGTGCGGCCCGCTGGGCGAGGACACCCAGCGGGTAGGAGTTGAAGGAATTCTTCACCCGCTCCAGGGCCTCGATCAAGGCCGCGGAGCCCATCGCCATGCCCACCCGTAAACCCGCCAGGGAGCGGGACTTCGACAGGGTCTGGACCACCAGCAGGTTGTCGAACTCGGCCAGCAGGGGCACCGCAGAGGCGCCACCAAAGTCGATATAGGCCTCGTCGATCACCACCACCGCGTCCGGGTTGCGCTGCAGCAGCCGCCGCATGGCATCGACTGACAGCAGCCTGCCGGTAGGAGCATTGGGGTTGGGCAGGATGATCGCGCCGGCGCGGGCGTCGTAATCCAGGGGCTCGATCGCGAAGTCCGCCCGGAGAGGGACCGCCCGCCAGGGTATGCCGTACAACTCACACCAGACCGGATAGAAGCTGTAGGTCACGTCGGGGAACAACAGCGGATCCTCGTGGCGCAGCAGCGCCTGGAAGACATGCGCCAGGACTTCATCCGAACCGTTACCCAGGAACACCTGTGCCGGCTCGAGACCGTGACGTTGGGCCAGGGCCTGCTTCAGGGCGCTGGACTCCGGATCGGGATAGCGGCGCAGTTCATCGCCGGTGACCCCGGCGATAGCCTCGAGGACCGCCGGGGACGGCGGATAGGGATGCTCGTTGGTGTTGAGCTTGACCAGCCTGTCGAGGCGCGGCTGCTCGCCCGGCACATAGGGCGTGAGCCGCCCTACTATATCGCTCCAGAATCGACTCATGACTGTTCCGGGTAGTGGCGTCCCCTAGGGGGTTCGAACCCCTGTTACTGCCGTGAAAGGGCAGGGTCCTGGACCACTAGACGAAGGGGACGTAGTGGCCCCGGCAGGTAGTGCCGGGAGCGCGCTATTTTACCCAAGCACCGGGTCATTGCAAGCCGCGCCGAGGCCGGCGCCATACTCTGGCGCCAGCCGCGGGAGATGGTCAGAAGCTGACCCGCAGACCCACCTGGTAGTTGATACCCGGCTGCCAGTTTTCGTAGGGCCGATCGCCCTGCGTCCACTCGATCTTGGTGTCGAAGATGTTGCCGGCCTTGGCCTCGAGTTCCAGGTTGGATTCCTTCCAGGCAAACTCGTACTTGAACAACAGGTCGACGACGCCCCTGGCCTCCTCGATGATATCCGGGGCGTTGTTGTCCCCCACCAGGACGATGCGCTCGTCGGTGTAGTTGTACAACAGGCTGCCGGTAATGCCCAGGTCGTAATCCACGTAGGACAGCTGGATGTTGCCCAGCCAGTCCGACTGGCCGGTCATCTTGCGCTCGTTGGAGTACAGCGGGGCGATCTGCCTGCCACCGGTCAGGGGCACGTCGGCGGCGGTTTCCCCGGAACCCAGCAAGGTCACCTTTGAATCGATATAGGAGACATTGAAAGCGACATTGAAGCCGTCCCACACCGGGTCGAGGTCGAACCAGGTGGCCAGTGGCAGTTCCTTGCGGACGTCGTATTCGACACCCTCCAGCTCCGCCTTGTCGGCGTTGAACCAGGTGTAGATATCACCCTGCGCCTGGATCTTGGCCAGTTCGATGGGATTGTCGAACTCCTTGTAGAACAAACCCAGGGACATTTCATCCGCGGAGCCGAAATACCACTCCCAGCGCACGTCGTAGTTGGTCAGATCGGCAGGCTCGAGGAACACGTTTCCGCGGTACAGGTTCTGGTCCTCCGGGTTGCGCAGGGTCGAGCCGGTCACCTCCAGCAGGCTGGGCCGGTTGACCGTCTCGGAATAGGCGCCGCGCACCTGCATGTTCTCGATGAACTCCCAGGTGACCGACACCGCCGGCAGGGTATCGTCGAAGTTCCGCTTCACCTTGTTTTCGGTGCCGGGCTCGGTATTGCCACCCCAGGCATCGGCCTCGATGGTCGTATCCTCCTGGCGGACGCCCACCTGCACCCGAACCGTGGGCAGCACCTGGGAATCCAGCGACAGGTAGTAGGCCTCGACTTTCTCCGAGGACTTGGCGTAGGGGTAGATGCCGCTGGCGTTGGCGGCGCTGTTGGAGAAGTCCCGGACGCTGACGTATTCATCGATCCAGTTATCGTCTCCGAATATCTGGTTGGGCGTCTCCCAGGGCACGTAGTAAGGCGCGGAAGACGTGATATCGAAGCGGAACAGTCGGTCCGTGCTGTTGCGCTTGCGATCGTAGTCGGAAACACCGGCACTGACCACGCTGTCGATACCCAGCACGGTAAACGGCAACTCACCGTCCAGGCCGTACTCGTCTATGCTGTCGTTGAGCTTGCTGTAGTTCCTTTCCGGAGCCTGGTACACATCGCGCAGGTCGCCGGCCGCCTGGCTGTTGGAACTGACCATTTCCATCATGCCACTGTTGCCCTCGGCGTAGGTGTAGCTGCGCGTATCGGGTGCATCGCGCTTGCCGCTGCCGTCCACGGCACGCCATTCGATCAGCGCATCGTTCAGAGACGGCAGGTAATGGCTGCCGCTGAGCTGGTAGGATTCGATCTGGTTCTCGGTCCACTGCAGCAGGTAGCTTTCCACCGGCGTGCCGTTGGCGACGTTGTCCTCACTGGAAAGCCCCTTGTCCTGTTGCACCTGGTCGGTGGTCTGGCGCAGCTTGGTGGCGTTGAATACAATCGAATTGTTTTCGTCCAGTTCCAGGCCGATGCTGCCAAAGGCGCTGATATCGATATTCTGGGTGGTGATGGCCCGATCGTACTGCACGGTCTGGTTGGCACCCCCGTCGACGCCGGTGAACTCATAGCGCCGCAGATCCTTGTCGGTATTCACCCAGCGATTCTGGTATTTGTAGTTGCCGATCACGCCCAGCACCATATCGTTGCTGAACTCCAGGCGCTTGCCGAACTCCGCTTCGCCGATATAGAACGGCTTCATGTTTGTCTCGCGAATGTCCCACTTGTCATAGAAGCCGGCACCCAGATTGGCGCGCTCGGGATACACGGTCTGGTCAAACTCGGTAGTGGTCAGTGCCTGCACCGGCGTAGGAATGGCCCGGGTGCCGTCATCGTACCCCCAGTTGTCATCCTTGCCGCCACTGTAGGTAAGGCCGTCGCCACCGGTGGTCTTGGAGTTGCCGCCCGCTGCCAGTTTCAGGATCAGGTAATCCTCGTCCGGGGTGGTTTTGGTGCGAATATCCACCACGCCGCCTGAAAAGTCGCCGGGGTACTCGACGGAATAGGTTTTCTGGACCAGCAGGCTCTTGACGATATTGTTCGGCACGATATCCAGGGGCACGGTCTTCTGGAACGGCACCGGGCTGGATATACGCGCCCGGTTCAGCAGCGTGGAGGAGTAGCGTTCCCCCAGCCCCCGTACATACACGTACTTGCCGCTCACCAGGCTGAGCCCCGCCACCCGGGAAAGGGCCGCACCGACGTTGGTCTCCGGCACGAAGTTGAGGTCCTCGGTGTCGAGCACGTTGGATATTTCCGAGGTATCACGTTTTTCTTCGGGTACGAATTCGCCGAGCACGAAGACCTCCTCGATCTCCATGCCCGGGTCGGCGTTCTCGATCTCGGGCACCTGCGCCGCAAGCATGGGCGCATGCAGGCCCAGGGCCGCTATCACCGCCACTGACAATTGATTTCGCTTCATTTCCCTCTCTCCGCCCACGGGAAACACACTGCTTTCCCAGGCTAATCAGATAACGGCGGGGGCTATGCCCGGCCGTCTTGGTACTAATCCGGTGTCAGTGCAGGGTGCGGGCGATAACCGCACCCTGCCGCTCTTGCAATGAACCGATGTCAGCCTACAGGCCGAACACCCAGGCACCCTTCCAGCTGTTGATGTCCGAACCGATCACCTGGACCTGGTCGAAGAAGCCGTTGCTGGGCAAGCTGCCGGCGGGCGGCGTGGAGCCGTCCTGGGTGACGTTGGGGGCACCGTCGAGGTAGTTCTGCAGCTCAGGATCCACACCGCCGGAGACGGTGGCGCACCCCAGGGAAACACTGCTCAGGTTGATGTCCACACCCAACAGGGCTACCGACTCGCCACTCACTTCCATACACACGGCGGAACCGGTGACGTTGGAGTTGTAAATGTCGGCGCCAGTGCCGCGGCGCAGCAGAATCCCTCTTTCGCCCTCATTGCCGACGATGGTCATATTGGCGATGCTGGGGTTGGAACGCGGCAGGGCGTTTTCATCTCCCTCGCGGTTATCGGCCTCGATACCGTTGTCGCCGGCGTCGCTGGCCTGCGTGATGTGCAGGAACTGTACGTTGCCGGTCCAGCCGTCGGTCCAGTCCAGGGAATCATCGGCGTTGCCGGAAAGCACCACGTGCTTGACGTTCACCGTACCGCCGAAGAACTCGATACCGTCGTCGAGGTTGTTGTGCACCTGGACGTAGTCCACCTCAGTGCCCGAACCGACGCCCTGGAAGGCGATACCGTTGAGCTGGTTTTCCGGGTCGACATTGGAGCCCGCGTACTTGACCACCACGTAGTTGAGTACGCCGCTGTCATCCCCGGGCAAATTGCCGCCAAACAGGCCGGAGTTGGCTTCGCCTTCCTTGGTGCACGCGGCGGTGCCACCCTCGGCGCCTTCCGGACAGTCGTTGATCGGCGCGTTGCCGTTGATTACCAGGCCGCCCCACAATCCGCGTGCGTTGGCGAGGTTACCCGAGCCCTCCACATCCTCGATGGCGGTGAATACCACCGGCGACACGTCAGTACCGTTGGCGAGGATTCGCGAGCCGCGAGAAATCACCAGGAAGTCCTCGTCGTCGTTACCGACTATGGTGGTACCGGACTGTATGGTGAGCACTGCCGAGTTGCTGTTGTCGTCCCCGATCACGACCTTACCGTCGAGCACATAGTAGTTGTCGCGGGTCAGCGTCAGGTCGGTGATGATGGTGCCGGACAGGGTACAGCTCGGCGTACCGTTGATCTCTGCACCCTCGGAAGTGCCTGACGGGCAGCCAAAGGTCGGCGGCGTGGTATTGGTCGTACCCACGGTCCAGCCGGCCACCCAGTCGTTGGCCGGGCCTTCCACGGCGCCGATGTAGTCGGTGGCGTCGAAGAAGGTATCGCCGGACAGGTCAGCCGGCTCGACCGCGCCGCCACCCTGGGCGACATTGCTGTTGTCGAGGAACGCCTGTACCTCGGCGGTGCCACCCTCCACCACTTCCGGGCAATCGAGTGACACGCCGTCGAACACGATATCCGTCTCCAGCAGGGCAAGCGACTCGCCGGAGATGTCCAGGCACGTGGCACTGCCGGTCACGTAGGAATTGTAGACGAAGGCTCCGGTTCCGCGCCGCAGGCGCACGCCCCGCTCGCCGCTGTTGCCGTTGATGGTCATGTTGGCGATGCTGGGCATGGAGCGCGGCTGGGCATTCTCGTCGCCCTCGCGGTTGTCCGCCTCGATGCCGTTGTCACCGGCATCCTCGGCCTGGTCGATCTGCAGGAACTGGATATTGCCCTGCCAGCCGTCGGTCCAGTCCAGGGAGTCGTCGGCGTTACCGGTCAGAACCACGTACTTGGCGCTGACGGTTCCGCCGAAAAACTCGATACCGTCATCCAGGTTGTTGTAGACCTGCACGAACTGTACCGAGGTACCGGAGCCCACGCCCTGGAAGGCGATACCGTTGAGCTGGTTTTCCGGGTCGACGTTGGAGCCGGCATACTTGACGACCATGTAGCGGAGACTGCCGCTGGAATCAGTGGCGTCGGCACCGCCGAACAGGCCGGAGTTGGCCTCCCCTTCCTTGGTGCATGCGGCGGTACCGCCTTCAGCACCCTCCGGGCAGTCGTTGATCGGGGCATTACCGTTGATGACCACTCCGCCCCACAGGCCGCGGGTGGTTTCGGTGGCGTTGCCCAGCAGGTCCTCCAGGCCGGTAAAGGTCACCGGTGCGTTGCGGGTACCGTTTACTACCAGTTGTGAGCCGCGGGAGATTACCAGGAAGTCGCTGCTGGTACCCCCGTATACGGTGGTGCCGGCTTGCACGGTCAGGGTCGCCGAGTTGGCGTTATCGCCCCCGATCACGACCTTGCCAACCAGCTCGTACAGGTTGCCGGAAGTCAGCTCCACATCCTCGGTAATCTCGCCGCTCAATTCACAGACACGGGTGCCGTCGATATCCCCGGACGCCTCTTCGGTGCCGGCCGGACAGCCCAGTGAGGGAACACCCGGGTTGCTGACGGAGCCGGCGACTGTCCAGCCATCGGTCCAGTCGGCCGCGCCCGTAGCAAACGCGCCAACGTAGTCAACCGCCTCGAAAAATGAGTTGCTCGGCGGCACGGCACTGACTTCGCCGCCGTCGGTGGAGACCTCGTCAGCACTGTCGAGATAGGCCATGACCACACCGCTGTCGTCGCCGGTAACGGTTTCCTCGCAACCAAAGCTGGTGCCGCCAATGGTCAGGTCGGAGCCCAGCAGCCCCAGGGACTCGCCCTCGACACGCAGGCAGCTTCCGGACTCAGTGACGATAGAGTTGGTCAGGAACAGACCGGTGCCGCGCCGCAGGCGCAGGCCGTTCTCACCAGGCAGGCCGTAACCTGACATATTGCTGATGGCGGGCATGGAGCGCGGCAGCGCGTTTTCATCGCCCTCGCGGTTGTCGGCTTCAATGAGGTTATCGCCGCCGTCACTCTGTTCCATGTACAGGAACTGGATATTGCCCTGCCAGCCATCTGTCCAGTCCAGCGAATCGTCCGCGTTACCGGTCAGTACCACGTGGGTGGCGCTGACAGTGCCGCCAAAGAACTCGATGCCGTCATCGAGATTGTTGTGCACCTGTACATAGTCCACTTCGGTACCGGAGCCCACGCCCTGGAAGGCGATACCGTTGAGCTGGTTTTCCGGGTCGACGTTGGAGCCGGCGTAGCTGACCACCACGTATTTGAGAATACCGGAATTGTCCTCGGGCTGGTCGCCGCCGAAGGTACCGGAGTTCGCCTCCCCTTCCTTGGTGCAGGCGGCGGTGCCGCCCTCGGCGCCCTCGGGGCAGTCGTTGATCGGCGCGAAGCCATTGATGACCAGCCCGCCCCACAGGCCGCGTGCGTTGGAGGCGACGCTGCCGGTTACGGCCTCATAGGCTGTGAAGGTGATTGGCTGCTCTGCGGTACCCTCGGCGTCTATCTGGCAACCCTGCTCGATCACCATGAAATCCGCTGAACTGCTGCCGGTGATGATGGCGCCCGGGGCGATTTCCAGGACGCAATCCTGCGCCTGGGCCTGCTGCCACCCGGCGAGAGCGAGACCGGCCGTCATTGCCGCATAAATCTTACACTTCTTCATGTCCAAAGCTCCTTAGTTCCGGGCGATGCGCAGGGCACCACCCTCTATGCGGTAAACGTAGTCATTGCCCAGCAGTAAACCGCTGGGGTCCAGGGCACCGCCCGGGAGACAGGACACCGAGATGACATATACCGGCTTGCCGCCGGCGGTCTCGCCGGAGTCGGCGATACAGTCGCTGAGGTTGTCGGGGATCACGGAAGCGACCTCATCGCCCCCGGACGGCGGGTCAACCGGTTCATTGGGGTCGGTGGGATCAGTCGGGTCGGTAGTGTCATCGGGGGGAATGACGACATTCCCTGGAGAGACATTGCTGGAAGCGCCCCCACAGCCGGTGAGCGCAGACAGGACACCTGCGAGACAAAGTGCCAGTAAGGCAGTTCGCGTACTTGATTGAGACGACATGGTTAACCCCTATGGTTCACTGAAAATATGGCGGCGCAGGCGGAACGCCCGATTCACCGACTGGCGCCATCGTAAGTTCCGCAGATGACAGACCGGTGACCGGGATGTTGCAAAATGGTTACATTTCGCCGACACGCCCAGGCCCGGGGCCCCTACGCGACCCGCCCGCCAGGCGCACGAAGGCAGCCGCGGGCAAGCGGCGCCTGCAAGAAAAATCAACCAAGGGTACGGGAACCCCCCGGCCGGGCAGCCGAAGGGCGATGAAACGGGCGGCTCAGCGCCTAGAGTGAAACGGTGACGTTGCGGAAACCCTGGGCGGCGCAGCTGTCACTGCTGACAAAAGACTCCAGCCGCTCATTGACCTGCTCGATATCATCCGAGGCGATGGAGAACATGAGACCATCGTAATACCCCAGCGCCTTGGCGAGGATGGCGTCGCGCTCACCCTCCTCGAACCCGTCCAGCACGGTGTGGGTTCGCTCGCCGTATTCCTCTTCGCTGAGGTAGCCCAGGGACTCCTCCGCGAGTACGCAGGCGAGCTGCCGCGAGGCGAAGAACTCCTCGGGCGCCAGCGACAGGGATAGGACTGGAGCGCTGGCGCACAACAGGCTCGTGACCAGCCATACTCTGGGATTCATCTGTTTCCTTCAATTTACCCGGGACGGGTACCAACTGTTAACAGGCGCGAATCTACCGCAGCTTCATGACAGCTTTATGACATTTTGTTTACGATCACAGCCTGGCAACAACCCGCTCTCACCGGAAAAGCACTTGGTATAGCGGGGTTTCCGGGCAGATATCCGTTACCATCAAAGAGTTTCATTATTATGAATCTTTTATTACATGGATGGCTTCCGGCGCGACTTTCAGGGTAGAGTTACCGTACCTTGCCTAGCACACTTCCTTTACTCTTTTATGACAGTTTGAAGACATATAGCAAGGCACAGGATTCTGGTTGGAGCCAAAGGCCGCGACAGACGGCCGCGTGAGCATACGCGTGAATATAAAAGGAGACATGACCATGAAAACAAGCACCGGAATGATAGCCGCCGTAACCCTGTCACTGCTGGCCGGCAGCGCCCTGGCGGAACCCACCCGCGACTGTATGCTGGAGGGCACCGTGTACAAGGGCGACAGTTCGGACCAGCAGGGCGTAAACGTGAAGTTTCACTCGGCCAGCAAATACGATGAGGACGCCAATTGCCGGATGCGGCGCGGCGAGAAGATGGAGTTCAAGCTGCCAGCCGACCCGCGAGTCAAGAATGCCGAGGATGGCAGCCCGGTGAAATACCGCTATCGCCAGGAAAGTGACGGTTCCAGCAAGACGGAACTGATCAGCGTCGGAGCCTGATCCCGGGAGAACCGCGGGCTCCTGCGACGGTTGGGGCCGCAGGAGCCCGTCATAGCAAACCTCCCGGTCGTCCCTGGCCGGGTCAATACTTGAAGTAGGTATCCAGCTGCAGCCGGCGGTATTTGTCGTCGTTACCCAGATCCACACCGGTATTGCCGTCGTAGTACGTGGCGGCCAGTGACCAGTTATCATCGAGCATGTAGGCAGCGCTGTACTTGCTGCCCTCGGCATCGGTGCCACCGCCCATGAAGTCGGAGTCGGTCACCAGACCCAGGGTCGCGTTGGCATCCAACTGCTCATACTGGTACTGCAGCTGCCAGCTGCCCCGGCCCTTGGCCTTGCCGATCTGGATCCCGGCGATGTAGCCGGTGTCGTATTCGTTGGCATCGTCGTTCTGCACATAGTCGCCGTAGACGGCCAGGGGCATGTCGAATACTTCGAAGCCCAGGCCCAGTGAGCCGTGGTAGAGGGTGTAGTCGTATTCGTATACCTCCTCGCCATTCACGATAACCGTGGAGTTGCCATAGAAATCGTCGTTGTAGATCGACGGCAGGTCCTGGGTGGGAAAGTCCAGGTAGCCAACCGCTGCGGTCAGCTTCACGGTATCCAGCAGATCGAAGTTGGCGCCGACCTGCAGGCCCCAGAAGGCCTTGTCGTCAGTGTTGCTGTCGCTCTCGATATAGCTATAGGTACCGTTGGCAAAGAAGTTGTCGGCAGCCCACTGCAGCGCGGCACCCTCCGGCCGGAAATCGCCATCCCAGATCAGCTGGCTCTTGTGCTCGACGTAGTACGGGTTCTTGAACTTGCCCGCGGTCAAGGCAGTATCCTCGATACCGGTCCAGGTAAAGTAGGCGAGATCCAGGCGCAGATCCTTGGTGGAGCCGCCCCCGCCCAGGGTCTGGTTGGTGGACACCGGGTCATCGCCACCGGTAGCCAGACCCAGGCCGACCACAGTGGTATCGGTGACCTTGGCGATCAGCTCGGCACGGGCGCGAATACGATCGCGATCGCGCTTGGCCTTGTCGTCCTGCTTGATCTCCTCATAGCGGTAGCGGAAATCGCCTTTCCACTTGACCCGCTCCGCCCAGGAGGAGGACTCCTCCTGCTTCTTGACCATGGCCAGGTCACCCTTGACCACTGACAGCTCTTCCCGGGCACCTTCCAGCTGCTGGACGGAGTCGCTGGTGGACTCCTTGAGTTGCTGGTTTTCGGCCTCCAGGGTGCTGAGCCGCTTGGCCATCGCCGCCATTTGTGCCTTCAATTCCGCAAAGTCGGCATCGGACACCGCCGCATAGGCGCCACTACTGCCCAGCAGGGTGCCGGATATCGCTACCGCAAGTGCTTTCTTCATGTGCTTTTCCCCGTTGTCTTCGTAACGCGTACGCAGCCGCACGCTGGGGGCAAAGCTTATCCTCTAAATATGACATTTTTGTTACAGGAAGACGCGCAATAGCGTGCGCAGGAATCGGGGGAAGCCAAGAAAGGAAGTACATCAGGCCACAAAGGCGCCATTTGTTACATTTCTGTAATATTACGGCCCGGCCCACAAAGTGGGAGTTGTGCGCTCCCAACAGGCCGGCTTCCCGGCCATCAGGGGGGAACGGCTCAGGCGAACAACCCTACCAGAACGAAACTGACCGCAAAAATGACCAGGGCCTCACCTGCCAACATGGGCGCAGACACGCGGGGCGCCCTGCTCTCCAGTTCCTTGTTAGCCGCTTGCAGATTCATTCTCTTACCACCTCATTGAATATCATTTGTATACACAAATAATACACCCTCAAGGGGTAAATACAAAGCCTTTTCTTGTGCTAAAATGCCATTTCCTAACAATCAGTTAGACAGCATTTCGAATGTCGAAGACCAAGTTGCTCAATATCCGAATCGAGCCGGACCTCAAGAAACGCGCGAAAAAGCTCGCCGAGGCGGACGGGCGCTCCCTGTCCAACTGGGTAACCAACCTGATAGCCGCCAAGGTCAGGGAAGCCGACGGCAAGGAGCCAAAAGGCAGGAAGGACTGAGCCCGGTGCCCCGGCTTCGCGGGGGCTACTGGTGGTGGCGTTTTATCTCCTCTGCACTAAGGTGGCGCACATCGGCGCCCCTGACCAGATACACCACTTCTTCACAGAGATTGACGGCGTGGTCGCCGATGCGCTCCAGGGCGCGGGCGCAGCTGTTGACCCGCAGCATGTTCTTGACCCGCTGGGGCTGTTCCATCATGTGGGAGATAAGCAACCTGTTCAGTGACTTGAACTCGCGGTCTATCTCCAGATCCCGGGAGATGATCTCGACCGCGGCCTGGACGTCCAGGCGGGCAAAGGCATCCAGGGCCCCGTGCAACATCTGCAGCACGCCCTCCCCCAGGTGTACCGACTCGCCGGCGTAAGCCTGGCGGTCCCGGGCATCTGCCAGCTTGCGTGCCTTGCGCCCGATCTTGGCCGCCTCGTCGCCAATGCGTTCGAGGTTAGACACCATTCTGATGACAGCGACAATCATGCGCAGGTCGCCGGCTGCCGGCTGCCGGCGGGCCAGTATCTCGGTGCAGCGATCACTGATTTCGATTTCCAGGTCGTTCACCTCGTAATCGGCGCCGTCCACCTCCGAGGCGAGCTCCGCATCGCCCTTGAGCAACGCCTGCAACGCCTGGCGGCACTGCTTTTCCACCAGGCCACCCATGGTGAGCACCCGGTTGCGCACTGCTTCCAGTTCGGCGTTATAGCGTTGGGAGGTATGCTCATCCAGTTTCATATTATTGTCCATTGATAGGCCTCCGAGCGCGCTCAGCCGAAACGGCCGGTGATATAGTTCTCGGTCAATTCATGTTCGGGCATGGTGAAGATCTGCTTGGTATCGCCGACCTCGATCAGTTTGCCCAGGTGAAAATACGCGGTGCGCTGGGACACCCGGGCAGCCTGTTGCATGGAGTGGGTCACGATGGCGATTGTATAATTGTCCTTGAGTTCGTCTATCAGCTCCTCGATTCGGGCCGTGGCGATGGGATCCAGGGCTGAGCAGGGCTCGTCCATGAGAATCACCTCGGGGCTCACCGCGATGGCCCGGGCAATGCACAGGCGCTGTTGCTGCCCCCCCGACAGGCCGGTGCCGGGCTTGTCGAGCTGGTCCTTGACCTCCTCGAACAGGCCGGCGCGGCGCAGGCTGCTCTCGACGATCTCGTCCATCTCCGCCTTGTTGTGCGCCAGGCCGTGGATGCGCGGGCCATAGGCCACGTTCTCGTAAATGGACTTGGGAAAGGGATTGGGCTTCTGGAAGACCATGCCCACCCTGGCGCGCAGCAACACGGTGTCCTGGTCCTGGCTGTAGATATCCTCGCCATCCAGGTAGAACTGGCCCTCGACCCGGCAAATGGGGATGATGTCGTTCATGCGGTTGAGGGTGCGCAGGAAGGTCGATTTGCCGCAGCCCGACGGGCCGATCATGGCGATCACCTCGTTGCGACCGATATCCAGCGACACGTCGGTGATGGCGTGTTTCTCGCCGTAGTAGACATTCACGTGGCGGGCGCTCATCTTGGCATCGTCCACGAAAGGCGCGCCAATGGTCTGGTAGGCATCCCCCACCGAGCCGTGGTCGCGGATATCCAGTGGCTCCCGCGCCTGGGCTCCGGCAGCGGCGGCTTCCTGCTGACGACCGGTATCCATAATATTTCCCCCTGCTACGGCAGATATCGAGTTTAAGGTTTCTGGAGTGCGCATGGAATCCTCCGGCCGCGCGGCTATTTGAGTTCGAAGCGCTTGCGCAGGTAGATGGCCAGCGCGTTCATGACAATCAGGAACCCCATCAGCACCATGATCGCCGCCGAGGTCTTCTCGGTAAAGCCGCGCTCGGGGCTGTCGGCCCACAGGTAAATCTGTACCGGCAGCACCGTGGCCGGGTCGGTGACGCCGGCGGGCACGTCCATGATGAAGGCCACCATGCCGATCATCAGCAACGGCGCGGATTCACCCAGTGCCTGCGCCATGCCGATGATCGAGCCGGTCAGGATGCCGGGCATGGCCACCGGCAGGACATGGTGGAACACCGTCTGCAGCTTCGAGGCCCCCACTCCCAGGGCCGCCTCGCGGATGGAGGGCGACACCGACTGGATAGCGGCACGGGAGGTGATGATAATCGTCGGCAGGGTCATCAGCGACAGCACGATCCCCCCCACCAGCGGCGCCGAGCGCGGCAGTTCGAAAAAGTTGATGAACACCGCCAGACCCAGCAGGCCGAAGACAATGGAAGGCACCGCCGCCAGGTTGTTGATATTGATCTCGATCAGGTCGGTGAGGCGGTTGCGCGGCGCGAACTCCTCCAGGTAGACCGCGGCCGACACCCCGATGGGGAAAGCGATCAGGAAGGTCACCAGCAGGGTGAAAAAGGACCCGTACAGGGCGACCTTGATACCGGCCATCTCCGGCTCCCGGGAGTCGCCGGCGGTAAAGAAGGTCGTGTTGAAGCGCGACTCGGTGCGCCCCTGGGCCCTGAGCTGGTCCAGCCATGCCATCTGTACGTCCTTGACCTTCCGGTCCGCCTCCGCACTGGCGGCCGATACCTGCCCCTTGAGATAACTGCCCGCCTCGGAATGCGCCTGCAGCCACACCTCCCGGGTCTGGCCCAGCAACTGTGGATCGGCCAGCAGCATGTCGCGCAGCTGGTACTCCGCACCGACGCTCACCAGCCGGTAGAGCTGCCGTTTCTCCTTGCGCGAATCGACTTCGGGGAACATGGCCCGCAGGCTGTTCTTGATCACCCCCAGGTAGTTGGCAGCGGCCAGCTGCTCCTCACTGGCGCCGGGCGCCACGCCCAGTTGCTCGGCACTGAAATCCACGGTCACCCTGATGTACTGCTGGGTAAACGCCGGATAACCCTTGCCGACAATGTCGACCAGCAGGACCAGCAGGAATACAAACCCGGTCAGCACCGCCATGCGGCCGTACCACTGGAAGCGCCGCTCGCGCGCATAGCGCTTTTTCAGCGACGCCTTGATCGCGGCGCTGGAGTGGCTGGCGCTTGCGCCCTCATTCGTACTGTTCACGGTATTTCCTCACTACGTACAGGGCGACGACATTCAGCAACAGGGTCACGAAAAACAGCACCAGCCCCAGGGCAAAGGCCGCCAGGGTCTTGGGACTGTCGAATTCCTGGTCACCCACCAGCAGGGTCACAATCTGCACAGTGATGGTGGTAACCGCCTCGAGGGGGTTGATGGTCAGCCTGGCCGACAGGCCCGCCGCCATCACCACGATCATGGTCTCGCCGATGGCCCGGGACACGGCCAGCAGCACACCGCCCACGATACCCGGCAGGGCCGCCGGCAACAGCACCTTGCGGATGGTTTCGTTCATGGTGGCGCCCATGCCGAGGGAGGCCTCGCGCATACTGTCGGGAACGGCGTTGATGATGTCGTCGGACAGCGACATGACGAAGGGAATAATCATGATACCCATCACCAGGCCCGCCGCCAGGGCGCTCTCCGAGGCCACCGTCAGGCCCAGGGACTCCCCCAGTTCGCGGATGAAAGGGGCCACTGTCAACGCGGCGAAGAACCCGTAGACCACGGTGGGCACGCCGGCCAGGATTTCCAGCACCGGCTTGGTCACCGAGCGAAAACGCCGGGTCGCGTACTCGGACAGGTAAATGGCGGACATCAGGCCCACCGGCACTGCGATCAGCATGGCCACCGTGGAGATCAGCAAGGTGCCCACCAGCAAAGGCACGAAGCCAAAGGAGCCCGAGGCCGCCACCTGGTCCGGGCGGATCGCCATCTGTGGGCTCCACTCCAGCCCGAACAGGAAGTCGCTCACCGGCACCTTCTGGAAAAAGCGCAGGGCCTCGAACAGCACCGACAGCACGATGCCCAGGGTGGTCAATACCGCCAGGAAGGAACAGGCGAACAACATCCACTTGAAAATATTTTCCACGTGGTTGCGCGCCCGTAGTTTCGGGGCGATGCGCCGCAGCGCCAGCAGGCCGCCGACCACGGCCACCAGGCTCACCAGCAGGGCCTTGAAGCGAGCGCTGGAGGCCAGCAGTTGCCGGTAGTGCTCCGCCGCAGTGACCTGCACATGATCGAGCTGCGCGGCGTCGATAGCGCCGCGGGCATAGCTCACCACCTGGTTGAAATACAGGCCGCGCTCGCTCTCGGGCAGCTGCTGGACCTGATCCGGCAATTCGCCGATAACGACGTTGGCCAGGATACTGGACTCGAACACCGCCCACAGGACCAGCAGGCCCAGCGCCGGGAGCAGCGCCCACAGGGCGGCCATATAGCCGTAATGCTTGGGCAGGGAATGCAGGGCCCGTGCACCGCCCTCCCCGGCCGCCACTGCGTGGGAGCGGCGACGGCCGAGGAAGAAACCGGCGACGCTCAGGGCCAGCAACACCAGCAAGACCGTAATGGTATCCATTTCCGTCCTTTATCAACAAAACAGCGCCACACTCTTGGGCAACCGGAGTGGGCGCATCTGTAACAAACCGGGGCCTGCGGCCCCGGTTCACGACTATTTGCCAGTCTTGCCGTTACATTGACAGCGTATTCAGGGCCTTGACGTCGGCTTCCACCTTCGCCAGCTCCTCGTCGCTCAAGGGTATCAGACCCTTCTCCGGCAGGTAACCGTCTTCACCCATGGCCTTCTCGGAGGTGAACTCGATGGCGTATTCCTGGATACCCGGAATCTTGCCCACGTGTGCCTTCTTTATATAGAAGTACAGGGGCCGGGACACGGGATAGGCTCCGTCGGCGATGGTGTCGAAGGTCGGGCTGACGCCGTCGATCACCGAGCCGTGCACCTTGTCACCGTTCTCCTCCAGGAAGCTGAAGCCGAAGATGCCCAGCGCGTCAGGGTTGGCGGCCAGCTTCTGCACGATCAGGTTGTCGTTTTCCCCGGCCTCGATATAGGCGCCGTCCTCACGCACTGCGTAGGCGATGGTTTCAAACACGTACTCGCCCTTGGGCGCCTTGCCCTTCTGCTCCTTGAGCGCGTCGTAGACACCGGCCGGCACGCCCAACTCGGCCATGGCCTGCTTGATTTCAGCCTCCTGGTCAGCGCCCAGGTCACGCAGGGCCTTGAGCGCCGGGATGCCCTTGGCACCACCGCCCATGGCCAGTTCGGCGAAGGCGTCACGGGTACCGGAGGTCGGCGGCGGACCCAGCACCTCGATACGGGTGGCGGGCAGGCTGGGGTTCACCTCTTTCCAGGTTTTGTAGGGATTGGGGATCAGTTTGCCGTCGGGCCCCGGAATATCCTTGGCCAGCCCCAGGTACACATCCTTGAGGCTCATGTTGAAGGTGGGCGCGCTGGATGAATTGGCGATGGCGATGCCGTCGTAGCCGATCAGCACCTCGACGATCTCGGTGACCCCGTTGGCCTGGCAGTCATCGTATTCACTTTTCTTGATGCGGCGGGAGGCGTTGGTGATATCCGGGGTATTGGCGCCCACTCCCTTGCAGAACAGCTTCAGGCCGCCGCCCGAACCGGTGGACTCGATTTTGGGGGTCTTGAAGCTGGTGGAACGGCCGAAGCGCTCAGCCACCACTGTGGCAAAAGGGTACACCGTGGAGGAGCCGACGATGCTGATGGTGTCGCGTCCGGCGGCCTGTACCTGGGCAGTAGCGCCGATGATTGCGGTGAGTACTGCTGCATTCACTAGATGTTTGTTCACGTTGGACCAAGCTCCCTGGGTTGGGTGAAATGACAGCCGGGAGGCTTCCCGGAAACACGTTGGGAAGTCTATGCCAGCATTGTTACAGAAATATGACAACCGCTGCCAGCGCTGCGGTGCCCGCCTCAGGAGGATTTGTGGACCTCGTCTTCCAGCTCTTCCAGGCGGCCGTGGCGCACATCGAGACCGCGCACCAGGTAGATCACGTGCTCGGCGACGTTACTGGCGTGATCGCCGATGCGCTCGAGGCTGCGCAGGGCCCACATCTCGTTGATGATGCTGCCGATGGAGCGCGGATCCTCCATCATGAAGGTCATCAGGCTGCGCAGGGCGCTGCCGTATTCCCTGTCCACCCGTGCATCGTCCTTGACCACGGCCACCGCCGCGTCCACGTCCAGGCGCGCAAAGGCATCCAGGGCACGTCGCAACATATCCGCCACATGGTTGCCGATATGCCGGATTTCGACGAAGTTACTGGGTGAATTACTGGCTTCGGACATTCTCACGGCCTGCCTGGCCACCTTGGCCGCCTCGTCGCCGATACGCTCCAGGTCGGTGTTGACCTTGATGATGGCCACCACCAGGCGCAGGTCGCTGGCCGCGGGATGCCGCCGGGCCAGGATGGAAGCACATTGGTCGTCGATGCTCATTTCCATCTGGTTGACCTCGTGATCCTGGTTGATGATCAGCTCGGCGTGGCCACTGTCCATGTTCACCAGTGCTTCCAGGGCGTTGGACAGCTGCTGCTCGACCTTACCCCCCATTTCCAGCATGTGGTTGCGCAGCGTTTCCAGCTCGACATTGAACTGCCCCGATATGTGGTGGGTGTAATCGTCCTGCTTCAGCATTGCTTCAACCTCTCATTAATTGGATTACACATCTCAGCCGGCCGGTGCGGCCGATGCCTTGCCGGCTGTTGCGGCTACCTGGGTCTGCGGCCCGAAGACAAGGCTGAACACGCTGCCCTTGCCGAGTTCGCTGCTGATCTCCAGGCGGGCGCCGTGGCTGGCGGCCACGTGCTTGACGATAGCCAGCCCCAGGCCGGTGCCACCGGTGCTGGAGGCGCGACTGTCCTCGACCCGGTAGAAGCGCTCCGTGAGACGCGGCAGGTGGCGCCGGTCGATGCCGATACCCTGGTCCCTGACCTCCAGCACGCAGTTGGCCCCGTCCCGGTGCCAGGATACGGTCACGGTGCTGTCCGCGGCACTGTACTTGATGGCGTTGAGCACCAGGTTGGATACCGCACTGTAAAGCTCCCGATAATCGCCGCACACAGTATGGCCGGCATGCGGATCCACCGCCAACTCGACCCTGCGTCCGGGATGGGCGGTGCGCAATTCGTCCTGCAGTTCCGCCAGCAGTGCGCTGATATCCACCACCCCGTGGGGCTGCAGACCCTGCTCACTCTCTATCCGCGACAGCAGCAGCAGATCCTTGAGCAGGTTTTCCATGCGCACCGCCTGCTGCAGCATCTGCTGCAGCGGTTTGATGTAGCGCGGCTCCAACCTGCTGGTGTCGCTCAGGAAGGTACCCAGATAGCCGCTGATCACCGTGAGCGGAGTGCGCAGCTCGTGGGACACGTTGGCTACGAAATCCTTGCGCACCTTTTCCATGCGCACTTCCGCGGTCACGTCGCGGATGAACAGCAACCGGTCGCCGTCGCCGAAGCGGGTAATCTCCACCCGGTGCCAGGCGCCGCTATCCCCGCCCATGGCGTACTGCAACGGCTGACTGTAGTCGCCGCGATTGAAGTAACGCAGGAACTCCGGGTTGCGCAACAGGTTCATGAGGCTCTGCCCGCGATCGGACTGGCGCAGCCCCAGCAGCCGCTGTGCCGATTCGTTGAACCACTTCAGGCCGCCGTGGTCGTCGACGATGGCCACGCCGTCGCGCATGGAGGCGAAGGAGTCCTCCAGGTAATCCACCGTGGACTGCAGGCGGGCGCGGTCCTCCCGTCCCCGTTTCTGCAACTGATAGATCTGGCTGAGCAGGTCGCTCCAGATGCCGTAGATCTCCGGTGGCGGCTTGCCGGGCTCGCGCAGCCACTGCTGCACGCGATACATCTGGTAAAGCCAGAGCAATACCAGGCCGGCCAGGGCACAGGCAACCGCGACCAGCGGCCGCCCGTAGTACCAGCCCACGCTGGCGCAGGCTGCCAGCAGTGTGCCGATACGGACTGCAGCTGACAACCAGGTCATGGCCGCTGGCGGCCCGTCGTCAACCCAGACCGCGGGCGGAAAACCGGTAGCCGGTGCCCCGCACGGTCTGGATCAGGTTGCTGTAGTCGCCGTGGGGCGATTGCAGGCTCTTGCGCAGGCGGCGGATATGCACATCCACGGTGCGTTCCTCCACATAGACGTTGGCGCCCCAGACCTGGTCCAGCAACTGGCTGCGGGTATAGGCGCGCTCGGGGTGGGACATGAAAAACTGCAGCAGGCGGAACTCGGTGGGCCCCATTTCCACACTGTTGTCACCGATCAGCACCCGCTTGCTCTCGCCATCCAGGACCAGCTCGCTGACCTGCATGCGCTCGTTGGGCTGGCCGATACCGCTGCGCCGCAGCAGGGCACGCACCCGGGCAATCAGCTCCCGCGGGGCAAACGGTTTGGTTATGTAGTCGTCCGCGCCGACATCCAGCCCCTGGATGACGTTGTCTTCCGCGGTCTTGGCGGTCAGCATGATCACCGGCAGGTCGCGGGTGGCTTCGTTGCGCTTGATGCGACGCAACATCTCCAGGCCGCTGCCGCCTGGCAACATCCAGTCCAGCAACACCAGGTCGGGTCGCTCGTCCACTACCAGGGTAAAGGCATCGTGAATATTCTCCGCCTCGATACAGCGAAAATCAGCGATCTCGAGGGCCATTCTGAGCATATCGCGAATAGCCCCCTCGTCATCGACGATCAGCACCGTTGCTTCATCCATGGGTCACACAGTCCATCCAGTCTCGGGGTGACACTATTAGATGATGAAATTGTGACAATAAAGTTACAACCCCCGCAAACTGGCCGAAACTAGCGCAAACTGGCGTTGATATTCATCAGCATCCGGTTCCCGGGGCACAGGTCGGTCTCGTCCAGCTGGTTGAGCGGTCGCTGGGTGGTTTCCAGCACCTCGTGCAGGTCGCGGGAATCCTTGTCGAGGTAGATCAGGCCGGTGAGCACCGTGCCATCATTCTGGTGGTCCATCAGCGCCAGCATGGCGGAGCGGCGATCGAAGGGGTCCAGTTTGTCGGCATCCTTGTACAGGTGCAGTACCGAGCCGTCGTGCATGGTCACCTCGTGCGCCGCGCCCGCCGTGTAGCGGGTGGTGATCTCCTTGCGCATGGGCACGAAATCGACGGTGCCGGTGGCCTCGGCGTGCTCGCGCACGAACTCGTAACTCTTGGTGGAGGCCGGTGTGTTGTTGAACGTGACGCAGGGGGAGATAACGTCGATCAGGGCGAAACCGCGGTGGCTCATGGCCGCCTTGATCAACGGTATCAACTGCTCCTTGTCACCGGAAAAACTGCGGGCCACGAAGGTCGCGCCCAGTTGCAGCGCGGCGCCGCACAGGTCGATGGCGCTGAACGGGTTGGCATCACCCTTCTTGCTCGCGGAGCCCTCGTCGGCGGTGGCCGAATCCTGCCCCTTGGTGAGGCCGTAGCAGCCATTGTTCATGACGATATAGACCATGTTCAGGTTGCGCCGGATGACATGGGCGAACTGCCCCATGCCGATGGAGGCGGTATCGCCGTCTCCGGATACCCCGAGGTACAGCAGCTCGCGATTGGCCATCGCCGCCCCCGTCACCACCGAGGGCATGCGCCCGTGCACCGAGTTGAAGCCGTGCGAGTTTCCCAGGAAATAGGTGGGGGTCTTCGAGGAGCAGCCGATACCGGAGAGCTTGGCGATCTTGTGGGGCTCGATGGACAGCTCGTGGCAGGCCCTGACAATGGCGCCGCTGATCGAGTCGTGGCCGCAGCCCGCGCACAGCGTGGAAATGGCACCCTCGTAAGCGGCCCGGGTGTACCCCAGCTCGTTGACCGGCAGCTCGGGATGGCGGAATTTCGGTATCTGGTAGCTCATGCGATATCTCCTGCGGCGCCGGCCCTGACCTTGCGGTGCAGCGGTGTGACGTTGTTACCCGGCAGATGTTCGAGGATCTGCTTGCGGATGTTGCGCGCACTGATGGGCGTGCCATCGAAACACAGCACCGACTTGAGTTTGTCCGGCCCGAACTCGAACTCCGCCATCAGCAGGGTGCGCAGCTGGGCATCGCGGTTCTGCTCGATAACGAATACCCGCTCGTGGGCGTCGATGAAATCTTCCACTTCCTGGTTGAAGGGAAAAGCGCGCACCCGCATGGCGTCCAGATCGATGCCCTCGCGGGCCAGATTGTCCACGGCCTCCCGGGACGACTCCTCACTGGTTCCGAAGTACAACACCGCCGCGTCGGTGGGCTTGCCGCAGGATATGATCTCCGGGCCGGGCACATACTCCTTGATGGTGTCCCACTTCTGCAGCAGGCGCAGCATGTTCTTCTCGTACTCCTCGCCCTTCTCGGTATAGACCGCGTACTCGTCCCGGGAGCTGCCGCGAGTAAAGAAGGCGCCCTTGTCGGGGTGGGCCCCCGGATAGGTCCGGTAGCAGATGGCATCGCCGTCGACATCCAGGTAGCGGCCGAAGCGCTCCATGTTCTCCAGCTCTTTTGCGCCCAGCACCTTGCCGCGATCGTAGCGGCGCTCGTCGTCCCACTCCAGCGGCTCGGACATGTTGTCGTTCATTCCCAGGTCCAGGTCGGTCATGAGAATGATCGGGGTCTGCAGGCGCTCGGCCAGGTCGAAGGACAGCGCCCCAAAGTCGAAGCATTCCCGGGGGGTCGAGGGAAACAGTAACACTTGCTTGGTGTCGCCGTGGGAGGCGTAAGCCGCCGACAGCACGTCGGACTGCTGGGTGCGGGTGGGCATGCCGGTGGACGGGCCGGCGCGCTGCACGTCGAACAGCACCGTGGGGATCTCCGCGAAATACGCCAGCCCCAGGAACTCGCTCATCAGCGACAGCCCCGGGCCGCTGGTCGCGGTGAAGGCGCGGGCGCCGTTCCAGCTGGCGCCGATCACCATGCCGATGGCCGCCAGCTCATCCTCCGCCTGCACGATGGCATAGTTGCGACGCCCGGTACCCGGGTCGATGCGCACCCGGCGCGCGTATTTTTCGAAGGCATCCACCACCGAGGTCGAGGGTGTAATGGGATACCAGGCAGCCACGGTGGCACCGCCGTAGATAGCGCCCAGGCCCAGGGCGGTGTTGCCGTCGAGCAGGATCTTGTCGCCCACCTGGTCGGCGCTCTGCACCCTTATGCCAAGAGGACATTCGTGGTTCTCCCTGGCGTACTGGTGGCCCAGTTCCAGGGCCTGGATGTTGGGCAGGATCAATTTCTCCTTGCCCTTGAACTGGTCCGCCACCAGTTCGGTCAGCACCCTGAAATCCATATCCAGCAGCGCCGCCAGGGCGCCGACATAGATCACGTTCTTGAACAATTGACGCTGCCGCGGGTCGCGGTAGTTCTCGTTGCAGATGCGGGTCAGGGGCAGGCCGATGAAGGTGATGTCCCGGCGCTGCAGGCGCAGGTCCAGCGGCTTGGTATCGTCGTAGATGAAATACCCGCCCGGCTCCACCTCGCGGATGTCCTGGGCCATGCTCTGGGGGTTGACCGACAGGCTGATGTCCACGCCGCCGCGCCGCCCCAGGTAGCCTTTTTCACTGACGCGCACCTCGTACCAGGTGGGCAGCCCCTGGATATTGGAGGGAAAGATGTTCTTCGGGCTGACCGGCAGGCCCATGCGAAATAGCGCCTTGGCGAACAGGTTGTTGGCACTGGCCGAGCCGGTGCCGTTGACATTGGCGAACTTGATCACGAAGTCATTGACGGATTCCAGTCGTTTCATGCCAGTGTCCCGTTAACGTTGTAGAGAAATTTCTGCATGTCCCAGGCGCCGGTCGGACAGCGCTCGGCACACAACCCGCAGTGCAGGCAGACGTTCTCGTCCTTCACCATCACCCGCTGGGTGGGCAGCGAATCGGATACGTACAGGTCCTGGGCAAGGTTGCCCGCGGGTGCCGACAGCCGGGTGCGCAGCTCGTCCTCCTCGCCATTGGCGGCAAAGGTGATGCAGTCCGTCGGGCAGATATCGACACAGGCGTCGCACTCGATGCAACGCAATTCCTCGAACACGGTCTGCACGTCGCAGTTCAGGCAGCGCTCCGCCTCCTTGTAGCCGGTATCCTGGTCGAAACCCAGTTCCACCTCCATCTTGCGATCGGCCAGGGTCTTGTCCAGCGGCGCCAGGGGCACCAGGTAACGGGGGTCGGGGGCCACCGCGTTGTCGTAGGTCCATTCGTGGACACCCATTTTCTGGCTGGCCAGGTTGGTGCGCGGCGCCGGCCGCTGAGCCACGCTCTCGCCGCGACACAGCAGGTCGATACTGATCGCCGCCTGATGGCCGTGGGCAACCGCGGTAATGATGTTCTCGGGCCCGAAGGCGGCGTCGCCGCCGAAAAATACCCTGGGGTTACCGGACTGGAAGGTGACCCTGTCGACCACCGGCATGTCCCACTGGTCGAATTCGATACCCAGGTCGCGCTCTATCCAGGGAAAGGCATTCTCCTGGCCGATGGCCATCAGCACGTCGTCGGCCTCCATGAACACCAGGTCCTCCCCGGTGGGCACCAGGCTGCGCTTGCCGTCTTCGTCGTAATGGGCCTCGACCTTCTCGAACAGCATGCCCTTGAGAGCGCCGCCCTCGACGACAATCTCCCTGGGGACGTGGTTGTTGTAGATGGGAATGCCCTCGTGCATGGCGTCTTCCTTTTCCCAGGGCGAGGCCTTCATGTCCTCGAAGGGACTGCGCACCACGACCCGCACGTCGTCGCCGCCAAGACGCTTCGAGGTACGGCAGCAGTCCATCGCGGTGTTGCCGCCACCCAGCACCAGCACCCGCTTGCCGATACGGTTGGTGTGTTCGAAGGCGACGCTGGCCAGCCAGTCTATGCCCAGGTGCACGTGGTCGCGGGCATCCTCCAGCCCCGGCAGGTTCAGGCCCTTGCCGCGGGGGGCACCGGTGCCGATGAAGACCGCATCGTAGTCCTTGGCGAGTATGTCGCGCAGGCTATCGACCTGCACGTCGAAAGTGGCGTTCACGCCCATGTCCAGGATGTAATTCACCTCCTCGTCCAGCACGCCGATGGGCAGCCGGAAGGAGGGAATCTGGCTGCGCATCATGCCGCCGCCGGCAAACTGGTTGTCGTAGATATCTATGCTGTAACCCAGCGGCGCCAGGTCGCGGGCTACTGTCAGCGAGGCGGGGCCGGCGCCGATCAGCGCGATGCGCTTGCCGTTTTTCTTTTGCGGAATCTCCGGCAAGCGGGAGCGGATGTCGTCCTTGTTGTCCGCCGCCACCCGCTTGAGGCGGCAGATCGCCACCGGTTCGGACTCCACCCGCACCCGGCGGCAGGCCGGTTCGCAGGGCCGGTCGCAGGTGCGCCCCAGGACACCGGGAAACACGTTCGAATACCAGTTGATCATGTAGGCATCGCTGTAGCGTTGTGCCGCGATCAGGCGGATATATTCAGGCACAGGGGTGTGGGCGGGACAGGCGTACTGGCAATCGACCACCTTGTGGAAGTATTCGGGGTTGCTGGTATCGGTCGGCTTCACTTTGCTCGCTCGCGTTGCATGGCTCGGTTCAGGTTATAGGTATCCAAACGCCGAAATTGTGGCACATGTCATTTCTGTTTACACCAAAGCATCGGCACTTTTACCTGTATTTTCCCGCCGGCCGGATTACTTGAACCAGTCTAGAACCAGCCGAAGAACCAGCCCTCTTCCTGCAGCTCTTGCTCGCAGACCTGCAGTTGCGCCTGATAGCTGTTGGCCCGGTTCTGCACCTTGCGGGCCACCTTCAACAACCACTGTTTCTTGAAGTGGCTGCCACGGCTGTGCCCACCCTGCCCCTCGTGATAGGCGAGGTAGAGATTGTAGGTATCGTTGCGAGCGATGCCGTTGCGGCGATGGGACTGCTCGTTGTACCAGCCGATGAAATCGATGGCGTCGGCAAAGTCATCCCGGTCGGCGCCGTAATTACCCGAGCTGCGCTCGTAGCTCTCCCAGGTGGATTCCAGGGCCTGGCTGTAACCGTAGGCGTCCGACGGCCGCGGGCCGGGAATGAAACCCAGGTACCAGCGCCGCGGCGGCCTGGCATCGGCGCGAAAGCGCGACTCCTGGTGCATGATCGCCATCATCACCGGTATCGGGCTGCGCCACTGGTCGCGGGCATCGGCCGCCTCTTCGTACCAGTCGTCCTTTTCGAAAAAAATCGCACAGACATTGTCGATGTCAGCGGGTGGCGAAGTGGTGCACCCGGACAGCAGGACAAGCAGTGCTGCGAGCAGGCCTGCCCGCCGTGACGGCATCACCCAGCGCTCCCGTGGCGGGCGAGCAGCGCCTGGAAGGCGGCTTCATCAATAACCTCGATACCGAGCTCGGTGGCCCGGCCGAGCTTGGACCCGGCACCGGGGCCGGCCACCACACAGTGGGTCCTGGCCGACACGCTGCCCGCCACCTTCGCTCCCAGCGCCTGCAGGGCTGCTTTGGCGGCATCGCGATCCATGGCCTCGAGCTTGCCGGTCACCACCCAGGTCTGCCCGGCCAGGGGCAGTTCAGCGGCGGCAACCGCCAGGTCCGGCCAGCTGACGCCCGCGGCACGCAGCTGCGCGACCACCTCCATACTCGAGGGTGAATCGAAAAACTGCACCAGGTGGTCGGCCACCACCGGCCCCACGTCGTCCACCTGCAGCAGTTGCTCCTCGCTAGCGCCGGCCAGGGCCTCCCAGCTGCCGAAGTGCCGCGCCAGGGCCAGCGCGGTCGCCTCCCCCACCTCGCGTATGCCCAGGGCAAACAGGAACCGCGGCAGGCTGGTATGCTTGCTGGCTTCCAGGGCCTGCAGCAGATTGTCCGCGGATTTCTCGCCCATGCGCTCCAGGCCCAGGAGCTGTTCCCGGGTGAGGCGGTACAGTCCGGCGACGTTTTCCACCAGCCCCCGCTCCACCAGCTGGTCGATCAGCTTGTCGCCCAGGCCGTCGATGTCCATGGCGCGGCGCGAGGCGAAGTGCCTGATCGCGGCTTTCTGCTGGGCGGCACATACCAGCCCGCCCATACAGCGCAGCACGGCCTCGTCGCCGCTGCGCTCGACCGCCGAGCCGCACACCGGGCAGCGCTGTGGAAACACGATTTCCGCCGCGCCGGCCGGCCGCCTCGACTGCACCACCGACACGATTTGGGGGATGACGTCACCGGCGCGGCGCACGATCACGGTATCCCCCAGGCGCAGGCCCAGGCGGGCTATCTCGTCGGCGTTGTGCAGGGTGGCATTGCTCACCGTGACCCCGCCGACGAACACCGGCGCCAGCCTGGCGACCGGGGTGATCGCGCCGGTGCGCCCCACCTGGAATTCCACGTCCAGCAAGCGGGTCATCTCCTCCTGGGCCGGGAACTTGCGGGCGATTGCCCAGCGCGGCGCGCGGGACACAAAGCCCAGGCGCTGTTGCAAGGCGAGCTGGTTGACCTTGTAGACGATGCCGTCGATATCGTAGGGCAACAGCTCGCGGCGAGCGGCCAGTTCGCGGTAATAGGCATCGCAGGCATCGATACCGCTGACCACCCTGGACTCGGGATTGATGCGCAGCCCCCATTCCTGCAGGCTCGCCAACACCTCGAAATGGGTGTCCGGCAGCGCACCGCCCTGCACCTGGCCTACCCCGTAACAGCACATCTGCAGGGGGCGCTGGGCCGTGATGCGGGCGTCCAGCTGGCGCAGGCTGCCGGCGGCGGCGTTGCGCGGATTGACGAAGGTTTTGTCGCCGCGCTGCCGCGCCAGTTCGTTGAGCGCCTCGAAACCCGCGCGGGGCATGTAGATTTCGCCGCGGACCTCCAGCAGGCCGGGAAAGCCCGCGCCGCGCAGGCGCAGGGGTATGCAGGCGATGGTGCGGACATTGTGGGTGATGTCCTCACCGGTGCTGCCATCGCCACGGGTGGCGCCGCGCTCCAGCAGGCCGTCGCGATACAGCAGGCTGACCGCGATACCGTCGAGTTTCGGTTCGCAGGCAAATTCCAGCGGCTGGTACTGCGCGCCCAGGCGGTCCAGCAGGCGGCGGTTGAAATCCAGCATGGCCTGCTCGTCGAAGGCGTTGTCCAGGGACAGCATGGGTATCTCATGGGATACCTGCCGGAATTTGTCCAGCGGCGCCGCGCCGACCCGCTGGGTGGGGGAATCCGGGCGCTGCAATGCGGGGTGTTGCGCCTCCAGTTCATTGAGGCGCCGCATGCAGCGGTCGTACTCGGCATCGGGGACGGTGGGCTGGTCGAGTACGTAGTACTGGTAGTTCCAGTCATCGAGGCGCTCCCGCAACGCCTGCACTTCGCGGATCAACTTGCTGGTGGGCATCAGCGCGCCCCTGCCCGATCGCCGGTGGGAAACTTCAAGTTAGCGGGTTCGTGCCAGCAGGCGTCTTTCCAGATCGCGAATCTGCTGTCGGGAATGCTCCAGCGACTGCTTGCTCAGGGGGTTGCGCGCCTCGTCGAGCACGTCACCCTCCAGATTGCGGGCCACCGCCTGGGCGGTCTCCAGCATGTAATCGAAGGCTTTCATCATATCCTCCGGGCCCGGCAGGGTGACAAAGAACACCAGGCCCGGGGTGTGCAGCTCCGCCATGCGATCGATGTCGAAGACCCCGGGTTGCATCATGTTGGCGACACTGAACTGTATGGCGCCGCGACCGGCCTCGAATTCGTGGCGGTGGAAAAAATTCATGTCGCCAAAACGCAGGTCACAGGCCAGCAGAATATGCAGGATGTCCTCGCCGCGAAAGCCCTCGCGACTGCGGGCGACCACATTGAGCATGAAGACTTCGGGGTCGATATCCCGGGGCAGCTTGCCCGCATCGACCTGCGGCGGCGGGGATACGGGTGCAGCCGGCTCGTCGTCGGCGCCCATATCCTCGAGCCAGTCCAGGGTGGTGGGCTCCGGGTCGTCATCGACGCTGCTCAGGCCCTCGACCAGTTCCACGTCATCCAGGCCAGGCTCGACCTTCTTCGGCCGCGGCTGCCTGGTGGGTTTACGCGCCGCCGGGGTGGCTGCCGGGGCCTGGGCCCGCGCGGCCGCGCCCGCCGCCTCGTGGGTGGCCTTGAGGATATCGCGCCGGTCCACGGTGCGACCGCCACCATTGGGCAGCTCCTTGAGCCAGGAGATATCGGAATCCTTATCGCCGCCACTGGCCTCGGGGTCGACCAGCTTGACCTTGATCCGCGAGTAACGCTCGCGGCGCACCCGCCGCCACGCGTCCAGCCCTACCGCCACGATCAGGATTACCCCGATGACGACCATCCAGTCTCGAATTGTCAAATCCATCTCTGTCGCGCCGTTTTTCCCTGCATGTGTGCCAGATCCGGAACTCAGCTCGCCGCCAGTTCCGCCGCCTCCTCGACGTCCACCGATACCAGCCGGGATACGCCCGGCTCGTGCATGGTGACGCCCATGAGCTGGTCCGCCAGCTCCATGGAGATCTTGTTGTGGGTAATGTAAATGAATTGCACCGTATCCGACATTTCTTTCACCATGCGGGCATAGCGCCCCACGTTGGCGTCGTCCAATGGCGCGTCCACCTCGTCGAGCATGCAGAAAGGCGCGGGGTTCAACTGGAATATGGAGAACACCAGGGCAATCGCCGTCAACGCCTTCTCACCGCCGGACAACAGGTGAATGGTGCTGTTTTTCTTGCCCGGGGGGCGGGCCATGATGGATATCCCGGTGTCCAGCAAATCGTCTCCGGTCATCTCCAGGTAGGCGCTGCCACCGCCGAACACGCGTGGAAACAGCTCCTGCAGGCCGTTGTTCACCCGCTCGAAGGTATCGCGGAAACGGTTGCGGGTCTCCTTGTCGATCTTGCGGATTGCCGACTGCAGGGTCTCCAGGGCCGTTTCCAGGTCTTCGTTCTGCAGGTCCAGATAGCTCTTGCGCTCGGACTGCAGGGTGTACTCGTCGATCGCGGCGAGGTTGATGGGGCCCAGCCGGTTGATCCGCGTGGCCACCCGCTCCAGCGCGCGCTGCCACTCGGCTTCCTCCGCCTCGTCCGGCATTTCGCCCAGTACCTGTTCGACATCGTGGCCGTTGGCCACCAGTTGCTTGACGATATTTTCGCGCTGTACCTGCAGGGTCTGGGCGGCGATCCGCTGGCGCTCGAGGTCGTTGCGGACGCTCTCGGCGCGGTGCTCGATGGCCACCCGCTGTTGTTCCTTGTCGCGCAGCAGGTGCTCGACTTCGGCGACGGCCTGGCGCGCGCGGCTGAGTTCGCCCTCGGACTGCAGGCGCAATTCCAGCTGTTGTTCCAGCTCCACTTTCAGCTCATCCAGTGGTGCGTCGGTTTCCTCGAGGGCAGCCGCCAGGTTTTCGCGCCGCGCCCGCAACTGGGCGACCTGGCTGTTGGTGCGCTCGATGGCCGCCCGCATGGCCTGCAACTGGGTCTGCAGTGACTGGTGGCGCATTGCCGCCTGGTGGGCGGCGTCCTTATCGTGGCGCGCTTTCTGGCGGGCGCTGTCCAGGGTGCCACGGGTCTCGTCGCGCACCGACAGCAGGGACTCGCGCTGCTGGGAGTCCGCCTCCATGCGCTCGATGGCTTCGGCCAGCAGTTGCCGGGCCTCGGCAGTCGCCTCCTGCTCGTGGCGAAACTGCTCCCGGGCCTCGGCCAGATCGCTGTCCAGGCGCTCGCGCCGGGCGTTGAGCTGCTCCACCTTGGCGCGGTGAGCCGACAGGGTGGCGCTGTGCTCGGCGTGCTGGCGGGTGGCCGCCTGCAGCTCGCGCTGCCGCTCCAGGCGCTGTGCCTCCTGGTTGCGCTGAGCCTCCTGGCAGGCCGCCAGTTCGGTTTCCAGGGCCTGCTCCCGCGCCTGCAGGGCATCGATCTCCGCCGCCAGCGCTTCCAGTTCCTGCTGGCGCTGTATCACTCCGCCGCGCTGTTCCGCCAGACGGGTAACCCGCAGCCAGTTGGGGCCCAGCCACACGCCGTCGCGGGTGATCACCGACTCGTGGGGCGCCAGGGCGGCGCGCTGGGCCAGTGCCTGGTCGAGGTCATCGGCGGCGCGCACTCCCGCCAGCAGGGCGGTAGTGCGGCCACCACAGTGCACCCGCGAACCCAGGTAACCGGCGGGCGCCTGCGGTTGCGCACCCGCCTCCAACAGGGCGATGCGCCCCTGTTCGAGTTGTTGCAGGCTGCTGCCCAGAGGGCCGATCTGGTCCACGCACACGGCCTGCAGGTAGTCTCCCAGCACTGTTTCCACTGCCAGCTGCCAGCCTTCATCCACCTGGATCTGTTCCAGCAGGCGCGGCTTGTCCGCCAGTTGCTGTACCTGCAGCCACTGCCCCACCGAGGCGTCGCCATCGTCCATGGCGGCCTGCTGCAGCGCCTCCAGGGAAGCCTGGCGGCCGCGCTTCTGCTGCAGCGTGGAGCGCACCTGGTTGAGCTCCCCGGACAGCCGGTTGCCGTGCTCGCGGCTGGCGGACAGCTGTTCCACCAGGGATTCGCTGTGCTCCTCGTGGCCGGCCATGACCAGTTCCAGTTCGGCGAGCTGTTCGCCCAGCAGGGTTATCTCTTCATCCGCCGGCCCCGGGGCCAGGCCCTGCTGCTCCTCCTGCAACTGGCGAATGCGCCCCTGCACGCGCTGCAGGACCTGCTCCAGGTGGCGGATACGCGACTGCTGGACCTCCGCCTGCTGGCGCGGCTGGGCCGCCACCTGGTTGAATTCGTCCCAGCGCTGCTGCCAGTCGTGCATGGCGTCCTCGGCCTGCAGCAGCGCCGCGGCGGACTCCTCTTCGACCGCCTGCAACAGTTCCAGCTCCGGCGCCAGGCCCTGCAGTTCACTGTCCCAGCCACCGAGTTTGCGCTGGTCTTCGCCCAGGTGGCTCTCGGACTCTGCCAGGCTGGCCTCGGTCTGGCGCAGGTCCTCGCGCAACTGGCGGCCCCGCTCCTGCTGGTGCTTCAGGGTCTGTTCCAGCCTGGCCACTTCGGCCCCCAGGGAGTAGTAGCCGGCCTGCACCTGGTTGAAGGCATCGCTGCGCTCGGCGTGATCCACTCGGTGCTGCTCCAGGGCGGTATCCACCTGCTGGTGTTCGGCGTGGACCGCCTCGAGGCTGACTTCGAGCTGGCCGATGCTCTGGCTCGCGGCCTTGAGCTCGGTATCCAGGGCCTGCCACTGCAGGGCCTGCAATTGCGCCTGCAGGATGCGCTCCTCGGCTTTGAATTCGGTGTATTTTTCCGCCGCCTGGGCCTGGCGCTGCAGGTGCTGCAATTGCCGTTGCAGTTCGTCGCGCAGGTCGGTCAGGCGCTCGAGGTTCTCCAGGGTGCGGCGCATGCGGCTCTCGGTTTCCTTGCGCCGCTCCTTGTACTTGGAGATGCCCGCGGCCTCCTCGATGAACACCCGCAGGTCTTCGGGCTTCGACTCGATCAGGCGCGATATCATGCCCTGCTCGATGATGGCGTAGCTGCGCGGGCCCAGGCCGGTGCCCAGGAAGATGTCGGTGATGTCGCGGCGCCGGCAGCGGGTGCCGTTGAGGAAGTACTCGGACTGGGCGTCCCGGGTGACCAGGCGCTTGATGGAAATCTCCGCGTAGCTGGCGTACTCGCCCCCGACCCCGCCGTCGCTGTTGTCAAAGACCAGCTCGATGGAGGCCTGGCCCACCGGCTGGCGGTTGACCGAGCCGTTGAAGATCACGTCGGTCATGGATTCGCCGCGCAGGTTCTTGGCGGAACTCTCGCCCATGACCCAGCGCACCGCGTCGATGACGTTCGACTTGCCACAGCCGTTGGGGCCAACCACCGCGCACATATTGCTGGGAAAATTGACCGTGGTGGGATCCACGAATGACTTGAAACCGGCCAGCTTGATAGACTTTAATCGCATATCACTTTAAATACGTACTTTATCTTGCTGATTTTTATAGACTTAACGGGATTTTACGACAACCCAGTCACGCTGCCGAAACACAATATGTAGTGTATAGACTTTGCCCGTACAACACTATGCCTGCCGCCCATAAATCCCGATTTGTTTTGGGGTGGCCGGCGAGGCCGGGCCGCGCAGGCGTAGCCGGTTACGGTCATGGCGCCAACAGCCGGGACCAGGTTCCGGGCGGGAGATGTGCCATTCGAATGTGAGTATCGGGGAAACAGGCGAATGGCACAGCTGCCGACCGGAGCCGCTTGCAAACCGGGACGGTCACCGGGATGCCGTCAACCTCCCAGTGGAGGGCAATCAGCCCCTGGGCTGCAGCAGTATCTCCTGCGGTTCCAGGTCCGCCGAGGGGGTCAGCGGTCCCAGCTGGCCCAGCCAGGTCGCGCCCGCCTCCCCCGGCCGGCCATCCGGGGACACCTGGACGACGACCATGACCGACTCCGTGGCGGACAGTTTCTGCCCGGCCATGGAGTTGCTGTCGTCAAGGCGCAGGGTCACGGGCAGTTGCCCGGCCTGCAGGCGTTGCACGGCGATCGGCATGCGGCTGTCCGAGGCGGCGTTGCGGGCCAGCACGAACACGGTATCAGACGGCGCCAGGTGCGCTCCCTCTGGCAGCGCCACCCGCACCGTCACGCCGGCGCCCTCCACCGCGGCCTGGGGTACCGCGCCCCCGGGATGGCCCGCGATGACAGGGCCGGCAGGAGCGGCCTCGCCCAGGCGCTGGCGCGCCACCTCGATCACCCCGGTTATCATGTTGGCGCCTTCCGAGCCCGGCTGCTCGACAGCCAGCAGGCGCTGCCAGTAGCCGATGGCCTCGCGATACTGCTCCTGTTCGAAAGACGCCATGCCCAGCAGCCCCAGGGCGGTGCGCTGGTGGGGCTGGATGGCGAGCGCCTGCTCCGCCCACTGGCGCGCCTGGGCACTGAGCCGGCGACCCGAGGCGAGGTAATCCGCCTGCGCCGCATAGGCCAGCGACCAGGCATCCTCCGGCGCCTGGTGCGCCAGGGCGGCGTAGGTCTGCGCGGCCAGCGCGTAGTTTTCCTGGCTCATGTAGTAGCGGCCCAACAGGGCCACGTAATCGAGGTTCTCCGGGCGCTGGACGACCCGGTCCTGGATGGCGTTGATGAGGGCCGCGGTCCGCGCCGGGTCGCTGTTGTCCTCAAGTGCCTGCAGCTGGCGACTGATCGCCACGTCGGGAGCGGCGCCCAACTGGTAGTAGAGCAGCCCGGACATCAGCGCCACCAGCGGCAACAACAGCCAGGCCGGAAAACTGTGGGAGGACGTTGCGGCCGGCGCGGCCACGCTGCCCGCCTGCTGCTCGTCCTCGAGCAGGCGCAGGCGCGCGTCCTCCTGTAGGGCCTCGGCGCCCTCCTGGGCCAGCTCCTCCTGGCGCAGGCGGAACCACTCGACATTGGCCCGCTCCAGCTCCTCGTCCGCGCCGCCTCCGCGGCGCCGCGGAAACAGGAAGAACAGGCCGCTCAACAGTACCAGCACGGCACAGGCAATCATAAAGGTGGTCAAGCGTCGCGCTCCGTCTTCTCCAGCAACTCCTGCAGCCGCCGGCGCTCGGCGGCGCTCAGTTCGGCGCTTTCCGGGGACTGCTGCCGGCGCCGCCCCCGCAGGGACAACAGGGCAACAGCCAGCCCGGCGAGCACCAGCAGGGCCGGGGCCAGCCACAACACCGCGGTGGCCCCGTCGAATCGCGGCCGGTAGCGCACGAACTCACCGTAGCGCGCCACCATGTAATCGAGGATTTCATCGTCGCTGGCGCCCGCCTCCAGTTGCTGGTGCAGCACGTTGCGCAGATCCCTGGAAATCGGCGCGTTGGAGTCGGCGATATTCTGGTTCTGGCACTTGGGGCAGCGCAGCTCCGCGCTCAGCACCTGGTAGCGCTCCTCCAGAGCGGGATCGCTGAACTCGTAGGTCTCGATAACGGCGCTCACCGGCAGCGCGACCAGCACCAGGACCGCCCCCAGCAGGCGCAGAACCTGGCTCATGGGGCATCGCCTCCCAGCAGTTGCTGATAACGCGGCTGCAGGATGGTCTGCCACACCCGCTCGTCCACGACCCCCACATGGCGGTAGCGGATCACGCCGTCGGCATCCAGCAGATAGGTCTCGGGGGCGCCATATACGCCCAGGTCGAGCCCCAGGCTGCCGTCGCGATCGGCGATGTTGAAGCGGTAGGGATTGCCCAGTTCGCCCAGCCAGCGCGCCGCGTCGGCATCCTCGTCCTTGTAGTTCACGCCGTAGATGGGCACGCCGCTGTCGGCCAGCTGCCGCAGGTAGGGGTGCTCTACCCGGCAGGCCACGCACCAGGTGGCCCATACATTGAGCAGCGCCGGCTCGCCCAGCAGGTCCTCGCGTTGCAGGGTCCGCTCCTGGCCCAGGGCCGGCAGGCTGAAGGACGGCAGCGGCCGGTCGAGCAGGGCCGAGGGCAACTCCTGCGGGTCGAGGCTGAGTCCGCGAAACAGGAACACCGCCATGGCCGCGAACAGGAGCAGCGGGATAAAGAGTTTCAGCCTAGGCGCCATGCACTGCCCCGCTCGCCGCCGCGGCACGCGCCGCGCTGCGCTGGCGCCGATAGCGCTTGTCCAGGGTGGTGGCAAAGCCGCCCAGGGCCATCAGGATCGCTCCCAGCCACATCCAGCGCACCATCGGTTTGTAGTGCAGGCGCACCGCCCAGGCGCCCTCCTCGCCGACCGGCTCGCCCATGGCCACGAACAGGTCGCGGAACAGACCGGCGTCTATCGCCGCCTCGGTCATCACCTGGCCGCTGGCCAGGTAGCGGCGCTTCTGCGGCGCCAGTACGGCCACCGGGGTGCCTTCGTAGCTCACCTCGAAGCGCGCCTCGTCGGCGACATAATTGGGCCCCCGGTGGGGAACGACTTCCAGCAGGCGGAAGGTGTAACCGGCCAGTTCCTCGGACTGGCCGGGCACCATTTTCAGGTCGTGCTCGATATTGTACTGGCTGGTCGCCACCACCCCGGTCACGCAGGCGGCAAACCCCAGGTGCGCCAGGAACATGCCCCAGTAACTGGGCGTGATGCGTCGCAGCCCGGCCGCGAGGGACGCGGCTCCTCGCACCCGGTACCACAGGTCGCGCAGCAGGCCCAGTACCAGCCAGCCGGAGAGCGCCACCGCCAGCGCCACCCAGACATTGTAATCACCCCCGAGCAGCGGCAGGGTCAGCCCGCACAGCAGCGCGACCACCGCGGGCACCCCCAGCTCGGACAGCCAGCGCCGACCGGAGTCCCGCTTCCAGCGCGCCACCGGCCCCAGCCCCATGAAAGGCACCAGCAGGGCCATCAGCGGCACGAACACGGCATTGAAGTACGGCGGCCCCACCGAGTACTTGCCCTGTCCCAGGGCGTCCATGATCAGCGGGAACAGGGTTCCGAACAACACGGTCAGCGCCGCCGCCAGGAACACGATATTGTTGACCAGCAGCAACGACTCCCGCGACACCCAGCTGAAACTCACCCGGCTGCTGACCGCCGGCGCGCGCAGGGCATAGAGAGTGAGCGAACCGCCGACCACCACCGCCAGGAAGGCCAGCACGAACAGGCCGCGTGCCGGGTCGGTGGCAAAGGCATGCACCGATGTCAGCACCCCGGAGCGCACCAGGAATGTGCCCAGCAGGCTCAGGGAAAAAGCGAAAATCGCCAGCAGCACCGTCCAGCTCTTGAACAGGCCACGCTTCTCGGTGGCCGCCAGGGAATGCAGCAACGCGGTGCCGGCCAGCCAGGGCATGAACGAGGCATTCTCGACCGGGTCCCAGAACCACCAGCCGCCCCAGCCCAACTCGTAGTAGGCCCACCAGCTGCCCAGCATGATGCCCAGGGACAGAAAGGCCCAGGCGACATTGGTCCAGGGGCGCGACCAGCGCGCCCAGGAGGCGTCCAGGCGCCCGCCCAGCAGGGCGGCGATGGCAAACGAGAAAGCCACGGAGAAGCCCACGTAACCCATGTACAACAGCGGCGGGTGGATAATCAGGCCCGGGTCCTGTAACAGCGGATTGAGGTCGTTGCCGTCGGCCGGCGTTCCGGGCAGCAGGCGCGCGAACGGGTTGGACGTCAGCAGTGAAAACGACAGGAAGCCGACGCCGATGGCGCCCATCACCGCCAGCACCCGGGACAGCACCAGCAGCGGCAGTTGCGGGCTGAACAGGGCGACCGCCGCAGTCCACATGCTGAGGATCAGGGCCCACAACAGCAGCGACCCCTCGTGATTGCCCCACAGGGCGGAAAACTTGTAGATCGGCGGCAGCAGGCTGTTGCTGTTGCCGGCCACCACTTTCACCGAGAAGTCGTCCTGCAGGAAGGCGATGGCCAGGCAGGTGAAACTGATCGCCACGAAGAACAGCAGGCCGATGGCCAGCCCGGGAGCCAGGGCCATCGCATGGGTATTGCGCCGCCAGGCACCCCAGGCGGGCACCAGCGCCAGCAGCAGCGCCAGGCACAGGGCGATAATGAGGGCGAAATGCCCCAGCTCGGGAATCATCGGGCATTCCCCTTGTGGTCGAAGCCGGATTTTTCCAGCGCCTCGCTCACTTCCGGGGGCATGTAATTCTCATCGTGCTTGGCCAGCACCTCCGACGCCACCAGAACCCCCTGCTCGTTGAGCACGCCCGAGGCCACCGCGCCCTGGCCCTCGCCAAACAGGTCGGGGAGTATGCCCTCGTAGACAGCGGGCACGTCCGCCTCGAAATCGGTTATCACGAACCTGACCTCCAGGCTGTCGTCGCTGCGCTGCACGCTCCCCTCGCGCACCATGCCACCCACCCGGATGGGCGTACCCACAGGCGCCTCGCCCCGGGCCACTTCCGCGGGGGGGAAAAACAGGTTGATATTGCCGCGCAGGGCATAGGCCACCAGCCCCACCGCAGCGCTGGAAAACAACACCACCAACAGGACGATCAACAGTCTTTGCCTGCGTACCGGATGCATCAGTCACCCCCTCCCTTTGTCCTGGGACTGCCTTCCCGGCGTTTTAGTTCCCCGGCCAGCTGGCGCAGGAACCTGCGCTTGCGCCGCAGCGGCAGCAACAGCATGGCCAGCACCACCAGCGTGGTAATCAGGTAGGCGGACCACACGAAAGCGCCGTGTCCCTCCATGTCGAGCAGGGCGTCCACGCTGCGAAAATACAGGTTCTGGTCGAGCTGGGCGACCCACTGCGCAACACTCATGCGCGCGCTTCCCCGGCGCGCGCCAGTTTGCGCACCCAGTTGGTGCGGGCCTCGCGTTCCACCAGCTCGGCGCGCATGTTCATCAGCAGACAGCAAGTGAACAGGCAGTAGAAGGCCACGATCATCAGCAACAGCGGATACAGCATGCTGGCGTCGATGGTGGATCCGCCGGTGAACCGGATCGAGGCCGGCTGGTGCAGGCTGTACCACCAGTCCACCGATTTGTAGATGATGGGGATATTGACCGTGCCCACCAGGCTGAGCACCGCGCAGGCCTTGCCGGCGGCCTCCTTGTTGTCGTAGGCCTCGTACAGGGCCACCACGCCCAGGTACAGAAACAACAGGATGAGCATGGAGGTGATACGCGCGTCCCACACCCACCAGGTGCCCCAGGTGGGCTTGCCCCAGATCGAGCCCGTCACCAGCGCGATGAAGGTCAGGGCGGCGCCGATAGGCGCGCAGGCCCGCATGGCCACGTCGGCCATCTTCATTTTCCAGACAAGGCTTACGGCGCCGGCAATCGCCATCACGTAGTAGCCGGCCAGGGCGACCACTGCGGCGGGCACGTGAATGTAGATGATGCGGTAGCTGTTGCCCTGGCGGAAATCCGGGTGGGTAAACAACAGCCCCCATACCAGGCCCACGGCCAGCGCCACCAGGGTAATGGGCAGCAGCCAGCGCAGGATGCTCCCGGCGATGCCGAACAGCCACGGCGGGGAGCCCAGTTTATGGAAGAAGGACCACATAGGGCCGCCGATTATACAGTGCGCCGGTCGCGGGACAAGCACGTGTCCAGCTTGCGCTTGATCTGTCTCAAGAGCGGCTCCTCAGGCATCGACACTGATGCGCAGCCCGGCGGCGATGGCCAGGGGCGCCAGGGCGATGGCCAGGCACAGCATGGCGCCCAGAATCGCCAGGTACGGGGCGGCGGGCGCGCCCAGCGCGGCCTGGCGCACCGCCGCACTGCCGAATATCAGCACCGGCATGTAAAACGGCAGGATCAGCAGGGAGATCAGCATACCGCCGCGCTTCAGGCCCACGGTGAGCGCCGCGCCTATCCCCCCCACCAGGCTGAGCACGGCGGTACCCAGCGCCAGCGCGCAGACCAGGGCCGGGATCGCCGCGGACGGCAGGTTGATCATCACCGCGAACAGCGGCGACACCAGCGCCAGCAGCGCGCCGGTGATCAGCCAGTGGGCGAGGATATAGGCCAGCACCGACAGGTACAGCGGCTGCGGGGCCAGCAGCAGCTGCTCCAGGCTGCCGTCTTCGAAGTCGGAGCGAAACACGGTGTCGGAGCTGAGCAGGCTGGACAGCAGCGCGATGATCCACAGGATGCCGGGGGCGAAATCGGCCAGCTTGTCCGGCGCCGGCCCCAGGCCCAGCGGGAACAGGGCCACCACCATGGCAAAAAACAACAGCGGGTTGCCGATATCCACCGGGCGCCGCACCGCCAGGGTCAACTGGCGGCGCACCAGGGTGAGGCAGAATGCGCTGGTGGCGGGGGGGCGCGACGCCGGGCTCACGCCACCAGCCCCGCGTCCAGGTGGATAAACTCCACCAGCCGGGTCAGCTGCAGCGCCTGGTGGGAGGTCAGGATCACCGCGCCGCCCCCCTGGACATGGTTCTCGAGCAATTGCTCGAGCTGGGCGACGCCGGCCTTGTCGATGGCCGTGAAGGGTTCGTCCAGTAGCCACAGGGGCGCGCTGGACAGGTACAGTCGCGCCAGGTTGACCCGCCGGTGCTGCCCTGCCGACAGCGTCATGCTGGGTACGTCCTCGTAGCCGTACAGCCCCACCTGTTCGAGGGCGGCCTCGATGCGGGCATCGCTGTGTCCGCCCTCCCCGGCCACGTGCCAGGCGAGGTTCTCGCGGGGGGTGAGCAGCGCCTTGACCGCCGGGTGATGCCCCAGGTACAGCTGCGGGGCCTGGCGGTGCACACGGCCGCCGAACCCGTAGCGCGACAGGCCGGCGAGAATCCGCAGCAGGCTGGTCTTGCCGGCGCCGTTGGGACCCTCGATCTGCAGCAGTTGCCCGGGGCGCACCGTGAAGGACAGGCCGCAAAACAGCTCCCGGCCGCCCCGTTCGAGACTGAGGGCATCGGCCCTCAGCAGGGCCGCGCCGTCCTGGCCCTGCGCCACTAGAGGTTGACCACGTTGATGGCGGGGAAGTACAGCTCCCGGTCTTCGGCGATCTCACCGGCATCGCGCTCCACCCGCAGGGAGCTGAAATCGAACAGGCCGGTATCGGCCAGCTGCGAGGGGGCCACGTTGCGGATACTGCGGAAGATGATCTCGGTGCGCCCCGGGTAGGCCCGCTCCCACTCGGCCAGCATCTGCTTGATCTGCACCCGCTGCAGGTTCTCCTGGGAACCGCATAGATTGCAGGGAATGATGGGAAACTGTCGGTAGGCCGCGTAGCGCCCCAGGTCCTTCTCCCTGCAGTATGCCAGCGGCCGGATCACCACGTTCTGGCGGTCGTCGCTGAGCAGCTTGGGCGGCATGGCCTTCAGCTTGCCGGCAAAAAACATGTTCAGGAACAGGGTTTCGACAATGTCGTCGCGGTGGTGACCCAGGGCGATCTTGGTCGCGCCTATCTCCCGGGCAAACCCGTAGAGGCTGCCGCGCCGCAGCCGCGAACACAGGCCGCAGGTGGTCTTGCCCTCGGGGATCACCTCGCGCACCACGCTATAGGTGTCTTTTTCCAGGATGTAGAACGGTATGTCCAGCGCCGACAGGTAGGCCGGCAGCACCTCCTCGGGAAAGCCCGGCTGCTTCTGGTCGAGGTTGACCGCGATCAGCTCGAAATCCACCGGCGCGCTGTGCTGCAGGCTCAGCAATATGTCCAGCATGCCGTAGGAGTCCTTGCCCCCGGACAGGCACACCATCACCCGGTCGCCCTGCTCTATCATATTGTAGTCGGCAATGGCGTTGCCCACGTTGCGGCGCAGGCGTTTTTGCAGCTTGTTGAAGCGGGTTTTTTCCTTGCGCGATAGTTCCTGCACGACATTCCCTGCCAGGGCGGTTTCAGGCGCGCAGTGTACTCGTTCGGCGCCGGCCCAGTCCAGCCGGACGCGGCGTGCCGGCGCGCCGGCGGCTCCCTTGTTTTTTGCCGGCAATCCCCTGACAATGTGCGCCCCGTACGTTGCTACCCTTCCATCAGCGAGGAACCTGATCCGATGAAACAACCCGTTCGAGTTACCGTTACCGGCGCGGCAGGCCAGATTGGCTACGCCCTGCTGTTCCGTATCGCTTCCGGCGCCATGCTCGGCGACGACCAACCCGTCATTCTGCACCTGCTGGATATCACTCCCGCAATGGAAGCGCTGGAAGGCGTGCGAATGGAACTGGAAGACTGCGCTTTTCCCCTGCTGGCGGGCATCGTCTGCACCGACGACCCCGATACCGGTTTCAAGGATGCCGACTACGCCCTGCTGGTAGGCGCCCGCCCCCGCGGCCCGGGCATGGAGCGCAAGGACCTGCTGGAGGCCAACGCGGCCATTTTCTCGGTACAGGGCAAGGCCATAGACGATCACGCCAGCAGGGACATCAAGGTGCTGGTGGTGGGCAACCCCGCCAACACCAATGCCCTGATCACCCAGCGCAACGCGCCTTCCATCGATCCGCGCAACTTCACCGCCATGACCCGGCTGGACCACAACCGCGCCATGACCCAGATCGCCCTGAAAACCGGCACCACCGTCAACGACGTCACCAACATGACCATCTGGGGCAACCATTCGGCCACCCAGTATCCGGACCTGTTCAACGCCCGGGTCAAGGGCCAGGCGGCCATTGAGCTGGTCGACCAGGACTGGTACGAGGACGACTTTATACCTACCGTGCAACAGCGCGGCGCCGCGATCATCAAGGCCCGCGGTGCGTCTTCCGCTGCCTCCGCGGCCAACGCCGCCATCGGCCACATGCGCAGCTGGGCGCTGGGCACCGAGGGCGACGACTGGGTTTCCATGGGCGTCCTCTCCGACGGCTCCTACGGCATTCCCGAAGGCCTGATCTACTCCTTCCCCTGCCGCTGCAGCGGCGGCCAGTGGAGTATCGTGGCGGGCCTGGAAGTTGGCGAATTCAGCCGCGCCAAGATGGATGCCACGGCCAAGGAGCTGGGTGAGGAACGCGACGCGGTCCAGCACCTGCTGCCCTGAGCCGCCAGCGGTCGCCCAGGCGCTTGTCGCACTGCGGCAGGCGCCTTTTCTTTGCCCGCACCCTTTCACCGACCTGTTAAGCTGAGCCCATGAACGACTCCGCCTCCGGCAAGAGCTACCACCACGGCAATTTGCGCGCCGAGCTGCTCGAGACCGCCATCGAGCAACTGCGGTCCGTAGGCGCCGACGACTTGAGCCTGCGCGCCCTGGCCCGCGCCGTGGGCGTTTCCCAGACGGCGCCCTATCGCCACTTCGCCGACAAGGGCGAATTGCTGGCGGCGATGGCCACCCAGGGCTACCGCGACCTCCTGCAGGCCCTGCGCCGCGCCGGCGAGGATGCCGGCGACTGCCCGACCCGGCAGCTGATTGCCTTTGCCCAGGCCTACGTCGAGTACGCCGCCCGCCAGCCGCAACTGTTCAAGCTGATGTTCGGTCCCGCCGTGCAGCCGGCGGAACGCTACCCGGAATTGCGCGAGGCCAGCCGGGAAACGTTCCTGCTGGTGCAGACCATTCTCAACCGCGGCATGCAGCTGGGCCAGTTTCGCCAGCAGGACGTCGCCTATCTCGCCAACGCCGCCTGGGCCGGCATCCACGGCCTCGCCACCCTGCGGGTTGACGCCCCGGAGTTGTTCGAGCGCCACATCGACCTGCAGCGCCAGGTCGGTGTCGGGGTGCATACGTTTATAGACGGCATCAAGGCGGATTGAAGCCAGCCCTACAAGGCGCGTAACAGCGCCACCGGTGGGCTGGAAACCACGCGGCGGCAGCTGAATACCCCCAGGCCGCCTATCAGCGCGACACCGGCACCAATACCCAGCGGCCAGATCCAGGGGGACGGGGTATAGCGCATCTCCATGACCCACTGCTGGAGAATGTAGACCGACAACTCCGCCGCGACGGTGGCCAGCAGGCCAGCGAACAGGCCCATGGCCGCGAACTCGATGAACAGGCCCCCCAGCACCAGGCCGCGGCGCGCCCCGAGAGCCCGCAGTATGGCGCTTTCGTGCATGCGGGCATCGACGCTGGACTGCACGCCGGCAATGAGCACCAGGGCGCCCGCCGCCAGGATGACCGCCAGGACCAGTTCGACGGCGGCGGAAACCTGGTTGACGATACTGCGAATCTGTTCGACCACCACGTCCATTTCGATCACCGTCACCGTGGGGAAAGCGCGAATAAACCGGTTGAGAAAGGTCTTGTCCCCGGGAGCCAGATAGAAGCTGGTCATGAAGGTGGCCGGATAATCGGCCAGCAGGCGCGGCGGAAACACCAGAAAGAAGTTCGGCTGCATGGTCTGCCAGTCCAGTTCCCGCAGGTTGGCAACCTGCGCCTGCAGCGGCTGCGCGCCCACCAGAAAGTCCACCGTATCGCCCACCTGGATGCCCATGCGCTCGGCGAATTCGCGTTCCAGCGAGACCAGGGCCGCATCGGTCTGCACGGGCCACCACTGGCCGGCGATCAGGCGGTTACCCGGGGGCAGCGTATCCGACCAGGTGAAATTGCTCTCCCGCTGGCGGCGATTCGCCTGGAGATCGTCACTGCGCGGCAGCTCGTCGCCATTGACCGCCATGATGCGCCCGCGAATCATGGGGTACAGCGGCTCGCTGGCGATATCCTGGCTGCGCAGCATCTGGTCGACTGCCTGCACTTCCTCGGGACCGATATTGATCATGAAGTGGTTGGGGGTGCCCTGGGGCAACTGGGTTTGCCAGGCATCGATCAACGAGGTGCGCACCAGTACCAGCACCAGCAGCAGCATGATGGCCATTGCGAAAATCACCACCTGCATGGCGTTGGCGGTGCCGCGGCGCTGCAGGCCGGCCAGCGCCAGCCGCCAGATGCTGCCCGCGCTCATGCCCACCAGGCGGCCGCCGCGCAGCAGGGTGAGCGCCAGCCCCAGGCCCAGCACCACGGTGATCGCCAGGCCGGCGAGCACGGCCAGGGTCAGTTGCAGGTCGCCGCTGTACCACCACATCAGCAGGGACACCGCCAGCAGGCCCACCAGATAGTCCGCCAGGCTGCGGCGGTTCTCCTCGGGCACGTCCCGGCGCAGTACCCGCAGCGGGCTGGCCAGACCCAGCCGCCGCAGCGGCGGCCAGGCAAAGCACAACAGGCAAGTCAGCGCGGTGGCGGCCCCCACCGCGTAGGGGCCGGGGCCACTGGCCCCCGGCTGCACCGGCATCTGCTCGGCAAACAGGCCGAAGAACAACGCCTGTATCGACCAGCCCAGCAGGCAGCCCAGGGCGGTGGCCAGCAGCCCCAGCAGCAGCAGGCTGCCGGCGTACAACCGGTTGATCCGCTGCGAGGTGGCGCCCAGGCTTTTCATGATGGCCACGTAATCGGTGTGGCGCTCGCTGAAACGGCGTGCCGCGAGGGCGATGGCCACCCCGGCCAGCACCACCGCCAGGCTGCCCGCCAGTAGCAGGAAACGCTCGGCCCGGGCGAGGGCCCTGCCTATGCCCGGCTGCCCCTCACTGACGTCCAGCAGGCTCTGGCTGTCCTCCAGTTGCGGCTCCAGCCAGCCCCGGAAGGATGCCAGCAGCGGCGGCGCGGCCGCATACAACTGGCGGTACTCCACCCGACTGCCGGGCTGCACTACCCCGGTCGCCGGGATATCGTCGTAGTGCATCAGCAGTCGCGGCCCGTAGCCGCCGAAGGACGCCGCCTGGTCGGGTTCCGTGCGCGCCGCGGCGGCCACCGTGAAGGTCGCCTCGCCGATGCTCACCTGATCCCCTATGGCGACGTCCAGCAGCGGGAACAGGCGCGACTCCAGCCAGACTTCGCCGCGCGCCGGCCCTCCCGCGGCGGGCAGCACGGCACCGAAAGGCTGCTCGCTGTAGGTCAGCTCGCCGCGCAGCGGGTACTCGTCACTGACCGCCTTGATCGCCGCCAGCTGCATGCTGTCGTCGCCGGCGAACACCATGGAGGGAAATGTCAGGGTGCGGGCGGTGGCGACGCCCCGCTGTGCGGCGCCCTGCAGCCACTCCCCGGGCAGGGCGCGGGAACTGCGGGCCACCAGGTCGGCGGCCAGGAAGCGATGGCTCTCCTGGGTCAGGGCATTTTGCAGGCGGGTAGCAAAGGCGCTGATGCCGGATACCACCCCCACCGCCAGCACCAGGGCCACCAGCAATACGCCCAGCTCGCCCCCGCGCCAGTCGCGGGCCAGCATTTTCGCCGCGGTGACCGACACTGTCAGGCGGCGACCAGCTCGCCGGCGGCCAACACCAGCCGGCGCTCGCAGCGCTGCGCCAGCGTTTCGTCATGGGTGACCAGCACCAGGGTGGTACCCTCTTCCCGGTTGAGCTCGAATAGCAGATCGATGATGTGCGCCCCGGTGTGGGTGTCGAGGTTACCGGTGGGCTCGTCGGCAAACAGGATAGAGGGCTGCGCGGCGAAGGCGCGGGCGATCGCCACCCGCTGCTGCTCGCCGCCGGACATCTGCCGCGGGTAGTGCTGCATGCGCGCGCCCAGGCCCACCCGCTGGAGAAACTCCCCGGCTTGCTCCCTGGCCTTTGCCTGGCCCTGCAACTCCAGCGGCAACATCACGTTCTCCAGGGCGGTGAGCGCGGGCAGCAACTGGAAGGACTGGAACACGAAGCCCACGTGGCGGCCGCGAAACAGCGCCCTGCCGTCCTCGTCCAGTTCGCCCAGGTCGGTATCGCCGATCACCACCCGACCGCCGCTGGCCTCGTCCAGGCCCGCCAGCAGTCCCAGCAGGGTGGATTTACCGGATCCCGAGGCGCCGACAATGGCCACCGCCTCGCCCGACTTGATTTCCAGGGTGATCCCTTTCAGTATTTCCAGTTCGGTTCCCGCCATCGGGACCCGCTTCAGGAGATTTTCAACTTTGATCATCAGAACCATCCTTTTGCGCAATGTACGGGCGGCGCTACTGCTTGGATTGCTCGGCCTGTGCCTGGCCGGACCTGTGCAGGCCCGGGGCCAGAGCGTGCTGGTGCTGGGCGATAGTATCAGTGCGGCCTACGGTATGTCTCTGGAGCAGGGCTGGGTGGCCCTGCTGGCGCAGCAACTGGAGCGGGAGGACCCGCCCTGGCAGGTGGTCAATGCCAGCATCAGCGGCGAGACCACCGGCGGCGGCCTGCGCCGCCTGCCGGGCCTGCTGGAACAGCACCAACCGGCGCTGGTGATTCTAGAGCTGGGCGGCAACGACGGCCTGCGCGGCTTTCCCCTGGACGCCCTGCGGGACAACCTGCAGCAGCTGGTGAGCCTGTCGCAAAGGGCCGGTGCCGAGGTTATCCTGGTGCCCATGGAAATCCCCCCCAACTACGGTGCCCGATACACGGCGGGCTTTCGCGACAGTTTTGTGGAGATCGCCCGGGCAACGGACAGTGTGCTCGCGCCCTTCCTGCTGGCGGGCGTGGCCACCGACCCGACCCTGATGCAGGCCGACGGTATCCACCCCGCGGTGGCGGCCCAGCCCATCCTGCTGGAAAACATCCTGCCGACCGTGCGGGAGGCGCTGGCCGACTGATGCCCGAACTCTCCTGGCAGAGCCTGCAGGCGGCGGATCGCGCTGCCATCTGGCACCCCTACGCATCGGCCCACGACGGTCCGGAAGTTTTTCCGGTGGTGTCCGCCAGCGGTGTGCGCCTGCGGCTGGCGGACGGCCGTGAACTCATCGACGGCATGGCGTCCTGGTGGTGCGCCATCCACGGCTACAACCACCCCGCCATGAACCGCGCGGTACAGGCGCAGCTGGAGACCATGTCCCATGTGATGTTCGGCGGCCTCACCCACCCGCCGGCGGTGAAGCTCGCCCAACTGCTGACCTCCCTGACCCCCGCTTCCTGGACCGGGTCTTCTTCAGCGACTCCGGTTCGGTGGCGGTGGAAGTCGCCCTCAAGATGGCCCTGCAATACTGGTATTCCGTGGGCAACCCCGGCAAGCAGAAAGTCATCGCCCTGCGCAACGGCTATCACGGCGACACCTTCGGCGCGATGGCAGTCTGCGACCCGGTTACCGGCATGCACCACCTGTTCGGCGAAATGTTGCCCCGGCACCTGTTCGCACCGGCGCCGAACTGCGCCTTCGACGGCCCCTGCCCCGACAGCGAGATGGTCGCCATCACCGACCTGCTGAGCCAGCACCACCGGGAGGTCGCCGCCGTCATCGTCGAGCCCGTGGTGCAGGGCGCGGGTGGCATGCGCTTCTACTCCCCGGACTACCTGGTGAAGCTGCGCGCCCTGTGTGATGCCTTCGACGTCCTGCTGATTTTTGACGAGATCGCCACCGGGTTCGGGCGCACCGGCAAGCTGTTCGCGCTGCAACACGCCGCGGTGGAGCCGGACATCCTGTGCCTGGGCAAGGCCCTGACCGGGGGCTACATGACGCTGGCGGCGACCCTGTGCAACCAGCGCATCAGCAGGGGCATCAGCGACGGCGAGGCCGGTGCGTTCATGCACGGACCGACTTTCATGGGCAATCCGCTGGCCTGCGCCACCGCTATCGCCAGCATAGAACTGTTGTTATCGCAGCCCTGGCAACGCCAGGTCGCCAACCTCAACAAGGCACTTGGCGAAGGCCTCGCGCCGGCCGCTGAACTGCCCGCGGTGGCCCAGGTGCGCACCCTGGGAGCCATCGGGGTCATCGAACTGGAGGAGCCGGTGGATATGCAAACCGTGCAGCCCATGTTCGTGGAACGCGGTGTCTGGGTAAGGCCTTTCGGGAAACTGGTTTATGCCATGCCGCCCTATGTCATGGGCACGGAGGATGTAGCCGCCCTGACCGCGGCGATGGTCGACGTGGTCGCGCAGCTGTAGCATGACATGACACGACAGCCCGCCCCCCGGCACTGGATATTGCTCGGCCTGCTGAGCCTGGGCTGGGGCTTCGCCTTCCTGCTCATCGCCGTCGCCCTGGCGTCTTTCCCACCCCTGACCCTGGTGTCCCTGCGGCTGCTGCTGGGCGCGGCAGCACTGTACGTCATCATGCGCTGGCAGGGCCTGCGACTGCCCGCCAGCGGGCGCTGGTGGCTGCTGTTCACCGGCCTCAGCATCACCGGCAACCTCATCCCCTTCACCCTGATCACCTGGGCGGAGGTGCATATCACCAGTGGCCAGGCGGGCCTGCTGATGGCCCTGGTGCCGATCAGCACGCTGGTACTGGCGCACTTTTTCGTGGCCCACGAGCAGATCACCGGCGGGCGCCTGGCGGGGGTGGCAATGGGTTTTTGCGGAGTGGCTGTACTGGTGGGCGCCGACGCCCTGCGCGGCCTGGGCGGGCCGGCCCTGGTGGCCCAGCTCGCCGTCGTCGCGGCCACCTTTTCCTACGCGGTAAACAATATTTTCGCCAAGCGCCTGCCGGCGTTGAACGGGCTGGTAATTGCCACCGGCACCCTGTTGGCGGGGGGCGTCCTGCTGCTGCCGACAGCACTCTGGCTGGAACAGCCCTGGCAGCTGGCTGTCACCCGCAATGCCTGGCTGGCGACCGCGGCGCTGGGTTTATTCTCCACCGGGCTGGCGACCTGGGTGTACTTCGTGGTGGTGACAGAGGTCGGGCCGAACTTCGTTTCCCTGATCAATTACCTGATCCCCCTGCTGTCCTTCGCCGCCGGCGCGCTGCTGCTGGGGGAGGCGGTGCACGCCTGGCAGTTCGCCGGGCTGCTGGCGGTATGCTGCGGCATCGCCCTGTGCCAGCCGCGGCGCTGATTCTTCCGGACGCATACTCCACCACCCGTAGATACCGAATTCATTCGGCCCGAAATTGCGCCGGCTCCGGTGCACTGGTCGAATGAATTCGACCCTACATAGCTTGAGTAGGGCCGAATTCATTCGGCCCGCGGTTGCGCGCGCCCCGCGCCGATGCACCGGCCGACTAAACTCGCCCCTAGCAGGCCACTACCGTGCCGTGCATGTAGGTCACGCCCCGGCCGGTCATAAAAACCCGGCCGTCGCGAAGCTCGCAGTCCAGGGTGCCGCCCCGCGCCGAAATCTGCCGCGCCTGCAGTTTTTCCAGGTGCAGGCGCTGCGCCCAGTAGGGCACCAGGCTGCAGTGGGCCGAGCCGGTTACCGGGTCCTCATCGATGCCGACCTGGGGCCCGAAAAAACGCGACACGAAATCGCAGTCATCACCGGGAGCGGTGGCAATAATGCAGTGCTCACTGGCGGCTCGCAGCGCCGCGAAGTCCGGCTGCAGGCCGGCCACATCCTCCTCGAACTCGTACACGTAAACCACCGCGTGGGGGTTGTCGCGCGCTATTACCGCCTCACTGGCGGTGGCGCCCAGCGCCCGGCAGATCGCCGAATCCACGTCCGTCGGCAGCAGTGAGGCGGCGGGAAAATCCAGGGTCAGGCCTGCGGCCGAGCGGCGCACCCGCAAGTCGCCGCTGCGGGTGTGAAACAGGATATCGTCCGCTGGGTGCTGCAGGTGCTCGAACAGCACGTGCGCCGCCGCCAGGGTCGCATGGCCACACAGATCCACTTCCACAGTCGGTGTGAACCAGCGCAGCTGGCAGCCCTCCCCACTGGGTACCAGGAAGGCGGTCTCCGACAGGTTGTTTTCCATGGCAATGGCCTGCAGGGTCTCGTCGTCCAGCCACTGCTGCAACGGCATGATCGCCGCCGGGTTGCCCGCAAAAACGTGATCGGCGAAGGCGTCGACCTGGTAAATAGGCAGTTCCATGTGCTCGGGACCTCCGGTGCGTGCTTCGGCGGCGCAGTTGTACAAGGCCGCGGCCGTTTAATATAGTGCCTCTACCGGCTCCCGGCCAAGCGCAGATCCCGTCGTATGTCCCACAGAGAGCAGACCCCGCTGCAGCTGAAGTGCTACGAGGTCATTTTTGGCACCGAAACACCCGCGGGCAAATGGTTCGACCTGGCGCTGATCGCCATCATTATCGCCAGCGTGATAGTCATCATGCTGGACTCCATCGTCTCACTGGATGCGTCCTACGGGGACCTGTTCTTCCGCCTGGAGTGGCTGTTCACCCTGCTGTTCACGGTCGAGTACCTGGCGCGCATCTGGTGTACGCCCAATCGGCGCGCGTATGTGCTGAGCCTTTACGGCGTGGTGGACCTGCTGGCGGTACTGCCGACCTACCTGTCCATTTTCCTGCCCCAGACCGCCCCCCTGCTGATTATCCGCCTGCTGCGTATCCTGCGGATCTTTCGGGTGCTGCGCCTGCTGACCCTGCTCAACGAGGCCAATGACCTGGCTGCGGCCCTGCAGCGCTCCGGCCGCAAGATTTTCGTGTTCTTCACGGTGATGATGATCCTCGCCACGATCTTCGGCTGCCTGCTGTACGTGATCGAGGGGCCCGGCAACGGCTTCGACGACATCCCCACCAGCGTGTACTGGGCCATCGTCACCATCACCACGGTGGGCTACGGCGACGTCACCCCGGTAACCACCGCCGGCCGGGCGGTGTCCGCCGCCGGCATGCTGGTGGGTTATGCGATTATCGCGGTGCCCACCGGTATCATTACCGCCGAACTCACCATGGCCCAGCAGATCAAGAAACAGCGCCTGGCGATGCTGGCGCGCAACTGCACCAACTGCTCCACGGTGGAGCCCGACCCCGATGCCCATTACTGTCGCGCCTGCGGCTCCCAACTGCCACGGCCCGGCCATGCGCCAGAGACTGAAAAGTCCTAATTTATATTTATAACAGATAGTTACATTTATTTTTTAATCTATTTTATAACCTATAGCCGGAGAAACCGGCACGCAATAACCCGCCCACATTGGCAATAGTGCTTAGCCCACGGGCGCTCCACACCGCTATAATGCTGCCCTTTCGCCAGCCGGCCAACACCATGGACGTCACACCGCTGTTTTCCTATCGCAAGTTCTGGGCCGAGTGCCTGGGGCCGGCGCCCGAGCTGCCCATGAGCCGCGCCGAGATGGACGCCCTGGGCTGGGACAGCTGCGACATTATCATCGTCACCGGCGATGCATACGTGGACCACCCCAGTTTCGGCATGGCGGTAATCGGCCGCCTGCTGGAGGCGCAGGGCTTCCGCGTGGGCATCATCGCTCAGCCGGCCTGGGACAGCGCCGAGCCCTTCAAGGTGCTGGGACCACCGAACCTGTTTTTCGGGGTCGCCGCCGGCAACATGGACTCGATGATCAATCGTTACACCGCCGACCGCAAACGCCGCAATGACGACGCCTACACACCCGGCAACGAAGGCAACCGTCGCCCGGATCGCGCGGTGATCGTCTACAGCCAGCGCCTGCGCGAGGCCTACCGGGACGTGCCGCTGGTGATAGGCAGTATCGAGGCGAGCCTGCGACGCATTGCCCACTACGATTACTGGAGCGACAAGGTGCGGCGCTCCATCCTGCTGGACAGCCGCGCCGACCTGCTGCTGTACGGCAACGCCGAGCGGGCGATTGTGGAAGTCGCGCACCGTCTCGCGGCGGGAGAGCCTATCCACACGCTTCGCGACCTGCGCGGCACGGCCTTCGTGCGCAAGCGTATCCCGGCGGACTGGCAGGTGATCGACTCCACCAGCATCGACGTGGTGGGGCCGCTGGCGCCGCGCACCAACCCCTACGAGGACAATACCAGCAGCAGTGGCGCCAGCTGCGCGGTCGTGGGATCGGGCGCGGCCGACCCGGCCCGGGCCGAGCCGATCACCCTGGTGGGCACCGCCACGGCGGACCGGCAGACCGTCATCCGCATCCCCGGCTACGAACAGGTCAAGGACGACGGCGCCCTCTACGCCCACGCCTCGCGCATCCTGCACAAGGAGACCAACCCCCACAACGCGCGGCCGCTGGTGCAGGCCCACGGTGATCGCGAGTTGTGGCTCAACCCGCCGCCCATCCCGCTGGAGACAGACGAGCTGGACCGGGTGTTCGAACTGCCCTACACCCGGCTGCCCCACAGCAGCTACGGCGACGCCCGCATTCCCGCCTATGAAATGATTCGCCACTCGGTGAATATCATGCGCGGCTGCTTTGGCGGCTGCACATTCTGCTCTATCACCGAGCACGAGGGCCGCATTATCCAGAACCGCTCGGAGGACTCCATCATTCGCGAGGTGGAGCGCATACGCGACACCTCCCCCGCCTTTACCGGGGTGATCTCGGACCTGGGCGGCCCGACCGCCAACATGTGGCGCCTGGCCTGCAAGAGCAAGGAAGTCGAGGCGAAGTGCCGCAAGCTGAGCTGTGTGTTCCCGGGCATCTGCAAGAATCTCAATACCGACCAGACGCCGCTGATACAGCTGTATCGCCGCGCCCGCAGTGTACCCGGCGTCAAGAAGGTGCTGATCGCCTCGGGCCTGCGCTACGACCTGGCGGTGGAAACCCCGGCCTACGTGGAGGAACTGGTCACCCACCACGTGGGCGGCTATCTCAAGATCGCTCCCGAGCACACCGAAGAGGGACCGCTGAGCAAGATGATGAAGCCGGGCATGGGCAGCTACGACCGCTTTCGCGCCCTGTTCGAGAAATACTCGAAGGCCGCCGGCAAGGAGCAGTACCTGATCCCCTACTTCATCGCCGCCCATCCGGGCACCAGCGACCGGGACATGATGAACCTGGCCCTGTGGCTGAAGCGCAACAAGTTCCGCGCCGACCAGGTACAGACCTTCTACCCCTCGCCCATGGCCACCGCCACCGCGATGTACCACAGCGGCAAGAATCCCCTGCAGCGCGTGACCCGGCACAGCGACACCATGCCCACCGTGCGCAAACTGGGACAGCGCAAGCTGCACAAGGCGTTCCTGCGCTATCACGATCCCGACAACTGGCCGCTGTTGCGCCAGGCGCTTAAAAAGATGGGCCGCGCGGACCTGATCGGCAACGGCAAGCTGCACCTCGTGCCGCCGCGCCAGCCCGCCAGGCGTCACCAGACTGTGGCGCCGGGAGGTCCTGCGGGCGCACAGGCCTTCGCCACCCAGCATACCGGGCTGCCGCGCAATCCTCCCGGTCGCAGGAAAAAATCGCGGCGTTGATCGCCCTGCAAGCGCACTACCCAGGGCATCAATGGCACAACGAGCGCGCCTCATTCCGGAGCTACCATGAACAAGAAAGTCCTATACCCCCTGCTGGTGCTGGCACTCGGCCTGGCCGCCGCCGTACTCATCGCAATCAACCAGCCCGAGGTCGAACCGGAGGCCTACGAAAGACTGCTGTCGACCGTGCGGGTCATGCGCGTCGAGGCCCGCACCGAGCACCTGGAAATCACCTCCCAGGGTACGGTGCAGCCGCGCAGCCAGAGCGAGCTCATTCCCGAGGTGTCGGGGCGGGTGGTCTGGATGTCCCCCTCACTGGTGGGCGGCGGCTCCTTTGCGCGCGATGAAGTCCTGCTGCGCATAGACGATGCCGACTACCAGACGGCGCTCACCCGCGCCCAGGCAGCCCTGCAGCGGGCCGAGGTGGAATACGAGTTCGCCAGCGATGAACTCAAGCGCATGCAGAGCCTGCGCGGCAAACAGCTGGCCAGCCAACAGCAACTCGACACCGCCCGCCGCTCCGCCGACGTCGCCGCGGCCAACCTGGCGGAGAGCCGCGCCGCCCTCGACCAGGCCCGGCGGGACCTGGAGCGCACCCAGTTGCGGGCGCCCTTCGACGGCCTGGTGCGCAACGAGCAGGTCGATCTCGGCCAGTTCCTCAGCCGCGGCCAGAGCATAGGTACCATCTACGCCACCGACTATGTCGAAGTGCGCCTGCCGCTGGCGGCGGATCAACTGATTTACCTGGGCCTGCCGACGTCCACGCGCGGCGAGATAGCGCCCGCCCTGCGGCCCCCGGTGACCGTTGCCGCGGACTTTGGCGATGCGCGGCTGCTGTGGGAGGGCGAGCTGGTGCGCCTGGAGGCGGAGTTCGACGAGCGCTCGCGCATGCTGTACGGGGTGGCGCGGCTGCCCATGGATGTCAACGGCGAGGACGCCCTGCCGGTACCGGTGGGAATGTTCGTGCAGGCTGAGATCCAGGGGCGCAAGGTGGAGAATATTATCCGCCTGCCCCGCTCGGCCATGCGCGACAACAACCAGGTACTGGTGGTGGACGAGGACAACCGGCTCAACTTCCGCCATGTCTCCCTGCTGCGTCTTGAGCACGATGACATGCTGATCGACGACGGCCTGGCCGAGGGCGAGCTGGTGTGCATTTCGCCCCTGCAGACGGTGGTGGAAGGGATGCGGGTGAACCCCTTCATCGAAGGGGAACAGGCGCAGTGAACCGTGTCATCGAATGGTTTGCCCACAACCCGGTAGCCGCGAATCTGCTGATGTGGATTCTGATCGTCGGCGGGTTGCTGGCCCTGCCGCGCACCCACCAGGAGGAGTTTCCCAACCTCGAGGTCGATGCCGTGCAGGTCAGCGTGCCCTACCTGGGCGCCGCCCCCGCCGAAGTCGAGGCCGGTGTCTGCATACGAGTGGAGGAAGCCATCCAGGGCACCGAGGGCATAGACAAGGTCAGCTCCAGCGCCTCCGAGGGCTACTGTTCGGTGATCGTCGAACTGGTCGAGGGGGTGGACAAAACCAAGCTGTCCAATGACATCAAGAGCAAAGTCGACGCCATCAGTTCCTTTCCCGCAGAGACCGAGCAGCCGGTCACCTCGGAGGTTACGTACCTGGCGACAGTGCTGGAGATCGCCCTGGCCGGCAACGCCGATGAGCGCACCCTTAAACTGCTGGGACAACAGTTGCGGGACGACCTGGTGGCCCTTCCCAGTGTCTCCCAGGTCGACCTGTTGTTTGCCCGCCCCTATGAGATCTCCGTGGAAGTATCCGAGCAGACCCTGCGGCGCCACGGCCTGACCCTGGCGGAGGTCGGTCGCGCCATAGAAAAAAGCTCCCTGGACATCCCCGGCGGCTCCCTCAAGACCGAAGGTGGCGAGATCCTGCTGCGCACCAAGGGCCAGGCCTACCGGGGCCAGGAGTTCGAGGACATCGTGGTACTGACCCGGGTCGACGGCACGACCGTCACCCTGGGCGAGATCGCCAACGTGGTGGACGGTTTCGAGGACAGCGACCTGCGCGCGCGCTTCGACGGCCAACCGGCAGTGGCGCTGAAGGTGTCACGGGTCGGCGAGGAAGATGTGCTGGCGATTGCCGACGAAGTGAAGGCATACCTGCAGCAGGCGCAGCGCGACCTGCCCGAGGGCATCAGCGTCACCATCTGGCAGGACGAATCACAGGACCTGGTGGACCGGCTGGATGCGCTGGCCAAGAACGCCCGCAGCGGCCTGCTGCTGGTGCTGCTGGTGCTCACCCTGTTCCTGCGCTTTCGGCTGGCGCTGTGGGTGGCCGCCGGCATTCCCGTCGCGCTGCTGGGCACCGCCGCGCTGTTCCCGGTGGTCGATATTTCCATCAGCACCATGTCGGTCATGGCGTTCATCCTGGTGCTGGGCATCCTGGTGGACGACGCCATTGTGGTGGGCGAGCGGGTCTATGCCCACGAGCAGGAGGGCTATAGCCGCGTGAATGCCGCCGTAACCGGCACCCAGGAAGTGTCGGTACCGGTGATCTTCGGCGTGTTTACCACCATGGCCACGTTCATTCCCATCATCAATATTCCGGGGCCTTTTGGCGGCTTTTTCCAGCCCCTGGGTTACACCGTTATCATTGCCCTGGCCTTCAGCATCGTCGAATCACAGATGATCCTCCCCTCCCACCTGGCCCATCGCAAGGCGGAGGCCGAACAGGGCGACAATGTCCTGGTCAACCGCTGGCTCAGCCTGCAGGCGCGCATCTCCGGGGGCCTGGAAACGGCCGCCACCCGCTACTACCTGCCCGCGGTCGGCGCGGCCCTGCGCTGGCGCTACGTGACCGTGGCCTGCGGCGTCGTGGTGCTGGCCCTGGCGCTGTCCCTGTTCATCAGCGGGCGCATGACCTTCCAGTTCTTCCCGGCGGTAGAGGGCAACCACCTGTACGCCACCCTGACCATGCCGGAGGGCACCCCGGTGGAGGCCACCGCGCGCGCGGTGGGCCAGCTGGAGCGCGCGGCGCGGGCACTGCAGGCGGAAATGGACCAGGGCCTGGCGGAGGGCGAGCCGAGCATGATCTCCCACGTATTCAGCAGCATCGGCTCCTTTATTCCCAAGGGCAGTATCAGCGGCGACATGACCGCCCAGAGCAACCTGGCCGAAATCGGTATCGAGCTGCATATGCCCTCCGACTACGACGGCCAACCGGCGGGCCACTACGCCAACCGCTGGCGGGAGCTGACCGGTGGCATTCCCGATGCCATAGAACTGGGTTTTACCGCCCAGGCCTTCGGCGCCGGCAGCGCGATTGAGTTCGAGCTGTACGGCAAGAATTTCGATGAACTGCGGGACGCCGCGGCCGAATTGCGCGCGGTATTGCAGGGCTACGACGGGGTACTGGATGTCACCGACTCGTTCCGGGCCGGCAAGCAGGAAGTGCAGTTGAGCCTGCTGCCGGAGGCCCGCACCCTGGGCCTGAGCCTGGTGGACCTGGGCGACCAGGTGCGCCAGGCTTTCTACGGTTACGAGGCCCAGCGCATCCAGCGCGGCAAGGACGACATACGGGTGATGGTCCGCTACCCCGAGGGTGAGCGCCGCTCCCTGGGCGACCTGGAGGGGATGCGTATCCGCACCGCGGACGGCACCGAGGTGCCCTTCAGCAGCGTCGCCAGCGTCAATCTCGGTCGCGGCTACACTACCATCCGCCGGGTGGATGGCCAGCGCGTGGTCACCGTGACCGCCGACGTCAATCGGGATATCACCCCCCCCGAGACTGTCATCAACGCCGTGGTCAGGAAAGACTTGCCGGATATCATAGCGCGCCATCCGGGAGTGTCCTATTCCCTGGCCGGGGAGGCCGAGGAGCGGGGCCGCTCAATGGGATCGCTGGCCGCGACCACCCTGCTCGCCCTGCTGGTGATCTACGCCCTGCTGGCCATTCCGCTGCAGTCCTATACCCAGCCCCTGATCATCATGAGCGTAATTCCCTTCGGCGCGGTGGGCGCGGTACTGGGCCACCTCATCCTGGGCATGGACCTGGTGTTCTTCTCACTGCTGGGCATCGTCGCCCTGTCGGGGGTGGTGGTGAACTCCTCCCTGGTACTGGTGGACTACGTCAACAAGCAGAGAGACTCCAGCGAGGGCCTGGAATGGGTGGTCAGCCATGCCGGCAGCGTGCGTTTCCGACCCATCGTCCTCACCAGCCTGACCACCTTCGTGGGGCTCGCGCCGATGATGCTGGACAAGTCGCTTTCCACCATGATGTTCGTACCCATGGCCGCCTCCCTGGGCTTCGGGGTGCTGATGGGCACCGTGGTAACCCTGTTCCTGGTGCCCTGCCTGCTGCTGGTGCGCGAGGATGTGATGCGCCTGCGCGGGAGGACCGGGCAGGCAGCGGCGCAAGGCGCTGAGACCCGGACCGCCTGAGGCGGTTACCGGCTCAGGGCTCCTGGGCAGCGCGCCGCTTGGTATGGCGGGTGGCGGCGGCCTCCAGGGGGTCGTCCGGCCAGGGGTGCTTGGGATAGCGGCCTTTCATCTCGCGCTGCACTTCGCGGTAGCCGCTGCGCCAGAATCCCGCCAGGTCCCGGGTTACCTGCAGTGGTCGCTGGGCCGGAGACAACAGGTGCAGCAACAGGGGCACCCGGCCGTCGGCTACGGCGGGGGTTTCCTCACAGCCAAACATCTCCTGCAGCTTGACCGCCAGCACCGGGGGGTCCTGGGTGTAGTCGATGGCGATGACCGAGCCCGAGGGTACCGCCAGGCGCTCCGGGGCCAGGCGCTCCAGGTCCAGCGGCAGCGGCCAGGGCAGGCGCGCATTCAGGATGGCCTTGAGATCCAGGTTCTGGAAATCCGTCAGCCGTCGCACCCCGTCCAGGTAGGGCAGCAGCCAGTCTTCCAATTCGGCCAACAGGGCCGCGTCGGACAGGTCCGGCCAGCGCTGTTGGGGCGCGCCCTCCTCCAGGCGTCGCAATAACATCACCCGCGCCCGCCACTGCCGCAGGGCGGGTGTCCAGGGCAGCAAATCCAGGCCCTTCCTGCGCACCACCCCGAGCAGGACTGCGGCCCTGGCCTGCGGCGGGATCTCCTCCAGGGCCGCACTGCTCAGGGGGATGCTGCCCACCATGCGCCGCCGCTCAGCGACAAACTGCTCGCGGCGATAATCCCATTCCACCTGCTCCTGCTCGTGTACCAGGTGGGACAGGGCATTGCTGAAGCACTCTGGATCCAGCGGCGCGGCGCCATAAATGCGATCGGTCGCCGCCCCGGACTGCCCGCCGATTTCCGCCACCGCCAGCCAGGGCTCGCCCGCCAGTTCATCCGCCGCCGGCAGCACGGCTGTGCGGCCGTTGCCCAACTGGTACTGAGTGCCCTCCCCGTCCTCTCGCAGCCGCGCTATACGGTCCGGGTAGGCGCTGGCCAGCAGCACCCCGACGACATCCTCGCGGGCTATCCCCAGGGTGGCCCTGCCGGGCCTGGGCGCGGCCTCCCCCAGGCCCAGGCGGGCCAGGTGCCGGGCCTGTTGCCAGATGCGCCGGAACCAGCCCTGCAATTCGGGCAGGCAGCGGCGCTCGCCCATCAGCACTTCCAGGCTGTGGCTGAGGTCCACACCCTGCCCCGCCAGCGGGTTGCGCTCCGACAGAATGGCGGCCAGCAGGCAGGCGGTCTCCTGGGCATGTATGTCGCTGCCCACCAGCAGCATATGCGCCAGGCGCGGGTGCAGGGGCATCTGCGCCATACGCACACCCTGGGGAGTGAGCCGGTAGCGGCCCTCCAGGTCGGCGTAGACCGCGCCACAGGTCTGCAGTACCGCCAGGCCCTGCTGGTAGGCGGCGGCGGGCGGTGGATCCAGCCAGGCCAGTTCCGCCGGGTCTTTCACGCCCCAGGCCAGCAACTGCAGAATGGGCGAGGCGAGATCGGACTGGAGAATTTCCGGGGTGGCGTGGGCCACCAGCCGCTGGTCCTGCTCCTCGCTCCACAGGCGGTAGCAGTAGCCGGGGCCCAGGCGCCCCGCTCGACCCTCGCGCTGCCGGGCCGAGGCGCGGGAGATGCGCCGGGTGGTCAGCCGGGTGACGCTGGTGGTGGGATCGAAGATCGCCTCGCGCACCAGGCCGCTGTCCACCACCACCTCAATGCCCTCTATCGTGAGGCTGGTTTCCGCGATATTGGTGGCCAGTACCACCTTGCGCCGGCCTTCCGGCGCCGCCTTGATGGCCTCCTCCTGCTTTTCCAGGCTGAGGCCGCCATACAGGGGCGCAACAGTCACGTCGCTGCTGTCGGCAGCCTGCAGCGCCGCCGTCAATTCACGCGCCACCTGGATAATTTCCCGCTGCCCGGGCAGAAAAACCAGCACGCTGCCGCTGTGTTCCACCAGGGCGTGCTGTATCGCTTTCACCACCACCGGCGCGATGGGGTTGCGCAACTGGTA
>JACKNV010000002.1 GCA_024234735.1 Pseudomonadales bacterium
CTCGGGGCCTGCGCACCCGGCTTTCCCGGTGCCGCGCCCGCGGGTATGCCGTAGGCGCTGGCGACGCTGTGCACCGCTTTACTGACCGAACTGGTCAGCACCATGGTGGTGATGGTGGCGCCGCTGATGCCGTCTATACCCACGTATCCGGGGCGCCCCTGGGCTCCGACCCGGATACGGTCGGTACTTTTCCTGCCTTCGAACTGGTCGATGAAGTCCTGCAGGTCCTGGTCGGAAATACCGATAACCAGGATGGGTTCCTCATGGTGAAGGATGTGCACCCCGCGGATCAGGCCGTCCTCCCCCAGCCCGACCACGGTATTGATGGGCTTGCCGGAGTAGGCCGAGATCGGCGCCAGTTCCTCAGTGCTGAAGGCGTAGCCGAGCGGACCGTTAGGGCCGCGCACCAGGTAGGCAGCGGTCTTGCCATCCAGTGCCGAGATGGATGCCGCCTCGGGGAACACCTGTTGCACGTCGCCCAGGGTCAGCTCCGCGGAGCGGGCCGCACCCGCCAGCGCGAGCTGGAGCAGCAGGCACAGCAGCCCCAGTGTGTATCGATGCGGTATATGCATTTTGTTGTTTCCCGCAGCGGATCGCATTACGCTCCCAATCATGGCAGGCAATGCCATGCTTTGCCAGTGCCGGCGCCGTGGATCAGTAGCAGGCCTTGCCGGTTGCACCAGTTGGGGGTGACGCCAGTCCATGCCGAGAAGCTTGCCGATATTACTCCTGTTGGCCCTCCTGGCGGTGGCCCAGGCACCCGCACCAGACCTGGTCAACGAGCGCTTGCCGGTGCGCCGCAGCGAACTGGAGGCACACTGGGGCGTGGACTGCACTGCCGCCTGGGCGGAACTGGAGCGGCTCGCGGGCGCGGGGTCAGGTTGCGGTGCAGCACCCGAACTGCAGCAGGCATTGCGACTGTGTGCCTTCGTTTACCAGCCCTCCGGTGAGCTGCCAGTCTCGACCTGTCGGGATTTTCGCGCGGCGCTGGCGGTAATCCGACGGGATACATCAGCCGGCACCTGCCGTGCACTGACACGCTTGCTGACCGCGCGGGAGCAGTGCCTCCAGCCGCAGAAATGAATAACCAAGTTTTTAGTTCAGGTATCCAGTTTGATTGGCAGGGATCAACACTTGCCACGCGATCAGGCGTAGCATGATCGAAAATGATGCATCGCAAGCGTTACTAATAAAGGTCTTATGAACTGTCCTGTGAGCTTGAATTACCTCGCGGACATTGCGACTCAAGCTAAAATTCGCACGCAATTACCCGCCTCGAGAAAGGAAATTTCCGCTCGCGATGGAGAGGACTGGCTAGCCGGTTCGCCAAATATGGGCTGTACGAGATGTCGCGCGATAGGCCGACCAGGGCTTAGAGGGAAACCCGGAGGGGCTTGTTATGAAGACTTTGGCTTATTGCGTGGGTATGAGCTTGCTGTTGGTCACGGCTGGGGTAGCTGCGAAGCAGGGATTTTCGGAGGATCTCGCGGCCGCGGTCAAGGCAGGTACGGTGGCGGTCGAATTCCGCTACCGCTACGAGTGGGTCGATCAGGACGGGATCGCCAAGGAGGCGAACGCCTCAACACTGCATTCCCGCCTGGCCGCGAGCTCCGGGGATTTCCACGGCTTCTCGGTGCTCGGCGAGGCGGACAACGTGACGGTAATCGGCCCGGAGGACTTTAACTCCGCCGAGAACGGCAAGATCCAGTATCCCGTGGTCGCTGATCCCAAGGGCAGCGTAGTCGGCCAAGCCTACCTGAAGTACAGCGGCACTGACAGTCACTGCATCTACGGGCGCCAGCGGGTTAATATAAGCAACCAGTGATTCGTGGGTTCTGTGGGCTGGCGCCAGAACGAACAGTCCATGCACGGCTTTCGCGGCTACTGGCAGGCGCTGAACAATCTCATTGTCGATTACACCTACTCATACCGGGTCAATCGCGTCTTTGGCCCGGACGATGGAACCTTCCCGGCGGACTGGCGAGGTGACAATAACTTCCTCTACACCGACTGGGGGCCTGCAGAAGGACAGCGAATTGGATTGTTCGGCTATTAAATTGACGTGGATTCGCAGCACAGTTATCCCCCGTCCAAAACGGTCAACAGGTATAAGAAGTATTAATGGGTTATCGAGGGTAACTGGTCGTCTGGATAATGGTCGCGGGACCCGAGATCGCGGATGCACGCTCCCGCAGTGCCTGCGGTTAGTACTCGCACTGCTGGTTTTATAGGTCTTTTTCGCTCAACTTCGAAACCTGGGACTAGCAACTCTAAACCAACGAATTCCTCAGTGGCTTCCTTGCTGATTGAGTGCTGTTGAACTGGAATCCTTCCCAGCGAAAAGAGGCAATGTCTCAGGGGGTCCCCGGGATGGTGGTGTCAGTAGCGGTATGGAAGGAGTGGCCAGCTCTTTATCGCGTAGGTGAGCCAGTATTCTATCGATGATGTCCTGATCCTCAATGCAGGCAATAACTCTGACTGACCCGCCGCACCGGGCGCAAACCTCGATGTCGATACTGAACACACGTTTTAGGCGCTGGGCCCAGGCCATTTCGGCATGACGCTCGGTGGATGTGCGGACTTCTGCGTTGGAGATGGATTTGATGCCTTTCCGGCGCCTGGTTGGCGTGACGAGCCCTCGCCAGCGGTGGTTCGGCGCGAGGACGCCGTGGTACCTGGTCAGGTTGACGCGCGGTTTGGGGACTAGCGCTGCTAACCGTGCGATGAAATCCACCGGGTCGAAGGCCACCTGGGTCGTCCCATCCCTGTAGGGTGTTTTCAGTGTGTAAACTACCTTGCCAGTGGCGCTCAGTGAAAGGCGGGGAACTGCCACGGCAAGGCGGGCAATATACCGACAGAGACGTTCACGCTTGTCTTTCTGATGCCCCTCACAGCTGACCCCGGCGTGCAGAGAGAAGCCATTGGCCTTGGCCACCCGTTCCAGTCCGGGGTAAGGCCGATCCAGGGGACGAATGGTGCGGATCATGAAGGCCTTACTTCCCTGCTGTGGGCCGACGGTTATGCGGTAGGAGATGGAGCTGCCCAGAATCTGTGGCATGGCATCGGTATCCTCGGCGGGGTCGAGATCCAGCCAGGCGCTCTCGGTGTCCTGTTCCAGCAAGCCCTGGCGCTCGAGGCAGCGGCTGACGCGTTGGCTAATCAGCTGAACCAGTTTTTCCAATTCGCTTTTGTCTGGCGCCTTGACGCGTTGAAATTCGGGAGGGCGATCGTCGTGATATACATAGACGCCATCCAGGAACAAAATATGAAAGTGAATGTTGAGGTTAAGGGCGCTGCCGAAGCGCTGGATCGACGTCACTGCCCCGGTGGCACCATTCTTGAGCGAGAATCCGGCCTTGTGGATCAGTCGGGTGGAGATCGCCCGGTAAACGATGCCCAGCACCTTGCCCATGGCCTGGGGGTGGGCGGCAAACAGGTATCGGAGGGGAAAGGGGAAGCTGATGACCCATTGGCGCAATGGCACATCGGGGAAGACTTCATCCACCAGCAGGGCGGCAGTCTCGGCCATGCGGCGGGCGCCGCAGCTGGGGCAGAATCCCCGCTTTTTGCAGCAGAACGCCACCAGCCGCACGAAGTTGCAGTTGTCGCAGCGTACCCGGAGAAAGCCGTGCTCGAGGCGGCCGCACTTCAGGAAGGCCTCAAATTCCTGGTGTACATGCTCTGGCAGGGATTTACCCTGCTGGGCCAATTGGTCCACAAGGGCAGGGTAGTGCGCCTCGACGATTTGATAGAGAAGGGTCTGTTCCGGTTGATGGCGCTCGTAGGTAGTGTGGCCAAATGCATCCTTGCCTGCCGACAGCATACTGACTTGACTCCATCATCCATGATGTCGAAGTCACGTACCATGAAGCAACCAGTCTTGGCCTGGAACATCTAAATCAGGCAGTGCTTTGGGACCACCATGGGACCATCTGCACGCCCCTTCACGCCCTTCAATGCCCACCCCAATTTTTTAACTCTCTGGTTTTAAAGGCATTGGAGGGCATTCGGTGGCGTCAGATTTGCCCTGTGAAGTTTCGAATCCCTCGCTCTCCGCCATCTGACAAAAAAGGGCACCCATCGGGTGCCCTTTTTTGTTAGCGGGAGTAGAGCGGGATTTGGATGAGGCCCCCGTTCGACAAACTTTCCCGAGGGGAAAGTTTGAGACGAGGCGCGAAGCGCCGAAGCCCCGAAGGGGTCGCAACGGCCCAAAGGCCGTTGTGATCAATCCCTCGCCCGGACCGCCGGGAAATGGACGAATGTATGCGTAGCAAATATCAGTTGGACTTCGGCCAATCCCTCGCTCTCCGCCATATAACGGGTTGAATTCCTTGAAATAAAATATCTTCCCCGTACGGCTCGGGACCGTTTTGGGACCAAGTCCTTCCCCACTCTCAATCGTCCAGATACAAATTTCGCCATATCGGTTGCATCCTAGGAGAGCCATCCGCCTTAGTACTTTCGGATCATGACGCTGCGCCTGCAGCCATTCCAAGGTCGACGTGATCAGTTCTACCTCCCGCGTGGAACCTTTCGTTATGGTTTGCTTGAAGCGCCCGCTGATCTTGGCGCGGCACACCTTGACCGTCCCGCGCTTGAGGCCGATGTATTCCCAAGTGAGTGCAATCAGTTCGGAGATTCTGAGCCCTGACCAAAAGGCAAAGCCCATCATGTGGATTTCCTGCTGCCGCTTTGTCGGCGTGGACAAGATGGTTTCGATTTCTGTTTTCGTGATCGACGCGAGACTGTGTGATCCCCAGCGAGGACGAATGTGATTTCCAATTTTGGATTTGTAGTTCACATAGCTTGATTGTGCGGTTCAGACATTCTTGACGGATAGCCAGAGGTCCAGAGCCTGATTGACGGTGCGGTCACGGTCGGGGTTGCTGCATAGCTGGTGGCGGCGTTTGGAGTCCGGGAAGTGGCTGGCATGGTCAAACTTGCCGCAACCGATCTTATACAGAATGGACGCGCGTTGCTTTCGGCGAATTTGATGTTGGCCTTGGTGACCTTGGGGCCCTGCAGTCTCCTCCCATTTTGGATCACCTTGCCGTTTGGGCTGGCCTTTGCCTTTTGCGGTCACCGTCACGGCCAGTACCTCCAAAAAAACTATCTCCAATACAATTGACTGTAACAATACAGCCTGCTAGCCTGTATTTGAATACTGTAGTATTACAGTGTTGAGTGAGACGACGGAGTTGAAAGGAGGTAAGCATGATCGCTCAAACTGAACAACTGCTGCAACGTGGTTCCAGTGTTACCAGCGCGTTGCTGCCGGCGATTTTCAATATCTTCAGCCAATGGCGCCTGACCGGTGCCCAGCAGATGACCCTGTTGGGGCTCAGCAACGAGAAGACCCTCTACAACTGGAAGAGCCAGCCGGAAAAAGCCAAGCTGACGCGGGATCTGCTGGAGCGGGCCAGCTACATCCTGGGGATCTACAAGTCCCTGGAAATCCTGTTCCACGATCCGGCGCTGGCCGACCAGTGGCTGGCAACGCCCAATGACAATCCGCTCTTCAACGGCACAGCACCGCTGGACCGCATGCTGGCCGGCCAGGTGGTGGACCTGGCGGTAGTGCGGGATTTCCTTGACGGGCAACGGGGTGGCTGGTGATCGATATCGATATGCTGCCCGGTAGTGAGGTCAATGGACCCGTCTACCGGATCATCCTTTCGCGCTACCCCCAGATTCACCTGTTCGAGCGCGTCTCCAATCCCCAGGATTGGGACGTGCTCTACGCCGTGGAGTCCCTGACCAACCCCAGACTGCGCGATGAAGTCGGTGACATTCGCCTGGTACCACCGGAAGACCGTGTCTATGGCGATGGCACCTCCTGGATCATGGCGGCTTTCACCCACCCCCCGGTCGATGGGCGAGGTGGTCGCTTCAACCGGGACTTCGGTATCTATTACTGCGCTGCCGATGAGGCGGTGGCCATCGTCGAATCCTCCTTTCATCGGGCGCGCTTCCTGCGGGAGTCCCGCATCGACAAGACGACCCAGGACATGCGCGTGATTCGCGCGCATGTTGGCCCGACAACCCTCCACGATGTACGCCATCTGGTCGGCGACGCGATCTATGATCCCGATCAATACGGTGAAGCCCAGCAACTCGGTGACGCCCTACGTGGTGCCAGGAGTTTCGGAGTTCACTACCAGAGCGTGAGAGCGCAAGGGGAGTGCTACGGGGTGATGCGCGCTCGAGCATTGTCTGATGCGATTCACTGGCGTTATCTGCGCTACCACTATGATCAGGGGACCATCGTCCACGTGGAATCCCTCGATGGCAGTGGCAGGAGGTGATGGCGATGTATAAAGAACTGCTGTGGATCTTCACCCAACTGCCGGACGATTACATAGTCCTCGATACCGAAACAACCGGACTGCCGGACGAAAATGGCCTCCCGGATATTGTGACGCTCGGTATTACCGTCGTGAGGCATCGGGAGATTGCGACCTCCACCGAATTTCAAATTCGGCCGCAGAAGCCAATCTCGGCAGAAGCGCAGTCGATTCACGGGATTACCAATGAACAGGCCGCCGAATTCGAATCCTTCGATGCCCAGTGGCAACGGATTGCCGAGTACCTGAAGGACCAGCTCATCGTGATTCACAACGCCAGTTTTGACTGGCCTATTCTCCGGGATAACGTTGAGCGATACGAATTGGTAATGCCACAGATTCAAGGGGTGTTCTGCAGCCAGAAAGCAGCCATCCCCTGGGCACAGGCAATGAACTTGCCCTGCAGCCACCGGGGTCCGTCGCTGGATTCGCTAACCGAATTGCTTGCTATCGAAAATCGACGAGCTGGCACTGATGGAGTTCATGGAGCGAGCATTGATAGTCAGCAAGCGGCTCAAGTCGCAGAGGTGATGAGAAACAGTGGAATCTCGATTAAATCTAGGACTTGAGCAATGACAGCCGGCAATAGATCAATGTGCCCGTTAACGATCCTTAGCGGTCATCGTTAAGCAAACAAACCCAGAATCATTTAGAAATTCACAGCACTTGAATTTAATAAACTCTGAAAAGATTGAAACGTAATTGAAAAAGTAATGACAGAGATTAACTTTACCAACATTCGCGCTTTTGACGGTAGCCAAAACTCCGGTTTTGAAGAATTGGTGTGCCAGTTAGCTCATTTAGAGAAACCGGCAAACGCTAGGAGATTTGTAAGAAAAGAAGGTGCAGGCGGGGATGCCGGTGTCGAGTGCTACTGGATTCTGAATGATGACAGTGAAATTTGCTGGCAGGCAAAATACTTCATAGCTGAAATGAATTCTTCACGATGGGGTCAGCTTGATGAGTCATTTGAGACAGCCCTGTCCAAGCATCCTAACATGAGCACCTATGTTGTTTGTTTGCCGCTCGATAAAACCGATAGTAGAAAAACCGGCAAAGGCGGTAAGAAGGTTACGTCGGTGGAGGATGAGTGGAAGGCGCACGTTGAGAGGTGGACTGCATCTGCCACTGCAGCTGGACGAACGGTAGCGTTTGAGTTTTGGGGCAAGCATGAATTTACGGCCATGCTCGCCATTGATGATCCCAGATATTCAGGGCGACGTCTTTATTGGTTTAACGAACCGGTACTGCGCTCAGACACTCTTCGCCATCTGGCTCTAAAGAGTAGGGAAACACTGGGTGACCGTTTCACGCCGGAGTTCCACGTAGATTTGCCGATTGCCAGGCAGTTTGACGGGCTGTGCGCTAATGATCGCTGGTGGTCGGATATCTCAGCTCAGAAAGCAGAACTCGAAGAAAAGTATGAACAGTTCATCCGCTTTGTCGCTAGCGACAAGATTGAAGATGCCAGTGGAATTGATCTGACCGGTTTGGAGAGCGCATATACAGCTTTTCTGGCGCTACTAACGGCTTGGCTGAAGAATAGACCTGCCAGATGTGATCTGAACGCGCTGAAAGAGGCACTACACAACATAAATCAGCCATTTCGGGACCTTCGCGACCTGATTGAAGGAAAGACATTTAAGGAAGAGTCTGGTAGCAGAGACTTTCGTCATTACTCGGGAAGCTTTTACAGTCCTCTCAGAGAAATTGAAAGCTTTCTTCAATCCCGTAAAGCGCAGGCTTACGAAATGGGGGCAGCGCTCCTCCACGGCGAAGCGGGAATTGGGAAATCACACCTTCTATGTGATCTGGCGCTTCACAGGGCGGATGATAACCTGCCGACTATCTTCCTGCTCGGGGCACAGTATGGCGGCGCAAACCCGCTTGATTTTGTGAGGCAAAGTCTCGACTTACATCAATTTAGCAATAATCAGGTTTTAGGGGCAATCGATGCTGCCGGTGAGGCCGGAAACTGCAGGGCAATGATCGTCATTGATGCCATTAATGAAGGGCCGTGCCGCGATCAATGGCGGGACTTTATAAGAGGCTTTTTGTCCGATATCTCAAGGTTCGAAAATATCTCGCTTCTGATTAGTTGCCGTTCAACCTATTGCCAGTATATGTTGCCCGATAGTGTCGATGATAATTGTCTCGTTCAGATTCATCATCAAGGATTCCAGGGGTTTGAGCACCGCGCCGCAGAGAAGTATCTGTCAGCGCAAGGGATTTCCAAGCCTAGTACACCAATACTTGCGCCGGAATTTTCAAATCCGCTTTTTCTGAAAACCTGTTGTAAGGCTCTTCGAAGCTCCGGGCAGAGTTCTTTCCCCAAGGGGCTAAGTGGACTGACACAGCTATTCGAGTTCTACCTGCAAAGCGTTGAAAATACGATTGCAGTAAAAAAGCAGTACAGCCCTGCTGAAAAAGTCGTGCAGAACGCGTTGCTCGGGTTTTCTTCGAGGCTTTATCCCGATCATCTCTCGGGAATTCCTATCGGTGATGCACGTAAGCTCATTAATGAGTTTGATATCGCTCCGCAAAAGGGCGGAGATGATCTTTTCAGACTTCTTCTGCATGAAGGCGTCCTTGCCGAAGATATTTCCTACGAGGACGATGAGAATGGTCATCCCGTCATTCGCTATACCTATGAACGGTTTAGTGACGTATTCGTGGCACGGCAGATACTCGGCGACCATGATAGCAGTACCGTCGCAACGATATTTGATGAAGCGGAGCCTCTTGGCCAGATATTGAGAGATCGAGGCGTCTATCAGGTTGCCGGCATAGTTGAGGCCTTGTTCATCGCTATTGCCGAGAAGTTTAAGATCGAACTCATTGATCTGATACCCGAAGAGGCGAAAGTCTCCTCTTGGGAAATCAGTGAACTATTTGCAAATACTGTTCTCTGGCGCTCACCGGATTCATTTTCAGATAGAACACTCGAAATTTTGAACAAGAATGTCGGTAATACGGATTATTCGAGTCCGGCATTAGATATTTTGCTTAAGCTTTCTACCGAACCCGATCATCCCTGGAATGCCCGGTTTCTTCATAGAAACCTGATAAATAAAGAGATTGCGGAGCGTGACCATTTCTGGTCTATCCGTATAGCGAGAGGAGATAGTTCAGAAGAGGATGGGCATGAATCGACTGAGCGGACCCTCATTGAATGGGCCTGTTATGGCGATATTTGTGATGCCGAAGATGAGCGAATCCGGCTATGCGCGATTGTCTTGTTGTGGTTCCTGACAACATCGAACCGCAAGATCAGGGACTGCGCCACCAAGTCGCTCGTGCGCCTGTTCAGTGAAAGGCCACAGATCATCGAAGGCCTGTTTTCCGAATTTTGTGATGTTAACGATCTATACCTTGTCGAAAGACTTTATGCCGCTATTTACGGCGCCGTATGCAATATCGATGAGGATACAGTTGTTACTGATATTGCAAAGCTTGTGTTCGACAAGCTCTTCGCGGATGGGCAGCCTATCCCTCACATCCTTCTAAGGGATTATGCGCGGGGCGTACTCGAACGGGCGCTTTCAAAAGGCGTGTTGCCTGAGGAAATAGAACCGAAATCATTCAGGCCGCCCTATAGTAGTGCCTGGCCCCTGGACAATCCAACTCAAGAGGAGATCGACGAACTCACAGCCGATGATGAATATTCAGATATCAAGAGTTCACTGATGGGATTTCCGGGTGACTTCGGGAACTACACAATGAGCTGCGTCCATGATTGGTCTTCAACACCTATCGATCAAGATGAGATTCAAAATGGCTACGAATTGAAGGTCCAGTTTGCCGAAGAGTTCCTCGAAGGTGACCTTAAAGAAGAGTTCCTCGCATTTATCGGGCCGGAGAAAAGAGAGCCTGTCGATCTTAAAAAATGGCTGGCCCAATTAAATGACGAAGGGGAGTACGAGCGGCCTTCTGATGACGATATTAAAAAGCAAAGGGACGAACGCGAAGCGTTCTTGGACAGAATAAGAGAAAAGCTCGATAGCGCCGGGCAGGAATACTTGCGGTGGCTCGGCGGACTCGCGAATGATAGCCCTGCGGCCTTTAGCCGCAAATGGGCGCAGCGCTGGATATGCAAGCGCGCCTATGAATTGGGCTGGGATAAAGAACTGTTCTCAGCGTTCGAGCGTTCCTGCTCGCGCGGGCGCGGTGAGGGGCCCCCTGCGAGTGCCATGGAACGCGTCGGCAAGAAGTATCAATGGATAGGGCTTCATGAGTTTCTTGCCCACTTATCAGACAACGTGCACTGGATTGACCGCGGATATAGCGATCTTGAAGATCGAGCCTATTACGGGCCATGGCAAATCTATCGGCGTGATATTGATCCAACGAACTGGCTTCGGAAGAGTGGCGAGTACCGGACATTCCACAATGAACACACGACGTGGTGGCAACCCTACCGCTTTCCTATCGATCAATTTCAAGAGTTGGAGGATCAGAAATCCTACCTGTGGGATCAGGAAAATCTTCCGGAATTTTCTCAACTTCTGACCGCGAGAAAATCTGCTAAAGATCAAGAATGGTATGTTGTAAGGGGATTTTGGTCGCAGAAACAAGGGAAGTCGGAAGAGGATAAAAAGGCCCCGCGACTTGATTGTTGGTTCAGGATAAATTCCGTCATAGTCAGGGAAACTGATTTCAATAAAGTGAAAAGGAAAACCTCAAGAGAAAGTTTGATTGATCCCCATACTGTCTCGATTCCTAAAGTATGCGATGGTTTCTTAGGTGAATATCCCTGGCATCCGGTTTACGACCAGCAATCCAATTGGCAGGAGATAGATTCTAACTTTCGTGGTCTTATTCCCGCAAAACACATCGTTCCTGTATCGGAATATTTCTGGGAGCGGGGAAACTTCGATCATTCCATAAAAGAAACTTTGTCCATTTACCTGCCGGCCAAGGAACTGGTCAATGAACTTGGAATGGAACGGGTGCCAAATGAGTTCGGAAACTGGAGGGTGGGAGACGATATTGTTTTCACTGACCCCAGCGTTGAAGAATACGGACCAAGCTATGCCTTGATGCAAAAAGAGGCACTGAACGAATGGATGGCAAAGAACAATTTGAAGATTCTTTGGCTTATTGGAGGAGAAAAACAGCTTTTTGCTTCGGATTTGGGATCAAGTAAGTTCTTTGGCCGTTTGGTCTATAGCGGCGTTTATTGGCTGGACAATGATCGTCCTGTTGGGAATTTGCATTTTCGTACAGAGGAATAGAACATCTACATGAAAGCATACCGCATGCCTACGTCGAGAATACAGACGATAGAGGCTCCCCTGACCCCGCTAAAGAGCTATAGTGATATTCCCTCTAGGGGTGGAAAGCGCGCATTCAGTTTTTATCATTGACTTCCGCTTTTGGCCATCAGCGATCATCTGTTGTGGTTAGAAAAGAAACACGCCATCCACCGAGTAGATTTCCCATCGCCGACCCTAAGTAAATCTCGCACTATGCCCCGTAACAACCCACGGGAGCAGCAGTTCGATGAAACGCCATATCTGGCTACCAATTTTTCTCCTCATTGTATCAATGACCCCCGTAATCGCTTCGGCGCATACCGGTGTCGAGCGCGATGCCCTCGCAAAGGTCATCCATGATCTGAATGCACTTGAGGCGGCCATAAAGCAGGCCGAGGCAAATGCCAATCCGGACTCCCGTATCCGCTTTCGTTATGACTGGCTGCGTCAGGATCTGAAACAGATCAAGGAAGGTATCCAGGCCCACATCGACTCACCTCGAGCACAGCCACGCTCGTTCCCGCCACTGCGCGGCGACTACCGCCAGTAGGCCCTGCTCATGAACGCTGCACAACATGCCGCATTCCAAGCTGAGTCCGGTATTCCGCCGGCGACACTGTTGACTGCCATTGCATCGATCGTCCTGGTACTGGCTTTTGTCTGGGTTATTTGGATTTCTATCGGCACATTTCGAGCCTGGCACGAAGGTCAGGCTACGGTCTTTGATCTCACCTGGAGCACGCTGAGGGCAAGCATTGTGTTGATGGTTCTGGGTTTCTATTTGCGGTGAGTGCCTTGACGAAACTCGGTCTCGGCGGGCGGCGTGTCGCAATGGGATGCGGGGATGGTCCCCATTTTCATCATCGTTACAAGAGGGGACATTGGTTATGGATACATCAAATACACGATGCGGATTCAGGCAAAAGCGCGGGTGCTTCCGGGCTCTATTGCTGGCGACAGCGGCTGCGCTATTTCCTGCACCGCTTTGGGCGGTACTGCCGACGCCGGTGGCACCAAGTACAGCGCCGGCCGCGGGTGACTGGATTGGCCTGATTCAGGGCTATATCAAAGACGGTAGTCTCGTACTGGGGCTGGCCATTGCGGTGCTTGGCTTCCTCTGGATCGCCTATCTGGGTTTCGCCAAATTTAACGAGGCACGCCAGGGTAAGGCGGAATGGGCTGGGGTGGGTGTGCTGGGGATTGTCGGAGCGATTGTCTTGATCTTTGCCAGCTACCTCCTTACTGAAGCGGCCGGCGTCATTTGAGGCGCTATACGCAGAGCCGCGGAGGAAAGGCGATGTCCAACGACCATGAAGTTCTGGCGGATCGGCTGAATGCCGAGCCCGCCATTTTAAAAGGTTGCACATCCTCGGAGCTGGGCACGATTGTGGGGCTGGCTATAGCCGTGTGGTTGCCACTCAGTTTGTTACTCGCCTGGTTGCTCGGCGCCATCACCATGGGATTTGGCATCGCCGGTGTCGGTGTGGTGGCGGCGGTGGTTGCCTTGGCGACGCTGTTTCAGCGGATCAAGCGTGGACGGCCTGAGGGATATTACCAGCAATGACTGCGTATTCGGCTGCAGGCTCTGGGGCTTTCTCGCGCACGGTGGGTGTTACGTTCAGGGGCCTGGGACGTCGGGAGGCGAACTTCCAGGTCTACGGCGCGCACAAGGTCTGGAAGCAGCTAAACCGCGAGGATGTCGAGGTCGCCCGCTGCACGGTGGAGCGGCTGATGAAGCGGCTGGGGCTGAAGGGCGCCAGGCGCGGAAAAGGCTGCCGGACGACGATCCCGGATACCGGAGTGGACCGGCCTGCCGACCTGGAGTTGTTCGAATCGATCAAAAAATGCGTTGAAGTAGATGTCGGCCTGTTCTTCTCCACACTCACGTAGCCCGCGCGCGTAAATACGTTTTAAATAGGACTTCGCATCTTCCGTGAGTCTATAGGTCCCCATTGCGCCGCGCTTCCGCTTTGGCTTCGGCAAGTATCTCCGCTCTTCCCTGGCTGGTGAATTGGCTGCTTTCCGCGTGAATGAGTCTGGCGCGTATGGCCTCGATCTCACGCGCCTTGCGGATCAGATCGTTGACAACCTCACTCTTGCTTGAGAATTCTTTGCTCTCGACCTGCGCTCGGAGCCATTCGTCGTTAGGTGGTGTCAAGGAAATACTTTGTCTGGACACGTCGTGGCCTCCGAAAACAAATGGTGTAAATATGCACCAATTATGCACCGGAAGTGGTGGGTGTCAATGCTGGGCTACTGCCAGGGAATTTCGCTTGAAAAGCGTGACTACGACAGGGCTACAATCAAAAACGGGTGGTTCGTGCTGTGGTTAGGTGCGACGGGTTTCGTGTTGATGACGGCTTGCCTGGGAGGCTTTGCCAGTACCTACCTTAACGAAGCTCGGGGGCATGGGCGGCTGGATTCGGGGCTGAATTTTGGGACCACCATGGGACCACGCACGCGCCTTTTCATGCCACCCCACGCCCAGCCCAATTTCTAAGTCTCTGATGTTGATGGCGAAGGAGAGTATTCGCTGGCATCATTTTTACCCTGTGTAGTTTCGAATAAGTCGTTCTCCGCCATAACCCAGGTTGATTTTACGCTTGTTGTCTATGCAGATTCACCTGCAATGGGTGATCGGGACTGTGCGATCATGGAACGGGTACTCTGGTTCGGCTGGCTCAACTCAAGCGGGCCGCTCAAAAGTGGAAAACCTCTCACTTGTCGTGGCTACCCTGGCGGGGAGAAGGTCAATGACTGCAGCTCACTGCGTGAAGCGCTACATGGCCTTCTCCGGATCACCGATAACCGACAATGTTTTCAGCAGGCGATGTCGGGACAACAAGCGCGGCATCAGCATCATCAGGCGATTGGTCCGCCCCGTGATGATCGTGGCCTTCCCGCGTTTCTCAAGTGCCCGCATCGCCTCCCCAACGACTTCGCTCGAAGTCTGAATCATGGATGCCGGCAGGGTCGTGCCGTCCGACTCGCCACCCGTGGCGGTGAGGATGAATTCGGTTGCGGTAATGCCCGGGCACAGGCCCATAACGTAGACCCCGCGCTTGCGGTGTTCGGCCCATAGGCACTCCGAGAGGGAGGCGATGAAGGCTTTACTCGCACAGTACATTGGCTGTGCGGGGGTTGGCAGGAAGGCAACGATGGAGGAGACGTTAATCAGTGCATCGCCCTGGCGGGACTGTCGCAGGAACGCGTGAGCAAGCGCCATAACCGCGCGGCAGTTGACGCTCAGCATATCGTCCTGGCTCTCCAGCGCCGATTCGTGGAACGATTCGAAGCAGCTGTAGCCGGCATTGTTTACCAGCAGGTTGCAGTGCTCAGCGGCAAGAGAATCGGCAACCGCAGTGACGCACGCCGGCTCGGAAAGGTCCGCCACCAGATAACCATGCCCCTCTCCGGGAAGGGCATTCAGAAGTTCCTGCAGCCGTTCCTCGCGCCGTGCCACGCCGGTCACCCGATAACCGCGTGCCGCCAGTTGTATTGCGAACTCTCTGCCTATACCCGAACTTGCACCGGTTACTACTGCCCGCTTCTGCATCGCCTCACCCGTCGGTTGGTGTCGATAGCTGGTCGGTCCCGGCTCTGGCTTCAGCGAGGGCCTCGGCCCTGGATCGCTGAACCAATAACCAGCAACCTCCGATAGCCGCCGCGGGGCTCAGGACCGACCACTGCAGGTTGAGCCCGAACCACTTTAACCAGAACCCTGCCTGGCCGTCCTCGATGTTCCTGAAATCGACCAGGATTTCGCCGAGGTAGATAACTGCCGTATTGCCGTAGAAAGCGCCCCAGTTGGCGAGCACGCCGATGGTAACGGCCGTTTTGTAGAACTTGTTTCTGAGCATCCAGTAGGCGGCAAGCAACTCGAGAAAGCCGAAGTGGGAAAGCATGGCCTCGTGCGCCAGTTGGGCTTCGTGGGGACGCATGTAGCGGGTATCGGCCACTGCGTACAGCCACCACGGCCAGAAAAAGGACTGGTCCTGTTGTAGCTCGGACCCCAGGTGATATAGATAGGGTACCTTCATGTACACCACCGGCAGCTCCCAAAGCAACTCGGCCAGGCCGCTCGTGATCAACCATACCACCAGGAATTCGTGCCATTTCCGCACCCGGGAGCGCTGCTCGCCTTTATTATCCACGAACGCGAAGAGGGCGGCCCAGTAGCCGATGAAAAGACTGATCGACACGTATTTATCTGCGGGCATGGGCTCGATCAGGTCCAGACTGATCAAAATCCAGGCGATCATGAACGAGCCGGGGATCATTATGCCCGAGGCGATGTAGGCCGCCCTGCGGATATTGAAGCCAGCGGGCGCTACGGCGCTCCAATCCGGAAGTAATGCCTGCGCGGCAGATCGAGTGCTCATTGCAACAGCTCCTGTTCGTTATTTTCGTATCGGGCAGTTCGTTATTTAAGCTGACATTGTTGTTTGATTAAATTAGTATGACGGCGATGTACGACTAAAGTCAATGTACGAAATACTGGTGGTGAGTGAGCAAAAGCGATGGAGGAGGGTGGCATGACCAGTTCACTAGCCGCGCAGCCAAGGCGTCGACCCGGAGTTGAGGAGCAGCGTCGGGTCATTACCGCGGCTGCGGTGGGGCTGTTCGCCACCCGGGGGAGCGCGGCTACCCCGATAGCCGATATCTGCCGCGCCGCGGCTGTCTCCCGCGACACCTTCTATCGCTGCTTCCGTGACAAGGAGGAGTTGATAGACCACCTCTACCGGACCGCCGTCGATGAACATATCCTTGCCGTGCTCGACGCGTCCGACCTCGACTATGCAAACCAGGCCTGGCTGCACCGTGTTTTCGGGCAGACGATTGACTCAATCCTGGAGCACCATGATGTGGCGCGTTTCCTCTACGTGGAATCAGCAGACCCCGCATCACCCGCTTACACAATTATCAATGAAGCCTATGACAAGGTCTCAAGACGGATGCAGCACTGGTGTCGCAAACACTACGGGAAAGCGCCCAGTCGAGAGTACTTTCGGGCGCTGTTGGCGGCTGTGCAGTGGCTGGTGCACAATGCCATCAACCAGGGGCTGGGGCCGAGAGAAGTGGGCAAGGCGAAGGCGGCTGCCGAGCAGTTGTTCCATGCCGCCTTCACTTCTCTGGAAGTAGGGGCGGTCAGCGCAGAGCCGGGAGGGGGTTAATCAGACTCAATCGTCCCGGCAGGTCTCACACAGGCAGTTCATTTCAAGCTGCGGGCTGACCAACTGATAGCCTGCTTCAGCAACACTTCTTTCAAGTGCCTTGATCGTCGATTTGGAGACGCTGATTTCCTTGACGCGTTGGCAGTTTCCACAGATCAGGAACTGCGGCACGCCGTGGTCATGAGCGCAGGTAATGTGGGCGCAGGCCACGTATTTATTGGCGAGGTTGAGTTTGTGGACCAGGCGTTGTCCCTCGAGGAAGTCCAGGATTCTGTATACGGACATCGCCGGGATCGAGTAGCCGTACTCGGCCCTGCAAATATCCGCTATCTCGTAGGCGGATAGCGCGGTATCGGAATGCAACAGGCCGGACAGAATCTGCCTGCGCTTCTCGGTGAGGCGTGCGCCCTGGTCCCTGCAGCGTTGCTCGGCTTCGCTGAGAACCGAGTCGATGTTGGTCGTCGTATTCATATACTGTTCCGATTTTGAGCACTTTTCACAGGCTTGCGGCGCATGTGCTGGATAAACAATGCTGAGTACTGCCCGGCCACGGTACACCCTGTTGTCGGTAGCTCTCGGCAGGAGCCCCGGTGGCATTTGAATCAGGGATTACTATACGCCTTTGCACGGGAAAAAACGCGTATCGACGGAATAGCGGCCACCAGTAGTGCCGCCCCCAGGACCAACGCCATGATGACAAGGCCTTCACGGGTAAACACGCCGGGGTTCAGGTGCAAACCAAAATTGGCGAACAGCGCGTCTTCGACACTGGCAAGGCAGATGTAGAGGCCGGCTGTTCCCAGGAGCATGCCCGCCAGGCTAATCAGCAGCGCCTCGAGTTCCATCAGGAAAAACAGGTAGGAAGGCTGAGCCCCGAGCACTCGCAACAGGTGAACTTCCTGATTTCTTTCGCGAACCGACGCGAGCAGGACTGCACCTAGCCCTAACACGGCTGCCACCAGTACCAGTATTGAGATAAGGCGCAACACGTTCTCGAACAGGCCCATCATCTGCCACAGCTCTGTCAGTGCTACACCTGGCAGAATTGCCAGCAGGGGTTCCCTGGAATAGCCGTTGATCGCTCTCTGGATTTGGAAGGTCGCCATTCGTGATTTCAGGCCCAGCATGAAAGCGGTAATGCTCTTTGGGACCAATTCTTCCTCCTCGTACCTGACTGTGCCTGTTCCAGTCGGTGGTGGCTTGAGACCTTGTGGCCACCCGGTGTGCATCGCCTCGATACCCTGTAACGGCACATGGATTGTCTGGTCTACCGGCGTTCCAGTGGGTGCTAGGATTCCAACGACTGTAAAAGGTGTATTGTCGTGGGTTATGAAACTTGTGCTCGCCACGCCGTGCGCCAGTATCATCTCCCGACCGAGGGAGTACCCCAGGGCCCGGGCGACTTCTGAGCCCAGAACAACTCCAAACGTCCCGTTAAATTCCTCGCCCTGGTCGAATTCGAGTTTGCGTTTGTTGCCATAACTGAAGTGCTCGAAATACTCTGGTGTAGTACCCAGAACCCGATATCCCCGGTGCGAATCGCCAAGTGATAACGGTATCGCCCATTCGACGTCTTTGCCGTTGGCTATCTCCTGGTACGCCTCCCAACTGATATTATCGGTGGGTGATCCTATGCGAAAAACCGAGTAAAGCAGGAGGTTGATACTCCCGGTTTTGGCGCCCACGATCAGGTCTGTGCCAGACACCGTGCTGGCGAAGCTGTCGCGAGCCTGGTGACGGATGTGCTCTATGCCCAGCAACACAAAAATCGCTACCCCGATGGCGAGCAGGGTCATGATGATCGAGCCTTTGCGGTTAAGGAGACTCTTGACGGCCAGTTTGAAAAACATAATGCGCCTACGCCACCTCGTTGATATCACCCAGCGCCTGCACGCGCTGGAAATATCGCGCCAGCGCCATATCGTGGCTGACAAATAGGAGTGTCATGTTGTGCTCTGTTGCCAGAGGCATCAGTACTGACATGAAATTGTCGCGATTATCGTGGTCCAGGGAAGAGGTCGGCTCGTCGGCGATCAGGAGTTCAGGCCGGTTTATCAATGCCCTGGCAATGGCGACTCGCTGCTGCTGCCCCATGCTGAGTTGTGACGTTGGGCGTGTCCACTGTGACGGGTCGACATTCAGGGATTCCAGTAGGGATTCCGTGTCTGCCCGGCTGGTCTTTCGGTCGCGCCGCTGCGAGAAACTCTTCGCCAACCCAATATTGTCGAGCGCACTGAGATAGGGAATGAGGTTGAATCGCTGGAACACGTAACCAATGTGATTGGCGCGAAAGCGGTCGCGCTGGCGGCTGATCATCTTGTCCAGCCGCTTGCCGAGAACGGATATTTCACCTTGCGGGCAGTGAAGCAGGCCGCTAACCAGGTTGAGCAGTGTCGATTTGCCCGAGCCGGACGGGCCGTGTACAAATACCTGCTCCCCGGCCGCCAGTGACCAGCGGGCGATGCTGAGCACGGTTTTATCCGGCGCCTCTGAATGGGAGAAACGAACCTCGTTGAGTTCGATGGTCATAACCCTGGCCTGTCGGTAAATGAGCCGTAGCGATGTATTGCGAACCTCACATGATACACCATATCATGATGGTTTCAGGGTTCAATTGTGCTCGGGAGCAGGTATTGAAGGCGATCAGGCAGCTTTTTGGCTATGTAATTCTGGTGGCGTTCCTGTGTGGTTCCGCGCACAGTCTTGCGGAGGCTGTAACCACGGATCAGGCCTTCGAAACCATTGAGTGGACTGACCTGATACCGCCGGAAGTGCTGGAAATTCTGCTCAATCCACCACAATACATTACCGAGATCGAGGACGGCTCGGTCGAGGACCAGATCAGTGGCCAGATACAGAATTCGCTGGCCGCAGCCAGCGACGACGAGTATCAGCAGGCCCTGGCTTCAACCGAGGTGAACGCTGCAATGGACGGCGCCATGGTCAGGATCCCCGGCTTTGTCGTGCCGCTGGAATTCGATGACCAGAATATCGTCACGCAGTTCCTTCTTGTTCCGTACTTTGGCGCATGCCTGCACATGCCGCCGCCTCCGCCCAACCAGATCATCATGGTGGAAGCCCCTGGGGGCATAACGTTAGATGAACTCTATACTCCATTCTGGATAACGGGCAGAATCACCACCGCCATCAGCGAGACCGGTGCAGGCACATCGGCCTACTCGATGAAACTCCACGACTTCGAACTGTACACGGAATAGGCTCAGGCCATTACCGCAAAGCACCTGGTGAGCCTGTTTACCCAGTCAATTTAACTCGATCAGGCGGTTATCTGCTTTCAGCACCGTGGCTCCCTGACCGCGGTCAGATACCCACATGACGTTGATGGTTTGCAGTTCGAAGGGCAGACCCTCAGTGCCGACCAGCAGTGTTTGCAGCTCCGAGGTATCCGCGCAGGTGTACTCGTAGTGTGCGCTGATATTGCTATGTGAAACTTCCTCGTCGTGGTGATGTTCCTCAGCCTCGTATTCGTCATGGTCGTCATGTGATACAGCGTCGTCTGCATCGCCTTCCAGTACGGCAGACATGTCGATCTCTGCATGTGCCAATGCGCACTCGCTTCCGGTGAAGACAAATAGCGCGGATCCGTCGCGCAAGATGGCCTGCGCCTGCGCGACCGCTTCCACCTGGCGAGGGCTCGATGCCGGGTGTTCGAACCCGACCACACTAAAGGCGGGAGACGTCAGCAAAAGTTCGAGATTGGGCCCCTCTAACGCCAGGGTCAATTCGGCGACGCCGTGTACGTGGGCCTGGTGATGGCCGGGCTTGGCGGCCACAGGGGCCGGCAGCAGCGAGGGAGCTACAGCCACAATCACTGCAACAAGGCAGCTACAGGTGATAGTGGAAACTTTCATGGGACAATCGGCTCACTATAGGATCTGGATCGGGTTTGCCCAGGGCGCGGGCTCTGCTGGAAGGGTTGAAGAGCCGCGAGAGTGATGATACAACATAACATAACATAAATGAAAGTATAGCCCGCCTGATCCGGTTCGTATGCTGAAGGGAAGGGCGGTAATCCGGGGATGACGTCTTGGACAATACGCTGCTTATAATCCTGGGCTTTGGCGTCGCCATGAGTTTGATTGCCTTCGTCGGAGGGCTTTTCCTGTTCCTGCCGGAACAGGTGCTGCGGCGCTGGCTAAAGCCGCTGGTGGCATTTGCTGCGGGCTCGCTGATCGGCGGTGCCTTTTTTCATATGTTGCCGCACGCCATCGGTGCTGGCGATTCACAACAAATCCTGCTGCTCTGGGTGGTCATCGGCTTCGCGGCATTCTTTGCGCTTGACCAGTTGCTGGAATGGCACCACTGCCACAAGTTGCCTTCGGAGCATGTACGCCCGCTGGGGCCTTTGTTACTGGCTGCTGACGGCCTGCACAATTTTCTGGGCGGGATGGCCATAGGCGCGATTTTCATGGCAGATTACCGGGCGGGACTCGCGGCGTGGTTCGCCGCAGCGTTGCACGAAATCCCCCAGGAAATTGGCGACTTCGGCGCCATTGTCCATTCGGGATACTCGCGCTCGCAGGCATTGTTCTACAATTTCGTCTCGGCGCTCACGTTTCCGCTCGGTGGTCTGATAGCCTACTTCCTGGGCCAGAGCGTGGACGTACATTTCCTGATTGCCCTTGGGGTGGGCAATTTTCTCTACATCGCGGCCGCAGATCTGATACCCGAGGTCAAACGGGCAGAGCAATTCAGTGAAACCCTGCTGCGATTCCTGTTTTTCCTGCTCGGAGTCGTGCTCCTTTACGTGGCGAGCATGGCTCATCTGCTGTGACCGCTCAGCGGCGACTATGCCACCTAAAGATTTCTGTACCGGTAAGGGTTGCCGCAAGGCTGCGGGTCGTTGCGGCCGGCCCCTGTGTGTCTCAAATAAGGTCCAGGGTCAGAAGCAGGCGCTTGCCACCGTCCTCAATACCGGGTGAGCGATGTACCAGGCCCGCACCCTCGTTACCTTCCCAACGCTCTCCCTTGAGCAACAGTACCTCTCCCGGCGCAGCCCGATGTATATCGCTCGCATGTCGGATCAGGCCTGAAAATTCGTCGGGTTTGCCTTCACTGCCCCTGCCCAGTTTGGAGCGGTCTGCAACCCGATCGTGAGGCAGCCACTCGGTGGCCGGGCCCTGAAAGGTGGTCACCAGGCGGCAGGGGACCTGATCGATATGGAATCGCGGACACATTGGTTTTTGTAAAGCGGTCAGGCGAAGGCCGACGAGTTTGGTGTCAAACAGGTAACAGTACATGTCCACCAGTTCGGCGATATCGCCAGCCAGACTGGCTGTCTCTGCAGAGTTTCCCAGTGTCTTGCGAAGGCCGGTAAGTGCAGACTGGGGTGACAGGGACAGTGAAACTTGAAATTTGACATTGTTTTGCAGAAACGCCTCCACATACTCCTGCAGTGCGGGCGAGAGCGTGCGCCGCCATATCGCCAGATTGCAGTCGTCACGGTAAATATCCGCCAATACATCAGCCTCGTCAGCTGCAACAGGAATACGAACCTTCCCATCCTGGGAGACGGTTTCATGGTTGAGAGCCGCTGAGCACATGAATGTTTCCTGGAGTTCGATGATCCTTGCTATTTTTGTGCTGACGACCGCTGTTCAGGGGTTGGCCTGCGCTCAACAGTCCAGGCAGAACAGCACGCGGATTTCCCCGGAGCCCGTGATGGGCGGTGAGCGATGCACCAGGCCATTGCCGATATTACCGGGGTCACCTCGCATGATGCCTACCCAGAAGGGCTCAAACCGGGATGCCTGACCGAAACGGATGATGGATTCGTTGGGAGCCCCTCTTGCCTGGGCCTCACGATCGACCTGGGAATCGGTCAGCCACTCGGTGCCGGGCCCACGATAAGTGCACAGTAGCCGCAAGTGCGTACGATCCAGATGAAAGCGCCGACAGTCATCCCGGTCGGTGGTCAGCAGGCGGAATTGCAGGTTACGGCCTTCGCTGACGCCGGCAAACAGGTTTGCGAGCCGACGCAGGTCGGCACGCCAGTTTTCGAACACTGATGGATCGAGGCCCTGCTGCCGTAACAGCACACTGACGTCGTGATCGAATGTCCGTATTGTGGTCGGGCGGCGTACATCCCGCAGTTGCGATGCCTGCAGCTTTGACACTTCGCCAACAATCGCCGCCTGGGCCGGGCGTCGCCAAAGGCTGAGGTTCACTGTGGGGTAAGCGATTTTACCCAGCACACGAGCCTGCTCGCCAATCGCATGGGGAGACATGGGAGCCATTGATACCTGGTTGTTTGCAGCTTGCTCCATCATCTGTGGATTCTCGTGGGTTGGGCACTGGTATGTCGCTGGCAAACCAGCCCGGGACGCGGTATCCAGTATGACGCAAATGTTATGATGTATCATATTTTAGGATCATGCAAGTAAGTGCCGGAACACGTTACCGGAACTGGGGAATGGCCTTAAGAGGTTCGTTGTGGGTGTAGCGGCAGGTTGGCTCGCGACTATGGCGCTGGGCCGTCGGCCAGGTGCGCGCGCTGGCTGGCGTGTTCCGTCTTGATCTCCTCCGCGATGCACAGGACGTCGGCGAGCAGGCCATCAATATCCGCGCGCCGGGTGCGGTGGTTGTTGAACGCGCAGCGCAGCCCATGCCTGCCCTGCACCGTGGTGTCCGAAATCACGGCGAGGCCGCGCTCCTGCAGCCGCAGCATGATCTCCGTATTGAGGAATTTCGCTGCGTCCTCGTCTGCGGCGACATGGCGAAAGCACACGATGTTGAGATCCACGGGAGCGAACAGTTCCAGTAGCGGATGTGCCTCGACCTGCGCGGCCATATACCTGGCAAGCGCGATGTCCCTGGTGATGAGCCTGCCGAACTTGGCGGCCCCCTGTTCCTTGAACGCCATCCAGATCTTCAGGGCGCGAAAACCACGGGTCAGCTCCAGGCCATAATCAGCCAGGAATTTACCTGCCGCCATTCCCCGCTCCTGGAGTTGCAGATAGGGGCCGTGCATCTCGAATGTGTCAAAATGTGCCTGCGCATCCTTGATCAGGACGGAGCCCGCCTCGAAGGGTGCATGCAGCCATTTGTGGGGGTCAATAGCCACAGAGCCGGCTCGTTCGATGCCGTTGACGAGATGGGCGTGATCCGGGGCCAGGCGCAGCACGCCGCCAATGCAGCCGTCCACGTGAAACCACAGGCCTTCGCGCTCGCAAAGATCAGCGATGGCCGACAGGTCATCAATTGCACCGGTGTTGGTGGTGCCCGCCGTTCCGATGACACAGGCCGGTTGCAGACCACTCGCGCGATCCGCTGCGATCGCCGCCTGCAGCGCATCAAGCCGCATCCGCTGGCGGTCGTCGCTGGCAATTTCCACCAGGGCTTTCGCCCCGAGGCCCAGGGTTTCAAGGGCCTTCTGGTGGCAGCTGTGCACCTGGTCCGAGGCATAAAAGCGCAAGGGCTTTTCAACTCCGGCAATGCCTTCCCCGCGCACGTCATACCCGGCGGCCAGATTGCGGATCACGGTGTGTGCGACGAGGTTCGCCATTGAACCTCCGCTGGTCAGGGTGCCACTCGCGCTTTTGGGAAAACCTACGATCTCCTTGAGCCACTCTATCACCTGTTGTTCGACCTGAGTCGCGCCGGTGGTGCCGCCACCGAGGTTGCTGCCTTCCACGGCCGCGAGAAAATCTCCGAGCGCCCCCGTGAAGTTGCTGGCTCCCATATACCAACCCCAGAAACGGGGGTGAATATTGCCCATCGGGTAAGCGGCCACTGTTTCCCGGTAGTTGCGGTAAACCGTGGCCAGGGGGGTGGGGCCTTCCGGCAAGCTGGTCTGGAAACTGGCGCGGACTTCCTCGGGCATGGGCGCCCAGACGGGGCGCTCGCGCACCCTGGCCAGGTAGTCCACCGCCTCGTCTACAATCCGGTGTGCCAGCGCGCGGGTGGCCTCCCAGTCATCCGGGTCCAGCGTCTCTTCGTTGCCATTTCGCATATGCCATTGCCTCCCGTTGCCTTGAAAAAGACTGCAGGAAATACGCCGTCAATTCAAATGCATTCTGCTGTTGTAAATTGAACCGCGGTCATCCCGTTCGCGACTGCAAGCACCCATGACGTTCACCCGGCCGCACCAGTACCAGCCTTGACACCGCGCAAGCTGTCACCCACCATGCCTCGCCATCTTTACAAATCCAGGGTAGGAGGAGACCGTTTATGCCACGCGTGAATCTAAAGGGAAGCTCGTCGATCGTTACCGGTGGTGCCTCTGGCATCGGCGCGGGCTGCGCCCGCCAGCTGGCCGAAGTCGGCTCCAAAGTGGTGATCGCCGATCTCAATGAGGAAAAGGGCAGGGAGATCGCCGCGGAAATAGGCGGTGTTTTCGTCAAGTGCGATGTCACCAGAACCGAGGACGCGGATGCGGCCGTGACCGCCGCCTGCGCGCTGGGGCCCTTACGGGCCTGCGTGAACTCAGCCGGCCTTGGTGCGCCCGGGCGCACCATCGATCGCAACAATGTGCCGCTGGACCTGGACAAGTTCAGCTTCGTGATCAAGGTCAACCTGATCGGCACCTTCAATGTCCTCAGTCGCGCCGCGGCGGCCATGGCGCAGACCGAGCCCATGGACGAGGACGGCTCTCGCGGTGCCATCGTCAACATGGCCTCTGCGGCGGCCTTTGACGGCCAGATCGGTCAGGCGTCCTACTCCGCTTCCAAGGGCGGTATCGTCGGCATGACGCTGCCCGTGGCCCGCGACCTGAGCGCCGTCGGCATTCGGGTTAACACCATCGCTCCCGGGTTGATCGATACGCCCATCTACGGCGAGGGCGAGCACGCCGAGGCCTTCAAGGCGCACCTGGGCCAGTCGGTGCTGTTTCCCAAGCGTTTGGGCAGCGCCGAGGAGCTGGCGTTCGCGGTGATGGAGTGTATTACCAACCCCTACCTGAACGCGGAGGTTATCCGCCTGGACGGCGGCATTCGCATGCCGCCCAAATAGGGCCCGCCAGCCTGCCAGGGTTCCAGCGAGTCGCCGCAGCGCTCGCCGGCTCCTGAAGCGGTTGGACCGCTAGCTGTCGTAGTCGCATACACCCTCGGGGAAGATCGCCTCGAGGGTGGCCTGCTGCTCCACGGTCGGTTCCCAGTCGCCGTAAAGCCCCCGCTCGATTGCCTGTGACACAGGCTGTAACTCGCACTTGAATACGTCGCCGGTAATCGGCGCGCCGGCGACAATACGCGAGGTGCTGTGGACGGGAAACTGCTCGGTGCAGGTGCCCGGCGCGCCATCGTCGAGAATGCCGTTCCACACACCCTCTCCCGAGGCGATCAGCACACCCTCGCTGTCAAAGCAGCTGTCCACCGCCTCGGCCGGGCGGTTTTCGCCCACGGTCGCGTCGGGGTTGGCGCGAATATTCGCCATCCACGTGTCGATGACCTCGAAGGCATACAGGGTGTTGTTGTAGTTTTCCTCTTCGCCGGGGGCCACGAACCAGATTACCTGGTTGCTGGCATCGCCATCGTAATTCAGCAGCCGCTGGCGGGCGGCGAACGACTGGTGGGAGTTGTGCATGTCCAGCTGTTCCTCGAGGTAATGGCGCACGTCGATAAGCGGAATCTGCACATCGCCGTGATTGACCATGCCGGATTCGATGGCGGCCTCGATGGCGCCTGCATCGGCGGCGCGTCGGGGAGCGGGGTTGCTGCCGTCCGACAGCGCCATATTGCGCCAGCTCCAGGGGTCGATCTGGTCGGGGTAGAGCGGCTGGTCGAAATCCAGCGCGAAACACAGGTCGGTGAAGAACGGACACGTCTCCTGCACCATTTCCGCCTCCGGTTTCCAGGAGCCGATGTTGAAGTTCAGGTCGAGAAATTCCTCGGGCGTGATATTGCCATCGCGCAGTGCCTGTAGCCCGTACTGCACGCCCACGTTGTCCCAGGGACTGCGGGCGAAACCGTCATCGGCACGACCATAGATATTGATCAGGTCGGCGAAGTGGGTCCACTCGACCTCATCGCGCGCTTCCGGGGTGATGCCGGGAGCGTCGCCAAAGTTGGGGTTGAGGGCCAGCGGCGACAGGCCGCGCCAGGACTTGGTGCATTCGCTCGAGCCCGGGGGTACCCAGGGGGTAAGGCCGTATTCGACCACGTCGTTGGCCACCTCGTTGCTGGCGTTCAGCCCCAGCAGCCAGCTGCGGTTGGTCCAGTCTGCCCACTTGGAGTTCGGGTCGTCCCGCAGCTGCAGGTCGATCCAGCGCTCGATGAGTTCACAGTCGCCGATGTGAATGGTCTGGGTGACCATGTCGGGATAGGAATACTGCGGCACGCCGGCGTCGATCAGGCCGGGGTGATTCTGCGCGTAGATATACTGCTGTATGCCGCCGCCAGAGCCGCCCACACCCACGGTGTAGTCCGGTACGCCATAGGCGGTAACGAAACGATCCTTGACCATGATGGCAGTCTCGCCGCCCACCTGGAGGTTGTAGTGGGTCCCGGTCTTGGTGCCGGTGGAGTAGGCCACGGCGTAGCCCGCGGCCAGCGCGTCCGGGTACAGGGCGCGGCTCAGGCTGGGGCTCCCCTGGTAGTGGCCGATGGCGACGCCGCCCTGGAAGTAGTAGACCAGCCGGTGATTCCAGGAGGACAGGTCCGGGGTCTCGGAGCCATCGTCACTGGGCGCCAGCACGGCGATGGAATAGAGAAAGCGGTTGATGGTGCCGCGCTCCCAACGCACCACGAAGTCGACCTCCGTCCCGTCACTGGTCGTGGTGGTGGCCATATCGGCGGGGCGCTCCTGCCCCGGTGAATAATCCGCCCAGTCGCCCGCCGTGGTGCGGTACTTGTGGCTGACTACCGTATCCACGCTGCAGTTCTCGTCTATGACCGGACCCAGTTCAAGTCCGCCGCGGTGACTGTCTGTGGAGCACAGGAACGGCTGCTGCCAGGGACCGGAGAACATGGGCCCTGTGACCGGGTAATTGGTCAGTACCAGCTCGGCCTCGGGGGCCTCCCCGCCGGTGCTGTTGACCGCCAGGCGGTTGTCGCCCTGGGCGAGGCCGGTGACCACCCCTTGCAGGCGGCTGCTGTCACCGCTGGGGCTGAAACGCTGTGTGACGTCGGCGCCGTCCACGCTGATTGTGACATTCTCCGCCGCCAGCCCTTCCGGCAGGCGCACCTCGATACGCGCGCTGTCGCCGCTTACCTGACCGGGCTGGCTGGACAGCACTTCCAGCACGAACTCGCCGAGGGCCGCGTTGTCATCATCCTGCTGCTTGTTGTTGCCGCCGTTGCCGTCGCTGCAGGCGGTGATGGATACCAGGGCGAGCAGGACGATCAAGTAATTCGCGATACTGCCGACCAAACTGCGGTTGTTGTTATGCATGTTTTTCACTCTTATTGGAATTGCAGGCTTGCCAAGCCTACTAGGGTGGCGAGTAGGCGTCCAGTCACCCGCTTCCCAGGGGTGTGGAATCAGCTCGCTGTGGTGGCGGCGCCCCCGTTGCGGCAAAGCCGCCGGGAGCCGGTTGCGGTGGGCTCGCCGTTGCAATTGCCAAATTCCGACGTTCCTGAAATCATAGATCCGCCGCGAGGCCATCATCATCCTCTCGTGGAAGCCTGCGCCGATCCCGTTGCCCCGCAACTGCAGCACGCAAAGACGCCCACGGAACATACATCGAGCCAAAGCCGGAGAAAATCATGCAAGACAGAGTCGCAATCGATATCGATGGGCATGTCGCCCACGTACGCCTGGTTCGCAGTGACAAAATGAATGCCCTCGACAACGGGATGTTCGATGCCATGGCCGCAGCGGGAAAGCAACTGGCCGACAACCCGGATATCCGCGCCGTGGTGCTCTCCGGCGAGGGCCGGGCTTTTTGCGCCGGCCTGGACATGGGCAATTTTGCCGCCATGGCCGGCCACGCTCACGGTGGGGATCACGTTGGCATCGGCAAACTGGAGACCCGCACCCACGGCATTGCCAACGGCCCCCAGTACGCGGCATGGATGTGGCGCGAGCTGCCGGTACCGGTAATCGCCGCCATCCACGGCGTCGCCCTGGGCGGCGGTTTCCAGGTGGCCCTGGGAGCGGATATTCGCTATGCCGCCCCCGGCACGCGTATGTCGGTAATGGAGATCAAGTGGGGGTTGATACCCGACATGGCCGGCACCCAGTTGATGCGCCACCTGGCGCGTGAGGACGTGGTGCGCGAGCTGAGTTATACGGGGCGGATATTCAGCGCAGAGGAGGCGCTGGAGTACGGTTTGGTCACCCGGGTCTGTGCCGACCCCCTGGCCGAGGCCCTGGAAACCGCGCGCTATATCGCCACCCGCAATCCCGATGCCATTCGCGCCGGCAAGCAGCTGTTCAACCAGGCACCTTACTTGCAGGCGGAAGAGGGCCTGCTGCTGGAATCGCGGCTGCAGGACGGCATCATCGGCACGCCCAACCAGATCGAGGCGGTCATGGCCGAAATGGAAAAACGGCCGGCGAAATTCAAATCCTGAGTGGCTGCACGGCGCGGCTTTTATCGCATGATTCGAACCCCGAGCAGGGCTGTGGCGCTTCCGGTTATTGCTAGCCCTGGTCGATCTCCTCGGCCAGGGCCTGTCGCAGCCGGGCCTTGTCGACCTTGCCGCCTGCGTTGACCGGTAGCGCGGCGCGGCGAAACCAGCGGCGCGGCGTCTTGTAGCCCGCCAGGTACCGGCGGCAGTGTCGCTCCAACTCGTCATCGGAAACCGCGCTGGCCGGTCGGATAACGGCGCTGACTGCCTGCCCCCAGAGCGGGTGGGGCAGGCCGATTACCGCGCAATCGGCTACCGCCGGGTGGCGGCGCAAGACTTCCTCGACCTCGCGCGAGGCTATGTTTTCGCCACCGCTGATGATCATGTCCTTCTTGCGGTCGACGATGTACAGGTATCCCGCCGCGTCGAAGCGGCCGATATCGCCGGTGTGCAGCCAGCCTCCCTGCAGCGCGCCCGCCGTGGCTTCCGGGTCCTGCCAGTAGCCCTGCATGCACTGCCGGCCCCGCACCAGAATTTCACCCGGGGTACCGGTGGGGCACGTGGCACCCCTCTCGTCCACCAGCCGCAGTTCTGCCGTGGCGAGCGGGCGCCCGACAGAGGCAAGCAGTTCGGGGTTTTCTCCGGCGGCCCGGCGGTGATCCTGGGGGGTGAGAAAGGCCACGCTGCCCGACAGTTCGGTCATGCCGTAGCTCTGGCAGAGATCCAGGTCGGTTTGCGCCAGCAGGCGTCGCAGCAGCGTCAACGGCATGGCCGAGGCGCCGTAGCCGATTGCCCGCACTCCGGCCAGGTCCGCCGGGTCGTAACCGGGGTGTTCAAGCAGCATGGCGATCATGGTTGGCGCCAGCGAGATCGTGGTGACGCCCAGCTCGCGGCAGGCCGCCAGGGTCTCGCCGGCATCGAAGGCGGCACTGAGTACCACGCAGGCGCCGTGCCGGTGTTGCAGCAGCACATTGTGGGCGGCCACGTGGAATAACGGAAACGGGTAGAAGTAGCGGTCATCGGGCTGCACCGGGCGGCCGATGGCTGCCGAGCGCAGGCCCGCCAGGAAACTGTCGTGGGTCAGGACCGCGCCCTTGGGCCTGCCGGTGGTGCCCGAGGTGTACAGGATCCACACCGGATCGTCGCCGCGGGTGGCGGGAAGCGCGGCCTCTCCCCGGGTGGCCAGCCAGGCGGGATACTCGTCAATCAGGTGCAGACACTGCAAGTCATCAGGCAGGCCGCCGTGTTGCCGCAGCGGCTGCAGCAGTGGCGCGTCGCCGATCAGCAGGCCGACCCCCGCCGAGCGCAGCTGGTAGGCCAGCTCGGCCGGCGCCAGTCTGGCGTTCAGGGGTACCAGGACGTGCCCGGCCATCGGGACGGCGTAGATGAGGTCCAGGAAATCAGGGCAATTCCACGCCAGGATCGCTATCCGCTGGCCGGGGGGGTTCCAGGCCGCCAGTCCGGCTGCCAGCCGAGCGACCCGCTGCGCCAGCTCGGCGTAGCTGCTGGCCTGGCCCTGCCACAGCAGGGCGGGCGCCGCCGGGCGCAGCCGGGCCTGCTCCTGTAACAACTCATGCAGTCTGTCTGCGCGGGGTGTGTTCAGGGTGGACTCCTTTTATGGAAAATCGAACCAAACTACAGCTCGTGCGCCTGGGAGGCAAGGCCGCCAATCCGCGCTGTCTCCCAAAAATCCCCGCGACAGGAATACGCCGTCCTGGTGGATAGGGGTTCGCTGGGGTCGAGTGCAACATTTTTGTCATCTACCTTTAGTAGCCTTTGCGGAAGATATAGCCACGACAACACCCATGGAGAGCAGGGTATGATTTCAATCCGCAAACTGACACTGGCTTGCATGGTTGCCCCCACGCTTGTGATTGGCTCGGTACGCGCCGCGGAACCGGGTTTTTATCTCGGTGCCAGCGCGGGCCAGACGACGGTAGATACCGACGCCAGCGAACTGGGTTATGTAGGCGAGAGTGGCGTCAAGCTCGACGACGACGATACCAGCTGGAAGGCTTTTGCCGGTTACAACTTCACCGACTGGCTCGGTCTGGAATTCAGCTACGTCGACTTCGGCAGCTTCTCCCACGATTCGGAGGCGGACAGCTTCAGGGAGGACCTCAACGGCCTGAACGGTTTTCTGGTGGGCTATCTGCCGATAGGCGCGGTGGACCTGTTCGCCAAAGCCGGTGCGCAGAACTTTCACAGCGAGGTCGACTACGGCCCCCAGACCCACAGTGACAACGAGGCGGAATTCGCCTACGGCGTGGGGCTGGCCTACAACGTGGGCAACTGGAGCGTGCGCGCGGAAGCGGAAGGCTTCGGCGACAACGGGATCGGAGATATCTACTTTCTCTCGGCCGGCCTGGCCTACCACTTCGGTGGCGGTGGGAAACCAGCGCCTGTCGCGGCACCAGTTGCTGCGGCAGTGGCCGCCCCGCAGCAGTGCCCTGATGGCGATAGCGATGGGGTGTGCGATGACGACGATGCCTGCCCCGATACGGCGCGCGGCACCAGTGTGGACAGCATCGGCTGCAGCTGCCACTACACCCTGGCCCTGGAGTTCGCCCTGGATTCCGCTGAGCTGACCGCCGGTGATATGGCCCAGCTCAATGGCGTCGCCAGGGTACTGGCGAACCCAAAAGCCGACGCGATCAGGGGTGTCATCGATGGCTATACCGACAGCACGGGCGCCGAAGCCTATAACCTGAAACTGTCCGAGCGCCGCGCCGACGCGGTAGCGGGGTATCTCGAGTCCCGGGGGGTGGCCGTGAGCGGGCATTTCACCACCCAGGGCTATGGCGAGGCGAATCCGGTAGCTAGCAACGATACCGAAGAAGGTCGCGCCAGGAACCGCCGCGTGGAAATACGCCGCACCGACTGCAGCGGCGCGGGTAGCTGATCGGGAGCCCTCAGCGCCTGGCCCGTACTTCGGTAGGGGCCCGAGGGCACTTTTCCCCATCCTCTCTTCAACAGCTCGAAGCAGCGCATTCAGTTTGGGGTGCGTTTCTCCCTGGCTTGCCCGGCATATCGAAAACCATTATGGTCAAGGCGCGTTGTCCGAAAGCAGCCGGCCCGGGCGGTGTCAACCGGCTGCGGCACCTTTGTAGGAGGAGAAGCCGATGGAATTCCTGAGAACACCGGACGAGTGTTTTGCCAGTCTGCCCGGCTACGATTTCAGCCCCAACTACCTGCAGGTGGACGATTGTGAAGGCGGCCAGTTGCGGGTGCACTACCTGGATGAAGGGCCCGCCGACGCCGACCCGGTGCTGCTGCTGCACGGCGAACCGTCCTGGTCGTTCCTGTACCGCAAGATGATCCCCGTGCTCACCGCCGCGGGCCAGCGGGTGATCGCTCCTGACCTGGTGGGTTTCGGCCGCTCGGACAAGCCCAGTCAGCGCGGTGACTATACCTATCAGCGCCATGTGGACTGGATGCAGTCGCTGCTCGACCAGTTGCAGCTGAACAATATCACCCTGGTGTGCCAGGACTGGGGCGGCCTGATCGGTTTGCGGCTGGTGGCGGACAACCCGGAACGTTTTGCCAGGGCGGTGGCCGCCAATACCATGCTGCCATCCGGTGACCAGAACCTCGGCGAGGCTTTTATCAAATGGCGGACCTTTTCCCAGGAGGTGGCCCAGTTTCCCGTCGCCGCGATCATCGACGGCTCCACGACCACCGAACTCTCCGCCGATGTCCTGCGGGCCTACGATGCGCCGTTCCCGGAGGAAAGTTACAAGGAGGGGGCGCGCCAGTTCCCCCTGCTGGTTCCGGGGACCCCTGAGGATCCCGCGGCGGAGCCCAACAGGGCGGCCTGGAAGGTGTTGTCGCAGTGGCAGAGGCCGTTCCTCACTGCCTTCAGCGATTCGGACCCCATCACCGCCGGTGGCGACGCGCTGCTGCAAAAGCGGATTCCCGGGTGCCGGGGCCAGGCACATACCACCATCGAGAACGGCGGCCACTTCCTGCAGGAAGACCAGGGCGAAAAACTGGCGCAGGTGGTGGTGGCATTCATCCGGGCCAATCCCCGCTGATCCAGCCACACCCTGGCCGGCGTGGAGGTGATCGCTGAGAGAGGTGTTCGCCAGTAAGTGGGGTAGTGCCGTCAGCGCCCCTTGAAGACCGGCTCGCGTTTTTCGACGCGGGCCATCAGCCCCTCGACGAAATCCTCGCTCTGCATCAACTGGTTGAGCGCTTCGTTTTCCAGGTCCAGGGCGCGCGTGATTTGCTCGATCTGCTGTGCGTGTACGATGCGCTTCATGGCGCGGATGGATGCGCCGGCGCCGCGGGGTGGCACCAGTTGCAAGGCTCTGTCCCGCGTATAGGCGAGCAGTTCGTCGTGGGGCAGCACCGCGTTGGCGAGACCGAGATCCAGCAACTGTTGCGCCCCCAGGGTATCCGGATAGAACAACAGCTGCTTGGCCTTCTGCATACCCAGCAGGCGCGGCAGCAGGAAAGTCGAGCCCAGTTCCGCCGAGATGCCGAGGCTGGCGAAGGGCAGGCGGGCCCAGGCGTGTTCCGACAGGTATACCTGGTCAGCCACCGCCAGCGGCAGGGTGATGCCGCCGCCGATAGCGAGGCCGTTGATGGCCGCTAGCACCGGCTTGTCGCACTGCAGAAACTGCAGCACCGTGGCCTTCATGGCGATGTCCGTCTGGTCGATCTGCGCCATGATCGCCTCCGGCACGTCGTCATAGACCCCGGGGACGAAATACCCGCCGCTACTGAACGCCTGCCGGGACGGATCGCTGTCGGGGTCCGGCGCGCCGGTGAGGATCATGGCCAGCGCCCCCTCGTCTTCCTGGAAGTGCCGCGCCGCCCAGCGCAGTTCCAGGGCGGTCAGCCCGCTGATGGCATTCTTGCGCCTGGGGGTGTTCATGCTGACCGTGACGATGCCGTCGCTGGCCAGCTGGTAGCTGATATCGGTGAATTCGCTGGTGTGCATGTGTTCCTCCTGGGGTCAACGAGGTGATGTTCCGCAATCCACACTCTAGCAGAACGGGCGCCAGGGTAGGGTGCCGTCTCACCGGGCCGGTTAACGGTCCGGCGGGAATCCAGTATGATCCCGGGTCGCCCTGGTGTAGGCTGGCCGGATTCGATAACAGGCGGGGTTTGTATCACGCCCGTCCCTCGCCCGCGGAGATAAGTGACGTTGAGAACACTATTATTGGTCCTTGCCGTGCTGCTACTGGGTGGCGCCATTGCCCTGGGTGTTCTGCTCAATGTGGACAATGAGCCGCCGGTCGATCCGCGATGGGCCGTGCAGGGTTCCGCTGAAATTCCCCGGGGTGCCGTGACCGTGAGGTTCACGGGCACCTCGACCCTGCTGTTCAGCGATGGCGAGACAGACTGGCTGGTGGACGGCTGGTTTTCGCGGCCGGGTTTGTTGGAGCTGGCCCTGGGAAGTATCGAGCCCGATCTGGCGGCGATCGGCCGGGGTCTCGAAGCCAACCAGATAACAACGCTGGCCGCCGTGATCCCGGTGCATTCCCACTACGACCATGCCATGGATGCACCGGAGGTGGCGAAGCGCACCGGCGCCACCCTGATGGGTTCGGAGTCGACGGCGAATATCGGCCGCGGCTGGGGCCTGCCCGAGGCGCAGATACAGGTGTTCGAAAACCGGGTGCCGGTCAGGATCGGCAAGTTCGTGGTGACCCCGATCGAGTCCCGGCACTTCCAGTTTCCCGACCCGAAAACCAGGGAGATGGCGCTGGGAAACCCCGAGATCCGCGAGCCGCTGGTGCCGCCGGTGGGTGCATTTGACTACCGGCTTGGCAAGGCCTACGTGTTACTGGTGGAACACCCTCTGGGTTCGTTTGCGGTGGTTGGCAGCGCCGGCTACGAGAAAGACGGCCTGCAGGGGGTGGCAGCGGATATCGTGTTCCTCGGGATAGGCGGGCTGGGGGGCCAGAGTGCGGACTATCGTGAATCATTCTGGCGTGAAACCGTGGAAATGGTGGGCGCAAACACGGTGATTCCCATTCACTACGACAGTCTCACCGCGCCAATCGAAGGCCCCTTCAAGGGGGCGTCCGCACTGCAGAAATTGCTGTTCGATGGGGATGAGCACACGCTGCCTTTTCTCAACGGGAAAGCGGCGGAAACCCCCGGGCTGACCTTCCTGACACTCCCGCGTTACCAGCAAGTGGTATTGTTTGCGCCTGAATAGCCGGCTGCCCTGGCCCGCTCTGGGCCTGAGTGCCCTGCCTGCTGCCGGTCAGCCCAGTGCCGAGTAATGCGGCTGGTCTATCGCCAGCATCCCGGCCACCGTCTGCCGCAGGTGTTCATCGAGGCCCGCCGTGTCCAATGGCAGGGTGCTCCTGAGTCCGTTCACCAGCTGCCAGCGCAGGTCGTCCAAAGCGCCCTCGCCGAGGAGCTGCCGCAGGCGCGCGTGTTCCGCGTCGGCCAGCGCGGGGCCGTACAGAAATTCCCGCTGGGCGATGCCCAGGGAGTTGGCGGCGACCTTTGCCAGAAAGGCAAAATGACGGTCCGCGCCTGCCGCCACGTCGTCCCGGAGAAACCTGCGCACACCTTCCAGCAGCTCGGCTGGCATGGGCAACTGCTGGCCCTGGTCCAGCGCCTTTTCGTCAGGCACGTGGCAAGCGCCGGGGATCAACAGGTTGACGCAGTCCATCTGGGCCTCGGACGAACGCCGGCCGATGACCGGGCGCTCCAGGCTGGGAGTCTCGCCGCTGCGCCAGGTGTTCGCCATACACAGGGTGGTGACGGCCCACCAGAAGGAGCCGAATACCTGCCAGAAGGTCAGCTCGGCGCGGTCGATATCGATGCCCGATACGGCCCGGTAGCCCTCGAGCAGGTCCTCGACGGTGCCGAAGCCGCCCACCGGCAGGTCCGACCGGCCGAAGCGCCAGGAGTTGACGCACAGCCAGCCCAGGTCGCGTACCGGGTCGCCGATCTGTGCCAGTTCCCAGTCCAGCACGGCGCGGATACCACCCGCATCAATCATCAGGTTGCCGTTGCGGAAATCGCCGTGCACCAGGGTGCGGCGCGAATCCACGGGCAGGTGCTGCAGCAGCCAGCGGGCCGTGTAGTCGATCATGGGCTGCGGTACGTGCAATGCCTGGTAGGTTTGCCAGGTATCCCGCACCAGCCTGTCGGGGGAGACGGCGGGCAGTATGTCGCCCAGTTGTCCGTCGACGTCGATGGCGTGGATGCGCGCCAGTGCCTCGCCGCACTGGCGGGCCAGCTTCGGCCGCACCTGTGCCAGGGCCTCGGAGCGGACAATCCGCTGCCCGAGGGTCTCGCCCTCCAGCCATTCCATCAGGTAGCCCTGGCCGAGTTCGTCGGCGGCTGTCAGGACGTGAATTACAGCCGGCACCGGGATGCCCGCCTGTCCCGCCCGTTGCAGCAGGCGCGCTTCGGTGTCCAGCCCTATCTGGCCCGGTACCGCATCGCGCTCCAGGGTAACCGGGCAGCGGCGCAGGGCGAACAGGCGCGTTCCCTGGTCGCTGGCCACCTGTACGCGGTAGGTTTCCTGGCTGGCGCCAGCGGTCAGTTGCTGGCAGCCCTGCAGTGCCCTGAATCCGGCAAGCTCCCTTGCCAGAAGGGCTTCCAGGCGCGTGTGCAGGACCTCACTGGCGGCCATCACTCGACGCCTTTGGGCTTTTGCTGGCTCATGAAGCCGAACAGGTAGCCCGCCACCCGGCGCATCTGTATCTCGTCGGCGCCCTCGGTGATGCGGTAGCGGCGGTGGTGGCGGTAAATATGTTCGAAGGGCATGTAGCGGGAGTAGCCCATGCCGCCGCACACCTGCATGGCGGTATCGGCGGCCTCGCAGCACAGGCGGTTGGCCTGGTAGTTACATATGGATACCTTGTCGGACACGCTGAAGGCGCCGTCCCTGTCCATCAGCCAGGCGGTCTTGTGGATGAGTGCCCGCAGCATCTCGCAGCGGGCCTGCAGGTCCACCAGCGGAAACTGAATGCCCTGGTTGGTCGCCAGGGGCCTGCCGAAAGGCTTGCGCTGCCTGGCGTATTTGACCGCCTCGTCGACGCAGTATTGCGCGGCGCCGAGGCTGGAGGCGGCCTGCCGGATACGGTTCTCGTTGAAGAAATGCTGCACGACCTGCAGGCCCCGGCCCTCGCCGCCGAATATCGCGGTTGCCGGGACCCGCACATCGGTGAAGCTGACATGGGCGTGGTCGGTGGGCATGTTGAAGGTCCACAGGTATTCCTCGATCTTGACCCCGGGGGTGTCCATGGGCACCAGGAAGGCGGTTATGCCTTTTGCGTCCCCGGCCTGCCCCGAGGTGCGGGCCATCACCATGTCGCACTGGGCGCTGTGCACACCGGTATTCCAGGTCTTCTCGCCGTTGATTACCCAGTGATCGCCGTCCTTCAGCGCCGCCGTTTCCATCCAGGTGGCGTCGGAGCCGTGGGCCGGTTCGGTAATACCGAAGGCAAAACCGGCGGTGGCGTTTTTCAGCCCGTCGAGCCACTGGGCTTGTTGCTGATCGCTGCCGTATTCGAGCATCAGCAGCAGGCCGATATTATTGCCGACCACCGAGTGCTCGTTCTGCAGGTCGTTGTGCAAGCCCAGGCCGCGGGCCGCGAGGTGCTCGCGGATGATAGCCATGCCCAGGTTGCTGCCGTCGCGGCCGCCGTATTCCCTGGGGAACGGATAGCTGAAAATACCGGCCTCGATGGCCAGTTGCTTGGCCTGCGCCAGCAGCGCTTCCCAGTCCTTGTTTGGCAGGCCCTGCCTGTCCCAATCGGTACGGGCGTGTTCGCGGCGGTGGTCGAAGAAGCGGATGTTGTCGTCTGCTTGCTCCAGTGGCTTGATTCGGTTTTCGATGAACTCGTCAACTTCCTGCAGGAATGCAGAGATCTCCCGGGGGATATCGAAATCCATGGCAGTGTAGGCTCCTTGGGCTGTGTCGCAATCTCAGGCAGAGCAGGCCGGTGGTGGTCCGGCAGACGGCGACCGGCGGCGTTACCAGGGTCGCCGCGTCAGGCGAAACGCAGGTAATTGTCCCCCCCTTCGCTCGACACCGTGATGATACGACCTATGGGTTCTTTCTCAAGCAGCGCCGCCAGGGTTGCCTGGTCGTTGCGGCCAACCTTCGCCAGGACCCTTTTGTTGGCAACCGGCTCGCGGCAGACGGCCAGGCCCAGGGCGGGTGCGGATTTTTTGTACACCACGCAGTAGCTTTCGATCACGGCCTCTCCGCTGTAGGAGGATAGTACGGTTTCCCTGGGGGACGCATCCGCGATTTCCTGCGCCGCGCCCGCGTTTGCCGGCATCCAGTGCTGATGCGGTGTGGTTGAGTAGATGCCCACCGATTCCTTGGACAGATAGCCGCCGTTGGCGCTGACCAGGCCGAATGCCCCGGGCCTGGCAATCAGCTGCTGGTACATCTCGGCGATAGCGTTGACGCTGTAACTGTTGCCCGGGCCGCCGAAGAAGGGCAGGCCGCCGGTAACGGTGAGGTCGCGATCCCCATCCCATGGTATGCCCAGTGCGTCGCAGGCGGCCAGCACGGCGATCGGGAAGCAGCTGTAGATATCCAGCAGGGCGATGTCATCCACGCCCCGGTTGGCCATTTTCAGGGCCTGCTGCCCGGCGGCCTCGAGAGCTACCGAGCGGGCCAGGTCGGCGCGCTGCGAGACAAAGGCGTCGTCGGCATCTGCGTAACCGTGCAGGTAAAGCCACCGCGACTTGGGAATACCCAGCTTACGGGCGTTGCCGACCGAGGTGAGTACCAGCGCGGCGGCCTGGTTCACCCTGTCCTGTGCCACCATCCACTTGTTGTACGGCTCGTTGAACGCATAGTTTTCCGGCGACGGTGTGGCCAGGAACTCGACACTGCGAGCCACGGGAAACTGGGCATAAGGATTCCCGGCAGCGATCTCGCTGAACCGTGCGAACAGCCTGGCCATCAGTTGCCGGTGCTCAGCCACGCTCAGGCCGTGTTTGTGGCGCCAGGCATTCTCGAACAGCGCATAAACCTGGGGCGGAAAGGTGATGTCGTGCCGCAGCTCCAGCGCGTTCATTATCTGCCCGAAGCCCCGGTCCTCCATTTCGCCGGGCGGATCTTCCCGCCAGTCGAGTGTCCAGCCATTGCCCAGTGCCTGGCGCATGGCGGCCGTCGCCTCGGCGCCGCAGATGACGACAGCGCCACTTTCTCCGGTGTAGATCGATTCGGCGAACTCGTTGACAAAGCGTTGCGGGGATTGCCCGCCCTCCGGCCCATACACAGCGCGTCGCACCGCGAGACCCGCGTGTCGGGCCACGGAAAGCGGGGGTTTACTGCTGGTGCCAAAAGGGTGCTCGTAGGCGTCGACGCAGTCGATGAACTGACGGGTCATGACCAGGGTATCAATGGCCTCCTTTGGTAACCCTGACTCGCCCACGGCATTGGCAACGGCCTGTGCGGCGAGTTCAACGGGTGACCTGCATTCCCCGGGGCTGGCAATCTCTCTCAGCGTCACCTGGGCAGAGCCAACCAGTATGGGTGTATTGTCGTTCATCGTATCCAGTATTCCTTATGCGGGACTTGCCAACAATGATAATCCCCAGGGCATTGCTGGAGCTGGTCACCCAGGGCCCGGGCAAAATACACCGCGGCCGCCTGCGGACAGTCTAGCGCTTGCCCTGTTTTTCCAGGCGCTCGGCTATGCGCTCCAAGCGCGCGCAGGTCTGCTCCAGACGGTCGGGTGGTAGCGCCGCGTTCCCGGCGGGAGGCGCCGCCGCCGACGCCTGCATGCTCTGCCACAGGGGCTCGATCATGCCCTCCACATAGCGGGCGATCCTGTCTTTGCCGTACTGGCGCGACATGAGGGTGCGCATACCGTACTCCAGGCCACCGAAAAACAGGTCGCGAACTATCGGTAGTTCCAACTCGGGCCTGATGTACCCGCGCGCCATGCCTTCTTTTATCACGCCGTCGAAGATGCGGGTGTAGCGGTAGTTCAGGTCGTGGATGGGTGAGTTGCGGTAGTCGCGGTAATAGTTCAGGTCCACCGAGAGGTATACCTGTATCAGGCGCATCATCAGGGCCTGGTTCTCCATCAGTGCACGCAGGTGATTCTTGGCCAGGAACAGCAGCCGCTCACGGGTATCCATCACCGCCGCCACCCCTTCCCGGGCCGACTCGATCAGCTGTGCGTAAAAGTCGTCGAGAATTGCCTGCAGCAGGGTATTCTTGGTGTTGAAGTAGTGAAACAGGGTGCCTTCGGAGACGCCGGCGGCACCGGCGATCCTGCGCGTGGAGGTGTTGTGAAACCCCTCGTCGGCGAACAGTGCGGTGGCGGCCTGTAGGATATCCGATTCGCGTTGCTCCAGGCGGGTGCGCGGCTTGTTTCGCTCTGGTTTGTTCATGGAATCCCGCCCTGGAAACAGTGCCGAATCAGCTATTGAGTGATACTTGATATTAATATAGCATCGCAATAATTTCAATGCGGGTCCGTCAGTCGGGCCCCGCTTCTCGGACCAACAGCGAGACTGGATGATGCAAGAAAGTATCCGTATCGGTGGCGCCTCCGGTTTCTGGGGCGACGCCGCGCTGGCGACCCCGCAACTGCTCGATGGCGGCCAGCTCGACTATATCGTCTACGATTACCTGGCGGAAATCACCATGTCGATCATGGCGCGCGCCCGCGCCGCCGATCCTGCCATGGGGTACGCCACGGATTTCATCGGCGCAGTGCTCAGGCCCAACCTCAAGGCGATTGCCGCGCAGGGCGTCAAGGTGATCGCCAATGCCGGGGGAGTTAACCCGCAGGCCTGTGCCGAGGCGGCTCGCGCGCTCATTCGCGAACAGGGGCTGGCGCTCAAGGTGGCGGTGGTAACCGGCGACGACCTCAGCGAGCGGGTCGGTGAACTGGCGTCGGGCGGAGCCCGTGAAATGTTCTCCGGCGAGTCCTTCCCCGATCCCGCCCAGGTGGCCAGTATCAACGCCTACCTGGGCGCCTTCCCGATTGCCTGTGCCCTGGAGCGAGGTGCCGATATCGTCATCACCGGTCGCTGCGTGGACAGCGCGGTGACACTCGGCGCCTGTATTCATGCTTTCGGGTGGCGGCGAGATGAATTCGACAAGCTCGCCCAGGGGAGCCTGGCCGGGCACCTGATCGAATGCGGCACCCAGGCCACCGGAGGTAATTACACCGACTGGGAATCGGTTATCGCTACCTTGCCAGCCGCCGGCTATCCCATTGCCGAGGTGGCCAGCGATGGCGCGGTCACCATTACCAAACCGGATAACACTGGCGGTGCCGTGACCGTGGGTACCGTGGCCGAGCAGATGCTGTACGAGATCGGCGACCCGCAGGCCTACCTGCTCCCCGACGTGGCCTGCGATTTCAGCCAGGTGCGGCTTGAGCAGGTGGGAGAGGACAGGGTCCGGGCAACCGGCGCACGGGGCCTGGGCGCACCCGAGACCTACAAGGTCAGCGCGACCTACGCCGACGGTTTTCGGGGCGGCAATATATGGACCCTGTACGGCCGTGACGCGGATATCAAGGCGCAGCGCTTCGCCGAGGCGGTACTGGAGCGCTGCCGTGCCGTTCTCGAGCGCGCGGGCCTGCCGGATTTCAGCGAGACCTCGGTGGAGGTGATCGGCGCCGAGTGCCACTTCGGCGCGGCCCGCAAGGTGGGCCCGGTTCGGGAAGTGGATGTGAAGATCGCCGTCAAGCACCCCAGCCCGAAGGGGATCGGCATCCTCCTCAAGGAGATGGTGGGCATGGCCCTGACCGCGCCGCCGGGCCTGACCGCCTTTGCCGGCGCCAGGCCCAAGCCTTCGCCGGTGGTGCGCCTGTTCTCGATGCTGGTGCCCAAGGGCGAGCTCGAGATCAGTGTCGAGTGCGAGGGCGAGCAGTGTGCCTGCAACGATGAAATTGCCCGTGCCTATACTCCCGCCGGCGCTGCCCACGCCGCCCCCGAGGCGCTGCCCGGCGCCGATGCGGTGAGCGTGTCCCTGGAGTCCCTGGCGTGGGGCAGAAGCGGCGACAAGGGCAGCAAGGCCAATATCGGCATCATCGCCCGGCACGCTGATTTCGTGCCCTATATCGCCGCCCAGCTCGGCGCACCGCGGGTGGCGGACTATTTCCGGCACTTCCTGGAGGCGGGCCAGGCGCAGCCCGTGCAGCGCTTCTACCTGCCCGGGAGCAATGCCTTCAACTTCCTGTTGCACGATGTCCTGGGCGGCGGCGGCGTGGCGAGCCTGCGCACCGACCCCCAGGGCAAGGGTTACGCGCAACTGCTGCTCACCGAAACCATCCAGGTGCCGGCGGCATTGGCCCGCGAACACCAACTGACCACCCTGTAACGGAGCGGACAATCCGATGACGCAATTCCAGTCCAGTGTAAACCCCCACTCCGAGGAGTTTCGCAAGAATCGCGCGGACATGCTTGCCTCCATCGACACCATGCGCGCAGTGCTGGATCGGGCCGCGGCACTGTCCGACAAGAGCCTGCCGCGCTTCGAGAAGCGCGGGCAGTTGCTGCCGCGAGAACGGCTGGCGCGGCTCCTGGACCCCGGCACGCCCTTCCTGGAACTGATGAACATGGCCGGCTTCACCGTGGACACGGCGGACCGGGAGAAATCGATACCCGGCAGCAGCACCATCGCGGGCATCGGATACGTGGGCGGGGCCCGCTGCCTGATCATGGTGGACGACTCCGGGATCAACGCCGGCGCCATGACCGCGCTGTCCACGAAAAAGGCCAACCGGGCCATGGATATTGCCCGCGACAAGAAGCTGCCGTTCATACACCTGGTGGAAAGTGCCGGCGCCAACCTGCTGGAGTACGAGGTCGAGATGTGGATGGACGGCGGCGGTGTGTTCGCCCGGCTGGCGCGCCTGAGTGCCGCCGGCGTCCCCACTTTCGTGGTCTTGCACGGCGCTTCCGCCGCCGGCGGCGCCTACATGCCGGGTATGAGCGACTACGTGATCGGGGTCAAGGGCAACGGCAAGGCCTATCTGGCCGGGCCGGCGCTGCTCAAGGCCGCCACCGGCGAGGTGGCGGACGACGAGGAACTCGGTGGCGCCACCATGCATTCGCGGGTCTCCGGACTGGTTGAATACCTTGCCGAGGACGACGCCCACGGCCTCGCCATCTGCCGCGAATTGATCGACAGGTTGGCGTGGAACCGCCTGTGCCCGCAGCTGCCGCCGCAGTCATTCGAGCCCCCGGTGTACGACATCGACGAGTTGGCCGGTATCGTGCCGGCCGATTACCGCCAGCCCTACGATGTGCGGGAAGTGGTCGCGCGTATCGTCGACGGCTCCGACATCCTGGACTTCAAGCCCGACTACGGTCCCGCCACGGTCTGCATGCAGGCCAAGGTCTACGGGATGCCGGTGGGCATCATCGGCAACAATGGCCCCATCGACAATGCCGGGGCGACCAAGACGGCCCAGTTCATCCAGCTGTGTGACCAGGGCGATATCCCGCTGGTGTTCCTGCAGAACATCACCGGTTTCATGGTGGGCACGGAATTCGAGCAGGGCGGCATGATCAAGCACGGCGCCAAGATGATCCAGGCGGTGACCAACACCCGGGTGCCGCGCATCACCTTCATGATCGGCGCCAGCTTCGGTGCCGGCAATTACGGGATGTGTGGCCAGGGCTACGACCCGGACTTCGTGTTCAGCTGGCCCAACATCAATATCGGCGTGATGGGCGGGGAGTCCGCCGCCAGGACCATGTCGCAGGTGATGCTCGCGGGCGCCAAACGCAAGGGCATCGAGGTGCCCGCGCAGGTGATCGAGGAGCAGGAGGCGAAAATCATCGCCCACTTCAACAAACAGTCCGATGCCTTTTATACCTCGGGGCGGATGCTCGACGACGGGCTGATCGATCCGCGCGATACCCGCAAGGTGCTGGGTTTCGTGCTGCAGACCTGCTGGGAGGCGCGCAGCCGCAAGACCTGCCCGAACACGTTTGGTGTCGGCCGGATGTAGTGCGGGTACCAGCCTGAACCAACTTTGTGGGGAGACAATCCATGCTACCTGACGTAAGCCATATTCTACTGGAGCGCGAGGGCGACACCCTGACCATCTGGTTCAACCGCCCGGAGGTCCGCAATGCCCTGTCCACGGAAGTGGCGGATGACCTCGCGGCGGTGCTGGAGGCACTGCCCGCGCAGGCGGATATCCGCTTCGTCGTGCTGCGTGGCAAGGGCGGCGTATTCTGCGCCGGGGGTGACCTGAAAATGTTCAAATCGGTCTTCCAGGGGGGTGCCGAGCGCGCCGACATCGTGCGCTTCAACGCCGACTTCGGGCGCCTGATGAGGGCCGTCCAGGCCCTGCCACAGCTGTTCATCGTGCTGATCGAGGGCGCTGCCATGGCCGGTGGCCTGGGCCTGTCCTGCCTGGCGGACGTGGTGGTGACCACCCGCGATGCGCGCTACGCCCTGTCCGAGGTGACCCTGGGGATACCGCCGGCGCAGATCACCCCGGTGGTGATGCAACGCATCGGCGCCTCCCAGGCGCGCCGCCTGCTGTTGACCGCGGCCGTCTTCGACGGCGCCGAAGCCGGGGCCCTGGGTTTCGCCCATTTCGTGGTCGACGACGCCGCCGCCCTGGAGGTCCGGGCACAGGAGCTGCTGGCCCAGGCACGGCGCGGCTCCCCGGGCGCCATCGCCGCCACCAAGGCGATCATCAATGAGAGTTCCCGGTTGCAGGGTGACGAGCTGGTGCAGTTTGCCGCGGAGCGCTTTGCCGATTGCATGTTGGGCGACGAAGCCAGGGAAGGCCTGGCGGCTTTCGCCGAGAAACGCAGCCCGAGCTGGAGCAAGTGACTATGAAGCATTTCGACAGTGTGCTGGTGGCCAATCGCGGCGAGATCGCGGTGCGGGTGATTCGCAGCGCCAGGGAGCAGGGGTATCGCACGATCGCCGTGTATTCGGAGGCGGACGCGGGGGCGCCGCACGTCGCCCTGGCGGACGAGGCGGTGCTGATCGGGCCCGCACCGGTAAAGGAGTCCTACCTGGACGCCGGGCGGATTCTGGAGGCGGCGCGCAAGACCGGCGCCCGGGCGATACACCCCGGCTACGGATTCCTGTCCGAGAACGCGGCGTTTTCCCAGGCCTGTGCCGATGCCGGGATCGTGTTTATCGGGCCGACCCCGGCCGCCATCGAGATCATGGGCAACAAGGCGGCGTCCAAGCGGCGCATGCTGGAGGCCGACGTGCCCTGTATCCCCGGTTACCAGGCGCAGGACCAGTCCGATGCGGCGCTGCTGGCGGCGGCTCGGGAGATTGGCGTGCCCATCATGGTGAAGGCGGCCGCGGGTGGCGGCGGCCGGGGCATGCGCCTGGTCGAGTCCATGGGCGACCTCGCCACCGCCATCGCCTCGGCGCGCTCCGAGGCGGAGAATGCCTTTGGCTCCGGCGAGCTGATCCTGGAGAAAGCCGTGCTGCGGCCGCGGCACGTGGAGATACAGGTGTTCGGTGACACCCAGGGCAATGTCATTCACCTGGGTGAGCGCGATTGCTCGGTGCAGCGCCGCCACCAGAAAGTGGTGGAGGAGGCGCCCTGCCCGGTGATGACCCCGGCGTTGCGCGAAGCCATGGGGGAGGCGGCGGTGAATGCCGCCCGCAGCATCGATTACGTGGGCGCCGGCACAGTGGAATTCCTGCTCGACGCCGACAACCGGTTTTACTTCCTGGAAATGAACACCCGCCTGCAGGTGGAACACCCGGTGACCGAGATGGTGACCGGCCAGGACCTGGTGGCGCTGCAGTTCCACGTGGCCCAGGGCTACCCGCTGCCCCTGCGGCAAGCCGATGTCACCCTCAGCGGCCACGCCATCGAGGTGCGCCTTTACGCCGAGGACACCGCCAATGATTTTCTGCCCGCCACCGGAACCGCCCACAGCTGGCTGCCGCCGCAGGGAGAGGGTATCCGCGTCGATCACGGCTTGCTGGCGGGGCAGGAGATCTCCCCCTTCTACGACCCCATGGTCGCCAAGATCATCGCCTGGGGCGAGGACCGTGAAATTGCCCGGCGGCGCCTGGTGCGCGCGCTGCACAGTACCGTGCTGTTCGGTCTGCCCAGTAACCGAGAGTTTCTGGTGGACGTGCTGGGCAGGGAAGATTTTGTCTCCGGAGCGGCGACCACGGGCTTTATCGCCGACAACTATCCGGAGGGTTCGTTGCCGGAGGCCGCGCCGACGGCGCTGCACCTGGCGGTGGCCGCCTGCCTGTTGTACCGGGATGCGCAGGCGGTGTCCGCCAGCGCGGCAATCAGTCGCATTGCCGAGATGCAGGGCTTCAGCGGCACCCGCGAGGTGTTGGCCCACTTCCGGTTCGAGGCAGGCGAGGATGCGGTGGATACGCTGGTGAACGAGTCGTCCCCCGACTGCTACGAGGTCCGCCTTGGCGAACAGGCCGTGCAGCTGCAGTGGCTGTGGCAGGAGGCGGATACCGCGCGTCTGGTGATCGACGGAGTCCAACTCACGGTCCATTACGCGCTTGCCTCGCGCGGCGAAGTGCAACTGCAGCTGCGTGGCAGGGCCGCCCGGCTCACCAACCTGCTGGCCTTTACCCGGGGCGACGAGACAGTGGGCGGCAGCGGCGCCATTGTCGCCCCCATGCACGGCAACCTGCTGGAGGTATTCGTCGCTGTCGGCGCGCAGGTGGAGGCGGGCCAGGCCGTGGCCGTGATGGAGGCGATGAAGATGGAGCACCGCCTGACTACCCCGGTGGCCGGAGAGGTGGTTGCCGTGCACGTGCGCAGCGGTGAACAGATCGCGTCGGGTACGCTGATGCTGGAAATCGAGGCGTCCGAGTGAGCACGGCTGCGGTTAGCGGCCGGATCCAGGGCCGATCCCCGGACATCGAGGAAGACAATGCAAAACCCGGTTGAGACCGAAGAGTCCCGCAGTGCCCCAGGTGGGGCTATGACCCGCCGCAAGAACCCGGAGAAACCCGCGAGGAACCAGCATGCGTGAGATTATCGACAGCCTGTTTTCCAGCAGCCCCCACCACGAACTGTACCTCGGGGTCATCGAGGCGGCCCAGGGCGTCGTCCGTGAGTTCTCCGGCGACGCCTGGAAGCGCAAGATGCTCGGGGACCAGGCGTTGTACGACGATGTGGTTCGCGCCGTTCGCGGCGCCGGACTCATGGGCCTGGGGGTGGACGAGAAGTATGGTGGCATGGGTGGCGGCCTGCTCGGCCAGGTGCTGGTCACGGATATCCTGGCCCAGCACGGCCTCGCATCGCTGGCGACCATCGTCACCGGTTTCAGTCGCGAGCCCCTGCTCAACCACGGCACTGACGCGCAAATCGAAAACTACGCGGTACCCTCGATCTCGGGTGAAAAGAGCTTCTGTATCCTGGCCACCGAGCCCGACGCGGGCAGCAATACCTTCAATATCTCCACCAGGGCCGTGCAACAGGGCGATCGCTGGATACTGAATGGCCAGAAGGCCTATATCTCCCAGGCCGACGCGGCGGATTATGGTTTTCTTATCGCCCGAACCGACCTGGAGGCAAAGGGTGCGTTGTCGGTGTTTGTACTGGACATGAAGAGTCCGGGCATCGAGATGCAGCAGATGAATATCAATATTCACGGGGGCGAACGGCAGTACCTGGTGTTCTTCGACAACGTGGAGCTGCCCGCAGACGCCCTGGTGGGCGAGGAGGGCATGGGTGGCAAGTACATGTTCGCGGGGCTCAACGCGGAGCGCCTGATGGTCTCCGCCCTGGCGGTGGGTACCGCCGACCTCGCGCTGCGCGAAACCGTGGCCTATGTCAATGAGCGCAAACTCTTCGGGGACCGGCCAACAGGCTCTTACCAGGCAGTGCAGCATCCCCTGGCCCAGTACAAGGCCGATACCGAGGCGGCGCGCCTGCTGATGTATTTCGGCACCCGGCTCTATGACGATGGCAAGGACGCCGGGCTTTACGCCAACATGGCCAAGCTGCAGTCGTCGACGGCAGCGGCCAACATGTGCGACGCTGCCATCCAGTCCCACGGCGGTGGCGGCATGGACGAGGATACCGGCATGCTGTCCCTGTGGCGCAGTGCCCGGGCGCTGCGGATAGCGCCGCTGAACAACGAGATGATTCTCAACTACATCGCCCAGCACGGCATCGGTTTACCGCGCTCGTACTAGGGCCAGCAGGCGGCACCGCCAGTTGTCATCCGGCCAGCAGCCCCATGCGCTTGCCGATGATGCCCAGCATGACCTCGTCCGCGCCGCCGCCTATCGAGGTCAGGCGCATGTCGCGCATGGCGCGGCTGACGGGGTTATCCCACATGTAACCCATGCCGCCCCAGAACTGCAGGCATTCGCTGGGAATGGTCCTGGCCAGTTTGCCCGCCTTGAGCTTGGCGTAGGAGGCCAGCAGGGTGGGATCCTCGCCATTGATAAAGAGCTCACAGGCGCGGTAGGTGAGGGCGCGTAGTGCCTCCACTTCCATCTGCTTCTCGGCAAGGCTCATATTGACGATCTGGTTTTCCAGCAACGCCTTGCCGAAGGCCTGCCGCTGACTGGTGTAGGCCACCGTTTCCCGGATGCAGTTTTCCAGGCCTTTTATGCAGATGGCGGTGCCGGCCAGGCGCTCCTCCTGGAACTGCATCATCTGGTAGGTAAACCCCATGCCTTCCTCGCCGATCAGGTAGTGTTGCGGCACCACCACCTCGTCCAGGAACAGTTGCGCGGTATCGGAGGCGCGCATCCCCAGTTTGTCCAGGCGCGCGGACGTGGTAAACCCGGGGGTGTCCGTGGGCACGATAATCAGAGACTTGTTGCGGTGCTTCTGGCCATCGGAGGTATTCGCCAGCAGGCACAGGTAGTCGGCCTGGGTGGAATTGGTGATCCACATCTTGGTGCCGTTGATAACGTAGTCGTCGCCGCGCTTGCGGGCGGTGGTTTTGATGGCGGCGACGTCAGAACCGGCATGGGGCTCGCTGACCGCGATCGCCGCGACCATGTCGCCGGCGATCGCAGGCGCCAGGAATTGCCGTTTCAGTTCGTCGCTGCCGAACCGGGCCAGGGCCGGCGTTGCCATGTCGGTCTGTACGGATATGGCCAGGGGCACCGAGCCGTGCCCGGCCGAACCCCATTCCTCCAGGGCGACCAGGCTGTAGCTGTAGTCCAGGCCCATGCCGCCATACTCCTCGGGTTTGTTGATGCCCAGCAGGCCCAGGTCGCCGGCCTTCCTGAATAGGTCGTGCAGGGGAGCGATACCGTCGGCTTCCCACTTGTCCACGTGGGGATTGATCTCCTTTTCCACGAATTGCCTGACGGTGTTGCGGATCTGCTGGTGTTGTTCGGTGAACTGCATGGTTTGGTTACCTGGATGGTTTTGCCTGGAGCGGGCTGTTGAGTATAACCTATAAAATATAAAGTAACACTTTATCACCCTGCGCCCGCCGCTGCCCCGGGCAGGCGATAGGCGCGCCTCCCGGGGTGGGGCGGCGGGAGGTTCAGCCTGCCAATCGGCAGCGGATCAGCTGGCGCAGTTCTTCCTCGAAGCAGGCCCGTGCCTGGGTGTACAGCGCGGTGCCGAAAATATTGGTCAGGGTGGGTTGCGAGACCGCGAAATAATGGGCCGCCCCCAGAAGCTGGTAGACCAGTGCCAGTGCGCGCCCGCGCCCGATGGTCCGTGTGCCCTCGATCGCCAGCACGCTATCCACCAGCAGGTCGAGGTAGGGTTTGAGGTACCAGTTGCCGACCCTGGCGGCCCGCTGTTCGTTGTCCAGCAACTCGCGCATGATGAGTCGCGCCGCATCCTGGTTGTCGATGTGTACCCGGTACTGGGCCACCACCAGCTCCACCAGTTGCTCACCGGGCCCGCGGTCCGATTCGGTGATCTCGCGAGTGCTTTCCAGCAGCTGTTGCGACAGCTCGAGCAACACCTCGCCGTACAGCTTTTCCTTGCTGCCGAAGTGATGCAGCAGGGCCTGCTTGGTCAGCCCCAGTTCCTCGGCAATGGCGGCGATGCTGGCACCGTAGAAACCGCGCTCGGCGAACAGGCGCCGGGCCGCGGCGATAAACTGGTCACGGGTCGTGTCACTCATGGTCGGGCTCTCGTTGCAATGGGGCACAGTCTACTGCAGGGCTTGACGCCTTACCATTCGGTAAGTACTCTTCCTGGTGCCCTACCATTCGGTAAGGCAGCGCGAGGGCGAGATATGACGATGGAAAGAGCGACCCAGATAGAGCTGATCCGCGAGCTCCTTGACCTTCACGACAGGCGATCTCCTTTCCTGGACGAGCACTGGGAGAAACCGGACCTGGAGCGCTACCAGTCCGGGGAATTCTTTGCCCGCGAGCGCGAGGGTATCTTTCTCGCCCTGCCGCAGATCGCCTCGCACGCGTCGGAACTGCCGGGGCCGGGCGCTTTTCTCACCCTGGAAATGTCGGGGCGCCCGTTGCTGCTGACCCGCGACGAAGAGGGGGTCGCACGGGCTTTCTACAACGTGTGCCGCCACCGCGGCGCGCAACTGGTGGCTGACGCCTCGGGCTGCCGGCAGCGTTTCAGCTGTCCCTACCACGCCTGGACCTGGAGCAACGCCGGTAAACTGATCGGCGTACCGCATGAAAAGGCCGGCTTCCCCGACCTCGACCGGGAGGAGCATGGGCTGCACGCGCTGCCGTGCGAGGAATATGCCGGCTGGATCTGGGTGTCTTTCGCCGCGCGGGACAGCATCGACGTGCAGTCCCACCTGGGGGACCTGGCACCGGACATCGTCGCCATGGACGCCGAAACACATGTGGTGTTCGATACCACCAGCCGGGACATCGAAGCCAACTGGAAACTGCTGGTGGAAGGCGGTATCGAATCCTACCATTTCCGGGTTGCCCACAAGGATACGATCGCGGGCCTGTTCCTGGACAATCTCTCCTCCTACCGCTGTTTCGGGCCCCATATGCGCTCCGTATTGCCGCGCAGTTCCCTGAGCGAGTTGCGGGACAAGCCGGAGGAATCCTGGAATATCGGCGAGCATGCCAATGTACTGTATAGCCTGTTCCCCGGTTCGCAGTTCCTGGTCCAGGAAGACCATTTCGTGTGGATACAGGGCATACCGATGGGCCCGAACCGGACCCGCATGCGTCTGTCGACCATGATCCCCCGGGAGGCGAACACCCCCGAGCGGCAGGGTTACTGGCGGCGCAATCACCGCTTGACCACCACGACCCTGGAGGAAGACTTCGACCTCGGCGAGGGCATCCAGCGCGGCCTGGGCAGCGGTGCCAATGCGCATCTCAATTTCGGCCGCTTCGAGGGAGCCCTGGTGCAGTTCAACCGGATCGTGGATGAGGCCATAGCCGGTAACGCCTGAGCGCCGTTGTATTGGACAAGTGCGCCGGTTTTGGCTATTACGTCTGGCTGGCAACCGGGGATCGGAGGCGGAGAGCGGATGGCAAAGAAAGAAAAGCCTCGCGGCAGGCACGAGGAAGCGGAATACGTCCAAGAGATCATCGACGGCACCCTCGGGCTGGATGAAGCGGCCGTGGCCCGCCGTTTGCACAGTATCTACCGCTGGATGAAGGTATTCATGGCCCCCACCCTGGTGGGCAGGGAGAATATCCCCGAGGGACCGTGCCTTTACATTGCCAACCATTCCACGATGGCAGCTGATGTGCTGGTCACAGTGCCCGTCCTGTATGAGGCCAGCGGCCGCCTGGTGCGCGGTATGTCCGATGAAATCATGTATCGCAACAAGCGCATGCGCGAGTTCGTGGTGGCCTCGGGAGCGGTCATGGGTAACCAGCGCATAGGCGACGCGCTGTTCGAGGCGGGCAAGGACGCCCTGCTGTTTCCAGGTGGTGCCTACGAGGCAAACAAGGATCTGGCGCATCGCTACGAGATCATGTGGAAGCAGCGCACCGGCTTTACCCGGATGGCGGCCCGTCACGGCGTGCCTATTGTTCCGCTGGGGATTGTAGGTCCGGACGAGTGGTTCGGCCGCTACATGGATCGCAGCGAAGTGGCCAAATCCTGGCTGGGCAAGCTGCTGAAAAGGGCGGGGGCCTCCGAGGATTTCCTGCATTCCGACCAACTGCCCCCCATCCCCAGGGGCCTGTTCGGATCGGTGATGATTCCCAAGCCACAGAAAGTCTACCTGTGTATCGGCAAGCCGATTTCGACGAGGCGCTTCAAGGGCAAGAATATATCCCGGGCGACGCAGGAAAAACTGCGCGATGAGGCCCGGGCGCGCCTGGAAAGGTGCATAGCGGATATGCTGCTCCTGCAGGCCCAGGACAAGGATTCCTCGGGAATATTGCGTAAACTGCTTACCCTCTAGCCGCGGTGCGCCGGGCGGGGCCGACTATCATCCAGAGGTATTATCATGATTCCCAGAACGCTTTTTGACGCCGATCACGAACTTTTTCGGGACAACGTGCGCAAATTCCTGGAGGCCGAAGTCGTGCCTTTCCATCTCCAGTGGGAGAGGGACGGGCAGGTGGATCGCGCCCTGTGGAACAGGGCCGGCGCCCAGGGACTCCTGGTGCCCACGGCCCCCGAGGAGTACGGCGGCGTGGGTGCCGATTTTCGCTATAACGCCATCGTCAGCGAGGAAGTGTCGAGACTGGGGCTGACCGGCCTCGGCTGGTCGGTGCACAGCGACATCATCGTGCCCTATCTTCTCAAGTACGCCACGCAGGAGCAGAAGGAGCGGTATATCCCGGGTTGTGTCAGCGGCGATATCGTGACCGCCATTGCCATGACGGAACCCGGTACCGGTTCCGACCTGCAGGGCATCAAGACCACTGCGGTCGTCGACGGAGACGAGTATGTGATCAACGGCTCCAAGACCTTTATCACCAATGGCCAGCACGCCGACCTGGTGGTGGTCGTGGCCAAGACCGACCCCGCCGCCGGTGCGGCGGGGACCAGCCTGATTCTGGTGCCCGCGGGTACGCCGGGCTTCGAAAAAGGCAGCAACCTGGAAAAAGTCGGCTTGAAAGCCCAGGATACCTCGGAGCTGTTCTTCAACGACGTGCGCGTGCCCAGGACCAACCTGCTGGGGAAAGAGGGCGAAGGCTTCATCTATCTGATGCAGGAGCTGCCCCAGGAACGCCTCTGTATCGCGCTGATGGCGGTCGCCGTGATCGAGGCGGTGCTGGAGCAGACCGTCGAATACGTAAAGGACAGAAAGGCCTTCGGCAAGCCTATTGCCACCTTCCAGAATACCCAGTTCAAGCTGGCCGAGATGGCTGCCGAGGCGACCGCAGCGAGGGTCTTCGTGGACCGCTGCCTGGAGTTGCACCTGGCGGGGCAACTGGACACGGTAACCGCCTCCAAGGCCAAGCTGCTGTGCACAGAATTGCAGTGCCGGGTGATCGACGAGTGCGTGCAGTTGCACGGCGGTTACGGTTACATGTGGGAATACCCCATTGCCCGCGCCTATGCCGACGCCCGGGTGCAGCGAATCTATGGCGGCACCAGCGAGGTGATGAAGCTGATTATCGGGCGCTCGATGCTGGCGTAGGTCTACAACCGTAGCCCCGATAAGTGAACGGGCACACGAACGGGGCTAGCGACTACTGCCGCGCATCAAGCGAGGCTGACGTTTGGCCCGCAGCCTTGATGGCCGCGCCGATCCCCTGGTGGAAGCGGCCTTCACTGTAGCCCACGCCAGTGAACACGCTGGCGGAGGAGATATCGAAGATGTCGCCGTAGCGGCTTGTCAGTTGCGCGCCGATCTCCCCGGGCTCGCCGACGATGGCGATCTTGCCCAGCAGGGTATCGTCGATGCGCTCACCCATCTTTAGCCACTCGCCGGCCTTCGACAGGCGGTTCAGCTCGCCCTGCAGGTCGCCATAGCCGATGGAATCCAGCACTCCCTTATACGCCGGTGTCGAGCCGTAGAAGGCGATCTGGTGGCGGGCGGCCTGTTTAACCGCGTTGAACTCCTCCTCGGTGTCGCCGGTGACGAAAAAAGGCGCGCCGACAATCGTGAAACACTCCCGGTTGCGGCCCGACTTCGCCAGCCCCTGCTCGATGGCGGGCAGCGTCACCGTGCGGATGTACTCCTCGGTGGTAAAGGCGTGCAACAGGATACCGTCCGCCACTTCCGCCGCATTTTCGGTCATCAACGGGCCGACGGCCGCGACATAGACCGGAGGTGCGCCGTAACGTTTGTCTGCCGGGGTGAACATGGGAGTCATCAGGCTGTGGTGGTAGAACTCACCGCGAAAATCCAGCGCGGCCCCCTCGTACCAGCATGCCCAGATCGCCTTCAGCGCCAGCACGTACTCGCGCATGCGGGCGGCGGGCCTGGACCAGGGCATGCTATAGCGTTTCTCGATGTGGGGCCTGATCTGCGAGCCAATACCCAGCAGCAGGCGTCCCTGGGACAGGGTGTTTACGTCGTGTGCCTGCAGCGCAAGGGTCATGGGAGAGCGGGCAAATGCCACCGTTATCCCGGTCATCAGCCGGGCGTGTCGGGTGCCGGTGGCCGCCAGGGTAAGCTGGAGCAGGGGGTCGTGGACCAGTTCCACGCTGGAGACGATATCTGCTCCCTGTTGTTCAAGCGCTGTGGCTTGCGCCGCGATTTCGTTCATGTCGCCTGTCAGGCCGGCAATGACATCCATGCCATATCCTCTTCGCTGGGGCACCCCGACCCGGGTATATTCCGGTCAGCCGAGGCGCCGGGGGCTGGAAATACCAGACACCGATTATGGTGGGCCGCACCCCGGCTCGCAATGGCCCGCAAGCCGGGTGGTTACCTCACTGTCACGGCAAGCGCGCCCTGATCAGGGGCAGGTGCTGGCGGCCGACGAAGGTTTCCTCGCCCAGCCTGAATACCGGGCTGCCGACGTAGCCGTCCAGGGAGGCATACCCGGCCCAGTCCGCCGCCACCTCGCCCTCACGCAGGGCGATACCGTGTTGCGTCAGCAGGGCCCGAATCCGCGAGGCGCAGTCCCCGTCCGCCCGTTGCAGATAACGGCGCTGGTCGCGGTGCCGGTTCTCCAGGCGGTAACGGCGGTGGCGTGCCGCCCTGTCCTGGCGCTCGCTGTCGGGCCGGTGGTGCTGCTGCCTGGCCGGCAGGGCATACCAGTTGACCGCCAGGTCCAGATCCTGTGCCAGTTCGAGGACGCCGGCAACTGCCGGGTAACTTTCCGGGTCATCGAGGCCGATACCCACGTCCAGTGTCCGCAGGGCGGTTTTCTCCACCCGGCTGTCGGGCATGAGTTCATAGGCGATATCCGGCCCCGGCCCCAGTTCCCCCTGCAGCTGCCAGCGGATGCGCGGCAGGTGCTCGCGTCCGAAATAGGTCTGCCCTCCCAGCACATAGGTTGGCACGCCGAATATACCGCGGTCGAAAGCGTCTTGCTGGATACGTTCGTTTTCCCGCGCACCCGTCCCGCAAGCATACTCGCGGAAGCCGCCGGTATTGGCGCCCGCGGCGGCCAGCACCCGCTCGATGGCGGGATAGTCCTCCACATCCAGTTCCCGTTTCCAGAACGGCTCATAGATACCGTCGATAAAGGCCTGCAGGACGTCTGTCCCCTGCCGTTTTGCCCACAGCATAGCGATGGCTGCCAGGTTGCTGTCCCAGATCTTCACCGTGCCGCGCAGGGTGATACCGCGCAGATTGGCATAGCGGCGGCAGTCATAGTAGGCATACTTCACCTTGGACCACTGGTTCTCGCTGCGGGATTGTTGCGCCACCTCGCCTGTACTGCCCAGACTGGCGCTGCCCAGATAGCTGGGAATGTCCAGTACGAAGGGCAGCCAGTCGATGGTAATACCCAGTTCCCGCGCCAGCTGGCGGGTGGGCTCGATGGCGAGGTAGGCGTAGGGGCTCTTGAAATCGATGTAAACGGTGAGTGACGTGTCAGTGGTCATCGCGGTTACCTCGGGCAGCCTGGATCGCAGGTGATGTGGTATTCTCCCGCCTGCCGGGAGCCGGTCATTGATGATTGCGCCAGGGCGGAGGCATCTGCCTCCCACCGGCGAGCTGCCATTATGGAACCCGGGTAGTAAATAGCAAGCCACCGGGAACTGCAGCCGGGATGGGCCGTGGCAATCATGCCCCTCCCGGATTCAGCCCTTGACCACCCCTGCACCGCATCTGCAGAACCAATTATCGAGGCATAGCGATGAGCGCTTACCAGACAGTCTGTATTCTCGCCGCGCTGGCGTTCAGCCTGGGCTTTCTCAACCAGTACCTGATGCGCATGCAGACAACCATCGCCATCACCTCGGGCGCGCTGGCCATTTCGGTTGTGCTGATGGTCCTGGGCAAGACCCTGTGGCCCGAGCTGGCCGACCTGGCGGTCCACACGCTTTCCAGTATCGATTTTCCGGATTTCGTACTGCGCGGTGTGCTCGGCCCCCTGTTGTTCGCCGGCGGGCTGGGCATCAACCTCGAGGCGATGCGCCAGCAGAAATGGGAGATCGGTGTCCTGGTGGTATTCGGGGTTATCTGCTCCACTGTACTGGTCGGCCTGGGCCTGTGGCTGCTCGCCGAGCTGCTAAGCCTGCAGATCCCGCTGGTCTACTGCCTGTTGTTCGGCGCCATCATTTCACCGACGGACCCCATCGCGGTACTGGCCATCGTCAAGAAGCTGAATGCCCCCGAGCAAATCGCCGTGCAACTCGAGGGCGAGTCATTGTTCAACGACGGGATAGGCCTGGTGATGTTCCTGACCGTCTATGCGGTCGCTTTCGGCTCCGGGCACGCGTCCACCTCTCTGGTGCTGGAAATAGTGGCCCAGGAAGTGGTGGGCGGTTTGCTGTTCGGTCTGCTGATCGGACTGCTTGCCCACTTCATGATCAGCGCCACCGACGAGGGTCCGATGGAACTGGGCCTAACCATGTGTGTGCCCACGGCGGGTTTCGTGGTGGCTAATATGCTGGGCGTGTCGGGCCCCCTGGCGATGGTGGTCGCTGGAATCATTGTCGGCAACTGGACCCGGAAGAGCGGATTTTCCGATGAGGGCCGGCATTTCCTGGACAAGTTCTGGGCCCTGCTCGACGAGGCGCTCAACGCGCTGCTGTTCCTGATGATCGGCCTGGCCATGGTGATGATTGCCTACCACCCCGTCGTGGTGGTATTGAGTGTCGCCGCCATCGCCCTGGTGCTGGCTGCCCGGTTTGCCACGGTGGGCCTGTCCTTCGCCGGGTTCCGGCGCTTCCGGCGATACCACATGTACTCGGTGCGCATCCTGAGCTGGGGGGGGTTGCGCGGCGCGCTCTCCCTCGCCATGGCAATATCGATTCCCACCGGCGTCGCGGTGGGTGCGCGAGGGGAGTTCGACCTCAGGGATCTGCTGGTCGCGGTGACCTATGCGGTGGTGCTGTTCTCGATCATCGTGCAGGGAATCACCATCGCGCCGATTGTGCGTCGCTCCCGCGCCGAGGCCGATTCGCGAGGGGAGGCGGCCTAGGGAACCGGTGCCGGGGCCGGGCGGGAGCCGAGTTCGTTATCGATCATCAGCAGCCCGTAGCCGTCTTCCTTCACCAGTTTCAGCTTGGAGATGATCTCGCTGACGGTGGCTTCCTCCTCCACCTGCTCGTTCACGAACCACTGCAGCAGGTTGTAGGTGGCGTGATCCTTTTCCTTCAGGGCCTGGTCGCTGAGGTTGTTCAACTTGCCGGTCATCGTCTGCTCGTGCTTGAGAGAGGAGCGGAACACGTCCAGGATGGTGCCGAACTCACTGGGTGGCTGCACGATCTGCTTCAGTTCCACGTGCGCTCCCTGGTCTACCAGGTAGTTGTATATCCGGGTGGCGTGCAACTGTTCCTCGTCGTACTGCCTTTTCAGCCAGGTGGCCGCGCCGCTGAAATCGATGTGCGCGCAATAGGCCGACATCGCCAGGTACAGGTAGGCGGAGTAAAATTCATCGTTGAGCTGGTTTAACAGCGCTTTTTGCATTGTTTCCGAAATCATGGTTTCGCCTTCGGGGTTGGTCAGGGGACATTGTAGGAAACTCGCTCGCTGGATGCCAGCCGTCGCCGGCAACCGGGCAATCCGTCTTCAGAGTCGATTGCCCAGCGCCGCCAGGGTGGAGCCAGCCACGACCAGGACTGCCCCCAGCCAGTTCCTCCAGTCCAGCGGCTCGACCTCCACGAAGCCCGGGTAGACGGTATTGCCGAGGTTGACGAACAGCAGGGTGAGCAGTGGCGCCAGGGTGATGACCGCGCTGACCCGGCTGGCCTGCCAGCGGGTCATGGCGATACCGAAGCTGGCATAGGCGATGATCGTATTCAGCGAGGCAAAGGCCAGCATTGCCAGACCCAGGCCGTCGAGCCTGAGAACCTGCTCCGGGGACGCGGCTGGCAGGTAGCACAGGGTTCCGGCTATATATACCAGCAGTAGCAGGTCATTGGCACTGACCTGCTTGAGGAGTTGCTTCTGCGCCAGCCCGTAGACGGTCCAGGTGAGGGCGGCGAGCAGGATCATCAACAGCCCCAGCAGGTAGCCGTCGTCCAGGCTGGCCAGCGCCTGCAGGCGGTGGTGAAAGAACAGCAGCAGGCCGATACCGACGGCAAGTACACCCGCCCACTGCACATTCGAGAACGGCTCCCTGAACAGCCACACGCTGCCGACCAGCAGTAACAGGGGAGCGAGCTGGATCAGTATCTGGGCCGCCTCGGCGGTAGTATGGTCCAGGCCGACCAGGTAGCAGATATAGTTCGTCAACAGCCCTGCCACCGCGAGCACCGTGAGCGGCCACAACGGGCGGCTCAGCAGGCGTCTGACCCCGCTGCCACTGCGATACCCGTACCATGCCATGGCGATCACGGTGCATACCAGAAAACGGATCCAGGTGACGGTGAGGCTGTCCACCTCGGCCAGCACCACCTTCAGCGCGATGGGCAGTGCGCCCCACATGATGGCGGTGACCAGGGAAAAGCCCAGCCCGGCCTTCCAGTCGGCAGTCATACTTATTCCGGCGGTAGTGTGCGGCCGCTGATCATTCCTGGCGAGGCCTGGGCGCTCGAATCCTTCATGTCGTTCATGTCGTTCATGTCGTTCATGTCTCCCTTTGTTACCACAGAGCAGACTGCGGGCCGGAATGCCCTGAAAGGCTATCATAGATTAGTGCTCCAATCGTCAGTCAGCCTGAATACTGTAACTCCGTTAAAATGATAGGCTGCTGCCACAGGGCATAAGCTCCCCGGGAGTTGCGGCCGCGGCGCGGGTGGGGTTCAAGGGGTATCCTGGTATGGGTTCGGGATTGCAGCAGAACATGGGCAAGCCAACCGGGTGGTATAAAGCGCCAAGATTTTCGGGAGGAAGCACAATGTGTGAATTATTCGGCTTGTCCAGTTCGGCGCCGGTGGGCATGACGTACGCACTGCACGAGTTCGCAACCCATGGCGGACTGGTCCACAGAAACAAGTCCGGCTGGGGCATCGCTTACCGGCAGGACCGGGACGCCATCCTGGTGAAGGAACCCAGCCCGGCCTTTGACAGTGTCTGGGTGAGGTTTATCGAGTCCCATCCCATCGGCACCGAAACCGCCATCGCCCATGTGCGCTATGCCACGGCAGGTGAGCCGAGTTACGAAAACACGCATCCTTTCACTCGCGAACTGGGTGGTTGCAACCATGTGTTTGCCCACAACGGCACCCTGGGCGATATTCGCGAGACATTGCCGTTGCCGGCGGGTGGCTTCCGGCCGATTGGCGCGACCGATTCCGAGCACGCCTTCTGCGCTTTGCTGGAGCGTCTCCGGCCCCTGTGGCGCGAGTCCGGCGACCCCCCCGCGCTGGACGCCAGGCTTGCCGTGGTCGCGGAAACCGCCGCGCTGTTGCGCACAATGGGTCCGGCCAACTTCCTGTATTCGGACGGCGATACCCTGATAGCGCACGCCCACAAGCGCGCCTGGGAAGAGGAGGGCGGTTTCAGTGCGCCACGACCGCCGGGGTTGAGCGTCCTCGCTTTGTCCGGGTCAGACCTGTCCGCCCGCGGCCTGCATGTGGACAGTGCCGGAGCGGATATTGCCATGACCGCACTGGCCAGCGTTCCGCTCACCGAGGATAGCTGGGAGCCGTTACCGGAGGGTACCGTCGTGGCGCTCCGCCAGGGCCGCGAAGTGGCACGAATCACTCTCTAGGGTGTCGCTGTGACTGACCCGGCCAGGGACGCGGGCTGCCCCAACTGCCTGCAGCGGAGGGCGAATTGGCAAAGGTCATCGCCTGCATTGCAATGAGGCGGCTCGGGCCGGGATAATCCACCCATGAAATCGTTCCTGCCACTGATCAGGGCCGAGTGGCGCCTGCTGCTATTCGGTTTTGTCATGACATTTGGCTCCAGCCTCGGCCAGACCTATTTTATCGGCCTGTTCGGCGGCGATATTCGCAGCGACCTCGGTCTCAGTCACGGTGAATTCGGCGCGATCTACTCGGGCGCGACGCTGCTCAGTGCCATCCTGTTACTGTGGAGCGGCTCGCTGATCGATCGATTGGACCTGTCCCATTACGCCTATCTGGTGGTAGCCGGGCTCAGCCTCGGTTGCCTGATGATCTCTGCCAGTAGCGGCCCATTCACCCTGTTTCTCAGCGTGCTGGTGCTGCGCCACCTGGGGCAGGGCCTGATGGGAATGGCCGGTGCTACCACCATGGTGCGCTATCTCGATCGCCAGAAAGGCAAGGCCAATGCGCTCAGTGGTATCGGGTACTCCCTGTCCGAGGCAATCCTGCCTTCCCTGGTGATCGCGCAACTCGCGGTCGTGTCCTGGCGCCAGTCCTGGATTGGCTGGGGTGTCCTGGTAGGCATTATTATTCCCCTGGCTACGTGCTTCCTGCTGCGGGGGCACCATCTCAGGCATGCAGCCTATCTCGAGACGATCTCGGCGCAGCAGGAGCGGCCCGCCGGCGGGCAGCAGCGACAGTGGACACGCGCGCAGGTCCTGCGCGACCCGCTATTTTACCTGTTCATGCCGGCCCTGCTCGCCCAGCCGATGTTGTTCACTGGTTTCATGTTTCACCAGGTTCACCTGGTCGAGGCCAAGGGCTGGTCGCTCGAATTCTGGGCCGGCCTGTACATTCTGTACGCACTGGTGTCCACCGTTTGCAAACTCGGGGCGGGGCTGCTGGTGGACCGCTATGGTGCCATTCGTCTGGCAGCTTTCGTCTGCCTGCCACTGGGGCTGGGGCTTGTTTGCCTGGCCAGCGCAGACAGCGCAGTCGTGGCTGTACTGTTCATGGTGTTGATGGCCGTGTCGGTCGGCGCGTACTCGACCCTGTCGTCGCCCTTTTACGCCGAGATGTACGGCAGCCTGCATCTGGGATCGATAAAGTCCCTGGCCACGGCTGCCATGGTGTTCTCCAGCGCCATCGCTCCCGTGCTGATGGGCTGGATGATCGATGCGGGTGTGCGCATGGAAACCATGGCGCTGGCTTGTGTCGCTTACGTCATGTTGGCCAGTGCGAGCGCCTGGTGGGCCAGCAAAGCCAAGCTGCGAGGGTACTCCCGTCTTCCCGATTGCTGAGAAGGCGCAGCTATTTTGCCGCTTTCCTTTTAACTGCCGCCTTCCTTTTGACCGCGGGTTTCCTTTTAGCCGCTGTTTTCTTGCCGGTCGCCGGTTTTTTCTTCACCGCTGCCTTTTTGGCCTTCGCTTTACCGGACGCGCGCTTTGCTTCCAGCACCTTTTGCATTGGGCCGCGCCGCGGCGCAGCCCGCGGCGACTCGGCCGCTTCCGTGCCACTGGCACGCAGCAACCGGGTGATCTCCTCGATGTGCATGTCGGCCAGTTCCCATACGTCGGGCACCAGGTCGCGGTCGACGATGAAACCGAAATCCAGCCGGTCCATATAGCTCGTAACCGTGATGTTCAGGCCCTGGCCATCGGTCACGATGGACACGGGAAACTGGTGCTGCAACTGCGCGCCGGCGAAATACAGCGGCTCCCGTGGCCCGGGCACGTTGGAGATGACCAGGTTGGCGGGCATGGTGAAGCGGTCGGCAAGTTTCAATTTCGAGGCCAGGCGTGCCGCTGCGGCCGACACCACCGGTGGCGATGACTGGGCGATGTCGATGAGGGACTCCGCGGGCATCAGCTCGAACTGTTGCTTGGCGACCCCCATGGCCTTGCGGCACAACTCGATCCGCTCCAGCGGGTCGTCACAGTGGGTAGGCAGCTCGGCGACCAATCCCGAGACGCGGTTGGTCCATGGGTCGGATTCGTTCCCGGTGCGGATCGAGACCGGCACCATGGCCCGCAGGGGCTTGTCCGGCAGTGCGTCATGGGCCAGCAGGTACTGGCGCAGGCCGCCGGCGCAGATGGCCATCACGATATCGTTGACCGTGCCGCCGGTGGCATTTTTCAGGCGCTTGATATTTTCCAGCGAGGTGGTGCGCATGGCGAACCGGCGGTGCGGGGTAATGGATTTGTTCCACGGCGTCGGCGGGGCCGAGGTCAGTGGCATCATCACCCAGGGCCGCTCCCTGGTGGGGCGCCCCATTAGCTTGTAGACCGAATCGCGAACAAAGGACGACGCCCCGGACAGGTCGGCGATCCCCAGCGCCTTGGCCACGGTGCGCAGCATCCTGGTCTGGGTTCGCACTGCCATGAGTGGGTTCCTGGCCAGCTTCTCCAGGGTCAGCCGCAGCATTTCAGTCTGCCCCGGAATTGGCTCGGGCTCCCATCTTGGGCTCTCGGGCGGGGGACCGTCGTCCGGATTGGTGGAAAGAACCGATTCCAGCATCAGCTGCCCCGCTGCCCCGTCGATTGTGGCATGGTGGAACTTGGTCAGCATGCCCCACCAGCCGTTTGCCAGGCCGTCGATCACGTATACCTCCCACAACGGGCGGCTGCGGTCCATGGGGCGACCGACGATGCGGCAGACCTGGTCGGCCAGCTGATCGACCAGGCCCGGCCTGGCGATGCTGATCTCGCGGATGTGGTAGTCGATATCGAAATGCGGATCGAACACCCAGTAGGGTTTGTCCAGGCCGAAGGGTACCTCTACCAGGCGCCGCCGCATGGGCTCGAGCTCGCCGACCAGCGAGGCGTATTTTTCGTACACGGCGGCATAGGGGTCGAAATCCGGGCTGGGCCGGTCGAACAGCATCAGGCCGGTCACATGCCCGAAGGTATTGGGGGTTTCCATATTGAGGAAGGAGGCGTCCAGGCCGGTCAGTTGCTTCATGGCGTGTCCTTATAGTTGTGTGCGCAAAGCGCAGTTTGTCGCCAGCGGCAGGAATTGCCTGCCCCGCCGTCGCGGGGGGCCCGGGGCGACGTTATACCTGTCATCGTGGAACGACCTTATCCGCAACGACAGCCAGTTACCAGTTCATTATAGTCGGACTATCCGCTGGTCCCGGTCGCCGCGCTCGAAAAAAGGGCGTGCCACCCCGGAGCGCTCAATCACGGCGCAGGACACCGGTGAGAGTGAGTACCACCACCGCGGACAATCCGGCGCCGAACAGGCCGTACAGGCTGTGCAGGATCAGCCAAAGCCAGCGGGACGGGCCGTCCGGTACGAAACGGCAGAAGGAATCCTGGCCCAGATTGATTACCGGCAACGCGAAGTCCAGCGCATAGTGGAGCGTATCGAGCCCGGGGCAGCCGAGCGGGACCGCCACCTCGCCGAGGCCGAAGGGGAGCACATAGCTGGTCGGCTCAGGCGCCTGCTCGAAGGGGAAAAACGGCTGGCCAAAACTGCTCACCGCCACCGTGTACATCACAGCGCCCAGCAGCACGAATAGCAGGAACGTATACACCGCGCGGCTGGTGGAATAGCCGTGGTGGCTGATCAGCATCAACAGGCGGGGGAACAGCCGCTTCCAGGGCTGGTCCACCCGGGCAGCCAGCCGCATGCGGATTTTTTCCACGGCAATCTCATCGGCCTCCCGGGTAAGGCCGCTGTCCCGTAGCGCCCGGGTCAGCTGCTCGTAGGGCTGGGGGCGGAAATTGCCGGGCCCGGGCCGGCCACCGGGAAACTGCTTTCTCAACCAGGCTGTGCGCCTTGCAACCAGGTCACCGCCATCGACGTGGCGAATCCGCTGGTAGGAGGCACCGTCGACATCGAGGTATCCGGGGGCCGGCCAGCCGGTGCCGGTATGGTCGATCAGCGTGTTCATCTGTGCCCCGGCGAGCATGAACCACCCTTCCACCGGCCTGATCTCGTCGGCATCCTGGCTTGCAGCGTCCGGCTCCAGCGCGCCGACGTTGAAGAATACCAGTGCATTCGATACCCGGATCTGCTGGAGGTTGATGGCCACCGGCCCGCCCCGGCCCAGCAGGCCCGTATAGTCGGGGCCCGGACAGATTCGGGCATTGGTCATGAAGAAGCTGCCGCCGATGGTGGCCGACAGGAAATTGAGCCGGCCGCAGGCCTCGAAGGGCAGGTCCGGGAACTCGTGAGAGAGAAAAACCGATTCGACCACCATGTCCTCGCCATGCAGCGAGCGGCCGCCCGGGTTGGAGATTCGGGCGGAACCGCAGTCCAGGTCGCCGGTGATGTGCGCGGCAACCAGCGAGACCTCGCCCTGCACCTCGCAGCGGTGGCCGTGCGCGGGCAACAGCTCCATATTGCCGCCGATGACCGCGGAGCGCGCGCTCAACGCGCTTTCCTCGCAGTCCCTGAGCAGGGCGCCGTGCAATAGCACGCTGCTGCTGATGTGGGCGCCGTCCAGCTTCACGCTGCCGCGGGTTTCGAAGCGGGCATTGGCGGTGGCGGCCAGCAGCAATCTGCCGCCGATGTGCGCGTGGTTCAGGTAGACGGCGCAATTGCCCACGTCGGCCAGGTCGGACTCGTGGGCGCTGACGCCGGCGAAGTGAGAGCCGGACAGGTCGAGATCCGCCTTGACGGTCAGGCTGATACCGATAAATGCCGGCAGTGAACACTCCACGAGGCGCAGCGCCAGCAGCTCGGCGCCGCTGAAATCGACCGTCGAATCGAACCGGCAGGACCAGAATAGCAGCGTCATCCCCGGCCCCTCGCGGGAGGTGGGCAACACCCTTATGGGGCCGGCGATGCGGGCGCCGCGAATGCGCAGAGGACAGCGCAGCTGCGCTTCGCCCGGCTGCGCGATCAGGTTCTCGAGGAAAGCGGCGCGCAGTGTCCGCTCCGCGTCGGGGAGGCCGCTGAAATCCGCCAGCCCGCGCACCGCCAGTGCGTCCAGCACTCGCTGCTCCGCGGCATTGGGTTGTTCGGTCTCACCCAGCGGTGTGCTGTTCACGGCAACGGTCCCCACAGTGGCATGCCGTGCCCATCATGACACCAGCCGCGATGCAGGGAAAGGGCCGCTGCGCCTTGCGCGCGGTCGCGATTTCCTGGTGGCGGCGTGGCCTGTCCGCCGGTGCCGGTCGCGGATGGACCCCATGGTCTGGACGGTGATTTCCGTGGGGAAGGGCTTTTTGCGGCGGAACTTTCAAATTACCGTGTTCAGCACCTATAATCAGCTCTCGGCGCTCCACCAGTACAACCAATAAAAGGAATGATTATGGCAAGCGAAGAGAAGAGTATGTCTGTCTGGAAAGTGCTTGGTGGTGCGGCGGCGGGGGTGGCGGTAGTCGCCGCGGGTCCGGTTGCGGCGCCGGTGGCTCTTGGCCTGGGCGCGCTCAGCGGCGGGTTGCTGGGTGCCATAGCCGATACCATTGGTAGAAGCGACAAGGCCTTCCTGGAGCACAAATACAAGGATGTGCTTGCCAATTTCGAGGAAGCCGTCAAGCAGATACGGGACGAGGAGCACTATAACGAGTTACTCGCCGCGATGGTTGCCGTGTCGGTAAGCTGCGCCGCGAGCGATGGTGATATCGCCAGGAAAGAGAAATCGGGCATTAGTGAATTCCTCAAACAGCTGACTTCCACCCGCGTGTCGCACGAGACCAAAAGCCAGATCAACGATCTGATCAAGAACCCGCCGGACATCGATGCCGCGTTCGCCCAGGCGAAGGCAGTGGGGCTCGACTCCCTCGATCTGTTCAGCTCGCTCGTCGAGTTGATCATTCAGGCCGACTACAAGGAACTGCAGGGCGAGACAGCCTTCCGGGAGCGCTGGCAGGCACTGGTCAGCACCGCCTGATACGCTGCCCCTGCCGGTAAGCCGGGCTGGGCTCAGGGCGCGGCCAGGCGCCGGGCGATCAGGCGATATACCTCTGGGTCGAACCCCAGCCCCAGGTGGCTGGACTCGACCTCCACGTGTTCCACGGCCTGGTTGATCTGGTCTATACAGGCCTGCCAGGCCACCACTCCGTCGCGGCGGCTGAAGATGGCTGTCACTGGCACTCGCAGGGGCGGGCTGGCGCGCTGCTGGCGGTGGATATGCGCCTCGATGGCGTCGAGGTTCACCCCGCCGCTGGCCAACTGGTCGGCAAAGGCCGTGTATTTCGGGCCCCCGGTGATGGGCGAGCCCATGGTAATGACCCGCCGCACTTTGTCCGGGTGCAGCAGGGCCACCTCGCGGGCGACTACCCCGCCCATGCTCCAGCCCACCAGCGACACCCTGCGGCCGCCAGCGGCGTGCAAGCCGGCCACCATTGTCGCGACCTGCGGCGCATGCTTCGCCACGTTGCCGGTGTTGCGGCCCAGCCCCCAGCCGCGGGCATCATAGCCCAGCCGCCTGAAGAAGCGGCGCAGCGACCGGGTGGAACTGTCCGAGGCGGTGTACCCGGGCAGGAACAGCACCGGGTGGCCATCTCCGTGGGGCTCCCCCAGCAGTCGCGGGTAGTGCAGGGCGAGCCTGGCAAGTTGCCTGGGCGTCTCCGCTTCCATCCGGAATGCCTGCGACGTACTGCGCCGCGCCGTGTGCATGGTGCTGGCTGCTTCGCGCCGTATGGCGTCCATTGGTAAAAACCCTCAGCTGTCGATAAGACAGACGTTGGGGCGTGATTCGGGTAATTCAATGGCTCCCGGTCCGCCCCGTCGCTGTCAAGGCATGCATAGGTTCCATGGGAAATGTTCCCTACCATCTCTTCACTGTCGGTCAGTTCCCAGTAGGTAAAGGCATCGCAATAGATATCTGACAGGGCGGCTTCGTCGAAGGCCCAGATTAAGGGGCGCGGGTCATAGGTAGGGTACAAAACGAAGTCAAACCTGAAAATTGCCGCCTGCGGCGCGGGCCCCTGTGTGTTGACCACTGCGGCGGTTTTGCGGTAAGTATGGACAAAAGAACGCGAGCAGGAGGGGGCAATGCACTCCAGGAGCGGGCTTATCAGAACGGGTGATGTGTCACTGTCGGAGTATTTTCGCGAGCAGCTGGCGCTGCATGCCCGAGAGTTGGAGCCGCCACCGCGGGAGGACACCCGCTGGTACCTGGGCAACCTGCTGGTGCGTTTCTGTCGCAGCGAGGATTTCTTCGCCTTCGAGAATGGCCGTTTCGACATTCGCCCTCTCGCCCTGCTGTACGGCGATGCCCTGGAGGCTCGCGACGAGTACCAGCGTTGCCAGTTGTTGCAGCAGTTGGGCGACCTGTCCCTGTTTCTGGGCGCGCTGTTCCCGGACAACTACAGCCAGCGCGGCATCCGCCAGGACTATTTCGTCGGCATGGGCTGTGGCGCCTACGACTACCTGGCGGACAACGCCCGCCGCGGGCGCCATATATTCTCGGAGCTGGCAGCCGGCTTCACGGTGATGCTGGAACTGGTTGCCAATGCCTGCAATGCCGACCAGCAACTGGCGGACGAGGACATCCTCGCCCTGTACGCTCGCTGGCGGGCGACCGGTAGCCCCCGCGCCCGACGCCGCCTGGAAGCGGTGGGTATCTACCCGGTGGAAGACGAGCCCCTGCATTGACGGCTCTCGATGCGGCGGCACCGGGCACCACCTGCCCGGGTCGTCGCACTGCTCACAGCTGCTTTAACGCTGCCGCCAGCCTGTCCCGATAGGCGTTGTCCGCGTCTGCCGCCAGGGCGACGTAGAAGCCGCGCAGGGACTGCCGGCTCAGCTCCTCCAGGGTAATCACCCGGTGTGCCCAGTCACGGAATGCCATCATGTGACTGCCGACCATCAGTTCCACCAACAGTTCGGTGTCGATGGCGCCGCGCAGCAGCCCCTCGTTGCGGGCATCCCGGCACAGTTTGCCGGCAAACCGTCTCAGCGAGGCCCGCTTGAAACCGTAGTCGCCGCGTTCCTGGGATTCGTTCTCCAGGCGTTCACTGGCCAGCGCCGTGGCGCGAAACGCGTCCTCGTCGCGACCGACGACCTCGGCAAAGGTCGCGATCATCAGGGCGGGCAGTCCCTCGGTGGGGCAGGGCAGCTTGCTTTCCAGGTGTGCCTCGTAAGCGGCGAAGCCGCCCATGACCAGCGCCTTGAGTACTTCGGCCTTGTTGCCAACCAGGTTGTAGATGGTGGGGACGGTTATCCTGGAGCGTTCGGCAAGATCGCGCAGATTGAGGGCATCGAAGCCCCCCTCGGCCAGCACCTTGCGCGCCTGTTCCAGGATGCGCTCCCGGCGCCTTTCCATGTTGCTCGATCGGGTGTCGGACATAAGACGGTGTGTCTTGTAAATTGATATAACGGCGTTAAAATCTTAACAGTGTTAAAAAGCATGTTGCAACTTCATTCATATGTCCCGGGGAGAGCGTGGCATGAGCAAGTGGTACCCTGCCGGCGCCGGTCTGTCGCTGGCCGTCCTGCTGCTGATCTCCGGCCTGGCCGGGGGCGGCGCTGCCATGCCGGCGCCACCGGCCGCGGCTGACAGTACGCCTGTCAAGGTGGTCACCGCCTTCACCACCAGCGAGGCGCCAGGTTTCCCCGGCAGGGTGGAGGCGGGTGACAGCGCCCTGTTGGCATTCAGGGTGGGCGGTGAATTGCGCGAGCTCAAGGTGCAGATGGGGGAGCGGGTGGAGCGCGGCGCCGTGCTCGCGGAACTGGACCCGACCGATTACCGCCTGAACCTGGAGGCCCGCCGGGCCGAGTTTGACCTGGCCCAGTTGGAGGCGGAGCGGGCCGAAACGCTGTATGACCAGAAATTGATCAGCGAAGATCAGTACGACACCGCCCGGACACAGCTGGCCACCACCAGGGCGAGACTGGAACTGGCGCGAGAGGAGCTGTCATTCTGCCGGCTGACGGCGCCATTCGCCGGGGCAATCGCCTTCACCTATGCCATGCCCTCGGAAATCGTGGCACCGCAGCAGCCGGTGCTGAATCTGCAGGATCTGTCCAGCCTGGAGGTGCGTTTCAGCCTGCCGCCGCAATACCAGCCGCTGCTGGAGGGGCCGGAACCGGCCGTGTTTACCGCCGCTTTCGAACTGCTGCCGGAAGCGCCCCTGGTAGCCCGTCTGAAAGAGGTGGACATGCAGCCCGACCCGGATACCAACAGCTATGCGGTAACCCTGCAGATAAACCCTCCGGCGGATTATTCCGCCCGCCCCGGCATGCCTGTCCAGGTTCGCCTGCATCACCCCAGTCTGATGCAAAGCCGCTGGCAGGTTCCCGCCGAGGCACTGTTCAATCGCTCCGGCGATAGCGCCAGTGTCTGGCGCATTGCCCCGGCCACCATGACCGTGCACAGCACGCCCATCGAGCTGGATACCGCAGGCGCACTGCGGTCCGGGCTGGAGCCGGGAGACCAGATCGTCGCCGCCGGTGTGGATCGTCTGCAGGAAGGGCAGCAGGTGCGCCCGTGGGTACGCGAGGGAGGGTTGTAGGTGGCCGCGTTTAGCCAGTTTATCCGGGGTGGCCGCCTCGGCCTGCTAGCGGTGGCGCTGTGTGCGGTGTCGCTGGCAGCCTGTGACCAGCAGCACGTACACCCCGAGCCACCGCTGGTGGTGGAGATGTACACCGTGGGCAAGCCGGTGGTGGAACGCGAGCGTACCTTTCACGGGGTGGTGGTCCCAGCGGATCTTACCCGCGTGTCGTTCCGCATTGCCGGCAAGATCGACAAGCTCGCGGTGGAGGCGGGGCAGCGGGTATCCAGGGGGCAGCCGCTGGCTCACATAGAGGATTCCATCCAGCGCCAGATTGTGGCCGACAGCAGGGCCCAGTATGAATTGAGCGAGCGACAGCTGGCGCGCGCCGAAAGCCTGCATCGGCGGGGCTCGCTGAGCGCCGCGCAGCGCGACCAGCTGCAGGCAGTGTTCCGGTTGGCCGAGGCCAGGTTGAAGCTGGCCGAGGCCGCCCTGTCCTATACCGTGGTCAAGGCGCCGTTCGACGGCACCGTGGCGGATGTCGAGAAAGAACTGTACGAGTCGGTGGCGGCGGGGGAAACCGTGGTCACGGTATACCGGAGCGACCGCACCGATGTGCTGGTGAACATTCCCGACAACCTGCCGGCCCGCATTCACCAGGTTCGGGATATCACCTCGCTGGAGGCCAGCGCGCTGTTTTCCGGCGACCCGCAGCGGTACGCCATGCACTACCTGAAAGGCTCGCCGGCGCGCAACCCGAAAACCCAGGCGTTCCAGCTTTGGCTGTCCATGCCGGCGCCGGATGTGCCGCTCCCGCCAGGCTTGCCGGCGACTATCACCCTCGACCTGCAGGCCACGGGTTTCAGTACCGAGGCGGGACTGCTGATCCCGCTCACGGCGCTGCAGGCGGGGTCGCAGCAGGACGTCTTCCAGGTGTGGCGCTATGAGCAGGGAGTGGTGAATCCCGTGCCTGTGCGGGTCACCCACCTTACCCAGGCCGGTGCACTGATCGATGGTGGCCTGCGCACCGGCGACCTGGTTGCCGTCTCCGCGCTGCACCGGCTGAGCCCCGGGCAAACAGTCGAAATCCAGTTGGCCGAGCAGGAGATATAAGACGCGATGGACATGGCTGAATACTCGATACGCCATCGCACTGTCAGCTGGATGGTGCTTATTCTGATCGCAGTGGGCGGCGCGCTGTCTTTTCTCGGGCTGGGACGCCTGGAAGATCCGCCGTTCATTCGCAAGGACGCAATGATCATTACCGCTTATCCGGGCGCGACCGCCGAGGAGGTCGAACTGGAACTGACCCACCCGCTGGAAAATTCCATCCGGCAACTGGCGGAGGTGCATGCCATCAGTTCCTCGTCCAAGCCGGGTCTGTCCCAGATTCTGGTTGAGATGGACAAGGAAATGAAACCGGAAAAAGTGGACCAGGTGTGGGACAAGCTTCGCCGCAAGGTCAGTGACGTGCGCTCGGAATTGCCCGCGGGTACTTCCGTTCCCCGGGTATACGACGATTACGGCGACGTGTACGGCATCACGCTCATGGTCACTGGCGACAACTTCGACTACAGCGAGCTCAAGTTGTATGTCGACGGCCTCAAGCGCGAGTTGGAACTGGTGAAAGGCGTCGGCAAGGTCGCCCTGTTCGGCGAGCAGCAGGAACAGATTTTCGTGGAGATCTCGCTGAAGAAGCTCGCCGCCCTCGACCTGGACTTTCACCGCGTAATCGGCTTTCTCAACCAGCAGAATTCAGTCCTGGATGCCGGTCGAGCCACCGTGGACGGCGAGGTCATGTATCTCAGGCTGGGCGGGCTGGACATGGAAATCGACCCGGTCATTAACGGCCGCGATAGCGGCCAGCTCATTCGCCTGTCGGACGTGGCATCCATCCATCGCGGCTACGAGGAGATTCCCTCCCACCTGTTACGCATGAATGGCAAACCGGCAATGGCACTGGGTATATCCTTCGCTCCCGGGGTTAACGTGGTCGAGGTCGGCGAACGTATTGGTGATCGCCTGGCGCAACTGGAACGGTTCCGCCCCGCGGGGATCGCCGTGGAAAACCTGTACAACCAGCCCGACGAGGTCGAAAAAGCCGTGGCCGGCTTTATCTTCAACCTGGTGGCCGCGGTGGTAATCGTGGTGGGCGCACTGCTGGTTACCATGGGCTGGCGCAGCGGCCTGATCGTGGGCGCGACCCTGCTGCTGACCATGCTGGGTACCTTCATCCTGATGAAGATCGACGGCTGGGAATTGCACCGCCTGTCACTGGGTGCCCTGATCATCGCCCTGGGCATGCTGGTGGACAACGCCATCGTGGTGGTCGAGGGTGCCATGGTGGGTGTGATCCGCGGTGTCGGCAAGGTCGAAGCCTGCCTGGCCATCGTCAGGCAGACCCGCTGGCCGCTGCTGGCCTCCACACTCATAGCCATCCTGGCGTTTACGCCCTTCGGGCTTTCGGACTCGGACAGCGGGCAGATCATGAAGGCGATGTTCTGGGTGCTGACCTATTCCCTGTTCCTGAGCTGGATCCTGGCGATATCGGTCACACCGTTCCTGGTGGACCTGCTGATGCGCGATACGGACCACTACGCCTCCACGGACGGAGATCCGTACGCCGGCCGCGTCTACCGGGTTTATCGGACGATACTGGACAGCGCGCTGCACCACAGAAAAAGCGTCATTGTCATCATGGTGGTCCTGCTGGCTGTTGCCCTGTATGGCATGGGGCACGTCAAGAAGGCGTTCTTTACCGCTTCCAATACGCCGATGTTCTACATGGATGCCTGGTTGCCCTACGGCACGGACATTCGCACCACCCTGGCCATGGTCGAGGAGTTGGAGGAGCACGTGGGGCAACAGCCCGGGGTGCGCTTTGTCTCCTCGTCCGTGGGCGGAGGGGCGCCGCGGTTTTTCATGACCTACCTGCCGGAGGAGCGCTACGAAAACTTTGCCCAGATCCAGGTGCGCGCCGAGGATGCGCAGGCCATGCGCGAGCTCATGGTGTGGCTGGATGAGGAGATGTATACCCGCTTCCCGCAGGCCTTACACCAGATGCGGCAGATGGTGTTTGGGCCCCCGACCCGCGCCGAGATCCAGGCGCGCTTCCGGGGGCCTGACCCCGATGTGCTGCGCGAACTGGGTGCCCAGGCGGCCGCCATCATCCGCGCGGATCCGGTGGCCCGCAGCGTATTCCTGGACTGGCAGGAGCGCAGCAAGGAACTGGTCCCGGTGGTCAACGAGCCTGAGGCCCGACGTCTGGGAGTTAGCAATGAGGAGATAGCGAGCAGCCTGAAAATCGCCTTCGGAGGGCTCCCTGTCGGGGTCTATCGCGACGGCACCAGAACCCTGCCGATCGTGGCGCGCCTGCCGCAGGAAGAGCGGGTGGATTTCGATCGCATAGACAAGCTGCGCCTGTGGAGCCCGTCGCTGCAAACCTACGTGCCCATCCAGCAGGTTGTCAGCCATGCCGAGCTGCGCTGGAGCGATGCCCTGATCCGTCGCCGGGACAGGCAGCGCACCCTGACGGTGATGTCCAGCTTCGACAAGTTCAGTGGGCAGACGGCCGGGGAGCTGTTCGAGCGCATCCGGCCGGCGGTGGAAAGTATTCCCCTGCCGCCCGGCTACAGCCTGGACTGGGGCGGGGAATACGAGAATTCCCAGCGTTCGCTCAAGGGCGCATTCGGCAGCCTGCCCCTGGCCCTGTTGCTGATGTTCGTGCTGACGGTGCTGCTGTTCAACTCCCTGCGGCGCTCGCTGGTAGTGTGGTTCACCGTGCCGCTGCTGTTGATCGGCGTGGCTATCGGCCTGCTGTCCTTCGGGCTTTCGCTCACCTTCCCGGCGATCCTGGGCATGCTGGCCCTCACCGGGATGGTGCTGAAAAACGGCATCGTGCTGGTCGACCAGATCATGGTGGAACTCGAAGTGGGCAAGGATACCTACACGGCGGTGCGCGACAGCGCCATCAGTCGCATGCGGCCGGTGTCCATGGCGGCCGCGACCACGGTGCTGGGGATGGTGCCGCTGGTAACCGACCCCTTCTTCGCTTCCCAGGCGGTCACCTTTATCTTCGGCCTCAGTTTTGCCACGGTCCTGACCCTGGTGGTGGTGCCGGTGCTCTACGTGGCCGTGTTCAGGGTGGCGCCTCCGAGCGACGAGGCGGGGCGTCGGGCCGCCCGGCCGTAGGGTTACCGGCCTTCAGTCTTTCCCGTAGCTATAGGCCATGCTGGCCAGCGGGGATTTGTCCAGGCCGTGGTTGGGGATGGGATAGCGCAGCCCGTTGCGACTGAGGGCGGCGAGGCCTTCCACGATTGCCGGCAGGTAGCTCGGCGGCAGGGCCAGCAGCAGCTCGTCGTCCTGTACCCCGCCAAACTTGCGTTCCGCATAGCATGGCAACGACAGTGAAGGCTCGCCAGTCTTCAGGGCGTTGCCCCAGGAGTCGGCACAGGCACTTTCACCCACGCAGGTAAACGTGTACTTCTTGTAATTGCGGTACTGCAGGCCGTTTATCAGGGTGATCATCTGCCCGGGCGTGGCGTAGATAAGGCAGATATCCGGGTTGTCGATGCGCCCGGAGGTGAGCGGGGAGGTCACCAGGGCCTCGTAGTTGCCGTGTGCGGCACAGGACATCTCTCGTTGATGGCTGGCGCTGCTTTGCAGGTCGCCATACCACACGCCATTGAAGGCGTTGCCGCTCAGGAATTCCTCGTCGCGCGGGTGCAGCCCGATCACCGCGCCGCACTGCGAGCCCACCAGGTTGTCCATGGTGATGCCCAGGGTATAGCCCAGCCAGCGGGTCTGCCCGACGATCTGGTCGGTGGCCAGTTTCTCGCCCGGAGGCGGCCGCCGCAGCTTGTGCACCTGCTCCATTTCCGCGCAGGTGGCGAAGCGTTTCATGCCCACCGGATTGGTGCGCAGGCGCAGGTACTGGTTGAGCGCTCCCACCAGGGCGGGATAGTCGTAGTCGGTGCTGTCGTCCCAGCAGTTCGTTGCGGCCATAGATTGCAGGCTCCGGCAATTCAACAGGTTGCGGTGCCGCCATGGTAGCCGAAATGCGCAGCTGCGATAAGTCGCAGCGGGTGAGATTCAGTGCACTGACCACCCCGGCGCCACGGCTTCGGGGCGTTCCGGGGGCGGCTGGACAGCAATGGGGTTGGCATCGAGTGCGGTAAGCATGCGCTGGCAGGACTGCAGCACCGCGGCGCGCTCGCTGCCGTGTAACAGCAACTCTTCCAGGCGCGCGATGGTGCCGCCAATCACACCGCATACCAGGCGTGGCTGCTCCGCTCCCAGCAGGGAATGGCACAGCAGTACCGCCGAATCGGTAAAGCGGTGAATGTCCGCCGCGGCTCGCCGGGCATGGGTGAAGACCAGCAATTCCGCCGCTTCCAGCGCACAGCCGGCATAGTTCACCGCCTTGAGCTCTTCCCCTGCGTGGAACAGGATGCCGGCCTGGTTATAGCTGCGCAACCACGAGGCGTGGGCCGCGCCGCTGTCCGATTCAAGCCAGGTGCGGTGATTGTTGCACAAAAAGCGTAGTCTCATGGGATGGTCTCCGGTGGCTGATGCACTGCGACCACTTTAATGATAATAATTATTATTTGCAACAACATCCTCGGCCGTTTGTGAATCCGGCGCGACGGGGAAGGATACCTTCAGGTCTTGCGCAAATAGACGATGAGGGTCGGATACCGGTTGCGGTCGGTCTGCACGATGAACAACATCCGTCCGTCTGGCGACACCGCGCCGTTGGCGTCGCGCGTCTCGATCTCGCCGCTGCCCTTGACCAGCATGAAATTCTGCCCCAACGGGTAGTTGCGCCCCCCCGCGGAATCCCGCAGCACGGTTTCCGTGGTCTGGCCCATGCGATCCAGGGTCAGTTCCGTCAACCCCGTGACCGGCTGGGTGCTGATCCAGGCGCCGTAGTAGCTGCCGGCCACGTTGCCGACCATTTTGTCGCCTGAGGTGCGCAGGCAGACCGCCGCGCCCTGGCCGCTGGCGGATACCTGGGTCCCGGTGAAGACACTGCCATCGGCCGCCAGGCCGCCCGCCAGCCTGATGCCGGCGTAGTCCACGGTGGTGGTGCCGTCGTCGCTCACGTGGTAGGCCAGGGTGGCCTGGCTGGCACCGTTGAGGCGGCTGTTGAGGACCAGCAGCGAACCACCGCCCTTGCCATTGACCGTGGCGCGAAAAAACAGGGACTGGCCGCTGGACAGAACGTGCCCGCAGTAATAGGTGCCGCTGAAGGCCGCCTGCGTTGCGCCGCTGCGCCGGGCCATCAGGTAGGTGACCGCCAGGTCGCCATCGCTGGTATCGGTATCGACCAGGGTCAGCAGGTCGCCGGCCGCCGTGGCGGCACCTCCGGGTGCGAGGGCCGCGGTGCTGGCACCGGTCAGCAGCAGGCTGTCCTGCTGGCGGCGGAAGTAGGCGGGGGTGCGGTCGAAATCGCCGCGGGTGGAAGCCTGCTGGACGGTGATCCGGTAGCTGCCATCGGCGCTGAACAGCATGTCCAGCAGGGCGGCGAACCCCACCTGGCCCAGCGCGCCGAAGCGCGAGGCGATATAGCTGCTGGCCGCGGGCGCCCCGTCGTCGGGAGTGAACACGGCGACCAGGGGCACCGGCTCCTCGTCGGGGTAGGTGTCGTCCCACCACTGGACCCAGGCCCTGTCGTAGTTCTTCCTGCAATCCTGCCCCGGTGAATCCTTGGCGCAGAACCCGTCCCAGTGGGAAAAGCGCCAGCCCGGGCGGGGCAGGGCGCGGTAGTGCAGGGATTCGGAGTCGTTCACCTCGTTGTCGGTACAGCGCGACCAACCGGCCTGGTACTCTTCCAGGGCGCAGCCGCGTTCACCCCGGTTCAGCTCGATGATGTCTCCCTCGCCCTGGATTGCCAGTGGTTGCCGACAGGCGCTGGCACTCAGCGCAACCAGCAGCAGCAAAACTCGGGGCAGTGTTTTCATGGTGGGCGAGGCGCTCCCTGCAGGGTGGTTTCGGGGCGCAGTATATCTGATAAGTTGTCAGCGAGGCTCGCCCGGCGCCGGCGTTTTGACCTGGCAAAAGAAACTGGACAGGGCAAAATGAATATTAGAGATTGTCGGCTAACTCAATGTTGTCACCGCCACCGTGCCGCTCCTGCCCGACGTTCGGGCGCGCCGGCGCAGTGCGCAGGAGGGTTTGCCTTTATGTTTCCCGTGAAAGTCCGGTCTGCCATCCTGCTCCTGGCATGGCTTGTCCTGCTGGCAGGGTGCGTGAGCCATTATCCGGACCTGGAGAGCGCCGCCACGCAGAGCAAGATTCCGCCGCGGGTGGAACTGCGGGACGTGCCGTTTTTTCCCCAGGAGGTATACCAGTGCGGCCCCGCGGCCCTGGCGACGGTACTGGTCGATTCGGGCCTGGCGGTAACCCCGGAGCAACTGGCGGACAAGGTCTACCTGCCCGAACGCGAAGGCAGCCTGCAACTGGAGCTGGTCGCCGCCAGCAGGCGCCATGGGCGCCTGCCTTATGTGCTGGACCCGACCCTGCCAGCGCTGCTGGAGGAACTGGCCGCGGGCCGGCCGGTACTGGTGCTGCAGAACCTCGGGGTGGAGAGTTTCCCCATCTGGCACTACGCGGTGGTGATAGGGTACGACACGCCGCAGGGCGAGATCATCCTGCGCTCCGGGGAGGAGCAGCGCGCCACCATGGACACCCAGTGGTTCATGCGCAGCTGGTCGCTGGCCGGTAACTGGGCGCTGTTGACCCTGCCGCCGGGGGAGTTGCCGGAGCGGCCCGACGAAGCCCGCTACGTGCACGCCGCCGTGGCGCTGGAGGCCGTGGTTACCCCGCAGGTGGCCGCCTCGTTCTATGCCACCGCCGCCCGGCGCTGGCCCGGCAATGTGCTGGCCCTGCTGGGGCTGGGTAACGCCAGCCATGCCATGGGCGACGATGCCGCTGCAGAGGCCGCGTACACGCAGCTGCTGGACAGGCACCCGGACAATGCCGTGGCCCGTAACAACCTGGCGCATGTGCTGGTTGAGCGCGGTTGCCGCAACGCCGCCTTGCGCCAGTTGCAGCTGGGGCTGGCCGATCTGGCCGAGGGCGACCCGCTGCGCGCCGCGCTGCTGGCTACCCGTGAGCAGATAGAGGCCAGGGCCGGGGCGGTACGGGTCACCGATCCACTGGGCTGCCCGCCGCCGGCACCGTTACCCGGACGTTAGCGCATCGGTTGACAGGGTACAGCCGATACTTAATCATCGGTGACTTGTCCTGGAGCGTGCCAGGCCGCTGCGGCGGTCTCGGCCGTACCACAACAGAAAGGAAAAATAATGTCTACAGGATGGTTGCGCCCAGGGTGCATGGTGTTGGCCCTGGGGCTGGCCGGCTGTGCCAGTACCGCCAACGAGAACGCGATCAAGATCGAGCGCAGGCTGGCTGCCGCCGGCTTCCAGGTCAAGCTGGCGGACACGCCCGAGAAACTGGCGCACCTCAAGCAACTGGGCCAGCGCCGTCTGATTCCCACCAGCAGGGACGGCAAGGTCATGTATTTTTATGCCGATGCGCAATCCTGCAAATGCCTGTATGTCGGCACCGAGGCCGACTACCAGGAATTCCAGCGCTATGCGATCCAGCAGCATGTCGTGCAGGAACAGCGCCAGACCGCGGAGACGCAGGCCATGAACCAGGCCAATATCGCGGAAATGGAAGCCGCCATGAACTGGCCGCTGTGGGGGCCCTGGCCGCGTCCCTTTTACTACTGATCGCGCTGGTCGTGCCACGCGGGCGGCGCGATTGATTGCCCGGAACTCTGCTACACTTCGAGGCAGGGGCCCGGCTCCCGCCATATAACCAAGACCAAAGGTGGTATCACAATAATGAAACGACTGAGTCTGATAGACAGCGCCTTCCTTATGCTCGAAAGCAGGGAAACTCCCATGCACGTGGGTGGTTTCAACCTCTTCACCCTGCCTGAGGGGGCCGATGAGCAGACCTTCCTGCACGGCCTCGCAGAGGGCATGCGCACTTCCGATAAACTGCAATCGCCTTTCGGCGACAAGTTGAAGGTGGGCCGGCTGGGCACGCTGGGGCCGCTCTACTGGGAAGAGGACACGTCCCTGGACCTGGAGTATCACATCCGTCATTCGGCGCTGCCCAAGCCCGGCCGCTTCCGCGAGTTGTTCGCGCTGGTGTCGCGGTTGCACGGCACGCTGCTGGACCGCAACCGACCACTGTGGGAGATGCATCTGATCGAGGGGTTGCAGAATCGGCAGTTTGCCGTGTACTCCAAGTTCCACCACGCAGCCATCGACGGGGTGCGTTCCATCCACCTCACCCAGAGTATGTACTCCACCAACCCGAATGAGCGTATTCACGATTCGCCGTTGTCCATCTCGGCCCGTGAGCGCTACCTGGCCGCGATCGGAGGGCAGCCAGCCACGGAGCAGGAGTTGCGCAATGTGGCGGAGGCCCTGAAATCGACGTTTGACAGCAGTGCGCACCTGCTGGGTGCGTTGCGCAAGTACGTGGGTGCATGGACCGGCTCGGGGGGCTCCCTGGTGGTCCCCTGGCAGAACGTGCCCAAATCGACAATCAACACCAGGGTGGATGGCGCCCGCCGCTTTGTCGCCCAGTCCTGGCCCTTCGCGCGCATACGCGCGGTGGGCAAGGCCCTGGATGGCACCTTCAATGACGCCGTGCTGGCCATGTCGGCCGGCGCGCTGCGCCGGTTCCTGCTGAACCATGGCGAATTGCCGCGCGAGTCGCTGAAAGCCATGGTGCCGGTGTCACTGCGCCGGCCCGGTGATGTGGACTCGTCCAATGCGGTGGGCGCAATCAGTGCCGACCTGGCGACGAACATCGCCGATCCGGTCAAGCGCCTGCAGGCGATCAAGGCCTCCATGGAGGCCGGCAAGGACATGTTCAAGGATTTGTCCACCACCGAGGCCAGTCTGTTCCTGCAACTCATGCAGTTGCCCGGGCTGGTGCTGATGCCGTTGGGCCTGGGCACTCGCTTTCCCCCCTACAGCACGGTGATCTCCAACGTTCCCGGCCCGCGGCAGCCGATGTACTGGAACGGCGCGAGACTGGAGGGCATCTACCCGGCGTCCATCGTCACCGAGGGGATCGCCATGAACATTACCCTGGTGACCTACGACCAGCAGGTCGATTTCGGTATCATGGCCTGTCGGCGCTCCCTGCCGCAGGTGCAGCGATTCATCGACTACCTGGAGGATTCCCTGGTCGAACTGGAGGACGCCGTGGGCATCAGCAGCCAGCCGCCGAGTGCTAAAACCCGGGCCAAAAAGAAGGTTGCCGCCGGGAAAAAATCGCCCGCCGGGGCGAAGGCCCGGGCCAAGAGCACGGCAGGGGCGCAAGCCAAAGCCAAAGCCAAAGCCAAAGCCAAAGCCAAAGCCAAAGCCAAAGCGAAAACCAGGTTAACAGCCAAGGCCAGGGTAAAGACCAAAACATCAGGCTCGCCCAGAGCCAGGGTCAAAGCCAAGGCCAAGGCCAAAGCCAGGCCCAAGCTGGCGGCGCAGTGATGGCGTCGGGCGCGCCACCGCTCGCATGACGTCGACGCTGCATAATGCGCGGTCCTTCCGGGACCGCCACCCGCGCCGGGTGGAACCTGTGCCGACAAACTGCTACGCAAAAGCCTGTTTCAGCAGCTCGAAGGAGCGCTTGCGATCCTCGAAGTAGTACATATTGGTCACCGCCATGATCTCGTCGGCAGCGTGCAGGGCCGCCAGCCTTTCTACCTGGGCGCGCACCTGTTGGGGCGTGCCGGCGGCGCGGCTGTCTTCCCGGCTGGCGATAAACGCCTGTTCCCTGGGTCCCAGCGGGTAGGCCAGGGCCTCCCGGGGCGACAGTGATACACCGTTGGATTGCCCGGCGAAGAAACGGAACAGGTTGAGGTCGTGGGTCAGTTGCAGGGCCCTGGCCTGTTCCTCGGTGTCGGCGCAAAAAACACTGATGGTGAGGATGGCATGGGGCTGCGGCCACATGGCGCTGGCCTGGTAGCGGGCCTTGTACAGGCCGATCAGGCGCGCGTCGGCCTGCGGGTTGATGAACAGGCCGAGGTTGTAGGGCAGGCCGCGCTGCGCGGCCAGTACCGCGCTGTCGGGGCTGGAGCCCAGCATCCACAGGGGTATCGCCTCCGGGGCCCTGGGGCTGACCAGGGGGCTGCTGCGCTCCTGCCACAGGTAGTCGCTGAGTTTGGCCACCAGTTGCGGAAACAGTTCGAACTTGGGACGGCCGTCAGTGGCGAGGGCGACCGCGGTGGACATGTCGGCTCCGGGGGCCCGGCCGACTCCCAGGTCGATACGCCCCGGGTACAGGTTGGCCAGCAGGGAAAACACCTCTGCCACCTTGTAGGCGCTGTAATGCGGCAGCATGATGCCGCCGGAGCCGATGCGAATCGAGCTGGTGGCGGCGCCTATCGCGGCCAGCAGCACTTCTGGCGCGCTGCCGGCAACGGCCGGGAAGGCGTGGTGCTCAGAAATCCAGAAGCGCTGGTATCCCAACTGTTCGCACCACTGGGCCATGGCAATGGTCTCGCCCAGGGCCTCGGCGGCCTGGTCGGCGGAGCGTGTCAGTGACTGGTCGAGGACGGATAACTTCAATGTTGGTCTGTGCCTGTAGGGCCGATTTCCATCGGCCGGAAAAACCGCCCTACAGATATCAGGGCCTGGCCGAATAAATTCGGCCTTGCAGAGAGCGCCAGCGCCGGGATCAGAAGCGGCGCAGCATGCCGAGGGCGACCACGCCCACGCTGGAATCGTAAAAATCCAGGTCGTTGTCCTGCTCGTACCAGCCGGCGGTGGCGTTGAAGGTCCAGTGCTTGAGACCGAAGGCGCCGGTATAGAACATGGACAGGGAAGCACCGTAGTGATTCGACTTGTCCTTGTAGTCGTAGATCGGGTTGGCCTCCTTGTAGTCGTAATCGCCGTAGCTGGCGTTCAGCACCCAGCGCCAGTGGTCGTCGTGCTGGTAGATGTAGTTCACCGATGCTCGCACGCCGTCGTTGGCCATCGCGTTGCCGTCCAGGTCGCGGTCTATGTAGGCCAGCTGCGGCTCGACGATGTGCTTTCTGTCGTCCGACGAAAACTCGTACAGCAGGGCGAAGTTGTCTATGTCGCCCTGGCGGTCCAGCAGTTGCCGCTGGGCGGGGGTCAGGGCCAGGCTCTGGCCGCTCAGTTCGTCATCGATGTCGATTTCCGAATAGGTATAGCGGAATTCCAGGCCGCTGCTCATGAACTGTTGCCAGAACACCCGGAACCCCTCGTTGGTGCGATCGGTATCCTTGCGTTTGGCATCGGTGAGGTAGGGATCCTGCCAGACTTCGGTCTGGACCGTGGTCGCGCGGTAGCTGGCGCCGATCAGCCCCGCCCGGCCCACGTCCTGGCGCACCCCGGCGATGGTAGTCATGTCCATGGACAGGTAGTCTTCCAGCAGGTTACCGATATGTAACTGGGTGCGAGTGCTTTCAAATGTGTAGGAGAGCTCGAAGTTGATCACTGGAATCGCGCCGCCCTCGCTGCTGTTGGGCGAGTCGTTCAGGCTGCCGATCTCCTTGTCACCGATATCGATCTTGCCTGACAGAATGCTGGCCAGCATGTTGGACTTGACCGAGATGCCGCCGGCGCCCAGGTTAACGTAACCACTGAACCCGCCTTTTTGGGGAATGATGACCGCAGCCTGGGTGGCGGTGGCCAGTGTAAGGCCGGCCGCGAGCGCGGCCAGGCCTGAATATTTCGTCAATTGCTTGGTAAGGTTGGTTGCGCCCATGACCTGCTCCTTAGAGTCTCGTGACAGGAATGTATATTTATAAAATTACAGGTGTGAAACCGTGCCTAGTTTACACGCTTGCCAAGGCGTGTGAAGTCGCCGTTGCATTGGTAATATTTACGTACGACAAGCCGATGGGACGCACTGCCGGTGAGCATGGATCAGCATCTGGAAATGATAGTGTTGTGGGCCGGTGTCCTGTCCCTGCTCGCCCTGGTTGCCACCGCGGTCGGCGTGCCCTGGGTGGTGGCCCGCCTGCCCCGGGACTACTTCAACCAGACTCACCGGGCGGTGTGGCGGCTGGTGGCGGACGAGCCCTGGTACGCACTCCTGTTGGGCATGCTCAAGAACCTGCTGGGGGCACTGCTGGTGCTGCTGGGAGCGATCATGCTGGTCACCCCCGGGCAGGGCCTGCTCACCCTGCTGGTGGGCCTGCTGCTGATGAATTTCCCGGGCAAATACCAGCTGGAGCGCTGGCTGGTGAGCCGCCGCGGCGTGTTGGCCGCCCTCAACTGGCTGCGTCGGCGCCGTGGCCGGCCGCCCTTTGACCCGCCCGCATACTAATTGGCTGCCCCAGGCCCTATAATCGGGTTGGTGCTGTTGGCGGAGGATAGCCAGATGTTGGGTAAAATGGTTTCGATGGGTTTTGAGCTGGCGACCCTGCCGGCCCGCATGACCCTGCGGGGCGTCCGCGCGGCGGTGGCCGCGCCCGGCGACGTCGGGTATTTCATGCGCGAGTTGCGCCTGGCCTCCGACGAGGTGGCGCGCGAGGTGCAGCAGGTACTGGCCGCCGTGGACGCCGAGATGACCCAGAAGGCGGCCCATCTGGATCCGGTGCAGAAGCAGCAGGCCGCGGAGCTGGCCCTGGGCGCGGCGGAGCAGCACCTGAGTATGGCGGCAGTGAACGTGTTGCGGGCCCTGTGGCTGCAGCTGGACGCCGGCCGCAGCCTGCAGGAGCCTGGGCGCGAAGGTGTTGTCATCGAGCACGAGCGATAGGTCTAGGGCATGTTGAGCAGTGCCAACACCGTGCTGGTGATCGTCGATGTGCAGGGCAAGCTCGCCCAACTCATGGCCGACCGGGAGACCCTGTTCAGCAACCTGCAGCGCATGATCAGGGGCGCCCAGGCCCTGGGGCTGCCGATTCTGTGGATGGAGCAACTACCGGACAAACTGGGGCCCAGCATACCCGAAGTGGCCGACCTGCTTCCCGATCAGCAACCCATGGCCAAGAGCAGCTTCAGCTGTGCTGGCAGTGAGGAATTCAACACCGCCCTGGCGGGTCTCGGTCGCAAACAGGTCCTGATCGTCGGTATGGAAGCGCACGTCTGCGTTTACCAGACCGCGCTGGATCTGGTGCGCTCCGGCTACCAGGTGGAAGTGGTGGAAGATGCGGTCGGCTCGCGTATTGCCACGAACAAGGGGGTCGGGGTGCGCAAGATGCTGGCCCACGGTGTGGGCCTGACCAGTACCGAGATGGCCCTGTTCGAAATGATGGGTGACGCCGGCCACCCCGCCTTCCGGGAAGTCCAGGCCGCGATCAAGTAGGGCCAGGTGCTCAGGCAGCCTGCAGCGCCTGCAGTTGCCGGAGCAGGGTGTCCAGGCTCTCGCTGTCGTCCGCGGCCAGGTCTGCCAGCACGAAGCGATCCGGGCGCAGCAGGGTAATGCCGGGCCGATCGCTGTCGATAAATCCAGCCAGTGCCTGCCGGGCAGCCAGGTCCAGGTGCACCTCGGCGGGCGCCAGCTGTCGCCACAACGGGTGGGCAGCGAGCCGCTCCGGCAGCGCCCGCACACCGCGAAGCAGCGCCGTGAATCCCTTGCCCAGCAGTTCGTCCAGCAGCAGTGGGCCGGCACTGCCTGCCAGTTCCGGTTGTGGCAGCAGGCGGCCACCGCACGGGCCCGCAAACCAGCCGCGGGGCAGGCGCACATCCCTGAGCGGCGCGATTGCGTCGACGCCGAAGTTCGCCGCGGCGACCGGATCGCTATTGAGCGCGGCAAACAGGGCGTCGCGCTCGGCCGCTACCGCCGGATCGGTGGGCTGTATCCTGTCCCCCAGTTCCACCGCCAGGTCGACCATCTGGCGCGCCGCCTCGCGCCGTTCCAGGTCGTAGCTGCCCAGCAGCTGCCGTGGCAGGCGCTCGGTGATTACCGCGGCCAGTTTCCAGGACAGGTTGCGCGCGTCGCGGATACCGGCGTTGAGGCCCTGGCCAGCGAAGGGGGGCGTCATGTGCGCGGCGTCACCGGCCAGGAACACGCGGCCCGCGCTGAATGCCCGGGCCACCACGGCGCTGAAGCTGTACACGCACTTGCGGTATACCTGCACCTGGCCAGGTTCGGTGTGCTCGCCCAGCAGTGTCCTGATGCGCGTGTCCTCGAGCATCTCTTCGTCGGTCTCATCGCCGATCAGCATCCACTCCCAGCGGCGCTCGCCGCCGGGGCGAACAATGGTCATGGCCGGTCGCCGCGGGTCACAGAAGAAGCGGCAGGCCGGTTCTTCCCCCAGGTGGGGGTCGACGGTGTCGATCACCAGCCAGCGCTGCGGCAGGCGCTCGCCGTGCATGGCGATGCCGAGTCGCTGGCGAACGCCGGAGCGGCCACCGTCACAACCCACCAGGGAGGTGACGCGCAGTTTGCGCATCTCGCCTTCGCTGTCACGCAGGGTCGCGCTGACGCCGTCTTCATCCTGGTGAAAATCGAGCAGTTGCGTACTGTGGCAAACCGTGACGCAGGGAAAGCGGGCCAGGCCCCGCAGCAGCTGCCGCTCCAGGGTGGGTTGGTCGAAACTGTTCTGTATGCAGAAACCGTAGGGGCGTGCGGTCAGGTCGGTGGTAAACAGCAGTTCGCCGGCACCGTTGAGGTAGTCGGCAACGAAGCCCTGCCTGATATGGGCGCTGACGGTTTTCGCCAGGCCCACTGCCTGCAGGGTGCGCAGCGACTCGCCGTCCAGCGCCACCGCGCGCGGCTCCGCCACGCAGCCCGGGTTGCGCTCCACCAGCAGGGTGGGGATACCCTCGCTCCCCAGCAGGTTGGCCAGGGTCAGCCCGACCGGGCCGCCGCCGACGATCAGGACGCTGGCGGTGGCCGGCAGGCTCATGCCGGAGCCTGCGGCACTACCCGGTTGTGCTGCTCGCCCAGGTCGATACTGCCGTCGGCGGTCCTGGCGCTGGCCCGAATGGTGTCGCCGTTGCGCAGGTAATCGGGATCCTGCAGCGCGCTCTTGATGAACAGGTCCCAGCGTTTGTGCTCCGGGAGCAGGCGCGCGATCAGCATTTTTGCCTTGCCGGGGGCCTTCACGGCAGTGCCGCCCGGGGTGCCGGTGACGATAAGGTCCCCCGGCCCGAGGTCCTGGATTGCCGACAGTTCGGTGAGGGTTTCCGCCGGTTTGTAGGCCAGTTCCGCCGCCATGCCCTGTTGCCTGAGCTGGCCATTGACCTCCAGGCGCACCCCGATGTCATCCAGGCGGGCCAGGTCGGCGGCGTCCACCAGGGTCAGCCAGGGCCCCGTGGGGCCGAAGGTACGGTAGCTCTTGCCCTTGTAGAACTGGGTCTGGGGCAACTGCACGTCGCGCGCGGAGACGTCGTTGTGCAGAACCAGGGCGCCCACGTAGTCGGCCAGGTTGGCGGTTGTCACCTGGACCGGGCCGGTAACCGCGCGGCGCAGTACCAGCCCGATCTCCACCTCGTAGTCCAGCAGGCGCACGTGGGGAGGGCGGACTACATCGGTATCCGCCGGCGCCAGGCACGAAGAGGCCTTGCGGAAAAACGTATTGAACGGCAGCTTGCCGGAGGCGATGCCGATCTCCCGCAGGTGTGAGCTGTAATTGAGGCCCTGGGCGATCAGCTGGCGGTCGGCGGTCACCGGGCACAGCAGGGTCAGGTCAGCCAGTTCGCGGTCGGGGGCGGGTGCGGCCGCCGCCGCGCGGGCAGTCTCGATGCCGCCCGCCATCAGCTGCGCGGTGCTGCTCGCTTCGATGTCCAGGGTGTGGACACGGGTTCCGACGACCACACCCCAGCGCGGGGTGCCGGCGTCGTCGAAGCGGATCACGTTGATAGCCATGGGGTGGTCTCCGTAGTGATTAAGGGTAATTCGCTCGCCCGGGTGTTCTCAGTCGGGCAGGCTCGTGCTGCGCATGGCTTTGGCCATCAGGCGCAGCTCCGCGATGCCGAAACCCGAGCGGGTGAACAGGTTGCGCAGTAGCTGGGCCACTTCCCGCCTGCCCAGCCGGGGGCGCAGGAACGCACCGGGAAGGGGCGGCGCCCACTCGGCCAGCCCGGCCGCCGACATGGCGTGATAGCCGGTGGGGCGGTCGGCGTCGAACAGGTCGCCATCGGCGAAATGCTCGAACTTGTGGCCGTCCGGGCCGAACCAGTAATCAAAAATCTGGCTGCCCAGGATATGGCGGCCAATGCCCCAGGCGCGGCGAAACCCCTGGTGCTGCAGCACGGCGCCGCCCATGCCGACCTCGTCGAGGTCGGGCACCTCGAAGGCCGCGTGCTCGATGTCGGTAACAGGCAGCCTGGCCACCACGAAGCTGTGGTGATCCGCCGGCTCGGCTCCCCGGTCGCAACGCATGAAGGCCACCGCGGGGCGGCCGTCGGGGAGCGCCTGCACGTCGGAGGGGATCAATCCGAGGTTGTCGATATAGAAACGCGCGGTGGCTTCCCAGCGGGGTGTGCCCAGGACCATATGCCCCAGGCGCAACACCCGGGAGGGGCGACGCGGATGGCGCAGGGGTGCGTTGCTGCGCGGCCGGTCGGCGCCGCGGTTGAGCGGCTGCGCCTCGCCACAGGATGGCAGTGCCCGCCAGTCTGCAAACCAGGCTACCCGCACCTGCAGGCCATTGGGGTCGCGCAACAGCACCCCGGGTGGATTGCCGGGTAGATCCTGGGGCACGGGCCCGGGGCTGCCGGTGGCCCGGGCCAGCTGCTCCAGTTCCGCGCAAGTGCGCACCGCGAAGGTAGGGCCAATGAAGCTGGCCACCGGCGCCTTGCGATAGATGATGGCCACCGGTGCCCCCGCCTCGGCGCTGAACATCTCGGTGTCGCGCGCGCCGGCAACCGTCTGCAGCCCGAATGCGGTGAAAAACGCCCTGGCACGCTGCAGCTGCGGCCCCTGGAACTCCAGCAGGGCAAGATCGTGCACCTTCACGTGGGGTGCGCTTGCGCGCGGGACCTCCTGGTAGCTGGCGCCGGAATCGGGGTGTACACCGGGGGCGGTCATGGCTTTCCCTTAAACTTGTAAAGTGACGAAATAAATTAGTTGAATAGTTGTCGTGATGCAAGTATTTTTTCAACAGGCCCTGAGGAGTACCGCCCCGCCATGCCCGCTACCGATCCTGCCGCCACACCCCGACGTCGCCAGAAACGCGCCGAGGAAACCCGTGCAGCCCTGCTGCGGACCGCCATGAACGCCTTCAGCGTGGGCGGTTATGACAGCGTCTCGGTACGCCAGCTGGAAGAGGCGGCAGGCGTCAAGCGCGGCCTGGTGGCCTATCATTTTGGCGACAAGGAAGGACTGTGGCGGGCCGTGGTGCAGCAGCTGTTCGCGGCCCTGGCGGACGATTTCATCAACCGTATCGTCACCCTGGGTGACGTGGCGCCGATGGAAGCGGCGCGGGCCATGGTCAAGGCGTTCGTGCGCTACAGCGCCGCCCATCCTCAGCTCAATCGCCTGATGATGCAGGAGTGCGCCGGCGACTCCTGGCGTGTGGCCTGTATTGTGGAGGAGTATGTCGCCCCCATGCTGGAGCGGCTGGGTGCCGCCCTGCCCGAGGCTGCAGCGCTGCTGTGGGGCGAGCGCGATCCGCATCGCTACTACCTGATGGTGGGAGCCGGCGCCTTCGTGTTCAGCGCCGAGCAGGAGTGCCGCCACCTGTTCGGCATCGACCCCCGCGCGGAGGCGTTCGTCGAGCGCCATGCCGAGCTGGCGGCGGACCTGCTGATCCGCCCCTGAGGGGCCGGGGGCGAGGCGCCGCCCGGTATGCCCGGGCTCAGCCCAGCTGCAGGGTGAAGGGCGCCGGGTCCTTGTCGAGGATGGGAAAGGTATTGGCCACCGTGCGCAGGGTGCCGATCATCGGCCCCAGGTGGTGGGCGATCACCGGGATGCCCGAGGTGAGGATGGCAGCCGACAGATCGCGCTGGGGGTCGGCCCAGGCGAACTTGTTGATCAGGCCGATGTGGCCGTAGGCATAGCGCGTGTGCGGACCCCATACGCCGACGGGTTCGTCGCCCAGCATCAGGCCGGCGCTGAAGCGCATCGGGAGGAACAGGGTGCGGTCCAGGGTGCGGGTGCCGAACTCCTGGATCGCCCGAGCCACGGTGGTGGCGGAACAGATACGCCGGCGCCCCCAGCGGCCGCCGTTGAGCATCATCTGGAAGAAGCGGCTGGCTTCCTCCGCGGTGCCGGCGAGGTTGCCGGCTGGAATTATCGCATCCTGGAAGCGGGGGTCGTTGCAGACTTCCTCCAGGGTCTCGATGTCGGTGCCCAGGGCGCGCTTGATGAAGCGGCTCAACAGCGGGCCGGGGCGCGGCCCGGTGGCGTAGGTCAGGGCCAGGTCGTCGCGGTACTGCGGCTCGATCCCGTAGCTGAAGTATTTCATGCCCATCGGCTCGCGGATTTTTCGGGTGATATAGGCGTTGATGTTGTCACCGGTTACCTTGCGCACCACGCGCTCCAGGACGAACCCCCCGGTGATGGCGTGATAGGCCAGCTTGGAGCCGTCGGTGACTATGGGTTCGGCATCGCACAACAGCTCCCAGGTCTGGTCCTCGTCCCACAATGTCTCGATGGGGGCGTCCTTGGGCAGGCCCGGGATGCCGCCGCGATGGGCCAGGATCTGGTGGATGGTGATGTTGTCCTTGCCCTTGCGGGCGAACTCGGGGGCGTAGAAGGCCACCGGGTCGGATACGTTGATCAGACCCTCTTCCTGCAGCATGTGCATGAGCAGGGCGGTGATGCCCTTGGAGGTGGAGTACAGGCACATGGGGCTCTCGGGGGTCGCCAGGACTTTCTCGCTGTCGGGGCTGTCGTGCGGGCCGTTGCCGCGCACATGGCCGATGGCCCGGGACATCAGCACCTTGCCGCGGTGGCGGATATTGATCGTGATCGCCGGGTGGACGCCGGTTCGGTACACCCTGAGTATGTTGTCCCAGATGGCCTCCACGTCCGACTCCAGCAGCCCCACTTCGCGCGGGTCCACCTCCGCCTTGTGGTCGATAGTGGTGACCGAATCCAGGTCGCGGGGGATATCGCTCAGATGGAACAGGTTGCGGCGCAGCAGTTTCATTAATATCGTTCTCCGTTTAACAATACTCGTTGTGTGGTCATGTTAAGGGCATTGGGACGCGCCGCGCAAGGCGCGCGCCGGCGCCTGTGTCAGCCGCTGGCGGCGCGGCGCGCCTGTTCGCGCAACACTTTCTTGTCGATTTTGCCCACTGGCGTCAGCGGCAGTTCGGGGATGAACTCGATGACTTTCGGCACTTTGTAGGGCGACATATTGGCGCGACAGAAGCCGGTAATCTCCTGGCGCAACTCAGTCCGGTCGCGGTCCGCCGCTTGCGGGGCGAGCTGGACGAACAGGTGCACGACCTCGCTGCCCGCCCGCACCGGGTCGGGGGTGCCAACGACGGCCACGCGTTCGATGGCCGCCAGGTCGGCCAGCTTGTCCTCGACCTCTACCGAAAACACTTTGTAACCGCCGACGATCAGCATGTCCTTGGCGCGGTCGCACAGGTGGATATAGCCCTCGTCGTCCATGAACCCCACGTCGCCGGTATACATCCAGGTCCTGCCGTGCCACTGGCGCAGTGCCCGCGCGGATTCATCGGGCAGGTTGAGGTACCCCTGCATCACCTGGGGACCGCTGGTGATGATTTCCCCGGGTTCTCCGCGGGGCATCTCCCCGGCGCCGGTTTCCAGATCCACGATGCGAGTGTCCGCTCCCGGCAGGGGTATGCCCACTGCATCGGGTTTTATCCGGCCCGGCGGGTTCATGGTATGCACCGGGCCGGTTTCCGTCATGCCGAATACGTCGCACAGCTTGCCCTGGCCGAGCAAGGCTTCGATACGGGTGCGATCCTCGCCGGTAAGCGGTGCGGCGCCGGTGGCGGCGGTGCGCAGGCGGGAGAAATCGATCTGCCGGCTGGTCGGGTGGTTGACCAGCATCTGGTAAACAGTGGGCACACCGCCCATCCGGGTCGGCGGGCAGGCGATCATCTGCTGGCAGAAGTGTTCGATATCGCGCGGGTCGGGGATCAGCAACACCTGCGCCCCCAGGGCGAGTCCGCCTATCACGAAGGACAGGCCGGCGACGTGGAACATGGGGAAGGCGGTGGCCACCACCTCCCCGGCGTCCTCCCAGGGGAGGTAGACCGCGGTCATCCGCGGGTTGGACAGCAGCGTGCGCACGCTCAGCATGGCGCCCTTGGGGCGACCGGTGGTGCCACCGGTGTACTGGATCATGAAGGTGTCGTCGGGCTGTGATGCCACCGCATCAAAGGTGGTGGCAGCCCCCGGCATGAGCTCGCTCCAGGTGTGGGCGGCGACACCCGGCAGCGAGGGCACCAGCGCCGGCGGCGCACCCAGGCAATCCCCGGGGGCGGTGGTGACCACGCTGTGCAGGCACTCGGGGACCGCGTCCATACCCGCCAGGGCCGGAGCGATCAATTCCGGCAGCGACAGCAGCACCGAGATGCCGGCATCGCGAATCTGGTGCTGCAATTCACCCGGCGCCAGCAGGGGCGATACCCCGCTGCCGACGCAGCCGACGCGGGCGATGGCGACCACGGCGATGGCGTACTGCGGCAGGTTGGGCAGGTGCACCCCGACCACGTCGCCGCGGCCCACTCCCAGGCCCGTGAGGACGTTGGCAAGGCGGTTGGCCAGCTCGTCCAGCTCTCCGTAGCTGAATGTGCGCTGCATGAAACGCAGCGCCGGCGCGGAGCCGTTGGTGTGGGCATGGTCGGCGACGCAGCGCCCGAGGTCGCGGTCGTCGAATGGAGCCGGTTCGACGCCCATTTCGCGGTGGATGCGCAACCAGGGGGCAGGGGAAAGTTCAGCGGTCATGGTGTACCTGTCTTGTATTATTTTGGTGATGCGGACCGCTATTTATACAGGTAATCGGCGGGCAGGCCCAGCGGTCGGGGCGGCGACGCCGCCCCCTCAGGGCCGGGTCGCCGTCACCAGCCAGATCGCCACCGGCAGTTCAAGCGCCCCCTCCTGGAACCAGCTTTGCAGCGCCGTTTCCACCGCGGCGAATACCCGCTCGGTCGGCGCGTCGGGGTGCTGGGCCAGCAGGCGGCTCAGCGGCCCGATCCGCGCCAGGTCGCGCACCGCTTCGCCCAGGGTCGGGGCCGAGCTGAAGCGCAGGCGGGTGAGCAGGGGCTGCATGCTTATCTCGCTGAAGCCAGCTCCCTCGAGGATGCCCGTTACCCGGTCGGCATCGCCAAACGCGAACGGCCCTGGGGCGTTGGGCGGCATCGGTTCGGGCGGGGGCAGGTGCTGCAGTGCCGCCTGCAGGGGGATCCAGGCCCAGGTATTGTTCTTTATCCCCTGCCAGCAGCAAAACGCGAGGTTGGCCCCGGGCTGCATCGCACCGTGGATATTGGCGAAGGCTGCCGGCGGATCGTCGAAAAACATCACCCCGAAGCGGGAAAACACCAGGTCGAAGCTGCCCGGTTCGAAGGCATGGTCGCTGGCATCCGCCTGTACGAATCGCAGCGCGGCGCACCCTGCCGGTAGGGAATCGGCCTTGGCCTGCGCCACCGCCAGCATGGGCGCGGAGATGTCCACACCGGTAACCTGCGCGTCTTCGCCCAGGCGCTGGGCCAGCATCAGGCTCTGGCTGCCGCCCCCGCAACCCACGTCCAGGGCATTCCCGCAGCCTGCCAACTGGGCATGGTCCAGCAATGCCTCGGTGACGGGGCGCAGCAGCCGCGCCATGGTATCGTCGTCCTGGGCCCAGCGTTTGCCGGCTTCCCCGTTCCAGTACTCGAACTGTTGCGCATTGCTCATGGCTGTTTTCCCGCTGTTGAAAAGGGCCATTATCATCCCTGGCGGCAGCCGGTGCCAGAATTGATATGTGCCGGGGTATTTGCGGGCGAGCACAGTGGCCAGCAGGCGCGGTATCGGCGACAATCGGGGACATCGACTGCAAGAGGTATCGACCATGCGTGGCATACTGTTTTACCCGGGCCTGCTCAGCCTGTTGTTCCTGGCGCCGCTGGGCGCGCTCGCGCAGGAGGGCGACGAGCAGCCATTGCAGAGCGATTGGCTGCAACTGGTAAAAGGCTATCGGGACCAGGGCACCGGGGTGGAGATGCGCGAGGTGGAATACGGTGAGGAGGCGGGCGCCCGCACCGTCACCCTGGCCATCCCCAAATCCTCCCGGATTCGGCCCGACGACATCGAGGAGGTGGTGGTAGTGGGCCGCCGCCCACCCAAGGCCGAGCCCCTGGATATCACCTACGAGTGGCTGGACGATTACGACGACGACAACTATGGCCTGGTCATCCGCCTGGGCAAGGATTCCAACTGGCCGATAAGGCTCTACCTGGATTCCCGTTCCGCATATATGGACTGACAGGCGCGCCTCCAGGTGGAAGGGGTAACCTGGTTGTCTGCGTAAAGACAGGAGAATAACAATGAACGTGTTCGCGAGATCGCGCCTGCGGGCGCTCGTGGCGGCGGCCCTGCTGGTGACCGGTCACGGCATCGTGGTGGCCGAACCCCAGAGCGCAACCCCGCCTCCCAATCCCTACCAGGTTGAGCGTTCCTGGCCGCCGTATTTTCTCGAGCACAGGAAGCTGTTTACCGAGCAGGCAGGCACATACCAGGCCGGGGACAATCCGGTGTGGACCATTCACGTGCCCGGGGGGTGGATAGGCAACAGTACGATCATCGAGGGGGATGACGGTCTTATCGTCTACGATACAGGGGTCAACATGGCTGCGGGTGAATATATCGCCGCCGAGATCCGCAAGCTTTCCGACAAGCCCATCAAGGCCATTTTCTACTCCCACCATCACGGCGACCATTACAACGGTACCCAGGCCCTGGTCAGCCCGCAACAGGTGGCCGACGGCAGTGTGAAGATATACGCATGGGAAAATTTCGAGCGCGAGAAGGCCAACGAGTTCGGCGCGATCCTGCCGCGCCAGATCATGGGTGCACTTTATTATGGGCCCGATCTGTTGCCGCCGGAGGAGGAGCATTACCACGGTTGTTGCGGCGACAAGATTCTGGGAGTCAAGACGGGCTATATCCCCCCCACCGACACCTTCGACAAGAATGTAGAACTCGAGATTGCCGGGGTGCGGATAGAGGTGTTTTACACCGGTGGCGAGGCCATCTCCGAATTCGGTCTGTACCTGCCGGATATGGACATGGTGTTGATCGGTGATGAGTTTTTCTACGCCCTGGCCAATATTCATTCCATTCGCGGCTCCAAACCACGCCTGCCGGAAAATTATATGCGGGCGCTGGACACAGTGCGGGAAATCCAGCCCGAGTGGCTGCTGGGCTCGCATATCATGCCCATGCACGGCCGCGAGAAAATCCAGCGCTATGTGACCACCAGCCGGGACGCCATCCAGTATCTGTGGGACCAGGGAATACGCTATATCAACAAGGGTTATACACCGACCGAACTACAGCATCAGTTCAAGGCGTTACCTGCCTATCTCGATGTCGCGCCCTACACCAGCCCCATGTACGGCACGCCCTGGATCATCGCGCCGGAGATCTATACCGGATGGGTGAGCTGGTTTTCCGGTGACGCCACCGACCTGTTCCCCACCGAACCGGTAGCCAGGGCCAGGCGTTACGTGGAACTGATGGGCGGGCGCGACAAGGTGATGGCCGAGGCCAGGCGGGCATTCGATAGCGGCGATCCGCAGTTTGCCGCGGAACTGACCCAAATGCTGGTGCGCATAGACCACCAGGACTGGGATGCCCGGCACCTCAAGGCTGCGAGCCTGCGCCAGCGCGGCTACCAGGAGATCAACACCATAGCGCGTGCCTGGTACCTCAACGGGGCCAACGAACTGGATGGCAAGCTGAATCCGGCGATGCTGGCGAACCGCGGCCTGCAAAATATCCAGGGGCAGTTGAGCGGGGCGGAGTTGCTGGAAAGCTGGCGCTATCAGGTAGATCCCGAGAAAGCGGGGGACACGGGTATGGTGGTCGGTTTCGAATTTACCGACAGTGGCGATGCCTATACCGTTGAATTGCGCAACAGCATCCTGGAAATCACGCCCGGGCCGGTGGCGGCGGACCTGCCCGTGGTGCGTATCAGTGCAGCGCAACTGCGCGAGGCCATGGAGGGTAAACCACTGCCCCCGGGAGCGGGCGCTACCGGGGAACTGCAGGACCTGCTGGCGTATCTGGATCTCAGCCCCCCGGAAATTTTTATGCACTTGCGCTAGTGTTGGCCCGGTTTGAGAACTGAATAAGGGAGAACGATCATGTCAGGACTATTGTTGGGACGACGCGTACGGGAGCTGCTGGTCGTTGCAGCCGCCGTGGCCGGGCTGGGCGGCCCGGCTCGGGCGGCCGATACCGTTGAGGACTACATCAGGGAGTACCCCAACCAGGAGCAGACCCGGATGATGAATGCCTGGTTGCAGGATCATCAACCTGGCACCTTCCACTTCAGCGGGCTGGTTGATCCATCCGATACGACAGTGGTGACCCCGCAGGCGACGGTCGACTACGGATACAACTGGTTCAGTGTGTCCAACGGCCCGGCGATCATTGACACGCCGCAGTACGACCGGTTTTTCTCGGTGTCCATCTTCGATATGCAGCACAACGTGCCTGCTGTCATCGTCAATCCCGAACGCCCGATCGTGGTCGCGCGCCCGGGTCAGGCGATTCCCGAGGGCGATTTCACGGTCGTCGAGCTGGAAACCGACCAGGGGTTGGCGTTTACCCGCATGGTCGTCGTGGATAACATGGAGGCGGTGCGCGAACTCAGCAAGGCGATCACCATGACCGGGGGTGATGGCGACATGCAGCGCGCCGTCGCGACCTTCTCCCCGGAGGTCGAAGAGGAGGCGCTGGCGTTGATTCGCGAGCGGGTGGCCACATCCAACCCGGATGCCGCTTTCGGCAAGCGTTCCGGCGATATCGACCCGCTGGTGCTGGCGCGCGCAGTCAACCTGGGCCAGCTCGGCACCCCACCCGACTCGGTGCGCTACCGGGTGCTGTTCGCCGACGATTCCGGCCAGCTGTTCAATGGCAACGACAGTTATGTACTGACCGTGCCCGCCGGTATCGTTCACGACAATGGCTACTACTCGATCACGATCTACGGCCGCGACGACAAGGCCCTGATTCCCAATCCGCAGCGGCGCTACGACCGCACCACCTATTCCTCCACCCCGAACGACGACGGCAGCTACACTGTCTCGCTCAACCCGGCGGGGGAAGGAGTCAACGCCATCCCCACGGGGGAGGATTTCTACGCCGTGCTCCGCGCGTACGTACCGGTACAGGGCGCGGACCTGACCGTGAAAGCCGAGCGGGTGCAGGCGCCCGCCGCAACCGGCGAGGACTGACAGGGTGAAACCGGCCACCCTCGCGCACCGCCGGGAACTGTGCTTCTGGGGCTGGGGCTACGCCGATGCCGGACTCACCCCGGCGGAGCAGTCCCAGGTGGCCGGGCTGGCGGCGCAACTGGGTACCGGTGCCGCGCCGGCGCCGGCGCCGCGGCTGGAAGAGTTCGACCTCCCGGCGCCCCGGGTGGCCGCGCCGGCCAGGCTGGCGGCGATCATGTCAGCCACGCCCTACGATCGCATTACCCACGGTTACGGCAAGTCCTTCGCCGACCTGGTGCGGCTGCAGGCGCGCACCATGGCGCACCCGCCGGACTGGGTGGCCTTCCCGCGCAGCGAGGACGATGTCGAGGCACTGCTGGAGTTTGCCGCCGGCAGCGGCGCGGCGGTGATCCCCTTCGGTGGCGGCACCAGCGTGTGCGGCGGGGTGGAGCCGGATGTAGGCGGTGACTACCGTGCGGTGATCAGCGTGGATCTGCAGTACCTCAACCAGGTGTTGGAGGTGGACAGAAGCAGCCGTGCGGCGCTGATCGAGGGCGGTGCCCTGGGCCCCGAGCTGGAGTCCCAGCTCAAACCTCATGGGCTGACCCTGCGTCACTTTCCGCAGAGCTTCGAGTTTTCCACGCTGGGCGGCTGGATCGCCACCCGCGCTGGCGGCCATTTCGCCACCCATTACACCCATATCGACGATTTCGTCGAGAGCGTGCGTATGCTGACGCCGCGCGGCGCTATGGAAAGCCGCCGCCTGCCCGGCTCCGGCGCGGGGCCGTCGCCGGATCGCATGATGATCGGCTCAGAGGGCACCCTGGGGTTGATCACCCGCGCCTGGATGCGCCTGCAGGACCGGCCGCGCTTTCGCGCCAGTGCCAGCGTCACCTTCCCGGGGATGCCCCAGGCCGCCGAAGCAGTGCGCGCCATCAGCCAGGCGGGGCTGTTCCCCAGCAACTGCCGGCTGCTGGACCCGCTGGAGGCATTCATGAACGGCGTCGGGGACGGCAACACCGCGCTGCTGGTGCTGGCTTTCGAGTCCGCCGATCACCCCCTGCAGGCCTGGATGGCCCGCGCCCTGGAACTGCTCGCCGACCACGGCGGCCGCTGGGATGCCGACAGCGTGCAGCGCTCCATGGCGGCGGCCGGCGGGGGTGAGGAGGGCGGCGAACACCGCAAGGGCGCGGCCGGCGACTGGCGCAACCAGTTCCTGCGGGCGCCCTATTACCGCAACTACCTCACTCCCGCCGGCATCATCGCCGATACCTTCGAGACCGCCATCACCTGGGACCGTTTCGAGGCCTTCTACGCCGGCGTGCGCGAGCGGGTGGGCGGGGCGATTCGCGAGGTCAGCGGCGCGGAGCCATTGCTCAGCTGCCGCTTCACCCACGTCTATCCCGACGGCCCCGCGCCGTATTTCACCTTCTACTGCATGGGCACCGGAAGCGGCGACATGAACGCCATGCTGGACCGCTGGCGCACGATAAAACTGGCGGCCAACGAGGCCGTCACCAGCCTGGGTGGCACCGTGACCCACCACCATGCGGTGGGCCGTGACCACCGCCCGCATGGCTACGACGAGCAAGTGCCGCCGCTGTTCCGCGAGGCCTTCGCCGGCGCCCGCCGGGTGCTGGACCCGAACGGCTTGATGAACCCCGGGGTGCTGCTGGATACGCCCGAGCGCGGCGCGGTGGTGGGCGGGGTACTGCGGCATCCTCAATAATTGTGCTTACCGTTCACCGAGGACTTCCCCCATGCTGAACCGCGCTATCGTGCTGCTCGCCGCCCTCCTGCTGGCAGCCTGTTCCGACGGCAACAATCATCCCGCCGTGGTGGGGCCGGCACCGGCACCGCTGGAGGAGTCGGTGACGCTTTCCGCGGGGCCGATCCAGGGCCAGGCTTCTACCCGGGCCGACACCTGGGAGTGGCTGGGGTTGCCCTACGCAGCGGCACCGGTGGGTGAGCTGCGCTGGAAGGCGCCCCGGGATGTCGCGCCCTGGACGGAGACCCTGTCAGTACAGGCCTTGCCACCGGAGTGCCCGCAGTTCGATTTTTTTGGCGCCTACGTCGGCGAGGAGGACTGTCTCTACCTCAACGTGTGGCGCCCCCGCAGCCAGCAGCGGGAGTTGCCGGTCATGGTGTGGATACACGGCGGCGGCAATAACTCCGGAGCGACCAATTGGCCGGTATTCAACGGCGCCCGCCTGGCCGCTGCCGCGAATATCGTGGTAGTGACTGTCCAGTACCGCCTGGGCCCGCTGGGCTGGCTCTACTATGGGCCGCTGCAGGATGGCGACAGCAACGACAATTCAGGCAACTTCGGCACGCTCGACCTCATCGCCGCCCTGCGCTGGGTACAGGACAATATCGCCGATTTCGGCGGCGACCCGTATGCGGTAACGGTGGCTGGCGAGTCCGCCGGGGGTGCCGATATATTGTCGTTGATGGTGAGCCAGCAGGCCAGCGGCCTGTTCCAGAAGGCCATCGTGCAGAGCGCTGGCGGGCGTGTCACCACCACGGCGGATGCCGCCAGCGCCGCTGTTCGCCTGGTCGATGAACTCAGGGCGCTCGAGGGCGTCACCGAACAGCCGATGACCGATCCCGAACTGGCGGCCTACCTGCGCGGCAAGAGCGCGCGGGAGATCATCAGCAATAACCCCGGCACCCCGGCCATATTCGGTGATGGCCACGTCATACCCGCGGCCGGCTTCGACTTGTTCGCCAGCGGGGATTTTCCTGCCAAGGTGCCCCTGCTGATCGGCACCAACCGGGACGAGTTCAAGCTATACACCAATCCGGCCGGTTACAATGTTATGCCCGACGCGAGTGAGGAGCTGCGTGCGGCGGCCGGGCGCTACGTCAGCGACCTGTGGCGGGTGACTGCGGCGGACAGCATTGCCACCCGGCTGCGGGCCCTGGACGACTACCCGGACATCTACGTCTACCGCTTCAACTGGGGTTCACCCAATGCCGACGGCAACAGCCCGCTGCCCGGTAATTTCGGGGCGACCGGCGGTGCCCACCACGGTGCGGAAATGCCGTTCATGTTCGGCAACTGGGACACCTTCCTGCTGGACGCATACAAGGACCTGCTGTTTACCGAAGACAACGCAGCCAGCCGCGAGGCGATGTCCGGTGTGATGGTGGATTACTGGGGCAGCTTCATCCGCCAGGGCAACCCCAACGGCGGCAGCCAGCCGCCCTGGACACCCTGGAGCAATGCGGCGGCCGGATTCAAGGCCATCGTGCTGGACGTCAACTATGACGACAACCAGCCCCTGATCGGTGAGGACTACAGTGCCTGGACCGTGGAATCCGTGCTGGCCGAGGTGCAGGCCAACGTCGTCGAGCCCCTGCTGTCCGAGCTCATGCCCTATCTGGACGCCTGGCTGGAGGACTAGGGGACGGCCCTTGACTCCAATGCCTCCGGTCCTTATAGTACGCCCCCTCACGCGCCTGTAGCTCAGCTGGATAGAGTACCTGGCTACGAACCAGGCGGTCGCACGTTCGAATCGTGCCAGGCGCGCCATCTTTTTCCGTGTCCTTTCCGGCCGGATAGGTAACAGTTTATTCCGGGAGCATAGGTAACACTTTTGGAGCGAAGGGATTTCTCCCCACCGGCTCCACCTTGTTGAGCTCCCTGTCAAAGAAGCCTAGATCATATTCCAGGAAGCTGACCAGCCAAACCTCGTCGGCCACCTCTCTGACCCCCACGTACTGGCCTGCAAACACCGTACTGAGGTTTATTTTGCGCGTTCCAATGCATATCCGTCCACACCGCGTCACTTTGATTGTGCGGTCGTGACACGGGTATTCCGGGACCCCGGGCTCGAAGTATTCCCTGGCTGAAGGTGTATACAGTTCGCCGGGATACCGACCCTCAAGCCCCCCTGGTGGGACGCTCGTTATTGTATACCTCGATGAATTCATCGAAACGCTCCTGTTGCTGCAGAAAGTTGTAGGACGCCGGTTTGGTGGCCTCCTTCTTCAGCGTCAGGTGCATTCTCTCGTGGCGGCCATTCTGCTGGGGTCGGCCGGGCTTGATCCGCTCGATACTGATGCCCAGGCGCAACCACCAGATGGACAGACGGCTCAGACCAAATAGAGCATGGGGACTGGCGAACGGTATGCCATTGTCGGTCCGGATGGCCGCCGGCAGGCCAAATTCTTGAATGTGCGCTCAAATACCTCAAATGCGGTGACTTCTTTGGTGGATTCCAGTCCCTGGCAAGCCAGCAGATATCGGCTTCGCTGGTCCGTGATCGTCAGCGGATAGCAGTATTTGTGATTGCCCAACTTGAATTCACCCTTGAAATCCGCGCACCACAATGCGTTGGGGGGGCAGGGCCTGGCTAAGCGGTGTGCCTTTGGCTTTATGGCGCCGCCGTTTACGGCGTTTCACCAGGCCATGCCGGTCGAGCACCACATGGATCGTGCTGACAGCGGGTGGCTTGATCATGGGAAACTCTTTGACCAGCTTATCCTGGATCTTGGGGGCACCCCAGGTCCTGTGATCCTGTTTGATCCGCAGAATGGCCTTCTCGATCTGGAAGGGCAGCTTGTTCGGGTGCCGGTAGGAACTCTTGGATCGGTCCTCCAGCCCCCTGACACCGAATTCCTTGTACCGGTCAAAAATCTTGTATCCGGTCTTGCGTGAGATACCGAAGTCACGGCAGGCGACGGCCATCTTCTCCCCATCGAGGAGCCTGGCCACGAAACGAAGACGTTCATCCATACGGTTACACTCATTCCAGGGCATCTGGAGGCCTCCTCCAAATGCTGCAATTGTGTAACCTATCCGCCCGGAATAAACTGAAACCTATGGGCCGGGAAGCTCACCGGTCTGTACCGGAGACATCCTTTACAGATCATGCCGGCTCTACCCCATGTATGGACTCCTCCTCGTTTGCAAGGGGCCTGTACGCTGGCGGTAGGATCGATTGCTCACGTGTATCCGGCCTCTCGATCGTGCTTTCCACGGGGCCTTGATGGGCTATTCGCGCGCTGGCTCCCAAACGTTAACTCGGGCTTTTACGCCCTTGGGGTAGATCGGGTTTTGCCTGCGCCGGTTCGACCTGTTCGCCGTCAGTCAGACTCCTTTGCAATCGTCGGTAGGACTAACTCTGTTGTTTACCGGCCAGGACTGCTAAGCCGTGGCCGTAGACCAGTTCTCATCGTATTCACGCTCATGGTGCAGTAGCGCCCAGGCCATGCAGGCGGTCTTGTTGGCCACCGCTATCGCCACAACGTTCGTATGACGTCGCTCTCCAAGGCTGTTGATCCAGCGACTGAGTGGGTCGGCCTTGCCTTTGGCTACCTGCACTGTCGCTCTGGCGCCGTGTATCAGTAGAGTGCGCAAGTATGCATTGCCCCGCTTACTGATGCCTAGCATGCGCTCCTTGCCACCGGTGCCGTGGTGTTTCGGCGTCAAACCGAGCGTAACGGCGAAGTCACGGCCCCGTGCAAATCCATCGCCGGTGCCGAGGGTGGCGACCAGTGCGGTGGCGGTGATTGGCCCGACGCCCCGCAAAGCCATCAAGCGTTGCGCGGCCGGAGATTCCTTCACCATCGCGGCGAGTTCATCATCTTGCTCCTTGATCCGCGCATCGAGATGGCGCAGGTCGCCCGCCAGGCCAGACAGCAGCCGCCGAAAGCGCATACTCAGTTCATTACTCGCATCTTCGAGCCACCACGACAGCGCCTTGCGCAGAGCGTGGACGCGTTGTGGTGCCACCAGACCGTGCTCGCCGACGAGGCCCCGGATCTGGTTGACTTTCGCCGTGCGCTGCTTGATCAACTCCGAGCGAACCCGGTGCACCGCCAGCACATCCTGCTGTTCGACACTTTTGAGTGCCACGAAGCGCATTGAGGGCCTATTCATAGCCTCGCAGATGGCCGCGGCATCGTTGCGGTCGCTCTTGTTGCTCTTGACGTAGGGTTTCACGAACTGCGGCGCCATGAGCTTTACCCGATAGCCGCGCGCGGCGAGCTCCCGCCCCCAGTAATGGGCGCCGGCGCAGGCTTCCATGCCGATTTCTGCACCTTCGGGTACGCGTTTCTGAAGTTCTGACAGCCATTCGCGACGACGCAAACGCTTCTGCCAGACCACGTGCTCCCGTGAATCCACGCCGTGTAATTGGAACACATCTTTTGCCAAATCTACGCCAACTCGAATAATCTCCATTGTGGGCTCCTCCTCTCATTATGACTGGTTGCCAACACTTCCAGTCTGGCACCTAGATGCCGAATATGGGTGAGGAGGAGTCCATCCCATTGTTAACGGGGTATGGGCATCCATACGTACCGGCTCTACCCCATTAACGGGGGATGGGCATCCATACGTACCCGATTGATAATGCCATCCCACCCGCAGTGGGTCAGCACTCTCAACCGGTAATTCTCAAAGTTCCTGAACCCGTAGGCTCGCCTCGAGATCATCTCCATCTTGTTGTGGAAACCCTCGGTGATGCCGTTGCTTTTGCTGAAGCGCCACATGGCAATGATCTCGACTCCATCCAGTGAGTCAATGTCTTCGCCAGCGCCCTTAGCGGGCTCTCTCGCAGCTGTTCGAGCAATGCCAGGTAGGCCGGCAGCTTTTTCCTCGCACGACGGGCGGTGACCGTTTTGAGCAGCATAAAGCGAACCAACTCCTGCTTGGCTGTGTAGAGCACCTGCAACACCGGGTAATCCGCCAGGTAGGTCATCAGGTTCGCCTGCTGTTGGTCGTTGAGGTGCCAGGCGTGCCGGCGCATCAGGCTGAGCAGCCCCCGGTTCTTGCGCCCCTCGGGGTGGTGCTGCTGCCAGACCTTCAGGAAGTGCTGGTTGATCAGCCGGACCACGTGAAACCGGCCAGCCACAATCATCGCGTTGGGGAAATAGCGCCGGGCGATACTGCGGTAGGTCTCCGACAGGTCCATGACCACCACCTGGACATTGCCGCGATCCTTCAGGCCCTTTAAATAATGAGCTGTGGTCCGGGAACAGGGGAATGATATGGTCGGCGAGCTTTCGCTTCCCGCCGATCCAGGGTACCAGGGGCTTGTTCACTGTCTCTCCTTGTGGTCGATTCACTCGGCCGATAGACTGCCCCTGCTGTGTGCGTACAGTGGCGGGCCCCGGCCTGAATCGCGGCCTCTGGTTGGTCGCGGTGAGGGGGCTGGCAGCTGTTGCCGCAGTTGCCAGTCGCCCGTCTTTCGTTAACTTGCTTCTCCTTTATATGGGGGGATAGGTGGCCGATTTATCTGCATTTGATCGCCCTCAAGAAACTATCGCTTGGGCAAGGGAAGCAGTCGCTGAATTCGGTGTCGAGTTCCACCGGTTTTTCAATGCGGGCCCATACGGCGCATTCACTGATGTCGATCCAGAGACTGGACACAAAATCCACAAGGTCAAGCTGCTCACCCCACTCCCTCCTGTCCTTGCTAGAAAAGCCACCGAAGCGCTCCTCCACATCAGGCACTCCTTTGACCAGTCGCTGTATGCTGGTTGTGTTGCCATCGGAAAACCTCCCAGGAACGACATCCATTTCCCCTGGCGAAGGGATCCCACTGACTTGGAAGCGACCTTCCACAATAGAAATTCCGTCATTCCCCCCGAATTTTGGGATGTTCTGAGAAGGGAGGAGCCATATCCAACTGGCGATAGCTATCCCGGGGGAGACGATGCAATTAGAGAACTTGCCAAGATAGCGAACAGGAAGCACACGGTTGGCCTGGTAATTCAAGCGCACGTTGCAGGTACTGCCTTCATGATATCGTCTGCCAGGAACACCGATTATCTTTCGACAGGTGGTGGTGGAGGATGGGACCCGTTGAAAAACGAGATCATACTCGCAGTTTATTCCGGGGATGTTCAATTTGATCAACAGTACAGTATCGCCTCCCAAGTAACTTTTGACATAACCCCTCCTCTGGGTGGCCTGCCTGTGCAAAAGGCCCTGGATAGATTCGCGGACAAGGCTGAGCATTTTCTTGAAGCCCTCAAGGCCGAGTGCGCCAGGATTATCACTTAGCACAGTATTACACGAGCCAAACTACAAACTACTATTCTGACGCCGGAAATCGACCCCTGCGTTCTTCTCTTAGGCTAAGACGCCCTCGTAATCTTTAGCACAGAAAGACCCATATGACGATATATAAAAATATATTATTTAACAGGAATGATCTAATAACATAGATCATCGGTTGACTTCTGAGTAAAGTGATCTATATTAATAGATGGTAGTGTAATTAAGAGCTATTTATATAGATCATTTATGGTGACATGGACACGTTAGTCGAGATTGCGAGGACAATAAAGGCAGCCCGTGAAGCCAAAGGGCTGAGCCAGCGCGCGCTCGCCAAGCTGGCGGGGGTGCCGCAGAGCCATATCTCCAAGATTGAGAATGCCGGGGTGGACCTGCGTGCGTCCAGCCTGACCGAGATCGCCCGTGCCCTGGATCTTGAGCTGGCGCTGGTGCCGCGCAAGACCGTCCCGGCGGTCAAGTCCATCGTGCGCAGCGCACGGCCCATAGAAGCACACCAGGTTGGTTCGGCTCTGGCAAGGGAGTTGAAGAAAATGGAGTCCTTTGCCGACAAGATCGCGGAACAGGGCTCTTTTAAAGAAGTCGCGCAACTACAAAGCAGGATTCACGACCTGACCAGGTTCGAGATGCCTGAATCGTATTTGAATGCAGTCGAGAAGATGAACAGGCAGTTAAAGGATATCTATAAAGAGCCGGAAAATTTCACGCGTCTCGTGGAGTCTCTGGATGGAGTGCAAAAACTCCGCAATGCCCTCGCGCATTCTCCAGCGGAAGAGCTTTGGCGGATAAGCCGCTCTGCCTACAGTCTGGAGGATGATGATGGCTAAGGTCTCTGTCCTTGAAGTGCTTCTATATGGCGAGTCCATCGGTATGCTGACGCGGGTCGAGGGTGATCGCAGTCTGTTCGCCTTTAATGAAGAGTATATCGCCGATCAGAACCGGCCCGTATTAGGGTTGGGGTTCAAGGACAAGTTCGGCGAGTTGCTCACCGAGTTCAGGCCGTACCAGACACGCGTTATGCCGTTCTTTTCCAATCTGCTGCCGGAAGAGCGGCTGCGGGATTATCTCGCCGAGCGCGCAGGGGTCAATCCCGAGCGTGAGTTCTTCCTGCTCTGGGTCCTGGGGGATGATCTGCCAGGTGCGGTTACAGTCCGGCCTGCCGATGGCGAAGAATGGCCGCCCGAAGCCGGGCAGGCTCTCGATGAAGATGCCGTGCGCGAACGCAAGGAGAAGGCGCTACGCTTTTCTCTTGCCGGTGTGCAGCTCAAGTTTTCCGCGCTCGAAGGCGCAGACGGTGGCCTGACCATTCCCGCCAAAGGCGTTGGCGGTTCCTGGATCGTCAAGCTCCCTTCCGAGAAATATGACGGCGTCCCCGAGAATGAATTCTCCATGATGACGCTCGCGCGCAAGATCGGTATGAATGTGCCCGCGCTGGAGCTCGTCGATGTCGCCGATATTGGCGGGTTGCCCGAAGATGTCGGCGCGATGCGCGGGCAGGCGCTCGCCATCGAGCGCTTTGACCGCCTCACGGATGGCAGCAGCGTTCATATTGAAGACTTTGCGCAGATTTTCGGGATCTACCCGAAAGACAAATACAAGAAAGCGAGCATGGTCAATATCGCGAACGTGGTGGCGGCAGAGAGTGATGATGCTGATATCCGCGAGTTTATCCGGCGGCTTGTCTTCAATACGCTGATCGGCAATGCCGATATGCATATCAAGAACTGGTCTATGTACTATCCGGACAAGCGCATAGCACGGCTCGCGCCTGCCTATGATTTTGTTTCAACGATACCGTATATCGCCGATAACGGTTCTGCGCTGAGCGTCAGCCGCACCAAGCGCTTTGACGGCTTTGATGAAGAGGAGCTCGTTCATCTTGCCGGTAGGGTCGGGCTCGCCAAAGCGCTGGTGCTCGATACCGCCAGGGAGACGGTAGAGCTGTTTCACCGGCACTGGACGGAAGAGAAAAAAAATCTACCTCTTTATCCGGATGTAGTATCGACAATTGATAAGCATCTGGGGACGGTGCCGCTGGCGTGAGCGGGCATAATGGTAAGGGACAAGCTGTAATGGGCAGGGAAGGGCGTTTCGCTTGAAGCATGTAGAAGTCATAAACCAGTTCCGCGAGGAGCTATCTTCACTCTCGCGGGAAGTCGAGAGTGCGGTGGCAATGGGCCACCTCGATATCAACAAGATATGCGAGGATGTCTTTTGCGGCATATTCAAGGAGCTCTACGGGCTTGCAAATTTACGCAACCTGAATGCTGACGCGCAGAATTTTCCCGGTATCGACCTTGCCGATGACGAGGCCCGTGTTGCCATTCAGGTGACCTCCGACAAGTCTCTGGACAAGATCAAGGACGGGCTAGGGAAGATCATCGCCCACGGCCTTCATACCAAATATGACAGGGTCATCTTCTATATCCTGACGCGCAAGCAGGGCAGCTATTCGTCACAGAGTATTGAGGCGCTCTGTGACGGCAAGATTGCCTTTGATGTGTCCAACGACATTCTCGATTTTACCGACCTGGCAACGAAAGCATCGAACGCCTCGCCCCGAAGCCTGACGCGCGCCGCCGAGATACTTGGCGAATATACAAGGGGCTGCGGTGTCGGTCTTGCGGCGGAGGACTTCGATCCGCCAGCGCAGCCGCCGGAAACCTTGTCCGCCAATCTCGTTGAACTGTATTTTCCGCAGACGCTCTAAATCGCGGAGATCCTTCCGGAAGTGTTCGAGGGGAAGAAGGTGCGCAACCAGAGAAAGGAAATCGGCAACTATGTCAGGAAACAGGAGCGCAGCATACCGTCGGACCATGAGGTCAGTGGCGGCAGGCTGATTACCTTTCATAATCTGGAGGAGAGCGATAATCCTTTTTCTTTCCTGATCGATGAAGGCACGGTCGAGCCGTTTTCTTCCGCCGATTATTACAGCATCGATGCCGATCACGAGCGGGTATTCAAGTCGCTGCTGCGCTTTAGTTTGCAACAAAAGCTTTACCGCCAGCGTGTGTTGTGGAAACACCAGGAAGGCCTGTTCATTTTCCTGCCGATCAAAGACAACGATGACATTCGGACAGAGTCATGGATTGGGCAGAAAAAATCCAGAAGGATGGTCTTCCAGAGAAAATACAACAGGAACGATTCAAGCAAGGTGCTCTCGACCAGGCACTTTGCCTTCTCGGTCAGTTTTATCACCATAAACGGCGACTGGTATATGTCGATCACACCGGACTGGTTCTTTAGCTTTGGAGACGGCTATCGCTACTCGCATTTTGGCGACAAGCTCTTGAGCGGCCTGAAGCGGATGGAGAAGAACCGTTCGGTTTTTGACCAGTTCCGCTTCCTGTGCGCATGGCTTGCCGATCTGGATAGCGAGGATTTGTTCTCCGATAACGCCGGTTCATCGCCGCAACTCTCCTTCGGAAACATCCTTGAGTTTAACGGCGCGCCCCGCCTCTCCGAGGACTTGTGGGAGCCGCTCGTTGTGGTTGACGAAGACGATCTGGAGCAGGGGAGGCTCGGTCTGCGATGAAGATTGAGCATTTGCCGGAGCCCAGGCTGCTTTTTGCAAAGGGCACCCATATCTGTCCCCGGCGCGGTATCGCCGAGTACGGCGTGTACGACCAGGCACAAGAAACCCGCCGCAATGCGATCTTCATGGGCGGTATCGGCACCTCCAATTGTATCGAGCTGCTCGGCAAGTGGGTGGAGCGTTGTCGTGGCGTTATCGCGGCCTCATCGGACGTGAAGCAGAAGAACCTGCGCCTGCCGTTCTGCGGGTTTAACACCGGAAGCGGATTTGGTGCGGACATTAATTTTTCCGGAGATCTGTCGCGCACGTTAAAGAACTCCGAGCTCAAGGAGCTCTTGACTATCGAGAACCGCACCGAGCGCGTTAATCAGGCCATCGAGTATTACTACGAACATATCAAGTTCCTTGCCCAGAACAGGCATGTCGATGTCATTGTTTGCGTCATTCCCGAGTCACTCTATAAAGTCATTGCGACCGAAGACCGGTCCGGAGAAGAAACCCTCGAAGAAGACGAACCAAAATACGAGGAGCTGAATTTCAGACGCGCGCTCAAAGCCAGGTCGATGCAGCACGGCAAACCCCTCCAGCTCATCCGGCAGGTCTCCCTCGACGAAACCAAAGAGGCAGGGCAGCAGGACGATGCGACCAAGGCCTGGAATTTTTGTACGGCGCTTTACTATAAATCCGGACCGACCATCCCCTGGAAACTCGAACAGGATAGTGCCCGCGCCACCTCTTGCGCCGTCGGTATATCCTTCTACCGCAGCCGTGACCGCCAGACCTTGCGGACCAGTCTTGCGCAGATATTCGACGAGCTCGGCAACGGGCTGATCCTGCGCGGAACCCCGATCGAGATCGACAAGAATGATCGCGTGCCGCGTCTGAGTGCCGAGCAGGCCCATGACCTCTTGATAGCGGCACTCAATGAATACCGCGTCGCGCTGCGGACCTTTCCGGCCCGCGTCGTGATCCACAAATCCTCGAACTTCACCGAGGAGGAGATTGACGGCCTGGAGGCGGCGGCGCGTGAAATGAAGATCGACGCCGTTGATTTTGTCACGGTGATGGATTCAAAGCTCCGCCTGTTTCGTGACGGCAACTATCCGCCGTTCAGGGGTACATTCGCTCCGCTCGACGAGCAGCGGCACCTGCTCTATACGCGGGGCTCGGTTTGGTACTACCAAACTTATCCGGGGCTTTATGTTCCCCAGCCCATCGAGCTCCGGATCGTACAGTCGGAAGAGTCACCTTCCTTCATAGCGAAGGAAATCCTCGGCCTGACCAAGATGAACTGGAACAATACCCAATTTGACGGCAAGTATCCTGTCACACTCGGCTGTTCGCGAAAGGTCGGCGAAATCATGAAGTACCTCAAGGAGTCGGATACGCCGCAAATCCGTTATGGCTTCTATATGTAGGCTGCTGTGGTTGTTTACCACTTGTGTGAGGTGCGCCCCCTCGCAGGCCGAGCTTTCGTGAACCGCGCCTCTCGTTGAGAGTCGCGGCCATTCGGCGTCAATCTCTGGCGCGTCTGAACAGAAAGACCGCACGGTCTCTATTGTTACCTCTCTGCATTCATACGTCCCATCAAAGCTTTCGCCGTTGACCGCCCGTAAAGGTATCGCCGCGAATTCCGGCAGCGCGCGCCTTGGCGTCAATGGGCGGCCCGTACCATTCCTGCCGCCTGCGGCCCGTAGCCTTGGCGCAGGGCCGTGTTGCCCATGACCCCTGCGGCTTATGCCCGCCGCCTTTCGTTTCGCGTCCTTTAGGGACGGTCAACATCAACGAAAGGGGAATTCTGATGGGACTTGATATGTATGCCATGACGACAGACGAGAAGCTCGATAGGGCAGTCGATTTTATACCCGAACAGGCGAACGAGATTTTCTACTGGCGTAAACATCCAAACCTGCATGGCTGGATGGAAAAGCTCTACTACGAAAAAGGTGGTTCATCGGACTGCTTTAACTGCGCGCCAGTTGTCCTAACCAGCGAGGACCTCGACCGGCTGGAGGCCGCTGTGAAGGGCGGCAATCTACCCCACACGACCGGTTTCTTCTTCGGTGTCTCCGAAGGCCGTGAGGCCGAAGACCTCGCCTTCATCGCCAAGGCGCGTGAAGCCCTCGGGGAAGGGGAGAGCGTCTTCTTTCACTCCTGGTGGTAGCCACCACAGGCCGGTGCGCCTCTCCGCACCGGCCTTTCCCCTCAAGGCAACTTATTGAATGGATTGGAGAAACTTGCGTTTGTATAAAATATGTTACATATATCCTTGACTCATTGTAGAGGATATGTAACATATTGTTTGAATTCACAAACAAGCCGGAGCTATCGATGATGCCTGTAATCCGTATTAACGACGCCACCTTTGTTGACCTGAAATCAATCTCGACATGGCTCGGGACCAATACACCATCTGAAACCATCGATGCCCTTGTTCGGGCAAAGATGGACGATCTGGGTATGGAGCGCGATGTGCCCGAAGACCATATCCACGAGCTCGGTAGTGATGGCGATCTGGTTTTTGAAAAAGCACCGGGCCTGACTTTTACCCGCATCCTTGCCGCCAGTGTGAAGGACGCGGCTCTGCCCAAGGCGAACTGGTCCGGTGTACTGCTCGGCGTAATAGGACTTGTGCATGCAAAAGTTCTGGATGCGCGCAAGCTGGTGAATGAATTACAGATCCCGGCAAAGGCGGCTGAATACACCCAGGATGGTTACAAGTTCCTGCCTGAGCTTGGCATTTCCGTGCAGGGGCAATCAGCAGCCGATGCCTGGAAAGAAACTGCCCGTCTTGCCGATAAATTCCAGATCCCTGTCGAAGTCAGGTTCAAATGGCGCGAGAACGACAAAGCCCAGCATCCGGGCAAGACCGGTGTCATCCGCGCCGGATCATAAGCCCACTATTCCAGCAATGCCCCTGGGCTAACGCTCTTCGTTAGCCCACCCATTCTTTCCCGTTCTTCAAATCCAGCTTTTTTCCATCACGTATGAAGGGTGAGCGTTTCAGACTTTCCGTTTGTTCTCCGATTGCGGCCTTCTTCTATCTCCACGCGATTTAACCGGACGCGACCACGCCGTCAACTGCCTGCCCGCACCAGCCGTGTTGGCAGTAAACCCGCCTCGTGGCGGGTGACGGCGCGGTCTTCACGCCCGGTCTTTGGTTCGCGCATTAGAAGACAAATCGCAATCAAAGGAGAACTGCTATGAAACTACTCACCCAATCCATCCGTGAGCGCCTGCTGTGCAACGGTTCACTCTCTCGTGAATATACTGAGGAGGGGCGCACCGAACCGGACTTCATTCCGGTGGTTAAACTTTTTACCCCCGATGCCGCCTGTACCTGGCTGCTGACCGAACTGGACCCGCAAGACGAAGACCTCGCCTTTGGGCTCTGCGATCTCGGGCTGGGCTTCCCCGAACTCGGCTATGTCCGGATATCCGAACTGGAATCCGTACGCGGCAAGCTTGGGCTTCCCGTAGAGCGTGACCGTCACTTCTTTCCCGGCAAGAGGATTACGGTCTTTGCCGATGATGCACGCAATGCCGGATCAATCAGGGCATAGCGCCATGATTGAAATGTTTACCTTGACTCTTATCGAAAGTCCTTTATGACTGGTTCTCCCCCGACATGACGGACATTCGGTTAAGAGCAGTTTGACTCAGTTGCTCTAATTTCCGGCGCTTCATCGGATTATACGTCAGCTCGATATAGTCAAAGACATCGGCTCGTGCTTCAGCACGGGTGACATACCGGCGACGATTCACCCGTTCTCGTTTCAACACACCGAAGAAGCTCTCTGCAGCGGCATTGACGTAACAGCTGCCAACCACACTCATGCTACTTGTGATGTTGTGGCCAGCCAGGAATTGCTGATACTCATGGCTGGTAAACTGGGAGCCACGATCCGAGTGCAGTACCAATGGTGCCTTCGACTTACGCTGCGACAAGGCCATGAGGACAGCCTGGATTACCAGTTGCCGATCCATGTGGTGGCTCATTGACCAACCCACTACCCGACCACAGAAGAGGTCGACGACCACAGCCAGATATAGCCAGCCTTCACCAGTTCGCAAATAGGTAATATCGGTTACCCATTTGGTATCAGCCTCATCGGCAGTGAAGTCGCGCTTCAGGTGGTTCCTGAGATGGTCAGGACGCTGGTCTGGTTTGCGTCTGCGCCATTTCCGGACCGAAGGAATACCCTGTATATCGTGCTCCTTCATCAGCCTTGCGACACGGTTCAAGCTGCAGGTCCCACCCTCGTAACGGAGGTCGTCCCAGATACGAGGGCTGCCGTGGACTCCGTCACTCAGTTCGTGGAGAACGTTGATTCTTCTTAGCAGGCGCTGGTTATCCTGGGCTCGCTTGCTCAGCGGCCGATGCCGCCAGTCGTAGTAACCGCTAGCAGAGACCTGCAGCAAGCGACACATCATCTTGACTGGATAGGTTCCGCGACAACGTTCGATCATCTGGAATCCCACTTGGATTCCTTCGCGAAGAACGTTGCCGCTTCGCGCAAAAAATCACGCTCCTTCTTAACCTGCTTCAATTCTCGCTGGAGACGTGCGACTTCCTCGTCTCTAGGGTTACCGTGACCAGGAAATACTCGCTTGCCTGGCTCGGAAGCCTGCTTCACCCACCGGCGGAGCATGTTGTCATTGATACCCAGGTTTCGGGCTATTTCGGATACAGGAGTGTCGGACTGCTGCACTAGGCGCACAGCTTCTTGTTTATACTCAGGTGAGTATCGTCTTCTCTGCGACATGGGATACCTCGTTCAAGTGGTGATTATCCACTCTTATCTGGGTATCCGTCATGTCGGGGGAGAACTACATAGCATAGGTGACGGCCTCCCGTGCCATGACACCGAATTTAGCCCGCTCATGGTTTTTCTGGCCGAGCCAGTTCGGTATGAGCGCTCCTTGCGAGGCGAAGTGCTCGACATGGACGACGGTAACTTCCCCGTCTGTGTAGGCGATTTCGTTAATCCAGCGCCAGTTTCCCGGTCTCGCTGCCTTGAACAGCCTGTTTGCCTCCCTGACATAGTTTTGTTTCGAGCCAAGGCCGAACATGACGATGAGTTTCGTTTTGCTCGGCAGCGATCCGAGATATTCTTTCACACAGTTCGCCGCCACTTCCTTGCCAAATCCTGCCGCGACAAATTTATCGAGCATGCCGCCGCCGGAACCTTTCCAGTTCTGGCTCTTCTCATCGAACCGCTCGACTGTGCAGCGAATGAGTGAGCCGAAATGGAACCGCCCGTGTTGATCTGTGATTAGCCTATCGACAGCTCTGGCGAGGTCGGTTGCGCCGGAGGCATCGAGCAGGCCGACATGGGCGAGAATTTTGCCGACATTGCCCCTGCTGCCCTTGTAGGCAATCTCGTCATGGCGGGTTCTGGCCAGTGCTCCGGCCTGCGTCGGTCCTTTGGAAAAGCCCAGGACGATTATCTCGGGATTGCTATTACCCCAGGCGAGCGGGTTGGCGGTAATGCGCCAGCTATCTGCTTCCCTGCGTGTGATATCGAACTGGGCGTTCGCGCACCCATAGCATCTGGTGCAATCAATTCGGCCTGAGCCGGGCATACTCGTCATATGGTTTTACTCCCCTGTTTTGAGCATCTTTGGTTGCCCTGAATTCGGGCCGGACTCTCCCGGCTGTCACACCACTTGCCCAGGTGTCGGGGCAGTCTTTCCTGCTGTCATACAGTCACCGGCATCACAGGGGAGGCTACAGCGGGGTCACTACTCCCCAGGGTTCACTACGCCCTATACCTCGGTCCTGTGCGGAGACCTTCGGCGCTTCCTGACTTGGGATACGCCGGTGCCGGTCTGGTATGAGGGGTTACATGCGCCACCCCCCGGGGCTGGTTCTCAGATTTCCAAACCAAGCTCCTTCGGCGTCTTGGCTGTCCAGCCGACACCGCGCACGATGCCGTGTAGTCCGGTCTTCACGCTCGGCCTGCGCCAGTAGGGGCCAGGCATAGCCCGCAAGGCCTCAAGTGCCTTGGTAAAATTCTCGTAGTAGGTTTCTTCTCCCTTGCGCCCGACCGCGTAGCCTTTCTCCCGCTTGCAGGCTGCGTTGAAGAAGCTTCCGTCTTTGGCGACGGGGACGCTGATGTCATCGGGAGAGGAGGGCGCTTCATACCAGGTAAATCCCTCCCTCGTTCTGAGCCAGTCCCTTGCATCCTTCAGGGGGACTTCAATCTGCTTTGTATGTTTGCCTTTCGCGCGGGGGATGGAGCTGTCCTTGTGCAAGGCGTTACGAACGCTTTGCTCGCTCATTTTGGCCAGAAGACTGAGGGTCTGTACCGGAGACATCCTTTACAGATCATGCCGGCTCTACCCCATGTATGGACTCCTCCTCGTTTGCAAGGGGCCTGTACGCTGGCGGTAGGATCGATTGCTCACGTGTATCCGGCCTCTCGATCGTGCTTTCCACGGGGCCTTGATGGGCTATTCGCGCGCTGGCTCCCAAACGTTAACTCGGGCTTTTACGCCCTTGGGGTAGATCGGGTTTTGCCTGCGCCGGTTCGACCTGTTCGCCGTCAGTCAGACTCCTTTGCAATCGTCGGTAGGACTAACTCTGTTGTTTACCGGCCAGGACTGCTAAGCCGTGGCCGTAGACCAGTTCTCATCGTATTCACGCTCATGGTGCAGTAGCGCCCAGGCCATGCGGGCGGTCTTGTTGGCCACCGCTATCGCCACAACGTTCGTATGACGTCGCTCTCCAAGGCTGTTGATCCAGCGACTGAGTGGGTCGGCCTTGCCTTTGGCTACCTGCACTGTCGCTCTGGCGCCGTGTATCAGTAGAGTGCGCAAGTATGCATTGCCCCGCTTACTGATGCCTAGCATGCGCTCCTTGCCACCGGTGCCGTGGTGTTTCGGCGTCAAACCGAGCGTAACGGCGAAGTCACGGCCCCGTGCAAATCCATCGCCGGTGCCGAGGGTGGCGACCAGTGCGGTGGCGGTGATTGGCCCGACGCCCCGCAAAGCCATCAAGCGTTGCGCGGCCGGAGATTCCTTCACCATCGCGGCGAGTTCATCATCTTGCTCCTTGATCCGCGCATCGAGATGGCGCAGGTCGCCCGCCAGGCCAGACAGCAGCCGCCGAAAGCGCATACTCAGTTCATTACTCGCATCTTCGAGCCACCACGACAGCGCCTTGCGCAGAGCGTGGACGCGTTGTGGTGCCACCAGACCGTGCTCGCCGACGAGGCCCCGGATCTGGTTGACTTTCGCCGTGCGCTGCTTGATCAACTCCGAGCGAACCCGGTGCACCGCCAGCACATCCTGCTGTTCGACACTTTTGAGTGCCACGAAGCGCATTGAGGGCCTATTCATAGCCTCGCAGATGGCCGCGGCATCGTTGCGGTCGCTCTTGTTGCTCTTGACGTAGGGTTTCACGAACTGCGGCGCCATGAGCTTTACCCGATAGCCGCGCGCGGCGAGCTCCCGCCCCCAGTAATGGGCGCCGGCGCAGGCTTCCATGCCGATTTCTGCACCTTCGGGTACGCGTTTCTGAAGTTCTGACAGCCATTCGCGACGACGCAAACGCTTCTGCCAGACCACGTGCTCCCGTGAATCCACGCCGTGTAATTGGAACACATCTTTTGCCAAATCTACGCCAACTCGAATAATCTCCATTGTGGGCTCCTCCTCTCATTATGACTGGTTGCCAACACTTCCAGTCTGGCACCTAGATGCCGAATATGGGTGAGGAGGAGTCCATCCCATTGTTAACGGGGGATGGCATTCATATTCACCCGGTTGATAATGCCAGCGGAACGCCGCACTACCCACCCGCAGTGGGTCAGCCCCCTCAACCCATAGCGCCCGGTAGATCAGGCGGCACCCCGCCTGTCGACGCTAGAAGTTGATGACGCAGCTTCCCACCACCTCCCCCCTCAGCTTCGCGTTGGCCGCCTCGCGGAAATCCTCCGCCCGGAAACTGTGGGACACATGCGGGTGAAGCAGGCCTTCCTCTGCCCAGGCCGTTACCTGGGCAATCTGCTTCGCGCGCCACGCGCGATTTGCCATGGAGTAGATCACCATGGGTGACCCCATCACCTGCAGGCATTTCATCTGCATGATGTTTGTGGGCAGGCGGTCGGGCTCAAAGGTTTGTCTCCCGCCACTCTCCGACACATTGCTCGCCCAGCCGACAATGACGAACCTGCCCTCAAATTTAAGGGTGCGCAGCGCGGCGTCGCCAATGGCTCCCCCCACTGTATCAATGACGGCGTCGACACCGGCACCATTGGTGATGGTTTTGACCTGTGCCCGCAGTGTACTGGCGAGACTGCCGGTATTGTCGCCATCGAGTTGAATTGCATGATCGGCGCCTGCCGATAACACCGCTTCCAGTTTCCTGCTCGATCTTCCGGTAACAATAACCTCCGCACCCAGAATCCTGGCGATCTGGACCATGGCCATGCCCGATGCGCCGGATGCCCCGGTTATCAGAACTCGCTCGCCAGCTTGTAGTTTCGCCCGTTTCACGAGTGCGAAATAGGCTGTCTCGTAACTCCCCAGAAACGAGCAGCCCTGCGCAAAGCTGAAACCGGAGGGCAGGGGGTAGAGGCCATTTTCGGGTGCAACGGCAAAACTGGACCAGGCGCCGCTCTGCTGGTATGCGCCTTTGCTACGCGGACCAACGGTCATGAAGTCGCTTATCACCTTGTCGCCGACACTGAAGTTGCGGACTTCGCTGCCCGTCCAGGCAATCTCGCCAGAAAACTCGAGCCCGGGCACATAGGGTGGTGACGCCATGTGCTGATACTGGCCAGTCATCATGATGAAGTCCACGAAGGAAATCGAGGCGCTTCTTACCCGGACGACGACATCACTGGGCCCCAGTTTTGTGGTATCCGGTACTTCGGCCGGCTCGATAGACAATAGTTGGTCTATGGCCTCGGCCTGGGTGTTCGCGAATCCTGGGAGGACAATCCGTATTCCTGAATCTACTGCCACGGCAGTCAGTCTCCTGAAGCAAAAAAACCAATTAGAACATGAAGATCGGTTGAGGCCTGTTTCCGCACCTCTTCCAGGCGCAATCTAACACACTCGTTAGACTCATTGAGAGAAGCCAATCTTGATCTGCCGTGGGGCCTCGGCCTCAGTGTGGCGCGCACTCCCTGTGCCCAAAAAAATTTACACTGCGACTGTGATGCCTGTCTCGCGCTTCAAGTCTTTCGTCTAATCGGATATGACAATGAAACTCGAATGTCTTTGGCTACACCCGGGCCCGCGTGACCGTACAGATGCTTCTGGGCGAGCCGCTACAACAATTGATCAGGCTGCGGCGCACGGGTGGCAGACATGCTCTGCGAAGATAGCTGCCGCGTCGGTCCTGGTTGGAAAGGATCACTGGCTGGCCCTGTGTCCAGCGTTCCGCGCGCCGCGCCCACTGGTGATAGAATGCCGGGCCTATGCTCCCGCTTTTCGACAGCTACCCCGCCCTGCAGCAAGCGCTGCCCTTCGTGTCGTTGGGGCGGTATCCGACCCCCGTGTTGCGCGCCGATGCCCTGGACCCCGACAGGCGCTGTGCGGGCCTGACGGTCAAGCACGACGGCCTCTCCGGCACCCCCTACGGCGGCAACAAGGTGCGCAAGCTCGAGTTCCTGTTCGGTGACGCCCTGGCCAGGGGCAAGAGGGCGGTGCTGACCTTCGGCGGGGCCGGCTCGAATCACGCGCTGGCTACTGCCATTTATGCGCAACGGCTGGGCCTGCAGGCCTATTCGTTTCTGTTGCGGCAGCCCAATTCCCGGTCGCTGCGCTACAACCTGCTGCGCTCGCTGGCCAGCGGAGCGCATTTGCGGCACTTCGACTCGGTGCCCGCCCTGGCCGGCGGGGCGCTACTGCAGGAGGCCCGGCTGCTGTTCGGTGCCCACCAGATGCCCTACTGGATACCGCCGGGCGGCAGCAGCGCGCTGGGGGTGCTCGGTTATGTCAATGCCGCCTTCGAACTGCAACGGCAGGTGCAGGCTGGCGGGCTGGCGATGCCGGACGTGATCTATATCGCCTCCGGCACCATGGGTTCCGCTGTCGGTCTCGCCCTGGGCCTGGCGATGCTGGGCCTGCCTGCCAGGGTGTGCGCGGTGGCGGTTACCGACCGGGATTTCTCGTCGCTGGACAAGGCCCGGAAACTGTATGCGCAGGCCAGCCGCCTGCTGCGCAGGGCTGGTCTCGATAGATCGCCGGCGGCGCTGCAGGCGGAGCGCTTCACCCTGCGCGTTGACTTTTTCGGTGGCGAGTATGGCCGCTATACTCAGGCGGGCATGGCGGCGGTCAAGCGCTTCAGGGAGGCCACCGGTATGCGCATCGAGGGCTGTTACACCGGCAAGTGCCTTGCCGCCCTGACAGCGGATTTGCAGACGGGCCGCCTGGATGGCCAGCGGGTGCTGTTCTGGAATACCTATGACGCGGGTGGCCACGATCACCCGGTGGACGCCGTGGACTACCGCCTGCTGCCGGCGCCGTTCCATCGCTACTTTGAAACCGATATACAGCCGCTGGATCGAGATTGAGAGCCAGGGAAGACCTAGACAACGTATGGAAACCGATATGAGCACCAGCCCTCGCTATACCTGCAGAAAACGTCCCGGCCTTGCTGTCGCCGCGGTCGCCTGCTGCCTGGCGGTACCGCTGCGGGCCCAGGTGCTGGAGGAAGTGGTGGTCACCGCCCAGAAGCGGGTGGAGAGCCTGCAGGATGTGCCCCTGACGGTCACCGTGGTCGATGGCAAGACCCTGCAACAATTCGCCATCAACAATGTCACCGATCTGGCGAACTCGGTTCCCGGCCTGGCCTTCGAACCCGCTCCCCAGGGGCTGCCCATCCCCAATATACGCGGCCTGGGCACCGGCACCGCGGATGAGAATCTGGAGCAGTCGGTGGGGCTGTTCATCGACGGCGTGTGGACGGGCAAGACCCGCAACCTGCTGAGCTCCCTGTTTGACGTCGATCGCATCGAAGTCATCAAGGGTGCGCAGACCTCCCAACTGGGCAAGAACACCAGCCTGGGGGCGATCCTGGTGAACACCATGCGCCCCCAGGACGCCAGCGACGGTTATCTGGAGGGGGAGTACGACTTTGAATTTGAAAGTTCGATTCTCCAGGGAGTGGGTAACCTCGCCACGGAGGCCGGCAAGTATCGCCTGGCGGTGAATCTGATCGACGAGAAGGGCTACGTGGAGAATGAACTGGCGGGCGGCCACGACCCGCATCGCGAGCAGAACTCCGTGCGCCTGAGCGGCCTGTGGGACCTCGGCCAGCGGACCACGGTTTTCGCCACGTACACGTATGACGAACTGGAGGTGACCGGCATGGCATTCCAGGTGTCGGATGATCCCAATGGCTGGTACCAGGGTGTTACCGGTGACTCCGACACCCACCTCAACGCCAAGAGCAAGACCTGGAATACCTATGCCGGTGATGGCAGGGATTATGACAAACAGGAAACCAACTGGGCGGTCGTCGAGGTGGCCCACGAACTGACTGCCGATACCCAGCTGATGTCGCTGTCGGGTTATAACAGTTACGACAACAAACCTCGCTATTACGACGCGGACTTTTCTGCACTGCAGTGGCTACAGCAGTACAAGAAAAGTCACTTCAGGCAGTTCAGCCAGGAGTTCAGGGTGACGGGAACGGCACTGGGCCAGGCCCTGGACTATGTGGCCGGGGCGTACTACCTGGCCAACTCATTCGAGAACTATGCGCAGACCGATTTCCTCAGCAATCCGGGTTATCTGGACCTTCCCGATCCCGTTCCGGACGGGCTTGTCGCCGCTACCGGCCCGGCATCGGGTTATGGTTCCTACCACCAGGATGTGGACTCCTGGTCGGTGTTCGGCAATGGCGCCTACCAGCTGGCTGAGAACTGGCGGCTGACGCTGGGTATCCGCTACACCGACGAAACCCAGAAGCTCAAGGACTGGGAAAGCGTGACCACGCAGGACGAGACCAACTTCTATTTCGACCTGGGTAACGGCACTTACGTCGGCCCCATCGTGCCACCGGAAGGGCCCGCGACGTTCTACGAGGTGATCAGCCCGGACTTTTACGCCCGCAAGCTGAGCCGTTCCGAGGACAATGTGGACGGCTCGGTCAACCTGCAGTACGACTTCGGCGATACCGGCAATGCCTATGTGTCCTGGGCCCGGGGCAGCAAGAGCGGGGGTTTCCCGACTTCCGCCACACCGGATACCGAACAGATCGATACGGAGCAGGCGGAAACCAGCGAAGCGGGCGTCAAGCTCAATCTGCTCGGTGGTGGCCTGCGGGTCAGCGCGGCGGCGTTCTTTACCAGGATCGACGATTTCCAGTCGGTGGTGTTTGTCGGAGACGGCTTCGCCAGCGAAAGTATTCCGGTGGAATCCCAGGGTGTCGAGTTCGACAGCATGTGGGCCGCCACGGACAAGCTGGTCCTGGGCCTGGCCGTAACCTATGCGGATGCGCAGCGCACCGATACCAATGTCACGCCCTCGGGGTCTCCCGAATGGGCGGCAAGTTTCTCCGCCGCCTACACACTGGCCCTGGGTGCGAATTACCGGCTGCGCAGCAATGCAGCGGTAAATTACCGCGATGGCATGTACACCCAGACCGACGAGACCTACAGGGCGCCGGCCATCACGCTGGTAGACCTGCGGGTTGCGCTGGCGCCGCGCAGTGAGAACTGGGAGCTGGCATTGATGGCGCGCAACCTGTTCGATGAGCAGGAGCTCGCCTTCGGATTCGGCCTGCCGGTGTACGGTGCGGACTACGCCTCCATCGGCAGCCTGAACCGGCCGCGCACCGTGGCCATGCAGGCGCGCTATAATTTCTGAACAGCCGCGCGGGCCGCCGCCGGTAGTACCATGGCGGCAAAACACCGCCGTCGGCGCGCCGCGTGACTCCTCAAGTCCGGCTGGGTCGCCGATGCCATTCGGGCACGATTTCGACATCTGCCTGTGAGAGCGGTGCCAGTGCTCGCCCTCCCTGGCGGTGGCCAGGCCGGACTTGGCCCGGATGGACTGCCGACATAAAATGAAGTGGTTTCGATTATGCCCACGGGGCAGGAGTGTTGCCATGACCGCTTTCATGTGTGATCAGGACGTGGCCCAGCGCGTGTTGGAACATATCGCCAACGGCACCACCGATGCCGGCGAGGGCCTGTGGCGCGAGCCGGTGCAGAACTACGTTTGCCCACGGCGATTTGCCGATGAAATGCAGAGGGTGTTGCGCCGCTACCCGATCCCTTTTTGTCCATCCGCCGCGCTGCCCACAGCGGGGTCATATGTGGCGCGCAGTGCCGCGGGTATTCCCCTGGTAGTGGTGCGCGGCGAAGACGGCGTGGTGCGCGGTTTTCGCAATGCCTGTCGGCATCGCGGTGTGCAGGTGGCCCAGGGCAGCGGCTGTGCGCGGGCCTTCCGGTGTAACTACCACGGCTGGACCTACCGGCTCGACGGTGCGCTGCAGCATGTACCCCACGAGGAGGGTTTCCCGGGCCTGGCCCGGGAGCACCATGGGTTGACTCCGGTGCAGGTGCAGGAGAAGGCCGGGCTGGTATTCGTGACCCAACAGCAGGATGCCATCGCCGCCAACCTGGATGAACTGCCGGTATTTTTCACGCCTGACCAGCAACTGTTCAACAGCCGCGAGTATACCCTGGATGTCAACTGGAAGGTGTTTCTGGAAAGCTTCCTGGAGGGCTACCACATCAAGCCGGCGCACAAGGAGACCTTCTTTCCCTTCGGCTACGACAACCTCAACCTGGTGGAAACCGTGGGCAGGAACGCGCGCATTACCTTTCCCTTCCAGCGCATGGAAAAACTGCGGGATATCGCCCCCGAGCAGCGCCGGGTCGATGGGCTGCTGACCTACGTGTACCACCTGTTCCCCAACGTCACCATTGCCGTGCTGTCACATCACATGACCATGTTGATCCTGGAACCGGTGGCGGTGGATAAAACGCAGGTGATCAGTTATTCCCTCACCCATACTACTCTCAAGGGTGAAGCCGGCGTGGAAAAGGCACGCAACGACGCGGCTTTTGTCAGCACCACCGGTCAGGCGGAAGACATCGCCCTGGCGAAATCCATTCAGGCCAGCCTGCACAGCGGCGCCAATGAGGTATTTACCTTCGGTCGCTATGAACAACTGATCGCCCACTTCCACCGCAACATGCAGGCCCTGCTCAAGGCGTGATAGAAGGGGGGCCGAACCAGAGCCCCGGGGCTCTGTGGTCGCGACCTTCCCTGCAAAAACCCGAGGTGCCGCCTACAAGCCGGGCTCAGGTGTCGGCGAAGTCGCACTGCCTGTTGGCGAGTCGCACCAGGGCGTCCGTGTCCTTGCTGTCCAGCAGGCTGCTGAAGCGCGCCTTGCCGGCTTCGTACTGCTCCTGCACCAGCTCGCCGCGCTGGAACTCGGTCTCCACCACCGTGTTCCAACTCAGCCACAGCTGGATGCGCGACAGGTCCTCGACCGGCAGGGCGGCCAGGCCGGCGAACACGAAACCCTTGCAGTAACTGTAGCTTTCCCGCTGATGCCTGTCCCAGGGCCATTCGAAGGCCTGGGCGGAGCCGGTGACGAGCAGCAGGGCGAGTAGCAGACGCTTCATGGGGCACTCCTTGTCGGGTCAGGGCTCTACCATAGAACGAGCGGGGGGGATTTGCCAGTGGCACCCGCTGCACGGCACCCGCTCCCGCGCTGCCCCTCAGGCATCCGGCACGAACAGGTTTTTGCCCTCTCTCGAGCTGGCGATTCCCGCTGCACCCAGCATATCGCGCGCCATCATGGCCTGCAGGGTCGCACTATCGTCCGGGGTCTCGGCGATGAAGCGGGTGCCGTCCGCCAGGCGGCCGATGACGATGCCGCGCTCAGGCCCCTGGTGGCCGTTGAGTACCGTGTAGGTCTCGACGGTGGCCGGCCCCTCCGGGGTTTCGGTAAAGGCGGGGTGCGCCTGCTCGAGAATCTCCCCCTGGTACTGGGCCGGGTCCCTGCGTTGCCAGGGGTGGGCGGGCGGGGCCGTGGAGTAGATGCCGACCGAGTGCTTGGTGAGAAACCAGCCATTGGCATTCAACAGGCCGAACTTGCCCGGGTGTTCCCGCAAGCGCGCCATCATATGGGCGATGGCATGCAGCACGTAGTTGTTTCCCGGCCCGCCGAAGTAGGGCAGTCCGCCGGTCAGGGTGAGACCCCGCGGATCATTCCAGGCAATGCCCAACTCGTCGCAGGCGATCTGCACCGCGCAGGGGAAGCAGCTGTAGAGATCCAGGAAGTCCATATCCGCAATGGTCTTGCCGGCCATGGCGAGGGCCTCCCGGCCGGCAGCGCGCAACGCCGGAGAGGAACTGTAATCCACCCGCTCCGACAGGTGCCACAGTTCATTGGCGTCCCCGCAGCCGTGCAGGTAGACCATGCGCTCCTCCGGGACGCCCAGTTCCCGGGCTTTTTCCAGCGAGGTCATGATGACCGCCGCGCCCATGTTGACCTCGATAATGGCGTTCAGGTACTTGGTGTAGGGGAAGCCCACGTAGCGGTTTTTGTCGCCGGGTTCGGCCAGCTCCGCGGCGGAGCGCTCCACCGGGAACCAGGCGAGGGGGTTGGCGGCGGCCACCCGGGTGAAGGGGTGGAACAGTTCGCCCATGCGCCGACGGTGCTGCTCCAGGTCCAGCCCGTACTTGCCCCGCAGGGCATTTTCGAACAGGGGGTAGACAGAGGCGGGCAGCTGCAGGCCGTGGGCGACTTCATGCGCGTTGGCGGGCAGGCGTTCGGGGCCGTCGCGCGCCGGGTCCTCGCCGGCATCGAGCTGCCAGGCGTCGATATCCAGGCCCTGCAGCAGGCGGCCGATCATGGCCTTGAGGGCCTCGGCACCGGCCAGCAGCACCGCCGAGCACGCCCCCCGGGCGATCTGCTCGGCGTGGCGATTGACCAGCATCTGCGGGGTGTTGCCCCCGGTGGTGCCATACAGGGTCTGCGCCGGCGCAATGCCCAGCGCCCGGCACAGGCTCAGCGGCACGTTGCGGTAGCCTTGTATTCCCAGGTCGCCCGTCTCGGGGCTGTCCACGGTCATGCCGATGGCCACTACCCGGTCCAGGCACTGCAGCAGCGCGTCTCCAGGGCCGGCATCGGCGGCGGCCCTGCGGGCGGCCTCGCTCATGAGTTCCAGCGGCGATGCCGCCTCCTGCGGCGGGCGCCGGTCGGTCAGCTGGCCGCAGCCGATCAGTACGGGGGTGTTTCCCGGGGCGGAGCCTGCCGCGGACGATTTATGCTGTATGTCTGTCACCTGTCTCTTTCCGTGTTTTCAACCCGGGTTGCTGTAGCGATCTGCCGGCCTGCCCGGGGCCGTTGTCCTGCGACTATCAGTCCAGTTGCATCCGCTCGACGATTTCCCCGAGTTCGCCGTTGGCCCGCATACGTTCGATATCCAGCTCAAGCCGGGCGGCGGCCTCAGGGTCTGGTTCGCTTATGATGAAACGCAGCGCTTCATCGCGGAAAACCACTTCATCGGCAATGTCCAGGTCATTGCTGCGGATCATGCCCTTGAGCGAATCCACATACTCCTGGCCTCGCTCCGAATACTTGACCAGGCCGTCTGCCAGTGCCAGCGAATCCAGCGGTTCACCTGCGGCGCGCCGCTCGGCCCGCAGGCGCCGGAAGTCCTCGTAGGCGGGGTGTGACATCAGGTTGATGTAGTACCCTCGGACACTGTCGAAGGGCCAGTCGAAGGCCTTGATCTGGTGATTACCCAGGCTCTTGCGCTGCTTGCCGGGGACGATGCCATCACCCTTGTAGGTCCACTGGCCGAACAGGGAGTTGCCCTGCACCGCGAAGCGCGAGGTGCCATAGCCACTTTCGTAGGCGGCCTGCCCCAGGGCCAGGCCGGCGGGCACCACGTCTACCTGGTACAACAGTTTAGAGATCATGCCGGCCAGTTCGGGGCCGTTGTTGGCCAGGGCGTCGCTGTACTGCGCTGCTTCGTCGGGCAGCAGAATCGCCAGGCGCTGCAGCAGCGCCAGACTTTCCGGAGAGACGGCACCGTCGCTGTCGAGTTCGTTTTGCGCCTGCTGCAGCCCGTCCCGGAACTCCAGTACCCTGGCGTTGGCATGCATGACCAGCGGCAGCATCAGGCGGTAAAAGAGCTGCTTTTTCTGTGGTACCGTCAGCTCCTGGGCGGCGGCACTCCAGGCCGGGTTGATTCCGGCCAGGATTACATGCGGCGCCTTGAGTGGCTCCTCGCGATTGACGTCCCCCCACCAGTTCTCCGACTGCAGCCAGGCCTCGACCGCCTCCGGACCGCTGAGCACGATCACTTCGGGCAGTGCGGGTGGTTCCGGTTCCGCGGCAGGGGGTGCCTCCGGGCTCGCTTGCACAACCGCAACCGGCTCCGTTGCCTGCGCGGTGGATGGCGGCTCGGCCCGGGAACAGGCGGTTGTGATGACCGTGCCCAGCAGCAACGGAATCAGGGGGCGATACAGTTTGGGTGAATGCATGACCTCTCTCGCACTGTGATGTGACCAGACCCCTGGTGGGTGCCGCGTCAATGAACGATATAGCCCGGCCGACCCGCGATTGGCGACGAACATGCAGAAACGGTGCAAGGCGCTACGATGCTACCTGTGGGGAATTGTAAGTCAACGGAAAGGTAGCATGGGACTTGTGGGGATTTATTGATCTATATCCAGGCCGGGCCGACGACTTTCGCCAATAATCGGCCACAGCCTATAATGTGTTGCGACTGGCGAAGAGGGGGCCCGCGTGGCGACGATCCGCACAAATCGGCAACCCATGGACATGGAGCGGGCACATATCCCCCAGGGGGAGGTGCATGTCATCCCGGAGCGCTGTAAGGAGTGCGGCTTCTGTGTGGGTTACTGCCCCGAGCAGGTACTGGCGTTCTCCCAGGAAATCAATGCCAAGGGATACCACTATCCGGTACTCGCCGAACACAAGGAAGACGCCTGTGTGCACTGCGGTTTCTGCAACCTGATCTGCCCCGAGCTGGCGATTTTCACCGTCGAGATCGCCCGTCAGGGCGGTTCCGGGAGTGCGGGGAGCCAGGAGTGAGTGACGCCCCGCAGCGCGAGCAACGCGTGCTCAGTGGCACCCACTTCATGCTGGGTGACCACGCCTGTGCCGAGGGCGCCCTGGCCGGCGGTGTGGATTACTTTGGCGGCTACCCGATTACCCCCTCCACCGAGATCGCCGAGCGGCTGGCCCGCCGCCTGCCCGCGGTGGGCGGCAAGTACGTGCAGATGGAAGACGAACTGGGCAGCATCATGTCCATTCTCGGCGCTTCCGCGGCCGGCGCCCGCAGCCTGACGGCCACCTCGGGCCCGGGCTTCAGCCTGATGATGGAGAGTATCGGGCTGGCGGCGATGATGGAGCTGCCCTGCGTGATCGTCGACGTGCAGCGGGCCTCGCCCTCCACCGGACTGCCCACCATGGTCGGCCAGTCGGACATCCTGCAGGCGCGCTGGGGCTCCCACGGCGACTACGGCATGGCGGCATTCTCGCCGGCCTCGCCGCAGGAGTGTTTCGACCTGACCGTGCACGCCCTGAACGTCGCGGATCAGTACCGTATCCCGGTATTCCTGATGATGGACGAGGTAGTGGCGCATATGACCGAGCGCGTGGTCATTCCCCCGGCGGACGAAGTGCCGCTGGTGCATCGCAAGCGCCCCGACCACAAGCCCGGTGCCCAGCGCCACCTGCCCTACGCCGTGGGCGAGGACGGGGTGCCGGCCATGGCCCACGCCGGCGAGGGCTACAAGGTTCACATGACCGGCCTGACCCACGACGAGCGCGGCTATCCGGCGCTGACGCCGGCGACCCACAATGCCCTGGTGAATCGCCTGGTGGACAAGGTGCGCCACAATGCGCAACACATCATGCGCTACGACGAATTCGAGCTGGACGATGCGGAAACGGTGGTGATCGCTTTTGGCTGCACCTCCCGCTCGGCGCGCCAGGCGGTTCGCCAGGCGCGCCAGCGGGGCGCCAAATGCGGCCTGTTGCGCCTGGTCAGTGTCTGGCCATTCCCGGAGCAGCGCATCCGCGAGCTGCTGCAGCGCGGCACCGTGCGGCGCTTCGTGGTGCCGGAAGTCAACCTCGGCCAGCTGCGGCGCGAGGTGGAGCGCCTCACCCAGCTGCCGGTGCAGCGCATCAACCACGCCGGCGGCGCCATGCCCACCCCGGCAGACATCCTGGAGGTGCTACTGTGACGGCCACATCCGCGGTGATTGCGCGCGATCACCCCAACGACCCGCTGCTGCGCTCGGACCGGTTCCCCCATATTCTCTGCCCCGGTTGCGGCATCGGCACGGTGATCCACTGTTACGTGGAGGCGATGGCCGCCTCCGGCGTCCCCCTGGACAACCACGTCTGTGTATCCGGTATCGGCTGCAGCGGCCGCGCCGCCGGCTACGTCAATGTCGACTCCTATCACACCGCGCATGGTCGCGCGATCCCCTTCGCCCTGGGTATCGCCATCCACAAGCCCGAGTTGCGGGTGACCGTGATCAGCGGCGACGGCGACCTGACCGCTATCGGTGGCAACCATTTCATCCACGCCGCCCGGCGCAACATGAACCTGACCGTGGTCTGCATCAACAACTTCAACTACGGCATGACCGGCGGCCAGGCGGGGCCGACCTCGCCGCGCGGCAGCATCACCTCCACCGCGCCCAAGGGGGTCCACGACCGGCCCTTCAACCTCCCCGACCTGGCGCGGGCGGCGGGGGCATCCTTCGTGGCGCGCTGGACCATACTGCACGTGCGGCAGCTGCGCGACGCCATCCTGCGGGGCCTGCAAAAGCCGGGGTTCAGCTTCATCGAGGCACTGTCTCCCTGCCCCACCAACTTCGGCCGCGCCAACGATCTGGGCGACGGCATGGCGGAAATGGAAGTGTATCGGCAGCGCTGCCGGATCGTGCAGGAGCTGCCCGGCTTCGATGAACTGGACATCGATTTCGTGGACGAGGAGCGGCCCATCGCGGTGGGCAATTTCGTCGATATCGACCGCCACCCCTACCAGCCGGTGGGGGCGGACGCCTTCGACAACGTGCCCAACGGCACCCAGCGGGTCCACCACCCGGTGGGCGAGGAATAGGTATGCCGGCTGCCCGATCCAGTGGTCCGGTGCAGATCCGCTTCGGCGGTTATGGCGGGCAGGGTATCGTGCTGGCGGGCACCTTGCTGGGCAAGGCCGCCAGCCTGTACGACGGCAAGGAGGCAGTGTTCACCCAGGCCTACGGGCCGGAGGCGCGCGGCGGCGCGTCACGCGCCGATGTGATCATCGCCGATGAACCCATCGACTATCCCTACGTCACCCAGCCGGACGTGCTGGTGGCGCTGTTCCAGGAGGCCTACACTTTGTTCGGGGGGCAGCTCAAGCCCGGCGGGACCCTGATCGTGGAGGAGGACCTGGTGCGCCTGGGCGAGCCCGCGCCCCCGGCGTCCCTGCTGCCCGCCACGCGCATGGCGGAGGAGTTGGGCAACCGTATCGTCACCAATGTCATCGTGCTGGGTTTCCTGGTGGGGCGCACCGGCGTGGTCAGTCGCGAGGCCGCCGAACAGGCCCTGAAAACCACGGTGAAGCCGGCCGCGCTGGAGCTGAATATGCGCGCCTTCGAGGCGGGCTTTGCGCGGGCGCTGGCGGCGGGAGCGGCCCCGGCATGAGTGAATCGGTACTGGTACTGGGGGGCGGCCTGACCGGCCTGCAGGCGGCGCTGGAACTGGCCGCCGCGGGCGTGACCGCCACCGTGGTGGAACGCGGCCCGATCGTGGGTGGCAAGCGGGCGGCCGTGCTGGCGGGGGATGTCGACCCGCGTCTGGCGGCGCTGGCCGAGGAGGCCAATATCAGCTTCCTGACGCTGGCCGAACTGGATTCGCTGGCAGGCGAGGAGGGGGAGTTCGTGGCCACCGTGCGCCAGCTGCCCCGCTACGTAAACGACGACTGTACTCGCTGCAATCACTGCGCGCCGGTTTGTCCGCAGGCCGTACCCAACGAATACGACGCCGGGCTGACCTACCGCAAGGCCATACACAACCCCTTTCCCCGGACGATTCCCGATATCTACGCCATCGATATCGACAGCTGCCTCAACATGCCGCCCAACTACCTGCCCTGCCAGCGCTGTGTGGAGGTGTGCGACGACCGGGCCATCCATTTCGATATCACCCCGCCCCAGCCGCTGGAGTTGCCGGCGGCGGCGGTCATCGTCGCCACTGGTTACGCCGATGACGACCAGGCGGAGCGGGAGCAGCTGGCGGAATTCGGCTACGGCCAGCACCCCGACGTGGTCAGCAGCGTGGAACTGCAGCGCATGCTGGAAGATCCCGGTCCCTCCGGCGGTTTCGCCACCAGGCCCTCCGACGAGGGCTACCCCGACAGTGTGATGCTGGTGCTCACCCGGGTGAGCGAGGGCGCGGCTTGGGTCATGGGCAACCAGCTGCGGCGCCTGGTGGCGCAGCGTGTAGAGAAGGTGCAACTGCTGGTGCTGGCGGCGGACCCGGAGGATGCCCTGCTGGCGCCCCTGCGCGCGGTTGCCAGCGAGTGCGGTATCGAGATGGCCTGCGGCACCTGGATCGGGGTGGACAGCGAGGATTCCGGGCAGCTGCTGGCGCGCTACGCGACCTTGCCCGGCGGCGGGCACCACCGGCTGGCGGTCGACCTGCTGGTATTGTCCAGCGAGGTGCACCCGCACCCCGAGGCGGCGGCGCTGGCCGCCAAACTGGGCCTTGAGTGCGATCCACAGGGTTACCTGCAGGCCTCGCGCGCGGGCATCTATCTGGCCGGCGGCGTGCTCGGCACGGTCGGCGTCGAGGCCGGTGGCGAGCAGGCCAGGGCCGTCGCCCGCGAGGTGGTGCGCCGCCTGCGGGTGCAGGAAGCGGCGATCGACAAGGCAGATGAGGGGCCGCGGCTGCAGGAACTGGAACAGTTGCTGCACGCGCTGATCCGCCTGGGCGGCCAGGGCTGAACGCTTTTCCCGGGGGCCGCTGCCGTCGGTGTGCATGTTGGGCCCGCTCCTGCGATAATGCTGCACCATGCAAGCTGCCGCGGCCAAATCGCCGGACAACAGCCGCGAACTGACCCCGCGGGCCATCATCACCGGTATCTGCCTGGGCGCCATCCTCACCCCGTGTAATGTCTATGCCGGTCTCAAGATCGGCTGGTCGTTCAACATGTCCATCACCGCGCTGTTGCTCGGTTTTCTGTTGTGGCGGCTGCTGGCGCGTGCCGGTGCCCGCCACCCCTGGGCGATCCTGGAGAGCAATATCTCGCAAACCACGGCCTCCTCGGCGGCGTCCATCATCTCCGGCGGGCTGGTCGCGCCGATTCCGGCGCTGGCCCTGGTGTCGGGCCTGGTGCTGGCGCCCGGGCCGTTGATGGCCTGGGTGTTCGCCGTGAGTTTCCTGGGCGTGTGGGTGGCCTGGTATCTGCGCACCCCGCTGCTGTATCGCTCCGGGCTGGCATACCCCGCGGGCACCGTCACTGCCGAAACCATGCTCGACCTGTTTGCCGAGGGAGCCGTGGCGATGCGCCGGGTCAAGGTATTGCTGTCGGCGGCCACGCTGTCGGCAGGGCTGAAGGGCGTGGACGGCCTGCTGTGGACGATTCCGCGCTGGTCTCCGGGGGTTCTGCCCGGGAAGCTCGGTTTCGCCGTCGACCCCTCGCTGTTGCTCACCGGCTTTGGCGCGATCATCGGCCTGCGCGCAGGGCTGTCGCTGCTGGCCGGCGCGCTGCTCGCCTGGGCGGGGCTGGCTCCCTGGCTGCTGGATTCCGGCCGGGTGCTGGCGGAGCCGGGCGGGGCCAGCCTGTTCGTGCCGCTGGTGGAGTGGCTGCTGTGGCCCGGGGTGGCGCTGATGGTGGCGGCGACCATCAGCAACCTGCTGGCGCGGATGATCGCCAGCCGGCGCCCGGGCGGGCGCGGCGAGCCCACTGGCGCGCCTGCCGATACCTTTCGCGTCGCGCGCGCGCTGGCGTTTAGCGCCGCGGCACTACTGGTGATAGTGCTGGAGGTGACCCTGTTCGGGATCGGCCCCTGGGCGGCGCTGCTGTCGATTCCCATGGCGTTCTTCCTGGCCGCCGTGGTCGGGCGGGTGGTGGGGGAAACCGGTATTCCCCCGATCGGTGCGGTGGGCAAGCTGTCGCAGCTGGGCTTTGCGGTCATCGCCCCCGCCCAGGCCACCACCAACCTCATGACTGCCAACGTCGCCGGCGGCGCGGCCGGCCAGACCGCCGACCTGCTCAACGATTTCAAGGCCGGCATGCTGGTGGGAGCCACCCCCCAGCGGCAGGTGGTGGCCCAGTGTTTCGGCATCGCGACCGGCAGCGTGGTCGGGTCGCTGGTGTACCTGGCGCTGATCCCCGATCCCAAGGGGATGCTGTTGACCGCGCAGTGGCCGGCGCCCGCGGTGGCGACCTGGAAAGCGGTCGCCGAGGTGCTGCTGGGGGGGCTGGCCTCGATACCCGCATCGGCCCTGCTGGCGGCCGCGCTGGCGGCAGTGCTCGGCACGCTGCTGGGGGTGCTCGAGGCAGTCCTGGCACCGGCCCTGTTGCGCTTCCTGCCCAGCGCCAGCGCTCTGGGGCTGGCATTCGTCATTCCCGCCTCGACCTCGCTGGGCCTGTTCTACGGCGCCCTGCTGGCGTATCTGCTGGCGCGCCTGTTCCGCAAGTGGTCGGCCGCCTACCTGGTTGCCGGGGCCGCCGGCCTGGTGGCCGGGGAAAGTCTCATGGGGGTGTTGCTGGCGGCGCTCAGCATGGCGGCGTGAAATGGCTCAGGGGTCGGCGCCCGGATCGTCGAGCAGGGGCGCCTGCGCGTAGACTGCCAGCAAGCGGGCGACACTCGCCAGGCTGTCGCGGTGGGTGCGCTCATAGCCATGGGTGGCATCGGTGCCGAAAGTGACCAGCGCATGGCGCACGTCGTGGCCGGCGACGATGGCGGAATTGGCGTCGGAGTAGTAATAGCGGAACACGTCGGTCTGGTGGCCGATGGCGTGGTCGCGGCACAGGCCGCGCAAGCGCTGCAGCAGTTCCCGGTCAAAGGGCCCGCTGGTGTCCTGGGCACAGAGGGTGACGCCGGTTTCGCGGGCGTTCTGCCCGGGTGCGACGGGGCCGATATCGATGCCGACGAATTCGGACACCCGGGCGTCCAGGAAGGTGCCGGCCCCGGTGCCGATCTCCTCGGTTACCGTGAACATCAGCTGCAACTCCACCGCCGGTGTTACCCCGTGATCCAGCAGCGTTTTCAGCGCCGCCAGGCAGGCGGCCGCGCCGGCCTTGTTGTCGAGATGGCGGGCAGTGATATAGCCGCTGGCGTCCCACTCCGGGTCGCTGTCGAAGGCGACGAAATCGCCGGGGCTGATGCCCAGCGCAGCGGTGTCCCGGGCGTCGTGCACCGGCTGGTTGAGGCGCACCTCCACCTGGGACCAGCCCACCGGCAACTGGTCGATCTGCTCGTTGAAAGCGTGCCCGGAAGCGAGCAGCGGCAGTACCTGGCCGCGGTAACTGGCGGTGCCGGCAAAGACCGTCACCCGGCCGCCCTCGGCGAAGCGGCTGGACCAGGTGCCGACCGGCTTCAACGCCAGGCGCCCCGACGGCTTTATGGCGGTGACCGCCGCCCCTATGGTGTCCAGGTGATTGGCGATGGCGCGTCCCCGGTCGTTGCTGCGTCCCGGCAGACTGACCTTGATGGTGCCGCGGCGGCCCAGGGTGTAACTCACTCCCAGATCCTCCAGCTCACGGCAGATGTAGCGCACGATTTCATCGGTGAAGCCGGTGGGGCTGGGGATGGCGAGCATCTCCAGCAGACAGCGGTGGAGGTAATCCTCGTCCACCGGCAGGGGTCGCATGTCAGTGGTCATCGGTTGCGCCGTATCACATCCACCGCGTCGATCTCTGGATCGGCCCGAGCGGGCAGCCGGTCGGCGTCGATCTGGTGACTGAAGTCCGACATGGTGGTGGTGGAGGTATCGTGGGCGAAGGTCGGTTTGCTGCACATGTAGCCGAGCAGCAGGCGCACCATGTTTTCCAGGCTGCTGAAGTGGGTGCGCTCGACGCTGTGGGTGGCGTCCCCGGCAAAGGCGACCACCGCGGTGCGCACGTCGTGGCCCGCGGCGAGCGCCGCGGCGGCGTCGTTGTGGGAGGCCGCCAGCACGCGGCGTTGGCAGGGAATGTCGCTGCTGTCCGCCAGGTGTTGCAGGTGGGCGGTGAGGTGATAGTCGTAGGGCCCCGAGGCGTCGCCGTAGGCGATGGTCAGACTGTCGAAGGACAGCGCCTCGGTGGCCGGCACCGAGGCAAAATCGACGGTCACCAGCTCGCTGACTTCCGGCAGGATGGCGCTGCCCGCGCCGCTGCCCACTGTTTCCGTGACGGTAAACAGCACGTAGATATCGCTGGGCAGCTCCAGTTTGTCTTCCACCACCCGCCTGATCGCGGCCAGCACTGCGGCGACCCCCGCCTTGTTGTCGATACCGCGACCGACGATGTAGCCGTTGTCGAGCACTTCCGGACGGCTGTTGCAAGCGATGAAATCGCCTACCTCGATGCCCAGCGCCCGGGTGGCGGCCTCGTCCAGTACCGGCTCGTCGAGGCGCAGCTCGATATGATCCCAGTCCATGGGTACGGCGTCGACGCCGCTGTCGCGGTGAACTCCCCAGGTCACTGTCGGCAGCAGCGTGCCGGTGTAGGCGGCCGACTCGGCGAACACGGTGACCCGGGCGCCCTCGGCGAAGCGGCTGCTCCAGTAACCGATCGGCGCCACCAGCAGACGGCCGTCGGGCTTGATGCGACGGACCATCGCCCCGATGCTGTCCACGTGGTTTACCACCGCCCTGGCGGGGTCGCGCTCCCCTGAGGAGACACCCGGCAGGCGCGCCCTCACGGTGCCCCGGCGGGTGATGTCGTAGTCTACCTGCAGGGCCTCGAGCTGGCTGCAGATATAGCGGCTGATCTCGTTGGTAAAGCCGCTGGGGCTGGGTATGGCCAGCAGTTCCAGCAGGGTGGATTTCAGTTGCTGCCGTTCACTCACCTCGATTTACTCCGCTTTTTGGCGTGTCATGCACGCTGGTGGACAGGGGGAACAGCAGGTCGACAAAGCGTTGCGCGGTCGGCTGCGGCTCGTGGTTCGCCAGCCCGACTCGCTCGTTCGCCTCGATGATCACATAGTCGGGCCCCGCCTGGCCTGACCCGGCCGGGTCGGACACCATGAAATCCAGGCCGACCACGGGAATATGCAGGTGCTGGGCGGCCTGTTCGGCGGCCTCCACCAGCACCGGGTGGAGGGTGTCGGTGACGTCGTGGATGGTGCCCCCGGTGTGGAAGTTCGCCGTCTTGCGCACTTGCACGCTGCGTCCGGATTCGACCACCGAGGAAAGCTCGAGCCGCTGTTCCGCCAGGCATGCAACGGTATCGTTGTCTATCGGAATGCTGCTCTCTCCCTGGGACGAGGCACTGCGGCGCCGGCTCAGTTTCTCGATCAGTTGCTCCAGGCTGTGCTTGCCATCGCCGACCACCTCCGGCGGTTTGCGGATCGCTGCCGCAACCACCGTGTAGCCGATGACGACGATGCGCAGATCCTGGCCGGGATGGCAGGACTCCAGCAGCACCCGGTCGTGATAGCGCGCCGCCGCGGCGATCGCTGTCTCCAGGGTTTCCGGGCTGTCGACCCCCACGGTGATGCCCAGGCCCTGCTCGCCAATGGCGGGTTTAACCACCACCTGCCCGTGCTGCTCGAGGAAGGCGACATTGGCATCGGTGCGCCCCGCTATCCGGTAGGCGGGGGTGCGCAGGCCGGCGCGCTGCAGCCAGCGGTGGGTGACCAGCTTGTCCTGGCAGCGGCTCATGGCGACCGCCGAGGTCAGCTCGCTGAGGGACTCCCGGCAGTCTATCCGCGTGCTGCCGCGGCTGAGGCGGAAGTAGCCCTCGGCGGCGTCGAGGACCTCCACCGAGATGCCGCGCGAGCGCGCCTCGTCGACGATAATACGGGCGTAGGGGTTGAGGTCCTCTTCCAGTTCAGGGCCGAGGAACAGGGTCTCGTTGTAGGCGTTTTTGTTCTTGATGGCGAAAGTGTGAATCTGGCGGAACCCCAGCTTTTCATAGAGCATTTTGGCTTGCTGGTTGTCGTGCAGCACGCTCAGGTCCATGTAGCTGCACTGCCTGGTGTAGAAATAGTCGGCCAGGTGGCGCAATAACAACTCGCCGATACCCGGGTGGCTCGCCTGGGGATCCACCGCGAGGCACCACAGGCTGGAACCGCGGGAGGGGTCGTCGAACAGGGCCACGTGGTCGATGCCCATGACGGTACCCACAACCGCACGGGTATTGTCGTCGACGGCGACCAGCCAGACGATCTCCGCCGCGGCGCGCTGCTCCCAGATGTACTCGGGGTCGGTGGGGACCATGTCGCGCTTGAGGTATAACTCGTTGATTGCTTGCGCCTGGTCTGCGGACGCCACCCGGCACACGGTGATGCCCGGTGAGGCCTGTGGATCCACCAGGATGCCGGTCAAATCCAAGCGGTAGGTGTCGGAGGGGTCCAGAAAGAGTGTCTGCGGCGCCGCCGCCAGGACCACGTGCGGGTCGGCCACGTACATGGCGATATCGCGCTTGCCCGGCGACTCGTGTACCAGTTGGTCGGCGATATCCGCGGGTCGCCTGAAAGTATGGCCCATCAGGATTCGCCCCCAGCCGCAATCGATGGACACGTTTTCCCGCAGCGGAGCGGCATCCGCCTGGCGCTCGCGAATGGCGACCAGGTGCTGGTAGGAGGGGGGCTGGTCGGTAAAGCGCATGTCCCCTGTCCAGGCGGTATCACTCATCGTCAGACTCCCTGGGCCTGCAGCCACAGTTCCAGCAGGCCCACCTGCCACAGTTTCGAGCCCCGCAGGGGGGTGATGTGCTCGTGGGGCGCGTCCAGCAGGGTCTCGATGTAGTCGGACTGGTACAGCCCGCGCGCCCGGGCGGTATCGCTGAGCAGCGCGTCGCGCACGTACTCCAGCACCGGACCCTCCAGGTATTTGAGTGCGGGGACCGGAAAGTAGCCCTTGGGGCGATCGATCACCGCGGCCGGGATGACCGAGCGCGCCGCCTCTTTCAGCACTTTCTTGCCGCCGTCACCCAGTTTGTGTCGCGAGGGTATGCGCGCGGCATACTCCACCAGGTGGTGGTCGAGGAACGGCACCCGCGCCTCCAGGCCCCAGGCCATGGTCATGTTGTCGACCCGCTTTACTGGATCGTCCACCAGCATGGTGGTGATGTCGATGCGCAGGGCCTTGTCCACCGGATCATCGGCACCGGACGTGGCAAAGTGGTCGCGCACGTAGTCTCCGGCGTGATCGCCGTGGGCGAATGGGGCAGTGACCAGCCGGCAGTAATCGGCGTAGTCGCGATCGAAAAACGCCGCCTGGTAATCCTCGAAGGGCGTCTGGCTGGCCACCAGGGGAGGGTACCAGTGATAACCGCCGAACACCTCGTCGGCGCCCTGTCCACTCTGTACCGCCCGGCATTCCCTGGCCACTTCCCGGGAGAGCAGATAGAAGCCGATGCAGTCGTGGCTGACCATGGGCTCCGACATGGCGGCAATCGCCGCGGGAAGCTCACGCAACAGCTCTGTCGAGGGTACGTGGATCTGGTGGTGGCGGGTGCCGAACTCCGCGGCCACGATATCGGAGTACTCGAACTCGTTGCCCTGTTCACCCCTGACGGATTCAAAGCCGACGGAAAAGGTGTGCAGGCCCTGGGTGCCGGCCTCGGCCATCAGGCCCACCAGCAGGCTGGAGTCGATGCCCCCCGACAGCAGCACCCCGACGTCGACCGCCGCCAGCTGGCGCTTGCGAACCGCTCGGCGCAACTCCGCCAGCAGGCCGTCGCGCCAGTCTTCGAAACTGCGCTGCTCGTCGTCCCGTTCGCGGTCGAACGACAGCTGCCAGTAGCGCTGCTCGCGAACGCTGCCATCGGCCTCGATTGTCATGGTGGTGGCTGGCGCCATTTTGCGCACCCCGCTGACGATGGTCTGCGTCGGCGGTACGACTGCGTGAAAACTCAGGTAGAAATTGAGCGCGCGGGGGTCGATTCCGGTGTCGATGTCGCCCCCGGCCAGCAGTGCCGGCAGGCTGGAGGCGAAGCGCAGGCGCCGTTCGTCGCGGCTGAAGTACAGGGGCTTGATACCCAGGCGATCCCTGGCCAGGAAGGTGCGGCCGCTGTCGCGCTCCCAGATGGCGAAGGCGAACATGCCCTCCAGGCGCTCGACGAAATGCTCGCCCCAGGCGTGGTAGGCCTTCAATACAACTTCGGTGTCTCCGTCGGAGTAGAACACGTAGCCGGCGCCCTGCAGCTCGCTGCGCAGTGCCGGGTAGTTGTAGATGGCGCCGTTGAAAACAATCCCCAGGCCGAGTTGCGGGTCCACCATGGGCTGCTGCGAGGCGTTGCCCAGATCCATGATTTTCAAGCGCCGGTGGCCGAAACCGCGGTTGGCGTGCAGGTACAGGCCGTGGTCGTCAGGCCCGCGAGCCTGCATCTTGTCGTTGATTGCGCGCAGGCGCTGCGCATCGGCTGGCTGGTCGTCGAAGCGGATCTCGCCGCAAATACCACACACGAATTGAATCCTCCAGTGGATGGATGGGAATTGGGTGGAATACGCACATCATATTTCACTGGGGCCAGAAAATCACTTGTGGGCAATGTGTGGTGGCAAGATCGCTTCTGGACAGCGCCAAAAAAAGTGCATACCTTATGTCAATTATTGCGCTGCAACGGGCGGGTCACGCGGTCATGGCAAAACCTGAGCAAGTCCTGGTAACAGACGGCCGCCGCCTGAGAAGCGAGCGCAGTCGCCAGGCCACTATCGATGCCGCCGTGGCGCTGACCGAAGAGGGCGTACTGGTGCCTACCGCCCAGCAGATTGCCGACCGCGCCGGGGTCGGCATCCGCACTTTCTTCCGGCACTTCTCCGATATGGAGACATTCTTCCAGGCAGTGGATGACCATATTCGAGATTCCTACGAGTCCCTGTTCATGGGCGGGGATCGGCGGGGTACCCTGGATGAACGCATTCGCGGCGCCGTCGCGCGCCATGCGGCGGCCTACGAGACGGTCAAAAACACCATTTTGTCTACCCAGGCGCAACTGTGGCGTTACCAGACGCTGCGCCGGAATTACGCGCGCAGCCAGCGCGGGTTGCGCAGGGATCTGGAGGACTGGCTCCCGGAACTGCGCTCGGTTCCCGGCGCGCGGCGCGAGGCGGTCGATGCGGTCGCTTCCTTCGAGATGTGGCATCGCCTGCGCGCCCAGCAGGGCCTGAGCATCGCGGCCAGCACCGCTATCGTGGCCGAGCTGCTGACGAGTCTGGTCGGTGAGCATTGACAGTATTTGATTGATCTGGAGGACACACATGAAAAAGATTCTGGTGGCCGGCGGTTGCCTGGCCCTGGTGGTGGCGTTGTTCCTGTTGGCCCTGCCCTCCATATTGCACCGTGCCGGCCTGCATCCGGAGTACACCGGCGAAACGATAGCGCTGCCCGGAAAACGGGCGCTGGTGATCACTACCAGTCACGACCGCCTGGCCGCGCCGGGTGAGCAGGGGGGCAGGCCTACCGGGGTCATGGCATCGGAATTCACGCATCCGTACTACAGTTTCCTGGACGCGGGCATGACCGTCGATCTGGCCAGTGTCCAGGGTGGGCAGGTTCCCATAGACCCGCAAACCCTGTGGTACATGATCCGCTCGCCGCAGGATGAGCGCTTTCTCGAGGACCCGGTACTGCAGGAGAAAGTCCACCACTCGCTGAAAATCGATGATGTCGATTTCACCCGCTACGATATCGTGTTTCTGTCCGGCGGTTGGGGCGCGGCCTACGACCTGGGCCAGTCGCCGATACTGGCGGAAAAAATAACCGAGGCCTACTACAGCGACCGCCAGCCGGTCATCGGCGGCGTCTGCCACGGCGTGTTGGGGCTGATCGAGGCCAGGGACCGGGGCGGTGAACTGCTCATTGCCGGCCGCCGCATGACCGGGGTCAGCGACAAGCAGATCCGGGAGCTGGGCATCGAGGATACCCCGCTGCACCCGGAATCCGCATTGCGCGAGGCGGGTGCGCGCTACGAAAGCGAGAGTGCTTTTCGCGACTTTTTCGCCACCCACGTGGCGGTGGACGAGGAACAGCGTTTTGTGACCGGGCAGAACCAGAACTCGGGCGTGGAGACCGCGCAGCGCATGATGGCTATTGTCGCCGGGCGCCCCTGACCGCCGCGGCCGTGGGGAGTCGTCGGGGCATGGTTCGATAACGGCAGCTATCCTGTCAATATGCATAGCCGGGCAGCGGCCCCGTGGGGTGTCCGCCGAACCCATCGATCTGGAGGTGTGAGCGTGGCAACAGACAATCGGGTGCGACTCGCGGGTGCCCTGGGGTCGCCCTATACCCAGAAAATGGTGGCGCTGCTGCGCTACCGCAGGCTGCCCTATGACGTAACCTGGGGTGACCCGGGCGCGGCCTGCGACACCCTCGGCGTGGCCCGGCCGAGCCCGGTATTCATGCCGACTTTCTTCTTCGCCAACGACGCCGGTGAGCTGCAGGCAGTCTGCGATTCCACTCCCATCATCCGCCGCCTGGAAGACATGTCCAGCGGGCGCTCCGTATTGCCCGCGGATCCGGCGCTGGCGTTTATCGACTACCTGATCGAGGACTTTGCCGACGAGTGGTGCACCAAATACATGTTCCACTACCGTTGGCACTACCCGCAGGACGCGGCCAACGCAGCGGCACTGCTGCCCCTGGGACTGGATGTCAGCATGGACGGGGCGCAGTGGCGGCAAAGCCGGGATTGGATAGCCGAGCGCCAGATCGGGCGCCTGTACGTGGTGGGCTCCAACGACACCACCGCCCCGGTCATCGACGCCAGCTACCGCCGTTTCCTGACGGCGCTGGAGAGCCATCTCGCCTGCCAGCCGTTCATGCTGGGGAGGCGCCCCGGGGCGGGGGATTTCGGCCTGTACGGCCAGCTCTCCCAACTGGTGGGCTTCGACCCCACTCCGCGGGCCATCGCCCACGAGGTGGCGCCCCGCACCGTGGCCTGGGTCGACCATATGCGCGACCAGAGCGGCCTGGAGCCGGAGGAGGCCGACTGGCTTGCGCTGGAAGAGCAGGCGCCGAGCCTGCGCGCGCTGCTGGCGGAAATCGGCCGGGTCTACGTGCCGGCCCAACTCGCCAATGCCAGGGCGGTGAGTTCGGGTGAGCAGACCTGGGAATGCGAGATCGACGGGTCGCCCTGGACCCAGCGCAGTTTTGCCTACCAGGCCAAGTGCCTGCAGTGGACCAACGACCGCTACCGGGCGCTGGCGACGGCCGATCGCGCCCGGGTGGACCGCCTGCTGGCAGGCACCGGCGTGGAGGCCATGCTGGGCGATTAGCGCTCGCCGTTGGTAATGCTGCCCCGGCCGCCGCGACCAGGTGCGTACCATACTCCCCGATTTGGGCTAGAATTCGGGCATGCGTAGAACGATGGCCAGGCAGGTGCAGGACCGCCCCCCCCTCGGGGTGGTGACCGAGGTGCATGGGCCGGTCATCGTGGTTGCCTGCAAACAGTTGCCGCCGCTGCAGCGGGCCCTGTTTGCCACCGTGGGTGACGAGCATTGCCTGTTCGAGGTACATCAACACCTGGACGAGCACCATCTCCGGGCGATCAGCCTGCATCATAGCACCGGCCTGCACCGTGGCATGGCGATTTATGACAGCGGCGCGCCGCTGCATGTGCCGGTCGCCCCCGAGTGCCTCGGGCGCTTGCTGAATATCTTCGGGGAACCGCTGGACGGTGGTGAAGCCCTGCCCGCGCAGCAATTTCGCAATGTCCACTCCCGTCCCGCGCCCATCGACGAGGCGGTGGGTACCGGTGAACTGTTGCACACTGGCATCAAGGTCATCGATCTGCTGTGCCCTTTCGTCAAAGGCGGCAAGACCGGGCTGTTTGGCGGAGCCGGGGTGGGCAAGACGGTGTTGATCATGGAGTTCATGCACGCCATGGCCATCCTGCACAGTGGCGTGTCGGTGTTTGCCGGCGTCGGTGAGCGCATCCGCGAGGGCCATGAGCTGTGGCAGGAACTGCTCAAGGCGGGGGTATTGCCGCAGACGCTCATGGTGTTCGGCCAGATGGACGCCTCCCCGGGCGTGCGCTTCCGGGTGGGCCTCGCCGCGCTGACCTACGCCGAGTACTTGCGCGACAGCCTGCACAAGGAAGTGCTGTTCGTGATGGACAACGTGTTCCGCTTCATACAGGCGGGCAGCGAGGTGTCCAGCCTGCTCGGCCGCATGCCAGCCACCGTGGGTTACCAGCCCACGTTGACCACCGAGGTGGCGGAGATGCAGGAACGCATTTTCTCTACCCGGCACGGGGCGATCACCTCGGTGCAGGCGGTCTATGTCCCCGCCGATGACATGACCGACCCCGCCGTCAATACCATCCTCAGTCACCTCGATACCACCGTGATCCTGTCCCGTGCCCAGGCCGGCAAGGGGATCTACCCGGCGGTGGACCCGTTGCTCTCGGGCAGCAGGCTGATGGATCGCCATTACCTGGGTGCACGCCACTACAGTGTCTCCCAGGGAGTGCGGGAACATCTGGCGAGATACCACGAACTGGAGGATATTATCGCCATGCTGGGTATCGAGGAACTGTCCGCCGCAGACCAGAAAATCGTGCTGCGCGCCCGCAAACTGCAACGCTATCTCACCCAGCCTTTCTGGACCACCGCATCCCACACCGGGACCGAGGGGGTGTCGGTACCCCTGGACGACACCCTGGCCGATTGCGAGGCCTTTCTGGCCGGCGAGCATGACGACGTCCCCGAGGAACGCTGTTACATGCGCGGCACCATGGCCGGAGGCACGCGGTGAAACATTTCACACTCAGGCTGCAGGACGCGACCGGGGCCGAGGACATCAGCGAGGTGAGCTCTTTTGTCGGTGAAGACAGCTCCGGCAGTTTTGGTATCCTCGCCGGGCATGCCCGCACGATGACGTCGCTGGTAACTGGCCTGGCCCGGTTTCGCCGGGAGGAGGGCGATTACACCTATCTGGCCGCCCCCGGGGCTCTGCTGTATTTCAACGACGAGGTGTTGACCCTGACCACGCGCCACTATTTCCTGGACCGGGACTACACGCGTATAGTCCAGGCGCTCAGGGAGCAACTGGTCGCCGAGGAGCAGGCACTGCAGGCGATGAAAGAGAGCCTGCACACCATGGAGGAAGAGGTGCTCAAACGCCTGTGGGAGCTGGGCCGGGTGCGGGGAGTGGCCGGCGGATAGTGGCGATGCCCGAAGACAATCACCTCAGTGAGAAGATAGAGCGCCAGGCGCGGCGAATCCGCAAGGCCGAAAGGGAGCGGCCCACCCTGCTTGCCCAGACGGCCTACATCGGTACCCTGGGGCTGCTGTTCGTTTTGCCGGTGATAGGTGGCGCCTACCTGGGGCAGTGGCTGGATGGCCTGGCGTCGGGGTATTCCATCCGCTGGACCACCAGCCTTATTCTGGTGGGCGTGTTCGTCGGCGCCTGGAACGTTTATCTGTTCATCAGGGAGTAGGGTGGGTGGCAGCAGCGGATCTACAGATCGCCCCGGTGATCGAACTCGGCCCCCTGGTCATCACCAGTACGGTGGTGACCACCTGGGTGATTATCGCCGTGATCTGGCTGTGCTGCTGGCTGCTGGCGCGCCGTATCGCCCTGCAGCCGGGGCCGTTCCAGACCGCGGCGGAAGGCGTGGTCACCACCATCACCGACGCCATCGCCGAGGTGGCTCCCGATCACGCACAGCGCATCATGCCATTTATCGCCAGCCTGTGGATTTACCTGGTGATCGCCAACCTGACCGGGCTCATCCCGGGGGCACACTCGCCGACGCGGGATCTCTCGGCCACCGCGGCGCTGGCGTTCCTGGTGTTCCTGTCGACCCACTGGTTCGGCATCCGTATCCAGGGCCTGGGGAATTACCTGCGCCACTACCTCAGGCCCAGCCCGGTGCTGCTGCCGTTCCACCTGATCAGCGAGGTCACCCGTACCATCGCCCTGGCGGTGCGCCTGTTCGGCAATATGATGAGCCTGGAGATGGCGGCGTTGCTGATCCTGCTGGTAGCCGGATTCCTGGCGCCGGTGCCGATCCTCATGCTGCACATCATCGAAGCGCTGGTGCAGGCCTACATTTTCGGAATGCTGGCGCTGATTTATGTCGCCGGTGGCATACAATCCCAACAACGTCCTGAATCGGAGAAGGAGTAGTCTATGCCCGATCTGTCCACCTTCACGCTCGCTTCGACCATTGCCGCGATCCTCGGTATCGCAATCGGTGTGATGTTCCCGGCCATCGCCATGGGGCGGGCCATCAGCCAGGCTCTGGACGCCCTGGCGCGTCAGCCGGAAGCGGAGCGCTCCATCATGCGCACCCTGTTCATCGGCCTGGCCATGATCGAATCACTGGCGATCTACGTACTGGTCATCGTGCTCATCGTGTTGTTCCGCAACCCCCTGCTCGAATATCTGCTGCGATAACCCGGACCCTGCAATGCAGCCGACAAGCCGGACTACAGGAAACATTTCGCCGTGGAATTGAGCTGGTCCACATTCGTTCTGGAAATCGTCAATTTTCTGGTTCTGCTGTGGATTCTGCAGCACTTCCTGTACAGGCCGATCGCCGAGGTGATCGCCCGTCGCAAGGCCGGTATCGACAAGGTCAGGGAGGATGCACAGGCCCTGCACGCCGAGGCGCAGCAACTCAAGCAGCAGTACGAGAACAGGCTGGCCGACTGGAACGCCGAGCGCCAGCAGGCGCGAGCGGTGCTGGAGCGCGAACTGGAAGCACAGCGCCGCGCCGGGTTGGAGGCGAACCGGTCCGCCCTGGAGCAGGAGCGGGAAAAAACCCGGGTCGTCGAAGCCAGCCGCCAGGCGGAGGCCCGGCGCGCCCTGCAGGAGACCGCACTCGCCCAGGGAGCGCAGTTCGCCACTCGCCTGCTGGAAGCGGCAGCCGGGGCGGAAACCCAGAGCGGCCTGGTGGAACTGGTTATCGCCGGGCTGTCGCAGTTGTCCGCTGAACGGGTTGCGGCCATCCGACAAAGCGCCGAGTCCGGCACCGGCGACCTGGTGGTGCTCAGCGCGCTGCCGCTCCTCCCGGAGCAGCGCGATCGCCTGCAGCAGGCGCTCCTGTCGGTCGCCGGCGTGTCGACGCCGCCGCGCTTCGAGTTGCGCGAAGACCTGCTGGCGGGCGTGCGGATCACGCTTGGCCCCTGGGTGCTGGGCTGCAATCTCCGGGACGAACTGGCGGGCATGGCGGCGCTGCGGCATGCACAGTGAAACCGACCACACGCCGGCCCCCCTTGAGCGGCAGGCCCAGTGGCTGCAAGCGTATCGGCCGGGGCTGCGCGTGCACGAACAGGGCAGGGTGGTTTCCGTGGGCGATGGTGTCGCCTGGATCAGTGGCCTGCCGGCCGCGGCCATGGACGAGATACTGACCCTGGGAGACGGCAGCCAGGCGATGGTCTGCGACCTGACGGAGGAACGCATTGGCGCGGTAATACTGCGCGACGGCCAGGGTATCACCGCCGGTGCCGCAGTGCAGCGCAGCGGCCGTTTCATGAGCCTGCCGGTGAGCGATGCACTGCTCGGGCGGGTCATCGATCCGCTGGGCGCGCCGCTGGACGGCGGTGCTGAACCCGCGCGCACGCGCTGGCAGCCGCTGGAAGCGGGTTCGCCACCGATCATGGCCCGGGACTTCGTGCACCGCCCCCTGTATACCGGTATCAAGATCATCGATACCATGATTCCCATTGGCAAGGGGCAGCGCCAGTTGATCGTTGGCGACGAGGGCCTGGGGCGCAGCTCCCTGGCGCTGGATGCGGTCATCAACCAGCGCGGTCGCGACGTCTACTGCATCTACGTGATGATCGGCCAGAAGCGCTCGACGGTGGTCAACACCATCGCGACCCTGCGGGAGTTCGACGCGCTGCAGTACACCACCCTGGTGGTCGCCGAGGCCAGCAGCCTGCCCGGGCTGCAGCACCTGGCCCCGTTCGCCGGCTGCGCCCTGGGTGAATTCTGGATGCGCCAGGGGCGCGATGTGCTGGTGGTCTACGATGACCTGTCCACCCATGCCAAAACCTATCGCGAATTATCCCTGCTGTTGCGCCGCCCCCCCGGCCGCGAGGCCTACCCGGGCGATATATTCTCCGTGCATGCCAGGCTGCTGGAGCGGGCCACCTGCCTGAACGCGGCGCACGGCGGCGGCACCATGACCGCCCTGCCGATCGTGGAAACCCAGCTCGGCGAGATCGCGGCGTATATCCCCACCAATCTGATTTCCATCACCGACGGCCAGATTTACCTCGACCAGGAGCTGTTTGCCGGCGGCTTCCGCCCGGCTATCGACATCGGGCGTTCGGTCTCGCGCATTGGCGGCCAGGCCCAGCACCCGCGCATCAAGGAAGAGGCCGGACATATGAAGCTCGACTACCTGCAGTTCCAGGAACTGGAGGTTTTCACCCGCTTCGGGGCGCGCCTCGAGGCCTCCATGGAAGCCCTCATCAACAGGGGCCGGATATTGCGGGAACTGCTCAAGCAGGACCGCCTGGCACCCTTGCCGCCGGCTTTCCAGCTGGGCTGGCTGGTGGCCTTCAACGAGGGCCTGGTGAACAGCGCCGAGCCCGGGGCGGTTGCCGCCTTTCTCGCGGCGTTACAGGCGCTGCTGGAGCACAGCGCGCTGAGCCTGGACAGCCCCCGCGCCGACTGGGTTGCCGCGCTGCGGGAACTGCTGGAGAACGCTTCCGAAGCGGCCCCGCCACCGTGAGCCGTCGCCAGAACCTGGAGCACCACCGGCGCAGCCTGGGCGAGATCCGCGAGATCATGAACTCCATGAAGAACCTGGCCTACATGGAATCCAGGAAAATGGGACGCTACCTCGATGCCCAGCGTTCCGTGGTGCGGAGCATCGAGGCCGTGGCGGCGGATTTCATCAGCTTCAATGCCGGCGTTCTGCCCGCCGCCCAGGCATCGAGCGCGGTGGTCCTGGTGCTGGGCTCAGAGCGGGGGTTCTGCGGTAACTTCAACCACACGCTGCTGCGGCAGTTGCAGGCCCTGACGGACAGGTTGTCCTCGCAAGCCGAGCTGATCCCCGTCGGCCGCAAACTGTACACACTGCTGGAAGGCGATGGTCGCGTGGCCGCGCCGCTGGAAGGGGCCAGCGTGCTGGAAGAGATTGCCGGCGTCATCAGTGCCCTGGTCGGTGAGCTGCGCGCCCTGCAGCAGCAGCGCGGATTGTTGACCGTGATCGCGCTCTATCACGGCGGTGAACAGCTGCCCGTGGAGCGACAGATTCTGCCGCCCTTCGAGCACCTGCGACAGGCGACTGTGCAGTTCTCCTGTCCACCGCTGCTCAACCTGTCGCCGCGGGAATTCCTGCTGGAGTTGACCGACCATTACCTGTTCGCGGCACTTTACGAGATACTCTACGCCTCGTTCATGGCGGAGAATTATCAGCGGGTGGCACACCTGGAGGCGGCGGTGCGGCGCCTCGACGAGCAGTCGGGTGACCTGGCCCGCCGCTGTAACGCCCTGCGCCAGGAGGAGATCATCGAGGAGATCGAGGTCATCCTGCTCAGTGCCGCCAGCCTGGGGGAACGCTAACAAATGAACACCCTGCTGCTGCGGCATATTGCCATCGATACCTACAAGGAGAACGTTGCCTACCTGCACCGCAACTGCAAGCTGTATCGCAGCGAGGGTTTCCAGGCGCTCAGCAAAATCGAAGTGACCGAGCGGCAGAGCGGGCGCTCCATCATCGCCCTGTTGAACATCGTCGATGACGATGACATCACAGCGCCGGATGAACTGGGCCTGAGCGAACAGGCCTTTGCCCAGCTGGGCGCCCCCGAGCGCATTCCGGTCTCGGTCGCCCATGCGCCGGTGGCGGACTCACTCAGGCAGGTACATCGCAAGATCGCCGGGGAGAGCCTGGCGCTGGCCGACTACCGGGCCATTGCCCGGGATATCGCCGCCAACCGCTACTCGAAAATCGAGATAGCCGCCTTCCTGGTGGCCTGTTCCGAACTCGGTCTGGAGCGCGACGAGGTGCTGTACCTGACCCGGGCGATGATAGAGACCGGGCGCCGCCTGGACTGGGGCGAGCCGCTGGTGGTGGACAAGCACTGCATAGGCGGCGTGCCCGGCAACCGCACCAGCATGCTCATCGTGCCGATCGTCGCCGCCCACGGCATGCTGATACCCAAGACGTCCAGTCGCGCCATTACCTCGCCGGCGGGCACCGCGGATACCATGGAGGTGCTGGCCGAGGTGGAGCTGTCGCCGGACAAGCTGCACGAGATCGTTCGCAGCCAGCGGGCCTGCCTGGGCTGGGGAGGGACCGCCGCGCTGGCACCGGTGGACGACATCCTGATATCAGTTGAGCGCCCGCTGCTGATGGATTCCCCCGGGCAGATGGTGGCGTCCATCCTGGCCAAGAAGGTGGCCGCGGGGGCGACCCACCTGGTGATCGATATTCCCATCGGCCCCACCGCCAAGGTGCGCGATCGCCACCGCGCCCTGGCGTTGCGCAAGTTGTTTGAGTTTGTCAGCGACCAACTGGGGCTGGTGCTCGAGGTGGTCTTCAGCGATGGCCGCCAGCCCGTGGGGCGCGGCATCGGTCCCTCCCTGGAAGCGCGCGATGTGCTGCAGGTGCTGGAAAACGACCCGCGGGCACCTGTGGATCTGCGTGAAAAAGCCCTGCAACTGGCGGGCAGGATTATCGAGTTCGACCCGGATGTTCGCGGCGGTGGCGGTTATGCCATCGCCCGCGATATCCTCGATTCCGGCAGGGCGCTGGCGAAAATGGAGGCGATTATCGATGCCCAGGGGCGCCGCACCGGCCCGAATCATCTCGGCCGCCTGCGGCACGATGTGGCCGCCGCGCGCGGCGGCGCGGTCACCGCCATCGACAATCTGCAGCTGGCGCATATCGCGCGCCTTGCCGGTGCCCCCATGGACAAGGGCGCCGGGGTCGACCTGCATCACAAACTCGGCGATACGGTGCAGGCGGGGGAGCCGCTGTACTCGATCCACGCGGAATTCAATGCCGATTTCCAGTTTGCCCGGGAATCAGCGGAGCGCGACTGTGGCTTTACCGTCAGCTGACTTCCGCGCTCGTCCGGCGGCCACCCGCGGGCCCGCCCCGGGTGGCGCTTGCCATGGGTGGTATCCTCGGTGACGCCGCCCGCCGAACGGGGCCTGGTGCTGGCTTTCCCCGAGTGCCGCGAGCAGGCCGCCGCCGTGGCGCGGGCGGCGGGCCTGGGGTGCGCGCAGATAACCTTGCACCGATTTCCGGACGGGGAGAGCCTGGTCACGCTGCCGGAGCCCGTGGCGCCGCGGGTGTTCATCTACCGCAGCCTCGACCAGCCCAACGAAAAACTGCTGGAATTGCTCATGGCGGCCGCCACCGCGCGCGATCTCGGTGCCGCACGCGTGGGTCTGGTGGCCCCCTACCTGTGCTACATGCGCCAGGACAAGGCCTTCCACCCGGGGGAGGCAGTCAGCCAGCGCATCGTCGGCGAACTGCTGGCCGGCAGCTTCGACGAGGTGGTCACGGTGGATCCGCACCTGCACCGGGTCGCTACCCTGGAGCAGGCGGTACCGGTCACCACGGCCGTCACCGTGGCGGCGAGCGACGCCATGGCGCGATTTCTGGAGCAACGCCTGGCAGCCCCCATCCTGATCGGGCCGGACCAGGAGTCCGAGCAGTGGGTGGCGGCCATCGCCCGGCGCAATGCCCTGCAGTACGGTGTCGCCCGCAAGCAGCGCCTTGGTGACAGCGAGGTGCGGGTGACCCTGCCCGAGGTCGACTATGCGGGGCGGAACGTGGTGCTGGTGGACGATATCGCCAGCACCGGGAACACCGTCGCCGCCACCTGCAGGGCGCTCGCTGCGCACCGCCCGGCCAGTATCCGGGTCATGGTGACCCATGCCCTGTTCGCGGCGGGCGCCCTGGAGCGGATGCTGGCCGCGGGAGCCGATGAAGTCGTCAGCTGCGACAGCATCCGCCACCCCAGCAACCGCATATCCCTGGCCGACAGCCTCGCGCGGGCCCTGCGCGACCTGCGGTGAAGGCCCGTGCGGCTGGAAGGATACCGGCCCAGCAACGTGAACCGGACAAGTGATCGGTATGGCCGAACGTCACCATCAGAATAATTGATTTTCCTAAACTGCCTCTCTCGACTATTTTCAAGGGCTAACTGAATCCAGGGAGGTGAACAGTATGCAGGGCAATAGTGGAAATGCAGCCGGCAAGTGCCCGGTGATGCACGGTGGTGCTACGACCGTGGGCCAGGCGGAGATGGATTGGTGGCCCGAGGCGCTCAATCTCGACATCCTGCATCAGCACGATAGCAAGAGTAATCCGCTGGATCGGGATTTTGACTATCGCGAGGCGCTGCAATCGCTGGATGTGGCGGCACTCAAACAGGACCTGCACGCGCTGATGACCGACAGCCAGGACTGGTGGCCCGCGGACTGGGGCCATTACGGCGGCCTGATGATCCGCATGGCCTGGCACGACGCGGGGACGTATCGCATCGCCGATGGCCGTGGCGGTGGCGGCACCGGCAACCAGCGCTTCGCACCTATCAACTCCTGGCCCGACAACGTCAGTCTCGACAAGGCGCGGCGGCTGCTGTGGCCGATCAAGAAAAAATACGGTAACCAGGTCAGCTGGGCGGACCTGATCGTGCTCGCGGGTACGATCGCCTATGAATCCATGGGGTTGAAGACCTACGGTTTCGCCTTTGGCCGCGAGGATATCTGGCATCCGGAAAAGGACACTTACTGGGGTTCCGAGAAGGAGTGGCTGGGTGCCAGCCGCTACGAGGGCGAGGAGCGCGAGGCACTGGAAAATCCGCTTGCCGCCGTGCAGATGGGCCTGATCTACGTGAATCCGGAGGGCGTGAACGGCGTTCCCGACCCCCTGAAGACCGCCCGTGACGTGCGCGTCACTTTCGAGCGCATGGCGATGAACGACGAGGAAACCGTCGCCCTGACGGCGGGCGGCCACACCGTGGGCAAGTGCCACGGCAACGGGGATGCTACCGCCCTCGGGCCGGATCCGGAAGCCGCCGATGTCGAGGAGCAGGGCCTGGGATGGCGCAATCCGAAGGGCAAGGGCTGCGGTCGCGATACCATTACCAGCGGTATCGAAGGGGCCTGGACCACCCATCCCACCCAATGGGACAACGGTTACTTCTACCTGCTGTTCACCTATGACTGGGAGCTGACCAAGAGCCCCGCAGGTGCCTGGCAGTGGGAACCCGTCGACATCCGCGAGGAGGATAAACCCGTCGATGTCGAAGATCCCTCCATCCGCTATAACCCGATCATGACCGATGCCGACATGGCAATGATCAAGGACCCTGTATACCGGGAGATTTCCGAACGTTTCTACCGGGATCCGGATTACTTTTCCGAGGTGTTCGCACGCGCCTGGTTCAAGCTCACTCACCGCGATATGGGCCCGAAGGCGCGCTACCTCGGCCCGGATGTTCCGGCAGAGGACCTGATCTGGCAGGACCCCGTGCCCGCCGGCAGTACCGACTACGACGTCGGCGCCGTCAAGGCGCGCATAGCCGACAGCGGCTTGTCAGTGGGCGACATGGTCGCCACTGCCTGGGACAGCGCCAGGACTTTCCGCGGCTCGGATATGCGCGGTGGCGCCAACGGGGCCCGAATCCGCCTGGCGCCGCAGCGTGACTGGCAGGGCAATGAGCCCGAGCGCCTCGCGCGGGTACTCGGTGTACTGGAGGGCATTGCCGCGGATACCGGTGCCAGCATGGCGGACGTCATCGTGCTGGCGGGTAACCTCGGGGTGGAACAGGCCGCCAGCGCGGCAGGCTACGACATCAGTGTGCCCTTCAGTCCGGGGCGCGGCGATGCAGCGCAGGACATGACGGATGTGGCGTCGTTCGAGCCACTGGAACCCATTCACGACGGGTATCGCAACTGGCTCAAGCACGACTATGCGGTGAGGCCCGAGGAACTGCTTCTCGATCGCACCCAACTGATGGGCCTCAGCGCGCCGGAAATGACCGTGCTGATTGGCGGAATGCGAGTTCTGGGCACCAACTACGGCGGCACCCGCCACGGTGTGTTCACCGATCGCGAGGGCGTCCTCACTAATGACTTCTTCGTCAACCTGACCGATATGCGCTACCTGTGGAAGCCTGTGGCGGACAAGTTGTACGAAGTCCGTGACCGCCACACAGGCGAGCTCAAGTGGACCGCCACCAGGGTGGACCTGGTCTTCGGGTCGAACTCGATCCTGCGGGCCTACGCCGAGGTCTATGCACAGGATGACAGCGGGGAAAAGTTCGTGAAGGACTTCGTCGCTGCATGGACCAAGGTCATGGACGCCGACCGTTTCGACCTGGCCTAGCCAGGAGAGGGGGCTCCAGGAGGCAGCCTATGGCTGTTTTTGGGGGCCTCCTGCCAAGCGGGTAGCGATTGCCTGCAAGTGCAGTTGATGGGCGCAACGCGCTTATATTGCAGGGTGGTTGTTGAAAAAAAGAACGATAATTATTATTATTCGCACCCCTTGCCGCTTCCGTGATGAATTTGCATGGAATACACCCTGATTCAGATTGTCCACCTGCTTTGCGCGACCTTGTTCATTGGCGTCGTCTTCTTCGAGTTAGTCATTCTGGAAGGGATACGCAAGAGTATGCCCGACGATACCATGGCGGCCGTCGAGACGGGGCTGATCGGTAGGGTCAAGTACATAATGCCCTGGGTGGTGGGCACCCTGTTTCTTTCCGGTATTGCGCTTGCCTATCACTACTTCAAAGACCTTGCAGATCCGTTGTCATCGTCATTCCATGTGTTGCTAATGATAAAGATCGCCCTGGCTTTGAGCGTGCTCGTGCATTTCGTGACCGCGCTGAGATCTGGTGTCAATGGATGTATGGAGTCGACGCGCTTCAAATACACACATTTGAGTGTTGCCATACACATGCTTTTTATCGTTATCCTGGCCAAGCTCATGTTTGTCGTTCACTGGTAGGCGCCGGCATTCAGATAGCTGTGACTTTCCCCGGGCGCGCGTATCGAACAGTCATTTGCCTGACCCTGTTGTCGCTGCCAGTAGTGCCGGTGGCGGCGCAGGCACCCGAGGAAATACTGGTCACGGGACAGCGCGTGGCATCCGGGAGCGACGCCGACCCTGAACTGATCAAGGCTCTCGACAGTGTTCCCGGTGGCACCAACCTCATCACCCCGGCCAGCAAGACTCAGTTGACGACCCTGTCCGACCTGTTCGCCTATGAGCCCGGTGTGGTGGTTCAGGAGTTTTTCGGCGGTTTCGACCAGCCCCGCCTGAATATCCGCGGCTCCGGTCTGCAGAGCAACCCGGTAAGCCGCGGCGTGCTTTTGTTGCAGGACTACCTGCCGCTTAACGATGCCGACGGCTCGTTCATCATCGGCCTGATCCAGCCGCTAGCAACCAGAACCATGACAGTCCAGCGCGGCGCAAACAGTCGTGTTCCGGGTGCGGTTACCCTGGGGGGCGACGTCAACATGGTGTCCTTTTCAGGTGCACAACCAGGCGGCAATATCCGCCTGGATGCAGGGAACGACGAGCGCGGAAGCGCCCATGTCAATGTCGGCGACAGTTATGATCGCCTGGACTATCACCTGAGCGTCGGCGGCGCCTCCTACGACGGGTTTCGCCATCACTCCCAGTCAAAACGCAGCACTTTGTCCGCCAATATCGGTGTTGCGCCAACGCAAAGTTTGAGCAACAGAACCTACCTGAGCTACAACGACACCAAGTTTGATATGCCGTTTGTACTGACCTCGGAGCGCGCCGAGCAGGATCCCAAGTCGGTCATGGGTGACGGCGACTCCGTTTTCGACCAGGTGTTCAACATCTACAAACGCGATCCGCACCGCCACTACGATACCTGGCGCCTCGCCAACAGGACCCGGTTTGCAGGCGAGCACCACCAGCAGACGCTGGGCGTGTACTGGCAGACGACCGACGACGAATTCACCGATCCGCTGGCCCACACCATTTCCGATATCGACACCTTCGGGGCGCAGTGGCTACTCGATCTCGACCGCGGTGATTTGGGCAACTACCAGCTGGGTATCGACTGGAGCAGCAGTAGCATGCCCCGCGAGTTCTATGTCAACAGTGCCGAGGATGGCTCCCGGGGTAGCCAGTTCGGTGACATGAATCTCACTGCCGATAACACTGCCATCTCGCTCGTTGTAGACTATCCGCTGAACGGAAGCTGGACCTTGAATTCCCAGCTACAGTGGATAACGGCGAGCCGCAACAGCAATTCCAAAATGGGACCGGAGCAGCTTGATCAGGACTGGCAGTTTCTCATTCCCAAGCTGGGGTTTGTGTACAGCGATACGCCCGATCTGCGCTTGTTTATCAATCTCAGTGGCAGCCGGGAAGTGCCGACATTCTGGGAGATAGTCCAGCCGGACGTGCCGCCCCTGGCGCCTCTGCCGGGGATGGCCTCGCTATCCTTGAACAAGCTGGACGATCAGCAGGCAGTGACCCTGGAAATCGGTGGCAAGGGGCGCCTCGGTGACACTCTCGGCTGGGATCTGTCCTTGTACCGCAGCGATATCAAGGACGAAATCCTTTCAGTGGCGAGCACATTCGGTGTGATTGCCGAAAGTAGTAACTACGATAACAAGACAGTGCATCAGGGTGTCGAACTGGGCGTGTATGGGCAGTTTCCCGTTGCCGACGACTATGTCAGCTTTCGAGGGGCGTGGAATTACAGCGATTTTTATTTCGCCAATGGAGTGTTCGACGGCAACCGGATTGCGGGTGCCCCCAGAAATGTAGTGTCGGGTATGATCAACTACCATCGCGGTGCGTTTGCCATTGGCGCCAGCGTTTACGCTCAACCCGATGACAACTATGTCGATCATGCCAATACCTTGAAGCAGGACGCATTCTGGTTGTTGGGATTGACCCTCAACTACCAGCCCACGCCCTGGATACGGTTATATGCCAACGTAAACAATCTTGGCGATCAGACGTACAATGCCTCGTATGTGGTCCGCGATCGCTCTACTGCGGCGATGCCCACTTTCCTGCCCGGCAACGGCCGGTCTTTCAACGGTGGCCTGGTGTTAAGCTGGTAACCTGTTCACAGGCGCGCCTACCGTCGCACCTTCGAGGTCCGACATGGTCTGCTGCGCCGTTTTACGCGACCACGGTCCGGCCGCAGGCGGCGGTGAGCAGAGTCGGGGTATAGCCCCAGTAGCGCTCGATATTGTCCCCGCTGATCACCTCGGCAGGGGTGCCGCAGGTCACTACCCGCCCGGCGTGGAGCAGAGTGCAATATTTTGCATAGCGTAGCGCGAGGTTGAGATCGTGGAGTATGGCGCCGACAGCGTAGCCCCGCTCCCGGGCGAGGTCACACGCCAGTTGCAGGACGCGGTGTTGTTGCCCGAGGTCCTGGGCAGAGGTGGGTTCGTCCAATAGCAATACCGGTGCGAGCTCCGCCTGGCTCAACTGCAGCAGCACCCGCGCCAGGTGCACCCGCTGGCGCTCACCGCCCGACAGGGCAGTGTAGCTGTTTGTCGCCAGGTGCTCGCAGTCCGTGGCGCGCATCACCTCGCGCACCACCCGGCCCGCATCGCGCCAGCCCAGGCTGAGCGGGGTCAGGCCCAGGGCGACCACTTCGCGGGCGGTGAACGCAAAATCCAGGTTGCTGGCCTGGGGCAGCACGCCCAGGTGACGGGCGCGCTCCGTCGGGCGCCAGCACTCCAGCGGGCGGCCGTGCAACGCGACCTGGCCCCGCGAGGGCTGCTCCGCGCTCATCAGGCGCAGCAGGGTGGACTTGCCGGCGCCATTGGTTCCCAGTACCGCCCGGACCTCCCCCGGCGCAATCTGCAGGTGAGGCACGCACAGGGTAAAACCGCTGCTGTGGCGGAAGGTGAGCTGTTCGATTTCAAGCATGGGGCCAGTCCCCCTCAGGGTGTCCTGTGCCGCTGTTGCAGCAACAGGAGAATAAAGAACGGCGCCCCCAGCAGGGCCGTCAGGATACCCACGGGCAGTTCCGCCGGCGCCAGCAACAGGCGTGCGCCGATGTCCGCGACCAGTAGCAACAGTCCGCCACACAGCGCCGCCAGCGGTAGCAGGGTGCGATGGCAGGGGCCGGACACCATGCGCACGATGTGCGGTACCACCAGTCCGACGAAACCGATGACGCCCGCCGCCGATACCGCCAGGCCTACACCCAGCGCGACCAGCAGCACCAGCTCCCGTTTCAGCGGTTCCACCTCGATGCCCAGGTGGCGCGCCTCTGGCTCGCCCAGCAGCAGGGCGTTGAGGGCCGCGGCGTGGTGTTGCAGGCGCAGCGCCAGCAGGGCGAAGGCGAACGCCGCGACCCACACACGGGCACTGTCCGCGGAGGCCAGGGATCCCATCTGCCACAAACTGAGATCCCGCAGGCGGGTGTCGTCGGACAGGTAGCTGATGAAGCCGATAAACGCCCCGGCCAGTGCCGACACGGCGATACCTGCCAGCAGCAGGATGAACACCGAGGTGCCGCTGCCGCCCCGGGCGAGTTTGTAAATCAGCAGGCTGGTGGCCAGCCCGGTGGCAAAGGCGCCCAGCGGTACGCTCCACCAGGTCTGGTCCGGGGGCGAGAGGTAGATCGCCAGCACGGCCCCTACCGCCGCGCCGGCCGAGACCCCGATAATGCCCGGGTCGGCCAGCGGGTTGCGGAACATGCCCTGCATGGCCGCGCCGCACTGGGCCAGGATGGCGCCGATAAAAAAGGCCAGCAGGGTTCGCGGCAGGCGCAACTCCAGGATCACCGCCCGCTGGTGACCGGCCAGCTCCGCCACGTCGCTGCCCAGCAGGGCGTCCCCTACCGCCAGCAGGCTGTCCAGCGCCGGTATCTCCATGGCGCCGCGGGTCAGCGACAGCAGCGCACCGGCCAGCACCAGGGCGCCCAGCACCAGGGCACTGGGTAGGACCGGGGCGCGCATCAGTTGGTCGCCAACCCCGGGGCGATGCCGGCGGCCAGTTCCGCGGCCGCCGCCACCGCCGCCGGGCTCAGGCCGGCAACGAGGTTGGCGGCTTCCACAGCGAGGATGTGACCGCTGGTCGCGGCCGTGCCGTGGCGCAAGATGGGGTTCAGTTCAAGCAAGTGGTCTGGTGAGCCGCCCTCGTGGTTGGCCACCAGCAGTACCGCGGGCGCCAGTTCCAGCAGCGCCTCGGCGGAAAGGGTGCGGTAGCCGTCAAAATCGGCCACGTTGTGGGCGCCGAGCAGTTCGATAAAGGCATTGCCGGCCGTTCCCGCACCGGCGATGCGCAGCTTGCCGGCTTCGATGGTCAGCACGAAGGCCGCGCTCTGCGCCGTCAGTGGGCTATCCCGCAGTTGCGCAGCCAGTGTCTCCAGTTCCTGTTGCACTGCCCGGGCCTGCTCCTCGGCGCCGGTGGCCGATGCGATTCGGGCGATGTTGTCGCCCAACTGCGCCACCGTCGTGGCTGCGGGCAGTTGCACGACCGGTATGCCGGTAGCGGCCAGGGTGGCGAGCACGATGGGCGGCCCGATGTGCTCGGACCCGACCACCAGGGTCGGCTCAAGGGCGAGCAGACCTTCCGGTGACAGCGCGCGGTGGTACCCCAGTCGCGGCAGGTCGCGATAGTCCGGCGGCAACACACTGGTGACGTCAACTCCCACCAAATCATCATCCCGCCCCAGGGCAAACAGGATCTGGGTAGCCACGGCATCGGTGCTGACGATGCGCGCCTCGGCGCGCAGGGTTGCCGGGATGGCCATGCCCAGGCACAACAGGAAAATGGCCAGGCTCAATTGGCGGGTCATGGCAGTAATACTCCTTTAACTGCGCGCTGGCAGTGCTGGTTGCATGGTGGAGACGCGATCATACAAGTCGCTTATCTAAAACACAATGATAACGATTCGTATTTACATCAAGTAGGCCGGTTGCTAGAGTGTGCCGACTTTTTGTCGTGTCGAAGCTAAAGGAGACCGTGAATGAGCGCGATAGCAGGTAAAAAATTACTGGGTCTGGCCGGGGTGCTGGGGGCAGGCGTGGTCGTGATCGCAACCCCCGTTCGCGCGCAGGAGGCGGCCGGGAATCCCAGCGCCGGCCGCCTGGAAACCGTTATCGTGACTGCCACCCGGCTGGAAATGCCGCTCAGTGAAGTCTCCAGGAGCATTGCCGTGATCGGCCGCCAGGAAATCGAAACCATCCAGCCGCAGTCGGTACCCCAGACCCTGGCCTACCAGCCCAACATCACCGTCGCCGGCGGGCCGCGGCCTTCTGTCCAGTCGGTGAACATACGGGGCCTGGCCGGCGGCAAGGTGCTGCAGACCGTGGACGGCGCCCGCCAGAGTTTCGAGTCCGGGCATCGGCCGAGCTATTTCCTCGACCCCGAGCTGCTGCGCAGCGTGGAAGCGGTGCGCGGCCCGGCAAGCAGCCTGTGGGGTTCCGGAGCGCTGGGCGGCGTAGTGGCCCAGAACACAATCAAGGTCGATGATGTGCTGGCCCCGCAACAGCGTATCGGCGGGTTTCTCAAAACCGGTTACAACGCCAATGACGACGGCTCTACCTCCACCGGTGCGGTGCTGGGCAGGGCGGGTTCGCTGGGCTGGTTGTTGAGCGGCTATTACCGCGACAGTTCGGACATCGAAATGGGCAACGGCGAGAAGCTGCACGGTTCAGGCTCGCATTCCCACGGCGGCATGGGCAAACTCGGCTGGCAGCTGAGCGATGCCCAGGAACTGGAGTTCATCTATCGCCGGGCCGAGTGGGATGGCAACGTACCCGCCAACGCCGCGGCGGAAGCCAATGACAGCAGCAACTTCATGATCGACCGCAACCAGACCACCGACAACTACAACCTGGGCTATCGCCTGAACGGCGACTCTGACCTGATCGACCTGCAGGCACGCGCCTACTACAACCGCGTCGACCTGGATGAAACCCGCCGCTCCGACGGCCGCTCGGACAACACCCGACAGGATGTGTATGGGTTCAACCTGTCCAATCTCTCCCGGTGGAGCCATGTCACCCTGCTCTACGGCGTCGATGCCTACCGCGAGGAATACGATGCGCGCCGCGGCGGCAGCGATCGCCCCGAGCCGCCGGATGCCAGAACCGATGTGTGGAGTGCCTACACCGTCGCGGAAATACCGCTCGCCGCAGCCTGGAACCTGGAACTGGGGATGCGCTATGACGACTACCAGACCCACGCCCGCAATCTGGGCAACCAGACCAGTGACAGTGCCACCTCGCCCTCGGCCGCGCTGGTGTGGGATGCCGCCCAATGGCTGCAGCTCAGCCTGCGTTACGACGAGGCCTTTCGCGCTCCCGGGGCGGAGGAGTTGTACAGCACGGGATACCATTTCTGCATCTACCCGGGATTCTGCAATGCATTTGCACCCAACCCCGACCTCAAGCCGGAACAGGCCGCCAACACCGAGCTGAACGCCAAACTGGTTTTTGAGCGTGTCGCGGGCGCCGATGCCATCCACCTGGAGGCCTCGATATTCGAAAACCGGGTGAACAACTTCATCGAGCAGGTGGTGGTGGGGCCGTTCTTCTATCCGGAGATGGACGCGGGCTACACGACCTGGGTCAATGTCGATGATGCCACCCTCGAAGGCGGGGAGGTGTCGCTGGCCTACCTGCGCGGTGGCCTGGCGCTGAAACTGGGCTACGGCCAGGTTCGCGGCAGCGATGACCACAGCAACGAGGATCTCACCAATGTTCCCGCTGATACCCTCAAGGCGGACCTGGCCTATACCTTTGACTCGCTGGGCCTGCTCGCCGGCGTGCGCTATACCTACGCCGCCAGCCAGAATCGCACCGACTACGCCGAAAACGAGGCGGCCACCAACTACGACAGCTATGGCGTGGCCGACCTCTACGCCAGCTGGACCCCCGCGGCGCTGACCGGCTTGCGTTTCGAACTCAATGTGAACAATCTTACCGACAAATACTACCGCCAGGCCTGGGAGCAGCTTTACCAGCCCGGCAGGGAGCTAGTCCTGTCCGCCCGTTACCAGTTCTGAGGAGTCAGTCAATGACAGATCCGACCCCCGTGATTCTCGCCGGCAACCAGGCGCTGGCGCTGCTGCGCAGCCTGGCGCAGTGGGGCCCGACTACCACCGTGATCGTGCACGGCGGCTGCGTGTTCGAGTTCAAGGGGCCGTTCCCGCCGGGGGAGCCCGGCGCGGGGTACTACAACCTGGCGGGCACCTTCCCGGGCTTTCACGGCCATATCCGCCTGGAGGCGATCACCGCCATCGCCCTGGAGGAAAAGCAGCACCGCGGGCGCGACAGCTTTGCCTTCGTTTTCACCAATGCAGCCGGCGACACCCTGTTCAAGGTTTTCCTGGGGCGGGACGCCGCCGGCGACGTTTTCCCCGATCAACTCGAGCGTTTCCGCACCATTCGCGACAGCCTCCAAATCGACTGAGACCACGACATGAAAAACAAAGCCATGCAAAGCCGCCTCGCCACCGAGGTGCTGGATTTCATCCACTCCCGCAAGAGCCTGCAACTGGCCAGCCTCGGCGCCGACGGCGCGCCCTATGCCTCCTATGCGCCGTTCGCCATCGGCGATGATTGCCTGTACGTGCAACTCAGTGAAATCGCCGTGCACGCGGTCAACCTGCAGCGCGATGGGCGCGCTTCGGTGCTGATCCTGGAGGACGAGGACAGCGCCGGGGAACTGTTCGCCAGGGTACGGGTGAACTACGCCGTAGAAGCCAGCCTGCTGGAGCACGGCTCGCCGGACTGGGCGCTGGCACTGCAGCGGCTGACGGAGCGCTTCGGCGAGCGGCCGGCCAACCTGAGCACCCTCCAGGATTTCAAGATGTTTCGCCTCACGCCCAGCAAAGGGCGTTTCGTGAAGGGTTTCGGCAGGGCTTACGACCTGGCCGGCGACAGCCTGGCGGGCACCGTGAACCACCTGCGCGATGGTCACCGCCCCCGTGGCACAAGCTCGCAATCAGTGGACGATCTGGTGACCTAGCCATCACCACCGGCTGCCAGTAGGGCAACCGGGTTGAGTGCGGCACCGCCGGTAGTCAGCCCCGGCGATACCAGGCGTGGGGAATCGATGCCTGAACCAGCTCGGTGGTATTCACGCTGACGATAGCGTGCTGCTCGCACACTACCCGGGCGAAGGTCGAGGGCGCCAGCGTCCGACAGATGATCAGCGCGCCGGGAAACCGTTTGCGCAGCCAGATCGCGCAGCGCAGGTTGCTCTCGTCGTCGCCGGTACTGACGATGCAAAGCGGCTCTTTCTTTCCGGTTACGACCTCGCGCAACAGTCTCTGCCACACTTCCGGGTCATTGATATTGCCCTGGAAGGTGTGCCGGCTGTATTGCCTCTCGGCGTCCACCTGCTCGTCGGCGATCAGCGCCTGTTGCTTGGCGTCGAGGTCGATGATCGCCACCCGGTTGAATTCCCCGGCCGCGTGCCGCTCCAACTGCTCCAGTATACTCTGGCCGAAGCGGCCGAATCCGGCCAGGACGACCGTATCGCGATACGGCGTGGTCTTGATCCGGCGCACCAGCCACTGCCTGGCCAGCTGGGTCGCGGCCATTTCGTACTGGTTGAAGGGCGTGCACTGGGTAACCACCTGCGAGCCCGCCAACACCCTCAGGAATCGCAGGTTGGAAACGTGGTAAATGATTTTCGGCCCCAGCTGTGGATCCTGTTCCAGCAAAACGCTCGCAACCTCGAAATTGAGCTGGTCCCGGTCGCTCAGCAGCAGGTACTTGCTGGCCTTGTGCAGGCGCTGGCGCCGCAGGCGATGCATCTGGTCGCCGGATACCATGACGACCCTTACCCCCCGGTAGGAACGCAGCTGATCCAGCTGGGGATGCTGCGCCTCGTCGACGATGACGATTACCCGGGCCAGGTCATCGTTTGTCTTGATCCTGTTCAGGAGCGCGAGGGTGAGCTCTCCACCCCCGAATACCACGATCCGGTTCCTGATGCTCCCGACACGCCATACCGGTGGTCGCAGTGCATGCAGGATGGTCTCGAATACGGCGGACGCGGTCCATACCGGCGCGGCGAAATAAGCCAGCCACAACAGGGCACGCCCCAGGGCAGGCCCGCCCGTGGGCGTGCCCAGGTCCATGCCACCCAGGACGAACAGGCCGAACGCGTAATAGGCACGGGTCAACAGGTCGGTCTCTGCCATGCCCGGTCGCTCACTGACGCCGACACCCATGGCAAGGCCCGCAAAACCACAGCCGAAGATCGCGATGGCCGACCAGGACTTCCAGGAGAGCTCCGGATCAAATCGAAATACCAGTCTGGCCATGGCGGGCAACCCCCGGTGGATATATTCACGGCACACTATACCCACTGCAGCCGGCGATAATCCATCCGGCAGTGACCGGACTCTCGCTGGGGGCGTGTTCGCGTCGGAAGATTGGCGGGCAGGGCGCGGCGTCGTGGCGACTTCGGATCGTCGCAAACTCGTCTATACTGCGGGCGTGGTTCGAGCCGGCGGCGGCCGGTTGCGAGCCGATGACAGGTGGACCGGTGTCCGCAAGGAGCAGGCAGATGAGTAGCGAAGCTGTGGTACAAGGCGGTTGTTTCTGTGGTGCGGTACAACTGGAGGTGGCCGGTGCGCCGGAGGCGATGGGTTATTGTCACTGCGAATCCTGCCGGCACTGGTCGGCGGGCCCGGTGAATGCCTTCAGCCTGTGGAAGCCAGAGGCGGTCAAGGTGACCCGCGGTGCGGACAAGATCGGCAGTTATGCCAAAACCGACAACAGCCATCGCAAATGGTGCACGCAGTGCGGCGGGCATATCATGACCGATCATCCCGCCATGGGCCTGATCGATGTGTATGCGGCGGTTATTCCCGATTTCGATTACCGCCCGGCCCTGCATGTCTTCTACTCGGAGTCGGTGCTGCCCATCCGCGACGGCCTGCCCAAGATGCAGGATGTGCCTGCCGAAATGGGCGGCAGCGGCGAAACCCTGCCCGAATAGCGCTCCGGCTGTCCGGCGCGACTCGTGCACATCCCTGCGGCAGGTGGTGAAACCGCCGCTGGCTGATAACCCGGCTTGCGACGTGGGCGAGGCTACCACGCGGTTAACTGTTACCATGGTTTCCTGTGACATATGACTACAGGAGCCCCTCCCCATGTACCTGGCACTTACCGAAGAACAACAGATGATCAGGGATACGGCGAGCCAATTCGCCCGCAGCGAACTGGCGCCCAATGCCGCCACCCTGGACGAACACGGTGGGCGCGAGGTGCTGCTGGCCAATCTGCGCGGCCTCGCGGAGCTGGGCTTCATGGGGCTCAACGTGCGCGCGGAGTACGGGGGTGCCGAAGCGGGCGTGATCGCTTTCAGCGCGGCAATCACCGAACTGGCGAAAGGCTGCGCCGCCACGGCGGTCACCGTGTCGGTGACCAATATGGTGGCGGAGGTGATCCAGGCAGTGGGTAACGAGACCCAGCGCCGTCACTACCTGCCGCGTATCTGTAAGGGCGAGTACGCGGCGGCCGGGTTCTGCCTCACCGAGAGCGGCGCCGGTTCGGACCCGGCGGCGATGCGCACCCGCGCGGTGCGCGACGGCGACGCGTGGGTCCTGGATGGCAGCAAGATCTATATCACTAGCGCGGAATACGCCGGCTGCTTCGTCGTCTGGGCGGTCACCGACCCGGATGCGCCCAAGGGCAGGGGCATCTCCTGTTTCATCGTCGACAACGGCCTGCCGGGCATCGCCATCGGCAGGGCCGAGGACAAGATGGGCCAGCGCGGTTCCGCCACCAACACCGTGACCTTCAGCGACTGCCGTGTGCCCGCCGGCGCCCTGCTGGGGGAGGAGGGCAGGGGCTACCGGGTAGCGGTCGGGGAGCTCGCTGGCGGCCGGATCGGCATCGGTTCACTGGCCCTGGGGGTGGGCCTGGCGGCACTCGATTACGCCAGGAACTACCTGGGTGAGCGCGAACAGTTCGGCACCAGGATCGGCAATTTCCAGGGCCTGCAATGGATGCTGGCGGATCGCTATACGGAACTGGAGGCGGCCCGGTTGTTGCTCATGCAGGCGGCCTGGAACAAGGAGCAGGGCCTGGATTTCGGCGCCTCCGCCGCCATGGCCAAGCTGTTTGCCAGTGAGAAGGCCAACGAGGCCTGTTACAGCGCCCTGCAACTGATGGGCGGGGCCGGCTACATACGCGAGTACCCCCTGGAGCGGCTGGCGCGTGACGTGCGCATCACCAGCATTTACGAGGGTACCAGTGAAATCCAGCGGGTGATCATCGCCCGCGAGTTGCTCAGGGATATCCTGTAACGGCCATGCGCACTGCTTTGAACCTGCTGGCGGCGCTGGCCATTCTCTACACGCTGTACTTCGCCCGCTCCCTGCTCATGCCGATTGTGGTCGCACTGCTGGTGGCCCTGATGTTGAGCCCGGCGGTCGAGCTGCTGAAGCGGGTGCGTGTTCCGCGGCTGGTATCGGCGCTGCTGTTGCTTACCGTACTGGGTGGCCCCTTTGTCCTGCTGAGCGTCGAACTCGCCGCGCCCGCGCAGAAGTGGGCGGCGCAACTACCGGAGCTGTCGGCGCGTCTCACCCGGGAGTTGACCAGCCTGGAGGAGAGAATCAGTCCGTCGCCCGCCACTCCGCCAGCGCAGGTGCCGCGAGGGAAATCGTGGTTCAACCCGTTCGGCTGGTTCGACGACGAACCGCAGGCGCCGCCCCCTGCCGCCGCGCCCGAAAAAGGCAGCGCCCTGGTGGAGCAGGTGAAAAAGGGGGGTATGGAAATACTGCTGGCCGCCCTGGGGGCGGCGCCCTCGGTGCTCGCCCAGTTTGCCCTGTGGCTGATACTCCTGCTGTTTCTGCTGATTTTCGGCCCCGGCCTGTACGCCAGCTTTATCGATAGCTTTTCCCTGGCCCGGGACAGGCGTCGCGCCGGGCTCATTTTCGGTAAGGTGCGGCGGCAACTCTCCCGCTACATCCTCGCGGTAACGGTCGTCAATGCCGGCCTGGGCGCGGTCACTGCCTGCGCACTGTGGCTGCTGGGTGTCGAGGATGCCCTGCTGTGGGGCGCCATGGTAGCGCTGCTCAACTACGCTCCCTATGTCGGCCCGGTGATCGCCATGTGTGTGCTCGGTATCGCCGGCATTACCCAGTACGGTCTGGAGTTGGCGGCACTGTTGCCAGCCAGCGTGTTTTTCTTCATCAATCTGCTCGAGGCTCAGTTTGTCACACCGACCCTCCTCGGCCAGCACATGCGCCTGAATCCACTGATCCTCATCCTCTGGTTGATGCTCTGGGGTTGGTTGTGGGGAGCGGTGGGGGTGCTGCTCGCCGTGCCGTTGCTGGTCTGCCTGAAGCTCGTCGCCGTGCATCTGGACGTGGTGCCGCGCTGGGTACAGGTGATCGAGACGAGGGCCTGAAGCGGTTGTTACCAGCGCCTGTCCCGAGAGCGGGCCGCGGTGGTGCTGTTGCCTGGGCCAGTCTGGTAGAGTGTGGGGCAGTTCCCTTGAGAGAGTTCCGCCGTGATCCGCATTGTTGCCCTGGCCCTGGTCTTTCCCTGGCTTGTCGCCTGTGCCCCCGAGGCGCCTCCGCAGTACAGTGTGGAGGTAGTGGTAGACACGGTGGTGCGGGAGTCCTACCAGTACACCAGTAAATATATCGGCCGGCTGCGGGCGCGGGACGATGTCGCCATTCAGGCGCGGGTTACCGGCTACCTGTTGAGCCGTGAGTTCCAGGAGGGCGCGTTGGTGGCGGCCGGCGAGGTGCTCTACACCATAGATCCCTCGGAATACGAGGCGGACATGGCCAGTGCCCAGGCCGACCTCGCGGCCGCCCTGGCGCTGCAGGCGAATGCCGAGCGCAACTACAAGCGGGCCCAGGAACTGTTGCCCCGCGGCGCCATCTCTCCCTCGGAGGTCGACAACCTGATGGCCAAGAAACTGGATGCCGATGCCCAGATCGAGGCGGCCCGCGCCCGTATCAGCAGCGCCCAGGTCAACCTCGGCTACACGGTAATCACGGCGCCGATACGGGGCCGCATCGGCCGCAGTGCGGCCAGTGTCGGCGACCTGGTGGGGCCCAATACGGGTACCCTGACCACGCTGGTGAGCATCGACCCGATAGAGGCCCTGTTCCAGGTGGGCGAAGTGGTCTTTATCGAGGCCGTCACCGGCAGCTCGGATTACGATCGCATCGCCCGGGCGGAAAAACTCGAGGTCACCCTGGAGCTCAGCAATGGCGTGATTTATCCGCAGGTCGGTCGCATCGACTATATCGCCAACCGCATCGACGCCACCACCGGCACCCTGGAGGTGCGCGCCCGCATTCCCAACCCCAACCGCCTGCTGGTACCCGGTCAGTACGTGCGGGTGATTCTCACTGATCCCACGCCGCTGCAGGGCCTGTTCCTGCCGCAGGCGTCGGTGCAGGCCGACCAGCAGGGCAGCTTTGTGCTGGTGGTCGACGGCGACGACACCGTACAGCGGCACAACGTCGAACTGGGCCAGCGCCGGGATGACCGCGTCCTGGCAAAAAACGGTGTGCAGGCAGGCGAGCGGGTAATCGTGCGCGGCCTGCAGCAGGTGCGCCCGGGGATGCAGGTGCAGGTCAAGGCGATCCCCAGCCAGGCCGGGCAGGGTTGAGCCGTGTTCAGTGGCTTTTTTATCGACCGCCCCAAGTTTGCCCTGGTTATCGCCATCGTCATGACCCTGGCCGGCGCACTCGCCATCGCCACCCTGCCGATCACCGAGTACCCGGCCATTTCACCACCCAATATCGTGGTGTCCGGTGTCTATCCCGGCGCTTCCGCGGAAGTTGTCGAGGCGGCGGTGGGCGCGCCCATCGAGGAGGCGGTGAACGGGGTGGAGGACATGATCTATATGTCTTCCAAGAGCGCCAATGACGGCAGCTACCGACTGACGGTCACCTTCAAGGTCGGCGCCGACCCGGACATGGCGCTGGTGCGGGTGCAGAACCGGGTGAAGCTGGCGGAACCGTCCCTGCCGCTGGAAGTGACTGCCATGGGGCTGAACGTGGCCGAGCGCTCCCCCGATATGCTCAAGCTGATCAGTTTCTACTCGCCCGACGAGTCGCTGGATTACAAGTTCATATCCAACTACGTGAAGATCAATGTGCAGGGCGCCATGACGCGCCTGGACGGGGTTTCATCGGCCGATATCATGGGCGAGGCCGATTACTCCATGCGCCTGTGGCTGGACCCCGACCGGATGGCTGCCCTGGGCCTGTCGGTGACCGACGTACGCGATGCGCTGCGCGAGCAGAACGTGCAGGCGCCGGTGGGCAAGATCGGTGCACCGCCCTTTGACGGAGACCTGCAAACCGAGTACACCCTGCAGACCCGGGGCCGGCTGCAGGACGTGGAGGAATTCGAGGAGATCATCCTGCGCGCCCGTGCCGACGGCTCGGCGATCTACCTGCGCGATATCGCGCGAGTGGAGCTGGGCCAGGCGGGGTACAACTTCTTCGGCGAGACCAACGGCTATCCCTCGGTGAGCCTGGCCCTGTACCAGGCGGCGGGAGCCAACGCCCTGGCCACCGGGGCCAGAATCGATGCCCTGGTGGAGGAACTGTCGCACAGTTTCCCGCAGGGTCTGGACTATGTCACCAGCTATGACACCACCCGTTACGTGTCCACCGCCGTCCGGCAGGTGGTGCTGTCGCTGCTGCAGGCGGTGGCCCTGGTCATCGCGGTCACCTATGTATTCCTCGGTAACTGGCGCTCGGCGCTGATTCCCTCGGTTGCCATCCCGGTATCGCTGGTGGCGAGCTTTGCCGTGCTGCAGATCATGGGGATGTCGATCAATACCGTGACCCTGTTCGGTCTCATACTGGCCATCGGTATCGTCGTGGACGACGCCATCCTGGTCATCGAGAACTGCGAACGGCACCTGCGGGAAGACCCGGCGATGGCACCCCGCGATGCCGCCCTGGTGACCATGCGCGAGGTGGGCGGGGCGATAGTGGCCACCACCCTGGTGCTGCTGGCCGTGTTCGTGCCGGTGGCCATGCTGCCGGGCATCACCGGAGTGATGTACCGCCAGTTCGCGGTGACCATCTGTGTGGCCGTGGTGCTGTCGTCGGTCAATGCGCTGACCCTGAGCCCGGCGCTGTGCGCGCTGCTGCTCAAGCCCGGCGAACAGCATGAAGCCGGCTGGTATCGGCGCTTCCTGGCGGTGTTTGCCGGCATCACGCGGCGCTATGACGGCGGTGTGCAATGGGTGCTGCGCAAGCTGCGCCTGGTATTCGTGATTTTTCTGGCGTGGTTGGGGGCGTTGGGGCTGGCGGCCCTGAACACGCCCACCGGCTTCGTCCCCAACGAGGACAAGGGCCTGCTGCTGGTCAGCGTGCAGCTGCCCGACGCTTCCTCCATCAATCGAACCCGGGCCGCGATAGACAAACTGGTGGCGATTCTGGAACGCGACCCCGCCGTGGAGACGGTAACGGCGATCACCGGTTATTCCATCCTCACTGGCGCCATGGCCAGCAATGGCGGCACCCTGTTCGTGGTGCTGACCCCCTGGGAGCAGCGCACCGCCAAGGCGGCCTCGTCGTTCAACCTGGTTCGGCGCATCAATGCCCTGGCGTTTGCACAGATTCCCGAGGCCCAGGTCTACGCGATCAATCCCCCGGCCATACCGGGGATGGGTGCGGTGGGGGGGCTCGCGCTGATGCTGCAGGACACCCTGTCCCGCTCACCGGCGGAGCTCGCCACCGTGCTCAACAACTTCATCGTGGATGCCAACCAGACAGCGGCGCTGCAGAACGTATTTTCCAGCTATCGCGCCAATGTTCCGCAGTACTTTATCGACGTCGATCGGATCAAGGCGAAAAACCTGGGGGTGCCACTGAGTGAAATCTTCATCACCTTGCAGGCCCAGATGGGTTCGCTGTACATCAACGACTTCACTATTTTCGGCCAGACCTACAAGGTGATCATGCAGGCGGAGTCGGCCTATCGCTCCAACCTGGCGGACCTGGCCCACTTCTACCTCAAGTCACGCGGTGAGGAAATGGTGCCTCTCAATACCCTGGTGAGTACCCGCCCGGTGCTCGGCCCGGACGTTGCCGCCCGTTACAACCTCTATCGCGCGGCACCGGTGCAGGCGAGTGTCGCGCCCGGATACAGTTCCGGGCAGGCCATGAGTGCTTTCGATAAACTGGCCGCCGATACCCTGCCGCCCGGCTACCGCATCGAGTGGACCGGCATGGCCTACCAGGAAAGGGAGGCGGGGCAAACCGCGATACTCGCCTATGGCCTGGCGCTGGCGTTCATCTATCTGTTCCTGGTTGCCCAATACGAGAGCTGGTCGATCCCGGTGGCCATTATCCTGGTGGTGCCCATGGCCATTGGCGGCGCGCTCGCGGCACTGCTGCTCTCGGGTACCGCGCTCAACCTCTACGCCCAGGTGGGCGTGGTGCTGCTGATAGGCATGGCCGCCAAGAATGCCATCCTGATCGTCGAGTTCGCCCGCCAGCGGCGTGAACAGCAGGGCGAGGCCATCCTGCTGGCGGCGCGGGAGGCGGGGCGCCTGCGCTTTCGCGCGGTGTGCATGACCGCGGTGTCCTTCATCCTGGGCATACTGCCGTTGGTGTTCGCCAGCGGTGCCGGGGCCCTGGGGCAGCGCTCCCTGGGCATCACCGTGTTCGGCGGCATGCTCGCGGCCCTGCTGGTGGGAACGTTTTTCATTCCCGGGTTTTATGCCATCGTGCAGTCCCTGCGGGAGCGGGCCAAGGCGGCCCTGGCCGCGGGGGATTAGTCGGCCACCCCGGCGGGGCCCGGGGGTGAGCGGGTCAGGCGGAAGGTCTCGCGCTCGCCCGCGCGCAGCCGGGTGACGGCGATGGGAGCGTCCTGCCAGCCGAACAGCCCCACCGCATCCAGTAGGCCGCAAAATTCGGCAAAACCGGGGTCGCTGGTGTCGCGGCCATCTATTGCCACCAGGCGGTCACCCAGGGCGAGGCCGGCCCGCTCGGCGGCGCCGCCGCTCCAGATCGCGCCGACTTCCAGGCCGTGGTTGCCCAACTTCGGGGCGAAGCCGTAACTCGCATAATCGAAATAGAGGTCGGCCTGCGGCGCCTGTGGTTCCAGGTAGAGGTCGTCGTGCTGCCAGTCTATCGTCACCCGGAAATGACGCAGGAATTCGATGCCGAGATGGAAGTCGGAAACGCCGGGGCCTGTCATGACCGGAAAGTCCGGCAGCCTGAGGTCGCCCAGGCGCAGTTCACCCACCCGGGCGATACGCACTTCCGAGCGGCGGTTGCCCAGTACTGTCGCCGCCGCCTGGCCGGTTTCCACAGGCGCCGTGGCGCTGACCCGATCGCCGGCCTGCTCGAGCAGGGCGGTGGGAATGGCCAGCGAGCCATTGAACCCCAGGTCGATGAGCAGTGAGGCCTGCTGCAACTCGCTCACCCCCACCGCGATGCGCGGCGAACCCGCGGCGTCGGCGCGGATAAACGGTATCCTGGTGGCCTGGCCCAGCCCCGGTAGCGTGTCCAGGGCACTGGTCATCGTGATCCGCCGGCTGTGAAAATCGATCTGCCAGATAGCTGCCTGCAGCAGGCTGGCTCCCAGCAGGCCCGCCCTGGACAGGCAGGCGAGCTCGTCGGGAGGTTCTACCCAGGCAACCACCGCCCCCACATCGGCAAAATTCAGGCCCGCTATCCGCAGCTGGGGGAGGCGGGTGACCGGCACCACACTGTGGCCTCCCGCGGGTCCCGCCAGCGCGACACTGGCGGAAGTGGCCAGCCTGAGTTCCCGCGCCAGCGCCGCGGCGATGGTCATCGGTGCTCCGGAGTCGACGATGAACAGGCGTGGCGGTGACCCGTCTCCGGAAGAGGCGTTCAGCAGAATCGTATTTTGCTGCAACTGGAAATCGCTGGTGCTGTGAAACTCGCTGGCCTCGGGCCTGGCACCGTCAAGCAGTTCCGCAAGGGGCGACGCTGCAGTCGTGGCAGGCGCACCGGTGGCCAGCAACACTCCCCCCAGCACCCGCGCGGCCAGCCTGGCCGGGATGCGGATGCCGCGGCGGCAGGCAGGGCACGGGCCGGTGGCGGACGGGTCAATATTTGCGGCAATGGAAAACACAGTGTCGAAACTCAGCTACCATAGTCCAGCAGGATAGCACCTGCAGGGCATGCCCGCAGCGGGCGTGTCGTGCCAATGGGCTGCTGAAGGGTCATGGATATGATCGAACTTTCCTGGATGTCGGGAACGGCTCCGCGCTTGCTGCTGTTGCTGGTGGCCAGTAACGCGGCGCCAGTGCTGGCCACCTGGGCGTTGCAGCGCCGCTGGGCGCGGGCCCTGGACCTGGGCTGGCGCCTGCCGGACCGGCAGCCGCTGTTTGGTTCCGCCAAGACCTGGCGGGGCGTGTTCGCCGCCCTGCTGAGTGCCTGGGGGCTGGCCGTGCTGCTGGGCTTCGGATCGGTGTTCGGCGTCGTGTTCGGACTGCTGGTGGTGGCGGGGGACCTGTTTTCCAGCTTCGCCAAGCGCCGCATGGGCATGGCGCCGAGTTCACGCTGCCTGGGCCTGGACCAGCTACCCGAGTCCTTCCTCCCCTGTGGCTACGCTGTCGTGGTGCTGCGCATGGACTGGTGGTGGGCGCTGTTGTTGCCGCTGGCGTTCATGCTGATCGAGATACTGGTGTCGAAGCCGCTGTTCCGGCTCAATATCCGGCAACGGCCCTACTGACACCGCGCGCCGCGCCGCCTACCCGACAGGCCTGCGCAGGTGGTGCAGGGTGACCTCGGGGGGGCAGTTGAAGCGCGCCGGCACCACCGAGCTGCCGGTGCCGGCCGAGGTGTAGCCCTGCATGAGGGCGTACGACCAGGCTCCGACACCGGTGAAGCGCGGCGCGGAGGAGTTGAAGGTCAGCGCGATGCCGCCCGGCAGGCAAATCTGGCCACCGTGGGTGTGCCCGCACATCATGACGTCGAAGCCGACATAGGCCGCGTGGCGGTAGATTTCCGGCGAATGGGCGAGCAACAGGGAAACGGATTCGTCGGGAATGCCGTCGTGCGCCTTGTCGAGGTTGTCGGCGCAGAAGTAGTGAGGATCGTCGATGCCGGCCAGCCAGATACGCTCACCCTTGCGTTCGAGCGCAACGTTCTCGTTCAGCAACAGGCGGATACCCAGCGACTCGATGGGCCGGGCCATGGCAATGGAGTCGTGATTGCCCAGCACTGCATAGACATCCCGGTCGATGGCCTGGCGCAGGCGCTCGAGGCCGAGCATGGCCTGCTGGTGTGGGCCGCGCGTCAGGAAGCGGTAGTCACCGGTCAGGACACAGATGTCGAACTGCAGCTCGCCGACCGTGTCGGCCAACACCTCCGGAAAGGTTTCCAGCGAATCGAGGTGCAGGTCGCTCAGCTGCAGCAGGGTATAGCCATTGAAAACCTCTGGCAGGTGAGGTAGCAACAAATCGTTGTGGCGCACCTGCAGGTCCAGCACGTTTGCCCGACCGCGCGCCGCCATGCCGGTGAGGTTCAGCACCGCGCTGATAATCAGCGCGGCGACATTCCAGTTCTCGATATGGAAAAGGGTGCGCCCCTGGCCGAAGCGGTCCGCGGCGTGCTCGGTTTCCACGCCCAGGCGACGCCGCATATGGGCCCGCCCGAAACGCCGGGTCAGGTAGTCGTGGAGTTCCGGGTCTGTTACGGGTGTGCTCAGGTTCGCCATGCCGGTCCAGTCGTTTGCGCCAGTGTACACCACGCCGGCGGCATGGCAATTGCCCGTCCCTGCCTACCGGAAGATCGTCGAGCAAGCCAGAGGGACGCCCGAGCGACGCCTGCCTTGCCAGGCAGGCGGTGTTTTCTTATTGTCTGCAGTTCTCATTCGCCCGATAACAGAGGGGGAAACACCGCCGCATGGAGCAACTGACCGACACTTTGAATGCGCTGCAACTGGGTGGCAACAGCCTGTTGGCATGGGCGGTCGCCGCCGCCGTCGCGGTTGGCGCATACGCCGCCCTGTCGCTGGGCAAACGCCTGCTGCTGCGCAACCTCGGGCGCCTTACGGCGAAAACCGAAACGGTGATCGATGACCTGCTGGTCGCGGTGCTGCGCTCCACCAGGCAGTTCACCCTGGTGCTGGTGGCCCTGTGGTTGGGCTCCCGTCCCCTGGAACTGGGATCGGCAGAGAGCGTCCTCGACCTGGTAATCCTGTTCGCGGTGGCGCTGCAGGTGGCGCTGTGGGCCAACCGACTGGTGTCCGAATACATCGTCTACTTTTCCAACACGCACCGGGACGAGGATCCAGGCATGGTGTCGGCCCTGCAGGGCCTGTCTTTCGTTGCCCGCCTGATCATCTGGTCGCTCGCCGTCCTGCTGGTGGTGGAGAATCTCGGTTACGACGTAACCGCGCTGGTGGCCGGCCTGGGTATCGGCGGTGTGGCCATTGCCCTGGCGGTGCAGAATATTCTCGGCGATCTGTTCGCATCGCTGTCCATCATCCTGGACAAACCGTTCATGGTTAAGGATTTCATCATCGTCGGTGACCTCCTCGGGGAGGTCGAGAAGATCGGTATCAAGACCACGCGCTTGCGCAGCCTGTCGGGAGAGCAGCTGATCTTTTCCAATTCCGACCTGCTGAACAGCCGCATCCGCAACTTCAAACGCATGTACGAGCGGCGTGTACCTTTTACCTTCGGCGTTGTCTACCAGAGTTCACCGGATCAGTTGGAATCGATTCCCGGGACGGTCAGGGACATTGTCGAGGGGGTTGCCAATACCCGCTTCGATCGCGCGCATTTCAAGGCTTTCGGCGCCAGTTCCTATGATTTCGAAGTGGTGTATTACGTGCTGTCGCCGGACTACAACGAATACATGGATATCCAGCAGGCCATCAATCTCGGCCTGTGCCGGGCGTTTCAGGAGCAGGGCATAGAGTTTGCCTATCCCACCCAGACCCTCTATCTAGCCCGGCAAGGGCGCTCGGGTGGGACCGGCCCCGGCGGCGGTGATCAGGTATAGCCGGACTCGTGCAACTGGGCCAGGATCAGTTTCTGTACGGCGGTTTCCTTGAGATCCCTGGGCTGGTCCAGGCCCATGCGCGCCAGGTAGGGTAGCGCCGCCGCGGGGATGGCCGCCCCGGCGTGGCCCACCGCCCCGGCCAGGGTTTTGAACAGGGTGCGGCGCGAGCCCATATTGGCCTTGAGGTGTTGCAGCACATCTCCCAGCACCTGCTCCTCGTGGGTGAAATCGGTGCCGAAGGGGAATTTCGGAAGCAGGCCCTCGCTGCGCAGGCGCGCGGCAATACGCTCCAGGCGCTCCGGGGTATTGTGCCGATACTGTTCGGGAATCTCGTAGTCCGGGGGGATCTTGTTGGCGTCCTTGGCCTGCTGTAGCAGCTGTTGCTGGAAGCGCGAGTCGGCGATGTTCAGCAGGCGCGCGATGACGTCCCTTTCCCGCTGTCCGCGCAGCATGGCGATGCCGTACTCGGTGACCACGATATCGCGCAAATGTGCCGGTATGGTGGTGTGGGCGTAGTTCCACACGATGTTGGATGAGACCTTGTCGCCCTTGGTGCGGGTGCTGCGGCACATCAGGATCGAACGGGCATCCTCCAGCGCGTGGGCCATCGCCACGAAGTTGTATTGCCCGCCGACCCCGCTGATCTTGTGGCCGTTATCGAGCCCGTCCGAACAGGCGGCGCCCAGCAGCGACACCATGATGGTGGTATTGATGAAGCGGGCCTTCTGGCGCTGGGCGCGGGCGATCTCCTCGCAGCCGTAGAGCTGGTTGACGTAGGCGATGTCGGTCATGCAGATTTTCCTGGCCTCGTCCTCGGGCATGTTGCGCAGCTGCTCGTACATGGCCTGGGGGCCGAGAAAGAATCCGGCATGCAGCACGATACCGCCCTTGAGATGGTCGCCCAGGCAGTGGCGCTTGATGGCGGCCAGCGCCTCGGCGTCTGTCAGGTCTGCCGCTATCGCGGTGCCGTCGGCACAGTGCAACAGGCCTGCTTCCAGGGTGATATCAGGGCGCAGGACACCGTATTTTTGCAGGAACTGCACGTCCTGCGGGGTCAGGGCGGCGTTGATGAGGCCCTCCTGCAACAGCACATCGAGGGTCTCGGGGGTGATCTCGCTGCCTATCCTGCGGGCATTGAGCAGCCCTTGTAGCCCGACGTCATCGTATACCGCACGCTTGAGGATGCCGTGGTTGTACAGGTGGCGAAAACCGTCGGCAAACATCTCGGTGGAGCCGTACAGGCCTGTCTCGAAAGGCTCCGTGCCGCCTATCTGGTCGATGATGGCGCCGAATTTTTCCAGGACACCCAGCTCCGCCAGGGCGGCCTTGAAACGCGTATTCTGTTCCTGGCGCAGTATGCAGCCATAGGTAATGGCATCGCCGAGGGCGCCGATACCGATCTGCAGGGTGCCGCCGTCGGGCAGCAGGCTGGCGGCGTTCAGGCCGATCATATAGTCGGTGGTGTCGACGGGCGGGGAGGGCGGCCCCAGCAGGGTGTGGTTGTAGGCGGGATTGTCCAGGATGAAATCGTAGGTTTCCGGCGGCACGATGGCATCGTTGTACATGAAGGGCAGTTCGTCGTTGACCTGGCCGATCACCGCGACCTTCCTGCCCTGTTGCCGCAATTCCTGCAGGCGCGGCAGGATGTCCAGGGCGTAGGCATCGCCGCTCATGCTGTAGCACAGCCGGCCGTCGATTTCCCGCTTGCAGGTCATCTGGCTGAAAACATTACAGCCCTGTTCGACCATGTCTCGCAGCCAGTGGGTAAAATTGCTGTAGACGAAATTCTGCTGGGCGTGTTGGTTGTTGAGAAAGGCGCCGGCCTGCAGGAATACCTCGACGATCTCGATATTGGGCGGCAGCTGGCCTTTCATGTAGGGCGCCACATAGTCGAGTTCCGGCAGGTTGCCGAACACCCGCTCCACGAACGGGTCGATGAAACGCTTTTCCAGATCGCTGCTACCTCTGGGGCGGCTGAAGGAGACGCCGGTGATGATGGTCAGCTGGATCGTCGGGTCGGCCAGCGCGCGGCGGAACAGTTCGTTGAACAGGTGGGCCGGCCGGCCGAAGCCGCCGGCGATGACCACCTTCCTGCCGACATGGTCAATTAGCGCCTCCACACATTGTTCCAGGTCGGAGAAATATTGCGGCCTCTGTGCTGTCATGTCGGTGTGGCTCCGTTCCCGGTGGCGCGGTAATTGTTATAGTGGCCAGCGGGTGCGTGGGTGAGCACCCGGCCATGCCATGCTAGGTATAGCACTGGCGGCGGGGAGTTTCCACAGGAGCTGGGTTCATCCGGTGTTTTTCAGTGCCCCGGCTGGCGAAGACGGCCACCCTCATATACGCTAACTTCAAGCCCGCGAGCCGGTCCTGCGACACCGCCAGCAGCACCACGGCCGCACATAAGGAGATAAGCGCCATGTCAGAGCAGAATAGGGAGACCGTTCGCCGCCTGCTGCAGGAGGTATGGACCCGGGGCAATGTTGCCCTGCTACCGGAGTTGCTGGCCGCGGATTCCCGGGCCCACCCCATGCCCCAGCTGGGTGAGTTGCGCGGGCCCGACGAATACATGCAGTTCATCGCCGTGTACAAGGGTGCTTTCCAGGACATGGCCTTCACCATCGAGGACCAGTTCGCCTGTGGCGACAAGGTCGCGACCCGCTGGGTCTCCCGGGTCACGGATACCAACCGCGAGTCCGGCGACCAGCAGATTGCCATCGACGGTATCACCATCACCCACCATGACAGCGGCGGCAGGATTGTCGGCGAGTGGGGCGTATGGGATACCCACAGCCTGCTGGAATCGGCGGTCGCACCGCAGATTTACGATCAGCTGGCCATCAAGATCTGAGCGGCTTGCCCGCAAACACCACCCTGGCTTGTGCTTCCGGCCCGGCAAGCTGGGTGGTATAGGCGGAATTGATCCTGCAGACGGTGGAACTGATCAGCCAGCGGCCATCGACCTTGCGGTATTCATCCTCGTAACAGGCACCCAGCTGGGTGACCAGCTGCCGGCGGGTGTCGATCAGGTGGTAGAACAGGCCCCACACCCCGCGGGCACTGTCGGCATCGACGAGGTCGATGCGGGGATTCTGGGCATGGTGCATCTCGACCATGTGGTCGTGGCATGCCGCCTGGGTGAATACCTCCACCAGTGCCTCGCGATTGTCGAAAACCCCCACTTCACCGTAGTCGATATGGACCGGGCCGGCGACGAAGCACTCCCTTACCTTGTCCGGCTGCTTGCTGTCGCAGAAATACAGGTAATCGTGCTTCAGCCGTTTGATGGCTTCCACATCTTCCAGTGCCTGGATTCGCTGCGCCAGTTCCATGTTCTGCTCCTCCGTGCGGTCGCGATTGGCTGTCATCAACGTTGGCGCAGCACCTCAGGGGCCAGTGCCTGCAGTTGCCGTTTGATTCCGTCCCGCCAGTCCACCCTTGTCGGGCCGATCAGTTCGTGCATGCGCCCGGTATCGATGTGCAGGCTACCGAAAGCGCTGGTGGTTTTATTGAACAGCGGTTCGAAGCCGGTGAGTTCGGCAATATAGGCGCACCACTGCTCGATGCTGGTTTTTTCCGAGCCGCCGAAGTTGGTGGTGGTCACCCCGGTGGTGGCAGCGGCCAGCAGACAGGGAATCTTGTCGATGTAGTCATCCACGTGCAGCAGGTTGTAAAAGTTGGGCCCGTCCGGGTGGATGTCGATAGGTATACCCTGCTGCATCATCAGCATGTGGTAGTACATCCAGCCGCCGTTATCGCCGTAGGGAACGCTGAGCCTGGCGATGGTGGTCGGGATAGCCTGCGAGCGCGCGACGAAGCGGCACACGGATTCGGCGGCGATCTTGGAGATACTGTAGGTCGGGAACATGGCGCGGTGATTGTCCCCCAGGGGGGCGTCCTCCCGGCGCGGGGCCTGTCCCTCGTACTGGTAGACCGCGGTGGAGGAAAAGTGCAGGAAGGCCTTGGCCCGCCGGCAGCGGTTCATCAGATAGCCGACCCCCTCGGCGTTGGCGGCCAGGTCGTAATCGAAATCACCGGTTTTCACCACGGCGAAATTGAGCACGTAGTCGAAATCATCGTCGATCGCGGCAACAGTGTCCGGCTCGGCGAGATCCGCCTTCACTGGCGTGGCACCCAGCGACGCCATTGCCTGTAGATCCTCGGCGTTGCGAAAGCGTGCCAGGGCGTGGACGTCCGCAATTTTTGCATAGTGCTCAACGACTGGCCGCGCCACCTGGCCGGTGGGCCCGGTAATGAGGATCTTGCTGCCGCGCAGGTCGACGGGTTTGACGGGCATGGTTGGTGCGTCCTCTGGCAATGAGGGGCGACGGTGATGACCGTGACCCCCGGGTTTGGGCGGGTGGCTTACGGGTTGGTGCAGTCCACCGGATCCATGGCGTTGATCCACTGCTCGATCAACTGCACGCCCTCGGTGTGCACGATGCTGCGGCCGATCTCCGGCATACGCACCGCCGGCTCATTGGACTCCATGCGGAAGTCGACAATGGAGGCCTCCGAGTCGCCGGGGACTATATCGTAGCCGAGGTTGCCGGCGCCGTCGCCGGCCGCCACCGGCGTCTTGCATTTCCCGACGTCATAGCCGAAGGGGCGGTGATACTCCAGGAACAGCCCCGAGGTATCGGCCGCTCCCCCGGGCTGGTGGCAGTGGGCGCAGTTGATGTCCAGGTAGCCGCGGGCGCGATCATCGAGGTCGGCAGCGGTGTCCCCCCACAGCGGCACGGTATCGATTGCGCCGCTGTCCTCGGGCGCGCCGATCAGAATGCCCTGCCCGGTCCAGTAGTCCAGCTGGTTGGCGCTGCCGGTGCTGTAGGCGTAGTCCCGGTTCAGGTGGCGCGCTTTGGGGCCGATGGGCAGCAGGGTGTCCTCGCCGTGGCAGTTGGCGCAGTTGTTGGTATTCGGGATGACGTAGTCGGTGGACTGTGCCGCGCCGTCGATGTCGGTCCAGCTCACTGCCCTGGTGCCGCCGATACGGCTGAGTACCGCGTCGGTCCCGCTGTCGTTCCAGATATAGGGCAGCGCGACCCAGCCCTCCTTGCGGTGGATCAACAGGCGGGTCTCGACCAGTTCCTCGGCACTGTTGTCATCCCGCAGGTCGGCCTTGATGGTGAAAGTCTTGGCGATGACCGTGCCGACCGGGAAGTCGAACACCTCCAGGGACCGATACGCGGCCGCCGCGCCCTCGGGCAGGAACACGAAGCGGTATTTCCTGGCGTAGTCGGTGAACAGCGGGGTATTCAGGTCGTAGATGATGCCGCCATTGGCATCGCCGAGCGGATTGGCCGGGTCCGCGAACAGGCGGTAATCCGACAACTCGGGGCAGTCCGCCACCAGGGCCTCGCTGTTCAGCCCGTCACCCCCGGTACTGCACAGAGCCTCGGTATCGATCGGGTTGTCGCCACCGTCACCCGGCGCCACCGGCGGTTCGAGTTCGATCGCTGGCAGCGATGCGTGGCGGCAGTCAAAATAGCCGGGGTCGGTCGAGATGTCGGGGTCGTAGGGCAGGCCGCCGGTGACCACGGATATATTGAAGCGCCCTATGCTGCTTTGCGGGCCGTTGTCCACTATGCAGATTGCCTGGCTTTCACTGAGCCCGTCACTGAACTCCAGCAGCAGGCCGGCATCCGTGCCGATGCCGGAGCTGTCGTAGAAGTTGTCGGTCGGAGCGCCCAGCACCAGCCCGATCAGTGCCGCGTCGGCCTGCTGGTCGTAGGCGTTATTGCTCATGGTGTTGTCGTGCACGTAGATTTTTTCCGGTATCGGGTCGTAGGTGGGTTTGCTGATCCCCAGGTCCACTGCGTAGTAACTGACGATCAGCACCGCCGCCGACTGATTGCCGGTGATCTCGTTGCCGAACACCTCGATATCGTCGTTGGCCATGATCATAAGGCCGGTGCCGGTTGGTACGGTGCCGACGATATTGCCCTCCGGGGCGAAGTTCGGTTCGTTGTTGTCGATAATCCGGTTGTTGAACACCCGGGTGGCCTCACCGCCCTGCACCGGCGGGCCGGGCAGGTCGAACACCAGGATGCCGCCGGTGTTGCCTGTGGTCAGGTTGTCGTAGACATCGGCGAACTTGCTGTTCTCGATCTCGATGCCGGCCACGTTTTCGTACACGTAATTATTGCGCACGATGATGACTTCCGACTGGCCCACGTAGACGCCGGCGTCGCTTGCACCGCGCACCTCGCAATCCTCGATCAGCACATTGCGGGTTTGCACAGGGTACAGGCCATAGGCGCCGTTGTTCTCGTCCGGGCCGTCGGTCCACTCTACCCGCACCCGGCGTATGGTCACGCCGTTGGAGCCTTCGACCTTGATTGAGTCGCCGGGGGTGTTCTCTATAGCGATGTCCTGGATAACGAAATTGTTGCCGGTGGCCAATACCCCCTGGGCGCCGGTCGTCTGGTTGTCGAAGCGCAGCACCGTGCCCGTCTCGGCGTCCATGCCGGCGCCGCGAATGACCACGTTGTCCACGCTGACACTGAGATCGCCCGTGAAATCGTATACGCCCGCCGGGAACTGCACCACGGTTCCTGGCTGTGCCGTGATCAGTGCTTCCAGGGCCTGTTCCTGCAGGTCTGCACTGGCCGTCAGTTCAACCAGGGTATAGTCCGGGTAGTCCGGATCCACCGGTACCTGCGGTTCGACGGTTTCCTTGTGATTGCCATTGCCGTCACTGCAGCCGGCAGTCAATATCAGGGCAATGCTGGACAGCAGGAGCAAGAGCAGAAGGGCGGAGGTCGTTCTGAGGCTGGCGGAGCGGACGGTTGGCATAGCAGTCACCTGGCGCGGGGCATCGTTATCACAAGCGGGCGTCGCTGGAAGCAGTGGCACATGGTGGCCAGCTGATGCCGGCATGGACGAGGCCTGTTATGTTTTTATCAGTTCGGGAGTGTGCGCGATCCCGCCAGATTAGGCAAATCGGCAGCGGCCCATCCATCCGCTTTCGCGTGGGTGGTGCAGATAGGCTTACCGCAGTCGACAGCTGCCCGTGGTCGATAGCGTCTCTGGCTGGCTCGCGGCTATGCCAGCGTATCGGTCGAGTCAGTTGCCCTCGAACTTTCCCTTGCCCCCCTCGAAGAACGCCCGGGCCCCTTCGCCGGCGTCACCCATGGTCTGGGTCAGCAGAAACTGGTCTGCGTCCATGAAGCTGGTCGCTTCGTTCAGGACGTTGGCGCTGGTATTGACCGCCTTCTTGATCATGCGGGTGGGGACTGGGGGCATGCCGGCTACCTGCCCGGCCAACTGCAGGGCGCGCTCAAGCGCTGCGCCAGCAGGCGTCAGGTAGTCGAGCAGCCCCCAGCGCTCCGCCTCGTCAGCACCCAGGGGTTCGGCCAGCAGGAGCAACTGTTTGCTGCGCGACGGCCCGATCAGGTTCACGAAGCGCGGCACGCTCTGCCAGCTCATATTCATGCCCAGCTTCAGCTCCGGCACGCTCAGCTGGGTATCGACAGAGGCCACCCGCCAGTCGCATGCTACCGCGAGCGCCAGTGCCCCACCGACGCACCAGCCCTCCATGGCGACGATGGTCACCTGTTCCAGGGCTTCCCACGCCGCACACATATTCGGCCCGGCCCTCAGCAGGACGCGCTTCTCGGCGACCGTGGCCTCGCGCGCCGCTGCCAGCTGCGGATCCTTGAGATCCATGCCCGCGGAAAACATCTCTGGCGTTCCGGTCAGCACAACGGCGCTCAACTCGCTGTCTGCCTGCAGGGCGCGGGCGAGTTCGGTGAGTTCCCGCATCACGGCGTGATTCAGGCAATTCAGCCTGCCTTTGCTATTGAACCGGACGGTGAGCGTACGGCCGTCCCGGGAGGTCTGCAGGTACTGCCAGTTTTTCTGTTCCATTGGTGAAAACCCTCGTCTTCAGAGTATTTCGTCGAGGTAGCCGAACAGGCCGGCCGAGCCGCCAGTATGGATAAAGATGATATTCTCCCCGGTCTTGAAGGTGCCTCGACTGATCTGGTCGATCAGGCCAGCGAGCCCCTTGCCACTGTACACCGGGTCGAACAGCAGTCCCTCTAGCCGTGCCGCCATCAGCAGCGCTTCGCGCATGCCCTGGGTGGCGACCCCATAGCCCGGGCCCACGTAGTCGCAGTTGGCGACTATCTGCCCGCGCTGCACGCTGCCCGCGGCGCCAATATAGTCGGCAGTCTGCAGCGCGAGTTGGTAGACTTTCTCCTCCTGTGCCTCGCGGGCCGCGTTGACACCGATACCCAGCACCGGAATGTCGGCGTGCATCGCGGCCAGGCCGGTCACCAGGCCAGCCTGGGTGCCGGCGCTGCCGGTAGCGTGGACAATGTGATCTATCCTCAGCCCGTGCTCGTTGGCCTGTTGCACCAGCTCGAGTGCACAGTTGACGTAGCCCAGGGCGCCCACCGGGTTGGAGCCGCCGCCTGGTATGATGTAGGGCTTGCGCCCGGCGCGGCGCAGCGCCACGGCATGCTCTTCCATCGCCAGGTTCATGTCGGTGCCGCCGGGATAGTGATGGGTCCTGGCGCCGAGCATGCGATCGAGCAGGACATTGCCCGAGTTGAGATACTGCTCGCTGGGCTCGCTGATCCGGTTTTCGAACAGCAGCTCACAACCCAGCCCCAGCGCTGCGGCCGCCGCCGCTGTCTGGCGCGCGTGGTTCGACTGTACGGCGCCCTGGGTGATAACCGTATCCGCGCCTTGCTGCAGAGCCTGCGCCATTAGGAACTCGAGCTTGCGGGTTTTGTTGCCGCCGCTTGCCAGGCCCGTGCAATCGTCACGCTTGACGTAGATGGCGGGCCCTCCGAGCCGGGCGCTGAGGCGTGGCAGGTGCTCCACAGGTGTGGGCAGGTGGGCGAGTTTGGTGCGTGGAAATTTTGCCAGGTGCATGATTAAAATTCCTCAGGCGGGGTTTCGCGAGCCAGTTCGATGGTGCGCTGCACCAGTACACTGGTTGAGCACAGCAGGGGAACCCGGGTATCACCGGGGCCCAAAATCAACGGGATTTCGGTGCAGGCGGCCACAATGACCTCGGCGCCTCGCTGTTCGAGTTCCGCGGCGAGTTCGCGCAGTGCGCTGGTGAGTTCGTCGCCTCGCTCGCCGGCCTTGACGCGGTAGAGTAGCTGCATGAAGGCCTGAAGGGATTGCTCCTCCCAGGTTACGCAACCGTAGCCGGCGCCCTGCAGGGCCCGCTGGTATAGGCCCGCGCGCAGGCAACCCTCGGCCGCCATGATGCCGACCCGGGTTACCTCGTAGTCGCGCAGTGCATCGACGGCCAGGTCGACCATGCTGATAAAGGGTATCGAGATGGCGGCCCGTATGTCCTGGGTATAGGCATGGGCCGTGTTGCATACCATGACCAGGAAATCCGCTCCCGCCAGCTCCAGGCGATGAGCCATGGCAGCCAGCTGCGGGCCGATTGATGGCGCATCCCCGGCGATGGCGGCATGGCGGTCCGGTATGCCCGGGTTGTGGTCGATAAGCAGGTGGAGGTGATCCTGGTCGCGCCTGGCAGCGGTGCGGGAAACGATCTTCGCCATGAAATCCACGGTCGCCTCCGGCCCCATGCCACCCAGCACCCCCACGACTCGTTGCGGTCTGCCTTCGAGCAAAATGCTGCTTCCCTGTTGACTGTCGCACTAACATAGCACAATATGAACAATGTTCACATCGTGGCGACTATTTTTGTTGGCGCCAGCGATCACCGTCGGAAGCCCATAATATGGCATACCAGCGCGCCTCGAGTACCCAGGTCTTCCTCTACGCCATACCGGCTATGGCCATAGCCTTTATCAACCTGCCCGCGGCGATCGTGCTGCCAACCTTCTATGTGGAGCACACGGCCGCCACCCTGACGGGCATAGGCGTGGTAAACCTGCTGCGCTGGTGGTTCGACGCGGCGACCGACCCGTTGGTCGGGTACCTGTCTGACCGTACCCGCAGCCGCTGGGGCAGGCGCAAACCCTGGATGGTGGCCGGGGCGTTGGTATCGTCCGTGGCGACCTTCATGCTGTTCCGGCCGGCGCCGGAGGCAGGTAGCTGGTACTACGGCGGCTGGTTGTGCGGAGTGTACCTGGGCTTTACCCTGTTCAGCATTGCCCATCTGGCCTGGGGCAGTGAGTTGGCGGTCAACTATAACGACCGCTCGCGCATTTCCACCTACTACTCCGTGATGTCGGTAGTGGGAAGTATTCTGTTCTGGGTATTGCCGCTGGTGCTGGCGCCGCTGGTCGGCAGTTCCGAGATCGGCCCCCCGGTGATCAACGGCATAGCCTGGGTCTTTATCGTGATCATGCCGGTAGGCGCGCTGCTGGCGATCACCCGGGTGCCGCAGGGACGCAATCTCTCCTATCAGAATCCCTTGCCCCTGCTCCAGACTTTCAGGGAGTTGCGTTTCAATACCCCCCTGTGGCGGTTTGTCGCCGCCCAGGGAATCTGGGGAGTCGGCCAGGGTATGTACCTCTCGGTCATCTTCATATTCATGCGCGACTACCTGCAACTGGGGGACAGGTTCCCCATCATCATGATCTGGTTCTTCGTGGTTCAGACCGTGTCCATGCCGGCCTGGGCCCGATTGATGCAGCGTTTCGGCAAGCATCGCAGCTGGGCGTTCTCGTGGGCGGTATATTCGCTTATCCAGCCTGTGGTCCTGCTGCTGGAGCCGGGCGCGGCCGCTTTCGTGCCCGCCATGTTCCTTGTCGCGTTGACGGCTTTCATCAACGCCGCCAGCTATATCGCACCGATGGCACTGCTCGGCGATATAGCCGACTACGGGGCCCTGAAAACCGGCCGTAACAACACGGGAAACTATTTCGCCATCCAGACCCTGCTGCAAAAGGCGAATATGGGCATTGGCGCGGGCATAGCCTTTCCGATGCTGGCCCTGTTCGGCTACCAGATTGGAGCCAGCAACACGGGCATGGCGTTTGCGGGTCTGGTGGTGGTCTATATTGTCGTACCCGCCCTGACCAGCGTGATCGCCGCAATGATTCTCTGGAATTTCCCCATTGATTCGCGCCGGCATGACATAATACGCAAGCGTCTTGAGCAGTTGAGTACCCGGGCGGTTATTGTCGAACCATGAAAAAAAACAGCTATCACAAGGGAAATGTACGCGCTGACCTGATCCAGGCAGCGGAAGCTATTCTCAACGAAGAGGGGCTTGCCGCCCTGAGTGTGCGGCGGGTGGCGCGGGAGGTGGGCGTGGTGCCCTCCGCCGTGTATAACCACTTCGAGAGCCGCGAAGAGCTGCTGGCGGCGGTGGCCGCCGACGGTTATCAATACATGGAGCGCCTGGTCGACCGGCTGGAGCGTGGCTCCGGCGATCCCTCGCAACGCTTGCGGCGCCTGGCACGCGAATACCTGCAGTTTGCCGCCGCGAACCCCAATCTCTATCGCCTGATGTTCAGCTCCGACGTGGTCGCCTACCGGCTGCACCCGGAGCTGGAACAGGCGGCCGATACGTCCTTTGGCCGCCTGACCCAGTGGTGGTACGGGCCGGGCAATTACGATTCGACAAGATCAGCCGTGAAATACCCCAATGCCCTTTCCGTGTGGTCAATCATGCACGGCGCGGCGCTGCAAATGATAGAGGGCCTGATACAGGTTGACCCGCGGCACAAGGGCGCGGTCGACGGTCTGGCCGATGCAGTTATAGGCACCCTGATCCGGGGCCTGATGCCGACACTTTCCGAAAAGGCTTGACGCCCGCTTGCTTTGCTGCTTATATGAACACCGTTCATATGAACGGTGTTCATATCGCCGGTCGAGGCGCGCTGCCGCGAGGGGGAACCACAATGCGATACAGGTCTTCAGTTAGACTATCCCTGCTCCCTGCCCTGGGGATAAGTGCCACCCTGGCAATCCCCGAGGCATATGGCCAGGTGCTTGAAGAAGTGCTGGTGACCGCTCGAAAGCGCGAGGAAAACCTGCAGGAGGTCGCGGTCGCGGTCAGCGTCGTGTCCGCCAAGACCATCGAGGACGCGGGCCTGGTCAGGTTGCAGGAGATTTCGCAGCTCGTGCCCAATATGACCAACACCGAGAACGTCTCCAACAAGGCGACCAATATCACGCTGCGGGGCATTTCTTCGGCGGGAGGGCTCGGCAACGACCCGGCCATAGGTGTCTATGTGGACGAGGTTTATGTGGCGCGGGAGTCCGGGTTCAACGCCGACCTGCTCGATATCCAGCGCGTAGAGGTACTCAAAGGTCCCCAGGGAACCCTGTACGGGCGCAATTCCGCGGTGGGCGCCATCAACATCACTACCAAGCGACCCAGTGATGAGTTTGAAGGCCTGGTGGTGGCCGATGCCGGCAACTACGACTACCAGCGCTACGGCGCACTGGTAAGCGGGCCCCTGGCGGAGAATCTGGCGGCAAAGCTTAGTGGTGTTTACAACGAGCGAAATGGTTATTACGACAATACCTACGGCGGCACTGTCAATACGGTTGACTACTACCTGTTTCGCGGCCAGGCGCTGTGGACGCCGGTGGAGCGGCTGGACCTGCTGCTGATGGCCGATTACCGCAAGGACAAGTCGGACGGCAACAATTTCGTCACCAGGCAGACGGGTGATCCCCTGGACAAGGATTACGAGGTCAGTATTCCCGATCCGGGTTTCGAGCACGTCGAGGCCGAGGGCTACGCCCTCACGGCCAACTACGACCTCGACGACTACCTGTTCACCTCGATCACCTCCTATAACAAGATCGACGAGAAGTACGAAAACGATGTCGACTGGTCGGACCTGGATGCCCTGACCGCCAATGACACCCGCGATAACAAGCAGTGGAGCCAGGAGTTGCGGATATCATCCACCGGCAATCAGAGTCTGCAGTGGGTCGCCGGGCTGTATTATTTCGACCAGACATTCGATGCCTTCACCGAGGCCGTCAACGGCCCCGATACCGTTTATGCGGCATTCGGGCTCACCGATCTGGTGGGCACGGGTATTCCCCCCTCGTCGATAGGCCTGCCGGACAGCGTGACGATCGCGGCCACCTCCACCATCAAGGCAGAAAGCTACGCCGCCTACGCCAACGTCGACTACGCGTTCAATGACCAGTGGAGTATCGACGCCGGCCTGCGCTATTCGAAGGACAAGAAAAAGCTGGATTACGTCCAGGAGGCCGACCCGATCGCGGCGGCCTTCGGCTTTCTCGAACTGGATATCAACAACGATATCGACGACGACCAGTGGACGCCCACCATCAGCCTCAACTATGCCCCCGTCGAGGACGTGCTGACCTACATCAAGTACAGCAAGGGCTACAAAGCCGGCGGCTTCAACAACTCGTTGAGCAGCACTGGTTCGGCCCTGGCTTTCGACCCGGAAAAGCTCGATGCCTACGAACTGGGCCTGAAGTCCTCCTGGCTCGACAACACCCTGCGCCTCAATGCCGCGATTTTCTATATGGAGTACGACGACAAGCAGGAGAGCGCATTTGTCACCGGGATAGGTTTCGTCCAGACCAATGCCGGCAGCGCTACCAGTAAAGGCGCGGAGATGGAGTTCGAGTACCTGCTGCGGGATAACTGGTCGGTGTACGGCTCGGTTGGCTATACCGATGCCTCCTATGATGAATATATAATCGACGAAGAGACCGACAACAGCGGCAACGATTTGACCCGCGCGCCGGAGTGGACCGCCAGTCTCGGCTCGCAGGTGCAGTGGCAGTTGACCGAGCACCTGCAGGGTATGTTCCGCGTGGATTACTCCTACCAGGACGATTTCTATACCCGGGCCAGTAACGATCCTTTTTTCAAGGGTGACGACCAGAACATCGTCAATGCGCGTCTGCAGATCAGCGACGTCAGCCAGACCTGGCATGCGGCCCTGTGGGGGCGCAACCTGACCGATGACAACGCGGTCAATTCCATAGACGGTGCCAGTGCCTTTTTCACCGATACCTACCACTACAGTATGATTCCGCCGCGTACCTACGGTGTCGAGTTGCAATACAACTTCTAGAACATGAAGTGCGCGGTACCACAACCGGTACACCTGGAAGCATACACACCGTTTCCGTTCCTTGTGCATGCGGTGCAGATGCGGGTAGAGCTCGATCACTCGGCGACCGTGGTGGAGACCCGGCTGGAACTGGAGCGCCGTGAGGGTATCACCGAGAGTGCACCGTTGGAGCTCGACGGAGCGGGCCTTGGGCTGGACGCGATACTGCTGGACGGCGCGGTTCTGGAGTCGCACCGCTACCGGATGGACGAGCGTCGCCTCACCGTACTGGACCTGCCGCAGCGCTGCGCGTTGACCACCCGGGTGACGGTAAATCCCTCGGCGAACCAGGGCGACGAGGGGCTGATGCGTGTCGGTGACCGGCTCGCCACCCAGTGCGAAGCAGAGGGGTTTCGCCGCATTACCTGGTTCCCGGATCGCCCCGACGTGCTGAGTGTGTATAGCGTCACCCTGATTGGCGACTCCGACGTCTTCCCGGTAATGCTCGGCAACGGGCATCCCGTTGGGGAAGGAGTGCTTCCCGACGGCCGGCGCTGGGTACGCTGGGAGGATCCATTTCGTAAACCCTGCTATATCTTTGCCCTGGTGGCGGGCGATTTTGCCTTGTTACAGGACGAATACACCACCTCCAGCGGGCGTAGGATCCGCCTGGGAATCTACGCCGATCACGACCGGATCGACGAATGTGGCTTTGCCATGGGGGCGCTGAAGCGTTCGCTGAGCTGGGAGGAGCGGAAATACGACCGGGAATACGACCTCGATGTCTACAACATCGTGGCGCTCACCGGGCATGTCGGCGCGATGGAGAACAAGGGTCTCAACATATTCGACGCCAATGGTATCTGCGCCGATCCTGAGATATCCACTGATCACGACTATCTGCTGATCGAGCGGATTATTGCCCATGAAGTGTTCCACAACTGGAGCGGCAACCGGGTGACCTGCCGGGACTGGTTTCAGCTGAGTCTCAAGGAGGGGCTCACCCGGTTTCGCGACCAGTGTTTTTCCCAGGACATGTCGGCCCCGGGGGTCAAGCGCATAGATTTCGTTAGGGCACTGCAGCGCAACCAATTTCCGGAGGATGACGGGCCGGCGGCCCATCCTATCAAGCCCCGCCAATATATCGAGATACGGAACTTCTATACCGGCACGGTATATGACAAGGGCGCCGAAGTGATCCGGATGATGTACTGCCTGCTCGGCGACGAGGCCTTCCGCGCAGCAGTGAAAGCCTACTTTACCCGTTTTGACCAGCAGGCGGTGACCACCGAGGATTTCGTCGCGGTGGTGGCGCATTCCAGTGGTCGCGACCTGGACCAGTTCTACCGCTGGTATCTGCAGGCGGGCAGGCCGCGGCTGGAGGCCAGCGGCGCCTATTGCGCCGAGCGAAAGCATTACGACCTGACTATCCGGCAGCATAATCTGCCGACTCCCGGGCAGCCAGACAAGGAGCCACTGCATATCCCCATACTGGCCGGGCTGCTGGACACCGATGGTGCGCAGCTGCAAGCCACCTGTGCTGCCGCGCCGCGGGTCGACGGCAACTACCTGCTGGAGCTGCGCGAGCCGGTGCAGACTTTTCGCTTCGAAGCGGTGGAGAGGCGCCCGGTGCCCTCGCTGTTGCGAGGCTTCTCCGCCCCGGTCAGCCTGAAGGTCGATCTCGATCCACAGGAGCTGGCCTTGTTGATGGCCTGCGATACCGATCCCTTCAACCGTTGGCAGGCGGGTCAGACACTGGCGATCGACGCGATCAGGGCCCTCGCCGCCGACTGGCACGCAGGCCGGGAACTCGAGGCCGATCCGGTGTTCGTGGAGGCCTGGGCGCGGGTTTTGCAGGATCGTGAAACCGATCCCGCCCTGGTGGCGGAGCTGCTGCAGTTGCCTGATGAACCCGCGCTGAGCGAGGGACTGCCGCAGATCGATATCGACGGTCACCGGGCGGCCCGCGACTTCCTGGCCGGCGAACTGGCTCGCCTGCACCGCGAGACACTGCTGGCCCGCTACCACGAACTCACGGATACCGGCCCCTACCGCTTCGACGCGCGGGCACTGGGGCGCCGCAGTCTGCGCAATCGCTGCCTGGAACTGCTGTTGGCACTGGAGGAGGATGGCATCCTGGCTCTCTGCCTGGCGCAGCTTCGCGACGCCACCAACATGACCGACGGCTTCGCTGCGCTGGCTGCCATCTGCCAGGTGGATTGTGAGCAGCGCCAGCAGGGGCTCGACTATTTCTATCGCCGCTGGCAGCACAGCGCCCCGGCTATCGACAAGTGGTTCAATGCCCAGGCACTTTCCCGCCTCGACGGGACCGTGGATCGTATCCTCGAACTGGAGGGACACCCTGCGATGGATTTGATGAACATGCCGCGGGTCATGGCGTTCTACGGCGGTTTTTTCCGCCAGAACCGCATCGCCTTCAACGAAGCCAGCGGTCGTGGCTATGAGTTGCTGGCGGAGCGCCTGATACTGATCGACGGCATGAAACCAGGCGCCACCTATTGGCTGATGCCACAGATTCTGCAATGGCGTCGCTTCGACCCCGGCCGCCAACAGTTGATGAGGCAGGCACTCGAAAAGGTTCTGGCGGCGGATATCTCCAGGGGTCTTTACGAAACTGTCAGCAAGGCGCTGGCGCAGGAGTAATCGTGACGGATTTCAGCAGATTCATGGATGCTTACGTGCCGGCTAAACTGATGCACCTGAATCTTCCCGGAGCTGCCGTCGCGGTGATCGAGGACTCGCAGGTTTCGGCCATTCGCAGCTATGGTCTTGCCGATGTCGAGCGGCGCATACCGTTGAGGGAGGACAGCCTGTTCCAGGTGGCCTCGATCTCCAAGGCCGTTTCCGCCTGGGGGGTGATGAAGCTGGTAGAGGAGGGTGTGCTGGATCTGGATGCGCCGGTAGAACAGTATCTGAGTCGTTGGCGTTTTCCGCCTTCGGAATATGACAGCTCTGCGGTCACGGCGCGCCTGTTGTTGATGCACTTTGCCGGCACGTCCCTGTCGGGCTGTGGCGGCACGCCGTACGACCAGCCCTGGTATACCGTCGATGATATCTTGTACGGGCGTACCCCTGCGCTGGACGAGCAGCAACGCGCCTACGCCAGGCGGTGGGAACTCGACCCCGACGCCTATGGGCAGCCGGTACAGCTGATACACTCCCCCGGCGCTGCCTTCGACTACTCCGGCGGCGGGTTTACTGTACTGGAGCTATTGGTCGAGGAGCTTTCCGGCAGGGATTTTTCCAGCTTCATGAGTGAAGAGATACTGCGGCCGCTGGGCCTGGTGGAATCCACCTTCGAGATCAGGGAGGAGCAACTGCCGCGGGTGGCGACGCCCTATAGCGAGACTTTGGAGCCCATCCCTTTGTATCGCACCAACGGCAAGGCCGCCGGCGGCATGTACTCCACCATAGGCGAGCTGGCGCTGTTCGCCTGTGCTGAAATGGAGGGGGCGGCGGGTGAACCGGCCGGTCGCGGTGTGCTGACGCCCGAATCGGTTGCCGAGATGCACAGGCCGGATCGCTATGCCGAGACCCAGGTTGACATCGAGTTTCACACCGGGCTGGGCCATTACGTCATGGATATCGGTGGCGCCCGCGCTATCCAGCACACCGGCGGCAATCCGGGCTGGCGCTCGGTGTACGCCGTGATACCCGAACAGAAGCGTGGCTTCGTGTGTCTCATCAACAGCGCCGGAGGTAACGACTTGTGGATGGATCTCATCATCCATTGGGCGGGCAGTGAAGCGTGATACCGGAGTACGGGTTGCCGTACGCGGGCTGCTATCAGGTTTACAGCCAACTAGCTGTCGCGATCCGGCGGCAGCACGGTTGACAGCACCTCGCCGATAAATTCGTTGTGGGCAGCCTGGTCGTAGTTCAGCGTCCCGCACAGTGACAGCCGCTGCTCCGGGCAGTAGTACATGAAGGACCCCCAGTGACCGAGGTGTCCCCAAAGGTGGTGACCGCGTATCCGCTTTCTGTTGATACCCATGGCGTAGTGGTATCCGGGCCTGGCCAATTCACCTGTGAGGAACGCATCCAGGGTCTCGGGTGAATCGAACAGGCGGCAGTCCGACAACCCCCTCAGGAAGCGCACCAGATCCCGCAGCCGGGACACGTGTCCTCCCGCCGCCCAGTCCAGGCTGCCGTGCACCTGCAGTGCGTCGATGTACTCGCCGTCCACGACTATGTAGGGGTGGGACAGTTCGCCACGGGGCGTCTCGTAGCCCTCCAGCCAGGTTTCATTCATCTCCAGCGGGTCGAAGATCTGTTCCCGGCAAAGCCGCCAGTATTCCCTGGTGCAGAGGGTTTCCAGGGCGATGCCCAGTAGCACGTAGCCGGTGTCGGAATAGCAAAAACGTTCTCCGGGTGCCCCTACGAGGTCGCCATGCCGCAGTGCCCAGGCGGCGATTTCTTCAGGCCTGCGTGCACGCCCAGGGTCGGCGGCGATTTCGGCGAACCATTCGCTCGAGGTTGCGAAATCGTTGAACCCGGCGCGGTGGTGGAGCAAATGTCGCAGCGTGATGTCCTCGACCTTGTGGCCGGCCACCACTGGAATCTGCCTGGCAACACCGTCCGGCAGGTAGCCTGCCGCGCAGTCATCCAAACTGATTCGGCCCTGTTCGAGCAGTCTGGCGAACAGTACGCCGGTGAATGTCTTCGACATGCTGGCAATACGAAAATGATGGTCCGTGCGGAGCAATTGGCCGCTCTCCCTGCAGGCTGCCCCGGCCGCTCCGGCAAAGTCGAGGCCCTGCAGCGGGGCATGCAGCGCCAGCAGCACACCCGGGGCGGGGTCCACCGTGCGCGCCAGCAGCTGTTGCAGCTTGTCTTCCCGGTTCATTCGGTCATTGCTTCGGGGTGGTCGAATTAATGGCTTGCCAATCGCAACTTCTGTGCTAATATGAACACCGTTCACATAAGAAGTCAAGCTCGCCCGGCGAGCAGAGGTTAAACCTTGCCAGCACCAACTGCCAAACCCGTTCCGCAGCTGCATGGCTGTAACGGCAGAAACATACCCTGGCTGTTGCGGGCGCGGGCGAACGACCGCGCAGACCACCCGTTCATCATCTGGTCGCCCTTCGACAGGCCGGCCACGACTATAAGCTATGCCGCGTTCCATAGTCAGGTGATCTCCCTCGCCGCGGGGATGCGGGCCAGGGGGGTGGGGCAGGGGGATTTCGTCCTGTTGCATATGGATAACTGCCCCGAGTTCCTGCTCGTGTGGCATGCCTGCTCCCAGCTGGGGGCCGTCGTGGTGACCACCAACACCCGCTGTACCGCGAATGAGCTGGCGTATTTTATAGAACACTGTGGCGCTGCAGTGGCCGTCACCCAGCCGGGCTACTTTGAACTGGTACAAAGCAGTGGGCCGGCACTGGCGTGGATCGCCTGTATCGATCACAACGGCGGAGAGCCGGCATCAGTGCCCGCTGGAGCGCTCAAATTCGGGCAGCTGCAGGCCCAGGCGACCGGTTTCACGCCAGTGGATTCGGACCCGCTGGCCTACAATTCCATCCAGTACACCTCCGGCACCACATCGCGCCCGAAAGGCGTGGTGTGGACGCACGCCAATGCGCTGTGGGGTGCCCGCAGCAATGCCGCCGTCTGCGGCGTCAAGCCCGATGACATAGGGCATGTGTTCCTGCCCCTGTATCACACCAATGCCCTGTGCTACTCGCACCTTTCGACGTTGTGGGCGGGGGCGACGCTGGTGCTACAGCCGCGTTTCTCGGCCAGCCGCTACTGGGACTGCGTGCTGGAGCATCGCTGCACCTGGGGTATCCAGATACCGTTTTCCCTCAAGGCGCTGATGGTCAAGCCGATACCGGAGCAGCACTCTTTCCAGCGTTGGGGGCTGGGCGCACACGACCCCGGTATTATAAGGCAAATGCTGGGCATACCCTGCATCGGCTGGTTTGGCATGACCGAAACCGTGGCCCTGCCCATCTACTCGACCCTGGGCCTTCCAGGCAGGGAGATGAGTATGGGCCTGCCATCCCCGGAGTATGAAGTGCAGGTCAGGGGCGGTGCTGGAGGCAATGCCGTGTTCGGTGAAAGTGGCCGTTTGTGGATTCGCGGCATACCGGGCATTTCACTTTTCGATTCCTATCTCAACAACCCGGAAGCGACCGCCGCGGCTTTTGACGCCGAGGGATGGTTCGATACCGGGGATATGGTGACGGCCACGGAAGATGGCTTCATAACTTTCGACGGTCGTTCCGGCGATATGTTGCGGGTGGGCGCAGAGAATGTGGCGGAGTCGGAAATCGAGCGAGTGGTAGCGACGGTGCCCGGCGTGCTGGAGGTGGCGGTAGTGGGCCGGCCAGATGACATGCTGGACGAGGTCCCGGTGGCATTTGTAGAGGCGCCGGGAGTTGCTACGGCTACCGCCAGGGCGGAGCTTTCCCGGCGCGTGCTGGAGCAATGCAAACAGCAGCTCGCCGATTTCAAACTGCCCCGGGAGGTCATCGTGGTAGAGCAGATACCGCGGGTTACCCTGGGTAAACTCGATAAGAAAAGCCTGCGCAGTCAGCTGCGGGAACAGACTGCCTGACAGGCGGAGGGAAAAATCATGTACCCAGATATGCAATCCCGGTCGTCCGCGCTGTATCGGCGCGCGCTAGCGGTGATGCCCGGTGGCAACAGCCGGCATACCGTCTATTTTCCACCGTACCCGATCTACGCCCAGCGTGGCGATGGTTGCCGTATCTGGGATGCGGACGGCGTTGAGCGCATCGACTGCATCAATAACTACTCGGCGCTGATCCACGGCCACTGCCATCCGCAGATCGTGGCAGCCCTGCGCGAGCAGGCTGGCAGGCTTCTGTCCGTGAGTCTGCCGACCGAAGCCGAAATTCGCCTGGCGGAACTGCTGGTCGAGCGCATGCCTGGAATAGAACAGATACGGTTCGCCAATTCCGGTACCGAGGGAGTGATGTTTGCGGTCATGGCGGCCCGCGCTTATACCGGGCGCAATAAAATAGCCAAAGTCGAGGGCGCATACCACGGCAGTTACGACTCCATGGAGGTGAGCCTGTACCCGACGCCAGATGCCTGGGGGCCCGATGAGGCTCCCCATGGCGTTGCGCCTGCCGGGGTGCACGCCGGCGCGACTGCCAACACAGTGGTGCTGCCGGCAAACAACGTGGAGGCTGCCCGCAATATTTTGAGGGCACACGCGCAGGATCTCGCCGGCGTCGTGCTTGACCCGATGGTCAAGAATCTCGGTTACCTGCAACTCACCCCGGAGTTCCTGCAAATGGTGCGCGACGAAACACGCGCAGTGGGTGCCTTGTTGATCTTCGACGAGGTCTACAGTTTTCGCCTGGGCTATCATGGAGCGCAGGGAGAACTGGGCATCAACCCCGATCTCACCGCCATGGGCAAGGTGATCGGTGGCGGCATGCCAATCGGTGCGTTGGGCGGCTCCAGGGAGTTGATGGAACAACTCTTCGATCCGCGCGAGGGCAGCAGGATGAGCCATACCGGCACCTTCAATGCCAACCCGATGAGCATGGTGGCGGGCGTTGCCGCAATGGAGTTGTACGATCGGGCCGCGCATGATCGTCTGGCCGGCCTGGGCGAACGCTTGCGCGACGGATTGCGGGACGTCCTGAAAATAACCGGGCGTCCCGGGACGGTGACCGGGGCCGCCTCGATGGTGGGCCTGTTTCACACCGAACTGCCCATGGGCGATTACCGGGCCATGTTGAAAACGATCATGGCCGAACCGCGCATCATGCAGCAGGCGGAAGCGTTCTTCCAGCGCATGCTCAACGAGGGTGTGTACCTCGCCAGACAGGGTTTCATGGTGCTCTCCACGGCCATGTGCGAATCCGACGTCGATTTCATCATCGATAAATCCGAAAAATGCCTGCGCGCGATCTCCGCCGAGGCTGCCTGAGAAGCCACTGAATCGAGGAACATCACATGCGTGAAGCCGTTATCGTCTCTACCGCGAGGACACCTATTGGACGCGCCTACAAGGGGGCGTTCAACAACCTGGAGTCGCCCACCCTGGCCGGATATCCGATCGCCGAGGCCATCAGGCGCAGTGGCGTCGACCCGGCGGAGGTCGAGGATTGCATCATGGGAGCGTCCATCCAGCAGGGCACCCAGACTTTCAATATCGGCCGCCTGGCGGCACTGGCTGGCGGATTGCCCGAGAGTTGCGCGGGAATGAGCCTCGATCGACAGTGCTCCTCGGGCCTGATGGCGATCGCCACGGCGGCCAAACAGATTGTCCAGGACGATATGACGGTGTTGGTGGCCGGTGGCGTGGAAAACATCACCCTGGTACAGAACGAGCATATGAATTTTCACCGTATTCCCGACCCGCGCCTCATGCAGGCTCACCCGAATACCCATATGAGCATGCTGGAGACAGCGGAGGTGGTCGCCGCCAAATACGGTATCAGTCGCGAGGCCCAGGACGAGTACGCCTTGCAGAGCCAGCTGCGCACGGCCGCGGCACAGGCCGCGGGCCGGTTTGACGACGAGATCATCGCCATCACCACCGAAAAACTCGTTGTCGACAAGGAATCCGGCGAGAGCCGTACCGAGACGGTGACCCTGGAAAAGGACGAGGGCAATCGTCCGGATACCACACTGGACAAGCTTGCCAGCCTGGCGCCGGTGATGGGCGGCACAGTGACCGCGGGCAACGCCAGCCAGCTCTCCGATGGCGCCAGTGCTTGCGTGTTGATGGAGGCGGAAGACGCCCGCAACCGCGGCCTGCAGCCGCTGGGTTACTATCGCGGCATCGCGGTGGCAGGTTGCGCCCCGGACATCATGGGTGTCGGCCCGGTGTTCGCCGTGCCCAGGCTGCTGCAGCGGCACGGACTCAAAATCGATGATATCGGCCTGTGGGAGCTGAACGAAGCCTTCGCGGTGCAGGTATTGTACTGTCGCGACCAACTGGGAATTCCCAATGACAAACTCAACGTCAACGGTGGCGCGATAGCGATCGGGCATCCCTATGGCATGTCCGGCGCTCGCATGGTCGGGCATGCGCTGATCGAGGGTCGTCGGCGCGGCGTCAGGTACGTGGTCATCACGATGTGTGTGGGCGGCGGCATGGGCGCGGCAGGCCTGTTCGAGGTAGCGGGGGGCTAGGTCATGGGTTTGAGCACAGGGCACCGTTCGACGCCCGGTGGGAAGCCGCGGGCGCGCGGCGCGGGCGTACCGTTCGCCGGCACCCCGGGCGAACACAACGCCATTACCGACATTGCCGGAGTTGAGGTGGGGTACACGACGCTGGTCGCGGGCGAGGGCGCCCTCAAGGTCGGCGAGGGCCCGGTTCGCACCGGCGTGACGGCGATTCTGCCGCGCGGCAGGCAGGCGGCCACCGAAGCCGTCTTCGCGGGGGCATTTACCCTCAACGGCAACGGCGAAATGACCGGGCTGCCGTGGGTCGAGGAAACCGGCCGCCTGCACGGCCCCATTACCCTGACCAATACCCACTCCGCAGGCACGGTCAGGGACGCCACCGTCAAGTGGATGAATCGCCAACTCGATAGCCAGCAGGCGGACGGCAATACTTTCTGGATGCCGGTAACCGGCGAGACCTGTGACAACTGGCTCAATGACATGAACGGCTTCCATGTAAAGGAAGAGCATGTCTTCAACGCTATCGACTCGGCGGCCGGCGGGGCGCTGGAGGAGGGCAGCGTCGGCGGCGGCACCGGTATGTCCTGTTACCAGTTCAAGGGCGGTAGCGGTACTGCCTCGCGAACCGTACAGCTGGGCGGGCAGTGCTATACCGTGGGGGCTTTCGTCCAGACCAATTTCGGCGTGCGCCACCTGTGTACTGTCGCTGGTATCCCGGTTGGCACCTATTTTCCCTATACCGGTGGTCAAACGCACCGGTACCTGCAGGGTCATGCCACGGATCAGGGCTCGATTGTGGTAGTTGTTGCCACTGACGCGCCGCTGCTTCCTCACCAGCTGAAACGCATGGCGCGCCGGGGCGGGCTGGGCATGGGCCGCTCGGGGGGTATCGCCTCCAACGAATCGGGAGACTTTTTCCTGGCTTTCTCCACCGCCAACCGCGCGGCCCTGCACAACAGTTATGAAGTGGCCGCCGCGGATTTCCTCGGGGAATTCATGATGACACCGCTGTTTGAAGCGACGGTGCAGGCGGTCGACGAGGCCATTGTCGATACCCTTTTCGCCAACGAAACCATGGTAGGTCGCGACGGAAATGTGCGCGAGGCCTTTCCGGTGGCGGAGGTGGTCCGCCTGTTGCAGCAGCACGGTCGCTGGTGCGACCCGGACAGTCTTTGAGACAGCGTCGGGGAGTTGTGGGATGAACCTTAGCTATGCCTACCAGGAGTGGCCCTATGCCCAGGTGTTCCGGATAGCGCGCGAGGCGCGAAGTCACAGTGCGTTGTTCCTGGTGCATATCCACGACGGCGAGCACCTCGGCCGTGGTGAGTGTGGCATCCTTACCCAGTACGGGCACAGCAAGCAGGACCTCGTCGACGGTTTTGAAACGGCGGCGAAGATGCTGGCGCAGCGTCCCGCTCGCGAGGAGCTGCAAGAAGCGATAGCAAACAGCTCGGTGCGCAATGCCATAGACTGTGCCCTGTGGGATCTGGAATGCAAGCGCGATGGCAAATCCCCCTGGCAGATGGCGGGTCTCGAGCGCCGCGCTGAACTGCAGGTCGATATCACGATCGGTATCAATGCCACAGAAAAAATGTGTAGGGATGCCCGCGCCGCGGTTGACAAGGGTTATCGCATACTCAAGATCAAGGCGAATGCCGAGCAGGTGGTAGATAAAGTATCGGCGATAACAGCGGTGGCACCGGGTTTGACCTTCATAGTCGATGCCAATGAGGCCTGGTCGATACGCCAGCTGGAGCAGCTCGCGCCGCAATTGCATGATCTGGGTGTGGCGCTTATCGAGCAGCCATTGCCGCACCACGACGATGCGGCCATGGCGCGGTATCGCGGCCCGATACCGATTTGCGCCGACGAGAGCTGTGAGTCGCTGCAGCAGCTCGATACCCTGCAGGCGCGCTACCAGGCAATCAACATCAAGCTGGACAAGGTGGGGGGGCTGACGCCGGCACTGCAGCTGGCGCGCGCGGCGAAGGAGCGGGGAATGGGCTTGATGCTCGGCTGCCACGGCCCCACTTCCCTGGGAATAGCCCCGGCCTATGTGGTCGGCACACTCGCGGATTTTCGCGATCTGGACGGCCCCGCGCTGTTGCACCAGGATCGCCTCCATGGCATGCGGTATCGCAATGGCTACCTGCACTGCTTCACGCCGGGGCTGTGGGCATGAGGCATGGCCCGGGTAGCGCAAACCCCGGTATTGGCGCGGCCTGCCGGTGACCAGGATCCTATCGCTTGCCGAAATCAGGTCGGCCCTCGCTCGGGTGGATGCGCTGGCAGCCATGGAGCGCGCATTCGTGGCGTATTCGCAGGGCAGGGCGGTGGTGCCGCCCGTCGGGGAGCTGCTGTTTGAGGATCCGCCAGCAGACGTGCATATCAAGTATGGCTATGTGCGAGGCGACGGCTACTACGTTATCAAGGTTGCCTCGGGTTTCTACCAGAACCCGCAACTGGGTTTGCCGTCCAGCAACGGGCTGATGCTGCTGTTCAGCCGCCACACGGGTGTTCTCGAGGCCGTTTTGCTGGATGAGGGACATTTGACCGATGTCCGCACCGCGGCGGCCGGTGCCGTGGCCGCGCGCTATCTGGCACCGCGGGAGCCCGGGTGTATCGGCATCATCGGCAGCGGTATCCAGGCGGCATTGCAGCTGGCAAATCTGGCGCGGGTGACGTCCTGCCGCAAGGTGCTCGTATGGGGGCGCAACCCCGACCGGGTGGCGGCCTGGCGCGAACAATTCGCAAATGGCGAATTCGATGTTGCCGCGGCGGCGGATATCGACACCCTGGTCGATCGCTGCCGCCTGATCGTCACCACCACGCCGGCCACCGCGCCGCTGCTGGAGGCGGTGCACGCGGGCACCCATATCACGGCCGTCGGTGCGGACGCACCGCACAAGCAGGAGCTGGCGCCGTCTGTACTTGCCGCGGCCGATATCGTCGCGGTCGATTCGCTGTCGCAGAGCGACAGTCGCGGTGAGGTCTATCGCGCCGTTGACGCGGGTGAGCTGGGGCGCGGCGCCGCGGTCGAGCTGGGCCGGATTGTCAGTGGGGAACTTCCCGGCCGGACGCGGCGGGAGCAGATCACCGTGGCCGACCTGACCGGTGTGGCCACCCAGGATATCGAGATCGCCAGGGCCGTATACGAGGAAACAGTCCATGCACATTGAAACCTTTGAACTGGAGCGCAATCAGTCGCTTTACGAGAACACTGTCCGGTTCAACCTGACCGAGAGCGGGATTCACCCCTACACGCTGCGGGAACTGTTGAGCGAGGAACAGCAGCAGGAAGTGTTGGACCTGCGCCTGGGCTACGGGCAGACCAACGGCGATCCGGCGCTGCGCCAGACCATTGCCGACCTGTACCCCGGTTGTGGCCCGGACGATATCCTGGTCACCAATGGCTCCGCGGAGGCGAACTTTGTGGCCTTCTGGAGCCTGCTGGAGCCCGGCGACGAGGTGGCCATGATGCTGCCGAACTACCAGTTGCTGTACGGGCTTACCCGCTCGCTGGGTTGTACCGTCAAGCCTTTCCACTTGCGGGAGGAGTTGAACTGGGCGCCGGACCTGGATGAGCTGGCTTCTCAGATGAGCTCCAAAACCCGGGTGATCGCCCTGTGCAACCCCAACAATCCAACCGGCTCCATACTGAGCAGCGACGATATGCAGCGCATCGTGGCGCTGGCCCGGGAGTACGACTGCTACCTCCTTGCGGATGAGATTTACGTGGGTTCCGAGCTCGATGGCAGGGAAACGCCCAGTTTCATGGGGCTTTATGACAAGACCATCGTGGTATCAGGCCTGGCGAAATCCCTGTCCCATCCCGGTCTGCGGATCGGCTGGCTGGCCGGGCCGCGAGAGGTCATAGAGGGAGCCTGGCATCACCACGATTACACCTCGATCAGTACCGGGATCATCAGCCAGTATGCCGCCAATATCATCCTCCAGCCCGCCAAGCGACGCGAGGTGCTGGACAGGGGACGTGCGCTATTGCGTACCAATGTGCCCGTGGTGGAGCAATGGGCCGCTGCCCACGGAGACCGCTTTCATATGATAGCCCCGCGGGCCGGTGGCATGGCCTTCATGCGCTACAACTTCGATATCAACTCCAGCGAGCTGGTAACCAGGCTGCGCGAGGACAAAAGCGTGCTGCTGGTGGCCGGCGACTGGTTCGGAATGGATCGCTACCTGCGCCTGGGCATAGGTGGCAACACCGATGAACTGGTGGAAGGGTTGGAGCTGGTAAACGAGTTCCTGCTGGAGTTGGAGGGCGGTTGACGCGCTTCACGGGCGGGCGGTGACCGCCGGCGCGCCCTCACTCCAGCGTCGCTGATGGCCCGTCTGTTTGCAGCAGACGCGCCCTGGCGGTGTCGCCGTCCACCAGCGAGGCGGTAAAGGGGTAGTCCGCCGTGAGCACCGCCACCAGCTGGCTGGCCGCGTTGCTGAAGGCGGTTTCATCGGCGAAATCCAGGAACGCGATTGCCGTGGAGACCGCCGGATTGTCGCGCACCGCCGCGGCCAGCACGGCCGGCGGAATGGTGATGATCTCCTCGCCGGGGTCTGCGTCCAGGGACTGTAGCAGTCGCGCGATATTGATCACCGCCGGGGTGTCGTTGGTGCCGCCGGGTATCAGATCCCGCGGCGCGATAACGGCCTTGCCGTCCACTGGCGCGCCCAGCTCGATGTCGCCCAGGGCGAAGCTGATCAGCTCGCCCTCGGCATAGCTGAACACTCCCCCTGGACCGGTGACGCCGACCTCGGCGCCGGAGCGATAGGCGAGCCCCTCGACCGGGGTACCCATGAGGTTGCCCTGGCGGGCCACAACCACGATTTCCTCGTCGTCCTTGTCCTTGTCATCGTTGTCCCCCGAACTGAACAGCACCACGCACTGGCTGGCGGTAATGAATGGCAGGGCAAGCAGCATAAGTACCAGCCGGAGCCGTGGTATAACGGGCGCGTTCATGATCAGGAGCCAGGCAGGTTGCCAGTCGTCGTCTAAAAATGGCACAACTGCTCCGGGAAAGTAAAGCCGGTCACAGGATTACCCGGGAGCCAGGCGAAGCCCCTTCCCCCGGGGGCTGGTTGTTTATGGCATTGCTAGTGCCATTACAATGGGTGGGTGTTACACTGCTGCTTCCGATGGTCTAGAGAGTGGCTTGCCGCGGTGGCGGGCAAAGGGAGCGGGCGATGGCACAGTGCACGGAACTTTGGGTAGACCGTACCGACCTTCGTACCACGCAAGCGGTCAGCCTACCGCTGCCGGAACCGGGTGAGGGTGAAGTGCTGGTCGCAATCGACAAGTTCGGCCTCACTTCCAACAATGTCAGCTATGCGGTCGCCGGAGACGAGATCGGTTACTGGGGCTATTATCCCGCCCTGGGCAACTGGGGCAAGGTGCCGGTGTGGGGCTGCGCCGACGTGGTGGTGTCCAATTGCCCGCAGGTACCGGCGGGCGAACGCCTCTGGGGGTTCTTTCCCATGGCGAGCCATGCGCTGCTGCAGCCGGGAAAGGTGTGCGACGACCGTTTTGTCGACCTTGCCGCGCACCGCCAGGGCCTGCCCTCCCTGTACAACGGCTATCGCCGCACCCGGGCGGAGCCCGCTTTCCTGCAGGCAATGGAGGTGGAGCGCTGTCTGCTGTTTCCGCTGCTTGCCACCTCCTGGCTGATCTATGACTTCCTGGTGGACAACGATTTCTTCGGCGCCGACCAGGTGCTGATCGGCTCGGTGTCATCGAAGACCGGCGCGGGGCTGGCGGAGATGCTGCATGGCGCCCCCGAGGTAGGCCAGCGGGTGGTCGGGCTCACTTCCGCGAGTAACGTGGCCTATGTGGAGCGCCTGGGTTGTTGCGATGAAATCGTGGCTTACGGCCGGGAGGCGTGTATCGATACCTCGGTGCCGGCGGCCTACGTGGATATGTCCGGCGACGCGCGCCTGACCGCAACCCTGCACCGCTTGCTGGGAAACAATATGGTCAACAGTGCGATGGTGGGCGCTACTCACTGGGAGCAGCGTGGCGACACCGGCGATCTGCCCGGCGCCAGGCCGACGTTTTTTTTCGCCCCCGCGCAGATCGGCAAGCGCGATGCCCAGTGGGGTCCCGGCGAGGCCATGGCCAGGGCCATGGCGGCCAGCGCGCGAGTGGCGAATAAATGGCAGGGTGAGCTGGCGGTGGAATGGACCCGGGATGTGGATTCGCTGGCCAGGCTGTGGCGGCAGCTGCTGGACAACGGGGTTGCGCCCAATCGCGGCCTGATGGTCTCTTTGCTGTAGTCTGATCGTTGCGGAGCCCGCCATGAAAAAACTCGCTTCACTGTTCCTGTTACTGGCCATCGGCGCGGCCCTGCTGTGGCACAACCGGGTCACTATCCTGGTGTGGGGATTGCCCATCGCCAGCGCCGTGCTGCAACCGGTGGCGCCAAACCGGCCGGTCAACTGGCCCAGGGGGCCTGTGGAGAGCGCGGTGGCGCCAGCCGAGCGGCCGCCGAACATCATCCTGATCCTGGCGGACGACATGGGTTTCAACGATGTCTCGCTGTACAACGGCGGTGCCGCCGATGGCAGCCTGATGACCCCCCATATCGACGCTATCGCCCGCGAGGGTGTGGTGTTCGAAAACGGTTATGCCGCCAACGCCGTGTGCGCGCCTTCCAGGGCCGCGCTGATGACCGGGCGCTATTCGACCCGGTTCGGTTTCGAATACACCCCGTTTTTCAAGATAGGGCCCACCATTTTCCAATGGATGAACGATCTCGACCCGCCGCCGCTGCCGATGTTCATCGACCGCGACAAGGCGGCACAGATGCCCAACATTACCGAACTGGGAATGCCGCCGGACGAAATCACGATTGCCGAGGTGCTGCAGCAGGCGGGTTATTACACCGCCCATATCGGCAAGTGGCACCTGGGCTCAGTGGGGGCCATGCGGCCCGAGCAGCAGGGTTTCGATGACAGTCTCAACCTGGCTGGCACCCTGTACCTGCCGGTGGACGACCCCGATGTCGTCAACGCCCGGCGCGAGCACGATGGGGTCGACCAGATGGTGTGGGCAACGGCCCGCTACGCAGCTGAATTCAACGGCAGCGAGCCCTTCGCCCCGCAGGGTTATCTCACCGACTACTACACCGACCAGGCGGTGGCGGTGATAGAGGCCAACCGCAACCGGCCCTTCTTCCTGTATCTGGCGCAATGGGCCGTGCACAATCCCCTGCAGGCCAGGCGCGAGGATTACGACGCCTTTCCCGATATCGAGGATCACACGCTGCGGGTCTACGCCGCCATGATCCGCGCCCTGGACCGCAGTGTTGGCAGGGTGCTGCAGGCACTGGAGGATAACGGCCTGACCGACAATACCCTGGTGATCTTCACCAGCGACAACGGCGGTGCCGGCTATATCGGCCTGCCGGACATCAACAGGCCCTACCGGGGCTGGAAGCTGAACCATTTCGAAGGTGGCACCCATGTGCCCTTCATGGCGCGCTGGCCGGCCCGCATCCAGCCCGGTAGCGTGCTGGCGGCGCCGGTACACCATATGGATGTCTTCCATACCGCTGCCGCCGCGGCCGGGACGGCGGTGCCCAGTGATCGCCCGCTGGACGGTGTCGACCTGCTGCCCTATGTGACCGGTGAGTCCGGCGGGCAACCCCACCAGACCCTGTTCTGGCGGGAGGGTTACCAACAAACCGTGCTCCACGACGGCTGGAAACTGATCCGCGCGGACCAGCCCGACAAGGTGCCTGGAACCGGCCAGAAGAAATGGCTGTTCAACCTGTACACCGATCCCACCGAACAGCGCAACCTGGCCGCGGAGTTTCCGCAGAAAGTGGCTGCGCTGGAAGCCCTGCTGGCGGCGCATAACGCGGAACAGGCAGCGCCGCTGTGGCCCAGCGTGATCCAGTCGCCCCAGCTGATTGACAAGACCGGTATCGAGCCTTATGCAGAGGGTGATGAGTATATTTACTGGCCCAACTGACCGTTTGCGGAGCACCCGGTGATTGCCGGCCCTGAATACCGGCCCACGCCCGCGGATGCTGGAGAGTACCGCGAGGCGGGCAACCGGGCGGTGCGTCCCCGGGACGCGGCAACCCTGATCGTGGTGCGCAAAGATGGCGACACTCCCCGGGTGTTGATGGGGCAGCGCGCTGCCGGCCATAAGTTCATGCCCAACAAGTTCGTGTTTCCCGGCGGCCGGGTGGACCCGTGCGATGGCCGCCTGCGCCCGCCGCACGACCTGGAGCCGGCGGTCATGGCGCGCCTGCGCAGGGGTTGCAGTGAGACCCGCGCCCGGGCGCTCGCCATGGCGGCGATTCGCGAGACCTACGAGGAAACCGGACTGGTGCTGGGCGAACCGCATACCCCGACACTCAGGTCGCGCTCCCCCCAATGGCGCGACTTCCTGCGCTTCGGTGTCAATCCCCGTCTGGATACGCTCCATCTGGTGGCGCGCGCCATTACCCCGCCGTATCGCAATCGGCGCTTCGATGCCCGCTTTTTCATGGCCGATGCCGAACTTATCCAGGGCGAGGTGCACGAGCGGCCACAGGGTTCCGGGGAACTGTTGCGCCTGCACTGGGTGTCGCTTCGCGACGCCGAGGCGCTGGAGTTGCCCGGTATCACCCGCGTGGTGTTGGCCGAGGTGGAACGCCGCCTGAGGGAGGGGTATGCTCCCGAAGATCCCGGACCCTTTGTACACTTTCGCCACGGCAAGCCGGTGGTAGATGAAATCTGAAGAGCAGCGCATCGAGTGCCTGCCGAATCTGGATACGCAATATGACTGACTCGTCCGACCGGCTGTTCGACATCACCCCCAGCGAAGAGCAACAGATGACGCGCGAGGTGATGCGGCGCTTCGCCCGGGAGGAAATGGCCTCGGCGGCACGTGCCGCTGACGAGGCCGCGGAACTGCCCGCGGGTTTCCTGGCGAAGACGGTGGATCTGGGGCTGAACTTCATGCCTGTTCCCGAGGAGCTGGGCGGTGTCGGCGCGGGTCGCAGCCCGGTGTCCAATGTGCTCATTCTGGAGGACCTGGCGTGGGGCGATATGGCCATGGCGATCGCCACGACGGCGCCCCTGGCGGTGATCAACGGCGTCATGGACGGGGGCACGCCGGCGCAGCGAGAACGGGTCAGCGAGGCCCTGGCGACTGTGGCGTTCACTCCCGCCGCCCTGGCGTTGATGGAGCCCGGAATCGGTTTCGATGCCCACCACCTGCGGACCACTGCCGTCAGGCAGGCGGACGGCAGTTATCGCCTCAGCGGCCGCAAGAGCATGGTGGCCTTCGGCCCCGAGGCGTGCCTGCTGCTGGTGTTCGCCGAGGTGGAGGGGGAGGGTACCCAGGGCTTCCTGGTGGAGGGAGGCACCGCCGGTCTCACATTCGAAAAAGAGGACTACATGGGCCTGCGTCCCCTGCCGCTGTATAGCATGGTACTGGAGGATGTCGCCCTGCCGGCGGCGGCCAGGCTCGCTCACGGGTTTGACATGGGGCGCCTGCTCAGCCTCGGCAGGATCGCGGTGGCGGCGCTGGCGGTGGGTACCTGCCAGGCTGTGCTGGATTACGTGGTGCCCTACGTGAACGAGCGCGTGGCCTTTGGCGAGCCGATCTCCCATCGCCAGGCGGTGGCTTTCATGGTGGCGGACATGGCCACTGAAATCGAGGGTCTGCGCCTGTTGGTATACCGCGCCGCCGGCCAGGCGGAGCAGGGCATGGACTGCACCCGCAGCGCTTTCCTGGCGTACCGCAACGCCATCAAGTACGGCATGAAGATCGGAACCGATGGGGTGCAACTGCTCGGAGGGCACGGCTTCATCCGGGAACACCCGGTGGAGATGTGGTACCGCAACCTGCGAGCCCTGGCGACCCTGGAAGGCATGCTACTGGCCTGAAGCCGGGAACACCCCACCCACGGAAGAGGAACATGGTGGCTATATGATCAACCTGGAACTACCACAGAAACTCGAGGCTACCCGGACGCTGCTGCGCCAGTTCTCCCGCGATGGGTTGCGTCCCCTGTCGCGCAAGTACGACCTGGCGGAACAAAAGGAGATGCCCGAGGAACTGTACGAGCTCGCCAAGCTGTTGCGTGCCCGTCCGGACCGCGGCAGTGGTGCGCAGCCGGCGGGCGGCGACGGCGGCAACCGCAACGGCAATAACCTGGGCATGGTGGTCAGCTCGGCTGAGCTGTGCTGGGGCGATGTCGGCCTGTTCCTGGCGCTGCCGAGCATCGGCCTGGGCAATGCCGCGGTAAGCGCGGTGGCCTCCGAGGAGCAGAAAGCCGAATGGGGCGAACTGTTCGCTGCCATGGCGATCACCGAACCCGCTGCCGGTTCCGATTCCGCCGCCATCAGGACCACCGCGGTGCTGGAGGGCGACGAATGGGTGCTCAATGGCGAGAAGATTTTCGTTACCGATGGCTATCGCAGCAAGCAGGTGGTGGTCTGGGCGTCCCTGGACCCCAGCCTGGGCAAGGCGGCCATCAAATCCTTTCTGGTGCCCAAGGGTACCCCGGGCATGACCGTCACCCGGGTGGAGCACAAACTGGGCATTCGCGCCTCGGATACCGCCCAGATCGTGCTGGACAACTGCCGCGTGCCGCGCGCCAACCTGCTCGGCAATCCCGAGATTGCCGCCACCGCGGAGGCCCGCAGGAAGGCCTTTGGCGGGGTCATGCAGACCTTCGACAATACCCGGCCCATGGTGGCGGCCCAGGCGGTCGGGCTGGCACGGGCGGCGCTGGATCTTACCGAGGAACTGCTCGCCGGGCAGGGGATAGAACTGGACTTTACCAAGAGTTATCACCAGATGAGCGCCGTGGAAAACGACCTCTACGACATGGAGGCGGAATACGAGACCGCGCGGTTGCTGGTACTGAAGGCCGCGTGGATGGCGGATAACCGACAGCCCAATTCGAAGAACGCCTCCATGTCCAAGGCCAAGGCGGGTCGCATGGGCAATCAGGTGGCCCTGAAATGCGTGGAAATCTGCGGACAACTTGGGTACAGCAAGGCCCAACTGCTGGAAAAGTTCGCCCGCGATTCCAAGATCATCGACATCTACGAGGGCACCCAGCAGATCCAGCAGTTGATCGTGGCCCGGCAGGTGCTGGGCAAGTCCTCCAGTGAGTTGAAATAGACACTACCGGGCATCGGCGATATCCAGGCTCTGCTGCAGCTCCCGCTTGAGGAACTTGCCGCTGGCGTTGCGCGGCAGGGGCTGGTCCATAACCCAGATATAACGCGGTGCCTTGTAGGCCGCCAGCTTGCCCCGGCAGAACTCGCGCAGTTCCTCGCCGGTCGGGTGGGTCCCGCTGGCGGGAAAAATGGCGGCGCCGACTTCCTCCCCCAGGCGCTCGTCCGGCACCGCGAACACCGAGCACTCGGCCACGGCAGGGTGTTCGTAGAGGGCCACTTCCACTTCCGAACAGAACACGTTCTCGCCGCCGCGCAACACCATATCCTTGGCGCGGTCCACCAGGTAAACGAAATTGTCCTTGTCGACGTAGCCGATGTCGCCGGTGTGCAGCCAGCCGTCGACGATGGTCTCGGCGGTGGCCTCGGGGCGGTTGAGGTAACCCTTGATGAGCTGGGGGCCGCGCACGCAGATTTCGCCGCGCTCGCCGGGGGGGAGGGTATTGCCCGCCTGGTCCACGGTCTTGATCTCGAACACCGGCATCAGCACGCCGGTACTGGTGGGCTTGTCGGCCAGGAAGAAGCCGGAAGCGGAACTGATGATGCCGCAGGTTTCGGTCATGCCATAGCCCTGGCCCGGCTGGGCGCCGCGCGCGCCCCGGGCGATCTTCTCGACCAGGTCCGGCTGCACCGCGGCGCCACCGCCGTTGAGCGAGGACAGGGAGGAGGTGTCGCGTTTGCTGAAGTCGGGGTGCATGATGATTTCCCGGCTCATGGTGGGCACGCCGCTGAAAATGGTGATCTTCTCCTCCTCGATGATGCGCAGCGCCTCGCCGGCATCCCACTTGTGCATGTGTACCAGCTTGCCGCCGGCGACAGTAGCAGTCTGCGCCAGGCAGTTGTTGGCGGTGACGTGAAACAACGGGGTGGCGACGATCGAGGCCATCTGCGGTCCGCCGCCTCCCAGCAGGTTGGGTGGCTCCTTGCCCAATGCCTGGGCCTGGGCGGTTGCCTGGGACAGGGTGGCGAACATCACGCTGAACAGGTTGTTGACGCAGCCGCGGTGGGTCAGCTGGGCGCCCTTGGGTCTGCCGGTGGTGCCAGAGGTATAAAAAATACAGGCGTCGTCATCCGGGTGGATACTGACCTCGGGCAGGGCCGGCGCGGTTGCCAGCACCTCGCTCCAGGGAGTGGCCCAGGCCGGCACCTCGTCCACCCGCACCGCGGCCACCTGCAGGGCCGGGAAATCCTCGCGGATGCCGCTGAAGCGCTGCAGGCGTTCGCTATCGCAGATGAGCACCCCTGGCGCGGAGTCCTGCAGGCCGTAGCGCAGTTCCTCGGCCACCCACCAGGCATTGACGCCCACCGAGACGGCGCCGATGCTGGCGATTGCCCAGTAGCTCAGCAGCCACTCCGGGTAGTTGCGCATGGCGATCGCGACCCGGTCTCCAGGGCCGACGCCCCGGGTGACCAGCCAGTTGGCGATGCGGGCAACCTCGTCGTGGGCGCGTGTATAGGTCCAGCGCTCGTCGCGGTACACCAGGTAATCGGCCCCGGCGTGGTGTGCCGTGCCCAGCCAGACGTCGCGCAGGGAATCCGGGGCCATGGCCCAGGACCGCACTTTGTTGCCGTCTACCTCGACATCGGTGATGCTGAACATCTGCCCGGGGGCAGTCATCTGGGTGGTGACTTCCTGCAGTTCTTTATACATTATCTTTGACCTCTCGCTGTGCGTTGCCGCTCGCCGGGTGTGGAGAGCCCATTCTGCCTGTCCTGGCGCTGCTTGCAAGCGCGCCCGGTCGAATGCATTCATCCCCGCCACCGCAAGGGCCCCGTCGGGCCGCAATCATCCGGCTAGTTCCGATGACCCGGCGCCACTGGCATAGTGCGCCCAACAATGTGACACTCTGCTACCCATTCCAGCCACGCAGGTCGTTGCCCCATGAATACCCCCGCTCGCTACCTGGTAGCGCCCGCCCTGGCGCTGTTGCTGTGTGGCTGTGACGTGCCGAAGGGCACCCTGATCACCGATTGTGAAGACAATGGCGCACTGCATCCGGTGTGCGGCCTGCAAAGCCCCGAGGACATCGCCGTGGTACCCGGCGGCGATTACCTGTTGCTCAGCGAGCTGGGCAATATGGGGGAGTATCCCGGTCGCATCACCCTGTTCCGGGTCGACGATGAAAGCACGCGCACCCTGTACCCGATGGCAATAGCGCAGGCACCGGCGGTGCTGCAGGGCGACCCCGGCTGCGTCGAGCCGCCTGGAGAGGAGATGAGTCCCCACGGCAGCCACCTGGTGCAGCTCGAGGACGGCAGCTGGCGCTACCTGGTGGTCAATCACGGCGGGCGCGAGGCGGTGGAGCTGTTCTCCCTGGAACTGTCGGCTGGCGGCGAGCCCGAGCTGCGCTGGCAAGGCTGTGTCCTGCCGCCTGCAAACACCGTGATGAATGACGTGGTAGGGCTTGCCAGTGGGGATGTCGTCTACACCCGCATGTACCACCCCGACGATTTCCTGGGCGCCCTGCGGGGAATGCTGGGCCTGGTTTCGGGGGACGTCTGGCGCTGGAGCCCGGGTAGCGGCTCGCGCCTGCTGCCCGGCACCGAGGGCGCCCTGACCAACGGCATCGAGATCAGTGGCGATGAGCGCTACCTCTTCGTCAATCAGTACATGGACAAGGAGATACACAAGTACGATCTGCAGGCACAGCAGCGGGTCGCCACGGCGTCGGTGGCTCACGCCGACAACAGCACCTGGGGCCCCGGCGGCGAGTTGTGGCTGGCGACCCACGACATGGAGATCCCGGTCTACCTGGCCTGCACCGAAGACCATCGCGTGACCTGCGGCATGGCGTCCACGATCGTCGCGCTGGACCCTGAAACGATGGCCACCCGGGTGTTGTTCCGGCACCAGGGGCCGCCCATGGGGGCGGTCACCGTCGCCACGCCGAACCGGGACAAGGTCTACCTGGGGTCGTTCCTGGGCGACAGGCTGCTGGTTGCCCCGCTCGATGAATTCCAGCGATGACGGCATCCGGCAAGGCGAGGAGGCACTGATGAGCGAGCAATACATCCTGTACGGCGCCGATCACTCCCTGTACACCGGCAAGGCGCGGGCCTACCTGCGCTACAAGGGCATCGACTTTCGCGAGGTCACGGCCACCCGGGACATCTACAAACAGGTGATCCTGCCGCAGGTGGGTGCGCCGATCGTGCCGGTGCTGGAAACCCCCGACGGTCGCTTCGTGCAGGACACCACCGACATCATCGATTTCCTGGAAGCGGCCCATCCGGAGTGCCCGGTGTACCCGGCCACGGCGGTGCAGCGCCTGGTGGCCCTGCTGCTGGAACTGTACGGGGACGAATGGCTGGTCATTCCCGCCATGCACTATCGCTGGAGCGTGCTGGACCGACAGCGGGAATTCATTTTCAGGGAGTTCGGTCGCATGAGTGTGCCCGATGCCAGCGCGGAGGAACAGGTGGCAATCGGCGAGCGCACCTCCAGCCGGTTTCGCGGCTCGGTCCCCGCCCTGGGCATTACCCCCGAAACCATACCGGGCATAGAGCAGGCCTACCTGCTACTGCTGGATCAGTTGCAGGCGCATTTCAGCCAGTACGACTTCCTGCTGGGCAGCCGCCCCTCGATAGGCGATTTCGGGTTCGTGGGCCCCCTGTACGCCCACCTGGGCCGCGACCCGGTGCCCCGGGCACTGATGCAGGAGCGCGCACCCGCGGTGTACGCCTGGGTGCAGCGGATGAACGCGCCGCGGCCCCTGTCGGGCGAGTTCCTGGCGGCGGACGAAGTGCCGGCCACGCTGCTGCCGGTACTGCAAACCATGTGCCGCGACCAGTTGCCCGACGTCCTCGATGTCGTCCGCCACAACGCTGCCTGGGTGGAGCAGCACCCCGGGGAGAACATTCCGCGGGTGCTGGGCATGCACCGCTTCACGACCGGCACCGCCACCGGGGAGCGCTATATCCACAGCTATGCCCAGTGGCTGTTTCAGCGCCCCTACGCGCACTACCACGCCCTGCGGGGCCGCGACAGGCAGGCCGCGGAGGCCTTGCTGCGCAGTATCGGCGGATTCGACGCGCTCAATACCGGCATCGAGCGCTGGGTGGCGCGCAAGCCCGGGCAGCTGGAGCTGGTGACGGCAGAACGCCCGCCATCCGGCGGCTAGCGGCGCAGCGGCCCTGGCTATCGATCCACCATTTGCTTTCTTCCTTTCCACAGGAGCAGTGAAACGATGACAATCGACAATCGTGTTACCAGGATGACTGGTACCCGCTATCCGATCATCCAGGCGCCGATGGGCTGGATCGCCCGGGCGCAGCTGGCCTGCGCGGTGAGCAATGCCGGCGGCCTGGGCATCATCGAGACCTCCTCGGGAGAACTGGACAACATCAGGCGCGAAGTCCAGTTGATGCGCGGACTGACCGACAAACCTTTCGGCATGAACGTGGCGTTGTCCTACGTCAAAGGCAGCAACATCATCGACTTCGTGATCGAGCAGGGCATCAAGTTCGTTACCACGTCCTCCGGCAGCCCCAGCGTCTGTACCCGGGATTTCCAGGCCGCGGGTATCACTGTCTTTCACGTGGTGCCCACCCTGGACATGGCGCTCAAGGCCATCGACGCCGGTGTGGACGGCCTGGTGGTGGAGGGCGGCGAGGGCGGCGGCTTCAAGAACCCCAGCCCGGTGTCGACCATGGTGTTGTTGCCGCTGGTGCGCTCCCGGGTAGAGGTGCCCATCATCGCCGCCGGCGGCATCTGCGACGGCCCGTCGATGGCGGCGGCCTTTGCCCTGGGGGCGGAGGGCGTGCAGATGGGCACCCGCATGCTGTCCTGCGCGGAGTCCCCGGTGCACGCCAACTGGAAGCAGGCGGTGGTGTCGGCCAGGGAGACCGATACGGTGTTTCTCAACCAGCAGTCCCGTCCCGCCCTGCGGGCCCTGCGCACGGCGCGTACGGCCGCCCTGGAGCCGTTGGGCAAGTTCGATGTCATGGAGAACATGGCCGGGATCCCGCAGCTGTATTTCGGCGGTGACATGGAAGCGGCGATTCCCCTGTCGGGTCAGGTCTGCGGGCGCATCGACGCGGTGCTCAGCGCGCAGCAGATAATCGATGACACCATCGCCGGTTTTCGACAGACGGTGGCCGACCTTGCCCGGCACTACCCGGCAACCGCGCAACAGGCCTGAAGCCGGGCTATTCACCCGTATCCACAGGAGACCGAAAACAATGCAACTCACCACCATGGTCAGCTATGAAAACATGCAGGGAGTGGCGGTCGTCACCGTCGACAATCCGCCGGTAAACGCCCTCAGCCAGGGGGTGCGCCAGGGTCTGCTGGAGGGTGTGAACAAGGCGCTGGCGGACGATGCGGTGCAGGCCATCGTCATCCATTGCGCCGGCAGGACCTTCATAGCCGGCGCCGACATCACCGAATTCGCCAGCGGCCCTGCCGAGCCGTCGTTGCGCGATATGCTGGAGCTGATGGACGGCGCCGGCAAACCGGTGATCGCGGCCATCCACGGCACCGCGCTGGGCGGCGGGCTGGAGACGGCGCTGTGCTGCCATTACCGGGTGGCGGCGCCGGGGGCCAGGCTGGGCCTGCCGGAGGTCAAACTCGGCCTGTTGCCCGGGGCCGGCGGTACCCAGCGGTTGCCGCGGGTGGTGGGCGTGGAAAAAGCGCTGCAGATGGTCACCTCGGGGGTGCCCATCGGTGCCGTGGAGGCACTGGAGGCCGGCCTGGTGGATGAGATCGTGGAGGGCGACCTGCTGCCGGGCGCGCTGGCCTTCGGCCACCAAATCGTCGCGCGTGGCGCTGCCCTGCCGCGGATTCGCGATCGTGACGACAGACTCCAGGAGGCCCGGGAAGACCCCGCAGTATTCGAGCAGTTCCGGCGGTCCATCGCCCGCAAGAGCCGCGGGTTTATCGCCCCGGAATACAATATTCGCTGCATCGAGGCCGCGGTCAGCCAGCCCTTCGACGAGGGCATGAAGACCGAAGCCAGGCTGTTCACCGAGCTGATGCGTAGCCCGCAGGCGGCCGCCCAACAGTATTTCTTCTTCGCCGAGCGCCAGGCGGCCAGGATTCCCGATATTCCCCGGGATACTCCCGAGTTGCCCATTGCCCGGGTGGGGGTGATCGGCGCGGGGACCATGGGCGGCGGTATTGCCATGAACATGGTCAATGTGGGCATTCCGGTAACCCTGGTCGAAACCAGCCAGGAGGCGCTGGAGCGGGGCCTGGGGGTAATCCGCGGGAACTACGACAACACCGCGCGCAAAGGGCGCCTCAGCGAGGCCGACGTGGTGCAGCGGATGGGACTGATCAACGGCTCGCTGCAGCTGCAGGAGCTGGCACAGTGCGACCTTGTGATCGAAGCCGTGTTCGAGAACATGGAGGTAAAGAAAGACATCTTCAGGCGCCTGGACGCCATTGTGAAACCCGGTGCGATACTCGCCTCCAATACTTCCGCCCTGGATCTCAACGAGATTGCCAGTGCCACCGCGCGCCCCGAGTCGGTGATCGGGCTGCACTTCTTCTCGCCGGCCAATGTGATGAAGTTGCTCGAAGTGGTGCGCGGCGACGCCACTGCCAGGGAAGTCATCAAGACCTGCATGGGTTTTGCCAGGCGTATCGACAAGGTGCCGGTACTGGTGGGGGTGTGCCACGGCTTTGTCGGCAACCGCATCCTGTTCGCGCGCCAGACACAGGCGCAGCAACTGGCACTCGAAGGCGCGCCGCCCCACCAGGTCGACCGGGTGTTGTACGAGTTCGGTTTTCCCATGGGTGCCTTCCAGATGAGCGACCTGGCGGGCCTGGATATCGGCTGGAACGCCGAGACCTCGCGCGGCGAGACGATCCGCGACCGCCTCTGTGAAGCGGGGCGGCGCGGCCAGAAAACCGGCGCCGGTTACTACGACTACGACGAAAATCGCAAGCCCACGCCCGCACCCCTGGTAGCCGAGCTGTATACCGAATTCGCGGCCAGGGCCGGTATTATCCAGCGCGATATAGCCGACCAGGAGATTCTCGAGCGCTGTCTCCTGCCGATGATCAACGAGGGAGCGAAGATCCTGGAGGAGGGCATTGCCATTCGCGCCAGCGATATCGACGTGGTCTACGTCTATGGCTACGGCTGGCCGGTGTATCGGGGCGGCCCGATGTACTACGCCAACAGCCTGGGGCTGGACACCGTGCTGGCCCGGCTGCGGCACTACTGGCAGCAGTCAGGGGACGACTTCTGGCGGCCCAGCCGCCTGCTCGTGGAACTGGCGGAAAAGGGCGGCCGTTTCAGTTGAGACCTGCCCTGCCGGCGCTTGCCGCCACGCGCGGGCTTATAGCTTGCGGGCGATGATGCCCTGCCCGAAGGGCAGGGTCTGGTCGAGGACTTTCTTCAGTTGCGGGCCGCCTTCGGTCTTGAGCAGGCGATGCCAGGTGGTACTCCACAGCTGGCTCAGTTCGTCGTAGGGCGGGTTGATCCCGTCCTGGGCGATGCCGCTGAGCTCCTGCCCCTGTGCCCGGCGGGTGACCCAGTTGAAACACAGCCACAGCAGCCAGTAGAACCCCTGGTTGAAATAGCGCTCTATCTGCAGGCCGGCGCCCTCCACCAGGGCAGTGAAGGATTCCCTGGTGAACACCTGGATATGATTGGGGGCCGCGAAATAGTTAGCGGGTGCCACGTGGCGCTGCAACTCCTCGCCGCGCGCATCGGGTACCGTCAGCAGCAGCAGTGCGCCGGGTTTGGCCACCCGCACCAGCTCCGCGAGGATTTGCGCCGGGTCGGGGGTGTGCTCGAGTACCTCCATGGCGACGACCCGGCTCATGGTGTCGTCTTCCAGGGCGATGGTGTTACCGGTCATCAGCAGCCGGTGGACGCCGCGCGCCGGGGTGTCCCGCAATTTACTCTCGACCTCCAGCAGCCGCTGTTCAAGGGTATCGGCAATATAGATGTCCGCGCCCGTCCTGCCGCAAAACAGCGCGGCACCGCCGGCGCCGCAGCCGAAATCCAGCACCGTGTCCGCGGCGTGCACCGGGAAGCCCTCGAACAGCTCGTTGCTGTCCCGCTGGAACCAGCCTCCCAGCGCCGCATCCATGAGACCGCAGGAGCGGGGGTCGACGGGATCGGGCAGGGTGCTTGCTGGCATTGGCTGGCATCTCGTTCACGGATGGGCGGGCCGGCACGAAAGTGCCCTGGCCCGGTGTAGTGGGTGGACGATAAAAGACTTCCCGGCAAAATTGAAGTCTTCAGCGGGGTTCATTATCCAGGCGGCGGATCGGTGGCCCATCCTCCCTAGATATGATCGCTGCGAACATGCGCGTCGTAGCCGCCGTCGACATACAGTACCGAGCCGCATACGTAGCTGGATTCCGGGCCGAGCAGGAAGTTGATGGCGCGGGCGATTTCCCGGGGCTGGCCGGCCCTGCCCAGGGGGGTGTTGTCAATCAGATGCCGCATGACTTCGGCCATTTCCGGGTTGTCGTACAGGGGTCTGGTCATCGGGGTGTCCACCGGCCCCGGCGCCACGGCGTTCATGCGGATGCCGTCGCGAGCGTAGGCCATGGTGTTGCGGCGCATCCAGTAGGCCAGGGCGCGTTTGCCGGCCATGTAGTGCATGCCGTTATCGTGCTCTGCGGCAATCTTCAGTGCCGCGACCTCGTCTCCCTCCAGCAGGCTGGTGATGAGCGGGTCCTCGGGGGATGACATGGGCGCCGAGTTGGAGCACAGTAGGACGATAGCGCCCTGTTTCCTGCTCACCAGCTCGCGCAGGCCCGCCACCACCTCCACTGTGCCGAAGTAGTTTACCGCGGTGATCAGGGTGCCGGGCGGACCACCGCCGCCCACTCCGGCCAGGGGTATCAGCCCGTCCAGTCCCCCGGGGGCGCGCTCGCGCACGCCGGCGATGGCGGCCTGCCGGCCGGCCGCGCTCGCCAGGTCGGCGTTGATGTCGGCGTCGCGCAGGTCGACGTTGATGACCTCGTGTCCCTGCTCGCGCAGCAGCGCTGCCAGGCTGGCGCCGATACCCGAAGCGGCGCCGGTCAATGCATAGGTTCCCATGGTTGTTGTGTCCTCACAGATGTCGGTGACAGCTTAACAGGCCCCGGGGCCCGGCGAGTCGCCCGCGGGTTTAAATCTCTGGGCCGGTGCGCGCCGGCTTCGGCCTGGGTCCGCTACGGTCTGCTATGCCATACCCGGATTGACCGGTAAGCGCTGCCGGTTTATCTGCGCCACCCAAGTGGTTAAGCTGCGCCGAGGCCGAGTATCGGGAGACCGGTTGTGAAGACGCAAACATGAGCCGCGAAGTGACTTCCCGGGTCATCATCGAGATGCCGCGCGAGCAGGCCTGGGCGAGGTTGCGTGACCTCTCCCTGGCGCACAACTACGTCCCCGGCGTCGTCCGGACCGAGATCACAGGGGAGCAGACACAGGGTGTCGGCGCCAGCCGGTATGTATACCGGGGTGCGAAATCCCGCCTGCAGGAAACCGTCGTGGAGTGGCGTGAAGGCGAGGGCTTCACCATCCGCCTGCACCGCGGTGACCGCAGCGTGCCGCCGTTTCGCAGCGCGTCCTTCAGCTACCAGCTGGCCGATCACGGGCCGCAGCAGACCTTGCTCACCACCACCATGCGCTTTGCCATGCCCTGGGGCGCGCTGGGCCGCTGGCTGGAAAAACTCATGGAAAAGCCGGTGGCAGCAACCGTCGCCGACGTCGCCACGGCGATGAAGCTCTACTACGAATCCGGCCGGCCCACCACCGCGACGGCGCTGGCGGCGTACAAGGTGGCGGCCCGGAGGCGGGGGTGTTGACGGGTTCGGCAGGGACGTGGCGGCCCGCCGACCTGGTCAACGGCGACGCCTCCCTGATCAGCCGCCGCTGCTGGACGGACCCCCAGGTCTATGCCCTGGAGCAGCGGGGCATTTTCGGCCGCGCCTGGCTGTTCCTGGGGCACGAGTCCCAGCTGCGGAACGCCGGTGATTTCGTCCAGGCCTATATGGGCGAAACCCCGGTTATTCTCGCCCGCGGCGGGGACATGGGCCTGTACGCCAGCATCAACAGCTGTACCCATCGCGGCCTGCCGGTATGCCGCGCCGACCACGGCAATGCCAGGCGCTTTATCTGCCCCTACCACAACTGGTCCTACACGGTGGAGGGGGACCTGGTCAGCATTCCCCAGGAGCACGCGCTGCAGCACCGGCCCGACAAGCGTGAACTGGGGTTGAAGCGCGTGCCCAGGGTAGCGTCCTGGCGGGGGTTGGTGTTCGGCAGCTTCGATCCCGATATCATCGCGCTGGAGGACTACCTGGGCGATATGCGTTTCTACCTGGACGCGTTCCTGCAGCGTTTTCCCCAGGGTATCGAATTCATGGGGGCGCCTCACCGCTGGCTGCTCGACGCCAACTGGAAGTTGCCGGTCGAGAACCAGTTGGGGGATGTCAATCACGGCGCCTTTCTGCACAGCGCCATCATCCCCCGCGAGGCACAGGACACCATCGAGGCCCTGGGCTACAGCGTGGTGACCGCGCCGGGGCATGGTGCCACCTTCCGGCTGATGCCCGAAGACGCACCGGTGGATGAGGTCGCATGGGGCATGGAGGGCCTGGGTGGGCTGCTGGGCGGGGAAGAGGTGCAGGCCTACCTGCGGGATATCCAGGCGCAGGCGGCACAGCGGGTGGGCCCGCTGCGGGCACGCATGAAGGGACTCACCTATGGGGTCTACCCCAACCTGTCTTTCCTGTGGTCGAACGCCTCCTTCAAGGTGTCGCACCCGCGCGGCCCCGGCCAGGTCGAGTACTGGTCCTGGGCGGTGGTTCCTGCGGACGCCCCGGAGTCGGTCAAGCGGGCGCTGCGTACCAACTACAGTTCCTTTTTCGGTCCCGGGGGACTGCTCGAGCAGGAGGATGCGGAGGTCTGGGTACAGCAGTTTCGCGGCAGTAACATCGACCACGCCGATGATCATCCCTATTTCTATGGGCTGGGCCTGGGGGAGGAGAGGCCGCATTCGGAACTGCCCGGCCTGGTCAGCGTGACCGCCAACGAATTCTATGCCCGCCATTTTTTCAGGCGTTGGCGCGACGACCTGCAGGCCGCCAGGGAAGATCGATGAGCGACGAGGCGGTAGCCACCAGTCCGGAGCAGCAGCGCGCGCTCGAGGCCTTTTACTTTCGCGAGGCACGACTGCTGGATAACCGCCAGTTTCGCCAGTGGCTGGCACTGCTGTGCGAGGACATACGCTACCTGGTGCCGTCGCGGGTGAACGTCCAGGTGGACAATCGCCAGCGTGACCAGGAAGCCATGCTCAGTGTCGAGCGGGAGCTCGAGGGCGAGGATTCCCGGGGCTGCCCGATCCGGGAGGAAGGTTACCTGCAGCTGACGTTGCGGGCGGAACGGGCCTACAAGATCAACGCCTGGGCCGAGCAACCACCGGCGCGCACCCGCCGGCTGGTGGGCAATGTCGAGCTGCTGGCACAGGAGGGAAGCCAGTACCGCGTTATCAGTAATTTCCACCTGGCCTATACCCGCCCTGGCTGTGCCAATGCTTTGTATAGCGGCCAGCGCCGCGACCTGTTACTGGCGGCGGGCTCCGGGTTCCGGCTGCAGCGTCGGGAGGTCGTTCTCGACTATGCCGAGATCGCGCTGCCGACTCTGGGGCTGCTGTTTTGAGCTCGGCTCGGATATCGTGTCGCCGGCCTTGAGGGGCACCGCCAGGATAGTTAAAAATTAGCGCGCGGGTCATCTATGCATACCCGCTGGCACACAGATTAATGGCGGTAACCGCTATGCTACGGTCGACCCCGGTTGCTCGCTGCAGCGGGGCGGTCAAACATAATAATGGTGGCGCGGCAACACTTCTCCCCGGAGTCATTCCGCCTGCCCATGGCGAGGTAATCTTTTATGTCTGTAGAAAAAATCCTTCCTGTGTCTGTTAGCCAGAACGACCGGTGTCCCGCGATGTTGCGCCGCACGCTCCTCGCTGGTGCTGTGGCTGCGCTGGCGGCCGCCCAGGCCGGGGCCGGTGACCTGGTGTTGGAGGAGGTCATCGTCACCGCCCAGAAGCGCAGCGAGAACGTACAGGACATCGCTGCCACGGTGAACGTGGTCAGCGGCGACAGCCTGGACAAGTTCGCCGCCTTCGATTTTCGCTCCATCGAGCAGCAGACGGCGGGGCTCACCCTGTCCGCACCCAATGCCCGCAACAATTACATCTCCATGCGCGGCGTCAGCGTCGACCCGGAAGCGGGCGTATCCGCGGCAGTGGACGTGTACTGGAACGACGCCTCGGTGCGTTCCGATATCGCCTTCAACCAGATGTATGACCTGGAGCGCATCGAGATCCTGCGCGGGCCCCAGGGTACCCTGCAGGGCAGGACTTCCCCCGGCGGGGCCATCAACATGATTACCCGGCGCGCCAGCCTGGATGATAGCAGCGGCTATGTGCAGGGGTCGGTCTCGGACAACGATGGCTATAACGGCCAGTTCGCCTACGGTGCGCCATTGATAGACGGCACCCTCGGGGTGCGGGTGGCCGGCGTCTACGACCTGAACAATGGCAGCGACGTGGACAACCTCTCCACCGGTTTTGACGATCAGGAAGTGCGCGCCTATTCCGGCCGCCTGAGCACCATCTGGCAGGCCACCGATACCTTTCAGGCGGAGTTGATCTACCAGTACCTGAAGCGCACCGCCGACGACCCCAAGGCGATGAGCGGCGTCGACCTGCACGATCCCGCCGACCGGCCCACCCTCCACCCTGATGACCGCAAGGCGCTGGGCAACAGCAATGACTTCGGCGATATCTGGTTCAACCTGGCCAACCTGATCATGGACTGGGAGGTGTGGAATCACCAGGTGACGGGCATCGTCGGCTACCAGGAATCCACCAAGCCGGCGCAGACCGAGAACGACCGGGCCTATTCGCTGCAGTACACCAACACAGAGGGCCTGACCTACCAGACCACCCAGACCAAGACCGACAGCATGTCCTACGAACTGCGGGTGGCCTCCATGGACAATGACTTCTGGAATTACATGGTGGGCCTGTACTACCTGGACCAGAACACCAACACGCGCTTTGTTTCCAACGGCGTGCGCCTGGACGTGTCGGGGCTGGGCTTCCAGACGGTCGGTAAGCTGCCGGTCAACACCAACCACTTCGCGATCTTCACCTTCAATACCCTGAACCTCACCGACACCCTGCAGCTGGAACTGGGGCTGCGCTGGACGGATTACGACAACTACCGGCGCGCCGACATCGATTTCGGCGGCCTCACCTGGGTGCCTCCCGCCCTGGAGCCCTTCCGCGACCAGATCGAGGCGGGGTTTGCCGCCAACTTTCCCATCGAGGGTGTGCCCGACGACAAGGATTCTGGCAGCGAGGATGCCTTCACCGGTTCGGTCGCCCTGCGCTGGGACTGGCGCGACGATATCAACCTGTATGTCTCCTATAACCGCGGTTACCGGCCCAGCGGCATTTCCATCGTGCCCAGCCCCGACATCGAGTTCCTGCCCAACGGCGTGAACGACCTGCTGTACAACGACGAGACCAGCAACGCCTACGAGATTGGCTTCAAGAGCAATCCGCTGGAAGGGCGCGCCCGTCTGGACGGTGCCCTGTACTACCAGACCTTCGACGGTTACCTGGGTTTCACCCGCGGTGTGCAGGTGCTCAACGACCTGGGCGAGCCGGTGGATTTGCCCGGAGGGCTGGTTTTCAACGGCGATGCCAATATCTGGGGGGTGGAACTGTACGGCGAGGTGCTGCTCACCGACACCTGGAATTTCGGCGGCACCTTCAGTTACAGCAAGGGGGAATGGGACGGCGCATCGGAGCCCTGCAACGAGCGGCAGCCGGGACAGGTGCTGGGCAGTTGCGACATCGACGGCGAACCCCTGGGCGGCGAGCCGGAGTGGTCGTTCTCGGTGAACTCGGAGTACTATTACCCGGTGGGTGACAACACCGAGCTCTACGTGCGGGGCCTGTTCAAGTACACCGACGATCGCATCAACACCGAGGCCTCCGCCGGTATCGGCCAGGTAGCCAAGGATTTCGAGTCCTACCAGATACTGGACATGTTCGTGGGCTGGCGCAGCAGCGATTACCGCTGGGATGTATCGCTGTGGGCCAAGAACCTGCTGGACGACGATGCGGTGATCTTCCAGCAGGGTCCCGACCAGTATGATATCGCGGTCAGTGACGGCTCCTACACCCAGACCAATACCGTCAAGGAGCGCATCTTCGGTATGACCGCGCGTTACAGTTTCTAGGGCCGCGCGCGTCCGGGGCCGGGGGTGCCCCGGGTACCTGTTGCGGCGCCCGGGCAGCGTGCGCGATTGACTGCAGCAACCGATCCCTCTACGGTGGTTCCCAACCAGGCGGGCGGGAAATTTGCGGCGTGAGTGGTATCGAGGATACGGGACCGGCGTTTCACACCGAAGGCGTCACCAAGGTCTACGGCGCCGGTGCCTCCAGGGTGGATGCGCTGCGCGGGGTCAACGTCGATATTCCGTGCGGCGAGATCATCGTGCTGCTGGGGGCCTCGGGCAGCGGCAAGTCGACCCTGCTCAATATTCTCGGCGGCCTGGATCGGCCCAGCGCGGGGCGCGTGTACTTCTTCGGGCGCGAGATCACGGCGATGAACGACGCCGAGCTCACCCGCTATCGCCGCGAGCATGTGGGTTTCGTCTTTCAGTTTTACAACCTCATGCCCAGCCTCACTGCGCTGGAGAACGTGGAACTGGTGACGGAAATCGCCGACGATCCCATGGCGCCGCGGGAGGCGCTTGCCCTGGTGGGGCTGGACCAGCGCGCCCACCATTTTCCGGCGCAACTGTCCGGCGGCGAGCAGCAGCGGGTGGCGATTGCCCGGGCGGTCGCCAAGCGCCCCACGGTACTGTTTTGCGACGAGCCCACCGGAGCGCTGGACAGCGCCACGGGACGCGCCGTGTTGCGGGTGCTGCAGGATGTCAACGAGCAACTGGGCACCACGGTGATGATCATCACCCACGCGGCGGCCACGGCCGACATGGCGGACCGGGTCATCTACTTTGCCGACGGCGATATCCGCAAGGTGGTGCGTAACGACAGCCCGCTATCCGCCGAGCAAATCCAGTGGTGAACCCGGCGTGATCAGCCCCCTGGATCGCAAATTGCTGCGCGACCTGCGGCGCGTGAGGGGCCAGGCCCTGGCCATTGCCGCGGTCATCGCCGTGGGCGTGCTGCTGTTGGTGATGATGGACGGCCTGGTGAACACCCTGGAAGAAACCCGGCGCACCTATTACGAACGCTACCGCTTCGCCGATGTGTTCGCGCCGGTGAAGCGCGCGCCACGCCGCCTGCTGGATGACATCGCCGCTCTGCCGGGTGTGCTCGCGGTGGCGGGCAGGGTGCGCGGCGGGGCGCTGGTCGACCTGCCCGGGGTGGCGGTCCCGGTGCGCGCCGTGGCGGTGTCGCTGCCCCCTTTTCACCGCCCGCGGCTGAATGACATCTACCTGACGGAAGGCCGCTGGGTAGCGGCCGGGCACAACGATGAAATCATCGTGCTGCAGGATTTCGCCCGCAGTCACGGCCTCACTCCCGGCGACAGCCTGGCCGCCACCCTCAACGGTTCCCGGCGGGTGTTCACCATTGTCGGCCTGGCCCAGGCGCCGGAGTTCCTGTACGCCACACCGCCCGGCGAACTGGTGCCCGACGATAGCCGCTTTGCCGCCATCTGGATGGCCGAGGAGGCACTGGAGGCCGCCTTCGACCTGGACGGCGCTTTCAACGAGGCACTGCTGGCGATTGCCGACGACGCCTATCTGGACGCGGTACTGTCCCGGGTGGACGGTATCCTCGAGGCCTACGGCGGCACCGGTGCCTACGGCCTGGTCGATCACGAGTCCAATCGCTTCATGGTGGATGAAATAAAGGGGCTCAAGGCGTCCTCCCGGGTGGTGCCGCCGATCTTCCTGGGGGTGGCGGCCTTCCTGCTGTACATCGTGATCACCCGCATGGTGCAGGCGGAGCGCGAGCAGATCGGCCTGCTGAAGTCGTTTGGTTACACCGACTGGGAAGTGGCGGCGCACTACTTCAGGTTTATCCTGGTGATCGCCGTGGGCGGCGCGCTGCTGGGGTGTCTGCTGGGAGTGCTGGCCGGCCAGCGTATGGCGCTGGTGTACATCGCCTATTACAAGTTTCCCTTCATGGTGTTCCGGGTCGACCCAGGCAGTTTCCTGCTGGCGGTGCTCGCCAGCGTGGCCGCGGCCTCGGCCGGCGGCATGCTGGTTTTACGCCGGGTGTTCGCACTCACCCCCGCGGTGGCGATGAGCCCGCCCGCGCCTGCTGATTACAGCCGTTCGCTGCGCCTGGGGGGCACCCTGGACCGGCTGCTGGACCAGCCCACCCGCATGGTGGTGCGCGATTTTCTACGGCGCCCGGGTCGGGTGCTGCTGGCGGTGCTGGGCATTGCCTCCGGCATGGGCCTGTCGGTGGCCATGATCAGCGTCATGGGTGGCTTCGACGAGGTGGTGGAGCTGAATTTCTCGGTCATCGATCGCAGCGACGTGACCGTGAGTTTTACCGAACCCGTGTCCGATAAGACCGTCTACGAGTTGCAGCGCATGCCCGGGGTGATCGCCGTGGAACCTTTCCGGATGGTGCCCGCAGTGTTGCGCAACGGTCGCTACAGCTACCGCGGCGCGGTCAGTGGCTTCGTGGAGCAGCCCCGCCTGAACCGCGCCCTGGACGCGGCACAGGAGGACATAGCGATCCGCGCCGACGGCGTGGTGTTGAGCAACGCCCTGGCCAGGATACTCCACGTCGGGCCGGGAATGGCGCTGACGGTCGAGGTGCGCGAGGGGCGCCGCCCGCGCCTGGAAATTCCGGTGGTGGGGGTTGCCGAAACCCTGCTGGGGGCGCCCGCCTACCTTGAACTGGGGGCGCTCAACCGCACCCTGAAAGAGCCCGGGCGGGTTTCCGGCGCCTTTTTGCGGGTGGATGCCAGGCTCGGCGACAGCATCTACCGCGAGTTGAAGGAGATGCCGGTGGTCGCCGGGGTCGCCCTGCGGGAGGAGACCCGCGCGGCCTTCCAGAAGATGCTGGATTCGGGGGCGGGCGCCGTGCGCTTCGTGATGGCCGCGGTGGCCGCGGTGATCACCTTCGGTATCGTTTACAACAGTGCGCGCATCGCCTTCGCCGAGCGCGCCCGGGATCTGGCCAGCCTGCGGGTGATGGGCCTCACCCGCCAGGAAGTCGCGTTCGTGCTGCTCGGGGACCTGGGGATCGTCACCCTGCTGGCGCTGCCAGTGGGGGCCGGGCTCGGTTACTATCTTGCCCAGGCCATCTCCGCGGGGTTCAGCACCGATCTGTACCGGGTCCCGGCAACCGTCGTGCCGGAGAGTTTCGGTGCCGCGGCCATCGCCGTGATCGCCTCGGCGCTGGTATCGGGTGCCCTGGTAAAACGCGATGCAGACCGCCTTGACCTGGTGGCGGCCATCAAGACGAGGGAGTAGGGGTTTTGGCGAAAAACAGGCGTTCGCGATTGTGGCTCATGCTGACGGTGGCGGCGGTGCTGGCGGCCGTGCTGGGCTATGCGTTCTGGCCGCGGCCAACCCTGGTGGACCTGGGGGTCGCCCGGCGCGGGCCCATGAGCGTCACCATAGACGAGGAGGCCAGGACCCGCGTCCGCGAGGCCTACGTGGTATCCGCCCCCGTGGCCGGCCGCCTGTTGCGGGTGGCGGTGGAGCCCGGGGATACGGTGCAACAGGGCCAGTCGACCATAGCGCGCATGTTGCCGGCCAACCCCCCGGCCCTGGATTTCCGCACCCAGGAGGAGGGCAGGGCGCTGGTCAGTTCCGCGGAAGCCAGCCTGTGGGTGGCGCAGGCGGAACTGGACCGGGCGCTGGCTGATCGGGACCTGGCCGCCGAGGCCCTGCGCCGGTCGCGCAGCCTGCGCGGCGAGGGGTTACTCTCCCAGGCCGCCCTGGACGAGGCCCAGCGCAATTTCAGCGCCGCGGATGCCACCCTGCGGGCGGCGCGCTCGGCGATAGCCCAACGCGAAGGCGAGTTGGCCACCGCCCGCGCGCGCCTGATCAGCTTCAGCAATCTGCGCATGGCCGAAACGGGTGAGACGCCGCCGGACCTGGAGCAGACCATCCCCCTCAATGCCCCGGTTTCCGGGCAGGTGCTGCAGGTGATGCAGAAGAGCGAAACCGTGGTGGCCGCCGGCACCCCGCTCATCGAGATCGGCGATATCACCAACGACCTGGAGATCATCGTGGAATTGCTGTCCACCGACGCTGTCAAGGTGTCGCCGGGAGACCGGGTCGCCATCGTCAAATGGGGCGGCGCGGGCGAACTCAACGGGGTGGTCGAGCGGGTGGAGCCCTGGGGGTTCACCAAGTATTCCGCCCTCGGGGTGGAGGAGCAGCGGGTCAATGCCCTGGTCCAGTTTACCGATCCCGTGGAGCGGCGCGCGGCCCTGGGCCACGGCTACCGGGTGGAGGTGCGAATCGTGGTGTGGGAGACCGGGGATGCGCTGACGGTGCCCTCCAGCGCCCTGTTCCGGGAGGGTGACAGCTGGTCAGTGTTCGTGGTGGAGGGCGGGCGCGTGCGGCGGGTGCCGGTCACTGCCGGTCACAACAATGGTCTGCAGGCAGAAATCCTGGCGGGCCTGGAGGCCGGGCAGCAGGTGGTGTTGTATCCCGCCCCCAGCCTGGAGGACGGCAGCCGGGTAGCCCGGCGCACGGTGCAGTGAGCCGCTTACCAGTAGCGCACCCGGCCGGTGTCGACGTGGATGAAATTGGAACCGGTGTAGAGACCGACACCACCGGCCTTCATGCTTTTCGCCGCGCGGTGTAGCTGGGCCAGCTGGGTGCCCGGCATGCGAATATCGATGGCCTTGCCCTGCATGTGCAGGCTGCGTTTGGCCACCCCCGAACTCTGGCTGCGCAACTGGGCATTGGTGGCGGGGGAGCGGTAACCGGAAATGACCTCGTAGCCCTTGCCCGGCCCCAGGTTCTGCTGCAGGGCGGAGAGCAGGTCCAGCAGGCCGGGGTCGATAGGATAGACCTCGCCGCTGCGGTGGTCGCGCAATACCTTGTTGATATCCGCCAGGGAGTCGGGCAGGTAGGCCCCCTGCATCCAGTAGGGCTGGCTGAGCCGCTCTCCGGTGTGCAGGTTGTGCAAGGTCAGGCGGCGCTCGCTGGCAGCCCAGACACTGGTGGACAGGGTTGCCATCGGCGCTGCCGCGAGTACTGCGCCGGCTATGGAGGCGCGCAGAAATCGGCGGCGCTCGGCGCAGCCCGGCGCGGACGGATCTCGTTCGTTTGACATGCTCTCAGCGTCCCCTGAAAGATTCTCGAGCACATGAATTTACCTCGCCAGGAGTATGATTTACAAGCATTTTTTTCCATCTCGCTGGCTTGACAAGTGCTGGCTTCGATGGCGCAGGAGGGGTGCCCGTGGCGGCTAGAACTGCAACCCCACGGCCACCGTATACACGCCCTTGTCTCGCGCCGGGTCGTAATTGGTGGTCGATTTGACCCAGCTGCGGCCCAACTCCAGAAACAGGAAGCGCTGGTAGACTGCGCGCAGCTTCAGGTTGAGGGTGCGGCGCCCCTGCAGTTGTGACCCATCCACCGCATAGCCCTGCACGTCGTGGTTCCAGCCCAGCAGCGGGTAAAGATCGATACCGCGGGCCGGGCGCGGCAGGGAAATCGTGGCGAACAGACGATACCCCCAGCTGAAATCGGTGGCGAAGCCGTCTACCTTGCAGCCCCCCTGGGTCTGCTGGGTGACGGCCTGGCAGCTGCCGCCGGGTGGCGTCGCGGCCCCCCAGTTTCCCTGGCGGCCAATACGCTCGTCGTTGGTGTCGGGCAGGTTGTCCACCCACTGGCCGGCAGCCTCGAAAGCCAGGGACGCATCGATGAGGCTCAGGGCCGATGACAGATCCACCTGGCCCCCCAGCAGCAACTGGGTACGGTCGGCCTTCCAGCTGCCCGGGAACAGGGCGCCGTCGTCAGCTGCGCGCATCCGGCTGGCGTACACTCCCTCGTTGAGGGTCGCGCCGGCGATCAGTTCCGGAAAATTGCGCTGCACGGGCAGGTTGCGAAACTGGCTCAGTTCCGCGGACAGGGCGACATTGCGCACGCCAGTGGCGGCGGAGATGGCGAAGGCTTCCACGTCCTCGTGGTAGTTCAGTTGCAGTGCCAGGCCGTTGGCGCCGTCACAGTCCTGCCAGCCACCGGGGCACAGGGCCAGATCCATCACCGGAAGGGTGGAGTGGAAGCGGGTGTAGTACAAGCCGAACTCGGTATCCAGGGCTTCCACGAAGTAGCGGGTCGACAGGCCGTACTGGCCGCCGGCGCCGGGTTTCGGCAGGCCGCTGCGCGGTACCAGCGCCGGGTTGTCGCCCAGTGGTCCCAGCTCGAACTGTTCGCGGTCAGTGAGGGGCACCCCGGAGGTGGCGGCGTAGCAGCCCGGATCGGCGAGCACATCGACCGGTTGGCCGAGGCTGCCGCAGGGCGGCAGGTGCGACTGTTCCCAGTCCAGGGCGTAAAAGCCCTCCACGCTGATACCGTTGCGGGTGATGAGATTGGCGTACAGGCGGTTCACCGGTACCAGGGCATCATCCTGGCGCACCCCGGGGCGGCCCAGCGCGGAAAAATCGAGGGGGTTGAAGGCGTTGATGCCGGTATACAGCAGGCTCTCGCCCCAGTTGATCGACTGCTGTCCGAGGCGGGCGGTCAGGCGCGCGGAGTCGATCGCCCAGTTGCCGTACACATACAGGTCCAGCACGCGCGCACCGGCGAACCGGTTGTAGTCGTAATAATCGCTGTCGTCGAGTTGCTGGTCGGGCCGATAGCCGTTGGCAATACTGCCGTGGGGCACGCTGCCCTGGTCGCCGCTGTAGTCGTACCAGCTGCGCAGCTTGCCGTAAATGCCGAAGCGGTTGCGGTAGCGCAGCTCCAGGTCGGTCGTATACACGATGGGTGCCGCCACCACATCGTGCTTGCGGTAGTTGAGGTTGCCATCGTCGTTGACCCCCACCGCTCCCCGGGCGCCTGGATATTCGGGGCTGTTGTTGTAACCCACCAGTTGCTTGTCGGGGTCATCCGCGCGTACTGCCGCCGCCATCGTCACGCGGTTGTTCCACACTCCGCGAATATCGTCGTTGATCTCAAAGGGCAGGGCGTGAGCCAGGCCGGGCGCCAGTGCAATCCCCAGCAGGACGCGGGCGGCGATCGCCGCCGGCGCTGTGCGGCACCCGTCCATGGACTAGCGGGTTCCCATGCGGCGCAGGTTTACCGGCAGGAAATCGTTGATGTTCGCGATGAACCCCCACTTCCGGGGGAGCCGCGCCTCATTGTCGAGGTCGCTGGCCAGGTAGGCATCGGCCCTGAAGTCGTAGTGCACCGTGGCCCGGTACCAGGGCACCAGCACATCGTAGAACAGCATTGCCGGATGATCACCGAAACGCCACAGCTTGCCGTCGCGATCGTAGTCCTCTTCCATGGATACCTGCCAGGTGTCCTCGTCGAGATAGAAAATGCGCCGGGGGTAGCGATGGCGTTTGCCCGGCCGCAGTTTGGCTTCGATCACCCACACCCGGTGCAACTCGTAGCGCAGCAGTTCCGGGTTCATGTGCCCCGGCTGCAGGATGTCGCGGTACCGCAGTTTTTTCGAGCTGAGGCGGTAACTGTTGTAGGGTATGTACATTTCCCGCTTGCCGAGCAGCGTCCAGTCGTAGAGATCGGGGGCACCGTTCCAGCCGTCGAACTGGTCGGAGGTGCGCAAACCCTGGGTGCGCGGGTCGAGGTCGTCGTAGGCCAGGCTCGGCACTCGCACCACCCGGCGCGAAACCGTTTCGTAGGACCAGGTCTTCCGGCTCTGTTCAACCTCGTTGATGGGTTCCCACACCAGTGTGATCTGCCCCTCGATATTGGCCGGGGCGAGGAACAGGCCGTAGAAGTTGAACAGCCGGTTGGGCCGCGACTCGTTCACGTAGCCCTGCTGGTCGAAGGCCATGGCATTCATCACCCGTACCTCGAAATAGCGCCCGCGGGCATCCACCGGGAACCAGCTCAGGATCCGCATTACCGACCCGCCGCGCCAGCGCAGCGAGTGGTTCCACATCATCTGCAGGGGGTCGTCGGTGATGGGAAAGGGTACTGTGCTGCGGCCCACGTCGAACAGGGCGTAACCTTGCGTGCGCGGGTAGGGCGCCTGGGCCTTGATCTCGGCGCGCACCGCGGCCGGCCAGTTGGCGCTGCGCCGGGTGGGGTAGACGTGCATACGATAGGTGTCGGGGTGGCGCCGGAACAGCTCGCGGTGGCCATCGGTGAGCTGCGCCGCGTACTGGTGGGCGTTCTCGGCGGTGATGGTAAACAGCACCGGATCGTCCCCGTAGGGGTCGAGGTAGCCGACCTCCGGGTCGACAGGCTGTTGCGGCAGGCCGCCGGTCCAGGGGGGGATGGTACCGGCGGCATTGCCCGCGCGCTCGGCGCCAACCGGCGTCAGCTCGCCACCCAGGTGCGCGATCTGGGCGGCGCTGGGTGGCGTGCCAGAGCCGGCAGCGCCCTGGGCCAGGAGGATGCCCAGGGCCGCGCCAGCCAGGCGCCGACCTGCTCGACTCACTGGCCCGGCCTGTTACACCACCTTCCCCGGGTTGAGGATATTGCCGGGATCGAGGGCTTGCTTGAGGGAACGCATCAGGGCCAACTCGTTTGCCGAGCGGCTGACATCGAGATAGGGTTTTTTCTCCAGGCCGATGCCGTGTTCGGCGGATACCGAGCCCTGGAAAGCGGCCAGCGGCGCGTAGACCAGCTGCTCGACGACGGGGCGCAGGCGCTGGTAGTCCTCCGCTTTCACGGCCACGTTCACATGCAGGTTGCCATCGCCCAGGTGGCCGAAGATATACAGGTTGTGCTCTCCGATGGTCTCTGCCAGGCTGGTCTTGAGGTTGGTGGTGTACGCTTCCATCTCGCCGATGGGCAGCGAGATATCGAAGATGATGGGGAAGCCATGATGCAATACCTGTTCGACGTCGTCGCGCAGGCTCCAGAAGGCCTCGCAGTCCGACTCCGACTGGGAGATGGCGGCGTCGACGATCAGGCCGTTTTCATAGGCGGCCTCCATGGCGTTGTTGAAGCGCTGGGTGTCCAGCTCGCGATCCGCTCCCTGGCTTTCCACCAGCACGTAAAAGGGGTAATCCTGGGCGATGGGGGGCTTGCCATTGGCCGGTGGCGACGTCACCAGTTGATAGAATGACTGCCACATCGCCTCGAAGGCCGACAGGGTGCCGCCCAGGGAGTGATCCATGTGCTTGAGGAAGGCGGCGACCTTATCGAAGGTTTCCAGGCCCACCAGGGCCATGTTGCGGGCGCTGGGTTGCTCCCGCAGGCGCAGTACCAGGCGGGTAATCACCCCCAGGGTGCCTTCGGAGCCGATAAACAGCTGCCGCAGGTCGTAACCGGCGTTGTTCTTGATGAGGTGATTGAGCGACGACACCACGGTGCCGTCGGCGAGCACCGCCTCCAGGCCCAGTACCATGTCGCGCATCATGCCGTAGCGGATCACCCGGTTGCCGCCGGCATTGGTGGCGGCATTGCCGCCCAGGGTGGCCGTGCCGCGCGCCCCCAGGTCCAGGGGAAACATCAGCGCGTGTTCCTCGACCGCTTCCTGCAGCGCCTGCAGGGTGACCCCGGCTTCCACGGTAGCGGTGCGCTGTACCGGGTTGATCTCCTCGATGTTGCGCATCCGCTCCAGGGACAGGATGACCTGGTCCGCGGTGGCATCGGCGCCGTGTACCAGGCCGGTGAGCCCCCCCTGGGCAACCACGCCGACAGCGTTGGCGTGGCACCAGGCCAGCACTTTCGACACCTCCTCGGTGCTGGCGGGGCGTGCCAGCGCCGCTGCCTGCAGGTTGTCCGGGCGCCACACCCCGGCCGAGCGGGTCGCGGTATCGGCGGCATCCAGTACCGCTTTGTCGCCGATGAGGTCGCGCAGGGCTTTGACGATATCCATTGGGTTAGCTCCTGTTGTCGTTATCGAGTGCCTCGTCAATAGCGCAACTATGCCGCAATCGTCGTGCCATGGTACAGCCCCGATTGCCGTTAGGGGCACCGTTGACTTGGTGTGTGGCCCCGATCTGTACTAAGGTACGGGCGCGGCCTGCCCGCCGCACCCGAGGGGGAGTATAGGCAAGCTTGCGTCGACGCGCTCAAGCGTGTATCGAGGCGCTAAAGCAGCTGGAGGAAACCATGACAGACCCGCAGACCCAACACCTGGAACAACAGCTTATCTGGATCACCGGCGCGTCTTCGGGCATCGGCGAGGCCCTGGCCCACAGCTTTGCCGCCCGTGGCACCGCCCTGGTGCTGTCGGCCCGCCGGGAGCCGGAGTTGCAGCGGGTACGACAGCACTTGGTGGAGGCGGGTGCCGAAGCCGCCAGGGTGATGGTGCTGCCGTTGGACGTGACCGACTACGCTGCCATGCCCGCCGCGGTGGAGGCGGTTGTGGAGCGGTTTGGGCGCATAGACATGCTGATCAACAACGCCGGAATATCCCAGCGTTCCTTTTGCGTGGATACCGACATGGCGGTCTACCGCACCCTGTTCGAAGTGGACGTGCTGGGGCAGATCGCGCTCACCAAGCAGGTACTGCCGACCATGATCGCCCAGGGATCCGGCCGGCTGGTGGTGACCTCCAGCCTGGCCGGCAAGGTGGGCGCGCCCCAGCGCACCGGCTACTGCGCCGCCAAGCATGCAGTGATGGGCTTTTTCGACGCCCTGCGCTGCGAGGTGGCGCACCAGGGTGTTCGGGTGAGCACGGTCATTCCGGGTTTTATCCGCACCAATATCGCCCGCAATGCGCTGACCGGCAGCGGGGCTGCCAAGGACAGCGCGGAAGCCGATATCGACGACGGTATGGACGTCGCCCGCTGTGCCGAGGTGGTGGCGGCGGCGCTGGCGCGGGGCGAGGAGGAGATAGCCGTCGGGGAGGGTCCGGAAATGGCCCTGCTGGATATGAAGCGGGATAACCCGACCCAGCTGTTCCGCACCGTCGAGGCGATGGCGCAGCAACTGCTGGTGGGCAGCTAGCGCGGCCCAGCCTGGCCAAATGCCCGTGGTAGTGCTATTTGTATAACAGACTTGTACAACTGATTTGTATCACTGGATCTGCGACACGGTGAGCGGGCCGGATGGGTGAACCTCTTACAGCGCGTTTCGACGACCTGCGGCAGGTGAGGCCCCTGCAGGCCTGGCGCTCAATGCGCGCGCTGATTGCCGACCCGCAGGCCACCGGTGAGGTTTTCAGGATCATCGAGGCCCTGAAGGGCAATGCCATCCTGCACGCCGTGCAGCGCCTGCGATCGGCTCCGGAAGGGCGCGCGCTACTGGACGAAAAACCCGATATCCTGCCCCTGCTGAACGACCGCGCCGCGCTGCGCGCCCTGCCCGGGGGCAGCCTGGGGCGGGCCTATCTGCACTTCGTGGAAGCGCGGGATATCAGCGCCGAAGGCCTGGTGGCGGCCAGTGAGGAAGCGCCGCGGGAGCGGGAGCAGGACCCCGATGCCCGCTGGCTCGCCGACCGTCTGCGCGACATACACGATCTCCAGCACGTGGTGTGCGGCTACGGGCCCGACGAACTGGGTGAATTGTGCCTGCTGGCTTTCATGCACGCCCAGACCCCCAACCGCGGTATCGGTTTTATCATCTTTATGGCCAGGCGCCAGTTCCGCCGCACCAATCCGCAAATCGATATAGACGCCTGTGTGGCCGAGGGGCGCCGCACCGGGGAGTGCGCCCCCTGGTTTGCCCAGTGCAGGTGGGAGGAGTTGCTGGCAGAACCCCTGGAAGCCCTGCGCCGGGCACTGGGCGTGCAGGCGCCCACACGCTACCGCGCAGCGCTGGCCTCCCTGGCGCCCGACTGCGGCGCGGCCCGCTAGCCAGCGGCGTACCTACTTTACCCGGGAGAAGCCCATGCCAAGACCTACCGGCCAAGCGAGGAGCAAAGCAAAAGCCAAGACAGCCGCGAAACCCCGGGCCCGCTCGCGCAGCGACAAGGGGGGCAGGCGCTCGCCCGCCAGCAAGGGCATGGTCCTGGTTACTGGCGCCTCCCGGGGCATCGGTGCCGAGCTGGCCAAGCAGTTTGCCCAGGGCGGCCACGACCTGGTGCTGGTGGCGCGAAACGCCGGGCAGCTGTTGGAGCTGGCCACTGCCATCCGGGATGACTACGGTCGCTGGGCCACCACCGTCGCCCTGGACCTGGGTGAGCCCGGTGCGGCCCAGAAGCTCTACCAGCAGCTGCGCCGGGAGGATATCGAAATCGACGTGCTGGTCAATAACGCCGGCCTGCTCGACAACGGTGAGTTCACCGCCATCCCGATGGGGGACCACCTGCAACTGATCAATCTCAATATTGCCGTACTCACGGCCCTGACCCATCAGTTCCTGGCGCCCATGCGGGCGCGCGGCAGCGGGCGTATCCTCAACGTGGCCTCCCTGGCCTCGTTGCAGCCGGTGCCCAACCTTGCGGTCTATGCCGCTTCCAAGGCCTATGTGCTGTCACTGACCGAGGCGCTGTCGGAGGAGCTCAAGGGCAGTGGCGTGACTGTCACCGCGTTGTGCCCTGGCTTTGTGCGCACCGACATGACCGTGGGCAGCAATGCCGAGGGTAACGACCTGCATCTGCCCTCGGCGCTGATGTTGTCACCCCAGTTCGTCGCCGAGGAGGGCTACGAAGCCTGCATGAAAGGCGAGACGATTCGCGTGCCAGGCCTGGGAGGCCGCCTGGTGGCGGGGTTCACCGAGCTACAACCGCGGGCGGTGCGGCGGCTCACGGCGGGCCTGCTGGGGCGGGTGTTGCTGAAAAAAGACCCGTCCTGAGGGAGCGCGGCCCGCCCGAGGTCAGTCGATGAAGCGCCTGACGATATTGCCGTAGGCGTCGATACGCCGGTCGCGCAAAAAGGGCCAGATACGGCGTACGTCCTCGCTGCGCTGCAGGTCGATATCGGCCAGCAACAGGGTAGGCTCGTCGGCCGGGGCCTGCGCCAGTAGCTCGCCCTGGGGGCCGGCGACGAAGCTGTGGCCCCAGAACTGGATCTGCTCGCCGTCCGGTGACGGCTCCATGCCGGTGCGGTTGCTGACGATGACCGGCAGCCCGTTGGCGACGGCGTGGCCGCGCTGCACGATCTGCCAGGCGCCCAGCTGACGCTGTTTTTCCGCTTCCTCGTCGGCAGGGTTCCAGCCGATGGCGGTGGGGTAGATCAGCATATCAGCCCCGGCGAGGGCCATCAGCCGGGCCGCCTCCGGGTACCACTGATCCCAGCATACCAGTACGCCCAGCCTGCCCACCCGGGTGGCAATCGGGGTGAAGCCGGCCAGTTCCCCGCCGGCATCGCCGGGCGTGAAATAGAATTTTTCGTAGTAGCCCGGATCGTCGGGGATGTGCATCTTGCGGTAGTAGCCGGCGCAGCCCCGGTCCGCGTCCATTACCAGCGCGGTGTTGTGGTACAGGCCGGTGGCGCGTTTCTCGAACAGTGATATCACCAGCACGATGTCCAGCTCCCTGGCCAGGTCCTCGAAGCGGTGCCGGCTCGGCCCGTCCAGGGGTTCGGCCAGATCGAACTGGCCGGTGTCTTCCGTCTGGCAGAAATACAGCCCCGAATGCAGCTCCTGCAGCACCACCAGTTGCGCGCCCTCTCCGGCGGCGCGGCGGATCTGGCTTTCCGATTCGGCCTGGTTGGCGGCGACATCGGCGCTGCAGCGTTGCTGAACCAGTGCGACCTTAAGCATGGGCGAGTGCTCCCTGGGGCAATTGCATGGTGAGGCAGTGCAGGCTGCCGAATTCCTCGATGGGCACCCGGCAGTCGACGGGGACGACCCGGCGGGCGCCGGACACGGCCGCCAGGGCGTCGATGGCCCGCTGATCCGCGTGATCCCCGTAGACCGGCAGCAATATACTGTGGTTGGTGATCAGGAAGTTGGCGTAGGTGGCCGGCAGGCGCTGGCCCTCGGCGCTGTGGATCGCGGCGGGCATGGGTAGCGCTACCAGGCGGTAGGGCCGGCCGTCGGCCTGCCGCAGACCCATGATTTCGGCCTCCATGGCCGCCAGCGCCGGGTAGTGCTCGTCGTCCCTGTCGCTGCATTGCACGTAGGCGATGGTGCCGGCGTCCACGAAACGCGCCAGGGTATCTATGTGGCTGTCGGTGTCGTCACCTACCAGGTGGCCGTTCTGGAGCCACAGGAAACGCTGTACCCCCAGGTGTTGGCGCAGGCTGGCCTCGATGTGTGCGCGCCCGGCGTCGCCATTGCGATTCGGATTGAGCAGGCAGGTGGTGGTGCTCAGCAGGGTCCCGGCGCCATCGGTCTCCACGGAGCCGCCCTCCAGGACGAAATTCACCTGCCGCAGCGGCGCACCGTAGCCTCCCTGGGCATCGATGCCCCGGTTGATGTGGTTGTCGAGGTCGCAGGGGTATTTACCACCCCAGCCATTGAACTGGAAATCCAGTAATTCGATACCCTGCTGGTCGCCCAGCGCGAGGGGCGCGTGGTCGCGCGCCCAGGTATTGTTGGTGGGCACCGTGAACCAGCGCAGGTTGCCCAGGTTGGCGCCGCGCTCGCCCAGCTTCGCCAGAATACGCTCGCGGTCGAGCCGGGGGTCACCGGCGATGACCACCTGTTGCTGGTGGCTGAGGATGTCCACCAGGTTGTGGTAGAAGCCCTCGATCTGCGGCAGCAGCCGCTGCCAGTCGGTGCCGGCATGGGGCCAGGCCAACTGGATGGCGGACTGCGGATACCACTCCGGCAGAAAACGCTTGCTCATATCGTGCGGTGCTCGAGGTTCAGGGTTGACGGATCATACCTGAAAAACCCCGCCGGCACTCAGGCCGGGCGGGCTACGGTAAAACGGCGGTAGAGCAGCTCGATGCAAAATGCCGCGCCGACGGTGCCCAGCACAATCCACATCTGGTATGCGGTCGCCGGGTTTTCATCCACCTCCATGCACAGCAACACCAACGATGCCGCGCAACAGCCTGCACCCAGGGCCGAAATCCACCGTTGTGAAGCGGTTTCCGCCGCCAGCCTCAGGTTGACATAGTTGACCACCATGAAAATGAACAGGAAGCCGGCACTGCCGATGGTGGCGATCGCGTTCAGCGGTACCAGGTTGGCCACTACCAGTGCCAGCGCCCCGAAGGCGAGCATGCCTTCCAGCGGGCGCCCGCGGATATCGCGCTCCAGCTCGGCGGGCAGCTCTCGCGAACGAGCCACCATCGATACCAGGCCGGCCGAACTGTAGAGTGTGGCGTTGATCGCCGAGCCACAGGCCAGTACCGCCGCCAGGGCGATGGTCCAGTGCCCGGCCGGCCCCATGACCTGCAGGGCGACGGCTGTCAGGGCGTGGTTGCTGACCGCTTCGATCTGGGCGAAGCCGAGGTGGCCGACGGTGACGATGGCGATCAGGATGTAGAAGGCAATGACCAGCAATACTCCACCGATATAGGCTATCGGCAGGGCGCGCTGCCGGTCCTTTACCTCGTCGGCCGCGTTGGCGATCAGCTCAAATCCCTCATAGTTGAAAAAGACCACCATCGCCCCGGAAACGATGGCCATGGAGCCGACATACTCGGCAGGTTGCAGGCGCCCCCAGTCGATGGGTTGGCTCAGGCCGAACACGATGAGCGCCAACAGGATCAGCATCTTGAGGGCGTTCAGGCTGTTCTCGGAGCGAATAACCAGGTCGCCGCCAAATACGTTGAGTACTGTCAGCAACACCAGGGCGCTGCTGAGAAAGCAGCGCTGCCAGAAGGGGAATTCATCCGCCGGCAGGAAGCTGGCGGCATAGGTGCCCAGTGCATGGGCGTAGATGGCAATCAGTACGACATAGCTGAGACAGAGCAGGATGTTCGAGGTGCCCGCCAGCAGGCCGCTTCCCAGCCCCCGGTTGATGAAGTCCACGGTGCCCCCCCTGCCGGGATAGCGCAGGGTCAGTTTCAGGTAGGAATAGGCGGTGAGCAGGGCGACGACACCGGCAACGACAAAGGCGATGGGTGCCGCGCCGCGCGTCATGTGTATGGCCAGGCCGGTGGTGGCGAAAATACCGCCGCCCACCATGCCACCGATGCCAATGGAGAGGGTGGAGAAAGTACCCAGCTTTTGTTGTTCCATGCCGATGCCTCCCAGGTGGTCGCGCGCATGCGCCGAGCCGGCTCGCCAGTCAGTAGGGGCTGCACATGAGCCAGTAGAAACCGTTGGCCGGAATCACCAGTTGCTCGTTGAATTGCTCGGGGCTGGCGCCGCTGACCGCATCGCGCAGTTCTCCCACGGTGAACCGCCCGCGGTTGCGTAAGTCGTTGAGGTCGAATTGTTCGGGGAAATCACTGAAATTGGCCACCACCAGCACCGACTCCTGGGGCGAGGCGAGATCGTTGCGGGTAAACACAAACAGGTGCGGGTTGCCGACGTCGATCAGTTCGCGGTTGTTGAAATCCGCCAGCGCCGGTAGCGATTTGCGCACTGCGATCAGCTGTTTGAGGCCGTCGAAGATGCGCTGCTCGACGCTGCCGCGCTGGTGCCGCAATTCGGCCCGCTGCCAGTCGTAGGCGGGCCGGTGCAGCCAGCGGTTGTCCTGGGTCTTGGCGGGGTCCACGCTGTAGGCATAGTTGTTGAGGGTGCCCAGCTCATCGCCATAGTACAGCAGCGGGATACCGCCGAAGGACAGGATCAGGCTGTGCAGCAGCAGGATCTGGTCGATGCTGCGTTGCACCTCGTCCGCGTCGCCCGCGGCCAGGGCCGCTTCCAGACCCACCAGCGAGGCCAGGGTGCCGGAAATGCGGGCATCCCCGGTTTTCTCGTTGCGCCCGAAGGCCTGGCCGCGGGCGGGCGAGTCGGCCCAGGAGCCGGTATAGTAGTCGAGGATGAAACGCCGGTGCGCCGCCGGGTCGTAGCCCACCGCGCGGATATCGGCATCGTCGAAGCCCAGGCCGATATCGTCATGGCAGCGCACGTAGTTCAGCCAGGTGGCGCGGTCCAGTTTGTCCGGCAGATTGCTGATGCTCTGGTTGAGCAGTTTGGCGTTGTGGGTGGCCAGGGCGTCCCACAAGAGCGCCATGAAGGTGGCGTTGTAGGCGATCTCGCACTCCTTGGCGATAACCGCGTCCTCGCCGAAGTACTTGATGATTTCCACCGGCGCGACGATGGCCTCGGCGATAAACAGCACGCCCGGGGCGGTCACCTGGCAGCAGTCCTTGAACAGCTGCAAAATCAGGTGCGCCTCGCGCTCGTTCTGGGAGGTGGTGCCGATCTTCTTCCACAGAAAGGCCACGGCGTCCAGGCGCAGGATGTCGGCGCCCTGGTTGGCCCAGAACAGGATGATGTCGAGCATCTCGATGAACACCGCGGGATTGGTGTAGTTGAGGTCCCACTGGTAGGTGTTGAAGACCGTCATCACCCACTTGTTCATGGCCTCGTCGAAGGTGAAGTTGCCCGGCGCGGTTTCCGGGAACACTTCGGGCATGCTCTGCTCGAACAGGTCGGGAATATCGCGGTTGGCGAACACGTAATAGTAATCCTGGTAGCGCTGTTCGCCCTGGCGCGCGCGGCGGGCCCACTCATGTTCGTCGGAGGTGTGGTTGACCACCACGTCCAGGGTGAGCAGCATGTTGCGGCGGCGCAGGTCGCTGCCCAGGGTGCGCAGGTCCTCGAGGGTGCCGGCGCGGTCGTCGATGTCGCGGAAATTGTTGACCGCGTAGCCGCCGTCGCTGGCGCCGCGTGGGCACTCCAGGATGGGCATGACGTGCACCATGTTGACGCCCAGCTCCTGCAGGTACGGCACCCGCTCGTCCAGGCCGTGCAGGTCACCGGCGAAGCCGTCCAGGTAGAGTGCCATGCCGACCCATTCCTGGCTGAGAAACCACAGGTGATCGCGCTCCCGGCTGGCGTCCAGGGCCTTGAGCTCGTCGCTGCGGGCGATGTACTGGCCGGCCATCACGCTGACCAGGCGCAGCAGCTGCTCCTCGAAATCCTCGCGCTGGCCGTAGAGGCGGTGAAACAGGCTGTGGATGGCGTAGAAGTTGGCGCCCAGGCGGGTGTAGAAGTGGCGCAGGTCGCGTCGGCGGATCTCCGGCTTGAGCTGGTCGAGTATGTTGTTGAGCAGGAAGTGTGACTGTTGTTCGTACATGGAAATCCTGATGGTGTCAGTCGGCTGATTGCCAGCTCTGGGAGAATGCCCTATAGAAGTCCTCGTCGGCAATAGTGGCACCGCGGCGCCCCACCACGGCGGCCGCGAATTGCTGGGCGCGCTGCAGGGTTAGCGGCAGCGGCCAGTCGTTGCACAGGCCCAGCAGCAGCACCGCGGTGAAGGCGTCGCCTGCGCCCACGGTATCCACGACCTCGATGTCCGGCTGTGGTGCCACACCCAGGCGCTCGCCGTCCGCCAGCAGCAACTGTGCTCCGCGGGATCCGTAGGTCACCAGCAGACCGTGCAGCCCGTACTGCTGCAGGAAGCGCTCCTGGTCGCCCTCCGTCGTGCTGTCCTCCCCGAGCAGCGCCAGTTCCTCATGGTTGAGCTTGACCCAGTGCGCCCCCGCCAGGCTGGCCTGCAGCGCGTCCGTCCGCCACCAGGGGGGACGCAGGTTGACGTCCATGAAAATGCTGCCGGCAACGGCGGCGCGCAGCTGGTGCAACGTGGCGGCAGAGACGGCGGAGCGGGCCGCCAGGCTGCCGTGGTAGAGCAGACGGCAGGCGTCGATGACTACCGGCTCGATGGCGTCGTAGGCGCAGTCATTGACGATGTCGTAGCTCGGTTCACTGCCTGCGAAACTGACCGCCACCCGCCCGGTGGGGCGTCCGGGATCGATCTGTATAAAATCGGTGTTCATGCCCCAGGCGCGCATCGCGGCGAGCACCTGCTCCCCTTCCGGATCGCTGCCGATGCGGCTGATCAGGCGGGGCGCCTGGCCGAAGGCCTGCAGGTGCCAGGCCACATTGAAAGGGGCGCCTCCCAGCACCCGGTCGCCGTCCGGGAAGTGGTCGAACAGCACCTCGCCAAACAGGTACAGCTGGTTTGCCGCGGGTGGGTTCATGCTGCCTCCTTGGGTGAATCTACAGCGAGCGGGTGTCAGGCATCGGGCGCCCGGCAGCGGCCGAAAAAGTCGTAGTATTCCATGGCCTCTATGATACCGCCGGCATGGGCCCGGTTGGCAAAGTAGATGCCCTCCAGGTCGGGCAGGGGCGACAGTTCCTCATGGTGGCGATTTTCGACGACGACCGCCAGGGTATTGCCGCGCATCATGTCCTCGTCCGCGCCGGAGCCGCCGGCCACCAGCATCTGTTCCAGGGGAATGTCGAAGCGCTGGCCGATGTAGCGCAGGGCCTGCCCCTTGGATGCCCGCACCGGCAGCACATCCAGGAACTGGCCGAAAGACAGGGTCACATTGGCGGTGATCTCCTGCTGGCGCAACAGGGTGTTGATGTCGTGCAGCGACGGTGCCTTGCTCTCGTCGTAGAAGTAGGACAGCTTGAACGGCGTCTGGTGGCGGCGCTCCTGCATGATCAGGCCCGCGAGGCTGGCCATGGTTTCGCGCACCCGCCGCGCCGACCAGTCGTAATCGATGTGGTCGAGCCAGGTATCGTCCTCGGTCAGCGCCTGCCCGTACTGGATGCGCGTACCGAGGCTGCTGATGAAAATGTCGGGGCTGGGGATACCGTGCTTCTTCATCAGCGCCATGGCCGAGTCGATACGCCGCCCGGTGGCGATGGCGAAGGACACCTTTTTGCGATGCCTGCGCATGATGTCGAGGAAGTCGCGCAGGGCTGCGGGATCGCCTATCAGGGTCTGGTCCAGGTCGGTGACCACCAGGCGGTCGCGGTAGCGGCGCCGCGAGGGCGGTGGCGGCGGCACCGCCAGCGGCGTGGACCTGGCCACCAGTTTGCGCACCTGTTGCACATAGGCCTCGGCATGCGCCTGCCAGGAGTACAATTCACGCACCTTGTCGATACCGTTGGCGGAGGCCCGCTGCCAGGCCTGCTCATCGCGCAGCAACTTCAGCAGGGCCGCCTCGATCTGTGCCTTGTCCAGGGGGTCCACCAACTCGCCACACTGGCAATTGCGGATGATATCCACCGGCCCGCCGTTCTCGGTGGCCACGACCGGCAGGCCACTGGCGGCCGCTTCCAGCAGGGTGAGGCCAAAGGGCTCGGTGAGCGCCGGGTTGATGAATACCCCGCCGCGGGTGGCCACCATGCGATAGATGGTCGGCACATCTGCCGGCCGATGGTGCTTGGGCAGGGCCACCCTGCCGTACAGGTCATTGGCATCGACGATGAGCAGCAGATCGGTGAGCACGGCCTGGGGACCGCTGTCGAGATCGCGGATGTCGTCGCGGTTACCGGCAATGATAAGCAGGTTGGCCGCTGCCTGCAGTGCCGGGCTTTCGCCGTAGGTCTCGATCAGGGTGGCCAGGTTTTTACGCTCGTCGGCGCGGGACAGGGCCAGGATCAGGGGCTTGTCGGGATCGCTGAGAAAGCGGTTGACCGCGCGGCTGAAGCTGAAGGTCTCGCCGGGACGAGGCGGGTGGAACTGCTGCAGGTCGGTCCCCGGCGGGATGACCACCATGCGTGCGGGATCGTAGTAGTTGTACAGCCCGTATTGTTCCTCTATCTCGTTGTGGGTGCTGGTGATGACCAGTTCGGCGTTGGCCAGCACGTCCTCCTCGGCATCGATGCGCCGCTCGATGTTGTAGGTGCTGGCGATCTGTTCCCCGGTGAGACCGCGAGCCAACAGGCGCTTGCGCTTGTCGCGGCCCAGGGAGTGCCCGGTATGTACCAGGGGGATACCCAGCAGGTTGGAGAGCCGTACCCCGACATAGCCGGCATCGGCGTAGTGGCTGTGGATGAGCGTGGGCACGCGACCCTGCTCCTGCAGCCACTGTGCCAGGTGGTCGCTGAAACTCTCCAGGTGATCCCACAGTTGTTCCTTGGGGATGTATTGCTGCGGCCCGCAGGGAATACGCACGATCTGCGCGCCTGCCTCCAGGGGCTCGATCTCCCTGGCGTATTGCGGGTCGACGGCGGGGTCCTCCACCAGGCGGGTGACCAGGTCGACCCGGTCGATGTCGGGGTGCCTGGCCAGCGCCCTGGCCAGGTCGACCACGTACTTGGTCTGGCCGCCGGTATCGGCGTCGCGCCCCAGCTCGAGATCGGTGGCGCGGATCAGGCCGTGTACGCTGACCAGGCAGATGTACATGCCTTGCTTTGCTTGCTTGCCTGTCGAGATCGTTCTCTCCTGCCATGATGCATTCACGCCCATATTAGCATCTGCCCGAGGGGGCTTCAGTACGACCAGATCAATGCCGGGGCATTTTGCATTGCAGTTGCCCACCCTCTGGATTGTGCTTGCTGGCGCACGCTGGCCGCTCTAGACTGTTCCCACATTTTCCTCGGGGTTGCTGTTCCTTTTTATAACGGAGATGGTAGAAATGAGAGAGATTGTCGGAATGAGAACGTTAGCGCTCACCATGGCAACACTGGGTTTGGTCGCCAACCTGGCTTTTGCGGAGAGCACCTGGGAGAAACTGGACCATGGGGCAGACGTGGTCGCCGACTGCGCCAGTGATGTCTATCAGTACTGCAAGGATATCGAGCCAGGTGAGGGGCGCATCAAGTCGTGCATGGCCGCACACCTCGCAGAGTTATCCAGCGCGTGCCTCAAGGCGCTTGCCGAACCGAAACCCGCCGTGCTCTCAGATGGTGCCGATGCCAAACCCATGCGCGTAGAGAATTCCCATCGCATGCGCTTTATCGAGATGTACCTTGCCGGGATCGATCCGGATACCGGGGACATCATCGCCGAATGCTACGGTACCTACGCCAACCCGGATATTCCGGCCGACCGGGATTCCGCGCCGCAGGCACAGGTCGAAACCATCGACATGGCCCAGGTCAAAAAGGAATACGGTGTGCTGGGGGTGTCCATGAACGGCCCCAAACTCTGGATGCCTGACTGGTTCGAAGTCGATGTCGGGAAGGTGAGAAAATTTGGCGACATGGTCGCCCCGTGGACGGCCCAGTTAAACCTCGGCAAGAAGCTCAATGTCAACAAGGTGACGCCCTATGAGCCGTTCACCATTGCGCGCAAGAGCGCAGTGAACTGGAACAAGGGCACCACGATCATGGTGATTGACGATGCCGACGGCAATACCTGGATCATGAAGGGCTTCGAGCTGGGTATGCACCCGGAGCGCAGCTATGACGAATTCATGGCTGCCGGCCCAGCCATTTTCAAGAAGCTCCCGGATGGCTGGAAGGCGCGCATCGTCACCCTGGAGCAGGATAATCTCGAGGTGCCGGAGAACGGCGTGGCCACGATCATGGCGGATGAGTTTTTCAACGTCTACGACAAGACCGGCCCCGGGATGAGCAATTACAAGCCCTAGGCACATTGCACGGCGGCTCGCCGCCCTTTGGCGGCAGCCGCCGTGTCACATTTCTGGAGATCGCTCGATGAACGCAATATCCCTTTGTAGCGCCGCGCTCGCCACCGCCATTGCCCTGGTACCTTTCTCGGTTTCACTGGCCGCCCAGGCGACAGGTGAGCAGCCTGCAGCATCTGGTGGTACAACCATTCCGGTAACCGTAGACAATTATGTTGCTGCTGAAACGGCCGGGCAGTTTGCCCGTTTCATCAAGATATCCGGTGGAATCAACAAGCTGATGAGCTTCCGCGAGCCGACGCCAATCGACAAGCAATCGGTTATTCGCATGAACCGCGATACGCTTTACAGCTTCGCTGTCGTCGATATCAGCGAGGGTGCCAAACTGACCATGCCGGCAACGGGCGGGCGGTACAATTCGGTAGCCATCGTCAATGAGAACGAATACATCAACAAAGTATTCTATGAGGCCGGCACGCACCAGCTGACCAGGGACGAATTTGGTACTGACTACGTGCTGGTGGCCTTCAGGACGCTGGTTGACTCCAGCGACCCGGCGGACATCAGCAAAGCCAACGAACTTCAGGATGAATTTCGCATAGAAGCGGTGTCAGCGAAGCCTTACACCGCCCCTCACTATGACCAGAAATCATTCATGGAACTGCGGGATTTGCTGCTGGAGGTAGCTAAGTTCCTACCGGATTTCACTAAGGCCTTTGGAAGCAGGGAAACCACCGAACAGGTGCCCCATTTGCTGGGTGCTGCATTTGGCTGGGGCGGGCTGCCTTCTCGCGACGCCTTCTATCAGACGATCAATCCCGATCTGCCGCTGGGCCGCTATCAGATCGACGTGCCGAAAGATGTGCCGGTCAGGGCATTCTGGTCAGTCAGTGTCTATAACAAGGACGGCTATTTCGAGAAGAATGACAGGGGCGTATACAATATCAACAGCCAGTCCGGGAAGGCCAATCCGGATGGTTCCATGACAGTCAATCTTGGTGGGTGCGACGATGTCGCTCGAGTGAATTGCATACCTCTGACACAGGGGTGGAATTATACGGTGCGGCTGTATCGACCCGATGCCTCGGTTATAGACGGCAAGTGGACGTTTCCGGCGGTACAGAAGTCGAAATAGGGCCCCGCCAGCCAGCACCGGCTGGCTGCATTTTTGTCCCCTGTGCAGTCCCGTGAGCCCTGCACATGGACAATCTAAATAGCGCTCAAAAACAACAGCCTAAACACGCCGGTGGGTGCGGTGCCGTGCTGGACTGTGGCGGCGTAAGCGCCTTATAGTTGCACGCCTGTGCGGTGACGGATTGTTCCTTCGAGGTGGTATGTGACAAACACGACAGCAGGTCATCTCGGTTGGGCTGTTGTTCTGCTTGCGTTGTTGACAGCCGGCGGGGCGAGCGCGGGTTTCAGCAGTTCTGTGCCGGTTTCAGCCGAGCTGGCCACCAGTATGGCGCGCAGCATGTTTCCGCAGGCCTTCAAGTTGGGGCAGGTGAACCTGTTCCTGAGCGAGCCGGCGGTGTTGTTCCCGGATGCCAGCCGGGTAATGGTGCGGATGCGGGTACAGGCCTACGATCACCGCCCCGAGCAGGGTGTGGCCTTGAGTGAGGAGGGCACAGCGGTGCTGTCCGGCAGGCCGGGCTTCGACCCGGCCACGCGCCAGGTGCTGTTGTTCGAGCCGCGCCTGAACGAGATGCAATTCGACCACGACAACGCCTTCACCCGGGCTGTGCGCCAGGGTGTCGAGCGCGAGTGGCGCGCCAGAGTGTCCGACCCGGTGCGCACGGAACTGCCTCCCCACCCTTACATTCAGCCGTTTCGCAGCGGCATCCGCGACATCCGCTACGGGCAGGAGGGGCTGGTTATCCAGTTGGGGTATGAGTAGCCATCCGGAGAGTACGCGAGTCAGTCGAGGCCCTGGGGGCTTGTGAATGTTAAGTGGGAGGTGAACAGTGATGAGCGATTCGCAAAGACCCCTGGACGGGCTGCGGGTAATCGAGATGGGGCAACTGCTGGCGGGGCCCTTCACCGGGACCATCCTGGCCTATTTCGGCGCCGAGGTGATCAAGATAGAGCCTCCCGGCGGCGACCCTATTCGCCGCTGGCGCCTGGTGCGCGACGGCACGTCCCTGTGGTATCGCAGCCTGGGGCGCAACAAGAAAAGTGTCACCCTGGACCTGAAATCGGAGCGCGGCCGCGAGCTGGCGCTGCAGTTGCTGGAGCAGGCGGATGTGGCGATTGAGAACTTTCGCCCCGGCACGATGGAACAGTGGGGCCTGGGGCCGGAGCAGGTCAAGGCGCGCAATCCCGGCCTGGTATACGCCCGCATCTCGGGCTATGGCCAGAGCGGCCCCTACGCCGACAAGCCCGGTTACGCCTCGGTCACCGAGGGCTTCGGAGGCTTCCGCTATATCAATGGCGAGCCGGGCAAGCCGCCGATGCGACCCAATATCAGCCTGGGCGATACCGTGGCCGCCATTCACGCCGCCCTGGGGATCGCCCTGGCGCTGATTCAGCGCGCCCGGCCCGGCGCCGGGGAGGGGCAGGTGATCGATGTCGCCCTGTATGAGTCGGTGTTCAACCTCATGGAGGGTATCGTGCCGGAGTACGACGGCGCCGGGGCGATCCGTGAGCCCTCCGGCACCACCGTGACCGGCATCGTGCCCACCAACACCTACCGCTGCGACGACGGTCGGTACGTGGTGATCGGCGGCAATGGCGATTCCATCTTCAAGCGCCTGATGGAGGCCGCGGGGCGCTCCGACATGGCGGCGGACCCGGCCATGGCCGACAATGCCGGCCGCATCGTTCACGAACGGGAAATCGACGAGGCCCTGGCGCTGTGGTGCGCCGCCCACTCCTCGGCCCACATCATCAATACCCTGGAGGAACAGCACGTCCCGGTGGGGCCCATCTACAGCGTCGCGGACATGATGGCCGACCCCCACTACCAGGCGCGCGGCCTGTTCGAGAGTGTGGAGATCGACGGCGAGCCGTTGAAAATCCCGGCCATCATGCCGCGCCTGCAGGCCACCCCGGGCCGCACCGACTGGCCGGGCTCGGCCGCCGGCAGCCACAACCGGGAGATCCTCGGCGACCTGTTGCAACTGGATGCTGCCGAGCTGGAGCGCCTGCAGGCCCAGGGGGTGGTGGGGCGCTGACTGCGGCGGCATTGCCGTGAGCGCCGCTTAGCCTCGCCCTGCCGTGTGGTATAGACTGGGTTCCTGGCTATTCGAGGGGCGGCAGGCCATGACAGATGAGCACTTCGACGTACTGATCGTCGGTGCGGGAATTTCCGGGATCGGTGCGGCCTGCCATTTGCAGCAGCGCTGCCCCGGCAGGCGCTACCTCATCGTGGAGGGGCGCGCGGCGCTGGGTGGCACCTGGGACCTGTTCCGCTACCCCGGCATCCGCTCGGACTCCGACATGTATACCCTGGGGTATGAATTCAAGCCCTGGACCCATCCGCAAGCGATTGCCGACGCGCCCCATATTCTCGACTACCTCAGGGAGACGGTGGCTGAACACCAGCTGGAGCCGCATATTCGCTATGGCCACAAGGTGGTGGCGGCGCGCTGGTCAACAGCCGAGGCCCGCTGGCTGGTGGAAATCGAGCGCGCCAACGGCGGCGGCAACACGGTGATAAGCTGCCATTTCCTGCATATGTGTAGTGGCTATTACAACTATGAGCATGGCTATGCCCCTGAGTTCGAGGGTGTCGAGTTGTTTACTGGCCAGATCATCCACCCGCAGTTCTGGCCGCAGGAGCTGGACTACAGCGGCAAGCGGGTGGTGGTGATAGGCAGCGGGGCGACCGCCGTCACCCTGGTGCCGGCGCTGGCTAAAACCGCGGCCCATGTGACCATGTTGCAGCGCTCACCGACCTATGTGGTGTCGCGGCCCGCCGAGGACAGGTTCGCCAACCGGCTGCGCGCGCTGCTGCCTGACAAAGTGGCGTACTTCATCATTCGCTGGCGCAATATCCTGTTCCAGCGTTTTATCTACGAGCGCTGTATCAAGCACCCGCGCGAGGCCAAAAAACGCATCATCGCCATGGTCAGGGAGGAACTGGGCCCCGGCTATGATGTCGACACCCACTTCACACCCCGCTACTACCCCTGGGAGCAGCGCCTGTGCCTGGTGCCGGACGGCGACCTGTTCGCGGCCATCCGCGAGGGCCGCGCCGCGGTGGTGACCGACCATATCGCCAGTTTTACCGAGCAGGGGCTGCGGCTGCAGTCGGGTCGGGAACTACAGGCCGATATCGTCGTCACCGCCACGGGCCTGGAGATGCAGTTTCTGAGCGATGTGAAGTTCACCGTCGACGGCAAGCTGCTCGAGCCCGAGCGGGCTTTGAGCTACAAGGGCATGATGGTCAGCGGCGTGCCCAACATGGCGCTGTCGGCCGGCTATACCAATGCCTCCTGGACCCTGAAGTGCGATTTGACCTGCGCCTATGTGTGCCGCCTGCTCAACTACATGGACCGCCACGGTTACCGCATCTGCACCCCGGTCAACCGGGACGACGACCTGCAGGTCGAGTCCTATATGAGCCTGAGCTCTGGCTACATCCAGCGCGCCCTGCACAAGTTCCCCCGGCAGGGCGCGCGGGCACCCTGGAAGCTGTACCAGAACTACCTCAGGGATATCTTCGCGCTGCGCTTCGGGCGGCTGCACGACGGCGTCATGGAGTTTCGATAAGCGGTCGGCATCGGGCCGGGCCAGACCGCCGGGCTGTCACGCACGCAGTACCGGTACGCTACACCAGGGCCGCCGGTTTTTGCGGCAGCAGTTCCAGCAGGTTGGACAGGGTGTGCTCGGCGAACCCGGCGCCGGCCTCTGCGTAGTAATTGAAGACCACGTCGGCGCCCGCCGCCTGCATGGCCGCGCGCTCGTCCTCGTACTTGGCCACGGCGGCCACCTTGCCGGTGTAGCCCGAGCTGCGCAACTGCTGTACGGCATCGACCATTTCCGAGAGCGAGGGCATGGTGAACATCACCAGTTTGTAACGGGTGGTCTGCATGCCCTCCCAGAAGTCCGCGTCCTCGGCATCGCCGTAGATCACCTTGCGTCCCGCCGCCTGGTGCTGGGGAAACTTGGACTTGTCGGTATCCACGCCGCACACCCGCAGGTTGTACTGCGATTCCACGGTATCGTAGGCGCCGGAATCGACCCGGCCCATGCCGACGATGAGCACCTCCACGTTGCGCGCGGGGCATTGTGGGTCGTCATCGGTGGCCAGTGATGTTTCAAACCGCTTCAGCCGTTCACGATAGCGGCTGTAAAGCGGGTGGGAGCGGCCGTTGATGAGGGTCGACAGTACGAAGGATATGGACACGGCGATGGCCAGGGTGGCCATCCAGCTCTGGGTCAGCCAGCCCAGCTCGAGACTGAGGGCGGCCACGATCAGGCCGAACTCGCTGTACTGGGCCAGGGCCAGCGAGGCCAGTAGCGCGGTGCGCGCCCGCATCCGGTAGCGCGACAGCAGCAGGAAGAAAATACCCCATTTCAGCGGCAACAACAGGCACAGCAGCAGGGCGATGCCCAGCATGTCCAGGCTCGGCGAGGCCGACAGGCCAATGTTGAGAAAAAAGCCGATCAGGAAGATGTCCTTGAAACTGATCATGGACTTGGCCAACTCGCCGGCCTTCCTGTCGCCGCTGACCAGCATGCCGAACACCAGTGCCCCCAGGTCGGCCTTCATGCCCACCGCTTCGAACAGCGCGCTGCCGGTGAAGGTCAGGATGATGCCCGCCAGGATCAGCACCTCGTCGTGGCCGCTGGCACGCAGCAGGTAGCCGAACAGCGGCCGGGCAAACAGCAGCAGGGGTAGCAGCAGTGCCCAGGCGGAGGGAATCTTGCCGGTGGAGGCGGTCAGGAACAGTACCGCGATGATGTCCTGTACGATCAGTATGCCCACCGCGACCTGGCCATGGCGCACCCGGAACTCGCCGCGCTCTTCCAGCATGGAGACGGCACACACGGTGGAACTGAAACTCAGGGCGAAGGCCACCAGCGCCGCCTGCTGCAGGGTGATATCGGAGACCAGCGGCAGCCCCAGCAGGCCCAGGAACAGCAGGAAGCAGAAGCCGACCAGGCCGAAGCTGAGTCCGTTTTCCAGGGTGGAGCGGTAGATTTCGGGCCGCAACAGGCTGCGGATGTCCAGTTTCAGGCCGATGATGAACAGCATCATGGCGATGCCGGCATCGGCGATGGTCTGGATACTCGCGGAGGGTTCCAGGCCCGCCATGCCCAGGCCGAAACCGGCGACCAGGTAGCCAACCAGCGGAGGCTGGCCCAACTGGCGTGCGGCAAAGCCGCAGATGAAGGCCGCGATGACGATCAGGCTGTCCATAAGCTTACTCTTGGCTGTTGTGGCGGGCAGGATACTTCCCGCCCCAGTCTACCGAGTCGGCGGGGGGAAGACACCACCTGAAGGTTTGTTGTGTGGCAGCGCATGGCCCACTTTTCCTGGCCGCGGGATTTTCCTACACTGATGCTTTTCGCAGGCGCCCTAGAACGGCGGGAGTACAGTGGCAACATCAGACCAGGGGCGCGCAGGCGCCGCGCCGCAAGCCGGCAGCGGCCGTTTCGTATGCAAGTTCGGTGGCTCCAGCCTCTCCCAGGCGAGCCAGTTTCACAAAGTGCGCGCCATCGTCGAAGCGGATGACCGGCGCCGTATCATCGTGCCCTCGGCACCCGGGAAGCGCGACGGCGGTGATACCAAGATCACCGACCTCTTGTACCTGTGTCATCACTCGGCCAGCATCGGGGCCGATTTTACCGCCCCCTTTGCCGCGATCGTGGAGCGCTTCACGGGCATCGAACGGGAACTCGGCGCCAGCCCCGCCATCGAAGAGCGCCTGGAGTCGTTTCGTCTCGAGTTGCACTCCGGAGTGTCCGCCGATTATGCCGCCTCGCGCGGTGAGCATTTCTGCGGCCTGCTGCTGGCCAACTGGCTGGGCGCCGAGTTCGTGGAGCCGGCCGAAGCCATCCTGATAACCGGCAAGGGCCTGGTGGATGCGGGCACCTGGCCGCTACTGGGAGCGAGGCTGGCCGATCCCGGCAAGCGGTATGTGGTACCGGGTTTTTACGGGCGCGGGGCCGACGGCGAGGTGCGTACCTTCTCCCGGGGCGGCTCGGACGTCACCGGCGCCGTCGCGGCGCGCGCGGCGAAAGCCCGATTGTATGAAAACTGGACCGACGTGTCCGGCCTGCTGATGGCCGACCCGCGTATTGTGGACGCGCCCCGCCCCATGCGCGAGGTCACCTACGCGGAGATACGCGAGCTGGCCTATATGGGCGCCAGCGTGTTGCACGAGGAGGCCATGGCGCCGGTGCGGGAAGCGGGCATACCCATCAACATCCGCAATACCAACGCGCCCGAGCATCCCGGCACCCGCATCGTATCGCGGCTGTCGGCCGAGGAGGTCGCCTCCACCAAAATAGCCGGAATCGCCGGCAAATCCACCTTCGCCATGGTCACCGTGAGCAAGAACCTGATGAACCGCGAGGTGGGTTACGTCTACCGCCTGCTGGGTGTATTCGAACACCGGGGCATCCCCTTCGAGCACTGCCCATCCAGTATCGACACTGTCAGCGTGGTGCTCGAGGCCAACTGGCTGGAAGGCCAGGTGGAAGAGGTGCTGGACGAGATCCGCCACAGCCTGGAGCCCGATGCGGTGGACTATGTTCCCGGCATCGCCATGATCGCCATAGTCGGCGAGGAGATGGTGCACACCCCCGGTATCGCCGCCCAGGTATTCACCGCCCTGGCGGCGGCGGGCATCAATGTGCGCCTGATCAACCAGGGCGCCTCGGAGCTGAATATCATCGTCGGCGTGGCGCCGGAGGACTATGCCCCGGCGGTGCGCGCCCTGTACCGCGCCTTCGTCGGCTGAAGCTGGCCGCTGGCTGCAGAAGGGGGCCGAATCTGCCTCGCGGGGGCTGGATAGTGCAACCTCACGGGGCCGTGCTCAGGTCTCCCGTTCCACCCTGCCGCGCAGGGATTTCACCTGGCCGCGCCTGGTCTTGGTGTCCATGCGCTTGTTCCTGGCGCTTTTGCTGGGGCGGGTGGCGCGCCGCTGCCTGGGTGTATGCGCGGCGCCCTGTAGCAACAGGCACAGGCGCTGCAGGGCGTCGTCGCGATTCTTCTCCTGGCTGCGAAAGCGCTGCGCCTTGATCACCACCACGCCCTCACCGGAGATGCGCCGGTCCGCCAGCGTCAGCAGACGCTGCTTGAACTCCTCCGGCAGCGAAGAGGCGCGAATATCGAAGCGCAGGTGGATCGCCGAGGACACCTTGTTGACGTGCTGGCCACCCGCCCCCTGGGCGCGAATCGCCTGTACCTGTATCTCTGCCAGGGGAAGGCGCAGTCCAGGGCGTATCTCCAGTTCGGGCGCGGTGTCGCTCACGGCGGCGGGTATCCGGGAACGCGCTGGCGGGCGCTGCGGGTTGACGGCCCCCGCCCGCTAGCGGTTGCGCCCCAGTCGTTCGTGGGCATCCACCCATTCGTTCACCCGGGTTTCCTTGTCGACCCGGGTGGCGGCGCCCAGGGACAACTCGCCGGCCAGCACCAGCCCGGCGGCGATCTCCGCGAGTTTCATGGCCTTGCCCTTGCCGAAACAGTCCATGATTTCCAGGCACTCGCGCTGGGTGGGCAGCGCGGTGCCGCCGCCGTAGGTGGCCATGATCAGCGCCGGCATGGTGATGGAGAAGTAGTAGTCGCCGTCGCGAGTGACCTTGTTGTAGGTGGTGCACTGGTTGGACTCGCCGATGTTGGCGATGTCCTGGCCGGTGGCCAGGTACAGGGCAGCCAGGCCGTTGGCAGGGTGAGCCGCGTTGTTGGAGGAGTTGGTCAGCAGCGCCGCCAGCGTGCTGATTCCCTGGCCGTAGTGCATCTGTGGCGGCGTGATTCGCAGGTTGTCTATCATCACCTGGCGGGGAACGGTGATCTCTGCGGTGACCCGCTTGCCGCGCCCCTTGAGCAGGTTGACGGAGGAGGTGCGTTTTTCCGTATCGAAGCTGCCGGACAGCAGGTAGTGTGACAGGGGGGGGTGCTGGGTAACGATCCACTCACAGGCGGCGAAGGTGGCCCGGCTGGTCATGTTCTGGCCGGCGGCGTCCCCGGTGCTGTAGTCGAAGCGGGTATACACCATGTTGTGGGCATGGTACTGCTCGATCTCGTTGAGCTTGCCGATGGAGGTGGTGGACTCCGCCACCGCCTTGATCTCGTCAAAATGCTCGCGCAGCCAGGTGCAGAAATCCCTGGCCTCCCGGGCGCTGGGAAAAACGAAGGTGGGGGCGCGCTGCATGGCTTCGCCGGAAACGGTGGTGATCACGCCGCCGCTTTCCCGTATCACTTTCATGCCGCGGTTGTAGCTGGCCAGCATGGTGCCCTCGACCGTCGCCATGGGCACAAAAAACTCCCCCTGGGCGTGCTCGCCGTTGATCAATAGCGGGCCGGCCAGGCCGATGGGTACCTGGGCCACCCCGAACAGGTTCTCTATGTTGCCGGACATATCCGCCGGGTCGAAGGAGTACTGGCGGGTGTGGTGCAATGTGGCCGGGGTGTTTTCCTCGATGAACGCCTGGCGCCGGGCAATTATCTCGGCGCTGTAATCGTTTTCACTGGAACGGGGGATTTTCTTGCTCACGGCGCCAACTCCTGTAGTCTGTTCAGGGCCCTGACGCTACGCGCTTGCATCTCCCGCGTCAACGTAGCCGGGGTAAAGAGTCCGGGCGAATAGCCCGGGTAAGGAATACGGATAAAGAGTCCGGGCGATCAGGAGGCCCCATGCACATCGAGCGCACCGCAAGGCTTTTCGAACTGACCGGCAAGGTCATTCTGGTGACCGGGGGTACCCGCGGCCTGGGCCTGGCCATGGCGCGGGCCTTTGCCCTGGCCGGCGCCGACCTGGTTATCAGCAGCAGGAAGGTCGAAGCCTGTATGGCCGTGGCGCGAGCCATCCGCGAGGAGACCGGGGCGCGTTGTATCGGGGTGCCCTGTCACGTCGCCGACTGGGAGGCCTGCGATGCGCTGGTGGCCGCGACCTACGCCGAGTATGGCCGGGTGGACGTGCTGGTCAACAACGCCGGCATGTCGCCGCCCTATGAGAAACTCAGCGCGATCAGCCGGGAGTTGTTCGACAAGGTGATAGGGGTCAACCTCGCGGGCCCGTTCCGCCTGTCGGCCCTGGTGGGCGAGCGCATGGTGGCGGCCGGTGGCGGGTCCATCATCAATATCAGCAGCACCGCGGCGACGGTTCCCACCGCCAGCGAAGTTCCCTATGGCGCCGCCAAGGCCGGCCTGCACAACCTCACCGCGGCGCTGGCCCACACCTATGCACCCAAAGTGCGCTGCAACTGTATCATGCCGGGGCCGTTTCTGACCGATATATCCAGGGCCTGGGATATGGATGCCATGAACGAAATGTTCGCTTCCCAGATACCCCTGCAGCGGGCCGGGCAGGCCGGCGAGATTGTCGGCGCGGCCCTGTATCTGGCCAGCGATGCCTCGAGCTATACCAACGGGGCAGTTCTCAAGGTGGATGGGGGCATGTCCTACTCGCCGGGCTGAGCGGCGGGCCGGCCGCCCGGGAGTAAGAGTAAAGCCGCAAGCCTCGCCCCTGTCTTTGCTATACTGGCCTGCCTCTGTTCCCCGGAAGCCGTCGTGCCTGAGACCGCATTTTCATCCCTGCCGCTGTCCCCGGCGCAATTGCGTACCCTGGACGAACTCGGCTACCGCCGCATGACGCCCATCCAGGCGGCGTCGCTGCCCCTGGCCATGGCCGGGACAGACCTCATCGCCCAGGCGGCGACCGGCAGTGGCAAGACCGCGGCGTTTGCCCTGCCGCTGTTGAGCCAGTTGAATCCCCGCGATTTCGGCACCCAGGCACTGGTGCTGTGTCCCACCCGGGAACTCGCCTCCCAGGTGGCCGGGGAGATTCGCCGGCTGGCTCGTCACCGGCAGAATATCAAGGTCGCCATCCTCTGCGGCGGCCAACCCCTGGGCCCCCAGATCGCATCCCTGGCGCACGGCGCGCATGTGGTGGTGGGAACCCCGGGGCGGGTCCGCGACCACCTGCGCAAGCAGACGCTGGACCTGGGAAGGGTGGGCTGCCTGGTGCTGGACGAGGCCGACCGGATGCTGGACATGGGCTTCCTGGAGGATATGGAAGCCATCATTGCGGCCGCCCCCGACAGGCGCCAGACCCTGTTGTTTTCGGCCACCTTCCCCGGTGATATCCAGCGCGTCAGCGATCGCTTCCAGCGGGCACCGCGGCGCGTGGCGGTGGACTCGCTGCCGGCGCACACGCAAATCGATCAGCGGTTTTTCAGCTGTGAAGCCGCCCGGCGCCTGCCGGCATTGCGGTGCCTGCTGGGGCACTACCAGCCCGAGGCGGCCGTGGTGTTCTGCAATACCCGCCAGACGGTGGGCGAGATATGCGCCTTTCTACAGGAACAGGGCATCAGCGCGGCAGCCCTGCACGGCGAGCTGGAGCAGCGTGATCGCGAGCGGGTACTGGCGCAGTTTCGCCAGTCGAGCATCCGGATACTGGTGGCGACGGACGTGGCGGCCAGGGGGCTGGATATCGACGGGCTGCCAGCCGTGGTCAATTACCAGTTGCCGCACAGCGCCGATGTCTATGTGCACCGGGTGGGGCGCACCGGGCGGGCCGGTGAGTCCGGTCTCGCGCTGAGCCTGTTCTCCGATGCGGAGCGCCACCGCCTGGAGGCCATCGGGGACTACCTGCAGCGGTGCCCTGAGGTTGCTGCCATCGATACACTCGACGGCAGTGGCGCCAGCCTGCCGCCGCCGGCTTTCGTCACCCTGGAGATAGCGGCGGGGCGCAAGGACAAGATTCGCCCCGGGGACATCCTCGGGGCGTTGACCAAGGAGGCGGGTATCGACTCGGGGCAGGTGGGCAGGATCGAGGTGCTGGAGCGGGTTGCCTATGTCGCCATTGCCCGGGAGGTGGCGGACCTTGCCCTGGGGCGCCTCCTCAACGGCCGCATCAAGGGGCGCAGGTTGAAATTGCGTAGACTGTGAGGCGTCGTTGAGGCCCGCCCGGGAACTCGCGGCGGTACCCCGCTAGCTTGCACGGCGGCCAATTGCCGCTATCATGACGGGCTTTTCCAACAGTATTCAGGGAACGGCGTATGTTCGGTACGGCACTGTCCGCAGGGGCCACCAGGGTCCTGCTCCTCGGTTCGGGCGAGCTGGGCAAGGAGGTGGCCATCGAGTGCCAGCGCCTGGGGCTCGAGGTCATCGCCTGTGACCGCTACGCCAACGCTCCGGCCATGCAGGTGGCGCATCGCAGCCACGTCTTCAATATGCTGGATCCCGCGGCCCTGCGCGAGGTGATCACCCGTGAGCAGCCCGACTACGTGGTGCCCGAGGTCGAGGCCATCGCCACCCAGACCCTGGTGGAACTGGAAGCCGAAGGCGTGCATATCGTACCCAGTGCCCGGGCCACCCGGCTCACCATGAACCGCGAGGGTATTCGCCGCCTTGCCGCGGAGACGCTGCAGGTGCCGACTTCGCCCTATGCCTTTGCGGATGATTACGCGGGTTTTGCCAGCGCCGCTGCCGAGTTGGGTTACCCCTGCGTCGTCAAGCCGGTGATGAGTTCCTCGGGCAAGGGGCAGAGCCTGGTGCGCGGCGAGGCCGAGCTCGAATCGGCCTGGCGCTATGCCCAGGAAGGCGGCCGCGCCGGAGGCGGCAGGGTGATCGTCGAGGGCTTCGTGGATTTCGACTACGAAATCACGCTGTTGACCGTCAGTGCGGTGGACGGCATCCACTATTGCGAACCGATCGGCCATCGCCAGGAAGATGGCGATTACCGCGAATCCTGGCAACCCCAGCCGATGTCGGAACAGGCCCTGGCCAATGCCCGCGCCATGGCGGGCAAGGTGGTCGCGGAGTTGGGCGGGCACGGCCTGTTCGGAGTGGAACTATTCGTCAGGGGAGATGAGGTGATCTTCAGCGAGGTGTCGCCACGCCCCCACGACACCGGCATGGTGACGCTGATTTCCCAGTCGCTGTCCGAATTCGCGCTGCATGTGCGCGCCTTCCTCGGTCTGCCGGTGCGTCAGGTCGCGGTGCTGGGCTGCTCCGCTTCGGCGGTGGTGCTGGCCGAAGGCGAGTCCAGCGATATCCGCTACGCCGGGGTGGCCGCGGCGCTGGACGGCGATGAAGTGCAGTTGCGGTTGTTCGGCAAGCCAGACATCGCCGGCCGCCGCCGGCTGGGCGTGGCGCTGGCGCGGGCCGACTCTGTCGAGCACGCGGTAGCCAGGGCCAAGGCCGCGGCGGCGGCGGTAAAAGTAGTACTGTGACCAACAGGAGGCAGCCATCATGACCACGGACACCGGCAGTTTTTCCATCAACCACCTCGCCCAGACCCACGAGGTCTTCAACCAGTCCCGCCCGCTGGCGGATTACAACGCCTACCAGCACGACACCGCGTTGCAGGAGGGGGTACAGCGTCACGGTGCCGGCTGGGCGCAGGAGTCGCTGCTGCAGCACGGCGCGCGTACCGGCAGCGCACAGGTCATCGAGTGGGGCTTTCTCGCCAATGAATACAAGCCGCAGTTCGAGCCCCACGATCGCCAGGGTTTTCGGGTGGACCGGGTGCGCTATCACGATGCCTACCACCGGCTGATGGCCCTGGCCCTGGAAGAGGCCGGCCTGCACAGCACTCCCTGGGCCGAGCCCGGTCCCGGCGCTCACGTGGCGCGCGCCGCGCGCTATTATCTGCAGGCACAGGTGGAGTCGGGACACGGCTGCCCGGTGACCATGACCTTCGCCGCGGTGCCGACCCTGCGTCTCACGCCCGCGATCGCCGATGAGTGGCTGCCCAGGGTGCTCGCCCGTGGCTATGACCCGCGCAATGTTCCCCACGCCGACAAGGCAGCAGTGACCATCGGCATGGGCATGACCGAGAAACAGGGCGGCTCCGACGTGCGCGCCAACACCACCACCGCGCGGCCGCTGGCGGCAGGTGGGCCGGGCGAACTCTATGAACTGGTCGGTCACAAGTGGTTTACCTCGGCGCCCATGTGTGATGCTTTCCTGGTGCTGGGCCAGACCGAGGGCGGCCTGAGTTGCTTCCTGGTGCCGCGCTGGCGGCCCGACGGCAGCAAGAACCCCATCCAGGTACAGCGCTTGAAAAACAAGGTGGGCAATGTCGCCAATGCCTCCTCCGAGATCGAGTTGCGCGGGGCGCTGGGGTGGATGGTGGGCGAGGAGGGCAGGGGCGTGCGCGCCATCATCGAGATGGTGGCGATGACCCGCTTCGACTGCATGATCGGCTCCACCGCCGGCCAGCGCCAGGCGGTGGCCCAGGCGGTCAATCACGCGCTGGAGCGCAGTGCCTTCGGCAAGCGCCTGATCGAGCAGCCGCTGATGCGCAATGTGCTGGCGGACCTGCAGCTGGAAGTGGAGGGCTCCCTGGCGATGACCCTGCGGATGGGGGAGGCCCTGGACCGCAGCCTGGCTCCCGGGGGCGACGAGCACGAGCAGTTACTGTTGCGCCTGGGCCTGCCCACCGGCAAGTACTGGATTTGCAAGCGTACACCCTGCCACGCCTACGAAGCCATGGAGTGCCTCGGCGGCAACGGGGTGACCGAGGATTTCATTCTCGCCCGGCTCTACCGGGACGCGCCCATCAACGCCATCTGGGAGGGCTCGGGCAATGTCCAGGCGCTGGACATGCTGCGTGCCCTGAGCCGCAGCCCCGAGGTGCTGGATGCCTGGTACGCGGAGCTGGCGAAAACCCGCGGCGCCAGCCGGGAACTGGATGCCGCCGTGCTCGCCGTGCAGGAAGCCCTGCTGGATGGCGACGCGGTGGAATACCGGGCGCGGCGCATCGTCGATCAACTCGCGCTGACCATGCAGGCCAGCCTGTTGCTGCAGGCGGGCAATCAGGCGGTAGCCGACGCCTTTATCGCCTCGCGGCTGGGCCAGGCCGGGGATCGCAACTACGGCACCCTGCCGCGCGGCCTTGACCTGGAGACCATTCTGCAGCGGGCCAACCCGCTGGCCGGCTAGCACGCCAATGCGCGTCAGCCCTGGCCGGGGCTGCCCGCCAGCTGGTGCCTGATGAGCTCGATGGTGCTGTCGACCTCGTCGGGAGACATGGCGCCCTGCTTGAAATAGAGCACCATTCCCCGGCTGTCGGTGACGATGATGGCGGCGCTGTCCTCCTGCAGTTGCCAGGTGCGCAGCCCGACTCCCTCCTCGTCCGCGACCAGCACCGCCAGGGGGTACTGTTTCTTGTTGGACGTCAGTTCACTGCTGATCAGGCCGCCGGTGCCCCACAGCGCCTCGTCAAGGTTGAGGATGGTGGTCGACAGCAGCGTGCCATCCGGGAAGTCGCTCTTGATGCGGTCGATAAACGGGTCGTTCAACTTGCTGGCGCTGCGGGTCGCTGCCATGTACTGCAGCACGTGCACCTTGCCCGGTTGCTGTGGGTAGCGCCAGGGTTGGTAGTCGGCGTCATCACCGCGCAACACCAGCTCGCCGCGGTCGCCGATATCCAGGTCCGGCAGGCGATCGCCCGCCTGGTAGTCTGCAGCTAATGCCGGCAGCGCTGCCAGGGCGGCCACCAGTATCATCGCTTGTCTGATCATTGCTGTGCACTCCATCGTTGTTGGCGAAGCCCAGGCGGCAGTCGCGCTCTGCTCAGGGATCCTCGTCCGCCATCAGGTCGCTGACTTTCTTGTAGCGACTGAGGTCGTAGACACCGGCCTCGAGCGGCTCGGCCTGCCGCTGGTGGTCGACGAACCACTGGAAGTTGTCCCAGATAGCCGGATGCATGCGGGGCAGGCCGTAATGCGAGACGATCTCACGGTAGGCCTGCTCCGAGTTCGCGCTGTGCAGGGCCCGGGTAAAGTCCTCGATCTCTGCCAGGGGTACCTCGAAGAAGAAATTCGGATAGGAACCCAGCAGTCCCGGGTAGACCGTCATGGTATCGTCGTCGGGCTCGCGGCGTTTTTCCTCGTTGAACATGAAGGCGACGTTGCTGTGGGCCTTGTTGCGAATCAGGGTGTAGGCCTGCGCCCGGCTCCCGTCCTCGGGTACTACCCGCAGGAAAGCGACATCGGGCATGAAGTCTATGAAACGCATGCCGGGGGCGGAAGCCGGCTGGGGGCTCAGGCTCTGCAGGCTCTTCTCGATGCGCTGCAGCGTCGGGCTGGCCCCGGCGCTGTAGCAGGGCGCCTTGCTACAGCGGTTGAGCACGTCCGGCGGGCCGGCCGCGGCCTGCAGTCGCGCCAGCACCATGCCGACGAACTCGGCCTTGGGGTCATCCCCGTGGTAGGGGATGTCCACCGGCATGTTCTCGTTGACGATCTCGTAGCTGCGCGAGATCTTGGTCTGGGCCTCGCTGCCGCGATACCAGGAATCGCGCATCGCGGTGCGCACCTGCGGGGGCATGAAATGCAGGAAGTTGTTCTCGCCGTTAGCGCGAATCAGGTCGAAATAAAGGCGGGTTTCCGCCTGGGTGGCGACGTTGCCGAACACATTGAAGTTGACCACCAACAGGTAGTAGGTGCGCTCCAGCATGGGGAAGTCCATCACCCACAGGGTCTTGGGAAGGCCCCCGGAGAACCCGGAGGTGACCATGGCGTTGTCGAAGTTGCGAAACACGGTGAGCGCGGCGTTGCGATTTTCGCCTCCGCCGTACCACAGGTCATCCAGGGAGCGCCCCCTGGGCTCGGCCCGCCGGTAGTACTGGCCGCGCAGGTCCAGGTAAACGTTCATTGCCTCGGCCCGTTTTTTCCAGTCCGGGTACATGGTGATCAGGCCCTCCTTCTGCGGCACCAGCACCAGGTGCGGCAAAATGGTGGCGAGATAGTCCGGGTCGGTCACGGTCAGGTCCGATTCCGGGTCCTGGAACATTACCCAGAACTGGTCCTCGATCACATTGGTCGCTATCTGGCCGGCACATACCGGGCCGCGGATGAAGGTGGTGACGAAGTACTGGGCATTGTCCAGCAAGAAGCGGTAGCGGGATCCCGCGGGTATCGCCGCGAAGGTGGCCACCGGGTTGATCGCGCTGTCACGGGAGTAGTCGGGCAGGGCGGTGATAGCCCAGTCGTCGCCCAGGAACAGCTCGTGAAAACGCTCCATGCGTGCCGTGTCCAGCGCATAGGGCATATGGGTCTTGTGCACCAGGGTCGAGATCACCGGGCGCAGCCTGTAGTAGAGCAGGTCGCCGGGGTCGTCGTTGGGGCGCAGGGTGGCGATGACCTCCAGCGGCTGCCCCGGGGGCGTGGATGAGCGCACCAGCTCGAAGTAGTTGCCGCTGTCCAGTTCGCTGAAATACAGGTGCGCCGGGTAGAGGTGCTCGTAGAGGTAGCGCGCAACCAGTTGCCCCTTGAGGGTCGGCGCGTTGAAAAAGGCCTCCCAGACAGCGATCTGCTGCTGCTCTGCGGAGCTGGCCTGGAAGGGCGGCTGGTCGATTACCGCGCCTTCGAAAATCCACTGGCGCAGGGTCTCGAACTCGGCCCTGGCCAGGCCGCTGAGGGCCAGCGGCATACCCTGGCGGGGCTTGTCGCGGGCGTACTGCTCGAAGTCGTCGATACGGGGGCATTCGTTGTCGCGCTGCAGGCCCAGCTTGATGTCGTCGGGAACCGGCTCGTTACTGGCCAGGGGTTGCATCCTGCCCAGTTCGATCATGTTGTACAGCAGCGAGTTGACCAGGTTGTCGTCCAGGGATCCACCCTGGTCGTTGAGCACGGCAAAGAACCCTTTCTGGCGCCACTCGGCCTGCCCGTGGGCGTCGACGAACAGCCGGGTCGGCGCCGCGCTCTTCACCCGGGAGCCATTGTATACCGGGTCCGACGTGGCACCGCGCAACAGCCCCGCGCCGGAGGTCAGCTTCAGCTGGCAGGGCGCGTCGTAACAGGCGTGGCAGGCAATGCACTTGGCGTCCAGGATGGGTTTCACATCCCGGGTGTAGGAATAGGTCTGGGTCCTGGCGATGGTGGGCTCGACCGTGTTCTCCTCGACCACCGACTGGGTGCATGCCAGCAGCGAAGCAGCCAGAGCGATGCAAGCGGCGCAGCGGGCGACAAGGGAAAGGAGGTGCGACATGGAGACTCCAGAAACGGGACGAAGGCCCGGTGGGGCGGCGGGTGAGTATTGTTTACCGTTTGCGCGGGTGGCGCAAGTCGCGTGAGGGAAAACGGTGCAGGGTCAGTGCGCCGGCGCGTGCTCGGCTATCACCCGCAGGAATTGCACCCCGTACTTTTCCAGCTTGCGTTGCCCGACACCGCTGACCATGCCCAGCTCGCTGCAGTCGCGCGGCAAGCTGAAGCACATTTCCTGCAGGGTGCGATCGTGGAAGATGACATACGGAGGCACGCCCTGTTCCTCGGCGAGCTGGCGCCGCTGCTCCCGCAGCGCTTCCCACAGGGCGATATCGATATCCGCCGGCAGTGAGGTGCGGGTTTGTTGCCTGGCAGGCTTCGCCTGGGGCGGGTCCCGGCGCAACTGGATACTCTCCTCGCCGCGCAGCAGCGGCCGGCAGCGCTGCTCCAGCCGCAGGGCGCCAAAGCGCTCCAGGTCGACACTGAGCAGCCCCCGGGCCACGAGCTGGCGGAACACCGAGCGCCACTGGCTGGCGTCCCATTGCCTGCCGATACCGAAGGTGGGCAGCAGGTGATGATCGAACTGCAGCACCTTGTCAGTCTCGCCGCCGCGCAGTACCTCGATCACGTGATTGACACCAAAGCGCTGCCCGGTGCGATACACCGCACTCAGCGCCATGCGGGCGGCCTCGGTGCCGTCCCAGGTATCCGCCGGTTGCAGGCAGGTGTCGCAGTTGCCGCAGGGTTGGCCCAGGGATTCCCCGAAGTAATTGAGCAGCGCCTGGCGGCGGCAGCTGGTGATCTCGCACAGCCCCAGCATGGCATTGAGGCGGTGCTGTTCGGCCCGCTTGTGTTCCTCGCTGCCGGTGGAGGTCGCCATCATTTGACGCAGTTTTATCACGTCCTGCAGGCCGTAGATCATCCAGGCGTTGGCGGGTTGCCCGTCGCGGCCGGCGCGCCCTGTTTCCTGGTAGTAGGATTCCACTGTCTTGGGCATGTCCAGGTGGGCCACAAAGCGCACGTCGGGTTTGTCTATGCCCATACCGAAGGCAATGGTCGCCACCATGATGACCCCCTCGTCGCGCAGGAAGCGCGCCTGGTGCGCGGCCCGGGTGGCGGCGTCGAGGCCGGCGTGGTAGGGCAGGGCATCCAGTCCCTGGTCGCACAGCCAGCTGGCGATCTCTTCCGTCTTGCGCCGCGACAGGCAGTAGACGATACCCGCGTCGCCGGGGTGCTCATCCCGCAGGAAGCGCAGCAGTTGCTGCCGCGGGTTGTGCTTGAGGGCGATGCGATAGCGAATATTGGGGCGGTCAAAACCGGCGATGAACTGGCTCGCACCGCCGAGATCCAGGCGCGCGGCGATCTCCTGCCGGGTGCGCGCGTCGGCGGTGGCCGTCAGGGCGATGCGGGGCACGGCGGGGAAGTGGCGGTGCAGCAGGCTCAGCTGCAGGTAGTCGGCGCGAAAATCGTGTCCCCACTGGGATACGCAGTGGGCCTCGTCAATGGCGAACAGGCTGATTGCGGTGCGCTCCAGCAGCGCCAGGCAGCGCTGCTGGGCGAGCCGTTCCGGCGCGATATACAGCAGGTCCAGTTCCCCGGCCAATAGCTGCGCCTCCACCTCCTGTGCCTGGGCGGGGTCCAGGCTGGAGTTCAGAAAGCTCGCGCGCACACCCAGCTGGCGCAGGGCGCTGACCTGATCCTGCATCAGCGCTATCAGCGGCGAGATCACCACACCGCAGCCCGGACGTACCAGTGCGGGGATCTGGTAACACAGGGACTTGCCGCCACCCGTGGGCATCAGCACCAGCGCATCGCCGCCACCGATCACGGTGCGGATGATACTGTCCTGGGGAGGGCGGAAGGTCTCGTAACCGAAGACCTGGCGCAGAGTATGCAGGGCCTGTTCCATGGTGGCCCAGTATAACCGAACCCGTCCCGGCGAAGTAGGCGCGCAGGCCCTCGCATGCTTCCAGGGCAGGACCCGCGTGGGCCGCGCTACTGGCCAACATCGCGTGTAATTCGGGGCTTTTTGCTGTAGAATGTGCGCGTTTAACCCCACGGAAAAGGCAGAAACATGGCGCGTAAACTCACGCGAGCAGCAGCCAAGAAAAAACAACCCGCAGCAGTGGAAACATCGGAGTCCATCGAGGAGCAGACCCGGCTGTTCCTCAAGTCAGGCAACAAGATCGACTACATCAAGTCCGGCGTCAGTGGCCAGCCCAGCATGGCGGTCAACAAGCAGGGCAAGCCGGGCAACAAGCGCAAATCCGGGTAGTGCCGGGTTCCTCCCCGGCCGCTACAACAGCCGATACATCCGCTCTCGTTCCATGCGTCCTGCACCGGAGTGCGCAATCGCGCACCGCGCCTGCACTGCTGGGGCAGTCAGTCGAGTGCGAGCGCTTGCCTGGCAAAGACCAGGGCGGCCCGGGAATCAACGCGCGAGCTGTATGCCTCGATGAACAGCTTGCCGACCACCACGCCGTCGCGGTCGATCACGATCATGCCCGGGTACGGTATGCCATAGCGGGTATCGCCGCGCTGGTAGTCCTTGTTGAGGATCCCCAGGGTCTTGAAACTGAGTGCGTCGCTGTCGGACAGCACCGGTAGGGTAATGGCGAACCTGTCGATGAAATCCTGCTGCAGGCGCGGCTCGTCGTAGGAGATGGCCACCAGGCCGATGCCCGCTTCGGCGAACGTATCGGCACTGGCCTGCAGCTGAACCAGCTGGCGCATGCAGTAGGGACACCAGTCCAGTGAGCGCAGGGCGACCAACACGGTGCCGTTGGGGCCCGCGAACTCGTCCAGCAGGGTGATGTCGCGTCCCTGGTAGGTGGCGCGCAGCCCGGGGAAACGCGAGCCGGTTGCGGGCCCCGGGTCGAAGTCGTCATTGTCCTGGGCAACGAACATGTCAGCGGTGGTCAGCGCGTACAGCGCCTGCTTTATCGGTTCCCGAAACGGGTAGAGCAGGGCGGCGGCGCCCAGTACCACGCCGAGGCCGATCAACAGGGCTTTTTTCATATGCACGTGCCTCGGGGGCGGTGGCAGGGCAGCCCAGTCTAGCGGAAATGCGAAGCCTGTCCCATGTTGGCCCTGCCGGCGGTTGTCCGCCGGCCACCCGAGCGCGTATCCTGTGGGCGGTGCAATTGTCGTGAGCGAATTACCCATGTTGGACCAGCTGCTCGTTGCCGGCCTGTTCCTGGCGCTGGTGCTCAGCCTCGTGCTGACCTCCTGGCCAGCCGTGTGGATTTTCGCCACGGCCATGCTGGGCGCCTATTTCCTGGACCTGGTCGATACCGCGGAGGTGCTTGCCAAGGCGACCAATACCGGTCTGGTCACGCTGGTGTTGTTGTTGCTGGTGTCGGTAGGGCTGGAGAAACTGTCCTGGCTGACGCGTCTGTCCGGTAAACTGATCACGGCTAACTACAGTGCCAGCCTGCTGCGCATGGGTTTCTTCGCGGCGCTGTTCTCCGCCTTCGTCAACAATACCGCGGTGGTGGCCACCCTGGCGCACACGGTGCGCAGCAATCGCCTGCACCGCGCTTCGAAGTTGCTGTTGCCGCTGTCCTATGCCGCGATTCTCGGCGGTACGGTGACGCTCATCGGCACCTCCACCAACCTGATCGTCAGCAGTTTTCTCGAGGACGCCACCGGCCAGGGCCTCGCCTTCGGCGACTTCCTGCTGGTGGGGTCGGCGGTGACGGTGGTGGGTCTGCTGGTGATCCTGGCGGCCTCCCGCCTGTTGCCTGAGGGCAGCTCGCACCATATCGACATCAACGAGTACCTGATCGAAATGGAGGTCAGTGCCGACTCCAGCCTGGTCGGCAAGAGCATACTGCAGAATGGCTTGCGGGAACTGGAGGATATTTTCCTGGTGGAGATCGTGCGCGGGAACTACCTGATCTCGCCGGTTGCCCCCCATGAGCATATCGAGGCGGGCGACAAGCTCATATTTTCCGGCGACATCAAGCAGGTAAACGCCCTGGAAGCCTTTGACGGCCTGCAGCTGTTCGCCGTGGAAGAGGGCCTGCTGCGGACCAACATGACGGAAGTAATCGTCATGCCCGGGGCCACCATCGAGGGCAAGACAGTCAAAGAGAGCGGTTTTCGCTCACTGTTCGATGCCGCCGTGGTCGGCATGCGTCGCGGCGGCAAGCGCCTGTCGGGCAAGCTGGGCAACATCACCATCCAGGCGGGCGATAACATGGTGCTGGCGGTGGGACCGGACTTCAACGAGCGCAAGAACCTCGACAAGAACTTCCTGGTCATCAACGACTCGGTGGGGGAGATCAAGACCACGCCCTTCCAGGATTTCTTTATCACTGGCACCCTCATGGTGGTGATCGGGCTGGCCTCGGTCGGGCTCATTCCGTTGATCAAGGGGGTCATGTTCCTGCTGGTGTGCATGCTGGCGCTGGGCGTGGTGCGCAGCTCGGAGCTGCGCCGGCGCTTTCCCTTCCAGCTGGTGGTGATCATCGCCTCGGCCCTGACGCTTTCCCAGGCGCTGACCAATTCCGGGCTGATGGCGATACTGGCCTCGTGGCTGCACGACAACCTGGCGGGTCTGGGCCCCTATGCGGCGCTGGTGGGGATTTATCTGGGCACCCTGCTGTTGACGGAGCTGATGACCAACAACGCCGCCGCGGCGCTGAGTTTCCCGGTGGCCTTTGGCCTGGCCGAGAGTTACGGCATCAGCTATATGCCGTTGATCATGGCGGTGGCCTACGGCGCCAGCGCCAGTTTCCTCACGCCCTACGGTTACAACACCAACCTCATGGTACAGAACCTGGGCGGCTATGGGCTGCGCGATTACCTGCGCTTCGGCCTGCCGTTGTCGCTGGCCTACTCGGCCACGGTGCTGGTGATGATTCCGCTGGTGTTTCCGTTTTAAGCTCGGTTCAGGCCGCCGCGTAAAACTGGCTGTACCACTTGCGGAACTTGGCGAAGGGGCCGTCGTTGTCGCACAGCATCGGCTTGTCGAAGTACTTTTTGTGGGCCCAGATGATCTGGTCTTCCGACATCTGCCTGCAGATATCCTTGACGATGGCATCCGCTACACCGCCTACCGGCTCCCTGCCGTCCACTTTTTTCTGGATGAAGGCGTAAAAGGCCCGGGAATTCTCCCGGTCGACGGGCGTCAGGTTGGCCATCAGTACGGTGTCGCAGATGCCGCTGAAACGCACGGTAGCCTGGCCGGGCCCGGTGCTGGCATTGGCGATGACCCCGGTAATCTCCCCCTTGGGTGTGGCCATCTTGCTGACCAGCCGGCCGCGGCGATGAATACCGTCAAACTCCATCACCTCCGGCGTGGGGATATTCTGGGTACCGTGCACGTAGAGAAAGTGCGCCGGGTCGACGGCGTTTTCGCCGATCTCCTGCATGTGAGTCTGGATATCCCAGCCGTGCAGTTTCAGGCTGCCCCACTCGGCGTTTTCGGGGTCGGCTTCCGGCACTGTCTCGGGCTCGAAGCCGGGTTCGATACCCTGGGGATGGTACCAGACGAAAATCACCTGGTTGAGCTCCCGTACCGGCCAGGAGCGGATGACCTGCTCGCCGCGGGCTATCCTGGGCGGCATATTGTTGGCATAGGGTACGTCGGTGCATCGCCCCTCGCCATTGTACGCCCAGCCGTGAAACGGGCACACGATGGAATCGCCCACCACCATCGAGCCGCCGCCGGCCTGGTCGCGGATGCCGTAGCCCAGGTGGGCGCCCATATGCGGGCAGTAGGCGTCCAGTACCCTGGCTTCGCCGCTCTCGGTGCGAAACAGGACCAGATCGGTATCGAAGTAGCGCAGGGGCATGGACTGGGCTGCGCCGAGATCGTGGGAATAGGCCACCTGGAACCAGCCGAAGGGTATGGGCATGGGAATGCGTTTGCTCATGGCAGTTACTCTCGTTCGCGGTCAGGTCGATGCCGCCATTGTCGGGCAGGGCGCTGGCGAATGTAATCCCTTGCAAAAACTGTCTGCCTCGTTACCCGGGTGAATAGCTGAACTGGACACCACAATCGGCCGGCAACGACCGGCAGGCAATCAGGGTGAGACGTAGTCCAGGTAGACCAGATGCCTGTTGCTGACGTCGGCATCCACGCCGCTGCCCCCGGGGAGTCCATCCGCCCCAAGGGTGTATATGCGGTAATCGTGGGCGATACCCCCCAGGCCGCTGCGCTCGTACAGGTAGGGCCGGCCCCAGGGGTCCACCGGCGATTCGGGCAGGTAGCCACCGTCGCGGAAATGGGTGGGTGGCGGAGGTATGGCGGAGGCCTGTAGCAGGGCCTCCAGGCCCTGGGCCGTGGTGGGCAGGAAGCGGTTGTCGAGCAGATAGGCCTGCAGTGCGGCATCGATCTGCAGCAGATCCTCGCGAATTTGGGGCAGATGGTTGTCCGGCGCGTCCATCGGGCCTATGCCCAGGGTTGCCAGCAGGGCCGACCCGGCATCCTCGCTGCAGAATATCGCCAGTTGTTCGGGGCTGGGTTTTTCCTCGGCCTTCTCTCCCCACGCCACAAAGGGTTTGTAGTTGCTGCTGCCGTGCATGGGATCGGTGGTGCGGTATTGGCCGCACACTGCGCCGTCCGGGTATTCCACCAGATCGCGGTATTCCACATAGCGTTTTTCAGGTAACCGGGATAGCAGCGCTTCCCTGGCCTCCTCCTTTCGGTCGGAACAGGCGGATAGCAGGATCAGGCCTGCCAGCAGTACAAACCCTTGGCGCACTTGCAATCTTCCTCGCTAACTCATTTCTGGGGTTTTCTGGGGTGGAGCCCCCCCGGTTATTTCTTCGCGGCCCTGCCTGGGGTCTTCTTCGACGCCACCTGCTTTGCTGCTGCCTTTTTCGGGGCGGCCTTGCGCGCGGCCTTAGCGGGTGCAGCCTGTGTCGCAGCGGCCCGCTTCGGCTGCGCCCGGCTGTCCCCCCCGGCTTTTGCGTGCAGCCGGGGAACCACGCGGGACGGGTTCTTGCGGGCGGGGCTCGTTTGTTTGCCGCTGGCCTTGCCAGCGGCTGGCTCGGTGGCATTGAGCCGTTGCAGCGGCCCCCTGGTGCGCCCCCGGCGGCGCAGGCCGGCGGCATCCTCCAACTCCGCCAGCGACTCCTCCAGATAGTCTATCATCCGCTGCACTTGGGGTACCGACCTGCGGCAGGCCACGATACCGAAATCCAGGTTCTCGTAATTGCTCACCAGGGTGAAGTTGACGGCGGCACCGTCGAAGGGAATGGAGACGGGGTACATGCCCTCCAGGCGGGCGCCGTTCCAGTAGCGCCGTTCGCGCGGCCCGGGCACGTTGGAAATGACGGTGCTGAAAGCCGGGAAGCGACTGGATAGCCCGGTCAACTGGCCCAGCAGCAGGGGGGCCTGGGTGATGCCGGTATAGACCTGGATCTCCCCGGGCGTCATCTGTTGCAACTGGGCCTTGGAGGCGTCCATGGACGCCTTGATGGTGCGAAAGCGCTTGGCGGGATCGCGGACGTTGGTCGCCAGGTCTACGATCACCATGCCCACCGCGTTGGCCGAGTCCATGTCGCCGGCGGAGCGCAGCGACACCGGTGCCATGGCTTTCAGGGAAACCTTGGGCAGGTCGCGCTGCTCCTGCAGGTGCTTGCGCAGCGCGCCAGCGCACATGGCCATCACGGCGTCGTTGAGGGTACCGTCGTAGGCCCTGCCCATCGCTCGCACCCGTTCGAAGGGCCAGGACTGGGCGACGAAGCGTCGCGCGCCGGTGATCTGGGTGCTGACAGCGGACTTGGGAATCTTGTGGAAGGGGACCGCCATGGTCTTGTTGCGGCCCAGCCATACCCCGGCGGCGTCGCTCAGGGCCCTGGCCACGTTGACCGTGCCACCGAGTTGCCCGCGAAGCACCTCGGCGGCCGCGCGCACGTCGTTCTCCCGGGGCTTGCCGGTTGGTGGCCGCTTGCCCGCTAGCTGCTTTTTATAGAGCTCGTAGGCCTCTCGCGAGAAGGGCGAGATCTTCACCTTGCTGTGGGCGTTGGTGGAGTACATGCTGCTCATCAGGTGCATGGAGCCAACGCCGTCGATGGCGCAGTGATGGGCCTTGAAGTAGGTGGCGAACTGGCGATTGGGCAAGCCCTCGATGAGGTGCAGCTCCCACAGCGGGCGCGAGCGGTCCAGCAGGGTGCTGTGCAGGCGGGAGATCAGGGCGAACAACTCCCGGTAGCGACCAGGCTTGGGAAGCGCCGAGTGGCGGATATGGTAGTCCATGTCCATCTCGTCCTCTTCTTCCCAGAAGATATTGCCCGCGACACCCAACGGGCCGGTTTTCAGCTTTTCGCCAAAGGGGCGCCGTAACTCGCCGTCATAGGACAGGATCTCTCCCAGCCTGTTCAGGAAAGTGGTGTCGTCCACGTCCTTGGGCAGGGTAAAAAGATTGAGCCCGCCCACGTGCATGGGGGTGCGCCGCGACTCGGCAAGCAGGAAAAAAGCATCGGTGATCGGCATTCGGCGCATGGGTTCGACTCCGGTGATTATGGAATTGTAGTCAGTCGGTCCGGCTAGAATAGACCAATCAAATCTGCGAGTGAAATAATTCCCGCGCAGGGCGAAGCGGCCATGTCGGGGTGCCCGGGCTTTCCGCCAGGGGCGTGTTTTCAGGTAAGCCGGCGCCTGCAGCGGTTATTCCCGGGCGGTAAAATTGTTGGAAATCAATACCCCTGGCTTATTGTTCCGGTACGGTTAGCTGGGTATGATGGGCCCCATAAGTAGATAAGGCGTACAGTCACCCTGGTTTGCCGCCACTTTCCGAGGCCGGTGAGCGCCCTGATTCTCGATCGGGAGGTTTTTGGTAAGAATTGGCTAATTTTTCAAATGGCATGGCCAAAAGCGTGAATGCTGATTATCTTTACTGCCCAACGGCCGCTGCGGTTGCCCCGGAATATGCCACTGCCACGGCAGCCACTGCGACAAGTTAGTCCTGCGCCAGTTACAGGCAGGCAGCGTGGAATGCGCAAGACGGTCAGCTGGACCCGGTAGACGAGACAGAAACAAGAATATAGAGATATATAGAAACAAGAAGAGAAACAGGCGCGGGTGGCGGCAGCCGCCTGACAAAGTTTCAAGCCCAACTATACTAAAACGCTCAGAGGGATAGTCTAATGAAGAAAAAAGCGCTCGCATTGTCCGTACTTGCGGCCATCAGCTCCCAGGCCGGTGCCTTCCAATTCGATACGGGAGACGACTGGAGTATCCGCTGGGACAACCAGCTCAAGGGCAACCTGGGGTTCCGGACCACCGCCACCAAGCGCAGCGTGGTCGACCCCTCCGTGTACCCCAACGCACGCATAAACGATGACGCCTCTTTCTCGGTGAACCGCAAGAACGGCGGCGTGACCACCTCCCGCATCGACCTGCGCTCGGAGCTGGACGTGGTCTGGCGGCAGGATTTCGGTTTCCGGGTCAGCGGCGCCGGCTGGTACGACCCGACCTACGACAACAGCGACAACCCCAAGAGCGGCACCCTGCCCCGCACCGGCGGTTTGGCCTACGACTACTCCTGGGCGGGCTTGACCTATGCCCCCGGCGAGTACAGCCACGAGGCGCAGTGGCAGCACAAGGCCGGTGGCGAGCTGCTGGACGCCTTCGTGTTCGGCAACTGGAACATCGGCGAGACTGCCCTGGGCGTCAGGGCCGGTCGCCACACCATCTTCTGGGGCCAGAGCCTGCTGGCGAATGGCGCCGTCACCGGCATCGCCGGCTCCATGACCGCGCTAGACCTCAGCAAGGGCCTGTCGGTGCCGGGCACCGAGGCCCAGGAACTGTTCATGCCGTCCACCAAGATCTCCACGGTATTCCAGGCCACCGACAACCTCACCCTGAACGCCTACTATGAATTTGAACACCGGGTCAACCGCAACCCCGAAACCGGCAGCTACATGAGTCCGCAGGAAGTGCTCACTGAGAACAGCGAGTGTTTCGTATTGGTCGGGGGTGTCAACGGCGGCCCCCGGACCTGTTTCAAGGTCAGGGACGACAAGGTCAAGGATTCCGGGGAATACGGTTTCAATCTGCAGTACACCATTGAGGCCTGGAACCTGGAAACTTCATGGGTGTATATCAACGGTTCCGATCGCATCGTCGCGGGCGTCTACGGCACGTTCGGTGGGGTTGATCCCGACATCGCTGCCAAGTACGCGCAGTCCTGGGAAGATGGCGGCGCCAACGCCATCGTCGCCGGTGAGTGGGGTTGGGCCTACAAGGATGATGTCGAGACCTTCGGCCTGGCCCTGGGCAAGGAGATGTTCGATATCAGCTTCGGCATGGATATCGCGTACCGCAAGAACGCCGGCCTGAACCCCGACTTCACGGCCGGGATTACCCAGCGCCCCGGCACAACCCCCGCCGATTACGGCTACAGTGACGACGACTACCCCGGCGCCACCGGTGATATTTGGGGCGTGGTGGTCAACGGCCTGGGCTTCCTCAACGGTGACTGGGGCCTGTGGGACGGTGGTACCTGGATTCTGGAATACAGCACCAGCTGGTTGGCTGACTACACGGACGCCAACTTCGGTGGTACCGACGCCTATTCCGAGCAGTTCGCCAACCAGGCCATCCACAAAAACCGTGTCACCAGCCAGGTCGCCGCGGTATTCCGCCCCACCTGGTACCAGGTGTTCCCGGGCTGGGACATGACCCTGCCGGTAACGGTGAGCTATGGTATCGATGGCGAGCAGCCTCCCCAGGGAGTTGTCCTGCACGAGGAACTGGGTAACGGCAATGTTGGTGTGGAGTTCCTGGTCGACCAGGTGTGGACGCTGGATGCGAAGTACAATTTCTACTTTGGCCCGACTGGCGGCGGCACCCTCGGTCCGCTGAACGACCGCAACTTCATCTCCCTGACGGCCAAGCGCACCTGGTAAGGAAGGCCTGATGCTTTTCCGGGCTCCGTCAGGGGCCCGGAAGGTCGCCAGCCCCGCGGCAACAGCAAGGATCCAGTGGTATAGAGGTATCGAAACATGTACAAGAATGCGTTGGCAGCAGTACTTTTGGGGTCCCTGGCGGCCAGTGGTGCGACGGCTGCTGTAGCGCCTGAGCAGGCCGCCCGTTTGGGCGACAGCCTGACACCCATCGGCGCGGAAATGGCCGGTAACGAGGACGGCAGTATCCCCGCCTGGAACCCCAAGGGTCCGGCCCTGCCAGCCGGTTTTGAGCCGGGAACCGGCGACTACCTGAATCCCTACGCCGACGAGAAGCCGCTGTTCACCATCGATGGCAGTAATTGGGAGCAATACGCCGACAATCTCACCGAGGGTACCAAGGGTGTCATGAAGAAATTGGGGCCGAAAGGCTTCAAGATGCACGTGTATCCGACCAAGCGCGATGTCGTGTTTCCCGAGTGGGTCTGGGAGAACACCCGGAAAAATGCCACCACCGCGAAGATGGTCGCAGACGGGCAAAAGCTTGAGGGCAACCTGCCGGGCGTACCTTTTCCCATCCCCCAGTCCGGGATGGAGGTCATGTGGAACCACATGATTCGCTATACCACCGACTACACCATGGGGTACGACGTCTACTACGTCAGCAGTGACGGCAAACCCATCCTCTCAACAACCGGCTACAACACCAACGTCTATCCCGGCTTCCAGGAAGATCACCGCGACAAGGAGTTCGGCGATACCCCCTGGGTGAAGTTGCGTATCAACTACAACGCGCCGGCCCGGCGGGCGGGGGAAATCCTGCTGGTCTGGGAGCCCGGCGCCGATTACACCGAGGGCAAGGGTCGCAAGGCCTGGCAGTACCTGACCGGCCAGCGGCGCGTGCGCCTGGCGCCGGCCGTGTCTTTCGATACCCCCAATCCGGGTGTTGCAGGTACCTCCACCTACGATGACTCATACATCTATAACGGCTCGCTGGAGCGCTTCAACTGGAAGCTGGTCGGCAAGCAGGAGATGTACGTCCCCTACAACACCTATGCCTTCAGCTTTCAAACACCCATCGGCGATATGCTGGCTGCAGATTTCCTGGACCCGGAGTACATCCGCTGGGAGAAGCACAGGGTGTGGGTGGTCGAGGCCGAGTTAAAACCGGGTATGCGCCATCTCTACAGCAAGCGTCGCTACTATATCGATGAGGATTCCTGGACCGCGCTTGCGAATGACAACTACGATGGTCGCGGCACCCTGTGGCGGGTTCAATACGCCTATGCCACCCCGCTGTATGACATCAAGTCGTTTTTCGCGGCGCCCTACGGCGCCTACGACCTGCTCCAGGGCATCTACAATCTCAACGCCAAGCCCATTCCGGGCGAGTACCAGAACGGGGTTGAGGAAAATGATATGTATTTCACGCCCAAGGGTATGGCCCGTGCCGGTGTACGCTAGCGCGTAGTGAGTTCTAGCTGGGCGTTGCGTCTGTGGCGCCCTATTTACTTCAACCAGAGTAATAAATAAAAGTGGAAGCAGAATCATGGCAATAAGAAACGCTCTGCTCGGTCTGGGAATAGTGCTGGCTGCGATGTCGTTGCCCGCCACCCTGGCCAGCGCCACCACCACCTATGACGTGCTTAAACTGCCTGCCGCGCCCACCAGGATGGCGGACAAAGCACCCCTGTTCGTCGTCAAGAAATTTGGTGACCGGTATTTTGCCGCGGGTGATCGCGGCCATATCATCTACTCGGATGACAATGGCAAGACCTGGACCCAGGCCGAGGTGCCGGTGAGGTCGACCCTGCTGGATATCGACTTCGTAAACGAACAGCAGGGCTGGGCAGTGGGTCACGAGGGCGTCATCCTGCACACCACTGACGGTGGCAAGACCTGGGAGTTGCAGTATGACGGTCTGCGTTACGGTGAGGAGGGCCTCGCCTATTACGAGAAAATGGCAGAAGAAGATCCCGACAATGAACTCTACCAATACCTGATCGGGGAGATGGATTTCGCCATTTCCCAGGGCGCCGACAAGCCCTTTTTCAGCGTCAACATGCACGACGAGCTGCACGGCCATGTAGGCGGTGCCTACGGCATGTTGATGGAGACCCAGGACGGCGGCAAGCACTGGGAGCATCGGCTGCACAATGTCGACAATGATGCTTTCAACCACCTTTTCGATGTCTCGCCGCTGCCGGAGCCCGGGCGTTTCTTCCTCTCGGGTGAAGCCGGACTCCTGCTGATCGGTGACATCAATGAGAACAGGGCTGAGCGGGTGCACTCGGTACCCTGGGAAGGCAGCTTTTTCGCCACCGTGGACGCGGCCGATGGCGCCATCGTCATGGGCGGCCTGCGCGGCAGGATGTACCGCACCATGGACGAGGGCCAGACCTGGACGGTGGTGGAAAAGCCGCCCACCAGTGCCATCGTCGCGGAGATACGCCTGCAGGATGACACTCTGGTCGCCGCGGGGGTCGCCGGCGAGTTCCTCGTCAGCAAGGACAATGGCCAGAGTTATACCCTGGACCCCGCATCGGGCACGGTCGGTCCGGTGTTTGCCATAGCCGAGGGCGATGATCACTCCCTGGTGGTTGCTGGCCCCAAGGGCATCAAGACAGTGACGTTGGCGCAGTAATAACAACAAATTTCGGAGATTCGCAATGGCTCACGCAACCTCGTCAGACGACCTGCCGATCATCACGGACATCAAGGATTTCGACCCCCAGTCCGGGACGTTCCTGGAAAAACTGGTATTCAACCACCGCGCGATCGTGGTGGTGCTGTGCCTGATTGTCACCGTCATACTCGGCTACCAGGCCACCAAAATCCAGCTGCAGGCGGGTTTCGAGAAAACCCTGCCCAAGGCGCACCAGTACGTGATCAACTACCAGGCCAACGCCAATGAACTGAAGGGCCTGGGTAACAACCTGCGGGTTGCAGTGGCGGTGAAAGAGGGCACGATCTTCACCAAGGAGAACCTCAAGTTCCTCGAGGAGGTAAACGACGAATTGTTTTTCATGCCCGGCGTTGACCGCAACGGCATGAAATCGATCTGGACGCCCAACACCCGCTGGCGGGTGGTGACGGAAGAGGGCTTCGAGGGCGGCCCGGTCATCCCCGGGGATTACGACGGCTCGCAGGAGTCAATCGAGGAGATCAAGGTCAATATCGCCCGCGCCGGTATCATGGGCGACCTGGTCGCCAACGACGGCAAGTCCGCCGCCATCATCGTACCCCTGCTGGATATCAACCCGGAGACGGGCGAGCGCCTGGATTATGCGGAACTCGGGGTCAAACTGGAGGAAATCCGCGAGAAATTCACCGCAGGCAATCCCGACCGCTCCATCCACATCATCGGTTTCGCCAAGCTGATAGGCGACCTGATCGACGGTCTGTTTTCGGTAATGATGTTTTTCGGGATCGCCGTCGTGATCACGATCCTCCTGTTGTATATGTACACCCGCTGTATCCGCTCCACGCTGATGGTCGTCGCCTGTACCCTGGTGGCGGTGGTGTGGCAGTTGGGTATTCTGGCGACGCTCGGCTATGAACTGGACCCTTTTTCCATCCTGGTCCCGTTCCTGGTTTTTGCCATCGGGGTTAGCCACGGTGCCCAGAAGCTCAACGGTGTTATGCAGGATATCGGCCGCGGCACCGTGCCTTACGTGGCGGCTCGCTATACGTTTCGCCGCCTGTTCCTGGCCGGGGTGACCGCCCTGTTGTCTGACGGGGTGGGCTTCGCGGTGCTGATGATCATCCAGATCCAGGTTATCCAGGACCTGGCGATCACCGCCAGTATCGGGGTACTGGTGCTGATTTTCACCAACCTCATCCTGGTGCCGGTCACCCTGTCCTACACGGGGGTCGGCAAGAAGTGCGCGGAGCGCGCCGGTCAGCCGGTGAAGAGCCCGGAGGACATGCACTGGCTGTGGCGCTTCCTGTTGCTGTTCACCCACAAGGGGCCTGCTGCCGTCGCCATCGTGGTGGGGATACTGATGGCCATAGGAGGCTTTTACGTTTCCAAGGATCTGCAGATCGGTGACCTGGACCCGGGCGCGCCGGAGTTGCGGGCCAACTCCCGCTACAACAAGGATGTGTCATTCGTGATCCACAACTACTCGGTGAGCACCGATGTGTTCGCGGTGATCGTCAAGACGCCACCCGATGGTTGCGTGGATTACGAGCACCTCAGCCTGGCCAACGAATTGGAGTGGCGCCTGCGCCAGCTACCGGGTGTCGAGGACGTGCGCGGCCTGAATGTGCGCACCCGGCAGATCATGTCCGGCATCAACGAGGGCTTCCCCAAATGGCTGGCGCTGTTCCGCAACCAGGACACCATCAACTACGCGGTGAACGAACTGGTTACCCTCGAGTACGTGGATCCGGGCTGCTCGATCTGGCCGATGCTGGTCTACCTGGCTGATCACAAGGCGGCGACCCTGACGCGGGTGGTCGATGCCCTGGAGCAGTTCAACGAGGAATGGCCCAGCGCCAAAGCTGAATTCCTGGGTGCGGCCGGCAGCTCCGGTTTCGAGGCGGCCACCAACATCGTGGTGAAAAAGGCCAATCGGGAGATGCTGTTCTACGTCTACGGCGCGGTCATCCTGCTTTGTATGCTGACTTTCCGCTCCGTACCCGGTGTGGTTTGTGCCGTGCTGCCGCTGATGCTGACCTCCATTCTGTGCGAGGCATTGATGGTATGGCTTGGCATCGGCGTCAAGGTTGCGACCCTGCCGGTCATTGCCCTGGGTGTCGGTATCGGGGTCGATTACGCCCTGTATGTACTGACCTGGATCCTGGCCAGGGAGCGCGCCGGCCTGAACCTGACCGATGCCTACTATGAAACCCTGAACTTCACCGGGCGGGTGGTGGCACTGATTGGCGTCACCCTGGCGGCCGGTGTTATCACCTGGTCGATGTCGCCGATCAAGTTCCAGGCTGACATGGGTATTCTGCTCACCTTCATGTTCATCTGGAACATGTTCGGGGCGCTGATCCTGATGCCGGCCCTGGCCGCGTTCATGCTCAAGCCTCGCAAGGTGGAGGATGCCGCCTGAAATAGCCAATAGCCGCGTCGATCGGCCGGCGCCACAGAGCGGCCGCTGCCTTTAGGCAGCGGCCGGTTTGTTTTCAGGTGATGTGCCCGTCGGCGCTTGGGTAAATCGCCGGAGGTATGGATGCTGGCGGCGATGACGCGACGCAGGGTGTCGGCACTGGATTGTTGGAGATTGACAGAGCATGCATACTTCGACCTGGCGGCTGGTCACTGCGTTCACGCTAATCCTGCTAGCCGCCTGCACTACTCCCACGATGCAGGACCAGCCCAGCACTGAATTTGCCCCTGCCGAACTGTACCCGGTGACCAACACGGGTTTTGCCGAGGCTTTCGTCGCCCGGGATGCGCGGCTGTCCGGTTATCGTAGATTGCATGTGTTACCCCTGGATACCGCCGCCATCGACATCCCCCAGACCCTGGTCATGGGAACCACCAGGGGCGACTGGTTGATGACCCCCGAGCGCGAACAGGCACTGCAGCAGGCCTGGGCCGAAGCCATGGATGAGGCGTTTTCCAGCTACCAGCGCGCCACTACCGGTGCCGGAGTATTGCGTATAGCCGCAAAAATCACCCGTATCGAGCCGGGGCGCCCGACCACGACGACCATCGGCGGCGGCCTGGCGGGGGCCTCCTCCCGGGATGTGGTCGAAGTATCGATCGAGATCAGGCTTTACGCCCAGGACAGCGATGCGCTGCTGGCGGTAATACGTGACAGTCGCACCATGACTGCGGTGGCCATGGCCAGGACTGCACCGGTGGGAATAGTGGAAATGTTCAGATCGTGGACGGCGCTCTTACACACCCGGATCTCGGGGGAGTAAGCCAGCCGGCTGTCGTGACGGGCCCCGGGCCTTGCGGGCAGCCGACTGGTCAGTGGTACAGGTCGGGTCGGGCGGCTTGCTCAGCAGCCTTTTTTGTCAAAACCCGTTTCCTCGTTAGCGTGCTTCTCCTGCCATACAGCCAGGGCCAGTATCGACGCATACAGTGAAAGTATAATAGACATGATGTTCACCTCTTTGGGTTGAGGCCGGTCAGTAATCTGACTGGCTGTTTGTTAAGGTATAGGCGGCCTTCCGATTCTTCAAATGGCAAGAATTCAGGTATTATATGAATTAGATTCATATTACAAAGAGCGAAAGGATGGACATACGCGAACTGGGGCGCCTCGACCTCAACCTGCTGGTGGCCCTGGAAGCACTGCTGGAGGAGCGCAGCGTCTCCCGAGCAGCGCAGCGCCTGTTCATTACCCAGTCGGCCATGAGCAAAACCCTGGGCCGCCTGCGCGAACTGTTCGACGACCCTTTGTTCGTGCGTCGGGGCAGTGGCATGATCCCCACGCCCCGCGCCGAGCAGCTGGCAGCGCGACTGCCCCAGGTGCTGCTGGCCGTGCAGGGCATGTTCGCCCCTGCCAGTTTCGACCCCGCTGCCTACGTGGGACAGTTCAACCTGCTGGTGCAGGGGCATATGGGTGTCTGGTTGCTGCCCATGTTGCTGCGGCGGCTGGAGGAACGGGCACCGGGCATCCGCCTGGCCACCCTGACACGGGTGGACGAGCCCTTCGAGCAACTCAGCAACGGCAAGCTGGATTTTCTGCTGCAGGCCGAGCGGCAGAGCTATCCGGGTGAGCTTCGCCTCACCACGATAGGCTATGCGCCGCCCACGCTGCTGGCCCGCAAGGGGCATCCCCTGGAGGGGCAGGAAATCACCTGGGAACGCGTACTGCAGTTTCCCCATGTGCAGTTGAGCCTGGATGAGCTCCGGGAGATACAGATCCGCACCGGCGAGGACTCCAGCCTGATGAAGCACCTGCGTGCAGCGGTGCCCAATCTGCAGACTGACCAGTTGTATACCGCGGTACAGGTGGTGCGCCAGTCCGACTACCTGTTTCCGGCTCCACCCCTGTTCATGGAGCAGGACGATATCAGCAAGGAGCTGATCGCGCTGCCGCTGCCCGAGGGGGAAGAGGTCACTGTTAAATATGTCATGGTCAACCACGAGCGGGTCAACCACTCCGCGCCCCACGAATTTCTCTACCGCGAGATGCTGGCGGTGATAGATATCTTCCGATCGCGATACGATCTGCCCCCGCTTGAGGAATTGCGCAAGTTGCGGATGCTCGACTACTGAAAGTATAGCCCCGTGCACTGTGACAGCTGGGCCGGGACTGCTATTATGGCAGTCATAAGGTCATAATAACGGGGTTTGCATCGATGCATCCGTTCGGGAACAAGCGCCTGCTCGCCGGGGCGGGCACGCTGGCGCTCACGCTGGCGCTGGGTGGCAACGCAGCGGAGATCAAGGACAGCCTGAAGGTGGTGGCAGCCACCAACGACAGCGCGTCCGCTTCCCAGGAAAAAATCGACCAGCTGGCCAGGGACACCCGGAACCTGGTGGAGGAATACCGCAAACTGCTGGACGGTTCCGAGTACCAGGCGGCGTTTACCCGCGAACTGGAGGAACTGGCAGCGGCGCAGGAGCAACAGCTGGCCTCCCTGCGGGAGCAGATCACCCAGGCGCGGATTACCCAGCAGCGCATTGTCCCGCTCATGCGCAGCATGGCGGACGCGCTGGAAAACTTTGTCATCCTGGACCTGCCATTCCACCAGGATGAGCGTATCGGTGCCGTGCTGGAGCTGAAGGAGCGACTGCGCCAGCCGGACATTTCAGTCTCCGCCAAATTCCGCACGCTGCTGGAGGCCTACCAACTGGAGCAGGCCTACGGCGGCAACGTCGAATCCTGGCGGGGCCCGCTGGTATTCGGGGGGGAGGACCTGTCCGTCGAGTTCCTGCGCATCGGTCGTGTGGCGCTGTATTTCCAGACCCTGGACGGCCAGGTGAGCGGCTATTGGGACGCGGTGCAGCGCGACTGGGCGCTGTTCGACGGGGACTATAATCGCGAACTGGCCCGGGCGTTGCGGGTCGCACAGGGCCTGGTAGCGCCTCAGCTGCTGCAACTGCCGATGCCGGTTCTGGGGAATCAGTCATGAAGCGGCGCTGTTTCGCATGTGTGGCCATCTGGTCGGCGCTGTCCCTGCTGGCAGCGGCCGGCAGTTTTGCCCAGGCGCCGGCGGCGCCCGGGGCGAGCTCGCAAATCACCAGCCTCGACCAGCTGCTGCAGGTGGTGCGCGACCAGCAGCAACGCCAGCGTCAGCTCAATGCCGAGCGCGAGCGCGAGTTTATCCGCGATAAACAGCGCCAGGAACAACTGCTGACCGAGGCCAGGCGTGAGTTCGAGCGCCGCCAGCGTGAGAACCAGCCACTGGTGGCGGTCACCGAGGCAAACAAGGCGGAAATCGCCAGCCTCGAGAAACAGCTCAAGGGACTGGTGCAGGAGATGGGGGACCTGGCCACCACCTTCCACGAGTTCGCCGGCGATTTTTCTGCCGTCCTCCAGGAATCGATGATTACCGCCCAGCTTCCCGACCGCAGTATACAGTTAACGGCACTGGCCGCTGGCCGCGGTCAGCCCAGCATTGCCGATATCGAGGCGCTGTGGCTGTACCTGCAGGAGGAGATGACCGAGGCGGGCAAGGTGGCGCTGTTCGAGGCCCCGGTGGTGGCCGTGGACGGTACCAACGAAACACGGCAGGTGCTGCGCGTCGGCACTTTTTCGGCCTATGCCGCCGGTGAGTTCCTGCGCTATGTACCCGAGACGGGTGAGTTGCTGTTACTCAGCAGGCAACCGCCCGCGCGCCTGCGCGCCGAGGCGAGGAACTTTGTCGAACAGACCGCCGGGGTCGCGCCGGTGGTGGTCGATCCCACCCGCGGCAACCTGCTGGGCATGCTGGCCTATACCCCCGGCCTGCAGGAACGGCTGGAGCAGGGCGGCACGATCGGGCTGATCATCCTGGTCCTCGGCGCCCTGGGCCTGCTGCTGGCCATCTGGCGCACGCTCTACCTGAGCTTCGTATACCTGAAAATGAATGCCCAGCTGCGGGACGTGGGCAGGCCGCGCCCCAACAACCCCCTGGGCCGGGTGCTGGCTTCGGTCGCGGACGTCTCCCTGGACGACGAGGAACTGGTACAGCTCAAGCTCGACGAGGCCGTGCTGGCCGAGATTCCCGCCCTGGAGCGTGGCAACGGCCTGATCAAGCTGCTGGCAGCGACCTCACCGCTGCTGGGCCTGCTGGGTACGGTTACCGGCATGATACTCACTTTCCAGGCCATCAGCCTGTTCGGCACGGGCGATCCCAAGCTGATGGCGGGGGGGATTTCCCAGGCTCTGGTGACCACGGTGCTGGGCCTGGTGGTGGCGATCCCGCTGTTGTTCGGCCACAGCCTGATCAACTACCTGTCCCGGTCGATGATCCAGCGCCTCGACGAGCAGTGTGCCGGGGTACTGGCGCGCAATGCCGACAGGCAGGTTCGCTGACATGCCCGGCCTGCACGCGATCTATTACGCTCTGCAGGATTTTGTGGACCTGGGCGGCCCCATTCTGTGGGTCGTGTTTGCCACCTGCCTGCTGATGTGGCTGTTGATCCTCGAGCGTATCTGGTTCCTGAGGGTGGTCTGGCCACGCCGCTCCGGCGCGGTGGTGGCCGAATGGAACAGCAGGGAGGACCGGGAGTCCTGGCGGGCGAGGAAGATTCGCGAGGCGCTGGTATCGGAGGTCGATATGCAACTGCACCGGCTGTTGCCGGTGATCAAGGTGCTGGTGGCACTTTGTCCCCTGCTCGGGCTGTTGGGAACGGTGCTGGGGATGATCGGCGTGTTCGAGGTCATCGCGGTGAACGGCAATGACAATGCGCAGGCCATGGCCAGCGGGGTGTACCGTGCCACCATACCCACCATGGCCGGTCTGGTCGTGGCGCTCACCGGGATCTACTTCACGGTGCGCCTGAAACAGCTGGCCGACCGGCAGACCCAGCGGATAGAGCGGCTCACCGCACTCGATACCAGTGCCGCGCAGCAGGGAGGCAACTGATCATGGGCGCCAGACGCCACCTGCCATCCAACGACGAAACCGAGCTGGACATGACCCCCATGCTCGACATTGTCTTTATCATGCTGATCTTCTTTATCGTGACGACTTCATTTGTAAAGGAGTCGGGCGTGGCGGTCAGCTCGCCCCAGGCGGAGAGCGCCTCACAGCAGGAAAACGCCAATATCTTTATTGCGATCACCGCCGACGGCGAGGTGTGGATAGACCGGCGTCCGGTCGACCCGCGCGCGGTGCGGGCCATCGTCGCCCGTCTGCATGCCGACAACCCGGAGGGCTCGGTGATTATCCAGGCGGACGAAAATGCCGCCACCGGCACGCTGGTGGACGTGATGGACCAGGTGCGGCTGGCGGGTGTCGAGGCGATCGCGGTAGCAGCGGACAAAAAGCAATCCGGATGAAAAGGCGATAGCTCATGCGCTTTTTCTTGGCCCTGCTGGGTGCGCTCGCCATAACGGTGGCGATATTCATGTTCATGGAGAGTCTCATCAAGAGTCGCCAGGAACAGAATGTCGTGCTGCCCGTGCACACACTGGTGGAAGTGCCTCGCGAGGAGCCACAAGAGGAGGAACCCGAGCCCGACGAGCAGCCGCCGGAAGAACCCCTGGAAGAACCTATCATGGAGTCCCTGCAGGTTGCCGCCCCCGCGCCCGAGCCGGCGCCGGAGCTTGAGATCAACGCCCTGGATCTGGAGATGGGAGAAATCAGCATCCAGTCGGTAGGCGACCGCTGGAGCGGGCCGGTGGGCACCGCTGGCGTACCGCGACCCACCAATGGGTCGGGTGGCGAGGACGCCCAGGGGTATATCGAAGTCATTCCCTACGATACCCGCAAGCCGAATGTGCCGGATGTCGCCTGGGAGAACAAGATCAGTGGTTGGGTGCTGGTGGAGTTCAGGGTGACCGCCCAGGGCACCACCGCCGGTGTGCGGGTGCTGGATGCCAACCCGCGTGGCGTATTCGAGGACAAGGTAGTCGCCGCGGTGTCCGACTGGCGATACAGCGTGAATTTTCACGGCGACCTGTCGCGCCGGGTGGTACTCACCCAGCGGGTAGAGGTCAACTGGCAGAACTACCCCAACAATATGCCCAATGTGGATTGAGATGAGAACGCCCTGGCGAGTCCTGCTGCTGGTTTTGGTGTATTTGCCAGTGCTGCCCGGTTCCCTGGCCGACGAGGAAACCGGGCAGTACCGCAGCAAAATCCGCATCGAGACCGGCACCGACCTGGGTGAGGGCAGCGGCCTTTCGATAGAGGAGCTGGAACGGCAGATCGCCTCGATCTCCGATGCCTATGCCAGGTCCAGTGCGGGGCGACACCTGGCGCGACATTTCGTCGAGGCCGGCGAATACGACAAGGCCATCGACTATTACCGCACCGCGCTGGCCGCCGATGGCCTGTCCGATGTCGCCAACCGCGAGATGTTGCGGGAACTGGCCCAGGTCTACCTGTTGAGTGAAAACTACGCCGCCGCCGCGGATGCCCTGGAGCGTGCCCTGCGGATCAAACTGGTGCCCCAGGCCGGCGACTACCTGCTGCTGGCACAGGCTTACTATCAGCTGGGCAACCTGGCGCGGGTGGTGGGGGCGCTGGATCCCATTCGCCAGCAGGGCCTGAAGCTGACCCTGGCGCAGCGGCGCCAGGCCCTGGCGCTGTACTACCAGGCCGGTGCCTACCAGCGCTGCGAGGAGCTGTTGCTGCAGCTGCTGGCCGCCGAGCCCGAAAACCCCGCGAACTGGCACCAGCTGGCGTCGGTGTACCTGCAACAGAACAAGCGCAAGCAGGCCATGGACCAGCTGGACCTCGCCTGGCAGAAAGCAGTGCCTTTTCGCGAGCAGGACATCCAGTTGCGGGCGGACCTGCACGCGGTCAATGGCGATCCCTATGGCGCCGCCGGAATCCTGGAGGCGGCCATCGCGGAAAAATCACTGCAAGGGAGTGTCGCGACCTATCGCAAGCTGTTCCAGTACTGGCTGCAAGCCAGGGAGAACGACAGGGCCACCGCGGCACTGGTACAGGCTGCGCGGCTGAGCGGCGATATAGACCTATACCTCTACCTGGCGCAGTTGCAGATGGAGCAGGAGGACTGGCAGGCAATGCAACAGACCATGCTGCGCGCCTGCCAGAACCGCCTGCCGGACAAGTATGTAGGGCGCGCCAACCTGTTGCTGGGCATCAGCCAGCTCAAGCTTGGAGACCGGCAATCCGCCAGGCGCTCTTTTATCAACGCGACGCTCATCGGTGGCGCCAGCGAGAAGGCGGGGAAGTGGCTGGATTTCATGGCGGCCGAGCCGGCCACTGAGGCGGAGGCCCGACGCATTGTCGGCGCCTGTTACGGTTCCCGCGGCAAGCAGGTCGCGCCGACCGGTATGGCCGATGCAGTGGCATCCAGCGGCGCGGCGTCCCCGGCACCCGATGTCGAAGTGCGTACCGTTCCGCGGCAGACCCTGTTTTACCTGGAATACGAAGAACCGCTGGCGGAACTCGCCACGCAGGCCAGGTCGCTGGCGATGCGCATGGCGGTCGCGATCGCCAAATCCGGAGGCAAGGTGATCGGGCCCCTGCAGTTGATCTCCCAGGGCCCGGACAGCGGCGCGCCGCTGCAGCTGGCCTTTCCGGTACGCGGAATGCCGCGGGCCGGACAGCAGTACAAGGTGCGCCAGGCTGAGGCTTTCAAATGTGCATACCTCGAGTATGAGGGTGATGCGGCCTCGCTGGAGCGCCTGTGGAGTGACTTCCTGGAGCGTGTCACCGCGGCCGGCTACCAGCCGACTGGCGAGGCTCGCACAGTATTTCACTCGGGCGCGTCGAAGCTGGAGCTGCAGCTGGGTATCGAATAGTCCCGGATAGCGCCTTGTGGCTGGCGAAGGGGGCAGGCGATCGGGTGCCCGGAAGTTGCTTGCCTTTGCGTTGGCAGGATCGCAGAATGCGCCGATGCTGAAGTATCCGTTGATTTCCCGACTTTTCTTGCTGGGCTGCTGGCTGCTGTTGCCGGCATTGTCGGTGCATGCAGAGTATCCGCCGCAGGTCAAAGCCGTGCTGGAGCAGCGCTGCATGGTATGCCATGGCTGTTACGATGCGCCCTGCCAGCTCAAGCTGGATGCCTGGGAGGGGCTGCTGCGTGGTGCCAGCAAGGACAAGGTCTACGACGGCACCCGCCTGGTGAATGCCAACCTCACCCGTTTGTTCGAGGACGCCCGGAGCGTCGACGAGTGGCGGGCAAAGGGTTTTTATCCGGTACTGGATGAGCGGGATCCGCAGCGCGCCACCCTGCTGCGCATGCTGCAGCTCAAGCGCGATCATCCGCTGCCCGCCGGCCCCGTGCTGCCGGACGGTTTCGACTTCCGGCTGGATCGCAACCAGCAGTGCAGCAAACCCGACGAGTTCGATGCGTTCGCCAGGGATTACCCGCTGTGGGGCATGCCCTACGGAATGCCTGCCCTGGAGGATGCCGAATACACGCTGCTCAGCGAATGGCTGGAACAGGGTGCGCCCGGGGTGCCGCGAGCCGCTCCCGCACCGGCGGTTCAGGCCGAGATCAATCGCTGGGAGGCCTTCTTCAACCGTCCCGGCATCAAGCAGAAGCTGGTATCGCGCTATATATACGAACATCTCTTTATCGGCGACCTGTACTTTTCCGATCTGCCGGGTGTGCCCCGCTATTTCACGCTGGTGCGTTCGCGCACCGCCCCCGGCGAGGCAATCGAGATCATCGCCACACGCCGGCCCTATGACTCGCCGGGAGACGAGCCGTTCTACTACCGCCTGCAAGCCCTGCGCACCAGTGTGCTCGACAAGCGGCATATGCCCTATGCCCTGAACGATGCCCGCATGACGCGCTGGAACGCGCTGTTTTTCGAGCCCGAGTACGAGGTGAGCCGGCTGCCGGGATACCAGGCCAGCGTCGCTGCCAATCCCTTTGTCGCCTTCCGGGAATTGCCGGTGGCGTCGCGTTACCAGTTCATGCTGGACGAGGCGCAATTCACCATCATGGCGTACATCAAGGGGCCGGTGTGCCGCGGCCAGGTGGCGTTGAACGTCATCGACGACCATTTCTGGGTGATTTTCACCGACCCCAACGTCATGGACCCGGACCAGAACGCAGCGTTCCTGGCCAGGGAGAGCGACAACATGCGCCTGCCCGACGGCAACAGCGGCCTGCTCAGCTCCCTGGTGCAGTGGCGCCACTATGCCCGTGGGCAGCGCAAGTTCCTCAAGGCCAAGTCGGCGGAGCTGGCCAAGCTGGCCAGTGCCGATGCCATCCCCCTGGATTTCGACCTCATCTGGGATGGCGACGGCAGTAACCCGAACGCGGCGCTGACGGTATTTCGCCACAGCGACAGCGCCTCGGTGGTGCAGGGGCTGGTGGGCCAGACGCCCAAGACCGCCTGGTTGATCGGCTATTCCCTGCTGGAGCGCATTCACTACCTGCTGGTGGCGGGTTTCGATGTCTATGGCAACGTTGCCCACCAGCTGGAAACACGCCTGTACATGGATTTTCTGCGCATGGAAGGCGAGCACAACTTCCTGGTGTTGATGCCCGAGGACAAGCGCGTGCAGATGCGCGACTTCTGGTACCGCGAGGCCAATGCCGATGTGAAACAGTACGTGCTGGGCCGCAAGGCCTATATCGAGGCTGAATCCCGCATCGAGTATACCGGTGACCAGCCGATGATCGAGTTTTTCCAGCGCCTCGCACCGCGCCTGCCCGGTGCCTCGGCGCCGCGCTACCAGCCCGTGGACCCCCGCTTCAGCAGGCTGCAGGCGCTGTCCGGCAAGCCTTTCAGCTTCATGCCGGAGACTGCTTTCGTGCAGGTGCTCGAAGGTAGCGGCGAATACAGCGTGTACACCATCATCCACAACAGCGCCTACCTGAACAATACCCAGCTGTTTCGCGAGGAGCAGCGGCGCGTTCCCGTGGAGGATTATCTCACGGTGGTGAAAGGCTTCATCGGCTCCTATCCAAATATGTTCTTCCGCCTGCCGGCGGGGCAGCTCGGTGACTTCACCGCCGCGATCGAGGGCCTGCGCAGCGAGCAGGACTATGCCGAGCTAGTGACCCGCTATGGTGTGCGGCGCACTGATCCGGGCTTCTGGGGGCTCAGCGACAGTTTTCACCGCTACTATAGCGAGCTGGCCCCCGTCGAGGCGGGGCTGTTCGATTACAATCGCTACGAAAATCGCTGAGCGCGAGACAGCGTTCACAGCACCGGGCCCAGCATCGCCACGGCATTGTTCCAGAGCTTGCGTCGCCGACTCCACGCGTCCACCTCGCTGGCGGTGATTTGCCGGGCGCTGCCGATATACTGCAGCTGTCTGGCGCGCAACGCCCCGGTCAGCGGGCGATCCACCAGCAGGATGTTGTTTTCATAATTGAGGTCGAAGCTGCGCCGGTCCATATTGGCCGAGCCGATCAGCGCCACTTCGCCATCTATCGTCAGGGACTTGGTGTGCAGCAGTCCGCCCTGGTACTCGAAGATCTTCACCCCGGCGTCCAGCAGGGTCGCGTAGTAACTGCGACTGGCGGCGGCCACGACCCGGGAGTCGTTCCTGGCGGGGAAGACGATCGTGGTGTCCACGCCGCGAAAGGCGGTGGCGCGCAGGCTGTCCAGCATCGCTTCGTTGGGCACGAAGTAGGGTGTAGTGATCAGCAGTTCCCGGCGGGCCGCGTACATGATCGATTGGAACAGCTCGGGCATGGCCGAAAAGCGCACCGTAGGGCCGGTCCCGACCACCTGGGCGACGAAGCCGGCGGGGCTCGCGTTGCCCCCCCTGAGCAGGGTCTCGCTGATGTCCTCGTCGACATGGCCCATCCAGTCCCCGGCAAACAGGAACTGGTTCTGGGCGGCGATGGGGCCTTCGAAACGCATCATCGCATCCACCCAGGGTGCATACTTCGCCTTGATACGAAATTCCGGGTCCGCGCAGTTCTGGCTTCCGCAGTAGGTGATCGAGTTGTCGATCACCACGATCTTGCGGTGATTGCGCAGGTCGATGCGCCCCGCCAGGGCCCGCAGCAGTGGATTGCCTATGGGCAGGGCGGTGGCGAGGTGTACCCCACTTTCAGCCATGGCTTGCCAGTGAGAAGAGTTGATCATCAGGCGTGAGCCAAGGGCATCAGCCATGGCGCGGACCGTCACCCCTCGAGCCGCGGCTCGCTGCAGCGCCGCTACCACGGCGCAGCCGTTGTTGTCGGGCAGCCAGATATAAAACAGCAGGTGGACCGCTTCCCGGGCTGCGTCGATGTCGGTGACCATTTGCCTTATCGCGCTGTTGGAATCGGCGAGCAGGGTGCCGCTGTTGCCGGCCACCGGTTGCAGGCCGGTAATCGACTGGCCCACCCGGAAAAGTGCCTGATAGCGCTCCGCCACCTCCTGGGTGCCATCGGGACCGACTCGCTGCGCCAGTGCCTGCAGATTGGCGGAGACCTCTTTCAGCCTGGCGGCGCGCTTGCGCCCGACATTGACTTCCCCGAACAGGATATAGGCGATCACCCCCCCCAGGGGCAGGGCGATGACAACGACAATCCAGGCGACCCGCGAAGCCGGCTCCCGATCGGGCCGCAGCAGCACGCGGGCGGCCACCGCCAGTACCAGCAACAGGTGGCCCGCGGACAGCGCCAGGGCGATACTGGCGTTCACCGCTGCGCCCGTGGCATCAGGGTCTGTACCTGACCTTGCTTGCAGCGCGCTGCCTGGTAATTTGTGGCCGTCATGGCAGTGACTCCGCGCGGAGGAAGACCGCTTGCGTTAGAATCGTTCGGACTGAGCCTGTGGCGGGTTTGTTGCTGCGAACTCTTATATGATTAATTGGCTGGCAGTACAAGGAAAAGTTACGGTACGCGGCCCGGTCCGTGCAACGGGGGCGGCAGCGGGTGTCGGGACAGGTGGGAAGCTATGAACAATAGGCGCGACAGCCTGCCGGCCGCTCCGGGGGCGGCGGAGATACAGCTGGATCGCGACAGCGGTGAAGTCCTGGCCTGCAACGATGCGGCCCGTCTGCTCCTGCCCGCGGCCGGCGACGCCGCGGCGGGATCAGACTGGCGCGAATTGCTGGGGCTGGATTCCGGTATCGAGACGCCCCTGAGCCTCGCCATCGAGAGAGGCCTGCGGGCGGCGCTGCCGCCCCTGTTACTGCATCCGCCGGGGGCGGCGGAGATGGTGGTCGGCGGTTACCTCTACCCGCAACAGAGTGATGGCCGGCGCACGATGGCCCTACTGCTGTTTCGCCTGGTGGCGGATCGGGAACTGGGGTTCATCTACAGTTTGGCACCTGGCGACGTGGTAGCGGTGCTGGGGGTCGAGCCCCTGAACGCGGCCGCTCTGCCCGACAGCGCCGGCACGGCCAGGACAATGATGGACCTGTATGCGAGCCTGCTGCAGATCGTTCCGGTGGCGGCGGATGTGGCGCTGCCCAGGGGGGCGAGCATCGCCCTGTTGCTGCGGCAGGTGTCGGTGGAACAGGCGGTGGATATCGGACGTGCAATCCTCTCGCACCTGGGGCCGTCGCTGGGCACGCAGCTGCGTGCGCGGATCGGCGTGGCGAGATGCGAGGAAGGCAGCACCCCCCTGGCCGCGACCGTCGCCGCAAACGCCGCGCTCACGGGCTTGCAGTACTCCGATCCTGGCCAGTTCGTCGCCGCGGCCAGCGACACCGACCAGGCGGTGTTGGCTGCCGGAACGGCCAGTTCCGACGGCCTGTTCAGTGCCGCTGCAGACAGCGCTGAACAATACGCCTACCTGGCGGAGTTGCTGACCCTGAAGCCCGGTTCCCGGCAGTCGGGGCCGTTTCTCGAAGCGGTGGTCGCGCTCACCCTGGGGCAGGAGGGAGTGGCGGCCGGCGCAGTGTACCGTCGCGAGTCCCAGGGTGATTTCCGGCTGGTGACCGCGGCGGTGGCCGGGGAGACCGGCCCCCGGGCCGTCGGTGAAAAGGAACTGCCGCGGGAGATGCGGCGCTGCAAGGCCAGCCTGGAAGAGTTGCAGGAACGCGAGCTGCTGAGATGGCCGCAGTCGGGGTGTACGCTGTATCCGCTGCGGACCGCTGACAGCGTGTTGGGTTACCTGTTGTTGCAATGCCCGACAGACGGTCGCCGGGCGCGGCCGGACTTCACGCCGGGGGTGGCCGCCCTGCATTACCTCGCCACCAGCCTGTTGCGCTATGCCGACTGGTGGGGCGGCGATGTCCAGGCACCCGCGCAGCCGCGACCGACCCTGCCTCCGGAGGAGGAGCTGGAAGGCTATGTCTCCGACAATATGGAGGGCGCCATCGACCAGGCGGTGTTCCTGGCGCGAGTGGACGTGCCGGTAGCGGTTATCGGCCCGCGCGGGACTGGCAAACTGTATGTGGCCCGCATTATTCACCAGGAGTGGGGTGGGGCACCGGAAGGTTTTATCAGCATCGACTGTCGCGCCATCCGCAGCCGCAAGGAGGCCCTCAGGCGGATAGCCAGGGAGTTGGAAGGTTCAGAGGGCAAGACCCTGGTGTTCAAGTCCCCGCACCTGATGCATGCCGACGCCCAGCTAAAACTGGCGCGGCAGATCGGCAGCCGGCAACTGGCGGACAGCCAGCCGCCTCGCTACCTGCCGCGCGCTCGCTACGTGGCGCTGTTGCCGGATACCCCGGAACACCTTATGCGCTTCGGCGGCCTGCAGGAGAAGCTCGCCAGCGTATTTGCCGGTTACCCGATACACGTGCCCCCCATCAGGGACCGCAAGCGTGCGGTGTTGCGCTGGGCCCACAAGATCCTGGCCCAGGAGGCGGGCAGACGAGACCGCCGGATCAGCGGTTTTACCCCGGACGCGGAGCAAGCCCTGCTGCGCCACGACTGGCCGGGAAACATCAGCGAGATGCGCCAGTGTATTTGCGCAGCCCTGGACAAGTCCCAGCGAGAGTGGCTCACGCCCGTGGATATCGGCCTGTTCAAGGGCCTGTCAGCAGAACCCGCCGCGGACCGCCCCGGCGACCACCCTTTCCTGCAAAGTGTCATGGAACCCCAGCGCGAGGAAGAGTCGTATTCTGCCTCTCCCCTGGACGATCTGCAGGTGGCGCTGGGGGAATCCCTGCACGCCATGCTGGAAAACCAGGTGATAAAACCCCTGGGGGCATGGCTGGAGGATGAGCTGGTGCTGGCCGTGTGTGAGCGCTTTCAGGGTAACAAGCGCGCCGCGGCGGATTTCCTGCATACCCGCTCCCGCAATATCAGCCGCTGGTTGCCCGCCATCGAGACACGCGGCGCGGAGCGCGGCGCCAGTGCCCTGTGGCAGGCGCCGCGCCAACTGGTCCGCCAGTGGGTGATGGAGGCACAACCCGGTGAGCAGTCGCCGCAGCAGTTGCTCCAGGGTATGTTGCTGTCGCACATCCAGCAGCAGTGCCAGGGAGTAAACAGCGCCGAGCGGGCCCGTATCATGGGCATGTCCACCCCCACATACCAGAAACGCCTGCGGGAGTTGGCGACCGGGCAGGCAAAATAGGAACAGCACCAATGGCTACCAGAACATCGCAAAAAGACCTGAACAGTGGCGCGCCAACCCGCACCGACGGCAAGACGATCGAGGATTATGCGGGCGAATACCAGCGACTCGCGGATGCCCAGTTGCCGGTGTGTCTCGGCTTCTCCGCGCGTCTGAACATGTTGTGGGACCTGGCCGGTGCGGCGCCGCCCCAGACCGAGGGCAGGGTGATCAGTGTGCTGGGAATCAACAGTGAATGGCGCGAGTCCGACGTGCGCTCCTGGTTGCAAAAAGATGTATTGCCAGGTCGTCTGGAACTGCACAATATCGTCAAGTTCCTGGTGGCCCAGCTGGATGACACCCAGGATGCCCGACGCTGGGAGGCGTTTCTGGTCTACGGCTCGCCGATTGTCGCCTCGCCCATCAACCATAGCATGTACCGTGAAGACAAGACGCGCCGCACCATTGCCTCCATGATCTTCGCCCAGGTGACGGCCCAGTACGCCATCCCGCCGTCGGCTTACGACGCGGATACCGTGTTCCAGCGCTGTCTGGCCCTGATGCAGAAGTTCAATATCTATGAAATGCAGGATTTCCAGCCGGGCCATCTCGAACCGTTTCGAAACTATATGTTTCCGGACGCCTGACAACCCTGCCTGCACTGCCTTTGCCGGGATTGCGCTGCCCGGCAGCAGTGCTTTCAGGGCCTGTTATTGCCGCTGAATAAAAGTACCCTTTCTGGAGAAATCTCCAGTTTTTCCTTGCTGCCCCTTTCGCCAATACAAATACTGTATTCGCAACCTTTGTTGTGATTCCACTCACAGTATTGGAAAAAATTGAGGGCGAAAATGACAGACCAACAAGAAGAGTTCGATATATCCGGTATCAAGATCGCGATTGTCGACGATGCCAAGACGATTCGCATGATGATGTCGCATACCCTGAAGTCCATGGGCTGCGAGGTGGAGTGTGCGGAGGACGGGTACAAAGCGCTGGGCATGTTGCGGCGTTTCAAACCGGACCTGATCTTCCTGGATATCACCATGCCGGAACTGGATGGCTACCAGACCTGTACGCTGATCCGCAACGCCGAAGCCACCCGCAACACGCCGGTGGTCATGCTTTCGTCCTCCGACGGAATCTTCGACATAGCCAAGGGCCAGGCCCGTGGCGCGACTGCGCACGTCACCAAGATTCCGCCCGAGCGGGTTTTACGCCAGCTGATCTTCAAGCTAACCAGCAAGCGGAAGGCGGCCTGAGCCAATGACCACCAGCGCATTGCAAGCCCTGGACGAACTGGCCAGAGAGCAGGCCGAGAAAGGTCATTCCTCCCCATCGGTCTCTGACGCCCGGATGACCTGGATGGGAACCTCCCTCGGCATCGCCGGCGTGCCCCTGCTGGTGGGCGAGGGCGAGCTACAGGAAATCATCGAGACGCCTCCGGTTACTCCCATTCCCGGCACCAAGCCCTGGGTACTGGGGGTGGCGGCCTACATGGGAGGGTTGTTGCCCATCATCAGCGGCGACGCATTCTTCCGCGGCCGCCCCTACGTGGGCCGTATTCGAGACTTTTGCATGATCATCCGTCGCCCTGGATTTTATTTCGGCCTGACCCTCAGCGATATCGAACGGGACATCAAATTCCCGGTGGAAGAGCGCGATATGGATTACCCGGTAGACGCGGATTTTGCCGATTTCACCCTCGGTGGCTTTCACAGCGGCGACAGGTTCCTGGCGGTTCTGGATGTGGACAAATTGGTGGCCGACAGCGATCTGTCGAATGCCGCGGCATCGCGTATTGCAGCAAATGAGGAAGAATCCAATGAGCAATGATCAACAGACAAAGACGTTTCCCCTCAGGCAGGTGATCCTCGGGCTTGCCCTACTGACCTGTCTTGCTGCAACCGTCTACGGGATAGCGGTCCTGCGCCCGGATGACTCGGCCGGTACCGTGGACAAGGGCGCGGTAGGCGAGTTGCGCCTGCTCTCCCAGCAAATCGTCGCAGCCGCGCGCCAGGCCAACGAGGGCCGCGAGGAAACCTTCTCCGCGCTGCAGACGGAAACGGCCCGCTTCGACGAGCAGATGGATACCCTGGAATCGGTACGCCTGGCGGATCAGTTGAGCTTCATCGAGGTGACCTGGCAGCCTGTGAAGCGCGCGGCACAGACACTGGTAGATGCCGGCCCCGCCATAGTCTACCTGCACGGGGTGGTGGAGCGCCTGGAAGGAGACCTGCCGAAGATGCAGGTGGCTCTGGAACGAGTAGTAAACAGCCTGCGCAACACGGACGCTTCGGCCGCCACCCTGGCCACGGCCCAGAAGTCCCTGTGGTTGAGCGAGCGTATCGATCGCACAATCGGCCGTATCTATGCAGGTTCGGGTGACAGTGAGCAACTGGCGAAGACGTTCCGTGGGGACGCGGTGCAGCTGTTGCAGATCATCGAAGATCTCACCCGCGGGGACAGTTACCGCGGTATCAGCAAGCTGACTGACCCCACCGCCCTGGAAGCGATCAGCAGCGCATTCCGCCTGTTTTCACCGATCTCGGCGGCGGTGGACCGGATTGCCGGTTCCGCCTCTGAGCTCCAGCAGGCAATGGCTGCGAGAGAGCTCATCCTGTCCTCCGGACAGGAGCTGGACAACGCGATCTATACCCTGGTTCCCGCACTGGACCAGGTGGGTGACGCCAGCGGCGCCAACGGCGGCGTGCTGGCGGCTATGCTGGGGCTGGTATGCCTGGTGGCGGTAGCGGCCCTGGTGATGCTGTATCGCAGCCAGGGTGGCGGCAGCCGGCCCAGCGCCCGCGGCGCCTCGGCAATCAACGACGCCCTGCGGAAAATCGCCGACGGCGACTTCACCGTGCAGGTTACCGAGCAGGATGGCCCCATCGGCGAGATCGCGCGCCAGCTCAATGCCGCGATCAACCGCCAGCGGGAGTTGGTTAACAACGTTCGCTCTCCTTTCCAGCAGTCCATAGACGAGATCGGCCAGATCGGCATCTCAGCCAGGGCGCAGGTGGAAAAGGCCCGGGAACTGACCCGTTCGGTCGGTGAATCGGCCACTGCCGCCACCGAGATGGTGCGTACCAGCGAGGAAATCAAAACCGCCTCCGCGGAAGCCGCCCGCACCGCGGAAAAGAACTGCCAGCAGGTCGCCCAGGGATACGGTCTGACCAAGGATATGTCCAAGGCATCCGTCGATGTGCGTGAGTCGGTGCAGGAGACCTCCAAGTCTGCGAAACGGCAGGGTGAGTTGATCCAGTCCGTTACCGCCGCCGCCGAATATATCCAGGCCCTGAATACCAAGATTTCCGTGGTTGCCATCAACACCCGCATCGAGGCCGAAAAGGCCGGCGAATACGGCAGGCCGTTCCTGGGAATCGCCGAATCGATAGCCGACCTGCTGCGCGAGGCCGGTGAGGAGGGCCGCAAGATCATCTCCGAGGTGCGCATGTTGCAGAACATGTCAGCGGAAAACCTCGCCAGCATGGAAAACACGGTGGGTACCGTGGTCACCATCCTGGAGTATATCGATCGCCTGGACAGCTCCCTGGAGGAGATCAACTCGGGTTCAGACGCGATCAGCGGCATTGTCCGGTCTGTGGATGACGCCGCCGGCAAATCCGCCGTCAACGCCCTGCATATGAACAAATCCATGGCGCAGATTCGCGAATACAGCGTGGAGATGGGCAAGCTGAGTGACGCAACGCGCACCGGCGTCGGCCGACTGCAGCGCTCCATGCACCAGGCAGTTTCCGGCCTGGGCCAGTTCCGCGTGGACGACTCAGCGGTCGCGGGAGAATCCACCCCGGCGGTTGTGGAGGAGTTGGACAGCATAGCGGTCTCATCGCGGGTATACCGGGAAGAGGATATGAGTGCACTTGAGGAGGCACAGGGCGCCAGGGCCTCGGTGTAATCGCCGTGGTGTGGTTCCTGCCAAATTACCTGAATCGGAGGTTTAACTAGTGTCTAGCAAACCGGATATCGTCGCCCTCAAGTGGGTCCTCGGCCTGATGAACAAGCAGGCGGAGAATGCCGAAGCCGCGCTGGTGGAGTACAGCTACAATCCCGCTGACAAAAAACCGCTGTTGCAGTGTATGTGGGCCGTCCACCAGATCACCTCTACCCTGCGCATGCTGGGTATGGGCAAGGGTGAGATGCTTACCCTGGAGATGGAGCGCAGTCTCAACTACATCTACAAGGACAAGGTTTCCGGGGAGCGCCGCAAGCTGGCTCTTGGCGGCTTGATGCAGGCGCTGAAAGTGCTGCCTGCCTATCTTTCCCATACCCAGAGTTCCCGCCAGGATACCGGCCAGGGACTGGAGCCGCACGTCAACGATCTGCGCCGCTGGCTCGGCGAAAAGCCGCGCCCCCAGGCCTACTTTTTCCACATGGACATTCCCGAGGGCGCTGGCATAACCGCCGGTGCCACTCCTGCCAGCGACGAGGAGGTGAAGAGCAGGGCCAATGTGATGCTGGCCCTGTATCTGGAAATGGCCAAACTCGCACTGCGTCGCCGCAATGTCGGCGAGAGCATGAAAACCGTGGCGCGCGTGGCCCGCAAGATGCAGGTGCTGTTTGCCGGCACCGAGGCCGAACGCTTCTGGTTCACCATGGTGGGCCTGTGCGAAGGTTTTGCCGGAGGCCTGATAGCGCCCGATGAATGCATAGCCCAGATCTTCAAGTCTGGCGCGTTCATGATCAAGTATGCGCGAGAAAACGGCAGCCAGATCGACCCCGCTGTTGACTATGAGAACTTCCTCCAGCAGATGCTGTTCTACATAGCTTCCTGTAAATCCAGGCCGGTTCACATCGCCAGGATCCGCGAAACCTTCGGCATAGATGACCACACCGTGGAGGAGGCCAGCAGGGGGCTGGTACACATCGATGCCCTGGTGACCGCACTCAGCGGGGCTCTAGCCCAACTGGATACCGTGATCGAGTTCCTCAATGATCACGACCTGCATGAAGCCGGTAAGTATCCCAGGCCCGATTTCGACAGGACAGCGCTGGACGGCGTGGAGGCTGCCGAGTGTCGCCTGGATGCCGCGGGCCAGGCCGCGCACGCCGACGCCCTGCAGCGGGTGCGTGAACAGCTCGGTCACCTCTATCGCGGTGCCTACCAGGAATCCCCGGACAAACTCGACAGGGTCAGCAATGAGGTAATCCGCGCCATCGTCGATGTCAAACTGGATATCGAGCACAAACTGGAGCACGGCCTGTCCAGTTCCTACACCAGCAAGGAATACGAACTGCGCGAGAGCGTTGTGAGTGCTACCTTTGCCCATATGAGCAGGGTCGAGGATTACCTGCAGCAGATTTTGCGGCGCAAGGCGCTCACCCGCGCCCTGGCACGCAAGCCGTTCGATGAGGAGAGCCAGGAGCGCCTGACCAACGCCCTCAATCGCTACCTGAACAAATCCGATCACGGGCACGAGGAACTGCGCGCGGCGGTACGTGATGCCAACCGGGGCGAGGCCGACCTCGATCTGCTGTACAGCCTGGCGAAGAGCTTCCTCGACGAACTCGAGGATTTTCCCGATCGCAAGGCCATCGAGTTGTCGCTCGAACTGCTGTCGGATATCGCCGGTGCCCTGGCCTTTGCGGATATGCGCCGCGAAGCCGACATCATCGACAACTGCCACAGCTGGCTGGCAGCGGCCAGCAAGGGTGGCAGTGTAAGCGAGGACGACGCGTTCCGGTGCTTTGCCGAGGTATTCGCCCAGCTGGAACTGCATCTGCAGCGTTCACTGCTGGATCCGCTGGGAGACACTTCCCATATGATAGCCCTCGCTGAACAGCGGGCAGCGGAACTGCAGACCTGGCAGGAGCAGGTTTCCCCCGGCGCCGATGTCACCCGCGCGGCCTCCAGCCAGGACGTGAGCCTGGTACAGGATGCCGATATCCCGCCGGAATTCCGCGATGTCTTTATCGAGGAGGCGGAAGAGATCGTCACCGAGCTGGCCTCGCTGGTAGAAACCTGGTCAGCGGACCCGCAAGCCAATCAGGTGTTGCGCGATATTCGCCGCCATTTTCATACCTTCAAGGGTAACGGCCGGGCCGTCGGTGCCAATATTCTCGGGGAACTGGGCTGGGCGGCGCAGGATATGCTCGACCGGGTGCTGGATGGGGACCTGGAACTCGATGCCGGTGTACAGGATCTGGTTCGTGATGTGACCCAGGCTCTGCCTTCCCTGGTCGAATCCTATCGCGGCGCCGGCCAGCTGGACGAGGTGAATACCCGGCAGCTGACCAATCGCTGCTTCCTGATGGCGCATTCCGGTGGAGCCGACCAGGGCGCGCGCGCCGCGGGCGGTCCCAGCGGTTGCTGAGGCCGGCAACGGGAATGGCCATTGGAACGGCAATCGAAACGATCGATTGTTCAATGAGGATCTTGGAGGTACAGCGTGCACACCGATAAAAATACAGAAACCGCGAACGGTGATGGAGCACTGGGGTTTACCGAGGTGGATACCGTGGAAAGCAGCGAAGAGAGCACGCTGCGTTGGCTGCTGGATATGGATATGTCCGAGCCGGAAGAAAATCTATTCACGGTGGATGTCGATCAACTTGCCGACACGGAGCTGACAGGCTACGAACTGGATGTGGCCAGTCGCCCCATGATACGTGGTGCCGCAGGTGCTGATGACCTGGAGAACTACATCGAAGAGGAGATTGTCATTTCCTCCGAGGGCCAGGCCAGTGACATCTACAGCGATTCGCTGTCCGCCACCAACGGGGCGGAGCAGGCCCGCGGGCAGGCGCCGGAAGAAAACATGGCTATCGACTTTTCCCGGCCCGAGCCGTCGCGGCGGGACAAGATAAGTGCCGCGGTGGCCGAGGGGCTGGACATTCTCGGCCTGGATGACGACGACGACATCGGTGAGAAGTTCCTGGTTATCAGGCGGAAGAAGAGCGAGGGCCACCACGCTGCGGAGACGGCTTCCGGTGAGTCCCTCGCTGCGGACGCAGCGCATGGCACGCCTTCGCAGACACCTGCGCCCAGGCTGGAAGAGGCACCCCAGCTGCGCCTGGTAAGTACCCCCGCGCATGCCGGGGTCGCCAATGAGCAGACGGCGGATACCGTGGCACCGGTGGTCATGGGCGATTCCGCCGCGACCCAAGGTGACGACACGAGCGTGATTTCCACCTGTGAAGGTGAAGCGGTATCGCCGTCAAAAGATGTGTTGGGTTATATCACCCATGTGCCCGCGCCCAGCGATGACGCGGCGTTTGATGAATACCTGGTACAGGGAGAACAGCTTTTCCAGGGCGAGGTGGACTTTGACGGCTTGTGCCTGGAAGGGGAGGAGCCGGATAGCAGCTTCGATCTGACATTTGAAGACGATATCGACTACCACCAGGATTTCCAGCAGCTGGAGGATTTTGACGGACACCCGGCTACCAGTGTGACCCTGCACATTCCCCAGTTCATGCAGCAAGTAGTCGCGGCGGTCGATGCGCACCTCGAAGCGGTGGGGCTGCCGGCCGGCAGCGTGCAGGCCGAGTTGGAGTTGGCGACGGATGCCGCCCATGCGGATCAGCTGCGCGCCGCAGGTTACGAGCCGGCGGTGGCCGTATGTGGGATGGTGCCCGGTATATTCCAGAAGCTGGAACAGGCGGAGATAGACACCCTGTTCCTGCGGCTCCTGCAGGTCGAATCCGGCACCTACAAGAACCGGTTGCTGGAAGAGGGAGCCGCCGCCCACGCTGGAGAATCAGAACCGTCACCGGCACTCGCGCCGGCGGCCGCGGATAGCGCGCCGCAGTTGGAGGAGGGCGCCTTTCCGGGCGAGCTCGATACCCTGGATGACACCGATGCACTGGCTGCGGATCAATGGCAGCCCGGTGAGGATGATATTGAGGACATCTTCGCGGAGCTGGACGCCGAGGTGGCCGTGATCGGCGACCTGGAGGGCGCAACAGATGTGTTGCCGGAGGGCGGGAGTGTTACCGCGGGAGCGGCCGATCAGGAGGCCGGGATTGACCAGTTCCTGCTCGCGGAGCAGAGGGAAGAGCCTGCAGAACAAGAGTTGATGCAGATTTTCGGGGAGGACATTTTTGCCGAGGATATCGACCTGGCGCTGGGCTCGGGGGCTGCCGAGGCAGCGACCGATATCGATGCAGTGTTCGATGAGTTGCACCAGGTGCCCGGCGATGGCGATGATATTTGCGGCCTGGAGGTGGAGGAATTTGTCGAATCCCGGGCGGAGGTCGCCGCCGAACTGGCAGAAGAGACAGAAGAGACCACAGCGGTTGCAGCAGACACTGACACACAATCTGGTGGAGGTGACCGCCCCTGGTACCTTCCCGCAGGTGTGGCATTTGCCGATAGCAGCCCCAGCAGCGGGGAGATTTTCCCCGATTTTCTCGACGCGTTCATCGAGGAGGGCGCCTCCGAACTGGAAAAACTGGAGGATGCCGTCGCCCTGTGGGAGCGGGAGTGCACTTCCGAGCAGGCGTACACGACGGTAACGAGGATTTTGCATACCATCAAGGGCATAGCCAAGGGGGTCGGTCTGCACAGTTACGGCACCCTCATTCACAATTTCGAAACCCTGCTGGGGAACGTGGCACGCCCCGATGCGGACGCCGCGACCGAGTACTTCCGCCTGATCAACGCCTGGCTGGATGCCGCGGTACGAGGCCTGGACCACATCCGTGAACAGCGCAGCGACATTGGCAACACCGTGCCCCAGCCGGCGGGAGTTGCTCCGGCCGCTGGGGAGGATGCCCCGACGGATACTGCAGCAGGCGAACCGATGGTTGCCGCAGCAGCGGCCGTTGTGCAGGAAGAGCCCGCGGCACTGTCACAGCCGGTTGGCCAGCAGGGCGGGCCGGCGCGCCAGCCCGGCAGCGATCGGGAAAGGCTGCAGGCCAAGAAACTCGCCGACGAGGGCGCCCGGGCGCTGGCAGCGCAGCAGTCGGTGCGCATCACCTCGGAGAAGCTCGATCAGCTGCTGAACCTGACCAACCAGGCGCAGCAGCTGGGTGTGCGTACCGCCCAGGGTACTGCTCGCGGCAAGCGCTCCGCGGCGGAGATGCTCGGCCGGCTGTCTTCGGTCAGGGCACACATCGCCAGTATTGCCGACCGCGCGTTGCGCAGTGTCACGGCCAAGGGGGGGCAGCCGGGCAACACGATGGACGCCCTGGAAATGGACCAGTATTCCGAGTTGCAGGAAGCTGCCAATATTCTGCGCGAGGGTGTCGAGGATCTGGCCGACCTGGTGGAATTCGCCTCGCGCCAGAACGTGCAGGTGGAGGCGTTGCTCAAGCAGCAGGCCAATGTGATCTCCTCCATCGGCTCCGCCATCCGTGCCGCCCGGGTGGTGCCGGTATCGCGGCTGGTCCCCGGGTTGCGGCGCCTGGTGCGCACCGTGAGTGTCGACCTGGGAAAAACCGTCACCTTCCAGGTGCTGAACGAGCTGGGGACCCTGGACCGGGATGACTATGCCCGCTGCCAGACCATACTCGAGCATATGATGCGCAACGCCCTGGATCACGGTATCGAAGCGGAGTCCGAGCGTACAGCCGCTGGCAAACCGGCAGCTGGCCAGGTGACGATCGATATTCGCAAGGCCGGCGCCGACGCGGTCATCACCCTCAGCGACGACGGACGCGGCATCGATCCGGAGGTCATGCGGGCGTCGGCCCTGCGCAAGGGCCTGGACGTCGACGTGGACGCCCTCAGTGACGAGGAAGCACAGCGCCTGATTTTCCACAAGGGCTTCTCCACCGCCAACATGGTGAGCCAGATTTCCGGGCGCGGCGTGGGAATGGATATCGTGCTTTCCGAACTGCAGGAAATGGGTGGCGACATCCGCATCGAGAGCGAGGTGGGCAAAGGTACCGCCTTTCACATCAGGGTGCCTTCGTCCATCACGGTAAACGGCGCGCTCATGGTGAGCGCGGCGGAACACAGCTACGCGATTCCCCTCGGCGGCCTGGTGGCTGTGGAACAGGTAGCGGTGGCCGATTTTCTCGCGGCTGTCGAAGGTGAGCAAAGCCTCGTTCTTGCCGGACGGGAGTGCGAGCCGGCTTATCTGGGCACGCTGTGCCAGACGGTGAAATTCCCCGATGCAAAAACCTGGCGCGATTCCGTGCCAGTCATCATTGCGGGATCGGAAGACCGCTATATGGCTATCGCCGTCGACGGTTTTGAGGAGGTGGTGGAACTGGTCATTCGCTCCCTGGGTGCGCAATTCGCCACGGTGCCAGGTGTTGCCGGGGCGGCAACCACCGCGTCCGGCGAGGCGATTGTCGCCCTGGATCTGAACATGCTGGTCGCCAGTGTGGGGGCCGGTGATCACTCGGTGCTGCACGTGGAGGAGAAACGGGAGGAGGCGCTGCTGGCGCTGGTGGTGGACGACTCGCGTACCCAGCGCATGGTTGCCACCAGCCAGTTGGAAACCGTCGGTGTGGAGACCATCACGGCAGAGCACGGAGGCGTTGCCATGGATCTGCTCAATACCAGCGACCGACTGCCGGACATCATCCTCATGGACGTGGAAATGCCGGTCAAGGACGGCATCCAGACCCTGCGTGAAATCCGCAAGTCGATACGGTTCAGCGATATACCGGTGATCATGATTACTTCACGTACCGGTTTGAAGCATCGTGCCCTGGCCGAGGCCGCCGGCTGCAACGGCTACATGGGCAAACCCTTCAATTTCCGTATGCTGGTGGGGCAGATCAACGAGCTGACGGGCGACCGTTTGCAGCTTTCCTGAGGGGCCGGTATGACTAACCGTGCTGGATACCCCTGTATCGCGCTGCCGTGCTCGGCCAGCCGTCTGTGGCTGATTCCGCAGATCTGCCTGGGAGAGATAGTGACCCTGGCAACCGCGCAGGAACTGCCGCCGGCACAGATATTCTGGCGCGGCGAACTGGTGCCCGTGGTAGATTTTGGCGCCGGTGAGCAGGCCGGCTGGCGCGACCCCCGCACCGGCTCCGGACTGGTCGCAGTAATCCTTGGGCAGGAGGGCCAGTCCTGCCGTTTCTGGGGGCTTGCCTTGCGCGGGGCGGGTCTGGGGGTGGTTACCCTGGCGGGGGCTGAACCCGAAGATCTGCCCGAGGCCTTGCAGGACTACGCCTGCGCCGCTTTTCGGCTGCATGATACTGTCTACCAGATACCCGATCTGGCCGCTGTACAGCGCGCCATAGGCGAGGGCATTCTGGTCTCCCCGGAAGCGGCACATGGCCATCAACTGGAGCAATAATTTGGAACCCGTACAGCTGAACGACCTCCTGGAGCGTCTGGAGGGTGCCTTTGGTGAAGAGGAACCTTTTGCCGGACGTGACCTGTCTGTGGACGAGGTGGAAGCGCTGCAAAAGGTGTTTGCCGATAGCGGCCACCAGCGCTACCTGCAGGACCAGGTCAACCGGCAGATCATCCGCGATTACCTTATCAACGCAGTGATGCTGGGGTATGTATCGGCGCAGGATCTGGTAAACCTGGCGCCGCAAATGGCAACCCGCGAGGGGCGCGCGGCACTGTCTCTGCAGATGCTCATGCTTGGCGTCGATCAGGCGGCTGAAATCGTGGCGGGCACTCCCCTGGCGCATCTGAAACCCCTCAAACCCGAGGGTGAACGCCCCTCGTACATCAAATTGATCGAAAAATAGCTCCCCGCCAGATATAAAAAAATGGCATTAAGTCGGGTTTAGTGGTGTTTTTGATCGGATAATAATAAAAAAAAGGTATTTAAAATGGTTTATATGTAGATTCATTTAAAAAATGGCAGTATCAATATTGCCGCGCAGCAGTCTTCCCCCCTATAAAGAAATCGTCGTCACCACGGGTGTCGACGGGGAGGGGGCGCAGCGTCAACAGAATCGGGCTCCCGAACCGGTGCAGGAAGTGCAGCTAACGGAACGGAGCGTAACGCCATGTTGACTATAACCCCTACTGCAGTACTGGATAACAACCCCGGTGACGAGCTGGAGGTATTCGCCGTCATCGAAGGCAAGAAAGTCTATCTGCCCCCAGAAGCCAACTACGTCATGCAGGACAAGCGCGGCATCTGGTACTACAGCGCTCGCAAGCCCCGCCCCAAGGAAAATGACTGGACACCGAACAAGACCAGCATTGCCTGCCGTCACGAAGGCGGCTTTGTCCGCGCCCTGATTACACCCACCAAAACTCCCTGGCTGGAAACCTGCCAGCGCACCGTGCGCATGGTGTGCGGCGCCCAGGGCGAGCCCAGACGCCCCGCTGACGTCTAGTAGCTGTTCTCTGGAGCGGGCTACGCGGGGAGTGCCGGCAAGGCGCCACGTGACGCCTGCTGCTCGGTGGGGCTGGGACGGGTGGTGCCGCGAGCGGGCGCGCGGTCCCCGCAGCGGTGCGATCAGCAAGGGGTGTTTGCTGGTGTCGAGGCCGCTCGCCCGATAGCCCCTGGAATGTGTCGGGTCCGCCTGGTTAGCCCGGCCCGCTAGCCGCTAGGGGGTTTTGCGCCGCGCCTACATCCCCTCGCCACCGCGTTCTATCAATAAAGTCAACTTCCTCCCCCCGGACCGTTGCACCGCGTTTTGCGGTCGTGATAGCTTTATTCCCAGTCAGTCGAAAAGATCAGGAAAAACAGCAGTATAGGGGGCTCCGTCCGACATCTGCGGGGCCGGGCGGGCAGTCGGCAGGCGCCGTTCGGCGCACATTTGAGGCTGTGTTCATGTACATATTCCACGGGTCGGAAACGCCTGCCGTGACACTCGACAGAGGAGGCGCGAGGTGACCATCGCCGGCCGCGTCAACGCCCTGGTCATCGGCATTACCCTGGTGCTGGCCCTGCTGGTACTGGGTTTCACCGGCATTCGCGAGTTCCGCAACGCAGAACAGCAGGTGTTGCAACAGGTGGCGGCCGTATTGCCGGAAAATCCCGGGCTTGCCCTGGATATCTACTACGGAGACAAGGCGGGCATCGCCAGCGTGCTGGGCAAGCTGCTCACGGCCTCCGCGATTTCCTCCGCGGCGGTGTACGACGTGTCCGGCGCGCCACTGGTGATGCGCACCCAGCAGGGCTTGCCGGGAGGCGATCCGCCCCCGTGGAAGGTGCTGCGCCAGGACGTCGGCCCGACTGAAAACAGCGCTGTGGTTCTCGATCGCCACAACCAGGGCCCCGCGCTTGGGCCGCTGGGTCTGCTTCTTGGCGAGGACCGCTACCTGCACCTGAGTCAACCGATACTCTCGGCGGTCAACCCCCTGCAGCAGGGGGTCGAACCGGAGGAATATGCTGCGAGCATACTGCACCCCGAGGCGGTATCCAGCTTCTTCGTCATCGGTTACCTGCATGTCACGGTAAGCCGTTATGGCCTTATTGCCGAAATCCTGCCGGTACTGCTGCCTACCCTGCTGGCCTGCCTGCTGCTGGTATTGCTTGCCAGTTACCTCACGCTGTCGATGACCCGGCGGTTTACCACGTCGCTTACCGGGCTGGCCAGGGTGGCCGACGAGGTGGCCTCGGGTAAGCTGGCCAGGCCGGTGCAGGTGCAGGGCAGCAGCGAGATCAAGGAGATCGCCACCATACTCAATGGTATTGTCAGCGGGCTGAGTTCCTACAAGACCCGCATGGACGTCGATCACCAGCTGCTGAGCATGAAAGTGGAGGAGCGAACGTCCCAGCTCACCCGCCGCAACCAGGAACTTAACCAGGCTGTCAAGGAGGTCACCGAAACCAAGGACCGCCTGCGGCAGATGGCCTACTACGACAGCCTGACCGCGTTGCCCAACCGGCGCCTGTTCACCGAACAGCTGGATCTGCTGTTGCGTCTCGCGCACCGCAATGACGAGATGCTGGGCCTGCTGTTTATCGACCTGGACAACTTCAAGCGTATCAATGATTCCCTGGGCCACCGGGCCGGTGACCTGCTGCTGCGGGAAGTTGCGGTGCGCCTGTCGAGCTGTGTGCGTGACAGCGATGTAGTGGCGCACTACGTCGAGTCGGGGCCGCGCATAGACGTCTCCCGTCTCGGCGGCGACGAGTTCACGGTGGTGCTCAACCAGATCCAGGCTCCCGAGGACGCTGCCCTGGTAGCGCAGCGTCTCATCGATGCCCTGGTGCAACCGCTGGTTATCGAGGGGCATGAACTGGTGGTCACTCCCAGTATCGGTATCGCCGTGGCGCCGCGCGACGCCACCGACGTCGACGGTCTGCTGAAGGCCGCCGACACGGCCATGTATCACGCCAAATCGAGGGGCAAGAATGCCTGTCTCTTCTACAGTAGCGACATGGATGCCGCCAGTGTCGATCGCCTGCAGCTGGAATCGGATATTCGCAAGGCTCTTGAGCAGGATGAGTTCGTGCTGCACTACCAGCCCCAGGTGGATACCCGCACGGGAGCGGTGGTGGGTGCCGAAGCCCTGATCCGCTGGGAGCACCCGGAGAAAGGGACCATACCGCCTTTCAAATTCATCCCGCTGGTGGAGGAGATGGGACTGATCGGGCCGATGGGAGAGTGGGTACTGCGTAAGGCCTGCAGGCAGATGAAACAATTCGAAGCCGAAGGGGTGAAACTGCCCAAGGTGGCGGTCAACGTGTCTGCCCTGCAGTTCAGCCCGGCCTTCATACGCACTGTGCAGAAGGTGTTATTGGATACCGGGCTGGATCCCGCCAGGCTGGAACTGGAACTCACCGAGGGGGTGGTGATGGATGACGGCAAGCGCACCCTCGAAGCCCTGGCGGAACTCAAGGAACTGGGTGTCAGCCTGTCGGTAGACGATTTCGGTACCGGCTACTCGTCGCTGAGTTACCTCAGTCGCTTCCCCCTGGACGAACTGAAAATAGATCGCAGCTTCGTTACCGAATTCGACAAGAGCGAGAACGATGCCAGCCTGGTGGTCGCCATCATCGCCATGGCCAGGAGCATGAATCTGCGCCTGGTGGCCGAAGGGGTGGAAACGCTGGAACAGTACCGCTTCCTCACCCGTAACGGCGCCCATGTCATCCAGGGCTATCTGTTCAGCAAGCCGCTGCCCGCCGAGGAGTTGAGGCCCCTGCTGGCGCCCTGGCACTTCATGGAGCAGATACACCAGCTGGAATCCCAGGGCATGGCGCAACCGCCGGTGGGCATGTCGCGGCTGGCGTGATTCCCTGTGCGGCGGGTGGGGAGAGGGGAGGCTAGCGGGTCCAGTACTCGCCCGGGTTGTCTTCCATTTCGGTGATGGTCTTTTCCAGTTCCTCGGGTGACTCCTCGCGGACCTTGGCCGCCTCCTGTTCCATCTGCTTGTCGGTTGGAGTCTTGTATTTCAGCTCTTCGCTGTAGGTTTCGCCGTTGTAGTCCCGACACTCCGGCAGGTCGTCGCCCTCGCCGCAGACGTTGATGATGCCATCGTCATCGGTAACCCGCACCCCTTCCACTTCGGAATTGCCGGCACAGGCCGACAGCATAATGGTGGCGGCAAGTAAGATAAACAGTCTCATAAGCGTTTCACGAGGGAGCGGAAGAGACGTGTATTGTGGAGCCAAAGGCGGTCGTGTCAACCATTGATGCAGGCCGCATAGACAGACGGGTGGCGCGAATTCAGTCCCGACCGGGGCGGGCTATGGTAAATGCCGGGAGTACAGTGTATATAAATGGTCTATGTCGAGCCACTCTCCCCAAGCTGTGCAGGTGACCACGGTCGCAGCGGCGCGTCCCTGTCTGGTTGCCTGTCCGTCCTGCGACCTGCTTTATGACGTCAGTGAGCTGCGCCATGGCCAGAAAGCGGTGTGCGCGCGCTGCGGCGACTTCCTGACCCGCAAACTGGAAGACGGCTTCGAAAAACTGCAATCCTATGCCATCGCCGGCCTGGTCTGTCTGGCCATCGGTTGTAGCTTTCCCTTCCTGTCGTTCAAGTCCAGTGGCCTGGAGAGCGTCATGACCCTGCCGCAGATGGTTACCCAGCTCTATCAGCAGGGGCGGGCCGATATGGCCCTGCTGGTGGCGGGGTTCATCATCGTCATACCCGCTGTGGTTCTGGTGCTGCTGCTCGCCCTGTCCACCTGTATCATTCACCGGAAGTACTATTCCTGGATGGTACCGGTCACCCGGCTGGCATTTCACCTGCAGAGCTGGTCGATGGTGGAAGTCTTTTTTATAGGAGTGCTGGTGAGCCTGGTGAAAATCGGGCACATGGCAACCGTGGTCATCGGCATTTCCTTTTGGGGCTACGGCGCGTTCAGCCTGCTGTTCGTGTTTGCCCTCGCCAGCCTCGACCGCCTGCAATACTGGAACGAACTCGATCGCCTGGCGGATATCAATAGTGCCAGGTGACACCGCCGCCTCCCGCCACCTGGCATCCTGCCACCTCTGCCTGAAACTGGCGGACGCCAGTGCGCATCGTTGCCCGCGTTGCGGCGAGGCCCTGCACCAGCGCAAGTCCGGCAGCCTGCAACGCACGCTCGCCCTGCTGGTCACCGCGGTGGTGTTGTATATTCCCGCCAATGTACTGCCCATCATGATTACCGATCAGCTGGGCAGTGCCGAGCCCAGCACCATCCTCGGCGGTGTCGTATTGCTGATCGATATGGGCTCGGTACCGATAGCCGCCGTCATTTTTATCGCCAGCGTGATGGTGCCCCTGGGCAAACTGCTGGCGCTGTTTTACCTGTGCTGGAGTGTGAGCCGCGGCCGGCCCAGCAATCCGCGCCAGCGCACGGTGATGTATCGGGCCACCGAGCTCATCGGCAAGTGGTCCATGGTCGATGTGTTCGTGGTATCCATCCTGGTCGCGCTGGTACACCTCACCGGCCTGCTGGTTATCCTGCCGGGCTCGGCGGCAGTCGCTTTCGCCGGGGTGGTGATCGTGACCATCCTGGCCGCGGAAAGTTTTGACCCCAGGGTGATCTGGGACCAACAGGAAGAGACAGATGAGTGAACTCAAACCCGAAATCAGTTCGTCCCGGCGCTTCAACGCCATCTGGATCGTTCCCGTGGTGGCGGTGGTCATCGGCATATACATGGTGGTGCACACCAAGCTCACCGAGGGGCCCCAGATCACCATAAGTTTTACCAGTGCGGACGGCATCGAGGCCGGCAAGACCAAGCTGCGCTACCGCGATGTCGATATCGGGATCGTGGAGAGCGTGGGCCTCAGCGAGTCCATGGAGAACGTGCTGGTCACTGTCAAGCTGGATCGCGCCGCCACCGACATGCTGCGCGAGGACACGCGCTTCTGGGTGGTAACGGCGCGAATCGGGGCGGGCGCCATCACCGGTCTTGGCACCATTCTCTCGGGTGCCTATATCCAGATCGATCCCGGTAGCGGCAAAGAGGGGGCTCGCAACTTTACCGGCCTCGAGGTGCCGCCGCTCACCCCTGCCGATGCGCCCGGGGTGCGCCTGGTGCTGTACAGCGAGGATGCGGGCTCGGTCAGCGCCGGCGATGCCATCGTCTACCACGGTTTCAAGGTCGGTCGCATCGAGAGCGTGAGCTTTGACAGCAAGGACAAGCAGGTGCGCTACGATGCCTTCGTCGATGCGCCCTACAATGACCTGGTGACCACCTCCACCCGCTTCTGGAACGTGAGCGGCATATCGGTGGACGCCTCGGCGGCCGGTATCCGTGTTTCCACCGGATCCCTGGATACCATTTTGCTGGGCGGCGTGGCCTTCGATACCCTGCCCGGGCTACCGCCCGGGGACAAGGCCGAGTCCGGCGCCATCTACAAGCTCAACGCATCCTATGCGGAACTGGAGGAGGATCCCTTCCAGTACCGGGCCTACTTCATAACGCGTTTTACCCAGTCCCTGCGTGGCCTGGAACCCGGCGCGCCGGTGGAATATCGCGGCATCGAAATCGGTCGGGTGCAGCGTATTCTCATCAAGGAATTGGCTCTGGGGCGCCACGTGGCCAGGGGCAGCGCGATACCGGTGCTGATTTACCTGGAGCCGGGCCGCCTGGGCGTGGGCGACTCCCCTGAATTGATCGAGTTCATGCAGAAAACGGTTCGACAGGGCATGGAGGTGGGCCTCCGGGCCAGTCTGCAGACCGGCAACCTGCTCACCGGGGCGCTCTACGTCAGCCTGGATTTCTATCCAGATGCCCAGCTGGTCGAGGCGGAGGAATTCGAGGGCTATACCGTTATTCCCAGCATTCCCAGTGGCCTGGGCCGCATGGAGCAGCAGGTGGCTGCCCTGCTGGACAAATTCAATGCCCTGCCGCTGGAAACCACTGTCGGTGAGGTCAACCGGGTGCTGGTCGGGTTGGACAAGACCCTGGTGGCGATGACCGCGACCCTGGGTTCCCTGCAGGGTGTGCTCGACCAGGACAGCACCATGGCGTTGACGGCGGAACTCAATGCCACGCTGGCCGAATTGCGCAAGGCGCTGGCCGGCCTGTCGCCGGACTCCGCCATGGGCGATTCCCTCACCAGCAGCCTGTACGAACTCAATCGCACCCTGCGCAATATCGAGGAACTCACCCGCACCCTGGGCAAGCAGCCCAACGCGCTGCTGTTCCCGGTGGATGCGCCCGCCGATCCCACCCCGGAGGCCAACGCACCATGAGATTACTTTGCCTGCTCGCAGCGGCCCTGCTGGCCGCCTGCTCGAGTACCCCCCCGCAGACATCCAGCTACCTGCTGCGCGCTGAGGTCCCGGCCAGTTCCGGTAGCCAGTTGGCCAGCAGTACCGTGGCGCTGGCCGATATCCGGGTGGCCACCTATATAGAACAACCCGGCCTGGTGCTGGCAACCGGCGACGGCAAGGTTCACGCGGCGCGCAATCACCAGTGGGCCGAGCCACTGCAGGTCAGCCTGCGCCGTTTCCTGGCCAACGAGGTGTCCGGCGCCAGCGGCCTGGACGTCAGCCCCAGGGTATTGCCGTCCACTACCACGCGGGTGAGTGTCACCGTCGACCAGCTGCATGGCGACGGCCAGGGCGCCGCGCTGTTGGTGGCCTACTGGGAGGTGGACAACGCCGGCGACGTCCGCTTCTTCGAGTTCTCCCAACGCCAGTCCCTGGCCAGTGCCGGCTACGATGCCCTGGCGCACGCGGAGCAGGCCCTGCTCGGGCAGCTGGCCCAGGCCATTGCGGACTCACTCAAGTCTGGTTGAGCCGGCCTGGCCGCACCCCGGCCGCCGGTGTTCCGCCAGCCTTGCTATGATAGCCGCCGCCAATTGATGTGTTAGTGTTAATTGATTGGTGAGAGCGGTAGAACTGTACTATGTTAAAAACCCCACAGTAACTGTGGTGTTGATAATGATTATCAAGGAGAAACAGCATGTCATTGAAAGGCAGCCAGACTGAGCAGAACCTGAAAGACGCATTTGCCGGTGAATCCCAGGCCAACCGCCGCTACCTCTACTTCGCTTCCAAGGCCGATGTGGAAGGCTACAACGACGTGGCGGCCGTGTTTCGCTCCACAGCCGAGGGTGAAACCGGGCATGCCCACGGTCACCTGGAGTACCTGGAGGAGACTGGCGACCCGGCTACCGGCCTGCCCATTGGCGGCACTTCCGACAACCTGAAGGCGGCGATTGCCGGCGAGACCCACGAGTACACCGATATGTACCCCGGCATGGCCAAGACTGCCCGGGACGAGGGTTTCGACGAAATTGCCGACTGGATGGAAACCCTGGCCAAGGCTGAGCGCAGCCACGCCAACCGCTTCCAGAAAGCGCTGGACAGCCTCGACGCCTGAGACCTGTAGCGCACACGGCGGGTCGTCCGGCCCGCCGCTGTTCCCGCCTTGCACATCGACGAGGGAGAGTCCTGTGAGAGAAGGAAGCCTGGAAGCGCCTACTCGCCACCCGATAGAATGGAAAACCGACCAGTATTGGGACAAGGCGGATCTCGAGAACGAACTGGAGCGGGTCTACGATATCTGTCACGGCTGTCGCCGCTGTGTCAGTCTGTGCGACAGTTTTCCCACGCTGTTTGACCTGGTCGATGAATCCGCCACCATGGAGGTGGACGGTGTCGACAAGGCCGATTACATCAAGGTCGTGGACCAGTGCTATCTCTGCGACCTGTGTTACATGACCAAGTGCCCGTACGTGCCGCCCCACGAGTGGAACGTGGACTTCCCGCACCTCATGCTGCGGGCCAAGGCGATCAAATTCCGGGAGCAGGGTGCCAGTCTGCGGGACCGGGTACTGACCAGCACCGACACCGTGTTCCGGATGACGTCGATTCCCCTGGTGGACGTCACCGTCAATGCCCTGAACGGCAACGCTGGTTTCCGCAAGGTGCTGGAATCCACCGCCGCTATTCACCACGCCGCACCAGTGCCGAAATTCCACAGCAAGACCCTGCGCAAGCAGGTCAAGCCGCTGCTACGCGAGCTCGCGCCGGAGCCGGTGGGGGACACCTCGGGCAAGGTCGCCCTGTACGCGACCTGTTACGGCAATTACAACAGCCCGGAGGTGGGTGCCGATTTCGTCAAGGTGTTCCAGCACAACGGTATTCACATCGACGTGGTGCCGAAGGAGAAGTGCTGTGGCATGCCCAAGCTGGAACTCGGTGATCTGGACGCCGTGAACAAGTTGAAGGAAGCCAACATCCCGGTACTGGCGGCCCTGGTGGACCAGGGCTACGACCTGACTGCGCCCATTCCCTCCTGCGTGCTGATGTACAAGCAGGAATTGCCGCTGATGTATCCCGACGACGAGCAGGTAAAGAAGGTCCAGGCCGCGTTCTACGACCCTTTCGAATACCTGTGGCTGCGCCACAAGGGGGGCGCGCTCAAGACTGATTTCCCCAATGCCATGGGCGATATCGCCTACCAGGTGGCCTGTCACCAGCGGGTGCAGAACATCGGCCTGAAGACCCGTGACATCCTCAACCTGGTACCGGGTACCGAGGTGACGCCCCAGGAGCGCTGCTCCGGGCACGACGGCACCTATGCGGTGAAAAAGGAAACCCACGACAAATCCCTGAAGATCGCCCGGCCGGTGGTACGCAAGGTCGATGCCCAGGCGCCGGATTATTTCACCAGCGACTGCCCCATGGCCGGCACCCAGATCGCCAGCCTCGCGGAGCAGGTCGACAAGGCTCTGCACCCCATGAGCCTGCTGCGCATGGCATATGGCCTGTGAGCGAAGCCGGCGAATAAAGTGAAAGGAGACTGATCATGCCCGCCCTGTCCCGCGCCGACCTGTGGTCACTCGAAGAGTATGCCGAGCAGCGCCCCGGCTTTCGCCAGCAGGTCATGGCCCACAAGAAAAACCGCCAGCTCGCCCTGGGGGAGCATGCCAGGCTGTATTTCGAGGACGCCCTGACCATCAAGTACCAGATACAGGAAATGTTGCGTATCGAGAAAGTTTTCGAGGCTGCCGGTATCAATGAGGAACTCGAGGCCTACAACCCGCTGATTCCCGATGGCCACAACTGGAAGGCCACCTTCATGGTGGAATACGCCGACCCGGCCGAGCGCGCCACGCGCCTGGCCCAGTTGATCGGCATAGAGGACAAGGTCTGGCTGCAGGTGGAGGGCTGTGAGCGGGTCTATCCCATCGCCGATGAAGACCTGGAGCGGGCCAATGAAACCAAGACCTCCTCGGTGCATTTCCTGCGCTTCGAGCTGAGCCCTGCCATGATCGCCGCGATCCAGGGCGGCGCCGGGCTGGTCGCCGGGATCGACCATCCGGCCTATCCCCTGGAGCCGGTGCAGGTACCCGCGCCGATCCGTGACTCGCTGGCCGCGGACCTGCAACCGGCGGTGTTCAACTAGGGCCGACTCGCCCCCGGGGGCTGGCTCCTAGAGGCGCAGGAAGCCCAGCGGCAGGTCCGAGGACTGCGGGCTGTAGAAGCGCCCCAGGTTCGGCAGCACGTCTGTCAGCTCGGAGGCCGGCACGCCGAACCAGCGCGCCAGTTCAGCAAAATACTCGTCCACCGAGGTGGTCGGGGCGTAAATGCCGCGCCCTACGTCCAGGGGGCTGTCCGGGTGAATCTCGGGGTAGTCGCCGTAAAAGCTGCCGCCGTTCACCGCCCCGCCCATGATGATGTGATGCCCGCCCCAGCCGTGGTCCGAGCCCTTGCCGTTGGAGGTGAGGGTGCGGCCGAAGTCCGAGGTGGTGAAGGTGGTCACCGCGTCCAGCACCGACAGCTCCTGCAGGGCGTCGCGAAACTCCAGCAACCCGGCACTGATCACCGGCAACATGGCAGCCTGGTTGGGCAGTACGTCGTCGTGGTGGTCCCAGCCGCCGACGGTAATGAAAAAGGTCTGGCGCCGCGCTCCCAACTGGTCGCGAACAGCGATGACCCTGGCGATCTGGCGCAGGCTCTGGGAGAACGGGTTGTCGCCGAACACGGTACCCAGAACCGGGGCCTGGCGCAGGGCAGCACTGAACAGCTTCTGGCTGTCGATGGCATCCACCAGCCGCTGGCGGTACTCCCGCCGCAGAATCTGTTGCTGGGGAACCGCCAGCAGGTCGTCGATCATCTGCTTGCGGTACGCCCCGAACTCGGTGCCGTCGTCGTAGGCGTTCAGTCCGGCAGCGCCATCGCCCTCCGCTTTGATGCTGTATTCGGTAACACTGGCTCCGCTCTGGAAGACATTGTTGCCGGACAGGGAAATATTCATGGAGATGCCGTTAGCCGCGTTCACATCCTGCAGCAGATCGGCCACGCGTCCGCCCCAGCCGGTGGTGGTGCGCTGATCCGAGACCCCGGTCTGCCACTGCTGGATCTGGTCCGAATGAGAGAACAGACCCAGGGGAACGAGTGCGCTGCCACTGGCCAGCATGGTCGCGTTGACCGGCTCCAACAGGGTGCCGACGTTGCACAGCAGGGCGGCGTCGCCGCTGGCGAACAGGGCCTGCAGGCCGGGCATGCCGGGGTGCAGGCCGTAATGCCTGCCGGTGGCGGTAGTTCCGGCCAGGGGCAGCAACTGGCTGCGCGCCAGCGCCAGGTCGGAGCGGATGGCCTGGTACTGGCCGTACTGGTCGGTATCGGTGGGTACCACCATGTTCCAGGAGTCGTTGCCGCCGGCCAGCAGGATACACACCAGGGCGCGGTAGTCGCCGGCGCCCTGGGCGGCGGCCCGCCGCGCGAGCCCGAGATTGAGCAGAGAGGTCGACAGCGTGGCTGTCGCCAGGCCCAGGGAGCAGCCGTGGGAGAGGAACTTGCGCCTGCTGATCATGGCTGACGTGCTCATATCTGTACGGCGTACTCGGGTGCGGTAAAAATCAGGTAAATCGCTGTCTGCACGCGAAAAGTGGGGTCCGCTATCGGCTCCAGGGTGGCGAGTATGGCCTCGCGGGTCTGCTCGGAAAGGGTGTCGTAGGTCATCAGTGTATCCAGGGTGTCCAGTAGCGCCGCGGCATCGTCGGCCAGGGCAAGATAGGGCCGCAGGTTCAGCCGGGAGCGCTGGAAGGGTGGGCTGAACAGGTCGTTGACCAGCTCGCGAAACAGCACGATATCCACAATATTGCTGACCGCCAGGATGCTGCTGCTGTCGGTGAGCTGGAACTCCGGCGCGACCAGCCCGGCATCGGCGATGGCGCCCACCGGTGCGTGGTTGGGCGGGAAAAAATTGAACACGCTGGGAGCGGACAGGGGGTGCTGCTGTAGCAGATCCTCGAGGTAATAACCGGTGCTGGCGTAAAACCCGTCGGGGCTGGCGACACCGAAGTTTTTCAACAGGCCGAGGGCGCGCAGCAGTGGCTCGCGCAGTTTTCCCATGTCCGGGTATGTGCCGGGCGTCGCCAGCGCTTCCGGATCCAGCAGGATGGCGCGCAACACCGCCTTCATGTCCCCCCGGGGCGAACCGGTGTCACCGTTGAAGGCGGCGCTGACCCGGGCCACGTACGCGGGCGAGGGGTTCGACGTCACCAGGCGCTGGATCAGCTGGCGGCCGATGAAAGGGCCCGCGTTGGTATGGTTGAAGAGGTTGTCCAGGGCATCCTCTATGTCCTGCATGCCGCCCTGGCCGGCGGGCAAGACCGTTCCCCCGAGCAGCCGTTTTGCGCCCTGGTCGTGAAAGAAGCCGAACATCTGCATGGGGTGGCGGAAGTCGGGCAGGCGCTTGTGGAAGCGTGCGTTGTCGCCACCGTAGGACAGCCCGGTGAAAACCCGGGCGAATTCGCGTATGTCGTCGTTGTCGTAGGTCGGGATGGGGTGCCCCTGGCTGTCGGTTTTCTCCGAACCGTCCGGGTTGAGCTCGAACAGCCCGATGGAAAACAGTTGCATGACCTCGCGGGCGTAGTTCTCGTCCGGGTAGGTGTTGAGTTCGGGGTTGGCCCTGGCATTGTTGACATGGCTGAGGTAGACCCCCATGGCCGGGTGCAGGGTCACCGCTCGCAACAGGTCGCGATAATTGCCGAAGGCATGGGTCAGCAGAGTGTCCTGATAGTTGCTGAGAGCGTAGGGGTAGGTCGCCAGCAGGTCGTTCTTGTCCGATACCACCAGTATCTCGCTCAGGGCGAACGCCACCCGCTGGCGCAGGTAGTCCGGCGCGTACACGGCCTGCTGCCACCAGGCCAGGCGGCGGAATACGAACTCGATATTGTTGTTGTTCTCCTCCAACTCGGCGAACTCCCCGGCGCGCTTGCGGTTAAGCAGTTCGGTCACGATGGGCTCATGGCGGCCGATGGGCACCTTGAACTGCTGCTCGAGCCAGGCCTCCTCTCCCTGCCTGGCTATGGCGCGGAGGGTCGCCATGTCCAGTCCGAAGGTCGCCCGCGCAGCGAGCCGCGAGGCGCTGGCCAGGGGCGTCATCGCCGGTGCCGTGGGCGTCGGTTCCGACGGCGGCGCGGCGGGCGTGGCCGGTGCCGGGGAGGTGGGTGGTGTCGGCATTGCTGTGGTGGCAGCCGGTGTCCCGCCGCCGCCTCCGCACGCGCTCAGCAGGGCGATGAAGGCCAGCGATACAACCTGCCGCGTCCTGCCTGCGAGCATGCCTGTCTCCTTGGTGGTTCCAGCCGGTTTGCACGCCGGTGGACAAAATACGCACTTTGGTCTAATTACCCTTACAGGTTGTAACGCAGTAGCCGTCGGTCGCCCAGTGATGATTGCAAAAAAGTGCATATTCACGGCCCTGTACCTGGCCCTGTACTGGGCCCAGGGTGCCAGCGGGTTTCGCGGCTGCGCCTCTGCCGATAGCGACGCCTGGTCGGCCTCCAGCCATTACACTGTGGGCGAGATAGCCTTCGATGTCGTGACCGGGGTCGCCAGTGGCACCGAGACCCGCTACAACTACTCCAACGACCCGGACGCGGGCGGCGAGTGCCATGTCACCTATGAGCTCACCGGTACCTACAATGCCGGGGTGGAGGTGTTCACCCTGGATGCCACGCGGACCAATTACAGCGAATCCTGTGCTCCCGGGCTCCTTGGGGTAGAATACCCGCCCAGCAGGCTGTATGCGCTGCAGATGGCATTTGCCGAGGACGGCAGCGCCATGGTGAGCAGCGCGGCCAGCGGAGAGCTGCTGGCATCCGGTTCCTGGGCCGCCGGTCGGGCGGTTTACAAGACGCCGGAGGAGTGCACGGTTTTCTAGCCACGATGTTCCAGCCACTGCCCGCCGCACCGGCCATGCCTGCGCCGGACGATACAATGAGTACGATGAAAATAGACATTATTCGCGCCGATTACCGCGATCCGCGCCACGCCCGGGACCTGGTCTACCTGCTGAACGCCTATGCCGAGGACCCGATGGGTGGTGGCCGGGCGCTGCCTGCCTCCGTCCGTGACAAGCTGGCGGCGGCGCTGGCGGAGTTGCCCCACGCGTTCAGCCTGCTGTGTTATGTGGACGGTGCACCGGCGGGGTTGGCCAATTGCCTGGAGGGATTCTCCACCTTCAGGTGCCGCAAACTGGTCAATATCCACGACATCGCCGTGTTGCCCGCGTTTCGTGGTATGGGGCTGGCGCGGCGGCTGTTGGAACAGGTTGAAACGGTGGCCCGGGAGCGTGGCTGCTGCAAGCTGACCCTGGAAGTGCTGGAGGGCAACGCGGGCGCCCAGGCGGCCTATCGCAAGTTCGGCTTTGCCTCCTACGAGCTGGATCCCGCCCTGGGCAGGGCCATGTTCTGGGAAAAACCTCTCGATTAACCCGCCTGCAGCAGGTTCTCCCGCAGCGCCTCGATATCGCTCTCGTTCAGCTGCAGGCCATCGCGCACGTAGGCGTCGAAACTGCCCCAGGTGGTGTCGATCTCGTCGAAGGCGGCCTCCAGCCAGGCCGGATCCACCCCCAGCATGACCTCGATGTGGCCGGCGGCTTCCTCCCCCTTGAACAGGCGCAGCATCATCAACTGCTTGCGCCGTGCCGCCAGCGCAGGCTCGCGGCTGGCCATGTAGTCCTGCAGTACCGTCTCCCGGGGCACCCCCAGGATGCGCAGTAGTATTGCCGCCGCAAAGCCCGCACGGTCCTTGCCGGCCGTGCAGTGCCACAACACCGGGGCGCCATCGGCCGCAGCCACCGCCTGGATCCACTGGCGGTACTCAGGAGTGAACACGGAGGCGAACTGGCGGTTGGCCTGTTGCATCACCTGGTTGGGGTCGAACCCGTCGAAATCATCGTTCTCCACCCGCCGGGTCACGTCTTCGAAGAGCGTCATATTGCCCTCGTCGAGAATCGGTATTGCCACCAGCTCGAAGGGCAGGGGATCCGGCAGGTGGTCGGGTTCGGCCTCCTTTTCTGCGGCCGAGCGCAGGTCTATGAAGGTAACCAGCCCCAACTCATCCAGGGCGGCCAGGTCGGCGGGCGTCGCTTCGGCGAAGTGGCCCGAGCGGTACAGTTTTCCCCACTGCACCTGGCGACCGTCCGCGGTGGCATAGCCCCCCAGGTCGCGCAGGTTGTCGATTCCCTCGAAATTGAGCAGGCGGTGCGCCTCGCGCTGCGGCGGCGGTAGTTGCGCGGGCACCAGCACGGGTTCCGGCGGCACGAACTGTACCACGGCCAGGGCCACCGCCAGCACGGTAAAAGCCGTCCAGAAGAGTCTTTTCTTGGTCAAGGCGGTCTCCGCGTATCGATCCCGTCGGGGTATGGAGCAATCCGGTGTCGTCGGGGCGGTGGGTTGCGAGCGCCCGGCGCGACGTCACGGGGCATTTGCCTGGCCCGTGGCGATTAACGATAATTCACTATCCTCTTCATCGCAATGGATGACCGCACGCATGGCCTCTTTGCAAGACCAATTGCTGCAAGCCGGTATCGTCGACAAGACCAAGGCCAAGCAGATCAGCCGGGAGAAACGCAAGGCGGCCAAGAGCCAGCCCAAGGGGCACGCGCAGGCCGACCCGGCCCGCCAGCAGGCCCAGCGGGCCCAGGCGGAAAAAGCCGAGCGCGATCGGGAGCTGAACCGCCAGCAGCAACACCGGGCCGAACAGAAAGCGATACGTGCCCAGGTGGTGCAGTTGATCAGGCTGAACCGGATCGAGCACGGCCAGGGGGAGGTCCCCTACCAGTTTAGCGACGGCGGGAAGATCAAGAAGAAGTATGTCAGTGCCGGCATGCACGAGGACCTGTGCCGCGGCCGGGTGGCCATCGCCAGCCTGGACGGGTGCTATGAGCTGCTGCCGGCGGCGGCCGCCCGCAAGATCATGGAGCGGGACCCGGCGGCTATCGTGCTCCTCAACAGTGCCGCGGCAACTGCGACCGAAGCGGATGAGGACGACCCCTACGCCGCGTACCAGATTCCCGATGACCTGATGTGGTAGCGGGGCGGGAAGAATCCGCCGGCGGCCGTCCGCCACACTATTCCAGGCTCTGCTGGCCTATGCCGTTGGGTGTGCCGCGGCGCTGGATACCGTTCTGCCCGGTGTCCGGGCGGGAGTCGCTGTTGGCGGCGATGGGCAGGGGCTCCAGCAGGCTCGCGCCCCAGTCGTGCTGGGGCAATTCGTCCACCAGGTCCTCCACGTCCACCAGGGACACCAGCCCGATCATGGGCTGGATCGCCCTGCCGCCGCCGGCGTCGCCCTGCCACTGGGAGAAGGCACTGGCGGTCAGCCGGTGGTGGGAATCGAAAAACGCCAGCAGGAAATCGCCGCTGACCCGCGCCTTGCCCCAGTCGACCGACAACAGATCGGCGCCCAGGGCCCCCAGGCTCAGGCCGATGGTATCCTCGCGGATCTTCCAGAATTCCCAGGCCAGTACGTAGCCGTCCACTGTGGCGGAGACCCGGTGGGGCGGGCCCAGCCGCGCCAGGACGTCTCCCAGGGGCATGCCCGCCTGGGCATCGGGGAGTTGCCCGGGGTGCAGCGGTGTACCCAGGTCGTAGCGCCACTGGGTGCAGCCGCCCAGCAGCACCAGTCCCAGCAGCAGGCAGGCCAGGGCCGGTGACTCAGCCCTGTGCCGGTTCATCGATGCGTGTCGCGTAATCGGTGAGGATATCCTGATCATTGAAGAAGAAGATCGCCCGGTCGAAATGGGTGTCTATCTGCATGCGGTTGTACAGGATCAGGATCAGGCCGTTGCCCTTGGACTTTTCGAACAGGTAGTAGAGCACGGTCTCTTCTTCCAGCGAAATTACCTGGGAGGGCGGACCCAGCAGGGCCAACACCTCGCTGCGACTGCTGTGGCCGCGCTGCAACTGGGAGGTGACCTTGTCCTCCCAGGTAACCTCCACTCCGCGGCGGTTCTCATACTGGGCGCAGCCGGCCAGCAGTGTCGCGCCCAGGCCGGCAACCAGGGCCAGTGATCGGGTTTTGGTCATGGGCCTACTCCAACAGCTGTCATGCGCAAGACTATGCCATCGCGCCGGCGGGCGATACAAGCATGTCGCAGCCCGCTGGACATCACCCGGAGTGTGGTCCGCAAAGCGCCAGGTGGTTGTTATTGTCCCGCGCTGGGCTAATATGGCCGCTGTCCCACATAATTATCATCAGGAAGCCCGCCGTGAACCAGCCAGCAAGTTATCTAGTTACCCTCGTATTAACAGTGTCCGCCCTGGTCGCGGGCTGCTCCCGGGAAGAGGACAAGCCGCCGGCGGCTGAGGTCGTTGCCGTGGTGGAGCAGGTTCCCACAGAGCCGGTCGCGCCCGACGTGGAGTGGCGCCAGCACGGCTTTACCGCCGCTGAAGATCGCTTCAGCCCGCTGGCCGATATCAACGCCGGCAACGTCTCGAAGCTGGGGCTGGCATGGTATTTCGACTATCCGACCAGCCGCGGCATGGAGGCGACCCCGCTGGTGATCGATGGGGTGATCTATACCACCGGCTCCTGGAGCATGGTCTACGCCAACGATGCACTGAGCGGTGAGCTGCTGTGGTTTTACGACCCCCAGGTGCCGCGCGACTGGGCAGTGCACGGCTGCTGTGATGTGGTCAACCGCGGTGTCGCCTACAGTGGGGGGAATCTGTACTTCGGTACGTTTGACGGCCGCCTGGTCAGCCTGGATGCGGCCGATGGTTCGCTCAACTGGGAGGTGCGGACCACCGATCCCGAACGGCCCTATACCATTACCGGCGCACCGCGCATCATCAAGGACAAGGTCATTATCGGCAACGGCGGTGCCGAGTTCGGAGTGCGCGGCTATGTCAGCGCCTATAACGTGAACAACGGTGAACTGGCCTGGCGCTTCTATACGGTGCCCGGAAATCCCGCAGAGGGTTTCGAAAACGAGGCCATGAAACGCGCCGCGGCCACCTGGGGTGGTGGTGAGTGGTGGGTGGTCGGCGGCGGCGGCACCGTGTGGGACTCGATGGCCTACGACCCCGACCTCAACCTGCTCTACGTCGGCGTCGGTAATGGCGCGCCCTGGAACCGGCAGATCCGCAGCCCGGATGGTGGCGACAACCTGTATGTCTCCTCGATCCTCGCGCTCAACCCCGACGACGGCAGTTATGTCTGGCACTACCAGACCACGCCGGGTGAAACCTGGGATTACACCGCGACCCAGCACCTGATCCTTGCGGACCTGGATATCGGGGGCAAGCAGCGCCAGGTCATCATGCAGGCACCCAAGAACGGCTTTTTCTACGTGCTGGATCGCGCCAGCGGCGAACTGTTGTCCGCCACGCCCTACGCCACGGTCAACTGGGCGACCCATGTGGACATGGAGACGGGCCGTCCCGTGGAGGTCGAAGGCGCGCGTTATGAGAAGGAGGCCACTGGCCTGCTGCTGCCGGGCCCCTATGGCGCGCACAACTGGCATCCCATGAGCTACAACCCCGAGACCGGGCTGGTCTACATTCCCGCCCAGGATGTGCCCTATGTCTACGAAACCGATACGGATTTCCGCCATCGGCCGGGGTACTGGAACACCGGCGTCGATGCCCGGCCCGCGGCGCTGCCCGACGATCCCGAAGTCCGGGCGACGGTGGAGCAGAGCATCACCGGCGCCGTGATCGCCTGGGACCCGGTGGCGGCCACTACCCGCTGGCGGGTCGAGCACGTCGGCCCGTGGAACGGCGGCATACTGTCGACCGCGGGCGACCTGGTGTTCCAGGGTAATGCCAGCGGCGAACTGGTGGCCTATCGGGCCGATACCGGGGAGCGCCTGTGGTCCTTCGACGCCCAGACCGGCATTATCGCACCGCCGGTAAGCTATCGCATCGACGGGGTGCAGTACCTGGCGGTGGTGGCGGGAGCGGGCGGGTCGCTACCGCTGGCCGGCGGCGCCGACGTGCTCAAGACCGGCCCCCTGGTAAACCGCAGCCGCCTGCTGGTGTTTAAACTGGGAGGGGAGGCCGCCTTGCCACCGGCGGCGGAGAAAGTACTGGTCATCGACCCGCCGGAGCTTACCGGCAGCGCCGAACAGGTGGCGGCCGGATTCAAGGTGTACTCGACCTACTGCGTATTCTGCCACGGCGACGGTGCCATCAGTGGCGGGGTGACGCCCGACCTGCGCGCCCTGACGCCGGAAAAACATGCCATGTGGGATGCCATCGTGCTCGGTGGCATGCACTGGCAGAACGGTATGGTGGGCTTTGGCGGCGAACTGAACCAGGAGCAGGCGGATAATATCCACCACTATGTCATCGAGCGGGCGCATTTCGCCGTGGACCAGGCGGTGGAAGAAGCCGTTGATACTGGCGGTGCCGGTGAAGTCGCGCCTGGGGCGGCGGTAGAATAAATGCTGCCCAAAAAAAAGCCGGCCCCGTCAGGGAGCCGGCTTTTCTGTGTTCAGAGAACTCGTCTCAGATAGCGACGATGTTCTCCGCCTGGGGGCCTTTCTGGCCCGCAGTAACGGTAAACTCGACGCGCTGGCCTTCAGCCAGGGTCTTGAAACCGTTGCCGACGATCGCGCTGAAATGAGCGAAAACGTCCGGTCCGTTTTCCTGTTCGATAAAACCGAAACCCTTGGCTTCGTTGAACCACTTGACGGTTCCGGTGACAGTGTTTGACATGTGCAAGATCCTATATTTCTAAAAAAGTGAGCCTTACATGAAGGCGCAGGTGCTGGAAATCGGGCTTTTTATTTACAGACAACAGGACGAGGTAGTACAGCGGAACTTCGCAATGGGGAAAATAAATATCAGTCGTTCATTCAAGCTGGCGCCACTATATACCGATTGCCCGCCCTGTCAATCGGTATTTTCGTGGCGTTTTTACCGGTTCGGCGCCGGCGTATCCAGCGCGCTGCCAGGCGCTTACTGTCCGGCTTTGGCGGCCGGGGCTGCCTTCATGGCGGCGAGGTGATCGCTCAGCAGGGTCGCCCAGCGGCGCAGTACGCGATCGGCGTCGGCCAGGTTGGTCACGCTGTTGCGCACCTGCCAGAAGTCGTCGCCGAGAGCCTCCGGGTCGACCACACGGGCGATGATGTCACCGGTCCTGCCGTCGTACAGTTCCATGTACAGGGTCATCTGGCCGGCGTTCGCCGAGAAGCTCTGTTCCATCTCCGGCGCCATGGTATCGGGGGAGGTAATCTCCAGGTTGATGATCGCCGGGCGCACGATCAGGACCCCGCTGCCACCCTCGGTAACCATCTTGTGACCGGCTGCGGTCAGCACCTCGGTGAAGACCTTGTTGAATTCCTTGCCCAACTCGGTACGGATCTTTTTCATGTCCTGGTCGGTGATCATGTTTTCCAACTGGATGGTCTGCTCGTTGTAGTCGCTCTGCCAGTGCTTGTTAAACGCCACGTAGCAGGCGAGCAGCGCAACCTCGCTGTACTCGTCCAGGCTGGCTCCCGGCTTCATCCACACCGCCCGCACTTTGGTATCTTTCACCAGGTGCAGCCCGTCGTGGGTAACCTCGGGTAGCGAGTCATTGCCGGCGGCGCTGCTTGCAAGTGCCACTGCCAGCACGGCGAGCAGGGTAGATACCAGGTATTTGATGTTCATTGAATTGTCTCCTTTGCGGACACCTCTCCGGCAGTTCGTCGGCATAGGGGTGCAGTTGGTCAAGTGTTAAAGTTGAAAAAGTGTGGATTACAGCGCCTGTTTAAGCAAGCGCAGTTTACGCCTTTAGCCCTGTCACGGGGCAGGCAATAGCGTTATGATCGAAGGCGAAATTACCGGAAATGGACGCCTGCTCGATGAAAATACCCAATACTGTTCTGGCCTGCGTGCTCGGTTTTGCCGTGCACGCAACGGCAAGTGCACAGATATATGAAAGCACCGATGCCGAAGGTGTACCCGAGTTCAGTGACACCCCGACCCCCGGCGCTGCAGAGATCGAGTTACCGCAGACCAATGTGGTGACACCGGTGCCTGTACCCCCCGCACCGGAGGTGCCGGAAGAAGCGCCTGCGTACCCGCAGGAGGATTCACCGGTCGCGGCGGAAGGCGGCGCTGAGGAGTCGGAGATCGAACCCGCCTATATCTACTATGGCGGTGACGACGAGCCGGGCCCGCGCGAGCAGCGTCGCGAGGATGCGGCCAGGATCGACAACCGCCTGCCCCACGAGGTTGGCGATGCGGTGCATGAGGAGGCGGCCGGCGATGCGGCGGTGATGCACCCTGATAACGTCGAAGCAGTGGCCCGCCCCGAGGCCCCCGGCGAGGTGCATCATGCCGAGGGCGCGGGGCGCCGCTAGCCGGCCCCCTGATCCAGCGCCAGCAGGGCCAGGGCGGCCGGATTGTGGCGGTAGGCCCGGCCCAGGTCGCGTTCGAAGCGCCGCCATTTGCGCCGTATCTTGCGCCTGGCCAGCCACCTGCTGTGGTTGGCCAGGGGGATGAAATCCGAATTGCCGATATTGTCGACGATCACCAGGGAGCCGGTGGCGGCGTTGTGCTGTTGGAACAGGATGTTCTTGGGCTTCAGGGTCATGGTGATGATCCGGTTCTCCAGCAGGTAGGATTCCAGCTCGTCCAGGGCCCTGCCCAGCCCTGCCGCGTGCCGCTCGGTGAGCTCTCTCGAAGCCAGGTAGTGAGCCAGCGTGTGTGACACCGGGCCATCGTAATCCCTGATCAGGTCGAACACCGCGCCCTCGCCCAGGGTGGTTTGCTCCAGGCCGTGAAAACGGGGCAGCATATCCCAGCATATGCCGCGCCGGGCCAGGCCTGCATAGTAGCGCGCCTCGCGCCGATTCTCGTCCAGTGATCCCGAGACCACGACTTTCACGCACAGTGCGGGGTCGTCGGGGTGGACATAGCATTCCCGGTGCAGGCCCTTGCCGATCAGGGCGTGAGTATCGAGTTCCAACATGCTGCCGAACCGGTATCCTTTGCTGTTCGGGACTGTCCCGCCGTCCCGGGGAAGCCAGCATAGCACGCTGGCGGGTTCTGGTATCCCCGCCGCGGCTTGCGGACGCCGGGGCTTTCTATTGCACCGGCGAAACCGTACACTCAGGCGCTCATCTTAATGCCCGGGTGTGGTTACAGCGCTGCCCGCTGCCGGGCACCAGCAGGGAGCTTCGCCGCCTCATGGCCAGAAAATATCTTTTTGGACTAGTCCTGGTGCTCGCCTCGACGTGGTCATTCGCCGCTGGCGTGCTGCGAGTGGGGATGAGCGCTGATTACCCGCCGCTGGCATTCAAGCAGGACGGACAGATCGTGGGTATCGAGGCCGATAACGCGCGCGCCGTGGGGGAAATCATCGGCCGCCGCGTGCAGCTGCGCGACATGGCCCTGGAGAAACTGATCCCCGCGCTGCTGGCCGGCGAGATCGACGTGATCATGTCCGGTATGAGCGTGACCGCCCAGCGCAGTGCGCAGGTCGCCTTTACCGATTCGTTCATGCTGGTGGGGCAGATGGCGATCCTGCACAAGGACAAGCTGGCGCGCTTTGCGCAGCCCTGGTCGATCTATCAACCCGGCGTACGCGTCGGCGTAGAGCCCGGCACCACCGGCGCCGCCTTTGCCGAGCGCGAACTGGGCGAAGCCGAGATCAAGTTCTACCCGGACCCCGCCGCCGCTTTCGCGGGTTTGCGCCAGGATCAAATAGACCTGTACATACACGATGCGCCCACCAGCTGGCAGTTGGCCACCACCCGGGACAATGCCGACCTGATCAGTCTTTATTCACCGATGACCGAGGAAATGCTCGCCTGGGCGGTGCGCCCGGATGACCTGTCGCTGGCCGGCGAGCTCAATCGCGCCCTGCTGACCATGAAGGGCAACGGCACCCTGCAGTACATCCTCAACCGCTGGATACCGGTGCGGGTCGAGGTGCACTGAGCGCTCCGTGGAGCGCCGCTGCAGCGGACGTTGTCGACTTCAGTCGTTCACCCCGGGGAACTGGTATTCGTGTCCCCACAGGTCGCCCTCGGTAGACACGGTGGGGGTGTAGTTGTCCCAGTCTACCAGTAGCCCGTCATAGCCGTACTCGAAGGCGATCCCGCCGGGTGCGAGCACGTAGAACGAACACATATTGTCGTTAACGTGGCGGCCCAGGCTGGCGATGATGGGATGCCCGGCAGCCTTGGCCCGGTCCATGGCCAGGCCCACTTCGTCCAGGGTCTGCACCTCGACCATCACGTGAACCGCGCCTGACGGGTGCGGCTGATCGTACAGCGCCAGCGAATGTTGCCGGGGGTTGTCGGCGTGCATGAACACCACCCGTGAAGGAGGCGTGGCAAGCCGCAGGTCATCGCAGATCGCCAGGCCCAGCAGATCGGTGTAGAAGCGGATGGTGGTCTCGCTCTGTGGCGCCGGCAGCACCGCGTGGCCGAAGCCCAGGTCGGCGCCTGCCGCGTCAGCCGTGACAAAACCCCTGACTCCCGCGGGTGAGTTGAAGGGGCGGTAGTCCAGCTGGCGGCCGTAGTAGAGCTCTATCACGTTGCCCGACGGATCGCTGGCGGTGACAAACTCTGTCACGCAGCGGCGCTGCGCCTCGGCGCTGTCGCCGGGCACGCATTCATGTCCCGCCGCGGTCAGGGCATCGCAACAGCGTTGCCAGTCGGCCGCGGTGCGGCATTCCAGGCCCACCGCCAGCAGGCGATCCTGCTCCCCGCTGCTCACCATGAAACGGAACGGGTGATTGTCCATGCGCAGGAAGCGCGCCCCCGCGCTGTCGTCCCGCGTCGCCTCCATCAATCCCAGTACCGCGGTGGCGAACTTCATCCAGGCGTCGATGTCACTGGATTCAATGTGTAGATAGCCGATGGCGGCGACGGTCATAGCGCTCTCCTGTAAGTGGTCCCGGCCATGGTGCCGCAGTCACGGCAGCCGGGAAAAGCTCGAGCCATTATCGGCGATTTCCACTGGGCCCACAGCAGCTACCTGCGATTGCCACGGCGCTGGTTCAAGTAAGGGAACCCCGGGAGTTGCAGGGCCGTGCATCGCGGGGAGAAACTGGGCGCCTTCAGTGTACACAGGAGATGCGGCAACTCATGTCGGCAGCAGACATCCTGAGCCGGGATTTTGAACTCGGCTTCACCTATACCCGCTCGACCGGCCCGGTGGTGGGGCGGTTTCTCACCGACCTGCGCGAGCGCCGTATTGTCGGCAACCGCGCCAGCGACGGCAGGGTCATCGTGCCGCCCATGGAATACGACCCGGTCACCGCCGAGGCCCTCACCGACTTCGTGCAGGTGGCGGAATGCGGTGCAATCGTCAGCTGGTGCTGGGTAACGCAACCGCGGGCCGCGCACCCCCTGGACGAGCCCTTCGCCTGGGCCATGATTCGCCTGGACGGGGCGGACGTGCCGTTGATTCACTGCGTTGCGGCGGGCGCCGAGACGGAACTCGCCACCGGGGCCCGGGTGAGGGCCGTCTGGGCCGAGCAGACGCGGGGTTTCATCAGCGATATCCGTTATTTCGAGCTGGTTCAGGGAGCGAGTTGATGTCCGATGCCGAGCATGCCGTCACCGGGATAGAATGCCCGGTCTATCTGCAGTATCACTTCACCGCGGGCAGGGCGCCGGCCCGTTTTCTAACCCGCATCCGCGAGGGTGTGCTGACTGGCCAGCGCTGCCCCCGGTGCAGCAATGTCTATATTCCCCCCAGGGGCTCCTGTCCGGCGTGCGGGGTGCCGACAGAGGAGGAGGTGGTGCTGCCGGACAAGGCCACAGTGCAATCCTTTACCGTGGTAGCCATCCCCATTCCCAACAACCCTATCGAGCCGCCCTTTGTGGTAGCCAACCTGGTCCTGGACGGCGCCAACATCGCCTTTATCCACTTGATCAGTGAATGTGACAACAGCGCGGTGCATATCGGCCAGCGTGTCCAGGCAGTGTGGAAGCCCCGGGAAGAGTGGGGCTACGCCATGGACAACATCCGCTACTTCCGCCCCCTGGACGAGCCCGACGTGCCGGTGGAGCAAATCGGCAGGCTGTCGGTCAGTGGCTGGGAGGGTTGACACTATGCAGGAACTTGCAGTGGTGGCGTTCAGTCAGTCCGATTGCCTGGCCAGGGCCGGCGCCGCCAACGAGGTGGAACTCATCATGCCGCAGTTGCAGGCGGTGTACGCCCAGGTCGGTATCCGCAATGCCCAGGACGTGGATTTCGTCTGTTCCGGCAGTTGCGACTATCTGCAGGGCGCGGCGTTTGCCTTCGTTGCCGGGGTCGACGCGCTGGGGGCGGTGCCGCCCATCAAGGAATCCCACGTGGAGATGGACGCCGCCTGGGCCCTGTACGAGGCAGTGTTGAAAATTCGCATGGGGCAGGCCGAGTCGGCGCTGCTGTACGGTTTCTCAAGGTCCTCATCCGGGGACTTGCCCATGGTCCTGTCACAGCAACTGGACCCGTATTACCTGGCGCCGCTTTGGGTGGACAGCATCTCCCTGGCGGCCCTGCAGGCGCGCCTGTTGCTGGAGGCCGGCCTTGCCAGTGAACAGGACATGGCCGAGGTGGTGGTGCGCTCGCGGCGCAACGCCCGGGACAATCCCCATGCGCGCCTGCGCGGTGACCTGTCCATCGAGGCGTTGCTGGCCGAGGACATGTTTGTCTCACCTTTGCGCCGCGCCGATTGCGCCCCGGTGGCGGACGGGGCGGCGGCGATGATCATCTGCACGGTGGCCAGGGCCAGGGAGTGGGGCGTGCCCTACGCGGTGCTCAGCGGTATCGATCACCGTATCGAGACCCATAACCTGGGCATGCGCGACCTGACGGATTCGCCCTCCACCCGGCTGGCTGCCCGCGCCGCCGGGGTGGCCGAGGGCCCGGTCGAGGTAGCGGAGCTGTATGCGCCCTTCAGCCACCAGGAAATCATCCTCGCCCGGGCCCTGGAACTGGGCCCGGACACCCGTGTCAATCCCAGCGGCGGGGTCCTGGCCGGCAACCTGATGATGGCCTCGGGGCTGTCCCGGGTGGGTGAAGTCTTTCGCCGCATCGTCGCCGGCGATGCCCGCCGCGGGGTGGCTCACGCCACCTCCGGTCCCTGTCTGCAGCACAACCTGGTGGCCGTCCTGGAGAGCGCCTCATGAGCAAACTGGCAGCGGTGGTCGGCATAGGCCAGACCAGGTACAAAACCCGCCGCGGCGATGTTTCCATCGCCGGCCTGGTGCGCGAGGCGGCGGCCAATGCCCTGGAGGACGCCGGCCTGGGCTGGGACGATGTGGAGGCGGTGATCATCGGCAAGGCGCCGGATATGTTCGAGGGAGTGGTCATGCCCGAGTGCTATCTCAGCGACGCCCTGGGCTGCAACGGCAAGCCCATGCTGCGGGTACACACCGCCGGTTCCGTGGGCGGCTCCACCGCACTGGTGGCCGCCTCCCACGTGCAGAGCGGCAGTTTCAGGCGGGTGCTTACTGTCACCTTCGAGAAGCAGTCGGAATCCAATGCCATGTGGGCGCTGTCCACGCCGCAGCCCTTTTCGGTGCATCTCAATGCCGGCGCCGGCGGCTATTTCGCACCCATCATCCGCGAGTACATGCGGCGCTCCGGCGCCCCCTATGACGTGGGCCTCAAGGTCGCGGTCAAGGACCGGCTGCACGGGGCGCGCAATCCGCTGGCCCACCTGCAGTTACCGCATATCACCATGCAGGAGGTGGAAGAGTCCATGATGTTGTGGGACCCGCTGCGTTTCCTGGAGGCCTGTCCCTCCTCGGATGGGGCCTGTGCGATGGTGATCGCCGATGAGGAACTGGCCACCCGCTCGCCCAAGCCTCCGGCCTGGATTCGCGGCGGCGCCATGCGTTCCGAGCCGACCATGTATGCCGGGCGTGACGAGGTCAATCCCCGGGCCGGGCGCGATTGCGCTGCCGACGTCTATCGCCAGGCGGGCATCACCGACCCGCGGCGCGACCTGGATTGCGCCGAGGTGTACGTACCCTTCAGCTGGTACGAACCCATGTGGCTGGAAAACCTGGGCTTCGCGGCCGAGGGCGAGGGCTGGAAGCTGACGATGGCGGGGGCGACCTCGCTGGATGAGGGTGGCGACATTCCCTGGAACTGCTCAGGCGGGGTATTATCCTCCAACCCCATCGGCGCCTCGGGCATGATCCGCTTTGCCGAGGCCGCGCGCCAGGTGCGCGGTGACGCCGGCGCCCACCAGGTGCCCGGGGCGAGACTGGCGCTGGGTCACGCCTATGGCGGCGGCGCCCAGTTCTTCGCCATGTGGGTGGTGGGAGCGGATAAACCCTGAGGAGTCGGACCGCAGCCATGACAGCACATTTCAATATCGCCGACATGTTCGAACTGGTGGCGGACAAGGTGCCGCAGCGGGTCGCCCTGGTCTGTGGCGACCGGCGGGTCAGCTACGCCGCCCTGGAGAGCAGGTCGAACCAGCTTGCCCACTTCCTGGCCGCGAGGGGCGTCAGGGCCGGTGACCATGTGGGCCTGTACCTGTACAACTGCAATGAGTACCTGGAGGCGATGCTCGCCTGTTTCAAACTGCGCGCAGTGCCCATCAACGTCAACTATCGCTACGTGGAGGACGAGTTGGCGTACATATTCACCAACTCCGACATGGTGGCCTGCATCCACCATCAGGAGTTCAGCCCCCATATCGCCGCGGTGGCGGAGCAGGCGCCCGCGCTGCACACCTGTGTCCATGTTGCCGATGACAGTGCCTGTGACCCGGCGGCCATCGGCGCGGTGGAACTGGAATCGGCCATCGCCGGGCAGAGCCCGGCGCGGGACTTCGGCGAGCGCGCCGACGACGATCTGTTCATCCTCTACACCGGCGGCACCACCGGCATGCCCAAGGGCGTGATGTGGCCGCACAAGAGCGTATTTTTCGCCGCCATGGGTGGCGGCGGCTGGTTCCATCCGGACGGGCCCATCAGCGCGGCCGGGCAGATTGCCGACCGGGTGGGCGATTTCGTCATCGTCGGCATGGCGCTGGCGCCACTGATGCACGGCGCCTGCTGGTGGTACGCCTGTATCATGCTGCTGGCGGGCAATACCGTGGTGCTCAACCCGGCGCACTCCCTGGTGGGTGAGCAGGTGTGGGATATCGTCGAGCGCGAGCAGGTCAACGCGCTGACCATCGTCGGCGACGCCATGGCGGTACCGCTGCTGGATGCCCTGGACGCCAACCCCGGCCGCTGGCAACTGGGCTCGGTGTTCAGTGTCGGCTCCGGTGGCGCCGTGTTCTCAACCAGCAAGCAGGAGGCGTTCAAGCGGTACTTTCCCAATGTGTTCATCAGCAATTCCTTCGGCTCGTCGGAGAGCGGCAACATGGGCCTGGACGGTGGCGGCAAGCAGGGCCAGGGTCTGGGCAATGTCGCCAAGAGCGATTTCATGTCGGTGATCAGCGATGTGGAGGGCGAGCCTCACCGCCACGTGGCTCCGGGGGAAATGGGCATCTTCGCCCGCAGCGGCCACATACCGGTGGGCTACTACAACGACCCGGTCAAGACTGCGAAGACCATCGTCGAGGTGGATGGCCAGGCCTGGTTGCTGCTGGGGGACGAGGCCAGGCTGGAACAGGACAATACCATCACTGTCTTTGGCCGCGGCTCCAACTGCATCAACTCCGGTGGGGAAAAGGTATTTCCCGAGGAGGTCGAGCAGGCTTTGAAAGCCAACCCGGATATTTTCGACTGCCTGGTAGTGGGCGTGCCGGATAAGCGTTATGGCAGCAGGGTGGCGGCGGTGGTAACGGCCCGTGGCGACGCAACGCTGACCCTGGAGGCGGTGCAGGAGGATGCGCGCAAGCATATTGCTGGCTACAAGCTGCCGCGGGAGTTGCATGTGGTGGAGGAAGTGCCGCGGGCGCCCACTGGCAAGCCGGCGTATCCGCAGGCGCTGGAGATCGCCCTGGCTGGTGAGCATCTGGTCTCTTGATTGCCCCTCAGCTGGAGCAGCGCTTTTCGTGTGATTGAGTTGTGCCTATCCAGACGGTCGTCAAAACGGGTGTGGTGTCCCGGTAGCCCCATCCCTGGAGCGATGCCGAACCAGACGTAGAAAAAGGCAGAAAATGAAAGAGCTAAGCATAAGCACCCACAACTGCATAGTCGAACAGGACGGCCACGTACTGATCGTCACCCTCAACCGTCCCGAGGCCAGGAACGCCTTCAGCCCCGAGATGCTGCTGGGCATGTACCGGGCCTGGCGGCTCCTGGACGAGGACGACGAATTGTACTGCGCCATCCTCACCGCCAACGGCGACACCTTCTGCGCCGGCATGGACCTCAAGGCCGGTGCCGAGGGACAGCAGCGCTCCACCGAGGAATTCATGGCGGTCATGGCCGAGGTCCCCAACGTGCACTGGCAGGCGCTGCTGCGCGACAACCGCCCCGGCAAACCCGTGATCCTGGCCGTGGAGGGTTACGCGCTGGCCGGTGGCACAGAGATCCTGCAGGGCACCGATATCCGGGTGGCGGCCGACAACGCCGTGTTCGGCGTGACCGAGGTGGCGCGCGGCCTGTATCCCATGGCCGGGTCCACCGTGCGGCTGCGGCGCCAGATACCATACTGCCTGGCCGCGGAAATGCTGTTGTGCGCGGAGCACGTGAGCGCCGCCCGGGCCCTGGAAATGGGCCTGCTTAACAAACTGGTGCCCGCCGGGCAGAGCCTGGCGGCGGCGCGCGATTACGCCGCGCGCATCTGTGCCAACGGGCCGCTGGCGGTGCGCGCCGTGACTCGCTCCCTGCGCGAGCATCAGGAGTGCATGGACGAGGCGGCGGCGATGCTGGCCTCGGACGAACTGGCCGGGCCGGTATTCGCCTCGCAGGACGCGAAGGAGGGGATGCGCGCGTTCAAGGAAAAGCGCCCGGCCCGGTTTACCGGCGAGTGAACACGGTGGTGGCAACCTCGCCAGCGGCTGCGCATAATGGCCGTTTGCCCTGACCGGAAGACGACATGACCGATTGCGCCCAACTGTTTGATGAAATCGTGTTCAAGCGCCGCTCGCTGCGCGCCTTTTTGCCGCGCGAGGTGGAGGCAGACGAACTGCAGCGCATTTTTGCCGTGGCACAGCGCGCCCCCAGCAACTGCAATACCCAACCGTGGCTGACCCATGTCGCCTCCGGCGCGGCCCTGCAGGCCCTGCGCGAGGAATTGCCGAAGCGCTTCATGGCCGGCGAGATCAGCCTGGATTTCCCCTATGACGGCGTGTACCAGGGCGTGTACCGGGAGCGCCAGTACGGCTCGGCCCAGGCGCTGTACGATTCGGTAGGCATTGCCCGGGAAGACAAGGCGGCGCGGCACCGACAGTTCATGCGCAATTTCACTTTTTTCGATGCGCCCCACGTGGCGTTCCTGTTCCTGCCCGAGCCCTTCGGCCTGCGCGAGGCCGCCGACCTGGGCATGTACGCCCAGACCCTGATGCTGGCCATGACCGCCCACGGGCTGGGTAGTTGCCCGCAGACCGCGCTGGGTTTCCAGGCGGATACCATCCGCGCCGGCCTGGGCATCGACGCCACCAACAAGTTGCTGTTCGGCATTTCTTTCGGCTACCCGGACCCGGCGGCGCCCGCCAACAGCTGTTCCACCGATCGCGCCGGTGTGCCCGATGCGGTGAAGTTTCACAGTGCCCCACCGGTGAGTGCGACATGAGCGACGGGATACTGCTGGCGGATGACGGTGGGGTGCGGGTACTGACCCTGAACCGCCCGGACAAGCGCAACGCCATCGATACCGCCATGTGGATCGCCCTGCGGGACGCGTTCCGGGAGGCCGCTGTGGATGACACGGTGCGCTGCGTGTTGCTGTGCGGTGCCGGGGAACACTTTTGCTCGGGTGTGGACCTGGCCAGTTTCGGCGATAGCGGCTCCGGGGAGGAGCACCCCTTCGAATCTGCCGCCCGTGCCGTGGTGGAGTTCGACAAGCCCCTGATCGCGGCGGCACAGGGGGTGGCGGTGGGCGGTGGGGCGACCGTGCTGTTTCATGCGGACATCGTCTACATCGCCGAGAGTTTTCGGCTGCGCCTGCCCTTTGCCAGCCTGGGGCTGGTGCCGGAGTGGGGCAGCAGTTATATGCTGCAGGCCAATATCGGCGCCCAGCGCGCCGCCGAGCTGTTTTACACCGCCGAGTGGGTGCCGGCCGACAAGGCCCTGGCCTACGGCCTGGCGGCGGAACGGCTGGCGGATGCCGACCTGTTTGCCCACGCCCTGCGCCGGGCCCAGGAGATTGCCCGCTGGCCGGTCAACGCCCTGCGCGAAATCAAGCGCAGCCTGCGCCTGCACCACCTGGCGGCCATCGACACCGCGATCGGCTACGAACAGGGAGCCATGGCGCGCCAGGTCGGCTCGGCCGAGAACATCGAGGCCATCACCGCCTTCCTGGAGAAGCGACCGCCGGATTTCAGTCACTGCTAGCGCCCGCGGGATATCCGGTGGCTGCATTTGCCGCTGGCAGGCGCTATCATGGGACCTCGCTCTACCTAATCACAATAAGAGACTATCGAGATGACCAAACTCCGCTATGGCAGCCTCGCTGCCGCCCTGGGCGCTGCCCTGCTGGCCGGCTGCTCTGACAACAGCAGCAATGCGAAAGCCGTTGTACCGCCCCTATCTGACGTCACCTACCAGGCAGATGTGGTCTGGACCGAGTATGGCATTCCCCATGTCACTGCCAACGACTGGGGCAGTCTGGGTTACGGGGCCGGTTATGTCGCCGCCCAGGCAAACTACTGTGTCGTCATGCGTTCCATCGTCGACGGCAACGGTGATTCGGCGCGCTACTTCGGGGGCGACGGCGACCTTGACCTGGACCTGGTCATGAAGCTGTTCAACGACGAGGAGGCGGCGCAGCGTATCTTCGATACCTTTCCCGAGTTCCTGCAGCAGAATCTTACCGGTTACGCCGCGGGCCTGAACCGCTACCTGGCGGATACCGGGGTGGACAACCTCGCCGAGGGTGACGAGGGCTGTCGCGGCGCGCCCTGGGTGCGCGAGGTCGATGCCCTGGATATTGTGCAGCGGGTGCACAAGCAGATCCTGCGGGCCAGTTCGGACCCCCTGTCCGGATTCAGCGTGGCCGCCTCGCCGGACAATACGGTGGCCGGCATGCTGCCCCAGGGAGACTCGGTCAACGGGCAACTGCTGGCCAGCGTGGACAAGGAGGCGATTGCCGCCGCCATGGACATGCCGGCGGTGGACGAAATCGGCAGCAACGCCTACGCGGTGGGCGCCGATGCATCCCAGACCAACTCGGGCATTCTGTTCGGCAACCCGCACTTTCCCTGGCAGGGCTACGAGCGCTTCTTCATGTTTCACCTGACCCTGCCCGGGGAGTACGACGTGATGGGCTCCGCCCTGATCGGGCTGCCGGCACCGGTGATAGGCTTTACCCAGAACCTGGCCTGGTCGCATACCGTCAGCACCGGCAGCCGCTTCACTTTCTACGAACTGGAACTGAACCCCGACAACAAGATGCAGTACATCTATGACGGCGAGCTTCGCGATATCGAACCTCGCACTGTCAGCGCCCAGAGCCTGCAGGCTGACGGCTCAGTGGCGACGGTGGAACACACTTTCTACCTGTCGCACTTCGGCCCCATCGTCGACCTCGGCGCGGTGTCGCCGCTGCTGGCGGGATGGCCCAACGCGGTGGGTACCCTGCTCACCTATCGCGACGCCAACCTGGAGAACCTGCGCGGCCTGGAGCAGTGGGTGCGCATGGGGCAGGCCGCCAACCTCGACGAGTTCAAGGAGGCCCTGCGCTCGATCGGCATTCCCTGGGTCAACACCATTGCCGCGGATCGCTACGGCGACGCTCTCTACAGTGATATCTCGGTAGTGCCCAACGTGCCCATCAATAAATACAACAGCTGTATTCGCGGGCTGCTGCAGACCCTGTTGACGGATGAGGGTTTTGTCACCATGGACGGCTCGGATTCCGCCTGCGAGTGGAGCAATGACCCGGATACGCCCGAGGGTATATTCGGCTATGACAACCTGCCCAAACTGGAAACCCGCAGCTACGGCGCCAATGCCAACGACAGCTACTGGCTGGCCAACCCGCGGCATCTGCTCACCGGGTTCTCGCCCATCATCGGCAAGGAGGACGTCACCCAGAGCATCCGCACCCGGCACACCTTCACCCAGGCGGAGCGGCGGTTGGCGGGCAGCGACGGTCTCGGGGCGCCCGGTTTCAATATCGACAATATCCGCCAGCTCAGCTACCAGGCGACCAATCACGCCGCGGAACTGGTTTTGGCGGACGTGATCGCCATCTGCTCCGATGTAGACGACTGGTCGCTGTATGCCGACAACCCCGCCAGCGCCGCCCAGGCCTGCTCGGTGCTGGCGGACTGGGACGGCGCCCACCGGCTGGACAGCGTGGGCGGCCACGTGTTCTACGAGTTCTGGAAGGCGGTGAGCGGCACCGAGAATTTCTGGGCGATACCTTTCAACGCCGCCGATCCGGTCAATACGCCGCGCCAGTTGAATACGGCAGATGAAGCGGTAGTGGAGGCCGTCAAGCAGGCTTTTGCCGACGGCGTGGACACCCTGGTGGCGGCGGGAATCGCCATGGATGCGCCCTGGGGCGAGGTGCAGTTCGACGAGAAAAACGGCACCCGCTACGGTATCCACGGCGGTTCCGGCTCGATGATGTTCAGTGTGATCTCTTCCGGCCTGGTGGACGGCGAGGGCTACGCCGACATCACCCACGGCAACAGTTACATCCAGGCGGTGACCTGGGACGAGAGCGATTGCCCGGATGCCTATGCGATCCTCACGTATTCCCAGTCCACTGATCCGGCCAATCCCCACTATGCGGATGCGACCGGGCTGTACTCCAGCAGTAACTGGATCGACATGCCCTTCTGCCAGGGAGCCCAGGATGCCCAGGAAATAGGGCGGCTGACGCTAGAGGAATAGTCGACCGCTGCGCGTCCAGCCCGCGGTCAGGGCTGGACGAAATCCGTGACTTCCAGGTTGAAGCCCGACAGGGCATTGAAATGAACCGGCGCCGACATGAGGCGCATCTTGCCTATGCCCAGGCGCTTGAGAATTTGTGAACCGGTGCCGATGAGCCGGTAGTTCTGCACACCCTCCGGGCTCGCCGGCCCGGCGTTGCCGGGCGGGTCGGGAAAACTGGTCACTTCCGCCAGGCGCTGCTCGGCGCTGCTGTGCTGGCCGATCAGTACCACCGCGCCGGCGCCCGCTGCACCGATATGTTGCATGGCGCGCCGATAGGACCAGCCCGGCTCCGCGTCCTCGATCTGGGTGCCGAGCAGGTCGCGCAGGGTATTTATCGTCTGTACCCGAACCAGGGTCTCGACGTTCGCGTCGATGTCTCCCAGGGTAAGGGCGTAGTGGACCGTGTCGTCTATCAGGTCGAGGAAGGTGTGCAATTCGAACTCGCCGAACTCCGTGGCTATGCGCCTGCTGTCGCGCAACTCGACCGACTGCTCGTGCAGGGCGCGGTACTGGATCAGATCGGCGATGGTACCGATATGCAACTGGTGTCGGGCGGCAAATTCCTCGAGCTGGGGGCGGCGCGCCATGGTGCCGTCCTCGTTCATGATCTCCACGATCAGCGCCGCCGGTTCGAAGCCCGCCATACGCGCCAGGTCCACGCCGGCCTCGGTGTGGCCGGCGCGGCGCAGTACACCGCCCGGCTTGGCGACCAGCGGGAAGATATGGCCTGGCTGGACAATGTCCTCGGGGCGGGCGTCGGGGCCGACCGCGGTCAGCACCGTATGGGCGCGCTGCAACGAGCTGATGCCGGGCCCCTTGCGCTCGGCGGCATCGATGGAAACGGTAAAGTTGGTCTCATGCTGGGAGCGGTTGTCGCGCACCATCAACGGCAATTGCAGGCGGCGGGCACGCTCTTCGGTTATGGGCATGCAGATCAGGCCGCAGGCTTCCGAGGAGAAAAAGGTAATGACCTCGGGGGTGACCGCCTCGGCGGCAATGATCAGGTCGCCTTCGTTTTCGCGGTCCTCGTCGTCCATCAGGATGACCATCTTGCCGGCGCGAATGTCGTCGAGAATATCGGGAACGCTGCTCAGGGCCATTGTGCTTGCCTCGAAGTCGTGGGGTAGGGGGCGCCGCCCGCCTAGATAAGCTCTATGGCCACGGCGGTGGCTTCGCCGCCGCCGATACACAGGGCGGCGACCCCGCGCTGCTTGCCGCGCTGCTGCAGGGCGTGCAGCAACGTGACCATGATGCGCGAACCGGTGGAGCCGATGGGGTGGCCCTGGGCGCAGGCTCCACCGTTGACATTGACCTTGGCGTGGTCGAGCTCCAGCTCCTGTATGGCCAGCATGGTCACCATGGCAAATGCCTCGTTGATCTCGAAGAGGTCCACGTCAGCGTTGCTCCAGCCGGTTTTTTCATACAACTTGCGAATGGCGCCGATGGGGGCGATGGTGAATTCCGAGGGGTCCTGGCTGTGGCGTGCATGGGCCACGATGCGGGCCGCAGGTTGCAGGCCCCGTGCCAGGGCCGCGGCCTCGCTCATCAGCACCAGGGCGCTGGCCCCGTCGGAGATCGAACTGGAGTTGGCGGCGGTGATGGTGCCGTCGGCGGCAAACGCCGGGCGCAGGCCGGGAATCTTCTCGACGGCGGCCTTGTGGGGCTGTTCATCGTCGCTGACCAGGTACTCGCCCTTGCGGGTGCGCACCGTTACCGGGGCGGTTTCCGCGCGCAGTGCGCCGGATTCGATCGCCTGTTTGGCGCGGGTCAGGGATTCGATGGCGAAGGCGTCCATTTGCTCGCGGGTGAGGCCGCGCTCATCGGCGGTGCCCTGGGCGAAACTGCCCATCGCGCCGCCGGTGTAGGCGTCTTCCAGGCCGTCCAGGAACATGTGGTCATAGGTGGTCCTGTGGCCGCTGCCCAGGCCGCCGCGGGAGCCCAGCAGCAGGTGGGGTGCATTGCTCATACTCTCCATGCCCCCGGCGACCACGACCTTGTTGGTGCCGGCGACAATGCTGTCGTGGCCGAAGATAGCGGCCTGCATACCGCTGCCGCAGGCCTTGTTGACGGTCACCGCTCCGGCAGCCTTGGGAATCCCCGCGCCAATCGCGGCCTGGCGGGCCGGGCACTGCTTGAGGCCTGCCGGCAGTACGCAGCCCATGAACACCTCGTCAACGTCGCCCGCGGCAATGCCGGCGCGTTCGATGGCGGCGGCGATGGCGGTGCTGGCCAGCGCGGGGGCCGCTACCGGTGCGAGGCTGCCCAGCAGTCCCCCCATGGGGGTGCGGGCGCCGCTGAGAATGACTACCGAGTTGCTGCTCATGGTGTGCTTCCTTGGGTGAACGGGTGGCGACAAGGCGGAAGCCGCGCGACCGGCGCGGCGCCCGTGGCAAACAGGGCGGTCATTTAGCCACAGGGACTGTAGTTACTCAAGGACGCCGGCACTGAACAGCTTGCCGCGCACGGCCTGCCGGTAGCGCAGTGGACTCACCCCGCAGTGACGGCGAAACAACTGAGAGAAATAGCTGGCGTCCTGCAGGCCTACCTGCCAGGCGATTTCGCCCACCCCGAGATTGCTGTGCTTGAGCAGTTCCCGGGCCTGGTTGATGCGCAGCCGTTGCAGGTAGGCCTGGGGGCTACTGCCGGTGGCCTGGCGGTAGCGGCGGTTGAAATTGCGCACGCTGAGCCCCAGCAGCGCGGCCAGGTCGCCCATGGCGACCTGCCTGCCGAGGTGGTCGCGCAACCACTGCTGGGCCTCGATGACCATCTCGTCGTGGTGCGAGCTGTCCGCTTCGTCCTGGTAGGCGGCAGCCCGGAAGCTGCGGCGTATCTCCGGGGAAAACTGGTTTTCCACCGCGCGGGCCACCGCCGAGCCAAACCACTCCTCGACAATGTGCACCATCAGGTCGGCGATCGAGTTGACGCTGCCCACGCAGTAGATGTTGCCGCTCTGGGTGATCAGGTGACGGGTCTTCAACTGTACCAGCGGGTAGCGTCGTGCAAAGCGCTCGAAATAGTTCCAGTGCGTGGTGGCGGGCTGTCCCGTCAGCAGGCCGGCCTCGGCCAACAGGAAACTGCCGGTTCCCACGCTGCACAGGCGTGTACCGGCGGCCGCCAGGTCGCGAATCAACGGCAGCCAGGGCCGCATCAGGGTGACGGTAGGCTGCGGGCTGCGCCAGATGGCGGGGAGCAACAACATGTCCAGGGCCGGCAGTGCCGTCAGGGCGAGGTCCGGCTGCAGGTTCAGCCCGCTGGACAGGCGCATCGGCTCGCCGTCCGGGGTGGCCAGCAGGGTGTGCACCTGGGCAGCGCCGCGGATGCGAACGCTGGCTGTCTGGCTGGCGGCCTGGAGAATTTCCACGGGCAGGGTGAAGCTGGTGGCCAGCGCCTGTGGGTATAAAAGCGTGGCGACGGTGTACACGGAAGGCAGCTCACAGGGTACGGTTTGGCTAAAATGCCATAAATAGTGTCTATAAGGCAATAAATGGTAGCGAGAATACCCCTTAGACTGGGGGCTTGTTCGGGCTGAAGTGCAGCGCAGGAGTCGAGTTGATGGGTGGGCAGGCATTACCGGTGATCGTCGGGTTTGGTGGTATCAACGGCGCCGGGCGGGCCTCCGCCCACCACGCGTTTCGGCGCATGGTATACAGCGCCCTGCCGCAGGCGCAGCGCCAGCGCACCCTGGATGCCCTGGCGGCGCTGATGCGGCCCCAGGTGAGCGGTGCCGGGCGGGAGCGCTATATCCTCGACCACACCCTGGTGCGGCGCGTTGAGTCACAGCACTTCGACCCCGACTCGGTGAGCTGGAACCAGCGCTTCCCGACCCAGAGCAACGGCCAACCCGTCAGCTTCGACCTGGACCGCAAGCACCTGCCGGAGCAGATACCGCCGGATTGGGTGGTGACCCCCTCCAGCGATTCCCACGTCAACGTCAAGATCGTCGGTCAGCAGGCGTTTTACCTGCCCACTCACCGCGAATTCGAGGTCAAGGCCGCCGGGCAGTTGCCCACCGGTTTCGAGCCGGGCCAGCTGTATCCCTCGCGCAATCATCCCCGGGGTCTACAGATGTCGGTGTACGCCGCCTCCGACGCCCTGGGCAGCCTGGGGCTTGACTGGGAAACGGTGCGCCGCCGGGTAGGGCTCGATCAGATGAGCGTCTACGCCGGCAGCGCCATGGGGCAACTGGACGGCGCAGGCACCGGGGGCATGCTCAAGGCCCGCTATCTGGGGCAGCGGGTGACGTCCAAATTCTGCCCGCTGGGGCTGGCGGAGATGCCGGCGGACTTCGTCAACGCCTATGTGCTGGGCAGCCTCGGGTCGACCGGCGCAACCCTGGGGGCCTGCGCGTCATTCCTGTACAACCTGCGCAACGGTATCGAGGATATTCGCCAGGGCCGCGCCCGTGTCGTCTTCGTCGGTTCCGCCGAGGCGCCGGTCAACCCCGAGGTCATGGAAGGCTATGCCGCCATGGGTGCCCTGGCGACGGACAAGGGGCTGCGCCAGCTGGACGGCCTGCCCGACGGACAGGAGCCCGACCACCGCCGCGCCTGCCGGCCGTTTGCCGAGAACTGTGGTTTCACCATTGCCGAGTCCGCGCAGATGGTGGTGCTGTTGGACGACGCCCTCGCGCTGGAACTGGGAGCCACGGTATTCGGGGCCGCCACCGACGTGTTCGTCAATGCCGACGGCTACAAGAAATCCATTTCCGGCCCGGGGGTGGGCAATTACCTCACCGTGGCCAAGGCGGTGGCCGCCGCCCGCGCCATGGTCGGCGAACAGGCATTGCGCAGCGGCGGGCTGGTGCAGGCACACGGCACCGGCACTCCCCAGAACCGGGTCACCGAATCCGCCATTCTCGACGCGACCGCCAGGGCTTTCGGTATTTCCGGCTGGCCCGTGGCGGCCGTGAAGTGCTACCTGGGGCATTCACTGGCATCCGCATCCGGCGACCAGGTCACCGCCACCCTGGGCAGCTGGCAGGACGGCATCATTCCGGGAATCAGCACCATCGGGGAGATCGCCGCCGACGTGCATCACAGTCACCTGGCTTTCAGCAGCAGCCACCGGCAGGTGGATCCGCGGCAGCAGGCCTACGCGGTTGTCAATTCCAAGGGGTTTGGCGGCAACAACGCCACGGCGACGCTACTCAGTCCCGCCACGGTGACCCGCATGTTGCAGCGCCGTTATAGCAAGGACCAGTGGCGCGCCTGGGAACAGGCCAACGAAGGGGTGCGGGAGCGCCAGCAAGAATACGACGACGGCATGGTCGCCGGCCGCATCAAGCCGGTTTACAAGTTCGATCACGGTGTCCTGGGGGATGCGGACGTGGAGATGGATGCACATGAGGTGCGCATAGCGGGGCGGCCGGTATCGTTGCAGCTGGCCTCGCCCTATGCCGATATGTGTCCCTAGGCGGGCCGGCTCCTAGCCCAGCAGTGGCCTGACCGCCTGCAATACCGCCTTGAAGCACTTGGGATTGCCGCACACGACGTTGCCGGAACTGAGGAAATTCTCCGAGGCGTCGATATCCGCGACCAGGCCGCCGGCCTCGCGCACCAGCAGGGCACCGGCGGCGATATCCCATGGCGCCAGGCCTATTTCCCAGAAGGCGTCCAGTCGGCCAGCGGCCACGTAGGCGAGGTCCAGGGATGCCGCGCCGGCGCGGCGGATGCCCGCGCACTGGCCGGCCAGGATCTCGACCGTTTTACTGTACGGCCCCAGCCTGTCATCGCAGTGATCCTTGAAAGGAATGCCGGTGCCCAGCAGGGCGCCGTCCAGGCCGGACAGCCTGCTCACCCGGATGCGGCGGCCGTTGAGCTGTGCCCCGCGGCCCCGGGAGGCGGTGAACTCCTCCCGCCGCACCGGATCGACGACCACCGCATGCTCCAGCTTGCCCTTGTGCAGGCAGGCAATGGACACCGCGTAATGGGGAATGCCGCGGATGAAGTTGGTGGTGCCGTCCAGGGGATCGATTACCCAGCGATAGTCGGCGTCCTCGCTGCCGGTGAGGCCGGTCTCCTCGCCGACTATGGCGTGCTCGGGGTAGGCTTTGTGGAGGTGGTAGATAATCTCTTTTTCCGCCGCGATGTCCACGTCGGAGACGAAATTGTTGACGCCCTTGGCGCGGATTTCAACCCGCTCGAGATCATCCGAGGCGCGCACGATGTTCTCGCCGGCCTTGCGGGCGGCGCGTAGCGCTATGTTGATCATCGGTTCCATGGGCGTTTCCTGGCTGGGCTGGGTGAGAGGCGCGCGATTATAGCAGCATGGCTCGCGGGCAGTAAGTTCTCATGTAGGCGGGTAAGCAGCAGTTGTAAACCGGCGAGCGGAAATCTGCTAAACTGCCGCGCCCAAGCACTGCTCAGCCGGCCCATGAACCTCGACAATATCCGCATCGTACTGGTCAACACCACCCACCCGGGCAATATCGGCGGGGTGGCCCGGGCGATGAAGAACATGGGCCTGTCGCGGCTGGTGCTGGTAGCACCGCTAAACTACCCGCACGAGCAGGCCCGCTGGCGGGCGGCCTCGGCCGAGGACCTGCTGGCCAGCGCGGTGGTGGTGGACAGCGTCGAGGAGGCGATTGCCGACTGCCAGTTCGTGGTTGGCACCAGTGCCCGCGAGCGGCGTATTCCCTGGCCGCTGCTGGACCCGCGGCAGTGCGCCGCTCGCATCGGCAGCCTCTCCGATCGCGAACAGGTGGCGGTGCTGTTCGGCCGCGAGGACCGGGGGTTGACCAACGGGGAACTGCAGCAGTGCAACCTGCATCTGAATATTCCCACCTCCGATGCCTACAGTTCCCTCAACCTGGCCATGGCGGTGCAGATCGTCTGTTACGAGCTGCGCATGTTGCTGGTGCAGGGCGAGCTCGCTGCCGACGAGGACGCCCAGTGGGACACCCCGTTCGCCACGGTGGAAAACATGGAGCGTTTCTACGTCCACCTCGAGGAGACGCTGACCGAGCTGGAGTTCCTCGACCCGGCGGCGCCACGCCAGTTGATGGCCCGCCTGCGCCGCCTGTACGGCCGGGTGCGCCTGGATGAGATGGAGCTGAATATCCTGCGCGGCATTCTCACCGAGACCCACAAGTGGGTGGCGCGCGGCCACGCGGCCCGCGACATGGTCAAGTAGGGTGGCGGACATGCGCAAACCAATCTACCTGGACTACCTGGCCACCACCCCGGTCGACCAGCGGGTGGTGGACAAGATGACCCAGTGCCTGTCCATCGACGGGGTATTCGGCAACCCCGCATCGCGCTCCCATGTCTATGGCTGGAAGGCCGAGGAAGTGGTGGAGCAGGCCCGGCGCGAGGTCGCCGACCTGATCGGGGCCGACCCCCGGGAAATCGTCTGGACCTCCGGCGCCACGGAGGCAGACAACCTCGCGATCAAGGGGGTGGCGCAGTTTCACCGGGCGCGGGGACGCCATATCGTCACCTCGCGTATCGAGCACAAGGCGGTGCTCGACAGCTGCCACTTCCTGGAGGGGGAGGGTTTCGAACTCACCTATCTGGAGCCGGGGCCCGATGGCCTGGTCGCGCCAGACGCCGTCGCCGCCGCCCTGCGGGCCGACACCATCCTGGTCAGTATCATGCACGCCAACAACGAGTTGGGTACCGTCAACGATATTGCCGCCATCGGGCGGGTGACCCGCGCCGCCGGCGTGTTGTTTCACTGCGATGCAGCCCAGAGCGCGGGCAAGTTGCCTATCGACCTGGGGGAACTGGAGGTGGACCTGATGTCGTTGTCGGGCCACAAGATGTACGGCCCCAAGGGGGTTGGAGCATTGTACGTGCGCCGCCAGCCCCGGGTGCACCTGCAGGCCCAGATGCACGGCGGGAATCACGAGCGCGGCATGCGCTCCGGCACGCTGGCCACGCACCAGGTGGCGGGCATGGGGGAGGCGGCCCGGCTCGCGGCCGTGACCATGGCAGAGGAGTGCGAGCGGCTGGCGGCCCTGCGCGAGCGCTTCTGGGCGGGTATCCGCGAGCTCGACGGGGTGCAGGTCAATGGCCACCCGCGGCGGCGACTGCCCGGTGCCCTCAACATCGCCGTGGCGGGCGTGGATGGCGAGGCGCTGTTGATGGGCCTCAAGGACCTGGCCCTGTCCACAGGCTCGGCCTGTACCTCCGCCAGCCTGGAGCCCTCCTACGTGCTGCGCGCCATCGGCCTGCCCGACCAACTGGCCCACAGTTCCCTGCGCTTCAGCTTCGGCCGTTACACCACCGAGGGGGAGGTCGAGGTGGCGGTAGAGCAGTTGCGCCACGTCGTTAGCGCGCTGCGAAAACGGCCGGCAGGCCCGTGATCAATCCTTGCCTGTGTCTGGCGCCGCCATTGTCCCGGGCGCGGTAGCCCAGGTCCAGGTTGCCGGGGCGGCAGTCATGCAATCCATTCCACTGGCTCTGGTCGCGGTCGTTTTTGCTGTCGCGATATATGATTTTACCAACGGTTTTCACGATGCCGCCGATATGGTGGCGACGGCCATCGCCTCGCGAGCCATGCAACCCGCTGTCGCAATCGGAATAGTCGCGGTTTTTACGTTTCTCGGGCCTTTTACTGTTGGCCTGGCGGTGGCCGATACGGTGGGTACCTTTGTCGATGTCGGATCCTGTTCCGAGCAGGTTGGCGCCGCCGTTGTTTTTGCAGCGCTTCTGGCTGCGGTAAGCTACAACGTCGTCACCTGGGTAGTGGGCTACCCGTCCTCCTCCTCCAACTCCCTGGCGGGCGGACTGGTGGGCGCCGGACTTTACGCCATTGGCAGCGCCCATATCAATTGGGGGTTTACCGCCCTGCAGCATGGCCAGTTGCAGGGTGTCGTCAAGGTTGTGGCCGGGTTGCTCGTTTCGCCCCTGTTTGCTTTTGTGGTCGGTTACCTGACCGTAAAGGTTTTTATCAGAGTATTTCGGCGTTTTACCCGCCAGGTAGGTCCAATTTTCGTGGTTTCTCAATACTTCAGTGTTGCCTTTCTGGGGTTCTCCCACGGTGCCAATGACGCCCAGAAGGGTATGGCCATTATCGGTATGATGCTGCTGGCCACCGGTGTCACCGATGTGTTTACTGTTCCCCTGTGGGCGGTCGCGTTGTGCACCTGCGCCATCACCACGGGAACCGTGTTCGGTGGCTGGCGTATCATAAAGACACTGGGTTTTTCACTGTATCGGTTGCGCGCCCTGCACGCTGTTGCCAATCAATTGGGGGCGGCGCTGATCAATAGCGTGGCCACCAGTGTCGGCGCGCCCACCTCTACCACCCAGGTCGTGACCGCGACACTGCTTGGCAATGGTGCCGCGGAAAAGCCGGGGCACGTCAAGTGGGTTAAAGCGGCGGGAATTGTCGGTGGCTGGTGGCTGAACCTGCCCGTATCAATCGCACTGGGTTGGATGTACTGTTACCTGTACCTGGTGATGATATAGGCAACTGATCATGGGCTTCATCAGTAAATTACTGTTACCGCGGCAGGTCGATTTCAACGAATCGCTGCTGGACCAGGCGAAGAACTGTCGATCGATCGTTGAGGATTTGTGCGCGGCCTGCGCTGCCAATGACATGGGTCTGCTCAGTACCATACCGGCTACCGCCCAGCAGGGGCGTGAGCTCAAGGACAGGAACATGGCGCTGCTTCTGGACGTGTTCATCACGCCTTATGACAAGGAATCTATCTACAGGATGATCACAGGGCTCGACTGGGTCGCCCTCAGCGTCAAGCATTTCCAGTTGGAAACCCGGGTATATCAGCTGCACTCCCTCAGCGAGTACGCGCCCATCATGAGCCTGCTGGCGGACATGGCCGCCGCCCTGGAAAGCGGAATTCGGGAGCTTCCCGCCCGGCAACTGCCGCCCATCGGCAACAGCACGGACCGAATTCACGATCAGTACGACGAAGTCGTCAGCCTGTGCGCCAGGGCCAACGCAGAACTGCTGGCCCAGGATGACCTGAAGCGCATCATGCGCCACCGGGACATGCTGCTGCAACTCAAGGAAATTGCCAAGCGCATTCACCTGGCCGCCAACACACTTGAAGATATGGCGATAAAGGTCACCTGAATCCGCAGGGGTGGCCCGGCGGGGTCGCCCCAGTGCCGGTGCGCCGGCACCCTGCAACTGCTCCGCGATGCCCTGTCCAGTACCGTAAAAAGCTTTTTAAAACAAACAGATATGATAAGCTCCGGGCGCCCTTGGCGGGCCCCTTCGGGTCCTTTGCCATAAAGTCGGTAGGCCCGTATAATTGCGCGGCTTTTGGTCCACGGTTGCGGAGTCCGCGGCCGTAGCGCAGGCCGGCAGGCCCCTACACCCCACAACGTCAAATCAGGAGACCCCCATGGCGGTTGAACGCACGCTTTCCATCATCAAGCCCGATGCCGTAGGCAAGAACATCATCGGCAAGATCTACTCCCGTTTCGAGTCCAATGGTCTGCGTGTGGTGGCGGCCAAAATGGTGCAGCTCAGTGACGCCGTTGCCGGGGGCTTTTATGCGGAGCATCGCGAGCGCCCGTTCTTTCCCGCCCTGATCGAGTTCATGACTTCCGGGCCGGTGGTGGTGCAGGTGCTGGAAGGCGAGGGCGCGGTGGCCAAAAACCGCGAGCTGATGGGCGCCACCAATCCGCAGGAGGCCGCCGCCGGCACTATTCGCGCCGATTTCGCCTCCTCTATAGACGCCAATGCCGTGCACGGCTCCGATTCCACCGAATCCGCCGCCCGCGAAATCGCCTATTTCTTCGCCGCCAGCGAAATCTGCGCCCGGCCGGAATAGCCTGATCGTCACGACGCGCCATGACCTCACCCGGCAACACCAGCGCTGACCGGCCCCGGGTAAACCTCCTGGGTCTGTCCCGGCGCCAGATGGAGGAGTTCTTCCTGGGCCTCGGGGAGAAGAAGTTCCGTGCGCAACAGGTGTTGAAATGGATACACCATGCCGGGGTGATGGATATCGACCGGATGTCCAACCTGGGCAGGGCGCTGCGCGAAAAGCTGTTGCAGGTCGCCGAGGTGCGCCCCCCTGAGATCGTCAGCCAGAGCGATTCGGCGGACGGCACCCGCAAGTGGGCAATCCGCGTGGACGGCGGCGGCCTGGTAGAGACCGTGCTCATCCCGGACGGCGACCGGGGTACCCTGTGCGTCTCCTCCCAGGTGGGCTGCAGCCTCGACTGCAGCTTTTGCTCTACCGGCAAACAGGGGTTCCAGCGCGATTTGAGTGCCGCCGAGATCATCGGCCAGCTGTGGCTGGCGATACAATCATACGATGCGTTCCAGTCCGGCAAGGGCCGTATCGTCACCAACGTGGTGATGATGGGCATGGGCGAGCCGCTGCTCAATTTCGATAACGTGGTGGCGGCTATGGACCTGATGATGGAAGACCTCGCCTACGGGATTTCCAAGCGCCGGGTCACCCTCAGTACCTCCGGGGTGGTGCCCGCGCTGGATCGCCTGGCGCAGGTGAGCGAAGTGTCGCTGGCGATTTCCCTGCACGCCCCCAACGATGCCCTGCGCAATGAGCTGGTACCCATCAATCGCAAATACCCCATCGCCAGCCTGCTGCGCAGTGCCCGCCATTACATCGATGCCCAGCGCGACAGCAAGCGGGTGGTCACCATAGAGTACACCCTGATAGCCGGAGTCAATGACCAGCCCGAACACGCCCGGGAACTGGCGGTGCTGCTGAGGGACTTTCCCTGTAAGATAAACCTGATACCGTTTAACAGTTTCCCGCAGTCCGAGTACCGCCGTCCCAGCGGCAACGCGGTGAGCCGTTTCTGGCAGGTGCTGGTGGATGCCGGCTTCGTGGTGACGGTGAGGACGACCCGCGGCGACGATATAGATGCCGCCTGCGGGCAACTTGTCGGCCAGGTGGTGGATCGGACACGGCGCAGCGAGCGCCACCGCGCGGCGGCCGCCACCCAGGTGATACGAGTAGGCTAAATAGATGAAATCAGTTCTGCAAATTATCTGCGTAGGCTCGGCGCTGTTGCTGCTGAGTGCATGTATCACCACCACCGAGAGCATATTCACCGAGCAGTATTCGCCCCAGGAAGCGCTGGACCAGCGGGTCGCGCTGGCCCGCCAGTACATCGGCGAGGGCAACTGGGAGGCAGCCAAGCGCAACCTCAAGCTGGCCTACGATATCGACCCCAACAACGCCCACGTATACGAGGCGTTTGCCCTGGTATACCAAAGTACCGGGGAGTACGAGCTCGCCGAGGAAAACTTCAAGATGGCGATCAAGATCGATCCCAAGTTCCCGCGGGCGCGCAACAACTATGCCGCGTTCCTGTTCTCGCAACAGCGCTACGAGGAGGCCGAGAAGCAGCTCGAAGTCGTGGTCAAGGACAGCCTGTACTCGGGTCGCCCCCTGGCCTTCGTGAACCTGGGGCTGTGCCGGATGCAGCTGTTTGATCCCGAGGGCGCGGAAGAGGCCTTCGTACGGGCGCTGGCAATGGACAGGACCAATGCCATCGCCCTGCTGGAAATGGCCCAGATCCGTTTCGACGCCGGTGATTACCCCAATGCCAGGAAGTACTACGATACCTATCGCACGGTCGTGCGCCAGCAGTCGGCCCGGGGCCTGTGGCTGGGTATTCGCCTGGCCCGGGAGACCGGCGACCGCGACGCCGAGAGCAGCTACGCCCTGGCGCTGGTCAACCTGTATCCCGACTCCGTCGAGTACCAGGCCTTCAAGCGGACCGATGCGAAGTGAGTGATGAACTGCAACTGGACGCCTTCGTTACCCCCGGGACCCTGCTGAAAGCGGCTCGCGAAGCGCGCCAGTTGTCGGAGCGGGAAGTGGCCGACCGCCTCAACTGGATGCCCGGGTACACCGCCATTATCGAACGCGACGATTTCCAGGCGCTGCGTCGCCCGGCCTTTGCCCGAGGCTATGTCAAGGCCTACGGGAAGCTGCTGGGGCTGGACGAAGCGCAACTGCTGGGCGCTTTCGACCGCGTTACCGCGGGAGAGGAGACCCGCACCCGGCAGCCCGCGACGACCCGTCCGGCGCAGTTGCAGCACACCGGGCTGGGAGTGGTGATCGGCCTGCTACTATTACTGCTGCTGGTGCTGGCTATCTGGTGGTGGCGCGGTGAGTCCGACGCGGCGAGCCGGGCGGGCCCCGCCGCGATGGATGCCGGTGCCGTCCCGCCGGGGGCTGGCGCCAACAGTGCGGAAGGTGAGCGATGAAAACGGTTAACCCCATCAAGCGGCGCGCCAGCCGGCAGATCATGGTTGGCAAGGTGGCGGTGGGCGGCGATGCGCCCATCAGCGTGCAGAGCATGACCAACACCGAAACCTGTGACGTCGAGGCGACGGTGGCCCAGGTGCGCGCCATCGCCGACGCCGGCGCCGATATCGTGCGGGTATCGGTGCCCAGCATGGACGCGGCGGAGGCCTTTCGCGAGATTCGCGCCCAGGTGAGCGTGCCGCTGGTGGCCGACATCCATTTCGACCACAAGATCGCGCTGAAGGTAGCCGAGTACGGGGTGGACTGCCTGCGCATCAACCCCGGCAATATCGGCAGCGATGCCAAGGTGCGGGCGGTGATCGACAGCGCCCGCGACCGGGGTATACCGATACGCATAGGGGTCAATGCCGGTTCCCTGGGCAAGGACCTGCAGCGCAAGTACGGGGAACCCACTGCGGCCGCCCTGGTGGAATCCGCCCTGCGCCACGTGGCCATCCTCGACAAATTCGACTACCCCGAGTTCAAGGTCAGCGTGAAGGCCTCCGACGTGTTCATGGCGGTGGAAGCCTATCGCCTGCTGGCGAAGGAAATCGAGCAGCCCCTGCACCTGGGCATCACCGAGGCCGGCGGCCTGCGCGGCGGCACCGTCAAGTCCGCTGTCGGGCTGGGTATGCTGCTGATGGACGGTATTGGCGACACCATCCGCATTTCCCTGGCGGCGGATCCGGTGGAGGAAGTCAAGGTCGGTTTCGAGATTCTCAAGAGCCTCAAACTGCGCACCAACGGTATCAATTTCATAGCCTGTCCCAGCTGCTCGCGCCAGAACTTCGATGTGATTGCCACCATGAATACCCTGGAGCAGCGCCTCGAGGATGTCCGCACGCCCATGGACGTTGCGGTGATCGGCTGTATCGTCAATGGCCCCGGCGAGGCGCGCGAGGCGGATATCGGCCTGACCGGTGCCTCGCCCAACAACCTGATCTACGTGGCGGGGGAGCCGGACCACAAGGTGAGCAACCAGGACTTCGTGGATCACCTCGAGCAGGTGATCAGGCAGCGCGCCCGGGAACTGGAGCTGGAACGCGCCGCGGCGGATGACAATCTCATCCTGAAATCGCCGGCCTGAGCCAATAATCGACCCTGGAGAAGCAGTGAGCAACATCAGAGCAGTCCGCGGGATGAACGATATCCTGCCGGATGAGACACCCCACTGGCAGCACCTGGAGCAGACCGTGGGTCGCGTGCTGGGCGCTTACGGCTACGGGGAGATACGCCTGCCACTGGTGGAATCCACGCGGCTGTTCCAGCGCTCCATCGGCGAGGTCACCGACATTGTCGAGAAGGAAATGTACAGTTTCGAGGATCGCAACGGCGACAGCCTCACCCTGCGCCCGGAGGGGACCGCCGGTTGCGTGCGCGCGGCGATCCAGCAGAACCTGCTGGGCGTACCCCGGCGGCTGTGGTACGCGGGCCCGATGTTTCGCTACGAGCGCCCGCAGAAGGGCCGCCAGCGGCAGTTTCACCAGATCGGTGTGGAGGCCTTTGGCGTTGCCAGCCCGGACATGGATGCCGAAGTCATCCTGCTCAGCGCCCGCATCTGGCGCCAACTGGGCCTGGCCGGCAGCGTGACCCTGCAGCTCAATACCATTGGCAGCAGCGCGGCGCGCCAGGCCTATCGCGCGGCGCTGGTCGCCTACCTGGAGGCGCGCAGGGGCGAGCTGGACGAGGACAGCCAGCGGCGCCTGCAGAGCAATCCGCTGCGTATCCTCGACAGCAAGAACCCGCAAACCCAGGCGCTGCTGGACGGCGCGCCGGCGCTGGCGGATTACCTGGACGCGGAATCGCAAGACGACTTCGCGCGGTTGCGCGAGCTGCTGGATGCGGCCGGGCAGGGCTACGTGGTCAATCCCCGGCTGGTGCGCGGCCTGGACTACTACAACAAGACCGTATTCGAATGGGTAACCGACGACCTGGGCGCCCAGGGCACGGTTTGTGCCGGAGGCCGTTACGATGGCCTGGTCGAGCAACTGGGCGGCAAGCCGACACCCGCCGTGGGCCTGGCCATGGGCATGGAACGCCTGGTCCTGCTGTTGCTGGCACATGCCAGCGGAGTGGCGGAACGCCCTGCGGATGCCTACGTGGTGGCGGTGGGCGCGGCGGCGCAGCGCGAGGCCCTGGTCGCGGTGGAGGCGGTTCGCGACCGGCTGGACGAGCTGGTCATCGTCCAGCACACCGGCGCCGGCAGTTTCAAGAGCCAGATGAAAAAAGCGGATAAGAGCGGTGCCCGCATGGCGCTGATCTGGGGGGAGGACGAGGTTGCCGCCGGTACCGTGACGGTTAAACCATTGCGCGACGAAGCGGCGCAGGGCGGCGATCCGGAACAACAAACCGTGCCGCGGGAACACTTGGAGGCGACCCTGGTGGCAGCGTTCGCCGATCGGATGGGCTAAGAGGAACCAACAGACGTGGAAGCATATCGCACAGAGGAAGAACAGGTCGAGGCGCTGCGGCGCTGGTGGCAGGAAAACGGGCGCACCACGGTGGTGGCCGTCGTCGTCGCCCTGGGTATCGGATTTGGCTGGCAGGGCTGGAAGCACTATAACCAGGAGCGCAGCGAGGGCGCCTCGGACCTGTACCAGCGGATGTTGCAGGCCTACAGCGTGCCGGCGCTTTCCGGGGAACAGCAGGAGGTCGCGGCGCAGCTGGCGCAACAGCTTAAGACCGAATACGAGGGCAGCAGCTATAGCCAGTTTGCCGCCCTGCAGCTGGCCAGTACCGCCGTGATCGAAAACGATTTGTCCGCTGCGGAGGGTGAGCTGCGCTGGGTGCTGGCCAGGGCGGATGTGGGCGGCGATATCGCCCGTATCACACAGGTGCGCCTGGCCAGGGTGCTGGCCGCGCAGGGGCAGCAGGAACAGGCGCTGGCCATCCTGGACGAGGCCGACGCCGGCCCCTACCAGGCCTCTTACGCGTTGGCCCGGGGAGATATCCTGTCGAGCATGGGGCGTGAGCAACAGGCCCTGGAGGCCTACCGCGCCGCCCGCAGCCTGGCGACCGCGGACGGCCAAATCAACCTGCGGAGCCTCGAGCAGAAATTGCAGGCGCTGGGTTCGATTACTGCCGGCGGAGCGACGGATGGCAGCGTTGCCGGCGAGGGAGATTGAGCATATGCCGCAGGTAAACCGCTGGCTGCTCGCCGTGCCGCTGCTCCTGAGCCTGGGCGCCTGCAGCACCATCGAGGGCTGGTTCGAGATGGATGACGACAACCCCAAGGCCCCCGCCAAGCTGGTGGACATCGAACAGCAGGTCCGGATCAAGGAGCTCTGGTCGCACGGCGTGGGCAATGGTCAGGGCAAGGGCTTTTACCGCATCCAGCCGGTCATCCAGGGCGACGTAATCTACGCCGCCGCCGCCAGCGGCGATCTCGAGGCGTTCGACCGCCACTCCGGCGACAGCCTGTGGGACGTGGAACTGGACAACCACCTGTCCGGTGGAGTGGGTGCGTACGGCCAGGCCCTGTTCGTGGGCACCAGTGATGGCCAGGTGCTGAAGCTGGATGCGGCCAATGGCGAGGTGCTGTGGAGCGCGCGGCTCGCCGGCGAGGTCCTGTCTCCGCCGCAGAGCAATGGCCGCGTGGTGCTGGCGCACACCCTGGACGGCAAGCTGCAGGGGCTGGACTTTGCCACCGGTGAGCTGCTGTGGACCTATGACAGCAACGTCCCCGTGCTCACCTTGCGCGGCAGCAGCAGTCCGCTGGTAAAGGAAAACACGGCTTATGTAGGCTTTGCCAACGGTAGGGTGCTGGCCTTCGATGCCGCCACTGGCGGCATCATCTGGGAAATTCGGGTGGCGATTCCCCAGGGGCGGTCGGAGATCGAGCGCGTTGTCGATATAGACGGCACCATGGACCTGGTGGGAACGGACCTGTACGTGGCGAGCTACCAGGGCCGCATCATGGCTATCGACGTGGCCAATGGCCGCAAGCTGTGGCAGCACAACGTGTCGTCCTTTTCCGGGGTGTCCCAGGGCTTCGGCAATGTCTACGTCGCCGACGAGGACGGGACGGTAACCGCCTACCAGCGCAGTGGCCAGGGGGAGCGCTGGTCGCAGACCGAACTGGCGTATCGCAGCCTGTCGCGTCCCACGCCGGTAAGCAGCTACCTGGCAGTGGGTGATTTCGACGGCTACGTTCACCTGATGTCGCAGGTCAATGGCGAGCTGGTCGGACGCGTCAGGGCGGACAGTGACGGCGTGCGGGCGGACATGGTCAGCGTCGACAACGTGTTGTATGTCTACGGTAACAGCGGGGACCTGGTCGCCTACGAGGTCACCGCCCGGGATTGATGATACCGGTCATCGCCCTGGTGGGGCGCCCCAACGTCGGCAAGTCTACCCTGTTCAACCAGCTGACCCGCAGCCGCGACGCACTGGTAGCCAACTTTCCCGGGCTTACCCGCGACCGCAAGTATGGCCAGGGCCGCATCGGCAGCCGCGCCTTCGTGGTGATCGACACCGGGGGCATCAGCGGCGCCGAGGAGGGCATCGATTCCGAGATGGCCAGCCAGTCGCTGCTCGCCATCGAGGAGGCCGACGCGGTATTGCTGCTGGTGGATGCCAGGGAGGGCCTCACCGCCGGCGACCAGGCGCTGGCGCGTCACCTGCGGCAGCGCAACAAGGCCTTTCACCTGGTGGTCAACAAGATCGACGGCCTCAACGATGACCTGGCCTGCACCGAGTTCTACGCTCTGGGGGTGGAAGCCATGCATGCTATCGCCGCCAGTCACGGCCGCGGTGTCAAATCCATGGTGGAGCAGGTGCTGGGCGGTTTTCCCGCGCAAGAGGCGGCAGCCGCCGAGGCGCTTCCCGACAGTATCCGGGTGGCAGTGGTAGGGCGGCCGAACGTGGGCAAATCCACCCTGGTCAACCGCCTGCTCGGCGAGGACCGGGTGGTGGTGTTCGACCAGCCCGGCACCACCCGCGACAGTATCTATATTGACTACGAGCGCGACCACCAGCGCTATACCCTGATCGACACCGCTGGCGTGCGCAGACGCAAGAATGTGCGCCAGAGTGTGGAGAAGTTCTCCATTGTGAAAACCCTCAAGGCTATCGAGGACGCCCATGTGGTGGTGCTGGTCATGGACGGACACGAGGGCATTGTCGACCAGGATATGCACTTGTTGGGGCACTGTATCGAGGCGGGCCGGGGCCTGGTACTGGCGGTCAACAAGTGGGACGGTATCGAGCCGGACCAGCGGGAATGGATCAGGAACGAACTGAGCCGCCGCCTGCAGTTCGCCGCCTACGCGGATACCCATTTTATTTCCGCCCTGCACGGCTCCGGAGTGGGGTTGCTGTACAAATCCGTCAATGCCGCCTACCAATCGGCTACTCGCAAGCTCAATACCAATGTCCTGACCCGCATCCTCGAGGGCGCGGTCTACGACCATCCGCCGCCGATGGTGGACGGGCGGCGCATCAAGCTGCGCTACGCCCATGCCGGCGGCCAGAACCCGCCCCTGATCGTCATTCACGGCAACCAGACCGGCAAGGTACCCAACAGCTACCAGCGCTACCTGGAAAAGGTATTTCGTCGCGAGCTGGACCTGGTAGGCACCCCCGTGCGCATCGAGTTCCGCACCGGCGACAACCCCTATGCCGACAAGCGCAACAAGCTCACTGCCCGCCAGGTGCAGCGCAAGCGGCGGCTGATGTCCCATGTCAAAAAGAAGGACAAGAAAAACAGGAAGAAATAGCCGGTGACCTCGGTAGCGAGAAAACCCGATCTGGATTCGCGTGAGCACATCGAGGCATTCGTCGACCGGTTCTACGCCAGCCTGTTGCAGGACGAACGGCTGGCGCCGATCTTCCTGGAGGTCGCCGCGGTAGATCTCGCAATCCACCTGCCGCACATCAAGGACTACTGGTGCAAACTGTTGCTGGGGGAGCAGGGCTATCGCCGTCACACCATGAATATCCACCGGCAACTGCATGGCAAGCAGGCACTGGTGGCAGCGGATTTCCAGCGCTGGCTGGAGCTGTTCAATGCCACCCTGGACACCGGCTTCGCCGGTGAGCGCACCGAGCGGGCGCGCCAGGTGGCGGCGTCCATCGCTGCCAATATGGCCTCCAGCCTGCCGGCTTCAGGGTGAACCGGGCGCAGCGCTATGTGCGGGCCTTCCGAAAAACTGTGGTATGTTGCAGTAATGTGACAAGCCCGCCAAGCGCGCATAATAATCCTACAATCGAGCTCGGAGTAACAGATGAAAAAAATCGCCGCCACTGGCCTGTCGAGGCTGGCGCTGCTGCTGGGGGCTGCCCTCCTGCTGGCCGCCTGTGACAATAACAACAACGACAACAACAAGACCGGGTCGATTACCGTGACCACCTACAATATGGGTTTGGCCCTCAACTTCGTTCCCTATACTGCGGAGCGACTGGTGGCCAACGCGGAACTCATGGCCGGCTCCGACAGCGATGTGATGTGCCTGCAGGAAGTCTGGCTGGCGGAGTACGTCGATACCATCGAGCGTGCACTGGAGGAAAACTACCCCTATATCTACTCGGTCCCGGCGGAACAGCGCTTCTCCGCTTCGGCGGCCTGTAGCAGCGACGAGATTGCCGAGTTCGCGGCCTGCGGAGACAACGAGTGCGGCGGCTTGTCCGGCAACGCCCTGGTCGCGTGTGCATCAAGCAGCTGCGGGGCCTCCCTGGCGGCACTATCCCCGGCCTGTTTCGATGGTGTGATCGGCACGGTCGGCATTCCCGATATAACCGTGGACATCATGGTGGATACGGTGACCCAGCCCACCGGCCTGTTTGCCTACGACGGCGCTCTCGGTTTGATCCTGGCCTCGAAATACGCATTGCAGAACCGCGAGTTTCAGGACTTCATAGACGATTCCAGCAGCAACCATCGCGGTGCCCTGTACGCAGAGATCGAGGTCAACAAGCAGACTCATGTTGTCGGCTGTACCCATCCCACGGCCAACCTGGAGGGCTCGATTCCCTATCCGGAATCGGGCAAACACGGCTCCTGGCAGGGAGAGAACCGCTACATGCAGGAGCAGATGATAGCCTTTGCCAACCGCAAGGCCGGCGATAATCCCATCCTGTTTGCCGGGGACTTCAACTGTAGCATCGCCAATGCCGGCAATGGCGTCGACGCCGACTTTGCCGCCAACTGTGCCCTCTGGCTGGCCGATGGTTTCGCCGATCCGGCCGGTGACCAGCTACCCTGCACCTTCTGTGAGGAAACGAACCTGATTCTGCAACCCGCCGGAGGAAGCGGCAGTTACGTTCTCGATCACATCTTTGTAAAGAACATCGAATCCCCGGATGCCATCGTTGCCGAGCGAGTGTACGACGACCCGGTGTCGATCGAGGCGCTGGTTCCTCCCTCGGAATTGCAGCCGGAGAATTCACCCACCATGACAGATCCTTCGGACCACTATGGGGTCGAGCTGGATATCCCGCTGCTGTAGGTGTGCCGGCCGCTGGATACCCAGCCCCCGGCTGACCTGATGGCTTCACCCTCCAGCAGGCGGCGAGGTTTGAGTCTCTAGACCGGGGCGCGTTGTTGGCGCACGGTGCCGTAAAATCGATGTACCGGTTGATGGGGCGTTCTAGAATGGCGCTTTTTGTCCCGGAGGTAGCCCAGGCATGTCGCAATTCAGGCAGGAATACGATCAGGTCGTGGCGCAGCTGACCGCCCCGGGCGCTCCCTGGGAACTGGCGGAGGACGCTGCGGGGCTGCGGTATTTCGTCAAGGCGCCGCGGAACCTGGCCGAGGCGATAGCGGTGGCCAGGCAGCACGGCGACCGCGAGTTTCTGGTGTACGAGGGCGAGCGCCGCACCTTCAACAATCTGCTGGACGAAGCCGACCGGATCGCCGCCGCGCTACAGGCCCACGGGATCGGCGCCGGGGACCGGGTGGCCCTGGCCATGCGCAACTATCCCGAGTGGATGGCCGCCTTTATCGCCGTGGTGACCACAGGCGCCGTGATCGTGCCACTGAACAGCTGGGGCCAGCCGGCAGAGATAGCCCGCCTGGTGGCCGATGCCGATGCCCGGCTGGTGTTTTGCGACCAGGCCCGTTACGACGGCCTCGCCGCCAGTGTTCGCGATCCGGCGGTGCGGCTGGTGATCGCCAGGCCTACCAGGCGCGACGACCCCGCCGGGTTAGACAGCTTGCTGAGTGCGTCTGCGGGCCAGGCAGCGACGCCCGTCGCAATCCGGGGCGATGACCTGGCCATGATCATGTATACCTCCGGTACCAGCGGGGTGCCCAAGGGCGCGGCCTCGACTCACGCGGCCATCTGCCAGGCCCTGTATAATTTCGAGTTTGCCGCCGCGGCGGCGGCCATGTGCAACGGCGAGGCGATAACAGCCATGCTGGAGCGCGGCTATGAGCCCACCTCGTTGCTGGCGCTGCCGCTGTTCCACGTCAGTGGCTGTCATGCCCAGTTCCTTACCAACCTGCGCGGGGGGCGTCGCATCGTGATGATGTACAAGTGGGACGTCGCGCGGGCCCTGGACTATATCGAGCGGGAGCGCATCACCACCATCGCCGCGGCCCCGGCAATGGTGCTGGATTTGCTCGAATCCCCGGATTTCGACCGCGCCGACACCGCCAGCCTGTTCTCTCTCGGCGTCGGTGGCGCCGCGACGCCGCCGCGGATTAGCCGGCTGCTGGAGGGGAAACTACCCGGCAGTTTCAGCGGCACCGGCTGGGGGATGACTGAAACCAACGCCCAGGGCGCGTCGCTCACCGGCAGGTTTTTCAGGGACAAACCCGGCAGCGCCGGCCCGCTGCACCCCATTGTCGATTTGCGCATCTGTGACGAGTTGGGTGGGGAACTGGCGCCGGGAGTAGCGGGGGAAATCTGGGTGCGCAGCCCAACCAATATTCGTGAATACTGGCGGCGCCTGGAGGTCAACCAGCGGGAGTTTCACGATGGCTGGCTGAAAACCGGCGACGTCGGCTACCTGGATGAGGACGGTTTTCTGTTCCTGGCCGACCGCGTCAAGGACATGATCATACGCGGGGGCGAAAACGTTTACCCAGTGGAGGTCGAGAATCAACTGTTGCAACTGGAGGCCGTCAGGGAGGTCGCGGTGATCGGCCTGCCCCATGACCGCCTGGGGGAGGAAGTGGCCGCCGTGGTCCGCCTGCACTCCGGGGAGCGGCTGTCGGAGGCGCAGCTGCTGGCTTACGCTCGGGAACACCTGGCCGCCTACAAGGTGCCCACCCAGGTGTTTTTCGTCGTTGAGGACCTGCCCAGGACGGCTACCGGCAAGGTCTTGAAGCAGCAGCTGAAAGCCGCCATCGGGACAGGCCTTCAGGCTGGGCTGGATGCCAACAAAAATAAATAGCGTGAATAGTAAAAATACTGTCTATTTATTTCATTTATGTCGCATGGGTAACTAATATTGGCGCCAGTCGTTGAGACGGCGGCGCCGCGAGCAGGTGCCGCCGACCCTCTTTCTCTGTTCACCACTGAGCTCAATGAGGTTCTACCATGTCAGACTTCCAGAAAGACCTAGACGCCATCGCCGGTTTGCGCGCCCAGCAGGGCGGCACCTGGGACGCTATCAATCCCGAGTACGCCGCCCGCATGAAAATGCAGAACCGCTTCAAGACCGGTCTGGATATCGCCCGCTACACTGCGGCAATCATGCGCAAGGACATGGCTGACTACGATGCCGACAGCAGCCAGTACACGCAGTCCCTGGGTTGCTGGCACGGTTTTATCGGCCAACAGAAGCTGATTTCCATCAAGAAGCATTTCGACAGCACCGACAAGCGTTACCTGTACCTGTCGGGCTGGATGATTGCCGCCCTGCGTTCCGAATTCGGTCCGCTGCCCGACCAGTCCATGCACGAGAAGACCTCTGTGCCGGCCCTGATCGAGGAGCTGTACACCTTCCTTCGGCAGGCCGATGCCCGTGAGATGGGTGGCCTGTTCCGCGAACTGGACGCGGCCCGCGCGGCCGGCGACCAGGTGGCGGCGAAAGCGGTGCAGAACAAGCTGGATAACTTCCAGACCCACGTGGTGCCTATCATCGCCGACATCGATGCCGGGTTCGGTAACGCCGAGGCCACCTACCTGCTGGCCAAGAAAATGATCGAGGCGGGTGCCTGTGCCATCCAGATCGAGAACCAGGTGTCCGACGAGAAGCAGTGTGGCCACCAGGACGGCAAGGTCACCGTGCCCCACGAAGACTTCCTGGCCAAGATTCGCGCCGTGCGTTACGCCTTCCTGGAACTGGGTGTCGACGACGGGGTGATTGTAGCCCGCACCGACTCCCTGGGCGCCGGCCTGACCAAGCAGATCGCGGTAACCCATGAGCCGGGCGACCTGGGCGACCAGTACAACAGCTTCCTGGACTGTGAAGAGCTGCCCCTGGAGCAACTGAACCACGGTGACGTGCTGATCAACCAGAGTGGCAAGCTGGTGCGCCCCAAGCGCCTGCCGTCCAACCTGTACCAGTTCCGCAAGGGAACAGGTGAGGACCGCTGTGTGCTGGACAGCATCACCAGCCTGCAGAACGGCGCCGACCTGCTGTGGATCGAAACCGAGAAGCCCCACATCGGCCAGATCGGAGGCATGGTTAGTCGAATCCGCGAGGTCGTCCCCAACGCCAAGCTGGTGTACAACAACTCGCCGTCCTTCAACTGGACCCTGAACTTCCGCCAGCAGGTTTTCGACGCCTGGAAGGAAGCGGGCAAGGACGTGTCGGACTATGATCGCGCCAACCTCATGAGCATCGAGTACGACGAGAGCCACCTGGCGATGGAGGCGGACAGCCGTATCCGCACCTTCCAGGCGGATGCCGCGCGGGAGGCGGGTATTTTCCACCACCTGATCACGCTGCCCACCTATCACACGGCAGCCCTGTCCACCGACGTCCTGGCCAAGGATTACTTCGGCGAGGAAGGCATGCTGGGTTATGTGAAAGGCGTCCAGCGCCAGGAGATCCGCAAGGGTATCGCCTGCGTCAAGCACCAGAACATGGCTGGCTCCGACCTCGGTGACGATCACAAGGAGTACTTCGCCGGCGAGGCCGCGTTGAAGGCCGGTGGCAAGGACAACACCATGAACCAGTTCGCCTGATAGCGGGCGCAGTGCCGGGTAGCGCCGCTACCCCTTGGCAAAAAGGGCGGGTTGATCCCCGCCCTTTTTTTGTCTGCACCAGGTCTGGCGCGTCACAAAGACCAGTGACAAGGCCTCGCAATGGGCAGGTTGGCTTGGATCTGTGGTCCCATCACTGCCACTGCGATCCGCCATGCGGCATGCGTTCCCCTTCGGCCAACTCGCGGGCGCGATCGGAGTTACCGGCCGCGCGGTGATCTTTGGCGACAAAGCTGTACACCGTGGGGAGGATGAACAGCGTGAACAGCGTACCGATCACCATCCCCATCACCACGACCACACCAATGGCGAAACGGCTGCTGGAACCGGCTCCACTGGCAAATAACAGCGGGACCATGCCGGCGACCATTGCGGCAGTAGTCATCAGCACCGGGCGCATGCGCACGCGCGCCGCTTTGCGGATGGCGCTGGTTCTATCCAACTGCTCGTGGATCTGCATTTCGTTGGCAAAGGCGACCATCAGGATGCCATGCTTGGATATCAGGCCGATCAGTGTGACCAATCCTATCTGGGTGTAGATGTTAAGCGTGGTGTAGCCCAGATAGAGCGGCACCAGCGCACCGCAGATCGCCAGGGGCACCGTGACCAGGATAACCAGTGGATCGCGGAACGATTCGTACTGCGCAGCCAGTACCAGGAAAATGACAATGAGCGCGAACAGGAAGGAAATCATCAACCGATTGCCCTCTGTGACGTACTGGCGGCTGTCGGAAAGCCAATCGATACTGGCGCCAGCCGGAAGCTCCTGTTGCCTGAGAAAATCCACCGCCTGCCCCATGGTCGCGCCGGGCGCCAACACGGCCGACAAGGTTACCGCATTCATCTGGTTGAACTGGGGCAGGCTGTTGGCCTGGGGGCGCACATTCACATCGATCACCGTGGCCAATGGCACCAGGGCGCCCGATGCTGCCCTGACGTAGAAGTTGCCCAGGTTGTCCGGTGACAGCCGCTGCTCCGCAGGTACCTGGGTGATGACATCATAGGAGCGATCGTACCAGTTAAAACGGTTGATCAGATTTTCACCCACCAGTACTGCCAGCGTGTCGGCAATTGCCTGCATGGAAACGCCCAGTTCTCCGGCCTTGGCGCGGTCTATGGTGATGCGAGCTTCGGCACTGTCAAACGCCAGGTCGCTATCGACGAAGGCGAACAGGCCGCTTCCCCAGGCGGCACCCTTGATGCGTTCCATCGCCTGGTAGAGCGCCGGGAAATCTGCGGAGGAATGGACCACCATCTGCACCGGCAGGCCGCCGCTGCCCGCGGGCAGAGAAGGGGGCGGGAAGATGGCGGCCAGGACCCCGGTAAGACCTGCCATTCGCTGGTTGAGTTCCGCCTGGATCTGCGCGGAGCCGCGCGCGCGGTCTCGCCACTCGTGCAATATGACACCGCCAAAAGCGCTGTTCTGTCTGCTTCCACCGTTGCGCATAAAGCTGCTTTCGTATTCTGGCAGGCTGGCGAATACGTCGATTATTTTCGCTGTGTTACGCGCTGTATAGTCGCTATTTGCGTACTGTGGGGCTTTCACCGAAGTAAATATGTACCCGTGGTCTTCCGCCGGCGCCAGCTCGCGTTTTGCGCCGCTGAACAGCAGCACGATGCCTGCGAGCACGACCAGGCCTACTGCCAGCACTGCAGGTCGGGCTGCGAGTGTGTGGCCCAGCAGGCGGTCGTAGCGATGCTCAAGGCGACCCACGCTGCGTTCAACCAGCCTGGCGAAGCGCCCTTCATTGACACGGTCATCGAGTAACCAGGAACTCATCATGGGCGACAGGGTCAGCGCCACGATTCCCGAAACCAGGACCGCCCCGGCCAGGGTAAAGGCGAATTCACGAAACAGCGCACCAGTCAGGCCCGCAGTGAGGCCGATCGGCGCGTAAACCGCCGCCAGGGTGATGGTCATGGCGATGACCGGGCCGACGATTTCCCGGGCACCGACCAGCGCAGCGCGCACAGGCGACAGGCCCTCCTCGATGTGGCGGTGAATGTTCTCCACCACCACGATAGCGTCATCCACCACCAAACCGATGGCCAGTACCATGGCCAGAAAGGTCAGGATGTTCAGGGAGAATCCGAAGGCCAGCATCAGGATGGCCGTGCCGATTAACGACAGCGGAATGGTTACCACCGGGATAAGTACCGCGCGCAGGGAGCCAAGAAACAGAAAGATCACGATCACCACAATGAGAACGGCTTCAACCAGCGTTTGGGTGACTTCCGCGATCGACGCGTTCACAAAGTGGGCAACGTCGAACTGGCTGATGATCTCCAGTCCCGGAGGAGCGACTCGCTGCATATCGGGTATCAATGCCTTGACGGCTTTGACGATTTCCAGGGGATTACCGTCCGGAGTGGGGGAGACAGCCATCACCACTGCGCGACGGCCGCTGGAGGCAAACGTAGAATCGTAATTCTGGCCGCCGATTTCAAGCGTTGCGACATCGTCGAGGCGCACGAGACCGCTGTCACCTTTTTTGATGACCATCTGGCGGAAGTCCTCCAGACTGCGCAAATCGGTGGATGCCGTGACATTGGTCACGGTCTGACTGTCTTCAAGCTGCCCCGGGGCGGCCTGGATATTGTTGGCCCGCAGGGCGGCGGCCACGTCCCCGGCGGACAAGCCGCGTGCCGCCAGCCGGACAGGATCTATCCAGATCCGCATGGCGAGAGTTTGTGCGCCGCCAAACTCCACGGACGCCACACCGGGTACCGCGGTGATCAGCGGCTGTGCCACCCGGGATGCGAAATCGGTGATCACGGGAATCGGTAGGGATTCGCCAATAAATGCCACGTACTGCACCGCCGACGCACCATCGGTGATTTTATCGATTATCGGATCATTGGCGCCCTCTGGCAGTCGGTAACTGACCTGCTGCACCTTGGCCAGTATCTCGGTCATGGAGCGATCGGCGTCGGCATTCAATACCAGCTTTGCGCGGATTTCACTCAGACCCTGGGAAGAACTGGACGTCAGGTACTCGATGCCGCTGGCTGTCGATACTGCCTGGGCGATCGGTGTGGTGATAAAACCCTGCATCACGTCCTGGGTCGCGCCTGGGTACTGTGTCGAGATGACGATAGTGGCGCTTTCCATTGCCGGGTATTCGCGAATGGGCAGCGAGAACATTGCGCTGCCACCGACCAGCAGCAACAGCAGGCTCACCACAATAGAGAGAATCGGCCTGCGGATAAAGAGGTCAGTGAAGTGCATGGTTACGATCCCGTTGCAGATTTCAGCAGCGTGACCTGAACTTGCGCACCGGGCGACACTTTCAATTGCCCCTCGGTAATGATTACATCGCCGGCCTGCAGGCCTTCGCTGACGACCGCTGTGTCACCCAGGCGGCGGGAAACGGTGACGCGTACGTATTCGGCCTGCCCTCCGACGGACGCCTCCGGCCCGCGTATGACCACCACGTTGTCACCGGCCGCAGTGGTCTGTATCGCCGTGCTTGGCACCACCAGCCTGTCTTTCTCGGGTGGCAACACCAGCTCGGCCGCCACGAACATACCGGGTCGCAGGCTGTTGTCAGGATTGGCCAGCAGGGCGCGGACGGCGATATTGCGCGTATCGGGGTCGACGCGGGGCTCAACTGTCGCCACGCTGGCGGTGAACTCACGTCCCGGCCAGGCGTCAGTGGTAACGCGAACAGTTGAGCCCGGCTGCAGCCAACGCAGTTGCTGCTGTGGCACGCTGAAATCGACGAACAGGTGGCTGGAGTCGGTCAGGGTGGCAATGGCACTGCCCGGTTCGAGGTATTCCCCTGGATCGATCAGGCGAATACCCAGTTGACCAGAAAAGGGGGCGCGAATCTGTTTCTGGGTGATGCGGGCGTCCAACTGCTCCACGTTGGCCAGCGCCTGATTGCGCTCGGCCTCGCGTTCGTCCAGGGTTTCGCGGGATTCGGCGCCGGTCTGGATCAGTTTCTTCACGCGCGCCAACTGAGCGTTGGCCAGGTCGGCCCGCGCCATCGCCGCAGCGCGGTCGGCTTGTTCCGGAGCGTCATAGAGCTGTACGAGCAGACTGCCGGCCGCTACCACTTGCCCCGCCTCAAAGCCGATCTCGACCACTCGCCCTGCGGTTTCAGGGGATAGCACAACTTCACGCACCGCTCGCAGCGATCCCACCGCTTGAATAACCGCGGGTACGTCGGTCGCTACCAGCCGCATGGCCGAAACAGCCACGGGAGGGCGGCCGGCGGAGCCGCTAGCTGCCTGCTTGAGGGTCCTCCATCCGAACAGACCAGCAAAGATCAGCACGGCAACCACCAGCACAATGACGGGAATCAGAAGCTGCCTGGCGCCGCCCGGTGGCGGCAGTTCGGGCGGATTGCCTGACGGGGGCCTATCGGCCACAGTAGGCGCGGGTGTATTGTTCATGGCTGTTATCCGAACAGACAGTGAAATGTGCGTGGTTGTTCACTGTCGCGGGAAAAGAACCGGTTACACGCAATGCACCGGCTGTTGACTCATTGACTTTCGCTTATCAGCTAGTCAGGTAGGCTATGCTAAATCCTCGACCTATATTGAGGTCAAGGGATTATTTTACTCTTTTCCCTGGACAGGGCGGTGTAAGTGAGTGGCTTCGCAACTGCCCAGTGGCGGCCTGATTTCAAGGTATAGCGGCTTTCGTTCCACGGCAGCGCGCTCTGTGCTGGTTATATCGGTAGGGTTAGTCAAAGGTGACGGTGTGCACGAAAAATCTACGTGGCCCGCGGCAGCAGTGGCATGAAGTCGAGCATCTGGCCGTTTCGATCCTGGATACCAGACACCTTACAGCGAAGTTCCAATTGGGAATTTATCTGGTACATTTCACCCTGAGGATGTGGCAAACAAGGCAGCTACCGCGGGGTTGGCAATGCGCTGGGACGACATAGATAAACAGGTCTGTTCGGTGGCCCGGGCGCTCTCCATCGTCGGTGAGCGCTGGACCATGCTGATCATTCGCGATGCTTTTCTCGGGACGCGTCGCTTTGACCAGTTCCAGGCCAACCTGGGCATCACCCGGCATCGCCTGTCCGAGCGCCTGGGCAAGCTGGTAGAGCAGGGCGTGCTGGTGAAAGTGCCGTACCACGACCGGCCGCTGCGCTATGAGTATCGCCTCACCCGCAAGGGGTTGGGCCTGTACCCGGTGCTCATGAGCCTGGCCCGCTGGGGCGACGAGTGGATGGACAGGGGCGAGGGCGCGCCCCTGGAGTACGTCCACCAGAAGTGCGGCCACAAGACCCGCGCCACGCTCACCTGCAGCGAATGCGGCGAGCCACTGCGCCCGGAGGAGGTGAAACCGCGCCTCGGTCCGGCCTTGCGCAAGCTGGTCGCCGAGTCGGGCGCGGCCGGCGAGCCCCATCCGGATATCCCGCCGCTGCTGCGCGGCACCCCTTCGCGCCCGTGACGAGCGGGCTGCCGGCGCTGTCGCAGCCGGGAGTCCGGGTGCGGCGCTGCGCTACTTGGCCGCTTCCAGGGCCTGCTCGATATCGGCAATGATGTCGTCGATATGTTCGATACCGATGGACAGTCGCACCATGTCTTCGCTGACCCCTGCTGAGGCGAGTTCCTCGGCGTTGAGCTGGCGGTGGGTGGTGCTGGCCGGATGGCAGGCCAGCGACTTGGCGTCGCCGATGTTCACCAGCCGCAGGATCAGCTGCAGGGCGTCGATGAAGCGGCCGCCCGCCTCGATACCGCCTTCGATACCGAAGCTGAGTATCCCCGCTGCCTTGCCACTGCAGAATTGCTTGCAGTTTTCCCGGTACGGGCTCTCCTTGAGGGCGGCATAGTTCACCCAGCTCACCTGGGGGTGTTTGCTCAGGTACTTGGCCACCTTTTTGGCGTTCTTGCAGTGGCGCTCCATGCGCAGGCTCAGGGTTTCCAGGCCCTGCATGATCAAAAAGGCGCTGTGTGCAGACAGGGCGGCCCCGGTATTGCGCAGGGGTACCACCCGGCAGCGGCCGATGAAGGCCGCCGGCCCCATGGCCTCGGTGTAAACCACCCCGTGGTAGGAGGGGTCGGGGGTGTTCATGATGGGGAAGCGCCCGGCGTTGGCCGCCCAGTCGAAGTTGCCGGAATCGACGATCGCCCCGCCAATAGTGGTGCCGTGGCCGCCGATGTATTTGGTCAGGGAGTGCACGGCGATATCGGCGCCGTGATCGAATACCCGGCACAGTACAGGCGTGGCCACGGTGTTGTCGACGATCAGGGGGACACCCGCCGCGTGGGCGATGTCCGCCCACCTGCGGATATCGACGATGTTGCCGGCCGGATTGCCTATCGATTCGCAGAACAGTGCCTTGGTGTTGGCGTCGATCAGGCTGGCCACCCGATCGACGTCATCTGCCTGGGCGAAACGCACCTCGATGCCCTGGCGTGGAAATGTGTGAGCGAAGAGGTTGTAGGTGCCGCCGTACAGCTGCGAGGTGCTGACGATATTGCTGCCGGCCTCGGCGATGGCCTCGATGGCGTAGCGTATGGCCGCCATGCCCGAGGCCACGGCCAGCGCGCCGACCCCGCCTTCCAGTTCGGCCAGGCGCTGTTCCAGCACCGCGTTGGTGGGGTTCATGATGCGGCTGTAGATGTTGCCCGGTACCGCCAGGTTGAAGAGGTCGGCCCCGTGCTGGGTGTTGTCGAAGGTATACGACGTGGTCTGGTAAATGGGAGTGGTGGCGGCGTGGGTCGTGGGGTCGCCGGCGTAGCCGGCGTGCAGGGCAATGGTTTCCGGTTTCATTGGTCGTCCTTATAGTGGCGGTTGGGCTCTCATTTGCAGGGCAGAGCTTAGCAAACAGCGCCGGGCTGGCAAGACCCTGGTATCGCATCTGCTGCAGCCCGGCTGAGCGCAGCCCGGCTGAGCGCAGCCCGATTCATCGCAGCGTGTCGAGTTGTCGGCACAGCGTGCCTGCGCCCAGCAGCACCCTGGCGGTAGGGCGCTCCAGCAGGTCCGGGTCGACAAAGAACAGGGCATTATCGCGCACCGCCGGCAGCGCGGGGTAGCGGCGCCAGTCGTCCAGCCACTGGGGTCGCATATCGTGGCGACCGCTGGCGATAATCGCCTCGGGCGCGCGCGCCAGCACCGCCTCGACGCTGACCTGCGGCGCCAGGGTCGGCAACTCCCCGAAAATATTAACGCCGCCGCAAAGCGCGATAACCTGGCTGATCAGATGCTCGCCATTCACGGTCTGCAGGGGCTGGTTCCAGATCTCGTAAAATACCGTGATGGGCCCCCGGGTACCGTACTGCGCGCGCAGTGCTGAGAGCGCCTCGTCGATGCGATCGGCTTCTGCCCGGGCGCGGGTGTCAGTGTCCGCCAGCTGGCCCAGCAGGCGGATGTCCCGGCCTATGTCGGCCAGTTGCCGCGGTTCGCTGACGAATATGGGGATACCCAGAAGCTCGAGTGCCGCCAGGGTGCGCATGCCATTGCCGGACCCCCACATCAGGATGAGGTCGGGCTGCAGGCTGGCAATGGTCTCCACACTGTAGGCATTGAAGCTGCCCACCTGGGCAATGGCGCCAGCCTCGGGCGGGTAGTCGCTGTGGCCGACCACTCCCACCAGTTTGTCACCGGCACCGGCGCTGTACAGGTTTTCGACCAGGTGCGGCGCCAGCGCCACGATGCGTTGCGCCGGCGCCGCCAGCCGCACCTGGCGCCCGGCGAAATCCTCGACCTCGAGCGGCTGCGCCAGCGCCGCGCCGGCAATGGCCAGGCAAAGCAGGGCGCCCATCGTCGGCCAATTGCGCAGGGACCTCACCGGCTGATGACCAGCGGCTGGTTGCGCAGCGGGTGGCGCTGTACCAGTACGTCGATGGCGAACACCTCGCGGAAGAGTTGCGGGGTGAATACCTGTTCCGGTGCCCCGCAGGCGGCCAGCCGTCCGTCCTGCAGCACGGCAATGATGTCCGCCAGGCCGGCCACCAGATTGAAGTCGTGAATGGCCAGCACGATGGCGCAACCGCGCCCGGCCAGGGTGCGCACCGCCTGCGCGACCAGTTGCTGGTGCGCCAGGTCCAGCGCGGTGGTGGGCTCATCCAGCAGCAGCAGGGCGCGGCCGTCCTCGGCCGTATCCCAGACCTGGGCGAGCACTCGCGCCAGTTGCACCCGCTGGCGTTCGCCGCCCGACAGGCGGGTATAGGGGCGTTCGCGCAGGCCACTGACGTCGGTTGCCGCCATGACCTGTTGAACGATGTCGTGGTCAGCCGCCGCGCCGGTGGCGTGGGGCATTCGCCCCAGGGACACGACCTCTGCCACGGTATAGGGGAAATTCAACAGGGAGAACTGCGGCAGGTAGGCCAGGCGCCGGGCCAGCTGCTGGCGCGGCCAGTGCGCCCGGGGCCGGTCGTGCACCAGCAGCTCGCCGCTGTGCACGGCGATATCCCCGGCGACCAGGCGCAGCAGGGAGGACTTGCCGGCGCCGTTGGGGCCGGCCAGACCCAGGATCTGGCCGGGCCCCAGCAGCAGGTTGATGTCCTGCAGCAGTCGCGTACCCCAGGGCGCGGCCTGCACCGCCCGCAGCTGCAGGGCGTTCACGATTGCATTCCGTAGTGGTGCCGCTGGCGCAGCAGGGAGATAAAAAACGGCACCCCGACGATGGCGGTGACGATGCCTACCGGCAGTTCCGTCGGAGCGAACACGGTGCGCGCCAGGGTGTCGGCTGCCACCAGCAGGATGGCGCCCGCCAGGGCGGCGGCCGGCAGCAGCACGCGATGATCCGGCCCCAGCAGCAGGCGCATGATATGCGGCACCACCAGGCCGACGAAGGCGATGGTTCCCACCAGCGCCACCGAAGTGCCTACTCCCAGGGCCACCCAGGTGACCAGGGCAAACTTGGCGCGCTCCACATCGATACCCAGGTGGCGGGCCTCGGACTCGCCCAGCAGCAGGGCGTTGAGGGCGTTGGCGTAGCGCGGCAGGGCCAAAAGCAGGGCGCCGCCCACCACCGTTCCCAGCAGCAGGCGGGGGTAGCTGGCACCGTCCATGCCGCCCATCTTCCACAGGGAAATGCGGCGCAGCATGTCGTTGTCCGCGCGAAACTCCAGCAGGCTGCCCAGGGCGCCCGCCAGGGCGGTGATGGCGATACCGGCCAGCAACATGCTGGCAACCGAGGTGCCGCTGGGCGAGGTCGCCAGGCGATAGACAAACACCACGGCTGCGGCACCGCCGGCGAAGGCGCCCGCCGATACCAGGGTAAGGGCGGTGTAGCTTTGCAGGGTGCTGCCGCCCACGACGATGACCAGGGCCGCGCCCAGTGAGGCGCCCGCAGTGACTCCGATCAGCGATGGGTCGGCCAGCGGGTTGCGAAACAGGCCCTGCATGGCAGCGCCGCTGATGGCCAGGACCGCGCCCATTACCGCGGCCAGCAGTACCCGCGGCAGGCGAATGTGGGCAATGATCAGGCTCGCCTGGTCAGCCGGCGCATCGCCGCCCAGTGCCAGCAGCCCACTCGCCACCTCCCCGGGGGAGAGGCGGACCGCGCCACTGGCGAGCCCCACCAGGATGCACAGGGGCAGGGCGGCGGCCAGACAGGCCAGCAGCCATCGCGCGTGGTGGCGGCGTCCAGCCTGGTTAATAGTCCACACCCCGACGCGCCTTGATACCGGCGCGATAGGCATGCTTGATTTCCTTCACTTCCGACACGGTGTCCATGACGCCCTGCAGGGCCTTGCCGCCACCGCGCCCGGTAACCACCACGCTCTGGCCGGGCGGGCGCTGGCGAATGGCATCGATGATTTCCTCTTCCGGCAGGTATTTGAAGGCGATCATATAAGTCAGCTCATCCAGCACTACCAGGTCGAAGCTGGCGTCCTCGAGCATGGGTCTGGCCCGCTCCCAGGTGCGCCGGGCCGCGGCCATGTCGGCGCTGCGATCCTGGGTATCCCAGGTAAACCCGGTGCCCATCTGGTAAAAATCCACCTGGGGGCAGTGCTCCTTCAGGTAGATTTCCTCTCCCGAAAGTTGCTCGCCCTTGATGAATTGCACCACCCCGACTTTCTGGTCGTAGCCCAGGGCGCGCATGACCATGCCGAAGGCGGAGCTGGATTTACCCTTGCCGTCGCCAGTCAGCAACAGGGCGATGCCCCGTTCGGTGTCCGCCGCGGCGATGGCGGCATCGACATTCACCTTCTGCTTCTGCATGGCGGACTTGTGTCTGGCGTCCTTGTCGGTGGTGGTCATCGCCCGCCTCCTAGAAAATGTATTTCATCCCGGCGTAGCCGGCGGCTCCGCTGGTATTGTAGGTGGGAACTTCCTGGTAGTCCTCATCCAGGGCGTTTTCCACCCGGCCGAACAGCTGTAGCGAGGGCAGCAGCTGATAGCTGGCGGTCAGCTCCAGCACCTGGTAGTCGTCCAGCTGGGAACCGTCGACGTCCTCGGCGTCCTGGGACAGGCGCCAGGCGGCCCCCAGCACCAGGGTGTCCCCCAGCGCGCGCCAGCTCAGGCCCAGGTTGGCCAGGTGTTCGGGCCGGTAGGGTCGGCTCTGGCCGTCGGCGGTCTCGGTGTTGTTGAAGGTATAGTTGGCCGACAGGGAAAGGCTCGCCAGCAGTGGCCAGGCGGCGCTCAGCTCGACGCCGCTGGAGTCGGTGGTGCCGTTGCGTTGCAGGTAGCCGGAATAGTTGGCGAGGTCGAAATAGATCTCGTCGTCGATTTTCTGGTCGAAATACACGGCTTCCAGGTACAGGCCGGAATCCGCGCCCCAGGTCAGCCCGACATCGTAGCCCCGGCTTTTCTCTTCCTGCAGCGATGTCTGCGACGCGGGCGGGTAGGCAAAGCTGCCGGTGTTGTAGGCCACTTCGTACAGGCTGGGGGCGCGAAAGCCGGTGCCGTAAGTGCCTTTGAGCTTCAGGTCTCCGCCGGCAAGGGGGATCAGGTAGGCGCTGCTCAGGCGGTAGGAGGTGTGGGTGCCGAAATCGTCGTTGTCGTCATATCGGGCACCGGCGGTCACGAACAGGTTTTCGCCGAAGCCGCCCTGGTACTCCAGGTAGTAACCGTACTGGTTGCGGCTGTCATCGGTACTGCCGTCGTCGATGGATTCCTGTTGCCGCTCCGCACCGTATACCAGGCGCAAGCCGTCGCTGTAGCGGAAGTTCCCCAGGTAGCCGATTCGGTCCAGCGTGCCCTTTGCCTGGAAACTGGTCTGGCCGGCTGATTTGAAATTGCGGTCGGTATCGTTGCCGGTGTAGGCGAGCTGGTGTTCGAAGCGGCCTGCCTGGTAGTCTGCGGCCAGGCGCCAGGCCTGCTGTTGGTAGTGATCGCTGCAGCGGTCGGTGGATTCGAAAGTGTCCACGGTGTAGCAGTCGTCGTAGCGGTTCTTGCCGTGGACGTCGCGACCCACAGCGGTAAAGCGCAGTTGCTCGGTGGCCTGGTAGCCGATGCGCGCGTTGACGGTGCTGTTGTCGTAGCCGTCGTCGTCCTTGAGCACCTCATCGGTGCTGCGGGCATTGAAGCCATCGCTGCTGAAATCGGCTCCGGACAGGTTGAAATCCACGGTGTCGTTGCCGCCGCCGACGTTGCCTGAGAATTGCTGGGTGCCGTAGCGTCCGCCCTCGGCGCTCACCTCGCCGCCAAATCCGTCGCGCGGTGCGATGGTGGTGATATTGACCACGCCGCCGGCATCGCCACCGTACATCAGCCCCTGGGGTCCGCGCAGTATCTCCACGCGCTGCACGCCGGAACTCAGCAATTGTTCGAAGCGCGGGCTCACCTGGGGGCCGGATGTGTCGGCGATGTCGATGCCATCCAGCAGTACCAGGGTACGATAGCCTTCCTCGCCGCGGATACGCAGCGATGCGGCGCTGCCGGTACCCCCGGTATTGGTCACGGAGACCCCGGGCTGGGTGCGCAGGACATCGTACAGCGAGACGAAACCGAGGCGCTCGATCTCCTCCTGGTCGATCACGGATATTGAAGTGCCCACCTGGCGCAGAGGCATCTCTACTCCGGTGGCGGTAACGACGATCTCCTCCAGGGGATTGTCGGCAAGGGTGGTGTGGCAGGCGCTGCCACTCGCCAGGGCGAGCAGTGCGCAGGTTGGGAAACGAGTCATGGTGTTACCTCAATGGCCGGGTTGTCAGGCCGATTGAGAGAGGAAACCAGGGAACGACGCGCTGCTCGGCGCGAGGCAACCTTGTCTGAAGCCCTCCGCTCCATCGGTGCATACGCCAGGCAGGTATCGGGCTCACAGCCGGGGCTGTATACCGTTGCGGGGGCAGCGGTGGCTTGGGCACAGGGCCTACCACACTTCCCATTTAACCTGCCCAGCCGTCACCCGGGGGGACAGCGGCAGGCACCTGGTTCGGGCCGGGACTTTAGGTGCTGCCGGGAGCTTTGTCAAACCCTGGCCAGTCGGGCCCCGAAACCCCGGCCCGCGAAATCGTCACGGGTTCGTATTTTCCCGCCGGCTTCGCGTAGAATTACAGGCCCGTAGTCAGCAGGCACCGCCTTTGTCCATAAATCCTTCCACACACGACCGTGTAGCGCAGCTGCTCGGCAGGGAGCCCCGGGGCCTGCGGGCCATCGCGGTCAGTTCCCCCGGCGGTGAGCCGATGGTGATCCGGGTGGCCTCGCTGGTCGATGACAAACCATTTCCCACCCTGTTCTGGCTGGTGGATGCGGACCTGTCCTACCGCATAGACCAGGCCGAGGCCGGCGGACTTATCAAGCGCCTGCAGCAGCGGGTGAACAGCGATGTCGGCCTGCGGCAGGCCATGGCGCGGGATCACGCGTCCCACATCGCCCTGCGCGCGGAATATATAACACCGTCGGAGCAGCGGCGGCTGCGGCAGCTGGGGATGGCGGAGGTGCTGGCCCGGCGGGGCATAGGCGGGATTGCCGATTTCACCCGAATTCGCTGCCTGCACACCTGGTACGCGGCGCACCTGGTGATCCCCAATACCATCGGCGCAATGTTAGAGGGATGGTGGCGGCAGCTGCCGGTAGCGGAGGGAGGCGTGGCTGGCAGCCGCTCGGATTGCGGGGCTCTGGCCGATGGCACGTCAGCACTGGATGAGGCGGGAGAGACATGATGCTTGCAATACCGACCCTGAAGATCGCACCGCTGGCGTTGCTGCTCGCGCTGCTGTCAGCCTGCGGCGAGGGGCCGCGGGGAGCGCCGCCGGCCGAGGCGGCCAGTCGCGCCCTGCAGCCCGCCGATCCGGAGTTGGCACAGATATACCAGCGCAGCTGCGCCAGTTGCCATACCGTGGCCGCCACCGGGGCACCCCTGACGGGTGACACTGCTGCCTGGGAGCCGCGTGTGGACAAGGGCATGGACACACTGGTGG
>JACKNV010000003.1 GCA_024234735.1 Pseudomonadales bacterium
CGCGGCGGCCGGTTGGCGCAGATGGCCTGCAGTTCGTCCAGGGTGTGCTGGATGTACAGCCCCGGGTAGATGTCCGCCTGGTCGCCGGCACCCAGCTCACTTTGCGAGATCGCCATGGCCACGGTCAGCGAGCGGCGCAGGCGTGGCTCCAGCTCCCTGGCAACCGCCTGTATCAGCCAGGCGCAGGAGGCGGCGCGAAACGCCGCGCTGCCGGCGCTGTTGGGGCCGGTGAAATAGACCGCCAGCCCGAACTGGCGGGCCACCTGCAGATCCCCCGCATAGAAGCCCGCCGCCGCCAGCACCAGGTGGTGCAGGCGGTCGGTATAGCGGTGCAGGGCCCGCTCGTCCAGGGTATCGATGTAGTCCGCCAGGCTGGTGAGGTGCAGGTACAACACCGCGGTGGTGCGGTAGTTCTCCTCCCGGGGGTTGGTCTCGCTGCGGGTGCGCAGCAGGTCCATGGGCAGCGCCTCGACATGCCTTGCGAGCAGCGCCAGTTCGTTGCCGGTTGCCGGCGCGCCCTCCTGGTCGTCCAGGGCGATGGTGGCGGCCAGCTGCTGCAACCGGGCCGCCAGGCGCTGGCCCAGCAGGCGGGTGGTCACATACACCGCCAGGCTCAACAGCACGGCCAGGCCCAGCAGGCTGAGCACGAACTGCAGCCTGGAGGCGCCGGCGCTGTCGGTGCTGAGGGTGATGACCACCTTGCCGGCGACGTCCGATTCCACCCGCACCGGCGCCTGGTACTGCCTGAGATTCTGCCCCAGGGCCTCGCCGGCCTGTCCCAGCGCCTTGCCCTCCACGTCGAAAATGGCCACCTCCTCCGCGGAGGAGGTCTCGACGAAGCGCTGCAGGGAGGCCGCGACACTCAGCAGGTCGCCGGTTTCCAGCGCGGTGCCGATACGGGTGGCGATCTGGCGCGCCAGGGCGTAGCCGTACTCTTCCTGCTGCTGCGCCTGCATATGGCCGGTGGAGATCGCCGCCAGGGCGACCAGCGCCAGGCTGACCAGCAGGCACAGGCTCGCCGCCAGAAGCGCCAACTGCTGGCTGATGCTGCGGTCTTGCAGAGGCATTTTCACGGGTAGCGGATGACTGCCTTGTGGGGACGCGCGCCAGTATAAACCAGTCCGCCGGCGGCAGCAGGTTTTTGTATCCGCACCGGCGCCCCAGGTCGCCGCGCGGATGGTGCGCTTCCCAGCAAATGACGGGAGCGGGTAGAATAGGCCGCTTTTCACCCAAGCGGATCTCGCGCCGTGAATGACATTCTGTTGCTAAGCATTTCCGGCGAGGACCAGCCGGGGCTGACCGCCGGGATCACCTCCATCCTGGCGGGGCACGGTGTCAATGTGCTCGATATCGGCCAGGCGGTGATCCACGCCACGCTGTCCATGGGCGTGCTGGTGGAAGTGCCCGACGGTTGCGACGCGACGCGCATGGGCGAATCGATCAGGTCCTTCGGCGATGCCCACGGGATGCAGACCCGCATCAACGCCGTACCCGCAGACAGCTATGCCCGCTGGGTAGAGGCGCAGGGCCGGGCCCGCTACATCATCACCCTGCTGGCGCGCAAGATCACCGCCGACCAGCTGGCGCGGGTGACGGCGGTGGTCGCGGCCCATGGCCTCAATATCGACAGCATCAACCGCCTCTCCGGCCGCATTCCCCTGGGGGAACTGCCGGCCCTGAGCAAGGCCTGCGTGGAATTTTCAGTGCGCGGGCCGCTGCAGGATTCCGGGGTGTTCCGCCGCGACCTGCTGGAAGTCGCGGCCGCCCTCGATGTCGACCTCGCCTTCCAGCAGGACAACATGTACCGGCGCAATCGCCGGCTGGTGGTGTTCGATATGGATTCCACCCTGATCGAGGCGGAGGTGATCGATGAACTGGCGGCCCTGGCCGGTGTCGGCGAGCAGGTCAGCGCGATCACCGAGCGCGCCATGCGCGGCGAAATCGATTTCAGTGAGAGCTTCAGGGCGCGGGTCGCGCTGTTGCGAGGCCTCACCGAGGAGGCCCTGCAGCAGGTCAGCGCTGGCCTGAAGATAACCGAGGGAGCAGAACACCTGCTGGCGACCCTGCGCCTGCTGGGCTACAGGACGGCGATATTGTCCGGCGGCTTTACCTATTTCGCCCGCGACCTGCAGCGGCGCCTGGGGATCGATTACGTACACGCCAACGAACTGGATATTGCCGATGGCCGGGTCACCGGCCGGGTGCGGGAGCCCATTGTCGATGGCCAGCGCAAGGCAGAGCTGTTACGCCAACTGGCGCGGCAGGAGGGGATAGACCTGCAGCAGGTGATTGCCGTCGGCGATGGCGCCAATGACCTGCCGATGCTGAGCATTGCCGGCCTGGGGGTGGCCTTCCGGGCCAAACCCCTGGTGAAACAATCCGCGGACCAGTCGATCTCAACCCTGGGGCTGGACGCTATTCTGTATCTGCTGGGTCTCTCCGACCGCTACCAGAATCACGGCGCGGACCGTCAAGCGGATTCCGGTTCTCAGGATCCCGGGCCCTAGATACTGGTCCACAGGGAATCGAAGGAAGAGTCCAGGGGGCGGGTCTTGTCTTCCGCGAGTACGTCGCCCAACTGTTTGATGAAGCGGAACTCGAACTGCACGAAGGCGCCGGTTACCGCCACCTGGCGTGTCAACTGGATGAAAAACTCCTCCCCGAAGCGCGCTATGATGATCTTCTGGCGCTCCCTGAAGCCCGTCCGGGGGATGATCAGGGTCGGTGGCTGCCCCACCAGTTTTATCTCGGGCAGCAACAGGGCGCGCATGGGCTCTGTCTCCTCACCCTTTTTCAGGCGCATGCGCGCGCCATAGGGTTCGGCACTGGGGCTGATCAGTTCCAACCCGACCAGGCTCCTGTTGTTCTCTAGCTGGCTCATCCAGCGCACCACGGCGATTGCCCAGTGCGCGTTCTCGTCTTCGCGCACGCAGGCAATGTCTCCCGTCTTGATATTGCCCGGTAGCTGCGCGGTCCACTCCAGGCAGTAACCCCCCGGGCTGGCGTCGAATATAGCGGCCTGGTAGACGGGGTATTCCCGGTCGGCGGGCAGGTCAGGGTCGACCTCTCCCTGCAGGATCGCGCGGGTTTTGTCGTCCAGCTGCACCTGGTGCGCCAGTTCGCTTTCGCCCACTGCCAACTCCTGCTGCTGGAAGTCTTCCTCGGGGTTTGCCTGCTGCCACTGGTCGCGCCCGGCATTGCCAGACAGGAAGGGGTTGTCCGGCAGGCGCTCGGTCAGCGGCGGCAGGTATTCGTCGCCGTACAGCAACTGCTCGAACGCCCGCTGCCCCCCAAGGTAGTAGTGGCAGGCGCTGAAGCCCACCGTAATCCACAGGGCCTTACTGGAGCGCTTGCGGGCGAAGTTGCGCATGCTCATCTTGCCCAGCGAGTCGATCAGGTGCTGCAGTGCGCTGGGACTGACGACCGTGTCGCGATCAAATGCCACACCCCTGCCCTGCGAAGTGGACAGCTGGTGCAGGTGCTCCACCAGGGGCTCGGTGTCGATGTAGCGGGTGCGCGGGCCGGGTGGTTCCCGGTACAGGGGGCTGTACAGCGGGGGGTGGTCGCTGTCCAGGTTCACCAGGAACAGGCTCTTGTCATCCGTGTCCCGGCTCACTTTCAGCAGGGTACTCCACTCCCGCAGGCCCCGGTAAATGGCGGCCAGGTCCGCCTGGCGCAACTGGTTGGGCTTGCAGCAGCCCAGGAGCAGCGCCTGCAGGTAGGCGGCGCTGATGGTGCCGTCGCCGACCAGCCTGTCGGTCACCGGTAACTCTGCCAGGCGCTGTCGTTCCGCCAGTGCGTAGAGCTGGTGCAGGTCCAGCCAGCCCTGCAATTCAACCGGCCGGTACAGTTGGAAGGTCTGCAGTAGTTTCAGGCCGCAAAAACGAATAGCGCGGTGGACGGCCTCGCAAACCAGGCGCGCCGGATTCACCTCGCGAATGCTGTCGCGCTGTTGCATGGTGTGCACAGCGGTGATGGTATAGCCGGTGGCGGCCAGGGAATAAAGATCGTCGGTGAGCTCAGCCAGCTGCCGGGGCTCCGGCGGCATAACCAGCGGTTGCTGCAGGAAGCGCTTGCCGAGACTGGCGCTGGCCACCAGCAGGCTGGGGCGCAGCGCCTCGAGGATACCGAAGCGCAGTTCGGGCCGTACCTCCACCCGGTTAAGCTGGGCCAGTACATCCCGCAGTTGCCGGCCCACCTGGCGAGCGTTGGTGACCGGCAGCCCCTGGGCCCAGTCCTGTGCCGCATGCACCGTTAGCTGGAAAGCGTCGAGCGCTTGCAGGTCCTGGCGCGGTACTCTCAGTTTGACTGGGGCATCACTGCTCATACTGGTGGGGTCCTGAATCGTTGTCATTGGCTGGACCAATGCATGGGCCGAGTATCATATAAAACACGGTGGTGGCCAACTTGAAAATCCCCCTATCTGCCATTGCCGGTTCCCGTGAGTTATCATGGCCGCCTTTCAAGGCAGCGATACGAGACAACCATGGCAAACTACTCCACCAACGACTTCCGCTCGGGCCTCAAGGTCATGCTTGACGGCGAACCCTGCAGTATTCTCGAGAACGAGTTTGTGAAACCCGGCAAGGGCCAGGCCTTCAACCGGGTGAAATTGCGCAACCTCAACACCGGCCGGGTCTGGGAGCGGACGTTCAAGTCAGGGGAATCCCTGGAGGGCGCCGACGTGGTGGACCGCACCATGGAGTACCTCTACAACGACGGCGAATTCTGGTATTTCATGGAGCCCGACACCTTCGAGCAGCACCAGGCCGACGCCAAGGCGGTGGGCGATGCCAACCTGTGGCTCAAGGAGCAGGACAGCTGCGAGGTCACCCTGTACAACGGCCATCCGCTGTCGGTGACGCCGCCGAACTTCGTGGAACTGGAAATCGTCGAAACCGACCCGGGCCTCAAGGGCGATACTGCCCAGGGCGGCAGCAAACCGGCCAGGCTGAGCACCGGGGCGGTGGTCAAAGTGCCGCTGTTTCTGAATCAGGGCGAGGTGATCCGGGTGGATACCCGCAGCGGCGAGTACCAGAACCGGGTTTCCAAGTCCTGAGCCAGACGCCCGACTGGCAGCCCTCTGCCAGCCTGGCGTGTCTGCGTGCGCGGGCCGCGCTGCTGGAGCAGCTGCGGCGGTTTTTCGCCGCGCGGGATATCCTGGAGGTGGAGACACCGCTGCTGGGCGGCGCCGGGGTCACCGACGTCGCCATCGAGCCGCTGGTAGTGGAGAGGGGGGCATCGCTGCGCGCGCCCCGCTATCTGCAGACTTCCCCCGAATATGCGATGAAGCGCCTGCTGGCCCGCGACCGCCAGCCCATCTACCAGCTCGCGCGGGCCTTCCGGGACGGCGAGGCTGGCAGTCGCCACAACCCCGAATTCACCCTGTTGGAATGGTATCGCCCGGGCTTTGACCACCACCAGTTGATGGCGGAGGTGGCCGACCTGGTGCAACACTGCCTGGGGCAGCGCCCGGTGCAGCGGTTCAGCTATCGCGAGCTGTTCCGCGAGTACCTGCAGGTCGATCCGTTGCGCGCCGACGTCGGCGCCCTGGAAGGCCTTGCCAGGGAGCATGTCGATACGGGTGCCATGGCCGGCGACCGCGACCTGTGGCTGGATCTGTTGATGAGCCACGTGATCGAGCCGCAACTGGCGGGCGCGGGCATGGTGTTCGTGTACGATTATCCCGCCTCCCAGGCGGCACTGGCGCGCATCGTGGAAGCCGACGGCATCGAGGTGGGCCAGCGCTTCGAGCTGTACGTCGATGGCCTGGAACTGGCCAATGGCTACTGCGAACTGCTGGATGCGGCGGAGCAGCGCCGACGCTTTGGGCTGGACAATGCCCGGCGCCGCGAACACGGTCAGCCGGAGCACCCGCTGGATGAGAGGCTGCTGGCCGCCCTGGAGCACGGCCTGCCACCCTGCAGCGGCGTCGCCCTGGGGGTCGACCGCCTGCTGATGCTGGCCACCGGTGGCGATGATATCCGCAAGGTGCTGGCCTTTGACTGGCAGCGGGCCTGAGCGCTCCGTAATTGCCGTGCTGCGAGGTGTTTGCAGGAGGCGGGCACCACCCCGGGCCTGTAGGCCATGCTCAGGTTTGTCCTGGTTTTTGGGAGCTTTCGGCGAGGATTGTTCGAGTCCGGATTTTTGCGCAGCAAAAATTGTCGAGTTCCGCAGCCGCCCAAAAACCAGGGCAAGCCTATGGCCGTGCCCGGGGTGGTGCCCGCCTCCTGCAAACGCCGATCGTCCATCTACCCAGCCAATACCGCCGGCCCGTACCCTTCCAGAAACTCCCGCGGCATGCGTCGCGGCCGGCCGCTGCTGAGTTCTATGCAGGCAAAGCGCATGCGGGCGCGCAACAGGGTGGCGCCGTCCGCGGGCCGGATTACCTGGAACCGGCGCTGCATGGTGAGCTTGCGATCCCAGTCCACGATCCAGGTGCCGACAATGACCTCCTCGCCCTCGCGTGACGCCTGCAGATAGTCGTACTCGCTGCGGGTGATCGCCATGGCGCGATCCAGCTCCCGGTAGCGCGCCAGGTCCAGGCCCAGCGCCACCGAGTGCGCCCAGGCCACCTGCTGGCACCAGTTCACGTAGACCGCATTGTTGGTGTGGTTGAGCCCGTCGATGTCGGTGGCCATCACCCGCGTCGCCAGGGTGTAGGGCGCGGGCAGGTCCCAGGGTAAAACCGCTGTGTTCATGTATCCTCCGCGGTCGCCGCTTGCGGTGGTGCGGGTTTGATGGCGATGCCCGCCGCCCCATAGATGACGGCGATCAGCGGGCAAAGCAGGTTGAAAAATGCAAACGGGGCATAGTGCAGGGTAGCTACCCCCAGGGTGGCGGACATGTACGCGCCGCAGGTATTCCAGGGAACCAGTGCCGAGGTCAGGGTGGCGGAGTCCTCCAGGGTACGGGACAGGTTGAGGCGGGACAGCCCCCGCGCCTCGTAGGCATCCCGGTACATGCGTCCCGGCAGCGCCACGGCGATGAACTGGTCAGCGGCGAGCGCGTTGCTGCCCAGGCAGGTGAGCACCGTGGTGGCGATCAGCGAGCCGGTGCTGTGCACTCGCCGCAGGGCGAGCCGCAACAGGTAGTCGAGGATGCCGGTGCGCTCCAGGGCGCCGCCGAAGCCCAGGGCGCAGACGATCAGCCACACGGTGTTGAGCATGCTGCCCATGCCGCCCTTGCTCAGCAAGGCATCCAGAAAGGTGTTGCCACTGGCGGAACTGTAGCCGTTGAACAGGCTGATCCAGATGCCCTTTACCTGGCCGAGCAGGGCGTTGTGGCTGTCCCCGGCGAGCCGGCCGACGGCTTCGGGCTGGAACAGCACGGCGAACAGCGCGCCGGTCAGGGCGCTGCCGACGATGGCGGGATAGGCGGGTACGCGGTAGTAGACCATGCCCAGCATCAGCGCCAGCGGCAGCAGCAGGTGGGGGCCGATGTCGAATTGTGTCGCGAGCGCGCGTTGCAGGGCCTCGATTTCCCCAGGGGTGGCGGCGTCGCCGGTGCCTATCAGGGCGTAGATGAGGATGGCGATGAGGAACCCGGGCACGGTGGTCCACAGCATGTGGCGAATATGGTCGAACAGGTCCACACCGGTGACCGCGGCGGCCAGGTTGGTGGTGTCCGACATGGGGGAGAGCTTGTCGCCGAAATAGGCCCCGGAAACAATCGCCCCGGCGGTGATCGCCGGGGACAGGTTGAAGCTGCCGGCAATCCCCATCAGGCCGATGCCGAGGGTGCCTGCCACCGTCCAGGAACTGCCGGTACTGATGGCGACGATGGCGCAGATCATGGTACTGGCGGCGTAGAAGATACCGGGATCGAGGATCTCCACGCCGTAATGGATCATTGCCGGCACGGTGCCGCACAATATCCAGGTGCCGATCAGCATGCCCACCGCCAGCAGTATCAGGATGGGCCCCAGGCCGACGGCGATACCGTCGATGATGCCCGCCTGCACCTGTGCCCAGTCGACGCCGGCCCGCCGGCCCACCAGGGCCGCCACGCAACTGGCGAGCACCAGGGCTATCTGGTTGGCGCCGTAGGAGGAATCGGCGCCGAACAGGAAGACGGAGCAGCCCAGCGCGCCAATCAGGAACAGCACGGGGGTTAGCGCCAGTGCCGGGGACAGGGACGGGGTGTGCTGGCTGGACTGGGTGCTCACTGCAGGGGCGCTCTCGAAGGCTTGCCGGGCCGGCGCAGCGCGGGACCACGTTCTCCCGAGCCCTGCGCTGGCGGCCTGAGTCAGGCAGGATGCCTGATTTCCCCCCCGCGGTACAGTTGTCCGCGTCTGGCATTGCCCGCAAGATCACGTAACATAGGCCCGCAACAGGCGGGCCCAGGCTGTTGCAAGTGGCAGTGGCCAGGCAGCCGCTCGCTATAGCGGGTTGTTTCTCCCCGGGTGAACTGATGACCGATGATCGCCGTGCCCTCGCATACGGGCTCAGTGCCGTGCTGCTGTGGTCGACAGTGGCGACCGCCTTCAAGCTGGCGCTGAGGGAGCTGGACGTGTTCCAGCTGCTTGCCTATTCAGTGTGTTGCTCCGCTCTGGCCCTGTTGCTGATCCTCGCCTGCCAGGGCCGCCTGTCGCTGTTGCGGGTGTACGCCGCTGAGACCCCGGGCTATTTCCTGGCCATGGGCCTGGTCAACCCGGTGCTGTACTACCTGGTACTGCTGCAGGCCTATGCGCTGCTGCCCGCGCAGCAGGCGCAGGCGATCAACTACACCTGGGCCATTACCCTGGCGCTGCTGGCGGTGCCGATGCTGGGCCACAGGCTCAGCCGCCGCGATTTGCTGGCGCTGCTGCTGGGGTACAGCGGGGTGTTGATCATCGCCACCCGGGGGCAGCCGGCGCAACTGCAATTCGACAGTCCCGCCGGTGTGGGCCTGGCCCTGCTGAGCACCGTGATCTGGGCGTTTTACTGGCTGCTTGCAACGCGCAACCGGCGCGATCCCATCGCCTGCCTGTGTCTCAACTTCGCGGTGGCGGCGCCGGTCGCCCTGGGTCTGTGCGCAATCAACTCCAGCCTCTACCCGCCCGCCTGGCAGGGCCTGGCCGCGGCGGCTTATGTCGGCCTGTTCGAGATGGGACTCACCTTCGCCCTGTGGTCCACCGCCCTGCGCCTGTCCAGCGGGGTTTCGCGCATCGGCAACCTCATCTTCCTGTCGCCCCTGCTATCGCTGGTGTTTATCGCCACCGTGCTGGGCGAGCCCATACACGGGGCCACCCTGGTCGGCCTGGCGCTGATCATCCCCGGGGTGTTGTTGCAGCAGCGCCAGCGTACGCTGGCCCCTGCGGAGGAGGCCTAGTTGGCGGCAGCCGATAACGTGGCGCTGGCGCCGCACTACTACCGCGACAATTTCCTGGCCCTGTGCGCCAGCGTGGAACAGCAGTACGGCGATGTGCTGACAGCTGCGGAGCACGACCTCCTGCGCAGTTACCGCGAACTGGGTTTCGACGCCCAGTGCCTGTACGTGCGGCTGGTATCCAGGGTGGGACCCTGGTTCCGCGAGAGCAAGCTGTCCTATCCGGAGCTGGGGTCGATAGCCGACTGCGTCGACGAGTTGCTCGCCGCTGGGCTGGCCGAGCAGGCGGAAGGACTGTCCCTGGCAGAGCTGGGTGCGCTGTTCACCCGCGCCGAGCTGGCCGCCGCAGCGGGCGCCCTGCTCGACGGCCCCGCGCCGCGCACCAAGCCGGAACTGCTGGCAGCCCTGGAGCAACCGGCGCTGGACAATACTGAACACTTGCAGCTGGCGGCGGTCGTCGACAGCGGCCGCATCGTCGCGGCGGCCGGGCTGGCCGAGGTGGAGCTGTTCCAGCTGCTGTTTTTCGGCAACCGCCACCAGGGCCTGACGGACTTCGTCCTCAGCGATCTGGGGGTGGCGCGCTACTATCCCTATTCCCTGGACCGGGAACAGCGCCTGTTCCCGCACCGGGGGGCAGTGGAGGAATACCTGGCCTGCGCTGCCCTGGGCGACAGCTGGTACCAGCTGCAGGAACTGGGTGAGCCCGCCGACCTGGTGGACATGGCAGCGCAACTGGCGTCGCTGAGCGTGGAGCACGCTTCCAGCGAGAGCCGCTGGCACCGCCTGTGCAACAGTGTCGCGCGCGACATGGAACGCCTGGGGGAGCCGGAACTGGCGGCTCGGTTGTACAGCCTCAGTGGCCGTCACCCCGCCAGGGAGCGGCGCCTGCGAATCCTGGAGCGCCTAGAGGACTGGCGCGGCGCGCTCGATCTGGCCGGGACCATCCTGGCATCGCCCTGGTGCGAGGAGGAGCGCGATGCCGCCGCTCGGGTGCTGCCGCGGGTGCAGCGCCGCCTGGGGCGCAAGCCCATGCCCCGGCGACGCGACCAGTTTACGCGCCTGGACCTGGTACTGGCGCCCGGCGCCGAGCGGGTGGAGGTCCTGGCGGCGCGCCAGTTGGAGAGCCAGTGGGCGGCCGTGCACTATGTCGAAAACACGCTCATGAACACCCTGTTCGGGCTGGCCTTCTGGGAGCAGATATTCACAGCAGTGCCCGGCGCTTTCCACAACCCGTACCAGAGCGTGCCCGCCGATATGTATAGCCGCGAGTTCCAGCAGCGGCGGCGAGCGGCGCTGGAGCGACGCCTGGAAGAACTGCGCGGCGCCGACATCAGTGCCCTGTTGCGGCGCGCCTATCAGCGCTATGCCGGCTTTCAGTGCCGCTGGGTGGACTGGCGTCGCGTCGACGAGGCGTTGCTGGCAGCGGCGGTGGACGTCATCCCCGGCGAACACCTGCTGGCCATCTGGGAGCGGATGCTGTTTGATCCGCGGGAGAACCGCCGCGGGTTTCCCGATCTGGTGGCGTTGGGGGAGGCCCGCGGCGATTATTGCCTGGTGGAGGTGAAAGGCCCGGGCGATGCCCTGCAGGAGAGCCAGAAGCGCTGGCTGCGTTTTTTCGTGGCAACCGGCATCCCCGCCGCGGTGGCCTGGGTGGCGTGGGAGTGAACCCGGTGTGACAGAGCTGTCGGTAACAGTCGGTGAACTGGTCTCCTTCTGCCATCGCAGCGGCGATATCGATCACCGTTTTACGCCCTCCCCCACTGGCGTGCAGGGCATTGCGGGTCACCAGCAGGTCTACCGGCGGCGGCCCTCGAGTTACCGCAGCGAGTTTGCCGTGGAGTATCGCCATTGCCGCGATGAGGTGGAGCTGGTGCTGCGCGGTCGCGCCGATGGTTACGACCCCGACAATGCGCTGGTGGAGGAGATCAAGACCTGCCGGGTCAATCCCGCCAGCATCCCGCCGGCGGTGAGTCGCATGCACCTGGCCCAGGCGCGCCTCTATGCGGCTATCATCGCCCAGCAGCAGCAACTGGAGCGGCTCGAAGTCCGGCTGACGTGGTTCAACCTGGACAGTGGCCGCGAGAGCCCGCTGTCGCAGACGTATACGCGCGAAGAGCTGCAGGCATTCCTCGACTCCTCGCTGGCCGCCTTTGCCGATTGGCAGGACCGCCTGGCGGCGCAGCGACGACGGCGGGATGAGAGCCTGCGCCGCCTGCCGTTCCCGCACGGCACGTTTCGCAGCGGGCAGCGCGAGATAGCCGAGCTGGTATACAAATGCGTCGACCGGGCGGGCGAGCTGCTGGTGGAGGCGCCGACGGGCATCGGCAAAACCGCCGCGGTCCTCTATCCGGCCCTCAAGGCGCTGGCAACCGGCAAGCACGACCGCATCGCCTATGTGACAGCCAAGACCGTGGGCAAGCGCACCGCGGAAGATACGCTGGCGGCGCTGCGCAGCGGCGGCCTGCAGCTGACCGCGCTCAGCCTGACGGCCAGGGAGCGGGTGTGCTTTTCTCCCGGACGCGCCTGTCACGGCGATGACTGCAGCTACGCGCGAGGTTACTACGACCGGCTGCCCGCGGCACTGCTGGCGGCGCTCCTGCGCCCCTCCCTGGGGCGGGCCGATATCGAGGACCTGGCCCGGCAATTCGCCATCTGCCCCTACCAGCTCGCCCTGGACCTGTTGCCCTGGGTGGACCTGGTAATAGCCGACCTGCATTACGTGTACAGCCTCACTGCTACCCTGGGGGCAGTGATGAAGCAGGACGGGCGTCGCTGGACCGTGCTCCTGGACGAGGCCCACAACCTGCCGGAGCGCGCCCGGCGCATGTATCGCGCCAGCCTGGCCAAGGCCGACCTCATGGCAGTCAAACGGGACGCGCCCCGCGGGCTGGGGGCCGCTCTGGAGCGGGTCAACCGGGCCATGCTGGCGTTGCAGCGCGGCCAGTGGCAGGAGCCGGACTACCACTGCAGTGGCGAATTGCCCGCCGGGCTGCAGCAGTCGCTGGCGGATTTTTCTTCCCGCACGGGGGATTTGCTCGCCGCGGAGCCCGCCCTGCTGCACCGCCAGCCGCGCCTGCTCGATTTCTATTTCGCGGTATTGCAATTCCTGCGTCTGGTGGACAACTGGGGCGAGGATTTCCGCTTCGAGCTGGAGCGCGGCAGTGGCAGGCAGGGCCTGCGGCTCACCCTCAACTGCCTGGACCCGGCCCGCCTGCTGGCCCAGCGACAGAGCCCGTTGCACGCCATGGTCGCCTTCTCCGCGACCCTGTCGCCACCGCACTGGACCCGCCAGGCGCTGGGGCTTGGCGAGTGCAGCGTGTTCCGCCGGGAGGCCTCCCCGTTCGCCGCCAGCCAGCTTGAAGTGTTTATCGCCACGGCAGTGGACACCCGGTTCACGCGCCGCCAGCAATCGCTGGGGCAGCTTGCCACCCTGGTGCTGGACTGGCTGGAGCGCGAGCCCGGTAACTGTATCGTGTATTTCCCCTCCTACCGCTACCTGCAGGACTGCCTGGAGTTGCTGCGTGCGCAGGGGCTGGAGCGCCGGCGGCCCAATGTCTGGGTGCAGCAGCGGGAACAGGCGGACAGCGGCAGGGAGCAGTTGCTGGCGCTGCTGGCAGCCCGGCGGGACGTGGCGGCCCTGTGCATTCTGGGTGGCGTATACGGCGAGGGCATAGACCTTCCTGGCGAGCAGCTCACCAGCGTGGTGATCGTCGGTGTCGGCATGCCCCAGTTCAACCGCGATACCCGCATGCTGCAGGACTGGTTTCAGCGGCGCTACGGCGCCGGATTCGAGTATGCCTGCCTGTATCCGGGAATGCAGAAGGTCGACCAGGCGCTGGGCCGGGTTATCCGCAGCAGCGGCGACCGCGGTCGCGCCCTGCTGGTGGACAGCCGCTACCGCGAACGGCAGTACCGGGAACTGCTGCCGCCGTGGTGGAATTACCGGGCCTGGGAGGAGGCGGGGCGGTAGCCGGGCACGCCGCAAGCACGGCATGCTAAACCGCTGCAAGGATTCACTGGCTGAATAGCCGCCATTGTTCACCCGCATTGCCAGCTGTGCTAAAGTCGGCGGCTGCCTGAATGAACGGCCCGCGCAAACCCTGTCGTCGCGGCCACCGTCCGCCGAACGTTGATAGTAGTTGTATCCCGTTTTTGGCAATTAAAACAATTGGTTAGGGGGTATACATCGCAATGCGCATCGCCATTCCCAAGGAAACACACCCGGGAGAGAACCGGGTGCCCATCACTCCGGATGCGGCCAAGAAGCTGTGCCGGCTGGGTGCAGAAGTCGTGGTGGAGTCCGGCCTGGGGCTGGGCTCGGGCTACGCCGATTCCGACTACCAGGATGCGGGGGCCGCGGTGTCCTCCGACCGCAATGCCCTGCTCGGCAGCGCCGACATCCTGTTGCGGCTGCGCAAGCCGGCGCTGGAGGACATCCCGCTGTTGAAGCGCGGCTGTATCCATATCAGTTACCTGGACCCGTTCAATGAGCAGCAGCTGGTCGCTGCGCTGCGCGACGCCGGTATCACGGCCATCAGCATGGAAATGATTCCGCGCACCACCCGCAGCCAGAAAATGGATGCCCTCAGCTCCCAGGCGAATCTCGCCGGCTACGTGATGGTGCTGCAGGCAGCGACTCACCTGCCGCGAATCTTCCCGATGATGATGACCCCGGCGGGCACCCTCAAGCCGGCCAACGTGTTCGTCATCGGCGCCGGGGTGGCGGGCCTGCAGGCCATCGCCACGGCCAAGCGGCTGGGCGCCAAGGTCACTGCCTTCGATACCCGGCCGGTGGTGGCCGAGCAGGTGCAGTCGCTGGGTGCCAAGTTCCTGGAGATCGACCTCGGTGAAACCGGCCAGACCGCAGGCGGCTACGCCCTGGAGCTGACCCCCGAACAGGTGGAGAAACAGCGCCAGGCGCAGAAAGACGTCATCGCCAAATCCGACGTGGTGATCACCACGGCGCAGGTATTCGGGCGCAAGCCGCCGGTGCTGGTGACCCGGGATATGGTCGAGGGCATGGCGCCGGGTTCGGTCATCGTTGACATGGCCGCGGAAACCGGCGGCAACGTCGAGGGCTCGGTGCCCAACGAGATAGTCAAGGTAGGCGGCGTAACCATAATCGGCCTGGGCAACCTGGCCGGCGAGGTGGCTCGCGACGCCAGCCAGATGTATTCCTCCAACCTGTTCAACCTGGTCGAGGACAACTGGAACGAAGAACAGAAGGCCTTCGTGGTGGATTTCGAGGACGACATCCTGCCCGGTTGCGTCATCACCCACGGTGGCGAGGTGGTTAACGACACCATCAAGAAAATCATGGAAGGGGGTGCTTGACATGATACCTGCGGAAATTTTCCTGACCTTTATTCTCATGTTGTCCATCTTCCTGGGCTTCGAACTGATCAACAAGGTGCCCGCCACCCTGCACACACCGCTGATGTCCGGCGCCAACGCGATTTCCGGGATCACCGTGGTGGGAGCCATCAGCCTGGCCGGCACCGGTGCGCACGACATCGCCAACTGGCTGGGAGCCGCAGCCGTGGCACTGGCTACCATCAACGTGGTGGGCGGTTACATGGTGACCGACCGCATGCTGGCCATGTTCAAGAAGAAGGGGAAATAAAGCGCCATGGATAACTTTATTCAATTCAGCTACGTGGTAGCGGCGGCCCTCTTCATTTTTGGCCTCAAACAGCTCGGCTCTCCCGCCACGGCGCGGCGCGGCAACATGGTGTCCGCCGTCGGCATGCTGATCGCCGTGGTAGCGGCCCTGCTTGACCAGGGCATCGTCGAGTACCAGTGGATCGCGGTCGGCTTCGTGGTCGGCGCCCTGATCGGTGGCGCTGCCGCGCGCATGGTCGAGATGACGGCCATGCCGGAAATGGTGGCCCTGTTCAACGGCTTCGGCGGCATGGCCAGCCTGTTGGTGGGCTGGGCGGCGCTGGTTCCCGGGTCGAGCACATTCACCCTGGTGACCATCATCCTCTCCATCCTGATCGGCGGTGTCACCTTTACCGGTAGCCTGATCGCCTACGGCAAACTCAGCGAGAAACTCGCCAGCGGCGCGGTGCTGTTCAGTGGCCAGCAGGTGGTGAACAGCCTGATCGTGCTGGGCATCGTGGCCAGCGCGGTCATGTTCTGCGTGGAGCCGGCCAACCATTTGTGGTTGTACCTGGTGGTCGCCCTGTCGCTGGTGTTCGGAATCATGGTGGTGATTCCCATCGGCGGCGCCGATATGCCGGTGGTCATATCCCTGTTGAACTCCTATTCCGGCCTGGCGGCCTGTGCGGCGGGCTTTGCGGTGAACAACAACATCCTGATCGTCGCCGGCTCGCTGGTCGGCGCCTCGGGCATCATCCTCACCCAGATCATGTGCAAGGCCATGAACCGCTCCCTCAGCAACGTGCTGTTCAGCGGCTTTGGCAGTGGCAAGACCGAGGCGACCGTGGTCGAGGGCGAGATCAAGCCCATCACTGCCGAGGACGCTTTCTACATCCTCGAGGCAGCCACCAACGTCGCCTTCATACCCGGCTACGGTATGGCGGTGGCCCAGGCCCAGCACGTGGTCAAGGAGCTGGCTGAACTGCTGGAACAAAACGGCGCCGAGGTGAATTTCGGCATCCACCCGGTCGCCGGGCGCATGCCGGGGCATATGAACGTGCTGCTGGCTGAAGCCGACGTGCCCTACGACCAGCTGCTGGAGATGGACGATATCAATCCGCGCATGGAAAATGTCGACGTGGCCATCGTCATCGGCGCCAACGACGTGGTCAACCCCGCCGCCCGCGAGGTGGAGTCGTCGCCGATTTACGGTATGCCGGTGATCAACGTCGACAAGGCCCGCACCGTGTTCGTGCTCAAGCGTTCCATGGCCTCGGGCTTTGCCGGTATCGAGAACCCCTTGTTCTACAAGGACAATACCCGCATGTTGTTCGGTGACGCCAAGGAGTCTATCGGCCTGCTGGTACGCGAGTTCAGCTGACCTGCACGGCTTTTCCTGACGCCGGCCCCGTGCCGGCGTTTTTATGTACAGGAGGTGCTGGTCCGCGTCCGGGGCATGGCGCGAGTGACATGGAGGGGCCGCCCCGTTTAATCGGGTGTGCCGGCTGCCACGGTCACCTGGCGGTTCAGTATTTCGGCCTGCGCCGCGATTGCGTGCACAATACCCATATCGGCGGACAGAAACTGAGCCGGATCAATGTCCTGGCCATTGTGACCGGTTAGGCTGGCAAGGTGTGATCGCCGGGAATCCGCGAAGGAGGAGTGTCATGGCAGCCACCAGATCCAGGGCTTCAGGCCGGGGCGCCGCCCGGAAAACGGCCACCACCGGCACCAGGCGCGGCGCCGGCAAGGCTGCTGGCGCGCGCCGTCCGGCGGGCAAGGCTGCACCGGAACCGGCAGCGCCCGGCAAGCAGGCGGTCGCCGGCGGCCAACATCCGCTGATGCAGACCCTGTATGCCGAGCATCGCCATATCGCCAGTGTGATGCAGCTGCTGGCCGACCAGCTGGCGGCCATCGAGGCGGGGGAGCCGGTGGATACCCATGTGGTGTACGAAACCATGGATTACATGGTGACCTGGCCTGACCGCTACCATCATCCGCGGGAGGATCTTATTTACGCCCACGCCGCGGAGCTTGACCCGGGGCTCGCGGACAGCGTCGACACCCTGCAGCGCGACCACGACAACACAGCCAGGGCCGGCCGCGAAGTGCTGGAGCAGATCGAGCGCTGGCGCGATGGCAGCCTGCCGGGCGCCGGGCTGGTAAAGAGCGGCCGCGCCTACATCGACCACCTGTACGCCCACATGAACAGTGAAGAGAAACTGGTCTTTCCCCAGATAGAGCACACCCTGGGCGCGCAGGACTGGAGTGAACTGGCGGCGGACGACCAGTTGCGGCCGGTCAGCGATCCGGTATTCGGCTACCGGGTGCAGCGCGAATACCGCAATCTCGCCCGCAAGCTGCGCCGCGGCGTGCGCCGTCGCGTGGAGCGCGGCACCATGGTGGAGTGGCTCAGTGTGGAAGCGCTGCTGGAATCCCTGGAGGTGCTGGCCATGGCCCGCGAGTCGGCCCGCAACAGTGCCGGCGACCACCTGCGGGCCGCCTGGGATGATGGCGTGCAGATGTTCCGCGAGTCGGCCCTGACTGCTCCCTGGCGCTGTGCCGGCAACAATGCCAGGTTGGGTTTGCGCCTGTTGCAGGATGTGGCGGAAATCTCCCGGGATGCGGTCGACGACCTGTCCCGGGTCAACAGGGAGCACAAGGCGAGGATTCGCCTGATGGACAGCTAGGGCCTGTCTGCCTCAGCGGGGCAGGTCCCCGGGGCCAGAGTCGACTTCCCCGTCCCCACCCGCCGCGGGCTCGCGAAACTGCAGCTTCGCCAGGCGCTGGTAGAGCGCGCAGTCGCGCAGCAGTTCCGCGTGTGTTCCAGTGGCCACCAGGCGCCCCTGGTCCAGCACCGCGATACGGTCGACATGCAGGATGGTCGACAGGCGGTGGGCGATGATCACCGTGGTGCGATGCTTCATCAGCTCCTGCAGGGCCTGCTGTACCTGGTGTTCGCTCTCGCTGTCCAGGGCGCTGGTGGCCTCGTCCAGCAGCAGGATTTCCGGGTCGTTGAGAATGGCGCGGGCCAGTGCCAGGCGCTGCCGCTGGCCGCCTGACAGGCGCACACCCTGCTCGCCGAGATGGCTGGCGTAGCCGTGGGGCAGGCGCTCGATGAATTCCGCTGCATGCGCAGCCCTGGCGGCGGCGATGATCTCTGCCTCCGTGGCCCCGGGTTTGCCGTAGCGGATGTTGTAACGTACATCCCCGGTGAACAGGGCCGGTTGCTGGGGAACCAGGGCGATATGGCCGCGCAACTGCTCCAGGCCCAGGTCGCGGATGTCCACACCGTCCAGCAACACGCGGCCCTGTTGCGGGTCGTAGAAGCGTTGCAGTAACTCGAATACCGTCGATTTCCCCGCCCCGGAAGGGCCGACCAGCGCCAGGCTCTTGCCGGCCTCGATGCCAAGGGAAAAGTCGCTGAGTGCAGCCTGCTGCGTCCGGGTGGGATAGCAAAACGTTACCTTCTCGAGACGCATCTGCGGGTGCGGGCATACGGGGTTGGCGGCTATCGTTGCCGGATTGGTTATGAGACTGCGGGTATTGAGCAGTTCCACCAGGCGCTCCGCGGCACCGGCGGCCCGCAGCAGCTCACCCCACACCTCGGCGATGGTGGCGACGCCCATTCCGACCATGATGGCGTAGAACACGAAGGCGCCGAGTTCGCCGCCGCTCATCCTGCCGCTGATGACGTCCTGTCCACCCTCCCACAACATGCCCGCCATGCCTGCGAACAGCAGCAGGATGGCGCCGCATATCAGCAGCGCGCGTTGCCGGATCCGGCGGCGGGCAATGCCGAAGGCGCGCTCCACCTCGCGGGCAAAGGCGCGCGATTCGAACTCCTCCTGGGTGTAGCTCTGCACCACGCGAATGTGCTGGATGACCTCGCCGGCATAGCTGCCCACGCTGGCGATACTGTCCTGGCTCTCGTTGGACAGGCGCCGCACCTTGCGCCCGAATACCAGAATGGGCGCCAGAATGAGCGGCACTCCCAGCGCGATGATCAGGCTGAGCTTGAGGTTGGTGATGAACATCATCACCAGCGCGCCGCAGAGGGTCAGGCTGCTGCGCAGTGCCATGCTGAAGGAGGATCCGATAATGGTTTGCAGCAAGGTGGTGTCGGTGGTCAGGCGGGACATGATCTCGCCGCTGCGATTTAGCTCGAAAAAACCCGGGTGCAGGCGCACGATATTGTCGAACACCGCCTTGCGCAGGTCGGCGCTGACCCGCTCCCCCAGCCAGGACACCAGGTAGAAGCGGACGAACGTGCCCACCGCCATGGCGCCGGCGATCGCGATCAGCAGGATGATCGCCGAGCGAAGTTGCGCGCTGTCACCGCTGGCGAAGCCGTCGTCGATGAGCACCTGCAGGCCACGGCCCAGGGAGAGGGTGGCCCCGGCGGTGAACAACAGCGCCAGGCTGGCCGCCACCAGGCGCAGCTTGTAGGGACGCAGGAATCCCAGTACAGGTAACAGCGAGGGCAGTTTGCCGGGCCTGTCCGGAGCCGGACGCAATTAGCCGTCCGCAGCGTCGGAGCGCTTCACCAGGCGTCCGAAATATATCCCCAGTTCGAACAGCAGCCACATGGGCAGTGCCAGCAGGGACTGGGATATGACGTCCGGGGGGGTGAGCAGCATGCCCAGCACGAAGCAGCCGACGATAATGTAGGGGCGCTTGCGGGCCAGGGCGTCCGCGCTGGTGAGGCCGCTCCAGATCAACAGTACCGCGGCGATGGGAATCTCGAAGGCCAGGCCGAAGGCGAAGAACAGTTTCAGGACGAAATCGAGATAACTGTTGATGTCGGTCATGATGGTGACATCCTCCGGCCCGATGCTGGTGAAAAAGGCGAAGATCAGTGGAAACACCACGAAGTAGGCGAATGCGGCCCCGGCATAGAACAGCGCGACACTGGAGAACAACAGCGGTATCGCCAGGCGTTTTTCATGGCGGTACATACCGGGGGCGATAAAACTCCAGGCCTGGTAGAGCACGAAGGGCATGGAGACGAAGACGGCGGCCACCAGGGTCAGCTTGAAGGGTGTCAGGAAGGGCGAGGCCACCTCGGTGGCGATCATGCTGGTGCCCGCCGGCAGCAGGGACCGCAGCGGCTCGGAGACGAAGGTGTAAATGTCGTTGGCGAAGGGAAACAGGCAAATGAACACCAGCAGGACCGCCAGCAACGCGCGCAGCAGGCGGTCGCGCAGCTCGGTGAGGTGGGCCACCAGCGGCAGGGGCTGGTCGGTCGAGTCGGGCTCGCTCATACCTCGTTCCGGCGGTCCTGTGGCGCTGGCTCGTCGTCGGCCACGGGTGCGACCTGGTCACCGCGCTCTTGTTCCGGGGGCGGCGTGGTGAACGCGTCCGCGTCGAGGCTGCGACCGATGGTGTCGGCCTGGCGCTGCAGTTGTTCGCCGGTTTTGCGCAGGTCCTGCATCACCGCATCGTTGTGCAGTTCCTGTTGCACTTCCCGCTTGATGTCGTTGAACCCGCGGCGGATCCTGTGTAGCCAGGCGCTGCCGGTGCGGATGGCCTCCGGCAGGCGCTCCGGGCCGATTACCAGCAGGCCCACCACGGCCACCAGCAGCAGTTCCGCGAAGCCGATGTCGAACATTCAGGTATTACTTGTCCCGGCTGTCCGTGGCGGGCGGCTCCCCGGGGCTTTCCTGGCCGCTTCCCGCCTCGGTGCCGCTATCGTCCTGCATGCTCTTGCGAAACCCCTTGACCGCGCTGCCGAGGTCGCTGCCCAGGGTGCGCAGGCGCTTGGTGCCGAACAGCATGATGACGATCGCCAGGATGATCAACAGCTGCCATATACTTATTCCACCGATTCCCATATCCGTCTCCTCAACTTGCCGCCTTGTCGCCGCGGCTGGCTTTCTCGGCGATGCCGGATTGACCAAAGCGCGCTGCCAGGCAATCCGTGACCGCGCTGATCTCCACATCCAGGTGCGACAACATCACCATGCTGTGAAACCACAAATCCGCTACCTCGCCCACCAGGGCATCCCGCCCGCGGTCGTCGCGGGCATCCTTGGCGGCGAGTATAACCTCGGTGGCTTCCTCACCCACCTTTTCCAGTATCTTGTTCAGGCCTCGCTGGTGCAGACTGGCGACGTAGGAACTGTCGGGGTCGGCCCCCTTGCGCTGTGCCAGGGTCGCCGCCAGCTGCGCGATTACATCGTTCATGGCGTATTTCCGTATATGTCGGCGGGTGCCCTGAGCACCGGGTCGGTCTCGCGCCAGCCGTCCTGTTCCAGTTTTCGGTAAAAACAGCTGCGCCGGCCGGTGTGACAGGCGATACCGCCCACCTGTTCCACCTTCAGCAGCACGGTGTCGGCATCGCAGTCGATGCGCAGCTCCTTCAGCTTCTGCACATGCCCGGAAGCCTCCCCCTTGCGCCACAGGGCGCTGCGGGAGCGCGACCAGTACACTGCCCGCCCCTCCTGCACGCTGAGCTCCAGTGCCTCGGGGTTCATCCAGGCGAGCATGAGCACCTCACCCGACTGCCAGTCCTGGGCAATTGCCGGCACCAGGCCCTGATCGTTCCACTTTATCTGCTCGCTGACCGCTGTCATCCCGCTCTCGCACCGCTTTTCGTGACCGCCCATTATGGCACAGGGCCACGTCGCGCACATGCCATCAACTGTCGCGCGGCCACAGCAGGGCAATGGCCAGCCCGCCGAGCAGCCAGGCCACCAGCGGCGCCGCGGCCAGTTGCTGCCAGGCTCCGGGGACCACGGCGATTGCCGCGCCCAGGCAGGCCAGGGCGGCCACCAGATAGCGGCGGTGGCGGCGGACGCTGCGCCGGGATTGTTGCTGCAGCTCCGCCACGCGCTGCTGTTGCTGGGCCAGGGCCAGCTCGTTTTCGCGGGCCTGCTGCAGGTTGTCCAGCATCACATCGGGGAGCTGCGGCAATTGCTCCAGCCAGGAGGGGGCGTGGCGCTGCATGCGCTTCAACAGGGACTGCGGTGAATAGCGCTCCTGTACCCAGTCCTCGAGAAAGGGCTTGGCGGTATCCCACAGGTTCAGCCCGGGGTACAGCTGCCGGCCCAGGCCCTCGATATTCAACAGGGTTTTCTGCAGCAGGACCAGCGAGGGTTGCACGTGCATGTCGAAGCGGCGGGCGGTGCGAAACAGGTAGATGAGCAACTGGCCGAAGGAGATTTCCCCGATAGGCCGTTCGAACACCGGCTCACAGACTGCGCGCATGGCGGACTCGAAGTCCTGCACCCGGGTGTCGGGCGCCACCCAGCCGCATTCCACGTGGAGTTGCGCCACCTCGCGGTAATCCCGGCGGAATATGCTCAGCAGGTTGCGCGCCAGGTAGTACTGGTCCGAGTCGCTCAGGCTGCCGATGATGGCGCAGTCCACGGCGATGTAGGTGGGGTCCGCCGGGTCGCTGGCATCGACGAAGATATTGCCCGGGTGCATGTCGGCATGGAAAAAGCTGTCGCGAAAAACCTGGGTGAAGAAGATCTCCACGCCGCGCTCGGCCAGCAGTTTGAGGTCGGTTCCCCTGGCCCGCAATTCGGCCATATCGGTGACCGGAATGCCGGATATGCGCTCCATGACGAAGACGTTCCGGCAGGTGTAGTCCCAGAATACCTGGGGGACGTAGACCAGCTTGCTGTTGTCGAAATTGCGCCGCAGCTGGCAGGCATTGGCCGCTTCCCGGCCCAGGTCCAGCTCATCGAGAATGGTGTACTGGTAGTCCTGTACCACCTCTACCGGCCGCAGGCGGCGCCCCTCGGGAAAGTATTTCGCCACCAGCCTGGCCAGGGTAAACAGCAGGGCGATATCCTGGCGGATGACCGGCTCGATATCGGGGCGGATGACCTTGACCACCACCTCCTCCCCGCTGTGCAGGGTGGCGGCGTGTACCTGGGCTACCGAGGCGGAGGCCATGGGCTGCGCCTCGAAAGCGGCGAACAGCTCCGCCAGGGGCTTGCCCAGGCCTTTCTCGACAATGGCGATGGCCTGTTGCTCGGGGAAAGGTGGTACCTTGTCCTGCAGTCTGGCAAGTTCATCGGCGATGTCGGCGGGCAACAGGTCCCGGCGCGTCGACAGCATCTGGCCAAACTTGATAAAGACCGGCCCCAGCTCCTCCAGCGTCCGGCGCAGACGCTCGCCCCGGGGCATATCCGGCACGCTTTGCAGGCGCCAGGGGGATAGTGCCAGAGCGAGCCTGGCCGCCGGTGGCAGGCGATCCCCGTCGATGAGTTCATCCAGCCGGTAGCGGCCGACGATGCGGAAGATGGTGGCGAGGCGAAGAATGCGCGACATGGCGGGGCGCCGTTCAGGCGTGCAGTTGCTGCAGGCGCTTGCGCAGCCGCCGGGCGCGCGATTCCAGGCGCTCCACCCGCAAGCCCAGTTGTTGCACGTCCCGGTAAAAGTCTTCCAGTTCCAGGCGCGGTGGGCTGAGGCGGGCTTCCTCGTGGATGAATTCCTCCAGCTGGCGCCCCAGGCTGCCGGAGGCCTGCCGGCCCCAGCCCCAGGCCGCCCTCAGCACCTGCGCCAGCTGGTGGCCCGCCACATCCCCCAGGGTATCCACCAGGGGCGCCTCCCAGTCGACCTCCAGGGCCGCCAGTATCTTCTGCAGCTCGATGAGCGGCGCACTGTCGCCGCGCAATTCCAGGCGCCCGTTGATCAGCTTCGCCGCGGGATCCGTGGACGTCAGCAGCTCGGCGAAATCGGAGGCCACCCCGCTGACGCTGGTGGTGACCGGGCCGTCGTAGACGCCCATCAGGCGCAGGCGGTCGCCGCCTGGCAGCAGAAACACGTCCAGGGGCGGTGCCTGGCAGTGCAGGGCGAACACGCAGTCGCCCAGTGCCGCCAGCTTTTCCCCGCTGCCCGGCGCCAGCGCCAGTGCCCGGTTCAGGGTGCTCTCGAGGGCGGCCAGCAGGGCCGTTTGCAGGGCGGGGTCCAGCGCGGCAGCCATGTCAGGCCTTGACGCCCTTGTGCAGCGCCACCACGCCGCCGGTCATGTTGTGGTATTCGCAGCGCGAGAAACCGGCATCTTCCATCATGTCCTTCAGGGTTTCCTGGTCGGGGTGCACGCGAATGGATTCCGCCAGATACTGGTAGCTGTCGCTGTCATTGGCCACCAGGCGGCCCATCACTGGCAGTACCTTGAAAGAGTAGGCGTCGTAAGCCTTGCTCAACAGCGGGTTCAAGGGCTTGGAGAACTCCAGTACCAGCAGCCTGCCGCCGGGTTTGAGCACTCTCAGCATGGAGCGCAGTGCCCTGTCCTTGTCGGTGACGTTGCGCAGGCCGAAGGCGATGGTAATACAGTCGAAAGAGTCGTCGGCAAAGGGCAGGTACTGGGCATCTGCCTGGACAAATTCCAGGTTGTCCAGCAGCCCGTGGTCGAGCAGCTTGTCGCGCCCGACCTGCAGCATGGAGTCGTTGATATCGGCCAGCACCACCGAGCCCGCCGGACCTACTATTTCGGCGAAGCGTGCCGCCAGGTCGCCAGTGCCGCCGGCGATATCCAGCACCGCGTTGCCCTTGCGGACCCCGCTCAGCTCCACGGTAAAGCGCTTCCAGATGCGGTGTATGCCCGCCGACATCAGGTCGTTCATCAGGTCGTAACGGGACGCTACCGAGTGGAAGACGTCCGCCACCATGCCCGCCTTGGCATCCTTGTCGACTTCCTTGAAGCCAAAGTGTGTTTTTTCTTTCTCGTTCATTGGGTCTCCGCCCGGGCACCGGTAGCCGCCACATTGTAGCGCGATGTCCCGGTGCGGTCAGGTGGGTTTTGTCAGGGCTGGAACTGGATGACCTGGACCTCGGGGTCGCGGCTGAGGCCTGCCCGGGCCAGGCGGTCCAGATAGTCCTGCCACCATTCCTGCTGTCGGGTGCAGAGCTGGTACAGGTAATCCCAGGCGTAGAGGCCGGTGTCGTGGCCGTCGTCGAACACCAGCTGCAGGGCGTAGTGGCCCACGGGTTTGATGGCAGTGATACCGACCTTGAGCTTGCCGCTTTGCAGGGTCTCCTGCCCCGGCCCGTGGCCGCGAACCTCGGCGGATGGCGAATAGACCCGCAGGTACTCACAGGGCAGGGTGTACACCTCGGATCCGGGATACTCCAGCTCCAGGGTGCGCGAGCGCTTGTGCAGGGCGATGCGGTCGGGGCGGATATCCGGAGTCGACATGGTGCGCCTCGCTAGAGGATGAAGCGGGACAGATCCTCGTCCGCGCTCAGGGCCTGCAGTTGCCGGTCGACATAGGCGGCGTCGATCACCAGGGGTTCCCTGGCCAGCCCCGAGTCCGCGGCGCTGAATGATACCTCCTCCAGCAGCCGCTCCATCACGGTGTGCAGCCTGCGAGCGCCGATATTCTCGGTCTTTTCGTTCACCTGCCAGGCGGTTTCCGCTATGCGGCGCAGGCCATCCTGGCTGAAGGATATGTCCAGGCCCTCGGTGGCCAGCAGGGCCTGGTATTGCTCTGTCAGGGAGGCGCTCGGCTCGGTCAGGATGCGTTCGAAATCCTCCGGGGTCAGGGCGTTCAGCTCCACCCGGATCGGCAGGCGCCCCTGCAGTTCCGGGATGAGATCCGAGGGCTTGGCCAGGTGAAACGCGCCGGAGGCGATAAACAGGATGTGGTCGGTCTTGATCATGCCGTGCTTGGTGCTGACGGTGGAGCCCTCGATCAGGGGCAGCAGGTCGCGTTGCACTCCCTCGCGGGAGACGTCCGCCCCGGCGCCCTCGCTGCGTTTTGCCACCTTGTCGAGCTCGTCCAGGAAGACGATGCCATTCTGTTCGGCCAGGCTGACAGCTTTCTGCTTGAGCTCGTCCTCGTTGACCATTTTGGCGGCCTCCTCCTCGCACAGCGCCTGGAGGGCGGCTTTCACGGGCATCTTGTGGGCCTTGCGCTGTTGCCTGGACATATTTGAAAACATGTTCTGCAACTGGTTGGTCATCTCCTCCATGCCCGGTGGCGCCATGATTTCGAAGGACGACACGGGCGCGGTGACCTCCACCTCGATTTCCCTGTCGTCCAGGTCGCCCTCGCGCAGTTTCTTGCGCAGCAGCTGGCGGGTGCCCGCGCCGCTGCTGTCACCTTCCACGTCGCGGGCCGGCGGCAACAGGATATCGAGGATTCTCTCCTCGGCGGCCTCTTCGGCCCGGAAGCGCACCCGCTCCATCTCCTGCTCGCGCAGCATTTTGATGGATACATCCACCAGGTCGCGCACAATGGAGTCGACGTCGCGCCCGACGTAGCCCACCTCGGTAAACTTGGTCGCCTCGACCTTGACGAAGGGCGCGTTGGCCAGCTTCGCCAGGCGGCGGGCGATCTCGGTCTTGCCCACCCCCGTGGGGCCGATCATCAGGATGTTCTTGGGCGTGATTTCGGTACGCAGGGCCTCGGGCAACTGCATTCTCCGCCAGCGGTTGCGCAGCGCGATAGCCACTGCCCGTTTGGCCTCATCCTGGCCGATTATATGGTTGTCGAGTTCGTGGACGATCTCGCGAGGGGTCATGTCGGACATGTGGGGTCCTAGAAATCCAGTTGTTCGATGGTGCGGTTGTGGTTGGTGTAGATGCAGATGTCACCGGCGATGCCCAGGCCTTTTTCGACGATGGCGCGGGCGTCCAGCTCGGTGTTGTCCAGCAGCGCCCGGGCCGCGGCCTGGGCGTAGGGTCCGCCGGAGCCGATGGCGATGAGGTTGTCTTCGGGTTCGATCACGTCGCCGTTGCCGGTGATGATCAGCGAGGTGTTTTTGTCGGCCACGGCCAGCAGGGCCTCCAGCTGGCGCAGGGCCCGTTCGGTGCGCCAGGCCTTGGCCAGCTCCACCGCGGCACGCACCAGATGGCCCTGGTGCTTGTCCAGTTGTGCTTCAAACAGCTCGAACAGGGTGAACGCGTCGGCGGTGCCACCGGCGAACCCGGCGATGACCGTGTCCTTATGCAGGCGCCGGACCTTGCGGGCGTTGCCCTTCATCACCGTATTACCCATGGACACCTGGCCGTCCCCGCCGATAACGACCGTGTTGCCGCGGCGCACCGACAGAATGGTTGTGCCCCTGTACTGTTCCATAGCGATTCTCCTGCAGATTGAACAGGTTATGGGGCGTGATCGGGCGATTTCAAGGGGTGGCCGGGGTGCCGGTCAGTTCCCTGTGCGTCGCAGCAGCAGGGTGTCGATATCCTGCGCCGCCGTGAGGCCGCGAGCCCGGCTCATGGCCCCGTGGGAATTGAACGGGCCCAGGTACACCCTGAACCAGCGGCCGTTGTCGCTGTCGGTCTCCTCCACCCGGGGCTCCAGCCCCAGCAACAACAGCTCGGCGCGGCGCCGGTCAGCGTCCTCCCGCTGGCGGAAGGAGCCGGCCTGCAGCATGTAGACATCCTGGCCGGTGGTGACCGGGTCGGCTACCTGGGCGGGCTCCAGGCCGGGGTCGATGCTCTGCTCCGGCAGGATGGTGTAGAAGTCATAGCGCGGCTTGGGCGGCTCGGCGACGGTCGGTTCCGGTTTGGCGGCCACCGGCTCGCTGCCATCGCTCGACGGCAAAGTGCGCAGGTACAGCAGGAAGCTCAGGAAAAAGCCGCACAGCAGGCCGGCCATGAACCAGCGCCAGCCGCCGCCGGTGCTGGAGCCGTTGCGGCCCTGCCTGCCGGTGGTCCTGGAGCGGCTGGATGCCCGGCCGCCGGCAGGTTTGCGGGTCTTGGCGTAATCCCTGGCCATTCTACATGGTCTCCGGGGCGGAGACGCCCAGCAGGCCCAGGCCGTTGGCGACTACCTGGCGCACTGCCTCGCACAGGGCCACCCGCGCGTTGCGCAGGGACGGCTCCTCCACCAGCATCTTGTGGGCGTTGTACCAGGTGTGGAAATCGGCGGCCAGCTCGCGCAGGTAGGTCGCCACGCCGTGGGGTTCGCTGGCGGTTGCTGCCGCGGTGACGACCTCTGGGTAACGGGCCAGCTGGCGCAACAGCGCCTTCTCGTGTTCCTCTTCCAGGCCGTCCAATTGCTGCAGCGCCGTCTCGGCGTGCCACTGCCAGCCCTGCTCCGCGAGCCGGCGCATGACACTGCAGGCGCGGGCGTGGGCGTACTGGATGTAATACACCGGGTTGTCGTTGCTCTGGGACAGCGCCAGGTTGATGTCGAAAGTCAGCTGGGAGTTGGCGGCACGGGCCGCCAGGAAGTAGCGTGTCGCGTCGCGGCCCACCTCGTCGATCAGGTCCCGCAGGGTGACGTAGCTGCCCGCGCGCTTGGACAGCTTGACCTCCTCGCCATCGCGCATCACGGTCACCATCTGGTGCAAGACATAGTCCGGCCACCCCGCGGGTATGCCGCACTCCAGCGCCTGCAACCCCGCCCTGACCCGGGTGACGGTGCTGTGGTGATCGGCGCCCTGCTCGTTGATAACGCGTTCGAAACCCCGCTGCCACTTGTTGAGGTGGTAGGCCACGTCCGGCAGGAAGTAGGTATAGCCGCCGTCGCGCTTGCGCATCACCCGGTCCTTGTCGTCCCCGAAATCGGTGGTGCGCAGCCACAGGGCGCCATCCTGCTCGTAGGTATGGCCGCGCGAAACCAGGCGCTCCACCGTCGCCGCCACCTCGCCGTCGGCATACAGCGACGATTCCAGGAAGTAATTGTCGAAGTGCACGGCGAATGCCTGCAGGTCGAGATCCTGCTCGCGCCGCAGGTAGGCCACGGCGAAGCGCCGGATGTCGTCGAGGTTGTCCGGGTCGGCGGAGCCGCTGACATGCTGGTCACTGGCGTCGACCCGATCGCCGCGCAGGTAGGCCTGGGCGACATCGCCTATATAGTCGCCGCGATAGCCGTCCTGGGGCCATTCCGGGTCATCGGGTTGCAGGCCCTTGCAGCGGGCCTGCACGGACAGGGCGAGGTTGTTGATCTGCTGGCCGGCATCGTTGTAGTAGAACTCCCGGGTCACCGCCCAGCCGGTTGCCTCCAGCAGGCGACAGATGCAGTCCCCGACCGCCGCGCCGCGCCCATGGCCCACGTGCAGGGGGCCGGTGGGATTGGCGGAGACGTACTCCACCTGGACCTGGCGTCCCTGGCCGGCGGTGGACGTACCATAGGCCTCGCGCTGTTCGAGAATGTCCCTGATGACGCCCTGGCTACTGGCCTCGGAGAGGAAAAAATTGATGAATCCGGGGCCGGCGATCTCCGTGCGCGCCAGAAACGGGGCTGCCGGCAAAGCTTCGCAGATCAGCGCTGCCAGTTCGCGCGGGTTCCTGCCTGCGCTTTTGGCCAGGGTCAGGGCAATATTGCTGGCCAGGTCTCCATGGCTGGGATCGCGGGTGCGGTCGATCTGGATGCGCCTGGCGAGATCGTCTGACAGAATGCCCTGGTCCGCCAGCGTGTCCAGCGCCTGGTTGATGAGCCGGGAAAGTTGTTCCTTCATCGCGAGGGAGAATACCTGGGTTGATTCACTGGGTTGTCGGGCCGCCATGGCCCGCTGGCCGGCCATTATCCTGATAAGTTCCCGTCATGGCTAGGGCCAAGGGGCTGGGTGGGGTGTCCCTAAAACAGGTCCTGCGGATCGATATCGATGGTCCATTTCAGGTCGCGCCGGGCGCGCATGCCTGCGACGCTTGCCACCAGCACAGCGGCCCCGGCCTGGAGAGTGGCGCGCTCGCTGGCCAGCGCCAGCAGCTGGAAGCGGAACATTCCCGCCCGCCGCTGTAGCGGCGAAGGCAGCGGACCTATCAGGCTGATTCCCCCGGGCAGCTCCGGCGCGGCGCGCTCCCGCAGGGCCTGCAGGAAATCCTCGCCTTCACGCGGGTCGCGGCAGTCGCTGCGCAGTACCAGTAGATAGCCAAAGGGGGGCATGCCGGTAGCCTGCCGCCGGGCGAGCATGCCCCGGGCCTGTTCCGCGTAATCCGCCACCAGCATCGCCTGGATGGCCGGGTGGTCGGGGTAGTGGGTTTGCAGGATCACCCGGCCGGGGGTGCCCGCGCGACCGGCCCGCCCGGCCACCTGGGTCAGCAGCTGCGCCATGCGTTCCTCGCCGCGGAAGTCCGCGCTGAACAACATGGCGTCGGCGTCGATGACGGCCACCAGGCCGACGGCGGGGAAATGATGGCCCTTGGTCAGCATCTGGGTGCCCAGCAAAATGGCCGGTTCGCCGCGATTGACCTCGTCTACCAGTTCGGACATGGCCTGGCGGCCCTGCATGGAGTCACTGTCCACCCGGTGAACCGGCCACTGGGAAAACCGCTCGCGCAACACCTCCTCGGCCTGCTCGGTGCCCAGGCCCGCGGTCAATAGATGTCGGCTGTGGCACTGCGGGCAGCTCTCCGGCAATTGCCTGCTGGCGCCGCAGTGGTGGCAGCGCAGTCGCCGCTGCCGGCGGTGCACCGTCATACGGGCGTCGCAGCTAGTGCACTGCGCGACCCAACCGCAGTCATGGCACTGCAGGGTCGGCGCATAGCCGCGCCGGTTGAGGAACAACAACACCTGCTGGTTGGCGCGCAGGGCGTGTTCGATGGCATCGAGCAGGGCCCGGGACAGGCCGGCGACCAGCTCCTGGCGGCGCACATCCAGGGTAGCCATGGTCGGCAGCGCAGCGCCCCCGGCGCGCTGCTGCAGGCGGTGCAACTGGTAGCGTCCGACGAGGGCGTTGTGGATGCTTTCCAGCGAAGGCGTGGCGCTGCCCAGCAGGACCGGGCAGGCCTCCAGCTGTCCGCGCTTGACCGCCACATCCCTTGCCGAGTAGCGAAAACCGTCCTGCTGCTTGTAGGAGGCGTCGTGCTCCTCGTCGACGATGATGAGGCCAGGCTTGTGCAGTGGTGTGAAAGCCGCCGAGCGGGTGCCGATCACGATCTGCGCGCTGCCGTCGCGGGCTCTCTCCCAGGCGCGCAGGCGCTCGGCATCGCCCAGGCCGGAGTGCAGCACGGCGATATCGGCATCGAAGCGGCGGGTGAAGCGCGCCAGGGTCTGGGGAGTGAGGCCTATCTCGGGTATCAGTACCAACGCCTGGCGGCCCGCCTGCAGGCAGTGTTCGATGACCCGCAGGTAGACCTCGGTCTTGCCGCTGCCGGTAACGCCCTCCAGCAGGTGGCAGCCGAACCCGGGGGGTGCTGCCAGCAGGGCGGCGATGACGGCGGCCTGCTCGCGGTTGGGCTGCGGCCCGCCACGGCTTGTCCCGGTCCTCGGCGGTGGCGGCACCTGGCAACGTTCCACCAGCTGCTTTTTCTCCAGGCTGCGCAGGACCGCACTGCCGATGCCGCGCTCCTTGACGAGGCTGGCTGGCAGGCTCGCGGCGGCCTGCAGCATCGCCAGTGCCTCGGCCTGCCGCGGTGATCTGGCCAGGGCGCCCCGGGGCAGCCCCCGGCCCCGCCGGGTGAGGCGCCAGCCGGCTTCACCCGAGGGGCGATGGGGCTTGCCGGCGCGCAGCGCTTGCGGGAACGCGGCGTTGAAGACCTCGCCGGCCGGGTGATGGTAATAGCGGGCGGCCCATTCGCACAGCTGCACCAGGGTAGCCGGCAACAGCGGCCGTGAGTCGAGAATGGCCGCGGCCTGCCTGAGTTCGCCTGCCGGCAGATGGCTGTGGGCCGCCACCTCCACCAGGTAGGCGGTGAGTTCGCGCCGGCCAAATGGCACTTGCACCCGTTGCCCTGGAGTCAGGGCAGAGAGCACCTCCTCGCTGGTATCCGGCGGGGGCAGGTAGTCGAAGAGTTGGCGCAGCGGGCCGGGAACAGCCAGGCGAAGTATGGACATTGAGCCCTTGTCGGGACGGCCAGCGGGATTTGCCGGATAGTGTAACAAAACCTCCCCCGGGAATAACCGCCCGCCGGGCAGGCGCCGGCTATTTCAGGGGGGGTAATCTTGCTGTTGCTTATGGCGCTGTGTCTGGTAAGATGCGCGCCTCTTTTTGCGGGGGTTCCCTACCGGCCCCTGTGAAATTCAGGTGCGGTGCCCGGCAAGGGATCGGGTGGCGGTGCCACGGCAAAGGAGCAACCAAGGTATGAAAACCGATATCCACCCCAAATACGAGACCGTGACGGTCAACTGCAGCTGCGGAAACCAGATTGTCACCCGTTCCACCCTGTGTGAAGACCTGCTGATCGACGTCTGCTCGCAGTGCCACCCGTTCTTCACCGGCAAGCAGAAAGTGCTGGATACCGGTGGCCGGGTCGATCGCTTCAAGAAGCGTTTCGGCAACCGCGGCAGCAAGCGCTAGGCCGAAACCCGGCTCCGCGACCGCTCTGGTCGCTGTGCAGAACGCCAGTTTCCCCGGGGGAGCTGGCGTTTTTTGTGTTCGGGATATTCGCTACCTCGCGCGAGGCATGGAGGCCTCGTCCCGTTTTGCCGGTCGCGCGCTAGCGGCCCTGCCATCGGCGCTTGCCTTGGTTGGTTGCATTGGGAGCGGTAGTTTGCCTTCTTGTGAGGCGCCCTCCTTTTCTATATGCTTTGCGCCCCTTTTCGCAAGTGAACCCCATGGCCAAGGAATTCAAGCAAGCCGCCCTTGATTATCACGCTCTGCCGATCCCCGGCAAAATCAGCGTGGAGCTGACCACTTCGGCGGAGACTCAGCAGGACCTGGCCCTGGCTTACAGCCCCGGAGTGGCCGAGCCCTGTCGGGAAATCGCCCGGGAGGCAGACAATGCCTATCTTTACACGGGCAAGGGCAATCTGGTGGCGGTGGTCAGCAACGGTACCGCGGTGCTGGGCCTGGGAAATCTTGGCCCGCTGGCCAGCAAGCCTGTCATGGAAGGCAAGGCCCTGTTGTTCAAGCGGTTTGCCGGCATCAACGCCATCGATATCGAAGTCGATACCGAGGACGCCGCCGAATTTATCGCCACGGTGGCCCGCATCGCCGACACTTTTGGCGGCATCAACCTCGAGGACATCAAGGCCCCGGAGTGTTTTGAAATCGAGGCCGGCCTGTCGCGGCAGTGCGGGATCCCGGTATTCCACGATGACCAGCACGGCACCGCCATCGTCACTGCGGCGGGCCTGCTGAATGCCCTTGAGATCCAGGGAAAAAGCCTGGAAGAAGCGTCCATCGCCTGCCTTGGCGCGGGCGCTGCCGCGATCGCCTGCATGCGCCTGCTGGTGAGCCTGGGGGCGCGCCGCGAGAACATCTATATGCTGGACCGACGCGGGGTGATCTATGCCGGGCGCGAGGGTGTCAATGTCTACAAGCAGGAATTCGCCAACCAGACCAGCAAGCGCACCCTCGGCGATGCGCTGGACGGCGCCGACGTGTTTGTCGGCCTGTCCGGCGCCGATCTGATGAGCGCCCAGATGCTGCGGTCCATGGCGGATCGCCCCATCGTGTTTGCCTGCTCCAATCCCGACCCGGAAATCCGGCCCGAGCTGGCCCTGGCCACCCGCGACGACGTGATCATCGCCACCGGCCGCTCCGATTATCCCAACCAGGTGAACAATGTGCTGGGATTTCCCTTTATCTTCCGCGGCGCCCTCGATGTCAGGGCTTCCTGTATCAACGAGGAGATGAAAATCGCCGCGGTGCGTGCCCTGAGTGAACTGGCGCGTGAGGAGGTACCCGCCGAGGTGCTGGCGGCCTGCGATGTCGAGGCCCTGGCGTTCGGCCCCGAGTACATCATTCCCAAACCCGTGGACAATCGCCTGCTGGTCCGTATCGCACCTGCCGTGGCGCGTGCCGCCGTCGACAGTGGCGTCGCGCGCTTGCCCTACCCCGAGAATTACTACCTGTAGGACAGCGGGCGAAGCTAGAAAATATCCTTCAGGAGTTCGCCGGTCCCCTGCCCTTCCCCCCCCGGGCCGCCGCCGTCCACTCCCTGCGCGGGCACCGTTTCCTCCAGGAAATACTCGAAAATGGCGTTGCGCTGCCCCGGTTTCGCCAGCAGGCCGGTGTCGGGGTCGATCTTGACGTTGGCAATGCCCGGCGGAACCGGACGCTGAATCTCCGGGCGCTCCCGCAGGGCCTCGCGCATGTAGTCTATCCATATCGGCAGTGCAGCAGTGCCGCCGAATTCCCTGCGGCCCAGCGGCGTGTAGTTGTCGAAGCCGACCCAGGTAGAGGTGACGACCTCGGGGTTATAGCCGGAGAACCAGGCATCCATCGGCCCGTTGGTGGTGCCAGTCTTGCCTGCTATATCGGCGCGCTCCAGTACCAGCGCGCGGCGCCCGGTGCCGCGGGTTATGACATCCTTGAGGATGCTGTCGATGACAAAGGCAACCCGCGGTTCCATGATGCGCGGCGCCCGAGGCAGTTCCTCGCTGTCCGCCTTGCTGGCCAGCAGTTCCTCCATACTGGGTTCCATGGACGGGTCTTCGGCGGGGGCGGGCGCCTGGTCGCACTCCCGGCACACCGTCAGGGGCCTGGCCTGGAACATGGTTTCGCCGTCGAGGTTGTGCACCCGTGCTATCAGGTAGGGTTCGATCCGGTAGCCGCCGTTGGCGATCACCGCATAGGCCGCGGCGATGTCCAGCACGCTCATTACGTGGGTGCCCAGCGCCAGGGAGAGATTGTGGGGGAAGCTGGACGTGTCGAAACCGAAGCGCGCCAGGTAGTCGAGCAGGCGGTCTACGCCCAGTTGTTGTAACAGGCGGATCGAGACCAGGTTGCGCGACTTGGTCAGGGCCCAGCGCAGGCGGGTGGGGCCATAGAACTTGCCCTCGTCGTTTTCGGGGCGCCACATGCCTTCCAGTGAGTTGTCTTCCAGCACTACCGGGGCGTCGTTTATCAGGCTGGCAGCGGTAAACCCGGATTCCAGCGCGGCGCTGTAGAGAAAAGGCTTGAAGTTGGAACCCGGTTGACGCTGGGCCTGGGTCGCGCGGTTGAACTTGCTCAGCTCAAAACCCATGCCTCCGACGATACTGATGATGGCCCCGTCATCCGGGTTCAGGGAAACCAGGGCGGCCTGGGCAGCGGGCACCTGGGTGAGCACCCATTGACCGTCCTCGTTGGCGATCACGCGGACCAGATCCCCCACTGCCAGGACTTCGTCGACTGACGCTGGCCGCCGTCCCACCGCGTTTTCGCTCAGGTAGGGCGAGGCGGTGCGCAGGCCGTTTTCCCAGGTGATGTAGCTGTCGCTGCCATCGGCCAGCAGGATGGCAACCTGGTTTTGCTCCGTATCCACGGCTGTCACGACCGCCGGCTCCAGCCCGGCGATCACCGGGGTCTGGGATAGCGCCTCCAGCCACCCGGCGGTGGGGTCGACGCCGCTGTCCGGCGGCGGCAGCTTGCGTTCCGGTCCCCGATAGCCATGGCGATCGTCATAGGCCAGCAGGCCGTCGATTACCGCTTTGCGGGCCACCTGCTGGAGGTTGCTGTCGATGGTGGTGAACACCTGGTAACCGTCGTTGTATGCCGCCATGCCGTAGCGATCCAGCATCTCCTGGCGGACCATCTCGGCGGCGTAGTGGGCGGAGAAACTCAGGCGCTCACCGTGAATCGAGGCGGTATTGGGGGCCTGAACCGCACTGCTGTACTGGGCCTGGTCGATATACCCCAGCTCGCGCATGCGCCCGAGTATCCAGTCGCGGCGCGCCATGCCGGCTTCCGGACCGCTGATCGGGTTGTTGCGTGAGGGGGCCTTGGGTATGCCGGCGAGCATGGCGTATTCCGCCAGGTCCAGTTCGGTAATGCTGGTGCCGTAATAGACCTGGGACGCGGCCTCGAACCCATAGGCGCGGTGACCGAGGAAAACCCGGTTGAAGTACAGCTCGAATATTTCCCGTTTGTCCAGTGCCCGTTCAATTTCGATCGCCAGCAGGATCTCGTTGAACTTGCGCATGAACGTGCGTTCCAGGCTGAGAAAATAATTCCTGGCGACCTGCATGGTAAGAGTGCTGCCGCCGGAGCCTTTTTCCCCGGTCAATACCAGCTCGGACACGGCGCGCATCAGCCCGCCGATGTCTATGCCCGAGTGGTGGAAGAAGCTCGCGTCTTCCGCGGCCAGCAGCGCCTGGATGAACTGCGGTGGGATATCCTCGAAGTTCATCGGGCTGCGTTTTTGCTCCCCGAACTGACCGATCAGCTTGCCGTCACGGGTATAAACCCGCATGGGTGTCTGCAGTTTGACATCACGCAGAGTGGCGACATCGGGAAGGTTGGGGCTGAGGTATAAATAGACCCCTGCCAACAGCCACAAACTGCCGAAAAAACCAAATAATATGAGGCGTAAAACGACGCGTAGGAATCTCATTTATCCCTTTAAAAACAGCAGCATATGTGGCTTCTATGGAGAGGTGTCCGGGCTCGTTTGGTAATTATATGCTTTTTTTCAGTTTTGATATATTTTGGACTGTGTTATATCTAAAGTTATATCTAACAATTAATGTATCAGCACATAAAAATATCCTAAGTTAGTGATACTGATAGGGAAAAGACATTGCTCGGGCGAATGGGGAAAAGAAAGTCGACGCCAGTCCTGGGGCTGGACGTCAGTTCAACGACGGTCAAACTGCTGGAGTTGAGCTATTCGGGGGATCGCTACCGTGTAGAGAGTTACGCGGTGAGTTCGTTGCCACAGGACGCGGTGATCGAGAAAACCGTCAACGACGTGGACGGTGTGGCGAACGCCATACGCAGTGTGGTCGCCCAGTCAAGGACCAAGCTCAAGACGGTCGCGGCAGCCGTGGCGGGTTCCTCGGTGATCACCAAGATGATCGACATGCCGGAGGGGCTCAGCGACGACGAGCTGGAAACCCAGCTCACCCTCGAGGCCGACCAGTATATTCCCTATCCGCTGGAAGAAGTCGCCATCGATTTCGAGGTCCAGGGGCCCTCCCCGGAGCGAAGCAACCAGGTGGAGGTGCTGCTCGCGGCCTGCCGGCGCGAAACCATCGATACCCGGGTCGAGGCCATAGAGGGCGCGGAACTGATTCCCCGGATCATGGACGTCGAGGCCTATGCCATGGAGCGGGCCTTCACCCTGGTGCAGCACCAGCTGGACCTCGATGAGGAGAGCACCGTGGCGGTGGTGGACATCGGCGCTACCATGACCACGCTCAGCGTGCTCAATAATGGCCAGACCATCTACACCCGAGAGCAGCTGTTCGGCGGCAAGCAGCTCACCGATGAGATCATGCGTCGTTATGGCCTGCCCCTGGAGGAAGCGGGCCTGGCCAAGAAACAGGGTGGGCTGCCGGATGACTACGAGCCCGAGGTGCTGGAACCCTTCAAGGACGCGGTGGTGCAGCAGGTTGCGCGTTCCCTGCAATTCTTCTTCTCCTCGAGCCAGTACAACGACGTCGACTACATCATCCTCGCCGGCGGCGTATCCTCCATGGACGGGCTGGCCGACCTGGTGCAGGAAAAGCTGGGTACCCCGGCGGCGGTCGCCAATCCGTTCGCGAATATGTCTATCTCGCCCAAAGTGAATGCCGTGGCGCTGAGCAGCGATGCCCCAGCCATGATGATCGCGTGCGGCCTGGCCCTACGGAGCTTCAGCTAATGGCGCATATCAACCTATTACCGTGGAGGGAAGAGCGCCGGCAGGAACTGAAGAAAGATTTCCTGGTGACTTCCGGCCTGGTCCTGTTGCTTGCGGTGGGTCTGGTGCTGTTGGGAGACCGCATCGTCAACGGCCAGATCGAAAACCAGAAAGCGCGCAACCAGTACCTGGTGGACAATATCAAGATTCTGGACGAGCAGGTCGCCGAGATACGGGAGCTGGAGAAGAAGCGCAACCAGCTGCTGGACCGGATGCGGGTGATCCAGGAGCTGCAGGGCAACCGGCCTATCATCGTGCGGGTGCTGGACCAGTTGGTGCGCACCGTGCCGGACGGCGTGTTCTATACCAACCTGCAGACCAATGACAAAACCATATCCATTCGCGGTGTGGCGGAATCCAATAATCGGGTTTCCAGCCTGATGCGGCGCCTGGCGGCGTCCGACTGGCTGGCGAATCCAAATCTCGACGCGGTGCGCGCAGCGCCGGAGTTCGGCGACCAGGCGAATACCTTCAACTTGACGGTGCAGATACAGGCGCCGGAATCAGAGAAAAAGTCGGGGGAGGGTTGATCTGATGGCATTCGAAGATACCATGCGCTCGCTGCGTGAATTCGACGTAAACGATCTCGATTTCGATAACGTCGGTTCCTGGCCGCTCCCCGTCAAGCTGTTCATCTGGGTGGCGCTGTTCGCCCTGGTCATGGTCGGGGGCTATTACTACCACATCAAGGACCTGCAAACGCAATTGGCGCAGATAGAGGGCAAGGAGGTCGAGCTCAAGAAAGACTTCGAGAAAAAGGCTTTCGAGGCGGCTAACCTGGAAGCCTATCGCCAGCAAATGGCCGAGATGGAAGAGTCCTTCGGCGCCCTGGTCAGCCAGCTGCCCAGTGATACCGAGGTGCCGGGCCTGCTCGAGGATATCACCAACAAGGGCCTTCTCAATGGCCTGGAGATTTCCAGTATCGACCTGCAGCCGGAAGTGGCACGGGAGTTTTACGTGGAACTGCCCATCGCGATATCGGCATCCGGCTCCTATCACGACCTGGGGGCTTTCATAAGTGGTATGGCGGGGTTGCCGCGTATCGTTACCCTGCATGACTTCAACATCAGTGCCAGGGGCGATGACGCCAATCACCTGGGTATGAATATTATCGCCAAGACCTACCGCTACAAGGACGGGGACGCCTAGACATGACCAGCTTCCCCCGTGTGTTAGCCGTAGCTGTCGCCTGCTCTGCCCTGCTGGGCGGTTGTGCCGGGCGTGACTTCTCCGATCTCGACGCGTTTATGGCATCCAAGCGCGATCGTCCGGGCGGGGTGATCGCCCCGATACCGACTTTCAAGGCCTACGAGGCGTTCTCTTACAGCGCCACAAGCATGCGCAGCCCCTTCGACCGGCCCGTGGAGGTGCGGGAAATCACCCAGCTGCAGGCGATCAGTGCGATCAAGCCGGATGAATCCAGGGCCAAGGAATTTCTTGAGCAATTTACTTTCGATTCCCTGCAAATGGTTGGTACTCTGGAACGCGACGGTCAGAACTGGACCCTGATCAAGGATCCCGAGGGCGGGGTCCACCGGGTAACCCTGGGTAACTACCTGGGCCGCCACCATGGCAAAATCGTCGAGATGACCGATACCTTCGTGGCGGTAGTGGAAATAGTCAGTGATGGTACCGAGGACGGATGGGTAGAGCGCCCACGCACGATCAAACTAAGCGGCGTCTGAGCCGGGAACGTGGGCGATTGCGATGACAAGTAAAAAACAAAATCTGGGGAATAAGGCCGTGGGGAAATCAACAGTAAGCATCGGCAACAGGTTGCGCGTATTGGTGGGCGCTCTGGTCATGACGATTTGGGCCGGCTCGGCCCTGGCCGAGCCGACCATCACGGATATAGAGTTCAGCTCCCGCCCGGGAAGCAAGTTCGAGATTCGTATGGATTTCGACCAGCCGCCGCCGGATCTGAAATCCTACACCATCGAGAAACCCGCGCGCATTGCCATCGATTTCCCCAATACCAAGAGCGCGCTGGACCAGAAGCGCTATTCCCTGCCCTACGGGAACGCTACCGGCGTGGTCGTGCTCGAGTCTGGCGATCGCACGCGTCTGGTGGTCAATCTTGTCAAGGTTGTTCCCTTTGAAACCCGGGTCGACGGCAACAGCCTGTTTCTGGAAGTCGGTCAGGACAGCGGCGGCGAATACGTCAAGCAGACCGCGGACCCCTACCAGGTCAAGACGGCAATCGTTCCGGTAATGGATGTGGAATCTGAAATCACCGATCTGCAGTTCCAGCGCACCGCGGACGGCGAGGGCAGGCTCACCCTGGAGCTGACCAATCCCGGCGTGGACGTCAACGTCTTCAGCGAAGCCGGCGACATCAAGGTGCAGTTCGTCGACACCACAGTTCCCGAGCGGCTTATGCGCCGCTACGACGTGACCGATTTCGCCACGCCGGTTACCAGCGTGGATGTGAACACCAGCGAGCGGGGCGCCACCCTGACCCTGAAGAATACCGGTGATTTCGACTATCTGGCTTACCAGACCGACAACCAGTACATACTGAGCGTCAAGCCGCTGTCCAAGAAAGAAGTGGAGGAGCGCCGCAACGAGTTCACCTACGTGGGGGACCGCATCTCCCTCAATTTCCAGGATATCGAGGTTCGCGCTGTCCTGCAGCTGATTGCCGATTTCACTGAGCTGAACCTGGTGGCCAGCGACACGGTAAGCGGTCGCATCACCCTGCGCCTGCAGAACGTTCCCTGGGACCAGGCGCTGGAACTGGTGCTGAAGACCAAGGGTCTGGACAAGCGCCAGATAGGCAACGTCCTGATGGTCGCGCCCGCGGCGGAAATCGCCGAGCGTGAGCGCCAGCAGATCGAGGCCAACAAACAGATCGCCGAACTGGCTCCCTTGCAGTCCGAGTTCGTGCGCATCCGTTACGCCAGTGCGGCCAGCGTGGTACAGCTGTTCTCCGCCGGTTCGGAGGAAGGCGGCAGCCTGATCTCGCCGCGGGGCTCGGTGGTGGTGGAGCCGCGCACCAACTCGCTGATCATCACGGACACCGCGCCCAAGCTGGCCGAAATTCGCGACCTGATCGAACTGGTGGACATTCCCATCCGCCAGGTAATGATCGAGGCGCGTATCGTCATCGCCCAGTCCGATGCCACCAAGAACCTGGGTATCGAGTGGGGTGGGGCCTACCTCAACAACGACGGCGACAGCATTACCTCGGTCTCCGGCAACACCGAGAACGTGGTCGGCCTCAACGAGTCGGTTATCAACGGCACCCAGCCCTCGGTGTCATACCCCGGCGCCCTGCTGGTCGATCTCGGGGTGACCCGCAACAGCGGTTTCGCCATCGGCTTCACCAGCGGCGACCTGTTCCTGACCGCCGAACTGTCGGCTTTGGAAGCGGCGGGCGAGGGCGAGGTAGTGTCCCAGCCGAAAGTGATTACCGGCGACAAGCAGCAGGCCTCCATCAAGTCCGGTACCGAAATTCCCTACCAGGAGTCCTCTGCCAGCGGTGAGACCACAGTGACCTTCAAGGACGCGGTGTTGTCACTGGATGTTACCCCCAACATCACTCCGGATGACCGCATCATGCTGGACCTGCAGGTCAACCAGGATTCCGTGGGCGAACTGGTTCCCAGTGGCCAGGGCGGTTTCATACCGTCCATCGATACCACCCAGCTGAATACCCAGGTGCTGGTGGGCAACGGCGAAACGGTGGTGCTGGGTGGTGTGTTCAAGACGGAAGATATCGAGTCGGTCAACAAGGTGCCGTTCTTCGGAGACCTGCCCTATATAGGCGCGTTCTTCCGCAACCAGTCAACCAGCCACAAGAAAACCGAGACGCTGATCTTCATCACGCCGCGCATTCTTGCTGAAACGCTGCTCGACTAGGGCTTGCCAGGGAGAGATGGCCAGGCTGCACAGGATTTTTCTGGTCGGCCCCATGGGGGCCGGCAAATCCACAATTGGCAAATACCTGGCGCAGCACCTCAAGCTGCGCTTTGCCGATACCGATAGCGAAATCGAAGCTCGCACCGGGGCGGATATCCCCTGGATATTCGACGTGGAGGGCGAGGAGGGGTTTCGCGAGCGGGAACAGCAGGTTGTGGAGGAGATGACCAACTGGGACGATATCGTGCTGGCCACCGGGGGTGGAGTCATCATGCGCAGTGAAAATCGGCAGGCCCTGGGTGCACGGGGTTTCGTGGTGTACCTGTATGCCTCGGTAGAGGAGCAGGTCAGGCGCACCCGCCGCGACCGACGCCGGCCGCTGCTGCAGAAGGGCGACCCCGAGGAGGTGTTGCGCGCGCTGATGGCGGTGCGCGACCCACTGTACCGGGAGATCGCCGACCATATCATCGAGACCGATGGCTGCAGCCCGCGAACGGTGGCGCAGCGCCTGGTGCGGGAGCTGCAGTAAAGACAGCGACCGGTCGCCGGCGGTATCATGCCCCTTTTCCGTAGTAGTGAGAGGAAAACAGGTGTCTCTTCTGATGCATACCTTGCATGTCGACCTGCAGGAGCGCAGTTACCCGGTGTATATCGGTCGCGACCTGCTGTCGGACCCGCAGTTACTCGCCCGGCATGTCAGCGGCGCCCAGGTGGTTATCGTCAGCAACGTTACCGTGGCTCCCCTGTATATGGACAGGCTCCGGGCGGCCCTGGGCGAGCGCAGCCGCGTGACCGAGGTGATCCTGCCGGACGGCGAAGCCCACAAGACCCTGGATACCCTGTCCGGTATCTTTGACCAGGTCATGGCTGCCGGCCACAACCGGAACACCACCTTCGTGGCGCTGGGCGGCGGCGTGGTGGGCGACATCACCGGCTTTGCCGCCGCCTGTTACCAGCGCGGGGTCAATTTCCTGCAGGTGCCCACCACCCTGCTGGCGCAGGTGGATTCCTCGGTGGGAGGCAAGACCGCCGTCAATCACCCCCTGGGCAAGAACATGATCGGCGCGTTCTACCAGCCGCAGGCAGTGGTGATCGATACCAATACCCTGCAGACGCTGCCGCGCCGGGAACTCGCCGCCGGGCTCGCCGAGGTGATCAAGTACGGCCTGATCTGCGACGAGCCGTTTTATCGCTGGCTGCAGGAGCAGATGCCGCGGCTGCTGGCCCGCGAGGAGGCGGCGCTGGCGGAGGCCATCGAGCGCAGCTGTGCCAACAAGGCGCGGGTGGTGGCGGCCGACGAGCGCGAGGCCGGTCTCAGGGCCATCCTCAATCTGGGGCACACCTTCGGCCACGCCATCGAGACGGCGCAGGGCTATGGGCAATGGCTGCACGGCGAGGCGGTGGCGGTGGGGATGTTGCTGGCGGCGGAGTTGTCCGCGCGCCGGGGGCTGCTGCCGGCGGCAGAAGTCACCGCCCTGCGCGAACTGCTGCAGGAAGCGGGGCTGCCGGTAGCCCCCCCGGGGGACATGACCGCAGGGCAGTTCATTGAGTTGATGGGGCGCGATAAAAAAGTAGTCGACGGGCGCCTGCGCCTGGTGCTGCTGGCGGCCCTGGGCGAGGCGTGTATTGTCGACGATGTCGGCCCCGAGGAGCTGCAGGCGTTGCTCGGATAGCCCTCCTGCGGTCCCCTGGCGCCGCCGGCGGGTGTTTGTCCAGTCCCGCCCATCTGTGTAAAATGGCTCCCCCCCCATCTGCCCGAATATTGCCCGGGCGCCGGGTGATCCGCGTTTAACTTGCTGTTTTTATTATTATTTTGGACTTATTATGAGCGCAGGCCTTTTTAGACCTGAAGAGTTCCGCGACAATTGCGGGTTCGGACTGATAGCCCATACTGCCGGCGATGCCAGTCACCGCCTGCTGCAGACGGCTATAGAGTCGCTGACCTGCATGACCCACCGCGGCGGAATTGCGGCGGACGGCAAAACGGGTGATGGCTGCGGCCTGCTGATGCAGATGCCGGATCGCTTCATGCGCACCCTGGCGCAGGAGTGCTTCGGGGTCGAGCTGGCGGATCACTACGCGGTGGGCCAGGTGTTTCTGGGAGCCGACCCGCAGCGGGCGGCGGCCTCCAGGGAGGCCATGGCCAAGGCGCTCAGCGACCAGGGCCTGACGGTGCTGGGGTGGCGCCAGGTGCCCACCGACAGTTCGGTCTGCGGCAAGATCGCCCTGGCGAGCCTGCCGGTCATAGAGCAGGTATTCGTCGACGCGGCCGGCGTGGCGGACGACGTGCTAAGCGGCAAGTTGTTCGTTGCCCGGCGCAAGGCGGAGATCGCCAATGCCGGCGACCCGGATTTTTACATCTGCAGCCTGTCCGGGCGGGTGATCTCCTACAAGGGGCTGGTCATGCCGGTGGATCTGCCCCGGTTCTACCTCGATCTCGATGACGATCGGCTGGAAACCGCTATCTGTGTATTTCACCAGCGCTTTTCCACCAATACCATGCCGCGCTGGCCGCTGGCCCAGCCGTTTCGCCTGCTCGCCCACAATGGCGAGATCAATACCATCGAGGGCAACCGCAACTGGGCGGATGCGCGCACCGCGCGCTTCGAGACGGACAAGCTGCCGAACATTGCCGAGATCGCGCCGCTGGTGAATCGCACCGGCTCCGATTCCTCCAGCCTCGACAACATGTTGGACGTATTGCTCACCGGCGGGGTCGACATGCCCCGCGCCCTGCGCATGCTGATCCCGCCCGCCTGGCAAAACATCGAGTCAATGGACCCGGATCTGAAGGCGTTCTACGAGTACCACTCCATGCACATGGAGCCCTGGGACGGCCCCGCCGGCATCGTGCTGACGGACGGCCGCTATGCGGTTTGCCTGCTGGATCGCAACGGCCTGCGCCCGGCGCGCTGGGTGAAGACCACCGATGGCTTCATCACCCTCGCCTCCGAAGTGGGAACCCACGGCTACAGGAGCGAGGACGTGGTGGCCAAGGGCCGGGTCGGGCCCGGCCAGATCCTGATGGTCGACACCCAGACCGGCGAGCTCCTGCAGAACAACGAAATCGACAACCGCCTCAAGTCCCGCCAGCCCTACAAGCGCTGGCTGAAGGAAAAGTCGCAACGCATCGAAGGCACTTTCGGCGGCGAGATGCCCGCCGGCATCGAGGCCGCCCAACTGCCCACCTATATGAAGATGTTCCAGGTCAGTTTCGAAGAGCGTGACCAGGTGCTGCGGCCGCTGGCGGAAACCGGCAACGAGGGCGTGGGATCCATGGGCGACGATACCCCCATGGCGGTCCTGTCGCGGTTGGAGCGCTCCCTGTACGACTATTTCCGCCAGAAATTCGCCCAGGTGACCAACCCGCCGATAGACCCGCTGCGTGAGACGATCGTCATGTCGCTGGTGACCGATCTGGGCGCCGAGCAGAACGTGTTCATCGAGGGGCCCGAACACGCTGATCGGGTCGTACTGTCCTCGCCGGTGTTGTCGCAGGGCAAGTACACCACGCTATTGCAGCTGGACCGTCCCGGTTTCCAGGTGAAGAAACTCGACTGCACCTACAATCCCGCGGAAAAAAACCTGCGTCAGGCGATCGAGGAACTGGTGGCCGCCGCGGAGCAGTCTGTCCGCGAGGGCTGTACCATCCTGGTGTTGTCCGATCGCGCCATCGGGCGTGACCGCCTGCCTGTTCACAGCCTTTTGTCGGTCGGCGCGGTACACCACCACCTGATCCGCAGGGGCCTGCGGGTGGATGCCAACATCGTGGTGGAAACCGCCAGTGCGCGGGACTCCCACCAGATCGCCTGTCTCCTCGGGTTTGGCGCCACCGCAGTCTACCCCTACCTGGCATACAGCGTCCTGGAAGAGCTCATCCGTCACGGCGAGGTACTGGGCGAGCCCAGCACCTGCTACAAGAACTACCGCAAGGGCATCAACAAGGGCCTGCTGAAGATCATGTCCAAAATGGGCATTTCCGCCGTCAGCTCCTACCGTGGCGCCCAGTTATTCGAGGCGGTCGGCCTGGCCAGGGAGGTAGTCGATCTGGCTTTCTGCGGTGTCGCCTCCCGTATCGAAGGGGCGGACTTCGCCGAGCTGCAGAGCGACCAGGTGGCGCTCGCGCGCGCCGCCTGGCTGCCCCGCAAGCCGATCAACCCCGGCGGGCTGCTCAAGTATGTGCACGGTCAGGAGTACCACGCCTTCAACCCGGATGTGGTGATGGCCCTGCAGCAGGCCGTGGCCAGCGGCGACTACGCGCTCTACCAGCGCTATGCGGCGCTGGTGAACGACCGGCCGGTGGCCACCCTGCGGGACTTGCTCAAGCCGGTCGACGCGGCCCAGCCCCTGCCGCTGGAGGAGGTCGAGCCCATAGAGACCATCCTGCCGCGCTTCGATTCGGCCGGTATGTCCCTGGGTGCGCTCAGCCCCGAAGCCCACCAGGCCCTGGCCGCGGCCATGAACCGCCTGGGGGCGCGCTCCAATTCCGGTGAGGGCGGCGAGGATCCCGAACGCTTCGGGACCGAGCGGGTGTCGAAAATCAAGCAGATCGCGTCGGGGCGTTTCGGGGTTACCCCGCATTACCTGGTGAACGCCGAAGTTCTGCAGATCAAGGTGGCCCAGGGCGCCAAGCCCGGTGAGGGCGGCCAGTTGCCGGGGGGCAAGGTCAACGAGCTGATAGCGCGCCTGCGGTACTCGGTGCCTGGTGTCACCCTGATCTCGCCGCCTCCTCACCACGACATCTACTCCATCGAGGATCTGGCCCAGTTGATTTTCGACCTCAAGCAGGTCAATCCCCAGGCGCTGGTCTCGGTGAAACTGGTATCGGAACCGGGGGTCGGGACCATCGCCGCCGGCGTGGCCAAAGCCTATGCCGACCTCATCACCATTTCCGGCTACGACGGCGGCACGGCGGCCAGCCCGCTGACCTCCATCCGCTATGCCGGCTCGCCCTTCGAACTGGGTCTGGCGGAAGTGCAGCAGACCCTGCGTGGCAACAGCCTGCGCGGGTTTATCCGCCTGCAGGCTGACGGCGGCCTGAAAACTGGCCTTGACGTCATCAAGGCCGCGATTCTCGGGGCGGAGAGTTTCGGCTTTGGCACGGCACCCATGGTGGCGCTGGGGTGTAAGTACTTACGTATCTGCCACCTCAACAACTGCGCAACCGGTGTCGCCACCCAGCACCAGAAGCTGCGCGACGACCATTTTCAGGGCACGGTCGAGATGGTGGTCAATTTCTTCACCTTTATCGCCACCGAGACCCGCGAATGGCTGGCTCGCCTGGGGGTGCCTTCACTGGAGGCGCTCATTGGCCGCACCGACCTGCTCGAGCGCCTGCCCGGCTCCACCGAGAAGCAGGGCAAGCTGGATCTCGCGCCCATCCTCTACAAGGCGCCGGAAGCGGTGGATCAGCCCGAGTTCTGCCAGGTGGCTTCCAACATTCCCTTCGACCGGGGCGAAAAGGCGGAGCTGATGGTCGCCGCCACCCTGCCGGCCATAGAGGCCAGCAGCGGCGGCGAGTTCGAGTTCGAGGTCACCAACTGCGATCGCTCCATCGGCGCGCGTCTGTCGGGGGAGATCGCCCGGCGCTACGGCAATAATGGCATGGATGCCAACCCGATCGTGCTGCGCCTGCGCGGTACCGCGGGGCAGAGCTTCGGCGTGTGGAATGCCGGCGGCCTGCATATGTACCTGGAGGGCGATTCCAACGATTACGTGGGCAAGGGCATGGCCGGCGGCAAGCTGGTGGTCTACCCTCCCCGCAACAGTACCTTCAAGTCCAACGAGACGGTCATTGTCGGCAATACCTGCCTGTACGGTGCCACCGGTGGCCGCCTGTTCGCCGCCGGTATCGCCGGAGAGCGCTTCGGGGTGCGCAACAGTGGCGCCCACGCCGTGGTGGAGGGCGCCGGGGACCACTGCTGTGAGTACATGACCGGCGGCATGGTTGCCGTGCTGGGGCCCACCGGCGTCAATTTCGGGGCGGGCATGACCGGCGGATTCGCCTATGTGCTGGATATGGACCGCAGCTTTATCGACAAGTACAACAGTGAGCTGGTGGAGATTCACCGGGTAAGCGCCGAGTACATGGAGCCCTACCGCAATCATTTGCGCGGCAGCATTCGCGAGTTCGTGGCGGAGACCGGGTCCGAGTGGGGCGCTCACCTGCTGGAGAATTTCGAGGACTACCTGGGCAAGTTCTGGCTGGTGAAACCCAAGGCGGCGGACCTCGACCGCCTGCTGTCGCGCTTGCGCAATACCGACTAGGCTTCCTGAGGCGGGAACAGGCTTATGAGTAAACGTATCTCCAACAATTTCCAGTTCATCGACGTCGGCCGCAACGACCCGGACAAGAAAACCCTGAGGTCGCGCAAAACCGAGTACGTCGAGATCTACAATCCCTTTACCAGCGAGCAGGTGGCGGAGCAATCCTACCGCTGCCTGGAGTGCGGTAACCCCTACTGTGAATGGAAGTGCCCGGTGCACAACTTCATTCCCAACTGGCTCAAGCTGGTTGCCGAGGGCAACCTGTTCGAGGCAGCGGAACTCAGCCACCAGACCAATACCCTGCCGGAAGTATGCGGCCGGGTCTGTCCGCAGGATCGCCTGTGCGAAGGCGCCTGTACCCTGAACGACGGTTTCGGCGCGGTGACTATCGGCGCCTCGGAAAAGTACATCACCGACACCGCGCTGGCCATGGGCTGGCGCCCCGACATGTCGCAGGTGGTGCCCACTGACAAGCGGGTGGCGATCATCGGCGCCGGCCCGGCGGGCCTGGGCTGTGCGGATATCCTGGCGCGCAACGGCGTCAAGGCGGTGGTGTTCGATCGCTACCCGGAAATCGGCGGCCTGCTGACCTTCGGCATACCCGAATTCAAGCTGGAAAAATCGGTCATGGTGCGCCGCCGGGAGGTCTTCGAGGGCATGGGGATCGAATTCCGGCTCAATACCGAGATCGGCAGGGACATTAGCATCGGCGAGCTGCTGGAGCAGTTCGACGCGGTGTTCATGGGCATGGGCACCTACTCCTACATGCGCGGCAATTTCCCCGGCGAGAACCTGCCCGGGGTATACGAGGCGCTGCCCTACCTGGTGGGTAACGTGAACCACAACCTGGGTTTCGACCAGCCCAGCGATGCCTATGTCAATCTCAAGGGCAAGCGGGTGATCGTGCTGGGTGGTGGCGACACCGCCATGGACTGCGTGCGCACGGCGGTGCGCCAGCAGGCGGAGCACGTTATTTGCGCGTACCGTCGCGACAAGGCCAACATGCCCGGCTCCCGCCGCGAGGTACAGAATGCGCGGGAGGAGGGCGTGGAGTTTCTCTATAACCGGCAACCCATCGAGGTGGTGGAGTATTTCGGCCAGGCCTGTGGCGTCAAGATGGTGAAGACCAAGCTGGGCGAGCCCGATGCGGGCGGGCGTCGCCGTCCCCGCCCCATACCCGGCAGTGAAGTGGTGCTGGAGGCGGATGCGGTCATCATCGCCTTTGGTTTTCAGCCCAGCCCGCCCGACTGGCTGGCCGAGGTCTCGGTGCAAACCAACGACTGGGGTGGCATCGAGGCCGCGGAGGAGCAGCAGTACAAGTTCCAGACTTCCAATCCGAAAATATTCGCCGGCGGCGATATGGTGCGCGGATCGGACCTCGTGGTGACCGCCATCTGGGAAGGTCGCCAGGCCGCCGAGGGTATCCTCGATTACCTCGAAGTCTGAGCGGGACCAAGAGTGCATGACTGAACTGAAGAATGATCGTTTCCTGCGCGCCCTGCTGCGGCAGCCGGTAGACCGCACCCCGGTATGGATGATGCGCCAGGCCGGGCGCTATCTGCCGGAGTACCGGGCCACCCGCAAGCAGGCGGGCTCTTTCCTCGACCTGTGCAAGAACGATGAGCTGGCCTGTGAGGTCACCCTGCAACCGCTGCGGCGCTATCCCATGGACGCGGCGATTCTGTTCTCCGATATCCTCACGGTGCCCGACGCCCTCGGGCTGGGGCTGTACTTCGAGGAGGGCGAAGGGCCGAAGTTCCGCAAAACTGTCCGCAGCGAAGCCGATATCGCCGGGCTCAACAGCATCGTGGCGGAAGACGACCTGGGCTATGTCATGGCGGCGGTGCGCACCATCCGTCGTGAGCTGAACGGCGAGGTGCCACTGATCGGCTTCTCCGGCAGCCCCTGGACCCTGGCCACCTACATGGTGGAAGGCGGCTCGTCCAGGGACTTTGCCCGGGTCAAGGCCATGGCCTATGACCAGCCGGAGCTGATGAACCAGTTGCTCTCGTTGCTGGCCGATGCGGTGGCCGATTATCTCGGGGCCCAGATCCGGGCCGGCGCCCAGGCCGTGCAGATTTTTGATACCTGGGGCGGCAGTCTCAGTGCCGCCGCCTATCGGGAGTTTTCCCTGAAGTACATGCAGCGGGTCATCTCCCGCCTGCCTGCCGAGGCGGATGGGCGCCGGGTGCCGGTCATCGTGTTTACCAAGGGCGGCGGCCAGTGGCTCAATGCGATCGCGGATTGCGGCGCCCAGGGCGTGGGTATCGACTGGACCACGGATATCGGCGCGGCGCGCCAGCAGGTCGGAGACCGGGTAGCGCTGCAGGGCAATATGGACCCCAGTATGCTGTTCGCGTCGCCGGCTCGCATCCGGGAGGAGGTGGCGACCATCCTGGCGGGATACGGCCACGGCTCGGGGCACGTGTTCAACCTCGGCCACGGTATCACCCCCGGGGTGAACCCCGACCATGTCACCGCCTTCGTGGAGGCGGTGCAGGAGCTGTCACCCCAGTATCACCTGGCGGATTGAGCAGGGGGTCGCCGCCGTGGCGGCGCCTCAGCCGGCCAGCTGCCTGGCGCCGGCCTCGTCGCAGCAGAAATCGTGATTCATATCCAGAGCGGGCTGGTCGGTAGCCGGCCGGCCGACGATCTTTGCCGGTACCCCGGCAACCGTGGTGTGCGGCGGCACGTCTTCCAGCACCACGCTGCCCGCGCCGACCTTGGCGCCCTCGCCCACGCGAATATTGCCGAGAATCTTGGCGCCGGCACTGATCAGGACGCCGTCGCCTATCTTGGGATGGCGGTCGCCCTCGTCCTTACCGGTGCCGCCCAGGGTGACCGACTGCAGAATGGACACGTTATTGCCGACCACGGCCGTCTCGCCGATGACCAGCCCGGTGGCGTGGTCCAGCATCACTCCCTTGCCCATGCGGGCTGCCGGGTGAATGTCCACGCCAAAGGTGGTGCTCATGCGGTTCTGGAAAAACAGGGCGAGGGATTCCCTGCCGCCGTTCCACAACCAGTGCATGACCCGCTGGGTTTGCAGGGCGTGGAAACCCTTGAAGTATAAAAACGGTATATAGAGTTCGTGGCAGGCCGAGTCGCGGTCCAGCACCGCTTGCAGGTCGGCCCGCACAGCCTCGCTGATGCCCGGGTCGCTCTGGAAGGCCTGCAGGATGACATCCCGCAGCAGCAGGGACGACGCCGTGGGGCTGTCCAGCTGGTGCGCCAGGTGAAAACTCAGCGCGCCCTCCAAAGAGGTGTGGTTGATGATGGTGGCGTGCAGAAAACTGGCCAGCATGGGCTCCTCGCCGGCGTGGCGAACCGTTTCCTCGCGAATGCGCTCCCATTGTGGATCGCTGGTTGTTGTTGTCATCCTGACTGTCTCCTTTGCCTGTTCACTCTAGCCCAGATGGCGTCTCGCGTCACGGCGGCGTGGCGCAGCTGTGACCCAGGTCGTGGTGGCGGTCTGTTCAGCGCGCAATGGCGCTGTAGCACCACAGTGGGTGGCCGCTTGCACGGTATTTGCGTTCGAACAGCGACAGCGGCGCGGCGCTTGCCAGCTGCGCCACTCGCCCCGCAACACCCGCCAGGGTCATGGCCACGCCGAATTCCTCGACGTAGAGCTGCCAGTTGCTGCGCAGCTCAATGTGCCCGCTCGGGGCGCTGCCGGCAAGGCGCGACAGCAGGGGAAAAGCCGGGTGCCCGTGCACCCTGCGCTGCAAATGGGCGGCCTTGGGCCAGGGGTTGGGGTACAGCAGGTAATGGTAATCCACGGCCATGCCCCGCTCCGCCAGTAACTGCCAGATGGCTTCGCAGTCGGCCCGCAACAGCAGGTAGTTGTCGCCGCCGTCCACCGGGTGCCTGGCCAGCCGCCGGGCGGACTTGTCGATGCCCACCACCAGGTGGCAGGGGTGGTGCCTGGCCAGGATGGCGGTGCTGTGGCCGGTGCCACAGAAGGAATCCAGAACCAGCGGCCTCGGCGCGGCTTGCAGCGCCGCCAACAGCTGTTCGAAGGCGGCGGCATTGTGGCTCGCCAGCGGTTTGCGGTAGTCCGTGTGCAGGTGCCGTTGCACGATTTGCCCGAGTCGGGGGTGCAGGCCGTCCTGGTTGCTGATTATCTGGCGGGAGAGTTGGTGCAAGTGCAGTGATATCCGGTGGCCTGGGACAGGGCGGCCGAGGGGGCGTTTGCCGTCCGCCGCCGGCGCTGCGATGATAAACCCCCGCACCGGCAACATCCACCGTGAATAGAGGCGAATCATGCGAGCAGACCTGCGACCTTACTGGCTGAAAAAGCTTTACCTGAATTTCCGCCACTGGTACGCGGAGTATTTCCTGCGCCCGGAGTGCGCCTCACTGGGGCCTTTCCATACCATCATGAAACCCTGGTACGTGAGTATATCCGGCAACAACATCCATATCGGCCGCTGCTTTACCGCCATCGGCGAGCCCGGCAACCGGGTGGAGATCGGTGTCTGGGGGCGGGCCGATGGCGAAGGCCGGGTGCAGATCGGCGATTGCGTCCTGATGAGCCCCGGCTCGCGTATCAGCGCCAGCGACGAGGTGGTCCTGGGCGACGGCGTGATGCTCGCCAATGGCGCTTACGTGACGGACTCTGACTGGCACACCGTCCACGATCGCACCCGGCGCGCGGAGCAGGTGACCCCGGTCCACATCGGCGACAACGTCTGGCTGGGCGACCATGCCACGGTACTCAAGGGGGTGACCATCGGCGCCAACAGCGTGGTGGCGGCCCGGGCGGTTGTCACCAGGGATGTGCCTGCCAACGTGGTGGTGGCGGGCAACCCCGCGAAAGTGGTCAGGGAACTGGACCCGGAGCGCGGCTTTACCACCCGCATGGACTATTTTGCCGACCCGGTGGAACTGGAGCGCTTCTTCGACGCGATCAACCGGGAGGTGCTGGCCGGCAACCGTTTCTGGCGCTGGCTTTGGTCGGTGTTGTATCCGGCGTCGCGGCGCTGAGGGCGGCACCCGACCGGCGCCGCGGCGACTGTCGCTACAGCAACTGTAGTGGTTCCTCCTGCAGCGCGGCCAGCTGCTCGCGCAGTTCCAGGATGTGATCGGCCCAGTAGCGCTCGGTGTTGAACCAGGTGAAGCTGCGGGGAAAGGCCGGGTCGTTCCAGCGGCGCGCCAACCAGGCGGCGTAGTGGCACAGGCGCAGGGTGCGCAGGGCTTCCACCCAGCGCAGCTGCCGCGGGTCGAAGTCGCAGAACTCTGCGTACCCCTCGACCAGCTCCGCCAGCTGCAGCTGGCGTTCGGGCCGATCGCCGTTGAGGAACATCCACAAATCCTGGATGGCCGGGGCGGTGCAGCAATCGTCCAGGTCGACGAAGTGAGCGGTGTCGTCCCGCCACAGGATGTTGCCGACGTGGCAGTCGCCGTGCACGCGTATCAGGTCCGCAGGCCGCACCTCCTCGTAAATGGCGGACACTGCCTGCAGCAGGTCGCCGGTGAGGGTGCTGTAGGCCGGTAGCAGCGGTGCCGGGATGAAATTTTCCAGCAGGAATGCCCGGCTTTCACCCAGCATGCGTTCCACGCTCAGCTGCTGGCGGAATTCGAAAGGCTGTGCCCGTCCCACCGCATGGATGCGGCCCAGCGTCCTGCCCAGCACCAGCAGGTTGTCGAAGTTGTCCAGCTCCGGCGGATGGCCGCCGCGGCGCGTGAACAGGGCGAAGCGGAAACCGGCAAAACTGTGCAGGGTGGTGCCGGCAGCGTCGGGCAGGGGCGCGACGATGGAGATGTCCGCATCCTGCAGTTCCAGGCTGAACTGGTGTTCCTCCAGGATCTGGGCGTCGCTCCACCGTTCCGGCCGATAGAACTTGGCAATGAGTGGCGGGCCCTGCTCCATACCCACCTGGTACACCCGGTTTTCATAGCTGTTCAAGGCCAGCAGGCGGGCATCACTGCGGTAGCCGGCGGATTCCACCGCGTCGATGACCGTGTCCGGGCTGAGGCTGTCGTAGGGATGCTCAGCCATCTTCCGGTACCGGCTCCATCAACAGCGCTGCGCTCTTGATCTGGGCATAGAGTCTGTCCCCCACCTGCAGCTGCAGGTGGGCGGCCGATTTGCGGGTGATGCGGGCCAGCAGGAACTGCGACCCCAGCGCGAGGCGCAGCAGCACCCGGGAGGGCCCCTCCTCCAGCATGTCGCTGAGCGTTACCGGCAGGATGTTGAGTATGCTGCTGTCTGTTGGCCGCTGCCTGCACACGCTGACATCGCGGGCCGGGATGCGCAGGCGTCGCAGCTGCCCCGGTGCCAGGCGCGGCCCCGCCAGCAACAGGGGCTGCCCCTCTACATCCAGCTCGGTCAGGCTGAAGCGGGCGTCGTGGTGCGCGGTGGTGCCGACAACGATGGCGGCGGCCTGGTCCTCGCGGGACAGGCGGGTATCCAGGCGGCTGCACAGGTCCAGCAACGACCCCTGGGCAGCCAGGCGGCCCTGTTCCAGGAGAACCAGCTGGTCGGCCAGCTGGCTGACCTCTTCTATATCGTGGCTGACGTACAGCATGGGCAGCTCCAGGTCGGTGTTCAGTTGCTGCAGCTGGCCGATGATCTGCTGGCTGGCGGCGTGATCCAGGTTGGCAAGGGGTTCGTCCAGCAGCATCAGCTCGGGGGCGGACAGCAGCGCCCTGGCAATCGCCACCCGTTGCGCCTGGCCGGCGGACAGGGAGGCCGGATGCTGCGCGAGCAGGTCGTCCAGCTGCAGCCAGCTGACCACCTGTGCCAGGCTGACGCCCCGGTCGCGATGACGGCGGCGGAGGGCGTAGTGCAGGTTCTGCTCGACGTTCAGGTGGGGGAACAGGCGCGCATCCTGGAAGACGTAGGCCGTTCGGCGCTGCCAGGGCGGAACGAACAGTCGGGGGCGCTGCCAGTACTCGCCGCGGAAGCGGATTTCGCTGTCCGCAGCGGCGCGGCGCAGCCCGGCGATACAGTCCAGCAGGGTACTCTTGCCGCTGCCGCTGGGGCCGTAGATCGCGGTGATGCCGGTTGCGGGCAGCTCGCAGGCCAGCTGCAGGCGAAACTGCTCGCCTGCGGCGCAGTCGAGCTGCAGCGAAAGGCCGCTCATGCCCGGATCCGCCAGCTGTCGCGGCGATCGCGGCGGTACAGCGCAAACAACAGCACGAGGGAGAACACCACCAGGCCCGCCGCGAGCCGGTGCGCCTCGGCAAAGCGCAGGGATTCGACGTAGTCGTACAGGGCGATGGACAGCACCTGGGTTTCACCGGGGATATTGCCGCCTATCATCAGCACGACGCCGAATTCGCCGACGGTGTGGGCGAAGCCCAGGCTGGCTGCGGTCACGAAGCTGCGCCGGCACAATGGCGCCGCGACCGAGCGGAACTGGTCCAGCGGGGAGGCACCCAGGGTCGCCGCCGTATCCAGCAACCTTGCCGGCACCCGCTGGAAGGCCGCCTGCAGGGGTTGCACCACGAATGGCAGCGAGTAGATGACCGAGCCGATGACCAGCGCGCTGAAGCTGAAGGCCAGCTGGCTGCCGGTCAATCCTTCCCAGGCCCGGCCCAGGGCCGTGTCCGGGGCAAACAACAGCAGCAGGTAAAAGCCCAGCACGGTGGGCGGCAGGATCAGCGGCATCGCCACGATGGCCTCGATCAGCGCCGGCCACTGCGCCCGCTGGCGTGCCAGCCACCAAGCCAGGGGGGTGCCCAGGATCAGCAGCAGGACGGTGGTGATGGCGGCCAGCGCGAGGGTCAGGTAAATCGCGTCCAGCTCGGCAGTGCTCAGGGACAAGGTCGGTAGCCGGCTTCGGATATCAGTGCCCGCACGGTATCACTTCTGATCCAGTTCAGGTAGCTGTGCAGGGCCGGGTGGGCCGCCTGCGGGCGCAGGGTGAGCGCAAACTGCTCCAGGGGCAGGTGCCAGTGCCCGGGGACGGGCGTGCCGGCGGGTGCCAGCGCCCGGGGCAGCAGTGCCAGCTCGGCGGCCCCGCTGTGCCAGAACTGGTAGGCCTGCACCACGTTGGCTGCGCGCAGCAGCTTGCGCCCGCCCCCTTGGCTGAACTCCGGCCTCGCCAGTACCTGCATGGCCGCCGCGCCATAGGGAGCGGTGGCCGGGTTGGCCACGGCGAGGCTGAGGCCCGGGTCGCCAAGCTGGGCCAGCCGGCCGTCGCCGCCCACCAGTACCAGGCTGCCAATCGCATAGCAAAATGGCTCCCCGCGTCGGGGGCCGGTGTCTGCCGCGGCCAGCTTGAAAACCGTCTGCCGGTCCGCCGCGAAGAAGATATCGAAAGGGGCGCCGTGCAGGATCTGGTTGGCTAGGACGCCGGTGGAAGCGGAGCTGACCACCACGGGCTGGCCGGTATTGTGCTCGAACTGGCGGTTGATCGCCTCCAGGGTGGCGCGAAAGTTCGCCGCCACCGCCACCCTGAGCGGTTCGGCGGCGTCGCAGGGCGCGCACAGCAGTAACATCACAACAAAGAGATAGCGCATGGTGGTGTCCGCCCGGGGCTGTTTGCCGGCCCGATGGCTCAGTTACCCTGCATGGGGGTGCGTGCCAGGCACCAGATCTCCACGTGGCTGGCGCCGGCGCGCTGCAGCGTCCTGCCCAGGGCGGCGGCCGTGGCGCCGGTGGTCATGACATCGTCAACCACGGCGATGCGCAGGTTGGCATAGTGCCCGCGGGCTGTAAAGGCGGCACGCATGTTGGCGAGGCGTTGGGCGGCGCCCGCGCCGGCCTGGGGCGAGGTATTGCGCAGACGCTTGACAGAGCGAAGGTCCAGGCGCGCCCCGGCGAGCTCCGGCGCCAGGGCGCGCAGTTCACGGCACAACAGTTCGGACTGGTTGAAACCGCGTTGCCAGAGCCGGCGCCAGTGCAGCGGTACCGGCAGCAGGACATCCACCGCCCCGGGGTCCGCCGCCTGCAGCCAGAGGCGGGCCAGCAGGGGGGTGAGTCGGGTTTCGCCGTGGAACTTCCAGCGCTGGATGATATGCGCCAGACCCTCGCAGTACAGCCAGGGAGCGATGACCCGCTGGAAAGGTGGCGGCGCCTGCAGGCAGTGGCCACACGTCCGGGGTGGGGGGCACATCGCGGCGGTACCTGGCAGCGGCGCCGGCAGCGGCAGTGCGCAGCGCGGGCAGCAGTTGTGGTTGGGTTGCAGGTCGCGTGCGCAGGGCGCGCACAGGGGGACCGGGCGCCGACTGCGCAGGCCGCATAGCAGACAGTGGTTGGGAAACAGCCCCTCCAGGAGGGCGGCTCCAAGCCTGTTAACCACGAAGGGCCTCGCGGGTTGACAGCAAACCGGGCGTGGCTATCATTGACCGTCTCTCCTTTTCCCTGGCAGCTGGATCAACCATGTCTACAGCCCTCAGTACGATGCCCGCCGAGCAGGCGCCGCCGCAGCCCGAAATCCGCCACGACTGGACCCGCCGGGAGGTGGAGGCATTGTTTGCCCTGCCCTTCAACGACCTGTTGTTCAGGGCGCAGAGTATCCACCGCCGATATTTTGACCCGAATCAGGTCCAGGTGAGCACTTTGCTTTCCATCAAAACCGGCGCCTGCCCCGAGGACTGCGCCTACTGCCCCCAGAGCACTCGCTACGATACCGGCCTGGAGGTGGAAAAACTAATGGAGGTGGAAAAGGTGCTGGAACAGGCCCGGGCGGCCAAGGCCAGCGGTGCGACCCGCTTCTGCATGGGTGCCGCCTGGCGCTGCCCCAAGCCCCGCGACATGCCCCATGTGGTGGCGATGGTAAAGGGGGTGCGCGAGCTGGGCCTGGAAAGCTGCATGACCCTGGGCATGCTCACCCGCGAGCAGGCCGGGCAGCTGGCCGAGGCCGGCCTGGATTATTACAACCACAACCTGGATACCTCGCCCGAGTTTTACGGCGATATCATCACGACCCGCACCTATCGCGACCGGCTGGAGACACTGGATCACGTCCGCGAAGCGGGCATGAAAGTATGCAGTGGCGGCATCGTCGGCATGGGCGAGCAGCAGAGCGATCGCGCCGGGCTGTTGCAGCAACTGGCCAACCTGCCGCAGCACCCCGAGAGCGTGCCGGTAAACATGCTGGTGCGGGTGCAGGGCACTCCCCTGGCGGAGGAGGAGGATCTCGACCCCTTCGAATTCATTCGCACCATCGCGGTGGCGCGCATCCTCATGCCCGCCTCGCACGTGCGCCTGTCGGCGGGCCGCGAGGAGATGAACGAGCAGATGCACGCCCTGGCCTATTTCGCCGGCGCCAACTCCATCTTTTACGGCGAGAAATTGCTGACCACACCCAACCCCAGGGCCAACAGGGACATGGCGCTGTTTGCCCGCCTCGGCATCGAGCCGGAGTCGCGCCCACTGAGCACCGAACCCACCGCCCCCAGCCCGCTTTTCTACGACGCCGCTGCCGCTAGCGAGGCCGGCTAAGACTCAGGCATGGCCTCGTTTCCCGAACGCCTGGCCACGGTGCTCGACCGGCGCCGGGAGGACGGCCTGTACCGCCAGCGGATCACGCTGGAGTCGGCCCAGGGGCCGCTGGTGCGCGTGGCTGGCCGCCAGTACCTCAATTTCTGCAGCAATGATTACCTGGGCCTGGCGGCCCACCCGCGGGTGGTTGCCGCCTTCCGGCAGGCGGCGGCCAGCTACGGGGTAGGCAGCGGTGCCTCCCACCTGGTGTGCGGGCACAGTGCGCCGCATCGCGAGCTCGAGGAGGCGCTGGCGGCCTTCACCGGCAGGCCACGGGCGCTGCTGTTTTCCAGCGGTTACGCCGCCAATACCGGCGTCCTGGCCAGCCTGCTGCGGGCGGGGGACCACGTGTTCGAGGACCGCCTGAACCACGCCTCCCTGCTCGATGGCGGCCTGCACAGCGGTGCCCGCTTCCAGCGCTTTCCCCACGGCGATGTGGCGGCGCTGCGAGGCAGGCTGGCGGCAGTCGATGGCCCCAAACTGGTGGTGGTGGACGGGGTGTTCAGCATGGACGGCGACACGGCGCCCCTGGCAGGGCTTGCCGCAGCCTGCGCCGATCACGATGCCTGGCTGATGGTGGACGACGCCCACGGCTTCGGGGTGATGGGCGAGCGGGGAGGCGGCAGCACCGAGGCCGCCGGCCTGGCCATGGCCGAAGTGCCGGTGCTGATGGCCACCCTGGGCAAGGCCCTGGGAACCGCCGGCGCCTTCATCGCCGGCAGTGAAGCGTTGATCGAGGCGCTCATCCAGCAGTGCCGGACCTATGTATACACCACCGCATTGCCCCCCGCGGTGGCCGCTGCCAGCCTGGCGTCGTTGCAGTTGCTGCAGGAGGAGGGCTGGCGCCGCGAGCATCTGGCCGGGCTGGTGGGTCGCTTTCGCGAGGGCGCGGAGCAGTTGGGGTTGCCGCTGATGGACTCCGCCAGCGCGATCCAGCCGCTGCAGTTGGGGGATGCCGCGCGGGCGGTCAGCTTTAGCGAACGCCTGCGCCGGCGCGGCCTGCTGATCGGCGCGATCCGGCCGCCGACGGTGCCGGCCGGGACCTCGCGGCTGCGCATCACCCTCAGTGCCGCGCACACCCAGGAGCAGGTAGACCAGTTGCTCGAGCAACTGGCCGCGTGCTTTGCCGGCAGCTAGGGTGGAGCTGCGCCGCGAATATCTGCCGGCCATCGAGTGCGCCAGGCAGCAACTGGTACTGCTGCACGGCTGGGGGAGCAACCGCGACATCTGGCGGCCACTGCTGGCCGGGCTGCGGCCCTGGGCCGACATCCACCTGGTGGAATTGCCCGGCTGTGCACCGGGTTGTGAATCTGGTGCCCGCCTGGAGCAGCTGCTGACGGGACTCGCCGCCTGCTGCCCCGCCCAGGCGGTGCTGGTCGGCTGGTCGCTGGGCGGGCAACTGGCGCTGGAGCTGGCGGCGCGCGACCCCTCGCGGGTTGCCGCCGTGGTGACCCTGGCCAGCAACCCGCGTTTCGTCGCGGCCGGGGCCTGGCCTGGTATGGATGTGGGTGACTTCGAGGCCTTCCGGGCCGGCTATGCGGCCGACCCAGAAGCCGGACTGCGGCGCTTTGACAGCCTGCAAAGCGCCGGCGCTGGCGATCCGCGCGCCCTGCTGCGAGCGCTGCGCCGCCACCGGTCGCAGCCGGCGGGTGGCGAGCTGCGGCCGGGCCTGGAGTGGCTGGCACAGCTCGACCAGCGTGAGCTGCTGCGCCGACTGGCTGTACCGCAACTGCACCTGCTGGCGGAAAATGATGGCCTGGTGCCCGGTGCCGCCCTGGCCGCAGCGCTGGGCGAACTGCTGGCGGACAACGAACGGGCCGCAGTGGAGGTGTTGCCAGGTGCCAGTCATGTGCTACCCCTGGAGGCGCCGGCCGCAGTTGCGAGCCGCATTGGCGCGTTCCTGGAATCCGGCGGCCTGCTGGCCGGTCCGGTGGAGCAGCCCGCTACCCCCGCCAAGCGGGATATAGCGGCTTCCTTCAGCCGGGCTGCATGCCTGTATGACTCCGTGGCAACCCTGCAGCGGGCGGTGGCCGGCCAGTTGCTGGAGCGATTGCAGCCGGCAGCGGATGCCGCGCTGAATATCCTGGACCTGGGGTGTGGCACCGGCAGCTCGCGACCGGACCTGATGCGGCGCTATCCGCGTGGCCGATATATCGGTCTGGACCTGGCCGAGGGCATGATTGCCCATGCCCGGCAACGGTTCGAACCCGCCGGTCTGTGGCTGGTAGGGGATGCCGAGGCACTGCCGTTGGCTGCCGGCGCGCTGGACCTGGTATTCAGCAGCCTCGCCTTCCAGTGGTGTTACCGCCCCGAGAAACTGTTTGCCGAGCTCAACCGGGTGCTCTCCCCGGGCGGGCGCTGCGTGTTCGCCACGCTGGGCCCGGACACCCTGCATGAGTTGCGGACAGCCTGGGCCGCCGTGGATGCCCACCAGCACGTCAATCGCTTCCTCGCGGTGACGGAACTGGAGGCCGCTGCCCGCCGCGTGCCGGGTATGCAGCTGTCGCTGCAGCGCGACTATCATTGCATGCGGTACAGCCGCGTGGGGGAACTGTTGTCCGAATTGAAAACCCTGGGGGCCCATAACATGAACCGCGACCGCCCCGCCGGCCTCACCAGCCGCAGGGCCCTGCGGGGCATGTCGGCGGCCTACGAGTCGCAGCGTGCGGGCGGCACGCTCCCGGCGACCTATGAAGTGATCTTTGGCGAGGTGCGCAAGGCGTATGACTAGAACCTGGTTCGTGACAGGTACCGATACCGAGGTGGGCAAAACCGCGGTGAGCTGCGCCCTGCTGTCGGCGGCGGCGGCCGGGGGCCTGCGCACCGCGGCTATCAAGCCGGTCGCGGCCGGCTGCGATGCCCGGGGGCGCAATGACGATGCCATGCAGTTGCTGGCCTGCATGACCGAAGAGCTGGACTATGAGCAGGTCAACCCGGTGGCCCTGCAGGCGGCCATTGCCCCCCATATCGCCGCCGCCCGGGAAGGCCGCCGGTTACAGGTCAGACGCCTGGCGGGGTTGTGCAGGGGGGTGATGTTGCAGGGTGCGCAGTTCGTGCTCATAGAGGGTGCCGGTGGCTGGCGGGTGCCACTGGGGCCACGGGAAACCCTGGCCGACCTGGCCATCAGCCTGCAGGTGCCGGTGATCATGGTGGTGGGGATGCGCCTGGGGTGCATCAACCATGCCCTGCTGACCGCGGAAGCGATCCGGCGCGACGGCCTGGAGCTGGCGGGCTGGGTTGCCAACCAGCCCGGGGAGCCCATGGCCTGCCATGCGGAGAACCTGCAGACCCTGCGCCACCTGCTGCCGGCTCCCCTGCTGGGCGAGGTGCCCCATATAACCCCCTTCGCCCCGGTTTCTGCTGCCTCCTTCCTTGATTTGTCCGCCCTCAAATAAATGTGAGCGCTTACACACAGCAACCTTGATCTGGGTCTATATATCCGAATCTGGGGTAGCCATGGACGCCCAAAGTCTAAAAATGTATTTGACTTCGGCCGGCAAAAGCGCAAAATGTGAGCACTGAACACATGCCCGTTCCGCACGTTCGTGCCCTGTTGAACGGGTTCACTCAACCGAGAGGTAAGTACCATGCCGGCATACAAGGCGCCCCTGCGCGATATCAGTTTTGTGATGAACGAATTGCTCGAATCCGAGAAGCTCTACCAGAACCTTCCCGGATATGAAGAGGCGACCGCCGACCTGATGAACGCCATCGTCGAGGAAGGCGCCAAGTTTGCCGAGAACGTGCTGTCGCCGCTCAACCAGAGCGGTGATGAAGAGGGCTGCCACTGGAGCGAGGAGGGGGTGACCACTCCGCAGGGTTTCGCCGAGGCCTACAAGCAGTACGTCGAGAACGGCTGGCCGGCACTCAGTGCCTCGGTCGAGGACGGCGGCCAGGGCATGCCCAATCTGTTGGGCATTGTCATCAACGAGATGGCCGGCACCGCCAACTGGTCCTGGCTGATGTACCCGGGCTTGAGTCACGGCGCCGTGAAGACTATCGAGGAGCACGGCGACCCCGAGCAAAAGCACAGGTACCTGACCAAACTGGTGCAGGGTGAGTGGACCGGTACCATGTGCCTCACCGAGGCGCACTGTGGCAGTGACCTGGGCCTGCTGCGCACCAAGGCCGAACCCCGGGCCGACGGCAGCTACGCCATCACCGGCACCAAGATTTTCATCAGCGCGGGCGACCACGACATGGCCGACAATATCGTCCATATCGTGCTGGCGCGGCTGCCGGATGCGCCGGCAGGTACCAAGGGCATATCCCTGTTCATCGTTCCCAAAGTCAATGTCAACGAGGACGGCTCCCTGGGCGAGCGCAACGCGGTTACCTGCGCCTCGATCGAGAAGAAGATGGGCATCAAGGCCTCGGCGACCTGCGTCATGAATTTCGACGGCGCCACCGGCTACCTGATCGGGCCGCCCAACCGGGGCCTGAACTGCATGTTTACCTTCATGAACACCGCGCGTATCGGCACCGCCATCCAGGGCCTGGCCCACGGCCAGCTGGCCTATACCGGAGCCCTGGCCTACGCCAAGGAGCGGCTGGCCATGCGCAGCCTCACCGGCCCCAAGAACCCCGATGGCCCCGCCGACCCCATTATCGTGCACCCCAACGTACGCCGTATGCTGCTGACCCAGAAGGCCTTCGTGGAGGGCAGCCGCGCGTTCCTGTATTTCCTCGCGCAGCAGGGGGATATCGTCGACGCCGGCAATGAAGAGCAGGCCAAGGCAGCGGACGACCTGATGGCCCTGCTGACGCCGATCGGCAAGGCCTTCGTAACCGAAACCGGTTACGAAGCCGCCAATATCGGTGTACAGGTGTACGGCGGCCACGGCTTTATCCGCGAATGGGGCATGGAGCAGATCGTACGCGACGCGCGTATTTCCATGCTCTACGAGGGCACCACCGGCATCCAGGCGCTGGACCTGCTGGGCCGCAAGGTCATCGGCAGCGGCGGCAAGCTGCTGCTCGGCTTTACCTCCATCATCGACGAGTTCTGCGCCGCCAACGAAGGCGCCGAGTTCGTCAGCGAACTCAAGGCCTACAAGGACGAATGGCTGGGCTTGTCGATGAAAATCGGCGAGGCCGCCATGCAGAACCCGGACGAGGCGGGGTCCGCCTCCGTGGACTACCTGATGTACAGCGGTTACGTGACCCTGGCGTATTTCTGGGCCCGCATGGCCCTGGTGGCGCAGCGCAAAATCGAAGAGGCGCAGGGGGATGTGTCGTTTTACGAGGCCAAGCTGATGACCGCCCGCTTCTACTACGAGCGCCTGTTGCCGCGCACAGTGTCGCTCAAGCAGACCATGTTGTCCGGCGCGGACAACCTCATGCAGATGCCCGAGGCACTGTTCGAGTTCTAAGCCTGTTGCTGCTCGGGAGTCATCCACATAGCGGGTGACAATCCCGCCCTGAGGGGAGAGAATACGTGTTCACGTTCTCTCCCCGTTTTTTTATGACCGACGAAAAGCCCCAGCAACCCTCCGACGGAACCCAAAACCGGCTGCGCCCGGAGGACCAGGCCAGAGTGGACGCCTTCATCAAGCGGGGTGTCAACGCCGTGGAGCGCAAGCCATTCCGCCCCCTGCGCCTGTTTTTCATACTGGTGGGTGTGGTGCTCGGCCTCAGTATCATCAGCCAGTTGCTGGCGCGCTGGGCGGGTATTTACTAGCGCCCGACCCATTGGTTACCGGGGCCTGTTTTGGTATAGTAGCGCGCCTCAAAAGCATCGGTGTGTGGCGCAGCCTGGTAGCGCACTTCCTTCGGGAGGAAGGGGTCGGAGGTTCGAATCCTCTCACACCGACCAACTTAACATCCAGTAGCATCCAGAATCGTCCATAAGGCCCTGTAAATAGGGCCTTTTTTGTTTATACTCTCTCCATTGCAGTCCAGTAACATCCAGTTTAAGCCCCCGCCTCCTGGGGGTACCCCGAGGGGCATATACCGTACCCCCGGAATCGATACCCCCGTTTGGGGAAGGAATTCTGCCATGCCCTTGACCGCGATACAGGTGAAGCAGGCGATGCCCCGCGAGAAGCCGTACAAACTGGCGGATGGGGGTGGGCTTTACCTCCTGGTCAATCCCAATGGGGCGAAGTACTGGCGCTACAAGTACCGCTACGTTGGTAGAGAAAAGGTACTCGCCTTGGGGGTCTACCCCGAGGTCTCGCTGAAAGAGGCGCGTGAGGCCCACCAGGCGGCCCGCAAATCCCGCCGCCAGGGGGCGGACCCGGGAGAGCAACGGAAAGTCGAAAAGTTGACCCGCCACCTTGCCGCGGTGAACAGTTTCGAGGCGGTTGCCCGGGAGTGGTTTGGCCGGATCATGCCCCAGAAGTCCGAAAGCTACCGGGTTCGGACACTCAGGATTCTGGAAAAGGACCTGTTCCCGCAACTGGGGGGACGGCCCATCGCCTCGATCACTTCACCTGAATTGCTGCAGGTACTTCGCAAAATAGAATCTCGCGGAGCCGTCGACATCGCGCACCGGGCGAAGCAGACCTCGGGATTGATATTCCGATATGCCATCGCGACCGGGCGGGCGGAGTATGATCCCTCTGCAGGTCTCCAGGGCGCTCTGAAGCACCGGCGCAAGAAGCACCATGCCGCCATCACCGTGCCCGACCAGGTCGGCCGACTGATGGCAGATATTGAGACATTCGACGGTACGCCCGTAGTTAAAGCCGCCCTCCGTCTGGCGCCATTGCTGTTTCAGCGCCCCGGCGAACTTCGAGCCATGGAATGGAAGGAGATCAATTGGGACGAGGAAAGGTGGGAGCTACCCGCGGAAAAAATGAAGATGCGCCTGCCACATATCGTGCCTTTGAGCAGGCAGGCACTTGAAATCTTGCGGGATATTGAGCCGTTGACCCGGCGCAGTCAGTACGTATTTCCGAGTGCTCGCGGCGCAAGCCGGTGTATGTCTGACAACGCGCTCAGGGTCGCCCTGAGGACCATGGGATACACCAATGAGATGATGACGCCTCACGGATTTCGAGCCATGGCCCGCACCCTGCTGGACGAGGTGCTGGGCTACCGGGTTGACTGGATCGAGCACCAGCTGGCCCATGCCGTCCGCGACGCCAATGGCCGGGCGTATAACCGCACGGCTCACCTGGAGGGGCGGCGGGAGATGATGCAGGGGTGGGCGGATTGTTTGGATATTTTAAAAGAAAAGGCAAGAACCTAAGCAGCGTCTCGAAAGTCAGCCGGCCGGCTAGCAAAAACCAGAGATAGATTTTTCCAATGCGAGGACAGCTTTATGCCGATCGATGACAATGGTATCGATGCGATGATTAAAGAAATCGCTGCAGCCAAGATGCCGATCTCGTCGGAAATAGCCTTTAAGTATGCGCAACTACTTCAATCAACGGCTGTGGTCGATACTGAGTTTCAATTGCTAGAAGAATCATGGAAGGAGCTCTGCCGTTTCTACAGAGAGCATGAGGCTGGGGCTCCAATGGTAAGTCGGGTTACAAGCCCATACGGCCATACTGCTATTGAAGCGTTTAAGTTCAATCTGGAGTTTGGTCATTATCCACCGCCCGAAATTTTGCTTTGTATTGCTGAAGGTTTCGATCGATATGTACACGCCGGAGGTAAGCTGTCTTTAGATGAGGCTTTTTTTGGTGAGAAACATAAACATGGGAAAAGTCTTCCGAACCATAAATCGAAGGCAGAAACCTATGGATTCTTTCATGTCGAAGTGACGTTGAATGACGATGCGAGATTATCTTTAGAAAATCTCGCTGAAGGCTATATCTCCAACATGCGCATTCCGGATAGCCAGAAACCAGATGTAGAGTCTTACCTTAGGGGTTACAGGAGGTGGAAAAGGCGCTATCTGAGAAGCCCGCTGGCTGACGAGGACAAGAACTAAGATTTCTGTCCGTGATCGCGATGAAAAACTAAAACAATATTTGCCGTGCGTCCATTGCGAACCCAGGAGTTACGGCATGATCCATCAAGGTCCCCCCTCCAACGCCGAGTTTTGGCGTTTACCCAAAGTAAAGCAGACCGCTGGGCTGGGATCCTCCCGAATCTACGAGCTGGTAGCCGAAGGTAAGTTTCCGAAACCGGTAAAGCTCGGCCCGAGGGCGTCGGCCTGGGTGTCCACAGAAGTGCTCGATTGGGTCGCTGAGCGCATCGCTGAGCGCGACTTAGGAATGACCCCATGAGTGCGGGCCTGCTTTGGAAACTGCTTGCCAAAGGCCACGTTGTTAGCTTTGAGCGCGGCAGTTTAGTCATCACTCCAGCAGGTGATCAAGACGTGCCGCAGGCATGGTTTGATGAGAATAAGTCCACTATCGCGTCAGAGGTCATCAGGGCACTCGAAGTGAATGCGTTCCGTTATATTGATTTCAGTGTCGGGAATTTTAGTTCGGGCCGCGCAGCCGGCTTACGTATTGTGTTCGAGCATTATCTCAGTGGTGCGCCTGCACGGGTTTTCTTTAATGCAGGAATAACCAGAGCCAGAACAACTGCGGCCGGGAAAAAGGGTTCGCGTCTGCCAGGCCGGCAGTTTCATCCTAAAAGGGGCTCAAAATTTATACAGTTCTGGCTTCGCACCGGTCTGGCTGAGCCCCGCTATAGTTCTGAGTACCACGAGTATATGGGACGGTTGAAGTCGATCGTGGTTACTTGCTCTTGTGACGAAGACGGAAGAATCGACAAAGATACGCTAAGGCCCCTCTCGATCCGGGCGGGCCAGATTAGGGAGAGGGTAATGAGGTCGGGATATTCTTGGGTATCTGACGGGATACCTTCGGGAGCATACCGGGATCATTTCTCGGGAAGCAAACCTTTGAACACCGCTCAATCTCTGGGCTGGCAGGCCGGAACTGCTGCGGCGTTAGGAGGTGCGAATGAAGTAGTCAATATAACGGGTGGCGAGGTCTTACCCTTCCCAACCATTCTCCCGATTAATGAAAACACCCCGGAGTCGCGAGAGCTCGGTGAGGTTGATGAGTATCCGGCAGTCAACCCGCGGGAGGAGAGCGACGAGGACTGGTGGGCAAGCTATGATTCAGCCGAAGCTAGGCGAAGTGGGGCAATCGAGAGAGAGTAGTTATCGAGGGTGCTGATCCCGATAGGTCAGGTAACGGTTTATAGGAAGATCGAATCGAGGCGACCACAGGCCAGTTAAGCCGTCCTCAGCCGCGCCCGGGCATAGAAAAAACTCGCTCGGTGGAAAAATGCCAGTCTCTTGATGCTGTCCACGTTCCAAAATTAAACATCCTTGGATGATAAGCGAGGCTAAGTATTCTTAACTCCTTTAGCACGCCTCCTGAGAAGTCTAGAAGCACTGAATGATAGGGTTGCCACGACCAGTTGATTAATTTTTGACCTGTGTCGTCGCGCGATCTAATTTTTCCAGGCTGACCAAACTTCAGAAAGCCTTTAAGCTACCAGCTTTACCCAATAACAATTAAGGATGCTCCATGGCGAGGAAAGCCAAGGCCGAGAAGGCCATGGAACCGCTGGAAAAGACTCTTTGGAAAAGCGCCGACAAGTTGCGCAAGAACATGGACGCCGCTGAGTACAAGCACATTGTGCTCGGCCTGATTTTTCTCAAGTACATCTCCGATGCCTTCGAGGAACTGCACGCCAGGCTCGCAGCAGGTGAGGGAGAATACGAGGGGGCGGATCCGGAAGACCCGGACGAGTACCGCGCCGAGCGCGTGTTCTTCGTGCCCGCCAACGCCCGCTGGAGCCACCTGCAGGCCCGGGCAAAGCTCCCCGAGATCGGCAAGGACGTGGACGAGGCCATGGAGGCCATCGAGAAAGAGAACCCCACCCTCAAAGGGGTGCTGCCCAAGCAGTACGCCCGCCAGAACCTCGACAAGGCCAGCCTTGGCGCCCTCATTGATCTGATTGCCACCATCGCCCTGGGCGACGCCAAGGCCAGGAGCCAGGATCTGCTAGGCCGGGTGTACGAATACTTCCTGGGCGAGTTCGCCGCCGCCGAGGGCAAGAAGGGCGGCCAGTTCTACACTCCTGTCAGCATCGTCAAACTACTGGTGAACATGCTGGAGCCCTACAAGGGCCGCGTCTACGACCCCTGCTGCGGCTCCGGCGGCATGTTCGTACAGGCCGAGAAGCTGGTGGAGGCCCACCAGGGCCGTATCGACGATATTTCCATCTACGGCCAGGAGTCCAACCAGACCACCTACCGCCTGTGCCGCATGAATCTGGCCATCCGCGGTATCGACGGCTCCAACGTGCGCTGGAACGGCGAGGGCAGCTTCCTCAACGACGCCCACAAGGACATGAAGGCTGAGTTCATCATCGCCAACCCGCCCTTCAACGATTCCGATTGGTCGGGCGAGCTGCTCCGGGACGATCCCCGCTGGCAGTACGGCGTGCCGCCCACCGGCAATGCCAACTTCGCCTGGATGCAGCTCATGATTTACCACCTCTCCCCGACCGGTACGCTGGGGCTTGTGCTGGCCAATGGCTCGCTGTCCTCCAATTCGGGCGGTGAGGGCGACATACGCCGGGCCATCGTCGAGGCCGGGCTGGTGGATTGCATCGTGGCCTTGCCCGACAAGCTGTTTTACAACACCGGCATACCGGCCTGCCTGTGGTTTATCTCTCGGGACCGCAAGAACCACAATTTCCGCAGCCGCGAGGACGAGATCCTGTTTATCGACGCCCGCAACCTAGGCGAGATGATCACCCGCCGGAACCGCGACTTTTCCGACGAGGACATCGCCCATATCGCAGATACCTACCACGCCTGGCGCAACAAGGATGGCGGGTACGAGGACGAGAAGGGCTTTTGTAAGGCCGCCTCGCTCGAGGAAGTCCTCAAGCACAATCATGTGCTGACACCAGGACGGTATGTGGGTATTCCCGACGAAGAAGATGATGGAGTATCGTTTGAAGAAAAGATGGCTGGTCTGACCGCTAAGCTGGTTGAGCAGATGGAACAGAGTGCAGTGCTGGATGCACGAATCCGAGAGAACCTGTCGAAAGTTGGACTAGATTTATGAGCCACACGGAGACAATTGAGCTCGGAAGTATTGGCAGAATAGTGACCGGCAAGACCCCATCATCCGCTATAGACGGCGCATTTGGGGGAGATGTGCCATTTATTACCCCATCAGACATGGACGGCAGGAAGTGGATTGAGACAACCGAACGTTATTTAACCAGCGCAGGTGTTAATGCAGTTAAAAACTCAGTATTACCCAAAAACTCAATCGCCGTGTCCTGCATTGGTTCAGACATGGGTAAGGTCGTGATGGTTGCAAGAAATAGCGTTTCCAACCAGCAAATAAACTCCATCATAGTGGACGAAGAGCGATACGCACCCGAGTACATCTACTACCTGCTGCTGCCCCGGCAGAAGGAATTGAAAGATTTGGCTAGCGGGTCTGCAACGCCCATTTTGAGCAAAGGCCTTTTTTCAAAGGTGACTGCTGATGTAGTGCCTCTACCCACACAGCTAGCCATAGTCGAAATCCTTTCTTCCCTCGACGAAAAAATCGAACTCAACCGCAAGCAGAACCGTACTCTAGAGGCCATCGCCCAGGCACTGTTCAAGCACTGGTTCGTGGACTTCGAATTCCCAGACGAAAACGGCCGCGCCTACAAATCCAGCGGTGGCACTATGCAGCCCTCGGAGCTAGGTGAGATTCCGGTGGATTGGCAAACTGGGCGACTGGATGACGTCATCGTACTACAGCGGGGCTTTGACCTCCCCCAAACAAAGCGAACCCCTGGGCCATATCCAGTGCTCGCTGCCAGCGGGAAAAATGGATCGCATGACGAATTCAAGGTAAAGGGCCCTGGTGTCACAACGGGTCGAAGCGGTGTTATCGGTCGGGTATTTTATGTCCACGAGGATTTTTGGCCGTTGAATACTTCTCTCTGGGTAAAGGAGTTCAAAAAGGCAAAACCTGCTTACGCATATTTTCTGCTAATGTCTTTGGACTTTGAAGGTTTTAACGCCGGATCAGCTGTACCAACTCTTAATCGAAATCACGTTCACAGCCTAGATATGGTCATCCCCTCAATGGAGTTGATAGATAAATTCGAGGAAATGGCCTCGAGCCTTCTCGCTCGCCAAAAATGCAACACTGAACAAATCGACACTCTCTCGGCATTACGCGACACCCTCCTACCCAAACTCATGTCCGGCGAGATCCGGGTAGCCTGACATGACCCTCAACGAAGACGCCATCGAAAAACTTGCCATCGAGCGTCTCGTCGAGCTGGGCTACGATTACCGCCATGGACCGGAAATCGCCCATGACGGCGAGAACCCGGAACGGTCCTCCTACGCCGAGGTGGTGCTGGCCGAGCGACTACGCGCCGTTGTGACCCGCATCAATCCCGGTATTCCTGCCGATGCACAGGAGCAGGCGGTCAAGACCGCGCTGGCCACCCACGCCCCGGAGCTGCTGGCTGCCAACGAAGCCTTCCACCGCCTGCTCACCGACGGGGTGGAGGTGGAATTCCAGCAGGACGGCGAGACACGCGGCGAGAAGGTCTGGCTGGTGGACTTCGACAACCCCCTGGCCAATGACTGCCTGGTGGTCAATCAGTTCACGATCGTCGAGAACAACACCAACAAACGGCCAGACCTGATCCTGTTCATCAACGGCCTGCCGCTGGTGGTGCTGGAGCTGAAAAACGCTGCTAACGAGAACGCCACCGTGCGCTCGGCCTTCGAACAACTCCAGACCTACAAGAACGCCATTCCCGGCCTGTTCACCTACAACGGCCTGCTGGTGGTCTCCGACGGCCTGGAGGCCCGTATGGGCTCCCTGAGCGCCGGATTCAGCCGCTTCATGGCCTGGAAGACCCCGGATGGGGAGGTAGCATCAGGCAAGCATGTGGGCCAGTTGGAGACCCTTATCGGCGCCGCGCTGGCCCCGGCTACCCTGCTGGAGTTGATCCGACACTTCACGGTATTTGCCCGCTCCAGCAAGGAGGACCCCCAGACCGGCCTGACTACCGTCGAGACGGTGAAGATGCTCGCCGCCTACCACCAGTTTTACGCCGTGCGCAAAGCGGTTATTTCCACCCTGCAGGCGGCCGATACCGAGGGCAACCGCAAGGCGGGGGTGGTGTGGCACACCCAGGGCAGCGGCAAGTCCCTGTCCATGGTGTTCTACGCCGGGCGGCTGGTGCTGGAACTGGACAACCCCACCATCGTGGTCCTTACCGACCGCAACGACCTGGACGACCAGCTCTTTGACACCTTCGCCGCGAGTCGCCAGCTCCTACGCCAAGAGCCGGTGCAGGCCGAGGGGCGCGAGGACCTGCGCGACAAACTGCGGGTGGCCTCCGGGGGCATCATCTTCACCACCTTGCAAAAGTTCGGCCCCCGGGAGGGTGAGGCCCTGTTCCCGCTGCTTTCTGACCGCCGCAATATCGTCGTCATCGCCGACGAGGCCCACCGCAGCCAGTACGGCTTCTCGGCCCGGGAGGTGGACATCCGCGACGAGAGCGGCAAGGTCATCGGCAAGAAGACCGCCTACGGTTTCGCCAAGTACATCCGCGACGCCCTGCCCAATGCCACCTTCATCGGCTTTACCGGCACGCCGGTGGAGCTGGACGACAAGAATACCCCCGCCGTATTCGGCGACTATATCGACGTCTATGACATCGCCCAGGCGGTAGAGGACGGTGCCACGGTCCGCATCTACTACGAGAGCCGCCTGGCCAAGGTGCAGATCCGCGAGGAACAGCGCGAGCGCCTGGACGAGGAATTCGACGAGATCATGGAGGGGGCCGCAGGCTACGGCGCGGGCGAGGAAGACATTGAGCACCTGGGCGCCCGGGCCAAGGCCAAGTGGACCCGCCTGGAGGCCATCGTCGGCCACCAGAGCCGCATCGACAACGTGGCCCGGGACCTGGTGGCCCACTTCGAGGGGCGGCAGGAGATCTTCGACGGCAAGGCCCTGATAGTCGCCATGAGCCGCCGCATCTGTGTGGCCCTGTACGACGCCATCGTGGCCCTGCGCCCGGCCTGGCACGATACGGACGACACCAAAGGCGCCATCAAGGTCATCATGACCGGCTCCAGCTCGGACCCCCAGGCCATGCAGCCCCATATCCGCAGCAAACAAGCGCGCAAGGATATCGGCGACCGCCTGAAAGACCCGGCAGACCCTCTCAAACTGGTGATCGTGCGGGATATGTGGCTCACCGGCTTCGACGCCCCCTGCCTGCACACCCTGTACGTGGACAAGCCCATGCAGGGCCACAATCTGATGCAGGCCATCGCCCGCGTGAACCGCGTGTACAAGGACAAGCCAGGCGGCCTGGTGGTGGACTACATCGGCATCGCATCCGACCTCAAGCGGGCTCTGGCGACCTATACCGAGGGCGGCGGCAAGGGCAAGCCTACCCTCGACCTCGACGAGGCCATCGCGGCCATGCAGGAGAAGTTCGAGGTGGTGGATCAGATGCTGGCCGGCTTCGACTACCGCCGCTACTTCGGTGCGGAGACATCGGCCAAGCTAAGCCTGATCCTGGAGGCTGAGGAGTACGTCCTGGGGCTCGAGGACGGTAAGAACCGCTTCACCCGGGAGGTGACCCTGCTGGCCAAAGCATTTGCCCTGGTGGCCCCGGACGAGGCCGCTATGGCCATCAAGGACGAGCTGGCGTTCTTCCAGGCCGTGAAGGCGCGGTTGGCCAAGTTCGAACCCGGCAACGGCAGGAGCCGGGAGGAAATCGACACCGCCATCCGCCAACTGGTGGACGAGGCCGTGGTGTCCGACCAGGTGGTGGACATCTTCGATGCCGCGGGCATCAAGAAACCCGACATATCCATCCTGTCGGACGAGTTCATGGCCGAGATCCAGGGCATGCAGCACAAAAACCTGGCCCTGGAGCTGCTCAAGAAGATCCTCAGCGACGAAATCCGCACCCGCTCGACCCGCAACATGGTCCAGAGCCGGAAGCTGTCCGAGATGCTGGAGGGCGCCATCAACCGCTACCAGAACAATCTCCTGAACGCCGCCGAGATCATCCAGGAGCTGATCGACATGGCCCGGGAGATCCGGGCCGCCGACAAGCGCGGTGACGAGCTGGGCCTGACCGAGGACGAGCTGGCCTTCTACGACGCCCTGGAAGTCAACGACAGCGCGGTGAAAATACTCGGGGACGAGGTGCTCCGGCAGATTGCCCACGACCTGGTCGAGCAGGTGCGCAAGAACGCCACTATCGACTGGACGGTGAAGGAGACGGTGAGATCGAGGATGAAGGTGATGGTGAAGCGAATTCTGAGGAAGTATGGGTATCCGCCGGATAAGCAGGCGTCGGCTACAGAGACTATTCTTCAACAGGCTGAATCGCTGGCAGAGAGCTGGGCAGCCTGAATCTAATAAATTATTACGGTTTAGCGGCTTTTTAGCGCATTTGGATCTGGTGTTGGCTTGTCCACCGCATCTATTTTCTGCGGTGCGGTTTTTGGATTGGTATCCACTTCATCAGGCTCTAAAGAATCCTGCTGCGCTTGATTATCAACAATGTCGTTGAAGGCGTTGACGACTGGGGTTTTGACGTAATTAAAAAACAGCCCAACGCAGAAAACGAATACGTAAACAAGGAGGTGTAATGCGAAATCTTCGCGCGCGCTTAGCTTCTTCGCTCGCCCGGAAATATCATTATGTGCGCTCCTAGCTCGTTCGATTTTGTTCTCATTATCGATGAGGAGGCGTCTCAAGGCGTCGAAGGCAAATGCAGCATCAAGATAGTGGCCGACAATTTCGGTGTTTGTTACTGCGTCATCGCCTAAATTCAAATCTGAAATTTTCGCGAAAGAAAACAATTCAACGGCCGCATTATGGTCTGTATTGAATTTTTCAACGAATTCTCCGCTATCCACAAGACGAAGAATATCCACAAGATGCTTATTTTTTTCCTCCCATATTGCCTCCTGTGTTTTGTGGCAAAGGAGCTTTAATACATCTAGCACAGCCCGCTGAAGATGGCCTTCCATTTTTGCCAGATGAGATTTCCGATCAGTATCCGTTTTCTTATAGGAGTCGGTAATATGTCGGAAGTAGTGATCGAGTGCGTTGCGATACTCATTCCAAACTTGGATAGGTATTTCCCCGTTGCGACTTTCAAACACCGCAACAAAGTACCTCGCTACATAATACAGCTCGGTGGAGTGATGTAGCTCTGGTATTTGAACCCGATCAGCCTGTTCCGTTGCTGCTGCAAGAAGTTCATCCTTAGTTTCAAATAGATGAATTTGCCTTTTTTCCATGTTCCATCCGACAACAAAAAAGGGGGATTATAATCCCCCCTCATAAAAGTATCTCTTAGGTCAACGAAGCTTGAACATAACTCGTTGCAGAAGGGTTGGTTCAGGCACCTCTTCATCAATGTTGACCACATGACCAAGCAATACACTACCTTGAGCAGGTACGCGCTTAGCATCGATGGTGGTTGGTAAGTCGGTAACCTTCTTATTCTGATCCAAAAAAACAGACTCGACCTGCTCTAAATCTGTTTCCCAGAAATTTTCTGCGTGTAAGGGTGCCATAACTCTATCTTGGCTCTCATTGGAGCCGGAATCTCTCTTAATAAGTCTATTCATTAGATATAAGGCCCTAGTGTCTATTCTTCAATGATACGAGTCCATTCAAATCCAGATACGGCCTTGGGCGGTGGATTCTATGTGTTGTTAAAAGGCTTGTCTAGACCCACTAGTGCCACCCAGTGAACGCAGTCTAATGAAAAGTCAACCCTAGTTGCAAGTTGGCACCTTGTTATAATTGGTCACTTTTCGCTGTCGTTCGAAAGTCACCACTAGTTTTACGGCAATAACTTATCCTTTGTTAAGGGTGAGTATAACTTTTCATACAGGGCATAAATGGGCGAATATTTAAAATGAAAAGAAAATATCTATATATCAGGTAGTTATATTTTCGATTTAGACATGTCTCTGGGAGGTATCAGGCTCACCCTGGGGGTGTAAGCGGGGGTATGTGGTGAGAGTTGGCCCCAAAAAACATATAAAAAACAGGAAGTTAGCATATCTTTTCAGGCCATCTCACACCAACTTCAAAGTTGTCCTTTCCGGCCGAATAGACAACGATTTATTCCGGGAGCATAGAAATTTCCCCCACCGGCGGCTCCACCTTGTTGAACCCCTGCGTCGTACAAGCCTGGATCGCAATCCGTGAACCCGGGGCTCGGCCTTCCGGCCAGCCGTGCGCAAGCCAGTGGTGCGAACTGGGTCTGTCGAGACACAATGTTTCCCTGGCGCGGTAAGTGTGCCAGTATACCAGTGAGCTTGCCGAGATTTTGTGGGGCAGCTAAGAATGGTTTTGTAATGCCCTTTGCCAGCGCGCTCGCGCAAAACACCGTTGTGTATTTTTATAATGCTAAGACCTTAAAACGGGGATCAACGATGAAAAAAGCTATAGGTTTCCTGGTATTTGCTGCTTTCAGCGCCGCTTCTGTAGCCGGTGCCGACCCTACCCACCTGGGCTCATATGACCTGGATGTCCAGGTCGAGGGCGAGAGTGTTCCCGACAATCTGTATCTGTATCTGGGTTATGGATCATGCGATGGCGGAGCCGGGTCATCTGTGATCGGGTGTGACAAATCCTGGGTTCCAGGGGAGACAGGGACCTACGATTTCAACTCGAGTAACTCTGCAAATTTCGATGCCATTGCGAGTATGTTAACTGACGGTAGCGATGACACGATTATGGCGGGCTACCAGTACACGCCTCAGGGCTTGTCCGGTGCACAGGGCAGCAGCGATCTGCAGCCATCGTTCACGAATTCGACCATAACTATGATACGACTGCTGGTCACGAGCAACGAGTCCACTGGTACGGGGCCTGTCGTGGAGGTGCAGGATGCTGGCCCGGTTGCGCTATTGCGAACAGCCGTTCCGGCACAGGACGCCAGCCTTGTCGCCTCTAACGCAGGATGGGAGGGCAGTGTCAGTGCCGAATGGCAGGTTTGGGGTACAAACTCCGGAGGAGGGGGTGGTAACCAGGTCCCGGAAATCAGTGCGGCGGGCCTTCCCGTGGCACTCGGCTTTCTCCTCACCCTGCTGGCGTGGCGAGCAGAGCGCCGCAACAGGCAGATGATGGGCTGACGCCTCCTGCTCCCTATCCCCCGTTTTTTGCCATTGCCGCCGGCGTCTTGGCGGCGGCGCCCGCCACCTCGCGCACCAGTTTCGGGACCAGGTAGCCGGGCAGTCGGGCGCTGACACCGGTAATCAGCTGGCCGGCGCGGTCCTCCGCGACTTCGAAATGGGCCGCCCCCTGGACCCTGTCCAGCAGGTGCAGGTAATAGGGCAATACCCCGGCGCGGAACAGGCGCTCGCTGAGGTCGCACAGCGCCTGCTCGTCGTCATTGATACCCGCCAGCAGCACCGCCTGGTTGAGCAGGGTGATACCGCGCCGGGCCAGGCGTTGCAGGGCGGTATCCACCGAAGCGTCCAGCTCATTGGCGTGATTGCAGTGGATCACCACGACCGTCTGCAGCCGCTCGTTGCAGATGGCCTCGAGCAGCCCCGCGGTCACCCGGTCGGGAATCACAACCGGCAGGCGGGTGTGGATGCGCAGGCGCCGGACATGCCCGATGGCGGCGATCTGCGATACCAGGTCGCCCAGGTAGCGATCGCTGGCGAGCAGCGGGTCGCCGCCGCTGAGGATGACCTCCTCGACACCGGGGTCGGCGGCCACCCGCTCCAGAGCCTCGCGCCATTCGCCGCGGCTGTTCTGGTGATCCGAGTAGGGAAAATGGCGGCGGAAGCAGTAGCGGCAGTTGATCGCGCAGGCCCCCGTGACCAGCAACAGCACCCGCCCGTGGTATTTCTGGATGATGCCTTTGCCGTGGCTTGCGGCGCCACACTCGCCCACCGGGTCGCGGCCGTAGCCTGGGTGCTCCAGCAGCTCCTCGGCGCGCGCCAGTACCTGCAGCAACAGCGGGTCGCGGGGGTTGCCCACCTGCATTCTGCGGGCAAATGCCAGCGGCACCTTCAGGGGAAAGTCGGCGCAGGCCGCGGGTGCGGCACTGACCTGCCGCGGCTGCAGCTTCAGCAGGGCCAGTAGCTGCTGTGTGGAATCGATGGCGCTGCGCAGTTGCTCCTGCCAGTCTCGGTCCTGCCTGATTGGCAGGGTATCAGAGGTCACGAATAGGGCTCCGCCGGTTGCGCCGCAGTGGCTGGGACAGCGTATTCTAGCAATGAAACAGGCGCCTGGCCCGCCGGTGGGCTGGTTGCCGGCCGGGGGTTCAGCCGAGGCGATCGCGCAGGCTGTAGAACAGCATGCCCGCCACCAGGCCGGGCCAGCGCAGCAAAGTGCCGCCGGGGAACCGCGGGGCGGGCACACTGGCCATGACGTCGAAGCGCTCCGCCGTGCCGCTGATCACTTCGGCCAGCAGTTCGCCGGCCTGGGTGGCGGTGGGCACACCGTGCCCGGAAAACCCGTGGGCGTAAAACACGTTGGGGCCCAGCCTGCCGAAGTCGGGCATGCGTTTCAGGGTGATCGCCAGGGTGCCCCCCCAGCCGTAGTCGATCCGGGTGTCGGCCAGTTCCGGATAGATGCGCAGCATGTATTTGCGCACGAAGCCCTTGATGTCCGCGGGAAAGCGCCGCGTATAGGACTCCCCGCCGCCGAACAGCAGGCGGTTGTCCGCCGACAGCTTCCAGTAGTTGATCACGAACTGGCTGTCCGACATGGAAGTGTCGTCGCGGATCAGCCGTCGGGCCAGGTCCTCGGGCAGCGGCTCGGTGGCGAGCATGTAGTTGTTGATGGGCATGATGCGCCCGGCGGCGCGCGGTTCCAGTTTGTCGAGGTAGCCGTTACAACCCAGTACCAGGTAATCGGCCTCCACTTCACCGCGCGCGGTTTTCACCAGAACCTTGTCGCCTTCACGGTAAGACAGTACCCGGCTGCTCTCGTGCAGCTGGGCGCCGGCATCCAGCGCGGCCCGGGCCAGGCCCAGGGCGAAGTTCAGTGGATGCAGGTGGCGGGCGCCGCTGTCCAGGGTGGCGCCGCCGAAGCCGTGCGCGGAGGTCATGCCCGCCAGTTCCGCGCGGTCGATGTAGCGTATGCCGTCGTAGCCATAGACCTTGCGCAGGTGCTCGACTTCGCCAGGCAGCGCGGCTATGTCGGCGCGCTTGCTGGCCACGTGCAGGTTGCCCTGTTTCAGTTCGCAGTCTATGCCGTGCTCGTTGATGAGCCTGCACACGAGGTCGACCGCCTCCAGCCCCAGCTGCCATAGCTGGCGGGCGCGCTCCAGGCCCACCAGCTTTTCCAGGGTCTCCTGGTCAACCCGCTGTCCAGTGGCCACGTGGCCGCCGTTGCGCCCCGAGGCGCCCCAGCCGATGCGGTTGGCCTCCAGCAGGGTTACACGGTAACCGCGCTGGCGCAGGTGCAGGGCGGTCGACAGGCCGGTATAACCGCCGCCGATCACGCACACATCGCACTGGCTCCTGCCCTCCAGCGGCGGCAGGTCCAGCTCTGTGTTGGCGGTAGCGGCGTACCAGGAGTTCACATGGGGCTCGTTTTGCATGCGCCAACTATACCGGTTCGGCTGATTGCGCGGGGATAACACGTTAGGGGTAGGGCCGGGGGAAAAGCCTTGAAGCGGTCTCGGCATCGCTGCGATACTGGGCGCTTTAGGTTACCTGAGGAACCTATGGATTCGGATACCAAAGATATCAAGGACTGGCTGAAACGGCACAAGATTGCCGAGGTCGAGTGCCTGGTTCCCGATATGACGGGCAATGCCCGCGGCAAGTTCATTCCAGCCAACCAGTTTCTCAGCAGGGGCCACCCCCGGCTTCCCGAAAGCATCATGATCCAGACCGTCACCGGTGAGTACTCCGACCAGCACTGGGACTTCGTCGAGCCGACCGACGCCGACATGGTGCTCAGGCCCGACGCCAGCACCATGCGCGTGGTGCCCTGGGCGCGCGAACCGACCGCGCAGATCATTCACGACTGCTACACCATGGACGGCCGGCCGCACCCGCTGTCCACCCGCAACATCCTGCGCAAGGTGCTGGAGCTGTTCGAGGCCGATGGCCTGCGGCCGGTGGTTGCACCCGAGGTGGAATTCTACCTGGTGGGCAAGAACCTCGACCCCGATTACGAGCTGGCGCCGCCCCAGGGCCGCTCCGGTCGCGCCGAGTCCTCGCGGCTGTCCTACAGCATCGATGCCGTGGCCGAGTTCGAGGATTTTGTCGAGGACATGTACTCCTTCGCCGATGCCCAGAAATTGCAGGTGGACACCCTGATCCACGAGAGCGGCGCGGCGCAGATGGAGATCAACTTCCTGCACGGCGACGCCCTGAGCCTGGCGGACCAGGTATTCACCTTCAAGCGCACGGTGCGTGAAACGGCTTACAAGCACGGCATGTACGCCACCTTCATGGCCAAGCCGATGAAAGCGGAGCCCGGCAGCGCCATGCACATTCACCAGAGCCTGGTGGATATCAAGACGGGCAAGAACGTGTTTGCCAAGGCCAGGGGAGGCTACTCCGAGCGCTTCCTGCATTACGTCGGTGGCCTGCAGCGCTATACCCCGGAACTCATCAGCCTGTACGCGCCCAACGTCAATTCCTACCGGCGCCTGGCGCCGGAAATCGCCGCGCCCATCAACCTCAACTGGGGCGTGGACAACCGCACCACCGCCTTCAGGATGCCGCAAAGCGATGGCCCCGCGACCCGCATCGAGAACCGTTTCCCGGGCGCGGACGTCAACCCCTATCTGGCCTTTGCCGCCACTCTCGCCAGTGGCTACCTGGGGATGAAGGGCAAGCTGGCCCCCACCGAGCCGCACCAGGGCACGGCCAACGAGGAAGAGGTGGAAGTGGCCCGCACCCTGGAGGAGGGCCTGCGTCACCTGCACGATTCGCCGGAGATTCAGGAGGTATTCGGCGAGCTGTTCCTGCAGGCGTATTCCGCGGTGAAGCTCGACGAGTTCGAGGAGTTCAACCAGGTGATCAGTTCATGGGAGCGAGAGCACCTCTTGCTGCAGGTTTGACGGGGTGAGCGGGCCGGATGCAGGACGCTAATCACTACCTCGGCAGTACCGCCCGCTATCGCGTCTTCACCGCTACCAAGTATGTCGTCTATGCGCTGCTGAGCCTGAACGTCTACCTGTTCCTGCAGGAAGAGCTGCTGGCCCTGGAATACACCTTTACCGACGGCCTACAGCCGGGGCAACTCATCCAGGCGTTTTCCGCCACCATCGATACCGCGGCCTGGGTTATCCTGCTGCTGATGTTCGAACTGGAAACCTCGGTGCTGGACGACAGCAGGCTCCAGGGCGGGCTCAAGTGGTCGCTACACGGCCTGCGCGGCCTGTGCTACCTGGCACTGGGCTATGCGTTTATCGGCTACTACGAGGAGCTGGTTACCCTGTACCAGGTCACCCCCCTGGCGGCCACCGACGCCTGCACCCTGGTGGAATCCGGCTATTCCCTGCTGATCGATCTCGACGAGTACCTGCCGCTGGGTGCGGTCAATTGCGCCACTGTGGGCGCCCCGCTGTATACCATCGCCGACTTCGGCATCCTCGCCGACGGCGAGACGCTGCGCTCGGCGCAGTGGCTGGCGTGGGTGGATCTCATCAATGCCGCGGACTGGATATTGGTGGTGGTCGTGCTGGAGGTGGAGGTGCGCCTGCAACTGCGCGGCGATCTTTCCGATCGGGTCATGAGCGCCACCAAGCTGATCAAGTTCATGCTCTATGCCGTACTCTTCGGCTGTGCGATCTACTGGGGTTTTGCTGGCGACCTGCTCGATTTCTGGGACGCCGCCTTGTGGCTGTTCGCCTTTATCTTCATCGAGATGAACGTGTTCGAATGGCAGCACGTATCGGAGCATGAGCAGGAGCAGGCGGTAACCGCCTGAGCATTGCCATGGCCGCCCTGGACAAACTCACCAGCCTGCACTGGGACCCGGTTGCAATGCGGGTGCGGGTCATCGACCAGACCGAGCTGCCGCATCGCCTGCAGTGGCAAACCCTGGATACCCTGCAGTCATTCTGCCACGCCATCAACAGCATGCAGGTGCGGGGCGCGCCGCTGATCGGTATCACGGCGGCCTTCGGCCTGGCCCTGGAGCTGGCCCGGGATGCCTCCGACGAAAACCTGGAGGCGGCGAGCGCCGTCCTGCTGCAGACGCGCCCGACCGCGGTGAACCTGCGCTGGGCGCTGCGGCAGGTCAGCCGGGCGGTGGTGGGGCTGGCGCCGGGCGAGCGCGCCGCGGCCGCGCTGGCGCGTGCCATAGCCCTGCGCCAGCAGGATATCGAGCACTGTGGGCGCATTGGGGAGCACGGCCTGCAACTGCTGCGCGGGCTGCCCCGCGATGGTGCGCTCAACATCATGACCCACTGCAACGCCGGCTGGCTCGCCACCATCGAGTGGGGTACGGCGCTGGCGCCGGTATACCAGGCGCAGCAGGCGGGGTTGCCGGTGCATGTGTGGGTTTCCGAAACCCGCCCGCGCAACCAGGGCGCCAGTCTCACTGCCTGGGAGCTACAGCGCGCCGGGGTGCCCTGCACCCTGGTCGCCGACAACAGTTGTGGCCAGCTGCTGCGCAGCGGAGCGGTGGACTGCGTGCTGGTGGGTAGCGATCGCACCGCCGCCAACGGCGATGTGTGCAACAAGGTCGGCACCTATCTCAAGGCCCTGGCGGCGCACGCCAGCGGCGTGCCGTTCTACGTCGCGCTGCCCGCATCCACCGTCGACTGGAGTTGTGCGCACGGTGACCTGATACCCATCGAGGAACGCTGCGGGGACGAACTGCTGACCATCAGCGGGGTCGACAGCGAGCTGCGCCAGGGGACATTGCGCCTGGCTCCGGCGGGCTGCCGCGCCGCCAACCCGGCTTTTGACATTACCCCGGCTTCCCTGGTCAGCGCGCTGGTCACCGAGCAGGGTGTCTACGAGGCCAGCGAGCGCGGGCTGGCCGACCTGCGGCGTCAGATCGACTCGTCCGGCCCGATGTGAACGATGCGCGGGTATTCGCGCCAGTGGAAGGTCTGCCTGTGGTCGCAGATCAGGCAGCGGTGTTCGATCGCCCCTGTTCCGGGGTCCATGTCTGCGCAACGTGCCATCATACCCTTGCCACAGGCATCACAGACGTAGTTGACTTCGACCGGCCTGACCTCGCGCTTGATCTCTGGCATGGGGAGCACCCGCTGCTTCGCTTTCAGGAGTTCTATGCTAGCGCGAGAACCGTATTTGTCGAAACTGTTTGCACGGCCGGATTGGCGCCATGCGGGGCGTCGTCGACGATGGCTCCCCCCAGCCAGCTGCCGCCATCCGCGCCCTGCAGGATGTCGCCGACGCCACCGGGGTGGGCGATTTCCAGCCGGCAGGCCACCGCTTCGTGCAGCTCCTGTGGCGGCAGTTCCATGGCGGCCAGGGCCCGGTGGAAAGCCCTGGCACCGAAGTCGAAGTCCACTTGCAGGCGGTGCTCCGCGCCGTGGCGGGGACACAGTGCCGCATCCAGCTGCAGGGCCTGTAGCGCTTCACGGGGGTCGCGGTGGTGGGCGCGGCAGTGCGACTCCAGCACTTCCGCGGCGAGGGCGTAGAGCATCTCGCGCTGCTGCAGGGCGGCAAGGTAGATGGCGTCGCGCTGTTCGTACACCGCCATCCTGTCGGCGCTGTCCAGGCCCGGGAGTGCGTATTGCAACCGGTCCAGCAGGGCGCGCAGTATGCGGCGCAGCAGCGCGGACACGGGTACCTCGCCGCGCAGCGCCAGCAGCCTGGTGGTAAGCGGCATGATATGGCCGTGCACCAGCAGTATGTGGGCGCTGATCAGGAAGTAGCCCTCCTCACCGTCGTCACGGCCGAAGCTGTGGCAGCCCACGACGTATTCACCCCTGGCCTTGCCGTACCCCGCCACGGGAATGGCCTCGATCCGGTACTCGTCGCGGCGGGCGTGGAACTCGGTGCCAGGCAGTAGGGTATAGCCGAAAATGTTGATGTTGGGAAAGGTGGCCAGCAACTCGTCCAGGTTGCGCTCGAATTCCGCCAGGTTGTCGCCTGGCAGCCCCCAGATCAACTCGGCGGCAATGGGCACACCCTGCTCCGCCATGGCCTTGGCAATAGGCCGGTACTCGTTGGAACTCATGTTCTGGCGGTTGCTCAGGCGCAGCGCCTCCGGGGTCAGGGTCTGCAGGGCCAACTGGTAGTGGGGCAGCAGGCGGTTCTGGTGTAGCAGCAGCGCGATTTCCTGTACCTGGCGGCTGTGCTTCTTCGACCAGGACGTGGCGAAAGACAGCGGCAGGCCGGTGCGCTGTTTCAGCTCCACCACCAGCCGCGCCTTGTCGCCGTCCTGCTTGAGTGCGCCGAAGTTGGAGTCCGCCAGCCATATATTGCGGATGCCGGCGGCGGTGATGGCCTCCCAGTCGGCGCGCACCCGCTGCAGCGACCACTGGTACATCCTGCTGCCGATCGCGCCGGTGCCCCACTCACAGAAGGCGCACTTGAAGGGGCAGCCGCGGCTGGTTTCGTAGGCGATGGAGTCGTACAGGGGTCGCCCTTGCGGGTCGGTGAGCTGCAGCACTTCCAGGGGGGAGGGAAAGCGGTCCAGGTCCTGGCAGCGTTCGCGGGGCGCGGTAGTGAGCACCCGGCCGGCTTCCAGGTAGGCCAGGCCGTTCACGTCCGGCCACTGGTCACGATCGCGGCAGTCGAGGAATTCCTGGAAGCTCACCTCGGCTTCCCCCAGGAAGATGACATCCAGGGGATCGATACCGAGATAATCGCCAGGCTGCTGCACGTGCGGGCCGCCGGCAATGACCAGCAGGCCGGGAAGCAACTCCTTCAGGCTGCGTGCCAGGGACAGGAACTCCGCCGCGTTCCAGGTGTAGAAACTGAAGCCGACCACAGGTGCCAGCCCTGCGCTGGCCGCCTGCCTGGCCCGGGGCAGGTCGGTTGCCCGCCAGCCTGCCAGCCAGCCGTCTATGTCGGCGCCACTGCGAAAGTGGACCAGGTCGATATCGGTGTTATCCGCGCTGCGCCCGTAGCGACGAAAATACGCTGTCAGGGCGGCGGTAGTGGTAGGTGGAGCATCGAAGTGCTCCGAGTCCATGCTGAGGAGCCAAACTGGGCGTTGCAACAGACGACCTCCACAGTCGATTGGTGTTGCAGCGACTGTAGCGGATTGCCGCGGTAATGCCCACCGCGGCAGTGGAGCTCATCCTCAGTAGTCGTCGAGCCGCAGGTCGTAGTAACCGAGTTCGTCGCGCAGGCGACGCTCTTCCAGGCGCTGTTCCGCACGGCGGCGCTTTGCAGCCAGACGTTGCTTCTCGGTCGACATGGGCAGCAGTTCCTGCATGTCGTCATCGCTCACGTCACTCAGCACGGGCTCGAACAGATCGTCCAGGTCCTCGGATGAGGTGCTTTCCTGATTGCGCTCTGCCATACATCACCTCCCGATGATTTGCGTTGGCCATTTCGCGGCAATATCACTCAGAGAATCGTGCCTGTAAATCTTTTTTTTGTGTAATTTCTAACAAGGCCTCGCCCTGTTTTGGGGCTTTGCGTGGCACGAATAAGTGGTCGAAAATGGGGCGGCCCGCTGCCGTCCGTGGCATGCCCGGTGCCTGCTGAATCCGTGTACCGATCGTCCCTGATCGATGCCCCGCACCGGCGGGCCGCTCCAGCTTTAGCAAAGCATGACTCGTGCCAACCGGCGCAGGCCGGGTGAGACGCGGGGTTGCCGGGCTGTTGTCCGCCCCCGTGGGGTGAGTGAACGCGTCCGGACGCGTCCCCAGCCGATGCCAGTAGACGCGCCGCGGAGTTGGCGTCTTTCAGTGGTGCTTGTGCAGGAGTTCCTGCAGGTGTCCCGCGACACTCTCGGCGCTACCTGCGCCGGCGTCCACGGTGAGATCGGCGTAGCGCTCGTACAGCGGGATGCGCTCCGCGAACACCGCCGGGTAGCCCTGCCCGGGATCACAGGCGATGCCCCGTGGCGGTGCGTTGTTCACCCGTTCCAGCAAGGTGGCAAGTGGTACCTGAAGATAGGCCACCGGGCCGGCTGCCTTCAGGCGTTGCATACCGGCCTCGCTGTAAACCGCGCTGCCACCGGTGGCTATCACGGCGCGCTCCAGGTCGATATCCAGCAGCACCTCCCGTTCCAGGCGCCGCAGGCGCTGGTAGCCGTCCCGCTCCAGGATTTGCTGCAGGCCGGCGCCGGCGCGCACCTGAATGTCCAGGTCGGTGTCCACGAAGCGCAGGCCGCAGCGTTTGGCCAGGATGACGCCGATGGTGCTCTTGCCCGCTCCGGGCATGCCTATCAGGCTGATGGTGTTGCTTGGCATGCGCTATCCCTGTGGATGGCCGGGGCCGGTTTCTCAGCGGCGTATTATCACCGCCCGGCCGGCGGGTGTCATGTGCTCGCCTTGCGCCGCAGACACGGGCTGGTTAGAGTGGCGCCACGTTGCCATCGCCGCCAACCCGCCAGGAGTGAGCCGTGACCCTGTTGACCACCCCACTGGATACACTGCACCGCGAACTGGGTGCCAAAATGGTGCCCTTCGCGGGTTACGACATGCCGGTTCAATACCCCACCGGAATCATTCAAGAGCACCTGCACACCCGCCGCGCCGCGGGGCTGTTCGATGTGTCCCACATGGGTCAGCTGTTGGTCGAGGGCCCGGGGGCGGCCGCGGCACTGGAGCGGCTGGTGCCTGTGGACCTGCAGGGCCTGGATCAAAATGGCATGACCTACGCGTTGCTGACCAACGAGCAGGGCGGTGTGCTGGACGACCTGATCATCACCCGCTGGGACGAACAGCGTTTCTTCCTGGTGGTGAACGCCGGCTGCAAGCAGCAGGATATCGCCTACCTGCGCGCCCACCTCGCGGACCAACAGTTGACGGTGCTCGCCGACCATGCCCTGCTGGCCCTGCAGGGGCCGGCGGCCCGCGAGGTCATGCGCGAGCTGTGTCCGGAAGCGGCGGGGCTGGTGTTCATGCAGGGTTGCCCCGCTGCGGTGGACGGTGTGCCGGTGTATATAAGCTGTTCCGGCTACACCGGCGAAGACGGCTTTGAAATCTCCGTGCCGGCGGCGCAGGCCGCGCCCCTGGCGCGCCGGCTGCTGGCGCTTGAAGTGGTACAGCCCATCGGGCTGGGCGCGCGGGATTCACTGCGGCTGGAGGCCGGCCTGTGCCTGTACGGCCACGAACTGTCCGAGGCTATCGATCCCGTGCAGGCGGGCCTGCTGTGGTCCATCGGCAAAGTGCGCCGACCCGGCGGCGAGCGCGCCGGCGGCTTTCCCGGGGCGCAGCTTATTTTCCAGCGCATGAGCGACGGCTCGCCGCTGCGCCGCGTGGGGCTGGTGGTGGAGGGTAAACGGCCGGTGCGCGACGGCCAGGCGGTGCTGGATTTGCAGGGCGCCCAGGTCGGTAGCGTCACCTCGGCCTGCTATGGCGCCAGCGTCGGCGGCCCGGTGGCCATGGCCTATGTCGAGCGCGACCTCGGCGAGCCCGGAACCCGGCTGCAGGTGGATGTGCGTGGCAGGCAGGTGCCCGTGGTCGTCACCCGCATGCCGTTTATTCCCCAGCGTTACTTCCGGGGTTGAGAGTGGCGGGCAGGGCCGGCCTGCGCAGCCGGCACAGCAACTGCCACAGGGCGGCGCAGCGGGCTGCCGCCCAGGCCAGGGGCAACCGCGGCAGGTAGCGCCAGGCGAGCCATAGCAGCAGGGCCAGCGCCAGCGCGCCGCCCCCCAGGGCCAGCCACTGGCGCGCGCTCAGCTGCAGCCGTGCGGCGCCGCCCGTGACGGGGCGGGCAGCGCCGTCGCCGACGGCGATTTCGACCGCTGGCAGGGACAGCAGCCGCAGTTCCCGCCGGGTAGTGTCCCACCAGTAGTAATCCTGGGCCTCGAGAAGATAGCGGCCTTCGGCTTCCACCACGTAGTTGATGCGCTCGGTACGGCTGGCCAGGGTCTGGCCGCGGTTATTGCTGTTTTGCAGGGTCGGTGGCGCGGGGTAGGCGGCCAGCCCTGGGGTATCGTCCGCCGCTGCCAGGGAGGGCAGCATCATGGCCATCACATCGCTGGCCTCGAAGGTCACCACCCGGGTGAAGGCGTCCCCGGCCCGCAGCTCCTCCAGGGAGCGGTCGAATTGCTGGTCGACGCTGAATGTCGGCGCAGCCACCCACTGTTGCAGGCCCTCCAGGGCCGGCGGCAGGGTGACGTCGAACTGCAGCGCGGGGCTGGACAATACTCCGTCGACATCGCCGTCGGCGCTGTTCACCCGCACCCGGGCGCCAACCGGCGGGATTTCAAAGCTGCCCGCGCGCTGCGGGTAGACATCGAGGGTCCAGCGCTGGATGACCCAGTTGCTGCCGCCGCGCAGCTCACTGGCGTTACTGGCGAACTGTTCGGTCTGCAGAATGACCAGCCCCGGCACCTCGGGCAGGCTCAGGCGGGTGCCGCCGCTGAACCAACGGTCCGTGGCTATCGTCAGGGTCAGCGTCATTTTCTGGCCCGGTACGGTATTGCTCCGCGGCGTCAGGGATGCCGCTATCTGCAGGCGGCCCGCGGCCTGAAGTTCCGCGACTGTGGTTGCGGCGGCGGCCTGGGAACACGCCGCCAGCCACAGCAGCGCGCCCAGCGCCAGCTGCCGGAGGATGCCCGGTTCGCTGCGGCTCATGGAGACGCCTCGCGGCCGGGTTGCTGCCGCTGCAGCTGCATGGCGAACTTGATGGCCAGGAAGTTGGAGGGGTCCTGTTGCACGCTGCGCATCCACATGTCGGCGGTAGCCGGGTCCTGCAGGATGTCCTCGGCGCTCAGTTTCACCGTCTCGGCCTGTTCCCAGGTGATCTCCTCGGCCCCCTGGGCCGGAATGGCGTCATCGGTGCCGAGTTGCTTGTCCTCCCCGCTCACCCCCTGTTCCGGCTGCTGGCTCTCGCTCAGGCGGTTAATTTCGTCTATCAGGTCCTGCACCCGCTGCCGGTTCTCGGCGGCGCCGGGATAGTCGGGCGTGCGCTGCAGCAGCCGGTCGTAGCGCTGCACGGCGCGCAGGTAGTCGCGGCCCTGGGCGCGGGCATTGGCCTCGTTGAACAGGGCGGCGTCGCTGTCGCGGCGGGAAAAGTACTCGGCGGCCAGCATGAACTCTTCGGCATAGTAGTAACCCATGCCCTTCCACATGGGGTCCTCGTAGCGCGCGGCCGCGGCGCGGTAGTGGCCCAGCTGCATCAACAGGCGGCCCTGCTGGTTGCCGGTCAGCCACAGGTCGGCGAACCACTGCAGCGCGGCCGCGCCCGGCTCAGCCGGCTCGCTGGCCGCCGCAGGTGCCTCGGCATCCGGCTGTGCCAGGGCGGGGCCCGGGTCGCCCGCCAGCAGCAGGGGCACCAGCAGCCAGCTCCAGGTGAGGGTCCAGCCACGGCGGAACCACATCAGGAACAGGGCCATCGCCGGGAAGACCAGCAGATAGCCGCTGTCCAGCCACGGCAGGGCGCTGTCTTCGATCACCACGAAATGGCTGTTGATGCGGCGATTGATGCTGCGTACATCGCGGTCGTCCACCGACAGGTCGTAGTAGTGCCCTCCGGCCTGGCTGGCCAGTTGTTGCAGGGCACGGCGCTCCAGTGGGGCCTGGCCGGGCTCCCGGGTATCGGTCCCCACGCCCTCGACCAGCAACTGGTAGCCGGTAGCGGCGAAGTACTCGGCAAACGCCGCGCTGCTGTCGGCGCCCACCCCGTCGGCAAACATCACCACTGTGGCCGGGGCGCTGGTATCCCGCAGGATGTCGGTGACCAGCGGCAGGGCGTACTCCGGATACTTGCCGGAGCGCGGCATGATCGCGGGGCCGATCGCCGCCAGGTACTGGTTGAGTATCTCCTGGTCCGCGGTGAGGGTCAGCACCGTGTGGGCGCTGCCCGCATAGACCACCAGCGCGGCTTTCTTGTCGGGGCGCAGGGCCAGCAGGTCGCTGATCTTCTGCTTTGCCCGCTGTAAGCGGCTGGGCTGGACGTCTGTCTGTTGCATGGACGAGGACACGTCCAGCAGAATCACCAGTGCCGCTTCGTCCTGGCTCAGGGGCGAAGGCTGTTGCTTCCAGGTAGGGCCCAGCAGTATCAGGAAGAACAGCACCGCCAGCACCCTGGTGAAGTTGACCGGGTTCAGCCAGCGGGCCTGGAAACGCTGCAGGCGCAGGTGTTCCAGCAGGTGGGGAGCAATGATGCCGCCGAACATGTCACGGCTCGCCTGGCGGCGACCCTGCATCATGCTGATGGCCACCCAGGGAATGATGGCCAGCGCCCACCAGGGGCGCAGGAAGTGAAAGTGTTCCAGCGCGGCCAGCTCAGGAGGCATTGGCAGCTGCCTCGCGACGCCAGCTGCGCCAGGCCCCCAGGGCGTGGTACAGCAGGTACAGGCTCATGGCCGCGCTCACCGGCACCCAGTGCAGGCTCTGCCTGGGGCGGAAGCTGATGGTCTCGTAGAGCTCCGGTTCCAGCTCACCCACGGTCCGGTAGGCGCGCAGCAGCTCCTGCTGGTCCAGGGCCTGGAAGTAGCGGCCGCCGGTAATCTCCGATATGCGTTGCAGCGTATCGATATCCAGCGCCTCCTCGCCTACCGAGGCAGGGTCGCCGATGGCGATGGTGTAGATGCGGATGGCCTCGCTGGCGGCCACCTTGGCGGCATCCACCGGCGGCACCATGCTGCCGGTATCGTTGCCATCGGTGAGCATGATCAGTACGCGGTTGTCGGAATTGCTCTCCCGGAACAACTTGATGGCCAGGCCGATGGCGTCGCCGAAAGCGGTGCTCTGGCCGGCCATGCCGATCTGGGTATCCGCCAGCAGCTGGGCCCATACCGCGTGGTCGTCGGTGAAGGGGCTTTGCAGGTAGGGCGCGTTGCCGAACACGATCAGGCCCAGGCGGTCGGAAGCGTGCTGGTCGGCCAGCCTGGCCAGCACGTACTTCACCGCCTCCAGGCGGTCGACGCTGGTGCCGTCGGGCAGGGTGAAATCCCGGGTCTCCATGGAGCCGGACAGGTCCACGGCGATCATCAGGTCGCGTCCCGATTTCTGCTGTTCCAGCGGCTGGCCAATCCACTGGGGTTTGGCCGCCGCCACGACCAGGCACAGCCAGGTGAAGCTCACCAGGAACTGCTGCGCCCGGTCGCGCTGCAGCACCATGGCCCCGGTTTCCGGGCGCCGTTCACTGAGTGCCACCAGCTTGTCGAAGAAGGGCACGCGCACCGAGTCGCGGCTCTCCTTGTAGGCGGGGAGCAGGCGCATCAGCAGCGGCAATGCCAGCAGCGCCAGGGCCCAGGGATGCGCCAGCTCAAACATCGGCGGCGTTCTCGTGGCGGCGCACCCATTCCACGCTGGCGTCCACCAGGGTGCTGGCGCCGGCGGCGTCCAGCCCGGCGCCCGTGTACGGGCCCAGCGCCAGCAGGCGACACTGTGCGGGTGAAAAAGGCTGTTGCGGGCACTGCCGGTTGAGGAAGGCTACCCATTCCTCCCCGGACAGGCTGGCGACCTCCCCTCTGGGAAAGGCGGCCAGGGCAGTGAGCTTGAGCAGGCGATTGATATCGGCGACCAGGCCGGGCGGCGCGGCGGTCGCCGGCAGCGCCCGCAGCCGGGCGATGGCCTCGCGACGATAGCGGTTGCGATACCAGTGAACCAGCAAGCGCCACAGCCGATAACCCAGCCAGGCAAGCAGCGCTGCGCCCAGCCACAACCAGCCGACGGTCTGCGGCCACCAGCTGACGTCGGCGGGGGAGACCACCTCGACGAAATCGCCCAGGGCGTAATTGCCGAAGGCTTCCGGCAGCGGCGGCGCACTCACTGCAGCACCCTCTGGCCACCGAGTTTTTCCCGCAACTGGGCAGTCACCGGCTGAACCGTGTCCACCGGCAGCACCGGGATCTGGTGGCGTTTGAGCTCTCCCTGCACGAGGCTGAAGGCGCTTTCGAAACTGGCTTCGAACTTGCGGCCGAGTTCCCGTTCGCTGGGGTCGATCTCCAGCTGGAAGCGGCCGTCACTCACCACCAGGCTGCTGGCCCCGGAAATATCCCGCTCCAGCGGATCGAACACCATCGAGCAGATGATGTCATTGTGTCGGTTGATGCGGCGGATGGTGGCCAGGGTGGCATCGCTCCAGCCGTAGAAATCGGATATCAGTACCACCAGGTAATCGTGGCTGACGCTGCGCTCCAGTACCTGCAGGGCCTCGTTCAGGCCGGCGGGATTGCTGCCCGTGCGGGCGGTCACGGACAGCTCGTTGTTGAGCGCCACCAGGTCTCCCAGCCAGCCGACCACCCTGCGCTCGCTGCGTGTCGGCCGCGCCTCCAGAGTGCGCCGGTCGTTGAACAGGATGGCGCCGACCCGGTCGCCGACGGACAGGACCCGCCAGGCCGTCAGGGCAGCCACTTCCGCGGCGGTCACCGACTTCATCTTGCGCCGGCTGCCAAAAAACATCGGCAGCCGCTGGTCGACCATCACCACCACGGGGCGGTCGCGCTCCTCGGTGTACACCCGTACGTGGGGCTTGCCGGTGCGGTTGGTGACGCGCCAGTCCATGTTGCGGATGTCGTCGCCGGGACGGTAGTTGCGCAATTCGTCGAAGTCGAGGCCGCGGCCCCGCAGGCGCGAGCGCTTGCGCCCGCTGAGCAGCGAGCGCACCGGCTGGCGCGGCAGGTAGCTGAAGCCGCGCGCGCTGTAGCGCAGCCGCATCAGGGCGCGCAGGCTGGTGTAGATGTCTTCGTCAGCGGCGGGGGCCATCGGTGCTCAGCCCACGGCTACCTGGCGCATGATCTCGTCGATGATGTCGTCCGGGCTGATCTTGTCCGCCAGGGCGTCATAGGTGATGATCAGGCGGTGGCGCATGATGGCGTGCAGTACCGAGCGCACGTCGTCCGGCGTGACGTGATCGCGCCCGTCCAGCCAGGCGCTGGCGCGACTGCTGCGGTGCAGGGCGATGCTGGCCCGCGGGCTGGAGCCGGTGTCGATCCAGCCGCCGAGCTTGTCACCGAACAGTTGCGGCTGGCGGGTGGCCATCACCAGGTCGACGATATACTGTTCCACGGTTTCCGCCACCTGCATTTTCTGGATGGTGTCGCGGGCGGCGAAGATATGGTCTTGGGAGATCATTTCCAGTTGCCCGCCCTGCGCGCCTTCCTCGGCCTGCAGCATGCGCACGATTTCCAGTTCCGCTTCGGCCTGCGGATAGTCTACCGAGATTTTCATCAGGAAGCGGTCCATCTGTGCTTCCGGCAGCGGGTAGGTGCCCTCCTGCTCGATCGGGTTCTGGGTGGCGAGCACCATGAACAGGGCCGGCAGTTGGTAGGTCTTGCCGGCCACGGTCACCTGGCGTTCCTCCATGGCTTCCAGCAGCGCCGATTGCACCTTGGCCGGTGCGCGGTTGATCTCGTCGGCCAGCACCAGCTCACTGAAGATCGGCCCCGGCTGGAACTGCAGCTCCGACTGGCCCTGGCTGTTGTCGAGGTAGATCTCGTTGCCGGTGATGTCCGCCGGAAGCAGGTCGGGGGTGAACTGGATGCGCCCCAGTTTGGCCTGCAGGACCCGGGACAGCGTTTTGATGGAGCGGGTCTTGGCAGTGCCTGGCAAGCCCTCCAGCAGCACGTTGCCGTTGCACAGCAGGGCCAGGGTGAGGGTGCGCACCACTTCCTCCTGGCCGATAACCGATGTGGCCATCTGCTGCATCATGGAATGGATGGCGCTGAGGTGCTCGCTGGACACTGGCTGGCTCTCCTGTCGGCAGTGGTCGACGCCGCTTGGCGGGCGTATCGGCGCCCAGTATAGCCCTGTTTCGGGCAGATTAACTTGCCCAGGCCCTGGGGGCGCGAAATTGCTGGGACAGGTAGTCCATCTGGTCGGCCAGAATGCGCTCCTTGGCCAGGAAGTGCCACTCGAAGGGGTTGGGCCGAAAGGGCACGGCCAGCAGCGGCATGCCGGCCTCCTCGGGTGTGTGGTTGTCCTTTTGCCAGTTGCAGCGCTTGCAGGCGGCCACCACGTTCTCCCAGCGGTCGGTGCCGCCACGGGAGGTGGGCAGGACATGGTCGCGGGTGAGCTCCGCCCGGGTAAACTGGCCGCCGCAGTACAGGCAGCGGTGATCGTCGCGGCGAAACAGGGTGCGGTTGCAAAGGGGGGGGCTGAAGCCGCGGGTGATGCGGCCCTGGATGGCGACGATGGGTTGCAGCTCGATGCGCGAGCGTTGCCCGGTGAGGCGCTGGATGCCCCCGAAATAGGGCGGCAGGGTGTCTCCGATGCCGTAGATGACATCGCCCTTGGCGTAGGCCGAAATGGCCTCGTGAACGGTTATCCAGCCCCGGGGCTGTCCCGCCACGTCCAGTCGCAGGATGGTATGCATGGTCTCCCACTCGTTGAGCTGGGTAAACGCTACTGCAATTTGCCTACATTAACAATCGCCAGGTGGCCTGCGGGCGGCGGCCTACAGCGCCCGCCAGGTGGCGCTGACCAGTTCCCGCTCGCCCTGCAGCAGCGACCCGTGGAACAACTGGCCGGATCGGATTGCGCCCACCCCCTCGGGCGTGCCGGTCATCACGATGTCGCCGTCTTCCAGGGTGGTGAAGCGGCGCAGTTCCTCCAGGATTCGCGCCGGCGGGTAGATCATCAGCGGCACCCCGCCCGCCTGGCGCAGTTCGCCGTCCACGCTAAGCCGCAGCGACAGCGAGTCGATAGCGGCGGGTGCCGGTACGAAGTCGCTGAACAGCGCCGCGCCATCGAAGGCCTTGGCGCGCTCCCAGGGCAGGCCCCGCTGTTTCAGGCTGGATTGCAGCTCGCGGCGGGTGAGGTCCAGGCCGAAGCCGACGCCGGCGATGTCGCCGCCCTTTATCAGCAGGGCGATTTCACTTTCGTAGTGCAGCGTCTCGCCGTCCACCTGGGCCCGCAACTGGCGACTGATCGCGGAGTTGGGCTTGTTGAATACCACCATGTCGGCGGGAATCTCGTTACCCAGTTCCCGGATGTGGGCCACGTAGTTGCGCCCCACGCAGACGATCTTGGACGGGGTGACCGCGCTGGCTTCGAACAACACGCTGTGCATGGTCTGTTACTCCGTACCTGCCCCAGGCTCGCCGGGCAGGGCGTAGGCCAGGATATGGTCCGCCGGGGCGGATTTGCCGGACCAGTGGCCTCCCGCGGCGATCACCACGATCTGCCTGCCGTCCGCGGTGAGGTAGGTCATGGGGGTGGCGGCGCTGGTGGTGGGCATGCGCGCGCTCCACAGCTCTTCGCCGGTGGCGGTGCTGAACGCCCGGAAGTTGTGGTCCCCCGAGCCGGCGATGAACACCAGCCCGGAGGCGGTGACAGTCGGCCCGCCGACGCCCGGGGTGCCGCGGAAAAACCAGAAGGGAAACGGCGCCATGTCGCGGCTCGTCCCCAGCGGTACGCTCCACAGTTTTTCCCCGCTTGCCAGGTCGAGCGCGTCCAGGGTATTCCAGGGTGGCGCCGTGCACGGCAGGCCCCAGGGGGATAACAGCACTTCCGGGGTTACGCAAAAGGGCGTGCCCAGTTGGGGGTGGGCCTGCGGATGCTGGTCGCAGGCCTGGCGCGGTATCAGGTGAATGATGCCGGCGATATGGTTGGTGCGCAGCACGATAATGCCGCGCTGTGGGTCGATGGCGGGCGACCCCCAGTTGTTGCCGCCCCCCTGGAAGGGATAGGTGATGGAGCCCTGTATGCTCGGAGGCGTAAACAGCCCCTGCCAGCGTGCCCTGCTGATCTGCTCCCGGCAGGCGGCCTTTTCCCAGGGGGTGATGCCCCAGGCGGTATCAGCGGAGACCACTTCGGGGGTCAGGGTCGCGGGCCGGGTGGGAAACGGCTGGGTGGGCGCATAATACTCCCCCGGGGTATCCCCGCCGGGAACCGGCCGCTCTTCCACCGGGAACAGGGGCTCTCCGGTCTCCCGGTCGAGCAGGAACAGGTGGCCCATCTTGGTGGGCTGTGCCAGGGCGGCGAGGGGTTTACCGTCGCGCACGGTGTCATAGAGCGTGGGTTGGGACGGGGTGTCGAAGTCCCACAGGTCGTGGTGCACCGCCTGGAAGTGCCAGACCACCTCGCCGCTGGCGCCGTCCAGCGCCACCACCGAACTGGAGTAATAATCCAGCCCGTTGTCCAGCGTCCCCCGCAGGCCGCCGAAATAGTCGGGCGTGCTGTTGCCGGTGGGCACGAACACCAGCTTGCGCGCCGGGTCCACCGATATGATGGACCACACGTTGGTGGTGCCCTTCTGGTAGCGCTGGCCGGGGTCGGTCAGGCGCGGGTCGGTGCCCGGGGGCAGCGGATCCCAGTACCATACCAGTTCGCCGCTGCGCGCATTGTAGGCGCGCACCACGCCCCCGGGCGCGTCGGTGCGGCGATTGTCCAGCACCTGGGCGCCGGTGATCACCAGGTCCCCGAGGATGGCCGGCGGGGAGGTGATGGCGTATTCCCCGGGGCGCCGCGTTCCCAGGTCCGCGCGCAAGTCCAGCTGGCCGCCTTCGCCGAAGTCCTCGCAGGGCCTGCCGGTGCGCCCGTCCAGCGCAATCAGGCGCCCGTCCAGGGTGCCGGTGAAAATCCGGTGTTCACAGGCTGCCCCCCGCGGCAGCGGGTCCTGCCAGCTGCTGACGCCGCGGCAGTTGGTGAGGGCCACCTGGCTGACATCCACCCGGGGGTCGTACACCCAGCGTTCGCGACCGCTGGCGGCGTCCAGCGCGAACACCCGGTTGAAGGGCGTGCAGTAGTACAGGGTATCGTTCACCACGATGGGGGTTGTCTGCAGCGAGCTCTGGGGGAGGGGGCCGTCGCGCTCGCCAAAAGCACTGCCGGGTGTGCCCTCGCGCGCCTGGCGTATATCGCCTGAGCGGTGCTCCCACAGCAGTTCCAGCTGATCGACGTTGCCCGGGTTGACCTGGGTCAGCGGCGAATAGTGGCCGCCCCCCGGGCTGGCGCCGTAGTGGCTCCAGTGGTTTTGCGCCTGGCCCGCGCCGGCCGGCATGGCGAGCACGATACAGGCCGCACTGCGACGCAGCAGTTTGCCGGCGGTGTGCAGGTGGGTTGGAACGGTAATCGTTTTATCCTCCATCGGGCGCGGCCGTGAACGCGAGCCGCGATGTGCGGCTAATCGTTCATGCAGCGGCCTACCGTGGCCAGCATGGCAGCCGTCTCCCAGTCCAGCAACTCGTCGCCATCGGCGTGCTGGCTGCGGTAGCGCCAGGTGGCGGTGCTGATTTCGTAGAGAAACAGCCCCAGGCGCTTAAGCCTGCGGGTGCTCCAGCTGGAGCCCAGCTGGCGCAGCGTATGTGCCAGCCGGTGGGCCATCTTCTCGCGGTGCGCCTGCTCTATCGCCATGAGCTCGGGAAACAGGGCCAAGCCGAGATCCAGTTCCCGGTCGATCTGCTCCCGCGTCTCCTGTTTATAGACCGCCGCGATGGACTTGGTAAAGTACTGCTCCCAGGGTAGCGCCAGGCGCTCCGGGGTATTGAACTCGTCCATGACAGCCTCTACCCCGGCCAGGTAGTCGCGGTACAGTGCGGCCAGTATCTCGACCTTGTTGGGAAAATACTGGTAGATGGAGCTGACCGGAATGCCCGCCTGCCTGGCGATGCTGTTGGTGGTCACCTCGGCGATGCCGCCTGTTCTCAGTATTTCCGCGGTGGCTCGCAGAATCAGCGCCACGCGCTCCTGGGAGCGTCGTTGGGAGGGCTTGCGTCGTTGCGGCACTGCGCGGCTCCGTACTGGTTTGCTTTTATCCTGTCCGTCGCGAAGGCTAGCGCAGCGCGCTACAGAAGGCTAACATGAATTAAAATTCATATTATTTGGCTGGTCGTTCTGTCGGATCATCCATCCCCGGAATAATACTCTTCCTGCTTCTTCCACCGCCCGGGAGCGCCGTCGGCCCTACGCCGGCTCAGGGTTGTCCCATGAGGTGTTCGGCGATCGCCTGCCAGATAAGCGGGCCGTCGACCTCGTTGGCCATGCTCTCCGCCTCCGGGTGGGATGACTGCTTGACGATGACCATTTCGGCCACCGGGTCAATGTAGATGAACTGGCCGTGGACACCGATGGCACTGACTGCCTTGTGGGGGTTGTTGAAGGTCCACCACTGGTCGTGATAGGCATAGCCGATCTGCTCGTACCAGATGTCGTTGTAGTAGCGATTGAAGGGTTCGGGATTGCCCGCCTGCAGGATCCGCCTGGCGACGGCCTCCGGTAGGATCTGCCGTCCGTTGTACTGGCCTTTGTGCAGGATCATCTGGCCGAACCGGGCCGCGTCGGCGGCGGTGATGTTGAGGCCGCCGCCGGCCATCTCCTCGCCCAGCTCGTTCAGCCACATATAACCGTCGCGCTCCACACCCAGCTGCTGCCACACCCGCTCCTGCAATTGCCGGCTGACCGACTTGCCCGTCACCCTGCTGCTCAGCCACCCCAGTACGTCGGTGTTGGGCGTCGCGTATAGAAAGGCCTCGCCGTGCGCTCGCTCCGCCGGGCCGAGGGCGGGCAGGAATTCATAGATGCTGCTGGCCCCGGTGTAACCGGCCGGCGGGGTGGCGATGCCGAAGACGTAGCCGTACTTCCACACATCGGCTTCGGGGTCGGTGTAGTCCTCGTTGAACGCCAGGCTGGTGGTCATGTTCAGCACCTGCTGCACCGTGGCATCGCCGAAGCCGCTGCCCTTCAGTTCCGGAATGTAGTCCTGCAGGGTTTTACCCGGGTCGATGGCGCCCTCCTCGATCAGGCACAGTACCAACATGCCGACGAACGACTTGGTGGCGGAAAACATCTGGTGCTGCGAGGTCCGGGCCATACCATTGAAGTAGCGCTCGTAGACCAGCTCGCCCCGGTGCAATACCAGGAAGGCGTCGGTGACCGATTCGGCCAGCCACGTCTTGAGGTCCAGTTGCCGGTCACCGGGCACGTCAAATTTGAGGGTGTCCAGATCGACGGGCCTGGGTGCAAGGGGGGCGACGGAACCCTCCCCCCGGAAGATGTCCCGGGTGGGCTGCAACTCGCGGATATGCTGGAAGGCCCAGCGGCTGTAGGGGTATTCCATGAAGTTGTCGCGGGTAACCCGCTTGTCCGCAGGAGGGGGAAAACCCTGCATCAGGCCCAGGCTCGCGGCGGTAACCGGGGCGCTATCCGGTGATGCGGCCGCGGCACCGCCGGGCAGGCTCAGGGCGGCGGCAAGTATCGAGCCAGTCACCGCGGCCAGCCGGCGCCGGTTGGAGCGACGATGATTGGTCGACTGCTGCATGCTGTGTTCCTTCGCTGAGGGGCCGGGGTTGGCGTGGCCAGTGTACCCCAATTATGAATATATGTTCACATTAACCTGGGGCGCGCCGCCGGCAGCGGTTTGCCCGGATTCAGGCCGGCAGCTCGAACTCCCACAGCAGCAGCGGGGCATGCTGTTGCGCCCCGTAGACATCGCGGTCACCCGGTGCTCCCGAGGATACTTCCCGGGGCAGGCAGATCTTGATCGCCAGGGCCGGGTCGAAGTAGATGATGTCCAGTACTTCGCTCTCATCCAGCCCGTAGAGCCTGCTGATCAGTGCGGCATCGACCATGTCCCGCTCCTTGAAGGTACGGTAGTCGGCGGCGTCCCGGAACATGATGTCCAGCGCATAGGTGAAGGGGCTGGTGTTCTTGCTGCGCACCACCCGGGCGATATCGCTGAGCCGGGTCATGCCCGCACCTCGTGGACCTCCACCGGAAACAGCCCGAGCGGGTCGGCCTCCAGCAGGTGGTATATGCAGAATTCATAGACCTCGCCGGCGCGCAGGTCCGATGGCGAGAACGGAAAGGCGAGGTTGCCCGCCGTGGCGATCCGCCCCGGGTAGCCGAAGTGCAGCAGGGTGGAACGGGTCAGGCTGCACAGGGTGTCGGCGGCGGCGACCGAGGCGGCGACTGCATCGATGACGATACCCAGTTCGTGGGCCGGCTGCCGGCGCAGGGGTTCGCGCTCACCCATGACCGCGTCGCGGCCGTAGACGTGGAAACACAGGCCCTGGTCGGACTCCCCGGGGGGCAGCAGGGCCCGCACCCGTTCGCGTACCTGTTGCAGGATACTCTCGATGCCTTCGATCATGACCGGGTCGCGCACGCCGGCTATGGCGACGCTGCGATAGCCCACCCGGCGCGCGCCCTCCAGTTTCAGGCAATAGCGCGGCGAGGGCGTGAAGCGACTGCCGCTGACGGCCACACAGCCCTCGCCCAGGGCATCAAAACGCACCGCTCGCAGGTCCAGGTCGCCGCCCGGGCCGGGCAGCACGCAGGGGTTGGATTTCTCGTACAGGGTGTGTGCCGCTACCGAGGTGGGGGTGAAGACGCGCTCGCCGCTCAGTGGCTGGAGGATGAACCGGTCCGCTTCCAGGATGCCCAGGGCGCAGTCGGAGCCGGAGCCGGGGCTGGCGGCGATGGCGGCGCACTCGAGGATTTTGCCAAGGTGCAGGGCCAGGCCCGGGTCGAAGCCACGCATCATGGGCAGGGCGGCGAATACCGCGGGGTCGTAGGCGCGCCCCGCGACAACCACGTCACAGCCCAGGGACAGCGCCTCTTGGATGGGTTCGACGCCCATCTGTGCCACTATGTGGCCACTGGCGGCTACCGTGTCCGCGTCCAGCGGCGGCGCCCCGCTGAGCGCGCTCAGGCGCCCGTTGCGCAGCCCTTCCAGGACGGTTGCCGCCGGCACGTCGGCGCGCACGATGCCCAGGCGGAACGCCAGTCGCAGTTCCCGGGCCAGTTCCCGGACGATAGCCACCGTCCATTCCAGGTGCGGGCCCGCGCCGGCGCCGCCCGCGCTGCCGATTACCAGCGGGATACCGCGGCCGACGGCGGCCTGCAGCAGCAGGGCCAGGTCGCGGCGCACGGCGCGCGCATCGGTGAACGACTTGCCGGAGCCCAGGTAATAGGGGCCGGGATCGGTGGAGCCGGCATCCACCGCGATGAGGTCCGGGTTGCAGGCCAACCCGCGTGCGAAGGAGTCCTCGGGGAAGCCGTAGCCGAGGATCGCGGTGGGGGACAGGATGGCGAATCTGGCCACGGAATCCGCTACCCTGCGGGGGGCGCAGGGGGGGCGCGCAGAATTGACTTCAAAAGGCAATACACTTATCGTTACCGGCTGTTTTTCGGGCAGGTTTCGCATGCTATGCCCCGCCCCTGAAACATGCAAATCCAGTGCGGCGGCGAGCCGGGCACATAGGGCCCGGTCGCGGTTCACCTGCCGGAAAGCGGCCTCTCGGGCCTGGATCATTCGCTAGCGGAAAATTGGACGAATCATATGAATGCACAAAGCCCGGCAGGGGTCATTGCGACTCTCGAAAATCCCTTCGCTGAACGGGACGAACAGGCGTTCACCGTGCCGGGGCAGATTGCCTCGACTCCCGGCCCCTACGAGGAGTCCCTGAAGGCCGGCTGGGAGCTGCAGCAGCGGCCCTACCAGACCGCCGGCGTGAAGAACATCCAGCGCCAGCACCAGAAGAACCGGATGACCATCTGGGAGCGTATCCGCTACCTGGCCGACGGCGCCCCCACGGTGCTCTACCAGAACTGGGGCCCCAACCTGGACGGCGCCTCGCTGGTCACCGCGCTGATCAAGGTAAACGGCCGCGACGTGGCCCTGTACGGCCACGACTTTACCGTGCGCGCCGGCTCCATGGACGCCACCAACGGCGAGAAGCTGGCCCGTCTGTTCGAGTTGGCGGCCAGGCAGCGCATTCCGGTGGTGGGCATCAACGACAGCGCCGGCGCCTATATCCCCGCCGGCGTGGGCGGGCTGGACGGTTACGCCGAGGCCTTTGCCGCGCTGCGCAGGATCAGCGGCATCGTCCCCAGCATCATGTGCATGTTCGGCTTCAACGCCGGCGGCGGCTCCTACCTGCCGCGCCAGGGCAGTTTCCTGATCCAGCCCAACGAGACCTTCTTCGGCCTGACCGGGCCCGGCGTGGTCAAGTCGGTACTCGGCGAGGACGTGACCCCGGACGAACTGGGCGGCCCCGGGGTGCACAGCCAGAGCGGCGTGACCGATTTCGTGGTCAAGGACGAGGTGGCTGCCCTGCGCAAGGTGCGCGCGTTGCTCAACTACCTGCCCAGCTACAACGGCGAGCTGGCGCCCCACCAGCCCAGTTCCGACCCCATCACCCGCAAGACCTGGGACATCGATATCCTGTTGAAGAAGGCCTTCAACTCACCCACCGGCTTCAACACGCCCATCGATGTCTCCATCCTGATCCAGCAGTTGTGCGATCACGGCGACTTCCTCGAAATCCAGCCCGACCGGGCCCGCAATACGGTGACGGCGCTGGGGCGCATGGGCGGCAACGTCATCGGCTTCGTGGCCAACAATTCCGCGGTGGCCTCCGGCCAGGTGGATATCGATGCGGCCTACAAGAACGCCCGATTCATCCGTTTTTGTAATCTGTACAACATCCCGGTGATCTTCCTCGAGGATACTACCGGGTTCCTGCCCGGGCGCGAGCAGGAGAGCGGCGGTATCGTGCAGGCGGGGCGCGCCATGCTCGACGCCATCGTCGATTTGCGCACCCCGCGTTTCCTGGTACTGGTGCGCAATGCCTACGGCGGCGCCTACGCCTCCTTCAACAGCTTTGCCGTGGGCGCTGATTTCGTGGTGGCGCTGCCCACCACCCGGGTGGCGGTGATGGGGCCGGCTGGCGTCGAGTATGTGTACAAGGACGAGTTGAAGAAGATTCGCGGCTCGGTGGCCCAGCGGATCGAGACGGAGACTGCCGCCCAGGCCGCCGCCGGCCTGTCGGAGAAAGAGGCAGCGGCAGCGGCGCGGGACATTGTCAACGACTGGGTCAAGGCCGAGGAAGCGCTGTTGGCTAAGCGCTACGAGCGCGAGCTGATGAATCCCAACGAGGCCCTCAGCCTGGGTTCCATATCCCAGATCGTGATGCCCTCGGACCTGCGCCAGGTGCTGGCGGAGAACATGGCCTTCTACCTGCGCCGCTACCAGCCAGGGCCGATGCAGTCGGTGCAGCGCGAATTCCATTGATCCGACCCCGCCAACAGAAAAATAGAGGAACCCCGGCGTGTCCAACGAATACTACCTGAACAACCCGCTCGTCCATCGCAACCGCAGGCTGGGGCAGCGCAGCAGCGCCTGGGTGGCCCAGTTCGATTGTACCCACATGCGGCCACTGATCATCTGCCGCGGCCCCATCCGCAAAGAGGCCATGGACGTCTTTGCCGAAATGGGCATCGCGCATTTCGGCATCCTGCTTTCCGAGAAAGATTCCATCGTCTATCGCAACGCCCTGGCGCCGGAACTGCGCTCCCTGACCGACCCGGACCGCGTGCACCGTGTGCCCGATTACAGTGGCGTCAACAAGGAAGAGCGCGAGCAGCGCATCCGCCAGATCATCAATATCGCCCGTGACAACAACTACAACTCGATTTTCGCCGGTTACGGTTTCATGGCGGAGGACGAAACCATGGTCGCGGCCATGGAGGAGGCGGGCCTGACCTTTATCGGGCCGTGTTCCAGAACGGTCCACGATGCCGGCCTGAAGGACGAGGCCAAGCGCACGGCACTCCGTACGGGCGTTTCCGTCACGCCGGGCATAGACAACGGCACGGCGCTCACCCTGTTGAAGAAACACCCCGACGCGGCTGCCCTCAAGAAGCTGGTGGCGGAGCAGAAACTGGCGGTCGACCCGGCCAGCCTGGACGATAACGACATCTCCCTGGAGGACAAGGCCGACCTGGTGCTGGCCGCCTCCTACGACAAGGGCGTGGATCTCTACACGGTGGAGGAACTGTGCAATACCCTCACCGAGGCGGTGGAGAAAATGGCCCGCGACTACCCCGAGAACCGGGTGCGCCTGAAGGCCATCAGCGGCGGCGGCGGCAAGGGGCAGCGCATCCTGGGCATAGGCGAGGCGGCGCGCACCGCGGAAATGGTGCGGGAAATCCTCAACGAAGTGAAGACCACCGGCGTCGGCGACAACAAGAACGTACTGGTGGAACTGAATATCGAGACCACCCGCCACATGGAAATCCAGGCCATCGGCAATGGCGTGTGGAGCATGAGCATGGGCGGGCGGGATTGTTCGCTGCAGATGCACGAGCAGAAGCTGCTGGAGGTGTCGGTAACGGTGGAGTCGCTGCAGGCGGCGATAACCGAGGCGGAGCGCAGTGGGCAGCAGGAAGAGGCCCGGGTGCTGCGCCAGGATCTTGCCACCCTGCAGGCCATGGAGGAGCAGTCCGCGCGCTTCGGCGAGGCCGTGGGGCTGGATTCGGTATCCACCTTCGAATGTATCGTCGATCGCGACAAGCATTTCTTCATGGAGATGAACACCCGTATCCAGGTGGAGCACCGGGTCACCGAGCTGTGCTATTCCCTGAAGTTCAGCAACCCCGGGGACGCCGACGACTTTTTCGTGGTCGAGTCGCTGGTCGAGGCGATGGTTTTGCTGGCCGCGCACGGCAAACAGCTGCCCAGGCCCGAGCGCCAGGTGCGCAACAACGACAGCGTGGAGGCGCGCCTGAACGCGACCAACCAGGCACTGCAACCGCACGCCGGCGGTGTGATCGAGGCCTGGAGCGATGCCATCGAGGGCGAGATCCGCGACGACCAGGGTATCAGCCTGCACAACCCGGACACCGATGTATTCATGAAGTACACCCTGGCCGGCGCCTACGACTCCAATATCGCCCTGCTGCTGACGGTTGGGGAAACCCGGCTGGCGACCTACCAGCACATGGCGGAGGTGATCCGCCAGACCCGCATGCGGGGCCAGGACCTGGCCACCAACCTGGAATTCCACTACGGGCTGATCAACTGGTTTATCGGCCAGAACGTGAACGCGCGCCCGACCACGCGGTTCATTGTCCCCTACCTCACGGCGGTGGGGGAGTTGAAGCGCCAGGCGAACAACCTGGACCCCGCCCATGCCTACAAGGCCATCGGCAGGGTCGCCCTGGCAGGCCTGGAAGGCGAGGCCGCCAGTGCGCTGGCCCAGACCCTGCACCTGAAGGAATCCCTGTTGCTGCGCCCCCTGCAGATGCTGCTCAGCGAGCCGCATATGCTCAGCGGCTGGCTCAGCATCAACCGCGACTGCTATACCATGATCGAGGGCAAAATCTGCTGGAATGAAAACCCGCTGGGCCTGCTGGCCGACACCTACCACTACCTCAACATGGATTATGTGCCCGGCGATCGCCCTCCGGCCGCCGCCATGATCTGGGATCACGACAACCGGGTGCTGCAGGAGGCTATCGACTTCTACGACGAGTTGAACAACCGCCTGGACGCCGCCGATTGGGTGGAGTTGTGCTCGCTGCTGGGCAGTGACGAAGTGCCGAAAGGCATGGACGCGGCCATGTGGGGCCAGGTGCGCAGCGCCCACCTTGGCTTCCAGGCGGGCACGGATATCATCGCCATGTTACCCAGCATCGCCGAGGCCACTGGTTTCTATGAACTGTGCGTCAACCCGGACCTCACCATCCACATTCCGCAGCGCCTGAACGATGCGCAACTGCAAAAGGCGATGGCCAAGGTATTGGTGCCGCCGCCGGTGGCCAAGTCCGACGAGATCCTGGCGGAGAGTGGCGGTATGTTCTACTCCCGTGAAACCCCCGAGCACGAGCCCTATGTCAAAGAGGGTGACCACTTCAATGCCGGCGAGCCCCTGTTCATCATCGAAGTGATGAAGATGTTCAACAAGTTCTACGCACCCTTCTCCGGCACCATCGAGAAAATCCTGGTGGATACTGACGGCTCGATCATCAGGAAGGGTCAGCCCATCTTCAAGATCTCGCCGGACGAGCGGGTGGTCGTGGAGTCCGCGGAGGAAATCGCCGCCCGGCGGCGCCAGGTCACCGACGGATTCTTGCAACAGTTGTAGGAGCACAGCACATGATTACAGCCCTGGACCATATTGCCATCGCCGTACCCGACCTGAACAAGGCTATCGAACGCTTCATGAAGGATTTCGGCCTGCCCTTCGAGGGCACCGAGGATGTCGCCGAGGCGAAGACCTCCACCGCGTTCTTCCCGCTGCCGCCGACCAGCATCGAACTGGTACACCCGCTCAACGGCGAGGGGCCGATCGCCGGCTATCTCGACAAGAAGGGCGGCGGCCTGCACCACCTGTGCTTTCGCTCCGACAACATCGAGGAAGACATCGCCAGGCTGAAAGAGAAGGGCTACCAGTTCCTCTCCGAGGGGCCCATCCTCGGCGCGCATAACTCCCTGGCCATATTCATCCACCCCAGGAGCTGTGACGGGGTGCTGATCGAGATCAACCAGCCCGCCGCGGATCACCACTGAGCGGCAGCAAGGACTTTCCCATGAGCGACAAGATATACGACAAGAGCAAGGCCACCGTCGACAACTGGCGCGAGCTGGCCGGCAAACAGTTGCGCGGCAAGAGCCTGGACGACCTGGTGTGGCACACGGCGGAGGATATTCCGGTCAAGCCACTGTATACCGCCGCGGACCTGCAGGGCCTGGCCTATACCGACACCATGCCGGGCATGTCGCCCTACATCCGCGGCCCCCAGGCCACCATGTACGCCGGGCGCCCCTGGACTATTCGCCAGTACGCCGGCTTTTCCACCGCCGAAGAGTCCAACGCTTTCTATCGCAAGGCGCTGGCGGGGGGCGGCCAGGGTATCTCGGTGGCTTTCGACCTGGCCACCCACCGCGGCTACGACTCCGACCACCCGCGGGTTACCGGCGACGTGGGCAAGGCGGGCGTTGCGATCGATTCGGTGGAGGACATGAAGATCCTGTTCGATGGCATCCCGCTGGACCAGGTATCCGTGTCGATGACCATGAATGGCGCCGTGCTGCCGGTGCTGGCGGGGTATATCGTCGCCGCGGAGGAGCAGGGTGTGGGCCAGGAGCAGCTCGCGGGCACCATCCAGAACGATATCCTCAAGGAGTTCATGGTACGCAATACCTATATCTATCCGCCCGCACCCAGTATGAAGATCATCGGCGATATCATCGCCTACTGTTCCAAGCACATGCCGCGCTTCAACACCATCTCGATTTCCGGCTATCACATTCAGGAAGCCGGGGCCAATGCCGCCCTGGAGCTGGCCTACACCCTGGCCGACGGCAAGGAATACATCCGCACCGCCATCGCCGCCGGCCTGGGCATCGACGATTTCGCCCCGCGGCTGTCCTTTTTCTGGGGCATCGGCATGAACTTCTACATGGAGATCGCCAAGATGCGGGCGGCGCGCCTGCTGTGGGCGCGCATCGTCGGCGAGTTCAACCCGCAGAATCCCAAGAGTTCCATGCTGCGTACCCACAGCCAGACGTCCGGCTGGTCACTGACCGAGCAGGACCCCTACAACAACGTGGTGCGCACCACCATCGAGGCCATGGCTGCGGTGTTCGGTGGCACCCAGTCGTTGCACACCAACGCCCTGGACGAGGCCATTGCCCTGCCCACGGAGTTTTCCGCGCGCATCGCCCGCAACACCCAGCTGGTGATCCAGGAAGAGACCGGCATCACCAAGGTGGTGGACCCCTGGGGCGGCTCCTACCTGATGGAGAGCCTCACCCAGGATATCGCCGACAAGGCCTGGGAACTGATCGAGGAAGTGGAGCAGGCGGGCGGCATGGCCAAGGCCATCGAGACCGGCATGCCGAAACTGCGGATCGAGGAGGCGGCGGCCAAGAAACAGGCGCGGATCGACCGCGGCGAGGATGTGATCGTCGGCGTCAACAAGTACCGGCTGGAGAAAGAGGATCCCGTGGAGATCCTCGATATCGACAACCAGGCGGTGCGCGAAGCCCAGCTCAAGCGCCTGGCGACTGTGCGTGGCAGCCGCGACGAGGCGGCGGTCGAGGCCGTCCTCGAGGAGATCTACCAGTGCGCGGTCAGCGGCCAGGGCAACCTGCTGGAACTGGCCATTGAAGCCACCCGGCGACGCGCCACGGTGGGGGAGATATCACTGGCCATGGAGCGCGAATTCGGCCGCTTCAACGCCCAGGCACAGACCGTTTCCGGGGTATACGGCTCGGCCTTCTCGGGGGATGAAAATTGGCAGGGCATCAGCAAGGATATCGACGAATTCATTGCCGCCCACGGTCGCCGGCCGCGCATGCTGGTGTGCAAGATGGGCCAGGACGGCCATGACCGCGGCGCCAAGGTGGTGGCCACCGCCTTTGCCGATGTGGGCTTCGATATCGATCTGTCCCCCATGTTCTCCACCCCGGAAGAGGTGGCCCGCCAGGCGATCGAAAACGATGTTCATGTGGTGGGCGCCTCGTCCCTGGCCGCCGGCCACAAGACCCTGGTGCCGCAGCTGGTGGAAGAACTCAAGAAGCAGGGTGCGGATGACATCGTGGTCATCGCCGGCGGGGTGATCCCGCGGCAGGATTACGACTTTCTCTACGATTCCGGGGTGAAGTGTATCTTCGGGCCGGGCACGCCGATTCCCGTGTGTGCGCGGGAAGTGCTGGATGCGGTGAATGAAGCGCAGGGAGGCGAGTAGCGCCCGGACGAAAAAATCTCGGGCAGGTTTAACCTCGTTTCGATGAAGCCATTCGACCTACAGCCCCTGCTCGAGGGCAATCGCCGCGCCCTCGCCAAGGCCATCACCCTGGTCGAGAGCAAGCTGGATAGCCATCGCGAGCAGGCCCAGGATATTCTGGAGCAGGTGCTGCCCCACAGCGGCAACAGCATCCGTATCGGTATTACCGGCGTGCCCGGGGTTGGCAAGTCGACCTTTATCGAAGCCTTCGGGCTGTACCTGATCGGGCAGGGCAAGCGGGTGGCCGTGCTGGCGGTAGATCCCAGCTCACCGCTGGCCGGTGGCTCCATCCTCGGCGACAAGACCCGCATGGAAGAACTGTCGCGACGCGAGCAGGCCTTTATCCGCCCCTCGCCGTCGGAGGGCGCCCTGGGCGGTGTCGCCCAGAAGACCCGCGAGACCATGCTGTTGTGCGAGGCCGCCGGTTACGACGTTATTCTGGTGGAAACCGTGGGCGTCGGCCAGAGCGAGTACCAGGTGGCCGCAATGGTGGATTTTTTCATGGTGTTGATGTTGCCCGGTGGCGGTGACGAGCTGCAGGGTATCAAGAAGGGCATTCTCGAGCTGGCGGATGCGCTGGTCATCAACAAGGCCGATGGCGAAAGCGAAAACCTGGCCAGGCAGAGCAAGACCCACTACACCAGCGCCATGAACCTGTTGCGGCACACCAGTTTCTGGACGCCACGGGTGATGACCTGCTCCGCGCTGAAATCGGTAAATATAGACGCCGTGTGGGGTATGGTACTGGACTACTATTTCAGGGCCGTGGAAGAGCAGGTGTTTGCGGCCAAGCGGTCCCGCCAGAATCTCGACTGGATGCGCCAGCTCGTACAGGAGATGATGCTGTTGCGCCTGACCAGCAATCCCAGGGTGAACGACATGTTGCCCAAGCTGGAGCAGCAGGTGGTGAACAATGAGACCACCCCCTACGCGGCGGCGCGCCTGATTATGGCGCAACTGTAGGCGGGCGGGGGCGATCGTGCGCTTCTATCCCCTCGAAAAGCTGATCAATCTTCACGACGACTACGCGCGCCAGTTCAAGATCGACAACCTCTACCTGCTGCTGATCCAGCGCGAGGGGGAGCGCTATTTGCTGGAGGGGCGCTGCCCCCACCGCGGCCACCCGCTGGACGTGGCGACCTTCAGCGAGGGGGTCCTCGAGTGCGCCCTGCACCACTACCGGTTCGCCATGGCCGATGGTCGCCTGCTGCATGCCACCGAGGAGCCCTGCCGCGGGTTGCGCAGCTATGACGTGGTCTACCAGGGGAACGAGCTCGGGTTGATGCTGGAGGAAGAGCTGGAGCAATGACGAGTGCAGTCGTTTGAGTGCTGAAAGCGGGGTTGCCGGCTGGCTGCGGGCAGTGAGCCGAACGGCCGGAGCGCGCCTGCGGCCCGGCTCGCTGTCACGGCTGGTGAGTCGGTTGCACCGCAAGCTGGACCTGCTGAGCCGGCGCATGGACCACTTGCGGGATGAGGGCGTCCGCCGCGAGCGCCAGTCCGTTGCCGTGGACAAGGGTACCCAGATTCTGTTGGCCCTCAAATACCGGGAGCTGGCTGCCAGCGGTGTAACCCTGCCTTTCAAGGAGGTTGAATTCCGAAATTTCTCCCAGTCGGGCGAGGACGGCATTCTCCTCTACCTGTTTTCCCTGGTCGGTACCACCAACCGCCGCGCGGTGGAGATTTGCGCGGGGACCGGCTTTGAGTCCATCTGCGCCAACCTGATCACCCAGCACGGGTGGCACGCCCTGCTGGTGGACGGCAACGACCGCAATGTCAGCCAGGGCGTGCGCTTTTTCGCCGAACATCCGGACAGCTGTTTAAACGGGCCGGTCTATGTCAACAGCTGGGTGGACCGCGACAATGTCAACGACTTGCTGCTCGACCACGGTTTCGAAGGTGAGATCGATCTGCTGGCAGTGGATATCGATGGTATCGATTACTGGCTGTGGGAGGCCATTACCGCGATTTCGCCGCGGGTGGTGGTCGTGGAGGTCAACATGACCATGGCCGATGCATCGGTCACCGTGCCCTACAGCCCCGACTTCGAGGCCCGCTGGGTATCGCTGGCGGATGGCGTGGCGGCCGCCGGGCCCGCACCCGGCGGCGCGACGCGCAGCGATTATTTCAGCCGTTACGTCGTGTATACCGGTGCTTCGCTCCCGGCTTTCGTCAAGCTGGCCCGGCGCAAGGGATACCGCCTGGTGGGTACTAACTCCATAGGCTTCAACGCCATATTTTTGCGTGACGATGTCGGCGTCGAGTACTTTCCCGAAGTCAGTGCCGAGTCCTGTATCAATCACAGCGTAGGCGCCCACTCGCCCCGCGCCGTCGCCAGGCTTGGGGAATTTGCATGGGAGGAAGTGTGAGCGCTGCTACACTGCCTGCGAGAGCCACCACCACCGAGGCAAGATCATGGCATTTACAGCACCATCCATCGAACAGCTCAACCTGCTCCTGCAGTTCGACAGCGACAGCCTGGAGCGCGGTATCAAGGTGCATTCCAGTGCCCGCGCGGAAGTCATCGCCGCCTGCCGGGCCCTGCACGGCCTGGGCCTGGTCAGCCAGCCCGACGGTGGCTACCTGACCGACGCCGGGGTCGAGGCACTGGAACATGTCCAGTCCCTGGCCGGGCTGCTGGGAGCGCGCTGATCCAGGTGGGATGCCCCGGCGGGTCCGGGGCGGAAGAAAACCCTTATCTGATGGTTTGCCTCAGGTCCAGCATCGCGTCCGGGTTGACCTGGATCAGGCCGCGACGCGGCCGGTCCAGGTCGATGATGAGAAACACGATAAGGGTGATCAGCAACGACACCAGCACGACCGGGGCGACGATGCGCTTGCCGCTGAGGCCGCCCGAGTAACCCATCATGCCGCCTGCCGAGATAAACACCACGAACAGCAGGAGCAGCACGGTTTCCGGCACGTGCATCCGCAGCAGGGCATTGCGCCTGCCCTGGGCGTCGATCACGTCGTTGAGCGACTTCACGAAAGCACCGCTGGTCACGGCGCGCGGGTCCTGATTGGTCGCCCGTACGGCGAGTGCCCACAACTGGTCCTGCAGCTCGGCGGTCTGGTGGTTGTGCCGCTCCCGCTCCTCGTGCCGGGTGATGTCGATGCTTCCCGTTTCGATGCGCAGGTCGATGTAGCGGTGCAGCAACTCCCTGGCCTCGGGCTGCTCCTGCGGCGGCAACAGCTGGACTTTCAGCAGGGCGGTACCGAGTGCATTGGCCTCGTCAATCAGGGCCATGCTCCGGCTGTCGTAGCGCTGCATCGCCATGCTGAAGGTAAACCCGAGCAGCAATGCCAGCAAACCCAGGATACTTGCCTGGATGGAGCCGGTCAGCGCCTTGATTTCGCTGTCGGTGTGCTCCTGGACGAAGCGGCCGATGCGAAACCCAACCTCATTGAACAGCACGATAACCAGAAACAGTACCGAGGCTATCAGTACACTGCTGTAGGGATAGAGAATCTCTGTTTCGCTCATGGCTCGCGCCCGTGCCTCCCGTCAGGGGGTAAAAGGGGGCGCAACTATATTCCCCGGCGCGGCGGGGTACAAGACCGGCGGCCCGGGACATCCCGCGCCGCCCTGTTTTTCAGAAGCCGTAGAGCTTGCTGTACTCGGGGTCCTTGTCGGCAATCAGTCGGGCCAGGTCTACCATCACCTTGCACTGCTTCCAGGACGCGTCATCCTGCATCTTGCCATCGACCATTACCGCGCCGCTGCCGTCGGGCAGGGCCTCCAGTACGCGCTTGGCCCACACCACCTCATCGGCCGGGGGACTGAACACGGTCTTGGCGATCTCGATCTGGCTGGGGTGCAGCGACCAGGCGCCGACACAACCCATCAGGAAGGCGTTGCGGAACTGGTCCTCGCAGGCCAGTGGGTCGTCGATGGCACCGAAGGGGCCGTAAAAGGGCAGGGCGCCGACACTGACACAGGCGTCCACCATGCGGCCGATGGTGTAATGCCACAGGTCCTGGGCATGGGTGCCGCGCTCGGCTTCCGGGGCGGCCGGATCGGGGTCGTTGCGCACCAGGTAACCGGGATGGCCGCCGCCTATGCGGGTGGTTTTCATTCTCCGTGAGGCCGCCAGGTCCGCGGGCCCCAGGCTCATCCCCTGGATGCGCGGACTGGCATTGGCGATCTCCTCGACGTTGGCCACGCCCAGGGCGGTCTCCAGGATGCAGTGCAGCAGGATGGGCCGTTGCAGTCCCGCCCTGGCCTCCAGCTGCGCAATCAACTGGTCGGCGTAGTGGATATCCCAGGGGCCCTGCACTTTGGGCAGCATGATGACGTCGATCCTGTCGCCCACCTCGGTAACGATGCGGGTCACGTCGTCCAGGAACCAGGGGCTGTCCAGGCTGTTTACCCGGGTCCACAGCTGGGTGTCGCCGAAGTCGTTGTCCCGGGCGATGTTGATCAGGCCTTCACGCGCGGCCTCCTTGTTGTCGATCGCCACCGCGTCTTCCATGTTGCCCAGCAGAATGTCCACCTTGCTGGCGATGGACGGTGCCTTTTCCGCCATTTTGGGATTGCTGGGGTCGAAGAAGTGGATCATCCGCGACGGCCGCACCGGGATGTCGCGCATGGGAGCCGGTGCTCCCAGCGCCAGGGGCTTGAAGAAATCTCTAGGACTGCGCATGGTCGGTATTACCTCCTTCAGGGTAAGTCGGATTGAGCAGGCATTGCCTGAATGCCTGGTACTGGTCCAGCAGCGACTGGTGCTCGGCGACCAGCCGCGCGGCGAGGGTGTTTTCACCCCCCAGCCGGGCAATGCCGTGGGTGCCGAACTCCTGCTGCAGGCGCTTGATAATCCAGTGCGCCTGGTAGCTGCGCCGGCGGGTGTCCAGCTGCCCGTCGCGCAGCAGTATTGCATGATGTTGCGCCAGGGTGTCAGCCAGGGCCTCGATGCCGGTGCCGTTGGCGGCGCTGGTCGACAGTACCGGGACCTGCCAGTTGCCGTCGCGGTGGCTGCGCCCCAGGGCATTGCCCAGTTCGGCGAGGGTGCGCCTGGCAACCGCGCCCATGTCCTCCTTGTTCACCACCAGCACGTGGGGCACCTCGAGGATACCAGCCTTGAGGAACTGCACGCTGTCCCCCGACCCGGGCTGGGCGACGAAGCAGGTGGTATCGGCCATGCGCGACACGTCGATCTCTCGCTGGCCGACGCCCACGGTCTCGATCATTACCACGTCGCAGGCTGCCAGCATCACCAGGCTCATGGGCCAGACCTCGGCGCTGAGGCCGCCGAACTCGCCGCGGCAGGCCAGCGAGCGGACGAACACCCCCTCGTCGGTATCGCTGGTCTGCATGCGCAGCCGGTCGCCCAGCAGGGCGCCGCCGGTCAGCGGGCTGGAAGGGTCCACCGCCAGCACGCCGACCCCCAGGCCACGCTGGCGCCACACCCGGATCAGGGCGGCACTGAGCGTTGACTTGCCGGCGCCGGGCGGCCCGGTCATGCCTATCAGGTGGCTGTCGCGCTGGAAGTCGCCGGACTGCAGCCGCGCCAGCAGGTCCGTCGCCAGTTGACGGGCAGCGGGGCGCCGGTCGTCGAGCAGGTTGAGTGCCCGGGCCAGCGCGGGGCGTTCGCCGCGCGCCACCGCGACGGCCAGTTCCGCAGCCTTGTCGCCCAGAGCCGCTCGCTCCATGAAAGGGTCAGGCCAGCGGCTCGAGGCCGTTGTGCTGGCGAATGATGGTCACCATCTGGTCCATGATAGCGTTCATGTCCACGTCCTTGGGCGTGAACACCGCCTGCACGCCCTGCGCGCGCAATTGCGCGGCATCGTCCTCGGGGATGATGCCGCCGATTACCAGTGGCAGGTCCTGGGCGCCGATGGCGGCCAGTTGGTCGCGGATATCCGCGACCAGTTCCATGTGGCTGCCGGACAGGACCGACAGGCCGATGAGGTGTACGCCTTCCTCCTGCGCTGCCCGGGCGATCTGTCCTGGGGTCAGGCGGATGCCCTCGTAGACGATCTCGAAACCCGCATCGCGGCCCTTGACGGCAATCTGCTCGGCGCCGTTGCTGTGGCCGTCCAGCCCCGGCTTGCCGATCAGCAGGCGCAGCGGGCGGCCCAGTTCCTCGCCCGTGGCCCGCACCCGTTCCCTCACCGCCTCCAGCGCCGGGGAATCGGCCTGCCCGGCCATGGCGATATCGATTCCGGTGGGAGCGCGATACTCGCCGAATACCTCGCGCAGGACCTCGCTCCACTCCCCGGTGGTGACGCCCACCCGGGCGCAGGCGATGGAGGCGGGCATGATGTTGTCGCCCTCGACCGCCGCCCGGCGCAGTTCCGCCAGGGCCGCCTCGACCGCGCCCTGGTCGCGGCCGGCGCGAAAGGCCTGCAGGGCCGCAATCTGGTCGTGCTCGGCCTGCACGTCCACCTTCATGATGCCCGAGTCCGCGCCCCCGGTGAGGGGTGACTCCGCGGTCTGGGTGTAGCAGTTGACCCCGACGATCTGCAGTGCCCCGCTCTCGATATCGCGCATGCGCCGGGTGTGGCTCTTCACCAGTTCGCGTTTGACGTAGCCGCTCTCGATGGCCTGTACCATGCCGCCCTGCTCGGCGATACGGGCCATTTCCTGCTCGGCACCGGCGATCAGTTCCTGTACCTTGGCCTCGACCACGGGCGAGCCGTCCAGCAGGTCGCCGTACTCGAGCAGGTCGGTTTCCAGGGCGAGTACCTGTTGCATGCGCAGCGCCCACTGCTGGTCCCAGGGACGCGGCAGCCCCAGCGCCTCGTTCCAGGCCGGCAGCTGGATCGCTCGCGCCCGGGCGTTCTTCGACAGGGTAACTGCCAGCATTTCCAGCACGATGCGCTGTACGTTGTTTTCCGGCTGGGATTCGGTGAGCCCCAGGGAGTTGACCTGCACGCCATAGCGAAAGCGCCGCTGTTTTTCCTCGGTGACGCCGTAGCGCTCTGCCGCCAGTTGCTCCCACATGCGGCCGAAAGCGCGCATCTTGCAGGTTTCCTCCACGAAGCGGATACCGGCGTTGACGAAAAAGGAAATGCGCCCGACCACTGCGGCAAAACGCTCCGCCGGCACCTGGCCGGAATCGCGCACCGCGTCGAGAATGGCGATGGCGGTCGACAGCGCGTAAGCCAGTTCCTGGGTGGGGGTGGCCCCGGCCTCCTGCAGGTGGTAGCTGCAGATATTGGTGGGGTTCCACTTGGGAATATTGTCAACGGTGTAGGTGATCAGGTCCGTGGTGAGGCGCACCGAGGGGCCGGGGGGGAAGATGTAGGTGCCGCGGGACAGGTACTCCTTGAGCACATCGTTCTGGGTGGTGCCCTGCAGTACGGCGGGGTCGGCGCCCTGCTTTTCCGCCACTGCCACGTACAGCGCCAGCAGCCAGGGGGCGGTGGCGTTGATGGTCATGGAGGTGTTCATCTGGTCCAGCGGGATCGCCTCGAACAGGGCTTCCATGTCGCCGATGTGGTCGATGGGAACGCCCACTTTGCCCACCTCGCCCCTGGCCAGTGGGTGGTCCGAGTCGTAACCGGTCTGGGTGGGCAGGTCGAAGGCCACCGAGAGCCCGGTCTGGCCCTTGCTCAGGTTCATCCGGTACAGCTCGTTGGAGGCCTTCGCGGAAGAGTGGCCCGAGTAGGTGCGCATCAGCCACGGGCGGTCGCGCTTGACGGTTTCCTGGCTCACAGTAATGTCCTCAGCGGGGGCGGCGCCTGATCAGCAGGCGGCGCTCGATTTCAAATATCTTGGCGGGAATCTTGTCCTTGCCCAGGGCGCGCTTGCTGTCTTCCTTGAGGAACAGGTCGGCACCGTACTCCTCCAGCGCGGCGGCGGCGGAGATGTTTTTCACCCCGATCAGCTGCATGGTCACGATCCCGTAGTCGCCGATGCCGGGGGCGTCCTCCACCGCCAGGATGCGGGTGAGGGCGCCAACGGTGTCGCCGGCGGAGGCTGGCTGGGTGTGGTAACCCTCGGTGAAACCCAGTTCCCACAGGGCGTGTTCGCTGACATCGCGACTGGCCAGCCCTTCCAGCCAGGCGAACACCAGGCCGCCGTAGACGATTGGCTCGCCGCTCATCTTGCCCGACAGGCCGCTGGAGTACACCCGGTCGAAGTGCAGGGGATGACTGTTGCCCACCAGATAGGTGAGGGCCATGTGTTCCTCGGTGATGGTGCGGCCGTTGGCGTGCACGATGATATCCCCGGGGACAAAATCCTCGAAGTAGGTGTTGGGGCCGGTGAGGCCCCTGCCGTAGTCGCCCTGTGCCTGGGGCAGGTGCGCGCTGGGTTTGTCCTCGCCGGGGAAGGGCACGCTGGCTTTCGCCGCCGGGGTGGTGGGCAGGCGATCGCCGCGCCAGGCCACCATGATCTTGCGCTCGTACTGCAGCACCACCTCATCGTCCTGGTTGACGCTGACCGTGCGGATCAGGGCGATGCCGGGTTTGTCCGGGCCGCGGTCCTTGCGCTCCAGTACCTTGGTGAAGGCGCGCAGCGTGTCACCGGGGTAAACCGCTCGCAGGAATTGCACCTGGTAGTAGCCCAGGTTGGCAATGGCCTTCTCGGAGTCGTTCTGCACGCCCAGCGACAGGGTGACGTTGAAGACCATCTGCGGGCTGGCGGGCAGGTCCCGGAAGCCGTGGGCCCGGGCGTACTCCAGGTTGAGGTACAGCGGGTTGGCCTGCATGTAGGTACGGGCGAAATCCAGCATGTTGGCGCGCTCGAAGGTGAACCCCCGGGGGTGCTCGAACACCTGGCCGGGGTCCAGTTCGTCGAGGTAGCGCCCGTACTGTGGCCGCCGGCTGCGCTCCAGGTTCACTTCGATATCCGCGGCGATCTCCGCTTGCGGAGCGAGAGGCAGGGTCAGGGTCATGGGGGGATCCTCAGGCGGCGTTTTCCACCAGTGAGCGGGTGATGACTTTCAGGGCCAGGGTTTCCTCGGCGCCCTCGAAAATGGACAGCACCCTGGCGTCGACGAAATAGCGGCTGACCGGCACCTCTTCGGCGTAGCCCATGCCGCCGTGAATCTGCAGGGCCTCGCGGGTAAACCACTCGGCGGTCTTGCAGGTAAACAGTTTGGCGCCACTGGCTTCCATGTCCCCCTTGCCCTGGTCCATCAGCCGGGCGACCCCGTAGGTGATCTGGCGGCAGGCCGCCAGGTGGGCGGCCATGCGGGCCAGTTTCACCCGGGTGAGCTGGTAATCGCCGATGGGATGGCTGAATACCACCCGCTCCCCTGAATAGGAAATAGCCTTCTCGAAGGCGGCGCGCATGACGCCCACCGCGCGGCCCGCGGTCTGGATACGGCCGCCGGCAAAACCGGCCATGGCCAGGTAGAAACCCCGGCCCTCGCCCTCGGGGCCGCCCATCATGTTGCCCGCAGGCACGAAAAAGTCGTCAAAAAACAGCTCGTAGGAGTGCATGCCGCGATAGCCGATGGTGGCGATGGCGCGGCCGGTAAGGGTGCCGCCGCCCTGCGAGGTGACCTCGAACTCATGGCCGTCGCTGCTGGGTTTTTCCACCAGGAACATGGAGAGCCCCCGGTGCGCCTGGGCCGGGTCCGGGTTGGTGCGCGCCAGTACCATCAGTACCCCCGCCTTGCCGCCGAACGTACACCAGGTCTTGGCGCCGTTCAGCCGCCAGCCGCCCTCGCAGGGCGTCGCCCTGAGCTTCACCCCGGCCACGTCGGAGCCGTAATTCGGCTCGGTCACCGCGACCGCACACAGGGGCTCGCCCACGGCCAGTTTCGGCAACCAGTGTTGCTTCTGCTCCTCGGTGCCGCCCTTGAGCAGGGCCCGGGAGAGGATTTCCGGCCGGGTGATCAGGCTGCCCGCCGCGCCCAGGGAGCCGCGCGACAGCTCCTCGGTGACGATGATCATCCCCAGGGTGTCCTCCTGGTCGTCTTCCTGCAGGCCGCCGTAGCTTTCCGGGATGGACAGACCGAACACCCCCATTTCCTTCAGCGGCTCGAGAATCTCATCGGGGATGATCAGGTCTTCCCGGTGCACGGCTTCGGCCAGCGGCATGACCACCTCGTCGGCGAAGCGATGGAAACTGTCGCGCATCATGGTGTAGCGCTCTTCCAGTGCATCGGGGCCGAGGTTGGCGCCGCGCTCCATGACCTCTTCACCGATGGCGGCGATATTGGCCGCGGCCAGCTGGCCGGGCAGGAACGTGGCTGCCACCGGGCCCTCCAGCACGGCGGAGACATCGGTGTCCGCCAGGCCGAAATCCGCCAGGCGCGCGCGCAGGCGCGCACAGCTGGCGGTCACGGCCTCGGCGCAGAACAGGCCACACAGCCGATTGGTAAAATCGTCCTGGCAGCTGCTGGCGTGATCCAGCATGAAGCGCGCGGCGCAACACTCCGCCCAGCAAAGCGACAATTCATAGGACACCAGCTGGTTGTCATCCAGCCGGGCGTTGGACAGCTTGCCGTCGACCACGGTTTTCGCCTTGAGCGCACTGAGGGCCTTGTCTATGAGGGTCTGGGTGTCCGCGAGCACGATTGCTGCCTGCTCAAGTAGTTGCCCGCCTGTGGGAGAGACGTCGCTCATGATGCATCCTGCCTTGTACTGATATGGATGGGGCTTGTGCCGAGGGGTTCGGCCCTGCGGGGTTGTTCTGGGCAGCGCTGAAGCGGTTCGGCCAATCTGTCGAATAGCGGGCGCTATTTTAGCTCCGGGGGAGGGGGCATACAACCACGGGTGGGGATGCCGGCGAAGGCCTGGCGGGCAGGTGGCAGGTGTAGTGAACCCGGACGGCCCGCCCATAGCGCGTAAGGCGGTCAGTTGAAACGCAAAAACCCGGCCACGGGGCCGGGTTTTTGGCATACAGCGGTGTTGCCACCCCCGGGGGGGCGGCGGGTCCTACAGTTTACCAGTTGAAACCCACACCGATGTTGTACGAGTAAAAGCCGTCGTTTGACTTGTTGTCAAAGTCGTCGGTGCTGTCGAACAGCCAGGAGTACTCGACACCGAAGTTGATGTAGGTCTTTTGCAGCACATACATCTTCATGCCCAGTTCCACGCCGGCCTGGCCAGTGTTCTCTACCAGCTCACCATAGACGTAACCCATGTTGGCGCCGATGTAGGGAATGTAGGTACGGTTGCCGGTCAGGCCCGAGCTGAAGTTGTAGTCCACAAATGCGCGGGTTGAGCCCAGCCAGGCGTCATTGACGTCACTGCCGGCAGCGCCGTTCGCGCTCTGGCGCAGGCCGCCCTGCCAGTTGTCGGTCATAAAGTAGCCCAGCTCGGCGTTTACACCGTAGGTGTTGGCGTCGAAGTCCTGGTCACTGTTGCCGCTGGCAGAAATTGTGAAACTCTTGTCCCCTTTCTCGGGGCCGACGTCATAGGCGGCCACGGGGCCTGCCAGCAGGGCGCTGGCTACCAGTGCAATTACCTTTTTCATGTCCATTACCTCTCAATCAAGTAAATTCCCGCCGGACGACCATGTCCGGTCAGTGGGCGCACTATGGGGCTTTTGCGAGCGAGAAAATAGTAATTATTGAGGATATTGCCACTGCATTTTCACACAGGATTCGGCCCTCCCGAAGCGATCCACCACAGCGCGATTTCCCCGCGGGGCAGCAACCGCGTGGCATGGGCTGTCAAGTGGCCTTGCCTGGCGCGCAGCCCTTTCTGTATGCTGCCATTCTTCCCACAGCCAACCCTTGTTACCGGCAGTTTACCCAACCTCTACAGGAGTCTCCCTATGGCCATTCAGCCGCGCCGTTCCCTGCTTTACATGCCCGGATCCAACCCCAGGGCCCTGGACAAGGCCAGGTCGCTGCCTGCCGACGGCCTCATTCTCGACCTCGAGGATGCGGTCGCCCCCGATGCCAAGGCCCTGGCCCGGGAGCAAATCGTGGCGGCGCTGGCCGAAGGCGGCTACGGGCACCGTGAGTTACTGGTGCGCATCAATGCCCTGTCGACTCCCTGGGGCCCGGAGGACGTGAAGGCCATCGCCGCGGCGGGTACGCCGCCGCACGCGGTGCTTATTCCCAAGGTGTCCACGGCAGACGATGTCAGGGAGGCGATCGCTGCTTTCGAGGCGGCAGGCTGCCCTGACAGCGTGGAATTCTGGGTCATGATCGAGACGCCGCTGTGTATTCTCAATATTGCCGAGGTAACCGCGGCCCACCCGCGACTCCGGGGTATTGTGCTGGGGACTTCCGATCTGTCCAAGGACACCCGGGTGCGGCATACGCCGGACCGTCTGGGTTTCATGGCTGCGCTGAACCTGAGCGTGTATGGAGCCCGCGCCAATGGCCTGGAGGTAATCGATGGCGTGCACCTGGATCTGGAGGACGACGCGGGGCTGCAGGCCGCCTGTGAACAGGGCCGGGACCTGGGTTTCGATGGCAAGAGCCTGATTCACCCGAAGCAGATCGCCGCCGCCAACAAGGCGTTCGCCCCCGATGCCGCCGAACTGGATCAGGCGCGGGCGATTATCGAGTGTTTCGAGCAGGCCCAGGCGGAAGGCAAGGGCGTGGTGGTATTGAATGGCCGCCTGGTGGAAAACCTGCATGTCGAGGAGGCCCGGCGCCTGCTGGAGCTGGGCGAGGCGATTGCAGCCATAAGCTGAGCACCCGGCCGCCGTGGCCTGCCAGGTGCCGCCCGCGATAGCGGGCGAAGGCCGGCTCAGTTCTCCACCTGTACCTCGGTGCGCGAACCGCCGTCGAAACAGGCGTTGTCGCCGTTGTCCGGGCATATGACCACGTAGGTGGCGCGCTTGCCGCAACCGGAGACGCCCACGTTGTAGACCGCCCTTTCCGGGCCGGTGTAGACGAATGTGCGGACCTCCGGTTGCAGGGTTTCACTGGAGAGCAGGGAGGCGGTGGCATCGGGGCAATTCAGTTCGAAGGCTCCGCGACGCTGGGCTTCCGCCACGGCCACTGGCTCCATCTGCTGCCGGAACTGGGTTGACGAGGTGCAGCCTGCCAGCAGCACGGGCAGGGCGACGAGGGCTAGGTTGGCGCGAGCTTTCATGACTTGACTCCTGGTGTTGACCATCCGCCACCCGGGTGGGTGGGCCGTCAGAGGTTAGTCTGATTGACACGGCTGTTCAAGCCTGCGGAATTATCCATGGCACAGCCTTTGCAATTATAGAATAATGTTTGTCACCGGGACTTTTCTGGTTTCACGGCAAAGGGTCGCTTCGGCTTTGCGGGTTTGAAGGCGGGTGTTTGTCCTGCGTCAATGTAAGAGTGCCCGGGCAGGCACATAATTACTATGCGTTGTGTTGTGCAGTGGTGAGTGTTTCAGTGGTGGGCATGCTCTTTAAGTAAGGAATCAGGGAGATTCGCAATGGCTACAGCAAGACCTAAGGCAAAGACAAAAGCAAAAACCGCTCGCAAGAGTCCGGCAAGGAAAAAGGCGCCAGCCAGAAAGAAGTCCAGCGGTCTGGATCTGGGCAAGTATCTGGAAGATCTCAAGATCGGCAACTACAAACTCGATGATGTGCTGGAGGGTACCAGCAAGAACGTGCAGGCCATAGCCGATGCCAATCGCGCCATCGTCGAGGGCTATATCGATATTGCCAAGCGCCAGGCCGATATGCTCAAGGGTTTGCTGGATGACCTGCGCAAAGTGAGCGGCAGTCGCTCCGACGTGGTGAAAGAGCTGAAAAAGGTCGTCGACCAGGCCAAGAAAGATGTCCAGATTCTGCAGAAAATGGCCAGCAAGACCAACGCCGAGGCGCAGAAAATCGTCAAGAAACGCACCGATGCCAATATGAAGGTGTGGAAAAAACTCGTGGCCGATGCCAAGAAAGCGGTTAACCGGCAGAGCGCGGCAGCCAGGAAGGCTGTCGCCAAGGAAAAGACCGCCGTCAAAAAAGCCGTGAACAAACAACGGGCTGCGGCCAAGAAAGCCGTCAGCAAGCAAAAAGCCGCGGTTGAGAAGACCTTGGGTATCAAGGCCGCGCCGAAGAAAAAGGCGGCGGCGAAACGCAAGGCTCCGGCCAAGCGCAAGACCGCAGCCAGGAAAAAAGCGGCGCCCAAGGCGCCGACCGCCGCAAGCCAGGGCACTCTGGGCTTGTAATACCCCGGAGCGGGTGTATTTTTACGACGCCCGCTCCCCCTGTCTTCGAGATCGCCCCCGGGTCCCCGGGGGCGCACCTCGCACGATCGCCGTTCCCTTGACCTGACGCAAGGACAGCGAGCCTCGCCCCCGTTCATGATATGCCAGCTTCGTCCGGAGTAGGGCATGGCGGTTGATTGCGAGGGATCAGGCGATGGCAACCAGTAAGAAAACTCAGGGGGAACCGGTTTCTCCCCGCATCGTATCGAGGTTGGGTACGGCATTTGAGCAACTCGAGGAAAGTATTCGCGAGCGGGCTTACCATATCTTCCGGCAGCGGGAGCCGCAAGGAGGCGATTCCACCAGCGACTGGCTGCAGGCGCAGATGCAACTGCTCAACCCCATGGAACTGGAGGTGAAGGAGCAGAAGAAAACACTGGTGGTGGAGGGTACCCTGCAAGGGTTTTCACCAAAGGAAATCGAAATCGAGGTGGGTGGGGACCAGTTGCGGGTATTTGGTTCACACACCGGGCCGGCGTCATCCGGGGCATCGGGCGGCAAGGAGAGCAGCTATTTCTTTCAGTCCCTGTCCCTTCCCTGTGAAGTCGATGCGGACAAGTGCACGGCGAAGCTGCACAAGAACGGCAAGCTCAAGATTACCCTGCCCAGGGTTGCGCCAGAGAAGTAGGTCTCTGGCCAGCCCCGGCGGGCCGCCCCGGAGCGGCAGCCCTGCCCGGGGGGCAAGGCGTGAGCTTTGTCGGGTTGCTACAGGGCCTTGTAACTGAATTTCTGTCCGGCGACGGATGCCTCGTACATGAGGCCACCTTTCGCCACGGTGAACACCGCCATGCCCTTGTTATAACCCGCCGTTACGGTAGAGGCGTCATTCTGCCCCCCGCTGGCCCCGGCGGAACTGCCGCCACCGGTAGAGCTCTGCGCACTGGCGGCGGCGGTAATCGCCACGGCGGCGGCCTGGGCGCTGAACTCGAAGTTACCGGAGCTGAAGTCGTCGAAAGCCCGCTGGTCCTGGAAAAAAATGATCTGGCTGTAGACCTGGCCGCCCAGTTGCAGGCCGATGGACAGCTGTGTCATGGAGGTATCGCCGACGTGCTTGCCGCCCACATATACCCGGCCGTCGCCATAGGCGCCGCCTATGCCTATGCCGCCCTTGCCGATGTTGGGGAACAGCGCATAGCCGTAGCTGTTGGCAAAAAAGCCCCCGCTTTCGCCGGCCTGCTCGAACACCTGTTTCGCCTCGCTGTACTGATCCGCCTGGGCGAACAGGCTGGTGACGGCGAGTGAGAAAGCGAGCATCAGTGAACTGAATTTTATCTGCATGACTGATTTCCTGGTAGGTACCATAAGTAGTTAACCGGTGTAACCCGGGCCTGTTGTAGCGCCAATAAGAGTCGACCATAGCGAGGCGGTTTGCAAGTCCGGCCTGACAAAGAGCCGGGGGTGGCGCGTTCATAGCCAGGCGAACTAAAGGCGCTGTCCATTAGCAGAAAATATTCCTTCTGTCGCCGGTTATCGGCAGTGGCGCTGCACCCGGGAAAAAGCCCAATAGATACAAGGATCTGGATGGGCAATGCCGGCCCGCTGGTGTTGTCCCGGTCTCCCGGGGCAGCCGGTGTATGGACACTACGGCCCTGCTATACTGTGGCTCCGGTTCTTGGCGCCTTGCGTAGTTCCGATGATGACTTGTTACCACATTGGTGCGGTGGAATTTTTCCCCGATGCCTGTGAAATTCGGGTAGCGGGTCGCATGGAGCACCTGCAACCCCGGCTTCGCGATGTGCTGGTGTGCCTGGTTCGGCACCGCGGTGAGGTCGTCTCCCGTGAAACCCTGTTGCGGGAGGCCTGGCATGGCCGCGCGGCGAGCGATGAATGCCTTACCCGCTGTATTTACCTGTTGCGCAAGCAACTGCGCGCCAGGAATCTGGTCGAGACCGTGGCCTGCAGCGGCTACCGACTGCACCATTGCGGCCATGAGGTGGGCATTGCCGGATCTCCCCTTCCCGGCGCACTCCGCGCCACCGGGCTGCTCCCCTCCCCGCCGCCACCTATGCCGCCCTGGTTCTGTTGAATCCCCGATCCTGCGCAGGCTGAAATCAGCTAAAAATCAGCTGGCGATCAGGCGTGCCGTGCGCGACTCCGCTACGGTTAAGTAGCCAGATCCGCTGCCCGTCGTGCGCAGCGGGAGTGCATGGTCAACTGGCCACGGCCAGTAAGGAGAGTGCGTTATGAACACCCGGAACACGTTGGCGGCAGGGGGGGTTGCGGTACTGGTGGCAGTATCTTCCGGCTGGGCCACGGCGGGTCAGGCAGGCAAGTCTGTGCGTTACCAGGGCGACCAGACCGCACGCACCGTCTGCCTGTCGATAGTGGACGACGATGTGGTGCGTCTGGACCGGGCTCTAAACCAGCGGGGCAGCTACTATTCACGGCGCAGTGTTCACGAAACCTACCAGTGCAACCGGCTGCCCCTGGACGAGTTCGCCTTCACCCAGGATGCTGTCGAAGTCAGTGCCTATCTCGCACCGCTGTACGGCAGCGGTCGGGTGACCATTGAACAGGTGAGCAGCATCGACGAGTAGGCTGGCAATGGCGGGCTTCGAGCCCGCCCGGTTGCCGGGGGCAGCTAGGTGACTAGCTCGAAGCAGGGTACGTAAGTACTGGCATCCAGCTTCATGCGTCCCTGCCGGACGAAGGCCGCCAACAACTCACCCAGTTGCCCGACCACATCCGGGTCGCCGTGCAGGCGATAGGGGCCGTACTGTTCCACGGCTCGCACGCCGAAATCCTTGATGTTGCCCGTTACGATGCCGGAGAACGCGCGGCGCAGCTCCGCGGCCAGGTGGTGCACCGGCTGGCGGCGGTGCAGTTGCAGCGCGGCCATATTGTCGTGGGTCGGGACAAAGGGCTGTTGCAGGTCCTCGGGAATGGCCAGGCCCCAGTTGTAACTGAAGGACTCGCGCTTATCCATGCGGTATTTGCGCACCTTCTTGATGCGCTTTTTCAGGACCCTGGCCACGGTGGCCGGATCGCCGCAGAAGATCTCGTAATGCCTGGCCACCTCGTCTCCCAGGGTGGCGCGCAGGAAAGAGTCTATCTGCTGGAAATAGCCGGCGCTGGACTCGGGCGCCGCCAGGAGCAGCGGCAGTGGCAGGTCTGCGTTGGCGGGGTGCATCTTGATGCCCAGCAAATAGAGAATCTCCTCGGCGGTGCCGGCACCGCCGGGGAACACCACCACGCCGTGGGCGAGCCGCACGAAGGCCTCGAGGCGCTTCTCGATGTCAGGGAGGATGATCAGCTCGTTGACCAGTGGGTTGGGGGACTCCGCGGCGATGATGCCGGGCTCCGATATGCCCACGAAGCGGCTGCCTTTGTTGAGCTGCTTGCCGTGGCCTATGGTAGCGCCCTTCATGGGGCCTTTCATCGCCCCGCCGCCACAGCCGGTGGCGATATCAAAGCCGCGCAGGCCGAGCTGGTAGCCGACCTCCTTGGTGAAATCGTATTCGGTTCGGGAAATGGAGTGGCCGCCCCAGCACACTACCAGGCGGGGCGGGAGATTGCTGGTGACGATGCCGCCATTGCGCAGGATGCGAAACACGGTGTCGGTGATACCTTCGGGGCTGTCCAGGTCGAAGTGCTGTTGTTCCACCAGTTTATGGTAGGTGAATACGATGTCGCGCAGTGCCGAGAACAGGTGAGCGCGAATGCCCTCTATCATCTTGCCGTCGACGAAGGCCTGGGCCGGGCAGTTATACAGCTGCAGCTTCAGTCCGCGGGACTCGGGCACGACCTTCACCTCGAAATCCTGGTACTGGTCGTAGAGCTCGCGCGCGTCGTCGACATCCGCGCCGGTATTCATCACCGCCAGCGCGCAGCGCCGGAACAGTTGGTGAATCTCGTCGCCGGCCGCTGCCAGGCTGGCCATTTCCCGCTGAGACAACAGGTCCAGGCTCTGTACCGGCCTGACCGACGCATACGGTACCTTGTCCTTGACGCTCATGGGGCAGGCGCCCCGCAACATGTCCGAGCTTTCATCATCCGCCTCGTCCTGTGAGGAAATCGCCCTGGGGCGCCGCTAGCGCTCGAACAGTCTCTGCGCCGCAGCCCAGAGATCGTCGATCATGTCCCAGCCGGCGGCGTTGGTCTCCTCGTAGTGATCTTCCGGTTCTCCCAGTTCGCGGCCCAGGCCCTGGCCGTAGCGGCAGATCGCCGCCACGGCATCGGCGTCGGCGCCCAGTGCGGTCAGCGCGGCGGGGTCGTCGGTGATGTTCTTGCAAGTTCGCCCCCCGATCCAGGTCGGGTCCTCGATCACCCCGCGCGCGGCGAGGTCCGCGCAGCTGGCGCCTCCCGGCAGGACCAGGTCCAGACAGGCCAGCCGGTATTCGTCCACCGGCACGTAGTAGCCCACCTGGTCTCCCCCCAACCCTACCGTGAGCGTGGTGGACTCTTCCACCAGCGCCAGCAGGTGGCCCGGTAACCGGTAGTCGGCGCCCACTGCGTGCAGGTGGGGGTAGTCATAATACTTTTCCGGTGGGGCGGTATTGAAATCGGCGGGCAGGCCGTGCACCAGTTCCGGCGGCAGCTCACCCGGCATCCACAGGATGCCCACGTCTCCCAGGTCCAGGTGAGCCAGTTGGGTGCGCAGCACGTCACCGCGGGTGATCTGGCTGCCCAGCACCGGGGTGATCCAGGGGTCGTCCACCAGCTCCTGTCCCGTCGAACGGCAGTTGTCCGCAGACAGGGGGATGCCCTGGCAGTTGTACAGGTCGGTGGGCTGCCAGCCGATGTCGCCCTCGGCGATCAGCAGGCGGAAACCGATATTGGTCAGGCGGGTAAAGAAGGGCTCCACATGTACCGTGAGCTGGCTCACCTCGATGGGTTGCGCCCGCTCCGCCAGGGCCGATACCGCATTGGCCAGTTCCGTGCCAATCGACGCGGTCTTGGCGAAACTGCGGCACAGATAGGGGTCGCTGCGCTCACAGGTTGTCAGCGGTTGCGCCCCCGCCGGTGCGCTGAGCCCGTCGCCGACCGGGTGCGCCTCGTCCACCACCCAGGTCGGTGCGGCGCCGGGGCCCACCTGATTGCCCAGTGGGCCATTGAAGTACAGCACTTCACCACCGCGCGCCTGTCCCAGGTGTTCGCGCAGCACTCCCGGATAGTCCGCGGTCAGGTAGCGCCCCTCGGCGCTGCAATCATTGCCGCTCCAGCCCTTGGCGGCACAGGCCTGCTCGAGGCCGGCCGCCTCCGCGGGGGGTTCCCAGCCAAGGGTGGATTCCGGGTGGCTGGTCCACTGCACCAGGGTGGCGATTGCCGCGCCGTCCGTGGCGGCATCGACGGTGATGACCTTGAGCCCGATATCGCGGATGATCGGGTCGCGCTGGTCGCTGACGCCATAACCGTGCTCTCCCGATGCACTGGCCAGTACAGCGGGTTGCAGGGCGGCAACGGCATCCTCGGCGGCGAACGCCATTTCGTCCGCAAGCAGGGAAAACCATTCGTTGTTGATGCTGAAAGCGGTGTCCGGGCCGTGGTGGTTGTGGGTCGCCGACACCAGTACCGGTGCTGCCTGCCAGGCCTGCGGCAGGCGCCCGCGGATACGTTCGGTCATGGCGGCAATGTCGGGGCTGAAGAAGGAATAGGCGTCGGCCATGGCCAGGATTACCTTCTCTTCGCCGCGCGCCAGGGCCAGCACGCTGATCCTGAGGTCGTCGTGCACCCACGCGGAGTCGGAGTTGCCGTTGCCCACGTCCACTTCCCCCTGGTCCCAGGCGGGGATGAAAACCCCCGGATCGTTCGGGTCGACGCCCTCCGGGGCCAGCCAGCCAGGGGCGTCCTGCAGGTAGTCGCGACCGCCGTTGACCGTGGGCAGCATGCTGCGACTGGCGGCGCCCGCCTGCAGTTGCGCGACCGGTGGCACCTGGGCGCTGGCGTTTGAGCTGTTATTGTCGCAGCCCTGCAACAGCAGGGCTGCCAGCAGGAGGGCGATGCCGGGGCGAAACAACATGATGGAAACTCCGCTTATTATTCTGTGCTGGCAAGGTAGCAACTAGCGCTTGCGGACTCAAGCACTCCCGGGAACGGACCGGGGGCGCAGCTGTTTGATGCAGGTCAAGAAAGCTGTCAGGCAACGCCACAAATACCCGTGTTTTTAGAATGTGGATTCTAATGCTAGTGCCGATAATCGGGGCTGGAAGCGGTTGTTTGCGGAGGTAGGATGCCATGGAATTCAAGACTGTTTTTGTCGTGTACGACCCCACCCGGCCGGATCAGCCCGCCCTGGAGCGCGCCGGGAATATCGCCAGGGAAACCGGTGGTGAGGTACATGTGTTCGTTGCCATCCACACCGAAATGGGCAAATCGGCGGACAAAGCCGCCGAGATCAAGCGCCTGCTGGCCAGCCAGCGAGAGCGCCTGAGTTGTGCCGTGCTGCCCCTGCGCGGGCGCGGTATTCCGGTGACCACGGAAGTGGAGTGGGACAAGGACTGGTACAGCGCGGTGGTGAAGGCGGTAAAGCGCAACAAGGCCGACCTGGTGCTGAAATCGTCCTATCCGCATTCCGCCCGCGAGCGTCAGCTGAACAGGACTTCGGATTGGACCCTGATCCGCCAGTGTCAGTGCCCGGTGCTGCTGGTCAAGGATGGCCCGATGCGCGAATCGCGCCGGGTGCTGGCGGCGGTGGATATTCGCGCCGCCAACGAAGCCTACCGGAAGCTCAACCAGCACATCATCGATTTCAGTCAGCGGGTGGTCGACAGCCACCTTGCCGAAGTGCATTTCATCAACGCCTTCGGGGACCTCAACGCCTTCCCCGACCGCAATGCCCTGGTCAAAAGCTGTGGGGTCAGCAGTGACCGGGTACATATAGAGCTGGGGGATCCCGAGGATGTGATCGTGCGTGGCGCGCGGGATCTGGATGCCAGCCTGGTGGTGGTGGGCAACTCCGCGCGTACAGGCCTGGCCGCCGTGTTCAAGGGCAATACGGTGGAGAAGGTGCTGGACAAGCTGGACTGCGATGTCCTGTCCATGCCCTGAGGGGCGCCTACTTTTTCTTGGTGACCTGGTCCAGGTAGCCCATGCAGAAAGCGGAGATGACGAAGGTCATGTGCAGGATGACATACCACATGATCTTGTCGTTCGCGGTGTTGGCGGCATTCATGAATATCTGCAGCAGGTGAATTGACGATATCGCCACGATGGACACCGCTACCTTGTTCTTGAGGCTGCCGGAATCCATCTTGCCCAGCCAGCTGAGACCGTCCTCCGCGTTCACCGAATCCAGCCGCGACACGAAGTTCTCGTAGCCCGAGAACATCACCATCACCAGCAGGCCGCCGATCAGTGCCAGGTCGATCAGGCTGAGAATCACCAGCACCAGTTGCGATTCCGACATGGAGAGCACGGTGGGGAAGGCGTGAATCACTTCCTCGAAGAACTTGATACCGAGCAGGATGATGGCCAGGCTGAGTCCCAGGTAAATCGGTGCCAGCAACCAGCGGGCCGCGTACATGACACGCTCGAGCAGTGCTTCCAAAATGTTCCCTCCCTTTGCTGAAGGGGTGCATTGTATAGAGTTTGCCTGTGGGGACAAATAGCGAAGGCTCCGGCAGCCCCCGAGCTGCGCAGCGCGACTGGTGTGCCGCTGTAAGCCGCCGGGTCGCTGGGGTAGAATCGGGCGTCTTTTTGCCCCGGGGGTTGTCGCAGGTGAGTATCAGGAAAAGCGACCGATGCGCGGTGTCGCTGGCGGTGGCCGGAGGCATTGTGCCTGCGCTGCTCCTGTTGGTGCTGGTCGCTGTGGCACCAGTAGCCGCCCGGGAGCAGGCGGCCGCGGGCTGGGGGGCGCTGCAGATACTGGAGCGCAGCGTGGAGCCCGGCAGCAAGAGCATGTTCCCGCTGGCCGAGGATCGCAATTTCGACTCGGCCTTCGTCAATTCCTCCGTGTGGGTGGTCCGCGGCGAGCAGGCGGGCCCCACCCTGTGCATTACCGCGGGTATCCACGGCGACGAGATCAACGGGGTGGAGATCGCCCGGCGGGTATTCTCGGCGTTGCAGGCGCCCGAGCTGCGCGGCACCGTGATCCTGCTGCCCATGATCAACCTGTCGGGAATCCGCAGTGGCGAGCGCTACATGGCGGACCGGCGGGACCTCAATCGCCTGTTCCCGGGGCGCCAGGACGGCAGCCTGTCCTCGATAGTGGCCCGGGGGGTATTCCAGTTGGTGAGCAGCCACTGCGCCGCCCTCATCGACCTGCATACCGGCTCCTTCGCCCGCAGCAACGTGCCGCAGATCCGGGTGACCAGCAAACGGCCAGGGGCGCTGGACATGGCCAGGCACTTCGGCAGCGGGGTGGTCGTGCTGGGCGAGGGCCCGCGCGGCAGCCTGCGCCGCGAGGCCAGCGAAGCCGGGATAGATGCCATCATTTACGAGGCCGCGGGCCCCCACCGTTTCGATCCCGAGGCGGCCAGGGTGGGAGCGGAGGGTGTGCGCAGCGTGATGGCCTGGATGGGTATGCTGGCCACCCGCGGCGCGACCATTCCCTTCAACAGCGTCTACCGGCGCACCTACTGGGTGCGGGTGCCCGGCCAGGGCGGTGGCTTTTTCTTCCCGGAAGTGGAAATCGGCGCGCGAGTGCAGGCCGGTGAGTTGCTGGGTACCATCTACGCTCCCGGCTTCGATACCCATACCGAAGTGTTCGCCCGACGCGGCGGGACGGTCATCGGCATGGCGGTGCCGCAGATCGTGCTGACCGGTTTTGCCCTGTTCAATATCGGTATCGAGGGCAGTGACGTATTCCCCGGGCTGCTGCTGGAGCCCGAGCCGGAGCCCGGCGCGCCGGAGGTGGACGGTTGAGGCGCGCCTCCCGCAAGAGCGGAAAAGCTGCGATTTTTTGTGCAACACTTCACGATTTCGGCCCCGGTGCGCTGCACTGCCGACGATACGGTGCTATCAAGAAGGCAAGCAGGACCCGAACAGGGGGGGTGCCATGGCCAACGCAGCAGGTCAACACAGGGAAAGCGACGCCCAGTTTGTGGCGCGCATGGAGTCGCAGTGCTTCCAGATCCAGCGCTACCGCTGGCATGCCAGGCTGGTAGAGGGCCGGGCACTGAGTGAAGACGAAGCCGCCCGCGAGTGGATTCAGCGCTACGCGGCGAATTTTGCCCAGACCGGCGCGGGCATCGATAGCGCCTGATCGCAACCGGGCGGGCCCTGCCCGCCCCGCCGAGACGTCCCGGCTGGTGCGCCGCGCAGACCTGGCGCGCCCCATCGTGTAAGCTCCCTCGCAGGAGGGAGGAATCGTGTTGAGCCTGTCTTGTAAACCCCTGCAGTGGTGCTGTCTGCTGGCACTGCTGTTGCCTGCCTGGCCTGCCGGGGCAGAGTGGTTCAGCGAGAACACCGAGCTGATGGGGACCAGCGTGAGCGTTGAGCTGTGGGGCCAGGACGGCGCGCGCAGCCGCGAGTTGATCGCCGCGGTACTGGCGGAGATCGAGCGCCTGGACCTGATGATGAACCCCTGGAACCCCGGCAGCGAACTGGCGCGGATCAACCGCGAGGCGGGGCGCGGACCGGTGGTGACCACCCCGGAGATTGTCGAAGTGGTGACCCGCGCCCTGTATTATTCGCGCCTGAGCGAGGGGGCATTCGATATCAGCTTTGCCTCGGTCGGCCAGTATTACGACTACCGCGAGGGTCGGGCCCCTGCCGACGAGGTGGTGGCGCGCGACCGCGAGAACATCGACTACCGCGCCATCGCACTCGATCCCGGGGCCGGCAGCATCCACTTCACCAGGCCCGGCCTGCAGATCGACCTGGGCGGGATCGCCAAGGGCTACGCGGTGGATCGCAGCATCGAGCTGTTGCAGCGCGCCGGCGTGCAGTCGGCGATAGTCAGCGCCGGCGGCGACAGCCGCATTCTCGGCGATCTGGGCGACCGGCCTCGCACCATCGGCATCCGCCATCCGCGCCGACCAGGCGAATACGTGGTGATGATCCCGCTGGCCGATACGGCCATCTCGACCTCCGGGGATTACGAGCGCTTTTTCATGCAGGGTGAGGTGCGCGTGCACCACATCCTCGACCCCGCCACCGGGCGTTCGACGCAGGGCCTGCAGAGCGCCAGCGTCCTGGCCCCCAGGGCCATGGACAGCGACGCCTTGTCCACCACTGTGTTCGTGCTCGGGGTAGAGCGCGGCCTGCAACTGATAAACAGCTTGCCCGGAGTGGACGCCATCCTGATCGACGGCGCCGGCAAGCTGCACTACTCGGCAGACCTGTTGCTCAGTACCAGAGGGTGAAGACCAGCCGGTAGATGTCCGCCTCGAAGTTGTACAGGGGCTCCTCGCCGGGAATGGCGGCGGTGTCTTCCAGGTTGCGAAAGTCCTCGTAGTCGAACCAGATGCGGTCCCAGCGCATGCTGAGGGCGGCACGGTCGGCAAACCGATAGCTGACCGGGCGGCTGTAGCTGAGCTGCAGCGACAGGGTCTGGTCGTTGAAGTTGCTTAGTTCCTTGTCCCGCCCCCGGTAGTCCTTGCTGTCCTGGGAGGGCGTCTGGAACAGGTCGCTATAGAAGTTGGCCGCCGACTGCTCGTAGTAGCGGTATTCGATGTCGAAAATCCAGTTGTCGTACAGTGTGTGGGTGTAGGTCAGCGCGAAGGTATTGCCGTCGATACCCCAGTCGTCCGTGTAGTAGCGATAGCTGGCGCCCACCGTCGCCCGCCAGTTCAGATAGTACATCAGGCGCAGTGCCGCGGCGTCGCTGGTGTGCGTGGTCGGGTACACCTCCTGGGCGAACTGGTAGCCGGCAGCCGGGTCCTGCGGGTTGGTCAGGTAGCGATAGCTGCGGTAGGGGTTGTTCAGGTAGCCCTCGTCGGTGACCAGTTCGTAACCCAGGCTGAGGATGAGTTCGGGGGTGATCACCTGGCTGAGGCCGACCCGGTAGTTGTGGCGGTCGATGTTGCCGGCAAAATCGGGGTTGCCGTTCTGGTAGACGTCGTCCTGGCTCTGGGAATAGCCGAACGTCAGGGTGGTCAGGTCGCCGAAAAAGTCCTGGCTGACATTGAAATACCAGGTGTCGGAGGTGTAATCGCTCTCGTCGCTGTTGCTGTAACCTATGCCGATGATGCTCTTGTCGTGGAGGTAGTCGCCCCCCAGGGAGTACTCCGTGCGCGTCTCGCCGTAGGGCGACGCGCCAGTGGTAATGACGTCGATGGATGCGCTGCTGACGTTGTCGACATAATAGGTGGCGTTGAGGGAATAGGTTTCCTCGAAGTTCTTGCGCACCAGTACGGCGGGACCGTCCACGGTGACCCCGCCGCCGTCGTAGCGGTGGTACATGGCGTCACCTCTTTCCTCAGGCAGGATCGCCCCCTGGGCCAGGCCGGCGGCCAGCACAAGACCCGCCCAGGCGCGCCTAGTTGCAGCCACAACCGCCTCCCGCGCCGCCCTCGGCGCCGCGCGCGCCCTCGCGCACCTGATAGACATGGTGGCCGTAGGCGCTGGACAGCGGATCGCGATTAAAACTCATGATCGGGTCCGCCAGGTGCTGGCGCTCATAGGGCTTTACCCAGGGCTCGGTGGCGCAGCCCCCGCCGAGGGCACACAGCGCGGCCAGTAGCAGCTTGGTTACGGTATCGCTCATGTCGCTACTCCTTGACCAGGGTGCGCACCTGCGCCTCGTACTCGTCCTCGTATCCCGGCTTGTAGCCCCGGTGCAGGTAGCGGATAGCGCCGCCGCGATCCACCAGCACAGTGACCGGCATGGCGTCCACCCCGTAGAGCTCGCTGACCCGGTTGTCGTCGTCGAACAGGATGGGAAAGCTGACCGGGATGTCCCGCAACACCCTGTCGGCCATTGCCCGGTCCTGTTCGACATTGACGCCGAACACGGTGAAACCCAGGTCGGCATATTTCCGGTGGATGGCCTCCAGTTCCGGCATTTCCTGGCGACAGGGGCCGCACCAGGACGCCCAGAAATTGATCAGCACCACCTGGCCGCGGTACTCGCTGAGGCGCACGTTGTCACCGGCGGCACTCTTCAAGGTGAAGTTGGCGGCCGGGCCACTGTCCTGCAGCGCCGCCAGGGCGCCGCTGAACAGCGACAGGGTAAGGAACAAAAAAGCTCTCATGGCATTCACTCCCGGTAGCGGCGCAGCTAGAAAAAGAAATTGACGGCGGTGGAGAGTTCGAAATTATTGGTGGTTTCGCTCTCGCCAAAAGCATCGCGGTCAAAGATGTGATCGCGCACGTCCACCCGCCAGCTGATCCAGTCATTGATCAGCAGGCGGTAGCCCGCACCCACGGTCAGGGTAAAGAAATTGTCGTCGAGGAAGTCCGTGTTGCCGGCCCCGCCGATCAGGAAGAAATCGGATTTCAGGGCGTGGCTGTCCAGCACGAAGGCTTCCCCCGGCAGAATATTCCAGCCCAGGTTGATGCCGTAGAAGCTGTAGTCGCGCTCGCTGTCCTGGAACAATGGGGCGCCGCCGCTGAGCTTCTCGTAGCTGGTGAGGTCGCCCTGGGACGCACCGTAACTGGCTTCGAAAAAGAAATCCTCGGAGATGTGCCAGGCCGCCCGCAGGCCGTACAGGAAATCGGTGTCGAAGTCCTGGATCGCCAGGATGCCCAGGAACGGACCGACCTCGAAATCCCCGCTATCGATGGCGACCGTCTCGACCTCCCTGGGTTTCACCTCGGGATCGATGGCCTGCCAGGACTCCGCTTGCTCGTCGCCGTGGGCGACAGTGGCGGCCAGGCTACACAGGGCAGCCGCTAGAAGAATGCGCTTACACCGACTGTCCATTCGTTCACCTCCTCGTCATCGTCTCTGTCAGTCATGACCACGTAGTATTTGTATTGCAGGCGCAGCAACAGGCGCTTGGTCAGGTAGACCCGCAGACCGGCGCCCACATTGGCGGTGTTGTCCGTGCGGTCCTCTGTGGATACCAGCGTGGAGCGGGGGTTGGTCTGGCGCACGCCGCCGCCGATGGTTACAAAAGGCGAGTAGCGCCACCGCGGGAACATCTGGTGCACAATACTGAGCGTGGCCATCTTGCCGTCGGAGAAGTCCCCGTAGTTCTCGCTGGCAGTCAGCTCCAGCGACAGGTTGGGCGTGAAATGCCAGCCCAGGTAGACGGCCAGGGTGTCGGTACTGTCGTAGTCTCCGGCCATGAACCCGAATTCCCAGCGGCGCCGGGTGTAGCTGTCGAAGTCGGGGCTCTTCAGCGCCAGCGGCTGTCCCTGCGCATCCAGGGTGCGGCCTATGTCATCGACGTGTACCCAGCCCTCGACCCCCCCGGGAGTGCGCACCTTTACCCAGTCGGTGCGCCGGTAAAGCAATTCGAGTTTCTCGCCGCGCTCGGCGATGTGAAAAATGGGGTAGCCGCGACCGGGCTGGGTGCGCATGTCGACGTAGGGCTGGGCCACGGTGGACACAGCAGGGTCGGTGTCCGCGGTCGCCGTACCGGGCAGCACACCGGCGGCGACCACCAGCAGTGCCGCCCACAGGCGGGCAGACGTCCTTGTCAGTTGCGTGACCATCGCATAACGCCCCGGGAACCGTCAGTCGACCAGGCGCGGATCGAAGGGGTTGTTGAAATACTGCGCGCCGATATCCAGCCACTCGGAAAGCAGGCGCAATTCCGCGGCGCTGAGCATGCCGGTGTGCGCCACCGTGTTGCGGGTACCGGGGACTGCGATGCCGTCGCCTTCCACACAGTTGTCCGGCAGTGCGGGGGGCGGCGCCGGGCCGCACTCGCCGCCCTCGAAACAGGCGAAAAAGCCCGTGCTGCCGTTGGCGGAGCCGGCGCGCATTCTCGGGCTGACTACCAGGGTTTCGCCGGTGGTGACGGCGTTGCCTTCGGCGTCGGTAATCGTGCACAGACGCACGCGGTCGGCCAGTGCGCCGGAGCCGTCCAGCCACTGTTCATTGTCGGTATCCAGCAATTCGCGGTAGGAACGGTAGTGGTCCGGGTCGAGGTCGGAAGCGGTCGCGGTGAGATCCAACTGCCCCTGTGGCACTGCGGTGTCGCCGGCACTGTGGTGGCAGCCCACGCAGGTGGAAACCAGGTTGCCGGCGGTATCGGCAACCGCGGCGCGCTCGCGCTCCCAGATCGGCTGGATATGGTCCTCGTAGTTGATGACGATGCGACTGGGCTCGCCGGGATCGAGGTTGGCCACTACCAGCGGCCGGTCGCCGGCGATGTCGGTCCATGCCGGGTCGTACTCGCGGTCGAGAATGGGCTCGTCCGGGGTCAGCCCCGCAGCGCTCCACTCGTCGCGGTACTGCGGCGCCAGCGATAGCTGCCGGGCCGCGGCCGCGGGGTTGTCCGCGGGCTGGTGGAAGTCCCAGGTGGCGGCCATGGTCTGACCCGGTTCGGTGGCGAACAGGGTGCCGCTGTCGGTTCCGGGAAAGCCGGTGTCGCCGCTGTCCAGGGGCCGGGCGCCGGGGTTGGCAGAGGGCGGCTGGGCATCCAGGCGGCCGTGGGGCGCGCTGCTGGACGGGTCATGGCAGCCGCTGCAGTGCAGCACCTCGCCGGGTGCCAGTTGCAGCCAGTAGTCGTGGCGCGGCCCGATGCGGCGGCCGTTGCTGTCCAGCACACCGAGGGTGAACGCCCGGTCGGCGGGCACGGTCACGGTCACCGAACCGTCGGGTTCCACCGGCACGTAGCCGGTGATTTCCCGGAAGCCGAAAGCGCTGCTTACCCCATAGGCGAAGCGCGGGATCTCGATTACCTCGGGGTCCGGTATCGGCACCGGCTGGGTGATCCGCACAAAGCGGGCCGGGCGCACACCAAAGGCCGCGGTCCCCGGCCGCGAGTGCGCGGCGATACCGGCGGGGGAGCGGTCCTCGCCGTCGAAATCGTAGACGCTGTCGATCAGCAACTGGCCCTGGTTGGCAAAGGCCAGATCGCTGTTGAAATCGGCCCGTTGCGGCACCAGGTCGGGGTAGTCGCGGGGCTCGGCGGCGATGATTTCACTGACCAGCACGCCCTCTTTGGCGAGCACCACCGGGCGCTGGGTGTTGTGCACGGTATCGTAGAGCCAGGCGCCGTACAGGGGCGGGGCGAGATCGGTATTGTCGGGCTGCAGGGTGCAGGGCTGGTAGTCTCCCGGCCGCGCTGGCGCATCCGGGCCGGGGTCGGCGCCGGGGTCGATGACCCGGCACTCACTCCAGGTCACCAGCAGCCGCTGGGTGCCGTCCCGCAGGGGGTACACCCAGCCGTACTGGCCACCGCGGGAACGCAGGCCGTCGGTGCGGACTTCCGTTGCGGTGAGCGACTGCTGCCCCTGGCCGTCTGCCCCGGGCGTGACAGCTTGGTCGAAGTCGGCGTAGCCGGCGCTGTCTATCACCACGACCTCGCCCCCGAAGGAGGGCGAATTGAAGGTCATGGCCACGCTCACCAGGCGGCCGTCATCCAGTTGCCGGGGCCGGGTAAACTCCACTGCCGCGCCTTCGGTACCGGTGCGCTGGCTGTGAAAGCCGTACAGGGACGACAGCGCGGCGCCCGAGGGGTCCAGGCTGAACAGGCTGAGGTGGTCGCTGGCGGTGTTGTTCCAGCGGCTGAACACGATTTCGCCGCTGTCCAGTACCGCGGGGTCCAGGTCGTGACTGAGATTGAACGATATCTGGCGGAACTCGGCGGTGCGGCGTTGCGGGTCGTAGATATGCAGCACCGCGGCGGGATCGTCGCCGTCCTCGTCCAGGGCGGCGAAGATCTGGCTGCGCCCCTCGTTGAGCAGCCGGGCCTGGCCCGCCACCTGGCGGGTGGAGCTGAACACGATGCGGTCGTCGGGCAGGAAATGGGGGGCGATATCGTGGCCGCCACCGGTCTCCACCCCCTCGTTGCGTTTGATGCGCGAGGGGATGAGGTAGTCGGCCTGCATGGTCTCCAGATCCAGGGTCCACAGGTTCCAGGTGGTGCGTTCGAGGTTGGCGGCGACCGGCAGGGGCACCGCGCGCACCGCGAACACCAGGGTCTTGCCATCGTAGGAGCTTTCCAGATCCTTGATGTCCAGGGCGATGTCCTGCGCTTCGACCTCCTCCTCGGCGGCGACCAGCGCGGCGATCTGTCCGGTGATCTCCACGTCGTCGGCGCTGGCCGAGGAGCGCTCCCTGACAAACAGCTGCGCCCCCGGATTAAAGGCCAACGGGTCGCGCAGGTCGGTGGGCGCCTCCGGCAGCGGCCGTTTGATGTAGGCCACCGGAATCTCCAGCACCACCGGGTCCTCGCCCTGGTCGTTGGTTGTCAGCGTGATACTGTCTCCGCCTCCCCCTGAGCACCCGGCAAGCCCCGCGGCCTGTGCCAGAAAGACGAGCAATACCAGCGCCGTGTTTGCGCTGCGAATGGTCCTGTCCCCTGATTTATTGGCCCGTTGTGGGCCTTGTTTGCAGGCCAGCTTTGCAAACCAGCTCACAAAGCCGCAAGTAAAAACCTGCGGAATGTAGACATTCCGGAATCTGCACTTTTCTCCAGGTTTTTGTTGCCGCTTTGTGAGCTGGTTTGCAAAGCTCACAACCTGACCGGGGCGCGACCCCGGTGCGCGGACCTCTGACACTGCGCAGGGCGCCACAGACCGGCAGCGGACCCGCATCCCGCTCAAGTCGGCAGCCATTACCGATAAAAGACGCTGAACACACTGCTATAAAGCGGGTTGGGGGACATGGGCAACAGTATTACCAGGGCACTGGCGGTGTGCCTGCTCGGGGCTGCGGTGGCGCACGCCGGGCCGCGCGACCAGGCCAGGCGCATACACGACCGCCTGACCGGCGTACCGCCCAGCAATGCCATGCTCGATGCCATGGAGGCTGCCATCGGTTCGGGTGACGCTGCGCAGGCGGCGCTGTACGCCATCGACGGCGCGCCCGCGGTGGCCGCCAGCGGTGATTTCTACACGGTCACCCTGAAAAACTGGGCCAGCCCCTGGACCAATGAGGCCCAGGACGCGTTCGCCCCGCTCAACGACTACAGCGCCACGGTCATCGGCCTGGTGCGCGACGAGGTGGATTTCCGTCAGCTGCTCTACGCCGATATTCTCTACCGCGGCGCGGTGCCGGGTATTCCCGCCTATTCCACCAGCGACAACCGCCACTATGAATTTCTCGAAGCCAGCGGTGGCAACCTCGGCGACCCGGCGGTGCTGGTGCGCGCCGCGCAGAGTGCGACTACCGGCCTGCCGGCAACCGCCGTGGCGGGAGTGCTGACCAGCCGCGCCGCGGCCCGCGCGTTTTTCGTGGACGGCACCAATCGCGCGATGTTTCGTTTCACCCTGCTGAATCACCTGTGCATGGACCTGGAGCAACTAAAGGACGCCACCCGTCCCACGGACCGCATTCGCCAGGACGTGTCGCGCAGCCCGGGGGGTGACAGTCAGCTGTTTCTCAACCAGTGTGTCGCCTGCCACAACGGCATGGACCCGCTGGCCCAGGCCTTTGCCTATTACGACTTTCCCTACCCCGACGAGCAGCAGTTTCCCGGCCTGGAACTGGAGGAGCGCAAGGATATGGGGGAGCTGGTCTACACCCCCGGCGCGGTGCAGGCCAAGTACCTGATCAACGACGCGGTTTTTCCCACCGGCTACGTCACCCCCAATGACCACTGGACCAATTACTGGCGCCTGGGGGACAACAGCGAGCGCATTGGCTGGCGCGCGCCGGCGGGCAACAGCGGGGCCGTCGACCTGGCGCTGAACCCGGCCTATGCAGAGGGCGACGGCGCGGCCTCCCTGGGCAGGGAGCTGGCCAATACCGAGGCGTTTGCCTATTGCCAGGTGAAGAAGGCGTTCCGGGCGGTGTGCCTGCGCGAGCCCATGCCCACCCTGGATGAATCCATGGCGGTGGACGGTTTCGTCGACACGTTTCACGCCGGGCACAACATGAAGCGTGTATTTGCTGAAGTGGCGGCGTACTGCGCCGACCACTTGTAGGGAGCGACGCCTTGAGCGCTTTACTGTCAGGGGCCCCGGGCCAGCGCCTGGCGGCACTCGCCGCAGGCTGCCTGTGCGCCCTGCTGCAGGGCTGCAGCGGGGGTACCGGCGGCGGGGGCAGCGAGCGCCAGGTGGATCTGGGCGCTGCCGCGGCCGGCCCGGCACAGTTCGTATACGCCGGCCCGGCGCCTGCCAGCCAGGAAATCCAGGATTTCAAGGTGGCCTTCTACGACCCGCTGGCGGGTAGCGACCGCTGTGGCGAATGCCACACCCCGGGCAAGTCGGGCAGCACCCATTTCGTCGACCAGGGGGATGTCAATACCGCCTGGCAGCAGGCGCGCAGCGTGGTCAACCTCGATGATCCGGGGGCCTCGGCGGTGGTGCAGCGGGTGGCCAGCGGCCACAACTGCTGGCTGGGGGCGGACCAGGCCGCCACCTGTGCCACCACCCTGACTGCCTATATCGAGCGCTGGGCCGCGTCGGCGGTGGATGCGGCCACCACCATCAAGCTTAGCCCGCGGCGCCCGGTGGCGGTGTCTGGTACCCGGGTGCTGCCGAGCTCCGCCGGCCAGGTGCTGGCGGCCGGGCTCGATCTCGGCGCCCCCGGCGAACTGCTGGACCTGCTGCACACCTTCTGCGCCGATTGCCACGCCGACACCGCGCCGGTACCCCAGGTTCCTTACTTTGCCAGCGACAGCACCGAACTGGCCTATGCCGCCCTGCGCGGCAAGCTGGACCTGGTACAACCGGCGGCTTCCAGGCTGGTGCTGCGGTTGTGGCCCGAATCCCACAACTGCTGGAGCGACTGCGCCAGCGACGCCGCTGCCATGGCGGCGGCGATTACCCGCCTGCAGGAGGTGGTGCCGGTGACCGACATCGATCCCGCGCTGCTCATCAGTACCGCCCAGGTGCTGGAAACAGACGGTATCGTGGCCACCAGCGGCGGCCGCTTCGAGTCCTCGCTGGTGGCCAAGTGGGAGTTCCGCGAGGGCGCCGGCACCACCACCGCGGATACCAGCGGGGTGCCGCCGGAAATCCCCCTCACCCTGTCCGGCGACTACAGCTGGCAGGCGGGTTGGGGGGTCCGCCTCGTCGACGGCAAGGCCCAGGGCGGCGCCAGTGCCAGCAGCAAGTTGTTCAATATGATATCCGGCGTCGGCGAGTACAGCATCGAGGCCTGGGTGGCGCCAGCCAACGTGTCCCAGGAGGAGGCGTGGATCGTCGGCTATGCAGGCGGCCCCGAGAGCCGCAACATGCTGTTGAGCCAGAGCCTGTACAACTACGAGGCCTATACCCGCAGCACCGCCACCGAGGACAACAACGGCGGCGCCCCGGCGCTGGCCACCGACGACGATGCCGAGCTGGCGCAGGCCAGCCTGCAGCATGTGGTGGTCACCTTCGACCCGGTCGATGGACGCAAGATCTATGTCAACGGCCGCTTTAGCGGCGATGCGGACTCCTCCGGTGGCGGCCTGCTCAACAACTGGAGCGAGGCCTACGCCCTGGTGCTGGGCAATTCCACCGCCGGCAGCAACCCCTGGGCGGGCACCATCCGCATGGTGGCGATCCACAACGCGGCGCTCACCCCGCAGCAGGTGGTGCAGAATTTCGAGGTCGGCGTGGGCCAGAAGTACTACCTGTTGTTCAGCGTCGCCGAGATACTGGACCAGCCCGGGGTCTGCCACGTGGTGGAGGGCGACAGCCGCACCAACTATTGCTATGTGGTGTTCGAGGTCAGCCAGTTCGACGGCACCAGCTACCTGTTCAACCAGCCGTTCTTCGTCAACCTCAACCCCGCCGGCGGCGAGGCCGTATTCGATCTGCGCGGTATCCGCCTGGGCATCAACGGCAAGCTGGCGGAGGTGGGCCAGGGCTTCGTCAACGTCAGCGCGCGCATCGACACCGCCGCGGCCGGTGCCGGCGGGCAGCGCCTGGCTGCCCTCGGCAGCATCATCCCCCTGGAAAACGGCCCCGACCAGGATATGTTCTTCCTCGGCTTCGACGAGCTGGCCGGCGAGGCGGGCCAGGCGGACGACGGGCACTCCCGGGCCTTCCAGCACACCCTCACGGGCCAGCCCTCATCCGATATCGCGGTGCGCACCTTCGACGAGATCAACGCCACCCTGGCGCGCCTCACCGGGGTACCGGTGTCCAGCGCCAGTGTCAGCCCGGTGACCGGTAAAACCGTCGGCGAGACCTTTGCGATCGTGCGCCGGGCGCTGCCCTCGGTGGCCGATTTCCAGGCCTTCATGTCCTCCCACCAGATGGCCGCGACGCAACTGGCCGCGGCCTACTGCGACGCCCTGGTGCAGGACGAGGCCCTGCGCCGCGGCATTATCCCGGCCGGCTTCGATTTCAATGCCCCGGTGGCCGACCCGACTATCGCCTGGCGGCAGCAGGTGGCCGCGCCGCTGGTGGACCGGGCGCTCAACAGCGGCCTGCTGGACGATATCGAGCGGGCGCGCATGATCGACGAGGTGGTGCTGTTGATTACCGACGACCGCGATCTCAAGCCGTACATCTATCGCAACGGCAATTGGGTGAGCGACCCCGACCCGGCGGCGCACAACAAGCGCGACGGCCTGATCTATTGCGAAAACGACGCGGTGTGCCCGCCGTCGCGCACCGCCGATGTGGTCAAGGCAGCCTGTACCGCGGTGTTCGGCAGCGCCGTCATGCTGCTGCAGTAGTGTTGAAGGAGTAATCGAACAATGGCCAGGCGTTACCGGTTTTTCCGCCCCGACGAGGCCCTGCGGCATCCCGACCACCGCCGGCCGCTGACCCGGCGCGAGTTGCTGGCGCAGGGCTTTCGCGCCGGCGGCGCCACCCTGTTGGGTACCTCCCTGGCCAGCCTGTTGGGTACCAGGGCGCTGGCCATATCGCCGGACCTGCTGGACCCCGCGCGCACCCCCTACACCAGCTGCGACCTGGGCGCGGTGGCGGGGCGCAAGCTGCCTTTTATCTGTTTCGACCTGGCCGGGGGGGCCAATATCGCCGGCTCCAACGTGATCGTCGGCGGGCCCGGCGGTCAGCGCGACGCCCTCAGCGTCGGCGGCTACGCTCGCCTGGGCCTGCCGCCGGCCATCCAGCCCTTCGTCAACAATGCCGCCTCCCTGTCCGGGGACTTTACCGACGACAGCCTGGGCCTGCTATTCCACACTGACAGCGCCATGCTGCGGGGCATCCTGGCCCGCTCCAGCGGCCTGCGCGGCTTCGTCAACGGCGCGGTGATTCCCGGGCGCTCGGAAAACGATACCGGCAACAACCCCCACAACCCCATGTACGGTATCTACCGCGCCGGCCTGCGCGGCCAGATACTGCAACTGATCGGTTCGGAAAACTCGCTGTCCGGTGGCAACTCCATGGCGCCGGCGATGCTGATCGACCCGGAGGTGCGCCCCACCAAGATCGACCGGCCCTCGGACGCCAGCGGCCTGGTGGACGTGGGCGACCTCAACCTGCTGCTGGACAACCCCGAGGACATCGTCTCGGTAATGGAATCGATGAAGCGCATCACCGATTTCAAGCTCGACCTGGTCAACACCCGCATCAGCAACCCCTCCACGGAGGACAAGCGCCTCAAGGACCGGCTGAGCTGTGAATACCTGCGCAGCGCCGATACCCTGGAGAAGTACTCCAACCCGGATGCCCTGGACCCGTCCGCCGACCCGAACATCGTCGGTGCCGGCGGCATTTTCAGCGCCGCGGAATTTGCCGGCGATCGCGAATTCAACAAGGCCGCATCGGTCATGAAGCTGGTCATCGATGGTATCGCCGGGGCGGGCACTATCGAGATGGGCGGTTACGACTACCACACCGGCGATCGCCGCACCGGCGAGGAGCGGGACTTCCGCGCTGGCCAGTGCATTGGCGCCTGCCTGGATTACGCCCGGCGTACCGCCACCCCGGTGATGATCTACGTGTTCAGCGATGGCTCGGTCGCCAGCGACGGTGGTATCGAGGTGGTCAATGGCGTGGAGAAGGGCGTGTGGAGCGGCGACAACTCCTCCACCGCGGCCTCGTTCTTCCTGGTCTACGACCCGGCGGGGGCGCCGACGGTGATGGACGCCGGCGGTGGCGACCCGCTGCGCGCCCAGCAGCTTGGCTGGATGCGCCCGGACGCCTCGGTGGAAACCTCCGCCTCGCCGGCCGCCAACAACGTCAACCTGATGGTGGAGACCGTCATCCTCAACTACATGGCTTTGCACGGCCAGCAGAACCTGTTTGCCGGGGATGGGTTCTTTCCCGGCCACGGCCTCGGCAGCGCCACGGCGCGCGACCGCCTGGTGGCCTTCGAGCCGCTGGCGAGCATGAGCGGGGGAGGCTTGTCCTGATATGAAAACACCCGTGCGCAACCTGCTGGTGTCCCTGCTGCTCGGCTGCCTGCTGACCGGGCCGGCAACTGCCCAGCAGGACGGCAGCCTGGATGAGCAGATCCAGAGCATCAAGCAACAGACCCTGGAGCTGAACCGCGACCTGTTCATCCTCGAGGAGGAACTGCTGTACCCCAGCGACACCCGCCTGGGGGTGTTCCTGTCCCTGGACGTGGGCGAATTCTTCGCCCTGGACGCGGTCAAGCTCAGCATCGACGGGGTGGTGGTGACGCACTACCTGTACACCGAGCGCCAGGTGGACGCCTTGCGTCGCGGCGGGGTGCACCGCCTGTACGAGGGTAACATCAAGGCGGGCGAACACGAGATCGTGGCGGTATTTACTGGCAAGGGTCCGGGCGAGCGCGATTACCGGCGGGCCACCGAGCGGGTGGTGGAGAAAGCCCGCGGGCCCAAGTACCTGGAATTGACCATCACCGACTCGACCGCGCTGAACCAGCCGGAATTCGCGGTGAAGGAGTGGTGACGTGGTGCTGAGCGCGACAGCCCGGCACTGGCTGGTTGCCGCCGCCTGCTTGCTGCTCGCGTCTGCGGCGCCGGGCGCGGCGCCTGCGCCCGGCGACGAGGAATCGCCCGCGCTGAGCTCGCTGCGCTACGGTGTCAGCCTCTACTATTTTTACCAACAGGACTATTTCGATGCGCTGTCGGAATTGCTGGTGGCGCAGCAACTGGGCGAGCTGGCGGCGCACGCTGCCCATGCCGAACTGCTGCGCGCCGGGATGAGCCTCTCCTACGGTATGGACCGGGAGGCGGAAGCGTTGTTCCGGGAACTGCTGGCGCAGGCCGGGCCGACGGTGGACCGCGACAAGGCCTGGTTCTACCTGGCGAAGATTGCCTGGCAGCGCGGCGAACCCGGGCGTGCACAGGCCGCCCTGGGGAACATCTCCAGCACCTATGAGGGCCCGCTGGCCGCCGACGCCGACTACCTGCGGGCCGCCATCAGCCTGCGCGCCGGCGACCTGGACGAGGCCAGGTCCCGGGCGGCGCGCCTGCCGCAGGACTCACCCTGGCGTTACTACTTTGATTACAACCTGGGCGCGGCGCTGGCCGGCGATGGCGACTGGGCGGCGGCGATCGCGGCCTTCCAGCGCCTCGGGCCCCAGCCGCTGGGCACCGAGGAGGGGCGCGCGCTGCAGGACAAGGCCTATACCGCCGCCGGTTTCGCCGCGATTGCCGCCGGCGAATTTGCCGCCGCCGCCGGGGAGTTTACCCGGGTGCGGCTGGACAGCCCGCTGGCGGACCGCGCCCTGCTCGGCTACGGCTGGGCACAGGCCGAACAGGAGGATTATCGGGCGGCGCTGAGCCCCTGGCTGCTGCTGGCGGAGCGGGATCCGGCCGGGACCAGCGTGCGCGAGAGCCTGCTGGCGGTACCCTTCGCCTACGAACAGCTCGGCTTGCGCGCCACGGCGCTGCAGCGCTACCGGCTGGCCAGCGAGGTCTACAGCGAGGAGCTGGCGAGGCTGCGCAGTGCCATCGCCAGCTTCAGCCAGGCAGAGCTGCCGGCGCTGCTGCAGACTGACGATGAGACCTCCGGGGACTGGCTGGCGCCCGCGGCGCTGCTGCCCGGGGCCGAGTTGCCGGGGGTGCCCTACATCGCCCACCTGGTCACTCGCCACCCGTTCCAGCTGGCCCTGCGGGAATTGCGCGACCTGTACACCATGGATGCCCGCCTGGTCGCCGCTCGCCAGCGCCTGCAGGTGTTGAGCGAGGCGGACCTGGAGCAGCAGCGCAGCTGGGCCTCGGTACTGGAGGGCGAACGCGATGAGCAGCTGCGGCAGCGCCAGCAGGCACTGCAGCAGCGGCTGACGGACCTGCGCCAGCAGCTGGACACGGCTGCCAGCAGCGGCGACGCCAGGTTGTTGGCGACCGCCGGGCAGGCCGCGCGCTGGCAGCGCCTGGAGCGCGCCGCCTCCCTGGCCGCCTCCTTGCCGGTGGCCCCGGAACAGGCCAGGCAGCTGGCCCTGTACCGGGGCCTGCTCATCTGGGAGGACAGCGAGAATTACCCGGGACGGGCCTGGGAGTTGCAGCGCGAACTGGAGGATGCCCAGGCGCTGGTGGCACGCAGCGCCGCCGCGGCCGGACGCCTGGACGAGGCCATGGCGCGCCGCCGGCAGGCGGGTTTTGCGCCGCGCATCGCCGCCCTGGATACCCGGGTGCGCAGTGGCACGGCCCGTGTCGGGCAGGCCATCACTGCCGCCCGCGAGCAACTGCGCCAGGTGGCGGTGGCAGAGCTGGAGCGCCAGGCGGCGCAGTTGTCCCATTATCTGGGCCAGTCGCGTCTGGCCATCGCCCGCCTCTATGACCAGGGCAGCCCGGAGGTGCCGCGATGAAACGGCTGCCGCCCCTGCTGGCCCTGGCGCTGCTGGGCGGCTGCAGCTACCTGGGCATGGCGCCCGGGCAGCAGCCGACCCTGGCCGACCTGCAGCCCGCCGGCCTGCCGGAAGATGCCGAGCCTTTGCCTCAGGTGTCCCTGGAGGAACTCACCGGGGTGTACGAGGATGTGCTGGAGGTGACCGAGGATGCCGCTACCCGCCGCCAGGTCATGCGCCGCCTGGCCGATATAGAGATGCTGGAGGCCGAGGCCCGCCTGGCTGCGGGGGCTGCCGACGAGGCGCTGTTCGACCAGGCCATCGCCGCCTACCAGAACCTGCTGCGCCAGGAACCGCACAACCCGGGCAACGATGAACTGCTGTACCAGCTGTCGCGCGCTTATGAGCTCAACGGCGACAGCGAACGCTCGCTGGCGATGCTGGAACAGCTCAACGCCGCCTGGCCGGACTCGGCGCACGCCACGGAAGCCCGCTTTCGCCGCGCGGAGAACTACTTTGCCGCCGCCGATTACGGTCGGGCCGAGGCCGCCTACGCGGGGGTGATCGCGGCCGGGCCTGACTCGGACTATTTCGCCAACGCGCTGTATATGCAGGGCTGGTCCGGCTTCAAGCAGGGCCGCTACGACGATGCCGTGGTGTCCTTCACCGCCACCCTGGACCAGCTGGTACCACAGGACAATGACCTGGAGGCGCTGCCGCGAGGCGACCGGGAACTGGCCGGGGACTGCCTGCGCATGCTCGCGGTGATCTTCAGCTACCAGCAGGGCGCCGACACCATCGCGCAAACCTACGAGCAGTTGGGGGTGCGCCCCTACCAGCACCTGCTGTACCAGTCCCTGGGGGAGCTGTACCTGTCCCAGGAGCGCTACCGCGACAGCGCCGAAGTCTACAAGGCCCACAACCTGCGTTTCGTCGATTCGCCGGTGGCGCACCGGCTGCAGATGCGGGTGATCGCGGCCTACGAGGCCGGCGGATTTCCCGAACTGATCGTGGCGGAAAAGCAGGCCTACGTGGCGGCCTTCAGTGTGCCCGGACCGTACTGGCAGCAGGCGGACGAGAGTATGCAGGCGGAGATGCGGCCCCGACTGCGCCAGTTCACCGAGGAGCTGGCGGAGTACCATCACGCCGCCGCCCAGGCGCTGGTCAGCGCGAAGGAGCCCGATGACGCCCAGGCAGACGGTCCCGTCGGCGCCGAGGCGCGCGCTCACTATGCCGCCGCCAGTGACTACTACCAGCTGTTCATCGACAGCTTCCCCGATGATCCGGCGCTTGCCGAGATGGGTTTCCAGCTGGCCTCCAGCCGTCTCGAGGCCGGTGACTATCGGGCGGCGATCGCCAGCTACGAGTGGGTCGCCTACGACTTTCCCGAATACAGCCAGCGGGCCGAGGCAGGCTACCGCGCGATACTTGCCTACCAGCACCTGCCCGCCGCCGAGGCGGTCGAGCGCGCCCGCATAGCCAGCGAACTGGCCTTCGCCACCACTTTCAGTGACGACCCGCGCGGCGCGGCGGTGCTGGCGCACGCCGCCGATGCGCTGCTGGCACTGGGGGAATACCAGCAGGCCATCGCCACCGCCGGACGCCTGGGGGAGCTGCAGCCGGCAGCGGACCCGGTGGCACTGCTCACCGCCAGCCTGGTAACCGGGCACGGTTCTTTCGAGCTGCAACAGTACCCCGAGGCGGAAGCGGCCTACCGCGATGCCCTGGCTTTGCTGGGCAGCGACGACCAGCGGCGCCCGATGGTTGTCGATCGCTATGCCGCCAGTATCTATCGCCAGGGCGAGGAGGCCGCTGCGGCCGGCGAGCACCTGCTTGCCGCGGACCAGTTCGCCCGGGTGGTCAGTGTTGCGCCGGCATCCGCTATCCGCGCCAGTGCCCAGTTCGACGCCGCGGCCCAGTACCAGCAGGCGGGCGACAACGCTGCCGCCACCGGGCTGTTGCGGGATTTTCTCGAGCAGCACCCGGATCACGAACTGGCCGTAGCCGCCAGCGCCCAGCTGGTGACCAACTACGAGGCGCAGCAGCAGTGGGTTGCGGCGGCGGCGGAGCTGGAGCGGGTGCATGACCGGCAGGGCGACGCCGAGGTGCGGCGCCAGGCGCTGTTCCTGGCGGCCAGCTACTACGACCGCGCGGGCGAGTTCGAACTCGCCGGGGAGCGCTACCGGCAGTATGCCGCCACCTGGCGTGAACCGCTGGAACCGCGCCTGGAGGCGATACAGCGGGTGATCGAGCTGCAGGCGCAAGCCGGGGGCGGCGAGCAGCGCCGCTACTGGCTGGCTGAACTGGTAGCGGCCCATGAGGCCGCCGGTGCCGGCCAGACCGAGCGCTCACGCTATCTTGCCGCCGCGGCCTCCAGCGAGTTGGCCGGGGACGCTTTCGAGCGTTACCGCGCCCTGCACTTGACCCACCCGCTGCAGGCCTCCCTGGCGGCCAAGAAAGCCGCCATGGAGGAGGCACTGGCGGCCTACCGGGCCAGCAACAAGTACGGGGTGCAGGAGTTCGCCACCCTGGCGACCTATCGCATGGCGCTGATCTACCAGCAGCTGGGCGCCGCCCTGCTGGCCTCGGAGCGGCCCGCGGAGCTCGATGAGCTGGCGCTTGAGCAGTATGAAATGCTGCTGGAAGAACAGGCCTACCCCTTCGAGGAAAAAGCCATCGCCATCCACGAAGCCAACGCCCGGCGCAGCTGGCAGGGCGTCTACGACGAGTGGGTACAGGCCAGCTTCGTGGAGCTGGCCGGCTTGCTGCCGGCCCGCTATGGCAAGAGCGAAATCACCGCGGATGCGAACGCAGCGGCCGGCGCAGACAGGGCCCAGCTGGAGGCGATGTGGCAGGCGCGGCTGGAGGACGATGCCGACGACGTCGAGGCGCTCAACCAGTACGCCATCCTGCAGCGCCGCCAGGGGCGTTTCCGGGAGGCGGAGGCCAGTTACCTGGCGGCGCTGGAGGTGGCCGAGGAGACCACCGCCGTGCACTGCAACCTGGGCATCCTGTACGACCTCTACCTGGGGCAGCCGGAGCCGGCCCTGCGGCACTACCAGCGCTACCAGGAGCTCAGCGCCGGCGCCGACCCGCGGGTGGCGCTGTGGATAGCCGACCTCGAGCGGCGCCAGCTGTCGCTGGTGCAGGGAGGGGTGTGATGCGGCGCCTGCTGTCGATCAGTGCCCTGTTGTTCAGCCACTGCTGCCTGGCGCAGGAGCCGGTGGTGACGCTGCGCAGCAAGGTGACCGGCGAGCAGCAGCAGCCGCGGGTGATGTATCTGGTGCCCTGGCAGCAGCCGGGCGAGAGCAGTTTCGACTACCAGATGCGAGCGGGGTTGGTCGAGGAGCTGTTCACCGAGGTGGACCGCGACGAATTCCGCCGCGATCTGGAATACCGGGCGTTGCTGGGGGACAGCAGCGCCACGGCGGCGAGCGCCGCGGGCAATGCAAACAATGAGTGAGGCAGGGGAAACACCATGGAACCGTATGAAGTGATTATTCAGTTTTTCCAGAGCGGGGGGCCGTTCATGTACCCGATTGCGGCCGTGCTGGCCTTGGGGCTGGCGATCGCCCTCGAGCGCTGGCTGGTGCTGGGCACGGCGCGCATCGCCAACCGGCGCGCCTTCGACGCCGCCATGACCAGGCTGCGGGAGCGCGACTACCAGGCGGTGATTGCCGCCGGCAAGGACTCGCGGGTGCCCATGTCGCGCATCGTCGCCGCCGGCATCGCGCGCTTCACCGGCAGCCGCCGCCGGGACGATATCGAGTCGGCGATGGAGGAGGGCGTGATGGAGGCGCTGCCGCGCCTGGAAAAGCGCACTGCCTATCTCGCCACCCTGGCCAATGTCGCCACCCTGCTGGGTTTGCTGGGCACGATTGTCGGACTGATCGCGGCGTTCACCGCGGTGGCTTCGGCAGAGCCCGCGGAGAAGGCCAGCATGCTGTCGGGTTCGATCTCGGTGGCCATGAACACCACGGCGTTCGGCCTTATCTCGGCCATCCCGCTGTTGCTGCTGCACGCGGTGTTGCAGACCCGTACCACCGAGCTGGTGGACAGCTTTGAAATGGCCAGCGTGAAAGTGCTGAACACCCTGTCCGACCTCGACGTGCTGCCCACCCGCGGCCGCGCCACCGATTAGGAGCCCGACGTGCGACGCATACGCCAGCGGCGCGACAGCGAGGCGGAACTGGACATCACCGCGTTCATGAACCTGATGATCGTGCTGGTGCCGATTCTGCTGCTGGGCATGGTGTTCACCCGTATCACCGTGGTCGAGGTCTCCCTGCCCCCGGCGGCCGCGCTGGCCACCGCGCCGGATGAGCACAAGCAGGTCGAGGTGGTGATCCGCGCCGACGGCCTGCGGGTGGATTTTCCGCGCGGCGTGGCCCTCAAGCGCATCCCCCTGACAGACCAGGGCGAGTACGACTTCGAATTGCTCAGCCTGGTGCTGCAGGAGGTCAAGCGCCAGCTGCTGGAGCAGGGCATAGAGCGGCGCAACATCACCCTGCTGCCGGAAAAGGATATCGATTACCAGACGATTGTCGCCGCCATGGACACGGTGCGCTCTTTCAGGACCCTGGTGGCGGCCTCGGTCGTGGATGCCGCCCTGTTCCCCGAGATCGCATTCGGCGACGCGCCCGCGGCGCCCGGGGAGGCCGGATGAGCAGCTCGGCACGCGCCCGGCGCATGGCGCGCAACCATCGCCGTCTGCGCCAGCACCCGCGTCTGAACCTGGTGGCGCTGATGGATATCTTCACCATCCTGGTGCTGTTCCTGATGGTCAACAACGGCGACGTGGAAGTGCTGCAGGCGGACCGCGATATCGAGCTGCCCGAGTCGGTCTCGGAGCTGCGCCCCGAGGCGGCGCTGACCATCAGGGTGAGCGAGGCCGATATCAGCGTGGGCGGCACGCCGGTGGCCCTGGTGGCGGATGCCCTGGCGGCACCGCAGCGAACCCTGGAGCCGCTGGCGGCGGAGCTGGCGCGGCTGGCGGCACTGGCCCCGGAACTGGGCGAGGCGCAACGGGAGCGCGGCCGCCCCATTGTCATCATGGCCACCCGTGCCATGCCCTACGAGTTGCTCAAGCGCATCATGGCGACCTGTGCGGCCAGCGATTTTCGCGATGTGACCCTGGCGGTGAACAGCGTGCCGGCGGACCCGACCTCCACTGTGGGCAGCATACCGGGCAGCGCGCCGGGCACCGCGCTCCCAGGAGATGCCATGGCGGCAGCGTTGCCGCCGGGGGGTAGGGGGCTGTGAGCGCCGCGCTCCGCGGCCCCGAGCTGCTGCTGCCCTGGGAGTCATCCAGCGAGGAGGACCGCCGTTTCAGCCGTATCCTGGGCCTGTTTGCCGGGGGTTTCCTGGTGGTCGCCCTGGTGATGCCGCTGCTGCCGGTGCCGGAGCTGCCCCAGGAGCCGCCGCGCGCGCCGCAGCACCTCGCCCAGGTCATCCTCGAACCGGTGGCCCTGCCGGAACCACCCGCGCCCCCGCCGCCGAAACCGCAGGCCAGGCCCAAGCCGAAGGCGGTAGAGAAGCCGCCGCGGCCGGTACAACCCAAGCCCGTCGAGGCCCCGGCGCCGGCCCCCGAGCCGGCGCCGCGGACGCCGGAGCAGGCGCGTGCCGAGGCGGCTGCTGCCGGCGTGCTGGCGTTTCAGGACGATTTGCAGGCGCTGCGCGAGAACGTGGATGTGGACACCCTGGCCCAGGCACAGCTCAGTCGCGGCGCCGCCACGGCGGCGGCTACCGAGCGCGCCGTCATCACCAGCGAGGCCCGCGCCAGCAGTGGCGGTATCCGCAGCAGCGAACTCAGCCGTGACACCGGCGGGCTGGCGCTGTCCGGTGCCGAGACCACCAGGGTGCAGAGCAGTATTGGCGGCACCGGCACCCGCGCCGAGCGGACGCACAGCCAGTCCGCCGAGCTGGGCGGGCGCAGCGATGAATCGATTCGCCGGGAGATGGATCGCAACAAGGGGGCGATCTTTGCCATCTACAACCAGGCATTGCGCCGCAACCCGTTGCTGCAGGGCAAGCTGGTGTTCGAGATGGTTATCGACGGCTCCGGCAACATTGCCGAGATCACCCTGTTGGACAGTGAGCTCGATGACGCCGAGCTGACCCGCAAGATCCTGGCGCGCATCCGCATGATCCGCTTCCCCGCCGAGGAGGTGCTCGCCACCCGGGTCAACTATTCCTTCGACTTCCTGCCCTACAAAGCCTGAGTACCGACGCGCCCTGTCGCGTTATTGTCTCCAGGAGGCGCAAGCGCCTGTCTGGTGCCGGGCGTCACGGTTGTGCTAGCGTTAGGCCATGCGGCGGGCGCTCCCCGCCTGCCCAGGCGTCAATAAGCAATAACAGCCATCGAGGAGCCCACTCATGAACGTTACCAGGCACACACTGGCGGGCGCGAGCCTGGCCCTGCTGCTGGCCGCGTGCAGTGACAGTAACAACAATAACAAGCAGGAGCCGGAAACCCCGGTGGAACCGACGCCGACCTATTCCGCCGAGGTGCGGCGTACCCAGTACGGCATTCCCCATATCAAGGCCAACGACTGGGCCGGCCTGGGCTACGGATACGGCTACGCCTACTCCCAGGACAACTACTGCGTGACCATGGCTGAGATCGCCAAGGCCACGGGGCGCTCCGCCGAACTGATGGGCGCCGCGGGAGATGTGGGGCGCGACCTGCTGTACCGCTACCTCAACGGCAGCAAGGAGGCGTTCCGCGCCAACTTTTTCGATGCCCTGCCGCCCTTTGCGCAGGAGCTGGCGGTGGGCTACGCCGCCGGCATGAATCGCTACCTGCGCGACACCGGGGTGGACAACCTGCCCGAGGGCGAGGCCGGCTGTCGCGGCGCGGCCTGGGTGTACGAGGTGGACGAGATCGACCTGTTCCAGTACCTGCGCCTGATCGGCCTGGCGGGCAGCTCCGACCAGAGCATCATTCGCGATGGCATCCTGCGGGTGCAGGGGCCGGATGGCGATCACCTGGCGGCGCTGGACCAGCTGGGTGTCGAGCCCTTCCCGGGGCGCGCGCTGGCGGCTGCCGGGCGCAGCATCAAGCCCGGCGAGGTGGGTAGCAACGCCCTGGCGATCGGTGGCGACGCGACCCAGAACGGCGGCGGCCTGCTGCTGGGCAACCCGCACCAGCCCTGGAACGGCAGCGGCCGCTGGTACGAGGCCCACCTGACCATTCCCGGCGAATACGACGTGGCCGGCGCGTCGCTGCAAGGCCTGCCCTGGATCGGCATCGGTTTCACCAGGGATCTGGCCTGGACCCACACCGTGGATTACTCCACCCGCTTCACCCTGTACGAGCTGAAGCTCAACCCGGACAACCCGCTGGAATACCAGTATGACGGTGAGTGGCGCGAGATCACCGCCGAGACGGTCAGCGTCAAGGTCACCCGGGACGACGGCAGCGTCACCGAGCAGGAGGGCACCTTCTACAGCTCCCACTACGGCCTGATCGTCGACCTGGGCGGGGTGAACCCGCTACTGGGCGGGTGGCCCATGTTCAACGGCTCGTTGCTGAGCATTCGCGACGCCAACCTGGAGACCGGCATCCGCTCCGCCCAGCAGTGGGTGGCGAAAGCCCAGGCCAGCGACATGGCGGGCTTCACCGCGGCCCTCAAGGACATCGGCAACCCGGTGTTCCACGAGTTCGCCGCCGACCGCCACGGCGATGCCTTCTACGGCCAGGTGACGGCGGTGCCCCACCTGACCCAGGACAAACTGAAGCGCTGCGTAAAAGGGGTGGGGGCGCTGCTGGCGGACGCCACCAGCAATGCCATCTTCGGCATGGACGGCAGCACCTCCGACTGCGAGTGGGGCGAGGACGCCGACAGCCCCGCCGGCACCGGCCTGTTCGGCTACGAGGCGCGGCCCAAGATCCTGACCCGCGGCGTGGTGGGCAACAGCAACAACAGCTACTGGCTCAGCGACGCCAACAACCCGCTTACCGGCTACCCCTTTGTGCTCGGCTGGATGGGGCCGGAGGGCAAGCAGCAGTTCCTGCGCACCCGTATCAACCACCTGATGATCGCCCAGCGGCTGGCAGCCACCGACGGCCTCAGCGAGACGCCCAAGTTCGACCTGCTCACCCTGCAGGGCCTGATGTATGCCAACCGCGTTTATGGCGCCGAGATCGTACTGGACGACACCCTGCAGATCTGCGCGGACTACCTGGCCGCGCCGCCGATAGCGGCCAGCGACGAGCAACTGCAGGCGCTGGCGGACAGCTGCGAGGTGCTGGGCAACTGGGACCGCAAGGTCGAACTGGACAGCCGCGGCGCCCAGGTATTCACCGAGTACTGGGCCGCCATCCGCGACGCGCGGGGTAACGACTTCCAGAACGTGGTGGACGACCAGGACTTCTGGCTGGTGGATTTCGACCCCGAGGACCCGCTCAACACGCCCGCGGGTATCGACGCCAGCGATCCGGCCAACCGCGAGCTGGTGATCGCCTCGCTGCTGCTGGCCCACGAACGCCTGGCGGCGGCCGGCGTGCCCCTGGACGCCCCCTGGGGCGAGGTGCAGTACCTGGAGCGCAACAACGAGCGCGTGCCCATTCACGGCGGGGCCGGCACTATGGGCGTGTTCGGCGCCATCAGCGCGAGCCTGCAGGAGGGTGGCTACAAGAACCCCCGCGCCGGCAATTCCTATATCCAGACGGTCACCTGGGACGAATCCGACTGCCCTATCGCCGACACCATCCTCACTCATTCCCAGAGTGTGCAGCCGGACTCGGATTACTACAGCGACCAGAGCAAGCTGTACGCCGACAAGCGCTGGGTGCGCTTCCCCTTCTGCGAGGAGGATATCGTCGCCCAGCAGGTGGGCGAGACGCTGGTGCTGGAAGAGTAGCCGCGTTCGCGACAGGTAGGGCAGCCCGGTGCTGGCGTGGCTGAATATTGAATGACAGTGAGGAGGATATGGAAATGGATGCGCAAACGCGTCGCCGACTCGAGGTGCTGGAAACGCACTTCACCTCGGAAGTGGAGCACGACTGGGATCAGTGCCTGGCGACTTTCAAGGGTACCCCGCGTTACGAGATCGTCCCCATGGGGCAGATTCATGAAGGCGCCGAGGCAGTGCGAGCCTACCACCAGGCACAGCGCACGGCGTTCCCGGACCAGCGCCACGAGAACGTCAGGATGCATGTGGGCGATGACGACACCATCGTCGCCGAGTTCGACCTGATAGGCACCAACACCGGGCCGTTCATGGAATCCGGGCCGACCGGCAAGGCCTTTCGCGTGCCCGTGGTCGCGGTGTTCTCTTTCGATGGCGACGGCATCACCAACGAGCGCGTCTACCTCGACGTGGCGAGCCTGGTCCGCCAGATCGGCCGCACTGACCTGTTGCCGCTGCTCGGTGTCGAGGGTTTCGCCGCGGCGCAGATGCGGTGATGATCGCGTTTGAACGCGGGTGTGGTGTGCCTGGAGCAGGTTCAACTCGACATGCATGATTCAAGGCAAAAAATTGCGCTGTTCATAGATGCCGATAATGCGCCCGCAAATAAGTTTGAGGATGTTCTCAGTGAGGTTGCCAAATATGGCGTTGTGACCATAAGAAAAGCCTATGGAAACTGGAAAAAGCCTTCCATAAAGCCGTGGGAAGATCTTTTGCATGAGTATGCGATTCAACCGGTTCAACAATACGATCTGTCCAAAGGGAAAAATGCATCGGATATCGCACTCGTGATTGATGCAATGGATGTCATGTATACCAAGGATATCGATGTGATGTGCTTCGTATCGTCTGACTGTGATTTTACACCCATGGTCACACGCGCTCTGGCTGAAGGTAAGGTGGTTCTGGGGTTTGGCGAGCGGAAAACGCCTTCGCCCTTTGTCAACGCATGCTCGAAGTTCCTGTTTCTCGATCAGGACGTCAGGGACAACAGTAAAAGCCAGGCGAAAACAAAAAATATCAAGTCCGATACCAAGCTGGTGAATCTGCTCCGCCAGGCGATTGAAGCAACGGAAGAAGACAATGGCTGGGCCGCCCTGGGTCCGGTTGGCTCGCATATATCGAACAAGACCTCTTTCGATACCAGAAACTATGGTTACAAGAACCTCAGCAGTCTCATCAAGGCGATAGACCTGTTTGAACTCAAACGTGGCCCTGGCAATTCCTATCTGGTAAGGGATGTGCGCAGGAAGAATACATCGTAGTCAGGTTATACAAAGGGGGGAATTTTAGACTGGGGCTCTGAATTCCCAGGGGTAACCGGGTGGCTGTCGCCCGAGTCATATGCTATTTGATTATTCTCTGGAACTGCTTATAACCAGAAGACGACTCCGCGGAAACGTTGTGACCGAAATCACCAGAGGAAGTATTCGCTGCACCTTCGCCTAGTGGCTCGACTGTTCACGCTAAAAAACCAGCCACAGTGACGGCACCACCACCTGTTACATCGGTGGCGACGATCACGGCCTTTGAGCTGCAGGACTATACCGGGCATGAGCACTTGGATGACATCGCGATCATTCACATGAATGGGTGGGTTTATGATTCCGGGCCGGAGATTTTGCTGACCGAAGCCCGAGAGGAAAATAAATCTGTCCCCTTTGTCTTTGGATTCCCTAGAAGGTGCCGAGTCGTCCATGATAGAAAACGGACTTAACCAAGCCATGTCGACACACCCATTGCTGAGGAGGGTGCCTAAAGCAATTCGAGACAAAATAGCAGCTGCGTTGGGTCTTACAATTGGCGGAGCGGGTATGACGGAGAAAGTTATTTATGACTAAGTCAAAGAATTCCCATAAAGATTTAGTTATTAAATGTTTTATTGGATGTGTCAGTGTTTATACGATTATTGTGTTAATGCTCGCACTGATAAATCAATCCGGACTCGGCCAAGCAACTTTAGCCGTGGTAGGTGGGTGGGGCGCTTGGGTCATTTGCTATTTATTCGTCACCAAGCGGGACATACATTACGCTAGTTGGGCAGCGAAATATGGAGAAGCTCCAGTAGCGAGATTAATAATGCTAACGCTCTCGATCGCTTGGATTCTATTATATCCGTGGTCATTGATAACATAGAACAAATCGCCCATTAAGTTAGAAGGGACAGATTGAACCTACTCCGGATCGGTCAGCAATGTAAACTAAGGGGACTGGAGAACAAAGGGGACAGATTTATTTGCATCTCGGGTTTCGGTCAGCAACACCCTTAACTTGGAATTGTAAACCCGCCCATTCATGTGAATGATCCCGATATCATCTAGATGCTCATAGTTAGAGATGGCGGAAGCAAAAGGTAGTATTCTCCTTCAACGGCATCACCAACGAGCGCGTCTACCTCGACGTGGCGAGCCTGGTCCGCCAGATCGGCCGCACTGAGCTGTTGCCGCTGCTCGGTGTCGAGGGTTTCGCCGCGGCGCAGATGCGGTGATGATGTGGGTGTGTGCAGAACCCAGCAGCGGCTGGGTAAATTAGGTCGGGAGGAGGCCAGGCGGGATGCTCAAGGTAAGCATTGATGAGGACAACCGGGTTGCGATCCTGGAGCCGGAAGAATCTCTGTCGGCAGGTGATTTTCAGGCGGCCGCCAGCGAGATAGACCCGGTGATCGAGAAATATGGCCAGTTGAGCGGCATTATCATTCGCACCAGGTCATTTCCCGGGTGGGAGTCGTTTGCGGCGCTTACCTCCCACCTCAGATTTGTCAAGAATCACCATCGCCATGTTGCTCGTGTGGCGCTGGTTACAGATTCCGTCGCTGCCGATTTTGCTGAAAAGATTGCCAGCCATTTTGTGAAGGCCGAAATCCGCTCGTTTTCCTACCAGGATGTCGACAAAGCCAGAGACTGGATAGGCGAGAACATTCGCTGATGTACTCACCCGATCAGGCGAACTGCCTCGCACCGTCAGTGCCTGGCGCTGGCATGTGTGCCACTGATGGCTTCGCTATTCATGTTACCCAGGAGGAGAAGGCGGCTATAACAGGAAGTCAGGAGTCGGCATGATTGTCCCGGGTATTCGTGTTCTGGCGACGCTGGCCTGCAAGGCCCTTTAGGCGGTATTGGATGTGAAAGTTCGTATATTCCTGGAGAGCGACAGGCGAGCGGTGATCGAATTGTGGGAGAAGTGCGGCCTGACCCGCCCGTGGAACGATCCGGACAGGGATATCGATCGCAAGCTGCAGTTCCAGCCGCAATTGTTCCTGGTCGGCACGGTGGATGCCAGGGTGATGGCATCCGCCATGGCCGGCTATGATGGCCATCGTGGTTCGGTGTTCTATCTCGCTGTCCATCCCGATTTCCAGGGGCTGGGTTATGGCCGGGCACTGATGGCCCACATCGAAACCGTCCTGGCAGGCCTGGGGTGCCCAAAACTGAATATCGTGGTGCGCAGTTCCAATGTGGACGTGGTGGGCTTTTACAACGGCCTTGCCTATACCCAGGATGATGTGGTGAGCCTCGGTAAGAGGCTGGTTACCGATGCGTGAGCTGGCCATCCCGGCGGGTCGCTTGCGGCTGGTATCGGCGCTGGCGTTGCTGTATCGCATGCAGTTTTCGAGCGGGGAGCAGAGAGCGGCAGGCACCGTGGAGTCCGCACCTGCGTACTGCGTTGAGGAGGGCGGGTGGATCTCAACCAGGTAACCCTGCCGGTAAGCGACATGGACGCGGCGGTGAGTTTTTACCTGCGCCTGGGTTTCACCCAGATCGTGGATACACCGCACTATGCGCGCTTCTGCTGCCCCACCGGCAAGTCGACGTTTTCACTGTCCCTGGAACAGGGCGCGTTTCACAATGGCGCCGTCATTTACTTCGAGGATGAAAATCTGGAAGAGCTGGTGGAGGGCCTGCTGGCGAAGGGCATCGAATTCGAACAGCTTCCCGTCGAGCAGCCGTATCTGTGGAAAGAAGCCGTGCTCAGGGATCCATCCGGCAACAGGATCAAACTGTACCGGGCTGGAAAAAACCGGCTCGATCCGCCCTGGAAGAAGGTCGTGAGGTACGAGCCATGAGCGCGCCGGTGTCCAGGCTCGCCTGGTCCGCGAACTCCTGTCTTACCGGAACGGCCAGATAAAGGGTGCCAGCCCCACGGTGACCAGCCCCAGCACGATGTTGAGCGGCAGGCCGATACGCAGGTAGTCGGTAAAGCGGTAGCCGCCGGGGCCGTAGACCATGAGGTTGGTCTGGTAGCCGATGGGCGTGGCGAAACTCGCCGAGGCCGCCAGCATCAACACCGCGATAAACGGCCACAGGGATACCCCCAGTGCCTCGGCGGCGGCCTGGGCGATGGGGAACATCAATACCGCCGCGGCGTTGTTGGTGATGACCTCGGTCATGGCGCTGGTCAGTGCGTAAATCACCAGCAGGGCCAGCCAGGGCTGTTGCCCCACCAGCTGCAGCCCGGTGGAGGCGAGCAACTGGGCCGCGCCGCTAACCTGCATGGCGGTACCCAGACCCAGCGATGCACCGATAACCACCAGCACCGACCAGTCGATACTGGCCCTGGCCGAGGCGGCCGTGGTGCACTGGGTGAGCAACATCAGGCCCCCGGCGAGCAGGGCCGCCTCCAGCAGTGACAACCAGCCGGCCGTCGCCACCGCCACCATGGCCAGCAGGATGGCGGCGGCCAGCCAGGCCCGCTCGTGGCGCGGCACGGCATCGCCCTGCAGGGGGTGTATCAGCAGGAAATCGCGGTTGTGCTGGTTCTGCTGGACGAAGGCGGGACGCGCTTCCAGCAACAGGGTATCGCCGGGGTGCAGCACGATATCGCCGATCCGGCCTGCGATGCGCGCGCCGTTGTGCGCGGCGGCGATGATTACCGCCTCGTAGTGGGAGCGGAACCTGGCGGCGCGAATCGTCTGCCCCACCATCGGGCAGCTTGCGGAGATCACCACCTCGATCAGTTGCCGGTTGCTGCGGGGGGTGGCCAGGTCGTAAAGGTTGTCGGTTACCGGCACCAGTCCCGGTTGGCGTACCAGTTCCACCACCGAGTTGACCGCGCCGACAAATACCAGGCGGTCTTCGGCCCGCAGCACCTCGGTGGGGGGTACCGCCACCAGTACATTGCCGTCGCGCCAGATGTCTGACAGGAAGACCCCCGGCAGGTGGCGCAAGCCGGCGCGTTCGATCGTCTTGCCCACCAGCGGGCTGCCCCCTGCCAGCAGGAACTCGATGGTGTACTCGCGGGCGCTGTCGGCAAGCTGCAGGGGAGGGATTCGCTCCGGTAACAGCCACCGCTGGGTGAGCAGGACAAAACAGAAACCGGCCAGTGCCACCGGCAACCCCACCGCGGCGATCTCGAAGAAGCCCATGGGGCCGAGGGTCGTGCGCTCCAGCACCAGGCCGTGCACGATCAGGTTGGTGCTGGTGCCGATCAGCGTGCAGCAACCCCCGAAAATAGCGGCATAACTCAGGGGCAGCATGAATTTGGACACCGACAGTCGGTGGCGCCGGCACCACTCCTCCACCACCGGCACCAGCATGGCCACCACCGGTGTATTGTTCAGGAACGCGCTGAGGCCCATTACCGGCGCCATCAGCCGCGCCTGCGCGCCGGCCAGGCTGCGCGGCCGGCCCAGCAGCCGGGTGCCGAATACCTGCACCGCCCCGGTGTCCACCAGGCCGGCCACCACCACATAGAGGACGGCCACCGTCGCCAGGCCGGGATTGGCAAAGCCCGCCAGCGCCTCGCCGGTATCCAGGACGCCCAGCAGCAACAGGCAGCTCAATGCGCCCACCAGCACGATTTCCGCGGCGAAGCGGTTGCTCACCAGGCACGCCATGCTCGCTGCCACCACCAGCAGGGTGATCCAGGTATCGGTGGGCACAGAAGCGATCACGGTCGGGCGTTGTCCGGGGTCGAGAACTGGTACACCTGCTCCACCAGGTACAGGGGCCGCTGCTTCACCTCCACGAACACCCGCCCCAGGTACTCCCCGATCACCCCCAGGCTGATCAACTGGATGCCTCCCAGGAACAGGATGACCACCATCAGCGAGGCGTAGCCGGGCAGGTCCACGCCGTGGATCAGGGTGCGCAATACCAGGAAGGTGGCGTATACGAAGGACAGCAGTGACACCGACAGGCCCACGTAGGTCCACACCCGCAGGGGCATGGTGGAAAACGAGGTCAGCCCGTCCAGGGCGAAGTTCCACAGCTTCCAGTAACTCCAGGCGGAGTGCCCCCGGGCCCGGGGCGGGCGGTCGTAGGGGATGGCCGCGGAGCTGAACCCCAGCCAGGCGAACAGCCCCTTCATGAAGCGGGTGCGTTCGGGCAGCTCGCGCAGCCGCTCGACCACTCGGCGATCCAGCAGCCTGAAATCGCCAGTGTCCGCGGGAATCCGCTCGGCCTCGGTGGTCAGGCGGTTGAACACCCGGTAGAAGGCATGGGCGCCGATGCGCCGGGCCAGGCTGTCGTCGTCGCGGGAGCGGCGCACCGCGTACACCACGTCGAAGCCTTCGCGCCACTTTGCCAGCATCGGGGCGATGAGTTCGGGAGGGTCCTGCAGATCGGCGTCGAGCACCACCGCCACCTGCCCCGCGGACAGGTCCAGCCCGGCACTCATGGCCGCCTCCTTGCCGAAATTGCGGGACAGTTTGATCACCTGCAGGCGCGGCTCGCCGCGGGCCTGCTCCAGCAGTCGTTGCAGGGTGGCATCGCGGCTGCCGTCATCGACACAGAGCATCTCCCAGTCCGCGTCCAGCGCCTGCAGGGCCGGAATCACCTCCCGGAAGAACTGTGGCAGCATCGCCTCTTCGTTGTGGCAGGGCACCACCACCGAGAGCAGTGGCCGGGCATGGTCCCGCGCTGTCATCTGGATCCCCAAAGCCTGTGTAATCCCGCGGCGCCCCTGTGGCGCCGCCGGACGGACTCGAATTTCCGCCCGCCAATGCTATCATGCCCGACGCCAATATCGCGGTCACTGGAGCACCTGCCTTGAACATCGAATCCGGAACAGTCGTCAGCTTTCACTATACCCTGCGGGACGCTTCGGGGGAGGAACTGGAATCATCCCGCGGCGGGGAGCCCAGCGTCTACCTGCACGGCCACAACAACCTCATGCCTGCCCTGGAAGCTGCGTTTGTTGGCCGCGAGGCGGGGGATATCTTTACGGTCGAGTTGGGAGCGGGGGAGGCCTACGGCCAGCGAGACCCTCTCAAGACCCAGCGGGTGCCTATCAAGCACCTGGCGTTCAGGGGCAGGTTGCTTCCCGGTGCCGTGGTGCAGCTCAATACCAGCGAGGGGATGCGGCCGGTCACGGTTATCAAGGCGGGCAGGCACAGCGCCGATATCGATACCAACCACCCCCTGGCCGGCCAGGCGCTGGCCTTCGATATCGAGATCGCGGAACTGCGCGCGGCGACCGCCGAAGAACTGGCCCACGGCCACGTCCACGGCCCGGGCGGGCACCAGCACTGAGCCGGGAATGAGGCGTAGCGTATACAAGCCGCTGGGGTTCCTGTTCCTGGCGCTGGGACTGGCCGGCGCGGTGCTGCCGATCCTGCCCAGCACGCCCTTTGTCCTGCTGGCCGCCTGGTTTTTCGCCCGCTCCTCGCCGCGCTGGCACGCCTGGCTGCTGGCCAGCGAGTTGTTCGGCCCGATGATCCGCAACTGGGAGAACAACCGCTGCCTGTCCTGCCGGACCAAGGTGGTGGCGCTGGTGTCGATGCTGGTGGCGGGCGGCGCCTCGGTGGTGTTAGCCCTGGAGGACAATCGCCTGCGTATCGCCACCGGCCTGCTCATGCTGCTGGGTTGCAGCACCATCCTGTTACTCAAGACCTGCAGGCCGGAGACGGACCCGACCGATGCCTGAGCCAGGTCATCGCCAGCGCTATTTTTTGACCAGTCGATAAACCCACAGCAGTACAATGGCGCCGGCGGTGGCGGTGCCGATACTGGCCAGATTGATGCCGCCACCGGTCACGCCCACCCCGAGGAAGGAACCCAGCCAGCCGCCAACGAAAGCGCCGGCCACCCCCAGCAGCATGGTGGTGAACAGGCCGCCGCCATCCGGCCCCGGCATCAGCCACTTGGCCAGGGCGCCGGCTATCAGCCCGAGTACGATCCATGCCAGTATACCCATGTGCGCGCTCTCCCTGTTGCCTGCTCTTTACTGTAGCTGGCTATGGCACAGTTGCAAGTAGCCTGGGGGTGCCACGGGTCGTGGCCTACAGTTGGGGAATCTCCGCCAGGTTGATGGGCAGATCGGCGCGGGCGATGCGTTCGGCCCGGTCGCGCAGGGTAGCCGCGGCGTCCTCCAGGCCAATCATGATGACAAAGCGCCGTTCGCGAATGCCCTGCAGGCAGTAGCGCGCCAGTTCGTCCAGGTCCTGTACCTCCAGGGTCATGCCCGCCGCTTCCGCGGCTTTCTTGAAATCCTGCACGGTAGGCACCGGGTCGTAGGGTTTTTCCCTGGCCAGGTCTTTGGGTCGATTGCGATCGGTGGTCCAGATGCCCGTGTCCAGGAGGCCGCCTGAGGGGTAGAAAATCGATGCCCCGAGCCGGGTGCCCTCCGTTTGCAACTGCGCCGCCAGGCACTCGGTGATACAGGACACCGCCGCCTTGCTGGAAGCGTAAACCGACTGGTAGGGCAGGGGCGAAACCCCGCCGTCCCCGGAGGACGTATTGATGACATGCCCCAGCTCACCGCCGGCGATCATGCGCGGCACAAAGGCCCGGATGCCGTTCATCACGCCGTGTACGTTCACGCCGTGCACCCAGGTCCAGTCGTTGGCGGTCGTCTCCCAGACATTGGCCGACGGGGCCGCCACCCCGGCATTGTTGAACAGCAGGTGGCAGGCGCCGTGCAGCGCATAGACCTGCTCCGCCAGCGCTTCGCAGGAGGCCGCGCTGGAGACGTCGGTTACCACCCCGGAGACTTCGCCGGCGCCGGCGAACTCCCCCAGCACCCGGTCCAGGGCGGCTTGCTCCACATCGGCGATCACCACCTTTGCCCCAGCGGCCAGCAGCTCTTTTACCAGTGAGCGCCCGATGCCACTGGCGCCACCGGTGACGACAGCTACTTTCCCCGCGAAATCCTGCATGGTCATATATTCTCCACTTGTGTCGAATGCGGCGCTTGCGATGGCGCCGTCGGGTGAGCCCAGAGAATAGACCATCGCCCGATGGTATCGAAGAGGTCGGCCCGGCGCGCCGATGCGGTTATTTGAACCAGCGCCCGGGTTTGTGCCGCTGCTGGAGTCAGCTGCCGGCGACGCGCACCACCACCTTGCCCTCGACCCTGCCGCCGGCGATGTGTTCGATGGCACCCACAGCGTCCTCGAAGGCGAACACCTGGTTGTTGGCGACCTGCAGCTGGCCCTGTTGCCAGTGTTCCAGCAGTTCGTCGTGTGCCTGGCGCAGCAGTTGCGGGGAAAAGCCCACCGGCATGGCGCCCACCAGCGAGATGTTGCGCGGCAGGGTTTCCGGCAGCTTGATATCCGGCCATTCGCCGCTGGCGTAGCCGATCACCAGGAAGCGGCCCTCGAAGGCGGTGGCTTTGAAGGCGGCCCTGCCGGCCTTGCCACCGACCGGGTCGTAGACCACTGAGGCCCCCTTGCCATCGGTGAGTTCCAGCGTGGTGCTGGTGATGTCCTGGGCGCGGTGGTCGATGACCGCGTCGGCGCCCAGGCCCTGGCAGAACGCCGTCTTGCGGGGGCCGCCGGCCACCGCGATCACCCGGGCGCCGCGGGCCCTGGCCAGTTGCACCGCGGCGCAGCCGGAACTGCCGGAGGCGCCCAGCACCAACACCGTATCGGCGGCGGTCAGCTGGCCGCGCCGTACCAGGGAGATCCAGGCGGTCTGGAACGGGATGAAGAAGCCCGCGGCCTCCTCGCCGGTCATCGCCCCGGGTATGGGAAACGCCGCCTGCGCGTGCATCAGGCAGAACTCCGCCAGCCCGCCGCGCCCGTCGCGAAACAGGGTGGGGCCCAGGACCCGTGTACCCAGCAGCGCGGGGTCGACGCCCGCCCCCACGGCAACGACCTTGCCCGCGGCTTCCTGGGAGGGCGTGAACGGCAGGGCCGGGGTCAGGGGGTAGTTGTCGGCGCACATGAATACGTCCGGCAGGCCCAGCCCCGCGGCCTCGACCTGCACCTTCACCTGGCCTTCGCCGGGGCTGAAATCCGGTGCCTGCTCATCTAGCTGCAATACCTCCGCGGGAGGGCCGAACTGGTGGACGATCCAGGCGCGCATGGGAATACTCCTTTGGTGGGTGGGTGCCCAGGCATCCGTACAGGCATGGCCGGGCTTGCCGGTTCAGCAAGTTTTACCGCCCGCAAATACAATTTTGGGGGAACAGTATTGCCAGCTATAGTATGGGCTGGCAACCCCGCAGTCTTGCCGGGGGGCGCAGATATAACAATAACGAGGTGATGTATGCCGCAACACCATTGGTACGGCGCAAGTGCGCTATCCGTCCTGGCTATGCTGGGAAGTTCCGCCGCACTGGTTCCCGTGGCCATGGCGCAGCAGGGTGCCCTGGAGGAGGTGATCGTCACCGCGCGCAAGCGCGAGGAGAGCCTGCAGGAGACACCGGTAGCCGTCACGGCCCTCAGTGCCGATGCGCTGCGCGACGCCGGGGTGCGCAACCTGGCGCAGCTCAACGAGATCGCACCGAACATCGAAGTGGCCTCGGCCAACGGCAGCGCGCCCCTGGCGAACATCTATATCCGCGGTGTCGGCCAGCGCAATACCGGCCCCAATATCGATTCCGGCGTGGGCATCTACATCGACGAGGTGTATGTGGGCCGCCCGGACGGGGCCCTGCTGGATATCTACGATATTGCTTCGGTACAGGTATTGCGTGGTCCCCAGGGCACCCTGTTCGGCAAGAACACCACCGCTGGCGCACTGGTGTTCACCACCAATCGCCCCAGCGACCAACTCGAGGTCGAGGCCGGCGTCCGCCTGGGCAATTACGACCGGCACGACGGCAACTTCGTGCTGAACGTGCCGCTCACCGACAAGCTGTTCACCCGCCTGGCGGGTTCGACGGTAAACAGCGACGGTTACATAAAAAACCAGTACGACGGCAAGAAGTACATGAACGAGGACCGACAGAATCTGAATTGGCAGACCCGGCTGGTTCCGGCGGACACCCTGACCCTGGATCTCAACCTGCTGTGGGCGCAGACCAAGCAGCGCATGCGGCCACAGAAATGTGTGCTGGTGCCGGACTACCAGGGCTGGCAGGCGGAGTTGTTCAACACCCTGGCGATCGTGCCTTCCACCGGGCGCACCATGGACGATTTCTGTGCCGATGCAGCGCAGGCAGGGGATGAGAACACGGTGATCTCGGACCTGGGGGGGAAGTATTCGGCCAAGAACAAAGGTGCCAGCGGCGTGGTGAACTGGGAGTTGAGCGACGACATCAGCCTCAAGAGTATCACCGCCTGGCGTTATACCAAGGCGGAGCAGGACGACGAACTGGATCACACCGGCATACCGTTTCTGCACCGCACCCAGAGCGAGCACCCCAATGGCGCGCCGCGCGAGACCGACCAGTACTCCCAGGAGTTCCAGGTGACCGGCAACGCGATCGACGACCGGCTCACCTATGTCGCCGGCCTGTACCTGTTCCGGGAAAAAACCGACGGTGAGACGACAGTCAGTTTTCTGGGGCCCTTCGATCCGGCACTGGCCGGCTGGCTGTACCTGAATATCAATTCCACCCGCCTGGATGCCGACAACGAGGCAGTGGCCAGTTTCCTCCAGCTGGAGTGGTCCTGGAGCGAACACTGGCGCACGACCCTGGGCCTGCGCTATACCGACGAGAGCCGCAAACTCAGCCGCACTCGCTACCAGATCGTGCCGGACACCCTCGACGCCAGCGGCGGGGAGGTGGTACCCCTGTTCGGTGACTCCGGCCTCTATGACCGCCAGCCCGGCTTCGTCTACAACCCCGACTTCGCCTTTGCCGTGCAGGACCAGACCAACGACAAGACGTCCAATCACGACACCAGTCCCATGGCCAGCATTCAGTACCTGCTGGACGACCAGGCGGGTATCGATGCGGGCACTGTGTACCTCACCTACAGCGAGGGTTTTCTCTCCGGTGGCCTCTCCGAGGCGCCCTCCGGCGAACTGGAGACCTTCGAGCCGGAGCAGGTGACCAACTGGGAGCTGGGCTTCAAGCTGGACATGCTGGACAGTACCCTGCGGGTCAACGGCGCGTTCTATTACACCGATTACAAGAATCGCCAGCTCACCTCGCTGGTTATCAACCCCGAGACCAACTCGCCGGCGCCGGCCACCATCAACGCCGCCAAATCGACTATCAAGGGCTTCGAACTGGAAACCACCTGGTACCCCACCGAGAGCCTGCAGTTGATGTTCAACATGACCCTCAACGACGGCACCATCGACGAGTTCGACGACACCCAGATCACGATCGCCGACCCTTCCGTGCCTGCGGCGGCGGGCTGCACCCGGGCGGACCTGACCTTTATCCAGGTCGACTCCTGCCCCAAGGACCGCTCCAACGAGAATCTGCCGCGACTGCCCAAGCAGACCTATTACGTGGCCGCCGAATACACCTTCGACACGGCGATCGGCAAGCTGCTGCCCCGGGTTCAATACAGTTATAAATCCGATGTGGATTACTGTTTCGATGCCAGCAGCTGCGAGTCGGGCCTGTGGCTCGAGGGCCGGCAGCGCGACCTCAGTGCCCGCCTCACCTGGCTGTCGAATGATGAAAAGTGGATGGGCGCGCTCTATGGCAATAACCTTACCGACGAGAACTATATTGTCGGCGGTACCGCCCTGGTCGACTCCCAGGGAGTGGGGGGGTATGCCAGTGCCGCCCCCACCACCTACGGTATAGAACTGCAGTACCGGTATTGACAGCATGCACGCCATCCCGCGCTGGGAGCACCGCCATGCCGTGATCAACGGCATTCACATGCACTATGTGGAGCAGGAGCCGGACAAGGCCAGCGACCGGCCGCCGGTGGTGCTGTGCCATGGCTTTCCCATGCTCTGGTTCAGCTGGCACCGGCAGATACCGGCGCTGGCGGGCGCCGGGCACCGGGTGATCGCGCCTTCGATGCGCGGCATGGGGCAGACCGAGGCGCCGTTGGCGCCCGAGGCCTACGGGGTGGATGCGATCACCGCCGACCTGCTGGGCCTGCTGGATCACTGCGGGCTGGAACGCGCCGTTCTGGTCGGTATCGATTTCGGCGCCTTCGCGATCCAGGACTTCGCCCTGCGTCACCCGGAGCGGGTGCAGGCCATTATCTGCCTGGAAAATCCCGCCGCGCCCCACAACCCGGACAAGCCGCCGCTGACCGAATATCGCGAGATGGGCGAGCGACACTTCCTGCACATCGAGTATTTCCGCGAGCCGCCGCGGGCCGATATGGAACTGGCGGCGGCGCCGCGGGCGTTCCTGCGCAGGGTGATGTGGGCGCTCAGCGGTGCGGCCAACTTTTTCGAGGTGTTCCGGCATCCGCCGGGCACCAGTTACCTCGATGCCATGCGGGAGCCGCCACCGCTGCCCTGGCCCTGGCTGAGTGCACTGGAACTGGAGTTTTTCGTATCGGAGTACAGCCGTTCCGGGTTCACTGGCGGCCTCAACTGGTATCGTTCCATGGACATCAAGTGGGCGCAGCGCAAACCTTTCGAGGGGGTGCAGAGCCAGGTGCCGGCATGGTTCATCGGCAGCGAGCGCGATGTCGACCTGGAGGGATTCCACGGCGACGACCCCATCGCCCTGATGCGGGCTATTTTCCCCAACCTGATGGGGGTCACAATGGTACCCGGGGCCGGGCATATGCTGCCGCTGGAGGCGTCCGCGCAGCTGAACACCATCCTGCTGGATTACCTGGCGCGGATAGGCGCGGCCGGTCAGCGCCCCGCGCTCGACTGAATTCTACCCGACAGCACCCAGGCCCTCCCGCGGACTCCTGTCGGGCGGACTTTACTCGGCTGTGGTATCCCCATAGGCCCTGGCGTAGGCGATACTGTCCGCCGCGTCTATAAGCGTGCCATTCGGCAGTTCGTTGCTGCGGGCGCTGATCTCCAGCATGGCGCGCCCCAGGTCGCGGGAGCTCATGGCCAGCGAGCCGGGCGCCAGCACGGCTTGCAGCAGGTGATGCAACAGGTTTGACTGCTGGTCCGCGGGGCGAATGTAAGCGGAGCGATAACTGAAGCTGCGCAGGCCGGTGCCGGCGGCCAGTCGCGCGGTCTCGGATTCGGTGTGGCGTTTGTCCCGGGCCCAGGCGGCGTCGCCATCGGTGCCCATGCCGGCAATAAAGTGAAACGCCATGGGCGCTTCCTGTCGGGCCGCCAGCCAGGCCTCGACGAAGGCCAGCGGAAAGTCCACGTGGATGCGCGTGTAGGTGGCCTCGTCCACCTGCAGCGAGGAGGTGCCCAGCGCCCACAGCACGGTATTCACCTGCGGCAGGATGTCCGCCAGGTCGCTGTAGTCGGTGAAGTCCTGGTGCAGCCTGACCTCCAGCTTGCCGCTGGCCGCCAGTTCCTCCAGCAGCGGGATGGTGCGGCGCGTCACCACGTAAACCCGCTGCACCCGCGGGTCTTCCACGGCCGCTACCACCAGCCCACCGCCGGCGCGCCCGGTGGCGCCGAACACCATGACGACCTCGTTGGCCCCGGTGTCGCGGGCCGCTGCGGGGTCGGGCGCCAGTTTGCCCAGCGCGAAGTAGCCCCAGGTGTTCAAACCCAACAGCAGTACTGCCAGGGCAGCCAGCGCGATGCAGGCGGTAAGTTTGAGGAATTTCATTGCTTGCGCTCTCCGTTGCCTGATCCGGGCGGTAATGTTGGCCGCGACCTATGCAAGTCGACGGGGTCGGTACTAAGATATCTGCCGGGCAAGCGGCCCCAACCCTGACAGGAGTTAACCACCATGAGCCAGTTGATCTACCAGTCTTCCGTTCGCGTATTCAACCACAACCTGAAAAACCTGGCGGCCATTCTCAAACTGGCGGCCCGCGATGCCAGGGCGCGCGGCATCGAGCCGTCGGTGTTGCTCAATGCCCGGTTGGCCCCGGATATGTTCCCACTGCTAACCCAGGTGCAGATCGCGGCGGACAATGCCAAGGGCTGCGCAGCCCGCCTGGCCGGTATCGACGTCCCGGTGTTCGAGGATAACGAGACCAGTTTTGCCGAGCTCGACAAGCGTCTCAAGGAGACCCTGGCATTTCTGCGTGGCCTCAAGGCGGCCCAGTTCGAGGGCAGCGAGGCGCGCGAAGTGGTGATGAAGCTGCCCATCGGCACGCTCAGGTTCAGCGGCCTGGATTACCTCACCGGCTGGGCCCTGCCCAACTTCTATTTTCATTACAGCGCAGCCTATAACATTTTGCGCCACAACGGCGTGACGCTGGGCAAGCGCGATTTTCTCGGTGTGGTGCCCGGGGTGCAGGCCAGCGGCAAGATCGCCAGGCTGATGGCCGGCAAGTAGGGCCGCCTAACTGCAGGTGGCGTCCGGCTCCAGGTCGCAGATGGCCCGCTCGCCCGCGTCCAGGGTGATCTGGTAGACCTGGTCGACGGGCAGCGCGATGCTGATACCGTCGTAGTCGACGGGGTTGTCGTCGCCGGCATCGCAGGCAAACGCCAGGGTGTAGTCCCCGGCGGCGATGAAGCCCACGGAGTACTGCCAGGTGCCGGTCAGCACATCCTCGGCCATGGAGGCCACCGCATAGGGGGCGCGCTTGCCGGAAGGCACCTCCGTGCTGCTGGAGCTGGTGAAGACATCCGCCAGGTTCGCCTCCGCCACGGGGCCGTTACTGTACAGGTAGATGCGATTGCCCGACTCCGGGTCCTCCTTGGCATCACAGGGGCTGACACTGTCGAACAGGTCGCTGCTCACCCGGCCCGAGAGGCTCGCAGCGGTATCGTTGTCCATTACCCGCACACCCGTGCTGGTGAGCAGGTAGTTGTCTGCCGACTGCTGGTATTGCAGCGCCTGGGCCAGGCTGAATTCCACGGTGAAAGCCTGTTCGCCGGTGTCCAGGCTGAACCCCGGGAGGCTCAACTGGCCGCCGCTGACGGTGATCGGCTTGAGGCTGTCATCGGATTGCTGCACGTAGGAGAGGTTGATATCGTCCCCGAGGATGTCCACCAGCAGGTGCGAATAGCTGCCGCTGGTCAGCTCCAGGTTCTCGATCACCAGCAACTGGTTGAGGCCCTGGTAGTCCAGCAGGTCCATCTGGAAGCTGTCCGCATCCACCAGGCTCAGCTCGGAGATGGTGAAGCTGTCGATGACGATATCTTCCTCGCCGGTGCGCTGCAGGGTGACGCGATCCACCTCGATCACGACTTCCTTGAGGTCCTCCAGCGGCTCGTCGGAGAACCCCAGGGACAGTGTGGCCGGCTTGTTGTCGTTGCGGTCATTGTTGCAATCGAAGCCACAACTGCACCCGCTCAGCCCGGATGGCAGCAACACCGCCACGAGTGCCAGCGCCAGCAGATAGCCCGAAATGTTGTCCATGCCTGTCGGCTCCAGCCCGTAAGGTATAACGATGCCTGCATCCCTGTGCCGAACTATAGCGGCGCGGCGCCGCTATTGCACCCCGCGCCGGCGCCGTTGCCGGGATGGCTGGTTGAACCGGCCGGCCTGGCGGGCGGCCCCCCGATTGCATTGTCGCGGGGCGTACTCTAGCTTCTAGGCCTCGATACAGTGCCGCCCCCTGGTGCGGCAGCGCCATCGCCAACCAATAAGAAGAGGGATAACGAACGATGTCTGAACGCCTGCTGGTGGTGTCCACCGACTGTCACGCCGGACTGCATATCGCCGACTACAAACCCTATGTCGAGTCCCGCTACCACGAGATGCTGGACCTGGCGGTGCCGGTGCAACTGGACATGATGAGCAAGGCTTCGGAAAGCTTCCTGATTGCCGAGATCAACGAGGCCTGGCGCGCCCCCATCGCGCGGCAACTGACCGGTGCCTGGGATTACGCCGAGCGCACCCGGATGCTGGCCGGGGACGGCATCGCCGCGGAGATCATCTTCCCCGACGGTATTACCGAGTACAACACGCCGCCCTTTGGCGCGGGCCTCGGCCTGTCGCCGCGGGACGCCGTTCCCGAGCTGCAGTGGGCGGGCGCCATGGCGCACAATCGCTGGCTGGCGGAGTTTTGCGCCAACGATCCCGCACGCCATATCGGGGTGGCCTCCATCCCCCTGCTGTTCGATGTGCAGCGGGCGGTCGAGGCAGTGCGCTGGTGTGTGGACAACGGCCTGACATCGGTGATGATTCCCACCCTGTGGGAGGACCATCCGCCCTACCACCACACCCGCTACCACCCATTCTGGGAGGCCTGCGAGGAGCTCGGGGTGATCGTTCACTTCCATTCCGGCCCGGCGCCGCATCCGGAATACTTCGGCAGGGACTGGCCCCAGGAGGACAACAGCGAGCAGTTGCCGGGGGCCATGGGCATCTACGTGTCCGAGGTGATGTGGTGGCTGTATCGGCCCCTGACGTTCATGATCTGGGGCGGTGTCTTCGAGCGGTTCCCACGCCTCAAGGCTGTTATCGTGGAGGGGGGAACCCTGTACATGCTGCCGCCCTGGCTGCGCCTGTTGGACCACAATTACCACGACGTGCACTTTTCGGCCAAACTGGGCGATTTTCGCTCCCACCTGTCCATGGCACCCAGCGACTATTTCCGGCGCAATGTGGCGATTGGCGCCTCCTGTGTGCCCCGCGCCGACCTGGAACTGCGCGGGGCCTTCGGCCCAGGGCAGATCATGTGGGGCAGTGACTATCCCCACCCGGAAGGCACCTGGCCCCGTACCGGGGAATATCTTCGCCAGACCTTCGCCGGTTTCCCCGAGGCCGACGGCCGCCGCATACTGGGCGAGAACGCGGTGGCCTTCTACGGCCTGGACCGGTCGCGGCTGCAGCAGGTGGCGAATGAGATCGGCCCCGAGGCGAGCTTGTTCAATTGAACCTGCGCCGCTGGCTGCCCGCCGCCTGCGGCATGGCCTGCATGGGCTGCGGAGTGGGGCTGATCAGTATCTACGGGTTTTTCGTCGAGCCACTGGCGCGGACTTTCGGCGTCGGGGTGGCCGCGATCAATGCCGGGCCGGTGGCGCTGCTGCTGGTGCCCGCTTTCCTGGGGCCGCTGGTGGGCAGGTTGGTGGATCGGGTTTCGATCCGGCGCCTGGTACTGGTTGGGGTGAGTTGTTCCATGCTCTCCCTGTGTGTCAGCAGCATTGCACCGGCGCTGTGGGTCGCCGCGCTGGGCTTTCTCGGTTTTGCCGTTGGGCTCACTCTCTACGGGCCGGTGGTCATCAATGGCCTGATGGTGAAGACCTACCCCGGCCAGGAGGCGCGGGCCCTGGCGGTGGCCGCCATGGGTATCAGCGTCGCCTCGATGATCCTGCCGCCGCTGGTCGGCATGCTGTTGGCATGGCTCGACTGGCGGCTGGCCCTGGCGCTGCTCGCCCTGGGCCTGCTGGTGTGTTTGTGGATCCTGGTGCTGGCCGGCATACCCGCCCATACCGCTGCGGCCCAGGCCAGCGGCCGCGGGGCCATGGACGGCGCGCTAATGTACCGGCGCGCCGCTTTCTGGTTGATCGGCCTGTGCGTGGCGCTGGGCCTGAACGCATCCCTGGTTCTGGGAATCTGTTATCCGCCGCATTTCCTGAACCAGGGTTACACTGTGGCGGAGGCGGGGTGGTTCATGGCGCTGACGGGGCTGGCAGGAATGACCGGCAAGGGCGTGATCGCCTGGCTGGGTGACGCCGGGCACCACTATGCGCGCTGGGTGGCGGCAGCACTGTTGCTGTTGCAGACTGTCGGCATCCAGCTGTTGCTGGCGGCGGACAGCGCTGTCGAGGTGCTGCCGGCAATGGCCGTGATCGGTTTCGGCGCCGGGGCTTTCGTGCCCATGCACCCTTATCTCAACAGCCGCTATTTCGATGCCGCCAATATCGGCCAGGTCAGCGGCGCGCAGATGCCCCTGTTCCTGCCCTTCGGTCTGGCGGGAGCGCCGCTGGCCGGGTATGCCTACGACCAGCTGGGCAATTACCACCTGGTATTGCAGTGCCTCGGCGCTGCCCTCGTCGTGGCCGCTGCCCTGGCTATCGCGTTGCCGGGCGCCCGCGGTGTGCCGGTGGCAAAGTAAACACTGATCAGCGCAGGGAGGCCAGCAGTTGCCCCGCTGCCTCGCCGTAGCCGAGCAGCTCTATATCCTGCCGGTAGCGGCGGCAGGCCAGTTGCGCACTGCGGTAGTCGTAGGCATCCAGGTAGGCGGGTCGGTCGCTGTGGTCGGTGCGGTTGATCCGGGGCAGGTCGGGAAACCCGGGTATCCGCCGCTGTACCTCCTGCCAGTCGCGGGCCAGCGATTCCAGCCGGCAGACCGTATGCGGCAGCAGTTTGCCGCCGTGGGTGAGAAAGGGGTGCATGGAGCGGAAATGGGTATTGCTGTCGCGGTCGGGAATCTCGGCGACCCGGGCCACGAACTCGGCAAAACTCATGTCCGCGTGTATGCCCCAGGTGCTGAACGGGTTGGCCAGGCCCTGCTCCCGGTGCGCGACGATCTTGTGGGCGTAGCAGGAGTGCAGTCGCGCCAGCGGGTTGCGCACGATCGTGAACACGTAGTGGGAGCGGGCCAGCCGGGCGATGCGGCGGGTGCTCAGGTGGCGTGCATACTGGCGGTCGATGCGGTCGATGGCGGCGCTGTCGGGGGCCAGCGCCTGACCCAGCAGATACTGGCTGAAGGCCAGCCTGGCAGAGCGCGATGCCACCTTGCGAATCTGGATAAAGGCGACCCCCGGCTCATCCAGTACCCACACATCGGGTTTCTTGCGGGCGGTGCGGTAGCGCCTTCGCCATCCGGCAATTGCGGCCCCCAGCGGTGTCATGGCGAGCGCCGCACCGCCGTCAAAAGTATTTCAGCCGGGGCTTCAGCAGCAGTGGCCCGGCAATCGTGGTGAGCAGGACCACCATCACCAGGGCCGAGTACACCTCGCAGCAGAACACCTTGTGGGAAAAGGCGAAAGAGGCGAACACCAGCCCAACTTCACCGCGGGGGATCATGCCCAGGCCAATTCCGAGGCGATCGAAGCCCTTGCCGGTCACGGTAAACCCCGACAGTCCCTTGGAGACCACCGCCACCAGCAGCAGGCTGCCGATGATCTTCAGGGCGCCCGGGTCGAGCAGGGTCTGCAGTTCCACCTGGGCGCCGATGCCCACGAAGAAGATGGTCAGCATGATGTTGGTAATGGGCTGCAGCAGTTCCTCTACCCGCTTCTTCTGAAAGTCGTCGCCCACCACGAAGTGCACGTCATCCAGCAGCAGGCCGGCCACGAAGGCCCCGATCAGCGGTGCCAGGCCAGCGAAGGCCGCCAGTTGCGCGGCGGTCAGCGCCAGGCACAGGGAGAACCCGGTCCAGAAACTGGCGTGATGGTTCATGGAGGTGACGTGGATGATCTGTGGCATGAACTTGCGGCCCAGGAACAGGGTGACCAGGAAGAACCCCACCGCCTTGGCCACGATCCACACCAGGTCCAGCGCGGAAAAATCCCCGGTGATGACCACGCTGGCCAGTACTGCCAGGAGCATCACGCCCAGTACGTCGTCGATCACGGCCGCGCCCAGAATGACCTTGGTGGAGGACGATTCGAGCAGCCCCGCGGCCCCCAGCATGCCCGCGGTGATGCCCACCGAGGTGGCCGCCAGCATGGCCCCCACGAACCAGCCCTCCACACCGTCGCCCTGCCCTAGCAGGTGCCATACCCCGACTCCCATGAACACCGGCAGGGCGACTCCCACCACCGCCACCTTGGTGGCGTTGGGGCCGACCCTGAGCAGGTCGCCCATATTGGATTCCAGACCCACCAGGAACAGCAGCAACACCACCGCCAGCTCCGCGGAGTACTGCATGAAGTGGCTGGAGCGCAGCATGTCGGCGACATCCACGTCGACCCCCGCCAGGGCCAGATTGCCCAGGATGATGCCGGCGAAAATCTGCCCCACCAGCTCGGGCATGCCCAGCCGTTCGAATAACCAGCCGCACCAGTCCGCCAGGGTGATCATCACGATCAGCAGCAGGGTGTGTTGGGTGAACATTTCACTGGCGCCGCTGGCCCAGGCGAGGGCGGGCAGTGTCGCGGCGGCCACCGTCAGCCACAGCAGGCGGGTTTTCCTGGTCATACGGGGACTCTGCTTGTTTTTGTCTATGGAAGCATACAAGGGCGACAGCCGTCACCTAATGAAATTGATCTGGCGCAAGGCGTGCGTGGTCTGGCAGGGCGCTGTGAGCCCTGCCGCGTGCCAGCAGCTGGCGCCATCGGGTATGCCGGGCAGGGAGATACACCGTAAAATAGCAAGCTGGCCAACCACACGAGAGGCTATTCGAGATGAAAACAACGAAGGTGACCATCCGGGGCCTGGCGATTGGGCTGCTCCTTCTCCTGGTGACGGCGGCGGCCCGGGCCGACTGGGTGGAGCGCAGCGACGAGAACGCATTGATGGTGCTGCGCAGCCAGGCCGGATTCGAACCCGAATATATCGCCGCTACCGGATTGAGCGAGTTCGACGCGGATATCGTCGACCTGCGGACGGGTGTCGTCGCGCGCCGTGACGCCAGCGACCAACAGCTGATTGCGGAGCTGGAAAAGCGTCTGCAGCACGAGCAGGATACGCGGGTGCGCCAGGATCTGGAGATCCTGATCAAGTCCCTGCAGGACGGAATCATCAGCCGCGATCTGGAGGAGCGTTACCTGCTGCCCTACTACAATGTTCACGGGCTGCTCTTCTACAGTTTCAATTCCCTGCTCGATCCGCGCAATGACAAGGAGCGCTATGCCAGCGCGTTACAGCGTTTACGCAAGTACAACGGCAGTGAAGAGGGCTATAGCCCGATCACCGACCTGGCACGGGCTCGCTCTACCGAGCGCTTTGGCGTAGCGGGTTTGCTGGGCCCCTACCGGCGCAACCTGGAGACTGACCTGGCGGACTCCCAGACCTACGTGGAGGGCATAAGGGCTCTCCTTGAGCAATCGGGTGTTGCGGGATGGGAGAAGGACTTCGCCCTGTTGCAGCAGCAGTTGGCCGCGTACGAGGATTGGTTGCGCCAGGAAATGCTGCCGCGAGCCCGCGAACAGAGCCAGTTACCCGAGGCGATCTACGCCGACAACCTGAAGACCTTCGGCGTGCGGGCGACCCCGGGTGAGCTGATCGAAACCGGCATGTATGCCTACCAGTCGCTCCGCAGCCAGATGAAGGCGCTGGCCTGGCGCATAGCCGAGAGCCGGGGGTGGAAAGACAGGAACCTGGTGCCGGTGATCCGCAGGTTGAAACAGGAGCAAATTCCCCCGGAAGACATTCTGGCTGTTTACCAGCAGCGCCTGGCGCAGATCGAGGAGATTATTCTCCGGGAGGGAATCATCAGCCTGCCCGAGCGCCCGGCTTCGATACGCCTGGCCACGGAGGCGGAATCCGCGGCCATCCCGGCGCCGTTCATGCGCCAGCCCCAACTGGTCGACAATACCGGCCAGTTCGGCGAGTTTGTCCTGGTGCAGCGCAATCCCGGGCTGGAGGGTGACGCCCAGATGGACGACTGGAGCCACGACGCCATGACCTGGGCGCTGACCACACACGAGGCGCGCCCGGGCCACGAGCTGCAGTTTGCCAGCCTGGTGGAAAACGGTACCTCGCTGGTGCGGGCTGTGTTTGCTTTCAACAGCGCTAATGTGGAAGGTTGGGCCCTGTATGCCGAGTCGATCATGCAGGAGTATCTGCCGCTGGAAGCACAGCTGTTCATCCTCTATACGCGGGCCATGCGCGCGGCGCGAATGTTTCTTGACCCCATGGTCAATACCGGGCAAATGACGAGAGAGCAGGCGGCGGAGTTCCTCATGTCGCAACTTGCGCTGTCGAAACCGATGGCGCTATCCGAGGCGGATCGATATGCTTTTCGGACGCCGGGCCAGGCGACCTCGTATTATTATGGGTACATGAACCTGATGCGCCTGCGCACCGAGATCGAAATTCTCATGGGCGAGGCGTTCGACCAGCGGGCGTTCCACGATTACCTGATTCAGCAGGGCCTGTTGCCCCCGGAAGTAATGCGCCAGGCCGTACTGGAGCATTTTGCGGGCAAACAGGAAGGCTGAGGCGTCACCGCGGCCGGCCCGGGGAGGGCCACATGCCTGCGCTACCGCAGAATCGCCGCCCGTACAAAGGAGTGTATTGCATGACCCGCCATTTCTCCGTCGCCAGGCTCGCTTTTGTCATGGTGGCCATATTCCTTGGTGGAGCGGTACGAGCCGAAACAGGGCCGGCTGCGACCGCCGACAAACCGGTGATTACCCGCAAGGACGACCTGCCGCGCCATTCATACCAGCTGGACCTGGACGTGGTCGATCTCTACCTGCCCGAAAACCGGGGCGCCCTGCTGGCACTCGCCGACCAGGTGGAGGCGGACATTCTCGCCGACCTGGCGGCCTACGATATCCAGGACGCCAGTACCGTGCAGGACCTGTACGGGGTGCTCGGCCATATCGCCATACTGGAACAGCGCTGGCAGGATTACCTGGTGCTCCTCGATAAACAGCGCGAGCTGGAGAGCAAGGCCGCCAACAGGCTGACCATGGGGTTATACGGCGAGGCGTTGGCCAGGGCCTGGCTCCTTGGCGGGGACGTGGCGGCCGCCACGGGCCGTAACCTGCAGCAGGCCCTGCAGGCGCTGGATTACGAAGTGGTTCAGGACAACGTCAAGAGCGCCAAGGGCAGCACCGAGATTCTCAGTCGCGCCCTGGTGCTGGGTAACATGGAGTCGTCGTTCCAGCCCATCGTTGACCGGACCGGCGGAGAGATCAGCTACGACATCGCCGCCACCCTGTTATCCGCCAGTTTTACCCTCGATCACTTCGTGCCGGACGCGCCTCAGCTGAACGGGATTTACACCGCTTACATAGGTGCCAATGCCGTGGCCAAGGCGGACATCTGGGAACAGCGCCAGTACGACCTGGCCCCGACGCAGGCCGCCACTCCCGTGGTCGTGGCCATCTGGGACAGTGGCCTGGATACCTCCATAGAGGAACTGGCCGCGCGCCTGTGGCGCAACGAGGGGGAAATCCCGGGCAACAATATCGACGATGACCACAATGGCTTTGTCGACGATGTTTACGGTATTGCCTACGATCTACACGCCAACAAGGAGACGTCGCTGCTGTACCCGGTCGGCGACCTGGCGCGGGATATCGACCTGCTGCAGCGCCAGGCCAAGGGCCTGGGCGATCTGCAGTCCAACGTGGATAGCGAGGAGGCCGCGGAACTGCGCCGCCAGCTGGCGGGCCTGGAGCAGGATCAGGTAAAGGGGTTCATCGAGTCCATCAGCCTGTACGGCAATTATTCCCACGGTACCCATGTCGCCGGTATCGCCGCCCAGGGCAATCCCTTTATCCGCCTGCTGGTGGCGCGCATAACCTTCAATCACACCATGATTCCGGAGGAACCCACCATCGAACAGGCCAGGGCGGAGGCGCAATCCCTGCGCGAGACCGTGGCGTATTTCAAGGCCAACGGGGTGCGCGCGGTGAACATGAGCTGGGGCGGATCGCTGCGGGACATAGAAGACGCGCTGGAGGCGCACAACGCCGGCGGCTCTCCCGAGGCGCGCAAGCAGCTGGCGCGGGAAATCTACGCGATCGGCGATGGTGCCCTGCGCGAGGCGATCAGCGGGGCGCCGGACATCCTGTTCATCACCTCGGCGGGCAACTCGGATAACGATGTCAAATTCGACGAGTTCTACCCCAGCAGCTACGAGTACCCCAACCTGATCACCGTGGGGGCGGTGGACCAGGCGGGCGAGGAGACCAGCTTCACCAGCCTGGGCAAGGTGGATGTCTACGGCAATGGCTTCGAGGTGGAGAGTTACGTGCCGGGAGGCAAGCGTATCCGGTACAACGGCACCTCCATGTCCTCCCCCCAGGTACTCAACCTGGCGGCCAAGCTACTGGCCCTGGACCCCTCCCTGGATACCGCGCAGTTGCGCCGCCTCATTCTCGACGGCGCCACCGGCAAAGACCTGGGAGGCCGCTCGATCCTGCTCCTCGACCCCGCCGCCAGTATTGCGCTGTTGCAGGCCCAGCAGGAGGCGGGAGGGGCCCATGCGCCTGCAAACTGAGCGCGAGCAGGTCGTCGAGTACTGCCGCAAGCTGGGCGCCAGCGGGCTCAGCCCGGGCACCAGCGGCAATGTCAGCGTGTTCGATGCGGCCACCGGGTTGATGGCCATTTCGCCCAGCAGCATGGATTACGTGTTGCTCGGTGCCGCCGATGTGGTGGTAATGGACCTGTCGGCGGCAGTGGCGGAGGGGGCGCGCAGGCCGTCAACGGAAGCGGGGATGCACCTGGCCTGTTACCGGGCGCGGCCCGATATCGGCGCCGTGGTCCACACCCACTCGCCCCAGGCCACCACCCTGGCGGTGCTGGGCTGGGATCTGCCCGCGGTGCACTACATGCTCGGATTGAGTGGCGAGGCGACCTTGCGCTGTGCTCCCTACCACCAGTTCGGCAGTGCCGAGCTGGCCGCGGCGGCAGTGGACACCATGGGGGCGGGCTATGCCTGCCTGCTGCAGAATCACGGGGTGCTGGCGGCGGGGCCGGATATCGGCCACGCCTGGGCCCTGGCCGAACAGATCGAGTATTGCGCCGGGTTGTACCTGCGGGCCAGGGCCATGGGAGAGCCGCGGATACTGGACGATGAGCAGATGGCCGCGGTGATCGCCAGGTTCAGCGCCTACCTCGCGCAGCGCTGAAGTCGGCGCAGCGGCCCTATCGCGGCCTGACCAGTACCACGATCGAGCGGGGTTGCAGCTGTACCGCCGCGCTGGACAGCGCCGCAGCGGTCGCCTCCTCGCAAAAGTCTCCCGGGCTGGGCGCGCCAGTGTCCACCACCTTTTTCCAGCCGGCCAGGCTGGATAACTGGGCGGCGAAAACAGCTGCTTCCGGGGCGGCGTTGATCATTACGTAGAGGTCAGCATCGCCTTGCGAGCGACCGTCCAGGTAGAAGGCCAGGCGCCGCGATTCATAGCCCATATCGATGTCCCGACCGGTGCCGTGCCAGCGCACATCCGCCCGCCAGAAGCGGCTGCGCGCCAGAGTGGGATGGCTTTTTCGGAAGGCGATCATGCGGCAGAAGAAGCGGAACACGTCGCGGTTCTGCTCCAGCCTGTCCCAGTCCAGCCAGGAGGTTTCGTTGTCCTGGCAGTAGGGGTTGTTGTTGCCGAACTGGGTGTTGAGGAACTCGTCCCCGGCACAGAACATGGGTGTGCCGTTGGCCAGCATCAGCAGGCAACAGGCGTTCCTGGCCTGTTGCTTGCGTAGCGCCAGCACCTGGTCCGGCACGCCCTCGTCGCCTTCCCAGCCGCAGTTCCAGCTGTAGTTCTCCCGATGGCCGTCGCGATTGCCCTCGCCGTTGGCCTCGTTGTGGCGCTCGTTGTAGGCCAACTGGTCGTACAGGGTAAAGCCATCGTGGGAGTTGATGTAGTTGACACTCTGGTAGGGATGGCAGGCGTTGGCAAGATCGTCCGGGAAGACATCGTCGCTGCCGTACAAACGGCACATGATCGAAGCTACCAGGTCGGGGTCGCCGCGCAGGAAACGGCGCATTTCGTCGCGAAACCTGCCGTTCCACTGGAACCAGCGCTTGCCGGGAAAGCTGCCGCCCAGCTGGTACAGGCCGGCCGCGTCCCAGGGCTCGGCGATCAGGCGGGCGCGTCCCAGCGCCGGGTCCGCGCGGATCGCCGAGACGATGGGCGCATTGTCCAGGGTCACCGAACCATCCTGCCTGCGGTTGAACACCGAGGCGAGGTCGAATCGGAAGCCGTCCACGTGCCCCAGTTGCTGCCACGAGCGCAGGCTGTCCAGAACCATGCGGCTGACGTAACGGTTCATGCAGTGCAGGGTATTGCCGGTGCCGGAAAAGTTTACATAGGGATTGGCGGGGTCGGTGCTGGTAAGGTAGTAAGTGCTGTTGTCTATGCCCTTGAAGCTGTAGCAGGGGCCGCTGTCATCGCCCTCGGCGGTGTGGTTGAAGACCACGTCCAGCAGCACCTCTATACCGGCCGCATGCAGGGCCTTGACCATGGTGCGGAACTCGTCGAAGGCCCGGTCCTGGTCGACCGCGTATTCGGTGTGGGGGGCAAAGAAGTTCAGGGTCATGTAGCCCCAGTAATTGTTCTCCTGGGGATCGAACTGGTGCACCGGCAGCAGTTCCACGGCGGTTATTCCCAGCTCCTGCAAATGGGGGATCTTGTCCACCACTCCCAGAAACGTGCCGGCACGCCCGGGGGTCACGCCGCTGTTGGGGTTGCGGGTGAACCCGCGCACGTGCATCTCGTAGATCACCAGGTCGTGCTCGTGAAAGCGCACCCGATCATCTCCCCAGTCGAACTCGGCGTGCTCTTCGAACAGTACCCCCAGGGGGGCGCGCCCCATGTTCGAGCCCGGCCGCATGGCGGCCCTGCGATCGAAATCCGGTGGAAACCAGACCTGGCGGGCGTAGGGGTCGAGCAGAACCTTGTCGGCGTCGAAGGCGTGCAGCCCGACGCCGTCGCTGCCCTCGGGGCCGTCGATGCGATAGGCGTAATGGGTCGCCCCACGCATGCCGGCGCGCGGCAGGCGGCAGTGCCATATACATCCGGATTTATTGACGTGGTGGTCCAGGGTCACCTGCCGCACCGGTCGCGCCGGGTCCTCCTCGCGAAACAGCAACAGGGTCACCTCGGTGGCGTGCTTGGAGTACAGGGCGAAGTTATAGGTGCTGTCCTGCGGCACCCAGGTGGCGCCCAGGGGGAACGCGCTGCCCTCGGCGGCGAACCAGCTTGCGGGGTGCTTATTGTCTGGCATGGTGCGAATTCCTCGATCCGGAAATCCCCGGTAACACATCGCTGCCGGGCGATCTGGGCGCAGGTGGGTGCAGTGCGCCATGTTATAGCAGTTAACCGGACGCCTGGTATAGGGCGCCTGGGATTGCCCATGGACGAGTGCGTGCGTTTCCTCAACGAATCGAAGTTTATGCAGGATTTTCGTAGTGCGTTATTCACCCGTATCGTCCCCATGATGAAAGATATCGGGTTGTGGGGGCCGAAAATCCGCAAGGCCTACGAGCAGATGGGCATCATCGGTTATTGTGATACAGACGTCGAGCGGCTGTCCGAGAACGACCAGCTGGTGGCCGAACGGTTCGAGCGCGATATCCGCGGCCGCATGGCCGAGATCGAAGCGGTAGCGGCAGGTTAGCCTGGGTCGAGGGGCCCGGCGGGTTCACTAACGCGCAGGATCTGGTTGGCTGCGACGTTGGTCAGCGTGGTCTGCCTGCCGGACGGCCAGCTGATGTCGATGCGCTGCGCCCGGTCCTGTCCCCCCAGGCCGAAATGCAGGGGCCTGGCGTGCTGGTCGAAACTGTCGATGCCGCCAGCTTGCAGCCGCAACTGGGTGGTGTCACCGGCGAGCAGGCGGACCTGGGCGCCGATGGCGTCGCGGTTGGAATCCCCGCCCTCGAGTACCAGTTGCAGCCAGTTGTTGGCATTACCCTGGTTGGTCAGCAGGCGATTGGGAACGCCCGCCTCCAGCCGCGATCCATCCAGCCAGGCGTGATAGTAGGAAGCTGCCTGGAAAATATCCAGAAAGCCGTCATTGTTGTAATCGGCGACCCCGATGTGGGGGCCGGGCACGATTTCGTCCTCATATAGTCCCGGCTCCGGGTATTGGTTGGCGGCCGCCACGTCCTGGACGCTGAAATGCCCGCTGCCGTCATTGACAAGCAGCACATCCGGCCGGTCCTGTATCGGGGTGCCGCGGGAAACAAAAAGATCCTGGTCGCCGTCGTTGTCGAAATCACCGGCCACGATACCCCGGGCCAGCAACTCCTCCTGCAGGCCGCTGAACGCCAGTGGCTGCCGCCTGGTCGCGCCTGCAAACACCACGTAGGGTGCAAAGCGGGTGGTGGCCTGGCAGAGTGGTTCCCCGGATTCCAGGGTGATGCCCTCGGCCGCCGGGGTCAGCAGAAACTGCAGGGTGGCCGCTGACGGCAGATCTTCATGCACCAGGATTTTCCAGTCTCCCCGGTTTGCGTCACGGTAAATGCGAATACCGTTGGCGAAATCCGGCGGCTGCCCGGAGCCCGCCAGGTAACGATCATCGAAGGGGGAGAGAAACTGCGAGCCGAACTGGTCGCTGACCCGCTTATCTCCCAGCCACATGTCCAGTTTCGGCAATTTGCGCGAGTTGAGTTTGACCGGTCCGTCCACCCGGAAGTCGAACTGGCGGGTGTTGCCACTGGCGGGGGGCGGCAGGTAGGCCAGGACAATGCCCCCGGAAGAGCGGGCCTGGCAGCTGCCTCCCTGCAGCTTGGCGGGGGCATACACCAGGTAGTCCATTTCGGCATCGCCGTCCAGGTCGGCCTGCACCACGCGCCGGGGGAACGGGGCCAGCACCGCGCCGCTGGGACCGCTGTCCAGATCCAGGGAAGCACCCACTGCTCCCGGGAGCCCGGCAGGGGCCAGCAGCAGTTGCCTGCCTCCCAGGCGCTGTAGCCTGGGGGGAGTGAATTCTGCCGGGGCGAAGGCGCCATCCCGCTGGAGCAGGATCTGGTTGCGCGACAAGCGGAAGTCGGGGCGCGTTGCGTTTACCAGCACGATGTCCAGCCTGCCGTCTCCGTCCTGGTCCAGCCACAGGCCGATGCGGCCGCGACTGGCCTGGTTTTGCAGGCCCATTGCCGCTGCGCGATCCACCAGTGTTCCGGCCTTGTTTTCAAACAGCATATTGGGCGAACCCACCTGGTCCCGGCCCACGCCGCCGCCGGCGACCACCAGCAGATCCTGATCGCCATCGTTGTCGAAGTCGGCCCAGTAGCTGCCGTGGGCGTCGGTCTTGAAGGTCCCGGACACCAGCCTGGGCCAGGCATTGGTAAAGTGTTGCCCGGCATCGTTCAGGTACAGGCGCGAGCGGTAATACCGGGTATCCATCTGGTGGCCGGCAAGCCACAGGTCCTGCCAGCCGTCGCCGTTGAAGTCCACCCAGGCGACGCTCTGGGCGTCGGTGTTGTCGAAGGCCAGACCGCGAGCGGCGGCGTCCTCGGTAAATACCACCTGGCCCCGTGCTGCGGCGGCCAGTACCAGGCTCAGGGCGACGATTCTCAGGTGCATAGGGTGATCCGGGGTGGTTGAGGTGGCTGGGTGGCGAACCATTGGCCGTGGCGCGCGCCGTGCGACGGGGTCCTTTTTCGACGCCTATATTCTAGTGGCTTGGCGTTTTATTGATAGGTCCGGCGGCTGTCGGCATAATCCCCGGGCGTTTTCCTCTCTGGACCCACAGATGACCAGGCTGCCCTTTCCCCTCGAACAGGTGGGACCACACGAGCTTACCCTGCGCGAGACCATAGCGGAATTTACCGTGCCGGCCTCGGTGACGCCCTGTCCGGAGCCAGTGGTCATCATGTTGTTTACCAATCGCTCCGGCTCGTCCATGGTGGCCGAACACCTGCGTGCCACGGGCCGCTTCAGGGGCATGGGCGAGCCGCTCAATCCCGGGTTCATGCTCGCCGAGATGGGGCGCGAGGGTCTCTCCAGCCTGCACGCCTACCTGCGCTCGCGTGTCGAGCGCGGGTACGGCAATGACAGTGTCTTCGGCATGAAGGCCAGCCTGCAGCAGGTCACCATGCTGCTGCGGGCGGGTGTGGTGCCCGGCTATTTCGGCAATATCCGCTGGGTCTACGTCCAGCGGCGTGACCTGGTAGCCCAGGCGGTGTCGTTTGTCATAGCGAGCCAGACCAAGCGCTGGGAGAGCTTTGCCGCCGGAACAGGCGGCGAGCCCGAGTACAGCTTCGAGCAGATACGCCGGAAGCTGGAGGCGCTGTCCATGCAAAACGCTGCCATCAGTGCCTTTTTCTCCGTGATGGACGTGGAGCCCTGTCGGGTTATCTACGAAGATTTTTGCGTTGCTCCGCTGCAGGCCACGGTCCAATTAGCCGCCCGTTTGGGGGCGGAAGGGGCGTCGGTGGAGACCAGTGCCCTGCGCCGCCAGCAACAGCGCGATGCCACCAGTGCCGCATTCTGCCAGAGGTTCAGGGATGAATACCGCAGCTGGTTACTGGCGCGCGACAAACCGCAGTCAGGCGGGTAGCCGGGAGCGGGTGGCCGATTTTTCCGGGTATATCCAATTTTGCAACGCATGAAAGTATTTTTGGGCATTTCGCATCAAATATGATGAGCCTACACTGGGTTTCATCGGCTGGCGGGCGCCAGCTGAGAGAAGCAGAAGCAAGGTAGGTGAGCATCATGGCTATTATCCTGACGATTTGGTCCTTCGTTCTTGCCCTGGGTGTGTGGCAGGAAAACCAGAACGAACTGGCACGGCGCGACGAGCCCAGGCAGGGCTGTCACTGAGCCAGAGCCGCCTTGCCGCGGGGGGCAAGGCGGCAAACGTTCCCTGCGCTTGCAGGGGAGCTGGCCCGGCCTCCCGGTATCAGGGCAACACAGGTAACAGCGGGGCTTGGCGGTCGGAGCGTGTGTCTTGTTAGACTGGCGCGGTGGAAGTGAATGTCAACTTGGCGCCAGTGGACTACGGATTGATCGCCCTCTACGGGGTCGTGGTAATCTGGATAGGCGCGCGCCTGGCCCGGCGCCACCACAGCGCCGAGGACTACTTCCTGGCCGGGCGTCGCATGGCATGGCCGTTGATCGGTGTCTCCCTGTTTGCCTCCAATATTTCCTCGACCACCCTGGTCGGTCTGGCCGGGGATGCCTACCACACCGGTATTTCGGTGTTCAATTACGAGTGGATGGCGTCCATCGTGCTGGTGTTCTTCGCCTTCTTTATCCTGCCCTTCGTGCTCAACGCCCGGGTGTTTACCATTCCCGAATTCCTGCAGCGCCGTTATGACGGCCGCGTGCGAACCTACTTTTCCCTGCTTACCCTGTTCCTGAATATTGTCGTCGATACCGCCGGCAGCCTGTTTGCCGGTGGCCTCCTGCTGAAGCTGATTTTCCCCGAGTTGGACATCGGCGTGACCATCGCCGTGCTGGCCCTGGCGGCGGGGCTGTACACTGTCGCCGGTGGACTGGCCGCGGTGATCTACACCGACGCGATCCAGACGGTTCTGCTGCTGGTGGGCGCGGTGGTGATCACGATGGCGGCCTTTGCCGAGGTCGGCGGCTGGGCGGGCATGACCGCGGGGCTGGATCCGGCCAGGCTGAGCCTGATTCGCCCCGCCGACGATCCGGGGGTGCCCTGGCCGGGGCTGCTGCTGGGGGTGCCGCTGCTGGGGTTCTATTTCTGGTGCGCCAACCAGTTCATGGTGCAGCGGGTGTTGAGTGCCCGCTCGGTGGAGGATGGGCGGCGGGGTGTATTGCTGGCGGGGCTGCTGAAGTTGCCGGTGCTGTTCATCATGGTGCTGCCCGGCACCATGGCCATCCACCTCTATCCCGATCTGCCGCGCCCCGACCTGGTCTACCCCACCCTGATGTTCGACCTGTTGCCAGCCGGCCTGCTGGGGCTGGTGCTGGCTGGCTTCGTCGCCGCCCTGATGTCGCAGATCGACTCCACCCTGAACGCCGCGTCGACCCTGGTTACCATGGATTTCGTGCACCGTTACAAACCCGGGCTCGACAGTCGGGCACTGATGAAAGTGGGGCGCTGGGTGACCGGCCTGTTCATGTTGCTGGCCGCGCTGTGGGCGCCGCAGATCGAGCACTTCGCGTCGCTGTTCAAGTACCTGCAGATGGTCCTGTCCTACACCGTGCCGCCGATCGTGGTGATCTATCTGGTGGGGGCCTTCTGGCGCGGCGCCAACGCCCGCGGCGCCTGGGCCGCGGTGGTGGCCGGCACCGCGGCGGGTGTGCTGCTGTTCCTGTTGAATGGCGTTCTGGAGGTGATCGAACTGCACTTCCTTTACGTGGGACCGGTGCTGTTCGGGGTGTCGCTCGCCGCCCTGCTGGTGGCCAGCCGCGGCGGGCCGCCGCCGGCCCCCGAGCAGTTGGCGCTGGTCTGGACCCCCGCCTGGTACCGGCGCGAAGCGGCCGCCCTGCGCGGTACGCCCTGGTACGCTGATTACCGCTGGCTCAGTGCGCTGCTGCTGGCGCTGACCTTCGCCCTGGTGCTGGCCTTCGCCTGAGCCTGCCGCGCCCTGGCAGGCAGTGCCCGGGTGGGTGGTATATCCAAAAATGCAACGCCAATGAGCATATCCGGCTATCACACTTCATTTGTGGGGTGCCTATACTCGTTTCCAACGGCTGGCAGGAGCCAGTCGCAAACAACGAAACAGGTGAACATCATGGCTATTATTCTGACGATCTACTCCGCTGTCCTGGCTCTGGCTGTCTGGCAGGAGGAGCAACACGCCCACTAGTAGCGTCCGAGCAGCTCCAGCGTGCGCGGGTCCTCCAGCCCCTGGCAGTACCGGTCTAGGACCTGCTGAAACACCGAGTCCGGGCCGGCCGCCAGGCCGAACAGGGTCATGCTCGACCTGAGCTTGAGGGCATCCACCGGGCCGAGAATGGCTTCGGCGGAGAGGCCCTGCAGCGCCAGCAGGGCGCTGGTGCACTCGCTTAGCCGGGGCCCGAGGGTGGGTTCCGCGAGGTAGGCTCGGGCCTCCTCCAGGGAGTGCAGGGCGTAGTACTGCGCCGTGCTGCTGTGTCCCAGCCCGGCCAGCTGGGGAAAGATAAACCACATCCAGTGGCCGCGCTTGTGCCCGGCGCGCAGCTCCGCCAGCGCGGCAGGGTAAAGGTCCTGCTGGGCTGCCAGAAAGCGGCCCAGCCCCGCTTGTTGGTGGCCAGCCACTATGCTTCCGCTGCGCGCGTGAACAGGCTGGCGGTGGGCTGGGACTTCACCGCGTGGATACTGGCGGGCATACCCGCCTGTTCGAGCAGGGCCCTGAGGCGGTGCTCTACTGGGCCCCAGTAGGTCAGGTCGCCGAGGTTGGCGAAGCCGAAAAAGCCGGGGATGAGGAAGATATGGCGTCGCATTGCCCACCAGTATACGCCTGGCCCGTCCCGGATTCATCGCAGTCTGGTCAGTAGCGGGGGCCAACGCGGTATCATCTCCCGGTGGAATCCCTGCGCACCCATGAAGCCTCCCTGGGCTACCTCGCCATCTGGCAGCGGGCCTGGCCCATTATCCTGGCCAACGCCGCCACGCCGCTGCTGGGGCTGGTGGACACGGCGGTCATCGGCAACCTGGGTAATCTCAGCCAGCTGGGCGCAATCGCCTTTGGCGCCATGGTATTCAACTTTCTCTACTGGAGTTTCGGCTTCCTGCGCATGGGCACCACCGGGTTCACCGCCCAGGCGGCGGGCGCCGCCGATGAAGCCGAGGTACGTGCCACCCTGGGCAGGGCGCTGCTGGTAGGCGCGGCGCTGGGCCTGGGCATGATCCTGTTGCAGCGGCCGCTGGCCAGCCTGGCACTGTCGCTTCTGCAGGGCAGTGCCGAGGTCGAGGCGATGACCGGGGCGTATTTTGGCGTTCGTATCTGGGGCGCACCGGCCACGCTGGGAATCTATGCCCTGATGGGTACCCTCATCGGCCTTGGCGAGAGCCGTCGGTTGCTGCAGCTGCAGTTGCTGCTCAACGGTCTCAATATGCTGCTGGACGTCCTGTTCGCGGGCTTGCTGGGTTGGGGAGCCGAGGGTATCGCCCTGGGGACGGCACTGGCGGAGTGGGTCACGGTGACCGTTGCCGGCCTGATGGTGCTGCGACTGCTGCGCCGGCGCCACGCCGGGCAGGGCGCTTTCTGGTGCTGGCGCCGTGTCCTCGAGCGCCGCAAGCTGCGGCAGACCCTGGCGGCCAACACCGATATCCTGATCCGGACACTGCTGTTGCTGGCCAGCTTCGCCTGGTTTATCAACCAGAGCGCCGTCTACGGCGATGCCGTGCTGGGTGCCAATCATATATTGCTGCAGCTGGTATCCTTCAGTGCCTTTTTCCTCGACGGTTACGCCTTTGTCGCCGAGGCGCTGGTAGGCGAAGCCCTGGGGGCCGGCCGGCAACGGCGTCTGCGGCTGGCGGTGCGGCGCACCACTGCCCTGGCCGCTTGCACGGCGTTGCTGCTGGCTGTGGCCATCCTGTTGCTGGGCGACCAGGCGGTGCGGGCGCTCACCGACCTTACCGCGGTGCGCGTCGCCGCCGCCGACGCCCTGCCGTGGGCTGGCCTGTATGTGCTGCTGTCCTTCGCGGCCTTCCAGCTCGACGGTATCTTCATCGGCGCGACCCGTACCCGGCAGATGCGCAATGCCGCCGTCGTGGCCACGGTGGTGTTTCTGTTTGCCTGGTGGTGGCTGGCCCCGACGTTCGGCAACACCGGGCTGTGGTGGGCATTTCTACTGTACGTCTGCACCCGTGCCCTGGCCCTGGCGGTTTACTATCCGGGGCTGTTGCGTGTCGCCGCCCGCCAGGGCTCTAATGTAGGTCTTATACCCACAGGTACAGGTGATGCAGGTGACGACCAGGTTCAGTGACAGGTTTGGCCCCGGGCTGCTGGTGACGGCGGCCTTCATCGGCCCTGGCACGGTGACTACCGCGAGCATTGCCGGGGCCCGCTACGGGTTTTCCCTGCTGTGGGCACTGGTCTTTTCCGTACTGGCCACCGTGCTGCTGCAGGAGATGGCGGCCCGCCTCGGTCTGGTAACCCGTCTGGGCCTGGCCCAGGCGCTGCGTGAAAGCTATCGCGGCAGCTGGCTGGGCAGTGCGGCAATACTGCTGGTGGTGGCGGCGGTGGGCATAGGCAACGCCGCCTACCAGGCCGGCAATATCACCGGCGCTGCGCTGGGCCTGCAGAGCATCAGCGGTATCTCCCTGAACTGGTGGGCGCTGGCGGTGGGGCTGCTCGCGGCGGCGTTGCTGGCCTCCGGGGTCTACCGCCTGATCGAGAAACTGCTGATCGCGCTGGTACTGCTGATGAGCGTGGTATTCCTGCTCACCCTGCTGATGGTGGGGCCGTCGCCGGCGGACATGCTGGCCGGTATGCTGCTGCCCTCCTTGCCCGCGGGATCGCTGCTAACCGTGCTGGCGCTGATCGGCACCACGGTGGTGCCCTACAATCTGTTTCTCCAGGCCAGCGCGGTTCAGGAGAAGTGGCCCGCCTCGTTGGACCTGAAACAGGCCCTGCGCGAATCCCGCATCGACACCGGCCTGTCTGTCGGCCTGGGAGGGCTGATCACGCTGGCCATCATGAGCACCTCCGCGGCGGCTTTTTTCGGCAGCGGGGGTGAGTTTTCCGCCAGTAATATGGCGCAGCAGCTGGAGCCGCTGCTGGGGGCGAGCGCGCGCTATTTCTTTGCTGCCGGCCTGTTCGCCGCCGGGCTGAGCAGCGCGGTGACGGCACCCCTGGCCGCGGCCTACGCGGTATGCGGGGTGCTGGGCTGGCCCCGGGACCTGAAGGCGACCCGCTTTCGCCTGGTGTGGCTGGCGGTGTTGCTGTGTGGCACCGCCTTCGCCACGGCCGGCGCCAGGCCACTGGCGGCGATCCTCTTTGCCCAGGCGGCCAACGGCCTGCTGCTGCCCCTGTGTGCGGCTTTCCTGCTGGTGCTGATGAACCGTCGCCAGTTGCTGGGGGAGTACACCAATAACCGTGCCGTTAACATGCTGGGGTTGCTGGTGGTGGGGATAACGGTGGCGCTGGGCCTGGTCAAGCTGGGGCAGGTGTTTGCGGCGCTGCTGCCCTCCTGAGGGCCGCCGCGGCGCCCGGGGGCGCGCGGCGGCCTGTTCTGCCGGGGGCGATTAGGAGCCCTGTTTCTCCAGGGTCAGGGCGATTGCCTCGCTATAGGTGATTACCACGGTGTCACCGAGCTTGATGCCCTCCATTTTCGCGGCGGGGACATCCGGTACGATGTGATAGTGGCCGCGCGGGTCCTGTAGCGTAACGGTGCCGGTCACCCGGTTCATGCCCTCGATAGTGCAGACGGCGCGGACAATCAGGCCGACTCCCGCGGCGGGAGGCATGTTGGCGGCGGCGACGCCCGCGGCATCCAGCTCGACCCAGGGTTCCGCCAGCTCCTCTTCGGTGGGCGCGCGCAACTCGCTGCTGATGGACTCGGAATAGGTGGCCTGAACGTTGTCGCCCTTGGCGAACTCGTCAAAGCGCTCGACTTCGGGGCCGGCGGTGAGGGTGATGGTGTTGCCCAGCGGCCCCTCCAGGGTGATGTCGCGGGTTTCCGGGTCGATGGCCACGATCTCCGCGGTAACCTGCTTGACGATGGCGCGCTCCCCGTCGCCTTGCAGCGCGACTTCGACTTCCGCCAGAGCCGGCACGGCCGCGGCGCCCAGCGTCAGGGCGAGTGCGGCAAAGCGTGATTTGAAACTGCGAATAGGCATAAACCTTGCTCCTTCAGGGTGAGTGTGGTGGTGCTGTCAGCATTCTAGGTGCTGAGCGTGATTCTCGCTACAGGCTGCCGGCAATAAAGCTGATCCACGCCTTCTCGTTGATGAAACCCTGGCCCCAGCTGCGCCACTCGTCGCCGAGGCCCTGCTCGCTGATCTGCTCCACACTCAGGCCCTGCTCCAGCGCCGCCTGTACCTGGGCCGTGGTGCTGCGCAGCATGTCCAGGTAGCGCTCCAGGTCGGCCCTGTCTGCGATGGCGCCGTGGCCCGGTACGATGACGGTGGCGTCGTTGACTAACTCGAGTATGGCGGCCACGTTCTCGGTATAGCCCAGGACATTGCCGCCGGAACCCAGATCCACGAAGGGGAAGCTGTCCTTGAAGAAGTGATCCCCCATATGCACCACGTTCTGCCCGGTGAAGAACACCACGCTGTCGCCATCCGTATGGCCGGTGGGAAAGTGGCGGATCTCCAGCCGGTCGTCATTGAAGCGCAGGGTGATCGAGTCGCCATAGGTCACCACGGGCAGCGCCGCGGGCGGGCTGGGTTCCAGGACCAGATTCAGTGCCTTCATTTCCTGGCGGGTGGACATGCGCTGGTAGACGTTTTCCTGGGCCAGGATGACTGCGCCGCGTTCCCCCCAGTAAGCGTTGCCACCGGTGTGGTCCAGGTGCCAGTGAGTGTTGATTACGAAGTGGGGCAGGCCCGCGGTGCCGGTGATGGATTTCAGCGCCGCGTGGTAGGCGCCGGAGTACTCGGCGTAGTCGTCGTCGATAATCAGTATGCCGTCGGCGCCCACCGAGGCCACCACGTTGCCGCCCTTGCCCTGCAGCAAATACAGCGGGCCCTCGAGTGGTGTGGTGGTCACTGAGGGTGCCGATTCACTGGTCTCTGCATTGATTGTTGCAGCCGCCAGCAGCAGGCCGGCCAGCGCGATTGCCTGGAAACGTTTCATAGTGTCATGCCCTTCGCAGTTAGGCGGGTCGGGAGGTCGTGGCTGGTGTTACCACGCTAATCCAGGTCGCTGGCCGCGTGGCGCTCGGGGACGCGCTCTTCCTCCGGCCCCCAGGTGCGGTTGACCCGTCGGCCGCGCTGCACCGCCGGCCGGCTGGCCACCTGCTCGGCCCAGCGTACCACGTTGCGGTATGACTCCACCTCCAGAAATTCCCGGGCATCGTAGATCCCGTCGGTTACCAGCAGCCCGTACCAGGGCCAGGTGGCCATATCGGCAATGGTGTAGTGGTCGCCCGCCAGGTAGCGGCGCGTCGCCAGGTTGTGGTCGAGCACGTCCAGCTGGCGCTTCACTTCCATGGCGTAACGGTTGATGGGGTACTCGAATTTTTCCGGCGCATAGGCGTAGAAGTGCCCGAAACCGCCGCCGAGGAAGGGCGCGCTGCCCATCTGCCAGAACAGCCAGGACAGGCACTCGGCGCGCTCCGCGGGCCCCTCTGGATAGAATGCGCCGAATTTTTCGGCCAGGTAGATCAGGATGGCGCCGGACTCGAACACCCGGGTGGGCGGTGTGGTGCCGGTATCCAGTAGTGCCGGAATCTTGGAGTTGGGGTTCACGGCGACGAAACCGCTGCCGAACTGGTCGCCCTCGCCGATATTGATCAGGTGGGCATCGTACTCGGCCTGGTGAATACCCAGGGCGAGAAGCTCTTCCAGCATCACGGTGACCTTGACCCCGTTGGGCGTGCCCAGGGAGTACAACTGCAGCGGGTGCCTGCCTACCGGCAGCTCGCGCTCGTGGGTGGCGCCTGCGATCGGGCGGTTGATGTTGGCGAACTTGCCGCCCGACTCTGCGTCCCAGGTCCACACTCGCGGGGGCGTATATTGCGCGTCGTCACTCATGGCGGTGTTGCCTCCTCGGCTCGTGATTGGCAGGGCTGATCATAGCGTATTTACCGGTGGCTATCCCGGGCAACCATGTCAGGTATGGCCGCTGGGAGAGGGCGGACGGCAGTGCGGTGCTGGCGCAGCCGCTGTCCTGCCGTTACTCTGTGCCTCCTGAATTCGGTACCCGGGACACCCCCTCAATGACCTCCATGCGAAAACGCTTTGCCAGCCTGTTGTCCACCCTGGCGCTGTGCTGGTGCCAGCTGGCCCAGGGCGGAGAGGGGGTGGCAGTGGTGGTCGCGCCGGTTCAGGAGCGAGCGATCCAGCGTACCCTGGCCCTGACCGGCACCGTCACCGCGGCGCGGGCGGCGCGGCTGTCGACCGCGGTGGGCGGCCTGGTGGCGGATATCGACGTGGATGCCGGCAGCGTGGTAGAGAAAGGTGAGGTGCTGCTGCAGCTGGACCCCGAGCTCGCCGAACTGCAGGCGCGCAGCGCGGGTGCGCAGGTCGAGCAGGCGCGCACGGCCCTGGCCGATGCCCGGCGCAGGCTGGAGGAGGCACGCAGCCTCGCGCCCCAGCGCAGTATCGCCGAGAGCGTGGTGCGCGACCTGGCCGCGGAGGTGGCGATCGACGAAGCCGCCCTGCATCAGGCCATGGCCGACGCCGCCTACCGCGAGGTTGTGCTGGCCCGGCACTGGCTGCGTGCGCCCTTCAACGGGGTGGTGAGTACCAAGCTGACAGAGCAGGGGGAGTGGGTCAACCCGGGCCAGGCCGTGCTGGAGCTGGTGGGAATCGATGAACTGCGCCTGGATTTCCCGGTTGCGGAGGACTACCTGGCGGACATCCGCCCCGATGCCGTCGTCAACTTCCGGCTCAGCGCCTACCCCGGGCACACCTACCAGGGCCGGGTGGACACGGTGGTGCCGGTCACCGATCCCGGCGTGCGCACTTTCCTGTTGCGGGTACTGCCGCAGCAGAGCGACCAGCGCCTGGTGCCGGGCATGTCGGTGAGCGCCTGGCTCAAGCTGGACACCGGTCGCCGCGGCCTGGTGGTGCCCCGGGATGCGATCCTGCGCTACCCGGATGGCCGGGTGGTGGTGTGGACGATCGAAAACAGGCCCGAAGGCCCTGTGGTCAGGGAGAATCCGGTCAGCACCGGGGTGACCTTCGATGCGCTGGTGGAAATCCGGGACGGCCTGGCCGCCGGGACGCGCGTGGTCATCGCCGGCAATGAGGCGTTGCTGGACGGCCAGCAGGTGATAATAGACGCTCCTCACGCCGGCGGTGCGGGCGATGTTTGAGCAGATTATTAGCCGCGGCATACTGATAACCGTCATCACGCTTATCCTCTGCCTGCTGGGGGTGGTGGCGGCCCTGCGCATACCGGTACAGATGATCCCCGACCTCGACGTGCGGGCGATATCGGTGCGCACCTTCTGGCCTGGTGCCACCCCCCAGGATGTGGAAAAGGAAATTCTGGTGGAGCAGGAGGACTACCTGCGCAACCTGCCCAACCTGTCGCGCATCACTGCGACGGCGCGCAGCGGCATGGCTGAGATACAGCTGGAATTTCCCTTCGGGACCGATGTCACCGACATGCTTATCCGGGTCAATAACGCGCTCAGCCAGGTGCCCTCCTATCCGGAGAACGTCGATGAACCGCGTATCTTCGCCAACTCCTTCTCCACCAACTTCTTCATGTTTTTCAGTGTGCAGCCGCTGCCGGGCAACCCGCGCCAGCTGGACATGGACATGACCCTGGATTACGTCGAGGACAACGTCAAGCCACGCCTGGCCAGTGTGTCCGGGATTTCCGAGGTCAATGTATTCGGCGGGGCCGAGCGGCAGATCCAGATCCTGGTCGACCCGGCGCGCCTGGCCCAGCGCGGGCTGTCGCTGGGCGACGTGCGCGAGGCCGTTCGCAGCCGCAATCGCGACCGCTCGGGAGGTGAGATCGATTCCGGCAAGCGCCAGTACCTGCTGCGCACTGTCGGCCGGTTCGAGGATATCGGCGAGCTCGAAGAGCTGATCCTGGCGCGCCGGGCGGACTCGGTCATCCGCCTGGCCGATGTGGCCAGCGTGCGTCTGGATCACTTCGAAAAGCGCGCCATCGCCACCTTCAACGGGTCGCCCAACCTGTTCGTGGCGCTGCGCCGCGAGGCCGGCTCCAACGTGATCGATATCAAGCGGCGCATGATCCCCGAGATCGAGGCGATTAACCGCGAGCTACTGAACCCCGCAGGTATGGAAATCTACTCCATGGCGGACGACGTGGTATACGTCGAGGACTCAGTGCGCAACGTCTGGCAGAACCTCTTTCTCGGGGCGCTGTTTGCCACCCTGGTCATGTACGCTTTCCTGCGCTCCCTGCCCGCCACCCTGGCCGGGGTCATGGGGATTCCAATCTGTATCATCGTGGCTTTCCTCGGTCTGTTGCTGGCGGGGCGAACCATCAATGTCATTTCCCTGGCGGGCATCGCTTTCGCCATCGGCATGACGCTGGACAACAGTATCGTGGTACTGGAAAGCATCGAGCTGGAGCGCCGGCGCGGTGCCGACCGCTTCCAGGCGGCCCTGCGCGGCGTGCGGCAGGTGTGGCCCGCGGTGTTTGCCTCCACCATGACCACCGTGCTGGTATTCGTACCCGTGGCCTTCGTCGCCCAGGAAGCGGGTCAGCTGTACTCCGACGTGGCAATCGCCATCTCGGCGGCCATCCTGGCCTCCATGCTGGTGGCCGTGACGGTACTGCCGGCCGCCGCGGCGCGGCTGTCCCTGGTCGATGCCGGCGCCGGCGGGGCCGGCGACCAGATCGCGTTGGACCGCCACCGGCTGCGGCGCCGCACCCTGTCCGCCGTGGAGCAGGTGATCGCCACCCCCGCGCGCCGACGCGCCTGCATTGCCCTCACCCTGCTGGTCAGCGGCGCAGTCATGTGGTGGCTGACGCCGGCGGCGGAATACCTGCCCGAGGGCGAGGAGCCCAAGGTGTTTGCCGTCATGAATGCGCCCCCGGGCTACAACATGGCCGCCATGGAGCGGATAGCGCGGGATGTGGAGGCGTACCTGTTGCTGCATGTTGGCGCCGATCCTGACCTGTATCGCCGCGGCGATAGCGAAGTGCCGGCCATCGCCTATATCAACCTGCGGATCACGCCCGACTCGTTGCGGGTCATCAGTGAGCCGTTGCGCGCGGCGGAAATAGAGCCGCTTATGGACGCTATCACCCGCAAGTACGAGCAGTTTCCCGGCATGCGCTCCTTTGCCGCGCGCGGCTCCATCATCTCCAGTAACGACGGCGGCACCCGCAGCATCAACCTGGATATTGCCGGCCCCGACCTTGCCGTCATCTACGAGGTGGCGCAGGCCGCCTATCGCCGCGCCGGCGAGGTGTTTGAAAACCCCCGCATCCAGAGCCAGCCGCCGTCCCTGAGCCTGGCGCAACCCATGGTGGAGATACGGCCGCGCTGGGAGCGCGCCGCCGAGCTGGGAATGACCGCGGACGTCCTGGGGTTCACGGTGTCGGCGCTGACCGATGGCAGTTTCGTGGACGAATTCTTCATGGCCGACGACAAAATCGATATCTACCTGTACAGCGACGTCGGACAGGCGGCATCCCTGGATACGCTGGGGCAGCTGCCGGTCTATACGGCGGCCGGCGAGGTGCTGCCGCTGGATGCCCTGGTGGACATCAGCGAGACGGTCGATGCCGGGATCGTGCGCCGGGTAAACGGGCGGCGCACAGTGTCACTCAACATCATACCGCCGCGCAGTGTCGCCCTGGAGACCGGCGTGGCCCGGGTGCGCAGCGAAGTGGTGGACTATCTGCGCGAGCAGGGCAGGGTGCCTGCGGATGTCAGCATCGCCATCTCGGGCGCCGCCGACCAGCTGGACGCCACTCGCGAGGCTTTGTGGGGCAACTACGTGGTGGCGCTGCTGGTGATCTACCTGCTGCTGGTGGCCATATTCAGTCACTGGGGCTATCCGCTGTTGATCATGACCTCGATTCCCCTGGGTATCGCCGGAGGCATCGTGGGCCTGTGGCTGCTCAATGCGGTGGGTGGCCTGCTGCCCCTGGTCGGGTGGGCCGCCGTCGTGCAGCCATTCGACATGATTTCCATGCTGGGCTTCCTGATCCTGATGGGCACGGTGGTGAATAACCCCATCCTGATCGTGCACCGTGCCGTGCAGAGTGTGCAGGCAGGGGGGCTGGCGCCGCTGGCGGCGGTGAACGAGGCAGTGGAGGCACGCCTGCGCCCCATTGCCATGTCCACGATCACCACCCTGTGCGGCCTGGCCCCACTGGTGTTGATCCCTGGAGCCGGTACCGAGCTGTATCGCGGGGTGGGGGCAATCGTGATGTTCGGGATACTGGGAGCCGCCGTGGTCACCCTGACCATGCTACCGGCACTGACTGTTGCGGTGCTGCAGTGGCAACAGCGACGCACGGCCTGAGGGGCCGTGGCGAGGGCGCTGCAGGCGCATCGCCTATTCGTCGTCGAACATATCGTCGGGACTGCGATTGGTAGAGTCGGAGGTGTCGGGGGCGGCGCGGTTGACCTGGTCGGCCGGCTCGTCGGCTTCCTGGTCGGTGTAGGTCCCGGCCCCTGCTGCGTCCTCCTCGGACAGGGACTGGGCCTGGGTGCCCTTGGCGGCGTGAATGCCGATATGGTAGACGGCAAACCCGGGCATCACGAACTGGTCCAGGGCCATGCCCAGGATGCGGCCGTCATGGGGCGAAACGATATCGATCTGCTCGTTGGTGATGGGATTGTTGATCACTCCCAGGACGTCGCCTTTGCCGACCTGGGCGCCCAGTTCCATACTGCTGAACAGGATGCCCGAGGCGTTGGCGCGCACCCAGGCTGAATCGTAGAAGGCCGGTGCCGGGTTCAACCACAGGTCGACGCCGGAGTACATGCCGCTCTTGGCCATCAGCGTCATCACTTCCTTGACGCCCACGTCCACCATGTCGCGTTGCAGGCGCATGGGCTCACCGGCTTCCATGGTCACGGTGGGAATGCCGGCGCTGACCGCCGCCGCGCGCAGCGAGCGGGGATTGCCCGGAGAACTCAGCACCGGTATGTCGCCAAACAGCTCGACAAAATCCGCCACCTCCGGTCTGGTCATGTCGGCGCGTAGTTGCGGAATATTGGTGCGATAGAACGAACCGGTATGCAGGTCCACCAGCCGGTCGCAATGTTTCACCACGTCGGTGAAGAAAGCGTCGGCAATACGCGACGCCACGCTGCCGTGGGGATTGCCGGGAAAGAAACGATTCAGGTCGCGGCGGTCGGGAAGGTAGCGGGAATTGCGGCTGAAGCCGAGCAGGTTGACGATCGGCACCCCGATCACCATGCCGCGCAGCTGGCCGGGATCGAGCTCGTACATGAGTCGCCGCACCATCTCGATGCCGTTCAGTTCATCCCCGTGGACCGCGGCCGTGAGGCACAGGGTGGGGCCGTCGTAGGCGCCGTTGACGACCAGCACCGGGGTGTCCACCGCCATGCCACTAAAGGTATTCGACGGTTTCCATACCAGCCGGGCGGCGGTACCCGGCTCGACCTCGGCCCCCAGCAGCCTCCTGCTGGCGTTGGGGTGGCGGAGGATTTCCTCGGGGCTGAGCAGGAAGTCCAGCGGCTGCAGCTCGGCTTTGCCGTTGGCCACGGATCGGGCTTCGCGCTGGATGGCGGCTTCGCTGCTGGCCAGGCGGGGCAAGGTGGCACTGGTGGAGGGCATGCCCGGGGTGTCCTGGCGCGCGGTGAACCTGGTGGCGGGAGCGGGCGTTGTTCCTGCCCCGGCGGCCGCCGGCTCGGGATCAGCGGCGGGGTCGAGCTGCCTGGCCGCCAGGGGAGTAGCCAGCGCCAGCAGGCAGGCCAGGGCAAGGTAGGGCTTCAATATCATTCGGGCCACTGCGAATACAGCATGGGCCCATTGTCGGGGTACTGGGCCTGGACTGCAACAGTAAACAGCGCTCTTGTGGAGTAATTTTATTACAGAAAACAGGCCGTTACGGCCGGGATGCAAAGTGGCTTATGGGATGCCCTGGCGGGCAGTCTGGACCTCCTCCTCGGTCACCACGATCACCTCGTCCCCCCAGCTGTTGCTGAGGTAGGCGACCAGTGCGGCGATTTCCCGGTCCGACAGGAAACCCAGGGCCGGCATCAGGCGCTGCGGTTGCGCCCCGGGGACCTGCTCCGGCGCCAGCCGGCCGTGGATGATGGTCTGGATGAGCACAGTCTTGTCGGTGAGCAGGCTCTGTTGGTGCAAAGAGGGGTACAGGCCCCCCTCGCCGTAGCCGTCGAGCTGGTGGCACTTGCTGCAGTTGTCCCCGAAGGTCTGTTCCCCGAGCAGAATCCGGGATTGCAGGTCGTCGTCGGCAGCCTGGACCAGGTGCCAGCCGCCCAGCAACCAGAGTGCGATTGCCGCCAAGGTGAGCCTGTCAGTCATTCCGGTGCCTGTCGTCGGTGGCAGAGTTGTTAGCGTACTACAGGCGCGTCCGGGAGTCAGTGGCGGCAAGTGTCAGTCCTCGCCGAACGACTGCGCCTGGTAGCGTTGCAGGCGCAGAGTGCCCGACCAGTGGAGGGGCGGCAACCCCGCCTTGACCAGCAGCTGCTCGACAAAGCGCTCGGGATCCGGCAGTTGCTCCCACACCTTGGGCAGGAAGGTGGCGCGCCGGCCGCGATCCTCCAGCAGCAGCCCGTCGACACCCGGCCGCAGGCTGGCCAGCAGCGCCGCGCGGGTGGCCGCCGGCAGCAGCTGCAGGGGTGACAGCACGGCGATTTCGAAGCGTATGGCGGCGAGCTCCGCCTCGTTCAGGGGTGGGAAGCGCGGGTCTCGCGAGGCCGCGGAACGCGCGGCCTCGGCAACCGCCAGATGCAGGGGCTGGTCGCCGTGCAGGCTGCCGATGCAGCCGCGCAGCGCGGCCCTGTGGGTGAGGGTGACGAAGGCGCCGCGCCGCGCCCTGAGCCGTCTCCCCAGTGCCTGCGGCGCCGGCATCTGCCGCCCCGCCATATCGCTCTGCACGGCCTGCCTGGCAATGCCCAGTAATTGGCGTTGTTCCGCGGTGCTCAGTTCAGTGGAGCAGGAAGGCGCCATAACCCACCACGCGCTCGCGGTCCCCGGCGGTGTCGCCGGAGTTGTTGCGCTGTAGCAAACTGATATCCAGGGCCCGCAGCTGCCGGCTCGCCATGAGGCCGTTGAGCACGGCGGCGCCGCAGGCCTGCTCACCGTGCAGATCGCCCTGCCTGCGCAGCAATCTGGCGCAGGTATCGGCATCGATACGGCTGGCGGTGGCATAGTCGTGAAAGTGGGAGAGGTCGGTGCTCACCACCAGCAGGGTCTGCGGCATGCTCCACAGGGTATCGATCACGTCCGCCACCAGGGGGGGCGGGCACTGGCCCACTGCGATGGGGACCAGCTGGAATTCCCCCAGCACTCTTTGCAGGAAGGGCAGCTGGACCTCCAGGCTATGCTCCAGGCGGTGGGCCTCGCCCGAGGTGCAGACGCCCGGCAGGTGGGCAATCTGTTGCATGGCATCGCGGTCCAGCGGGACCGGGCCCAGTGGGGTGGCGAAGCTGTCGTCAGCTGGCAGGGCCATGCCCTGCACATATACCCGGTGGGCCGGGCCCAGCAGGGCCACGCGGCGAATATTGCCGGCGCTGTCAGCCAGGCAACAATAGGCCGCCGCAGCCGTGGCGCCCGAATAGGGGTAGCCGGCGTGGGGTACGATCAGGCCGCGGGGTACCGTCGGGCCGGTGGCGGGACGGGCCGCCGCCAGCAGCGCGTCTACATGGCGGCGCAGGCGCCCGGGATCCGCCTCGTAAAACATCCCGGCCACCGCTGCGGGGCGTGTGCTCATTGCCTGGTAACCGCGGTTCCTTATAGCTGCATGATCTATAACCATAGTTGTAAAGTGGGTATTGGCAACCCATATTACAAGGCATGGATTCAACAATAGTTGCTACTCGCTACTGGCACCAGCTGGAAGACGGCCGGGTGCAGTGCGACCTGTGCCCGCGTTACTGTCGGCTACGCGAGGGCCAGCGCGGGTTGTGTTATGTGCGCCAGTGTCTCGATGGCGGGGTGCGGCTGGTCAGTTACGGGCGCTCCAGCGGGTTTTGCGTGGACCCGATCGAGAAAAAGCCACTCAACCACTTCTACCCCGGCAGCGCGGTGCTGTCCTTTGGCACTGCCGGGTGCAACCTCGCCTGCAAGTTCTGCCAGAACTGGGACATGAGCAAGTCGCGGGAGATGGACACCCTGGCGGACCGGGCCATGCCCGGGGACCTGGCGCGGGCAGCCCGGGAGACGGGGTGCCGCAGCGTGGCCTTCACCTACAACGACCCGATAATCTTCCTGGAGTATGCCCTGGACGTGGCCGCCGCCTGCCGCGAGCAGGACATCGCCACCGTCGCGGTGACCGCGGGTTACATCGATCCGCGGCCCAGGGCGGAATTCTTCGCCGCCATGGATGCCGCCAATGTCGACCTCAAGGCGTTCACCGAGCGTTTCTACCACAAGATTTGCGGCGGCCACCTGGCGTCCGTGCTGGACACCCTGCAGTACATACGCCACGAGACCGATACCTGGCTGGAGCTCACCACCTTGCTGATTCCCGGGGAGAACGACTCCGAGGCGGAACTGGACGCCATGACCGCCTGGGTGGTGGAGCACCTGGGCCCCGATGTGCCCATGCACTTCACCGCCTTCCACCCGGACTGGAAAATGCTGCAGCACGCCGCCACGCCGGCTGCCACCCTGGCCATGGCCCGCCGGGTCGCCATGGCCAATGGTGTGCGCTTTGCCTATACCGGCAACGTGCGCGATCCCGCCGGTGCCAGCACCTGGTGCCCGGGCTGCGGCGAGTTGCTGATCGAGCGCGACTGGCACCGCCTGGGCCGTTGGTCACTGGATGGCGCGGGCCGCTGTGGGAACTGCGGCTGGCAACTGCCGGGGCGTTTTGGTGCCGCGCCGGGCCAGGGCGTTGCCCGCCCGGTGCGCATACGGTTTGCCTGAGGGGCGCCGCGCCCGCTGACCCGTTGTAATGCTACAAACCCCGCGTGGCCCCGGGGCGGCAGGCGTTTGCCCGGGCGCCCGGGCGGGGTTAGAGTGCCGACAGGGTCCCACAGGACATACAGGCCCATCCGACCATGAAACCCGCCCTCGTAGTGTGCTATGTCACGCTGGCTTTGCTGGCCGGCTGCGCGTCGCTGCCGCAGGATTTCGAGCGTCCTTCCTCCTACGCGATGGCCGAAACCGGCGATACGCGCCTGGCGCGCAGTATCGCGCCGCTGCTGGCCCGGCACCCGGGGGACTCGGGGTTTTACCCCCTGGGAGAGGGCCTGGACGCATTCTATGCCCGGATCGCCCTGGTGCAGGCGGCGGAGCGATCCCTGGACCTGCAGTATTACATCTGGCGCGACGACCTGACCGGCAGGGTGTTGTACAACCAGCTGCTGGCTGCGGCGGACAGGGGGGTGCGGGTGCGCATCCTGCTCGATGACCTGGATACCGCCGGCAAGGACGCCATGCTGCGGGCCGTCGATGCCCACCCCAACGTGGAGGTTCGCCTGTTCAACCCCTTTGCCAACCGCAGCGCGCGGCTGGGTGATTTCGTCACCGATACCCGCCGGGTCAACCGGCGCATGCACAACAAGAGCCTGACGGCGGACAACCAGGCGACCATCCTGGGGGGGCGCAATATCGGCGACGAATACTTTGACGCGGCCGCGGACGTCGGATTCCGGGATATGGACGTGCTGGCCGTCGGCCCGGTGGTGGCGGAAGTCTCCGAGGCTTTCGACTTGTACTGGAACAGCCAGTGGGTATATCCACTGCGGGCGTTTTTTCAAGGAGAAACCGCCAGCGCGGAACAGGTCGCGGCCTTTCGGAAGGCATCAGACGAATACCTTGCCTCGGCTGAATCGACAGCCTATGCCGACGCCGTGCGCGCCATCCAGCTGGACAGCCTGCAACAGATCGCCGAGCTCGGGTTCAGCTGGGGGCGCTGGAAGCTGGTTTATGATCAACCTGCCAAGGTCGACGCAAGGGAGGTGAAGGCGGCGACCCACCTGGCGCCGGCTCTGAAGGAAGTCATAGACGGGACTGGCAGCGAACTGATTATCGTCTCACCGTACTTCGTGCCGGGTCCGGACTTCACCCGTTATCTGGTGGGTCTGGAGCAGCGCGGGGTACGCGTGCGGATCATGACCAATTCCCTGGCGGCCAACGATGTGCCGCTGGTGCACGCCGGATACATGCGCTACCGCAAGGCGCTGCTGGAGGGCGGGGTGGAGTTGTACGAGTTCAAACCCGTCAGTGCCGGCGCGGACGAGGGCCGCCGCAGCGGCTGGAGAGGTTCCTCGCGAGCCAGTTTGCACGGCAAGTTCCTGGGGTTTGACCAGCGCTACCTGTTTGTCGGCTCCTTCAACCTGGACGGTCGCTCGGTGGCCCTGAATACCGAGCTGGGTGTCTTTTTCGAAAGCCCCGAGTACGCGCAGGCGCTTTCCAGGGGATTCGACGAAAACGCGATTCGACAGGGCTACAGAGTATTGCTGGACGATCGCGGAAACCTGTACTGGGTCACGGTGGAGAAGGGCGAGCAAGTGCACTTTGACAAGGAACCCCAGGCGGGGTACTGGTTGCGTTTCAGCACCGCAGTCATGTCCCTGTTGGTCCCGGAAAGCCAGTTGTAGCTGGCCTGGGGGACGGCGCAGTTCACTGGCGACTTGACCCCATTGGGGTAATAACTGGTATTTTGCACCCAGTAGTGAGCTGGCGGGGGAACGCGGACTGGTGTTGGCAGTGGGACAACAAGCGTGCAAATGGGTCGTGGTGGACCGCGCCGGGACGTTACGGGCGCTGCTGTACCTGTTGGCGCTGCTGTCGACAGGGGGCTGTACCGAGCAGCCGGAATACCAGGCCCTGCCGCGCGACGCGGTGGTGCTGGTGTTCGGCGACAGCGTCACTGCCGGGCTGGGCGCTGCCGCGGGAGAAGATTTCCCCTCCCTGCTGGCGGCGGCGACCGGCTGGCAGGTAGTCAATGCAGGGGTGTCCGGTGACACCGCCCGGGAGGCCCGGGAGCGCCTGCCGCCGCTGTTGGATACCTGGCAGCCCGATCTGGTCATCGTCGAACTCGGCGGCAACGATTTCCTGCGACAGACGCCGGCCACCAGGGTGCGGGACTACCTGCGCGACATCGTACGCACGGCCCGGGCCTCCGGCGCGAGGGTCGCGCTGGTGGCCGTGCCCCGCCTGTCCCTGCTGCGGGCCAGTGTGGGGGCGCTGGCGGATTCGCCGGTATACGCTGAAATTGCCGGGCAGGAAAATGTGCTGCTCGTTCCCGATGTGCTGGCGGATATTCTCTCCCAGGCGCACCTGCGGGCCGACCGGATTCACCCCAATGCCGCTGGATACCGGCAGCTGGCGGCGGGGGTTGGGGAGGCTCTGGCTGCCAGCGGCCTGCTGGGCGACTAGGCGCGGGGATATCCGCTTTCTGCTTGCGCGGCTCCATCCTGGATTGCGATAAAAGACATAGCCTCTGTCGTCGCCGGAATATACCAAGTGCAGCCCGGTACCGTACGGCCTATGCAAGCACTCTCCCAGTTTCTATACTGCGCACCCTTGAATCCGACTATCACGATACTAAAGGAAAAAAATATGATGAAACTGATTCGCTGTGTGTGCGCCGGTGTGCTTGCCACCTTCGGCCTGGCGGGTTGCGACGGCAACGGCAACGGTAACGACAAGGTCACGTTACCGGACAATATCCTGGTGTTCACCGATCAGAAGGTTGCCGACAAGCAGTTGCTGCAGATTGTGCAGGACCACGAGGCGAACCCGGATACGCCACTCAATGATGACCTGTTGGGCGATGCGGTCACCATGGTGGAGTTGCGTGGCAAGACCAATCATTTCGGCATAGACATACAGGTATCGCCGCCAAAGTACATCAACTATCACGCCACCGTACCCGACACCCGGGTGTGGATTGCGGAGTACCCGCAAACGCGGGAGCTGGACCTGAAAACCGACGAAACCGGTTGGTGGACCATGTATGTCGTCAAGGATACCGGCGTCGATCTGGAGTTCTCTTTCGTTTATGAGAAGGAAGGCTGGATAACCACCAAGACCAACGTCATTACCATCAACGACCAAGACAACACCGATTTCGCCATCCAGTATATCGATCCGTATTACTACGAATTCGGCATGTTGCCGTTCGTCGAAGCGCTGATGCGCGGCAACGGCTACCCCAATTTTTTCTTCAGCAATGCCATGGTGGTAACCGTGGGCAAGTCATGGGCCAGCATGCATGACGACCGCCTGCCCCACGGCGATCCCGGTGCCACCGTGACCATTGCCCCGGAGTCGGCAGATTACATCGGGCCTATTTACTTCAATGCCTCGGTCATTCCCGACCTGGACCAGCAGGACGTATCGGTTGACGGTGGCGTGACCTGGCTGAACATGCCCCTTAACGCGACCTATCTGGTCAGCGCCCAGAAGGAGGGAGTCGAGTACCAGACCGTCAAGTTCCACCTCACCGACGCGGACGTCGAGGCGGGGGTGCAGCTTTACATTGCCTCGCCCCCCGATTCGGTGCAGGGTGACAATGATTCCGCCCCCGGTGAAAACTAGGACTGTTTGCAGCTGATCCTGCCGGCGGGTTGATGCGCTGATGTTCATCGACGTCGACCTGCTGCCGGCCTGGCTGGTCGTCGCCAGCGCCGCGCTGATGCTTCTGAGCTGTCTGGCCGCGGCGCTGCTGGCTCCCTGGAAGGCCATTCGCGCGGTGCCCGCGCGCCTGCACCTGGTACTGGGCGGCTCGTTGTTCTGTCTGTTGCTGTGGTTGCTGTCGGTGCACATGGTCGAGCAACTGTGGCTGCACTTTCTCGGTGTTACCTGTCTGGTCATGCTGCTGGGTTTGCGCCTGGCGCTGCTGGCGGGGGCCCTGGCGAGCTTTTGCTACGCGGCGGTTATTCACCAGTCGCCGGCGGCGGTACCCCTGGCCTGGACGCTCACCGTGCTGATACCGGGCGCTGTTTCCCGCGGGGTGCTGTACGGCGTCGCCCGGCTGCGCTGGAAAAACCTGTTCCTGTACATGCTGGGCGGAGGATTCTGTGGCGGTATGCTTGCCATGCTGGCGACGGTCGCCGGTTCGCTGCTGGTATTCTGGCTCATGGGCGCGCAGCATTGGCTGCTTATGGCGCTGGACAACTGGCCGCTGGTCAGCCTGGTGCTGTTCCCGGAGGGTTTCATCAACGGCATGTTGATAACCACGCTGACGGTTTTTTACCCGGATGTGGTGAAGACCTTTGACGATATGCACTATCTCGGAGACTAGGCCGTGCACGCCAATGGGGTCGACCCGGCGGGCATGGGCAGGCTCCGGCCCGTCAATGCAGGTAGCGTTCCCTCAACCGGGCGAGTTTATCCTCGTCCAGTTTGAGGGCGGTTTCATAGAAGTGCTGTTTCGATTCGTGGCGTTTGCGTATCTCCTCGAAGCAGGCGCGAAGGTATTCCGGCCGGACTTCAAGTAGCGGCCGCAGCACGTCTTCGGAAACGGGCTCGCCCGCATGGTCGCGAAGCTCGGCGGACAGGCGCTGTATTTCCTGTTCGATCGGCAGGTACTTGTTGGTCAGCAGGTAATCCTGGACGATCGCCTCCTCATCCACGCCCAGCACGTCCAGGATAAGCGCGGCGCCGAAGCCGGTGCGGTCTTTCCCGGAGGCACAGTGAATCAGCAACTGCTGGTCACCCGCCAGTAACAGCTGGAACATCTCGGCATACTGGGGCATCTGGTTGAGCACGAAATCGCGATTGATGTCCTGCATGAGGCCGGCGGCGTCATCCACCGCGACGACGCCGCGGTGCAGGTTGTCCATGAAGTTGTGCTTGCTGCCGGGTGTGACTGGCAGGCTGGCCAGCTGCCTCGAGATCCGCGCTTCCAGGGGGGTGGGGTCGAGTTCCTGCTCCACCAGCTGGCGAAAATCGCATACCAGGGTCAGGCCCAGGCGGCGCACATAGTGCATGTCCTCTTCGGTCAGGGTGGACAGTTTGCCGGAGCGAAACAGCTTGCCCCATTTCAGTTTCCGGCCATCGGCCGTGACGTAGCCGCCGAGGTCGCGGAAGTTGGGCGCTCCTTGCAGGGACAGGCGGCGTTCCGCCAGGATCGCGCCGTCGCCGCAGTCGGTCTCCAGGTAGAAGTAGTGCCGTACTCTGGCATCGGGGTTGGTGATCAGTACCTCGCTGTCGCGGGTTGTTACCAGCGGCACGCCGAAATCCCGCTTGCCGTAAAAGTGCTCGGGGTCGTCGGACATGTAGACGCCGACTGTCCGGGGCGGATCAAACGGCCGCCAGCTGATCCGGTATTTCCGGTCATCCAGGCGCTCGACGTGGCAGCTGCTTAAATCGAACATGGTTGCTTTGCGATCTCTCTACAACTCCTTGCCCGCCCGAGTCTACCGGGGGCGGCAATAAGCCGGCGCTCCACAGGGCGGTATGCGCGGCCAGGGAGCTAAGCCTGCTGTACAGTGGATCGCTGTGTCAATAAGCGCGGATCTGGCTCAACTGCGGCTGCCGATAGGTATCTGCCAGCGCCAGTCGGTAGCGGTTGTGGAGGATTCTCACCCGTTTCACATAGGTCTGGGTCTCCTCGTAGGGAGGGATGCCGTTGTAGCGCTCGACAGCGCCGGGCCCGGCGTTGTAGGCGGCGGTAGCCAACAGGGTGTTGCCGCCGTTTTTCTCCAGCAGCCAGGCGAGATAGCGAACCCCGCCGAGGATGTTCTCGCGGGGGGACAGTACATCGGCGACCCCCATGTCTTTTGCCGTTTCAGGCATAAGCTGCATCAGGCCGATAGCCCCCTTTTTGGACTTTGCCCTTGGGCGGAAGGCGGATTCGGCGTGGATGACGGCGCGCACCAGCGCCGGATCGACGCCGTATTTGTCCGCCGCGCTCCTGATCTCATCGCGAAAGGCGTTGAGTTGCAGGGGTACGCCGTGCCAGTCGATGCTGGACAGGGGGTTGCAGGCGTAACAGCTGGAACTGTAGCGGATGATCTCGTAGCGGGCGCTGGCGGGGGCCCGGTCGGAAAACGACATTGCCCCGGAGCGATCCCGGTATTTGTATATCTTGATGGCAGGCGCCTGGGGGGCCTCCGCCTGCCCGGCCGCGTCCGCGCTCCCTGCGACGGTGTCAGCCTGCGTCGCCGCGTGGGTTCCGGCAAGCAGCAGCGCCCACAGCGCAATGCTCCAGCGTAAGCCGTTCACGTCTCCACTTCTCTTGGTGTTCTTTGCCACTATTGTAGCCCCGCATGGCGGCTGGCATACCGAAAAATTCGCGAAAAAGCACACAAAGCGTGCCGAGTCGCGCCCGCTGCGCCATGTCCTGGCCGGCGGGGTGAATGGCCGCCGGGTTATTGTGGCGGCGCAGCGGTGGATTTACTATCCCCGCCATGGATATTGCCGGCGACAGGGCGGTTCGCAAGATCATCCACCTGGATATGGACGCATTCTTCGCCAGCGTGGAACAGCGGGACGACCCGCGGTTGCGGGGCCGCCCGGTGGCAGTGGGTGCTGCCGGGCGGCGCGGCGTGGTGGCCGCCGCCAGTTACGAGGCCAGGCGGTTCGGGGTGCGTTCGGCCATGCCGTCCGTGACCGCCCTGCGGCGCTGTCCCGAGCTGGTGTTCGTGGCACCGCGTTTCGATGTGTATCGCGCGGTGTCGCTACAGATCAGGGGTATCTTTGCGCGCTACAGCGACCTGGTCGAGCCGCTCTCCCTGGATGAAGCCTATCTGGACGTGACCCGTGACCGCCAGGAACTGGGCAGTGCCCTGCGAACCGCTCAGCGCATCCGTGCGGCGATCCTGGCCGAGACGGGCCTCACCGCCAGTGCCGGGGTCAGTTACAACAAGTTCCTGGCCAAGATTGCCTCGGATCACAACAAGCCGAACGGCCTGTTCGTGATCCGGCCGCGGGAGGGCGCCGGTTTTGTCGCCGCCCTCCCGGTGCGACGTTTCTATGGTGTCGGGCCGCGGACAGCGGAGCGCATGGAACGCCTGGGAATCCGTGTGGGGGCTGACCTGCGCGCCCTGGACCTGGCGACCTTGAGCAGGTATTTCGGCAAGTCGGCGCACTACCTTTATCACGCCTGCCGCGGTATCGACGAGCGCCCGGTGCGGCCCGATCGCATCCGCAAGTCGATAGGCAGGGAGCGCACCTACGCCGAGGACCTGACCTCGGAGGCCGAGCTGTTGCGAGCGCTGGAAGCGGTGGTCGAGAGCGTCTGGCAGCGCATCCACAAAAGCGGAGCCAGCGGGCGCACCGTGACCCTGAAGGTCAAGTTTGCCGATTTCCGGCAAATTACCCGCAGCAGGTCCTGCGACCAGACGCTGTCGCGGGAGCAGTTTGACGCCATCGCGCGTGGCCTGTTGGTGCAGTTGTTGCCGGTGCCCAAGGGGGTGCGCCTGCTGGGCCTGTCACTGTCCGGCCTGGCCTGGGGCGACAGGGGGAAACCGGCTGCCCCGGCGAGCACTTCGGCGGCGGTGCAGCAGGTTTTCGAGTTCTGAGAAGGCGGGCCGTCGGGGCCGCCCCGTCAGGCCGCCGCTTCCTCTGCCGCGGGCTCGGTTTCCGGCTCCTCCAGCTCAGCGAGTTTGGCTTCCAGCTCTTTCAGCTTGCCCTGCAGTTCGGCGTGCTCCGCCTTGGTGGTATTGAGTGACTTTTGCAGCAGCTCGTTGGCGCGGGTTTTCTCGGCGAGTTTCTTCTTGCTGGCATCGAGGTTCTTTTTCATGCGCGCCGGGTCGAACTGCTTCAGGGTCTTGTTCTCGGTGCGTTCCTCGGCCAGGTCCTTCTGCAGGGTTTTTACCCGTTTCTTGACCTCGGCCAGCTCTTCCTGCAGTTTGTCGGCGCGGTTGCCCAGCTCGCGGTTCAACTGCTCCGTCCGCTGGCTGGCGGTCGCCTTGCCGGACAGGTCGGTGATGGTTTCCAGTTGCTGGCTGATGGTGGCCTGCTGCGATTCCACGGTGGCCTGCAGCTCCGCGTGCTTGTTGGTGAGTTCCTCGATCTCGGCGGTTTTCGCCTCCAGTTGGCTCTGGTACTCGTCGCGCAGCCGCTCTTCCAGTTCGATGACTTTTTCCAGTTTGTTGAGACTCAGCATATGATCCGTCCTGCTAACGTTTGCCGGGCATTGCCGTGGCCGCCCGTGTCGGTTGTGATGTGTTCAGGGCCCGCGGTCGGGCAGTCATGCCGCGCCCGGGGCTGGCGCCCGGTTTCTATAGAAAATCTATATAAAACAACATGATGGCGTGGCGGGGGCAAATTGCCCGCCGCGGTGGCCGCTTGCGTCTGGCCGATGGAGCGCCTCGGGCTGGCAGCCCCGGGGCACCCTGGTACAGCCAAAATAGTACAGTCAAATGAGGAGCCGTCGGTCGCAGCGGCGGCGGCATTGTAACCGAAAATGCCCGCGCACTGAACCCGTACCCCGGCCACCCGCCGGATGGCCCCGCCCGCTGCCGGGCGCCGGCTAATGCCATTTGAAAAACAGGGTTTTTGTACTATTCTGGGTGGTTACCTGCTGATTTTCCAGGGAGGGTGCGGGCCACAGCAACTGACAGCGAGGATACCCATAATGAAAGCAATAGCTAGAGCGGTATTGATGTGTGTGATGGCAGTTCCCCTGATATCCCAGGCCGTGCTGGCCCAGGACCAGCAAACCAAACCGGCGCCACTGGAAGCCTTCTTCTGCAAGTTCCAACCGGGCAAAGGCATGGCCGATCTGCTCCCGGTCGCCCAGCGCTTCGCCAAGTGGGCCGACCAGCAGGATACCAGCTATTCGGCGTGGATTCTGACGCCCGCATTCGGGCAGTTTACCGAGCTGCCCCAGGTGGTCTGGCTGGGGTCCAACCCGTCCGGCAACGAGATGGGCAAGGGTCAGGAGGCCTGGCGCAAGAGCGGCGGCGAGCTGCAGAAAGCCTTTGACAGCGTCATCGCCTGCGGTATGCACTCGGTAGCCTCTTCCGTGGAGATCAATGCCCCCGAGGGCAGCCCGGGAGACGGTGTGGTGATGTTTACCCAGTGCAGTGTCGATGACGACGGCGACTATATGCAGGCGGTCGCGGCGCACAAACAGTATGCCAAGGCGATGCGGGCCCTGGGTGCAAAGGGGTCCAACTGGTTGTTCTTCCCCATGATCGGCGGTCCGGCGGAACGTGATTTCGATTATTACGGGGTGTCCACCTTCCCCAGTTGGTCCGACTTTTTCGCCGCCTATGAGCTGTACGTTAATGGCGGTGGCTGGCAGAAGGGCATGGAGCTGTTCCAGGACGTGACGGACTGCCGGGAAGGATCGCCTTCTGTCTGGGACGTGAAACTGGTGCGCCGCGCCGCGCCCTGAGGGTCTGAACGCCCCCTTCGCGGCGCTCGCCGGGAAGGGGGCGAACTCGACGCGGCAGCCGTGTACGAGGTGGCTGAGCTGTTGTCAGAAGCTGAAGCCGGTGCCGCACTCAATCAATAGTTGCCCCTCGAGGCCGGCGGCGCGGTGCTGCTGGGCGCGTTGGTAGTCCTGATCCCTGAGCATGTCCAGCATGATCTGGGTCGAAGGGTACTGGATGATGGCGACCGCGTCCCAGAGATCGTCGCCCTTGCCGATCAACAGGCCCTTGGTCTCGCCTGCATACAGTACCTTCACCCCTTTGGGTTCGTTGATTTCGCGAAAGGCATCGGCGTACAACTGGTAGGCCTCGCGGCCGGACAGGTCGGTCTGCCGTCCATCCTCGTAGGCGGCCCTGGCCCGGAACTTGAGCAGGTTGAGCATGGCGATGGGTTCGCCGGTCTGCCGATCACGAAATGCCCTGACCTGGTCTCCGGTGGGTTGCAATACGTTGATCATACTCTCGCTCCTGCAGTGAAACTGCCCGGATTCTCCCACGCGCTTGTACTATTGCCAAGCGACGGCAGAAACAGCGATGAACAAAAGGCGAAAAAAAACCCGCTGCCAGAGCGGGTTTTTTGCAGGACAGGGCGCTATTCGCAGCTGCCGGAGAGGCTGTCTATCCACTCTCTCACCAGGGCCAGGCCCTCTTCATGGATTACGCTGCGACCGATTTCGGGCATGCGCACATCGGCCTCGTTGGAATCCATGCGATAAGCAGTGATCGACTCGGCGGCGTTGCCTGGCACCACGTCGAAGCTGAGGCCGCCGGAACCCGCACCCGCCGCGACCGGTGTCTTGCACAGGCCGTAGGTGGTGCCCACCTCACGCCAGTATTCCAGGAACAGGCCGGAGTTGCTGGCAAAGCCGCCGGGGCTGTGGCAGTGGGCGCAGTTGATGTCCAGGTAACCCTTGGCGCGATTCTGCAGGTCCGCCGCCGTATCCTGCCAGTGAGGTACGGTTTCCACGCTGTCGAGGTCGGCGGGCAGGCCGGCCAGTACCCCCAGTTGGGCCATGTGGGCCAGCTGGTTCACACTCTGGCCGTCGTACTGGTTGTCCTGGTTCAGGAAGCGGGCCTTGGGCCCGATAGGCGTGATCACGGTCTCCTGGTTGACACCGCTGCCGCTTTCATCGCGCACGGTGCTGTGACAGTTCTTGCAACTGTTGGCATCGGGAATCACATAGTCGGTACTGCGGTCACTGCCGTCACTGTGTATCCAGCTCACCGTGCGGGTGCCGCCGGCCAGCGCCAGGTCGGCGTCACCGCGGTCCTCGCGCCAGATGTAGGGCAGTGCTTTCCAGCCCTCCTTGCGGTGGATCAGCAGGCGGGTCTCGATAATGTCCTCGCCGGCGCCGTCATTGAGGAAGTCGTGGGGCATGGTGAAGGTCTTGGCGATGATGGTCCCCACCGGGAAATCCAGGGTATTCCTGCTGTTGTAGGCCGCCTGTTTGCCCTCCGGTATGAAAATAAAGCGGTACTTCTCGGCATAGTCGGTAAACAGCGGAGTGATCAGCTGGTAGTGAACGCCGTCGTTGGCGTTGGTCCGCGGATCGGTGGGGTCGGCGAACAGGTTGTAGGCAGAGAGCGTGTCGCAGCTGACCTCTACCGCGGCGAAGTTGGGGCCGTCGCCTTCGGGGGTGCATATTTGCGCGATCTCCTCGTCGGTCAGGGGTGTTTCACCCGCGGTGATCTGCTCGGGCGTATCAAGCACCACCTCGGGCAGCGAGGCGTGTGCACAGTCGAAGTAGGCGGGGTCCGTGCTGGCGCCGTTTTCGCCGAACAGGATGCCGCGCTTGACAGACGGGTCCTCGGCGACACAGATCCGGTCAGACTCCGCGAAACGGCCGGCCTGCTCGCCGATACCATCGTAGAAAATCTCCGGCAGGCCGCCGGCGGCGGCGAACAGGGGGCCCAGCTGGGCCGCCAGGTCGACGGGCTCGTAAGCGTTGTTGCTGATCTGGTTGTCGTGAATGTAGACCCGCCGCGGGGTGCCGTCGTAGTTGACGTCATCGGTGGGCCGGCCACTGATATCGTAATGCACGATCGCGATGGCGGAGGACTGGTTGTTCTCGATGACGTTATTGAACACCTCCACATCGGTGAAGGCCATGATCAGCATGCCGGTACCGGTGGGTACCACGCCGACAATGCTGCCCGGCGGAGCGAAATTGCTGGTATTGTTGTCGCGCATGACGTTGTTGTAGACCTTGGTGCGGGTGCCCTCGCGCGACAGGTTGGGCAGGTCGAACACCAGGATACCGCCGGTATTGTCCACCGCCTCGTTCTCGTAGACCTCGGAATTGGTGGAATTCTCGATCTCGATACCAGCCACATTCAGCGACGCCAGGTTGCGACGTACGATGATCTTGTCCGACTGGCCGACGTAGATGCCGGCGTCGCTGGCGCCGATCACCACGCTGTCCTCGATCAGCACGTTTTCGGTCTGCACCGGGTAGATGCCGTAGGCGCCGTTGTCACTGCAGGGACCGCAGCTCCATTCGACCCGCATGCCGCGGATGGTCACGCCGTTGCTGAATTTGTATTTGATGCCGTCCGCGGGCGGGTCGATCACCGCGAAGTCCTCCAGCACCACGTTGTTACTGGTTACCAGCACGCTTTCGCCGCCACTTGCCTGCGAACCGAAATTGAGGATGCTCTTGTCGTGGCCCTGGCCGCGGATGGTCACATTGTCGACATCCAGGCTGATACCGCTGTCGAGGGCGAATTCGCCCTCGGGCAGTTCGATGATGTTGCCGGGTTGGGCGCCGATCAGCGCCTCCAGCAGGCGCGTCTGGAAGCCTTCACCCGCCTCGATCACCACCAGGTTGGGATCGGTTTCTACCTGCGGAAGCGATTCCTCGGGAGCCGGCGACGAATTGCCGCCGCCGCCGGAGCAGGCACCGAGGAGCCCCAGCCCCAGCAGCAGGGCCGAGGCCCGCAGGAGGCGGTCAGTGGCACGTGTCATTTTCATGGTCGTTCTACCCTCAATTCCATAGTAATTGGCTGCGTTGCATACAGCCGGCGCATTATGCTGGCCCAGGTTAAACAAAGCTGAATGGCCGGTACCGGCAGGTCAGCCGCTTATTGTGGGGCCGTGAGCGACGTGGTGGGATGGCCGGGCGCGCCAGACGCGTGACCGGCGGCGCCAGACTAGGGAGCGGGGGGTTGCGGCGGCAGGCAGGCTCGAATCCGCCGGGCATGGGATGCCAGGACGGCGGCATCTTCTACTTCGCGGGCGTGCAGTTTGAACTCCAGGCCTTCGAAGCGGGGCATGATGTGGAAGTGGGTGTGGAACACGGTTTGCCCCGCGGCGGGGCCATTCAGCTGGGCGATCATGATACCCGGTGCCTCGAAGGCCTGTTTGACCGCCCCGGCCACGGTCTGCACCGCCAGGATAGTGGCGGCGAGGATATCCGGGTCGACATCGAAGAGGTTTTCCGCAGCGTCCTTGGGCACCACCAGGGTGTGTCCCGGGACCTGTGGCATCAGGTCCATGAAGGCCAGCGCCCCGTCGGTTTCATAAACCCTGAAGGCGGGCGCCTCTGCGCGCAGGATTTTGGCAAAGATATTGTCGTTGTCGTAACTCATGCGGGTCTCCTGGCTGCGCGGCTTTGACCCGGCGCCGGAGGCCGGATCGTGGACAAGGGTATCACCTTCATGTCGGCCTCATGGGCAGCCCGAAAAAAACAGTGCATGTGCATCAAAATTTCATTGTCCGGTATTATTTCTGCAATATTGTCTGTTCATTCTGCGGGGCAACACATTCCGCAGGGAGATAGCTCGATGAAAAGCAGCAACCAGCCGGTGGCAGTCGTGGAAAAGGAACGGATCAGGGCCCAGATTTCCGCGCAGGTCGAGGCGTTCCTGGGCGCCGGGGGCAAGATCGACGTGGTCACCCAGATGGAGGCCCAAGCCAGGGCCAGCGTGGGCAGCGTCTGGCACGATCACAATCAACTCGTGGACGTTCCGGAATAGCGCTTCACCAGCCTCGCGCCGAAGAAGATCAGCAGAACTGCCACGGCCGCGATAGTGAACAACATCCAGATGTATTCCTGGACAAAGGCTACACCGGCGGTGGCCGCTGCCAGCGCCAGGCCGACGACCATAAACCGCCAGTTGCCGTGTGCGCCGAACAGGAAGGTACCCAGCGCCAGGACCAGGCCATTGGCCAGTCCCGTGTCAAGGTTTGCCATGCGACCTGACGCCACGAAGTAATAGACCAGCTGGATGGCAAGGAATACTCCGAGCCAATGCAGGAAAATAGTCGTTGCGCTGGACAGGTCGGCTATGCCGTGATCGGTATGCATCCGGTCCGAGACGAATGCGGCGATCGCAAAAACAGCTACCAGCATCGCCCAGTAGCCGCGGGTACTGGCTGTCGAGACATCCGAGGCGCCAATCGCAAGAAAGCCCAACAGGAGCAGGGCGAGGGCCACTATCGCTTCAATGATGGACTGCCTGCTTAAATGACGGCCTGAAATACTTTCCACGGGATTCATGCTTCTGCATTCCTATTGCGGGGTATGCGGCTTGCAAGGAGTATAGTCCCAATAGGTGGCAAATAGCATACACTTGGTCACCCGGTGCCGAGCCGGGTGATCTTTACCCGGCTGAAGAGCAAGTGTGTTGAGGAACATGAGCCCAAATTTGTGCCGATCCCGGTGGCGGCGATGGGCGAATGCAGCACTGTTGTTGTGGTTGCTGCCGATGTGTGCTGTTCATGCCGCCCGGGACGCCCCCGCTCCGGAGTCCGCGACGGCCCATCTCAGCGATGACCTGAAAGTAGCCGTGCGCAGGGTCGAGCCCATCGTACAGCGCTATGGCTATGCCGGGGTGGTGGGTTCCGTGACGGCGGAGGGGCTGGGCATACCCCTTCCCGGGCAGACGACCCTGATGGCCGCTGCGCTCGCTGCGGCTCGCGGCGAGCTGAATATCCTGCTACTGGCGGTGCTGGCTTTCCTGGCGGCCGTCGGTGGCAACAGCATCGGCTACCTGTTGGGCCGTACCGGGGGTCTGCGGATGTTGCGCAAAACCGGGCTCAGCACGGCGCGCGAGGCAAAGCTCATTGCCCTGTTCCAGCGCTATGGCGGCGGCTTCATCATCGCGGCGCGCTTCCTGGACGGCCCCCGGCAACTGAATGGCCTGGTGGCGGGCATGCTGGAGATGCCCTGGTGGGCCTTCACGGCGTTCAATGCCCTGGGGGCGCTGCTCTGGGTGGGGGTATGGGGTTTCGGAACCTACTACCTGTGGGAGCATGTCAGTATCGTGCATACGCTGCTGGAGCGCCTCAATCCCTGGGTCGCCGCCCTGGTGATTGCGACGGTGTTGCTGACCCTGCTCTACCTGCTGCGCGTTCGCCGGGCGAGCGGCGAGTAGGGCTGTGGGAAGGGCGCCAGTGCGCCTTCCGGCCGGGGCAGGCTCCTAGAAAGGGATATCGTCGTCCTCGAAGCCACCGGGATCCATGGTTGGCTGATCGCCGGCGGTGCCGGGGCCATCGGCTGCCGCGCTGACGACTTTCCAGCCCTGCAGGTTGTTGAAGTAACGCCCATTGTACTCGCGGCCGCGGATATCGAAGGAGACCGTTACCTCCTGGCCGGGCTGCAGGTTGTCCAGCAGGCTGACCTTGTCCTGGACGAACTCGAGATTGATCTCCTGGGGGTAGCGCCCGTCATCGACGATGACCACCATCTCCCGCTTGGTGAAGCCGCTGTCGAAGGTCCTGGGGTCCTGGATGAGTTTTATTTTTCCGGTCAGTTCGTATGCCACGGTATGCTTCCTTGTCGCAGATAGGGGTGGTTAACGCAGTGCCCGGGCCAGCAGCCTATCCAGCTCGTTGGCAAAGCGCTGCTTGTCCTGGTTGTTAAGGGGGGGCGGGCCGCCCGATTGCATGCCGCTGGAACGCATGGTTTCCATGAAGTCGCGCATATTCAGGCGCGGCTTTATGTTATCGGCAGTCAGGCGCTCCCCCCGGGCGCTGAGTACGTGAGCGCCCTTGGCGATCACTTCCGCCGCCAGGGGAATGTCGGCGGTAATGACCAGGTCTCCCCCCGCACACAGCCTGACGATTTCATCGTCGGCCACGTCGAAGCCCGAGCCGACCTGCAACATGCGGATGTTGCCGTGGGGGGGCACCGGCAGCGCATGGTTTGCCACCAGGGTGAGCTGCAGGCCGGTGCGCTGGGCCGCCCTGAACAGGATGTCCTTGATGGCCCCCGGGCAGGCGTCGGCGTCAACCCAGATATTCACGTTCGCTATCTCCAGTCAGGGGGTGGCGGCATGCGCTGGCGGCCGACAAAGCTGCCGCGGGGAGTGCGCCATAGTCTGCGGTGATTGTACAGGATGTCGCGGCGCGGTCATGCCAATCGGAAACCGCGAACCTGATGTTCTATTAATTAGATCAACGATAAATAAATATTTGTCTATAATAGAACAATGATTTCACTCAAACAGTTGCACTACGCACTAGCGGTCGAAAAAACGCTGCACTTCAAGAAGGCCGCGGAGGCCTGCAATATTTCCCAGTCGGCGCTTTCCACGGCCCTGTCCGAAATGGAAAAACATCTGGGTTTTCAAGTATTTGAGCGGGATAACCGCAAGGTGCTGGTCACCCCGCTGGGCAGGCAGTTTCTGCAGCGGGCACGGGCTATCGAACTGCAGATGGAGGATCTGCGCAAGCTTGTGGAGACCCAGAAGGAGCCCCTGAGCACGCCTATGTCGATCGGGGTGATACCCACGGTCGGCCCCTACCTGCTGCCGCGCATCCTGCCGGCCCTGGAGGTCAACTACCCGCGCCTGAAGCTCGATATCGTCGAGGACCAGAGCGCCGAGGTGCTGGACCTGTTGCGCCGCGGCGCGCTGGATACCGCGATCATCGCCCTGCCGTACGCCTGCGAGGACCTGCTGACCTTCCGGTTCTGGACCGAAAACCTGTTGTGGGTGACCCACCGCGACAGTGCGCGGGCCGGGCAGGCGACCATCAGTGTGGAGGAACTGCAGCAGGAAAACCTCATGCTGTTGAAGGATGGGCACTGCCTGACCGATCACGCCCTGGCGGCCTGCAAGCTGGAAAACCGCTCCAACTTCAGTTTCAGTGCCACCAGCCTGGCCACTTTGCTGCAACTGGTGGTGGGCAGGATAGGCTCCACCCTGGTTCCCGAGATTGCCCTGGAACAACTGGTGGGAGGCAACGACACCCTGGCCGCCGTTCAGTTGTCGGAGCCCGGGCCGCATCGTGAGCTGGCCCTGGTGGTGCGGCCGAATTACCCGAGTATCGGCAATATCGAGGCCATCAGGGCACTGCTGCAGGCCGAACTGGGCCGCCAGGTCCCGGGTTTGCAGAGCAGCCGGCTGGCGTTGGCCAAGTAGGCCTCGTGGTGTGAGCGGCTTTCAAAAAACTGAACATCACATTCTGTTTATTCCAATTTACCCGCATATGGATCAGGGATATGGTCCCCGAGGTTATGTCCCATGCAATCCAAGAGGATACTGCGATGATAAAAAAATCCATCCCACTGTTTACCGCACTGGCCGTGTCGATCACGGCAGCTGGAGCGGCGAGCACCACCACGGCGCAGGAAATGACGCACTCCGCCAATTTCTGGTGGCCAGAGACCCTGAATCTCGCGCCGCTGCGCGCCCACGATGCCCGCTCCAATCCCTATGGCGCGGATTTTGACTACGCGGCTGCTTTCAGCAATGTCGACTACGCGGCGCTCAAGAAAGACATCGAGGAGGTGCTGACCAATTCCCAGGACTGGTGGCCCGCGGACTGGGGTACCTATGGCGGCCTGATGATCAGGATGGCGTGGCACAGCGCGGGCACCTATCGTGTGCATGACGGTCGCGGCGGTGCCGACGGTGGCCAGCAGCGCTTCCAGCCCCTGAACAGCTGGCCGGACAACGTGAGCCTGGACAAGGCGCGTCGCCTGCTGTGGCCGGTCAAGCAGAAATACGGCCCCAGCGTCTCCTGGGCCGACCTGATGATCCTGGCGGGCAACGTCTCGCTGGAGTCCATGGGCTTCGATACCCTGGGCTTTGCCGGCGGCCGCACCGACGACTGGGAGGCCGACCGGGTGTACTGGGGGGCCGAAACCGAGTGGCTTGGCAATGACAAGCGCTATAACAAGGATGGCGAGCTGGAAAAACCGCTGGCCGCTGTGCAGATGGGTCTGATTTACGTCAACCCGGAAGGTCCCAACGGCAACAGCGACCCGATTTCCGCTGCCGCCGACATACGCGAATCCTTCGGGCGCATGGCCATGAACGACGAGGAGATCGTCGCCCTTATCGCCGGCGGCCACACCCTGGGCAAGGCGCACGGCGCCGTGAAGGCCGACTGCATCGGCCCGGCTCCGGCCGACGCACCGACCGAACAGCAGGGCCTCGGCTGGAAGAACAAGTGTGGTACCGGCACGGGCCCCGATGCCATGACCAGTGGCCTGGAGGGCGCCTGGACGGCCACTCCTACCGCCTGGTCCATCCTGTACCTGGACAACCTGTTCCGCTTCGACTGGAAGCAGACCAAGAGCCCGGCCGGCGCCACCCAGTGGATACCCACGGATGAATCCGCCGCCAACATGGTCCCGGATGCCTTCGACGCCGACAAGCGGCATGCGCCGATCATGTTCACCACTGACCTGGCCCTCAAGGAGGACCCCGGGTTCCGGAAGATAGCCGAACGCTTTCTCAAGAACCCGAAAGAGTTCGACGCGGCTTTTGCCAGGGCCTGGTTCAAGCTGACCCATCGCGACATGGGGCCGCGCAGCCGTTATGTGGGGCCGGAAGTCCCGGAAGAGGTGTTTATCTGGCAGGATCCGGTACCGGCTGTTGATTACAAAGTGATCAATGAGCAGGACGCGGCCAAACTGAAGGCGAACATCCTGAAGTCCGGCCTGAGCGTGCCGGTGCTGGTGCGCACTGCCTGGGCATCGGCCTCCTCCTATCGCGGCTCTGACATGCGCGGTGGCGCCAACGGCGCGCGGGTCCGTCTCGCGCCCCAGAAAGACTGGGCTGCCAATAATCCCGGAGAGTTGGCCGAAGCGCTGGCGACCCTGACCAGCGTGCAGCAGGATTTCAACAAATCCCTGTCCGGCGGCAAGCAGGTGTCCCTGGCTGACGTGATCGTCCTGGGGGGCGCCGCGGCCATCGAGCAGGCAGCCAAAGAGGCTGGAGTCGCTGTCGAGGTGCCGTTCGTACCCGGGCGTACCGATGCCACCCAGGAGATGACCGACGTGCAGTCCTTTGCGGTGCTGGAGCCGACCGCGGACGGGTTCCGCAATTACTACAGCGACGCGAGCTATGGATCGCCCACCCAAATGCTGGTGGAAAAGGCCGACCTGCTGACCCTGAGTGTGCCGGAAATGACGGCCCTGCTGGGCGGCATGCGCACCCTGAATGCCAACTCCGGGCAGTCGGCTTACGGTGTGCTTACCGACAAGCCGGGAACGCTCAGCAATGACTTCTTTGTCAACCTGCTGGACATGTCCACCGTGTGGTCGAAGTCCGGGAAGACCGAAGGCGTCTATGACGGCAGGGACCGGGCCAGCAACGACCTGAAGTGGCAGGCCACGTCGGTGGACCTGATCTTTGGTTCGAACTCCGAGTTGCGGGCTGTGGCCGAGGCCTATGCCGCCAATAACGAGCAGTTCATCAACGACTTCGTCGCCGCCTGGAGCAAGGTGATGACGGCCGATCGTTTCGACCTCAAGCAGGGCTGAAGCAAAGCAGCCGGCCTCTCACCGCGAGGTGACTGGCCGGCCCCTGTCGCCACGCGAACGGCGGCGCATCATGCGCCGCCGTTTTGCCATTCCAGCAACTCAGCGCGCTCTCCCAGCTCCTGCTGCATGTGCCGCTGGGCGGACTCGCCGCTGAGCCCCATCAACAGGCTGAGGATGCCGAGAATGCCGAATACTATGGTAGCGGTGCGCCTGTTCAGGCCGTGCACCTCTGTACTGGCGTTGATGACCAGCCAGACGCCCCATGCGGTGCGCACCACGGTACCGAGGTAGGGAATGATGCTCACCACGGCGATGACCGGCAGGATTGCCGTGGCGTAGGCCATGCAGCGGTAGGCCGTCTGGTAGTTTTCGGGTGAGCCCATCAGCTTCCATATCACGAACATGACGGCGGCGCTGATGAAACTGGCGATCGCCAGCGCGATGGGCATGATGACGATGCCCCCGAGCCCGGCGGCCCCGGCGCCGGTGAGCCCGATTATCGACAGCGCGGCAAACACGGCGCCGGTAACGGCGCCCATTGCCACCACAAAGACCAGCGGCTCGCCAAAGCCTCCGGACCTGGGCATGGTGCGGTAGAAGGCGCCCGGGTCGGTGATGACCTGCCGGGCCTGTGCCATTACGGTGCCGAGGTCGAAACCGCCGGGTGTGTTGTCGACTGTGTCCGTCGCGGGTTCACTTTCCGCCGCGGGTGTCGGTTGCTTGTCGTCAGCCATGTCGCCGGTTCCTCCCCTGTGCTGTGGCGGTGCGCATACGGTAGCGCGATACCGCCCGCCGGGGCACCGCGCGACCCCAGTGATATTAGGTTAGGTGGGGCTGCTGTCAAATATTGCCGCTGCGGCGCAGCGCGTTGTCGCCTCACCCGGTGAGTACGTATACTTCGGGGAGGCGTTTCTGAATCCGGAATTTCTTCGCAACCCCGATGGCAGGTGTATGCATAACGACAACTTCGTAGTGATTGGCCTGGGTACTTTTGGCAGTACGGTCGCGACTGAACTGGCCAATTTCGGCAACAAGGTAATCGGTATCGATATCAACGAGGGTCCCGTCAGCCGCCTGGCCGACAAGCTGACCCAGGCCGTGATGGCCGATGCCAGGGATGAGGAGGCGCTGCGCGAGGCGGGCGCCGGCAGCTGCGACGTGGCCGTGATCGCCATTGGCGAGGAACTGGAGGCCAATATCATCTGTACCATGAATATCAAAATGCTGGGGGTGCCCTGCATCTGGGTCAAGGCCGTCAACAAGACGCACCACCGGATTCTCAGCAAGATCGGCGCCGACCGGGTGGTGGAGCCGGAGCAGGAAGTCGGCCGGCATGTCGCCCAGAAGCTGCACAATCCGCTGATAAGGGACTACCTGAGCCTGGGCAACGGCTTCCACATCATCGATATCCGCGTGCCGGAATCGGTCGGTGGCGAACGCCTGGGGCCCCTGCTGGCTGACTCCGAGGGCAAGGTGCGCTGCCTGGGGGTGATGCGGGCTACCGAGTATTTGGCTGGACCGTTCGAGGAGGTGATGCTGGCTGAGGACGACAAGCTGTTGCTGCTCGGGGAGCGCCAGAACCTGAGGAATTTCAGCGACACGTTCCGGTAGCGGGGGCGGTCACCATGCCCAGGCGAGCAGCGAACACCAACCATCGCATCGATATATCGCCGCCAGCGGTGCTGTCGCTGCTCTATGCCGCGCTCATTCTCGTTGGCACTGTGCTGCTCGGGCTACCGGCGGCCTCCCGGGTGCCGCTCAGTTGGGGGGATGCCCTGTTCACGGCCACCTCCGCGGTGACCGTCACTGGCCTGGTGGTGGCCGACACGGGCACGGATTTCACTTTTTTCGGACAGCTGGTCATCCTGTTGCTCATCCAGCTCGGCGGGCTGGGCATCATGGCCTTTGCGGTGCTGCTGCTATCCATGCTGGGCCTGCCGGTTGGCCTGCCGGAGCGCATTTTCCTGCGCGAGGAACTCAACCAGACATCCATCGCCGACCTGGTGCGCCTGGTGTGGCTGATCCTGCGGGTCATGCTGGTCTGCGAACTGGTCGGCACCGTGCTGCTGGCCTGGGTATTCGTGCCGGAATTCGGTTGGCGGGCTGGTGTGTGGAGCGCCCTGTTCCACGCGGTCTCGGCATTCAACAACGCGGGTTTTTCCCTTTACGACGACAGCCTGAGCCGCTGGGCGACCCACCCGCTGGTCAACTTGACGGTGCCGCTGCTGATTATAGTGGGCGGAATAGGCTTCAGCGTCCTGTCCGAGTTGCGCAGCGAGAAGCGTTGGCGGCGCCTGTCCCTGCACAGCAAGCTCATGCTGGCGGGCTCGGCGTCGATCCTGTTTTTTTCAGTCGTGCTGTTCGCCCTGCTGGAATGGGATAACCCCGCGACCCTGGGGCAATTCGCCGGCCCCATGGAGCGCCTGGGGGTCACCTGGTTTCAGGCGGTCACCACCCGCACCGCGGGCTTCAACAGCGTGGATATCAGTGCCATCCATGACAGTACGGCGCTGATGTTCATCTCCCTGATGGTGATCGGCGGGGGCAGTACCTCGACGGCGGGCGGTATCAAGGTGACGACTTTCATCGTGCTGATTCTGTCTACTATCGCATTCTTTCGGCGCCGGACCACCCTCACCGCCTTCGGGCGCAGCCTGGGTCACGAGGAGATGATGAAGGTGCTGGCGCTGTCCATGGTGAGCCTGCTGGTGGTCCTGTGCGGCACGTTCCTGGTCAGCATCTCCCACGACGGTGATTTCCTGGACATGGTTTTCGAGGTGGCCTCGGCGTTCGGTACGGTAGGTCTCAGCAGGGGCGCCACCGGGGAGCTGGATTCGATGGGGCGGCTGGTTATCATGGCCACCATGTTCATCGGCCGGGTCGGTCCGCTCTCCCTGGGTCTGTTCCTGGCGACCCGCACCCACCCCCGGGTGAACTATCCCGGGGGCAAGATATTCCTCGGCTGATTGCCTGCGGCCGCCGGTGGGGCCTGTGCCCGCCGCCAGCCAAAAAGCGGGGTATCGGAAATGTCATTGCCATCAACGTCCCGGATCGGCCTGGGCGGGCAGGATTTCTGGGTCAGCAGCGACACCACTATCAGCGCGACCAGGCTGCACGCAAATGCCGGCACCGAGGCAATGTAGATGGCATCCCAGGTTTCCCCGTCCACCAGGGGGAGGAACACGAACACCAGCGTGACCCAGCTCACCGCACCGGTCAGGATCGATGCCCAGGCACCGGTGACATTGGCCTTCTTCCACAATATGCCGCAGACAAAAGTCGCCGCGATGACAGGGAAGGAGACCGCCCCGGCAAACACCAGCAGGTTGTACAGGTTCCCCATGCCCAGGCCGAAGGCCAGGCCGGTGGCGGTGAAGCACAGCATGGCAATGCGCGTTGCGAGCAGGTGCTGCCTGTCCGTGGTTTCGGGGCGCAACGCCTTGAGCACGGTGTAGCCCAGCAGTGCACCCGAGGTCAGCACGGTGTCGCCGGCGGTGCTGATGATGGCCGACGCGGCAGCGACGAAAAACATCACTGCAATCCAGTCCGGGACATAGTGATGCACGAACCACGGGAAGATGAAGTCCAGTTGGGCCTCCGGGAAGTCGGCGCGCAGGATGAACACGCACATGCCGACGATAACCGGCACCATGCCCAGCAACAGGTAAATCAGGCCGCCGAACACGAAGCCGCGGGTTGCCGTGGTTTCGTCCCGGGCCGCCAGGGCGCGTGCGGTCAGCACGGATCCCCCCAGGTCGCCGACGGCGACAGAAAACCAGGCTGCCAGCATGTAGAAAAGGCCGAGTATGCCCAGGTAACCGGCGAAGCCGGCCGGTTCACCGGCGCTGTTGGGTTCGCTGGTATAGAACAGGCTGAAGGGAGGGGTGCCGTCGAGGCTGCCGGCTTTCTCGATGAAGGCCGTGGTGCCGCCCACTGCTCCCAGGGCATAGGGCAATACCGCCAGCAGTACCACCGTCAGGATTATGAAGGCCAGCATATCGGAGCGCGACAGCGCCCACAGCCCCCCGGTCAGGGAAATGGTCAGGATGATCCCGGCGCCGAGCAGGGTGGCGTCCACCAGGCCGAGGTCGGTCACGGTATTGATCAACACTCCCAGGGACAATAGCTGGGCGGCAATCCACGACACATAAGCCAGCATGTTCACGGTCATCCCGGTCATACCGATCTGCCGGTCGTAGCGGGAGTTGAAAAAATCGATGGCCGTCATGAAACGGGAGCGGCGGAACACGCGCACCAGGAAGAACCCGGAAAACAGCAGGGTGAGCATGGGTGACCACGGGTCCCAGACGATCGCCTGGAAGCCGCCGATGTAAGCTTCCTTGGCACCGCCGAGTATCACTGCCCCGCCGAGCCAGGTGGCGACTACCGAGCCGGTGACGAAGGGCGTGGAGAGGCTGTGGCTGGCGAGGATAAAGTCCTCGCTGGAGTTGGCCTTGCGAGAGTAGAACACGCCCAGGGCGATGATGGCCGCGAAGTAGATCGCCAGTGTGGCCAGAACCAGGTTGGCATTGTCGCCGATGTCCATCACGTATCCCCTTTAGCAAGGCACTTTCATGCGGCCCGGTTGGGCCCTGCCTTGTCCGCCGCGCCAGCGGTGGGCAGGCGCGCACCAAGGCGGGGCGCGAACGGCCATGGCGGCGGGCCGGCAGGGCCAGGGCGCGGCCGATTGTCGCCAAAATATAAGGCAAGGGTGCTCCGGGCACCACGTTTTGCAACAATTCCGCGAAACAAGCCTGGCTGGCAGGAAAGTTGCAGCCATCCCCCCGGCGAGCATCATTTTCCACTCGGTGGGGAGGTTTGACGGTGACCAGTCTGGAACAGCATCTCACAGTGGTAGAGCAAAGTCGCGATGGTCGGCCGGTGGTGGCATTTTTCGACCTGGACCGTACCCTGATCGCGGGCTACTCCATTATCGCAATCGCCGGCGAGATCGTGCGTCTCGCGGCACGCCGGGGTGAATTGCGCCGCGCCGCCCGGGTGATGCGCGATGTGCTGCGGCACCGGGTGGACAAGTCGGGCAGCAATTACCACCGCCTGGTCAGGCGGGTCACCAGGGCCCTGCAGGGCGTGCCGGAATCCACCCTGACGGAAATCGGGGAGGCGGCGTTCCGCAACAGTGTTGCCAGGAGTATCTACAGCGAGGCCATCTCCCTGGTGGAGGCACACCGGGCGGCGGGCCACAAACTGGTCATCGTCACCGCCGCCAGCCGTTACCAGGCGCAGCCAGTGGCCCGGACCCTGGGCATCGACGAGGTCTGCTGTACGCGCCTGGAGGTGGAGGAGGGCAAGTTCAACGGCAACCTGATCGCCCCCCTGTGTTACGGCGAGGGCAAGACCCTGGCAGCCCGTCGCATGGCCCGACAATACAAGAGCCACCTGCAACGCTGCTGGTTCTATTCCGACTCCAGCGACGATCTGCCGCTGTTGCGCGCCGTCGGGCACCCGGTTGCGGTGAATGCCTCCGACAAGCTCGGGGTACACGCCAGAAGCAATGAGTGGCCCCAGTTGCAATTCAATACGCGCGGACTGCCAAGCGTGGAGAGCATGGCGCGCACCTTGCTCACTGCCCAGACCTTACTGGCCACCACAGCCGTGGGTATGCTCGGCCGCCGGTTCGGCGTGGGTGCCAATCGCAATGCCAATCGCATGACGCAGTTGCTGGGCGATGTAGGGGCGGGGGTTGCCGGCCTGGAATTCGATGTCGAGGGGCGTGAACACTTGCACCAGGGGCGTCCGGCGATTTTCGTGTTCAACCACCAGAGCCTGTTGGACTCCGTGGTGCTGGCACACCTGCTGCGCGAGGACGTGGTGGCCTTCTGTAAGCGGGAAATGGCCGCCAATCCCCTCGTAGGGCCGCTGTTGCGCCAGGTAGGTACGGTTTTCGTCGACCGTGACGATAACAACCAGGCGGCGGTCCTGCAGCAGGCACGGGACGTGCTGGCGAGTGGTCGATCCCTGGTCATTGCCCCGGAGGGCACGCGCAGCGTGCTTGGCGAGATCCAGCCTTTCAAGCACGGCGCATTCTACCTGGCGCGCAAGGCCGACGTGCCCCTGGTGCCCATCGTGCTGCACAACGTCAAGGATGCCCTGCCCAAGGGCGGGCTGTTGATCCGCCCGGCCAGGATACGTATCACGGTATTGCCACCGGTGCAGCCGCAGTCCATTGGCAGCGTGCGGGGGGCGTGTGCCGCGCTGGAAGAGCAGTATATTCAGCTGTTGGGCAGGTCGCGACACGCCGCCCTGCCGTTGCGGGCCACCGCCTGAGCCCGGCCCTGCCTGGTGCGTCCCGTCCGGGGCGGCCGGGGTTTACAGGGTGTCGAAGGGGGCCCGGAGCAATTCGTGGGTCGCTGCGGTTGGGCGCGGATATAACCGTTCAAAAAAATTAAACACATTGAACAGTATTTATCCCTTATAGGCGTCAACTCCACTTATTAGAATGCTTGCAACTGATCAATACATTTATTGTTTATTTGCAAGGAGTCGCCTGTGAAATCGTTGTTTCAATACCTGGTCACCACTGCTGCGGGACTGGATACCCTGCCGTTGCGTATTGCCACCGGCCCGATCTTCGTGGCCCATGGCGCGCAAAAACTGTTTGGCTGGTTTGGCGGTCACGGCCTGGAGGGCACCGGTGGCTGGATGGCCTCGATCGGGCTCGAGCCCGGTGTGCTGATGGCGGCGCTCGCCGGTAGTGCCGAGTTTTTCGGCGGGCTGGCGCTGATCGTGGGACTGCTGGTGCGTCCCGCGGCCCTGGTGCTGGCGGTGACCATGGCGGTAGCGATCGTTACCGTGCACCTGGGCAACGGCCTGTTTATGAGCAATAACGGCTATGAGTTCGGCCTGGCGCTGCTGGCGGCGAGCCTGGCCCTGGCGATCCGCGGGGCGGGCAGTATCAGTGGTGACCGGTGGCTCAGTGCCAGGTGGGCCGGCTAGCCGGGGCACATAACCGGGTACAGGCTGTCGGCCTGACCGCGGTGTCAGGGAGGTACCGAGATGGGTTTCCTGCAAAACGGGAAGTGGGTGGACCAGTGGTACGATACCGCCAGCAGCGGCGGCGAGTTTCGCCGCCAGGACAGTCGCTTTCGCAACTGGGTAACGGCTGACGGCGGGGCTGGCCCCTCGGGGCAGGGCGGCTTCAGGGCGGAGCCCGGGCGCTACCATCTGTATGTCTCGCTGGCCTGCCCCTGGGCGCACCGCACTCTCATTTTTCGCCAGCTGAAAAGCCTGCAGGAAATGGTGGGGGTCACTGTAGTGGAGCCACTGATGCTGGATCACGGCTGGGTGTTGCAGGGCGACCAATACGGCCTGGATTACCTGTATCAGCTGTACCTGAAGGCCGACCCCGGTTACGCGGGCAGGGTGACGGTGCCGGTACTGTGGGACAAACAGCGGCAGACAATTGTCAACAACGAATCCGCGGAGATCATCCGCATGTTCAATACCGCCTTTAACGGGCTAACCGGCAATTCCGCCGACTACTATCCCGCGGCGTTGCGCTCGCAGATAGACACCATCAATGAGCGGGTCTACGACGCCATCAACAACGGCGTATACCGGGCCGGGTTCGCCACCACCCAGGCCGCTTACGAGGAGGCCTATTACAAACTGTTCGACGCCCTGGACTGGGTGGAGCAGACCCTGGGCGGGCAGCGTTACCTGGCCGGGCCCGGCCTGACCGAAGCGGACTGGCGCCTGTTTACTACCCTGATCCGCTTCGACGCCGTGTATCACGGGCATTTCAAGACCAACCGCCAGCGCATTGCCGACTACCCGGCGATCGGCAACTACCTGCGCGAGTTGTACCAGTATCCCGGAGTGGCCCAGACGGTGAACTTTGCGCACATCAAGCAGCACTACTACGGCTCCCATGCCACCATCAACCCGAGCCGGGTGGTGCCGCTCGGGCCGCACCAGGACTTTACGCTGCCGCACGACCGCGACCGGCTATAGCGGTGGTAGCCAAGGCTCCCGCCCAGACGTGGCGGGAGTGAATGAGAAAGGCGGTGATATTCTTTGCCATTGCCGGCGTCCTGCGCTACGGTCGTAGCAGGCCAGGCGCGGAGGCTTTGCCCGGCAGTGGTGCGCGTGGACGGCCTTTTGTCTATCAATGGATTGATGTGTAGCCGATTGTCATAAGGTGCATGCGGCTACCCGAAAGAGGCAATCGCCCATGATTATTGCCAAACGGCTGTATCCACCGCGCATCGCCCTGAAGTTCCTCGTTTTGCCGGTGTTGCTGGTCTTTTCTGCGGCGCTGTCCGCCGCGACGGCCACAGTGGACGACGTGCGCGCGATAGCCCGCCTGTATTCCGCCGCCTTCGACCGGGAGCCCCTGGAGGACGGCCTGAATTTCTGGGTCAGGAGCTTCGAGGCCGGCGCGTCCCTGACCCAGATAGCCGCGCGTTTCAACCAGGCACCGGAGTTCACCAGGAAATACGGCCCGCTGGACAATACCGAGTATGTGGAACAGTTGTTTCGCAATGTCCTGGGCCGTGACGGTGCCCCGGAGGGTATAGATTTCTGGGTGGGGAATCTCGAGGACGGAATCTCCAGGGCAAAGATACTGGAACGGTTTTCCGAATCGCCGGAGAACGTCGCCAAGACCACGGACATCTTCGCCGACATGCGCCTGGAGGACGGCGCCTGGACATTCGCCAGTATTTTCACCAATAACCTGGTGGCCGGTACCCTGGATATCACCACGGCCTTCCCCCGCATCGGCTACCCGCTGGAGCTGACTATCGAGATCGAGGCGCTCGAGCCGACCGAGAACGTCACGGTCGCCCTGTTCGCCATCGACAAGGGCCGTGAGAATATCCGCCAACTCGTGCTGGACACGGCCACTATCGACCTGGTGGTAGCCGGTCGCAACACCTACTTCTTCGCTGTCGAGGTGCCCACCAGCCTGGCAGTGGCCGGCCCCTATTTCATTGGCGCCCTGGTTGACGCGGCGGACTTTATCGGCGAAACCGACGAGACTGATAACGAGGCCTCCATCGAAACCACTCTTTCGCCGGCCGAAGACCCGAATCTGATGGTGGACTCCCTGCAGCCGGACCGCAATGCCATCGTGCTGGATCGGGATTCCTACAGCTATGCCGAGCAGGCCGCCCTCGGCGTGGTCAACTCCGATGCGGGCGGCACCTTGAGCTGGCGGGTCAACGGCGCCGCAGTGCCCATCGATGTCGAGGTCTTTGCCACGCTGCGGCTCAACCGCTCCGACCTTGGCGCCAGCTATTCGGTGCCGCTGTATCTGTGGAACTCCGATGAGGAGCGCTACATGAATGCCTACGGGGTCGCCCCGGATTCGGCCGGTGTCGCCACCGATGTGGAGTGGTTGCCCATCGGTTCGGTCGGCCAGCTCTCCTCCGAGGGCGCCAACGGCCAGGGAGGGGTAACCCTGTCGGAATTCGATCCGCGCTCTGCCCACCTGGACTTCTATTTCCCCGGCGGGCTGGCCAGTGAACTCGAGATCGTGCTGCGCAACCTGCCGGTGGTGGCCGGCGTGCCAACCGAGCCGCCGCCAGACCTCTCTGCTGCCCAGATCGCCGCGCTCGGCAGCTTCCTGCGCGGGGCCACCGCCGCGGACCTCGACTCGGACCTGTGCGTGGAAATCCGGCCGGCCAATCCGGCAATCAGCGAGGACGACACCGGGGACAACCTCGCCTGCGCCCCCATGGCGCTGGTGCTGCCACCGCCACAGGTGGGCAATACATCCAGTGACCCGGTGTTTTTCGAGACGGGCTTCAGCACCGAGTGGGGCGGGGATACTTTCGGCTTCGGGCTGGATTTCTCCGCTTCCGCCTCGGCGGACAACCGCGGGGTGATCCTGACGGGCCTGGGTCAGGCGCCCATGCAGCTATTTGGGGTCGGTGTGGAATTCATGGCGGTTGAGAGCCGGGCGCAGATACTTCCCCTGTCGGAGCGGGACAATCCACCGGCCGGGCAGGAGCCGGGCTTCTACCTCGAGTTGCGCCACCTGAACCAGAGCCTGGCCTATATCACCCTGCCGGACGGCAGGCTGGGTCCGCTGCAGCTGATTTTCACCAAGCAGTTCAAGGGCAAGGAGAAAATCGTGACGGTGGGCCCGGTACCGGTGAAACTCGAGGCCGCTCTCACCGGCAATATCGGCGCGGACTACAGCATTATTTTCGGGCCCGAGGCGAGTAATGGCGTCGCCCTGGAGGTCGCGCCCTTCGTCAATGCCGAGGCCGGTGCCTCTGCCGCCGTCACCATCGGCGTGGCGGATGTCGGGGTAGAGGGCTCGGTGACGCTGGTGGAAGAAAAGTTCATGATCCAGAACGGCTCGTCCATCAACGTGCTGGATGACAGCGAGCCTCCGGAGATCGTGTATGTGCCCCGGCAGAAAGTCACCAATGAGCTGACCGGCGCCAAGGGCGCGCTGTCGGTGTTCGTGAAGGTATCGGTGCCGACCGTGAAGAAGTGCAGCTGGGGTCTTTTTACCGGCCTGTGCCCGGGGGTGCAGACTCTCAAGTACCCCTATACCCTTGCCCAGTGGACGGCTTTTAAGAAGACCGACGTCCTGTTTGACGAATCGATTCCGATCAGCGTGGTCACGTTGCCAGACGGATCTCCAAGCTACCAGCAGTAATTGTGGTGCAGTCCTCCCGCCCGGCAGCGCTGCTCGCTGCCCTGCTGATCGCCCTGGCGACACTCGCGCTGCTATGGTGGTTTCTGCCTGCCCCGCAGGGTGTCGATACCGCCCCAGATGCCGGTGGCCAGCGGGGTGAGCCCCCCCTGCAGTGGCACGTCGGCCGGGCCCAGCGCTACCGGGTCGCAATCGACTCGGCCTTCCTGATGGCCATGCCGGGCGCCGGCTCCGCGCGGGCGATGAATCTGGCCATGCAGGGCAACCTCGATTTTCTCACGCTGGGCGTCGATGCCGCGGGGGCCAGCGTCGGCATGCGCTTTGACTCCCTCAGCCTGGCGATAGACGGTGCCAGCGACGCACAGGTCAATCGCGCGCTGGAGTCGCCGTTTCGCGTGCGTTTCGACCGCAGTGGCCGGCCGCTGGGCTTTGAGTTCCCGGCGACCCTGGCGCAGGAGCACCGCGATATCCTGGAAAACACCGTGCGCATGTTCCAACTCGTCCTCGACGGAGGTGATTCCTGGGATACCGAGGAAAGCAATGCCAATGGCCGCTACCGGGCACACTACGAACGCGCTCCGGCGGGAGCGATAAACAAGCACAAAAGCCACTACCTGCCGTCCATTACCGGTGCCCCCGTGCCCGAGGTGGAATCGGTCGAGTCGATCGCGCTGGCCCCGGGCAATGACTGGCTCACCAGTATGACCCTGGATGAAAATATTGTGATTGCCGACTCCGCCAGCGTGCCGGTCCAGGTGACCAACCTGGCGACTATAGAGCTGCTCGACATTAACAGCCGGTTCGCGGCCGGCGACTGGGCGTTCCCCGCATCGCCCGAGCCCGAGGTGGCGCTGGATCCGCGGGCCAGCGCGCCGGCGCTGTCGCCCCGCGAAGCGCAACAGCAGCTGGCGGTCAGTGTCGAGGAGCTGCAGGATGCTGTAGATGACCGCAGCCTGGTGATCCACCGGCTGCGCGACCTGCTGCGGGCGGACGATTCCCTGCCGCAGGCGTTGATCGAGACCCTGCGGAGCGAGGAGCTTGCGGACCGGACCCGGGCGGATATCTACCTGGCCTTCGAACTGGCGGGCACGCCCGCATCCCAGGCGGCGCTGGTCTCGGTCCTGGCCGACAGCAACTGGCCGCCGGCAGACGCCATGCGTGCCATTGTCGCCCTGGGAGGTATGAGCGAGCCCACGGACGATACGCTGGCCATTTTGTGGGGGCTGGCGCTGAGCGACCTCGACGCGACCGATCGCCGCGACCTGCCCGGCACCGCCGCGCTGGCGATCGGCAGCATCGGCAACAGCCTGCGCCAGGACGATGCGCCGGACTATGCCGCGCTGCGCGCGGAGCTGCTGGTGAGCGCCTCTACCGCCGATGCACCCGCGCAGCGGGCGGTGTTCCTGTACGCCCTTGCCAATACCGCCGACCCGGACCGGTTATTGAAGCGCGACCTGGTGAGCTACCTCGACGATCCCTCCGCCGAGGTGCGCAGCGCCGCGGCCAGAACCCTCGAGAGGCTGGGTGCCGACCAGGTGGCGGCCGAGGTGCTGACCCGGGCCCGGCAGGAATCCAGCGCCCAGGCCAGGGCATCCATGCTGGCGGCACTGGGAGACTGGCAGGCACCCACGGATGAGGCGATGCAATGGGCGCGGGTCGCGTTGCAACAGGAAGGCGACGAGCAGGTGCGTTACCAGATCGCCGTCATGCTGGGCAATAACCTGGATGCCTTTCCGGAGAACCGGGTCGCGCTGCAGGCGCTGCTGGAATCCGAGCAATCGAAACGGATTCGCCAAAAAGTGGCAAACATGCTGTACTGAGGGCATGGCAACGGAAATTGAACGCAAGTTCCTGGTGGATCTGAAGCGCCTCGGCCCGCTGGGCAACGGCGTGGCGATGCGCCAGGGCTTCATTCCCACGGCCGATCTCACTGCGGTGCGGGTGCGACTTGCCGGCAAGCTCGCCTGGCTGACGCTCAAATCCGCAAACGAAGGTGCGCTGCGCACCGAGTTCGAGTACCCCATTCCCGCGGCGGATGCCGAGCAGATACTGGCGCGGATGTGCGGCGGCAAGGCCATTGAAAAAACGCGCTACCTGCGCCGCTGTGGGGAACATGTGTGGGAGATCGACGTATTCGAAGGGGCTAATGCCCCCCTGGTGGTGGCGGAAATCGAACTGGGTAGCGAGCAGGAGGCGTTCCAGCGCCCGGAATGGCTTGCCGGCGAAGTAACCGGTGATGCGCGCTACTATAACGTCAACCTGCTGTCACACCCCTTCGGCGAGTGGCCCGAGAACCGCTAGCACCTGTGTCTGGTTGAGTGTCTGCCGGGCCTGTTCGATGGGGATCAGGCCGCGCTCCTCGACGGCCTTGCGCAAGCTCGCCAGGGCGGCGGTGACCGCTGCGTCGCTGGCGGGTTCAGGCTGTTGCGCCAGTTCGCGCAACAGCCGGGTGTGGACCACGGCATCGTGCCACTCGCCAAGGCTAACCTGTAGTTGCTTGCACAGGGCCAGCATGTCGGCCTCCCTGGCCGTACGTGCCCGCTTCGGGGTGGCGTCCACCTGGTAGCGCAGATCCTTGATGGCGATGCGCAGTTTGTGCCAGTGCCTTTCACTACCTTCCGCCAGGGCCCTGGTCCTGGCGGTGGCCAGCTTGCGGACCGTGCGGGCCAGCTTGCGGCGCCGTTGGCTGACGGCCTTTCCCGGCACGCCGGCATGTGTCTGCTCGTAGTCCTCCCAGCGTTCGAAGGTGGCGGACCAGCTCGCCGATTGCAGCATCCGCGTGACGTTTTCGCGAGCGGCCAGCTGTCGCTGTTCCAGCGTAGCCTGCAGGGTGGCCAGTTGTTGCGCGCTCAGCAGCTGCCCGGCGCTGGCCAGCAGGGTATCCCAGTCCCGGGCGGCGTTGGTGGCGTCGGCCAGTACTCGCAGCTCCTGTCGCAAACGGGCGGCTTTCTTCCCCGGAAGCTGTTTCAGGCGGCTGCGAATACGGCGCAGGGTCACCCGCAAGGCGTGTAAATCCTCGGGATCGTAGCGTTCCAGTAATCGCTGCCGTCTCTCCGCCAGCTTTTTCGACAGCCTCTTCACCGCCGCCCCGCCTGGTTCCTGTGGTCGGGAAGATAGCATAGATAGGGCACCTGGTTGGTCGGGTCGGAGCTCAGCAGTGGCGCAGCATATCCAGGGCAAACTGGCCGCGGGCGCAAGCTTGGCATAGCGGCAGCACTCCCGTGCTCAGGAGGCATAGCTCATGGCAATCCCAGTCAGCCGTTCTTTCTGCTTCTCCATGCGCAGCAGGGCGCTGACCACCAGGTCCACCTGGCCGGAACCGATGGCGCGCTGGCGCGTGTCCTTGAGGCCGATTGCCCTGCCGATGTTGTACAGCAGCCAGTTCACCCAGGCGCCCTGGATTGCATCGGATGACGCCGGGATCATCTCCTCGGCGATCACGCCGCCGGCCTCCACGTAGGCGCGCAGGATGGTCGTGAAGGGCTTTGCCCTGAAGTGGGCGGTGATGCCGCCCCAGTCCAGCGCTTCGAGCAACAGCTCGTAGGTCGGGTTGAGGCGGCGCGCCGATTCCCAGTCGATGAGCAGCGGCTGGCCGGCATCGTCCCAGAGTATGTTCTTGTGGTCCAGGTCGCCGTGGCTGATCACCTGGCGCTTGCCCAGCTGCCGTAGCGCGGGGGCATGGTATTCGACGATCCGCAGGATATCGTCCAGGCGCTCCTCCAGAATGCGGGCATGGCGCACGTTGCGTTGCCTCGCCAGTTGTACCAGGTCGACGACCCGCTCCGCGGTGACCGGAAAGTCCGCCAGCTCTACCAGTTCGGGAACGTCGATATCACTGCGATGCATATGGGCGAGGGTGCGAGCGACCACGATCGCGTGGTGTTCCCCGACGCGGTTTCTGTGGCAGGCGGCGGCCCCGGTCCACGGGTAGACCAGATAGCCGCTGCCGTCGAGGAGCTGCAGGTGTTGTCTTCCCACCGGCAGGGATGACAGCGCGGGAACGCCACGCGCGGCGAACTCGCCGGCGGTAAGCTCGGTGGCGTTCAATCTGGCGATCACGGCGGGATTGGCGAAGTCCATGTCGGCCGCCAGTTGCTTGACCGCGAAGCATCCGGCTGCGGTGGTGAGCCGCCACATGCTGTGGTGAAAGCCGCCGGATACCCTGTGTAGAGTTCCCCGGGGGGTTCCCAGATCCAGCAGCTCGCAAAGTCGCTCCAGATGATCGGGGTTTTCCGCCAGCGATTTACTCAAGGGTATCTCCGGGTAGGAACGATCGAGACGGCAGCATCCGGTGCCGCCGGTGAGCGCCAACCTTACCTACTGTGAAGGCTGAAAGCTACGCACCGTGCTGGTGGCGCGATTCCTGGCCAGGGTGTTCAGGGTATTTTCTGCCGTGCCCATATAATCCCGGGTCAAGGGCACTGCCGCAATATCGCGGGCCACCTGCATCTGGAAAACCAGCAGGCGCGCCCAGCGAAACGATGCCTCCGCCGAAGCCAGGTAGAACTCCCACATGCGGCAGAAGCGATCGTCGAATGCTCGCTGGACTTCGGCGCGGCGCCGGGTGAAGCGCTGCAGCCAGAGGCGTGTGGTCTCGGCGTAGTGCAGGCGCAGGGGCTCCAGGTCGGTGACGAGCAGATCCTCCTTCTCCACTGCGGGAATGACCTCGCTCAGGGCCGGGCAGTAGCCGCCGGGGAAAATGTACTTGCGGGTCCAGGCATTGGTTATTCCGGGGCCATCGCCACGGCCGATGGTGTGCACCAGCCCTATGCCATCGGGTTTGAGGCACTGGCGTAACGTGCGAAAGAACTGCCGGTAGTGGTTGCGGCCGACATGTTCGAACATGCCGACGGATACTACCCGGTCGAACTGCTCATCCAGCTGGCGGTAATCCTCAAGCCGAAAGTTGACCTGGCCGGCGAGGCCGGCTCGCTGTGCCGCCAGGCGCGCCGCCTCCAGTTGTTCCTGGGCGAGGGTGATGCCGGTTACCCGCGCCCCGCAGCGCTTCGCCAGGTACAGGGCCAGGCCGCCCCAGCCACAGCCGATATCCAGCACGCTCATACCGGGCCTGATGCACAGTTTTGCCGCTATATGGCTCAATTTCTGCTGTTGCGCTGTCTCCAGGTCGTCCTGGAGGGAGCGAAAATAGGCACAGGAATACTGTCGCTGGCTATCCAGGAAGGTATCGAAAAAATCCACCGACAGCTCATAGTGGTGGGCCACGTTGCTGCGTGAGCGGCGCGGGCGATTCAGCTCGTAGTGGCGTTTGCCAAGGCGCTCGACCAGTGCGGGAATACGCAGAACCCAGGGGTCGCGGCCCCAGGGTTTGTTGCGCAGGGCCAACTCCAGCAGGGATTGCAGACCGCCCTGCTCGATCGTGTAGGCGCCGTCCATATAGCCTTCGCCAACGGCCAGTGCCGGTTGCCACAGCAGCCGCCTGGGCCAGTTGGTGTCGTTAATACGCAGCGTGACACGGGGATCGCCGCGGCCGAACTGCTCGCGCTCCCCCTCGGGATTGACGAGCGTCAGTGTGCCCGCTTTGAGGTAGCGATCCAGCAGCCTGTGGAACAAGTCCATATCGACCTCCGCGTGACCTTCAACCTGTACGGGTCAAATCGCCTGTCGGTATTCTCGCTTACAAGGTTAGTTCGCGGTATTTGTCCTGACAAGTGGAGGGTGGGGCGGCACCGCTGCGGTGAGCGCGCGAGGCGCCTGGCCTGGCTGGCCGCTCGACCGCCGGCTAGCCAAATAAGAGCACGCTGATCCACACCAGCCCGGCTATCACCAGGCTGACGAATACCGCGGCGGAGCCGAGATCCTTGGCCAGCCCCGACATTGGGTGTTGCGCCGTGTCTATACGATCGATGGTGGTCTCGATAGCGGTATTCAATATCTCTACCAGCAGAATCACCAGCAGGCTGACAAGCAGCGCGCAACGCTGCAGTGCGGAAATATCCAGGGTGAGGCTGGCGGCGCCGAGTACGATCAGCAGGAACAGCTCCTGGCGGAAGGCGGACTCGTTGCGCACCAGCCAGACCAGGGCGCGGCGGGAGTTGAGGGTTGCCTGCCAGATGCGTGCCAGTCCGGTATGCCTTTTGGTTTGGTTGGACACGGTGAGAGAGGCTTCCTTGTCTGCAGCAGGCCCGGCAGGGTGGGGGCCCCGTCGGCAGGAATTATCAGGTCTCGCTCAGGATAATGCCAGCGGGACGAATACCAGCGCCATGCTGATCCACACTCCGACGCTGAAGTAAGGTGTGAGCCACAGGGCGTCGGCGCGCCAGTTATCCCAGCTGTGGTCCGGCTCGCGGCGAAACCAGGCGTCCCGCAGGCCCTGCTGGACGCTCAGGTAGCGCTGGCCGTGCGCCCTGGCCTTGTTGAAGCGCCGCAGGTAGAGCGGTACGTCGAAGAACAATACATAGGCGACGAAGGTCGAAGGCGCGAGCACGCCAGCGAGCGCGAGGGCGTGCACCACACCTCCGGTATCCATGGCGACCACGATGAGCAGTGCGGTCATCCAGGAGAAACCCAGCGCCCAGAGCAACGACTCCACCGCCTGGGTGATATGGTTCAGGGTCAGGATGCTGTGCCAGCAGAAGCCCTGGGCGAGCACGGTGCACAGGGTGACCACCCAGGCCGTTTCCTGCACGCCGGGCAGCCCTGCGTAAGCGCCCAACTCGTAGATGAGCAGGCCAAGCTGCACGCCGAAACAGACTTCGGCAATAGTCGCCGCGCTCCTGCCCAGGAAAATACTCGATACCACCGAGTCCACCACCACTCTGCGCTCCAGGTCCACCCTCGGCAGGATCGACCGGTAGGCGCAGACAAACACGTAAGCTCCCGACAGAGTCAGCTGCAGAGTACTGTAGGTATCCCGTGCGGGGCCGAACAGCCAGATGCCCAGCCAGGCACAGACGTTCAGTGCGGCCAGTGCGCACAGGGCATGCCACCAGGGCAGTGCCCCTTCATTCGAGAGCGGTAGCTGCTTCATGGAATTGTTACAAAATGATAAAGGTTCAATGAATAATTTCTGGCGCAGTTAAGGCCAGTGGCAAGTGAGTGTCAAATGAACTTATTGTTGCAGTGCCGGCAATTGCCTGGAGTCGGCTCGCGCCGCGGCGCTTTCCCGGTACCCCTGGCGGTCATCGCGCAGCATAGTACTGTACGAATCTACGCAGGATCTCGTGGCTGTGCGGTGTGGTGCTGCGGCCGATGGCGAGCTTCAGGCTGTCCGCCTGGTGGGGGGCGAAATACCCGTGGTGGCGGTAAGTGTCGATGCGCAGGCTGAACTCGGCGGCATCGCCCTCGGGGTGAAACTGGGTGGCGTAGACGTTTTGCCCTACCCGGAACATCTGAACCGGACAGTCGCCGCCGGTGGCCAGCAGGGTAGCTGCCGCGGGGACGGTATCACAGGCCTCTTTGTGTCCCAGCAGGACGTCGATGCGGGGCGGGAATCCCTGCAACAATTTGTCCTGCAGGCCGGCCCGGGTGAGCTCGATAGTGACGCAACCCACGGCTTCGCCATACCTGGTGGAGATAGTCGAGCCCAGGTAGTTGCCCAACAGGCCATTGCCTGAACAACAGCCGAGAAAGGGCAGGTCCTGCGGTACGATTTGGTCGAAGAGGCGCACGAAATCGGCCTCGATCCGTTTCTGGTTGGCGGATTTGCGCGCCGGTGGTGTACTGATATCGAAGGGGCTGCCGCCGACTATGATCGCGGCGTAGTCGTTTGCATCCAGTGCCGGCGGTATGCCCTGTTGTTCGATGCGGATGCGTACGGCGGCCTGCGCGTCGAGCCCGCCGTGCTTGAGGATGCTGACGTATTCGCTGTCCGCGATGGCGTCCTCGGGGCGCAGTTGCAGGATAAGAAAAGGCTTGGTGGCCATGGCGTCAGGGCCTGCTGCTGGCATCCCGTTCAACGGCATCGAGCACGCGTACGATGGCCGCGGCAATATCCTGAGGCACCTCTTCCTGCAGGAAGTGGCCGGCGGCGGTCTCGGTCACCGCCGCGTCGGGGAAGTTGACGGCCATGTTAACCAGCAGGCTGCCCAGGATGGGGTCGTTCATGCCCCAGACGATCTCGGCGGGAATGTCCAGGGAGGCGACGTAGCGGGCAATAAAGCGCATGCGTTCCGCGCTCGGGTGGTCCGGGCCGTCGGGTACCATGCGCATCATGGCCAGCGGCGCCTTGCGGTTGCCGCTGTCGACCAGCGGGCGGCGATACAGCTCGATGATTTCCGCGGGCATCGATGCAGGGTCGCCCTGGATGTCCGGCAGGCCGGAGAACAGCCGGTCGAAGGTTTCCGTTATCAGCTCGCCCAGCACAGGCGTGCTCACCAGGCGGTGAACCCGTGAAATACTGCGCCTTTCAGTGGGAGCGGAAAGGCCGGTATTGAGCAGTACCGCCCCCCTGAGCAGGCCAGGCGAAAGGGCCAGGGCGCCCATGCCGATGGGGCCGCCCCAGTCCTGGCCCACGTAGATCAGCTCGCGCAACTGTAGCGCGCCCAGGACACCGTTCAGCCAGCGCATGTGCCTGGCCAGGGTGTGCTCGCTGGCGGGGATCTTGGTGGAGAAACCCAGGCCCACCAGGGTCGGCATGATAAGCCGAACGCGGTCGGTGGGTAGTTCGGCGGCGACCTTGCGGTACAGGAAGCCGGAAGTGGGGTTGCCGTGCTGCAACAGTACCGGGTAACCCTCGCCCACCTCCAGCACGTGCACCTTGATACCGGGTTCCACCTCTACGAAGTAGCTCTTGTAGTCGGCGGTCACCTCGCTGCGGGCGTAGTCGGGCAGGGTAAAGCCCTCGAAGTCGCCGCCGGGCACGTGCACGACACCGTCTCCCTGCGGTACCGCGCGCTTGCCATTGCGGGTGATGGCCAGGGCGAGGGCCGCCAGGGCCGCTGCCACCAGGATCAGTATCAGGATGACTTTGCTCATGCGCGGATCCCCATGGCCAGCATTGTCTGTGGAATAGGCTCACACATCGCAACCGGTTGAACTTCCCCTTGCTGCGGTGCTGAGCCGGTGTACCGCCCGCCATTGCTCTCTTGTCAGCGGCGCTATCGACAGGCGGCCCTGCCTGAAGATGCTGAGCCCGGCAGTCTCCGGGTCGGCCTTGAGAGTGCTGGTTGGCACCACTTCGGGGAACACCTCCAGCAGCTGAACATCCACGCAATACCAGCGTGGGTCTTCGGCGGTCGAGCGGGCGTCATGATACCTGCTCTGCGGGTCGAACTGGGCCGGGTCGGGGTAGGCGTCCGTCACCGCCTCCATGCTGCCCGCCATGCCGGTCACCTTGCAACTGGAATGATAGAACAGGACCCGGTCGCCCTTCTTTACCAGGTCGCGCAGGTTATTGCGCGCCTGGTAGTTGCGAATGCCGTCCCAGCGGGCCCTCTGCCGATCCTCCGCGGCCAGGTGGTCGATACCGTACTCGTCCGGCTCCGACTTGAATATCCAGTAATTCATGCATGCTCCTGAGCCGCTCCGCGGCCGCCGGCCGGTTGCGGTTCCACCTCGAACACGGTGACCTCCCCGCGGCTGCCCAGGCGCATCACGGGCCCCCAGGTTCCGGTACCCGGTGAAACATACAACGTAGTCCCACCCTGGGTAAACAGCCCCACGACCCGCTCGAATACCCTTTTTACCACCAGGTTGAAGGGCACGATCTGGCCGTTGTGGGTATGCCCGCTGATCATCAGGTCGACCCCCGCAGCGGCGGCCGCCGACAGTCCTCGCGGGCGGTGGTAGAGCAGCAGGACGAAACGATGGGTATCTATATCCAGCCGGGCGAGTTCCCGCCTTACCTGGGAGGGATTGTCGCTGTCATCGATGCCGATCAGCTGGACCTCGCCCTGTTCGACAGTTTCCGAACGCAGGACCCTGACGCCCAGGCGTCGCAGGCGCGCCAGGATGGCATCGAGGTCTTCATAGCGTTCGTGGTTGCCGACGCAAAAAAAGATGGGTATCGAACAGCTGCGCAGCGCTGCCAGGTGCTCCTCGGTAATCCCCGGGGCGTCGATAAAATCGCCTGTGATGCACAGAAACCGGGCGTCGGCGGAATTGACCCGGCGCATCACCCGCTGCAGGAACGCGCCGCTGCGGGAGCCGATATGGACATCGGTGATCTGGACAAAACGCAACGGTTTGCTGAGCTTGGAACTGCGCAGCCGAACCCGCACCAGTGAGGGCGAGAAGGCGTTGGCCACGCTGTAAGCCAGCAGCCCGATGGCCAGGGCGACGAGCACATGGGCCGCGGTCCGGGGGGCTACCCAGCCCAGCGCGACCGGGGCTTCGGCGAGCAGCAGCATGCACAGCAGCAGGGGGCTGATGCCCAGCCACAGGTCGGCGCCGCGTCGCAGCCAGAACACCGGGCCGGAATTCGCGTGGCGCAGGTAGACCCGGGCGACGATCTGGCTGAAAAACAGGGGCGTGAATATCAGCGCTGTGGCGACACCGCTCAGGCCCAGCCAGTCGCACAACCGCAGGATCGGGTAGGCAAACAGGGGCAGGTGCAGGAGCAGTGCCACCAGCAGGAATTTCAGGCGTGTTCGCATTGCCACAGCATACTCTCCGGGAGCGCCCCTGTTGGCTTTTTTGTGCCTGGCGACGACTTTTTCTCAGTGCTGCCAATGGTCTAGACTGGCGCCAGGGCCTGGTTTGTCGCAGGAGCTGTTCGTTATAGTGACTGACAGAATCATCTTTCTTTTAGAAGGGGTACGGCCGTGACCGGATTATTGGCGGAACTGGGGGTTGCCGGGCGGCTGGCGGCCAGGGCCATGGGGCGCCGGGTGCGTGCGCAACTGGAGCCGTTCCCCGACCTGGAGGCGTTCACCCGTGAGATGGAGGATTTGCTGGCGCAGGCTCCCGCCACCGTGGTGCAGGACTACCACTGGGTGGATCTGCCCGCCAGTCGGCCCCCCTGGGTCGATACCGGTGTGCGGCTCGAGGTGGGGGATCAGGTGAGTTACTTCGCCGCCGGTCGGGTGTACGCCAGTCGCCTGTTGGATATCTATGTCAGCCCTGCCCTGCAGCTGTGGTGCAAGGTGGGCGAGGCCGGGGAGGTGTTCCGCGGTACCCGCGACAGTCACAGCTTTACCGCTGACCGGGCTGGCGCCCTGTTGTTCGGCAATTACTTTCCCAACGACTGGGTGGATCACCAGGGCGCGCGCAGACAGGACGACGCCGTGTACGGGCAGGTCAGTGGCGGGCTCAAGGTGCTGGTGATCCGCTGGGCCGATGGCGCGCTGGCAGGCCTGCAGGCGCTGAGCACTCCCGGCGGTCCGCAGAGCCGCCTGCAGGCGGAGATTGCCAGGTTACAGAAGGGGGACAGCGCACCATCGGGCTGGCATTACCTCTGGCACCTCGGGCCGGCAGAGATATACAGCCATCGCCAAACCCCACACGGCAGCCCGTGCATCCACTGCCACACCCGGGGCGACGTGGGCATCCTGCAGAAGGAGGTCGACCTGCCGCTGGACGAATCCAGTGAGATCAGCTGGCGCTGGTGCGTGGCGCGATTACCCTCCACCCTGCGCGAGGACACCCTGCCGAGTCACGACTATCTCAGCCTGGCGGTCGAGTTCGACAACGGCAGGGACATCACCTACTACTGGAGCAGCAACCTGGCCGTCGGCACCGGCTACGATTGCCCGCTGCCCAACTGGCAAGGCAGGGAGTTTCATGTGGTGGTGCGCAGCGGTCCGCAGGGTCTGGGGCAATGGCACCAGGAGCGACGCAACCTGTACGCCGATTACCTTGACTATATGGGCGAGCCCCCGGCCAGGATCGTGCGCGTCTGGCTGATCGCCAACAGCATCTTCCAGCGCGGCGAGGGCCAATGCGATTACGCCGATATCGTGATGCATCACCAGGGCGTGTCCACGCAGGTGTTGTAACGCTCCTGTCTCCCGCGCCGTCCAGGTTCCGCTCGTGGTCCCCTGGGAGGTAGGTGGCCGGGTGCTGGCGTTCGGGTGCGCCCGCCCCTTGCGATGAAGCGGCCGTGGCGCTTGGACCAAAGTCTGATACTGGCGACCCCGGGCGGCCGCTATACTCACTTCGTGTGGTGGTGCCGTTTTGTATGGTTGGGGCGGTGCCGGATGCGCTCTGAACAGGATGATAAGACTATGACCAGAATAGTTACCGCAATCTACGCGACTGAGGATACTCTCGTGAATGTCCGCGATGATCTCGTATCGACCGGCATTCCCCAGGAAAAGATCCGGATTGACAGGGAAAAGCGCCAGGTACAGGTCATGTCGCCGGATGTCACCGAGGACGAGATCGTCGAAATACTGGAGCGTCACGAACCCACGCAACTCACTACCTGAGCCGACGGGAGACGTCATTGCGCGCGCCGGGCGCATTCTGGCGCGCATGCACCCGTTGCCGTTTTGCCAGGCAGCGCTAACGCCGGGCCGTATCCGTAGCCATGCGTTCCGTGTGTTGGGGCAATGAGATGGGTGCGGGCGTTACTGGATCACTCGTTCCGCTCAGGGTTCCTGTGCACCTACAAAAAGTGCAATCACGCCGATCATCCCGCAGTAGCGAAAGGCCGACCCAAGTACGGGCTCGAGCATAATCGGCGAGCGCCACAGCTCATACCAGGTTTCGGCGATCACGATCCAGCCGGCAAACAGCATGAACATGGCCAGGCCGCAGCCCGCCAGCGCCCATGTCTTTGCTCGCGCGAAGCTGGTCGCCTGGGCCGAGCGCGCCGACCACATCTGCCAGGCGCCCAGCAGACATAGGGCGCCAGTGGCAATCTTGAGCAGCGTAATGAAAACTGCCCCCAGCAATACGACCAGCAGGTTCGATGTGGCCCTGTCGCTGGCCGGTACCGGATCAAATGTCGACATGGAGGTTGCCGCCTGCACCGCGCCGGTGGTGCCGCTCCAGTCGACGATATTGCCCAGCGCGCCGAGCAGCGCCCAGGCGGCGATTGCGAGGATCAGTAATATCTTGATTATGCGTAGTGGCATGATCCCTCCCTTTTTTTCAAACGAAGACCCTGAAATACGCGAAAACAGGGGAAAAGGGAAGATCGCAGTGAGCGCCTTAACAGGGCGGTTTCACCACGGCGGTGCGCTTCATAGTGGTGCGGATGTTACTTTTGGGTGCAACCAGTTACCATCATGTTCCGGTGTGGCCAAAATGTGATTTTTACCCATAAAACAGCATTTTTAATGCCATTTTGGGAGGATTTATTGAGCGAAAACAGTTGTATTGTAATCTCTATGTGTGAATATAAGTAACACTGCTGTAACGCTCGCGGTGTGCTGGATCAGGGGACCCGGATACAGCCGCTGGGCAAGGAGATTGAAAAATGGTTATTCACACATTGTTTTACCTGACGCTTTCCATGTTGTATGGGGCGGCGCTGTACATGGCATCCGTGCCCGTGAATCGCAAACGCAAGGATTCCAAAGAGGATGGCAGCGGGCAGCAAGCCGCCAACAAGGACAAAATGGCGTGAGAGGACAGACTGCGAAGCTGCTGCCTCGCAATAGTGTCACATTCCATGTGTAAGCTGGTCGCGAATTTGTCAGAACCAGTTTGATGATAGAAATGCTTGCCAGAAAGTCCGCCGGGGGTGATGTCTACCTGAACCTGGCCCGGGCGTATCTCGAAAACTGTGAGTGGGGCAGGGCGCGCAGCGCCATAGAGGAGGCGCTGGAAAAAGGCGGATTGACGGACGCGGCAGAAGCCCTGCGCCTGCGGCGTAAAGTCGATGTCCTGCTGGGATACGGGACCACCGGGGGTGGCGGGCCGGCCGAAGACCGCTGAGCGGGCCCCTGGCGGCAGGCGCTTCCCGGGGCAGGGGACGACCCTGCAGGGTACGCCGGGTGGCCGTTATCTGATTGATCAAATTTTCTACTAAAGTCATACTTCCACCACGCCGCATTTCGAGCAGGGAGTCTGACCGTCCATGAGATACGTAAGACCATCGACCACCCAGGAGGCGGCCGCGTTGCTGGAGAGTGAACCCGGTGTCGCCTACGTGCTGGCCGGAGGCACCGACCTGCTGGTGCGCATGAAGCTCGGCCATATCGAGCCGGACCTGCTGGTGGATATCAAGCACATCCCCGCCATGCATGCCATTGCCCATTCCGCCCGGGGCACCCGTATCGGTGCCGCCGTGTCCGGCGCCATGCTCGGTGAGCACAAGGCCCTGGCCCGGGCCTGGCCCGGCGTGGTGGAGGCCACCGGCCTGATCGGATCGGACCAGGTGCAGAGCCGCTGCACGATGGCCGGCAATCTGTGCAATGCCTCTCCTGCCGCGGACAGTGTCCCGGCGCTGATTGCGGCCGGCGCCAAAGTGGTGGTGGTCAGTTCCAGCGGGCGCCGCACCGTGGCTGTCGAAAAAATTCCCAGCGGCCCTGGTAAGACCTCCCTGGCTGCCGGGGAGTTTATCGAAGCGGTCATCCTGCCGGCCCGCTCCCCCCGGTCCGGGGACGCCTACCTGCGCTTTACCCCGCGAACCGAAATGGATATCGCGGTGGCGAGTGCGGGCGTCAATCTGACCCTGGCGCGGGGTCGGGTCGCATCCGCCCGGGTAGCGCTCGGTGCCGTGGCGCCTACCGCTGTTCTGGTGCCGGCGGCGGCGAAGGCCATTATCGGAACCCGGCTGGACGACGATGCCCTTGGCAAGCTGGCGGCCGCCTGCTCGGCCGCCTGTAAACCCATCGACGACAAGCGCGGCACCATCGAATACCGCACCCGGATCGCCGGTGTGCTGGCCAGGCGCGCCGCACGAATTGCCTTTCAACGCGCAGGAGGTGCCTGATGGCAGCTGTTCTGGTAACCACCAAGATCAACGGCGACACCGTGGAATTTGCCTGCCCGCCAGAGGAGACCCTGCTGTCCGTGCTGCGCAACAGGCTGGGACTGACCGGTGCCAAGGAGGGCTGCAGCACCGGCGACTGCGGCGCCTGCAGCGTTACCCTGGACGGCCGTCTGGTGTGCTCCTGCCTGGTGCTGGGTGCAGAAGCCGAGGGGCGGGAAATTGCCACCATCGAAGGTATGGCGGACCAGGACCAGTTGCACCCGCTGCAGCGGAACTTCATCGAATACGCTGCCCTGCAGTGCGGTATCTGTACCCCAGGCTTCCTGATGGCCGCCAGGGTATTGCTGGAGCGCAACCCCGACCCCACCGAGAGTGAGATCCGTTATGCGCTGGCGGGTAATCTGTGCCGCTGCACCGGCTACGACAAGATCGTGCGCGCGGTGCAGGCCACAGCCAAAGAGCTTAGGCGCCCGGAAAAGAACAAGCACCGTCGCAAAAAAGCCTGACCGGCCGGAGCGAACGTGTTCCTGCGCCGCGCAACAGTGATTGAACGAACTCCGACAGGAAGCTGACATGGGAAACGATCCGAGTTACACCAACCAGGACTTCAAGGTCATCGGCTCCCGGGTAAAACGGCCGGACGGGGTGGACAAGGTCACGGGGCGCGCCAAATACGGTGCCGATCACAATGCCCCCGGGCAGCTGGTGGGCCTGTTTTTGCGCTCGCCCCATGCCCATGCCCGCATCGTAAAGATCGCCACCGCCCGGGCCGAGAAACTCAGCGGGGTGAAGGCGGTGATCACCAGCGCCGACCTGCCCGACCTGACCAACGGTGATGCCGCGGCGCGGGACATACTGGAAAACTGCATGGCCCGTGGGCGGGCGCTGTACGACGGCCATGCCGTCGCGGCAGTGGCTGCGGTGGATGAGCAAACCGCGAAAAAAGCCCTGAAGCTGATCGAGGTGAGCTATGAGGTGCTGCCCCACGTGACCGACGTGGACGAGGCACTGAAGCCCGACGCACCGGTGATTCACGAGGACATGTATACCGCCGGGGTGGACCCCAGGCCGAGCAGGCCTTCCAATCTGTACAACGTGTCCGAGTTCGGCCACGGCGACGTGGAGGCGGGTTTTGCCGGGGCCGATGTCATCGTTGAGAAAAGCTACAAAACCGAGCAGACCCACCAGGGCTATATCGAGCCGCATGCCTGCGTGGCCAGCGTCAGCCCCGACGGCACTGGCGAACTGTGGGTGACGACCCAGGGGCATTTCACCTATCGCAGCGTGTGCGCGACCCTGTTGGGTATGGATATCGCCAAGCTGAAAGTGACCTCCTCGGAAATTGGCGGGGGCTTCGGCGGCAAGACCCATGTGTGGATCGAGCCGGTGGCGCTGGCCCTGTCCCGCAAGGCCAACCGGCCGGTGAAGGCGGTGATGAGCCGGGAGGAGGTGTTTCGGGCGAGCGGCCCCACCTCGTCCACCTCGATCGATATAAAAATCGGCGCCAGGCGGGACGGCACGATTACCGCCGCCTTCGCCGCGTTGCGCTACCAGGGCGGCGCTTTCCGGGGTGCCATACCCGGCATGCCCTGGGCCATGATCGGGGCGATGACGTCCTTTGCCTGCTACGACCTGCCCAATGTGAAGTCGGTGGGCTACGACGTGGTGGTAAACCGGCCCAAGGCGGCTGCCTATCGCGCGCCCTCGGCACCCATGATCGCCTTTGCCGTGGAAAGCACCATGGACATGCTGGCCAAAGAGCTGGGTATCGAGCCGCTGGATTTGCGCATCAGAAACGCGGCCAGGGAGGGTACGCGCGCCTGTTATGGCCCCGTCTACGGCCCCATCGGCATCGGCGCCACCCTGGAAGCGGTCAAGAACCACCCCCACATGCGCGCCCGGCTGAAGAAAAACCAGGGCAGGGGCATGGCCTGTGGTTTCTGGTTCAACTTCGGCGGGCAAACCTGTACCGACCTGAACATTGCCACCGACGGTTCGGTCACCCTGACTGTGGGCACCGTCGATGTCGGTGGCTCCAGGGCCTCGCTGTCGCTGATTGCCGCGGAGGAACTCGGCATTCCCTACGAACAGGTCAAGGCGCATATTGCCGATACCGGCTCGCTGGGCCACAACGATACCACCGAGGGTAGCCGGGGGACGTTTTCCTCCGGGATGGCGGCCATATTTGCCGCGCGCCAGGCTATCGGAGTGCTGCGCGAACGGGCGGCCATCATGTGGGATATTCCGGTCGACGACGTGGCCTGGGCGGCCGGTCATGCCCGGGCCAGGGGCAGGAAGCACAGCAAGCTGAAGCCACTGTCACTGGCCGCCATCGCCGCGGCGTCGCCCACTACTGGCGGCCCCATCGCCGGGCACAACGAGTCGGTGCCGGACAACGCCGGGGTGTCCTTTGCCAGCCACATCTGTGACGTGGAAGTAGACCCCGAGACCGGCAGCACCCGCATCCTCCGTTATACGGTGGTCCAGGACGCCGGCAAGGCCATCCATCCAACCTACGTGGAGGGGCAGATGCAGGGCGGCGCCGCCCAGGGTATCGGCTGGGCGCTCAACGAGGAATATGTCTACGGCGAGGATGGGCGGCTGCAGAACCCCGGTTTTCTGGATTACCGGATTCCGGTGTGTTCAGACCTGCCGTTTATCGACACCCAGATACTCGAGATACCCAACCCCAACCACCCATACGGTGTGCGCGGCGTCGGTGAAACCTCTATCGTTCCGCCACTGGCGGCTATCGGCAACGCCATCTCCAACGCCGTGGGTGTGCGCATGAACCACGTGCCCATGTCGCCGCCGCGTATCCTGAAAGAGTTGGAACGGCGGGATGCCCTATAGAACCCGGTGAGCACATGCCGAAGGTCAAGGTGAGCTTTATCTCGTCGTTTCGGGCCGCCCTGGGTGGGGCCGACGCGCTGGAGGTCGAGGCCGCGACGCTGCGTGAGCTGATGCGTACCCTGGTGGCGAAGTATCCGCGCATGCAGCAGCATATCGACGCCGGCGTCGCCCTGGCGATCGACGGGCAGATCTATCGCGACAACTGGGATGTGGAAATCGCGGCCGGCGCGGAGGTGTACCTGATGCCGCGCCTTCAGGGGGGATAGTGGTGGCGGACCTGAGGTTGCCTACCGTGACTGGCAATACCGGCTACTGGAGTTTTGTCCCGGGCTCTTCGGTGGGGTAGGATTCGGGCACCTATAATTGCAGCGCTTGTATCAAGGGACGTATTTGATGTCGGGATTTGCTCGCCAGCGGCCAGGGGCCGCGGTGTGTGCCATTCTTGCGGTGCTTAACCTGGTGTTTGTGGTAGCGGCGACTGCCTCCCCTGCCGGCTGGGAGCCGTCTGCCGGAACCCAGCATTTTCGTCCGATTCGCACCGACAGCCCCCGGCAGACCCTCGAGACATTCCGGTATATAGCCGACGAACTGGATCAGATGGTCGCCGACTACGGGCTGGAGTCAGCCAGCGATGAAGGTGAAACCTATAGCCGACTCAATCTGCTGATCGACCAGGCCGCGGCGCTGGTCGACGGCTCCTCGCTACCGGAGGGTTCGCGCCAGCAAATAACCTCGGCAACCGTTATCCACCTGCTCGATATACTTGGCCGGATCGAACTGCCCCCACGTGAGTCGATACCGGGAGCCGAACAGGGTGATTTGCCTTCATCCTGGCTCGTGCCTGGCACGCCTATCCGCATTGTCCGTATAGCGGACGGCCCGAGAGAGAATGAATACCTTTTTTCTGCCAAGACTCACGACGATACCTCGCGATTCCTGCGCGGCATCAATGACCTGCCTTTGCGCACCCGGGCCGGGATCAGCAACTGGTCGGAGGCGCTCTCCCAGATTACCGGGCCGCTGATTCCAGCCGCCTTTGTGTTGAATATGCCGGATCCATTGAAGCTGCTGTGGCTGGAGACCCCGATTTGGAAGATTCTGCTGGTAGCGATCCTGTACTCGCTATTGTTCGTCAGCGCCTATTGGCTCAACCGGCTGAGCAGCAGGCACAAGGCTCCCCGTGGCGTGGCTGGCAGTTTCGCCAGGTGCCTGCCGCCGATGTGGGTACTGTTGGTGCTGTGGTGTGTGGAGCCCGTGGTGACTTACCAGTTGAACGTAGCAGGGTCTTTCCTGGCTACCATTTCGATTGCCAATGCCGCCATCCGCTACACTGCCTGTGCCTGGCTGTTCTGGAATGCGACCCAGGCTCTGTTCGGGCACCTCGTCCGGCCGGGTGCCGGTGGCACTGAAAAAGCCAACCGCGAGATATTCCTGCTGCTGGGCAAGGTGGTAGCTGTTTTTGGCGTGGTAGCGATCCTGTCGACGGGGGCACAGGTAATAGGCTTGCCGGTGCTGAGTATTGTCGCCGGTTTGGGCGTGGGCGGGCTCGCCGTCGCGCTTGCTATTCGCCCGACCCTGGAAAACCTCATTGCTGGAATAATGCTCTATCTGGATCATCCGGTGCGGGTTGGCGACTTCTGCTCCTTTGGCGACAAACTGGGAACCGTGGAGAACATCGGCCTGCGTACCACCAAGATTCGGGGCAGGGACCGTACGCTGATTACCGTTCCCAATGCCGAATTCGCCGATATGGAACTGGTGAACTGGGCCGCATGCGACATGATGCTGATCACCTCGACGGTCAGCCTGCGCTATGAGACCAGCTCCGATCAGTTGCGGCATGTACTGGTTAAAATGCGCGAGATGTTTCACGCCCACCCCAAAATCGAAAGCGAGTCGGTACGGATTCGCCTGGTGGAGCTCGGCCCCTCGTCGCTGCAGATTAATATCCGTGTGTATGCCCTGACGCGCGAGTGGAACGAGTTCTTTGCTGTGCGTGAAGATGTATTGCTGCGTGCCAAGGATATCGTTCATGCTTCCGGTTCCCGCTTTGCGCTGCCTGCGCAGACCTTGCATCTAACGCGCGATGCCGCCGGCGACAAGGATCTCACTGCATTGGCCGAGCGGGAGGTGGAGAACTGGCGCAGTTCGGGCAGGTTGCCGTTCCCCGCCCCGTCCCCCGAGCGCCTGCAGGAGTTGGAGGGCAGCCTGGACTGGCCTCCCTATGGTTCGGTCGGCAGGCAGTGGCAGGAGCTGAACGTGTCGGAACCCCTATCCCGGGGCGATGGTGACGAGGAAGAAAAACCGGTTAGTGACAGGCAGTAGCCACGCTCTGCCTGAGCGTCTGAGTTACATTCGGCCATCGGTTCGGGGGTTTTACCTGCAGGTGAAAGCGCCGGATTACTGGAGGGGATTCGCCAGCACAGAGCTGTGATCACCGGCAAGTTTGCTGAATCTGGCCAACGGAACAATGGCGGGTGCACTCTGTTTCCGCAGCCAATTCAGGTCAAACTGTACATAGTTCAGGCTCTGATAGTCCCGCACAAAAAACCGACCTCTCTGCAGGTCTGACAGGCTTGTCCAGGAGGTGTATTCCGTAGTTACTCCAGTTTGGTCGCCACCCATGGATTCCAGGTCCAACCCGCCTTCCCCGTGGCTGGCGGCAACTGTCGCGCCACGGGGACGGTCAAAATTATTCATGATATGGGCGAGCGCGCACACCGCCTCATCGGGGTCGTCGACTGGCATCGTGTGCTGGGCGTAGTACACCGCGCGTATGAAGCGGCCCACTGAGGTGTTTGAACCCGGCAAGCCGGCGGTCGCGATGCCGGAATCGGGTTGGCGGGCGTGAAAATTGCCGAAGTTTGCCTGGGATTGATCGACGTTGCTCAAGAACGTGTAATTGTTCAGGTTGGTGAGGTGCCAGTTAAATTCCGGGCCGTTAGTCATGACGCCCACCGGGTTGTCGTACACCTGCTGTCTGCCGTTGGCAAATTCGATTACGATGCTGGCGCCCGTCCTATCATGCACCACGTAGTGAAAGGGCGACTCCACACCTCCAAGTATGGCGAGTTTGACCATGGAGACAGACTGTGTGGACAGGGCTTCCTTGACCTGGGCAACGCTGTCGAACTGGCTCAGTGTCCAGGAGCCCAGGTCGCTTGCCGACAATAGTGTCTGGGTCAGTCGTGTACCGTGCGCGCCACCCTGGGAAGAGGGATAAGCCAGCAGGCTGAAGCTAAGGCCCTGTTCGTTCATGCCTTCGAGCACCTTGAAGTCAGCTGGTACCGCTTGCAACCCTGGTGCGGGGGCGCGTTCCGGCATCGTGATAGCCAGTACGCCGTGGCGCCCCTGATAGTCAAGAGGGGCGCGCCCCTCGACCGTGGAGCGAAATACCTCCCCGGCAGGGAAATAGGCCAGTTGATATGGCAGTTCCATGGACAGCTCGAGTGTCCTGCCAAAGTAAACGTTATTGTGAATGTCGCGATAGGAGAGAGAGGTACACATGGCAGTCGGTAGGAGGCAATCCCTGAAATAATTGTGTGAACGCGCCGACCGTTGAAGTCGGACCGCAAGGATAGTTAGGGCGGTGTATTTAGCAACCTGCTAAAGCGGCAGGGCTGGTTGTCACGGGTCCGCCGCTATTACCAGAAACGCGGTAAAAATAACCAGATGCAGCCCTCCTTGCAATACCGTGGTGCGTCCGGTGGCCAGTGTCAGGGTGCTGATAAACAGCGATAACACAAGTAGCACGATATGTTCCGCCTCGAGGCCGAGCATAATTGGCACTTCCATTAGCAGCGAGACACCCGCAACCGCTGGGATAGTCATGCCGATGCTCGCCAGGGCGGAGCCCAATGCCAGATTCAGGCTGGTCTGCAGGTTGTTGGAGCGGGCGGCACGCAGTGCGGACAAGCCCTCCGGCAGCAGGACAATGACGGCTATGACAACGCCCACGAATGCGGGTGGCAACCCCGCCACCCGCACCGTGGATTCGATTGATGGGGTCAAGCTCTTGGCTAGCAGTATGACGCAAAGCAGCCCGATAAAAAGCAGTAGCCAACTCGCCGCCACCGCAGTGCGGGCTGGTGTGGGTGCATGGACTCCGCTATGGCCGCCCGCCACATCGAGGAAGTCCTCGCGGTGCCGACTGGTCTGCACGAACAGAAACAGTCCGTACAGTGCCAGGGAAACCGCGGCAACGAAAAACAGCTGGGTAGAGGAGTATATAGGCCCCGGAACTGCCTCGGTATAGTTGGGCAGTATCAGTGCGAGTGTCGCCAGGGTACCAATGACCCCCAGTGCACCGGTGGCGCCCTGCACCTGGAAACCCTGTTTGTAGTGGCGGATTCCCCCAGAGAGCAGACACAAACCTACTATACCGTTCAGCACGATCATTACCGCTGCGAAAACGGTATCCCGCGCAATAGAGCTGACCCCATCTGCGCCAGAGAGCATCACCGAGACGATCAGCGCAACCTCGATGACGGTCACTGCCCCGGCCAACACCAGTGAGCCATAGGGCTCTCCCAGAGAATGTGCGACGATCTCGGCGTGGTAGACAGAGGCAAACACGGTAGCGAGCAGAGTCACCAGTGTCACTGTATCAAGCAGGATCGCCGTGCCCCCTGTAGTGGGCAACAGGAACCGTGCCAGCGTCAGGAGTGCGGCCGCTAGCGGCACTATCCAGGTCCAGGCCGGTTTGCATGAAACTGCGTCTGAGTCGTTCATGGGGCAGCCTCGTTTGTGATTAGCATGGTGTTCTTATAGATTTTGCCGTCCTTCATAATGACCAGGAAATTCCGCTCCGGGTCGGCAACCAGGTCGATGTCCTGCAGCGGATCGCCATCCACCAGCAGCAGGTCTGCGAGCGCCCCTTCGGTTACTACACCCAATTTTCCAGTGTAGGGCGAGCGTGGGCCGGACAGCGCGAGCAGTTCGGCGTTATCGGCAGTCGCCATTTTCAAGGTCTCGGCGGGGGTGTACCAGCGGGTCATCCTGGCGAGCGAGGCGCCCTGGGTTTGCGCGAGCTCCGCGCTGAACAGAATGTCCGCTCCCCACGCAGTTTTAAGTTTGTACTGCTTCGCCAGCTTGTAGGCCTTATCGGTTCCCTCCGCTACCTGCAGTTGCTTGATTCGTTCCGGCGAGCCTTCGGTTAAAAAGGAGCCACGATCAGAGGTGAACGGTTGCAGGCTCCACCATATCCCCTTTTCTGCCATGAGGCGCACGGTTTGCTCGTCCAGGAGCTGGCCGTGATCGATGCATTTTACCCCGGCCTCGATGGCCTGCCGCACCGCCCTGGGTGTGTAGGCGTGCACGGTAACGTAGGTTCCCCAGTTCTCGGCCGCCTCGACGGCGGCGCGCAGTTCCGGTACGGTGTACTGGGTAACATCGAGGGGGTCGTATTGCGAGGAAACTCCGCCGCCCGCCATTAGTTTGAGCTGTGATGCGCCCAGTGCGAGTTGTTCGCGGGAGCGTTGTCGCACCAGGTCGGGGCTGTCCGCGATTTCGGCGACACCTATACGCTCCATATAGGGAAAGCTGTCAGGGCCAGCCGGTAGTTCATTCGGCGGACGGAAGTCGCCGTGCCCGCCGGACTGTGAAATCATCGCCCCTGCGGGCCATATACGTGGGCCGCGTACCAGTCCCATGTCGATGCCCTTCTTCAAGCCAAACACCGGGCCACCCAGATCGCGGACACTGGTGAAGCCGCGCAGTAGCATATCATTGGCGGCTTTCACGGCGGCGATGTTTATGAATCCGGCGTCGCTGGTTAGCAGTACCAGCGGGGGTAGGGTGGCTAGCATCAAGTGGGTGTGCGCGTCGATCAAGCCGGGCATCAGCGTGCGGCCGCCACCGGCAATTCGCGTGAGCGTCATGCCGGCTGGCGCAGCCAGTGGCCTGGTGGAAATCGATTCGATCGTATTCCCGATAATCAGGACATTGCTGGGTGCGGACAGACTGGTGGATTTTCCGCTGAAGATTCGCACGTTCTCGAACAGCACGGCGCGTGCAGTGGTGTCGGAATACGGTTCGGCGGAGGCGGCAATCCGTGCGGAACCTAGGCTGAGCACCAAGACTGTGCCCAGTATGTGACAGAGAAATTGCTTCATAAAGCGCTCTAGACTGAAGATGGTTCCGGCATGGAGAGCCCGGTGTTGACCGTTTATTACGTAGTCTTAAGGGCTTTTACGGAGACAAATCACACGCAATCAGATATATCAGATAGCCCACGATGTGGCAAGAAAAGTCCGGTGGTCTTTTGGTGGCAGGCGCCCCGACGCAGCCGTCTGCACGACGCTGTTCACATTAGCCTTGGAGCCGGTAAGATGCTACCGGGTATCCGGCAGCACCTGCACGCAGAAAGCGGGCGGGGCTGGCCTGTTAAAACAGCTACCAGTAATGGAGAGATCTTCGTCTGTACTTGCGTCAAGATGCCGGATCAGGGCCCGTGGCTCTCAGCCAGTATGGTATGGCTAGCAATATAGTCCGAGCGGAAGGCAATCGACCCCCATAAAAAATGGCAACCGGAGGAATGACCATGGCCCGCGCTGGCAGGTATCTTGTAATTTTATTGTCCTTGCCTGTACTGTTTGCTTCGTTGGCTGCCGCTCAAGCCGGGGAAGCGGGTTTTGACCCCTATCCGCTGCGACCGGCTGATACCTCCAGTCCGCGCGATACCTTGCAAACTTTCCTTGCGGACTCGACGACGGCACTGGACGCCTGGCGGCTTGGTGCGGTCAGCCTGGCGAGTGCCCGGGCCCTGGAGCGGGCGCTGGATACGCTGGACTTCAGCGCTACCCCCTACAGCAATAGTTATGTGGTCAGGCAGCAGCGGATGTTATTGTTGCGGGAAGTGCTTGACCGTATCGCGATACCACCAGAAGACGTAATACCAGGTGACAGCGAGGTCGCAACGGCTGGCATCACCGAGTGGGCGCTTCCAGATACTCCTATTACCATAGTGCGGCTAGAGGATGGCCCGCGGGCGGGTGAATTCCTCTTTTCTGCCGATACCGTCGAGCAGTTGGACAGGCTGTATCGGAAAGCAAGGGAATTGCCCTACAAGGCCGGCGCGCTGGCCGGCATCTACGATGCCTGGGAGGACTCCAGCCAAACACCGGATGCGTTGGAACGGGCAGCGCGAGCCCGCCTCAGGCAGGTTGATACGTCGAGCCCCAGGTCGACCCTGATGGGCTTTCTTGATAGCGTCAATCGCGCCTATGCTCTAGTCAAGGAGGCCGATGCCAAGCTCCTGTCCAAGCCGCCTGCGATGACCCAGAGCGAGGCCCTGAAAATCGAGGCCCAGGCGCAAAGTCTGCTGCAGCGCGCGGTAATGACACTGGATTTAGGTCAGGTGCCGAATGCGCTGCGTGAAGATGTCGGCATAGAAACGGTGCTCGCACTCAAGGAAATCTTTGACCGAAGGCAGCTGCCACCGCTTGATTCCATTCCCGATGCCAAAGATGTAGCTGAGGCCCGGAGGTCATCCAGTGGACTATTCCCACCGTCCACCGGCCCCCTGTATTGGCGATTTCCGGATACCGAAATCGAGATCGTCCAGATTGTCGAAGGTGAGAAACAGGGGCAGTTCCTGTTCAGCGCGGATACCGTCAGCAAGGTCAAGGGCTACTATGAAAAAGTCCGCGACCTCGACTATAGGAAACAGGTTCCAGGCACTACGGCTGCGGATTTCGAGGATGTAGGGCATACAACGGAGGGTTTCTTTGATTACTACATTTCCACGCCGGGATATTTACTGGCACCGGCGCACTATTACGGTCGGCTAGTCAACAATCTGCCACCCTGGTTCAAGGCCATGTACCACGAACAGACATACTGGCAATGGATCGGCCTGTTGGTCAGTGTGGTGCTGGCAATCGCTATCTCTATCATCATTTTTCGCTTATTCAATTGGATGAGATCACGCCTCAAGTTGGCGGTGGAAGGCTGGCTGATGGTCCTGCCGCCGGTCGGTATCGCGTTAATTGCGATTGCGGTTGTAGATTTCATCAATCACGACCTGAATATCACTGGCAGTGTTGTTACCGTTGTGAGAATGGCTGGCAACGTGATCGTCATAGTGATGATGGGTTGGGGCATATTCAACCTCTGCAAGGCTGTTGCCGAGACTGTCATTGCCTCGCCGCGTATCCATGACCAGAGTCTTGACGCCACTTTGTGGCGAGTCTGTGGGAGAATCCTCGGCTTCCTGCTCGCCGCTTGGATAGTAATAGACGGCATTCGTGACCTGGGGGCGGATTTGCTCCCGGTTCTTGCCGGCCTCGGTGTGGGAGGGCTCGCCGTCGCCCTGGCGGCGCAGAAAACCCTCGCAAACTACATTGGCAGCCTGATTCTATTTGCCAACAGGCCGGTTCGAGTCGGTGATTTCTGTCGTTACGGAGACCAAGTAGGTACTGTAGAGAGTATTGGCCTGATCTCGACACGCATTCGTTCGCTGGAACGCACCATTGTGACTGTACCCAATGCTGAATTCTCAGAAATGAAACTTGAAAATTTTGCGATGAGGGACCGGCGACTATTCAAGGTGACCTTACAGCTACGTTACGAAACTACGCATGAGCAGATGCAGCGCATACTCGAAGAACTGCGTGAGCTGCTAATGGGGCATCCTGCGGTTGATCCCGACGTGGCGCGGGTCCGGTTCGTCGGCTTCGGCACGTACTCCAAGAACCTTGAGGTATTTACTTACCTGTGTTGCCAGGATCAGGGCGTCTTTCTGGCCCTTCAGGAAGATCTTCTGCTGCGCATGGAAACAATCATCGACGAGGCGGGTAGTGGTTTTGCATTCCCTTCGCAGACCAATTACGTGATAGGGGGTGCCAGCATCGCTGGTAGCCCGGGTGTTCCGCTGGGGGGTGCGTGACCAGCTATTGGCTGTGGAGCCATACGTCGAAGTGGTGCGAGCACGGGGTAGGTCCGGGCCACCGCATTTGTTGGTCGGGATGATTGCGTTGTTGTTCTACAATACCCTCTCCACGATCATGTAGCAGAGCGCGCCGAGGTTGCGGACATCGTCAAACAGGGTAACTATCTGGTAGCTCAGCAGGAAAAACAGTGGATACCAGAGCCCGGGGCGCTGGACGAACCAGGCATAGGCCGGTTGTATGATGCGCTGCAGGACGACCTCCCTGGAGACGAGCCAGGTGGATAGCGCACCCAGCAGAAAGCCGGCCAGTAGGTCCGACGGGTAGTGAAAGCCGGTATACACGCGTGGCAGCATGATGACGACGACGCAGTAGCCGGTAGCCAGCAGGCCGGCGCGGGTGGAAACCAGGAACATGCCGCAGGCCAGGCAGCCGAAAAGTGCCGCGTGATCACTGGGGAAGGAGGACCAGCCGGTGAGCGCCGCGGGGGGCATGCCGATGGGCAACACCATATCCACTGCCACGTCATGCATCGGCCGCAGCCGGTGGGGCAGTGCCCACGCCAGTACTCTCGCCGCCGTCATGGCTGCCAGGGCGGCCAGCAGCACCGACATCAGCAGTTGCCGGTGGCGTTCCTGCTCCGGGTCTGGGCGGAACCAGCCCCACCACAGGAACGTCATCATCACCCCGCCCTTGAAAAGGTAGCTGTGGGTAATGAACACGATCAGGACATCGATCGAGGGCGCGCTTCTGGCGAACTGGTTCAAGGCCTCTACCAGCTGGGTGTCGGTATACATCGGGTGCCGCTTGTCCTCGTGGTTTCAGGCGGAATGCTGACGATCAGGGAACCTGTTCGACTCTGACTCGTGTACGCCCCTCCAGCCTTGTTTTTCGGGGCGTGTATCATAACCACATGAGATTACATATGCATAGCCTGGCAGCGTGTGCCTAATGCGGCTCGTGTTGGTGCCGCTGTGGAGTCAGGAATCTACCGCGAGCACGCTACTGTTTTCCTGCTCGAATATCCTGATGGGAACCGGTCGGATATCCCATATATCCTCACAGTATTCCCGTATCGTGCGGTCGGAGGAAAACTTGCCGCTACGCGCGACGTTCAACAGCGACATGCGGGCCCAGTGGTCGCGATCACCGTAGGCCTGACTGACGTCCAGCTGGCAGCGGCTGTAGGATTCGAAATCCGCAAGCACCAGGTACGGGTCGCTATGCAGCAGGCCGTCCACTATCGGGCGGAACAGGTCGCGGTCACCGTTTGAGAAATACCCCTGTTGTATCAGGTCTATGACTTCGCGAAGTTCGGCATTGGCCAGGTAGTGGTCATAGGGCCGATAGCCCCGGGCCTTGAGCTCGAAAACCTGGGGCGCGGTGAGCCCGAACAGGAAGAAATTCTCAGGGCCAACCTCCTCGCGAATCTCTATATTGGCGCCGTCCAGCGTGCCGATTGTAAGTGCGCCATTCATCGAGAACTTCATATTGCCGGTACCGGATGCCTCTTTGCCCGCGGTGGAAATCTGTTCGGAAAGATCCGCCGCCGGATAGAGGTGTTGGCCGCTGCTGACATTGAAGTTGGGCAGGAATACAACCTTCAGGTATGGGCGAACCTGCGGGTCCCGGTTGATGACGGCACCCACTTCGTTGATCAGCTTGATGATCAGTTTGGCCAGGCGATAAGCCGGTGCGGCCTTGCCGCCGAAAATAAACGTGCGTGGCGTGAAGCTCGCGTTCGGTTCGTTCTTCAGGCGCAGGTAGAGAGCGATAACGTGCAGGATATTGAGGTGCTGGCGTTTGTACTCGTGAATGCGTTTGACCTGGACATCGAACATCGAATCGGGGTCGACAGCAATCCCCATCCGCTTGCGCAGGTAAGAAGCGAAATAGCACTTATTCATACGCTTGATTTCGCGCCATCTGGCGCAAAATGCCTGGTTGTCTGCGTAGATTTCAAGTTCTTCCAGCTTGCTCAGGTCCTTGATCCAGGCATCGCCAATGGCGGCGTTTACCAGGCGGGTCTGCCGCGGGTTGCTCAACACGACCCAGCGACGCGGGGTGACGCCGTTGGTTTTGTTGCTGAATTTCCCGGGCCAGGCGTCGTAAAAATCCTTCAGTACATCCTCTTTGAGTAACTGCGTGTGGAGTTCGGCGACCCCGTTGATGGCATGACTGCCGACACATGCCAGGTAAGCCATGCGTATATTGCGTTCGCCATTCTCTCCGATAAGCGACATGCGCTCCACACGAGCCACGTCATTGGGGAAATGGGCTCTTATCTCCTCGAGAAAGCGACCGTTTATGGCATAAATGATTTCAAGGTGCCGTGGCAGGAGCCGTTCGAACAATGCGATGGGCCAGGTTTCGAGCGCCTCCGGTAGCAGGGTGTGATTCGTGTATGAGAATGTCTTGCGGGTGATCTCCCACGCACTGTCCCATTCCAACCCGCGTTCGTCCACGAGCAGGCGCATGAGTTCGGGGATGGCGATGGCCGGATGGGTGTCATTCAGTTGGACGGCGAATTTCTCGTGGAATTGCTGCAGCGGAATTCTTTGCGTGCGCATGATCCGCAGCATGTCCTGCAAAGAGCAGGAGACGAAGAAGAACTGTTGTTCCAGGCGCAGTTCCTTGCCCTGAATGGGTTCGTCATTCGGGTAGAGAACCTTGCTGAGATTCTCGGAATAGATTTTTTTGTCGACGGCCCCATAGTAATCGCCGCGATTGAAGACGTCGAAATCGAACGATTCGGGTGCCTCCGCACGCCACAGCCGCAGGGTGTTGGCGGTATTGGAGCGGTATCCGAGTATGGGGGTGTCGTAGGGGACGCCTTTGACGATCTTGTCGGGCTGCCAGTGGGTGTGCGTGCGGCCGGCATCGTCTACATACCGTTCAGTATGGCCCCCGAATTTCACTTCCACGGACCACTCGGGCCTGGCGATTTCCCACGGGTTGCCGTAACGCAGCCAGTCATCGGTCTTTTCCACCTGCCAGCCATCGACTATTTTTTGATCAAATATGCCGAACTCGTAGCGAATGCCGTAGCCGACCGCGGGAATTTCCAGCGTCGCCAAAGAGTCCAGAAAGCAGGCTGCCAGGCGGCCGAGGCCGCCATTACCCAGCCCCGGCTCCGGCTCCTGTTCCAGGAGTTGGTCCAGGTTGAGTCCGAGTTCCTGGAGAGCATCCTCCACGTTTTCATGGATTCCGAGGTTGATCAGGTTGTTGCCCATGTGGGGGCCCAGGAGGAACTCTGCGGAAAAATAGGCAACTGTACGCGAGCCTTCCGCACTGTAGGTCGAGCCGGTACTCACCCAGCGGCGCAGTAAGTGCTCACGGACCAGGTGTGCCAGCGCCATGTAGTGGTCGTGCCTGGTAGCCACCGCGGCAAACTTTCCCTGTACATAGAACAGGCTGGCCAGGAATGCGTGCTTGAGTGCCTCTTTGCTGGTGCCGGTGCGTTCGACCGCTATCGCTTCGTTGCTGGGGTGAGTGACGACGGGCGTATTCATCGCCGCCTCCTTTGATTGTTTGACGTGCAAACCTATATGCAAAAAGCGTGCATACATGACTGCCGGGCCGAATATATTTCAGGAACCCAATAATTGCTGTCATCCGGGCGGGTCCGTCTCGACCGGAGCGGCCAGCCGTCAGGATTTGCACGCCGGTCTTGAAGGTGGACGCTCCACAAAAGCGCGCACCCGGCGGTACAGCGAGCGCGGTGCACTAAACCGGGGCAGCCTGCCAGGTTATTGGCAGACTTTTTGTGGGGGAATGTCCAGCCCGTTGCCGGGACAGGCAGCGCCAACCGGCCTATTGCAGGTCGCCAAACCTGCGCAGCCAGGGTTGCAGGCGGCTGTAGCGTCGTTTCGCGGGTTCCGCCTGCTCGCGGCTGGCGAAGCTGCCATACAGTACCAGGTATTGCGCAGTCTGGCCTCGCTGTACGGGCAGCACATACACCGGGGCCGGGAGCGCCTGCTCGGTGATAAAGTTCGCAGCGGCCTGGCGGGTGCTGTATGCACCCAGCTGCAGGGTAAGGTTGTCTCGCGGTTGCGAGCGCACCCAGCTGGTGGCCGCGTCCGTGGTCGCCGTTGCCGTGCTCCTGGGCGGTGGACTGTAGGCGGCCGTAGCCGCATCGCCGTTCAGGCAGCCGGCCACGTTCATTTCGTCACCGGCATCGACCTGGCGGTATTTTTCCCAGAAAAGCTGGTCGATCCTGCGATGTCCCGCGGCCACGTTCGAGCGGCGGTAGCGGGACACCTGCCCGGGGCCGCCGTTGTAGGCGGAATAGCTGGAGCGGGCGAGGTTGCCGACACCTCCCGAGCGTTTGTGTTCGCCCTGGGGTAGGGCGTACCTCACCAGGTAGTTCAACAGTACCTCGGCCCCGGCACTGCTGTTGTAGTCGATATTCCAGCGCAGCTTGTTGAGGTCATAAAATCCGCGCCACACCCGTTCGTTGACCTGCATGATGCCTACATCGCCGCTGCCCGAGCGCAACGGTTCTATGCGTTTGTCGATAACCACGTACTGGCGCCAGCAACTCTCCTGCCAGGCCGTTGCCAGTACCATGTTGCGATACAGTGAGCGATAGCTCGAATCCAGCCTGTCCCGGTGGGCCACATCTTTTGCGGTGCGGTTGAGCAGGGCCGCGACCTGGGGCAGGTATACCCCGAGGTCGTCTCTTGTGGGCACCCACCGATCCAGATTCCTGGCGGCCGCATGGGCCTCGGGAAAGAGGGAAAATCGCAGGTGCATGGCGGAAGGGTCGGGGGCCAGTGTCTGGATCTGTTGCCTCAGGAGCTGCTGCAGTTCGGGGTCGACTTCCTCGCTGTAGCGGAGCAGTTCCTCGGCCCGGCCCGCGTTGATCATGCGCGCCAGCTGGCGAAGGCCATTGCTGGAAATGTCCAGACCCACGGCGGGCCCCAGTTGGTCGAGTGCGTGCAGCGCATCGGTGGCGGTTACCACACTCAACCAGATGAGGTTCTGCTGGCCCTGCTGTTGCAGTGCGATGCGGCGCACAACGGGGCCCAGCCGCTGCCAGCTGTCGATGAACCAATGGCGAACGGCGTCGTCCGTCTGCTGTTGGGGCAGGGTCAGGGCATCGCGCAGCCGGTAGCGGCTGTCCAGCAGGACGTCGAGCAGGGCATCGCGAAGGTCCTGCATGTCAGTGTTCGTCGCGTAGTATTTGACCGCGCCCGCCAGCAGGGCATCCATCATCTGCCAGCGGATTTCCAGCTCGGCGAGCTCCTGTTCGCTGAGTTTCTCGACGGGTTGCGGTGGTGCATCGGGCAAGTCGACCTGCATCTGGATGGCCACGTTGAGGGTTTCCGGCGTGACCTGCAGTTCGCCGAGGGTGAGGCTGCCCAACAGGGCCTGTAACTGCTCCCTGCTGTTGCCGGGCAGAACCGCCGGCAGGAAGTCGTCAAGGGACTCGAAATAGGGGGTGAGGTCGATCACGAAGCCGGCCAGCAGGGCCCTGAGATTCGCATTGCCGACGGCCCAAAGCGGCCCCGAGGTGATTTTCTGGCCGTTGCCGTCGATTAGCCACATGGATTGCGGCTGCAGCCTGAGCTTGCGGCCGCCCGCCTCGATGACCGGCCTGCCCAGCAGGCCTATACTGCCCTGCCAACTGCTCATCTGCTGGCAGCCGTTCAGCGAGGTGACGCCCAGTTGGGCGCTGACATCGGCACGCACCTCGAGGTCCTGCTGGTGGCCGGCGATCTGCGGGTTGGCCAGGCGGATGCGATTGCAGCCACCGGGGTCGTCGAGCAGGTCCTTGCTCCCATCCGGCGTCGCGAACAGCTGGGTCACCAGGATCTGGCGCAACAGGGGGTAGTCGAGGTAAACCGGTACCGAGACGGTGGCGGGCCCGGCACTGGCAAGCGGGACCCACCACAGCAGGAGGTACAGCCCCATCGTGGCGACGGGCCCGCGCAGAAGAGGCCATCTTCTCCCGGGTTTTACCTGGGGCGGTCTCAGCATGGACCTTTCGGGGGGAAGCTCAAGGTGGTGTGGTCTGTCGCCCGTGTAGGCTCGGCAAACGGCGGCTCGATTCCTGCGCGGCCGAGCTTGCTACCGAGCTGCCTGATCATTTTCCATGCACATGCCTACAGTCGCGGGCCAATTTTTTCGGCGGCGTGGTCCGGGCGGATCGTATCTGGCACCCTGCCGTTGTTTGAGCAGTATAATATGCCTGCAGTCGCGCAATTCAAAGAACGTGTCGGCCTCGTTGGCCAGGGAGAATCGGGTGAGCAGGGATTTTTTCGAGGAAAAAGCCGGCGGCTATGATCGCAACACGAGGCGTGTGCAAAACGTGGACAATATTTCCGGCGCGATCATCAGGACCATTGAGCTGCAGAAAGCCATGCGCCTCATGGACTTTGGCTCGGGCACGGGGCTGCTGCTGGAGCGGATCGCTCCGCTGGTCGCGAAAATCACGGCAGTGGATGTCTCGAGATCCATGAATGCACAGCTGGCGGCCAAGCAACAGCGGCTGGGGTGCGAGCTGGAAATTCTTGAAATCGATCTGGAAACCGCAGAGATCGATCGGACGTTTGACGGTATCGTTTCCTCGATGACACTGCATCACATCAGGGATATAGATGCCCTGTTCCGGAAGTTTTATCGGTTGTTGGCTCCCGGTGGTTTCATCGCCCTGGCCGACCTCGACGCCGAGGACGGCAGCTTTCATACCGAGGATACCGGGGTGCACCACCATGGTTTCGATCGCAAGGCGCTGGCCGGGGTGGCGATGAGCGCGGGCTTTCGGGACGTCACGGTTGACTCCGCCAGCGTCGTGCACAAGCCCCACGGCGACTTCCCGGTCTTCCTGCTCACGGCCTATCGCCCGGGGGTGGCGAGTTGATCACCGCGGGGTGGCACTCCGGATATTTTCCATGCCGGGTGCAAGGTGTTGCCCGGAAGCTGCAGCATTAATTGTCTGCATACTATGAAACTGACCAACAGGGAGAAATAGACCCATGCCCGAACAGACCCTGAGAGGATCCTGCCTGTGCGGTGCCCAGCAGTTCGTGGTCACCGGCGAGCCGGTGCGCTTTTACCACTGCCACTGCTCGCGCTGCCGGAAATCCACCGGTACCGGCCATGCCACCAACGTGTTCTTCGACAATGCGCATCTGACCTTTACAGGTGACAGCGCCGAGGTGAAGACCTTCAAGCTGCCCGAAGCGCAGCGCTTCGCGCGGACGTTCTGCACTCGCTGTGGAGGGCCCTTGCCGAGAATGATGCCCGACGGCAGACAGGCCTTTGTGCCGGCGGGCACCCTGGACGACGAGCCCAATATCAAGCCCCAGGCGCGCATATTCCAGGGCTCGAAGGCGTCCTGGTCGTGCACCGGGGACCAGGTGCCCTGTTTCCCGGAATACGCACAGTAGTCGGCACATGAATATATGTACTTACATATATATGAATAAAGGCATATGATGCCGCGTGCGGTCGATGCACTCGGGTCGAGATTCCGGGCCCGGTAGCGCAAGCGGAGAGCCATGACGCCCCAGCAATTCTTTAAATGCCTTGCAGACGAAACGCGGCTTCGCAGCCTGCTGCTGATCCAGCAGGAGGAAGAGCTCTGTGTCTGTGAGCTGACCGAGGCCCTGGATGAAATCCAGCCAAAAATATCGCGGCACCTCGCCCAGTTGCGCGAGTGCAAGCTGCTCGAAACCAGGCGCCAGGGCCAGTGGATGTTTTATCGGCTACACCGCGGGCTGCCCGACTGGGCGCTGGCCGCGTTGTCTGCCACCCTGGAGGGCAACGCGGACTTCCTCGCCGTGAACCGGGCGCGCCTAGAGCATATGGGAAACAGGCCACAGCGTAGGGCGGCCTGTTGCTGATATGGCAAACATCCCCACCTGGGAAGTATTACCGCCATGGCATTGAAAGTAGGTATCAACGGTTTCGGTCGCATGGGGCGACTCACGCTGCGCGCTGCCTGGGAGATGGCGGCAGTCGACATTGTCCAGGTTAACGACCCCGCCGGGCAGGCGGAAACGTTCGCCCACCTGCTGTGCTACGACTCGGTGCACGGCAGGTGGTCCCATGCGGCCGGGGTCGCTGGCGAGAACATGGTCGTCGATGGGCGGCAGATCCGCTGTTCGGGCAACACCCGGATCGAGGATACCGACTGGTCGCAGTGCGACATCGTGATCGAGACCTCCGGCAAGTTCAAGACCAGGGATACCCTGGCAGCCTACCTCGAGCAGGGCGTGCGGCGCGTGGTGGTGACGGCGCCCGTCAAGCAGGAGGGCATCCCCGATATCGTGATGGGGGTCAACCACCACCTCTACGACCCGGCGCAGCACCGGATCGTCACCGCGGCGTCCTGCACCACCAACTGCCTGGCGCCCGTGGTCAAGGTGATCCACCAGGGCCTGGGTATCAGGCACGGCTCGATGACGACCATCCACGATGTCACCAACACCCAGCGCATCCTCGATGCCTGCCACAAGGACCTGCGGCGGGCGCGGGCCAGCAGTATGAGCCTCATCCCGACCACGACCGGGTCGGCCACGGCGATCACCCATATATTTCCGGAACTCAGGGGGAGGCTGGACGGCCATGCCATCCGTGTGCCGCTGGCCAACGCCTCGCTTACCGACTGTGTGTTCGAGGTGCAGCGCAGCACCTCGGTGGAGGAGGTCAACGCACTGTTGAAAGCGGCGGCGCAGGGCGAGTTGCAGGGCATCCTCGGCTATGAGGAGAAGCCACTGGTGTCGATCGATTACCGCACCGATCCCCGCTCCAGCGTGGTGGATGCCCTGTCGACGATGGTGGTCAACGGCACCCAGGTCAAGCTGTACCTGTGGTATGACAACGAATGGGGCTATGCCAACCGCACCGCGGAACTGGTGCACCTGGTCGCGTCCCGGGGCGGCGACTGAGCCACTGCCATGCTCCGGGATCTGTCACCGGATGTCCGCCAGTACCTGCTGATCACGGCCAACTACTGGGCGTTCACCCTCACCGACGGTGCGCTGCGCATGCTGGTGGTGCTGTACTTCCACCAACTGGGGTATGCGCCATTGGAAGTGGCATTGCTGTTCCTGTTCTACGAGTTTTTCGGGGTGGTCACCAACCTGTTCGGCGGCTGGATAGGCGCGCGTATCGGCCTGAACGCCACCATGAACACCGGCCTGGCGCTGCAGGTGATCGCCCTGGGCATGTTACTGGTGCCGGCGTCGATGCTCACGGTCGGCTGGGTGATGGCGGCCCAGGCGCTGTCGGGCATCGCCAAGGATCTCAACAAGATGAGTGCCAAGAGCGCTATCAAGCTGCTGGTGCCGGCGGGCGCGGAAGGCAAGCTGTATCGCTGGGTGGCCCTGCTCACCGGCTCGAAGAACGCCCTCAAGGGTATCGGCTTTTTCCTTGGCGGCCTGCTGCTGTCGGTGCTGGGGTTCTCCGGTGCGGTGCTGGCCATGGCGCTGGCGCTCGCCCTGGTGTGGGTGCTGAGTTTGCTCAAGCTGAACAGCGATCTCGGCAAGGCATCGGCCAGGCCGAAATTCAGCCAGCTGTTCTCCAAGAGCCGCGCCGTGAACGTCCTGTCGGCGGCGCGGCTGTTCCTGTTCGCGGCCCGGGACGTGTGGTTTGTGGTGGCATTGCCGGTGTACCTGTCGGTGACGCTCGGCTGGGGTTACGGCGAGGTGGGTGCTTACCTGGCGCTGTGGGTGATCGGCTACGGCGGGGTGCAGACCCTGGCGCCGCGCATTGTCACGGGCGCTGGCGGCCGCCCCCCGGATGGCCGCAATGCCCTGGCCTGGGCGCTGGCGCTGGCGGGGATTCCGGCGCTGATTGCGCTGGCCCTGGTCGCCGGGGTCGCGCCCTCTGCCAGCCTGCTGGTGGGGCTGCTGGTATTCGGGGTGGTGTTTGCCATCAAGTCGGCGCTGCACAGCTACCTGATCGTCAGCTATGCCCAGGGTGACGGCGTTTCCCTGGACGTGGGGTTTTACTACATGGCCAACGCCATGGGGCGGCTCGCCGGTACCGTGCTGTCGGGCTGGATATACCAGAGCTGGGGGCTGGTCCAGTGCCTGCTGGCATCGACGTTGATGGTTCTGCTGTGCGTGCTGATCAGTATCTGGCTGCCCCGCCATCCGCCGCGCCCGGCGCTCACGCCGGGGGTTTGAACCCGGGCAACCGACTCTTCCCGCTCCCGGACAGGCGCCTCACCTGGGCGGGTCGAGCCTGTTGTTGAGCGACGTGTTCACCCGGAACCAGCCGGCCACGGAGTACCTGTCCCGGTTGGCGGGCAACACTTCGTGGGGGAATTCCTCACTCAGGAAAATCACGATCGTGCCATAAAGAGGAACGATCCTGGTACCTGTGCGGTCGTGATCGTTGGCGTACAGGACGAGTTCGCCGCAATCGGTGTTCGACCACCCTGGGTTCAGGTAGGCAACAATCGACAGCACCCGGTTGGTCTCGCCGCGAAAGGCGTCGTAGTGGCGCTTGTAGTAGTCACCGGGAGCGTAATGGGCGAAGTGGCTTTCAAAGGAGAACAGGCCCAGGAACAGCCTCCGGTTCAGAAAACTCTGTAACCGCGAGGCCCATTGCAGCCACTGGCGACCGGCCGCGGAGTCTCCCATGATCCAGCATATCTCATCGGTGCGCACGAATTCGTTTCTGACATAGCGCTCGCCCCGGCCGATGCCGGCATCGAGGTACTGACCGCCGTCCAGCCCTTGCTGATGCGTAAACAGTGAATCCGCTATGGGTTGCGGCAACGCCGTGGGTTGAATGCTAAAGCCCTGTGCCTCCAGGTCATCGGCAATAGCGGCGAACAGCGTGCCGTCACAGGTATTCCCCCCGTCTGCCCGGGCCAGTCCTTGCAGTGCTGTCAATTGAACGTCCTGTTTGTGCCGGGCCTTGAGGCCGGGGGAGTGAGATCTGCTACCAGTGCGCCCGGTAGATACGCCGGCGCCGCGCTTCAACCACCCCTGGTGAGCACCAGTTCGCCGTCACGCACCGGGATCACGGAGCCGGGGTCGTAATCCATGCGCACTTTTGCGGTTTCGTCGCCGAGGCGATAGGTGACGTCATAGCCAACAGTGCGCTGGCTTACATCGTGGACGGTATTACAGCGGCGCTCGGTGGTCTGGTAGGTGTCACTGGCCTGCATCTTGCCCTGGATCTGGTTGCCGGCGATGCCGCCTACCACCGCCCCTGCAATCTTGGCGCCGGTATTCTTGCCGCCGCCGCCTATCGCGTTACCGGCCAGCCCGCCCGCCACGGCGCCAATCGCGGTGCCGGCGATCTTGTGCTGGTCCTGGATCGGTTTTTGCCTGGTGACGACCACGTCATTGCACTCCTCCCGGGGCGTGCGCACGTCTTCGGTGACCGGTGTCACGGCCAGTACCTGGGCGAGATCGGGGCCGGCAAGCATCTTGTATCCGGCGATGCTTCCAGCCGCGGTTGCCACCGTTATACCCAGTACAGTGCCCGTCAACATTGACTTGTTCATGTTCGTTACCTCCTCGACGTGGTCTGCGCGAACCGCCAACGCGGCCCACCGTTGTCGCAAGCTTAGCGCCGCGACGTCCCGACTCAACTGGAGACTGGGGGCAAAATTACCGGAAACCGAAGGGAATAAAAGTTGTCCCCTCGCAGCTTGATGGTTGATTTTTGAGCAAAGACGGGCGCCAGTCAGCAGCGCCGGCACCGGGTCGACCGTTTCCGCGCCACGCACTGACTGTCTGCTGGTGGCGCGGCAGCCCTACCAGTGGGTGAAATACTCCTGGAATACCTCGTTGAAACTCTCTTTACTGAAACCGTTCAGCAGCCCGCATTCCCAGAAGTCCGAGATCGCCGCTTCCTTGACCTGGCGGTCCTCACCGAGGTCACCGTTCCAAAGGGCTCGCAGCATGGCCAGGGCGTATAACTCTTTGTCATAGCCGTCGGCATTGCCTCGCTCGTCCACTGCCGCGATGACGGACCTGACGTCAAATGTCTTGCAGAAGATGCTGAAATCCTCAACACCCTCCCGCACGCTGATCAAGTGCATGTGCAGCCCTCCCGCCACGACCGATGACTGCGCCGCCCCCAGGGCTTGACCTGTCTGCCGGGGAGTTGATGTCCGGGGCAATGCGCCAGGTCCGGCCGTTTCCAACTGGTGACTCTAGTACTCTAGCCTAGCCATGGCGCTTGAAAAGGCCTTTGGTTATACCGATTCGATCCATGGGCCTGGTGTGATATGACACTTGGTTTGTACAGATCCCTGCCGGGGAGGAACCCTCGTTGCGCTTGCGAGTGCAGCCTGGAATGGCCGGGTCAGGATCGACTGGTGCTCCTGCGGGCGTCGTGGGTCAGCAGGTACTGGGCCGCGTAATACAGTGCCATGATCGCGTACCTGGCGCCCGGCAAAGGCTCGGCGAAGCGGTTGATGGCGATCAGCGAATCGGACAGCACGAACAGCACGGCACCCACCGCAACCAGGGGGTGATTGTCGCGCCCGCAGATCGCCGCGCCCGCCATGGTGAAGATAACGCCCATATAGAGCAAGACCGGGGCCCTCATCTCCCCCAGGTGGGGCGACAGATACATAAGCAGGGCGATGGCGTAGAGCGCCAGGCCCAGCAGGGCTGCGATGCCGGCCCGGGTCGGCCGCAGCTTGCGGCAAAACACGCTGAGGTAGAACAGGTGGGCCACCAGGAAGGCGCCCAGGCCCAGAGTGAACTGGCCGCACTCCAGGCTGACGTCACCGATACCCGAGAAGACCAGGGCCGCGACCACCAGACGCCGGCCATTGCCCGGGCCGGCCATGGCCACGGCCACGGCCAGGCAGACGATCGGCGCAACCTTGAGGAGGAAATCGCCGGGGTAGGGCAGCAGGGAAATACTCACCACGAAGGCGAGGGCCAGGAAGGCGAACAGTGGCAGTTCAATAAAGCGCTGTCGGGCCTGCGGGGTGGACTTCATGGTAAACCTTTATTATTGGGCAAGAGGGGGCATTGCATGCAAGTTTGACTATACTCCCGGGCTGGCGCAACTGCGCTGCAATATGGCCCGGGACGAAACCTGGCCGGGCCCTCGAGAGCCTCAGCCATATTCCAAGGAGCCAGCAATGCCCCCATCGACAGACATCCTCGCCCCGGTCACGGCCCTGTTGCTGCTCACCTGCGCCATGTGGGCATGGATGTATATCACCCGCATCCCGGCCATCAGGAAGGCGGGGATGGAACTTGACCCGTCCCTGCCCAAGGGGCAACAGATGGCGGAGTTGCCCGCGACAGTGCGCTGGAAGGCCGATAACTACAACCACCTGCTGGAGCAACCCACGCTGTTTTACGCAGTCTGCCTGACCCTGGCGCTGCTGGGTGCCGGCCAGGGGCTGAATGTCACCCTGGCCTGGTGCTATGTCGGGCTGCGGGTCGTGCACAGCCTGCACCAGGCGTTGTGGAACAAGATCGAGGTGCGCTTCGTGCTGTTTGCCCTGTCCTCACTGGTATTGATCGCCCTGATCCTGCGTGCCGCCATGCTGGTGTGGAGCTAACAGCCAGGGCGTGGCGACCGCTGCAGACGTGGCGGCAGGCGTTCGTCCGCCCCGGCGCTGGAAGCGGGTAAATCAGCCCACGCGATCACCGACATGCAGCCTGCCGGCCTTCACCACCCTCGCGTAGACACCGATATTGCCGTTGTTTGCCTCCACCAGGGCGCGCATGATGCCCGGGTCTTTGGGCAGGTTGCCGAAGCCGTGGGTGGTCATGGCACACCGCGGGCACTCGCCGACTATGTCGAACTCCAGTTCGCCGATGCCGATCCGCCGTCCTACCCATGCTGTCTCCGGGAAGGGGTGGTCGCTGTCCGGGGCATCCAGCAACACGTTTGGCCGGAACCGGTCGACATGGAAACTGGATTCACTGCGATACCGGGCCATGCTCGCCAGGGATTGCCTGGTCAGTAAATGCACGGGGAAGGCGTCGAAATAGGTGCCGGGAGGGGACTCGTACTCCACTACCTCGGCAAACAGCGCCAGATCCGGCAGCGGCTCGTCATCGGCGCGTGCGAACATCTCCCGCAATTCCGTTTCGAAGTCCTCGTGGTCCGGGGCGCCGCGCCGGTAGTGTTCCAGTGCCTGGGCGGGCAGCAGTGGCCACAGCGTTACGGGATGCGCCAGCTTCTCGCTGAGCCAGTCGTTGATATCCTCACTGCCGGTGTCGCGAGTGCTGCCATCGGGCGCGGTGATGATGGCAGGGCTGGAGCCGGTTGCTTCGACCTCTCCGGCAAAGCGGGCCGCGAGTGTCATCAGCGAGGGGATTTTCTTGCCGCCGCGAATGCCGCCGCGTACCTCGTCACGCACGGCCCAGACCCGGTCACCCACGGCCCCCCGCTCGCTGAACTCAAGGCTTGTATGCGTTTCCCCCGCCATGCTTTTCACCGGATAGCGGAACAGTTGGCTGACGGTTGCGGTCATCGCTCGAGCCTTCTTGTTGCCTGCAGGTAATGGGAGGATAGATCAAGTGCCGCCGCCCTGGCGAATATTTGTGGTGCAGGTAAACCTGGCGTAAACGATGCCAATTTTCCCTGGCGACACCTGCGCCGTATTTCTATACTGGGAAGCCCAGCAAACTCCCTCGGCGGGTGCCCAATGCAGCTGAACGAATATGACGCGGTGGTAATTGGCGCGGGTCTTTCCGGACTCTACCAGGTATATCGGCTGCGCGAGGCGGGCTTCTCGGTGCAGGGTTTTGAATCCGCACCGGACGTGGGGGGCACCTGGTACTGGAACTGCTACCCTGGGGCCCGGGTCGATTCGCCGTCAATGGTTTACCAGTACTGGTTCTCGGACGAGTTGTTGGCCGAGTGGGACTGGAGCGAGCGCTACTCGCCGCAGCCGGAACTGATGCGTTATTTTGCCCACGTCGCCGATCGCTTCGACCTTCGGAAGCACTTTCGCTTCACAACCCGGGTGGAGTCGGCGCACTGGGACGCCGCGGCGGGTCGCTGGACGATCGGTACTGACCAGGGCGACACGCTGTCCGCGCGCTATCTTATCTGCTGCAGTGGCATTCTCTCCGCACCGCAGGTGCCGCCGTTCGAGGGGCACGAGGATTTCGCGGGGCGTATCGTGCATACCGCGCGGTGGCCGCAGCAGGGCATGGACCTGGCGGGCAAGCGAGTGGGCGTGGTCGGCACCGGGGCGACTGGCATACAGGTCATCCAGGCCATTGCGGAACAGGTGGAAAAACTGGTGGTGTTCCAGCGCACCCCCCCGTTCCCGGTGGCAATGAAGAACCCCAGGTTCAATGATGCGGATCGCGAGGCCTGGCGCGCCCGTTTTCCCGAGCTGCGCCAGCAATTGCACCACACCTTTGGTGGCTTCGAGTGGAGCCCCATCTACGAGCCCGGCGAATGGCAGGGGCTCTCCGCGCAACAGCGGCGCGACACCATGGAGAGCCTGTGGGCGGACGGCTCGCTCAGGTTCTGGGTCGGTGCCTGCGAGGAAGTCCTCTCGGACGAGGCGGTGAATGCCGAGTTCGCGCAATTCGTACGCGACAAGATCCGCGCGAGGATTCACGATCCGGCGCTCGCCGAGAAACTGTTGCCGCGCGGGTTGTTCGGTATCTCCCGCGTGCCGCTTGAGAACGGCTATTTCGAGGTCTTCAACCGTGACAACGTGGAGTTGGTCGACGTACGCGATACGCCGATCGAGCGTTTCAGCGCAGCCGGGCTGATGGTGGCCGGGCGCGAATATCCGCTCGACGTGGTAGTGCTGGCGACCGGCTTCGACGCCGGCACCGGCGCCCTGACCCGCATCGACATCCGCGGCCGCGACGGTATCTCGCTGGCCGAGTCCTGGCACCGGGACCTGCGCTCTACCATGGGCCTGCAGGTCCATGGGTTTCCCAATATGTTCACGGTTTCCGGTCCGCTGGCCCCGGCCTCCGCACTGTGCAATGCCTCGACCTGCCTGCAGCAGCAGGTGGACTGGGTTCGCGATTGCCTGGTGGCATTGCGCAATGGCGGCAATACCGTCATCGAGCCGAGCGCAGCGAAGGAAGCGGAGTGGGTCAGCCACCACGATGAGCTGGTGGCCATGTCGCTGTTCACCCGCAACAACTCCTGGTACACCGGGGCGAACGTGGAGGGCAAGCCGCGGCGTTTCCTGGCCTACCCCGGTGGTGTCGACGCTTACTGGCAGCTGTGTGACGACCTGCGCGTCAACGGTTATCCGGGCTTCGATATCAGCTGAGCTGCCGGCGTGCCCATGCCTTTGTATTGCAGGGATACCGTCTCTCGTTAGCGCCCCGAAGATCTGCTGCTATACTCGAAGAGGTGCCAGATCGAAGGTTATCGAATGAACGCCCAGACTGGGCCGGCTGCGTATCGCCGGATGCCCGTGCGGCAAAAACTCGATGGAGATCAATGGGATGAAACGCTACTACTATATCAGTGAGGACCTGGATGGTCTGGAGCAGATCGAGCGTGAGCTGGAGGAGGCCGGGGTCACCACCCCGCAGATACATATCCTCAGCGACGACGATACGGACCTTGACCGGCACAAACTACACCGGGTGGAACCGGTATTGAAAAAGGACGTGGTGCATGGCACCGAAATGGGCGCCCTGATTGGTGTGCTCGGTGCGGCGCTCGTATTGCTGCTCGCCTGGTGGTCGGGCCTTACCGCCAGCTTCACCTGGATACCGGCGATCTTCCTGGCCATCGTAGTGCTGGGCTTTTGCACCTGGGAGGGTGGTCTGATTGGTATTCAGGAAACCCATGTCGACTTCCGTCGCTTCGAGGGTGATCTGCGCGCCGGCAAGCACATCCTGTTTGTCGATATCGATGCGGATCAGAAGGCCTCCCTCGATCGTGTGGTGCGGGGGCACAGCGCGTTGCAAAGCGCAGGCGAGGGTGCTGCAACGCCGCGGGCGGTGGTGCGCTTCCAGGATAAATGGGCCCGCTTCATGGAGCTCGCGCCGTAACGGCTGGTGCCAGGCGGCGCATCCGCATCCAGGGTGCGGAAGGCCCGGTGTCGTGGGCCTTCTGCTCGCCGCGATTCTTGCCGGATGATTAACTGGGCTGCAGTTGAAATATGATGGACGGACGTGGCGTGAAAGCCGGTAGATATCGGCACTTCAAAGGGGGCGAGTATCGGGTTCACGGTGTGGCAACCCACTCCGAAACCGCAGAGCAGTTGGTAGTCTATGAGCCGCTGTACGGTGAGGGCGGGTTATGGGTGCGCCCGTTATCGATGTTCCAGGAGAGCGTACGACACGGCGGTGCAGAGGTGCAGCGCTTTCAGTATGTAGGCCCGGAGTAGGGGGGCGGGGCCGATCAATGGTGTAACGGTTCCCGTGCATGCGCGATTGGCCGCGTGTTTGCCTGCAACAGGCTTTGGGTCTATTTAAAGTAATACTCGCTCATACCCAGAGACACCATATTTTCCACGTCGCAGAAACCCGGTAGATGTTCAAACATTTCCTGCTGGGCTTCCAGGGAACCGAAATAGCGTGAATCGTCGGTGAAATCCTCCAGGCTGCGGAAGTGCTCCGACACAATGGCGCGATAGGCCGGTGCGTGCGGGGTGAGCGGCCTCGCAACGGCGTTTCTCACGTAGGACCAGCGCAGTGGGTGCAGCTCGAATGTCTGGGCGGAATGCAGTACCTGCCAGTTGTGGTAGAACGCCTCGTCGGAGATACCATCGGGTTTGCCATTGGCGCTGAACTGGGTCACACCTGGCCGTCGCTCGCCCTCCTTCCAGTCGACCTCGAAGGGCTGCACCAGGGATTCGGTTACCAGGTAGCCGGCAACCGATGCGCTGCATTCCTTCAGGCAGGACTCGATCGGGGCGCGCCTGTCCAGGTTGGCATGCCAGAACGACACCACCGCGGCCACATCCTGCCACGGCCCTATCAGGCGCCCGGGAGCTGCTTTTGCGAGAACGCCGTTCAGATCGGCGATGGTAATGGTAATATCGCAAGCCCCGGATTCGCGCAGCGTGTTCACACCCTGGTCCAGCAGATGCCCGCCAAAAGCCTCCGTGGTAGCATCGGCAGGGCAACCCAGCAGGTAAATCATTTTCTCCATGACATGTCCCGTCCATCAGTGGGTGCGGCATCGCTATACAGCGTATATTACCTGAACAATAAAACTGGAGTGCGTTCCGATTGAACGGATTGGCTCGGCGATCGTCGGCCGGGCTGCGCAGGCGTTACCGGAGGCCCAACCCGGACTCCCCCGGGATACTACTGATCGTTGCCGGGTACGCCGGGTGCAACAGGCTGTTGTTGCAGCGGCTCCGCGGGTAGCGATTCCGTCTGTGGCGGTTGCGCACCCGTTGTGGTTGCCCCGATCTGCGAGCGTTTTTCCCATTCAAACAACGGCAGAGCCAGGAAACCGGCCTTCAGCGTCTCGTCCCAGGAGCGTTTGATATCGCGTAAATAAGTGTCTTCGGCGTCCAGGCGCACATAGTGGGCGGTGTTGAAGCTGTCTGCTTCGTATACCAGGACTTCGATGGGCGGCCCCACTGTTGCGTTGGAGCGTATGGTCGAGTCCATCGAGACGATGGCACAGCGGGCGGCGTCGTCGAGTGAGGTCTCGCGATGCAGGATCCGATCGAGAATGGGCTTGCCGTATTTGCTCTCGCCAATTTGCAAGAACGGCGTCTCATCGGAGTCGGAAATGAAATTGCCAGCCGAATAAACCAGGTAAATGCGATGCTTGCCGCCCTGTATCTGGCCCCCGAATAAAATCGAAGCCGAAGTATCTATGCCACTGCCTCCGGTCGCTTGCTGTGCCAGGTTCTGCTCTTCGCGGCTGACCTCGGCGACATAGTGAGCACCCTCGTTGATTTTCTGGCAGGTGAGCAGGCTTCTCGGGCTGCCCTCGTCGATGTCCTGCCTGATGCGCTCGATGATTGCCTGGGTCGTGGCAAGATTCCCGGCTGACAAGATGCAGAATACGCGATCCGTTGCCGGTTGAAAGAGATGCATTTTGCTGTACGACGACAACATATCGGGGCCGGCATTGGTGCGGGAGTCGGAGCAAAAAACCAGCCCATTGTTGGTGGAAATTGCTATGCAGTACGTCATTCTGATATTCCAGCGGTTTTGTGCCAGTCAAGCCTCAGCACTGTACCCGAAGTGGAGAGACTGGTGAAGCGGTAGATTGGAGGGGGCGGGGAGATGCGGGTAGCGTACGAGTCGTATTGGGTGATGGGACCATCCGTGGCGCTACCCGCATCGCAACCCGACCATAAAGGTAGGCAAAGGGCGCTCCTGTAACCAGGCGGATCACAGCGGTTTCGTGATTGGATTCACTGGCGTGGCGGTTGTTGCTGCAAATCAGCTGTTACTGTCGCGCTGCACGATCCTGTGTGCTTTTTGATATCTACCTGGCGTATTGCCTGTCCATTTCTTGAAAACGCGATTGAAGGCGCTCTGTTCGGAAAAGCCCAGCAGTAACGCAATTTCCACGAATGATAAGCTGCTGTGAAGCAGGTACCTGCAGGCCAGTTGCTCGCGAAGGCCGTCGAGCAACGACTGGTAAGAAAAATGGTAGTCTCCCAGGCGCCTTTGCAGCGTGCGCGGTGAACACTCCATGGCCCTGGCGACCAGGGCCAGTGACACCGTACCCTGGGGAATCAGCCGCAATAACACTGCCTGCAACTGTTGAAGGAAGGGCGTTTTTCCCCCGACAAGCTCAGCGAATGCCGCCTCCTGCTGGTCCTGCATGGCCAGCACACTCGGCGGCAGTTGGCCTGTTTCCGGCAGCCTCGCGCGCTCGTAGTCGATGCCGATGCCGGGCACTGTTGAACCGAATTTGACTGGGCAACCGAAAAATTGCTCATACGCGGCAACATCCTCAGGTGGCTGTTCACTCAGTGCCACCCACTGCAATCGAAAAGTCAGGGGAAACCGCTGGCGCAAAAAACTCACCAGCGCGGCGAGCGCGGTCTGCACGAACAGTGCATTTGGCTCACCCAGCCTGTCAGGCCACGCCAGGGAGAAAGCGGTATCCTCCCGGTTGAGGATGCAGAAATTGATTCCGTAAAAACGCCGCTCGCCCAACTGATAAGTCTGCAGGGCATCGACCAGGGTTTCACTGTTGAGCACCAGGTAACCCAGCACCCCAAGATGCCGCAGTGATACCTGTGAGCCGATTTGCAGACCTGTATGGGGCAGTTGACTCAGTTCCCTGGCCTCTGCCAACAGGGCTCGCCACTGCTCGATCGGCAAACTCTCGCGGTCGGCCAGTGCGGCAACACGCGCTCCTAGTGACGGGCTGTCGATGGTGTACCGCTCCATCCACAACCGCATTATCTGGGCAAATTGACCCGACACCCGGATGATCATGGTGCTACCCCCTCCGGGAATACTGCCGACCCTGGCGTGATTGGTCAATACGGCGGCATGCCGACTTTCTACTATCTCCCGACCGAAAAAGCCGGCAATAGCAATTGCATCTTCGATCCCCCTGTCGATGCGGACTTTATCGCCATACAAGGAATCATGATGATGATGACAGTTACACCCAGCGGCCAGGCCTGTGGCGCAGCCATTCGCGGCCTCGATTTGAGCAGGCCACTGTCTGCAGGAGAAGTCGAACAGATCAAACGGGCATGGGCGGAGCACCATGTGCTGTCGTTCCCGGACCAGGGAATGAACGACGACGACCTTGAGCGCTTTACCGGTTATTTCGGCAAGCTGGGCGATGACCCCTTCTTTCGCCCCATCGAGGGTCGACAGTATATTGCCGCCATCGCCCGCTACGCTGACGAGAAGACACCGATTTTTGCTGAATCCTGGCACGCAGACTGGAGCTTCAAGGAGCAGCCGCCCATTGGCACATGCCTGCTCGGTATTACCATCCCGCCCGCTGGCGGCGATACGTTGTTTGCCAACCAGCATCTGGCGTACCAAAACATGCCCGAGGCCTTAAAAGAGCGAATCGCCGGCCTGAACGCCATTCACTCCGCAGTGATGGCCTACTCACCGGATGGCCTGTACGGCAAGCCCGACCCTGGTGTGAAAAGCGCCATGCAGCCGATCATTTCCGACGAAGCCCGCAAAACCCAGACTCACCCGCTGGTGATGACCCACCCGGACAACGGACGGCAGGCCATCTATGGCTGTATGGGCTATACCATCGGTATTGAAGGCATGGAGCAGGGCGAGGCCGAGGCACTACTGCGGGAATTGCACCAGTGGCAATCGAAGGAGGAATGTGTTTACCGCCACAAATGGCAGCCGGGCATGCTGATCATGTGGGACAATCGCTCTGTACTGCACGCAGCCACCGGCGGTTTTGAAGGCTATGACCGCCTGTTGCACCGCACCACCATCTGGCCGTACTGACCGCGACACACCGACATTGCCATCGAATATGACCCGGTCGGCGGTGGTGTGGTGAGTCGGGATTCTGTACCAATCCCGGTCCGGTATCTGGAAGCGGATCAGCGCTTAAACGGTCGCTGGAAAAAACATTGCGGTGGTCAACTTCAACTGTCAGTTACCGCCTTGAACACACGTCCGTCATTGGCGGGCTGGCGGTTTCGGGACGCCAGCTTCACTATCACCACATAGAACAAGGGCACAAAAAATACCGCCAGGAACGTCGCGGCCAGCGTTCCGCCCACTACACCCGTGCCGATGGCGTGCTGGCTGCCGCTGCTGGCACCTGTTGCCAGGGCGAGGGGCAACACCCCGAAAACAAAAGCCAGTGAGGTCATGATGATAGGCCTCAGGCGCAGCCTGGCGGCCTCTGCGGTCGCCTCCAGCAGCGGCTTGCCCTGTTCTTCGTACAGTGCCCGGGCGAATTCGACGATTAGAATCGCATTTTTGGAAGCCAGCCCCATCGTGGTCAGCATGCCGACCTGAAAATAGACATCATTGGACAAACCGCGCAGGAGGGTCGCGAGCAACGCACCAAGGACTCCCAGCGGCACCACCATGATGACGGCGAAGGGCACGGACCAGCTTTCGTACAGTGCGGCCAGACACAAAAACACGATGAGTATAGCCAGTGCGTACAGGGTTCCGGCCTGCCCACTGGCGGCGCGCTCCTCATAGGACAGCCCGGTGTACTTCACACTGATACCCATCGGAAGCTGTGTTGCGATGCGCTGCACTGCTGCCATGGCATCGCCGGTGGTGTAGCCGGGTGCCGGTGCCCCGAGGACCTGCACTGCCGGCAACCCTTCAAAACGTTGCAGCTTGGGTGAACCCTCTCGCCATTCACCGCGAGCAAAGTTGGAAAATGGCACCATGTCGCCTTCACTGTTGCGCACATGCCACGCATTGAGGTCGTCAGGCAGCAGCCGTGAATCCCAGCGCCCCTGAACGAATACTTTTTTGGTCCGGCCACGATCGATGAAGTCGTTGACATAGGCCGAACCCCAGGCCGTCGACAGGGTCTGGTTGATGGCGTCCAGGGACAATTGCAGGGCCCGTGCGCGCTCGTCTTCGATGACTATCTGGTACTGGGCTTCGGCGGGCGGACCATTGGGCCGTACCATCGTCAGCGAGGGCTCCTGGCTCGCCATCTCCAAAAACTGCCCTACCGCCTGATCCAGCACTTCCCGACCGAGGCTCGCATTGTCCTGGAGGTAGATATCAAACCCGTTGGCGGTACCCAGCTCGATAATCGAGGGGGGCACAATAGCAATCACCTGGCCTTCATTGAGGGTTGATAGGTACCTGTTTGCACGTTCCGTGACAGCAAAAATGCTCTGGGATGGGTCTGTTCGCTCTTCAAAACTTTTCAGGCTGACAAAGGCATTCCCGGAGTTTTGTCCGCGCCCCGCGAAGTTGAAACCGTTCATCGTGTGCACCGCCGCCACGCTGTCGCTTTCCTGCTCCAGGAAATAGTCTCGCACCTTGCCCAGCACTTCCTCGGTGCGCGCCGCTGAGGCATTGCCTGGCAACTGTACCTGCGCGATAAGGATGGACTGGTCCTCTTCGGGAAGGAAGGCCTTCGGCACCAGCTCAAACAGGACCGCCACGACGCCGATGATCAACAGGTACGCCAGCATGAAACGTCCCCGGCGCCGCAGCATGGCGGATACTCCACTCTCGTAACGCAGCGCGTTCCGATTGAAGGTTCGGTTGAACCAGCCAAAGAAGCCCTTTTTGTCGTGGTGATCACCCCTTGAAACCGGTTTCAGGATCGTGGCGCACAAGGCTGGCGTAAAGAACAAGGCCACCAGGACAGAGAAGCTCATCGCCGAGATAATGGTGATGGCGAACTGGCGATAGATGACACCGGTGGAGCCACCGAAGAATGCCATCGGCAGGAACACTGCCGAGATCACCAGGCCGATGCCTACCAGCGCTCCCTGGATCTGGTCCATGGATTTGCGGGTGGCGTCCCGTGGCGACAACCCTTCCTCAACCATGATGCGTTCGACATTTTCCACCACCACGATGGCGTCATCTACCAGGAGGCCAATCGCGAGTACCATTGCAAACATGGTCATCACATTGATGGTGTAGCCCAGCGCATACAGCACCCCGAAGGTTGCCAGCAACACCACTGGAACCGCCAGCGTGGGAATGATGGTGGCGCGCCAGTTCTGCAGGAACAGAAACATTACCAGGAAGACCAGCACGATAGCCTCGGCAAGGGTATGTACTACACCCTCGATCGACGCCATCACGACTGGTGAGGTATCGAATGGGTAGGCGACCCTGACGCCCTCGGGGAAGTAGGGCTCCATCTCGGCAATGGTCTCTTTCACCGCCGCGACGGTCTCCAGCATGTTGGCGCCGCTGGCCAGTCGCAGCCCCATGCCCGCGGCGGGCTTGCCGTTGAATTTCGATGAAATTGTAAAACTCTCGCTACCCAGGGTCACCTCGGCCACGTCCTGCAGGCGTACCTGCGAGCCGTCGGGATTGACCTTCAGCAGGATATTTCGAAACTCCTCCGCGCTTTTCATTCGCACTTTGCCGATGACTGTTGCTGTGAGTACAGCCTCTGAATGGCTGGGCAGTCCACCGATTTGACCAGACGATACCTGGACATTCTGCGCGCGGATCGCCTCGATCACATCCGGCGGCACCAGCTGATAGCTGTTGAGTTTCTCCGGATCCAGCCAGATGCGCATGGCGTAGGGCGCACCCATGACCAGAAAATCGCCCACGCCGGATGTGCGTGCAATGGGATCCCTGAGATTGGACACAATATAGTCGCCGAGGTCGGCGCTGCTTAGCTGGCCATCCTCTGAGACCAGCGCCAGCACCAGCATGAAGCCGGGCTTGTACTTGTTGACGCGCATGCCCTGGCGTTGGACTTCCTCGGGGAGCAGGGGGCTCGCCAGTTGCAGCTTGTTCTGCACCTGAACCTGCGCGATATCGGGATCGGTGCCTTGCTCAAAGGTAGCCACTATCGTCACGCTACCCGTGGAATCGCTCTCGGAACTGATGTAGCGCAAACCGTCGAGGCCGTTGAGCTGTTGCTCAATCACCTGTGTCACCGTGTCCTCGAGAGTCTGAGCCGAGGCCCCGGGATAACTCGCGCTGATTGCCACCGCCGGCGGCGAGACGTCAGGGTACTGGCTGATGGGCAGTTTCATGACAGACAGCGCGCCACCCAGGATGAGCAGCAGGGCCAGCACCCAGGCAAAAATGGGCCTGTCGATGAAGAAGTGCGACACGATCAGGAGCCCTCCTGTGATGCGCCCCGGGTGTAATCCGTTACCAGATCGAGACCCGTCGCCGGTTCCGCCCTGACCGGGGTGCCGGGGCGAAGCGAAAACAGCCCTTCGACCACTACCTGGTCACCAGCGGCGACACCATCGCCCACCAGCCAGGTGTTGCCCAGCATTCGCCGGGCGTCCACAGGACGGCGCTGGGCAGTGCCGTCAGCCGCCACGACCCAGACCGATGCCTGCCCGCTCGCATTGCGCAGCACCGCCTGTTGCGGCAGCAACTTCGCCCGTTGCAGCATACCTTCCTGCAACTCGGCGTGTACGAACATGCCCGGCAGTAGCTTGCCATCTGGATTGGGAAACTGGGCGCGCACGGTCACCGACCCTGTCCCGCTGTCAACGTTAACCTCGGAAAACATCAGCACGCCCTCCCGTGGGTAGACACTCCCGTCCTCCAGTACCAGCCTGACACGAGCCTTCCCCTGGTCACCGGCCGCGGCTTCGATAAGCCCCGCTTCGAGTGCCTGCCGCCAGTGCAGTATTCTCGAGACCGGCTGGGTCATATCCACAAAAATGGGGTCGAGCTGTGTCACGATCGCCATTTCCTGAGTCTGTGCGCTCGACACCAGAGCACCTTCGGTTACCCGACTGCGGCCGATGCGGCCACTGATCGGAGACAATACCCGGGTGTACGTCATGTCGATCTCGGCGACTTTGAGGGCAGCCTTGGCTTCTACCCAGGCCGCCTCGGCATCGTCGAACTGTTGCTGGGGAATGACCTTCTGTTCAAGCAGGCTCTTGTACCGGCGATAAAGGCTCTCGCTGGTTGCAAGTTGGGCCTGGGCGCGGGCCAGGGCGGCCTCGTAAGGCGCCGGATCAATCTGATACAGCGGCTGGCCTGCCGTGACAGCACTGCCTTCCTCAAACAGACGGCTCTGGACAATGCCGGACACTTGAGGGCGGACCTCCGCCACGCGGTGTGCCACGGTTCTTCCCGGTAGCCTGGCAGTCAGCATCAAAGGCGCTTCCTCGACCGTATAGACGGTCACTGCCCGCTCCTGTGGCACGGGCGTCTCGTCCTCGACGCGGTCACATGCGGCAAGTACCAGAGTGAACAGAATGAACCCAAGGCATCGCGCCCGGGCAGGCAGGCTGGTGGTTGTCATGAGCGCCTCCGGGTATCTGGTTAATTTCGATTGGTGAATCATAATACGGTGCAGTGTACCGCATTGCGGTCCATTTCCGCAAGTGGTATCATGCGGCCCGGAGCACTGACGGGGCACTTGTGACCTTTGGGCCGGTGGAAGAATTACGGCGGACTACAGATATGAAGCGTGTTGATGAAAAGGAAGCGGCCAGTGACGGCAACGCCATTCAGTCCATCAGTCGGGCTGCGGCCATACTGCGCCTGCTGGGCCAGCACCCGGAAGGCATCAGTTTGGGCGGGTTGGCGCGCGCTACCGGGCTGCCCCGTTCCACCGCGCAGCGGATAATAAACGCGCTGCGCTCCGAGGACCTGGCGGAACTGGTGAATGGCGGTGTCGGTTTTTGCCTGGGGCCCGAGGTGAGTCGCCTCGCACAATACTATCGCGCACAACCCACTGAACTGATACGACCTGCATTGCAGAGCCTGGCCAGTGCCACCAATGAGAGCGTGATTCTGGCCAAACTGGATCGCCAGGAAGTCATGGTGCTGGACACGATCACCGCCGAACGGGAGTTGCGTGTAGTGATGCCGGTCGGCATCCAGCACATTCCCATCCACTCGACGGCATCGGGCAAGGCCCTGCTGATGGGGCTGGAGCCTGGAGAAATGACGCAACTACTCTGCAAACCGCTGCTCAGGCTGACGCCCAACACCCTTGACCTGGAGTCTCTGTCTGAGGCGATGGTTGGTTACCGGGAAACCGGTATTGCCACAGACTACGAAGAGCACGAACTTGGCATCGGTGGTTTCGCCGTCCCGGTACAGACCGCTCTGGGTCTGTTTTCGGTCGCGGTTATTGTGCCTGCCGCTCGCATTGCCACCGTTGAAGCCGGAGTTCGTGAAGCATTGCTGGCCTGCCGCGAAGATATCGAGCAGCGCATCGGCCCCACTGCCCCTTGACGGGGTAAGGTTAGCGGGCCGCCTCTGACTTAACGCCGGCGGGAATTGCCGCCCCGGCGCCTCGGTATCTCAGTCCTCTCGACCCAGCCATTTATAGACCAGCCCGGCCAGCGCGGCACCCACGATGGGCGCGAGCCAGAACAGCCAGAGCTGGGAGATGGCCCAGCCGCCTTCAATAACTGCCACGCCGGTGCTGCGCGCCGGGTTGACTGATGTGTTGGTCACCGGGATGCTGATCAGGTGAATCAGGGTAAGCCCCAGGCCAATTGCCACGGGGGCCAGGCCGGCGGGCGCTCGTTTGTCGGTGGCGCCGAGGATGATGATCAGAAACATGAACGTCATGACTATCTCGCACACCAGGGCCGATGTAAGGTTGTAGCCCCCCGGGGAGTGTTCGCCAAAGCCGTTGGACGCAAAGCCGGCGGTCTCAAACCCCGGGTTCGGGCCGAAGGTACCCGAGGCGATAACATATAGCACTACGCCGCCGGCAATACCGCCCAATACCTGGGCAATGACATACGGTATCAGCTCGTTTGCGGGAAATCGCCCACCGATCATCAGGCCAACGGATACCGCCGGATTGAGATGGCAGCCGGAGATGTGCCCGATGGCAAATGCCATGGTGAGCACTGTGAGGCCGAAGGCCAGCGCGACGCCCAGGAAGCCAATACCAAGATCGGGAAATGCGGCCGCCAGTACGGCCGAGCCGCATCCACCCAGAACCAACCAGAAGGTGCCGATAAATTCCGCACCGAGTTTTTTACTCATAGCCATAGTCGTGTCCTTGCCGTTTTTACTTGTTGTTTCTGGGCTGACAGGGGGGCCGTGTCAGGAATGGATTAAATCCTAGCACAACTGGCGCTGTATATGACCGGCTCGTGCTCATGAAGTCAGCTGGGTTTTACACCCAGATGAGTCAGGCCCCGAAAAGGGCCGGTGCTCCACCATCTGGGCTGGTCTCCTGCCAGGGCGAGATCTGGCCAGCGACGAGTGACAGCGGCAAGCATGACCTCGGCCTCCATCTGGGCGAGTGCGGCGCCAAGGCAACGGTGAGGACCAACGGCAAATGAAAGCGATGATGCTTCATCTCGCCGTATATCAAAGCGGTGAGGCTCAGTGAAAATGTCCGGATCGCGATTGGCGGCTGCAAGCAGGACGACAACAGGTGTATTGGGCGCAATACGCGCGCCATCCAGAACGACTTCTGCCGCCGGGATACGAACAACATATAGGGTGGGTGTTTCAAACCTCAGGAACTCGCGAACGGCACTGCATACGAGAGCCGGCTCTGCCACGATCGCGGCGTAATCATCCGGGTTTTGAAGTAGCGTGAACAGGCCGTTTGTAAACAGATCGCGAGTTGTCCGGTGCCCTGCGGAATACAGGGTCACAATAAGGCTGAGCAGCTCTTCTCGAGTGAGCGTGTCCTCACCGTCCTCCGCGTGCAGCATGGCCGTCAACAGGTCGTCACCGGGAGTCTTGCGTCGTTTGTCCACCAGGTCGGCCGCATAGGCTGCGAACATTTCGGCGGCATCGAGCCCCCGCTTTAGTGATTCGGGGTCGATCTGCCAACTGAGTAAGGGTGTGACTGCTTCGGTCCATTCCGTCAGTGTGTCGCGGTCTTCGACCGGAACACCAAGCATCTCTGAGATTACAAGGGAGGGGATCTTGTGCGCGAACTCTGCGCGGATATCTATTGGGGCGCGGGCGCTCGCGAATTGCTCTTCGAGACCGTTGAGGCAGGCCTCTGTCTGCGCTTCAACCCAGGGCCGCATCTCGCCTACCCGTCTGCTGGTGAAGGCTCGCATGATCAAACGCTGTACCCGTGGGTGATCGGGAGGGTCCAGAAAGTTGATTCGATGGGCCAGTTCGTCACGGGCGGCACCTGGAGGCAGGCTTTGTCGATAGAGGTCAGCGATTGGTCCGGAAAGATACTTACGGTCTCGCAGCAACTGATTTGCCAGCTCGTAGCCACAAACCACGTGAATGCCACCGCGGGTCGCTACCTGCTTGCCGGCGCTGTGCAGGAATGCAAACGTCGGATAGGTATTTTGAGGGTCGGCAAGTAATGAAAGGTCAAACTCGTATGGGTCGGTAATTGGTATGGCCCTATTCGCCTCCGAATCCGTCTGCGACATTTGGTAAGATCCTTGGTTGCGATATACCACCGAAACAGAGGCTGACACTGTTCTGGATCTTGTGCAAGGGCTGGATGGCATCGGCTACATAAGGCGGCCAGAGAAAGGGCAGGGCTCAACAATGTTTTAAACGAAGGTGGGCTCCTTTAGCAGCAGGGAGGATTTTTGCGATTTTTTCCGGGGCTTGGAGTTCCCAGGCGCTAACCACTTTCTTCAGGCGATTTTTAACTGGCGAAGGCCGCCCTGGTATACCTCGTTTTCCGAGGCACAAACAAAAGACAGTTTACAGGGTTTTTTGGGATTGAATAATCGTGTCCTACAACGCGTACAGCCCTGGCATTCCACCCGTCAGACAGTTTATGAGAGACCAGGCAATGACTTACCTGGAAAGTTACGCCCAGCATTACCCCCCATTTTTTCTATAATTCCGGGAAGGGAAGAATGCCCGCAGAGCGACTCGCGGCGCTCTGCGGGGTACCTGTCGTTATTTGGCAGGCACGACTTTTGGCAAGTACTTCCCTGCATCAGTATCCCGAAGCACCTTCAATGCTTCCGGTGCGGGAGCATAATTGCGTATGAGCATGTAGAAAGGCCCCTTCGGTGCCGGCAGCCAGTTGGACTCCTTATCCATGCCAGGACTGCTCGACTGCAGATAGATAGTGATCGACCCGTCGGCATTCTTCTTCATGTCGTCATCACTGCCCAGTACATACCGGTTGATTGGATTCTCCACCGTAAGTTTGGAGTTCAGGTCGTACATGGTTACCGACCAGAAACCCGGGGGTACAACCTTGGTATACGGGAACGAGGCAGGGAAGGTCATGGTGTACTTGTTGTTACCATCCAGCTGCTTCAGGTTTTCGTCGTACTGCGACCAGATATAGAACGCCTCGTCAGAATTGTTCGCGGTGATACCGAGCACGGAGTGAACTGCGGCGGTCAGGAAGTCGGGGCCGGGGCTGCCAAAATTGTAGGGGGTGACGATCCAGCCATTGCCGTTCGGCCCGATCAGATACGGAAGCGAAGCGATGGTCGGTCCGATTTCCGCGCCCACTTTCTTCATTTCCTCAAGGAAGATGGAGTTCAGTACATTCTCGGGCTGCCACGGCTTGCCCAGTTCGATACCCAGGTATTTGTACTGTGGTAGGGTCGCCTCGACCATGTCCTTGCGGGGCGGGTTTTCGTTGATAGCATCAACACAGACGGACCAGAACTGCAGCGGATCGTCAAACAGCAGAAGGCTGCTGGCGACATTGGGCTTGAGCTTGGGCTCCGCATAGTTGTAGGTCGGTGCCTTGGGTGCGGGTTTGCCCTGGTATTCAGACAGCCCCTGAACGGTGATACCCTCCAGTACCTTTTGCGCGCCGGCCAGATCGTCCTGGTTTTTTACATGTATGCGCGGCTGGATTGTTACCCACCGCGTCGGGGCGTCTATCCGCTTTACACCGCTGGGCAGTGTTCCCTCCCAGCCAGGTCCGACCAGTGCATACTTGCCTCCCTTGTAGCCGACCTCCTTGCCAGCGCCGTAGGCGAAGGTGTCGTCATACATCGATACCAGCTGGACGATGTAGTAGCGGCCATTGGAGTCTGGTGTCGTCAGGATGATGGGCTCTGCTTCCAGATCCATAAACCCGAACCCGTATATCGTATTGACGTTTGGCGTTACATAGCCCGACTCCTTGGCAAGTTGGGGCGTGCTGATGTTCGGCATTCGCCAGATATGGTTGGGCCTGGCCTTGGGATTGGGGCCTGTGGCTATCCCCTGCCTGAGGTTGTACATGCCGACAGGAGACGCACAGAAAGTTCCGGCCTGCACTGCCAGAGAATGCGCCCATTCTCTGATCCCCTTAATCTGATCGGGTGAATATTGCGTTGATTGAGCTGGCAATGCGTTCAGGCTGAGCAAGCCTGAGCCCAGTACAGCAAGACTTGCTATACATTTTCTGTAAAGCGCTGTTTTCAACTTCATTACTGCCTCCAACGAACAAGTGAAAAGCCCCGGATGGGGCAAGGGTGAATCATCGAAAAGGGCGCTTGTCCGTGCCTGGTCTGAAAAGTAGCGCAGGTAGACTGACACTGTTCAAACCCTCTGCCTGCCCGGCTACTTGCACCCAAGTAGGAAAAATCGCCATAATGCTGGGAAATTGCTTGGATATGACTGTCCAAATACCTTGCGTGGGCAGTTGTAGAGGGCCCTGAACAAGATGACGCATATTACCGCCTCGTCGCCAGTTCAAGCCTCGCATAAGCCCAATTCTGTCTACGTTTTAGCTGAAATTTGACGCCAAGTTCAAGCGAATATCCGAAATACGAAAAATGCAATCCAGTCCCTTGGATCGATACAGTCTGGTAGATGAACCCAAATGAACGGTATCTATACAGACAAAGTATGCCGTCTACACGTATCCCGTAGTTTCGACGATGTGGAATTACTTACGGACAGCTATCGGGCCACACCCTCATCCTGTATCCAGACAACGGCGGGGCGGTTTGGGGCCAAAATTCATGCCATGGCTACTACCCGACTAGAAATTCGCGATGTCGGTTTTGATGTTGGTGTCATCAATTCTATCAGCCACCCTACCCCCAGGCTCGCACTCTTTCTGGGTGCGGGGGGAGCCGCTCGGCTAATGGACAACCAACTGACCGGCTCCAATCTGGGCTACGTCAACCTCGAACAGGGGTTTATCGCCCGTATGCAACCGGGGAGTCGGTGGTGCAATATTTCATTTGACTGGGGCCTGATCCACCAGGTCGCTGAAACCCATGGCTATGTACTGCCAGGCGGGAGTTATTCATGTCAGGTACCCCCAGCCGCCCATAAGGTGCTGCTTGCTATGCTTACCCAGGTAGTCAGGAACCAACTGTTTGCAGAGTTGAGCGATGACGAGTTGGAAGACGAGTTGGCCCGGATATGCCTCAGGGTGTTGAGCGCGCCGCAATTGGTACGCAGCGAATGGCGAATCGACCATTTACGCGCCATACATCGGGTCCTGGATTTCATCCATACGGAATATTCCAACCCTATAACCGTAACCAGCCTGTGTCAGCTGGTCGGTGTCAGCGAACGTGTTCTGCAGTACAAGTTTAAGGAAACCATGGGTTGTTCAATACAGCAATACCTGCTCAGTTATCGTCTGCACCGCGCTCGCTCAATGCTATTGCTGGATACAAAAAGGCAGGTCAATGAAGTTGCAAGCGCCTGTGGTATACACCACGCGGGTCGTTTCTCGCAGTACTACCGGCGCCTGTTCGGAGGCTCTCCCCGGGACCTGCTCACTGCGCCGAAGCGGCTTCGCAGCAGTCGGAGCCGGTCGAACCTGTTGCATCAGTCAGATAATACACGGATATGTCAGACTTGATCGCACTCATATTCTAGCTGGTCAATACCGTCCCGACACCCGGATGATCATGGCGCTACACCCGCCAGGGATGCTGCCGACCCTGGCGTGATTGGTCAATACGGCGGTATGCCGACCTTCTACTATCTCCCCACCGAAAGAGCCGGCAGGAGCAATCGTTCCCAGACCAGAGATGGCTGCATGGGCTATACCCTCGGTACTGAGGTATGGAGCAGGGCGAGGCCGAGACACCGCTGCGGGCATTGCACCAGTGGCAATCGAAGGAGGAGTGTGTTTGCCGCCACCGATGGCAGCCGGGCATGCTGATCATGTGGGCTAACCGGTCGGTATTGCATGCTGCTACCGGCGGCTTTGAAGGTATCGACCGCCTGTTGCACCGTACCGCCATCTGGCCGAAGTGAGAGTGGGGAACGTAAACATGAACCAGTCAACGGGCAACAGCCAATACCGCGACGCCACTATCGATGCCATCGCATCCGCTGTGCTGTCGAGAAGGCCCCTGCCACCTATGTACTGCAGCAGCGTTGACGACGGCTACCGGGTGCAGCGTGCATTGAGCGCACATATCAACGCCAACAAAAGTGGCGACCTGAAAGCGGGAGTCACCGCGACCGAGGCTCAGCAACAGCTCGGTCTCGACGGGCCGCTGGTTGCATCCCTTTATGTAGGCGGACGGCTGGACAGCGGCTGCACGATGTCTGTTGCGAAAGGACAGGAGTTCGAGTGCGAGATCGCGGTTGTTACCGATGGCAGTGGTAAGCCAATCGGACTGATGCCGGCTATCGAGGTGGTTTATCTGGCTTTTACCAGGGTAGAAGACTTTAGCATCGCGAATGCCGTGGCTGCGAACCTGGGCGCGGATCGCTACATCTGCGGTGGGGTTGTAAGCTGTGACCCGGCAATCAACCAGGTTCCCATCAGTGTCTATAGAGACGGAGTGGAAATAGCGGCCATGACCAACAGTTACTCATTTGGTTCGCCCTCTTCCGGCGCTGCGTGGCTGGTCGAAGAAGCCAGAAAACGTGGGTTGTGGCGTGACAGCGAGCAACAGCGCATCCTGCTGCTCGGTACCTGCGGCAACCCCATTCCCGCGCAGCCAGGTCACTACCTGGTTGATTTTGGTCGGCTGGGCACTGTTGACTTCAGCGTTGTGTAGCGCTGGCTCGATTGCGGAGATCGATATGATGACTACGGTAAACGTCAGAAGTACGCCCTTTGAACTGACGGTTCGCAAGGACACTCGTTTTGACTTCAGTGGGCTTGAGGATGTGCTCCACACGGACGGGAATCTTTACATCAGCCATTTCTTCAATAGCTTGTCCTTGGTGACACCCGTCACTGAAGGTGTCCTCATTCGCGCTATCCGGGAGGCCCAGCCTTTATTGCCAGGCAGCGGCCTTGAGGCCGATGCCGCCGCTTTCATAGGCCAGGAAGCAATTCATTCCCGCGAGCACCGCGCACTCAACCGCAGGCTTGCCGAGCTCGGCTTCGACACCAGCCCGGTCGTTGACGAGGTTGAGACTGAAATAAGACAGCTGGAAGAAACCATGACATTGCAGGAGCGATTGGCACTGGTGGTTGCTGGTGAGCACGCGATTTATGCACTCGCACGGGCGCTGTTGGCCTCTAACTACGGGAACAGCGAGCAAAATAGCGTGGTGAAAGCGCTCTTTGTCTGGCACGCACTGGAGGAGATGGAGCATCAGTCAGTATGCGATGATATTTATCGCCAGCTTTTTGGGTGGGGAATGAAGCACAGAATTATCTATTTGAGAATGTACCTTGTCGCCGGCAAGTTGCTTTCTATGATGCTAACCAGATTAATGAGAGCGTTGCGCGCAAAAAGTCGCGGGCCTGAGCCGGGAGAGTTCAAGGCATTCTTGTCCTGGTTGTTACACGATCCCGGAGTTGGCGTAATTACCCTCAGGGAATTATTGGTATTCTTCTCCCCGGGATTCTCTCATTGGAGTCGACGTGAGCAGGACCAGGAATTGATTCAAAGGAATCTGGAGGTCGTGTTGAAGTCGGTTGCGTAAATTTGACCGTTTTTTGATCATGGCTGAACGTGGGAGGCCAAGCATATGGGGCCTCCCTAAATCCCGTTAGCTACCCGCTATGAATGCCCTCACCATCGGCAGTGACAGCACAGAATTGGGGTGATTGGTTGTCGATTACTCCCTGGCCGGCTCCGGATACTGGTCCCGCAATACGCGTTTCAATATCTTGCCGCTGGGGTTTCGCGGTATCTCCTCTACAAATTTCACGTCCTTGGGCAATTTGAACCTGGCCAGCTTGCCATCGCAGTACTCTATTACTTGAGCCTCGGTTAGCTCGGGTTCGGTACAAACGATAATTGCCAGCGGACTTTCCCCCCACTTGGCGCTGTCCTGGCCTATGACAGCGGCATCACTGATAGCCGGGTGGGAAAGCAGCACGTTCTCGACCTCTGCCGGATAGACGTTTTCTCCACCTGAGATGATCATGTCCTTGATTCGGTCTTGAATGGTGACGAACCCTTCCTTGTCCATCACCGCAATGTCGCCGGTGTGCAGCCATCCATCGACAATGGTTTCCGCGGTGGCCTCGGGACGATTCCAGTATTCCTTCATGTTGTGTGGGCCGCGTACCTGGATCTCGCCCGGTTCGCCGGGCGGCAGTATCCTGCCGTCGGTGTCTGCGATCCGCACCTGGGTATGGAAAAAGGATTTACCGGTGGAGCCGATTTTGTGTCGGGCGTCGTCGGGGCCGATCAGGCATGCCGGCCCACAGGTTTCCGTCATCCCGTATACCTGGTGGACCTCGATGCCCAACTCCATGTACGCATTGATGGTTGTTACCGGCAAAGGCGCGGCGCCGCTGGTAATGGAACGCAGGCTGGACCAGTCGAAGCGCTGGAAATCAGGTACCTGCAGCATGAAGCTGAGCATGGCCGGAACCGCCAGGGTGGTGGTGACCTGCTCGCTCTCGATCAACGACCAGACCTTGTGCGGGTCGAAATTCCTCAGAATTACCAGTGTGTTGCCCTTGTATACAGAGCATATCATCGGCGTCAACGCCCCCACATGGAAAAGCGGCAGCAGTACCATGTACTTGTCACTGAGGTGTATCTCCGCGGTGTTCGACAGGGTAAGCAGGGCCCAGAATACGGTCTTGTGAGTGTGGACGACGCCTTTCGGTTTGCCAGTTGTCCCGGAGGTGTACATGATGAACAGGTTGTCATCCTCGCCCGCCTTTTCCTCGGGCTCCGCGGTACTTGCCGCGGACAACAGTGCTTCATAACCCTGTGCGAAATCCGGTTTTTCGTCCCCTATACAAATCCAGTGCTTTACCATCGTATTGATTTCGGCCATTTTGCGCAGCTGTTCGACAATGGGGGCGAAATCCGAGTTGAAGATCACCGCTTTCGCGCCGCCGTCGTCGATAATGAATGCCAGCTCCTCGGCCGTGAGGCGCAGGTTCAGGGGCATCAGTACGATGCCGGACTTGGCGGGACCAAAAAAACACTCGATAAACTCGTGGCTGTTGTGTACCAGCAGTGCCACCCTGTCACCGGATTGCAGGCCGGCGGAATGCAGCGCTGAACAGCATCGATTCGCCCGATTGTTGAGTTCCGTAAAGGTGAAACGTTTTTCCGGCAATACATCGTAAACAGCCATCTTTTCAGGGTTGAGAAAAGCCCTGGTGGTCAGGGAATCACCTATATTGAAACCAGTTGTCATAGTCGTCGCTCACTTTTTATTTCAGGGGTTCATCGACGCAACAGTCAGCCATGATGGTTTTGCCTGCGCCTTGCGTTATTGTAGTCACTGAATTTGCATCAGTCAGCTAGGAGGGGCGCCATCAGAGCCCACAACTACGGAGCCGTCTCCATCTTGGACGTAAACCAAGGGTGTAGTACGTTCAGTCCAGCCAGCCAGCCAGCCACCAGCCAGCTGGTAACGACAGACACCACTCCCTCGCGACTGGAATCTGACGTCTTACCGAGGCCGCCTACCTGTTTTCTCTCGCATGACGTTGCGAACCAGCTTGCCGAAGTCTTTATCCCTGGCGCGCCGTTCGGCCAGGGTTTCACTGTTCCGGCGCTCCTCTGCTAATAGCTTTCTCCACCTCGAGAGACGAGACTCTTCAATTTCGCATCGCTCAATAGCCGATCGAACAGCGCAACCGGGCTCAGAAACATGGGTGCAATCTGCATAGCGACAGCGTGCTGCCAGCGCTTCGATCTCTTCGAAAACTTCACGTATACCAGTAGCCGCCTCAGTAAGCTGGATTTCTCGCATGCCTGGGGTGTCGATGAGCCAGCCACCATCCTTGAGTCGGAAAAACGCCCTTCCCGTGGTTGTGTGGCGGCCTTTATCGTCATCCTCGCGAATGGGGCCGGTCGCTGCTGAGTAACTTAGAGTCAGCGAATTCACGAGTGTCGATTTTCCAACGCCAGAGGACCCCAGAAGCGCTACCGTTTGCCCCGTACCACAAAAAGGAGCGAGTTTTTCCACGCTCTCCAGATCCAGGGCGTTGACGGTCTCGACGAGCAGTGACGGCAAAAGGCAACTTGCACGCTTTGTGTACATCTCGGGGTCGTCACACAAATCGGCCTTGGTTAGGACGACTACGGGAAAGACCTCAGCCTCCCGGGCAAGTACCAGGTACCGCTCCAGCCTGGCTTCGTTGAAGTCCAGGTTGCAGGAAGAAACAATGAAGACGGTATCGACGTTTGCCGCTATGAGCTGCGTTTTACTCGAACTCCCGGCTGCACGGCGCTTGAAGAGGCTCTGACGGTCCAGAAGACGACCGAAATGAAGAGACTCCCTATCCAGCAACAACCAGTCGCCAACGGTTGGTACATCTACTTCATTCGTGCTCTCGGCGAGAACGGGTAGCGCGATGAGCCCATCAGTGTCCTCTCCGGCCACGCGGAGCTTATCTCGGTGCACCTCGAGCACCCGGACTGGCACCCGGTCTGCATCCCTTTCCACCAGCAGCTGCCTGGCGAACGCGCTCCTCCAGCCTAGTTCACGCAGTGAATGACAAGTGGTATCGGACAAACCGGGTCTTCGCGCAGGTAATATAGAAGCGGGTAGTTTCGCTGATCTGGCGTGGCTTTGCTACGAGCAACTTCGCCTTTGCGTCGACCACCCCGAGCATGTATCTCTTACGATATATCATCGAGCAGGTTGTCTTGTGATCGGGCGTCATAGACGATCGAGGTCTCTATGCGCGTAACCGCGGGATGGCAGGTAATGTGATCGAACGCGATATTCTTGAGATGCTCGGTATTCCTGGCAACGACATGGACGATCAGGTCGTAACGCCCCGTAATAAGAAAGCTGGAACGAACCTCGATCATGGTCGATACATGATCCAGTAGGGAGTCAACTTCCTTGCGCTCATGCTTGGCGAGTTCGATCATGAACAGTGCTTCGAGATCATATCCCAGTACGGCCGGGTCGATGACCAGCTTGGCGCCTTTTATGGTCCCTGATGCCCACAGGCGTTTGACCCGCTCGTGGCAGGTTGATGGGGCGATTCCCGCTGCATATGCCAGTTCTTTATTCGCGGATCGAACATTTTTCTGCAAAAGGCGCAATAACGCGACGTCCGTTCGATCAAGTTCGGCCATAGATCCACCAGGCAGTTAATTATTCGATTGAAGTAATTTAATGCGGATGTATATTCGATTATATACTACATTGCCTGGAGTTTTGTCATGCCTTTTTCAATGCCACTCCTATCCCAACTTGCCCCGGAAGACCGACAGGCATTCCAGGAAGACGGGTTTATCGTCATTGAAAACGTATTGGACCAGGGCCAGATAGCCCGCCTTCGCGCAGCTTTCCCGCGCCTGTTCAAGGGGGATTTTGACACGGGCGTTTATCCGGATGAGTGGCACTGGCGCGAAGGGGTCAGCCTGCCCGACGTCACGCGGCACATCGGCAATGCGTGGAAGTCGGATCTGGCAATCGCCAATCTGGTCCTGTCATCTGATATCGGCCGCGCGGCGGCTTACTTGACAGGTTGGCCTGGTGTCAAATTGGGCCAGGATACGATCTGGTGGAAACCACCTGGAACAAAAGCCGGTACATTCCACCAGGACAGCTCCTACATGGATTTCCTCAGACCGTCATCGACGGTGACATGCTGGTTCACACTGGACCAGACATATAGAGGCGGAGGGACCCTGGAATACGTGAAGGGGTCACACAAGTGGCCGCTGACCGCAATTCCGCCCAATTTTCTGGCCCCGGAAAACTACCGGGCGCCCATGGAAAACGCCGCTTCCAGCATCGGCCTGGCCAACCCTGAGGTCATACCGATCGAAGTCCCGGCGGGATCATGCGTGATTCATGCCGGCGAGATCTGGCATGGCTCCGAAGCGAATATTTCGAGTGAATCGATGCGCCGCTCTGTTGGCGTGCATATGATTCCCGAAAACGCGGTGTTTACGGATACAAAGGGAGGCTACATTTATCGTCGATATCAACGAGTCGGTTCCAGGGAACTGGAAGACAGCTTTTTTCCGCTTCTGTACTCTTCCTCGGCAAAAAGCTCTGAATGGATAGGGCGTTATTGCGAAACAGGCCGACGCTAGTGCGCGGGAGGATTGCCTGAAGCGGGGCTACTGTCGTGCACGCACAACGCTGCGCAACAGTGGTGAAGGAATCATTGGCTCAGCCGATACAGCAGTGTGGTCCGATTGTGTACGCCAGTCTTGTCGAACATGGACCGCACATGGTTGTCGACAGTGCGTACACTGATATGTAACTGAGTGGCAATTGCCTGGCTGGTCAGCCCCTTGTGCAGCAAAGAGGCGACTTCCCGTTCCCGTCGCGACAGCCCGTAGCGAGCCATTTGCTGCTGTTGTAGCTGGGTATCGCGAGGTTCCTCGGCCAGTGCGTTAACACGTTCGTCCTTCTCCCTCTGGGCCAGTCGCTGCCTGGCCAGGATGCGCTCCACGGCACCCTTGATGCCGGGGGCGAGCATGTTCGCCTTAGCCACATCGGTGGCGGAGAAACCCCGCTCCCGAGTGGTTCGATGCAGTCCTATCAGGCCAAAAGGTGCCCCGTCGAGCGGCTTCAGGCCAATGATCATGACATGGTAAATCGACTGGGTTTTGAGAAACTCATTGTAGAAACGGGAGGCGACGTATTCCCTGTGGGGAACCACTTCACTGGATATCACCACATTGCGCGGAGAGGTCGATAGGCAATTGAGGTAGCGGTGCATAAATGGGTCGAGGCGATGGTAGCTGTCGCACCAGCGGGCGACCGCGCCTTCGTGAACACCGCGATATCGCCCCTCGCGGAAAAGCAGCTGGTGGCGGGCACCACTGACATGCGTGTACAGACTGCTGGTGGCACCGACGGAATGCTCTATTGCGGCAAGAGTCTGTTCCTGCAGTTCGTCCATGTTCTCGCAGGCCAGGGCTCGGTGGCTGATATCCACGATTTCCTGGAGATGCCGTGTCTGCAGATTACCCATAGTGGTGTACCTCCTGCGGGACTATCGGATGCGGAATCCTGTCGCGCTGACCCCGTATTCCGGGTGTTATTGCACCGGATTATATACAAGATTCGGAACCATGAAAAAGATGGGCGAGGCGGCCTCGCCGCAGGGGCTGCCGGCACCCCAGGCAAAATGAGTAATTTTCGCTATCCCGAATAGTAACGCGGGCCTCTAGACTCAGTTGAATGACAGGTTTTGGAATAACGAGAATAATCAGGAGAGTCACTATGAAGGCCAGCACTTCAATTGTGTGTTTTACCATGGCATCGGTATTGGTTGGCGAGGTGTCCGCCAACGTACTGGAAGAGACGGTGGTCACTGCTACGCGGCGGGAGGTCAATCTCCAGGACACGGGAATATCCGTGTCGGCATTTACCGGCGCCGAACTGGATCAGTTGAACATCACCGACACTGACCAACTGACCCTGGTGACGCCGGGCCTGATGTTCCAGAACGGGGGCGGAGCGCCGTTGGTCGGGCTGGTATCCATCCGCGGAGTATCGCAGAACGACTTTGCCGGGCATATCGAATCCCCCAATCCCCTCTATATCGATGAGGTCTACCAGCCGTCCATTACGACCAACTCCATCAAGATGTACGACCTCAGCCAGGTGGAGGTGCTGCGCGGCCCCCAGGGTACCCTCTATGGCCGCAATGCTACTGGTGGGCTCATCCACCTGGTCACTAACAAGCCCACAGATGAATTGGAGGGATACCTTGATGTCTCGGCAGGCGATTACAACTACTACACCGCCGAGGGCGTGGTCAGCGGCCCACTGACTGATAGCATCAGCGGCAGGCTTGCTCTTATAGGCATACGTGGCCTGCAGATTGAGTGGTTGAAGTACAGCTGAGGTTGCCATAACCCTATCTGTCCTGCACCCAACATTTGCTCCCAGGCGGCCACTGTGTGGCCAAGAGGAATTTCCGGGTGTCTGCCGGACGGTTCCAGGCCAAACCTGCCACGCCATGCCGATGGTGACGTGCTATGCTGCGGCCTTCCAACTTCTGGATTTAGGACCGTGGCAGAAATACAGTTAGATGAATCCCTCAATGTCTTTGGCGAGCCTTTGTCACCTTGCAGTGAAGACCCGGTGACCGGCTTCTTTCGTGACGGTTGCTGCAATACCAATGATCAGGATGTGGGTTCCCACACGGTATGTATCCAGGTTACCGAGGAATTCCTGCAATACTCACGCTTTGTGGGAAATGATCTGAGCACGCCAGTGCCGGAGTTCGGCTTCCCCGGACTTAAGCCCGGAGATCGGTGGTGTCTATGTGCTCCGCGTTGGCTGGAAGCCTACGACCGAAACATGGCACCGAAAGTATTTCTCACCCGTACCCACAGGCGTGCCCTGGAGGTGATCCCTTTGAATGTGCTGCGGCAATATGCGGCTGACCTCAATTGATTGTAAGTAGACGCTGGGAGCCATGCTTGGGATTGCAGCCGCAGAGTTCACAACGAAGTGACCCTCCAGAAAGTGCACGATACCGGAAGACTCATACATCTACCGGTAAAACCTGGCCTCCACTAAACAACAGTGGTTTACTGATATTTTAACAACTCCGCCTCAATCACCTTCTGGCGAGTTTCCACAGTGGTAGCGGTGGACGAGTAGTCTCCGCTGTCCTTGGAATTGGCTTTTTTAATCTTGCCGTCCTGGGTGGCTACATACTCGGGTTTATCACTGGTATTGCCGCTGGTTGTAGTAGTGGAGCCAGTCACCTGGGTGTGTACATCTTCAACAACTATGGCATCAGCGCCCTTCGCCTGCGCCTGCTTTTGAAGCTCGGCGATCATCGCGTTGCTGTCCCAGCCCTCCATCGCTTCTGCCTTGATCTTACCCATGACTTCGTAAGATCGCTTTACGTCGCTCATACTATAGTAGACATCCACTGATGTAGTGGGCGCATAGGTTTTACCAACGTAATCGGTATTTACACAGGCCGAGCAAAGCACCGCAAGAGTAACCACTGACAATAGACGTATCATGACAACCACTCCGTGGTAATAATCTGATCAGGTATGGATATTAGAATTGTATTGGTGGGCTGGCAAGGAATCAAAGCCTCGCCCTTGAGCAACCGGGGATGCGGAGCAGGTGTCACCCATCTGTAGTCGAACATGTCTTGACGGAAAGTGAATTGAATTCGCCCAAAAAGCCTTGGGCAATAGTTTTGCCAGCTACTTCATCAAACGGGCACCCACCCCGCATAGAAACTCCTGATCTAACTCACGGTTCCTGCTCAGGTTGCTCATGCGGTAAACAAGTTCGAAGCTTTTCTCCGCCAGGTTTTCCATGGCCAGCTCAACGGAAAGCTCGTCACCATATTTCGCCTCGGCAAGATACTGCATCTCCGATTACACCATGATCAGTCCTGCGTCCTCGAAAGCGGTGGCATCCTGGTAGCCCAGGTGATTGATAAACCGCAGCTGGGTTTCTCAGCAAGCGAAAGATAGGTAGTGAATTGTCCGGGCAGTGGCGCTGGGAATGAACGAACTCCGAGCCTCTCCCGAACCGAACCTGTTTGCCTGCCAGATCACACGACCCGCCTCACAAAGCGCCTCTCCTGCTGTGAGCGTTTCTTTGCACACGTTCATTTTCGTTTCAATCTGGTTAATTGCAACAGCTGGCCACAGCTCGAAGGAACTTAATCGTCTCCAGCTCACTGGGATGGTCGTCAGCGGGCGATTCGCCATGGACAAGGCTGGTGATTTGTATCCATATATCAGATTTCAGTCGAAAATATCCAGAACTTTGCCATCTAGACCCGACGGCACTGAAATACCAGCCGCGTGCAGTATCGTTGGCATAAAATCCAGAATGCTAGCGTCGAAAATTTTTTTGCCAGCAGATATTCCGGGTCCTGTGAGTATCATTAACGCTTGAGCATCATGCATTGCGGAGCGCTGGCTGCCCAGGGGTTTTGCGATATATGAGATCGGGAATTCTCGGTCATTATAGGTAAGAGTAAGATTGTCTATACCGTTCTTTGCGTAAAATTCGTTATCGCTATGCAAATTGAATTTGGCAATAACCTCATCATCCTGATGTAGGTGAACTTGAAACAATGGGAGTAGTGTATCTTTTACCAGAATGCGGCCCAGTTTCGCGGCCAGGTTACTTTGTGTGTCGCGGTTTGGCTGAAACCTAAAAGCAATCCACCGGGCCACGGGACACGCAATAATTGTTGAGCTTAGTCCGACGATTTCAAGTACCTTGTCGCCTTGGATAATGTATCGAGATTTTCCGATTTCCGCTGAGATCGGTTCTGCGGACATGCCGTGTTCTGAAACAATGGCTATGATTGATTTGCCTGGTGCGGCTGCGACTACGCGTCCTACTATTCTATCGACATGTTCATATGCTTTATCTATGGCATCGTGAAAATGTATTACGCTTTCTTCATCAGTATTGGGGAACAGATCTGGGTCACGATAACGCCAATAGCGATGGGAAATAAGATCGACGAGAAACGTCGTGAATGCTGAAAAGTCTGTTTGGTATTGCTTAACCAAGGATAGAAAGATATCTGAGTTCAGTTCAAGCTTGGCATGTCGTAGTAAAATCGCACGTTTTTCGACGTCGCCTGTCACTATTGCTCTAGCGGCTGTGGTGGCTATTCGCATTGCACTACTGGGACGTAATCCAGTCTTGAGCAACGACTTCACTATTTTTAATCGATTCTGTTTGGTCGATCCCTGGCTCTGGTTCCCGCTATTCCTCTCGGCCGACTGTCCCTCGCGATCTAGCATCTTGATGAATGAAAGTTCACTTGGCCATGTCTGTGAATCTCTGGCTAAGTGCGAAGGGACCATAAAACCATCGATGGGTTTTGGCGGCCAGGTAATTGGCCAGCCAAACAGGCCGACCTTCGCTCCTTGTTCCTGAAAAACGTCCCATATCATATTTGCCTTGATGTCCCGGGCATCATCGAAGAATCGCGTTACACCATGTCTTTCAGGCCGCAATCCACTGGCGATAGTGGGCCAAGCTGTTTGTGGGCGAAAGTGTTTGTCTCCTTTAACTCTAATTGATTCGACAGTACCTGACGCCCCATTGCATATTAACCTTTCAATGTTCGGAATCCGGCCGCTAGCGATAAGTGGTTCTATAACGCTCCAGCTTCCGCCCGAAATTCCGATGATGTAAACCGGCCATTTAAATTGACTCGCCATTATGTCCCGTTTCTTTGCCAGATACTGAGATAGAATCTACTAGATAATATGGATTGTAGTTAACCAATTTCAAGCTGACGTTAGAAGTCTACCTGGTCGAAAAGTTAATTGTGCAAGTGTTCTTTCTCGAATGGCAACCTCTAAAAAGATTGGTTGACCTGTTGTGAGTACGAGTGGAATGGTTTTTGGCTATCTATAACGCTAGACCGAATATTTCCCATAGAACGTAGTCCATGCTTGTCAGAGTGGAAGTAAGCGCATAATGAAAACATCATATATATCTTGATAAGCTCGGCTACTAGCGAAGACCGAAGCACTATTGAGTAAATCTAAATGAGGTGTGGCTTATAAGAGCGATCTTGCCACCAATGTGGCCTGGAAAATGGTAGTGAGAAGGTATTCTAGTCCAAAAAACTGTCAAAAGTAGGGGTGTGTGCTTGGTTCGCGAGTTGATTTGCTGAAATGGATCCGGAGCCCTTGGGCTGTGGGCATGTGCCCTGATCGGGCGTAAATCGTGACGGTTTAATTGTTTGATTTGCGGGGTTGTCACTATGGAAAAAATCAAGGCAAAATCAAGGGTGCCCCAATCTCTGGCGCGCTCCAGTCTTGAGGGGTGGGAATGATAAAATACTGTTCGGGGCACCGGTGCCCGGATAAACAGGGAGGTAAGAGTGCCGGAGAAGCGAAGAATATTGATAACGGGATGCGGCAGGAGCGGAACTCGATATATTGTTGCTCTCCTGGCGAAGCATGGATTAGACGTGAGGCACGAAAAAATCGGGGCAGATGGTGTGGTTTCGTGGTGCATGACGGTCGAGTCTAACGAAGCACCATGGGGTTCATCCAGGTGCGGATATGAATTTGAGCACATCTTTCATCAAGTGAGACATCCACTAAAGACTATTCCTTCCATTACTACCTTCAAGGAAACCTCCTGGCGCTATATCGAGCAGTGGTGCCATTGCTCCCCTTCTGATCCGCTGATGCTTAAAGCCGCAAAATATTGGTTGCATTGGAATGAGCGAGCGGAGGAGATCGCAGATTGGCGATACAGAATAGAGGATTTCCATGATGTATATCCCGAATTCTGTGAGCGAATCGGAATCAAACCAGACCAGTCTATACTTAATTCCTATGCAAAAAATATAAATACGCGCGATTACGGGAAGCTGCTACACATTTATGATGAGCTTTGTATGAAGATGGGAATTTATCCAAAAAAATGTGTTCGTCAGTTTTTGTCTGGCCGAAAGGCGATGAGGCAGAGCACCCCGGAGTTTACATGGGATCAACTGCGCGACGTTGATCCTTTGATCTGTGATCGCATACACATGAAAACTGATGAATACGGCTACTGCTTCTAAATGCAGAAATAGATAATGGGAAGGAGGTTGTCGCCAAGCTAAGTCCCGAAAAATGATTGAATTGGCGGACGAATACATACACGACACCGATTACTCCACCCATATATGATCAGTTATTCCGTCACGCGTTTTTTACCGATTAAATCTGAGTTATCGTGGAACTGAAGATCTGCTGGGTGAACTGGGTATCACGTGGGCCGAGCAGCTATCAGGTTGTGCTGCATAATGTTCGGATCGCTTTATGCCCGTCAGTTGAGACGAAAGCCTCCAGGTAATGGTGTAATCGTCCTCAGCGATTAGGTTTTCGTAATAATCTATGGTAAGTAGTATTACCTGTGGCGAGCCGTCGATCAGGCCGGGAAGGTGGTAGGTGTGTATCTCTAGTCGAAGTGCGACAGCGCAGCCAATGCATGTGCCGCAAGGCCTTGGTGATGGTGACCTGTCGCCATGTTCGTCGATTGCACAGGGCTGGCTCCCAGCGATTATCTGCCAAGCTCGGCCAGTCTGACCCTGTCGAGGAACGTTGCAGGCACGGGAATCACGCATTTCTTCTGGTAGTCAAAAAACAGAAGCGTGGTGACCGCGCGTGCCATCTCACAGTTTCTGCTAAGGTTGCTGATGCGGTAAACAAGTTCGAAGCTTTTCTCCGCCAGGTTGTCCACCGCCAGTTCAACGGAAAGCTCGTCACCGTATTTCGCTTCGGCAAGATACTGCACCTCCGAATACGCCATGATCAGTCCTGCATCCTCGAAAGCGGTCGCATCCTGGTAGCCCAGGTGATTGATAAACCGCAGCTGGGTTTCCATGGCGATGGGCAGCACCCGATCGGCGCCAAGATGGTTGGCTGAGTTCACATCGGAATACAGAACCCGGTATTCGCTGGAAAAAATAAACTGCGCGGGCAGGGTTATCGTCTTGCGGGTCATCAGAACCTACTTAGGGGAGATCGTTTCAGGATTGGGCGGGAGCAGGGAAGCGCGCGGCCAGGTAGTTGATAATATCGTTCGACTCATACATCCACTGAGCGCCATGTTCGTCTCCCCCAATCCGCAGGCAGGGCACCTTCAAATGTCCGCCACCGGCCAGCAACTCTTCCCGTGCCGTATCCGAACGCTTCACGTCCCGGGTCTCGATGTTCAGTGCATGCCGTTTCATCGCCCGGCGCACCTTGACGCAGAACGGGCACGCTTCGTATTGGTACAGCACCAGGCTGGCCGTTTGTGCATCGATGGTTGCCTGCGCGTCTGGATCTCGCCGGGTGCTCCTGGGGGCAAACAGCCAGTTGAAAAACAGAATCAGTCGGCCAAGGATGAAGCGAATAAGTGCCATGGTGTGTCCTGCGAGTTGCGATGATTGACCTTCCGCCCCTTGTCTATGAGTTGTCACCCATCCCCACGGAATAATCGGATGGTGTAAATAGCCATAACTCATTGAATTTTATGAAAAATGGCGGGGCCGGGAGGGCTCAACGGGGCCGCCCAGGCCTTCGACCTGCCGATTGTGAGGAGAGGTGAGGGCCGAACCGGGTCAGTAAGCGGGAGAAATGTAACGGATTTTTCGAGCAGTGTCACCGGGGGTAACCGAAATCGAGCGTATGCCGAACGCGGGTGAGGCCTGTTTCGGAACCTTAGGGAGGTAACTGGAAGAAATGTAACGAGTTTCTGCAACCGAACTCCGAACCGGGGCCGAACCCTACGAATGCCGTTTACACCGTCGTCTGAGACAAATCCGATTGGTTAGTACCGGCAGCCAGGATTTCTCAATTCGCCCAGAAGTGGGTGCCGAGCCAAGTAGATAAATACCCGAACTTGGCGTCTAATACTCTCTGCCAGCTCTTAAGAGGGTCCATCTAATGATTGGATATGTAGTGCTCGGAACTAACGATCTGCCGCGAGCGGCAGGTTTCTATGATGCCCTGCTCGGTGAGCTTGGAATTACACGACAGATGGATTTTGGGGGGCGGGGCTATGCATGGGGCGCAGACATGAATGCCGTAATGCTGTGCGTCATGACACCTTTCAATGAGCAACCGGCCACAGTGGGAAATGGCACAATGACTGCTATCGGCGTGGACTCGAAGGAAGACGTAGACCGGATTCACGCCAAGGCTCTGGAGTTAGGCGGCGTGGATGAAGGCGCACCGGGTTCGCGTGCAGTGGGCGGCGACGGGTTTTACGCGGCTTACTTCCGCGACCTGGACGGCCACAAACTCGACGTATTTACCTACGTGTAAGGACTGCCCGGTGAGTCCGCCGGCGTTAAAAGGCGATCAAGGGCGGTGTCGCCGAGTTTCTTCTATGCCGATAGTAGGTATGCCCGAACCTGACACACTCGACGTCAATGCAAGCACCGCAATGCATTGTGGCCCGTGACCTGGCGCCGGGTCAGTCGAGTGCGACGGGTTGATCTGAGCAAAATGTATCTGGCTTTACCGAAGGTCCGCTATCTCGAAAAACGCGGTCGTAGTTGATTCCAGCCGCGCGAAGGCCGCTTCCACCTCAAGCCGGTCTTTGGACAGTTCCTTCCAATCCGACCCACATACGTTCAGAAACTTGTTATGGCGGGAACAGGTGGCATAATTTATTCTGCGTTCGATCAGGTTATTACAGCTATCGGTATTAAACGCTGTAATCCGTGCCTACCTGCCAAGTAGCGGAAAACGGGAATCGTATAATGATGCCAACTGCCTTTGACTATATCGTCGTCGGATTGGGCGCTACCGGGTCAGCATCGCTTTATCAGTTGGCTCGCCGCCGGGCGAAAGTGCTTGGCATCGACATGTTTCATCCCCCACATGAAAATGGCTCTTCGCACGGTGAAAGCCGAATAACGCGGGTATCCCTCGGCGAAGGTGGTCACTACGTGCCGCTGGTGCGTCGCTCTCACGAAATTTGGCGCGAACTTGAAGCCGCCACGGGTGAAAATCTTTTGTTCCAGTGCGGTGGTCTCATCTTCGGCTCGACCCGGTCTACCAACGCAGCGCATGGTATAGAGGATTTTCTTCAATCGACGATCGATGTGGCGCGCACACACGCTGTAGGTCATGAAATACTCGACGCGGCAGAACTAGGGCGTAGATTTCCCCAGTTCAAATTCGACACCGACGATCTCGGGTACTTTGAGCCAGAAGCAGGCTTCCTAAAACCCGAAGGATGCTTGCGTGCGCAGTTGTCTGAGGCGCAGCGGATGGGTGCAACAATCAGCACAGGAACCGGTGAAAGCGTGCCATCAACACTCAGGCGGGTTCGACTGGAGCTGACCGGGGTGACTACGAAGCCAACAGCAAGTCTTGTTTGCAGCGGGACCATGGGTCTCCGAACTGGTCCCCAGCTCTCCCCTTACGCGCGTGCTTATCGGCAGGTGCTCTACTGGTTTGAGCAGGAGGGTAATGCAGCAACCTTCAGCCCGGATAACATGCCGGTCTATATCCGCCTTGCCTGACGCAGAGGGCATGAAATGTTTTATGGATTCCCGTTGATCGGATCGCAAAGCAGTGGCCTCAAAATCGCCGGCGAGCAATTTGATCTGGCGTGCAACCCCGAGAACTGGATCGAAAGGTATCCGGTACTGAAATAGCCGCCATGTTTGCGAAAGCGGCCCAAAATTATAGAGACTACGAAACCAGTGCCTTCGCGCAGTTACCTGCCGCAGTACACTGTCACGCCAGATTACCAATTTCTGGTTGATCGATTGCCCGGTTCTGATAGCGTCCGGAAATTGCTTCTCCTTGCTCTGGGCATGGTTTCAAGCACTTCTGCTGCAGTTGGCGAAGCTGTGGCCGAACTCATGATGTCGGGCGTCACGATTATGATATGGGCCAATTTGGCTGGCGTTTTCCACACTGAAATCGGGAACTGGCAGCAGGATGTGGTTTAGTTCCGATCCAGAGGTCCGACAATAGACGAACACGGCCATTCCACATGCACTCAGCCACCTCCCTCGAAACGTCCGCTTTTTTCGTATTTGGAGGACAGAACTGGCCTGTCCTATTGAAAATGCCACAAAAACATTCCGGGCGAGTAGGTAACACATGGGGAGTCAGGACCGGCCCAGATCTGGCCAAGGTTCCATCCCGACCGATCGTCCGGCAAATGCAGCCCAAAACCCCACACAGTCGGACGGTCTAAGCAGCTATAACTCACAGCAGAATTTATGAAAAAGCGTGGGCCCAGAAGGACTTGACACCTGGCCGCCCAGGCCTTCGGCCTGCCGACGCCGTTGAGGAGATGAGTGAAGTGGGCCAAAGCCGGTGAGTAACTACATGAAAAATAAAGGTTTATCTCAGGCCGGGCAGGGCCGCGACAACCGAAACCGGGCGTATGCCGAACTTGGCAGGCGGCGGTTTTGGAACCCTGGGGTGGTAAGTCGAAGATTTGTAAAGCTTCGAAACCGAACTCCAACCAGGGCCGAACCACTGAGATGCGCTCTGGAACTTAAGCTTCACCGATGTCGTATATGCTATCATCCATGCCCGTCAGAAACCGGTTGTTATTGATACCAGTGTCATGGATCAGCGCATTGATTGGAAGGCGAGGCGCGAGTCGTGGAGTAATAAGCGCTGCCTCACGGGCAAAAACTGCAGCCTCTGATCAGTAATTCGCTTTTCAGGAATATGAGGATGTCAGGCTCCCCGCCGGCAAGTTCGAGAGATATGCCCGCTTCGTGCAGATGGAAATTCGAGATCTGCTGAGCGCCTAGAACAGCGTATGCACTTAGGTGCCTATATGCCATTTGTGGCGTCCCAATTTAACGGACGATAGCGACAACACCTGATCAGCGCCCTGGCTCTTGCAGGGAACAGCCGGACGATTGTGACCAACAATGTCAAAGATCTGCGGGCAGCAGAATTAAAGTTCGACGAGCTGCGAATAAAGTTAAAGCCGCGGCAATTGTTGAGTTGTGATTGAGATGGGCGTACACTGACAGTCCGCGATTGCCAGATGACAAACATGATCGTTTTGCGCTGAGTCGATGGCTGCGCATCGAAAAGTGAGTGTCAACAAGCTGATGGAAGAGCTGTCCACTCAGGCGCTGGCAGAGTTCGATAGCGGTGGTTCGGTTTCGAGCATTGGCGTCCGTGGGCGCCACCTGAAAGGGCCTGGATCTACTGGATAAGCTGGACCGCCATTTCAAGAGTTTATAGAGTATCGCCAAATTAACCGGCAGAAATTGCTAGAATCGCCGGATGAATACCTATAAACGGAAATTCACCGATTTCCTCCAGATCTCATTTCATCAGGCCGTCTGGCTACTGATCATCTCAGATTCAACCTTAAAACGGATCGTCGATATCAAAGATCTGCTCGCTGAACGAGGATCACTGTCAGCCTGTGATCGGAATATTCGCGACAGTATAAAAATTCGGGCTGTTTCTAATATGCGTGGCGATTTAGCGGAAGCACCAAGGCTCCGATACTTACCTTCCATTGGGGTGCGAAGCGACCTTCGTGAAGATTAACGGCAAGCAGCATTACCTGGCAAAGCAGGAATGTTGATCAGGATGGCGAAGTGGTAGATGTTTATCTGCAGGCCAGGCGGGACGGGCGCTCGGCAAGCGCCCAAGCGTCTGTTACGAAATCATGGCGGAGAGCTCAGGCCGATCGTACCGGATAAGCTCGAAGTTATCCAGTCACGCATTCGGAGAAAAATCCTGGCGGCAATCCATGCGACCTTGCTCGGCTACTCCTTGCCATCGATGTGAGTTCACATGCCAAATGACGACCAAGCATCAGCAACAGATCATACTCAGCAGCGCGTGCCTGCTCATCCCAACATAATGAAGCGAGCAGAGGAGTCTCGTTGTGCCCTGGTCGAGACATATCGACAAGAACAACCACTTCGCTTTCAAGCACCGGCCCTTAAATCCCCAATGGTATGACGGCTCATACGCCATCATGGTATGAATCTCAACTCATGTCCAGGACCGGTCCCGCTCGTTTTAAAGCCTGATTCAAGCGGCCATCAGTCGCCAGCATGCAGCATTGCCATGTGTGATAACCGCACCATGGACATCATCCAGGACAGTGATGGAATCTCGAATATTGCTGGGAAGAGAAGATGTCCAGGACTGTGTAAACGGTACTGGCGACAGCACGTCGACAACATCTCCCGGGTTGAACCCCTCGCAGTCAACCAGGTCGTGTAGTTCTTTCCCCAGAGCCTGAATTGCGCTGTCTACATCCGTCACACAAACCTCGCGCACCGCAGAACCATCACCAACACCTGAATTACCCACATCAGCATTCAGGTCTCCTTGTATCCGTTGCAGTATCGGCAGCGAGTTCCGACAATTTGTCTTCAACGGAATATGTAACGCGTTGGAAGCTGAAAGATAGTCATAGGCATCTGGCACGCCGAGGAGCCACAGAGACCTGATTGATTGTTCACGTCGTGAAAAAAGCACCATTGTCCTTCGCTTATTCCGCCTGACAGGAATCTATCCAACATGTCCAGCGCATCCATGTTCAAAATGTCCTGACCTTCATCGACAATCAACGCATCAAATTTATCAATACCGGCTCTTCTGCGTAAACCGCCTCTGCCACCCATTCCACGTGAAGCCTGCCACCCAAACCGGAGCAAAGCTGCCACCCATCGGAGCGTAGCGACGCGGGGTTTGCATTGTTACTCGGAATCGGTGGTGCTCGTCAACTTTGTCTGGCGTTTTCGCATAGACTCTCCTCTGAGATTGATCTTGTACGCGTTGTGAACCAGCCGATCCAGGATGGCGTCAGCCAGGGTCGGGTCGCCGATAACAGCGTGCCATTCCTCGATGGGCAGCTGGCTGGTGGCGATAGTGGCGCGGATCCCGTGCCGGTCTTCCAGCACCTCCAGCAGGTCTCGCCGGTTTTCGGCGTTCAGTTTCATCAGGCCCCAGTCATCCAGCAGCAGGACATCCACTTTGGCGAGGTTGGCCAGCAGCTTGGCATAGCGGCCGTCGCCCTTGGCGATCATCAGCTCCCGAAGCAGTCGGGTTAAACGGATATAGTGGGCCGTATACCCTTCACGGCAGGCCTTGTGGGCCAATGCGCAGGCCAACCAGGTCTTGCCGACACCGGTGGGCCCGGTGATGAGTATATTGAGATGCTCTTTTGCCCACCGACAGGACGCCAGAGACTGGATCAGCCCCTTGTCCAGACCTCTGGGGTAGCGGTAGTCGATGTCTTCCAGGGCGGCAGTGTGCCGGAGCCGGGCTCGGCGCAAGCGGCTGGTCAAACGCCGGTTCTCGCGTTCCGTGGTTTCCCGGTCCACCAGCAGGCCGAGGCGCTCCTCGAAGGCCAGTTCATCAATGTCCGGCATGGCCATCTGGTCGGTCAATGCCGCCACCATGCCGGTGAGTTTGAGTGCCTGGAGTTTATCCAGGGTCGGGTGCTTTAACATGGTGTTCTCCTGTCAATGGTAGTACGTGGGGCCGCGGATATTGTCGTGGGTATCCGGCAGCGCCAGTTCCTGCTGCGCCTCCAGCGGTTGCTCGTCCAGGCGGTGTTTGAGGATGGATTCGATGCTCTTGTAGCGGCAGCTGCCCAGCGTCAATGCCCGCCGGCAGGCGGACTCAAGCCGCTCATCGCCATAAGCTTTACCCAGGCGCAGGATGCCCAGACAGGACCGGTAGGCCTGCTGTGGGTGTTTGCGGGACGCCATCACGGTTCGGATGAGTTTCTCCGTGGCCGGTCCCGTCCTGGCAGCCCACTTCATCAACCGTTCAGGGGACCACTCCCCTGCCTGGCGGTGGGATTCCGGCATGTGAGCAGATACCGTGGTATGGCGCCCCTTCTGGTGCGAGCGCGGGTGACTGGCGACCCGGTTGCCCCGATGGAAACACTCGATGGTGTTGCGCGTGATGCGCACCTCGACCTCCCGCTTGATCAGGGCATAGGGCACCGAGTAGTAGTGGCCATCGACGACGATGTGGTAATCGATGTGGACCCGGGCCTTCTTCCACTCGGCGTAGACATAGGGCTCCGCCGGCAAGGGCTGGAGCGCAGGCCGGTCCACCTGCTCGAAGTGCTCCCGGCGGCAACCGGGCAGTTTGCGGAAGGGGCGGTTATTGAGCTTCACCAGCAATTCGCTGATGGCGGCATTGAGCTCCAGCAGGGAGAAGAACGGGCGGTGGCGCAGCGCCGCCAGGATCCAGCGCTCAACCACCAACACCCCGCTTTCCACCTTGGCCTTGTCACGCGGCTTGCGGACCCGGGCCGGCAAGACTGCCACGCCGTAGTGAGACGCCATGTCCTGGTAGGTGGGATTGGTGTCGGGCTCGTAGCGGTGGGCCCTGCTCACCCCGGATCGCAGGTTGTCCGGCACCACCAGCTCCGGCACGCCGCCCAGGAAGCGGAAGGCGCGCACATGGGAGCCAATCCAGTCCGGCAACCCCTGGGTCCAGGTCGCCTCGGCGTAGGTGTAGTTGGACGCCCCCAGCACCGCCACAAAGATCTGCGCCTCGCGGATCTCCCCGGTTGCGCGGTCGATAATGGGCACGGTCTGACCGGCGTAATCGACAAACAGTTTCTCGCCCGCCCGGTGGTCCTGGCGCATGACCACATCGAGCTTACCCTGCCAGGCCCGGTAGTGGTCGCAGAACCAGCTGTACTGGTAGCCATCGGGATGGACCGCCCGGTATTCCTGCCAGAGCAGGAACAGGGTGACCGCCTTCTGTTTGAGTTCCTGGTGAACAACAAGCCAGTCGGGAATGCCGCGAACCTGGGCCGGCAAATCCGGTGGTGGCGGGAACAGCAGCTGTTCCAGGCGGACATCGCCCAGATCAGCAGGCAGGGGCCAACTCACCCCGGCCTCCTCGGCCCGGCGCAGGTATTCAGCGACAGTGGGGCGGCCGATGCCGCAACTGCTCGCAATCTGGCGATTGCTCATTCCCTTGCCCCATTTGAGGCGCAGGACGTCTTTGATTTTACGCATGGATAACCTCTTCGCTGGCATCGGACCCCCTCCGGTTGGAAAGGGCCAGAATACCGGTTAGTTATCCCGCGTCGGTTGGCTCCGAGTGGTGATCTCAGGCACTCTGCCGGGGTGGCAGCTTTGCCGTGGAATCAGTGGCAGCATTCGCGTGGAATGGGTGGCAGGCTTCGTCTGGAATCAGTGGCAGGCTTGGTCTGGAATACGCAAATAACGCGGGTATCCCTCGGCGAAGGTGGTCACTACGTGCCGCTGGTGCGTCGCTCTCACGAAATTTGGCGCGAACTTGAAGCCGCCACGGGTGAAAATCTTTTGTTCCAGTGCGGTGGTCTCATCTTCGGCTCGACCCGGTCTACCAACGCAGCGCATGGTATAGAGGATTTTCTTCAATCGACGATCGATGTGGCGCGCACACACGCTGTAGGTCATGAAATACTCGACGCGGCAGAACTAGGGCGTAGATTTCCCCAGTTCAAATTCGACATCGACGATATCGGGTACTATGAGCCAGAAGCAGGCTTCCTAAAACCCGAAGGATGCTTGCGTGCGCAGTTGTCTGAGGCGCAGCGGATGGGTGCAACAATCAGCACAGGGAACCGGGTGAAAGCGTGGCATCAACACTCAGGGATGGTTCGACTGGAGACTGACCGGGGTGACTACGAAGCCAAGCAAGTCTTGTTTGCAGCGGGACCATGGGTCTCCGAACTGGTCCCCCAGCTCTCCCCTTACGCGCGTGCTTATCGGCAGGTGCTCTACTGGTTTGAGCAGGAGGGTAATGCAGCAACCTTCAGCCCGGATAAAATGCCGGTCTATATCCGCTTGCCTGACGCAGAGAATGAAATGTTTTATGGATTCCCGTTGATCGGATCGCAAAGCAGTGGCCTCAAAATCGCCGGCGAGCAATTTGATCTGGCGTGCAACCCCGGAGAACTGGAGCGAAAGGTATCCGAGACTGAAATAGCCGCCATGTTTGCGAAAGCTGCGCCAAAATTACGAATACGAAACCAGTGCCTTCGCGCAGTTACCTGCCAGTACACTGTCACGCCAGATTACCAATTTCTGGTTGATCGATTGCCCGGTTCTGATAGCGTCTGGGTTGCTTCTCCTTGCTCTGGGCATGGTTTCAAGCACTCTGCTGCAGTTGGCGAAGCTGTGGCCGAACTCATGATGTCGGGCGTCACGAGTTATGATATGGGCCAATTTGGCTGGCGTTTTCCACACTGAAATCGGGAACTGGCAGCAGGATGTGGTTTAGTTCCGATCCAGAGGTCCGACAATAGACGAACACGGCCATTCCACATGCACTCAGCCACCTCCTCGAAACGTCCGCTTTTTCGTATTTGGAGGACAGAACTGGCCCGTCCTATTGAAAATGCCACAAAAACATTCCGGGCGAATAGGTAACACATGGGGAGTCAGGACCGGCCCAGATCTGCTTCAATGGCATTGCACCCATCCGACTATAAGTCGGCAAATACAGCCCAAAACCCCACACATAGTCGGACGGTCTAAGCAGCTATAACTCACTGAATTTATGAAAAATGGTGGGCCCAGAAGGACTTGACGGGGCCGCCCAGGCCTTCGGCCTGCCGATTATGAGGAGAGTGAAGTGGGCCAAAGCCGGTGAGTAACTACATGAAAAATAAAAGGTTTATCTGGCAGGGCAGGGCCGAGTAACCGAAACCGGGCGTATGCCGAACTTGGTTGGTGGAGGTTTTGGAACCCTGGGGTGGTAAGTCGAAGATTTGTAACAGCTTCTCGAAACCGAACTCCGAACCAGGGCCGAACCACTGAGATGCGCTCTGGAACTTAAGCTTCACCATGATGTCGTATATGCTATCATCCATGTATGTCAGAAAAGGTTGTTATTGATACCAGTGTCATGATCAGCGCATTGATTGGAAGGCGAGGCGCGAGTCGTGAAGTAATAAGGCGCTGCCTCACGGGCAAGTATCAGCCTCTGATCAGTAATTCGCTTTTTCAGGAATATGAGGATGTCAGCTCCCGCAAGCAAGTTCGAGAGATATGCCCGCTTCGTGCAGAGGAAATTCGAGATCTGCTGAGCGCCTATTACAGCGTATGCACTTGGGTGCCTATATACTATTTGTGGCGTCCCAATTTAACGGACGATAGCGACAACTTCCTGATAGAGCTGGCTCTTGCAGGGAACAGCCGGACGATTGTGACCAACAATGTCAAAGATCTGCGGGCAGCAGAATTAAAGTTCGACGAGCTGCGAATATTAAAGCCGCGGCAATTATTGAGAGGTGATTGAGATGGGTACACTGACAGTGCGATTGCCAGATGACAAACATGATCGTTTGAAGTCATTGGCTGCGCATCGAAAAGTGAGTGTCAACAAGCTGATGGAAGAGCTGTCCACTCAGGCGCTGGCAGAGTTCGATAGCGAGGTTCGGTTTCGAGCATTGGCGTCCGTGGGCAACCCGGAAAAGGGCCTGGATGTGCTGGATAAGCTGGACCGCCATTTCAAGAGTTAGTAGAGTATCGCCAAATTAACCGGCAGAAATTGCTAGAATCGCCGGATGAATACCTATAAACGACACCGATTTCCTCCAGATATCATTTCCTATGCTGTCTGGCTCTACTATCGCTTCAACCTTAGCCATCGCGATATAGAAGATCTGCTCGCTGAACGAGGGATCACTGTCAGCCGTGAAGCGATTCGCCTCTGGTGTATAAAATTCGGGGCTATCTATACGCGCCGATTGAAGCGGAAGCACCAAGGCTACGGCGATACTTACTTCATTGATGAAGTCTTCGTGAAGATTAACGGCAAGCAGCATTACCTGTGGAAAGCTGTTGATCAGGATGGCGAAGTGGTAGATGTTTATCTGCAGGCCAGGCGGGACGGAGCGGCGGCGAAGCGGTTTTTCAAGCGTCTGTTACGAAATCATGGCGGAGAGCTCAGGCAGATCGTGACGGATAAGCTGCGAAGTTATCCAGTCGCCCATCGTGAGGTAATCCCTGAAACAATCCATGTCACTGATCGGTACGCCAACAATCGGGTAGGGCAATCTCATGAGGCCACCAGGATGAGGGAGCGAGGCATGCGCAAAATCAAATCAATACGGCAGGCTCAGAGGTTTGTGACTGCCCATGCCGCTGTTCAAAATCTATTCAATTTGGGTAGGCACCTGCTTCGTGCTCAGCACTACCGTGATCTGAGGGTAAGTGCGTTCGGAGAGTGGAGCAGGGCAGTGGCTTGAAGACTGCTGCTCTATTGCTCAAGTCCGTCTGAGTTAATTTGGCAGTACCGGTCAAACGTTTCCTGTAGCGTGTTGTTGAGGATCGATGCATCCAATCTCGGAATCATGAATCGTTCAGTTGGATCAACCGCACCATCTCCTCGGCCACTAACGCGGCTGATGGCAAGAACATAGTTGAAACAATGCGTTGATCAATAACGACAGCATGTTTATCCACCAAAGTGTCCTTGTTTTGAACCTCTGCCCCATTCTTTCGGAGTTGATCTTCGACAAGAAATGGCAACAAGCTGCCTTGCTTGGCCCATGACTTGGAACGCTCCGTCGAGTTGGGGAACCCCGCCACACGCTTGCCTTTCACCAGATAGCCACCGCCTTCGAGCCTGGCATTTGCAAAGCCCCCTGGACCATGCCCACAACCACCCACTACGCCACCATTTTCGTATATGCCACCGATGAGGTACATCAGTTCTTCGTTGGAGGCTACATCGAATAATGTGCCGTATCCCCCGCCGACAAATACGGCATGATATTGGTCAGCATCAATTTGACTGGGTTTGAGCGTATCTCCAGCTTTGTCTAAAAAGTTCTCGTACTTAATGGCGTAGCTACTAATGCCCAACGGGTCCATCATGAACTCGATGGGGCCACCTTGCGGTGACACGAAATCGACCTCGTAACCGTGCATTACGAAGATGTGAAAAGGCGGTGCATATTCCCAGAGGTTGTTGCGTGCATCGTGCTGCCCGGGATCACCCATGTCGAGAACATTTGATGCAACAAAGAGAACTTTGCCTTTTGTTTCTGCGAATGCTACAACTGGGGCAAATAATGATGCAACCAACCAGCAGGTTAGCGCCAAGGCTTTCGAATTTCCCTTCAAAAGTGTCACGTTGAGTTTACTCCTTCTTTTGTTGTCCAAAAGGCGAATCAAACGACAAAGCACTTTGAAAAGCACATTCCGGCTTTCACAAAAATGTCCCCGTTGCGAGGTTTTCTGCCTCTTGCGATACTACCATGCAACCGTCCCCTTTGGAGAAAAGCTGCCCTTTGTTACTCCCCTATTTATTTGCACACTGGTGGCACGCTGTGCGGAAACTGGTCAAACCATTTTCAGGGTAATACCCCAGGGCAAACTTACCCACAGTGCGCCTCTCTGGAGGCGGTAGAGAGTCCGTTGATCAGGAGCCCAGGAAACTGGAGGCGCTTTTTAGAGATACTCAAAAATTCTGCGGGCAACCTATTAGCCAGATTGGGGATGAAAGGGCGATACACCCGGGGGAGAAACGGCGGAATAACCCGACGCACCTGACGTACTTGTCGAAAACTGATGTGCTGCAAGACCTTGTGGGTGATGAGCCGGCGCCGTGTTCGTCGAGTGCGTCGGGTTGATTGCTGGTTTGTTCCGGAGGTATGTCCGCAAGTTGAAGTCTGATCGATGGCCTATCTTTCAGGTCAGGATGCGCATCGTAATGTCTCAACGGTATCTCCTTAGGCTTTCTGGCAGTGAACTCGCGAATCCGGTTCAAATAAAAGTCAGCTCCTTCCCAACTGGTTTGAAGATCAGTAGCTATAATGGTGCGATCAAGTACTTCTTCAACTGGAATTACGGAAGAGGCGCCCATGAGTCAATATCGAAGCCAACTGCCACAATTGTCTGGCGAATTCTTTCTCACCGATGCGGGACTGGAGACAGACCTGATCTTTAATCACGGTATAGAGATTAGCGAGTTTGCAGCGCACACGCTGTTGCCTCATGAGGGTGGCCGGAGGGCGTTGGCGGACTACCTGAAAGGTTTTATTGCATTGGCCGGCGAATGCGATGCAGGCTTGATACTCGATAGCCAGACATGGAAGGCGCACCCTCACTGGGCCGCAAGTCTGGGGGTCTCGGTCATGGATCTCGAGGCGACTAACCACGAGGCAATCGAATTCATATCCTCCTTACGAAACGAATCCAATCGAAATCGCAGGCCGATAGTGCTCAATGGTGTAATTGGCCCGAGAGGAGATGCGTACGCACCCGAGGTTACAGTGGCTGCAAAAGAAGCCGAGGATTATCATTCACAGCAAATTGGCTGGCTATCAGAAACCGAAGTCGACATGGTTACCGCGTTGACATTTACGCAATCCGACGAGGCCATCGGCGCCGTACGTGCTGCCCAGAAAGTTAGTTTACCTGTGGTAGTTTCCTTTACGGTTGAAACCGATGGACGCCTGCCGACGGGACAGTCACTGGGGGAGGCGATACGGGCTGTCGACGAAGCGACTGCCGGGGGTGCTGCATACTTTATGGTGAACTGCGCTCATCCTGACCACTTCGTAAGCGAATTGAGAGATTCCGACTGGGCTCGTAGAATTCGCGGGCTGCGTTGCAATGCATCCCGAAAAAGTCACGCGGAACTAGACCAATGTACAGCCCTGGATGATGGTAATCCCGAAGAACTCGCCAGTCAGTACACAGCAATTCTTTCAACCATGCCCTGGCTGAACGTGTTTGGTGGCTGTTGCGGCACTGATCTGCGCCATGTGACCCGTATTGCGCACACGGTGAAGGGGCGATTTGCTTAGTTGAGGCCGGCCATTTGTGATAGGGAGCCCGCTGGCGGGTGATGTGCACAATGTATTCCGTGCACATGGGTTATACATCAGCTGGTTTCAGGGGCTCTTACGTGCAACCCACCCACCGACTATAAGTCGGCAGACATAGACCAAAACCCCACCCATAGTCGGATGGTGTAATTATCTATAACTCATTGAATTTTATGATTTTTGGCTCTTCATCATTAACGGGGGACACCGGCATTCATTAAACTGATTTTGCGAAGATCGTTTAATGGAGAGAATACCGATGTCCCACGCAGCAACGATTATAGGCATACCTGGCCTGCAGATTGAACGGGTAAAGCGCAGCCGGGGTATTGAGGTCTGGGCCAGGCCTTACCGGAGACCGCCCTGTCGGCACTGTCATGGTCAGGATGTGAGGATCAAGGCCACCCACAGGCGGACGGTGAAGCACACCCGCCAGGGCAATCAGGTGATGACCCTTCATCTGCGGGTGCCCAAGTACCACTGTCAGGGATGCAGGCGCTATTTCCGCCACACCTTTACCGGCATCCGGCCCCGCTATCGCGCCTCGGAGGCCTACCAGCTTGAGGTGTATGAAGCCCACGATGGCGGTGTCACCCTGCGCAAGGTCTCGCGGACCCACCAGATCAGCGCAGCCACGGTAGAGCGCTGGTACCAGTATCACCTGGGCAGAAAGCGGTCGGAAATGGCCAATCGAGCCTGCCCACGCGTGTTGGGGATCGACGAGCACTTCTTCACCCGCAGAAAAGGCTATGCCACCACCTTTGTGGACCTGAGGAATCACAAGGTATTCGATGTGAGGCTGGGACGCTCGGAGTCCAGCCTGCGCCGGTATTTACAGGGCCTTGAGGGTCGCAGCAACGTCCAGGTGGTGGTCATGGACCTATCGGAAACCTACCGCACCATTGCCCGACGCTACTTCCCCAATGCGATGATCGTGGCAGACCGTTTCCACGTGGTCCGGTTGATCAACCAGCACTTTTTGAAGGTCTGGCAACAGGTCCACCCGGAGGGCCGCAAGCATCGGGGCCTGCTCAGTCTGATGCGGCGGCATCAATGGCATTTGCGGGACGAGCAGCATGCCAATCTGATGGCCTACCTTGCCGATTATCCGGTGTTGCAGGCGCTCTATACGGCTAAACAGGAATTGGTTCGCTTCATGCTGCTCAAGACCGTCACGGCAAAGCGTATGAAGGCCAAGCTGCCACGGTACCTGGATCTGCTCGAGCAACTGCGGCACAGCCCGCTACGGGCCTTGGCGAAGACACTGGCGAGCTGGATGGAACCTGTTCTTGCCATGTGGCGCTTTAGCAAGACCAATGGCATCACCGAAGGCTTCCACAACAAGATGGAGATGATCTCGAGGCGAGCCTATGGTTTCAGGAACTTTGAGAATTACCGGTTGAGAGTGCTGACCCACTGCGGGTGGGATGGCATTATCAATCGAGTACGTATGGATGCCCATCCCCCGTTAACAATGGGATGGACTCCTCCTCACCCATATTCGGCATCTAGGTGCCAGACTGGAAGTGTTGGCAACCAGTCATAATGAGAGGAGGAGCCCACAATGGAGATTATTCGAGTTGGCGTAGATTTGGCAAAAGATGTGTTCCAATTACACGGCGTGGATTCACGGGAGCACGTGGTCTGGCAGAAGCGTTTGCGTCGTCGCGAATGGCTGTCAGAACTTCAGAAACGCGTACCCGAAGGTGCAGAAATCGGCATGGAAGCCTGCGCCGGCGCCCATTACTGGGGGCGGGAGCTCGCCGCGCGCGGCTATCGGGTAAAGCTCATGGCGCCGCAGTTCGTGAAACCCTACGTCAAGAGCAACAAGAGCGACCGCAACGATGCCGCGGCCATCTGCGAGGCTATGAATAGGCCCTCAATGCGCTTCGTGGCACTCAAAAGTGTCGAACAGCAGGATGTGCTGGCGGTGCACCGGGTTCGCTCGGAGTTGATCAAGCAGCGCACGGCGAAAGTCAACCAGATCCGGGGCCTCGTCGGCGAGCACGGTCTGGTGGCACCACAACGCGTCCACGCTCTGCGCAAGGCGCTGTCGTGGTGGCTCGAAGATGCGAGTAATGAACTGAGTATGCGCTTTCGGCGGCTGCTGTCTGGCCTGGCGGGCGACCTGCGCCATCTCGATGCGCGGATCAAGGAGCAAGATGATGAACTCGCCGCGATGGTGAAGGAATCTCCGGCCGCGCAACGCTTGATGGCTTTGCGGGGCGTCAGGCCAATCACCGCCACCGCACTGGTCGCCACCCTCGGCACCGGCGATGGATTTGCACGGGCCGTGACTTCGCCGTTACGCTCGGTTTGACGCCGAAACACCACGGCACCGGTGGCAAGGAGCGCATGCTAGGCATCAGTAAGCGGGGCAATGCATACTTGCGCACTCTACTGATACACGGCGCCAGAGCGACAGTGCAGGTAGCCAAAGGCAAGGCCGACCCACTCAGTCGCTGGATCAACAGCCTTGGAGAGCGACGTCATACGAACGTTGTGGCGATAGCGGTGGCCAACAAGACCGCCCGCATGGCCTGGGCGCTACTGCACCATGAGCGTGAATACGATGAGAACTGGTCTACGGCCACGGCTTAGCAGTCCTGGCCGGTAAACAACAGAGTTAGTCCTACCGACGATTGCAAAGGAGTCTGACTGACGGCGAACAGGTCGAACCGGCGCAGGCAAAACCCGATCTACCCCAAGGGCGTAAAAGCCCGAGTTAACGTTTGGGAGCCAGCGCGCGAATAGCCCATCAAGGCCCCGTGGAAAGCACGATCGAGAGGCCGGATACACGTGAGCAATCGATCCTACCGCCAGCGTACAGGCCCCTTGCAAACGAGGAGGAGTCCATACATGGGGTAGAGCCTGATTTTTATTGAGCTTCCCGGCCCATAGGTTTCAGTTTATTCCGGGCGGATAGGTTACACAATTGCAGCATTTGGAGGAGGCCTCCAGATGCCCTGGAATGAGTGTAACCGTATGGATGAACGTCTTCGTTTCGTGGCCAGGCTCCTCGATGGGGAGAAGATGGCCGTCGCCTGCCGTGACTTCGGTATCTCACGCAAGACCGGATACAAGATTTTTGACCGGTACAAGGAATTCGGTGTCAGGGGGCTGGAGGACCGATCCAAGAGTTCCTACCGGCACCCGAACAAGCTGCCCTTCCAGATCGAGAAGGCCATTCTGCGGATCAAACAGGATCACAGGACCTGGGGTGCCCCCAAGATCCAGGATAAGCTGGTCAAAGAGTTTCCCATGATCAAGCCACCCGCTGTCAGCACGATCCATGTGGTGCTCGACCGGCATGGCCTGGTGAAACGCCGTAAACGGCGGCGCCATAAAGCCAAAGGCACACCGCTTAGCCAGGCCCTGGCCCCCAACGCATTGTGGTGCGCGGATTTCAAGGGTGAATTCAAGTTGGGCAATCACAAATACTGCTATCCGCTGACGATCACGGACCAGCGAAGCCGATATCTGCTGGCTTGCCAGGGACTGGAATCCACCAAAGAAGTCACCGCATTTGAGGTATTTGAGCGCACATTCAAGGAATTTGGCCTACCGGCGGCCATCCGGACCGACAATGGCATACCGTTCGCCAGTCCCCATGCTCTATTTGGTCTGAGCCGTCTGTCCATCTGGTGGTTGCGCCTGGGCATCAGTATCGAGCGGATCAAGCCCGGCCGACCCCAGCAGAATGGCCGCCACGAGAGAATGCACCTGACGCTGAAGAAGGAGGCCACCAAACCGGCGTCCTACAACTTTCTGCAGCAACAGGAGCGTTTCGATGAATTCATCGAGGTATACAATAACGAGCGTCCCCACCAGGGGCTTGAGGGTCGGTATCCCGGCGAACTGTATACACCTTCAGCCAGGGAATACTTCGAGCCCGGGGTCCCGGAATACCCGTGTCACGACCGCACAATCAAAGTGACGCGGTGTGGACGGATATGCATTGGAACGCGCAAAATAAACCTCAGTACGGTGTTTGCAGGCCAGTACGTGGGGGTCAGAGAGGTGGCCGACGAGGTTTGGCTGGTCAGCTTCCTGGAATATGATCTAGGCTTCTTTGACAGGGAGCTCAACAAGGTGGAGCCGGTGGGGAGAAATCCCTTCGCTCCAAAAGTGTTACCTATGCTCCCGGAATAAACTGTTACCTATCCGGCCGGAAAGGACATTATAAAAAATGGTGGGCCCAGAAGGACTTGAACCTTCGACCTGCCGATTATGAGGAGAGGGGAAAGGGCCGAACTCGGACAGTAAGCGGAAGAAAGGTAACGGATTTTTCGGGCAGTGTCACCGGGAGCAACCGAAACCGAACGTATACCGAATCTGGGAGGGTAGGTTTGCGGGGCCGTTGGTGGTAAGCCGAAGAACGGTAAGGGATTTTCAAAACCGAACTCCGAACCAGGGCCGAGCTAAACCTCACAATCAAGTGACCCGCATATTCCAAGTATCAGCGCGGTGCATTCGGCTCTGATATTCGCTCCTGTTTGGTGAGAATTACACCATGAAGCCAGCCTCCAGGCGGGTCGTCAGCGGGGTCGCTTGTGATCGATGTGGTTAGTTGAACGCTTGTAGCTGCTGGAGAAATTATGAGTTTCGGGAAGGTTGCGTTTTGGACATACTGTGGTTGAAACTCCGCGTCTACGAATCGGTAACCAGCCTCCGCAGAGAATACTTTATCGATCTGCTCTGTAGTCGCCACCAGCCTGGCGGCGTTCCTATCCTCTGTAATGTTTACAGGGTAAGCCATCTGAATCACTAAGGGGTCGTAGTAAACTTTCAGGTCACCCTTGACTATTGCGTTTTCGGATGCGGCAACGTTTGCACTGATAGTCCCCATCGCTCGATCTGCTTCAAAAATGACCCCAACATTTCCATCACGTTGTATGCCATTGAACGCATATTTCGAGATTACGGAGTTGTCAGGTGCAGTGAACGATTGAGTCAGGTGGTTGGGGGAAGGTACGCCGATATCCGGATCAATTGGATAGCAATTGGTAAAGGGAGGATTGCAAAGTATGTTAGCTTGAATATGCTCTGGTCTAAGGAAGATATCGAACGTCTCTACCGCAAATCTTGGCTGCGGAACGGAATCAACTAGATGGATTGGTTCATCTAATGTCGACGCTGCAGCCACGAGCGCTTTGATCGCGGGAATAGTCGATACCATCCACCCGACGGCTTGTACGTTGATCGGTCCCCTCCCCAGATCTGCACTACTGACACGTCCCAACACTAAGCCGATAGCTCTGCCTTCCTTGTCCAATATTGGGGCACCGCTATCGCCAGGATTGAATGCATGATTTGTTTGCCAAACTGAAGGAATTTGCGGCGGCCCTCTTACAGAACTCGGGGAGCCCGAGAGCTCGTGGCTTAGACTATAAGTTAGGAAGACAAAGTCTTCGAGGATCTCGGGTAGTCGATCCTGCCTCAGAGCAACGGGCTCGCTTTCGAGTGACGTTTCCACTTGGAGAAGCGCGACGTCAAAAGTTGAACTCACTGGTACTATTTTCAACCTCGAGTTGTATTCCCATGAGTCTCCGACGTTCCGTATACTGCCGTGAATGTCGAGTACTTCACAATCTTCTGGATCGCCGACGAGATGATACGAAGTAACTACATGGCCTTCCTTCGATATAAGAAATCCCGTGCCGGAACGCTTTTCGATGGTGATTTTGTCGAATAACTCGCACGTAACATCGATTTTGAGAACTGACCTTCTATTGAATTGATAAATTTCTTGGTTGTTAAGTGCAGCCTCCGCTTTGTGTTCAAAATATAATAGAACGAGCATCAGGGGGAGGGTTAGGGCTTTCAGTCTCATGGCTATCAGTTAAGTACCATAGACGGTTTGTACCGCGGAAATGTCGCGCGGGCTTAAATTCCCGTCACCAAGCCAATTGGCATTGCAATAATTCATGACTGATTTTCTATCATATTCTGTAACGTTCCATGTGCCCCGTGTACCCCTTTTTTCCGCTTTGCACTCCGAGGGCGCATCCGAACGAATGTGCTCATGCGCAAACCCAATAACGTGACCGAACTCGTGAACGACCATTGCTTTTATACAGCGCAGCTTCAGTTCTGGTGAATCGCTGCACTCCGGGCGCCACTTATCAAAATCGAAATTAAGAATGACCCCACCCGGCTTTCGATTGAGGTATCGCCCTACTGTGCGAACATGAGGTAGTTCATCGGCTATCTTTATGCGGACACCAGATTGTCCTACCGCGCAAGGTCCCCATCCTGGAAACGAAAGCGCGGAGTGATGAGCCCACGTGCTATTGACGGCTGCTTCGGAAATCCTTCTTATTTGTTCCTCTACGGCGTCTATATTTTCCCAGCAGACGGCGATTGTCTTGTTCTTCCAGAGCCTATTTTTTACGACGCTTCCAAATGGGTATATAGACAGCTCCACTCCGTCTACTATCGTAACAATAGGAGTGGGGGTGTTGGGTGGAGCTATGTCCTGTGCGACGATCTTCTCCAGGAAAACAGTTTCACCTAGAGCCAAGAAGAGTATGGCAAAAAATCGATGCCTACTAGTGCATCTCCTTATGGCCCTAACGGTTTTCACGTTCTTCTTCCTGTACACAGATTTCCTCGATTAAGTTTCATCCGGGGCTGATTTGTCGTCAATAGCTTCGCGAAGCTTTAATATTTCTTCGAGTGCCGTCTGAGCCACATCAATGTCAGAAGATACAGACACTTTCTCAGGTAACACAGACGCGCCACACTGCGAATGCGACACGATCTTTCCCTTGAGGGGAAACGCAACAGTTTGTACAAATCTGGAATCGGCGACAGTCAACCTCATCAGAGTTTCTTTGCCATCAGCGGTAACTTTCAATATGGCTGGCCGACAGGCGGAATAAACAAATTGCCGCGAAAGGTCAGCGCTAGATAGATCCTTGACCGCTATTGAGTCTATGGGTACTGCATCGATTTCCATCTCAAGACCATCTGCGATTTCGATAATTCGCTTATCATGCCCATTTAGATCTAGGAGCGGTTGCAGATCATGAATGGCAGGCGCCTGCAATGGCGCACTAGCCGACGCTGCATCCGGGCTCACGCCGATCGCGGTTCCCACGAGTTTTACGGCGGACTTAATGAATTCGATTCGTTTATCCTCGACTTCAGTTGTGATTGAGTCGACTAGCGCAGTATTCGCCACTTTTGATATCGAGAGTGTCGTGTTGACCCCATACCACTTTCTGTCTGGGGTAATTCCTAATACTATGCGGGGATCAGCGGTACGAATTACGACAACTTGGTATCTTTGGTCCTCGTCCTCGTCCTCGTCCTCGTCTAACTCAACTGCTGTTATTTCGAGCCTTGTCTTAGCGAGTGCGAATGTGTCCGCTGGCGAGGAAGTTACAGTCCTAGGCTCAGATTCAGAATAAATTGTATAAGTTACAGTAGGTAATGCGCAACTGACTAGTATCACTGTGGCTAGGGATAGGACTGTTATGGGGATTAGAAATTTCACGAAATTGTCCTCTTATATGCCTTTGCATTTTTCGTATTGTGATAGATCTTAAGGTTAACCTCATTGCCTGCGGCTTCGATGACCATGACCTTGGAGAGGCCGTCGTAGTAAGAGTCCGGGGCTATATTACTGAGAATCCTAATCCCATCGATCTAGTACTAGTGATCAGAGATGTATTTCGTTTCCAGCGCTGTGTCCGGCGCCAACTGGTTGATGGGAATGGACATGATCCTGTGAGCTTTCCCGGACTGCGACCCGCTGGTGAATTCCGTTTGGTTTCGGTAGGCGGTGTGCATATCGCCAGTGAGTAGGACCGCATTTTCGATACCCTCTTGCAACATATGCGCGAATATTGTCGCGCGTTTATGATCATAGACCGGGTCACACCATTTGTCCTTCTTAGCTGCTTCACTTGTCCCGCGAATGGCACGCTGGTGATGACAATTTTCAGTTCGTTGTAAATACCCCCCCGATTGGCTCATCGCATTGCTAGAGTTTTCGACATTGTGCTGTTGGCACGCATATTTTAGTTTCGTACATTAGCTTGTGGAAAGTCTAGCGATACAACTGTTTAGGACCAATTCTGATACCCAAGCCTCAGCTTGCCTTTGAAGCCCTTCTGAGAAGATAAGGGAATATACCAACCGTCATCGTCTGTCTCGACATCACGTCCTCGGTTCTCACTCCAATTGTCGTCAGACATGACATAGCGCACGTTCCACGAATCGTTATCAATTGTTGCCCTGATTGTTATGGTGTTTCTGAAAAGATTTTCACCCTCTATGCGTTCATCAAAGAACAGTACGCCATCTATAACGTAATCGGTACTTGAGACGATAACTTCTACGCTGAAGACAATGGTTCTTCCTGTAGTGATCTTGCGTGTGTCCAGGAACACTGAGAAAAGGTAAGGAGAGCGTGGTTTATCCAACTCATCAATCTCTTCGACTTTCATCATCTGATCAAACTTTCTGAATATCGCGGAATAAGTCTCTTTCCTCCTTTCCGTGAGTTTGAACGTTATGGCCCCCCTCGGTATGACTGTCGACTCGAAGAAATATGAAGCCTTCACATCCTTGCCTGAGTCCAATGCCTTCTGGACGGAGGGGGGTAAAGGTAATTGCTCCACCTCCAAAACCCCGTCTACTCGCACATTACCAAAAAGGAATCGGGCTAGATTTTGGTATCCCTCTTCCGAGTTAACAATGCCATAGGGCCCGCTATGAGAGCGGTAGACAAATCCTCTAGGCGCACCCGCAACAGTAGCATTCTCGATTCTGACAAGACCGTCGCTCATTTCACCAACTAACTTGCTCGAGAGCCCCTTGGCGACGTCATAGTCCCTGCTGTTGGTGCCGACTAGACAAAAAAAACGATTGGGATCAAACTTGTTGTTGAGAGTGTCGACCCGCTTTGGCTGGCCCTTCAGGCCAAGGTATTTCGCCATTTCCTTACGGTTAAAGTTGTCCATGTCCCACACGTCCAAGAAGCCTGGAACATTGATACCAGCTACTTCTATACCATTGTGTGGTGTCGCGTATGTAAAGACCTTGTCTACCATCGCCTTTGCTTTCATGTCACCGACCTTGTCGTTCTGCAAGAAACATCTGCAAACCAGCCCCCCCATAGAATGTGCAACTAGGTAAACCTTGAAGTCTGCCACTAGTTGAGGATCATTCGCACATACTTGGTCCCTTATATTCATGATGAGGTCGCTTAGACCTGTTGCCGCCTCGGGAATAGAGGCAACTTTGCCGCTTCCGAGATCTGCGTCGGCCTGTTCGTAATAGCGATATATCACAACGCTTTTGGCCGGTATTTCGGTGACAATTTCTGTCCCATACGAGTAAACATCGCGGTATCCATAATCTTTCATCAGGCGAATCAGGGCGGACTCGAATATGTGACGACGGACCTTGCCCGTCCAGTCCTGTCGTGTTTTCGTGGCACCTAGATTGAATCCCATATAGGGAGTCGCCACCGTGGCTTCGATCTCCGACTTTGTCATGGCGTAGCCGCGGACATAGATTATTGGATGGTAGGGGTGAGTGATCTTAGCCATTTGGCCCTCCACTAACATACTTTTTGGGAAACTAAGTCGCCCGATGTTCTCGAGTTACTCCAAAGAACACTCTATAGGTTCAAGGACACTGCCAGGGTACCTATCTATACAAATAATTATTCTAGCTATACTCTGAACTCTGTCCACAATGGGTAGTGGTCAGATATACGCCAAGAGATCGAGGTTTTAGTTAAACCGGTGTTATGATACACATGCGGGAGGAAGTCAAACCCACCGCCCTGTACATATTCAAGCTCGATTTTTTGCCTTTTCGTTCCAGTCTCGAACCAGGCCTGACCAGATCCACGCCTCCAGCCCTTGCTGCCACGCAACTGATTAAAAAATGACCAAGTTGAGGTGTTTTCGATGTCTGATAACGACCAGTTGATCAAGGATTTCGTGGCGGCCTGGAGATCACTGGATGTTGATCACATCATGGACTTCTTCACCGAGGATGCCGTGTATATCAATATTCCGATGGAGCCACCCAATGAAAGTAAAGCGGCTATTCGAGCGTTTATCGAGGGCTTCGCCGGCAACTGCTCAAGCATCGAATTTGTCGTCCACCACCAGGTCGCTGCCGGTAACCTCGTGATGAACGAAGGGACCGATAAGATAACCATGGGCGGAAATACCATCGAGCTGCCGGTCATGGGGGTTTTCGAGATCCGGGATGGCAAGATCAGTGCCTGGCGGGACAACGTGTTCGTCGAAAGACTGTGGCGATCAGTGAAGTACGAGGAAGTCTACCTCCATGCCTACGACACTGTCTCGGCGGCCAAGGCCGGCTTGGAACGTTACCTCCGCTACTACAGCGGCCTCCGGCCTCACAGCAGCCTTGACCGGCAAACACCAGATCGCTTGTACTTCGAAGCGCTGCCACTACCCATGGCAGCTTAAACCCAGTGCAGGAATCCACTTATAGGATCGGGTATTGCTGTTCAAACAACCGGGGCCACCTCTTTCTGAAACCGAACTCCGAACCATGGCCGAACATCTAACATTCTGATTCTCCACATAAATTACCAATTCGCCACCCACAGACGCCACTTACCACCGTAGATACAGCGAAAGTTGGTCTTAGTTACACTGGGTCATAATGGAAGACCACTGAGTTTTTTGGCTTCCGCCAGAGGACTCTTGGCACTCTACGATCCAGCCATCAGGATTGCACTTCTGGTCTCCAAGAGTACATTCCCGACCCGAGCTAGATCCCCTCATGTCAGGGTTGTCACAGGACTGGTAAGCTCCATACATTTCCCATTGAGTTTCTAGGCCAGATTCTTTTCTAGCTTTAGCGTAGCTGGAAATTTCTACACAGGTCTTAATTACCCCAGAAGCGACGCACTTCTTATCGCCAATAGAGCACTCTGCATTGACATTTGTCGCGAGGAACAAGGTTGCTGTGACAGCGGCTGAGTATTTAGTGAGCTTATTCATAGTTTTCTCGCTCTTTAGAATAACTTTTCGGTCGTAATCTTACTGCACGGCCCAGTTGCGTAAGCGATTTTCATCACGCCAGTGAGGCGATCAATTTGCTACCAATAAAAAGAATGCTCCTCTGCGGGTTTTCCATCTTAACTAAATACCTATCCTCAGGTTGATGGGTATACTGCTGACCATTTTTTTTTAACCCCGCAGTGTTCCGTAGCATATCTGTTCGTCCCTATCACAACAAATCATGCACCTCTCACAGAGTAGGACTACCGAATCCAAATACTGCTTTGGAGGTCCGTCTCGGTAAGACATTTGTAAATTGGTGCATTTCACCTTGCCATACACTGCGCCTGTATCCGTCTCACCTGCTAGCGCAAAAGTGCCGATTAGTAACAATAGTGGTAAGCATGCGTTAGAAGCAGCAAAACCGTTCATGTTGGTCTCCCTAAAATGGTTCGTCACTATTACTCAGCGCTTCCTTAGATAGGCATTGAAGGTGCTCAAGAGCCTTAATAATTTTGTCTCCGTATAGCTTATTTGGAACGGAAAAAGCGTTGATGAATCCATCGCTCCAATAGTGGGGGTTGTCTTCATCCAATGGCATGCTATGCACCCAGCAATCTTTGGAGTAGCAATACGGTATGCCGTCTTCAGGATCGCAGCCATATGATCGCGACCCACAACCCAGAACCACCCCGCGCCTTTCAATGAGATATGTAAATTCCAACATGTCGAGCGGTGCCCAAGCAGTGTTTGTACCATCGCTATATCGTATCTTGAGATAGAGCAAATTCGTACTCTCGTCCCAAGTCAGGCTCATTGGCTGTTCGGATCCCCTAGCTGGAATTTCCGCTACTTTCTTATCCAGATAGTCTCTTGTTGTCTGGAGGTCTGGATCCCCACAGGCTTCCCCCCAAGAAACGGCAGAGAAAGAAAGCCAGATTAGTACAAGGGCGAAACGGTAGTGCACGAGCATGCCCCGCTGGGAGTTGTTTTTCTTTCATTAAATACCCTTGTTTAGTATTGTCAAGCTATGGATGGAAAATAATTCTCTGCTAACAAGCGCAAGGGCTTGATCAGAACCAACCCCAGTTTTTTGGGCTTGAGCCAGTGCCCCAACAATCGCAGACAGTGATAGCGCCCAGCCTCCCGAGTCCTATGCCTGAAAAGGCTGCACCGGGTCTTGAGGATTGATGCCTTGCCATCAATAAGTGGACTATGAGCATGTCCATAATGTTGCCGCTTTTGGTCGGCACCGGGACTCGGCTGCGAGCTTTCCAGGTGGCTATGCAGTCTTCTTGAGTGCGTGGCTGGGTGTGGGGGCGATTGTCATGTGGTGCAGAGCTCAATCTGTGGACACGGTTTGGACGCAATGTGGATTTGAGCAAATTCAAATTCCTGTGTTCGAATTGGTTGCACACCTGGTGCACACGGACATATCTAAGATATTGAAAAAATATAAAAACCACTCAATCCATCATTTGGTATGGTCTGGCACCGCGAACGCGGAATGCTCTGTAGCTGATAAAAAGTGTATGGCGTCTGGCGTGTATAAGCACTGTGAGTAGCGGCCAGATTACGCTCGCGAGTCGGGGCTGGAAACGCAGTGGTCCCATATCATAGATATGCTCTGCGACACCCCCGATTACAGCGCCTCTAGTTCCGGTAGAGAGTGTACCCTGCAGATCAGAAGTGTGGCCCGAAGGGTTGGGTACAGGGCTGTCATGAAATAACTGCTGGTGGTAGCCAGAAGACCAGATGGGGGCACATAATGAGAGAGTGCAAGAGGAACTAGGCATTTTCAAATATCAACTATCCAGAAATGGATTGTGAAGATTGGTGGCCGCTGAATCTCCCAGTATGGTTGTCATTTGAAAATACAGCTGGCCATCGACTTGACAAGGCGTGCGTGTACCAATCAAATTTGGCGAGACAAGTGCAATCTTTAGCAGTTCTCCACATGGATAGGGGTGGACCCGCACTTTGGATGCGTATTGAAGCAGGAGGAAGCAATAATGAAACGATCAGGAATACCATGGGCAACGCTGGCGCTGCTGGCATGTCTCGCCGGCAATGCGGCGGCGGACGACGGGCGCTGGAAGGTGGTCAAACCGGGCGTGATGGTGGATACCTTTACCGAACTGCAGTGGACTCAGCGCGACAATCTCGGCGGCGATGTAAACTGGAACCAGGCCAAGGCCCATTGCGCCGGGCTCGCTCTCGATGGCGGCGGCTGGGGGCTGCCGACCATGACCGAGCTGTCGCAGGTCTATTCAGGCGCGCAGGGCGAGATATCGTGTGGCAACTATAAATGTAGAGCCCCGAAGGGGTTTTACTTGACGGGGTTACTGTTCTGGAGCAATGAGCGTGAGGGTTCCTCGGAGGCCTGGAGCTTCTACCTCAGCCATGGCGTCCGGGACTCGTACGCCGTCTCCAGCGCCCCCCTCTTCTCTCGGGCGTTGTGCGTGCGGCGTTCCTGAGTATGGTGCTGGGTTATTGGGTGATTCGGTAATTTGAATATTTTGTTCTTGGTTTTCAGTGTGTCGCGTCGCGGCCCCCCAGTGATATGAACCATGGCGCGTTACGAGCACCTACCCATTTATGCTGATGCGTATCGCCTGGCCGTTTTCGTCGAGCAGCAGGTACAGGGTTTTTCCAACAAGCACCGCACGGCGCTGGGCGACGACCTGCGCCGACAGTCCCAGGCGATTCTGCGGCAGATCATACGCGCCAACAACCAGCGTGACCGACGGGCGACACTGGGGGAATTACGTCTGGCTGTGGAGGAGTTTCTGGTGCTTTCGCGCATTGCCAAGGATATCCGCGCGTTTTCCAATCTCAAGGCCTATGAAACCTGTGCCAATCTGGCATACTCCGTGGGCAAGCAGACGGAAGGATGGTTGCGCAGCCAATCGCGGCAACGGCCAGATGCCGGTATCGATGCCGAGTGCTAGAACCCGGCCCGCGCCGATGTCACCATGCTGCGTCCCCACCGCCCATGTGGCATGGATATTCAGGGGTGAGTGTCGAATGGCTCCCTCCCCGGTGGCCGGCTACCACGCCGGAAGAAGTGTGGGGATCAGGGTTCCTCGGAGGCCTGGAACGTCAATCTCAACAATGGCAACCGGAACTCGAACGACGTGTCCAACACCAACAACAAACGGGCGTTGTGTGCGCGGCGTTCCTGAGCATAGTGGTCCGCCCTTTGATTTCGGGTCAGTGCATCGCGCGTGGCTGGACTGCCGCCGCGGCAAGGGCAACTCTCCATCCCGCTGGCGTTTTGAGGCGGACCTGGAGCGCAACCTGATCCGATTGGTGGATGAATTGCAGTCGCGACGCTACCAACCATCCCCGTCTGTTTGCTTTGCGACCGACCAACCCAAACGCCGCGAAATATTTGCCGCTGCCTTTCGCGATCGCGTGGTGCACCATCTCCTGGTCAGGCAACTCGAGCCGTACTGGGAGCGGCGCTTCATCCACGACAGCTACGCATGCCGACGCGGTAAGGGCACCCTGGCTGCGGTCAACCGGGTGCAGCAGTTTATCCGGCAGGCGACCGGCAATGGCAGTGCCAGGGCCTGGTTTCTGCACCTGGATATACGCTCGTTTTTTGTCAACATTGATAAGGCTGTCCTGCTTGCCATCCTCGAATCGGGGCTAGAGCGTCAGCGACATCCCTGGGCGAACGATCTTCAATGGTTGTCGCGGTGCATCGTCAGTCGCGACCCCTGTCTGGATGCGCATCGAATAGGAGCGGAATTGAATGCGGTGCCAGCGCATAAATCATTATATGGCACTGGGAATGTGAGGGGCCTTCCTATCGGAAACTACAGTAGCCAGTTCTTTGCAAATGTCTACCTCGACCGACTGGATCAATTCGTAAAGCATGACCTGCGGCACAAGTACTATCTGCGCTATGTTGATGACCTGGTTTTACTGGATCGCGACCCGGAGCGTTTGCTGGAGCGTGAAAACGCCATAGCAACTTTTTTGCAGCGGGAGCTGAGGCTGGCTTTAAACCCGGGCGCTAGGGTTCTGGCGCCGACTTCCAATGGCATCGACATCCTGGGTTATATGATTCATCGGGAGCACCGCCTGTTGCGAAGGCGCACTGTGCGAAGGTTTGAGCAGCGCTTGCGCAAATCAGGCGCTCTGATGGTCAAGCCACAGGGTGATCGGATGGTTGTTCGCTATCCGCCACAAGATGTTGAGCGACTGCTCGCTATGTGCATGTCGTATCGGGGCTTGTTACATAAAGGTAATAGCTTTCACCTTATGTGCCGGTTCAGTAGTGTCCCAACGTTTATTCAAAAAGAATCAACTGGTTAGCAGATGACGCATGAACATCATCCATAACGGATTTGGCAAGCAGCTGATCCAACGGGATTTTTTCGAACATGGTCAAACTCAATATCTGTAACATTTCATACAGGCTCGCACTGATGTTCAAACGTTTTTTCACTATGGCCACCAGGACGTAAACGGATACGGCAATCCAGATTTGCGTCTTCACGGCGTTTTCTGTGGTGCCAAAAAAGGATTTGATTCGCAGATGCTGCTTTATCCATTTGAAGAACAGCTCCACTTGCCAGCGACACCGGTAAAGCTCGGTGATGGTCAATGCTGGCAAGGCAAAGTTGTTGGTCAGAAATACCAGCGTCTTTCCGGTTTCCGGATCTTTGAAACGGATTCGCCGCAGCGGCGCCTCGTAGTCTTTGAACGCATAGAAACCGGTGAGCACAACGGTCTGATCGCAGATCAATCCGGTCGACCGATCCACGGGATGCGAGTAACGCCGCTTCACCTTCAGATTGGACTTGCCCCGTGTGACGAAGAAGCTGCCAGCAGTGTGGAATCGATAGAGCCGCTCGAAGTCGAGAAACCCGCGATCCATGATGTAAAAGGCCCCCGGTTCTGGCAACAGATGGTCGAGGATGTTGACCTCGTGCATCTTGCCGTCGGAAATATGTATAAAACTCGGGATATTGCCCCGCAGGTCGAGCAGCGTATGCAATTTTATCGCTGCCTTGGTCGTGCGAAATGGCGCCCACGGAAACACCGACAGGCACAAATCTATCGTGGTGGTGTCGAGCGCATAGACCGAGTCCTTCAAATCGACACCAAACGGTTCGTCCGTGTAAAGCTTTCGAGCAATTCCAATCAGGCTTTGTGCAAAGTCGGCATAGATTCGCCAGTCTCGCGTCGCATTGGCGTTGGCCAGAGTATTGCGGGACACCACGGCCCGAATGCCGAGGTGATAAAGCTTGTTGCGCTGTGCTCGAAGGCATGCCTCGATGTCCCGCAGGCTCTCCCGATAGGTCAGTTGGGCGAAGGCCATACAGAGAAACTGATCGAGGCACGAGAATGTCTTGACCTTGTGTTCTCCACGGTATCTGGCCACGCAGCGACGAAACGTTGTCAACGGAAGATGCCGCGTCAACTGTGCAAAAACCAACGTTCCTTGGTTCATCATGCCACTCCCCGAAGTCAGTTTTCGGAGCGTGACAGAACCGGTAATTCCAGTTCAAATCGAGACCAGATGAAAATGTCATTTAATCATTACTTTTCAATACGTTATGGGTCATGATTGGCCGAACGTTGGGACACTACTGGTGCCGGTTGCAGAAGGAGCATGACTGGATCAATTTCCTTTGGAGGCTCAATCCGCGTGGCAGGGTGCGGCGCTTGTACCATTCCTGTTCGGCCCCCGCGCGGCTGGCTGCGCAATGGGCGACTCTTAGACGGCTCTGGCCGCAAGCGCGTTTGGTCATTCAGATAGGCGCCTTTTACGAATCGTTCCGCGCCGATGCGGCGTGGATGCGTACCCAGTTGGGCTTGAAAGGGGGGAGAAATCGTCGGGGACTCGGCAAGAGCGCTGGCTTTCGATGCAGGGACAGATTACGCCTGGGTTCGTTGCTGCGGACTGCGCACCCTCCGGTTCTCGTGTGGCGGCAATCCGGCAGGGTTAGCGGGGCAGTGCGGGAGCGGGTGTTGGCATTAGCTGTACTCCCCGGAGGGTGGGAGGTGTTGCAATTGCGGGCGGGTTGGCTGCTGGGTGGTTCCGGCGGCGACATCCGCTGAAAATCGATGAATATTGCGATAAATCAGAGAGATAGCAGTAAAAACGGTTGAGTAGTGGTGGCCCGGTTGCGAAGCGTTGGCCGCTGGACGCAGCTCGCGAAAGGCGGCTATGGTGGGCGCGATTCCACGGGGATACCCGCTGGAATCGCTTCAAGAATTCCCCTATGGACAATCAGTTGGGATGCGCTAATCTCTGACAATAGCCTCTGCGTAAAGGAGACGTGATTGCGCGGGAGTCCCAAGTGGGTTCTATCCGGTCTGGCCATTGCAGCCGGGGTAGCTATTGCCCTGATCGTCCTCAAACAACCCTCCCCAGCACCAATACAGCAAGACCCCCGTGAGGCGTTGATCGACGCCGTCGCCACTCGAGCCCTGGGGATTGAAAACCCTGCTTCGCTCCGTGTGCTGTTGGACGGCATGCCCCTGGGTCTCCTCGACCGCGCCACACAGTCCCGGGTGTACCGTGAGGCGATCTGGTCACAGTTTTTCAAGGGCTCATTACTGAAACTGGGCGGCCTGGAGTCCGAACGTCCTCTGGCGCTGTTTTACAATCCGGTCTTTGATGTGGCGGTGGTTCGCGGCTGCGATGTTGCTGTAAACGGCCAGCCGTTGAGCTGCGACCTGCTGTGCGCCCTGCCGGGAGAGGCGCTGGCCGGTGAGCCCGTTACCGACACCCCCCCGGGTTGGCTGACGGCGGACGACCCACTGCGGCAATTGCGACAGCTTACATCGATGAGAGTGAGGGCTTTTGAGGCTGCACACCCGGCCAACGGCGCGAATGTGGTGCAGTGGCGGGCGGATTACTGCGGCGAAAAATTACAGGCGGCTGCCGAACTGCGAATGATTGAAGGGGTGCGGGCACTCTCCGGCCTGGAGACTGCTGCATTCCAGAGTGCAATCGCCGACTATCTCCAGAAGGCCGCCTCCGAAGCTGAAACGGGCCAAGGTTCAACCGATGACGTGGTGCTGCAGTTGCTGTTAAACGCCTCCGAGCTATCACTGGCCGCCGCCATACCTGCAGGCGACAAAGACTGGCTGGTATTCCTGATGCCAAACCAAACAGGCTGGCAACAGGCTGTGCTGCGGCTCAGTAAGGCGCGCGATGGTCGTCTGGCCATTGAAGGGGTGAGTTTTCTGGCATTCACTACCGCGGGTTCGTGAGGAGGTGACCATGGCAGCGCATAAGCTCTTGAAGTGGATGGCCACAGCAGTGCTGGCATTATTTTCGCAGCAGGCTTGGGTGGAGAGCACCGATGACAGTCTATTTACTGTCAGCATCTCCGGGCTCCACCGTTTTAGCAACACGTTGGATACCATCAAAGATAAAGGGTTCGGTACCTACCTTGGCGATCAGCTGACCCAGGCAGGTCGCAACACACTGCCAGAGGTATTTGGCAGCAGTTGGGAGTCCGCCGAAAAGGCCATAACCGCGGGTGAACACGCGTACGACATGCACGATAGAGGGATACAAACACTTAATCGGCAAATAGACGCCGGGTCTGGGTCAGAGGCAGTTGCGGAAATGGAGAATTATTATAGCTGGCTCCGCGGGGAGAAGGTCCCCCAAATGCTCAGGGATGTCACCCCCAAAAGCCTTCTCGCTCTGAGTGACAAGGTCCGGTCTTTTGCAGACGACGCTGGCTGGCTGGCAGATCAGGGTGAGGCTGCGATGCAGTCGGGAGAGATAGCCGTAACGTCGGCGCGTGACCGTGTGCAGTCTTACTTTTCTGACGATTCGGAGTACGGCCTAGAGCCCAATGGACGCGACGGGAAAGTTGTCGCTGCCGCAGTCGAGCGGAATGGCGAACTGATACCCCCGGATCTGGCGAGTTATGCCGCTGACTGGGGAGGAGACGATCAAGCGCTGCTGGCTGGCGCTGCGGATGGCAATGCCCTGGTCGACGAGGCTACTCAGTCAGGCTCACCTGGCTATTTGGAAAGCGAGGTGGAAGCAAGCGTTGAGCCACCAAGAGGAGCGTTTGCGGATGACCTGGCAGCGATGGGGTATGAGACTGAAACAACAGCGTCTGCACTGGGTTCGTTTGCGGACGACCTCGCTGCATTGGAAGGCGATAGTAGTACCTCTTCTGAACCGGGCTCCTTAGCAGACGATGTGGCGTATCTGGAAGACGACCTGGGCACCCGTGAGTTTGGTGCTGCCAGCGGGGCAACAGACTGGGCGGGGGATGTGACTGAGGCTTCGGCAGCGACTGAGGAGTGGGAACGCCAGGAGGAAGCCGAGCGCCAGCGCCAGGCAGCGATATTGCGCGAGAAGCAACGACAGGAGGCTTTGGCCTTGCAGCGGGCGCAAGAGGAGGCCAGACAACAGGCAGAGTTCGCGCGACAGCAGCAGGAAGAGTTGGACCATTTGCGACAGCAACGAGCGTTGGCAGACGCCCAGGCTCGGGAGGATGAGCAAGAGCGTGCCGAGATGGCCCAGGCCCAAGCCCAGGAAAGCCGCCAACGACAGAGCGCCGCGGATGACAGTGGCAGTATCTGGGGAGCTGTTGGCGCAGTCGTACTCGGAGTGGCGGCGGGATATTACGCAGGCAAACACGGTATTGATGTTCCTTCGACGCTACCCTATGCGACCACAATGCCCCGTTCCAGCACAGGTGGAGGTGGGGGTTCAGGAAATAGCGCGTGCGACCGGGCAGTAGCGATCATTGAGGAATACAGCCGGGAGATCAACCGTACATCCTCTCAATGTGAAATTGGGAAACTGTCCAAGACCTATGGGCAACGAATTGCTGCAAGTGGCTGCCCGGATTACGCCAGCTATGGCAGGGAGCTGGCCGAGAACGGGGAAGCGAGGATGCGCGGCATGTGCAGCGGCTATAACTGATCTCCTGGTTGATTGAGAGCGCAGCATCGAGGAAAGATAGTTAGGTTACAGCGTCATTGATGTGGTCAGCTTGGGATGGCTGGCCAATCGTTTGATTTAAAAATTTGATCTTTTAGAGGTGGGCAACGGATATGCTAAAGGGTTTCAAGCGAAACGGCTTTGCAGAAATACGGCAGGGCCCTTTGATCAAGTTGGTAGTCTGTTTGTTCACCCTGTGGATAGCGTGCGAGGCTGCCGCCCAGTCCACCCTTCCGCCCCAGGTTCAGGCAGACCTCCTCAAGCAACAGATCGTGGATGCGCTGAAGCAGGAGGACCTCAAGGCGGCTCTGGCAGCCTTCGACAAGTACCATGCACTGAAGGTCAAGATGCCGCCGCCTCTGCTGTTCCTGGAGGCGAAGGCTGCCTCGGCAGCCGGGGACCCGCTCCGCGCGTTTAAGTCCCTGGAAGCCTTTCTGAAGGCCACGCCCCAGGAAGGAAAACAGTACAGCGAGGCGCTGACGCTCTATCCGCAGTATGAGACGGCAGCAGGACCGGCGCTGGAAAAGGCGAAGGCGGAGGCGCAGGCCAGGGCGAAAGCGGCGGCGGAAGCCGAAGCCAGGGCGGCAGCGGAAGCCAGGGCCAAAGCAGAAGCGGAAGCCCAGGCCAGGGCGGAGGCAGAGCGGGCGGCCTGCGCCAGTAACCCAGCGTGCAACTTTGAGGATCGCGGTAGCGGGGTGTTGAAGCAGGTCAGCACGGGAGTGGAGTGGACCCAGTCGGATAACGGCAGTGACATCAACTGGGAGGGAGCAAACAGCTGGTGTTCGAACAAGGGCGATGGCTGGCGCCTGCCGACAGTAGAGGAATTGCTGTCCCTCTATGACAAAAGCGGCGCGGTGAAGACCCCATGCGGGGAGTTTACCTGCGAAGTCTCGCCCCTGTTCAGGCTGAGCTCCGAATGGTTCTGGAGCGGCGAGCGCGAGGGTTCCTCGGAGGCCTGGTTCGTCAATCTCTTCAATGGCGTCCGGCACTCGAGCGACGTGTCCTACACCTACTACAAACGGGCGTTGTGTGCGCGGCGTTCCTGAGTATGGTGCTGGGTTATTGGGTGATTTGTTAATTCGGTTATTTTGTTTTGGGTTTTATTGGTTTTGCGGTCCGAAGCGACGTCTGAATGGCCGGTAGCAACAAGCTATACACTCCTGCCAATTCAGCTGCGTAGGTTGTATGTTGTCGCAAGCCGGAGGGTTGGTCAGGGCATAGCAAGGGGTAATGCCCCTGAGTATAGTGCTACACAGCGTGCCACCCTGTAGCCAGTAATGATGACCACGGCAATCACCTCGACGGAATCCATCAGGGCGCCTATAAGGAGTCTCCCAGAATTCCGGCCAGAACTTCTGTTGTGGATATAGCTTTCAAGGGGGTTCATGGGGGGCAAAAAAAAAAAAGAGGGGGT
>JACKNV010000004.1 GCA_024234735.1 Pseudomonadales bacterium
CTCGGAATCCGTCATCATCAGGTCGGGATTGAAGGTCTTCATGGCGAGGCTGGCGGCAAGCCGCGGAATCACCCCGATGCCGGTAGCCAACACCTCGCCGTCATCGCGAAATGCCTCGGCGGCGGCCACTATGCACAGTTCCGCCAGGCTGTAGTCAGTTGCAGTATCACTCATTGGGCTTTGCTCTCCCGACGCTTCAATAGACAGGCAGGGGCAGGGCGCGAATCGCGTCCAGGCCACCGACCTTTTGCTGGTACTCCTGCTCGGAGCCACCCAGGTACTGATCAAGGTACGCCTGGATGCCTCCCTCCTCCCCGGCACTGGCGGCATAGGTTTTGAAGTGCTCGACATCGAAACCGTAGGCGGGGCTGCAGGACGTGGGGTGGGCGCCGCCGGGAATGTGCACCACCGCCGTGGTCGCCGCGCGCTCCCAGTACACCAGGCGCGCCTGGGCGGGGTCATGGAAGAATTCCGTCTCCACCAGTTCGTCGCAGGACACGTAGGTTTTCGTCGCCGCACGCGCGTACCAGTCGTCCATGTAGTGGTCGGGGCCGGCTATCTGGCACACGCCCCGGGTATCCGCCCGGTCGACGTGCAGCAGTGCCGCATCCAGTCTGAGCGCCGGCATGGCAACCCACTCTTTGTCGTCATAGGGGCTGTCGATCACCTTGATCTCCGGGTTGCGGGCGATGATGTCCGTGCCCAGGCCAACCTCGGTGGGGATGAAGGGCAGGCCCCAGGCCGCCGCCCGCAACCCCAGCAACATCATGCCCTCGTCGATTTCCATGACCTCGATCGCACCGCTCTGGCGCGCCTGGCGGAAGTACGGCTCCAGCGGGATGAAATCCAGCGAGACGAAAGCGAATACCACTTTCCTGACCTTGCCGGCGGCACACAGCATGCCGACGTCGGCGCCGCCGTATGACACCAGGGTGAGATCCTTCAGATCGGAGCGCAGGATTTCCCGCACCAGCGCCATCGGCTTGCGCCGCGGGCCCCAGCCGCCGATGCCGATGGTCATGCCATCGCGCAGCTGGGCCACGACCTGGGCCGCATTCATTTGTTTGTCCATGTGACTGTTTCCCTGCCTGGTTTGTTCATCGCGGATGTAACCCGCCCTACACTCTCTGCCCTACAATATCCGCTACACTATCCGCGCCATGCGGTAGTCGTGTTTTACGAAATTCACGCCCAGGGTGCTGTCGGTGCGGCGCACCCCGGGTATCCGGCCGATCCGCGTGTGGACGAAGTGGGCCAGGTGCTCGGTATTGCGTACCATGGTGATCGCCAGGATATCCGAGCGCCCCAGCATCACCGCCACAAAACCCAGCTCGGGTATCTGCGCCAGCGCCTCGGCCACCCCGCGAATCTCGTCACTGCGCTCCGCCTCAATCCAGATATAGGCGAGCAGCGCGTCGCCGAAACGATCGATATTGGTCACCGCGGTCAGGCGGATCTGCTGCAGCTCTTCCATGCGCTTGATGCGGGCCCGCACCGTGCCTTCGGTGACCCCCAGGGCGGCAGCGATATGGCCGTTGCTGACCCGGGCGTCGCGCGCCAGCTGGGCGACGATCCGCTGATCGAGCCCGTCCAGGATGCGCCGTCCGGGCGTCCCGGCGTCGCGAGTGCCGCTGCTGGGCTGCAACGGCGCAAGCTCGTGAAACGGCACCCAGTCGGGCTGGTTCTTCAGTACGTCCAGGGCCAGCGCCGGAGTGAGGCGGCGCACCCCCGCCACCGCCGGCAGGCGCCGCGCCACCAGTTCGTGCAGTGCCGCCTGGTCCTGGCTGACCACCAGCACCTCGATATCCTGCGCCCCCACCACCACATTCACCGAAAAGACGTCCGGCAACCGCGCCAGCTCGCGCGCCACGGCTTCCGGGGAGCGATCCTCCACCTGTATGCCGATTGCCAGCAGCAGGCTGTAGCCCGCCGCCTCGATATCGGTCACCGCCACCACGCGCATGGTGCCGGACTCCTCCAGGCGCCGCACCCGGGCGCGCACCGTGCTCTCGGTGACCGCCAGTTCCCTGGCGATGGCGCGATAGGGCATGCGGCCGTCGCCGCGCAGTAAGCCGATGATACCCTCGTCGAGGGCATCCAGGTCCACCCGCGCCGGTGGAACTGCCGCCGGCACGGCCGGGGCCGGAGTGATTGTCATCGGGCCTCTGCCTCCGCCATCTCGCGCAGCGCGGTTTTCAGCACCTTGCCACCCGCATTCACGGGCAGCTCCTCGACAAAGCGGACCGCCCGGGGCACTTTGTAGTTGGCCATGTTGTCGCGGCACCAGGCGATCACCCCGGCCTCGTCCAGTTGCGCCCCGGCCGCCCTGACGATATACGCCCGCGCCACTTCCCCCAGGCGGGTATCCGGCACCCCGATCACGGCGGCCCGCGCCACCCCGGGCAGGCTGCACAGGGTGTTCTCGATCTCGGCGGGATAGCAATTGAAGCCGCCGACGATAAACATGTCCTTGATGCGATCGGTGATGCGCACGTAGCCATCCTCGTCCATCACCCCGACATCCCCGGTCTTCAACCAGCCGTCGGCAGTCATGCAGCGCGCCGTTTCCTCCGGATTGTCCAGGTAGCCGCGCATCACATTGAAACCCCGGCAGCAAATCTCCCCGGGAATGCCGACCGGTACGGTGGCGCCCGCGGCGTCCACGCACTTCATCTCGACCCCGTCCATGGCCCGCCCGGACGTGTGGGAAATGCGCTCGGGGCTGTCATCCGCCCGGCAAATGGAGACCACGCCACAGGTTTCGGTAAGTCCGTAGGCTGTCACCACGACCTCGAAACCCAGCTCCGCGCGCATCTGCTCCACCAGCGCCACCGGTACCGGCGCGGCCCCGGTGACCGCCAGCCGCAGGCTGCTCAGGTCGTAGTCGCCACGGCGGGGATGGGCCAGCAGCGACTGGTAGATGGTGGGCGGCCCGGGAATCATCGAGATCCGCTCGCGGGCGATGCGCGGCAGCACCTCCTCGAGGTCGAAACTCTTCACCGGCAACATATGGGCACCGCGTATGATCGCCGCCAGCCAGCCAGCCTTGTACCCGAAGGAATGAAAAAACGGGTTTATAATCAGGTAGTTATCATCGCTGCACAAGCCGACGGTAGCACTCCACACCTCGAAGGTGCGGATATTCTGGCCGTGGCAGGTGACCACCCCCTTGGGCTGGCCGGTGGTACCGGAGGTGAACAGGATGTCGAGGGTATCCTCGGGGCTCAGCGCGGCCTCCCGCCGCGCCACCTCGGCGCTGTCGACCGCCCGCCCCGCGCCCAGGAAATCAGCCCAGGACACCGCGCCCGCGGCCTCACCCTCCAGCAACACGGTCTGCCGCAGTGCCGGCAGGGCGTGCCCGCGCAACTGGGCGGGGTAGTTCACCCCCAGGAAGTCGCCCACCGTGAACAGCAGGCGCGCCCCGCTGGCGCGCAGGATGTAGGCGGCCTCGGCCCCCTTCAGGCGCGTATTCAACGGCACCAGTACCCCGCCGACACTCTGGGCCCCGATCGCGGCAATGATCCACTGGTAACAGTTCGGCGCCCAGATGGCGATGCGTTCGCCGTGCTGCAGGCCGGCGGCGACAAACGCCTGCGCGCACGCTATCCGGGCGCGATCCAGTTCGGCATAGGTCATGCGCACCGCGCCGTCGGTGATGGCCAGGCGGTCGCCGTGGGCGGCCGCGGCCGCAGCCACTACCTGGGGCAGGGTGCGCTGAGTGATGGAGTCCGCTGGCATGGAATCGGTCCTGAAGCCCGCTGCTGTCTAGCCTGGCCGCCATACTAGACGCAAGCCACCCACTCCGGCAAACACTATTCGTAGGTATATCATTCGTATGCTACGAATAGTGCAAATATTTATATCCCCGCCTTGGAGAATCGGGGCTATACCCGGGCGCATCACTGCGGAAAGGCATAGTCCTTGAACTTTTCCCGCAGCGCCACCTTTTGCAGTTTGCCGGTGGCGGTGTGCGGCAGTTCCTCGACAAACTCCACTGCCTCGGGCGTCCACCACTTGGCGATCTTGCCGTCGAACCAGGCCAGCATCTCCTCCGCGGTGAGGTCCTCGCCATCGGCATTGCGCACCACCACCAGCAGCGGCCGCTCACTCCACTTCGGGTGGAAATGGCCGATCACCGCCGCTTCGGCCACCTTGGGGTGATCGGTAGCCACATTCTCCACATCGATGGAGGAAATCCACTCGCCGCCGGACTTGATCACGTCCTTGGTGCGGTCGGTAATGGCCATGTAGCCATCGGGGTCGATGGTGGCCACGTCCCCGGTCTCGAACCAGCCTTCCTCGGCGTGAGCGTCAGAGCCATCCAGCTTGAAGTAGCTGGAACACACCCAGGGGCCGCGCACCTTGAGCGAGCCGAAGGCGACGCCGTCCCAGGGTTGCTCCCCGCCCTCGTCATCGACGATCTTCATCTCCACGCCGAAGATCGGCCGGCCCGCCTTGAGGCGCAGTTTGGCAAATTTCTCCTCGCCCACTTCCTCGCGCGAGGCGGTGCTGGCGTTGACGCTGCCCAGCGGGCTCATCTCGGTCATGCCCCAGCCGACCCGGCTCTCCACCCCGTAGCGGTCGAAATCCTCCATCACCGACAGCGGGCAGGCAGCGCCGCCGACGATGATGCGCTGCAGCGACTCCACCCTCTCCCCCGACTGCTTGAGGTGCGCCAGCAGGCCCAGCCACACGGTGGGCACGCCGGCGGACAGGGTGACGCCCTCCTCGTTGATCAGCGCCGCCAGGGTGGCACCATCGCCCATCTTGCTGCCGGGGAACACGATCTTGGCACCGGCCATCGGGCAGGCATAGGGGTTGCCCCAGGCGTTGACGTGGAACATCGGAACGATGGGCAATACCACATCCCGGCTGGAGAGGCCCAGGGCATCGGGCATCATGGTGGCGTAGGCGTGCAGCATGGTGGAACGGTGGGAATACAGCACCCCCTTGGGATTGCCGGTGGTACCGGAGGTATAGCACAGGGCACAGGCGGCATTCTCGTCGAGTTGCGGCCAGACGAAGGTCTCACCACCCGAGGCCACCAGGCTCTCGTAGCAGATGGCGTTCGGCAGCGAGGTCTGTGGCATGCGCTCCTCGGTGGTCAGAATCACCCAGCCCTTGACCCCCGGACACTCGGCAGCCACTCCCTCCACCAGGGGCAGGAAATCGGGATCCAGGAAGACGTACTGGTCCTCGGCATGGTTGATGATGTATGCCACCTGCTCGGGAAACAGGCGCGGGTTGATGGTATGGCAGACATAGCCGCTGCAGGCGGAGGCATAGTAGGTTTCGAAATGGCGGTAGTCGTTCCACGCCAGGGTGGCGATGCGATCCCCGCTGGCCAGCCCCCAGCCGGCGATGGCGTTGGCCAGCTGACGGGTGCGCCGGAAGGCATCGCGATAGGTATAGCGGTGGCGCGGGTTGTCACCGGTGACCGAAACAATTTCCACATCGCCGTTGACCTTCTCGGCGTGCTGCATGATCGAGGTAATGGTCAGCGGCACATCCATCATCAGACCGTTCATGGGAGTCCTCCTTATTGGTTATCATTAGTTCGCCGCGGTGGCGGATCGGGGATTATTACTGATTTTTAGCGGCCGAGGTAGTCGGGCGTCGCAGGGTCGGGGCCACGCAGCCAGTGGCGGCATGGGCCCGGCCTCACGGCTGCAGTAACTCCCAGCGTTCGTCATCGGGGTGCTGCAGCGCCCGGTTCTCCTGGCGCAGCTTGATCAGGTGGGCGGCCAGGGACAGTTTCGCCATTTTGTGCAGGCTGGTTTCGACATCGTCGTACACGACCACGACCAGTTCATCCACGGAACTGCGACCGAGTTGCTGCAGGCCCCGTATCACCTTGGCCTCGCGCTGCAGGCGGTGGTTCACCAGCCAGGCTACCACGGCGCGGGAGTCCTCCAACACCTCACCGTGACCCGGAGCGATGAACTTCAGGGGATAGCGCAGCAGCAGTTGCAGCGACTCGATGTAGGCCTTCATATCGCCGCTGGGGGGCACGATCACCACCGTGGAACCGTTCATGATGTGATCGCCGGCAAACAGCATCTGCTCCTGCTCCAGCAGGAAGCAGAAATGATTGCTGACATGGCCCGGCGTGTGCACCGCCCGCAAGGTAAACTCCGGTGTCTCCAGCAGGTCGTCGTGACGCAGTTCGCGATGGGGCGCGAAAGTGTCGTCCTGGAACATGTCGTCGGCCGGCAGCGCGCCGATCACCTCGGCGCCGCTGGCCTCGGCCACGGCCTGCCAGGCCGGCGAATGGTCCGGGTGGGTATGGGTGCAGACGATCCAGCGAATGCGCCCCCCGGCGGCGGCGAGGATGGCGTCGATATGTGCCGGGATGGCGGGCCCGGGGTCCAGCACCGCGACCTGCTCATTACCCAGCAGGTAGGTATTCGTCCCGGCGCCGGTCATCACCCCCGGGTTGGGCGCCACCAGGCGGCGCACCAGGCTGTTGAGGCGAAAGGGAACCCCGTGCTCCAGCATACCGGGTTACACCAGGTTGGCTATCGGCACGTCGGGATTGACGTCGGCCTCGTAGTCCACCCCATCGACCTCGAACCCGAACAGCTGCAGGAACTCGCGTTTATAACCGTCGAAGTCCGACAGCTGCCGCAGGGTATCGGAATTGATCTGCTCCCACAGCTCGCCCACTGCGGCCTGTATCCCGGGGTCCAGTTCCTTGCGGTCGGCCCGCAGGCGGCCCTCCTCGTCCAGATAGGGGTCGGCACCGTACAGGGAGTCGCGAAACAGGCCGTCCACCTGCTCGATACACCCCTCGTGCACACCGCGCTCCTTCATGACCTTGAACAGCAGGGCCAGGTAGATGGGCATGGCCGGAATCGCCGCACTGGCCTGGGTGACCACCGCCTTGAGCACGGCTACCCGGGCGTCCCCGCCTTTCCCCGCAAGGCGTTCGCGAATATCGACCACCCGCCGGTCCAGGTCCTGCTTGGCGGCGCCGATGGTGCCGTGCCAGTAGATATCCCAGGTGAGGCGCTCGCCGATGTAGGTGTAGGCAGTGGTTTTGGCGCCGTCGGCCAGCACGCCCGCCTCGTCCAGGGCGGTGATCCACATCTGCCAGTCCTCGCCGCCCATGACGGCGACGGTGTTGTCTATTTCTTCCTGGGTGGCCGGCTCAAGGTGAAAATCCTGCACTTCCTCCTTGTCGGTATTGACGCCCTTCTGGGTGGTCGGCTTGCCGATCGGTTTCAGGGTGGAATTGTGCACCTCCCCGGTGACCGGGTGCTGGCGCCGCGGCGCCGCCAGGCTGTATACCACCAGGTCGACCTGCCCCAGGTCGGCCTTGATGGTGTCAATGGCTTTTTGCTTGATCTCGTCGCTGAAGGCATCGCCATTGATGCTTTTCGCGTACAGGCCCGCGGCCTCGGCGAACTTGTGGAAGGCAGCGCTGTTGTACCAACCGGCCGTGCCGGGCTTCTTCTCGGTGCCCTCTTTTTCGAAAAATATCCCCAGGGTCGAGGCCCCGGCCCCGAAAGCGGCGGTAATCCGCGAGGCCAGGCCGTAGCCGGTGGACGCGCCGATCACCAGCACGCGCCGCGGGCCATTCGCGATCGGGCCACGGGACTTTACATACTCTATCTGGCGCTTCACATTGGCTTCGCAGCCGCCGGGGTGAGTGGTGGTGCAGAGGAATCCGCGAACGCGAGGCTTGATGATCATGGGCTGAGTATTCCTGGCTTGGGTGGGTGTCTGGCGCGAGCGGCAAGTCTAGCATAAGGGCCGCGCCTGGCGACAAGCGCACCGGCCGGGCCGGTGCCCGCCTTGTATTCAGCCAGGACATACAGTTCAATACCCGCCCCCGTACGAACACCGAACCTGGCATGATCGACACACCCCTGCGCCACCCCACGCCTGACGCCTGGACCGAAGCGGTGATGGCGGATTTCAACAGCTTCCTGCTGGACCACGCGGCGGCGGAGAAGAAAGCGTCCGGCATGGCCATCTCCATGCTCTCCCACTACCCGGACAAAGTGGAACTGGTGGCCGCCATGGCGGACCTCGCCGTGGAAGAGCTGACTCACTACCGCGAAGTCGTCAAATGGATTCACCGTCGCGGGCTACTGACAGCGGCGGACCGCAAGGACCCGTATGTGCTGGCCGTGCGCGCGGCCATCCGCAAGGGGCGCGAGGCCTACCTGCTGGACCGGCTGCTCACCGCCAGTATCATCGAGGCCCGTGGCGCAGAGCGTTTCGCCCTGGTGGCGCAGGCGCTCCCAGCCGGACCACTGCAAAAATTCTACCAGTCCATCGCCCGCTCCGAGGCGCGCCACTTCGAACTGTTCCTGGACCTGGCCCACCAATACCTGCCGGCGCCGCAGATCGCGCAGCGCTGGGACGAATTGCTGGATATCGAGGCGGGCATCGTCGCCGCCCTGCCGATCCGGGCAGCACTGCATTAGGCCCTTGCCCGAAGTCGCCCGCCAGCGCTACCTGCAGCGCCACCTGGAGGTGAACCTGCCACCGTGCCCCCGCTCCGGGCGCCGCTGGCAGAATATACTGGTGGTGCCGGCCTACCGGGAGCCCGCCGCGGCGCTGCGCAACCTGGCCCGGATACCCACGGACAGCGGCGCCACCCTGGTGATCCTGGTGCTTAATCGCCCGGACTCCGACCCGGACCAGACGGCCAACACCGCGCTGCGCAACGCGGTGGCGGGCTTGCCCGCGAGTGGCGCTGCGCAGCTGCGCGCCCTCAATGCCGGCACCGATCTCTACCTCCACGACATGGAACGCGACAGCGGCGCGCTCCCCGCCGCCCAGGGCGTCGGCCTGGCCCGCAAGACGGGCTGCGACATCGCCTTCAAATGGATGAGCGAGGGAGCGATAAGCAGCCGCTGGATCTGCAGCGCCGACGCCGACGCGCACCTGCCGGCGGACTATATGTCGCGCCTGGCCCAGGTGCCGGCGGCCGCGGTCGCCGCCGTCTTCCCCTTCTGGCACCGCCCGGGAAATGACAGCGCCTGCAATGTCGCCACCGCCCTCTACGAGCTGCGTCTGCATCACTACGTGCTGGGGCTGGAGTACGCGCGCTCTCCGTACGCCTGGCACTCGCTGGGCAGTTGCCTGGCGGTCACGGCAGACGGTTATGCCCAGGTGCGCGGCTTTCCAAGGCGCGCCGGTGGCGAGGATTTCTACCTGCTCAACAAGCTGGCCAAGATCGGCCCGGTTGCGCGCCTGCAGGGCACCTGCCTGCTGTTGGAGTCTCGCCCGTCGCCGCGCGTGCCCTTCGGCACCGGCCCGGCGGTGTCCAGGATCATGGCCGGTGCCGAGCCCCAGGCGTCGCCCCTGTTCTACCACCCCGCCTGTTTCGCAGCCCTGCGCGCCCTGCTGGAGACCCTCCCGCAACTGGCGGCGGAGCAGTACCGGGACGACGATGCTGCGCTCGTTGCAATGCTGCAGTGGCGGGGACTGACCCCGCAGCTCAGCAGCCACTGCGCCGCGACAATGCAGCACATGGGGCTGGCCGCGGCACTGGCACACTGCCGCCGCCAGGGCAGGACGCCGGATCAGTTCCTGCGGCAGTTTCACCAGTGGTTCGACGGATTTCGCACCCTCAAATTCCTGCACGCCATACGCGCGGCGGGCTGGCCCGACCAGACGCTGGCCGCCCTGTGCGACCTGCACCCCGCTATCTGGCCGGCGGACTGTAACCCCGGCATCGATAGCCAGCGGCGCCAGTTGCTGCGCCACTGGAGCTGGACCGTACCACCTGCTAATAGCGGTTGGCGGTCATGGAATAATCGGGCAAGTTGGTGAGCCAGATGCACTGATAGGGCTGCAACTCGACCACCTGCGTTCGACTTTCCACCTGCAGGCCGCCCAGCAGGTCGGTCCAGATATCGGTATCGATCAGGTTTACGTCAGACAGCGGCAGGGGTTGCGGCTGGTTAGTGATATTGGCGATACAGAACACGCACTGGCGCCGATCCAGGCTCTGCCGCCAGAAGCCCAGCAAGGTGTTCTTCAGGTGCAGGGTGAACTGCGTGGCGTTGGGGTGAAAGGCAGCCTGCCGGCGGCGTATCGCCAGCAACTTTTTCATTTGCACGAATACCCTGTTGTGGTCCGAAGCGCTGTCGGCCAGCGCGGCCTGCAGCGACTCGTAGCCCCACTGGTGACGGTTTATCGCGCGGTAGTGGCCGGTGTTTTCCACACGCTGGTAGTCGTTGCGTGTCCCCACCAGGCTGTGCAGGTAAATTCCGGGGATGCCTTCCAGCGCCAGCATGATGGCATGGGCGCAAACAAATCGCGCCACCCCCCACTCATCGGCACCGGCCACCGTGCCCTGCAGGGCATCGAACAGGGAGATGTTGATTTCGTAGGGCTTGCTTTGCCCATCTCCCAGCGTGCGGTAGGACACCTGGCCGCCGAACGCCTCCATGGTGGCAATCAGCTCCGTCAGTTCCTCGTCGGACAGCAGGCCCTCGGCGGGGCGCAGGCCGATACCGTCGTGGGAGGCGATGAAGTTGAAATACGCGGTACCGTTGCGGGCCGGGGGCATGCTCATCAACCAGTGCTTCAGGTAGCTGCAATCACCGGTCACCAGCGTATTCAGCAACAGCGGCGGCAGCGAGAAATTGTAGACGCAGTGCGCCTCGTTGCCATTGCCGAAATAGGACAGGTTCTCACGGTTGGGAATATTGGTTTCGGTGATGATGATGGCGTCGGGCCTGGCGTGCTCCACCAGGGTGCGCAACAGGCGTATCACCTCGTGGGTTTCCTCCAGGTTGATACAGCTGGTGCCGGGGGTTTTCCACAGGAAGGCCACCGCATCCAGGCGAAAGATGCGCACCCCTTCGTCCAGGTAATGACGCAATATGGAAACAAACTGCTTGAGCACTTCCGGGTTGCGGAAATCCAGGTCTACCTGGTCGTGGCTGAAGGTACACCACACGTACTGGGTGCCACTGGCCGTTTCCACCTCGCGCAGCAGCGGCGAGGTGCGCGGGCGGACCACTGTATCCAGATCATCGCCGGGATCGGCAGTGTAGAAATACCCCGCCCCGGGAGAGCGCCCCTGCAGAAAATTCTCGAACCACAGGCTGCGACCGGAGCAGTGGTTGATGACCAGGTCCGCCATCAGGTCGTAGTCGTCGGCAATGGCGTTGATGTCGGCCCAGTCGCCCAGGGCCTCGTTGACGCTGGAGTAGTCCAGTACCGCAAAGCCGTCGTCGGAACTCCAGGGGTAGAACGGCAGCAGGTGTACCCCGGTCAGCAGGCCCTGGGTGTACCGGTCGAGAAAACACTTGAGGGTCTGCAGGGGATTTTCATCCGGGCGCAGCACACTGTCGCCGTAGCTGATGACAATGGCGTCGCGCTCACACCAGTGGTTCTTGTGCCCCAGCACCAGCTCCTGGGTCGCATCCAGCTGCATCAGCTCCAGCAACTCCCCGGCCAGCCCGTCGAGATCGGCGCCCAGCGGGTTGGCGTGATAAATCATGTCCAGGTGGTGCTGGACCCGGTCGCCCAGGTTCAATTGCTCATTTACATGCTTTGACAAGAGGCAGTCCCACGGTTGCGCTGAATTGGGCATGGTCGGCCTCCACCGCATCCTGCAGACGCTCCAGGATATCGGGTATGGCGCTGATCACCCTGTTCCAGCTGGGTATGAAGGGGCGTTCCATGGGCCGGACAAGAAAGGCCTCTCCGGCTTTCATGATGTTTTGCGCAAACAGCTCCACCGCTTTTTCCTCACTGTGGATATCGAGGCTGAGACCATTCATCAGGGCATCGTTGTGGTAGGTCTCCACGAAGTCCAGGGCAATGCGGAAATAGGTCGCCTTCAGGGAGCGGAAGGTTTCGGTGTTGAAAGTGATGCCCCGGGTGGCCAGCTTGCGGAACAGGGCCTTGGCGATATCGATGGACATTTTCGACAGCCCGCCCTCGTCGTCATCCGCCGACAGCTGCTGGTGCTTGTGATCGTAGGTATCGGCGATATCGGCCTGGCACAGGCGGTTGTTGGCGTAGTTGCGATACATTTCCGACAGCACCCCGATCTCCAGCCCCCAGTCACTGGGGATGAGGATGTCGTTGAGCACATCCCGGCGGAAGGAGAACTCCCCGGCCAGGGGATAGCGGAAGCTGTCCATGTAATCCAGGTATTCGATATCGCCAACGGTTTTCTTCAGGGCGCGCAGCAGCGGCGTCACCAGCAGCCGGCTCACCCGGCCGTTGATCTTGCCGTCCGCCACCCGGGAGTAGTAGCCCTTGCAGAATTCGTAGTTGAAACGGGGATGGGCCACGGGGTAGATGAGCCGCGCCAGCAACGAACGCTCATAGGTGAGAATATCGCAATCGTGCAGCGCCACCGACTCACAGCGGTTGGAGGCCAGGGTGTAGCCCATGCAGTACCAGACGTTGCGGCCCTTGCCCAGTTCCCGCGGGGCCAGGTCGAGCTCCTGCAACTCGCGATCCAGCGCCTGCAGCCGCGGCCCGTCGTTCCACAGCACCCGGTGCTCCTGTGGCAGGCCCGCAAAAAAACGCAGGGCCTGGCGGTACTGCGCCTCGTCCGCCCTGTCCAGCCCGATCACTATCTGCGCCAGGTACGGCACCTGCTGGAGTTCGCCGACGATGCGCGGCAGCGCCTCCCCTTCCAGCTCCGAGTACAGCGATGGCAGTATCAGGCCCATGGGCCGCTTGCGGGAAAATCCCACGAGTTCCCGCTCTAGTTCCTCCACCGGCCTGCGCGACAGGTTGTGCAGGGTGGTAATGATGCCATTCTGGTAAAAATCGCCCATGAGAGCCTCCGCCTGAATCAGCCAAGCTGTGGAAAGTGTTGCAACCAGCGTGCCACGCCCTGTGCCCAACCGGCCGGCCCGTATGCCTGGCTGCGCAGCACACCGGCCGTGCGCGCCAGCACCGGGAAGTCATGTACCGGCGAGCGCACCAGCAAGGCGGTTTCCGCCACCTCGAGCATGGCGCAGTCGTTGCCGCTGTCGCCGATCGCCAGGTCGTGACAGGTGGTTGCGCCCCGGGCCTGCACACAGGCCTGGCGCAGCCAACAGAGCGCCCTGCCCTTGTCGCTGCCGCCCGCCACCGACAGGAAACGCCCGCCCTGCAGCACCGTGGCCCCCCCGGCCTGCAGTGCCTCGATGAACGCGCGTCGGCCAGCGGCACTACCGCGCCATTGCACCGGCTCGCTGTATTCGCGCCGGTTGGCCAGCGCCGCCTGCTCCACGGGCAGCCCGGTCATGGCGGCGATGCCCTCATCGCCGGCCCGGAAAAAGTACTCGAAATCGTCGCCGAATTCGCCTTCCAGCGACGCCAGCAACTGCAACCAGCGCTGGCGCGGAGCGCCCAGCTCACACACCCAGTAACTCCCGCGGGCTGTGGTGCCAGCCGGCTGGGTGGGAAAATAACCCTCGGGGATATATACCGCGGCGCCGTTTTCGACAATGAACGGATGGCCGTTCTCGAGCCTGCTGCGCAGGGCCTGGACTTCGTCGCGGCATTTGCTGGTCACCGGGATGACCGGTATCGCCGCCTGCCGCAGGGCCTGCAAGGCCGGCAGGGCGGCGTGAAAACTGTAGTTGTGGTGATCCAGCAGGGAGCCATCCAGGTCGGTGAACACCATGCGCAGCGCCTCTTCCGCAATGGTCACGCCACCGCCCCCTGGCGATACCCCGAGATGCGGCGCCGGGCATCCAGGGTGTACAGGTGGTCCACCTGTGCCGGCAGGGTAGCCAGGCAATGTTCCGTGAGCCGCTGGTAGAACTGGATAAAACGGGCGAGCTCGGCCTCGCCCATCAGGCCCTGCCCGGCACCGCCGCTGGCGGCGCGCAACTTCTCCTCCTGCTCCAGGCGCCAGGTATATACGCTGGCAAACGATGGCGCCTGCAGCATTACCCAACAGTCCACCCGCTGGTAGAGGGCGAGGTAATCCCGCGCCAGGGCGGCGTTGACATAGCCGCGCCAGCGGCCGTCGGCGTCCTCCAGGCGCTCCAGTTGATTGACCGGCGCGACCAGTTGCGCCGCCTCCTGGGGCCTCGCCCCGAGGCACCAACCCTCCAGCAGCACAATATCCAGCGGCGCGGCCACCTCATCCCAGGCAGTGCGTGGCCGGCGATCGTCCCGGGCTTTGTCAAACCGCGGCACTGCCACCGGGTGCGGGGCCCCGGGCACCAGCAGGCCCTCCAGGGTCGCGCCCAGCAGCGCCATATCGTGGGTACCGGGCACGCCCCGGGTACCCAGCAGGGGGTGGGTGTCGGCAGCGAGCGCCTGGCGCTCGGCCCGGCTCAGATAGAAATCGTCCAGCGACAGCGCCAACACCCGCAACTGGCGCTGCGCCGCCAACCGGCTGCAAAGATAGGCACACAGCGTGGTCTTGCCTGAGCCCTGGCAACCGTTTACGGCCACCAGCAGGGGGTGCGACGCACCATGTTGGTGCCCTGCCAGGGCGTCCGCCAGCGGATCGAACCATTTCTGTGCATGCAGCAGGTAATCCTGCCCCAGCCTGTGCTGGCTGCAAAATGCCTCCTGCCATGACGCGGCATGGTGGTTCACTGTCTGTCCCTCACCTGGCAAGCCGTCCAAGCTGGTTCTGCCCAGCCACTTCCCCAAGCAGGAGCAGTATCCGTGCCAATCACGCCGCGGCGGCAGCCTCGCCTACATCACCAGACGGCGGATATCCCCCAGCAGGGCCACCAGCCGAGTCAGGAACCGCCCGCCGTCACCGCCGTTTATCACCCGGTGATCGTAGGACAGCGCCAGCGGCAACAGGGTGCGCGGCACGAAGCCCTGGCCGTCCCAGACCGGCCTGGTCGCAGCCCGGGAAACCCCGAGAATACCGACTTCCGGCGGATTGACGATAGGCGTGAAGCCGTTGCCGCCGATCGTGCCCAGGCTGGACACGGTGAAGCAGCCGCCCTGCATCTCGGCGGGAGTGAGCTTGCGCTCGCGCGCCTTGTCGGCCAGGGCCAGCACTTCCGCGGCCAGCTCCCACACCGACTTCCTGTCCACGTCGCGGATCACCGGCACCATCAGGCCGGCGGGCGTGTCCACCGCCATGCCGATGTGGGTATAGCGTTTGTAGACCAGCTGCTCGCCATTGGCGGCGAGGGAGCTGGCGAACTTGGGCTGCTCGCGCAGCGCCACGGCACAGGCCTTGAGGATGAAAGGCAGCGGGGTGAGCCGGGTACCACGCTGCCCGGCCTCGCCCTTGAGGCCCTGCCGGAAGGCCTCCAGTTCGGTGATATCGGCCTCGTCGAACTGGGTGACATGGGGCACGTTCAGCCAGCTGCGCTGCATATTGGCGGCGGTGAGTTTGTCCAGCTTGCTGCGCTGGGTCACCTCGACTTCGCCGAACCGGGAGAAATCGATTTCCGGAATCGCGGGAATGCCCGCCCCTGAGCCAGTCCCCCCGGAGAGGGCCTGCTTCACATACTGCTGCAGGTCCTCCTTGAGCACGCGACCGCGCGGCCCGGACCCTGATACCTGCTGCAGCGGTACCCCGAACTCCCTGGCAAGCTTGCGCACTGCGGGGCCGGCGTAAGCACCCCCGCCAGACGCGGCTTCCAGGCGGGCGGGCGCAGCCCTCGCCTCCCCTGGGTGGGGCGGCGTTGCCGCCGCCCCGGTCGCCGCTGGTGCATCGCCCGTTCCCGCTGCCGCCTCCGTATCGGCGATCTCGGGCGCCACGCCGCGCGTCGGCGGCGGGGCTTCCTCCTCATCGGCGGCGACCGCCGGGTCTCCACCGGGTTGCCCAGTGGCATCGGCACCGCCATCGGCCGTCTCGATCACTGCCACCGGGGCGCCCTCGGCCAGTTGCTGGCCCTCGCTCACCAGCAGTTCCACCACGGTACCCGCCACCGTGGAGGGAATCTCCATGGACGCCTTGTCCGACTCCAGCACCAGCAGGCCCTGGTCGGCGACCACCTCGTCGCCCACGGCAACCAGCAGCTCGATGACTTCCGCGCCTTCGGCGCCGCCGATATCCGGAACTGTCACTTGTTGTTTTGCCATGTCGTTTTCCTTTCGCGTCAGGCGCCCAGGGGGTCGATCTTGTCGGCGGAGATACCCAGGTCCGCCATGGCGACACTCACCCGGGCGGGCTCGATCCGGCCGTCATCCGCCAGGGCCTTGAGCGCCGCCAGCACGATGAACTGCCTGCTCACCTCGAAAAACTCGCGCAGCTTGCCACGCGTATCCGAGCGCCCGAAGCCATCGGTACCCAGGGAAACACAGCGGCCGGGGATAAATTCCCGCAACTGGTCGGCGTAGGACTTGAGGTAATCGGTGGCGATGACGCACGGACTGCTGTCACCCTCCAGCTGGCGACTGACATAGGGCACCCGTGGCTCGTCCTCGGGGTGCAGCATGTTCCAGCGCAGGGCCGCCTTGCCCTCCCGTTGCAGCTGGTTGATGCTGGTCAGGCTCCACACATCGCTGGCCACCTGGTATTCATTTTCGAGAATGGCCGCGGCGGCCTCCACCTCGCGCAGGATGGCGCCGGCGCCCATCAACTGGACCCGCAGCCCGTCGCGCCGGGCGGCCCGCTGCAGGGGATACATGCCCTGGATGATGCCCGCCTCCACACCCTCGGGCATATCCGGCTGCAGGTAGTTCTCATTCATGGTGGTGATGTAGTAGAAACAGTTGTCACCCTCCTGGTACATGCGGCGCAGCCCGTCCTGCAGGATTACCGCCAACTCATAGGCGTAGGTGGGATCGTAGCTCACGCAATTGGGGATAGTGCCGGCCACCAGGTGACTGTGGCCGTCCTGGTGCTGCAGGCCCTCGCCGTTGAGGGTGGTGCGCCCGGCGGTCGCGCCGATCAGGAACCCCCGGGCCTGGCTGTCCCCAGCGGCCCAGGCCAGGTCCCCGATACGCTGGAAGCCGAACATCGAGTAAAAAATATAGAACGGCACCATCGGGTAGGCACTGGTGCTGTAGGAGGTGGCGGCCGCCAGCCAGGCGGAAAACGCGCCCGCCTCGTTGATGCCCTCTTCCAGTATCTGGCCGCGCTCGTCCTCCTTGTAAAACATGATCTGGCCGGCGTCCTGGGGCGTGTAGCGCTGCCCCACCGAGGAGTAGATGCCCAGCTGCCGGAACATGCCCTCCATGCCGAAGGTCCGCGCCTCGTCCGGCACGATGGGCACCACCCGCTCACCGATGTTCTTGTCCTTGACCAGCGTGGACAACATCCGCACGAAAGCCATGGTAGTCGAGATGGCACGCTTGCCGCTGCCCTCCAGCTGTTTGTCGAAGGCCGCCAGCGGCGGCGTGGAGAGCAGCTCGACCTCGCGCCGGCGAGTCGGGATCAGGCCCCCCAGTTCCTCCCGGCGCTCGCGCATATAGCGCATTTCCGGACTGTCCGGCGGCGGCCGGTAATAGGGCACGTCCTTGAGCTCCTCGTCACTGATGGGGATCGCAAAGCGGTCGCGGAAGGCTTTGAGGCTGTCCATGTCCAGCTTTTTCAGGGAGTGGGTTTCGTTGTTGGCCTCGCCTGCCTCGCCGGTGCCATAGCCTTTGACCGTCATGGCCAGGATCACGGTGGGGCGTTCCTGCTCCTCCACTGCCCTGGCATAGGCGGCGTAGACCTTGTAGGGATCGTGACCGCCGCGGTTGAGGTACATGATGTCCTCGTCCGAGAGGTCCTTGACCAGTTCCAGCAGTTCCGGGTACTTGCCGAAGAAATGCTCGCGGGTGTAGGCGCCACCGTTGTATTTGTAGTTCTGCAGCTCACCGTCGCAAACCTCGTCCATACGCTTCTGCAGCAGGCCGGTTTCGTCGCGCTCCAGCAGCGGGTCCCACTTGCGCCCCCAGATAACCTTGATCACGTGCCAGCCGGCGCCGCGGAATACCCCCTCCAGTTCCTGGATGATCTTGCCGTTGCCGCGCACCGGCCCGTCCAGGCGCTGCAGGTTGCAGTTGACCACGAAATGCAGGTTACCCAGGCGTTCGCGGCCGGCCAGGGCTATCGCGCCCAGCGATTCGGGCTCGTCGCACTCGCCATCGCCCATGAAACACCACACGTTGCGATCGCCGTGATCCACCAGGCCGCGACTTTGCTGGTACTTCATGACATGGGCCTGGTAAATCGCCTGGATGGGCCCAAGCCCCATGGAGACCGTGGGAAACTGCCAGTAATCCGGCATCAGCCAGGGGTGGGGATAGGAGGAGAGACCGTTGCCGTCGACCTCGCGGCGGAAATTGTCCAGCTGCGCCTCGTCCAGCCTGCCCTCCAGAAAGGAGCGCGCGTACATACCCGGCGCGCTGTGCCCCTGGTAGAACACCAGGTCGCCCGGGTGGCCCTGATCGGTCCCACGGAAAAAGTAGTTGAAGCCGACGTCATACAGGGTGGCGCTGGAGGAGAAGCTGGAGATATGGCCACCCAGGCCCTCGTCGTTGTCGTTGGCCCGCATCACCATGGCCAGCGCATTCCAGCGCACCAGGGAGCGAATACGGCGTTCCATGAACAGATCGCCCGGCATCATCCTCTCCTCGCTGGGGAGGATGGAGTTGGAAAAAGGCGTGGTGATCGCCGGTGGCAGACGCAGGCGTTTTTCCTTGGCGTGCTTGGTCAGCTCCCGCAACAGGAACGAAGCCCGCTCGGGGCTGTTGTGACGGGCGACGTCATCCAGTGCGTCCAGCCATTCCCGCGTTTCCGCGGGATCCGTATCTTCTGTCATAACGATTGCCTCTGCTGTGACCTGAAGCCCGGATCGGCGTAACTTTCCCGCATTTTAGGTTCTATTATAGAACCAATAGTGCGACGCACGACGCGTGGGCTGCGCAGGTTCCCCCGAAAAACTCCGCGGGCGGCGTATGGGCGCCCGCGCGGATTAGCAGAACAGTATAGCAACCACCCTGGAAAAGAAATCTGGTTCTATTTTGGAACTATTAATCGACCAGATAGGTGGCATGCCCCTGCTTGAGCGCCCCGGCCTGCTCGAAACGGGCAGTAAAGCCGCTGGGTACGCTGCCCCAGCGGCCGGGCGCCACCACCTGCAGGGAGTGTGGCTGCTCCAGGAACACCCGCTGGTAGTAGTCGTGCCAGCTCTCCAGGGTAAACGCCTCTATTGCATCGGCAAGGGCCTGGCGCCCGTCGAAGTCGAACTGCTTGATGGCGATGGATTGCCAGTAGAACTCGGCTCGCTCCCACAGGTTCTTGTCCGGTTTGAGGACATCACTTACCAGGGCGGCTTTGTGCCGCGCAAATTGCGCCTCGTCGAGGTCGGCCGGCAGCGCCTGCAGGAAGTCGCGCATGGCCCCCTCTACCGCCGGCGCGTCCGCAACCGGTGACTGCACCAGCATGACCAGCCCGGGAACCTCCAGCTGTGGCCAGGAAAAGGCCGCCACGACATACCCCAGCTGCTGCTCGGTGCGCAGTTGCTGGAAGAAACCCGACTTCATGATCTGCGCGGTCAGCGCGGTGGCCGCGCGGTCGGACCAGTCGTTGGCCGCTCCCTGCAGATACCAGGCCACCACCGAATCATCGTGGGGAACGTCGACGCTGTAGAGTAACTCCTCACCTGGCGCCAGCTTGAGCACCTCCAGTTCCGGGCGGGGCGGCGCGACACTTGCCGGAACCACCTCTTCCAGCATGCCCGAAACCTGCTGCACGAAGTCGTCGCGGTAATTGCCATAGATCATCACCTCGGCGCTGGCGCTGGACCAGAAGCGGCCGGCGTAGGCCTGCAGGTCCTCCAGGTCGAGCTGCTCGAGCTCGGCGATCAGGGCCGCCTCGCCCCACTCTCCGTACAGCACTGCCTCGCGCAGATCCTGCATTACCTGGCCGCTGGGCCGCTCCGCGACGCTGTTCCTCAGGGCGCGAATCATATCCATGCGGATATTGTCAAAGCGCTGCGGTTCGAACTGTGCGGCGGTGATGGCGGCCAGCAACTCTTCCAGCAACAGGGCCTGTTTGTCGTTGTAGCCCGTGATACGCAGGCTGATACCCTGGGCATGCTTGTAGAGATCGAAATTGAGCCCGGCCAGCATAGCCGGGTAGGCGAATTCATTCACGCTGTCGGTCAGCAGCGAAGTGTAAAGCACCGCCGCCGCGTTCTGGCGGGCACTCTGCCCCACTTCGGGGGATCGAAAATTGATATAGGTGGCACCTTTGGGTATGCGGAACTGCTCGGCCTGCTTGAACCAGATCACCTGCCGGTCGCGGCGCAGCGCCACCTCCGGCACGTCCGGGTTGTTTCCCGATAGCGGCACCAGCGCCACGTTCTCGGCGATGAATTCGTTGACGGGCGGCAGATGTAGCGATGCCTCCCCGGAGGCTGCCTGCCAACTGGCCAGTTGTTCCCCCATGACCGGGCGTTCCGAGTACGGCACCTGGTAGAAATGCGACAGCTTGTCGGTCTCCACGTCCGCCGCGGTGAGGATGACCAGGGCATTGTCCACCCGGATGTCCTCCAGCAGCCCGTTCAGCATGACCTCGTCGTAACGGTCCATGAGATAGGGGCCGCGCAGGATGTCCTGCGGCCAGTAATCGTGCATGCCGCTGGCAGTGGCGCTCACATAGCTGATCGGCTCGCCGGTCTCCTTGAAGCGGAAGCTCAACTCGGCCAGGCGGGCCTGCTCCTCGTAGAGCCACTGCTGGGCACCCTCGCGCCGGAGCATCTTCACGTAACTGAAAAACAGCTCAACCACGCGCGAGTACTGTTCCCGCCCTTTCTCCGTCAGCGAGATGCTGACACTGAACAGGCCACCCCCCGGCCAGGTCAGTCCCGTTCCCGCGGCCAGACTCTCGGCCAGCCCCTCCGCCTTGAGTTGCGACAGCAGGCTGCCCTCCCCTTCGTGGCCCACCAGGTTGCTGAGATACGACACCGGCTTTACCCGGTAGTCGGCGCGGTAATCGGGGATGGGGAACGACAGATCAAGTTGCCTGAGGGTGGCCTGGGGCCGCACCTGCACCAGGGTGGGCAGGTCACCAGGCTCGAACACCGGGGCGGCAATTTGCTGGGCCTGGTAATGCTTGTTGGGAACGGCGCTGAATAGCGGCACCACCAGGGATTCCAGCTCGTCCAGGGACTCGGCGCCAAGTACCACCAGCCTCATCATATTGGCGGAGTAATAGGTATCGTAGAATCGCAGCAGTTCGTCGCGAACGCTGGAATCGGGCCGGTCTGCCAGGGTCTCGAGGCTGCCGACACTGAACTGGCTGTAGGGGTGCTGCGGATTCATGACCTCCTGCACCACGTCCAGCCCGCGCCGCGGATCGCTCTTCAGGCCCATCTGGTATTCGGCTTCCACCGCGTTCTTTTCCCGGTCCACATACTCGGCGTCGAAACGCGGAGCGATAAAGAACTGGGCGAAACGATCCAGCGCCTCCGGGAGAAACGGCGCATTCACATCAAAGAAATAATTGGTGTTTTCGAAGCTGGTGTAGGCGTTGCGGGTACCGCCGTGCTCGGTGATATACCGCTCGTACTCGGCCGGGTCGGGATACTTGTCCGTGCCCAGGAACAACATATGCTCAAGAAAATGCGCAAGACCAGCACGCCCCGCGGGATTGTCGCCACTGCCGACCATGACGTCCAGGGATGCCGCCGCCTTGGGCGTGTCCGGTGCCGAAATCAGCAGCACCTGCATCTCGTTGGGCAGGGTGAGCAGGCGGTACTGGTAATCGTCATTGGCGCTCTTGACCGGCTGGTCGGCAGGGGGCGTGAGGCTGGCACAGCCGGCGAACAACAGGGCAAAGAAAACACCTAGCAGCGGGTTGCGCCCCTGCCGAACATATGACGCGAACATCAATTACTCCATCGGGTCTTGTAAAACGTCTTTCCCGGCCTCGATCTGGGGGCTGGGCCAGGCGTTGATGACGGCCTTGATCAGGGTTGCCAGGGGAATGGCGAAAAACACCCCCCACAGGCCCCAGATACCACCGAAAAACAGCACTGCCATCAGAATCGCCACCGGGTGCAGATTTACCGCCTCGGAAAACAACAGCGGCACCAGCACGTTGCCATCGAGCACCTGGATGGTCAGGTAGACAGCGCAAAGCGTATAAAATTCACTCGTCATACCCCACTGGAAAAAGCCGACGATCACCACCGGCAGCGTCACCAGCGCGGCACCGATATAGGGAATGATCACCGACAGGCCCACCGCCAGCCCCAGCAGGGCAGCATAGCGCAGGCCCAACCAGGAGAAGGCTGCGAAACTCACCGTGCCGACGATGATGATCTCCAGCACCTTGCCGCGTGCATAATTGGCGAACTGCTCGTTCATCTCCCCCCAGATACGCCGCAGCAGCGGCCGCTCGGCGGGCAGAAAACCACCGAACCACTGCAACAGTTCCTCGCGGTCCTTGAGGAAGAAAAACACCAGCATGGGGATCAGGATCATGTACACCAGCACCGACAGAATGCCGGGAATGAACCCCATGGAACGGCTCACCAGCGCCTGGCCCAGCTGGGCGATCTCGGTCTTGGCGACACCCATCACCTGGTTGAGCTGCTCCCCCGTGATCAGCTCGGGGTAGCGCTCCGGCAGCACGCCGAGGAACTGCCTGCCCTGCTCCAGCATGCGCGGCATCTCCGCCGCCAGGCTCGCCAGCTGACGCCACACCAGCGGGAACACACCCAGGGTGAGACCGAAGAACGCGCCGACAAAGAGGACATAGGCTATCGAGACACCCAGCCACTGGGGTACCCCGTGGCGCTCCAGTTGCCCGGCCACGCCCTGCATCAGGAAGGCCAGCACCAGCGCGGCCACCACCGGCGCGAGGATGTCGCCAATGGTCATCAGCAGTACCACGGCAATGGTCAGCAGCACCAGCAGAAGTACCGACTCCTCCTCGAACAGGTAGCGCCGGTACCATTTTTGGAAAATGTCTAACATCGCGCCTTCCCCCGGGGGTGTCAGCTTTTTTGCAGGAGATACCGGTAGACCCCGTCCGCCTCTTCACTGGCCAGCAGCAGGTGCCCCGATTGCTGGGCGAATACCCGGAAATCCCGCACCGAACCCTGGTCCGTCGCCAGCACCTGCAGACGCTGGCCAGGCCGCATGCCATTCAGCGCCCGCTTGGCCTGCAACAGTGGCATGGGGCATTCCAGCCCCCTGGCGTCCAGTTCTACCAGAGCGGAATCAGTCACCTCGTCGCACCTCGGTTCGGGGGCGGCACAGTATATCCACTCGCCGGGACAGAATGAACTTTCCTCGACTGGTAAACTCCAAAAAAGCATCGAAATCCGCATATCCGAGCTGTGTACGCCTCGCGTACAATGGTGGCAGCGTTCATGGGTAATTCTCTGGTGATAGTCTTCCGTGCCTGATTCCCAGGTAACAATTCGTCTGGCTAGCAGGCCGCTGCTCGCGCTGCTGCTGTGCGCGTCGCTGATCGCCGGGCCGCCAATACGCGCCCAGGAACTCAAGCTCCCCAACCTGGGCGAGTCCAGCACCAGCATGTTCTCCGCCGAGTTCGAGCACAAGCTGGGACGCACCTGGCTACAGATGTTCCGCAGCCAGGTGCGCACCGTGGACGACCCGCTGCTGCACGACTACCTGGAGCACCTGATCTACCTGCTGGTGACGCACAGCAAGCTGGAGGACAGGCGGATTGAGATCGTGCTCGTGGACAGCCCGGAAATCAATGCCTTTGCGGTCCCGGGCGGGGTGATTGGGGTGAACAACGGCCTGCTGCTGTACGCCCAGACGGAGGACGAGTTGGTCACCGTGCTGTCCCACGAGATCGCCCACCTCAGCCAGCGCCATTTCTCCCGGGGGGTGGAGTTCCAGCAGAAGAACCAGCCCCTGGCACTGGCCGCCATGCTGGCCAGTTTCATTCTGATGGCCACCGCGGGAACCGACGCCGGCATGGCCGCCATGTCGGCCACCCAGGCAGCCACCCAGAGCTCCGCGCTGCGCTACAGCCGCACCAACGAGCAGGAAGCCGACCGGGTCGGAATGCAGACCCTGGTAGACGCCGGGTACGACCCCTATGCGGCGCCGGCCATGTTCGAGCGCATGATGCAGGCCTCGCGCTATTCCAGCAGCGATCGCATCCCCGAATTCCTGCGCACCCACCCGCTGTCGGAAAACCGCATCGCCGATACCCGCAACCGGGCACGCCAGTACCCAAAGCGCGAACCTCAGGTCTCCCTTGACTACCAGCTGATGCGAGCCCGGGTGGTAAACCAGCTGGCCAGGACGCCGGAGGAGGCCGTCCAGAAGTTCAAGGTAGAGCTGGAAGGCACGCCGCGCTCCCCCGAGGCGGCCCGCTACGGCCTGGTGCTGGCCCTCACCGCAGCGGGCAAACCCGATGAAGCGGCCCTGGAACTGGACGGCATCTGGGCAAAACGACCCGAGCGCATCGAATACATCATTGCCGACGCCGAGATCAACCTGGCTCGCGGCGAACCCGACAAGGCGGTGGAAAAGCTGGCGGCGCGCCTGAAGCTCTCCCCCGGCAACCACGCGCTGACCATGACCTATGCCGATGCCCTGATGCAGGACGGCAAACCGCATATTGCCGAGGAGGTATTGCTGGCGCAGAGCAAACTGACGCCCAACGACCCCGGCCTGTGGTACCTGCTGGCGGAGGTCCAGGGGCTTTCCGGCAATATCCTCGGCCTGCACCAGGCGCGCGCCGAGTACTTTATCCTCAACGGCAACCTCGATCAGGCAGAGAAACAGCTCACTTATGCCCTGGAGCTGTCACGCGGCGACTACCTGACCAGCGCCAGGATCAACCAGCGCCTGGCCGATATCGCCACCATGCGGGCGGAGATGGATATCTAGCGTACCGACGCCGCCCCGCCGGCTCAGGCGTTGCCCTTGACCTGCAGGTGCTGGCCCGCGGCGAAATCCAGCATGCGGCGCAGCGGGACCATGGCCTTGTCCCCGATCTGCGGATCCACCTGGATCTCGTTGTCGCCCCGCTCGAACACGGCGGCCAGCGCTTCCAGGTCGTTCATCGCCATCCACGGACAGTGAGCGCAACTGCGGCAGGTGGCGCCGTCCCCGGCGGTGGGGGCGATAATGAATTCCTTGTCCGGGGCCTGCTGCTGCAGCTTGTAGAAAATACCCTGGTCGGTCGCCACGATGAAACGCTGCTGCTCCATTTCGCAGGCCGCCCGGATGATCTGGCTGGTGGAGCCGACCCGGTCGGCCAGTTCCAGCACCGCGGCCGGCGATTCAGGGTGAACAAGCACCGCCGCGTCCGGGTAGATGCGCTTCAGGTCGGCGATGCCGCGGGCCTTGAATTCCTCGTGTACGATGCACGCGCCATCCCACATCAGGATATCCGCGCCGCTCTCCCGGCGCACATAGTCTCCCAGGTGGCGATCCGGCGCCCAGATGATTTTCTTGCCCTGGTCGGCCAGGTGCTCCGCCACTGCAAGGGCGATACTGGAAGTCACCACCCAGTCCGCGCGCGCCTTCACCGCCGCCGAGGTATTGGCGTATACCACCACCTCGCGGTCGGGATGCTGGTCGCAGAAAGCGGAGAACTCGCCTATCGGGCAGCCCAGGTCCAGAGAGCAGGTCGCCTCGAGGGTGGGCATCAACACCCGTTTTTCCGGGGTGAGGATCTTGGCTGTCTCCCCCATGAACTTGACCCCCGCGACGACCAGCGTGGTGGCCGGGTGGTCATGGCCGAAACGCGCCATTTCCAGCGAGTCGGATACACAGCCGCCGGTTTCCTCGGCCAGGGCCTGGATGACCGGGGAGGTGTAGTAGTGGGCGACGATAACCGCGTTCTCGCTCTGCAGCCGGGCCCGGATCTGCTCCCGCAATCCGGCCTCCTGCTCGGGGCTCAACCGCTTCTGCTCCTCGTGATCCAGGTGATACTGCACTTGCTGGCGTATGCTTTCCAGCTTGTCGGAGGCGATACTCATATACTCGGCGACAATGTCAAAAGGGCCCAGATTCTATCACAGTATAGTGTCAGGACACCTTTCTGGACGCGGCGGCCCGCCGCTACCTGCCCGCTGGTGAATTTTCCCCAAACTACCACTAGAATTTCTCTGAATAATTCCGTATAACCTCATGTTATATAACGAATAAAGACCGACCAGACAGATAGAAGACCAAAATATCAACCCCCACCCGCCCGGCCGCCGGTCGCGGGTGCACCGCCAGGACAGGGAATTGGACCAGCACACGGTACTTATTATCTCCGAGCACAAGACGGACCAGCTGATCCTCTCGGCCTGCCTGGAACGCGCCAGCCCGGCGCGGTTCCGCCTGGCAGCGCAGCAGCTGATGCAGCGCCCCCTGGAGGCACTGCTGGACCCGGCCATCGACGCGGTGATCATGGCCGATGGCCCGGAAACCGAGTACCTGCTGCGCCTGGCCGGGAAACACAAGGCCACCGTGCCCATCATTCTGCTGCTGGATGAAGCAACCGATAAAACCACTGCCCAGTTGCGGGAGCTGGGCGCCCAGGATTACCTGGTCCGCGGCCACCTGCAGGACCAGCTGGTGCACCGTATTCTGGACTACAGCATCCAGCTCAAGGAGGCGCGGGAGCAGATACTGCAGCTGTCCAATCGCGACAGCCTGACCGGCGCCCTCAACCGCGCCGGCTTTCGCGCCCACCTGGAACGGGCCATGGACCGCTCCCAGCGTTACGGTTTCAACACCGCGCTGCTACTGATCAACATGGACCAGTTTGCCAACGTCAACGACAACTATGGCGAAGCGGACGGTGACCTGATGATCCAGACCATTTCCCGCCGCCTGCTCAACAAGATGCGCAGCACCGACAGCATCGCCCGCCTCGGCGGAGACGAATTCGCCGTCGTGCTGGAGGACGTGAACTCGGCCACCGACGTGGCGAGCATTGCGGAAAAAATGCTGGCATCGATCTCAGCGCCCATGATCCTCAGCGATCACCAGGTATCGGCGGAGGCCAGTATCGGCGCCGCCATCTATCCGGAGGACGGCAGGGAATTCTCCGACCTGGTCGACAACGCCCGCAGCGCCATGCAACAGGCAAAAACCGTACCCGGGGGCAAGTTCATCCACTACTCCGAGCGGCTCCATTTCGACCTTGCCGGCACGAACTCGCTGGCTGCGGAACTGCGCAATGCCGTTCGCAAGAACCAGTTCGAGCTGCATTACCAGCCGCGAATCGACCTGCACAGCGGGCAACTGGTGGGCCTGGAGGCCCTGCTGCGCTGGAATCACCCGGAGCGGGGTCTGCTGGGCCCCGGTGAGTTCCTGTCGACCTGCGAGGACATGGGCCTGATGAAATCCATCGGCTACCAGGTTATCCAGCACGCCTGCTCCGCCCTCGTGTGGCTGGGTGAACAGGGAATGCGGCACGTGGATGTGGCCGTCAATATTTCCTTCTCGCAGATCCAGGACGACCGCTTTGTGGAGATCGTCAAGGAAATCGTCACCCGCAGCGGCGCTGATGCCTCCAAGCTGGAGTTCGAGCTCACCGAATCCACCATTCTCAAGAGCCCGGGCGCGATCAAGTCCCGCATGGACGAACTGCGCGTTCTGGGTATTTCCTTCTCGCTCGACGACTTCGGCACCGGCTTTTCGCAATTGTCACACCTGACGGAATTGCCCATCTCCGCCCTCAAGATAGATGCCTGTTTCGTGCGCGATGTGCCCCACAACAAGCACCAGGAGGCCGTGTGTACCATGATCATCGAAATGGCCCAGCGCCTGGGCATGCTGGTGGTTGCCGAGGGAGCTGAAACCCACGAGCAGATAGAATTCCTGCGTGCCCGCAATTGCCAGCAGGTGCAGGGTTTTTACTACAGCCCCGCGATTCCGCTGCAACAACTGACCCGCTTCGTACAGGAGCAGCAGGTCAAGCGCCGCGAGCGCCTGTTTTCCTGATGCCGGGCCGGGCCAGCGGCCATCCCAGAGGACAAGTGCGACTTCGGTACCAGTAATGGCCTTCCGCACTAGGCGCGCGCCACAATGGATGGTAGCCTACGAACACTAGAAAAAGCATTCACCCGGGCACCGATGTCAAGCACTGACAAACCTCGCCACCGCGCGAAAATTCTGGTCAGCGATGACGACCAGATTGTGCGCCTGCTCACTCGCCAATGCCTCGAAGCTGAGGGCATGGCGGTGGTCGAGGCCGCCGACGGCCCGGAAACCCTGGAAGTATTCGTCCGAGAGCGGCCTGACCTGGTTTTCCTGGACGTCGAAATGCCCGGCATGACCGGCCTCGAGGTTTGCGAGCGCATCCGCCAGCTGCCCCAGGGTGAAAACATTCCCATCATGATCGTCACCGGCTCGGATGACCGCCAGTCGATAGACGCCGGCTTCCAGGCCGGGGCCACACAGTACAAGACCAAACCGGTCAACTGGTCGCTGCTGGGACGCGACGTGCAGTATATGCTGCGCGCCAGCAATGCCTTCAACGCCCTGAAGCGTCAGGAGGACCGGCTGCGCTACCTGGCCTACTACGATCCCCTGACCAGCCTGCCGAACCGGCGCAGCTTCAACGAACAACTCAACCGGATCCTCAAGCGCAGCCAGCGCCGCAACTCCAATGCCGCGTTGATGTTCATCGACCTCGATCACTTCAAGCGCATCAACGACTCCATCGGCCACGGCCGCGGCGACCGGCTGCTGGTCGAAATCGCCAAGCGCCTGACCATGGAACTGCGCGAGGACGACGCCGTCAACTATCTGTCCGAGGACGATGAAGACGATGACAGCATCAGCCCCGAGATAGCCCGCCTCGGGGGCGACGAATTTACTGTCGTGCTGTCTGATGTGGAAGACACCATGCATGTCGAGCGGGTCGCCAGCCGCATACTGCAATCTCTCTCGGAACCCATAGCCCTGCAGTCACATAACCCGGTGGTCACCCCCAGCATTGGCATAGCCATATACCCGCACGACGGCAAAGACCCGGACACGCTGGTGCGCAACGCCGATACCGCCATGTACGTCGCCAAGGCGGAGGGCAGGGCCTGCTACCGCTTTTACGATGAGGAGATGAACTCCCGGGCGGTGGAACAGCTGAAGATGGAGGAGGAGTTGCGCCACGCACTGCGCAACAACGAGCTGGAGCTGCGTTACCAGCCGCAGATCGACATCCACTCCGGGGAAGTTGTCAGCATGGAAGCGCTGGTGCGCTGGAAGCATCCGGAGCGCGGCATGGTTTCGCCCCTGGAATTCATTCCCGTGGCCGAACGTACCGGGCAGATCATCGAACTGGGCGAATGGGTCATGGGAGAAGTGGCCCGCCACTGCCTGTACTGGGACTCCCTGGGCATCCGGCCATTTCGTATCTGCGTGAACATCTCGCCCCTGCAGTTCAACCAGGGCGACCTGCCCGACTGGATCCTGCGCTTTCTCGAGCACTCCCAGCTCGCCCCGGATCGCCTTGAACTGGAACTGACCGAAAGTGCGATCATGACCGACGCGGAGACCAATATCGCCAAGCTGCGCGCCCTCAAGGAGATCGGCCTGCACCTGGCGGTTGACGATTTCGGCACCGGCTATTCCTCTTTGAGCTACCTGAAGCGCTTTCCCATCGACACCCTCAAGATAGACCAGAGCTTTGTTGCAGACCTCCATCGGGCCGATGGCGCGGCCATTGTCGACGCGATAATCGCCCTGGCCAAGAGTCTCAACCTGCGGGTGATTGCCGAGGGAATCGAGGACGAGAACCAACTGTCCTACCTGGTGGACAAGCAGGCCGACCTGCTGCAAGGCTTCTACTTCTCCCGGCCGATCTACCCCGAAGACGTTCCGGGAATGCTGCGGCAGAAGTTTTCCTGGGATTTCCGGGAAACCGGCACGAGCTGAATACCCAGGCACCTTGCCCATGCGTCATTCAGTTGTCCCGTTTCTGGTCACGGCGTGCCTGCTGCTGGGTGGCCGGCCGGCAACCGCCCAGCAGGCCGAACCGCTGACAGTGTTCCTCCAGGGAGCTTCCGCCCAGGCCCTGAGGGAACTGGTTGAAGCCAGCGGCGGCAGCGTTACCCACGAGCTGCACATTATCGACGCGGTCGGGGCACAGCTGTCGCGCCAGCAGCTGGTGCAGGTTCTCGACTCGCCACTGGTGAGCCGGTATTACGATGACCTGGCCACTCCTCCACCTGAGGAAGAACCCGCCGAGCGTGACTGTGACGTGGCGGGCTCCCTGCAACTTCAGATATCCCGAACGGGTATAGGTTGGACGCTATTCAACAAGCAGCCCTCCCCCGCTCCCCTGCGTCGGCTGGAAATCGGCTGGCCGAAAGAGGCCGGCACCCTCGCCGGCATTGAACTGGGCAGGCAGCCGGTCAAACTACCCACCGGGAACGCGAACGCAAACAGTCCACTGGTGATAGACCTCCCCGGCACCGCGCAGGACACCCCCACCTACCTGGCGGGTGAGGAGAAACTGCTTGTTCATTTAGTGCCCCCCGCCACCGAACTCCCATCCGCGAGCCCCCTCCCGAAACAACGCGATTTCACCCTCAAGGCGGATTTTGGCGAAGACTGCTCGATTGAACTGCTGCCGGCCTATGACAACAATCACGAGAACTTCTACTACAACAGCGTGGCCGGGGTGGAGGCACTGCAGCTACTGGGCGTCACCGGCAAGGGTGTGACCGTGGCGGTGATCGACTCCGGGCTATGGGAGCACCCGGCCCTGGCCCGTGACACCTCCGGAAACAATCGGGTCGTCGCCCGCTACGATGCCATCAACGACCGCATGTCGGAGGTGGTGTTCGACGCCAGCGGCCACGGCACTCACATGACCAGCGTGATTGCCCACAGCGGCCCGGTCACCGCGAGCGGGCAGGCAACGGGCAGCTACAAAGGGGTCGCCCCGGATGTGAACCTGGTAGCTGTTAAGGCCTTCGACGTCGCCGGCCAGGGTGACTTCCTGGATATTGTGCGCGCTGTCCAGTGGGTGGTGGACAACCGGGAGAAATACAATATCAGGGTACTGAACCTATCCTTCTCGGCCAGGCCACGGTGGCACTATTGGCAGGACCCGATCAACCAGGCCATCATGCGCGCCTGGGCGGCCGGTATCACAGTGGTTGCGGCGGCCGGGAACGAGGGCCCCGATTCCATGACCATCGGTTCACCCGGCAACCTGCCGTATATCATCACCGTGGGTGCCGTGACCGACTCCTGGACCCCCGAAACCAGGGATGACGACTATATTCCCGACTTTTCCTCCCGCGGCCCCACGCCCAATGCCCATATCAAACCGGACCTGGTGGCACCCGGGGGCCACATCACTGGCATAACCCGGCCGGGGTCAGGATTGACCCGGGAGCACCCCGAGTACCTGCTTGGCAGCGGTGAGTTCGTCATGACCGGCTCGTCCCAGGCCAGCGCGCTGGTTTCCGGAATAGTCGCATTGCTGCTGCAACTGGAGCCCGACCTGGCCCCGGATGACGTAAAGTGCAAGCTGCTGAGCAGCGCCGAGCCAGCCCTGAACCGGGACGGCCTGCTCGCTTACAGCCCCTTCCAGCAGGGCCATGGCTATGTCAACGCCACCCGGGCAGTCACCCTGGGCGAGAAAGGCTGCGGCAACCCGGAGCTCGACATCCAGCGCGAGATCAGGGGGGAGGGGCATTTTACCGGTCCCGCCATTGTCGATGAGGACGGTGAAGTCAGCCTGCCCGGGTTGTCGACGATGGTATCCCCGGAACCTGCCGAAAAAGGCTTCAGCGACAACCGCAGGTGGGGCGTAAAAGCCCATATCGAACGCCAGGGGAGCCCATCTACCGTACCCCCGGACGACTCTGCCGGAGAGGCGGCCCCCTTCGACTGGATGGAAGTATACATACAGGAAAAGGCCGCCATCGAGAACCTGTCACGGAATCGCCCCCAGTAGCCCCCAGAAGCAAGCCCCTTACCTGCCCATGCCACGATCTGCCCCCTGAGGGTTACTTGATCCAGGTCAAATTCCCCCCGGACCGCGCTATATTCAAGGCCCCTAGGCCCCCAGGGACGCCCCGGCAGCGCCTCGGACTTCCCTGACCCCGGCCACCCCTACCCCAAAATGGGTATGTACCCATCTTCAAACGCCAGCCCCCCAAACGTATAACGTAGTCAAGCATCCAAGTAAGAAGATGTGACTCGAATCTCAAGCTGGGACGTGGGCCATGGAACCGCGTCACAAAATAGAAAAGCAGGACGATACAGACTGAAGGCGGGCAAAGACTATGAAGACGACCAAATCACTCGGATACGCAGGTGTGGGCACCCTGGCCCTGACACTTTTCGCAGCTCCCTCCCTGAGCCTGGCTGAATCCGGCCAGGTAAATGCCAGCGCTCACAGCCTGGTTCACCGGGTGAGCCACTCGCTGGCAGAGTCGCAAAGCTATACCACCAGCGGCACCTCCGGCTACAAATGGGGCCGCAAAGCCGAGCAAAGCCAGGCCGATACCAAATGGGCAGCGAAAGACGCTTCTCGCTCCGGCTACAAGTGGGGTCAATCCACTACCGCAGAGCCCGCTTCTCAGTCATACGCTGGCTCGGCGTCTTACGAGTGGGGTGTGAAGAACTACTCTGAGCAGACTGGCTACAAGTGGGGCCTCAAAAGCTTTGCAGACCAGTCCGGCTACAAGTGGGGTCTCAAGAACTTCGCAGACCAGTCCGGCTACAAGTGGGGCCTCAAAAACTTCGCCGACCAGTCCGGCTACAAGTGGGGCCTTAAGAGCTTCGCAGACCAGTCTGGATACAAGTGGGGTCTTAAAAATTTCGCTGAACAAACCGGCTACAAATGGGGCTTGAAGCGCTAAGAAGTAATTTCCCCTAAAGTCAATCATGAAACCAATTTACATTACGATTAACTACCGTTCTTAAGCGCGAGACAGGAGGGGCTGCCTTCCACCTTCCACCTCGCGCTAATTTTTCTTCCTGAATTTTTCTTTTACTGTCATCTTTGACTAAGTTGACTGCTGGCCTGGTTTCGGCATATCCATTAGACTTTGATCTACATTTCATCGACTTCGTGAAACCAGCATTATATGAAAGTGCAGGCTATCGTTTTTTTTATTTTGATAGCAATGTCAGAGCTTTCGGCTAGTTCCGAAATTACTCCCGAGATTGTTATAGATTTTAAACCAGACCCAATCTCAAAACTCCTAACCCAACAAACCGTAATTCAGGTATTCCAAGATTCAGAGGGATTTTTATGGATACTCACACAAGAAGGTCTGAGTAAATACAACGGCTTTGAATTAGAGAACTATAGATACTCACCAACCAACGAGAACTCCATCTCAAGCAACTACGTTACAAGGATAACTGAGGATTCAGATGGCGTACTATGGATCTCAACTATGGGTGGAGGATTAAACAGATATAATCGAACTCAAAATAGCTTCTCCTCTATTTTCACAGGTAAAGATCCCAAAAAATCACCGTTCTCTAACGAAATTCGCACCGTCTACAGAAGTCTCGATGGAAATATACTTATCGGGTATAAAGATGCTTTTAGCTTTTTTAATCCCAGATCAGGTGAGTTTCAGCATGTGGTACCAAAAACCAAGGACCACCCATTTAGCGGATGGATAGAGCGCTTCGATCAAGCATCCGATGGGACAATATGGGCAGCAACAGACGCCGGTTTGTTAGCTATAGACCCACATTCAAGGGACATAACCCGGTATCAGCACAACTCTGACAAATCCAAATCTTTGGTTTCAAATAGTTTTTCTAGCCTAACCGTAGACAAGAATGGGCTTGTATGGGCAGCCTCAAGAAGTAGTGGAATTAGTGTTTTAGATCCAAGTAGTGGGAAGATCAAAAATTTTGTACATGACAAGGAAGCAAACACCTCTCTATCATCAAACAACTGCAATGACATATATGAAGATAAAGAGGGAAGAATATGGATCGGCACCTATGATGGTTTAGACCTATTTCTTGAAGGGGAAGATAATTTCCTCCGATTTTCAAAAAACAACTCTGACCTCCCATCTGAAGCCATAGCAAGCATCTTTCAATCGAGAGAGGGAAAATACTGGATTGGAACCTTTTATGGCCTTGCCTCCGGGTTACCAAGTCTATTTACAAAAATTGATACTGTATATGGGGAACTCTCAAGTAACTCCGTCAACGCTTTCGCGGAAACTTTAGATGGCAGCCTATGGGTCGGCACGGATGACGGACTAAACCGCCTTCGCCCCGGAGAAACGACATTTGAATGGATCAACGAGTCCACATTTCCATTCATATCCAGTTCAGATGTAATGAGTCTTCTACCTGTGGAGAATACACTTTGGGTAGGGACTTATGATGGAGGCTTAAACCAGATAAACATAGAATCTGGCGAAACAACAATTTACGCACATAGTCGACTTGATAAGCACTCCATTGGCTCTAATGGTATCACCTCTATTCTATACACACGCGATAAAAAACTACTCGTTGGTACTTTTGGCGGAGGTTTGAGTGTTTTGAATCAAGAGTCCGGGACTTTTACTAACTACGTTCATGACGCAAACGACAACTCATCTATTAGTAATGACTATGTAATCGCACTTTTTCAGGATTCATTTAACCTTATTTGGATCGGCACAGAAAGAGGACTCAATCTGTTTGATCCAGAATCAGGAAAGTTCAAACACTTTTACGCTGACAGCAACAATCCCAAAAGTGTTTCCAGCAATATGGTTTGGGCGTTTCACGAAGATAAGCAGAGACGCCTCTGGCTCGGAACAAGCGGAGGCGGCCTAAATCGCTGGGACCCCGAGGACCGAGAAGCTGGAATAGTTAATTTTCAGAAGTTTTCGGAAGCTCTCTCACTACCCAGCTCTAACATTTATGGAATTCAAAGTGACAACAACGGGACGATATGGCTATCACATAATAAGGGTTTAACAAGCTTTGACCCAGAGAAATTGGCAACTTCCCAATATGGCGTCAGAGACGGACTACAGGACTCCGAATTCAACATGGGCGCGGTTTTTAAAGCTGCATCCGGAGAGCTTTACTTTGGAGGAAATAGGGGCTTTAACATTGTTCCCGCTGACGGAGTTAAAGCTAATTCTGTTATTCCAGAGGTTTCGATTGCTGATATTAGAGTAATGAATGTAAGTAAAACTTACGATGTGCCATACAACGAACTTAATTCATTAGAATTGGAATATGAAGACCGAATGCTATCTGTGGAGTTCTTTGCATCAGATTACTCCAACCCTCAGCTCATACAGTACGCATACAAGCTAGAAGGCATCAACCCTGACTGGGTAATCTCACCTGAATCACATATTGCTTCTTTTACCACCCTACCCCCTGGAAAATATGACCTGAAATTAGCTGCAGCAAGTCCGAATGGAGCCTGGAACTGGGACGGAAAAACTCTTCCAATTGTAGTTAACCCACTTCCATGGCTAAGTCCAATCGCTTATACAGTTTATGCTCTGATTGGACTGAGTTTTATAGCAGGAATCACTTTGCAGCAAAATCGCAAAGCCAAAGAAGCACTCTCGAGAGAAAAAGAACTACAAGACAAAGTCAGGGAAAGAACTTCTGATTTACAAGAAGCCAGGCTCATTGCAGAAGATGCAAACAAAGCGAAATCAAATTTTTTGGCTACAATGAGCCACGAAATACGCACCCCGATGCATGGAATGATTGGGATGACAGAGTTACTGATGCATACCAACCTAACGGAGCAACAGCGCCGCTTCGCAGAAGCAGCGCATAATAGCGGGGAAACTCTATTAAATCTTATTAATGAAATACTAGATTTCTCTAAAATAGAAGCAGCTAAAGTGGAATTGGATATTGTCGAATTTGACCCAATAGCGCTAGTTGACGAGATATGTTACTTACAAGGGGAGCCCGCTTATCGAAAAGGCATTGAAGTATTCAATTGCTTTAATACAAATATGCAACATCGTCTTGTAGGTGACCCAACCAAGATCAGACAAATAATAATGAACCTGGTAAGCAACTCGATCAAATTCACTCATGAGGGCAGCGTAACCGTGCGTGTGCGGTGTAGAGATCATTCTCATAAATCGCGGCATGTATTTCTTGAAATATCCGTGAAAGATACCGGCATAGGCATGGATAGCACCACTCAACAGCGTGTTTTCGATGCATTCACTCAAGCTGACGCAAGCACGACACGAAAGTACGGCGGGACCGGCTTGGGGCTGGCAATATCCAAACAATACGTCGAGATTATGGATGGAGAAATATCCGTTGATTCCAGCCCTGGGAAAGGCACCAATATATCTGTGTCAATACCGTTGCCAATATCTGATGATAGCTTGCACAGACCGTTTGTCTTTCAAAACCTGTCCGCATTAGTGCTTGCCACAAAATCAGAAACAATCGAGATGATCAGCTCTCATTTAAATTTACTTAACATAGAAACAAAAGCCGTTAAAACCACTAACGAACTGATTGAACAGCAAGCTGCCGGAACGCTTAGAGTAATAGACTATTCGTTTCTGCTAGAAAACAGAGACAGCCTAAAGTTGCTTGGCACTATCCCGGATGATTTGGTGCTTATTCTTTCTCCTTTCCGAGTTGATCGACACTTCCCGGAATTAGAGCAATGGAAATCAGTCTCCAAACCAGTAACGCTTACCGCGCTAGAGGCTGCTATACTAAACATCAGGAACACAACCTCCTCGAACGAACACGTCACTACACCCCCTAATGGGAAACAAAAATATAGTGTTGGTCATGTATTAATAGCCGAAGATGTAGAGGTAAATCAAAAGATTGCTCGCGAGATGCTACAAATTCTAAATTTTCGAGTCTCAGTTGCCAGTAATGGCATCGAAGCCATTGAAAAATATGTGCAGAACGATTTCGATCTTATATTCATGGACTGTCAAATGCCCGTAATGGATGGACTTGAAGCCACATCGAAAATTAGAGAGTTGGAAGCAAAAAATTCTAAGCATCACACGCCTATAATTGCGCTGACAGCGGGCATTGGGAAAGAGGATAAAGCAAGATGTATTGAACACGGAATGGACGACTACTTGAGCAAGCCATTCTCAATCAGCGATTTAAAAGATGCCATTTCTCGACACATAGTACGTCCTCGAGAAAATGATTCACACATAGCGACCGTAAGGAAAGAAGAAATTCGTCTCCCAATCACTGTGAGTGGCACCAAGAGAATAAATGATATTTTTAACACCAAGGCAATCGAAAACATCCAATCCATTGAGACTCAAACTGGAAAACCGCTGCTACCAAGTATACTGGAGGGGTTTATCTCACAGATGGATGTTAAGTTAACTGAAATCGCTAATAACGTAAACCAGGGCGACCGAGAACAGCTTTGCAAAAACGCACATGCCATCAAATCAATGAGCGCAAACATCGGCGCAGAACGGGTAAGGAATATTAGCGCAACAATCGAACAAAATGCCAAAGATGGAACAACACAAAATGTTGAAGAGGCTATAGAAAACCTATGTTTATCGTACTCGGAGTTCGTAGAGGAATTCCAGAAAAACTATTTGACGACAGCTATTATTGCTGAAAAGCACTTATAGCTTTAAACACCTACGTTAAGCGCAACCAACTAGACGGGGCGATTACAAACTGAAATAATTCCTTATATCCGGATAGTTTAGAATATGCACACAAAAACACCTATTTCGGATACCTATCCAATTAGAACCTCAGCAATCGTAACTGTACTATTCTCGTTTGTGTTCCATGCTCAAATCGCCGCGTCGGAATCTACCTACACCATAGTTCCCTGGCCTCTTAGCAACCAGTTAACTCAGCAAACTATTCTAAGCATTCTTCACATTGAAAATGGCTCATTATGGATCGCCACACTAGCCGGAGTAGATCGCTTCGACGGAAATGATTTTACAAGATATCGCCCCAATCGACCAAATGACGAATTTATCGCAAGCGCAAATATTCTAGAACTCCAGAAAACATCCAATGACCGCATACTAGTAGTAACAAAAGATGCTGGGGTTCTAGCTTATGATGTTCTTAATGATTCATTTTTGTCAGCAATGCCAGACGACTACAGACCTTCCAATCAAAGCGTAATTTCGAGTTCATTTATTGATAGCGACGATAACGTTTGGATTGGCTACCAGAACGGTGACATAGCACGGCTTGACTTGGACTCCAAAAGGCTGAAAAGGTTAGATTTTGATGCAGGTGGAACCGTCACAAACATCACCCAAGATCAATCAGGAGCAATATATGCCTCAACCAATTTCGGATCGATATTCAATATTGACAGTGATTACAACATAGAAAAGCTAGTCGATATTAATGCAATTTGCACTGAATTCAAATCCAGCCTAGACGTAATTGAAATACATTATGACCACTCGCTTTGGCTCGGCACCAAAAGTGATGGCGTGTTTATAATTAATTTACAACTCCTCACATGCGAGCAACTTCATCATACTGCAGTAAATCGCGCGGCGATTGAAAGGTCTGATGTGCATCAGATTTTCATTGACCAAAAGTCCGATTCGACTTGGGTAGCAACAGACCAGGGTCTTTTTCGCGTAAATTCTTCAATGGATATAGCGTACATTCCCACTTCTATAGAAGGAAAACAAGAAGACGAAGTGTCTTCAGTAGCTAAAAACCCGCAAGGGAGCCTTTGGATAGGAACGTTTACAGGACTTCGCTTTTTAGTACCAACAATATTTGAGGCTTATAGACAAAACTCAAATCAGAACATTCGCGCTATTGTCTCTATTGACTCTCACCCAGAAATTGGACGATTTGTCGCGACGTATCATGGATTGTTACTAATTAACTCAGAAAACAATAATCATGCCAGTTTTAGCGACTACTTAAGCAATCAAGAAATTATCGATGAACAGATAATGACAATTCAAGTTGATGAAAATGGTATATGGATCGGCTACCTATCAGCGGGACTCCAGTATATTTCCCTAACTGGTGGCGACGGATTCTATTTGAATACTGAAAGCAAGCCCAATATATCCTCCAATTCAGTAAGTTCGATATTAACGCTAAAGGACGGCACCACGTTAATTGGAACTTACGGTGGAGGCTTGAACGTATTAGCGCGGGACAAGCGTGTTCAGCAGCTTCCCATGGGTAATAACCGCGTAATCATGATCCACCAGTTATTAGACGGCTCAGTATGGGTCGGCACTGAAACTGGCCTATTTGAATACCATAGCGAATCACATACCATATCCGAACTAGAGTTCCCGTATGATGCGAAAAAAAGTACGAAACCCATTGTTTGGGACATGCTGAAGACTATCAGCGGTGACATCTGGTTCGCCACTATGCACCACGGACTTTACGTATGGCCCAAGACAGCAGTTACGGACCGTGATCCCACAAAAGTACGATCTTTATATTCGCCAACGCTACCATTTAATACCGTTTTTGCGCTTGAGAAAGACGATAATGGCTATATTTGGGGTGCGACGAACGACCGACTAGTACGATTCGATTCTTCGACGAAGTCAGCAGTACTCTACTCTGATCGCCAGGGATTACCATTCTCTGACTTTGACTTCGGAGTTTCGCATGCTGACTCGTACGGATTTCTCTATTTTGGTGGCAGTAGCGGTTATACTAGATTTGACCCTGATAGCGCGCATGTCCCTGCTGAACCTCCGCAACTCGCATTTACAACACTCGTGCTATCCAGCTCTAAACTGGACCTTCTAGAAAGTCACAGTTCCGTCAACCAAGTACAACTCACACACAAAGACAACTATGTAACCTTCAACTTTGCAGTCATGGATTTTCTCGATCCCGAAAGGAACCAATACAGATACAAGCTCGATGGTTTTGACGAACGCTGGATCGACAACGGTTCCCGCAACACTGCCACTTACACCAACCTACCTGCAGGTGACTATGTTCTAAGGGTACAGGGCGCCAACTCCGCGGGGATCTGGAACCAGGAAGGTGCGTCGCTGAATCTGCGTGTCCTGCCACCCCCGTGGCGTAGCTGGTGGGCGTACTGCCTTTATTTTGTCGCCACAGCGACACTCCTATGGCTTGGCAAGCGCGCCTACGATAGCTATATGATTGAGAGACGGGCTACTGCACTGGCTACGCAGATGAACCGAGACGCCGAGCGTGCAGAGGATGAATTGCAAGAGCAACTCGAGGTTCAGGATCAGCTGGTAAAATCAGTTTATCGCCACAATGTGGCAACGCTAAACCTGATAGCGGACTTTATTTCTACACAAAACGGACTCGATCCGGCCTCGGCATACAATAGCGAGGCCGCCAAAAATATAAATCGCGTCAAAGCGCTCAGCGCGTTGGAGGAGTGTGTCTACCACCACAACGACGAGCTGCTGGCCGACCTCAACAAATACACAGACATTATTATCTCCCGGCTGCTACAAAGTGCCGCACACGCACCCGAAAATATTACAACCATAAACGAGGTAAGTTCGCTACCTTTCCCCCTGGATCAAGCCTCGCGTTTGTCGATACTACTATACGAGCTTCTCGAGAATGCCATCCAGCACGCGTTTCCCCTCGATCGCACCACAAACTATCTGCATGTGGTTTTTGCCCAACAGCAACCAGAAAAACATGGTGAGGCGCGGTATCAGTTGATCGTCGAGGACGACGGCATCGGCATGCCTGATGAACTCAACCCTCTACTGCCATCCACAGCTGGGCTCGCAATCGTCCATACCATGGCGAGCCAGCTTTCAGGGGCACTCAGCTTTCAGTCAAATGGCGGCAGCCGCGTCACGCTTTCTTTTACGAGTCCACCCCGAGCCAGTCACTCAACTGAGACGGGATTACCTGTGGAGTAGAGCACCCACGGGGTGTTACATTGGCACATCCTGTCCGGATATAGAATTTGCGAGCAGCAAAGCAATGGCCGTGCTAGGTACAAAACGGGAAAAATGGTTGCAGGCGTTCGGTAGCCCCTGCCACCTTGTCGTGAATGACCGGCCGGCGAACACGGAGGAAATGCTGCATGTTGCCGCGCAGGAGTTCTTCCGTCTTGAGGCCAAATATGGCTCCCATGTTCCAGACAGCATCATCAGCGCCATCAATCAGGCGGCTGGCACGGGCGCCTACATACCACTGGACGCCGAAGCGCGCAGCCTGTTCGACTATGTACATGCGCTTTGGAACCAAAGCAACCACCTGTACGACCCTTCCACTTCGGTGCTCCACGATTGCTACAATACCGACGGCCAGCTACGGGCAACCGCCCAGCAACTGCAGGGAATGCTCAAGCTGGTTGGCTGGCGTGGTCTCGAACTATGCGAACAGGGCGTGCGCCTGCCGACCCGTGGCATGGTCATCAACCTTGACAGCTGCATGCGCCCCTACGCGGTAGACTCCATACGCAAATTGTGGCGCCGCAATGGTGTGGAAAACGCGTTGATCGAGCTGGACCGTGAAGCGGTCAGCATCGGCAGGCAAGCTGACGGCTCCAACTGGTTAGTGGGTGTACGCCATCCCAAGGGCCCGCGCACGGCTATCGCCAGGCTCAAGCTCAACGACCAGGGTTTTGCGATGCGCGGAAATTTCGAGCGACGAGTCCTGCGCGACGGAGAGTATTTCGGTCGCGCACTTAGCCCGGTAGACGGGCAACCACTGCCCGGCTTGCTCAGCGTCGCAGTGGTGGCCGATAACTGCCTCACCGCGTGCAGCGCAGCGAGCATCGCGCGTCTGAAAACCGAACAGCAAGGGATTCGCTGGCTGGATGGCCTGGGTTTGCCCTGGCTGGCGATCGACCGCGAACTCAAATGCATCGGCCCGCTGGCACCTCGATAGGTACTGAAACCTTTGTCACGCGCCTCTAAAACGGGGCCGGCGCTTCTCTTTCTGGGCCGCCAGCCCCTCCGCCAGGTCCTCTGACCCGGCGCACATCGCGGCCAGCCGCGCGGCATGGTCCTCGTCGACCTCCCCCGCCACCACCTGGCCCAGAATACTTTTCATGGAACGCACCGCCAGCGGGGCCAGCCCGGATACCTGCTCGGCGAGTTCGCTGCAGGCCTCCTGCAGGCCGCCGGGCAGTACCAGATGGTCCAGGAAGCCCACCTGGAGCATCGCCTGGGCGTCAAACACTTCGGCCGCAAGTAAAATACGCCTGGCCACACTGACACCAAGGCAGTTGACCAATCTGGAGATTCCGCTCGGGGGATAACAAATGCCTATTGCCGCGGCAGGCACTCTCATCCGGCTGCCTTCCACTCCAATTCGAAAATCGCAGGCCAGGGCCAGTTCCACCCCCGCGCCGAAAACGTGTCCATTCATGGCACATATGGTCGGTATGGCAAGCGCCTCGAGCCGCCCCGTGACCTCCCGGAAGGCATCATTACTCAGCTTCCCATCAGCCAGCTGCTGCAATGAGGCACCGGCGCAGAAGGTCTTGTCACCCGCCCCGGTTACAACCAGCGTCCTCGCCTGGTCCTCCGCCGCAACCGTGTCCAGGTGCTGGCCTATAAGCCGTAACTCCTCCGCCCCCAGCGCATTGTGCCGGTCGGGACAGTTGAGTACCAGGTAACCAATATGGCCCTCCCGCCTATATAAAATGGTGTCCGCCATGATTTCTCCGCGATCTACTGGTGACAGGTGCCGGAACACACAAGTGTGTCACAGGGCCGCGAACGCCGCCAGCGCGGCAAACGATTGCTGGACATGCCGACAGGGCTTGCAGATACTGTTGCGCTGCATGGAGTCTCGACGATGAAAAAACGCTGTACCTGGTGTGGCGATGATCCATTGTATACCCGCTATCACGACACTGAGTGGGGGGTTCCCTCCCGCGATGACAAGCACTTGTTCGAAATGCTCCTGCTCGAAGGCGCCCAGGCCGGGCTGTCCTGGATCACGGTCCTGCGCAAGCGGGAGGGCTACCGGGCCCTGTTCGACGACTTTAACGCCGAAAAGATTGCCCGCTACACCGACCGCAAGCTGGACACACTGCTGCAGGATCCCAGGATCATCCGCAATCGGCTGAAAGTTTACGGTGCCCGGCAAAATGCCAGGGCGTTTCTGCGCGTTCGGGAAGAATTCGGCAGCTTCTCGGACTACATATGGGGCTTCGTTGAATATCAACCGGTGCAAAATCACTGGTCTGCGATCAAATCCGTGCCCGCCGCTACCCCGGTATCCGACCGACTCAGCAAGGATATGAAAAAACGCGGATTCACTTTCGTAGGCTCGACCATCATGTATGCCCACATGCAATCGACCGGCATGGTCAACGACCACACCACGGACTGTTTTCGCCATCGAGAATGCGCGCGCATGGCCCGGAGGCACACAGGTGGCTGACAATCCCGCGCGCCAGTTACCGGGGAGCCCGGCTCGCCAGCCAGTTGCCAGCCCCGGGTGAAGACGGACCAGCCCCCGGGGACGAGCCGCAGCGTCTGGCGCCTCGCCTGGCCCACCATCACTTCCAACCTGCTGTTTACCGCGGTAGGTTTCGCGCATATCAAAATTGTCGCCAACATCGGCACAACGGAGGTAGCGGCGGTCACTACCGGCCATCGCGTGTTCTTTTTGATACAGGCCCTGCTGATGGGCGTTTCGGTGGCGGCGACGGCCCTGATCGCCCGCAGTTGGGGAGCCGGCGAGGTCAGGCAGGCCGAGCATATTACCTGGACAACCCTGTGCCTGTCCCTGGGCCTCGCGGGCTTGCTTAGCCTGCCCGCCCTGCTCGTTCCAGAATCCATTGCCGGCCTGTTCGGGCTGGACGAGGCAACCACGCGGGCCGCCGCCAGCTTTATTTTCTGGCTGGGCGTGTTCAGCATCGGGTCGGCGACGACCATGGTGCTGTCCACCGCACTGCGCGCCACAGGTAATGTCATAACGCCCCTTTGGTTCCTGTTTTTCAGCTCCCTGCTGAATATCTGTTTTGCCTACCTGTTGGCATTCGGATACGGCCCCCTCCCCGCCCTGGGGGTTGCCGGTGTGGCCCTGGGCGGCGGCGCGGCAGGTCTGGTCGCCGCCTGCTGCTTTGCGGCGCTGTGGTGGCGTGGTTATTTCAACGTCAAGGCCAGCAAGACGCCTCGAATCGACTGGTCGATCGCCAGGCAGCTCGCGGTCATCGGCACACCTGCGGTACTCGAGCAGGGCATGGTACAGCTGGCATTCCTGGCATTCTTCGGTATCGTCGCCAGCTACGGCACCGACGCCTATGCGGCCTATGGGATAGGCGTCAGCCTGGTGTCGTTTTCGATCGTAGTGGGCTTTGGCTTTGGCATCGCCGCGGCCACCCTGGTGGGCCAGCAACTCGGTGCGGGACGGCCCGACCTTGCGGTAGCCGCGGGGTGGCGCGCCCTGCGGCTGGCATTGCTGGCAATGGGCAGCATGGCAGCCCTGCAAATCGTCTATGCCAGGGATCTGGCGAGTTTCATGATCGACGACCCCCGGGTTATTGAACTGACTGTTGTCTTCATCTACCTGCTGGCCGCTTCGCAGCCCCTGATGGCCTGTGAGCTCACTCTCGCAGGGGCCTTGCGCGGCGCGGGGGACACCCGCTTCCCCCTCTTTTCCACCTTCTGCGGCATGATTCTCGGCCGCCTGTTGCCCGCCTGGCTGTTCCTGCATCTGGGGCTGTCGGTGTACTGGATCTACGCGGTCATGCTTGCCGATTACAGCACCAAGGCCTGCCTGCTGCTGCATCGCTATCGCTCCCGAAAGTGGCTGGGCGGCGCAATCGACGAGGCGGAAGTGGTCACTATGGACAGCACCAGAAAAAATACTTAAAGTTCGAATCTTAGAATTAAAAGTAGGTTTTCACCTTGCAGGCGTTCCTGGTGGGTACCCCCGCTTCCAAGAGTTACCGCTATGGCTGAAGAGAAAAGTCCTGCTCCCGGCACTTCAGCCTCGCCTTTCAACCGCACGGTGCAGCACGACGCCAAGCGCCTGGCGATTCTCTCCCAGGCCGCCCGCCTGTTTAATTACAAGGGGTCGCGGGCAACCACGCTGAAAGACATCGCCGAGAATCTCGGGTTGACCAAGACCAGCCTCTACTACTATGTCAAAACCAAGGAAGAGCTGATCTACCAGTGCTACCTCGCTGCCCTCGCGCATCACCAGCGCAAGCTGGACGATATCGACCGGCAGTACGCCGCGCCGCGCGAGCGCCTGGGTGCATTTTTCATGCAGCACTTCGACAACTGGCTGGCCGCCCGCGAGGGGCGCGGGCCGCATATCGCCGCATTGCTGGAGATAGCCTCCCTGCGAGGCGCCCACCGCCAGGAGGTCGAAGCCCAGTACATCGCCCTGTTCAAGCGAATTCGCCAGTACCTGCGCGACGGCATTGCCGAGGGCAGCTTCCGCAGGATCGAAACCACCGCCACTACCCGGGCCCTGCTGGGCTCGGTGGACTGGACCTTCTCGTGGCTGCACCGGGTGGAACCCGATCAGGTGGGCCGGGTGGCTTCCTGTGCGGTGGATATCCTCATGCACGGTCTTTATGGTGGCCCCGGCGAGTACCACCCCTCGGCGATGAACCTGCAGGAGGAGCGCGAGCGCCCGCTGGAGGGCTTCAACCGCGAACAGCAAAAGCGCGCCAAGCAGGAGGCCTTCTACAAGACCGGCACCTGGTTCTTCAACAAGCAGGGCTTCAATGGCACCTCGCTGGACGAAATCGCCGAGCACCTGCACGTTTCCAAGGGCGCGTTCTACTACCATATTCGCAACAAGGAAGACCTGCTATTCAACTGCTATTGCCGGTCCCTGGATATCGTCGAAGGCATTCACCACCAGGCGGATGCCGAGTCGGGACCCGGGCTGCAGAAAGTCGAGCACACCTGCCGGCGTATTTTTTACTTCCAGAATTCCCACGAAGGCCCGCTGATACGCTACAGTTCGATAACCGCCCTGCCGATGGAGCGCCGGCGGGAGATTCTCAGGCGTACCGATGCTGCCAACGAATGTTTCGGCAACTTCCTGCGCCAGGGAATCGGCGACGGCAGCGTGCGTGAAGTCGACACCTTCGTCGCCCAGCAATTGATCGCAGGGGCGGTGAATGCCTCGATGGAGTTGTCCCTGTGGCGGCGCCTGGACGACATCGACAGCGCCGCCGTCGATTACTTCGACATCTTTTTCAACGGTCTGCTCACCCGGCCGTAACGGCGCCCCACGCAAACCACTGGAGTACCCCGTGTCCGCCAATCTCGACAAACTGCTCAGCTACCTGGAAATCCAGGCGATAGACAAGTACCTCTTCGTCGGCAAGAGCCCGCGCAAACCGTTGCGTGTATTCGGTGGCCAGGTGCTGGCCCAGTCCTTGAACGCAGCCGTGCGCACCGTGCAGGAGGACCGCATCGCTCACTCCCTGCACGGTTATTTTCTGCGCCCGGGCGATCCAGAGAAACAGATCGTATACGAGGTTGATCCTATCCGCGATGGCAAGAGCTTCACCACCCGGCGGGTCGTTGCCAAGCAGGACGGTCGGGCAATTTTCAACACCGCCATCTCTTTCCAGGTGGTCGAAGAGGGCCTGGCTCACCAGAGTGCCATGCCGGATGTGCCGCCCCCGGAGGAACTGGAATCGGACCATGTGGAACTGGAGAAACTGGCACAATCGCATCCTCACCTGGCTCCGTTCAGTATGATGGGGCCTATCGAGCGGCGCCGGGTCAACCCCCGCAATCGCCTCGATCCGCAACCCCGGGAGGCGGTAGAGCATATCTGGATACGGCTCGGCGGAGAGATCGGCGGCGACCATGTGCGCCACCAGACACTGCTGGCCTATATATCCGATTTCGGTCTGTTGGGGACGGCGCTCTACCCACACCCCTACACCCCGGACAGCAAACGAATCCAGGAGGCCAGCCTGGACCACGCCCTGTGGTTCCACCGGCCATTCCGCCTGGATGACTGGATACTGTACTCCATCGACAGCCCCAATCTCTCCGGCAGCCGGGGTTTCAGCCGCGGCAGTTTCTACACCCGCGACGGGGTGCTGGTGGCTTCCAGCGCGCAGGAAGCGCTCCTGCGGCTACTGCCGGGTTAGTTGACCACCGAGGGCATCTGCGCTCCCAGTGCCACCAGTTCCAGGCCTTGCCCGGTGCGACGCAGGTGGGTAATCGAGCCGTTTTCCGGCCAGAAGTGCAGGGTTCTGCCGTCGCCGAGTATCTGGCCTACCACCGCGTTGATCAGCAGGAAGTGGGTGAACACCACCGCGGGGCAGGAGAACTGCAATAACGCGTCCAGCGCCCGGGCCCGCCAGTCGTGTAACTCGGGGCCCTGCTCATCCCAGCGCTGCTGCATGAAGGCACGCAACCATGTCTGGCGCTGGGCCAGGGGAACGGGCGCACATATTTCCCGGAATGCCTCATCGACCAGCACCGGCTGCGTCAGTGCCTCCGCCAGGGGCTGTGCCGTTTCCCGGGCCCGCGCCAGCGGGCTGCTGTGCAGCCGCGGCTGCTCACTAACCAGCGCTTGCAGCGCCCGCGCGGCAGCGTGCGCCTGCTCCCAACCCCGTTCGCTGAGGCCGGGGTCGGCTGACTGCCCCCAACTGGCCGCCGCTTCACCATGCCGTACCAGGAAGATATCCACACCGAAGGCCTAGCGGTAACTCACCAGCTGCTCACCGCGCTCTCTGCCATAGGCCTGCAGGTAGGAGCGGTCATTGAAATAGGAAAGCGACACCTTGTCGCCGCTGTAAAACAGCTGGGTAATAGAACAGTTGAATATGGGTTCGTAGAACTGGTAGGTCTGCTCCCCGCCCAGGCCCAGGACCTGGCCGACAATCGTGGCGATGGTACCGCCCGAAGTGAAGACGCCGACGGTCTTACCGGCTCCTTGCTCCCGCATCACTTGCTGCAGCGCCGCGCGCACACCGCCAGAGTAATCGTCCCAGCTCTGGATACGCGGCTCGTCACACTGCGGCGACACCCAGTAATTGAAGGCCGCCTCGATTACCTTCTGGTAGCTTTTGCTGGAACCCAGACCGCCCTCCACCAGGGCCCTGAGGGCCAGGTTATCGTCCAGCAGGCGAGGCAGCAGATATTGCAGATGCTCGTCGTTGCGCACTTCGTTGAAGCGGGGGTCAATGTGGTGGGGGACCGCGCCGGGCTGGCTTGCCAGGGCAAGCGCGGCTGTTTCCCTCTGGCGCAACAGATCACCGCTGTAAGCCGCGTCCAGCTCGATACCGTGGTCGCGCAGGTACTCACCCGCCACACCTGCCTGCTTACAACCCAGCTCGGACAGTTTGTCGTAATCCTCGGCACCGAAAGAAGCCTGCCCATGCCGAATAAGATAGATGGTAGCCATCAGGCAACACTCCCGACGCTGGTGCGCTGCCTATTGAAGCGCAACTTGCGCCGGTAGGGGAAAAAGTCTTCTACGTGACCGCTGCGGATCCGCTCCTGCAGCTGCTGCCAGAACGTGGCCTCGTAAATATCGCTATGCAGGCGATCGAAAACCTTGCGGGCGCGCTGGTTGCCAGAAAAAAACAAACGGAACTCCTCGGGGAAAATATCATTGGGGCCAACCGTGTACCAGGGCGTACTGGCCAGTTCCTCCGCCTCGGTGCGCGGCTCGGGAATAACGCGGAAGTTACAATCCACCAAAGGCACAATCTCATCGTAGTCATAGAACACCACCCGGCCGTGGCGGGTCACCCCGAAATTCTTGAGCAGCATATCGCCAGGGAAGATGTTGGCGGCGGCAAGTTGCTTTATGGCGTTGCCGTATTCATCCATCACGTCCAGAACCTGCATATCGGTGGCGTTGTGCAGGTAAAGATTGAGCGGCGTCATCCGCCGCTCAACGTACACGTGCTTGATGATCAGTGCCTTGCCGTGCTCCTCGATAACCGAGGGGGCCACTTTGTGTAGCTCCTCCATCAGTTCATCCGAAAATCGCTCCCGCGCGAAGGCCAGATTGGTGAACTCCTGGGTGTCGGCCATGCGCCCGGCACGGTCCGCGCGCTTCACCATTCGGTACTTGGCCTTTACCTGTTCCCGGGTCATCTCCTTGGGAGGCGTGAAACGGTCCTTGATGATCTTGAACACAAAGTCATAGGACGGCATGGTGAACACACACATCACCATACCCTTGATCCCTGGGGCGATCATGAACTTGTCGGTGGTGCTCTCCATATGGCGATAGGCACAGCGGTGATAATAGGTCTTGCCGTGCTTGTTGTAGCCCATCGCGCTGTAGATTTCGGAAATCGGCTTGGCGGGCATGAGTTGCTGCAGGAAGAGTACATATTGCGAGGGAATACTGGCGTCGACCAGAAAATAGGAGCGGGTGAAACTGAACAGCACACTGACCTTGTCGGAGCCGAACAGCACGGTATCGACAAACACCGCGCCGGCCTCGTTGTGCAGAATGGGCAGCACGAAGGGCATGGAACTTTGGTCGGTAACGAAGCGCCCGACGATATAGGCGCCCTTGTTGCGGTAGAAATGGTGCTCCAGTATTTCCAGTGCCACCTCGCTGCCGGTCAGGTCGAAACGGGGCGCCAGGTAGCCGACAACCACATCGACGATATTGGCTATGTCGCGGGGTGCGTCCTCATAAGGAATATTGAATGCATAGTCATCGAGTACCGTCGCAAACAGCGACTGCAACGTCCCCTCCAGCTTATAGGTCCGGTAAACGCTGTGGAAATCTGCAGGCGGCATATCCCCTTGAGGTGAAAACACGAACACATACTCGTCGCGAATCTTGCGGTGCCTGAATACCGCGCAGTACACGGAATTGAAAAATGTCTCGGCAATTTCGAAGTTGTTGTGGCCCTCGATCAGGCCCCCGTACACAGCCTTCGCGCCACTCCAGAAATCGTAGTCGTGCACTTGATCCCCGGCGATGAGTTCGACAAAACCGATAACCCGGGAGACATGCGCCTTGTACATGTCGATTCGCTGGGCAGAGGCCTGCTGAATACCCTGCCAATCGGCGTTTTCGAACCACGACTTTGCTGCCAGGGTAACATTCTGGAATTCCGCAAAGTAGGATTCAAAGCCGTTCAGGATGGTTCGGGCAAAGCGTTCCTTTCTCTCCACCTGACCCCGAGGGTACCCTCCGTGTTCTATCAGGATTTCAAGGGGTTGCCGAAGCGAGCGCGCAGTTTGCGCATTCCGGCCAGCCAGCGATCATAGTCTGCCCCCTTGCGTCGACTGTACTCGAGGACTTCCCTGTGTGGAAGAATGAGGAACTGCTCTCCCGCCAGCCCCCGCACCACCTCCTCGGCAACCTGTTCGGTTGAGAGCACACCGTCCACGCCGGCCGTGCCGCCGTCGCCTGCGCCGATGTCCCCGATCATCCGGGTGGCCACCGCCTGGGGGCACAGTACCGATACGCCGATGCCGTCATCGCCGTGGGTTATCGCCAGGGATTCGGCAAAGCCAATCGCGGCGTGCTTGGTGGTGGAGTAGGCAGCGTCCCCGATCTGGTTGAGCAGGCCCGCCGCCGAAGCGGTATTGAGGAAATAGCCCTGCCCGCGGGCGAGCATCCCCGGCAGGCATGCCCTCGCGGCGTACACGTGGGACATGACGTGTATCTCCCACATCGCCTGCCAGGTGGCATTGGGGGCGGAGGTGGCCCACCAGGGTTCGCCATCGGTAGCGATGATACCGGCGTTGCTGCAGAACAAGTCCACCTGTCCGTAACGGGACTCTACCTCAGCCACCATGGACTGAATCTGCTCCTCCCGGCGAACATCGACCGCAAAGGCGTCGCCATCTACCGCCGCGGCCACTGCCTCGGCGCTTTTCTGTTCCAGGTCGGCCACCACCACGCGGCGGGCGCCTTCGCGGTGGAAACGCTCGCACAGGGCCTTGCCGATGCCGTTACCGCCGCCGGTGACGATGACGACCTTGTCTTGCAGTTCCATCAGAGCAGTTCCCGGGCGAACAATTCCAGAATAATCGGGTTTTGCACACTCAGCAGCATACTGCCTACCTCGCCGCGTTTCCCGGCCTCTTTCCAGGGTGCCAGGCGCTCGCGAATACGTTCCGCCGGCCCGACCAGGGCGACCTCATCCAGCAGTGAGTCGGGCACCTCGGCCTCGGCCTCGGCTTTCTTGCCGGACAGGTACAGCTCCTGGATGCGCTCCGCCGCCTCCCCGTAACCCAGGCGTGTGGCATAGTCGTTGTAGAAGTTCTTGCCCTTGGCACCCATGCCGCCGATGTACAGCGCGAGCCAGGGACGCAGGGAGTCGAAAGCCGCCTGCAGGTCATCGTTCATCGCCACCATGACGAACGGCGCGACGTCGAAGTTCTCGAGTGATTTGCCGTTGCCCGCCTTGGCGAACCCCGCCTCCAGGTGCTCCCCCAGCACGTCATACTTGTTGGGGTCCATCCACACCGGGAACACACCGTCGGCCACCTCGGCGGCGCAGCGCAGGCCCGCCGGGGTGATCGAGGCCGTGTAGATGGGAATGTCCGGGTTGCCCTGGAGAATGGATTTCAGCGGTTTGCCCAGCCCGGTGGTGCCGGGTCCTTTGACGGGGAGCTGGTAGATCTCGCCCTCGAACTCGACTGGACCCTCTCGCGCCATGATCTTGCGCATGATCTGGATATACTCGCGGGTACGGGTAACGGGCTTGCCATAGGGCACACCGTGCCAGCCTTCGACCACCTGAGGCCCGGATGCGCCCAGGCCCACGATAAAGCGCCCGCCGGACAATTGATCCAGGGACATGGAGGTCATCGCGCACATCGCCGGGGTGCGCGCCGGCATTTGCATGATTGCGGTCCCCACGCGAATCTTGCTCGTCTGGGCCAGGACCCAGGCGGCCGCAGTAACTGCGTCGTTGCCATAGGCCTCCGCCGTCCAGACCGAGTCGTAACCCATTGCCTCAGCCTGCTTGATGAGGTCCATGGGGATATGGACCTCTTTGCCGGAATAGCCCAGTAAAAATCCGAGTTTCATAGTGATGCTCCCACGTTCGCCGGCATTGCCGGCAGGGTCATAGCGCGCCCGCGGAGCGGACGGCCACAGTGCCTCACTGCTGATAGCGCAAGGCGTTGAATTTTTCCTGATGATAGTCGCCGTTACCAAAGGTCGTGTTGATCATCATCAGGCGCTTGGCATAGTGGCCGATATCCAGCTCATCGGTCAGGCCCATGCCGCCGTGCATCTGGATGGCCTCCCCGAAAACCAGCTTGCCGGCACGGTCCACCATGACCTTCAGCGCATGAATGGCGGTAACGGCATCTTCATTGTCATCGGTCATGGCGCACACGGCACGATACAGCAGGGATTTGGTCTGCTCGTAGGCCATGAAGGTATCTACCATGCGGTGTTGCAGGGCCTGGAAACTGCCGATGGCAACGCCGAACTGCTTGCGTGTCTTGGTGTATTCCACCGTCTTGGCATTGAGCAACTCCATGATGCCCACCGCCTCGGCCGCCAGGGCCACGTTCGCCTCCAGGACCAGCGCCTGCATCAACTCGTAACCCTTGTCCAACTCGCCCACCAGGGCGTCCGCGGCCAGTTCCACGCCGCTGAACACGATGTTGGCGACCCGCTGGCCGTCCATCAGGCGATAGTCCAGGCGCTCCACGCCAGGGGCATCCGCCGGCACCAGAAACAGGCTGATACCGCCCTCATCGGACTGCGCACCGCTGGTGCGGGCCGACACGATCAGCTGGTCGGCACTGGCACCATTGAATACCACCACCTTCTCGCCATCGAGCCGGTAGCCGCCATCCATCCGGGTGGCCGTGGTTTTCACATCCGCCAGTTCATAGCGGCTCTGCCGCTCGAGGTATGCGAATGCACCCAGGCATTCCCCCCCGATGATCTGCGGCAGGTAGTGCTCCAGTTGGGCCGCGCTGCCGCCGCGCTGCAGCAGGCCACCGAACAGCACCACGGTGGCGAAGTAGGGTTCCAGCACCAGACCCTTGCCCAGTTGCTCCATCACCACCATGGTATCGACGGCGTTGCCGCCAAAGCCACCGTGCTCCTCGGCGAAAGGTATCGACAGCCAGCCCAATTCGGCAAAAATGCGCCAGTTGTCACGGCTCATGGCTTCATCGGAACCGGCGATGCGCCGCCGGGTATCGAAGTCGTAATCGTCCTGGACGAAACGCGCCACGCTGTCGCGCAGCATGACCTGCTCTTCGGTAAAGTCAAAATTCATTGCGTTAAACTCCTTGCTGACGCCGGCCTACAAGCCGAGAACGGCCTTGGCGATAATGTTCTTCTGCACTTCATTGGAGCCACCGTAGATAGTCGCGGCACGGCCGTACATGAAGCTCTGGCGGGCCTTGCTGCCAAACCCGTGGCCCAGCTGTTCGGGCGTGAGTTCGTTGGGCAGCACACCCTGGAAGTAGGCCGCGACCTCCATCTCCAGGGCCTGCAGCGCCTGTTGCACCTCGGTGCCCTTGATCTTGAGCATGGACGACTCGGCGCCGGGGGCGCCGCCCACGGCTACCGAAGCCAGCACCCGCAGCTCGGTGAATTCCAGCGCCATCAGCTCGATCTCAATATCGGACATGCGGGTCTGGAACAGCGGGTCGGCCAGCAACGCCTTGCCGCCATTCACCTCACTGGCTGCATAGTCGCGGATCATCGCCAGGTGACGCTTGGAATCGGCCACCCCGGCTATGGTGGTACGCTCATGGGCCAGCAGCGCCTTGGCGTAGGTCCAGCCCTTGTCCTGCTCGCCGATGAGATTGGCGACCGGCACCCGCACATCGTTGAACTCCACTTCATTGAGGCTGTGATGGTTGTCGATGGAGACGATCGGGTTGACCTTGATGCCCGGGGATTTCATGTCGATCAGCAAAAAGCTGATCCCCTCCTGCTTCTTGCCCTCGCTGCTGGTGCGGACCAGACAGAATATCCAGTCGGCGTGTTGGGCATAGGTGGTCCAGATCTTGGCGCCGGTGACCACGTAGTCGTCACCATCGCGCACCGCCTTGGTCTTCAGGGAAGCCAGGTCCGAGCCGGAGCCCGGCTCGGAGTAACCCTGGCACCACCATTCGTCACTGGCCAGGATAGCAGGGAGGAAGCGCTCCTTCTGCTGCTGGTTACCGAAGTGGTAGATGACCGGGCCGACCATTTTCAGGCCGAATGGCACCACGTCCCGCACTCCGGCCGCCGCGCGCTCACTCTCGAAGATAAACTGCTTGGTGGCGTCCCAGCCGGTGCCGCCGTACTCGACCGGCCAGTTGGGGGCTACCCAGCCCTTCTCGTGGAGCCGTTTCTGCCAGTCGATGACGGCCTGCTTGAAGACCTTGGGGTCCTTGGAGGCCAGCCGGCCCTGCAGTTCGGCATCGTATGCCTCGGCGAAAAATGCCCGCACTTCGTCGCGAAACGCCAGGTCTTCCGGTGCAAAGGATGTATCCACTTTACCTACCTCTCGTATTGGATGGGCTGATACAGGACGGTCAGGCGACCCCGGTTTTCCGGGGAACGCCGGCCATCGATTTGACCCTGGGGTATGTTTTTCATTTTCGGGGCATGTACGATAGCCATAATGGGCCGGCAAGACAAGCCTTGCAGCCGCTGTGGGGGCCGGCGGTATCAGTACAGCAGGCTGTAGAGTTTGCGCTGGTATTCCGCCGCCAGGGGGTCGCCCTTGCCGAGGCTCGCGATGGTGTCCAGCAACAGTTTTCTGGTGGCGCCATCGCCGTGACCGAGGTCGCGCTGCAGAATGTGCACCAGCTGCTCCATGGCCTCCCTGAACTGCCCGGCATTGGTGTACTGCACCGCCAGCTGGTGGCGCACGTCGAGATCCTCGGGGTCGGCCGCCATTTTCTGCTCCAGCGCCTCGATCTCGGGGGATTTGGCCGCCTCGCGCTTGATCTGCAGCTGCGCCTGCAGCTGCTCGTAGACGGCATCCTGGTCCGCCAGGCGCACCTCGCCCAGCACGGCCTCGGCTTCATCCAGGCGCATACACTCTATCAGGCAACGGGCATAGTTGAAGGTAATATCCAGCAGGTGGCCGGAATCCTCCCAGGCCTGGCGCAGGGGCGTCAGGGCGGCGGTGAAATCGCCCCCCTCCATGGCCTCGCGGGCCATCTCCAGCAGGCCGTCCCAGGGCTTGGGCAGGTACTTCTCCAGCATCTGGCGCACCTGCCCCTCGGGCACGGCGCCGGCGAAGCCATCCACCGGCTGGCCGTTCTGGATCACCATCACAGTGGGAAGACTGCGCACCCCGAACTGCTGGGTAATCATCTGCTGCTGGTCGGCGTTGACCTTGGCCAGCAGGAAGGCACCGTTGTATTCGGTGGCGATCTTCTCCAGCAGGGGCATCAGCACCTTGCAGGGTTCGCACCAGTCGGCCCAGAAGTCCACCACCACCGGGCGCTGGTGGGATTCGTCGATCAGCAGTTGGGCCGCATTGGACTCGTCGATATTTACAATAAAATTGCTCATGCGGCTCCTCTCCTAAACATCCTGCCCCATAGGAGCAAATTTATTCGGCCAGTTTTTTCAGGCCCAGCACATCCTGCATATCGTAGTAACCGGCACCCTGCCCCGCCAGCCAGCGGGCGGCGCGCACCGCACCGCGGGCGAAAGACATACGGCTGGAGGCTTTGTGGGTGATTTCCACCCGCTCGCCCTCGGCGGCGAAGGTCACGGTGTGATCACCAACGATATCGCCGGCGCGCACCGTGGCAAAACCGATGGTTTCGCGCTCGCGCGCCCCGGTCTGGCCCTGGCGGCCATAGACGGCGACCTTCGCCAGGTCGCGACCCAGGGCATTGGCCACCACCTCACCCATGCTCAGGGCCGTGCCGGAGGGCGCATCGATCTTGTGCCGGTGGTGGGCCTCGTAGACCTCGATATCCACCTCATCCCCCAGCACCCGGGCCGCCATATCCAGTAACTGGAAGCAGAGGTTCACACCGGTACTGAAGTTGGAGGCCTTGCACAGGGCGATACGCGTGGCTGCGGACTCGATCTCGCCCTGCTCGGCAGCGGTGAAACCGGTGGTGCCGATGACGATCGCCACCCCCCGCTCGGCGCACAGGGCGACATTCGCCAGGGTGGCTGCCGGCACCGTGAAATCGATCAGTGCATCGATGCTGTCGATCACCTCGCCCAGGGAGCCCACCACGGGCACCCCGTTGCGCCCCTGTCCCGAGAGCTCCCCCGAGTCGGCACCCAGAAAGCTGCTCCGGGGCTGCTCGATGGCGGCGGCCAGCTGCAACTCATCGCCGGCCAGGGCTATGGCCTCGATCAGCGTGCGCCCCATGCGGCCGGCGGCCCCGGTGATACCAATCCTGATGGTCATAGCTTCATGTCTTCAAAGAAGTTCTTGACGCCCTCGAACCAGCTGCTCTGCCGGGGGGACTGGGCGTGGCCATCCTGTCCCAGGCTTTTCTCGAACTGTTGCAACAGGGCCTTCTGTTCCTTGTTCAGGTGAACCGGGGTTTCCACCACGGCCCGGCACAGCAGATCGCCCACGCTGCCACCGCGCACCGGCTTGACCCCCTTGCCGCGCAGCCGGAACAGCTTGCCGGTCTGGGTTTCCGGCGGGATCTTCAGCTTCACCCGGCCGTCCAGGGTGGGCACCTCCAGTTCCCCGCCCAGGGCGGCGGTAACGAAGGTGATCGGCACCTCGCAGTACAGGTTTTTGCCGTCGCGCTCAAAAATATTGTGCTGGCGCACCGACATCTGCACGAACAGGTCTCCCGGCGGCCCGCCGTCGGGACCCGCCTCGCCCTCGCCGGACAGGCGGATGCGATCGCCCGTATCCACACCGGGTGGCACCTTCACCGATAGCTTGCGGGTCTTTTCCACCCGCCCCTGGCCCCGGCAGGCTGGACAGGGATCGCTGATGGTCTTGCCGCGGCCACGACAGGTGGGACAGGTCTGTTGCACCTGGAAGAAACCCTGCTGCATGCGCACCTGGCCGACGCCCCCGCAGGTACCGCAGGTGGTCGGGGAACTGCCCTTGCGGGCACCGGACCCGTCACACTTCTCACAAGTGCTCAGGCTGGGCACCTTGATCTCCACCGTGGTGCCGCGGACGGCATCTTCCAGCGAGATATCCAGGGTATAGCGCAGGTCGGAGCCGCGCTGCGGGCCGCCGCGGCCACCGCGCCCGCCGCCGAAGATATCGCCGAACACATCGCCGAAGATATCGCTGAAATTACCGCCACCGAAGCCGCCCCCACCCATATTGGGATCGACCCCGGCGTGGCCGAAACGGTCATAGGCGGCCCGCTTCTCGGCATCCATGAGGATATCGTAGGCCTCGGTGGCCTCCTTGAACTTCATGTCGGCGTCGGGGTCGTCGGGATTGCGGTCAGGGTGGTATTTCATCGCCACCCGGCGATAGGCCTTTTTGATGTCGCCTTCGGCGGCGTCACGGTCGACGCCGAGCACTTCGTAATAATCGCGTTTTGACATATATCCCAGGGCCCTGTCGGCCTGCTCGCCTCAAATGACTACGCGGGCCCCGAAGTCCCGCGCAGCGTTTGCCTTGTCTACCACCGGCGGCCAGCGCCGGCTGTTGGAACGAACGGGGAGCCCGTCACTCCCCGCCCGGCTTACTTCTTGTCGTCCTTCACTTCCTCGAACTCGGCATCGACGACATCGTCAGCGCTGGCCTCGGCCTGCTCCGCACCCGCCTGCGGACCGGCACCTTCACCGGCGGCAGCCTGGGCGGCATACATCTTCTGGGCCACGGTGCCGGTCACCTCGGTGAGCTTGGTGCTGGCGGCCTCTATGGCCTCCTTGCTGTCGCTCTTGAGGGCTTCCTCCGCCTCGGTGATAGCCGCCTCGATAGCCGCTTTCTCCTCGTCGGTGGCGTGCTCCCCGGCTTCCTCCAGGGTCTTGCGGGCCGCGTGCACCAGGCCGTCACAGGTGTTGCGCACCGTGACCAGCTCGGCGAACCGGGCATCGTTCTCGGCATTGGCCTCCGCGTCGGCGACCATTTTCTCGATCTCCTCCTCGCTCAGGCCGCCGGAAGCGGTGATGCGAATGGACTGCTCCTTGCCGGTTGCCTTGTCCTTGGCGGACACGTGCAGGATACCGTTGGCGTCGAGATCGAAGGTCACCTCGATCTGCGGCATGCCGCGCGGCGCCGGCGGAATATCGGCCAGGTCGAAGCGACCCAGCGACTTGTTGCCGGATGCCTGCTTGCGCTCGCCCTGCACCACATGAATGGTCACGGCAGTCTGGTTGTCCTCGGCGGTGGAGAAGATCTGCGACTTCTTGGTCGGAATCGTGGTGTTCTTCTCGATCAGCGGCGTGGCCACCCCACCCATGGTCTCGATACCGAGGGTCAGCGGGGTCACGTCCAGCAGCAGCACGTCCTTGACGTCGCCTGCCAGCACACCACCCTGGATCGAGGCGCCGATAGCGACGGCCTCGTCGGGGTTGACGTCCTTGCGCGGCTCCTTGCCAAAAAAGTCCGCCACTTTCTTCTGCACCATGGGCATGCGGGTCTGGCCGCCCACCAGGATGACCTCGTGGATATCCGAGGGGCTCAGGCCGGCGTCCTTGAGCGCCTGTTTGACCGGATCCATGGAGCGGTTGATCAACTCTTCCACCAGGGATTCCAGCTTGGCCCGGGACAGCTTGACCACCAGGTGCTTGGGACCGGTGGCGTCGGCGGTGATATAAGGCAGGTTCACCTCGGTCTGCTGGGCGCTGGACAGCTCGATCTTGGCCTTCTCGGCAGCTTCCTTCAGGCGCTGCAGGGCCAGCGGATCATTGTGCAGGTCTATGCCGTTCTCTTTCTTGAACTCCGCCGCCAGGTACTCGATAAGGCGCATGTCGAAGTCTTCACCACCCAGGAAGGTGTCACCGTTGGTGGACAGCACCTCGAACTGATGCTCGCCGTCCACCTCGGCTATCTCGATGATGGAAATGTCGAAGGTACCGCCACCCAGGTCGTACACCGCCACGGTCTGGTCGCCCTTGGACTTGTCCATGCCGTAGGCCAGCGCCGCCGCGGTGGGCTCGTTGATGATACGCTTGACGCTCAGGCCGGCGATCTTGCCCGCATCCTTGGTGGCCTGGCGCTGGGAGTCGTTGAAGTAGGCGGGTACGGTAATGACGGCTTCGGTCACCGGCTCGCCGAGGAACTCCTCGGCGGTCTTTTTCATCTTGCGCAGCACTTCCGCCGACACCTGCGGGGGGGCCATCTTGTTGTCGCGCACCTGCACCCAGGCGTCGCCGTTATCCGCCTCGATGATCTTGTAGGGGACCATGGAGATGTCCTTCTGCACCACGTCGTCCTTGAACTTGCGGCCGATCAAACGCTTGATGGCGAACAGGGTGTTGTGGGGGTTGGTGACGGCCTGGCGCTTGGCGCTCTGGCCCACCAGGATTTCGCCCTCCTCGGTGTAAGCCACGATAGACGGCGTGGTGCGATCACCCTCCGCGTTTTCGATAACCCGGGCCTTGCCGCCATCCAGCACGGACACGCAGGAGTTGGTGGTTCCCAGGTCGATTCCGATAATCTTGCCCATTGTTTGTCTCCAGTCGTTGGGCAGGGTAACCCTGCCGCTTCAATAGTAATGTTCCCTATATTGGCCCCGTTCGCCGAAATTCAAGGCCCGCGGGGGAGAATTCTTTGCTTAGCCGGGGGCGCCTAGCCGGGGGCGCCTAGCCGGGCGCCTTGCTGACCATGACCATGGCCGGGCGCAACAGGCGGCCGTTCAGGGTGTAGCCTTTCATCATCACCGCGATCACGGTATTGGGCTCGACGTCACCGTTTTCGACCATGCTCATGGCCTGGTGGAGATTGGGGTCGAAGGGCTCACCGAGGGGATCCAGGGCTTCGATATGGAACTTGCCCAGGGCTCCCTGAAAGCTCTTGAGGGTGAGATCGACACCCTCGGCGATGGCCTTCACCGCCTCGTCGTCCCCGCTGGCCGCCTCCAGGGCGCGCTCCAGGTTGTCGACAACCGGCAATAACTCCTTCGCAAAACCCTCCAGGGCGAATTTGCGGGCCTTTTCCACTTCCTGCTCGGCCCGGCGCGCGGCGTTCTGGGCATCCGCCTGGGCTCGCAACGCCTGGTCCCTGGCCTCGATCACCTCGGCCTCGAGCCGGGCAACCGCCTCCTGCTCGCCTTCGGCAGCCGCCGCGTCCTGGGCGCCGGCCTCGCCGGCCGCTGGGTCGTTCTCCCGCGCCTGCGCGGCGCCGGTCTCGTCTGTTTGTTCTGGCTGCTTGTCGTGTTCGGCCACGCTCGCCCTCCGTCCTGTGCGATTGGTGTAATGACATGCGCGCCCCGCCTGGCAGGGCGGGCGCGCCGGGTACTGTGCTGCAGATATGGGGATGCAGCGGCCTAATTCAAGGCCGGCGGTGTTACCGGCGAGCGCCGCCGCAGCCAGGTCAGGTGGTCAGGGCCGAGCTGAGCATTTTCGCGGTGACATCGACGACGGGAATCACCCGTTCGTACGCCATGCGGGTAGGGCCGATAACCCCCAGCACCCCCAGCACGCGATCGCCGTCGTTGTAAGGGGCAGTGATCACGCTGTAGTTGCCGAACACGTCGTAGCCGGCCTCGTCACCGATGAAGATCTGCACCCCCTGGGCACGGCCACAGCGCTCCAGCAGGTGCAGCAGGTCCTTTTTCTGCTCGAAGGCATCGAACAGCTCGCGCAGCCGCAGCATTTCCTCAGGGGTGGCATTGCCCAACAGGCGGGACTCCCCCACCACCATGCACGCCTCCTCGCGCTCCGGCTCCAGGGCCTGGCTGGCCAGGTCGAGAGCGGCCTGCAGGTAGCTGTCTATCTGGCTGCGGGCCTCCTGCATTTCATGCAGGATCTGCTCTTTCACCCGGGCCAGTGGCCGCCCGGCGAAGCGCTGGTTGACCATGGCCGCGGCCTCGCGCAGCTGGCTCTCTGAAAACGGCCGCTGGGTGTGGATGATCCGGTTTTGTACCTCGCGCTCGTTGCTGACCAGGATGACCAGCACCCGGTCCCCGGACAGCGGCAGGAACTCCACCTGGCGCAGCGGGTTGGCCTCCTGGCGCGGCACGGTGACCAGCCCTGCCTGCGCGGTAATGCTCGACAGCAGGCCGGAGGCCGTCTGCAGCAGCTCCGATGAAGACTTGTCGGGATGCAGTTCGGAGCGCATGCGCGCCACCGCCTCGTCGTCCAGCGGCCGAACCTGCAGCAGGCTGTCCACAAAAAAACGGTAGCCCAATGCCGTGGGCACGCGCCCGGCGGAGGTGTGGGGGGAGTGCAGAAACCCCCGTTCCTCCAGGTCGGACATCACATTGCGAACGGTGGCGGCACTCACCGGCAGACCCGCCTCGGCGCGCAGGGTACTGGAGCCCACCGGTTGCCCGTCGCGTATATGACGCTCCACCAGGGTCTTGAGCAAGATCCGCGCACGCTCCGAAATTTCCGCCATCGACACTCCCGCCAGCTACAGCCTCAATGCCGGTTTTTATCACAGCCACCGGCTTTTACAAAGCGGTGCGCCGCAGACGTTTATGCCGGCGCACTTCTGCGGTATAAATGGAGAAACGACCAGGCCCTCCCCATGCTCACCCACATCAGTATCAGTAACTACACCATTGTCGCTGCGCTGGAAATCGATTTCGCGCCGGGCATGACCGTGATTACCGGCGAAACCGGCGCGGGAAAATCCATCATGCTCGACGCCCTGGGGCTGTGCCTGGGCGACCGCGCCGACCCGAAAGCAGTGCGCCACGGCTGTGACCGGGCGGAGGTCATCGCCGGCTTCGATATCGGCGCGATCCCAAGGGCCCAGGCCTGGTTGCAGGAGCGCGACCTGCACAACGGCAACGAGTGCCTGCTGCGCCGCATCGTCACCACCGAGGGTCGCAGTCGCGCCTACATCAATGGCAGCACCTCCACCCTGCAGGACTGCGCGGAACTGGGCTCCCTGCTGATCGACATCCACAGCCAGCACGCCCACCAGTCGCTGTTGCGCAAACCCTACCAGCGCCACCTGCTGGACGCCTATGCCGGCCACCTGGCATTGGCGCGGGAAGTGGAGGAAGCGGCCTCCGACTGGCTGCGCATGCGCCGGGAACTGGACCTGCTGACCAGCACCCGCGACGAGCAGACTGCGCGCGCGCAGCTGCTGGCCTACCAGGTGGATGAACTGGACGCCCTGGGGCTGGCCGAGGGCGAGCTGGCCCTGCTGGAACAGGAACAGCAACTGCTGGCCAATGCCGAACAGATCCTGCAGTCGGCTCACCAGGCCCTGGAGCTGTGCGAGGAGCACGCCAGCGGCGCCCGCAGGGCGCTGCAGCTCATCGGCGACGCCGGCGAACTGACCCGGGCCGCCGGCAACGCCCGGGAACTGCTGGACTCCGCCACGATCGCCCTGAGCGAGGCGCGCGGGGAAATCCAGCACCACATCGACAGCGTGGAAGTCGACCCGGCCCGCCTGGCCGAAGTCGAGCAGCGGCTGGCGGACGTCTACGATATCGCCCGCAAGCACCGGGTGATGCCCGAGGCAGTGGGCGAATTGCACCAGCGCCTGGGCCGGGAATTGCAGGACATGACAGACGACGGGCAGCGCCTGGAACAACTCCAGGCTGAGTTGGCCACAATCGCCGAAGCCTACAACGGCAAGGCGCGGGAGCTCGGCAAGCGGCGGCGCAAGGCGGCCACACAGCTGGTCGGCGAGGCCAGCGATATCCTGGCGACCCTGGCCATGGCCCAGTGCCGGCTGGAGGTACAGTTCAGCGAACGGGCGAGCGGCGAGCCGCACCCCCATGGCGGCGAGGACATCGAGTTCCTGATCAGCACCAATCCCGGAGCGCCTCCCCAACCGCTGGCCAGGATCGCCTCCGGCGGCGAGCTGTCGCGCATCAGCCTGGCCATCCAGGTGGTCACCGCCAGTAGCAGCACGGTGCCCAGCATGGTATTCGACGAGGTCGACGTGGGTATCGGCGGGGCCACCGCGGAAGTGGTGGGGAGATTATTGCGAACCCTGGCGGAACGCACCCAGGTGCTGTGTGTCACCCACCTGCCCCAGGTGGCGGCCCAGGGCCACCACCACCTGCGGGTGAGCAAATCCATCGAGGGCAAGCTGGCGCAAACCCGCCTGGACACGCTGCCACAGGAAGACAAGGTGGCGGAAATCGCCCGTATGCTGGGCGGGGTCAAGGTAACGGCGAAAACCCTGGCGACCGCGCGGGAAATGCTCGAAGGCTAGGACTTTTTCTTGCGCACGTACAGCACCAGGGAGTGGTCCACCAGCTCATAGCCGTGGTCGGCAGCAATCTCCCGCTGGCGCTGCTCGATGACCGGATCGGTGAACTCGATCACCTCGCCGGAAGCCACGCAGACCATGTGATCGTGGTGCTCGCCCCTGGCGAGTTCGAACACCGAGTGGCCGGTTTCAAAATTGTGGCGTGTGACCAGCCCCGCGCTCTCGAACTGGGTCAGCACCCGGTACACCGTGGCCAGGCCGACCTCCTCGCCGGCATCCAGCAATGCACGGTAGACATCCTCGGCGCTCAGGTGCTGTGAATGCTCCCCCGACGCCTCCAGTATCTGCAGGATTTTCAGGCGCGGCAGGGTGACCTTCAGCCCGGCATTGCGCAGTTCCTGGTTTTCGTTGGGCATGATGCAGGGGGTTCTCTGTGCGGTTCAGTGACGGTATGATGCCACCCCGGTACCCGAAGTGGAAGTTCAATCCGATGCGCCCCCTGATTCCCCTGTTTCTAGTCGCCTGCCTCAGCGCCTGCGGGGTAATCGGTTTCCCCGGCGTCTACAAGATCGACGTGGAGCAGGGCAACATCGTCACCCAGGATCAGGTAGCGCAACTCAAGCCGGGCATGAGCCGGCGCCAGGTACAGTTCATCCTCGGCACCCCCCTGTTGCAGGATCCCTTCGACCAGAGCCGCTGGGATTACCCCTACTCCAAGCGCAACGGCACCAAAACGCTGGACGAATCCCGCTTCACCGTGTATTTCGACGGCGATACCCTGGTCAGCTATGAGGGCAACGTGGAAACCTCCTGGGATTCCCGGCAAGACGTGGAGGTGGAAGAAGGCACACCCCCTCCGCAGGAGAGCGACAGCTAATCTGCCTGTCGCGAGGCCTTGCGCTCCTTGACCCTGGCCGCCCTGGCCTTGCGCACTTCCTTTGGGTCGGCGATGAGCGGCCGGTAGATTTCCACCCGGTCACCGTCCTGCAACACCTGGGTGGGGGCGATTACCTTGCCGAAAATGCCGAGCTTGGCATTCTCCAGGTCGATACCGTCGAACTGCGCGCTGATACCTGACTGCCTGGCCGCCTCCAGGGCGCTGGTGCCCGCGGGAACCTGCAGCGACAGTATGGCCTGCTTTTCCGGCAGGGCGTAGGCCACTTCCACCGCAATTGTCTGTTTGTCCATTTGCCCCCCCAAGGCAGGTAGTTCGCCGCGCCATACGGTTCAGCGCAGCAGCCACGCCGAGGCGACGATGAATAGCAGAATCACCGGCGGGGCAATATACCGCAGCAGGCGCCGCCACAGCGAGAAAAACAGGTCCAGCTCCCGGTACAACTCGCGCCGCAGTATCTCCGGCCGCATGCGCCAACCCACCAGTACCGCGGTAAAGAGTGCCACCAGGGGCAGCAGCAGGTCCGCCGTGACCCTGTCCAGGGCGCGGAACAGGTTGCCATTGGCGAGTGCGGGATAGAACTCGCCGGGGCCGAAGGACAGGGCCACCAGCAAACCCACGATCCACAGGGACACACCCAGCGACAGGGCCGCGGTCAATCGCCTGATCCGCAGCCGCTGCATCAGCAGGCCGACGATGGGCTCCATGATGGCGACCACGGAGCCCAGGGCCGCCAGCACCACCAACAGGAAAAACAGGCCGCCAAACAACTCGCCTAACATGGTGTTCCCGAAGGCGTATGGCAGGCTGATAAACAGCAGCCCCGGCCCCGCGGAAGGCTCCATGTTATTGGCGAAAACCAGCGGAAAGATTGCCACTCCCAGCAGCAGGGACATACCGGTGTCAAACACCGCCACCGCCATGACCGAGCGCCCCACAGGCAGGCGACGGGGGGCGTAGGCGCCATAACTGATGCCCACCCCCATCCCCACGCCCAGGGTGAACAGCGCCTGTCCCAGGGCCAGCAGTACCGAATGCCAGGTGAAATCGATCGGCCTGGTCGCGAACAGGAACTCGCGCGCGGCGACAGTATCGCCATTGTCGAAGCCGAACTTGAGCAGCGCCGCCACCAGCGCCAGCATGGCCGGCACCGACAGCCACGCCAGGCTGCCCAGCCCGCGCCTGACCCCCAGGGCCGAAATCGTCACTGCCACGACCAGGAACAGGCTCTGCCAGTAAACCATCAGTAACACGTCATCCAGCAGGGCGCCGAACTGCTCCGCCACCACTGCCGCGCTGGCGGCGGCGAACAGACCGCTTTTCATATACCAGGCGTAGGCCAGCGCCCAGCCGGCCACTACGATGTAATAGGCCAGCACCAGCAGCCCGGCGGCACAGGCCAGGAGCCCCAGCAGCATCCAGCCGCGCCGCAACAGGGAGCGATCCGCCACCCAGCGAATGGCCACCACGGGGCTGCCGCGCCCGTGACTGCCAATAATGACCTCGGCAATCATGATGGGGATGGCTATGAAGAACAGGCACCCCAGGTAGGTCAGGACGAACAGACCACCGCCGTTTTCCCCGGCGAGGTAGGCAAAGCGCCAGATGTTGCCCAGCCCAACCGCCGCCGCGGACAGCGCCAGCACGAAGGTGGTGCGGCTGCGCCAGCCACCCAGCTCCCCGCGCTGCGCCGCCATCATAGTAAAAAACCTAATTTTTTCATGCGCTTAGAGTGCACCAGAGGGCCTGATGTGAAAAGGGGAAGATTCACGTTTCACCCTGGGGCCGTGCCCGTATAATGCGCGCCATGACCAAAAAGAAAGCCAGCAACAACAGTAACGTCATCGCCCGCAACAAGCGAGCCGGCTTTGACTATCACCTGCTCGAAACCTTCGAGGCCGGCGTGGCCCTGACCGGCTGGGAGGTCAAGAGCCTGCGTATGGGCAAGGCCGACCTGGGTGATTCCTATGTGCTGATCAAGGATGGCGAGGCCTGGCTGCTCGGCACCCAGATCGCACCGCTGGACACCGCCTCCACCCATTTCGTCACAGACCCCACCCGCACCCGCAAGTTGCTGCTGCACCGCAAGGAATTGGCCAGGATACTGGCCGGCACCTCGCAAAAGGGCCTCACCTGCATCTGCACCCAACTCTACTGGAAAGGCCACCTGGTGAAGGCCAGAATAGCCCTCGCCCAGGGCAAGAAACAGCACGACAAACGCGATACCGAGAAGGACCGGGACTGGAACCGGCAGAAACAACGCATCGTGAGGGAAAACGTCAGGCAATAGTCCGACACCGCGGCCCTTCATTACATGAAAGGGGCTTATAAACACTCGGTCTAAACACCGCCTTGCCAACGAGCCCCGCAGCTACCATATTTAAAGTGTGTCTGCGAGGCCGGCTGCGGGGCTCGCATCCAAAGCGGCCCGGTTGGGCGAGCGGGCACATGGGACACGGTTCCACTACCGCGATACTTTCCCATGGAGGAAAGTGCCAGCCGAGGGAGATGCGTGCAATGCGCGCCCGCGGCCAGGGCTGAGCCCATCGGCCGCATTCACCCGGCATCAATACCATGCCCGGTGGCTGCGGCCTTCTCCTTTCCGGGGCCTGAGATTCACCGCACCATCACCACAGTGCCTCGGCGACAATCACTACCCCCAGTACCAGCAGCAGACCGAGCGCGACCCGGCGATAACCGGCGCTGCCATAGCGCTGGAACAACCCGTGGCCCAGCTTGTCCCCCAGCCACATGGCGGGGAACGCCAGCAGGAAATACAGCGGCGACGCCGCGCTGACAAAGCCGGCGGCGGCGTAGGTGGCCAGCCCTGCCGCGGCCATGAACAGGAAAAAGGTCAGCAGGAAGGCCCTGCTGCGCACCGGATCGGGCTCGGTGGCCATGGTATAGATGATGACCGGCGGGCCGGGAATGGCAAAGGCGCCATTGAGCAACCCCGCCGCAAGCCCAGCAATTCCTCCCAGCACCGATGCGGGCCGCTGGCGGCCCGGGCGGTAATAGCCCAGCGCGCAGCAGGCCAGGATCACCGCTATTCCGATCCACAGACGAAATGCCCGGGGGCTGATCAGGGTCAGCAGCGCCGCCCCGATGACCGTGCCCACACAGGCCAGCACCAGCATGACCGCCATTGGTCGCAGCGGGGTTTTGCCCCAGTAGGTTTTCACGGTCAACAGGCTGACCGCCAGGGTCAGGCTCACGCTCAGGACCACCGCCTCTTCCGGCGACATCAACAGGGCAAACACCGGCACCGCCGCCAGCCCGAACCCGAAGCCGGTAAAGGCCCGTAGAATGGCGGCGCCCACCACTACCCCCGCTACCAGGAGCAACTGCGGCAGGCCGATACTGGCGATCAATTCCATCAAGCGAGACGGGGCCTCCTCCCCGAATACGACAACGACATGGGCCGTAGGCCGGAACCGGGGAATTGAACTTCCCCGGCCCAAGAATGTCTATTTCCCGGTGTCGTTAAAAGTGCCGCAACACGCGCGCACAGGGTAATCGACTTGCGCTATAATGGGCGCACACTATACGGGGGCGATTCGGATTCGACGACGGTAGCGAACCCTGAGGTGCATGCCGTGATGGTAGCCAATCACGTTAATCCAAAGCTGCAAACTATTAGTTGCCAACGACGACAACTACGGTGCCCAACTGGCTGCCTAAGCAGCCCGTGAAACACCACCTAGTGGCTTCGGCCCTAGCGGTCTTTAGCAAGGTGCCAGTACCGCGCTACTGACTGTCATACAGAACTGGATCGCTGAGAAACTCGCCTGGGGTGGATCTGCTAAAACTTGACCAGGCTCGCCAACTGCGTCCTGCCCGTTGGGCTGCAGGCGGCTAAATCAATAAACGGAATCTAAGCATGTAGAGCCGAAGGCAGAGTACTGGCGGACGCGGGTTCAACTCCCGCCGCCTCCACCAATAACCCAACCAACAACATCCCACGACACACATAAGGCCCTGTATTTCAGGGCTTTTTTGTATATACTCATTCTTGAGTTGTCCAGCTCTATCCGGCAACATACCCCCAATTCAGGGGGTAGATACGGGGGTAAGTCGAGCACCCCCAGGGTAGATACCCCCAAATTGCACGGGAGGCGGGCCATGCCACTGACTGCAACCGAAGTTAAGGAAGCCAAACCACAGGCCAAACCGCGAAAAATGGCGGACGGTGGCGGCCTGCACTTGCTAGTTCAGCCAAACGGCGCGAAATACTGGCGGTACAAATACCGCTACGCTGGGAAGGAAAAGCTGTTGGCGCTGGGCGTATACCCTGAGGTATCGCTAAAGGCTGCCAGGCAAGCTCACCAGAGAGCCCGCGACAAACTAGCCCAAGGTATTGACCCCGGCGAAGTCCGAAAGGTGGAAAAGCTGACTCGGCACATTGCCAGTGCGGAAAGTTTCGAGGCGGTGGCGCGGGAATGGTTCACCGCCAAAATGGGCGAGAAATCAGAGAGTCACCGGAAACGCACCCTAAGCGCACTGGAGAAAGATTTATTCCCGGCACTGGGTAGCCGCCCTATCGCCTCCATAACTGCCCCTGAGCTACTTGCCGCACTGAGGCGCATAGAATCGCGTGGGGCGATAGAGTCTGCCCACCGAACAAAGCAAACCGCTGGGCAAGTATTCCGCTATGCCGTGGCAACCGGCAGGGCTGAGCGCGACCCATCCGGCGACCTGAAGGGGGCGCTACGGAGCGCAAAGAAAAGGCACCACCCCGCCATTACCGACCCTGCCGAACTGGGACGCCTGTTAGTGGCCATGAATGGCTTTACAGGCACCCCTACGGTAAAAACCGCCCTGCTACTATCCCCGCTGTTGTTTCAACGCCCCGGCGAAATCCGCGCTATGGAATGGGCGGAAATCAACTGGGCTGAAAACCGCTGGGAGATACCTGCCGAGAAGATGAAAATGCGCCAGCCTCATATAGTCCCATTGTGCAAACAGGCATTGGGACTGCTGGAAGAGCTAAAGCCGCTGACAGGACGCGGTAGGTACGTTTTCCCCAGTGCGCGAGGTGCTAGCCGCTGCCTATCCGAAAATGGGGTACGCACGGCCCTACGCACACTCGGCTATGACAATGACACCATGACCCCGCACGGTTTCCGCGCAACGGCGCGAACACTACTAGATGAGGTGCTGGGGTATCGCGTGGACTGGATAGAGCACCAGCTAGCCCATGCTGTGAAAGATGCCAATGGGCGCGCATACAACCGCACTAGCCATCTTAAAGACAGGGCGGAAATGATGCAGGGCTGGGCTGATTACCTGGATAACCTGAAAGCCCAGGCTAAGGCAGGAAATGTGATTATCGCGAAATTTGGGCAGTAACTCACATACGGATTGCAGCGCCTAGCATGGCCCGCGAAAAGCCGTTCCCTTAACGGCCTGGCGCTGCAACTACTTTAAGGCGGCACTGTAGGGGGTGCATTGTTTTGAGTTTGTTTTTCGATAGCACCACTCTAGACCTGTCTGATGAAGAAGCGGAAGAATTTGAACGCCAGGCGGGAATACGACTACTGGAATTTCTAAAAGGGGTGGCGAATAAGGCAATTAATACTTTGCCTTCTGAATGGCGGGACTGGGCCAACTTTCCAGAGCTTGCCGCGCCAGATTGGTGTGACCCTACCTACCCACACTTAGCGCAAAACGAAATACTCCGGGTTTTTGGGAACGCGCCAAAAGCCATACCTAGCTGGATAGAGTTAAGCCCCGAGCAAAGAGAAGCGGCTGAAATACTCCTTCAAATCTCAAAAGCCGCACACCTGCTGCGGGGAATCGAGCCAGAAAAAGCACTACGTTTGCTAGATGCTGGCATAACCGTAGGACACGAAATCACAAAGGCACATGTTGCACCTTGGGAACCCATTGCAGAGGCTGGGGAAAAAGTAAAAAGGGGCGGCAAGACTGGAAACATTAAAGCGTACGGGACGGCGGAGCAAAAACAAAAACGATGGGATAGCTACCGCGCAGCAGTCATAGCCAAGATGGAAAGCAGCCCGCGTCTTTCGCTGAGTGAAGCCCGCCGCAGAGTGGCTAAACAGCTTGGCGTTTCATACAACACCATTTGCAAGCACAGCAAAATGTAAAAACCTGCCCAAGTCCTCCTAGTTGGGTAGATAAACTGCCCATCCTAGCCATGAATCCACCGAAAACCTTAGAGGTACGGAGACATGGCAGAGCAACCCAAGAATTATCATCTTTTGAAGCTTCCCGAGGTGGAAGCCTGCACTGGGAAAAGCCGCAGTAGCATTTACGGTGACCCAACCTTCCCCCGCCCAATCAAGATAGGTACCCGAGCATCCGCCTGGATTGAGAGCGAAGTAATGGCTTGGATAGAGGCCAGAATTGCTGAACGCCAGGCCGGGTAAGGGGGTGGTATGAAAAAGAAAGACACCGCCCCTGCACAGGGCGGCATCCAGAAAGGACAGTCGCATCTTATCAAAATCACCACCGCAAGGCAGTATCGTGCAATAAAGGCACTCTACGAGAGACCCCATAGCCGCGAGGAAATAGACCGCGCTGCCGGTACAAGTAACGGGCCGGAAGTTGTGCGCCAACTCCGAACGCTAGGCTGGGATATTCCCTGCCAATTAGTGGCCCACACAGACCGGGACGGACTTAAGGGCAAACATGGCATTTACAGCCTATCGGGCAATGACAGACTGAAACTGCGGGAATGGCTGGCGAGAGAGGGGGTGGCCCATGTATGACCATCACCGACAGTTTGCAGACGCCATTTTTCAGGATACCGGCGCGATTATTGAACCGATAGCGGACGGGACCTTGCACCGCTTCGATGACCCGGACGGCAGACGCCACAATCGCGCCTGCTGGTACGTCATGCACCTGGACGGCTTGCCCGCTGGTGCCTATGGAAACTGGCGGACGGGCTTTCAATCGAGCTGGTGCGCGAACAGCGAACGGCCCGGCACACCAGAGGAACGGGAACGCTCGCAGGCACTGCTACGGCAGGCCAGAGAGCAGCGCCAGAGAGAAAAGGCACAGGCCCAACTATCCGCCGCCGAACGCGCCCAATTCCTTTGGGAGAAGGCACAACCGGCAACCGTGGCGCACCCCTATCTGGCTGCAAAGCGAATTCCCGCACTGGGATTACGCCAGTATCAAACCCAGTTGCTGGTGCCGCTTCGTACCGTATCCGGGGAATTGGTGAACCTGCAACGGATATACCCTGATGGCGCTAAACGCTTCCTACAAGGCGGGCAGGTATCCGGGGCATTCTGGTTATTGGGTGGAGAAATCCCCGCGACCGGAAAACTCTACATTGCTGAGGGGGTTGCTACCGCAGCCACGGTAGGGGCAACGCTTCGCCTGCCAGTGGTCGCGGCCATGAATGCAGGTAATCTCGCCCCTGTTGCCGAAACTTTGCGGGAACATTTCCCACGCCTGGCAATAGTGATAGCCGCCGACAATGACCACCGGACACCAGGCAACCCCGGCATGACCAAAGGGGCGAAAGCGGCCCGCAAGGTGCAGGGGGAGTTAACCTGGCCCACCACCTGCCGGGAGGAGGATTGTTATTGCACTGACTTCAACGACACGGCGAACTGCGGGAGGGCAGCGCAATGACAGCCGCCCACGATATGGCCCCAAAGGTAATTCCCGAAGAACTGGCACCGCCGCGCCTGCCAGAAGTAGCGGAGCGCCTGAGCTATCCACTGGATATGTTAGGCCCTCTGCTGGGCGGTGCTGCAAGGGCGATAGCGGACGCCATACAGGCCCCACCAGAGATAGCCGCGCATTCCGTGCTTTCCGTTGCTGCTTTCGCTGCACAGGACAAAGCCAACATTGTCATGGATGGCCGCAAGAGTCCGCTTTCCCTTTTCTTACTGACCGTGGCGGAATCGGGGGACCGCAAAACCGCTTGCGATAGAGTCGCCAGCGAACCGCTGACACGCTGGCAAAGAGACCGGGCAGAAGCGCACAGGCGAGCGCTGAAACAGTACCAAGATGAAGCGGACATATACGAAGTGCTTCGGCGGGAGGCACTAAAAAAGAAATGCACCGCCGATAAAGCCGCAGCGCTGGAGGCACTGAAATCACCGGAACCGCCACCAGAACCTATGGTTATTTGTCAGGAACCCACGTTAGAAGGGCTGCAACGCTCATTCCGGCACGGTTGGCCCAGCCAGGCGCTGTTTAATGATGAGGGCGGGCAGTTCTTTGGTGGTCACGCCATGAATCCGGAGAATGCGCTAAAAACCATTGCAGGGCTTTCCCGGTATTGGGACGCCTCCCCGATAGTCAGGACACGGGCAGCGAAAGGCGAGAGCGCCGCCATGTATGACCGCCGCCTGTCTATTCACCTGCAAGCGCAACCCCGTGTAGCCGCCGCTGTACTGGCTGACAGGATGATGCAGGAGCAGGGCATACTGGCCCGGTTTTTGGTGGCAGAGGCCCGCACACTGGCAGGGACACGCCTTTACCGGCAGGTTAACCCCTATGAATGTCGGGAGGTGCAACAATTTCACCAGTGCATGGAATCACTGATAGCGCATAGCCCCTATATGGATGAAGGGGGCGGGCTGATTCTGCCGGAAATGCGCTTAACCGAGGAGGCCGCCGAGCTATGGGTCGAAACTTATAACCGCACTGAACAGGCACAGGCCCCAGGCGCAATTCTGGAACTGGTGAAACCATCCGCTAGCAAAGCGGCAGAGAACGCGCTACGGCTAGCGGGGGTGTTTGCTGTACTGGAAGGCACTCAAGCGGTGACACCAGAGCAGATAACCAGGGCATGGAGGCTGGCCCAGTATTACCTGAACGGCACACTAAGGGCGGCACAACTGGCGGAGCACAATGCCGCCGAGAATGCCGCCCATGAGGTGCTGGACTGGCTGAAAGGCCGCGAAGGTAGCCGGGCGACTATTGAGGAAATGGGGAAACTGCTACCCCGGCCCCACCGGAAATCGGTTGCCCGTACTCGCGCAATGATGGCTCTACTGGTAGAGGCCGGGCGGGTGCAGGTTACAGCGAACAACAATCGCGGCGAGCCTGCCGGGTGGGAGGTGCTACCGTGAATCTGATAGACCTGCTGGCCCCGAAAACACCAGAATCAGAACAAGCACTGGCGGAAGTGGCGGATTTGGCGGAAAGCCTGCAACTACAAGGGCAGCGGAATCCGCCACCACTGGCGGAGAGTGAAACCCGCGCCACTACTGCGTTTCCGCCAGTTCCGCCAAATCCGCCGCCGCTAACCTCTAAACTTGAAATTCTGTTACCAGTCACGCGGGAATACTTCGCCTCACAGGGGGTGGAACTACTGCCAGAGGATTTAGCGTTTCTCCGCTGGCACCTGCCGAAAGGCAGAACGGCGCGTAATGAAGCGATAGCGCAGTATCTGGACAACTGGCGCAAGGGAACGGAAATCGAGCCGGTGGCGCACAGGAAAGAGAACGCGGGCAGGCGGGCTGCAAATAGCTGGCTGCATTCAAGACGCGGCTGACTGATGGCGGGTCCTGGCCAGGGTTTCACCATGCGGGGGCGCAGAGGCGCGTTTTTTCCCTAGATACTGCGCGCCGGAATCGGATTTGTTGTTTATGTCTGGGTTGCCTGATAGCGTGTGGTGGAAATCAATAAACCCGACACAACAGCGGGCAACATAGCTCTGCAAATTTGCAATTGCAGAGCAGTACACGCCCGTAGGCTAGAGGCGAGAACGGATGCAGCTAAGAGGCCCATTCTTTAGGGGAATCGCCCAGGTGTGGCGGATACATCTAAGACGGTATTTGTCCTTGTATCGAACTCACAGACGTAAATGTGTGGTTGCCATGCACCGAACCCGTTTTGAAATTTAATCTTATCCCCCATGTAAATTATCACTCCTGGGTTTTCTGATGGCAGGTATCTAGAAAACTTCAATTCCAGCCAACCATCGGTCCATTCAAAATCATATTTTCCAAGACGCTCCACGCGGTTTGCGCAGTAGGTATTTGCTTCAGCCAGGTGTTTTTCTGCAATTTCTTTCCAATTAGTAGTCCTAGTCGGGGTGGGCGTTTGTGCCGGTTCAGTCGGTGGTTCACTGGAAATTGATTTTTGAACACATTTGGCAATGTCAGAGCGAACGCTACTAACTTCGTAACAAGCTTTAAGCTTTCTCCCTAACAAGTTTGGTTCCATGTCTGGATATTTGGCGCGATATTCACGAACTGTTTCAGGCCAAGTTGCAGTAGCCCGTTTGGTCATATCTACATTCGCCAGGCACCTGTCGCGGGCCGCTGCGTCTTGGTAAGCGTTGCATACAGCAATATCGAACTCATCGGCAGCCAATCTCCCGGCACTGATTAGAGCCCCTGCAATCAAACATGTGGCTATCTGTAGATTGAGATTCAAACTTCCAATCCCTGTTCCAGCGGCACCACAAGCACTGTGTCCGACCCTAATTCGTAGCCAGTGGCTATACCGAGGCCCAACCCGACCAGCACCCCGAGCGCGACCCCGAGCCAATAGGCCCTGTCGCTGACTGTCTTTAGTTCCCGAGCTAGCAGCGCAGCCTGGCGCTGTTCTTTATTGGTATCCATGCCCGGAGAATAACCCCCAGCGAGGCCAGCGCCAACGCTTGCAGCCCCTAAAGACCAAAGCACAGGTAGTCGAACCACCCCCCACAGGGGCCTAAAATTTCCCGGCTTTCGGGCTCCACGCTCCCCCCGAGGCACTTCCGCCAGGAGGACCCTAGATACTCTGTAGTGCCCCCTGCTTATTATGCTTTATTGCCAGATGCATTGATTCATGCGGAATATTTTCCGAGTAAAAAAACAAAATGGGGGTATAAATGGGGGTATAAACCACATTAAGCGTAAATATAAGCTCAGAATATCAAATAGATAGGTAGCCTATTCATGTGTCGCCGCCTCCACCAATACCAAAAGGGTCACCCACCGGGTGGCCCTTTTTGTTTTAGCCGCGGCAAACAGCTGAATCGCGCCCCCAGGGTGCGGGTGGCCGACCGAAGGGAGGTCTGTCGAGGTGGTGCACAAGAGTGCCCCTCAGGTCGCCATCAGTGGATATTTGAAATTGAGAAAACCGTCTTCCGCACACACGGTCGAGCCATTGATACAGTTCGCCTCGTCCGATGCCAGGAACGCGAAGACATCGGCGATTTCCTCAGGCCTGGTAAACTCGTTGCGCATCTGTTCCCTGCGGATGTGCTCCCACAGCCCCAGGGCCTGATACTGGCGCAACATCGGGGTATCCACCCGGCCCGGCGCCACCGCGGCGACACGAATGCCCAGCGGCGCCAGTTCCAACGCCGCACATTTGGTCATCATGTCCACCGCCGCCTTGCTCACATTGTAGGTAAAGGACAGTTCAGCGGCCATCTGGCCATAGATCGATGACGTGTTGAGAATGACACCGGGCTTCCCCAACTCCCGCAGCTTCTTGGCGCCGGCCAGGATGCCGTGGTAAACACCCTTCTGGTTGACCCTGGTGACCAGGTCGAAATCCGCGGCGGGGTCGTGGTCCAGCAGCGCTTTGGGTACACCTATGCCCGCGTTGTTGACTACCACGTCGAGGGTGTGGAACGACTCCACCGCCGCGGCCACCATGGCCTCCACCTGTGCATAGTCGGCAACGTCCACGCCGCAGCCCTTGACCTCCCCGGAAAACTGGCTGGCAAAATCCTCTACCTGCCGCCGGTCCAGGTCCGCGGCAACGACCCTGGCCCCCTCGCTGACGAACTTGCGGACGATTTCCTGCCCGATGCCACCACATGCACCGGTTACGATTGCCACTTTTCCTTTCAGTCTCATCTGCTGCACCTCGCTTTATTCAATGATTATGTGAGTCCGGGGCTCGCGGCCGTCGACTGTGCGCGAGCGCCCGACAACCCCATGCTAGGCGGGCTTCATTCAGGTAACTTGACATTTTACGAAAGATACTTGATATATCGCGAACACGACCTATCTGGCGAGGTGGCCGATGTTCCTGATTCGCAGCGGTGCGATTGCCGGCTATCAAAGGCTGGTATCGCAGCTAGGGCATAACCCGGTGGAACTGATCAAGGTTGCCAACCTCAGCGCGGCGCAACTGCGCAACCCCAATACGTATGTCTCCTACAGCAAACTTGCCGAGTTACTCGAAATCTCAGCCACAGCCTGCGACGCGCCGCTGTTCGGGCTGATGCTCTCACGGTTGCAGAGCTCCAGTGTGCTGGGCGAGTTGGCCATCACTCTCAGTCAGCAACCCACGGTGGGGGATGCGCTGGAAAGCGTGAACCGTTACCTCTACCTGCACGCCAGGGGCGTACGCCTGAACTCTGTACAACAGGGCGAATCGGTAGGGCTGGAGTTGGCTTTTGACATCAGCAGTCCCAGGGGAATCGATCAGCTGATACAGATGAGCGTCGGGCAACTGGCGACGTTCATGATCGACCTGCTCGGCCCACAGCAGCAGATTATCCCCCTCCAGCTGCGCCAGCAGCTCCCGCCGAGTGCATCGCCCCCGATCGGCAGGCGCGCCGGGGTGCGCATCGAATTCGGTGCGGGCAGCGACGGTATTCGGGTGCCGAAACCCTGGCTGGATCGCAGGCCCAGGTTTGACGAAGAGGCGATGCGCCAGCACTTCAGGGAGTTCATCCAGCTTTTGGAACAGCGCTATCCCGACAACCTCCGGGACCAGGTCAGGGATATCATGGGACAGCTCCTGCCCAGTGGTGAATGCACGGTGCAACGGGTGGCGGCGACCCTGGACCTGCAGCCGCGGGTGCTGCAAAAACGTCTGCAAGAAGACGGCACCAGTTACGCCGCATTGCTGCGCGAGACCCGGCTGCAAATCGCCCAACAGCACCTGGGCGCACGGACCATGGCGATCACCGACCTGGCACTCAACCTGGGTTATGCCGAGGTCGCCGTCTTCAGCCGCCATTTCAAGCAGTGGACCGGGTACTCGCCCCGGGCCTGGCAAAAGCTGCACGAAGCCGCGAGCAACGCCTGAACCAGCCCGCCGCCAGCTATCGGTTCCGCCACCGGTAGCAATACATGTGACGGCCCAGACGTTCGCAAAACATCAATTGTTGTTCGCGATATATCAAGAATGCACCTATCGGCCGCGTTACCTTACCCGTCCAGCGAGCGCTGCGAGTACCAAACCTCCTCGCCGCTGTGGCCGATCCGGGGCCGGCAGCGCCCGGGGGTCAAATAAATCTAACACCAGAACAGGAGCAACAAACGATGAGTGACAAAAACCAGGAACTGTCCGAGATTTTCAAGAGCCTGAATAATTCCGAGGGCGGTGTCGTATCCATGGAGCACGCCCGGGAGGCGATTCTGATAGAGCGCCAGGACCTGCCGGAAGTGGCATTGCCGGACGGCTCCACCCTGCAGGTACTACAGGTCGATTTCAACAACAACCTGTGGATCGTCCGCAACCGGTTCAAACCGGGCTTCTGTATCGACACCCACTACCATACCGGTGCGGTATACGCGTTCACCGAAGCCGGCGAATGGTATTACAAAGAGTATCCCAAGCTGGTCAACAAGGCGGGCTCCTATCTGTTCGAGCCGGCCCACTCGGTCCACACGCTCACGGTATCGCCGGATGCCAGCGAAGACGCGATAGTCAATTTCATTATTTTTGGCAGCAACGTCAACGTGGATGAAAAAGGCAACGTGGTCAGTATCCTCGATGCCCAGGCGGTCTACGGCGTGTACAAGGCGCTTTGCGAGGCAGAGGGCAAGAACTGTGACGCAACCATTGTGATGCAGTAATCGCCATACCGCCAGCGAAGGGGGAAGCCAACATGGGCAATATGAGAGCCATTGTGATGCACAATGGCAGTGTACGGTTACAAGCCCTGCCGATACCGGAGCCGGGGCCCGGCCAGGTGCTGGTCAGGAGTCGGGCCTGCGGAATCTGCGGGTCGGACCTGCACCTTACCCGGCATACCGGGGAGGTGTTCGATATCTACGCCGAGTTGGGCATGGTGGCCAATGACGCCAGGGACAACCCCAGCATCATGCTCGGGCACGAGTTCTGCGCGGAGGTGGTGGCATATGGAGCGGATACGCTGCAAACCCTGCCCCCGGGCGCCCGCGTCACCTCGGTACCCTTCCTGCTCTCCGAGCAGGGCCAGGTGGGCGTGGGGGTCACCCCCGCGGTGTACGGTGCCTACTCGGAATACTTCCTGTTGCAGGAGGCGCTGCTGTTACCGGTGCCGGACAATGTGCCCGACGAAGCGGCCGCCATGGTGGAACCCCTGGCGGTCGGCCTGCACGCCGTCAATCGCTCCAGGATCAATGCAGACGAGGTGGCTCTGGTGGCCGGTTGCGGCCCGATCGGCCTGGCCTGTATTGCAGCCCTGCGCCTGCGGGGCGTGAAAACCATTATTGCCTCCGACCCCCAGCCGGACAAACGTGCAATGGCCCGGCATTTTGGCGCCTCGCACCTCGTCGATCCACTGCAGGAGGATGAAATGCTGCGTTGTACCGAGCTTGCCGGCCCGCACAGGGTAGTCATTTTCGAATGCGTGGGCGTGGCCAGGCTGGTGCCCGACTTCCTGCGGCGCGCGCCACAAAAATCATGCATCGTCTTCACCGGTATTCACACCGCCGATATCACCTTCAATTTTGCGTTCGCCACGGTGAAAGAACTGGACATTCAGTTTTCCTACTATTACCAGCCGGAGGAGTTCGCCACCACATTGCAAACGCTTGCCGAGGGAAAGGTGGACTGGCAAGCCATGTGTACCGCCAAGGTCGGTATCGACGGTGTGCCGGCGGCGTTCGACGAGCTGCTAAAACCGAACAACCACATCAAGGTCATCATCGAGCCCTGGCGCAGCGGCGCTCTGGAGGCGCATACCACCCCGCCTGACGTTGCGTAGCGACTCCGGGGCATGCTCGCGCGCGCCCCGGTAGGCCGGTGGGAGACAAACCCGCCCAGGTATACGGGGCAATTCAGCTCACCGGGTCTATCGGGCATATATGCCCCACCGCCGCCTCGATCTCGGCGGCGGCCTGCAGGCACAGGTTCTCGCGCCAGAGGTCGGCATAGATCTGCACGCCGGTGGGCAGGCCGTCAGCCACGCCCATGGGCAGCGCCACCGAGGGAATGCCCAGCAGGTTGCCCGGGGTGATGAAGCGCAGCCGGTTCAGGGTCGTCTCGGCATCGCCCTGGGGGTCGATATCGGCATCGTGCAGGAAGGGGATATCGGTCCAGGTGGGGCCGACCGCCAGCGGGTACTCCTGGAAGAAGGCCGACCACGAGCGCATCAGCCGGGAGCGCTCGGTATGCAGCACCAGTGAAGGCATGTTGGCACTGTCGTAATTGGCCACCAGTTGTTCCAGCAGGCGCACCGTGGGCGCGCTCATCAGCGGGCCGATGAACGGCAGCGTTTGCGCCACGTCCCCGGCCAGCAGGTAGCCCCACAGTTCGTTCACCCGCTCCAGCTCCGGGGGCTCGACCTCTTCCGTCGACCAGCCCGCGCCGGCCAGCGCCGCGCCCGCCTGACGGATTGCCGCTACCGTGCTGGCCGGCAGGTCCACACCCGGTATCCTGGTCACCAGGGCCACGCTCTTACTGGTGGGTGCGGGGCCCTGCAGGGGCACCTCCACCGAGAACGGGTCGCGCGGATCGCGGCCGGCGAGTACCGCCAGCGCCAGACGCAGGTCCTCCACGTGCCGCGCCATCGGCCCCTCCACGCACATCAACTGCGCCGCCAGGTAGAAATCCTCCGGCGGCAGGCAGGAGGCGTGCGGAATCCGCCCGGTGGTGGGCTTCAGCGAAGTGATACCACAGCAATAGGCCGGATTGCGCAGGGAGCCGCCAATATCGTTGCCCAACCCGATCGGGCTCATGCCCGTGGCCAGTGCCGCCCCCTCGCCGCCGCTGGAGCCGCCAGCGGTATGGGCCGGCCCCCAGGGGTTGAGGGTTCGGCCGCGCAGGGGATTGTCGGTGGTGATCCGCAGGCCCATTTCCGGTAGGTTGGTGCGCGCCAGCGGGATGGCCCCCGCGGCTTTCATCCTGGCCACCACCGGGGCGTCCACAGTGGGCATGGCATCGACCATCGCGGCCAGCCCCTGGGTCGTGGCCGAGCCCACGCAATCGATGTTCTCCTTGATCGTAAACGGTACGCCATGCAGGGGACCGGCCGCCGGTTTGCTGTCCGCTTCATCCGCCGCGCGCAGGGCGCTGTCGGCCAGCACCACGGTAATCGCGTTGACCGCCGGGTTGACCGCCTCGATACGCGCCAGGTGGCTGCTCACCACCTCGCGGCTGCTCACCTCGCGGTCGCGGATCAATCGCGCCAGTTCGTGCGCGGATTTGCGCCACAGTTCATCTGCCATGCCGATAGCTCCTTTTGCAGGTAGTTATAGTTTGTCGAGCGCCGATTCAAGCACAGATCCATACCTCAAGAAAGCCACCCGCCGGGGGCACGGCCGCGCCCGCAGCCAGAGACCACAGCAGTAACTGGCTATTGCCGGTCCCCCGGTGGCGTGCCTTCCAGATGTGCCCGGCGCCACCTCAACGGTGACTGTCCGGTCCAGCGGGTGAAGGCACGGGTAAAGGCCGCCGGCTCGGTATAACCCAGCCGATAACCGATCTCGGCAACCGACAGCGCGGGGCTGCGCAGCAGGTTGCCGGCCCGCTCCGCCTGCACCCGGGCCAGCAAACTGGAAAACGAGGTGCCCTCGGCGGCCAGCTGGCGGGTGAGGTTGCGTTCCGACATGGCCAGCAGCTCCGCCACCTCCGCGCGCCCCGGCGGTGGCGTATAGGCCCACAGCCAGCGCAGCACCCGCTCCTGCAGGGTCACCTCCTCGGCCAGCATCAGGGACAGCTTGTCGGCGATGGTGGTGTACATCTTGAACAGTATCGGGTTGGCCTGCGGCGGTGGAGTGCCGTCAAAGGCCGCCGGGTAGGCAATACTGGCCTCCGCGGCGCCGAACTCTACCGGAAAGTTGAGCGCGCCACCCAGCCGCTCCCAGTCCGGTGGCCGCGGGTACGGCAGGGTCACCCCGAGGGGGGGCTGGCCCCCGCCGACCACATCCTCCAGGTTGCGCAGGGTATTGGTCAGGTCCAGCACCACACAGTACTGCATCAGGCGCTCGGTGAGCGCGTCGTCGCCATCGCGCAGGGTCGGCCGGTCCATGCTGAACACGAATACCGCCGCCTCCTCCCGACGCCGCACCACCAGGCGGCAGTGACCCATGGTGAGTTCCGGGTAGGCCAGCGGCACTTTCAGCACGTCCAGCGCCGTAGCCGCGTGGCGCATGGCCATGCCGACCACGCCCAGGTTCTCTATACCCATATCGGGCAGTGCGGCAAACAGGGCGCGGATCGGCGACGTGCCCGCTGGCAGTTGCGCCACCAGGGCGGCAAGAACCTCCAGTTCCTGCTGCAGCGAGACCGGAAAGTCCGGCTCCGCCAGCGCCCGGGCAGGCAGGCCGGCATTGGTGAAGATCGCCCGCGCCGCCGCCGTATCGACCTGCAGCATGGTCAGTTGCGCCAGCAAGCCCGCAATGATGCGCCGCGGGCTGGCCAGGTTACCGCTGGCGAGTACCGTGGTGTCCAGTTTCATGGTTTGCTTACTAAGGCACAGATGGCCCAAAATATCAATTTTTTGTCCCGGGTGGCCATGTCGCGTTCACCGGTCGCTGGCTAGTATGTCGCCATCAACCTGACAGCTGACGCGAGGTAACACCCATGTCCAAGGTAAACCACCTGCACACCCCCGGCAGTGAGCATTTTGACGTATTGATCGTCGGCGCCGGTATTTCCGGTATCGGCGCCGCCCACCACCTGCTGGAAAAATGCCCCGGCAAGTCCTTTGTGCTGCTGGAAAACAAGGCGTCCTTCGGCGGTACCTGGCGCCAGCACACCTACCCCGGGGTGCGTTCCGACAGCGACCTGTACACCTTCGGCTACGGCTTCAAGCCCTGGTCGGGCAAGCCCGTTGCCGAGGCCGATGCCATCCTCGACTACCTGGAGGAGACCATTGAAGACGACGGCGTCGACAGGCACATTCGCTACCAGCACCAGGTCCTGAGTGCCTCCTGGTGCAGCACGGAACAACTGTGGCTGATCGAGGCGCGGCGCCTGGACAGCGGCGAGGTTGCCCACTATACCGCCAACTTCCTGTGGATGTGCCAGGGTTATTACCGCCATGAGAAGGGCCATACCCCGCAGTGGCCGGGCATGGACGACTTTCAGGGGCGCATCGTGCACCCGCAGACCTGGCCGGCGGACCTGGACTACCAGGGCAAGCGCGTGGTGGTCATCGGCTCCGGCGCCACTGCCGCCACCCTGCTGCCCAACATGGCTGACGACTGCGAGCACATCACCATGCTGCAGCGCTCACCGACCTACTTCTGGACCGGCGAAAACCGCAACGAGCTGGCAGACCGGCTGCGCTCCCTGGGGGTGGAAGAAACGATCGTCCACGACATCGTGCGCCGCGACGTGCTGAAAACCGCCGAAGCCCTGCAGGAAGCCGCTGCGCAGCACCCGGAAGCGGTCAAGCAGGAACTGTTCAAGGTCATCCGCGACTACCTGGGCGAGGACTTCGACATGTCCCACTTCTCGCCCTCCTACCGGCCCTGGCAGCAGCGCATCGCCTACGTGCCCGACGGTGACCTGTTCGAAGCCATCAAGTCCGGCAAGGTATCGGTGGTGACCGACCACATCGACCGGTTTACCGACAAGGGGGTTCTCACCCGCTCCGGGGAGCTGCTGGAAGCCGACATCATCGTCACCGCCACCGGCTTCGACATCTGCGTGATGGGCGATATCGCCTTCGACGTGGATGGCGAGCCGGTGGATTTCGCCAACACCTTTACCTACCACGGTTTCATGAACTCCGGGGTGCCCAACATGGCCACCATGTTCGGCTACCTGCGCACCAGCTGGACCATGCGGGTCGACCTGCTCGCCGACCTGGTTTGCCGCCTGCTGAATCACATGGCGGCAAACGGCGCCACCAGCGTCACCCCCTCCCTGCTGGCCAGCGAACAGAACATGGAGCGGCTACCCTGGATCAAGGCGGACGACTTCAACCCCGGCTACCTGCAGCGCAGCCTGCACCTGATGCCGAAGCAGGGCAGCCAGGCACCCTGGACTTTCTGCAACGACTACTACCTGGAGCGCGACAGCCTGCCCGCGCTGGATCTGGACGAGCCGCACCTGGTATACACCAGCGCCGCCCACGAGGCGGTTGCCAACGCCGGCTGAGCACCGGCCACGAGCCGTGGTTCACCGAGCGACCAGTGCCGCCGTCCTGCCGCGGGATTCGTCGACAGTAACCAGCAGTATCAGACCAGCGAGGAAGAAGCCGCCGGTGGACAGCATCGCCAGGCGGTGGTCGCCACCGCTGAGACCGCTGATCGCGCCGTAGGCCAGCGGCCCGATAATGGCCGCGGCGCGGTTGGCCACCCCCCACAGGCCGAAAATCTCCCCGCTGCGGGACACTGGCGTCAGCCGCGCGATCAGCGCCCTGCCCCCGGCCTGGGTCGCGCCCATGGCCAGGCCGATCAGATTGCCCGCCAGCCAGATATGGGCGGCCCTGTCGGCGAACCAGGCCGCGGCGATCGCCACCAGCCACACGCCCAGGCCCGCCGCCAGGCTGCGCACCGAGCCAAAGCGGTCCTGGGCGTGGCCGAAGCCGAAAGCGCCCAGCGCCGCGGTGAAGTTGACCACCATCACCAGTACGATCAGCTGCTGGCTGTCGAAGCCCATGACTTCCTGGGCGTAGATGGCGGCGATGACCACCACCGTGGCGACGCCGGCCTGGTAGAGCGTCAGGCAGCACAGGAACCGGAACAGGTCCGGCAGCCGGGACGCGTGGCGCAGGGTGTCGACCACGCGCCGCAGGGCGCCCCACAGATAATGCGCGCCGCCGGGCTCCGCCACGGGGCGGGCGCGCTCGCGCAGCCACAGAAAGGTAGGTGTCGCCGCCACCGCGAAGATCGCCGCGGTGATCAGCAGGGTCACCGGCACATAGTGCTCGGCGGGTTGCCCGTGAGCGGCGGCCCAGCTGATGTAGGCCAGGCAGCAACCGAGGGTCAACAGACCACCGGCATAACCGAGGCTCCAGCCGTAGCCGGAGATCCGCCCCAGCCGCGCGGGGGGCGCTATCTCCGGCAGGAAGGCGGCGATCAGGTTTTCGCCGCTGGCGAACGCGATTGCGGACAGCACCACCAGCGACATCGCCGGCAGCACCTGGCCGGGCCCGACCAGGCCCAGGGCCGCCGTTGCCAGCACACAGCCCACCGTGGTGCCGAGCAGGAGGCGCTTCTTACACGCGCGACGGTCGGCCAGCGCGCCCAGCACCGGCCCGGTGACCAGCACCACAAGGTTGGCCAGGGCCACCGCCAGCGTCCACAACAAGGTGCCGACGCCCTCCGCCAGGTCCGCGGCGCCGGCGATGACGGCGACGAAGTAAGCGCTGTAAATGGTGGTCATGACCACCGTGGTATAGCCGGAGTTGGCGAAATCGAAGCAGGCCCACGACCAGATTTCGCGGGCGCTGGCCGAAGCAGGTGCTGGTGCGAGGCAAGAGGCCTGGGGCATGGGGGCCTGACACGGTCGACGAGTGGGCCTAGAATTTAGCATGGATAGACAGTACCCGGGCGGGACCATGCGGGAAATCCTCAAAAACACGGCGCTGCGAGCCACTGACGCGGTACAGGCCGCCATTGCGCGGCGGGCGCCGGACGAGGCGGCGCTGCGCGGCTGCCGAATCGTTGCCCACCGCGGGGCCCACGACAACGCCGGCATACCGGAAAACACCCTGGCTGCTTTCCGGCTGGCGCGCGCCAGTGGCATATGGGGCATCGAATGCGACATTCGCTGGTCGGCGGACCTGGTGCCCGTCATTCACCACGACCCGGATACCCGGCGGGTGTTCGGCCGGGACCTGACCCTGCGGGAACAGCGCTTTGCCGAGCTGCGGGCACAACTGCCGCAGCTGCCGTCACTGGCGGAACTGGTCGCGGAATTTGGCGGCCACACCCACCTGATGCTGGAGCTCAAGGCCGATGCATTTGCCGACCCGGCCAGGCAACGCGACATCCTCCGCGAGCAGCTGGAACCACTGGTGCCCGGCCGCGACTACCACCTGCTGGCGCTCGACCCGCGGCTCTTTTCCCTGGCGGATTTCGTTCCCCCGCGCCACTGCCTGGCGGTCGCGGAACTGGGCGTTGCACGCCTCAGCGCGGCCGCCCTGGAGGGCGGTTACGGCGGCCTGCTCGGCCACTACCTGCTGCTCAACGAGCGCCTGAGACAGCGCCATGCCCGGGCGGGCCAGCGCATCGGCACCGGTTTCGTGGCCTCTAAAAACTGCCTGTTCCGGGAACTCAATCGCGGTGTCGAGTGGATATTCAGCAACCACGCAGTGCGGTTGCAACAGGCGGTGGATGCCTCCCTGGGCCTGCGCGGCGCCGGAGCCCATAAATGAGGATGGGAACAGCCTCGGCAATTTCCCGGCGGCCGGCTGTCCGGCTGGCGGCGTTGCTCCTGCCGCTACTCCTCTCTGGATGCACCGCGGCAATATCGCACTATATAGGCAGCCAGCAGAGTTTTGGTTACGACCAGATCGCCAGTGAGGACACCCTGCTGCAGCAGGGCTTTTCAGAATCTGAATTCTGTTCCAGCCGCACCCAAAAATGCCTGAGCTACCTGTCGGCAGCGCCCTTATCCGGCAAGCGGTCCCTGCGCTATCGCGTCACCATCCAGGCGCAGGGAGTGGAAGAGTCCAGCCAACTGGAGCTCGACGAAAGCGCCGCGGGGCAGTATTCGGGCCTGGTCGTCCTGATCCATGGCTTTCGGGCTTCCAAGGAGTACATGGCCAACTCCGCCCTTTACTTCCGCTTCCTCGGTTTCCATGTGCTGCTGCCCGATCTTCTCGGTCACGGCAAGTCCTCGCCGGGCATCGGCTTCGGGGTCGAAGACAGCACTATCATCAGTGAGTTGATCGACCAACAGGGTTTGTCCCCAGCCCCGGTTCTTGTTGTCGGCAACTCCCTTGGTGCGGTGGCCGCCACCAGGCTGCTTGCCGAGCGGAGCGACATCGTCGGGTTGCTGCTGCAGGCCCCGATGACGGTATTCGACCAGGCAACGGTAAACTATGTAAATGCCTACTCGCCGCTGCCGTCCTGGATGATACCCGATTCCATGGTGCGCGAAGGGGCCCTCGCGGCACTGCAGGACGCAGGTGTCGCGCTTGAGCAGACCGACATCGCCGCGATGCTTACCCGCAACGACACGACGCCCACCCTCATACTGCTATCGGACGCGGATCGGGTGGCACCGCCGGAAGCGTTTGAAACAACCCTATCCAATTCCCTGGTGTCCGTCGTGGTGGTGGCCGGCCGAAGCCACCCGGCCATGTCCGTGATCGACCAGCGGGACGACCGGGTGATACAGCGCTGGCTGTCAGGCCTGATAGAAGCCAACCGCGCTTCCGAAGTGAATCGCCAGCACCATGAACAGCGCGGCGAGAGCGAGAATCTTCAGCACCAGTGGCGCGCAGAAGCGTAGCCACGTCCCGAAGGGCACCCTGCCCAGCGCCAGCCCGCCGATCAGTAGCGCATTGGTCGGCACGATCATGTTGGTAAAGCCGTCACCGAACTGGAAGGCGAGCACGGCAACCTGTTGCGGCACGTCCACGAGCGTCGCCAGCGGCGACATGATCGGCATGGTGACAAAGGCCTGGCCACTGCCCGACGGTATGAAGAAGTTGCACAGGGACTGCACCACCAGCATGCCGATGGCGGCCATGTCCGGCGGCAGCCCCTCGAGCAGCCCGGCGACCGCAAACACGATGGTGTCGATGATCTGGCCCTCCTCGAGCACGACGGCGATGGTGCGCGCAAACCCGACGATCAGCGCCGGTGTGGCCATCCTGGCCGCGCCCTCGAGAAAGATACGGCTGGTGGTTCCCGCCGGGATACCCGCGATGAGCGCCGCGAGCAGGCCGATGGCGAGAAACACCGCGTTCAGCTGGGGAATGTACCAGTGCAGGTTCGCAGCCCCGTAGACGAAGCCGGCAATACCCACCAGGAATACCACCAGGATAGCGATGCGCCGCCCGGTCAGCGCGATATCGTGAGGTGCCTCAAAACCCTCGCTGAAATCGACGCCGGCCACCAGGCTGGCGGCGGGGTCCTGGCGCACCTTGCGCGCATAGCGGTACAGGTGGTGAAAGCCGAGCGCCAGGAACGGCAGCATCATCACCAGGCGCACTACCCAGCCAGAAGTCAGCGGCACCCCGGCTATGTTCTGCGCAACCAGCACGCCAAACGGGTTGATGCCGGCGCAACCCCAACCGATGGCGTAGGGAATCCAGACCATGCCCATTGCCACCATGGCATCCATGCGCATCGCCAGCGACATGGTCACGATGATCGGCACCAGCGGCACGTACTCCTCGCCCATGCCGATGGTGAACGAGCCGAGGCTGAACAGCGCGAAACAGCCGGCGATGAGAATCCACGGGCTGTGGCCCAGATGGGCGACCGAGCGGTGCAGGACGGCATCGATCGCGCCACTGCTGCGCAGCACCTAGATCACCCCGCCGACCAGGAAAATCAGGAAGATGACGTCCTGGGCGTCGGCGAAACCGCTGCTGATGGACAGCAGGAACTGCCATGGCGGCAGCGTGACCCGGTCGTCGCCGGCGACCGGCTCGAAGGTACCGGCGACGACCATGTGACGCTCCGGGTCATGAGGATAGGGCTGACGCTCGAATTCGCCCTGGGGAACGACGTAGGACAGGGCCTGCGCGAACAGGATGAACGTGAAGATCAGTACGAGTGAATCGATCGACCACTTGCGCTCTGGCATGGCAACCCCCGGCTCCTGTTTGCCGCACAGTGTACGCAAAGGCAGGTGCGATGCTCAGCAAAAATATGTGAATTCGGCGAGCGGGCGATGCCGCGGCCGCTGCGCCTACGCGCCGCCATCGGGCACGCAATAGGCACACAAATATTGTGCCTATTTGACCTCGGTCAAGGCGCAGCCACGCGCTATCGACTAGCCTTGGTAATAGTGGGGGGGCCTTATGCGCTATATAGAGCGGCGTTTGCAAGGAAAAAAAGCACTCCCGGCAGGACGACTGCCCGGCATCGCCCGGGCAGGAGTAGTACTGTGGTGCCTGGGCGCCACCCCTGGTATGGCAACCGTGGTCAAGGACCAGGGTCGGCTCTATGCCACGGCGGGTACTGTCGAGCTCAGCAGGGACACCCTGTCCCAGGCCATCACCGCGGGCATCCCCGGCCAGCTGGCGGGCATCCAGATCAAGTTCAGGCGAGCGCTGCCAGTGCCGACGCCGGGTCTGGGGCTGGCCATCCGGGCGGGCGGCAACCCGCCCACGGGCAAGGTGCTGTATGCCGAGCAACTGGATCCCGGGCAGCACACCGCCGACCAGGTACTTACCTGGGACCTGCGCGGCGCCGAGCTGGTGTTCCAGCAGGGCGAGCAGTTCCTGCTGACCGTCAGCGCGACCGCCCCGGGCCTCGCCATCGCGGCCAACGATCCTCCAGGCTACCTGCAGGGCGAGCTGTACCTGAATGGCAGCCCACTGCCCCCGGGCGCCCTGAACGATATCGCCTTCATAAGCTACGTGGTGCAGCCGCCCGTCGATCCCGGGGAGGCGATTCCGGCGCCCGGTGGGTACCCCCTGTTCGAGCCCGACCCCGAGCCGGGCCCGGATCCGGACGACAGACCGGACGAAGACCCCGGCGCCAGCGGTGACGCGAGCGGCCTGGTCATCGCCGCCAATGACCCGCCCGGGTACCAGGGGGGCATGCTGTATCGCAACGGTGCGCCGCTTGCCGCAAGCCAGCGCAACGATCTCGCCTTCATTACCTACATGGTGCCGGACAGCGCTGAGGCTGGGGATGATAACCAGGCCGGGCCGCCCGCGGTGGAAGACCAGGGGCGCATATTCGGCACCGACGGCGTGGTCAGCCTCACCGCCGACAGCCTGGCCCAGTCGGTCACCGTGGGCGTTTCCGGCCAGCTCGCCGCCATCACCATGCAGTGGAATGCCGCGCTGCCGGAGCCACCGCCCCTGTTGAATCTCGGGTTGCTGGCCGGCGGCGACCCGTCTACCTGGGAGCCACTGTACGGCCAGCAACTGGATGTCGTGAAGGGGCTGGCAACCGATTCGTCGGGCGTATTCACCTGGGACCTGGGCCAGGCGAACCTGCACTTTGACGAGGGCGAGCAGTTCACCTTTACCCTGAGCGCGGAGCTGGGCCGGCAGGAGGTGCAGGTGGTGTCGACCAGGGATATCGGCGCGGTCGCCAACGACCCGCAGATCCTGTCCCGGGACTGCGGCTACAGCGCCCGGTTCCGCGGCAGGCTGGTATGGTTCTTTGGCGATACCATCCTGCGTACCCCCAACGCCGACGACCAGCAACTGCTGTGCAACTCCTGGTCCCTTAGCCTGGACGACGACGGCGCCGACGGGGTGGGCGATTTCCTGCCACCGGTGGACGGGGTCGGCGCCTCCATGGCATTGGTACCCCTTACCGGCGAGGAGGCGGCCTTCAACAGCAAACACTGGGATAAAGACTGCCAGGTAGAACCCTGCCGCAGCCGCTGGGCGATCTGGCCCGGAACGATCGCGGTGGATGCCAAGGCGGATGTCGCTTACGTGTTCTACCACAAGGTCCTGGTGGGCGCCGGCGACTACAACTTCACCCATGTGGGCCATTCAGTGGCCGTGCTGGACGACCTTGACGGCCCCGCCGAGCGGCCGGAATTCAGGCTTTTCAAGGACTACCCGACCCTGATGTTTGCCGGGGAGCGGGACGGTTTCGGCAGCGCCGCGGTGGCGGTGGGCCAGTTCCTGTTTATCTACGGCTGTGAGATGCAGGTCGAGGACGTCTATAAACCCTGCCGGCTTGCCAGGGTCAGGGTCGAGCGGGTGCTGGAGCGCAGGGCCTGGAAGTTCTACCAGGGCCAGGGTCAGTGGTCGCCCGACCTCGCCAGTGCCGTCACGGTGTTTCGCGGCAACAACATGATGTCGGTTTTCTACAACGAGTACCTGTCGCGCTACGTTGCCGTGTACAGCCAGCCGCTGGGCACCCGGGTGATGATGCGCACCGCCGAGCGACCCGAGGGACCGTGGTCCCGGGCGACCGAACTGTTCAAGTGCGACGAGTCCATGGGCTTCATGGGCTGGATCTACGATGCCCTGGCGCACCCGGAATTATCCACTGACGGCGGCAGGACCATGTATATCACCTATTCCCGCCACACCGGGCTGTTCCGCACCGAGTTCCGCCTGGTCGCGGTGGAAGTGGCGCCACAGGCGCCGTGACTGGGGCAGTGGTGAACACCAGCGAGCGAGGGCCTGGCCAATGACTGCAAAAACTCCGGCGATCGCCATGGCATGCCTGGCAATTTCCGCCCTGGCGGGGTGCCGGCACCCGCTGGCCATCGTCGGCCAGGGCGATATCATCGAGTTGAACGGCAGCGGGCGCGGCTGCAGCTTCGAGCAGTACGCGGCCAAAGACCCGGCCTGCGCGGTAAACGAGGTCGAGGGCGACTACTTCGTCAATTACCGGGCCCGGCCCAGGCCGGGTTGGCGTTTCGTCCGCTGGGAAGGACCCTGTGCCGCCGACTCCGATTTCGGGCACTGCCGCCTGCAGATACCGGCGGCAATGGTCGCGAAGTGGGATGCGAGCGACGAGGACCTGCAGGCGCCACCCAGTACCGCGGTGTTCCAGCCCGTCAGCGGCAATACCGGGTACCTGCTCGCCGGCACGCCGGTTGCGGGAGTGGCCTACACCACCGCCACCCAGCAGGGCGTCACCGGCCTGGACGGCAGTTTCCAGTACGCCGAGGGTGAGCGCGTGCGCTTTGCCATCGGCGCCACCGTCCTGGGGGAGGTCGCCGGCCGGCCGCGGGTAACGCCCTTCGAGCTGGCTCGCTCGCCGCGGCTGAGGGGAATCCGCATCGCCTGGGCGCTGCGGAACGAGGACGACCCCTTCCAGCGGGTGATCAACCTCACCGTGCTGCTACACAGCCTGGACCGGGACGGTCTGCCCGGCAACGGCATCGTCATCACCCGGGGGGTGGCCGAGTTGCTGGCGCAGGTGCAACTGGCCGTGCACCAGCGGCCGGAGGAGTTCGGCGCCCCCGGGGCAGAAGGCGGCACCATGCTCGTCGCGCAGGACTGGGAGCGCTTCTTCGTCGACCCCACCCTGCGCCACCTGCTGGGCCGGGCCAACCGCGGCCAGCGCTTCAGCGCACCCCACGGCCTGGCGCAGCCCGCAATCGCCATACCCCGCCTCTACCAGGCGCTGGGCATAGACCCCCGCCTGTACGCCCTCAGTTACTCGCAGACCGGCAACCCGCAGGATGGTGACAACTGGGCGCGCTACAGCTACGACTCCGCAGGCCGCCTGGTCGAGCATGAAATAAGCGGCTTCGGTGGCGGCACCGAGCGCTGGCAATACAACGAGCGTGGCCAGATGACCTTGCACCAGCAGGACGCCGACGAGGTGGATCACCACCTGACCACCGTGTCGAGCTACGACGGCCGCGGCAACCTGACCCACAGCGAGACCCAGTTCGGCGGCAACAACAGCGGCTGGACCGGATACCGCCTGGAACTGAACAGGCGCTACGACAGGGACGGCGTCGAGAGCGGGGAAGAGAATGTCAGGGCCAGCGAGGAAGGCAGCGAAACCGAGGTGGAGACCCACAGCCACAACTACGACAGCCACGGCAGGCTGGTGCGCCATATATCGGGCAGCGAGTTCGCCTACAGTGACGGCTCGAGCTTTCACTCCGTTGACTATTTCGACTACCGGCACGACAACCAGGGCAACCTGAGGTACTACTCCTCGGCCCAGGACGTGCAGGACGTCGACGGTGTCCCCGAAAACACCAGCAGCTGGTGGTACGACAAGGCGGGGCGGGTCACCCGGGCCGAATGGACCTCGGCCATCATTCCCGACCCGCAGGCCGAGCCCGCGCACTGGGTGCGCACCTGGCAGTACGATGCTCTTGGCAAAGTGGCGCGCTACCAGGACGGTGACGAAACCTGGTGGTTCCGCTACCGGTACGATGACGACGGGCGTACCGTGCGGCGCGAGCAGGTGCTGGCTGCCAGCGGTGCCGTGGGAGAAATCGTGACCTGGAGCTATGACGGCCGCGGCCGGGTGACGCGCAGGGAAATCACCAGCATTGGCACGTCACCCTACAATACCGGCGAGCGCCACACCGCGCTGCAATCCTGGCAGTATCACGCCAATGGCAGGGTCAGCCGGTATACCCACGAAAAGGCCGATGCGGTCACTGACCTGGGTGCCTCTTTCGCTATCTCCGAGCAGGAGGAATACCAGTTCGATAACCGCGGCAACCTCACCCATTACACGTCATTACTGGGGATCGATTCAGGTGAGCCGCAGGAGCCATACCAACGCACCTATTCCTGGCAGTACGACAGCGCCGGTAATCTGGTGCGCGCCGAGGCAGCAAACGGCGAGGAGCGCTCCATACAGACCTGGCAATACGACGCCAATGGCAACCCCACTGCTTACCAGGGCGACGAGGACGGCGACGGCATGTACGAGCAGAGCGCACAATACCGCTACCAGAAAACGGGCTGGGGCTTTCTGTTTGCCGGGGTCTCCCCCTTCGGCTCCAACCTGCCGCTGCCGGAGAAGCCGGGGCAAAGCTTCGACTACATTCCCCCACCGCAACCGCCGCCAGTGGTGCCAGGGCGCTAGTTTTCGCTCCCCGCGCTTTTTTGTCGCCGGCGCTTCCCCTACACTGGGCGCTTTTGCGCACTCCCACCCAGAGGCGACCGGATGAGCGATACCCCCCCTGCCAGCCCTGCCACCGACACCCCCGGCCCGTCGGCGGCGGGGGAAGCGCCACTGCTCGCCTTTGCCGATTGCGACCTGGTCGGCATCAACAACGCCATGATGCTGGTGCTCAACCGTCACAACGGCAACCAGCAGATCATGGCGCCGCAAGTGGTAGAGGGGCTCAAAACCTGCAGCACCTTCCGACCCCTGGCCGAGCACGCCGCCCACCTGGCCGCCACCCGGCCCGAGCTCAAGGGGCAGCGGGAGACGGCCCTGTCCGCCCTGGAAAACGTCCTGGCCGGCGGCATGCTGCTGCCGGCGAGGGATATCCTGGCGCGTTTGCAGCAGCCGGCGCCCTCCCCCCGCGCCGCCACCAGGGTGTTCATTATCACCTGCGACCGGCCGGCGTCCCTGCAGCGCCTGCTGGAGAGCATGCTGCAGGCGGGCAACCTCAGCCAGCACAACGCCCTGATGGTGGTGGACGACTCCAGGGATGCCGCCAACCGCGAGGCCAACCGCGAGGCGGTGGTGAATTTCAACCTGCGAAGTGCCAAGGACATGCTGTACGTGGGGCCACAGGCGCAGCAGGCACTGCTGGACGGCCTGGTGGCGCGACTGCCAGAACACCAAAGCGGGATCCGTTTCCTGGTGGATGCCGCCAGGTGGCGGGACGAGCCCAGCTACGGCCGCTCGCGCACCCTGTGCCTGCTGTTTTCCGTGGGCTACCGGGCCATCATGATGGATGACGATGTCCTCTGTCAGGCCATACACTCACCCCTGCAGGACGCCGGTATCGGCATCGGCAGCGGGGGCCTGCGCAAGGCCGCTTTCTACGCCAGCCAGGCGGAACTCATGCGCAGCGGCAGGCCAGCGGATTTCGACCCGCTCAGCGGCCACGCCAGCCTGCTGGGCAGTTCGCTGGGGCACTGCCTGCACACCCTCAACAACGGCCCGCTGGCCGAAGCACAGTTGCGCGACGTCAATGCCGCGCTGGCCAACGTGCTGTGCAGCGACTCCCCGGTGCTGGTGACCCAGTGCGGCTCGCTGGGCGACCCCGGCACCGGCAACGCCCACTGGGGCCAGTACCTGGGAGAGGACTCCGTCGCCCGCCTGGCGGCGGCGCCGCAGGGGGTAGCGGCGGCCCTGCAGGATCGCCTCAACTGGCTGGGCAGCAGCCGGCCCAATATCTTCAAGATGCCCTTCATGTCACAGGTCACCGGCCTGGACAACAGCCGCCTGCTACCGCCGTACTTTCCGGCGTTCCGTGGAGAAGATGCCCTGTTCGGCGCCATGCTGGTGAGCATGCACCCGCGCAGCGTGGCCCTGGAGTACCCCTGGAGCGTGCCCCACCTGCCGCTGGAGCCGCGCGCCTTCGACCTCGATGCCCCGGTCCCCGCGGGCGGCGGCATACCCCTGTTCGCCCGCTACCTGACCGAACGCATCGACTACCACGACGCCCTGGACCCACAGCAACAACTCGACGCGTTGGCCCAAGAGGCCCTGCGCACGGCCGCCCGCAGCGATACCACGCTGGTGGCTGACTACCGGGCGGAACTGGCCCGGGGGCACGCCGAGCAGTTGTACATCCTGCAGAACCAGTATCACGGCGCCCGGCAACTGGGCGCGCCGCAATGGCAGGCCTACCTGCAGCGCCGTATCGAGGAGGTCCAGGGGTTCCTCTCCAGCGCCCAGAGCCCGGCTGCCATGGCCGGCTCGCCAGGGGACACCGCCGAGGCGGGCGCGCTGGCCGGGTTTCGCGAGCTGGCGCGCGGTTTTGCCGCCGGGATGAACGCCTGGGTCGCTACCCGCGAGGCCGCTTCCGCCCTGGTGGAAGAGCTGGTCGACTCGGGAACGTTGCGGCCGCTGTGACTGCCGTGAGCCGCATTCATTCGCGGCGCCTGCCGCCACGCCTGGCTCGGCACTGCTGGCTAGCGCTGTTACTGCTGGGCGCGATGCCGACCAGCGCCGCCTGCCTGACGGATGCCGAGGTGGTAGCACTGATGAGCGCCTACGACGCCGGCACGCCGGCGGCCAACCCGGGGCCTGCCTCGCTCGCCGATGGCGAATGCAGCCGGGCCAAGTTCAACCAGTTGCTGCAGCACCGGCTGGGGTCGCCGATCGGCTACAAGGCGGGCCTGACCAATGCCGCGCTGCAGCGCCGCTTTCACCACAATGAACCAGTACGCGGCACCCTCTATGCACCCATGTTGCTGGCGGACGGTGCCACGGTGGACGCCGCTTTCGGTGCCCGGCCGATGTTCGAGGCCGACCTGCTGGTGCGGGTGAGCAGCGCCGCGGTCAACCAGGCCGACAACCCGCTGGAAGTACTGGCCGCAATCGACCAGCTCATTCCCTTTATCGAACTGCCCGACCTGCTGGTAGCGGACCCTTCGACCCTGGACGGCGTGGCCATCACGGCGATCAACGTGGGGGCACGCCTGGGCGTCGCCGGCACACCGCTGCCGGTACAGACCAGCGCCGCCTTCGCGCAGCAGTTGCGTGATATGCAGGTCGTCCTGCGCGGCGATGGCGTGGAACTGGATCGAGGACAGGGCAGCGATATCCTGGGGCATCCCCTCAATGCCGTTATCTGGCTCGCTCGCGATCTGGCGCGCCAGGGAAAGGCCCTGCAGCCGGGCGACCTGGTCAGTCTGGGGTCTTTCTCGAGCCTGCGCCCGCCCCGCCCGGGCCTGGCGGTGGAAGTGGAATACCTGGGCCTGCCGGGAAATCCCCTGGTACACGTCAACTTCCGGAACTCACCGGCGCCATGACCCTGGCCCTCGCCGCAATCGTCTTTGGCCTGGCACTGCTGGTGTGGAGTGCCGATCGCTTCGTGGAGGGCGCCGCGTCCGCCGCCCGCCATTTCGGCATGCCAGCGCTGCTGATCGGCATGGTTATCGTCGGCTTCGGCACCTCCGCGCCGGAGATGGTGGTGTCCGCTCTGGCGGCCGTCCAGGGCAACCCGGGCATCGCCCTGGGCAACGCCTATGGTTCCAATATCACCAACATCGCCCTGATCCTGGGGCTCACTGCCCTGCTCAAGCCGATCACGGTGCAGTCCCAGGTGCTGCGCAAGGAATTGCCGGTACTGGTGGCCATTACCGCCTTGTCCGTGTGGCTGCTGTGGGACGGCAGCCTGGCGCGCGCCGAGGGGCTTGTGCTGCTGTGCGTGTTCGGCGCCCTCATGGGCTGGACCATTTTCCAGGGCGTGCGCCACAAGAGCGACCACCTGGGGGAAGAGGTGGACAGGGAGCTGCAGGATCGGAGCATGCCCCTGGGGCGCTCCCTCACCTGGCTAGTGGTCGGACTGCTGCTGTTGATCGCCAGTTCCAGGCTGCTGGTCTGGGGGGCGGTGGAAGTCGCCCGCTCCATGGGCGTCAGCGACCTGGTAATCGGCCTGACCATCATCGCGGTGGGCACCTCGCTGCCGGAACTGGCCGCCTCGATCATCGCTACCCGCAAAGGCGAGCACGATATCGCACTGGGCAACATCCTGGGCTCGAACATGTTCAACACCCTGGCGGTGGTGGGGATCGCCGCGAGCATCTCGCCGCTGGCGGTGGCGCCCGAGGTCATGACGCGGGACATGCTCACCATGTCCGCCCTGACCCTCTCGCTGTTCGTATTCGGCTATCGGGCACGTGGCCCGGGCGTCATCAACCGCGTGGAGGGTGCACTGCTGCTGGCCAGTTACGCGGCCTACACCGCGTACCTGGTCAGCACGGTTTTCCTGGCTTGAATATCCCGGTCGAATAAATTCGACCCCGTGGGAGCAGGAACCGGGGCGGGTTACCCTTCCATGGATTTCTTGACCTTGTCGGAGGCATCGTCCATGGCATCGCTGGCGCTGTCTGCAGCGTCGTCCATGGCATCACCTGCCTTGTCGGCGGCATCTTCCATGCTTTCCTGGGCACTGTCGGCGGCATCGCCAATCGCGTCGCCGGCATCGTCCATGGCGTCACCAATGGCATCACTCGCATCCGCGGCCATGCCCTTGGCGGAATCCATGGCGTCAGAGGTGGCGTCGGAAACGTCATCGGCCATATCACTCATGGCATCGCCGGCATCATCGGCCATGTCCGCCATCTTGTCGCCAGCGTCCTGCGCCATGTCGCCCATCTTGTCGACGGCCTCGGAGCTCGCCTCTTTCACCGAGTCGGCAGCATCCTGCATGGACTGTTTACTCTCGTCGCTGCAGGCGCCAAGAGCCGCCGCGAACAATACTGCACTGCTTGCTACTGCCAGTTTTTTCAATGACATGGTCAAACTCCCTGTAAAACATTCATTTCAAACAAAAAGCACTGCGCCGTGGCGGAGTGCCCCGGCACTACCCTGCCCCACTTTACCACGATCAGGGCCCCTGTCATCAGGCATACTGGCCATAGCTGGCGGCTTGGGTTATCTTGAGCTGGCGCGGCGGGCTGCTGCGACCAGCCGCTGGAGGGGGCGGTGAGTCTTCTGGTCAAAGGGAAAGGGGAACAGTCATGCTGCAGGAATTCAAAAAATTCGCAATGCGCGGCAACGTGGTCGACATGGCGGTCGGTATCATCATCGGCGGCGCCTTCGGGACCATAGTCAAAAGCCTGGTGGCCGACGTCATCATGCCGCCCATAGGGCTGTTGCTGGGGGGAGTGGACTTCTCGGATTTATTCCTCACCCTCAAGGACGGCGCCACCGCGGGCCCCTATGCGACCCTCGCCGCGGCGCAGGAAGCCGGCGCGGTCACCATCAGCTACGGCCTGTTTCTCAACTCGGTGATCAGCTTCCTGATCGTGGCCTTTGCCGTGTTCCTGTTGATCAAGAGCATCAACAAACTGCAACGCGAGGAGGAGGCACCCCCAGAGGAAGTCACCACCAAGGACTGCCCTTTTTGCTGCACCAGCATCGCCATCGCGGCGACCCGCTGCCCCAACTGCACCTCTGAACTGGGCCAGGGCTGAGCGCTGCCGAGCCGGCCGTGGGCGACAGGCCCGCACTCGGGTGGCGGGAGTGGCTGGCACTACCCGAACTCGACATCACCGCCATCAAGGCCAAGGTCGATACCGGCGCCCGCACCAGCGCACTGCATGCTTTCTACCTGGAGCCCTTCAGCCGCGAGGACGCTCCCTGGGTGCGCTTCGGCATACACCCGCGCCAGGGCAGTGCAGAACAGATAGTACACTGCGAGGCCCCGGTGCTGGACCGCCGCCAGGTGACTGATTCCGGCGGCCACCGCGAACAGCGCTATGTCATCGAAACGCTGGTCGCCATCGGCGCACACCGTTTCCGGGCCGAGGTAACGCTTACCGACCGCGAGAACATGCGCTTCAGGATGCTGCTGGGCCGCACCGCCATGCGCGGCCGTTTCACAGTCGACCCGGGGCGCTCCTACCTGATTGGCGCCAGGCTCGGCAAAAAACCGCCAACGCCCTGATACACCGTGCCGCGATCACCGGCGTATACTGGCTGTGACCCGGGCCGCGGCTCCCCCTGGAATGCGTGAACGAGTAGGACAATGGCAAAGAAAAAAGCGGATTCTCTGGTTATCGGCGGTCAGGTGATCTCGCCCGGCGAGCGGGCCAATATCGAAATCCCGGTGGCACCCACCTATACCCACGACACCCTGGCAATCAGCGTGCAAGTGGTCAGGGGTAAACTGCCCGGGCCCAGGCTGTTCGTCTGCGCAGCCATCCACGGCGATGAGATCAACGGTGTGGAAATCATCCGCCGCCTGCTCAAAAACCCTCTGGTGGAAAAACTCAAGGGGACCCTGATCGCCATTCCCATCGTCAACATATACGGTTTCATCCACCACACGCGCTACCTCCCCGACGGGCGCGACCTGAATCGCACCTTTCCCGGCTCGCCGCGGGGCTCCCTCACCGGGCGTATCGCCGATACCTTCATGCGGGAAATCGTCGCCAACGCCACCCACGGCATCGACTTGCACACCGGCGCCCGCCACCGCAGCAACTTCCCGCAGATTCGCGCCGACCTGGACGACCCCGAGACCCTGGCCATCACCGAGGCATTTGGCGCGCCGCTGGCCATCAACGCCAAGATCCGCGACGGCTCCCTGCGCCAGTGCGCCTCGGAACTGGGCGTGCCGGTCATCCTGTATGAATCATGCGAAGCCCTGCGTTTCGACGAGATCTACATCCGCGCCGGCGAGCAGGGCATTATCAATGTGATGCGCCACCTCGGCATGCTGCGCAAGCGCCGCGGGCAAAGCAAACCGCCGGTTATCAGCCAGGGCAGCTCCTGGCTGCGGGCGCCGGAGAGCGGCGTGCTGCGAGTACTGGTCCCGCTCGGCGCCGAGATCAGCAAAGGCCAGGTTATCGGCTTTATCGCCGACCCCCTGGGGACCCGCGAAGTAGACGTGGTGGCACAGCATGCCGGCATTGTCATCGGCCGCACCAACCTGCCGCTGGTCTACGAGGGCGACGCCCTGTTTCACGTCGCCAGCATCAGCCCCAAGGCGGAGTGGGAGGTCAGTGAGTTCCATGAGGCCCTGGAACCGTCGGAGGAAGAGATCGACCCCGCCGACCTGAGCTCGGCCCCCATCGCCGGCTGACCACGGGCAGGCACTAGTTGGCCAGATCGACGCCCTGTTCCCTGGCCAGTTTTTCGTACTCCTCGCACTCCGGGGTGGAGGCCCTGTCGGGATTCTGCATCTGCTCGCAGGTGAGCGACTCCAGGCTGCGCAGGCAGGCCACGGCCGGCCGGTACAGGGGATGCGAGGGGGGCACTTCCTGAATCTTGGTGCGCATGGTGACACACATATTGTCCAGCATGGGCTCCATCATCTCGCGCACTTCCGGTGTCAGGTCCTCGCTGGCAATCTGTTCCAGAGCACAGGTGCGCACCGAGTCGCACAGCCCCTGGGCGGCGTCGGTGAGATCGTCGGCCACGGCCGCGGCGCACAACAACGAGAGCGCCGGCAGCAGTGCCCGCCTGACTGAATTTATCACGATCGTTCCCCTCAAATGCCATTGCAGTGCCACAGCATAACGCCATTTGCCCGGGAGTACAGCCGTATCTGGCGGGTCAGAACAGGCCCTCGATCTGGCCGCGTTCGTTCACGAAGATACTGTTGGCTGCCGGCACCCGTGGCAGCCCCGGCATGCGCATGACATCGCCACAGATAACCACCAGGAACTCGGCGCCCGCCGCCAGGGCCAGCTCGCGCACCTTGACCCGGTGATTGACCGGCGCGCCCAGCAGGCCCGGGTCGGTGGAAAAGCTGTACTGCGTTTTGGCCATGCACACCGGAAAGTGGCCGTAGCCGGCCCGCTGGAACTGCTCGAACTGGTCGCGCACTGCCTTGTCCGCATCGATATCGTCAGCGCCGTAAACCGAGCGCGCCACCACCCTGGCCTTTTCCCACAGGCTCAGGTCATCGTCATACAGGGTACGAAACTGGGCGTGGGGGCTGTCCGCCAGGGCCATGGCCGCCTCGGCCAGTTGCGTGGCGCCGGCGCCCCCCTCCGCCCACTGGGTGCAGACATGGGCGGTGAGCCCGCGCTGGGCCACGTAGGACCTGATGGCGTCGATCTCCGCCTGGGTGTCCCCACTGAAATGATTGATGGCCACCAACAGCGGCACCCCGTACTGGCCGGCATTGCGAATGTGTCGCCCGAGGTTTTCCAGGCCGCGCTCCACCGCACCCACATCGGCCACACCCAGGGCGCCGCGCGCCACACCGCCATGCATTTTCAGGGCGCGCACGGTAGCCACGATCACCGCCGCGTCGGGGCGCAGGCCGGCCTTGCGGCACTTGATATTGAAAAATTTTTCGGCGCCCAGGTCGGCGCCAAAGCCCGCCTCCGTGACCACGTAGTCCGACAGCTTGAGCGCGGCCCGGGTGGCGATGATGGAATTGCAGCCGTGGGCGATGTTGGCGAACGGCCCACCGTGGATGAACGCCGGCGTGTTTTCCAGGGTCTGTACCAGGTTGGGCGCGAGCGCATCCTTGAGCAGGGCGGTCATCGCCCCGGCAGCCTGCAGTTCGGCGGCGGTCACCGGGACCCGGTCGCGGGTATAGCCGATAACGATACGGCCCAGTTGCCGCTGCAGTTCCCGGAGGTTACGCGCCAGGCAGAAGATCGCCATGACCTCGGAGGCGACCGTGATATCGAAGCCACCCTCCATGGGAAAACCGTTGGCCGGCCCACCTATGCCGGTCACGATCTTGCGCAGTTGCCGGTCGTTGATGTCCACCACCCGGCGCCAGGTGACCCGCCGCAGGTCCAGCCTGATGTCATTGCTCCAGTGAATGTAGTTGTCCACCAGCGCGGCCAACAGGTTGTGGGCGGCGCCGATGGCATGCATGTCGCCGGTGAAGTGCAGGTTGATATCTTCCATGGGTACCACCTGGGCATAGCCGCCGCCCGCCGCGCCGCCCTTCAGACCGAAACAGGGCCCCAGGCTCGGTTCGCGCAGGCACACCGAGGCGCGCGCCCCCAGCCTGCTCATGGCATCGGCCAGGCCGATCGCCACCGTGGTCTTGCCCTCCCCCGCGGGAGTGGGACTCATGGCCGTGACCAGGATCAGGCGGCCATCCGGGCGCTCTTCCAGGCTTTCCAGGTAGTCCAGCGACACCTTCGCCTTGCTGTGACCATAGGGCACCAGTTGGGTCAGGGGTATGCCCAGGCGCTCGGCAATCTCACTGATCGGCCGCATGGCGGCCGCTCGGGCGATCTCGATGTCGGGTTGCATGGTTGCGCCTCCAGGCCTGTCGTTATCGTTATCCGCCGCCTGCCGGAAACAGGCGACATCGCGGCTCATTCTTGCGCGGATCAACGGGGTCGACAAGTTTCCCGCGCAGGCGGAGCATGCTGTGACTTTTTTCACAGCAGCGGCGCCGGCGCTTGACCGGCGCGGCAACCAGCGTCAGGATACCGCGGTGCCTGCGGGCACCCTATTTTAACCAACCCTATTCAAGTGGGCACCATGATCACGCAGCAACGACAGCACACCTGCATGTACAAGCGTTACGGCTACTGCGCCGTGGCGAGTGTACGCCCGTGGGCAGGCAGCGTGGTTTGAGGATGCAGTGAAGTAAGCTTACTTTTTTACAGAAAGCCTCCGAGAACCCTGGTTCCGGAGGCTTTTTTCTTTCCCGACAAGTCATCATCCAGCACCAGGGTTCCCGGCCGCACCAGGGACGAGAACCGTGAACAGATCATTACAAAACAATATATCCACCATCTACCTGCTGGGCCTGTGCCAGGGTTTCATGGTCGTCATTCCCGTGTTCGTGCCGTTGCTGCAGGGCCACGGGCTGTCCATGACTCAGGTGCTGCAAACCCAGGCCGTGTTCGCCCTGACCATTGCCCTGTTCGAGGTGCCCTCGGGCTACCTGGCGGACATCTGGGGCCGGCGCCCGGCAATCCTGGCAGGCTGCGCACTGAATGCAGCCGGTTTCCTGTCACTGCTGTGGGCGGACAGCTTCGCGGATTTCGTCCTCTACGAAGTGGTGCTGGGCGTCGGCTTCAGCCTGATATCCGGAACCGACCTGGCGCTGTTGTACGATACCGAAGTCTACCTGCAGCGCGCCGGGCTCCCCGGGGGAGCCGGCCCGGGCAAATCGCTGAGCCGCCTTATATCCATCGAGGCCGCGGCCTCCGCGCTGGCCGGGGTCGCCGCCGGCATCCTGTTGCTGTGGTCCATGGACTGTGTGGTGATCGCCCAGGCGCTGGCCGGTTTGCTGCCATTGCTGCTGGCCTGGCGACTGGTGGAGGTGCCGCGCACGGTCGCAGCGACCAGCCACCGCGACAACCTGCGGGAGATTGTCGAGCTGCTGCTGTTCGGCAAGCCCGTGGTGCTGTGGACGGCTTTTGCCATCAGCGTGTTTGGCCTGCTGGCAGTCTATGTATTCTGGTTGTACCAGAAATACTGGGAACTGCAGCAGGTGCCGCTGTCCTGGTTCGGCTATATCTGGGCGGCGTTTGCCCTGACCGTCAGCCTGGCGGCGCGCTACGCCGGTGCCCTGGAAGCCCGGCTGGGCACCCGCGGCCTGCTGCTGGCGATTGCCGTGCTGCCCCTGCTGGGCCTGCTGGGCATGGCGCTGGTCGGCGGCTGGGCGGGGGTGCTGTGCGGTTTCTGCCTGCAGGTGTCCCGCGGCATCAGCATGAGCGTTTTCTACGAGGCGCTGAACAGCCGGCTGCCGGGCGACTTTCGCGCCACGGTAAATTCCCTGGTGAGCCTGGCGGTGAGGGCGGTATTCATCATTACCGGGCCGCTGCTGGGCTACGCGCTGGACAGCCTCGGGATGCGCTCCACCCTGTTCCTGCTGGTGGCGATCTTCACGCCGCTCCTGGGGCTGGTGCTGGTACCGCTGCTGTTGCGCATCCGCCGGGAACAGGTCGCCGCCGGCGCGGTGACGGCGGCCGGTTGAGCGGCCGCGCGGGAATGCCCCTGCCCGGCCCGGTTATCGGGTAGACTGGGCGCGGAGGACTCGGCCATGGGTGACAGCGACACGGCGTTTGCCATCAGTGCGCCATCGATTTTCGATGGCGAGCGCTTTGTGCACGATCACTGCGTCATCGTCCGGCAACAGGCGGTGACGCAGCTACTGCCCGCAGGCGATTGCCCCCCGGAGCTGCCGGTAGTCTCACTGGCAGGCGGCACGCTCGCGCCCGGCTTCGTCGACCTGCAGGTCAACGGCGGCGGCGATCTGCTGTTCAACAACGCACCCACGGTCGCAACCCTCCAGCGCATGCTGGCCGCCCACCGCGGCCGCGGCACCACCTCGCTGCTGCCCACCCTGCTCAGCGATACCCGCGAACAGCAGCAACTGGCGGTCGCCGCCGTACGCAATGCCCGTGCCGACGGCATGGCAGGCATACTCGGCATTCACCTGGAGGGCCCGTTCTTTGCCCCCGAGCGGCGTGGCGCGCACCATGCGGACATGGTCCGGCCGCCGCGGGACGGCGATATCGACTGGTTGTGCAGCCTGCAGGATGTGCCGGTGACGGTCACCCTGGCACCGGAGCACATGGCGCCGGGGCACATCCGTCGCCTCAGCGACAGCCACATCCGTGTCTGCGCCGGGCACAGTAACGCCACCTACCCGCAGATCGAGCGCGCCGTGGCCGAAGGCCTTCAGGGGGTCACCCACCTGTTCAATGCGATGAGCCCCCTCACCGCCAGGGCACCTGGCCTGGTGGGGGCGGCGCTGGCAGAAGATGCCCTGTGGGCAGGCATCATTGCCGATGGCCATCATGTGCATCCGGCTGGTATCCGCCTTGCCTGGCGCAGCAAGCCCGCCGGCCGCCTGGTGCTGGTGAGCGATGCCATGGCCACGGTGGGTGGCAGCCGGGGCTCCTTCAGGCTATACGGCGAAGAGATTCGCGAAGCCGGCGGCAGGCTGGAAAACGCTGACGGCAAGCTGGCCGGCAGCGCCATCGGGATGATGGATGCCGTCGCCTTTTGCGTCGACGGCGCAGGCCTGCCGCTGGGGGAATGCCTGCGCATGGCCTCGCTTTATCCGGCGGCGCTGGCGGGGCGGGGAGACCAGCTGGGGCGCATCGCCCCCGGCTACCGGGCCGACCTGGTCCACTTCGACGCCTCGTTTGCAGTACACAACACCTGGCTGGCAGGCCAGCGCGAACAGTACCGGGGCCGGTAACCCGCGGCGCCCAGGGCACCGGGGTTACCGTCGGCGGCAATGCCCTAGCTGGCTTCCTGCAGGGCATGCACCGCGCCGGTCGTCAGCGGTTCGCCACCGATGCCCCAGCAGCCGCTGTCGACTTCGGTGAAGGTCACCCAGGTAACGCCGCGCAGCTGCTCTCCCTCCACCGCTACCATGGCATCGGTGACGCGCTGGATGACCTCCCGCTTCTGCTCCGGGGTGAATACGTCTTTTATGGCAGTAACTTGAACAAATGGCATGATCTTTCTCCTCGACTCTCGTGTCGTTGTATGCGGGCCAACCGCGGAGACTCCGCTGCTGTAACCCTGGACATAGAGTAGGCATCCGACGTTGGCGCCAGCGTTTGAACCGGCGTGGTAATTTCGCGACTGGCAGCCCGAGACCGGGCTATAATCGGGTGGCTGACGGGGGCGCTGCCATGACGAACGGCGAAGACAGACTACAGCTGACATTGCTGGGCGAGCTGCGCCTGCAGCGCTCTGCCGAGGACCTGCCACTGCCCGCATCGCGCAAAACCCGTGCCCTGCTCGCCTTCCTGGCACTCAACCCGAAAGCCCACCGCCGCGACAGTCTGTGCGAACTGCTGTGGGGCGACACCGACGACCCGCGGGCGGCCCTGCGCTGGTCGCTGAGCAAACTGCGCGCCCTGCTGGGCGCCGCGCTGACGACAGATCGCGACAGCGTGGCCTTGCACAGGGACAGGCTGGCTACCGACCTGGATACCTGCCGCGAACTGCTCGGGGCCAGCCGGCCAGAAAGCCACGATCACCTGCGGCAACTGGAAGCCCGGCTGGACAGCGGCTACCTGCCCGGCATCGATTGCGCGTCGTCGGCGGGGTTCGAGCTGTGGCTGGAATCCGAGCGCGCCAGCCTGCGCCGCCTGCACGGCGAGCTGCTGCAGCGGCTGCAGGAACTGGCGCGGGACGACCCTGCCCGGGCGACCCACTACGCCCGCAAACGGGTCGGTATCGAACCCCTCGACCCGGCTGCCAACCTGGCCCTGCTGACCGTGGTGCTGCAACATGAAGGCCAGCAGCAGGCCCGCCAGGCATTTGAGCTGGCCCGGCAGCGCCTGCGCCAGGCACAACTGGACGATGCCGCCCTGTTGCGCGGCTGGCGCGAGCTCACCGCCGTCCTGCCGGCAGCGGCCAGGGCCGCCACACCCGTGGCCGACCATAACGCCACGGACAATCGGGCCAGCGCCCAGCCACAGGGCAAGCCTTCCCTGGCAGTACTGGGCTTTACCGAACTGGGCGGGGACGGCAAGTCGATCCTGGGCCTGGGGCTGACCGCAGACCTGATCAGCCGGCTGTCGCGGGTAGGCGGCCTGTTTGTGATTGCCCGGGCCTCCTCAACCCGCTTCGCGGGGGAACCCTACGATTTCCCGGAAATCGCCAGCCTGCTGGGAGTACGCTACCTGATTCACGGAACCATCCAGTGCCAGGGACGCCGGGTGCGGGTCAACGTCGAACTGGTGGACGGCTGCCTGGGCCGGGACATATGGGTGGAGTCCTTCGAACGGGCCCGGGACGACCTGTTCCTGCTCCAGGACGAACTCGCCAGTGCCATCGTCGCAGCAGTCGAGCCGGCGATCGAACGCGCCGAATACGAACGGGTCAGACTCCGGCCACCGGCCAGCCTGGATGCCTAGGAAAACTACCACATGGCCCTGTGGCACAGTTTCCGCTTTACCCCTGCGGATACCGAAGCGGCTGCTATCTTTCTTGAGCGCGCCCTGCAGCTCGACCCCGACTTCAGCCGCGCCCACGCCGCGCGCTCGCTATCCCACTTCAGTCGCGCGTTTCTCGACACCGGCCAGGACATCAGATTCGAAATCGAACAGGCCAGGCTCAGCGCCGAGCACAGCGTGAGCCTGGACAGCCGGGACGCCATGGGGCACTGGTCGCTGGGCCGCGCCCAATTCCTGGCACAGCAGCACGATCTGGCGCTGGCATCCCTGGAACGCAGTCTGCAAGCCAACCCCAATTACGCCCAGGGGCACTACGCGCGGGGCTTTGTCAGCGTACACAGCGGCATACCGGTCGAAGCCATCCCGGAACTGGAAGCCGCCCAGCGCCTCAGCCCTTTTGACCCGTTGCTGTTCGCGATGATCTCCAGCCGGGCGGTGTCCCTGGCCCTGCAGGAAAAGTTTGACGAGGCGGCGGAGCTGGCGGTGCGGGCAACGTTGGAGGCCAACGCCCACTTCCATATCTACGCGATAGCCGCCGCCTGCCTGGAACTGGTGGGGCGCAGTGCGGACGCCCGCCACCACATGCAGACAGCACTGCAGCGTCACAACGGTTATTCGCGCGAGGTTTTCTTTCGCAGTTTTCCCTACAAGCTGCCCGCACAGCGGGAACTCATGGACGCGGCGCTGGCCCGGGCGGGCCTGCCGGCAGGCAGGTGACAGGCGCCTGCCGCGGTGGACGGGTTCAGGACACCCAGCGCCTCACCAGCTGGTTGACTTCGACCCTGGCCTTCAGCCTGCTGGCGAGCAGGAACATACCACCCAGCTTGCGATGGAAATACATGGCATCAGTGGGGGGCGCGCGCCAGAAGTCCCGGTAGGCGGAAACCTCCTCGGCCAGCTCCGACATCCGCCGCGCCATGTCCGAGCGGGCAAAGTCGTAGGCGCCCTCGTGGCGCAGCGGCTCCAGGGCGAGCAGGAACAACTCCAGTACCAGTTCGCGGTATTCGCTGTCCTCGTCGCCCATGGCGTAGCCGATGCGCTCGGCGGCGGCAATGACCCTGCTGCGATCCTCCGCCAGGGCCGCCGCCAGCAGCTTGCGATAGCTGTTGACGAAGCCGGCCTTGAAACGGCGGGTGGCGCCAAAATCCAGCAGCACGACCTGGCCGCTCTTGCGGCGGTACTGGTAGTTGGCGAAGTTGGGGTCGGTCTGCACCATGCGCAATTCGAACAGTTCCATGAACATCAGTTCGACCAGCGCGCTCATCACCCGGTCGCGTTCCGCCTGGGGCAGGTCGACAATGGTCTCGATAGGTTTACCGGCGACATAGGTCATGGCCAGCACGGTTTTGCGTGTCAGTTCCGGCAGGACCTCAGGCACCAGGAAGCGATCGTCCGCGGCCAACAGGTCGCCAAAGGCCTGCAGGAACTCCGCCTCCTTGTGGTAGTCCGCCTCGTCCTTGAGCTGGCGCTTGGCGTCGTCCAGCAGCGGCTGGATATCCAGTTCCGCGGGCAGCAGGCCGGACATGCGCAGCAGGGCGGCAATATTGTCCACATCGCTGTCAATGCTGGCAGCCACCCCGGGGTATTGCACCTTGAGTGCGATTTCCCTGCCGTCCGGCGCCACCGCCCTGTGTACCTGGCCAATTGAGGCCGCCGCCAGGGGTTTCATCTCGAACCCGTAAAGCAGGGCTTCCCAGTCCTCGCCGTAGGCGGCTTCCATAACCCGGCGCAGCTGTGTCACCGGCATGTAGCGGGCGTCGGAGCGCAGCCGGGCGAGGATATCCGCCAGCTCCCGGGGCAGGAAATCGCCGGTATCCATGGACAGGATCTGGCCCACTTTCATGGCCGCGCCGCGCATGGTGGCCAGCTGGTCCGCCACCCTGCGGGCGTTGGCGGGGGTCAGCAGCATGTCCCGCGCCCGGGGGCGCTTGCCCGAGCGCAGCTGCCGGGTGCCCTCGGCCAGCATGCCGCCGGCCACTCCACCGGCCATGCGGGCAACCCGCGCCAGGCGCCCCATCCGCGACGTGGGGATGGCCTTGTGATTGTCCCCCGGGTCTTTCCTATCCCTTGCCATGGGCCTCTCGCTCCCGCCAGCGGGCGATGTGGGCGGCCACCATATCGTGGGCATTGAACTCGGCCTCGAGGACCGCGATAAAGGTGAACACGCCGGTCAGCTTGCGCGCGATCAGGGCGAACTCGCGGTTCGGTGGGGTGAAGTGACGGCTGGTGGCGGAAACCGCACCCCGTTTGCCAGCCCGGTGCATCAGGCGGGACTTCGCCCAACAGTATTCACCGTCGGCATTGAGGTATTCCGGCGGCAGCCGCGCGGGCGGGCGCAGCGGCTCCAGCAGTTGCAGGCAGAACTCGGCGAACAACTGCCGCGCCTGGCTAGTGGCGTTGCGGGGCAGGCAGCCCAGTCCTATCAGCCCCTCCCCCAGCCCGTCGACATCCTCGCGCAGGCCGGCGTCGATGGTACTGCGCAGGTGGTAGAGAAAGCCCTCGCTGCAATCGAGGATCGAACCGAAATCCAGTAACACCAGCTCATCGTTGCCCTGGCTTTTGCGGCGATCGTCGAGGCGCAGCAGGTAGTTGCCGAAATTGGGGTCGGTCTGCAGGCAGCCCCAGTCATACAGTTCATAGAAAAACAGTTCGAGCATGCCCATTGCCAGGGCATTGCGCCGCGACAGTGACAGGGACGCCACCCGCGAATCCGTCACCGACAGTCCATCCATATACTCCAGGGCCAGCACCCGGTCCGCACAATAGCGGGAGAACAGGCGCGGCACGCAGTAGCCGACGCCGCTGTCGGCCACGCCCTCCACCAGCCTGGCCATGCGCTCGGTCAGCACCGCCTCGCGGTGGTAGTCGATCTCGTTGTGCAGATGGTGCCGCATGGACTCCAGCCAGTCATCCAGGTCGCGCCCGGCCTGCACCCAGCGGGCAAGCACCAGCATGCGCACCACGGCATCGAAATCCGAATCGATGACCTCGGCAAGCCCCGGATACTGCACCTTCAGGCAGATCTGCTCCCCGGTGGCGCGCACCGTCGCCACATGCACCTGGGCCAGGGACGCGGCGGCCAGGGCCTGGCGCTCTATTTCCAGTTCGGTGTAACGCTCGCCCAGCGACTCGCGCAGCACCGGCTCCACGGACTCCCAGGGCAGGGGCTCGGTCTGGTCACCTAGGTCGTGCATGGCCTCGGCCAGCGCCGGCGGCAGAAAATGCTCGCCCATCAAGGCCATCATCTGGCCTATCTTGACATAGGTGCCCTTGAGCCTCCCCAGCTCGGCCACGAAACGCCGCGCCTCGCGACGGGCGAACTCGGACCCCTCACCGCCAGCACCCCTCCCCCGCAGCTTCTGCATCGCGCTGTCCACCGCCAGCGCGCCGCCGGCGCGAATGCCGGCAAGGGAGACGGACAAGCCCCGCGGGATGGCGCTGCGCTTGAGAGTACGTGGTTTTTTAGCCATTGATAGGGTGCGTCCGGTGGATGGGCAACGAATTATATACGAAGCCACCGCACCGGGGGATCATCCCGCGACCGCCAGCGCGGCTCAGCGGGGGGGCAGCACCAGCGGCTCCCCGAACCCATCGGCGCGCTGGAAGGCGGGACGCTGCTGCAGGCGCTCCAGATAGGCCCGGGTCTGCGGCTGGAAGCGGTCATCCAGGCGCAGGGCGCGTGCCAGGTACAGGGCGTAGCCCACCGCGATATCGGCGATAGTGAAACGCCCCGCGACCAGGTAGTCGTGCGCTTCCAGGTGCTGGTCCAGGCGCCGCAGGCGGGCGATGAACCACCTGGCGTAGTCATCCCCCACCGCCTGCTTCTCGGGCGTGGGCTCCAGGTAGTAGTAGCGCATGGTCAGGGTCTGTGGAAAGGTGAGGGTGGCGTCGGCGTGATGCAGCCAGTTGAGATAAGCGCCGTATTCCGGGTGTTCGGGCCTGAGCCCGAACTCGTATTGCTGGTAGCGATCGACCAGGTACTGACAGATGGCGCTGGATTCGGTCATCCGCGTGTCGCCGTCCTCCAAGAAGGGCACCGTGCCCAGGCTGTTCACTTCCAGGTATTCGCGCTTGAACATGCGCGGGGGGAAGGGGAGCAGTTCCAGCTCGTACTCCAGCCCCATCTCCTCCAGCGCCCACAGGGGTCGCAGCGATCGCGCCCCGGCGCAGTGCCATAGCTTCATAAAACATCCTCCAGTGGTGACCCAGCCAACCGCCGCGCGGGCGGTCGCCCTGGCAGGGGCCATACGATACTACAAATTACCGGATGCGACCCGCGCCGTTCGGGCCGGGCCGCGTCGGGGCCCAGCCGCACTGGCTGAACCGGTGCGGCTGGTGCTATGCTTGTGATCGCGCAATGATTGCTGCCCGCCGCCGGGGGATTCGCCCCGGGCCCGGGACGGCCCCGCAAAGAGGACTCATCATGACCAAGCTCAAGCTGGCACTCCTGGCAGGCGCGTTCGCCCTTTTTCCCGCCGTTGGCAGCCTGGCGGCGCCACCCGAGAGCATTGTCATCGACGATTGCATGGCCAAGAAATCCGCGGTGGAGTTTCCCCACGCCGCCCACTTCAAAGACCATGAGTGCTCCACCTGCCATCACACCCAGGAAGGCCTCACCAAAGATTCGGACGAGCAGGTCAAGCCCTGCAGCGAGTGCCACAACGAGCCGGAGAAGAAAAGCACGCCCAGTTGCTCCCAGTCCAGCCTGAAGAAGAATCAGTTCCACATCAATTGCGTGGACTGCCACAAGGCGGAGAAGGCGGGGCCGACCAAGTGCAACGACTGCCACCCGAAGCAGTGACCGGGGCAGCCTAGATACCGTCCGCGGGCGCGCGGCGGAACTTGACCTGCATCAAGCGAAGCGCGATACCCTGTCACCGCCGGGCGCCGCCCCTTCTGGCCTGTTGGCAATTGGTCTAACCTTTGCCCCACGCTTCATTGTTGCGGGAGCTGATTGATGCAGCCAGTACGCCTTTTCCTGTTGTTGGCCACTCTTGGCCTGGCCGCCGGCGGCCAGGCTCAGGATGAGGCCTGTACCGACTGCCACGACCTGCAGAACACCCCCCACGAAGCGCCGGCAATCGCACCAGGCGACCCCTCCCGGGCCAACGGGTACCCGGCCGGCGCCGCACGCTTCGAGGACAGCGTCCACGGCGACATGGACTGTATCGACTGCCACATGGATGTTGCCGACGCCTCCCACGAGGACGGCGCCGAACCGGTGGATTGCGCCGCCTGTCACGACGACGCCGCGGCGGCCCTGGCGAGCAGTGTCCACCGCAGCGCGGCCGAGCTGGTGGGCATGGCGGCGGAATGCCAGTTCTGCCACGGCAACGCCCACCTGATACTGCCGTCGGACGATTCGGCTTCACCGGTCAACCACGCCCGGCTGGCAGCGACCTGCGGCGACTGCCACGCCAATCCGGACGTGGTGGCAAAGTACGGCATCAACGTGGTGAACCCGCTGGCGGCCTACCGCGACAGCGTCCACGCGCAGGCGGTGCACGATGGCAACGGCGGACCCAGTTGTGACAACTGCCACGGCAGTCACGACATATTGAAGAACAGCAATCCCGACTCGCTCATCAATCGGGCCAATGTTCCCGCTACCTGCGGTAACTGCCACACGGATATCACCGATGCCTACCTGGCCAGCGTACACGGCCAGGCCTTCCTGCGCGGCGCCAGCGATGCGCCAATCTGCACCGATTGCCACGGCGAGCACCGCATCCTCTCGCCCAGCTCCAGCGATTCACCGGTATCGCCCACCAACCAGAGCCTGCTCACCTGCGGCGGCTGTCACGGCAATCTCAGACTCAATGAAAAGTACGGGCTGGCCGCCGACAAGGTACCCAGCTATGCCGACAGCTACCACGGGCTGGCAGCCCAGGCGGGCAGGACCACGGTGGCGAGCTGTGCCTCCTGCCACGGGGTACACGACATCCTGCCCTCCAGCGACCCGCACTCGCGCATTCATCCGGAAAACCTCGGGGAAACCTGCAGCGATTGCCACGCCGGTGCCGGCACACGCTTCGCCATCGGCCCGATCCACGTGGTGCAGACCGATCGCGAGGCCTTCCCCATCGTTTACTGGATACGGCTGGTCTATCTGGTGCTGATTTACGCCACCATCGGCGGCATGCTGCTCCACGTCGGCCTGGATTTCATCAGCAAGTTCCGCCAGCCGGCGCTGCGCGCCATGGCAGCGGCCCCCTCCAGCGGAAGGGTCCGCATGAATCGCGGTTTTCGCATTTCCCACGGATTGGTGATGCTCAGTTTCCCGGTGCTGGTATGGAGTGGATTTGCCCTGAGTTACCCCGACTCCTGGTGGGCGTGGCCGCTCATTGCTCCGGGGCCGGACTTCCGCGGCCTGGTACACCGCACGGCAGCAGTGATCATTTGCCTGTCGTTGCTCCTGCACGTGCTCCACCTCGCGGCCAGTAGCGAGGCGCGCCGCTGCATGCTGCAAATGTTTCCCAATCTGGAGGATCTGCGCGAAGTCATCGAGCGCTTCAAGTACTACCTGGGCTTGCGCAAAGAGCCCGTGCACAGCCCCCGGCTCGGCTACATCGAGAAAGTGGAGTACCTGGCCTTCTGGTGGGGCATGATCGTCATGACGATCACCGGCCTGCTGCTGTGGTTCTCCGACTTCATGCTGCGCGAGCTGCCATCCTGGGCGCCAGCCGCCACCACCGCGGTGCACTTTTACGAAGCGGTACTGGCGTCCCTGGCGATCCTGATCTGGCACGGCTACTGGACAGTGTTCGACCCCGCCGTCTACCCTATGGACATGAGTTGGCTGACGGGCCATTCTCCGGCCAGTCGCGAGTGGGAGCGGGGCGAACGGCCGTCACCGGGCGCCGATAGCGGCCGACAGGACGACGACCGCCCCGCTCATTAGAACAAGGATCTGATGGTGACTACCGAACAGACCGAGCAGCGCACCCTGTACCGCCACCCGCTGTCCGCAGTGGGTGGCGCGATCACCATCGCCGGCGGCTTTTTCTTCGTCATGCTGCTGCTGTTCGAGCTGGTTTCGGGCGAGGAAAACCCCTACCTGGATATCGCCACCTTCATCCTGGCGCCGGGGCTGGTCATGCTGGGGCTTGCCATGTTCGCCCTGTCCACCTGGCTGCAGATGCGCGCCGCCCGGCGCGAAGGCAGGAAAGTCCGTTTCAACCTCAGCATCGACATGTCCGACCCGCTATACGTGCGCAACCTGTGGGTGTTCCTCGGGCTGAGCGCGGTGTTCCTGGTCATCGCCGGCTACAGCGGCACCCGGGCATTCGAAACCATGGAGTCGGTGGTGTTCTGTGGCGAGGCCTGCCACGCGGTGATGGAGCCCCAGTATACAACCTACCAACACTCGCCCCACGCCAGGGTAGCGTGCGTCGACTGTCATATCGGCCCCGGAGCAGGCTTCTGGGTGCGCTCGAAAATCGACGGTACCCGGCAGCTGATCGCGGTCGCCACGGACAGCTTCGAGCGCCCCATCCCGACGCCGGTGCACAACCTGCGCCCCGCCCAGGCGACCTGCGAGGGCTGCCACTGGCCCAGCCAGTTCTATGGCGAAAAGCTGGTATCGCGCACCTATTACCGCAGTGACGAGGATAACTCGCCCTGGTCGATCCAGTTACTGGTACAGATCGGTGGCGACAACCCCAGGGTACCCAGCGAGGGGGGCATTCACTGGCATATGCTCAGCGACAACGCCGTGGAATACGAGGCGGCGGATTTCAAGCGGCAGACCATCAACTGGGTGCAGGCCACCAATCGCGACGGCATCACCACCGTCTACCACAACCAGGATGCGGAAGTGGAATCGGGGCCCGGAAATCCCGCCGGCGAGGTGCGCAAGTTCGACTGCATGGATTGCCACAACCGCCCCAGCCATATCTTCCTGCCCCCCGCCGTATCCCTGAACCTGGCGCTGCGGGCCCGCGACATATCCCCGGACCTGCCCTACGTGCGCGATGTCGGCCTGGACCTGTTGAACACGGAGTACCAGGATCGGGAGGAAGCCCAACAGGCCATCGCCAGCGGCCTGCACGATTTCTATGCCGAAGACTATCCCGAAGTGGCCAGCACCAGGAAACAGGACATCGACAAGGCCACCGACACCCTGAGCCGCATCTACAGCGAAAACTTCTTTCCTGAAATGAAGACGGATTACCGCGCCAGGGAAACCAACCTCAGCCACTTCGTGAACAACGGCTGCTTCCGCTGCCACAACGACTCGATGGTGGATACCCAGGGCAACAGCCTCAGGCACACCTGCGACACCTGCCACCTGATCGTGGCCCAGGGCCCCTCGGAGTCGGTGGCCGACCTGGAGACCGACCTCACGGGACTGGAGTTCGAACACCCCGAGGATATCGACGAGGCGTGGCGCGAGGAGCTGTGCACCGACTGCCACACGCCGGAAGAGGGTTATTGAGAACTGCGTTCCCCCCCCCTACAATAGTTTGGCGGGGCCGCCCGGTAAGCGGCTGGCCCCATTGTCCCCGATCCCGATTAACCGCAGCTGGCCAGGGAAGCATGCGCAGATGATTGACGTGAAGATGTGGAGCCGCGCGCTGGACAGCATGCCCAAGATGTCGCCCACCGAGTGGCAGTCGCTGGACCCGGTGGCCAAGTGGCTCATCGCCTGTCGCGCCTCGGTGCTGTTCATGACCTTTACCGCCGCCGCCCTGGGGGGCCTGATGGCGTGGCGCGCCGGCGTGTTTGAGTGGAACATCTGGCTGGCGACCGTGCTGGGGCTGCTGTTCGCCCATGCCACCAACAACCTGTTGAACGACTACACCGATTCCCGCCGCGGCATCGACAAGGAAAACTACTACCGCAACCAGTACGGCGTACACGTGCTGGAAGACGGCCTCATGAGCGAGCGACAATTCTGGCGCTACCTGGGCGTCACCGCCGGCGTGGCCCTGCTGCTGGGCGCCTGGCTGGTGTCGCAGCGCAGCGGCCTCACCATGAACCTGATGCTGGCCGGCATGTTCTTCGTGCTGTTCTACACCTGGCCGCTGAAATACTACGGCCTCGGCGAGCCCGCGGTACTGCTGGTCTGGGGCCCGCTGATGGTGGGCGGCAGCTACTACGTGCTGGCCGGCAGCTGGAGTTGGGAGGTAACCTGGCTGAGCCTGGTGTTCGCCCTGGGGCCAACCACGGTGCTGTTCGGCAAGCATACCGACAAGCTGGAAGCGGACAGGGCCAAGGGCGTGAACACGCTGCCCGTCATTCTCGGGGAGCGCCTGTCCCGGCACTGCGTGCTGGCCATGATCGGTGCCCAGTACCTGTTGTGTATCGTGCTGGTCCTGGCGGGCAGTTTCAGCTGGACGCTGCTGCTGGTACTGCTCAGCGCCAGAAGCTGGCCGCGCCTGCGGACCGTTTTCAGCCAGCCCAAACCCGCCCGGCCGCCGGCGAGCTACCCCGAGGACGTGTGGCCCCTGTGGTTTTCCGCCCACGCATTTCGCCACACCCGCCAGTTCACCACCCTCTTTCTCGCCGGCGTCGTGCTGGATACCCTGCTGTTCTAGGGCCTGCGCACGCGCTTTGCGCCGGCCCCCAATGAGATTACTGCCCATGTTATCGCTTCGAATTCTGCTGGCGGCTCTGCTGCTGGCTGGAACCCCCTCGTATGCCCAGCAGGTGCGGCACAGCAGCACCGCTGAGTCTGCCGCGTGCCTGGCCTGCCACGATTTCGGACCCGACTCGCCGGTACACGCGGTGCTGGCCGGCTCCCACGGGCTCAGTGGCGATGACGAGGCCATGGCCGGGCGCCGCGGCTGCCCGGACTGCCACGGCGACAGCGGCGATCACGTCGAGCACCCCACCACTGCCGCCCCCGAGGTCAGTTTCGGGCCCCGCTGGACATCCACCGCCGCCGCCCAGGACGCAAAGTGCCTGGCCTGCCACGAACAGGACAGCGCCCGTAACTGGCGCCACGCCCTGCACATGCTCAACAACGTAACCTGCGTCACCTGTCACGACCTCCTCACCTGGGAGGACAGGGTGCTGGTGGCGGATCGCCAGGCCGAGGTCTGCACCACCTGCCACAAGGCCCAGCAACAGGGGGTTCACGGGATCGCCGAGCTGGCGAGCGCAAACCCGCCGTGCAGCGGTTGCCACAACCCGCACGACCACGAGTCCGCACAGGCGCAAATGCTGGCTAACGGTTCGGCGGGCTGCCTGGCCTGCCACGACCTGTTCAGTGCCGGCGCGGCCGCCGGCGAATCGACCAGGGCCCACGACTACCACCAGGTGGCGGCGCGGCCCGGACACACCTGCAACGACTGTCACCAGGGCATCGCCCACGCGCCTGCGGATGCCGTTACCGCGATGGTGCCCCAGGCCCGGGCCAGCGGCCGGGTCACCCTGTTCTACCCCGGCAACGCCGACAGCGAATGGCTGCTGCGCGATCACCCCGGCTCCCAGCCCCTGCGCCAGGGCAGCAACTGTCAGCAATGCCACCGCGGGGATGAGGCCCGTATGGGGGCGACCCAGTCATCCGGCCAGCTGCCGGCCGTGCGCGAGATGCAAGTGTCCTTCGCCCGCAGCAGCGACCAGCTGGTCATCACCCTGACGTGGCAGGGTTCGGGCGAAGATCGCCTGCTGGCATTGATGTGGGGCGACAGCAACAGCGACGCCTTCAGCCACGGCGGCTGCTTTGCCGCCTGCCACGCGGACCTGCCAGGCCGACCCCGCGACCGCGGCCAGCAGCTCGGCAAATACCTGTGGGGCGCGCGCCGGCAGGGTGCTCTCCCCGGGGAGGCGAGCACCCCCCGGCCTGCCCCGGAGCGGGCGCAGCTCATGGCGGATGGGGACTATGCCACCCTGTGGGAGCTGCCCCTGGAGGGGAGCGAGCTGCGCCTGGCCACCGTGCTGGATGGCCTCGACTGGCTGCCCGGAAACTTGATACAGATCAACAAGACTCATGTGGACGGACGCTGGACGGTGGAATTGCGCGCCCCCTTGAACAATACTGGGATCGGAAAGCCATTTACCGTGGACGAGAAGTACACGTTTGGCATTGCTCTGGGGGGAGCGGGGAATCCGGGAGGCCAGCATTGGGTGTCCCTGCCGTTGGCCTTCAGCTTTGCCGGCGATGAAACCGATTTCAAGGTGGAGCAACAATAACAATGGCCGTATCACGCCAGTCTCTCAGCTTTATTTGTTCTGGGTTGCTCCTCGCGCTACTCGGAGCGTTCACCCGGGCCGATGAGGCGATGTGCCTGGACTGCCACGACCCGGATTCCGAGCCCGCCATGCACGCCATCGCCAACACCGTCCACGGCTCGCTGGACGGTGGCGGCGCCGCTACTTGCGTGGCCTGCCACGGGCCCAGCACCGATCACCAGGACGACCCGGAAGAGGTGGCGCCAGGCGTCAGCTTTGGTCCCAAGTGGACTTCCAGCGCAGAGGCTCGCAGCGCCAGCTGCCAGAGCTGCCACAGCGGCAACGACCAGATGCTGTGGGTCGGCAGCGCCCACCAGCAGGACAATCTCAGCTGCGATGCCTGCCACAACCCGCACCAGCAGCAATTGCTCGCCGGCCGCGAGCAGGCCGCAGACGCGGTCTGCCTCGAATGCCACACGCAGGTGCGCTCGCAGCTGCACCTGCCGTCGCGCCACCCCATAGCCGAAGGGAAGACCAGTTGCACCGACTGCCACAATCCCCACGGCGGGCTGGGCCATGCCGACCTGCGCCAGGTTTCCCTGAATGACAACTGTTTCACCTGTCACCAGGACAAGCGCGGGCCCTTCCTGTGGGAGCACCCGCCCGCCGCGGAGGATTGCGCCCTGTGTCACCAGCCCCACGGCTCGGTGAACGAGCCCCTGCTCAATGCCCGCGGCCCGGCCCTGTGCCAGCAGTGCCACGCGGCGGCCTTCCACCCCAGCCAGCCCTACAGCTCTGAAAGCCTGGGCGGCAGCGCCAACCAGAACATGCTGGGCAAGAACTGCCTCAACTGCCACAGCCAGATCCATGGATCAAACCATCCGTCGGGAGCGCGCTTGACACGATGAAAAGCCTCAACCGCCTCGCTTACCAGATGAGCGCTGCCAGTGGCCTGGTGCTGGCGGCCTGCGGCGTTCTCGCCCAGCAGGCCGAGGACGACAGCTACACCCCGCTGGGCCTGGAAAACCGGCCGCTGCAAACCCACTGGCAGGGCGACTCACCGGGAGCGCTGCAACTGGGCGGCGCCTATACCAGCGACGACAACTACATGTTCGGGGAATACAACGGACTGTACAACAAGGGCTGGACCGCGATCGGCAACCTGCAGTGGCAGGACTTCAGCGGCGCCGGCAACTACTGGCAGGGCTATGTATCCAACATCGGCCTCGACACCCGCGAGGGCGAGCTGACCTGGGGCAAGCCGGGCAAGCTGTCCCTGAGCGTCGGTTTCGACTCACAGATACAGGTGAGCAACGACAACGGGCGCACACCCTTCTCGGGCAATACCCACCAGGTGCTGCCGGACAACTGGGTGAGCGGCACCGACACCAGTGACTGGCCGCTCCTGGACGAGTCTCTGCACGGCTTCAGCCAGGAGTTGAAGCGCAACAAGCTCTACCTGGACCTGGATACCCGGCTCAGCCAGCACTGGCAACTGGAAACGGGCCTGTCCTACGAGGAAAAGACCGGCCACGCCGATGTCGGCGGCGCGATCTACGTGGACCAGAGTTCCGGTGACGCAGTCCTGCTGCGGGCACCGGTCGACTACGCCACCACCGAGGCCACCCTGGGCCTGAGTTACAGCGACCAGCGGCTGAACCTGGCGGGCAGCGTCAACTACTCGGACTTCAACAACAAGGACGATGTACTCACCTGGCAAAACCCCTACAACAATTTCAGTTCCGCGGTGCGCTATCCGGACGGTGACGGCGGCCTCGGGCTGGCCCCGGACAACGACCAGTGGGGCGGCCGACTCACCGGCCAGTACCTGTTTTCGGCACGCACCCGCCTGCAGGTGGACGGCAGCTACGCGGTAGCCTCCCAGAACCAGAACTACCTGAATTACAGTGTCAACCCGGCGCTGACCGTGGACGTGCCGCTACCGGCCAACAGTTACGATGGCGAGGTGGCCACCAGCACCCTCAACGCCCGGCTGCTGTTCAGCCCCCTGAGAAAGATGAACGCGGAGGTTTTCTACCGCTACCGCGATCGCAATTACGATGCCGACCGCAACGGCTACCAGTATATTCGCGGCGATGGCCAGAACCAGCCCGGCACGGATTTCACCGTGTATAACACCAGTCACGACTACACCGCGGAGGTCGGCGGTTTCGAAGTGGATTACCGGCTGCCGCTGCGCAGCAAGGCCAGCTTCACCTACGAGTACGAAGAAGATACCCGCAGGAATGCCGCCACCGAGCATACCAAGGAGGACCGCTACATCCTCGGCTACCGCATTCAGCCCTGGTCCAGCGTCACCGCCAAAGTGGAGGTGCAGTATGCCGATCGGCGGGCGTCCACCTACCAGTGGGCCCAGTCGTATTACGCCCTGCTGGACACCGGCCTGATCAATGCCACCCCCGACAACCAGCGCTACATCAACCACCCGGATCTGATGCAGTATTACCTGGCCAACCGCGAACAGTGGCAGACCAAGGCCGATTTCACCTGGCTGCCCGCCGACCGCTGGAACCTGAACCTCAACCTGCAGTGGCGCGACGACAACTACGACGCCAGCGAGCTGGGGCTGACCAGCGCCGAATGGTATCGCAGCTACTTCAGCGCCAGTTACGTGCCGACGGAGGCCCTGTCGGCCACCGTGTACGTCGGCTATGACTACTACGAGACCGACCAGCAGAGCCGGGCTTTCAACGGCGGCCCGCAAAAGGACGCGTTCGAAATCTACCCGCCCCTGCCGCAGGCCAGCGATCCCAGCCGCGACTGGCGGGTCGACAGCAAGGACACCAGCTACACCGCCGGCGCCAATCTGCAATGGCAGGTGACCAGTGATATCGCACTGGCGCTGGACTACAACTACGTGGACACCCGGGTCGAACAGGACATGGGGACCGACCCTACAGGCACCCTCAGCGTCTCGGACCTGCCCGATGTCAACACCCGGCTGAACCATGTACAGCTCAGCGGCACCTGGCAGTTGGAGGAAAACCTGGCCCTGCAGCTGGATTACCAGTACTACCGCTACAAGAGCGACGACTGGGCCTGGAACGGCGTTCAGGCCGACACCATCGGCAAGGTGCTGACATTCGGACAGGGCAATCCAAACGAACAGGTTAATTACGTGGGCGCATCGGTGATTTATCACTGGCAATAAAACCCGGGAGAAGATGACAATGGCTACACACGCACGCAACTGGATCATGGCCGCCACGCTCGGCCTCCTCGTCGCCTGTGGTGGCGGAGGTGGCGGTAACAGTGCCCCCGGCGTGGAACCGGGGCCGGAGGCTCCCGGCCAGCCCATACCGCCGGAGCCGATCCCGCCGACACCGAGCCAGACGCCCTACGCAGAGGCCACGGTGCTGAATGTGTATATCACCAGCGTCACTATTCCCGACGACGGCCAGCCGGTGGTGGAGTTCAGCGTGGCCGATGGCAACAACAACGCGATCACCGACCTGCCCCCCGAGGATGTGCGCTTCACTATCGCCAAACTGGAGCCCAGCCCCCAGGGCAGCGCCACCGGCTCCTGGCAGTCCTATATCAACCGGATCGAGGTGCCCACGGTGGGCACCGGCACCGAGCCCATGCTGCAGGCCACTTCGGAAACAGCCACCGAGGACGGCTTTACCAATAGCGGCGACGGCACCTACCAGTTCCGCATGGCCAAGAATGTCACCACCCAGCCGGACGACATCCAGGCCCAGGCGGATAGCGAGGGCCTGGACCTGAGCTACCAGAGCGGCTATACCACCCGGGTGGCAATGCAGTTCGACGGCAATCCCAACACCACCGCCAACCCGCACTACGACTGGGTGCCGGCCACCGGCGCCACCAGCGGCATCGCCACCATGGACATCTCCGCGACCGCCAACTGCAACCGCTGCCACGACCCGCTGGGGCTGCACGGCGGCAACCGCCGGGAGGTGCAGTACTGCGTCACCTGCCACAACCCGGGTACCACCGACGCCAACAGCGGCAACACCGTGGACATGAAGGTGATGGTGCACAAAATCCACATGGGCGCCAACTTGCCCAGCGTGCAGGAGGGCCAGCCCTATGTTATCTACGGCTATCGCGACGCCGAGCACGACTACTCTCATGTGCTCTACCCGCAGGACGTGCGCAACTGCGTCAACTGCCACGCCGGCAGCGCCACCGGGGCCGACCCGGTCTACCCGGAAGGCTCCGGATATGAGCTGACGCTGACCTCGCAGGGTGACAACTGGGCCTATTACGCCAGCCAGGCCGCCTGCGGCAGCTGCCACGACGCCATGGATTTCAGCCGCCACGCCGGCGGCCAGACGGACGACTCCAACTGCAACAGCTGCCACTCCACCGGCGGCGTCGCCGGCAGCATCGAGCAGAGCCACACCATTCTCACCGACGAGGCGCGCAAGGCCTTCGCCGCAGAGATTCTCTCGGTTACCAACACCGCTCCCGGCGAGTTCCCGCAGGTGCAGTACAAGGTGTTCGATCCCACCGACGGCGACGCGCCCTACGATCTGGCGACCGACCCGGTCTGGACCCAGGTGGCCAGCGGCGCCAGCCGCCTGGCAATCGACCTGGCCTGGCCCACCAGCGACTACACCAACACCGGCAACGAGCAGGATAACGCCAGCGCGGTCAGCCTAGACGCCCTGGCGGGCACACCGGCCGGCGACGGCAGCTACACGGTCACCTCGGGTGTGCCGGTGCCGCCGGTGGTCGCCGACGGCAGCGGTGTCGCCGCGCTGGAAGGCCACCCCGCGGTCAATATCGGCAGCGAGGAGGAGCCCGATGAACAGCGCATCGCCTTCACCAATGTGCACGAGTTCTTCAGCGTCAACGAACCCGATGGTGTGCCAGTGCCGCGCCGCACCTCGGCCGAACTCACCAGTTGCCTGGACTGCCACCAGACCCTGAGCCTGCACGGCAGCAACCGCACCGACGACCTCCAGGTGTGCGTCACCTGCCACAACCCGCGCAACACCGATCTCGAGGTACGGGAGATTGCGGTGAGCCCGCCCACGGACGGCAAGGACGAGGAATCCCTGGACTTCAAGACCATGGTGCACGGCATCCACGCGGCGTCAGTGCGCGAGAACGCCCTGCAGATCGTCGGCTTCCGCGGCTTTACCACCTACGCTTATACCGAGCCGTTCCCGGGGGATATCTCCAACTGCCTGAGCTGCCACACGGACGACGGCTTCACCCTGCCGCTGCCCAGCGGGGTGCTGGGCACCACCATCGACACCGGCGACGACCACGCCAGCCCGCTCGATGACACGGTAGTGACCCCCATCACCGCAGTGTGCTCCAGCTGCCACGACGGCCAGACGGCCGCCGCCCATATGACCGACAACGGCGGCAGCTTCGATACCACCCAGGCGGCGATCGACAGTGGCGAAGTGGTGGAAACCTGCGATGTGTGTCACGGCACGGGCCGAATCTCGGATGTGGCGGTCAAGCACAACGTGCACGCCAAACCCATCCAGTAGCGGCGCGCCCCGAACCATAAACCCCCGCCATGCGGGGGTTTTTTTTGGCCAGATGCGTTCGACCCTCCAACGCGCCGAGGCCATTCGTGCAGGGGCGGATTCATTCGACCATATTGCCCCGTCCATCCCTTGGCATCGCCCATCCGCCCCCGTATATTGGCCCCCATGACATTCACCGCCAACCCCAACTTCGAGCACAGCCAGCCCCCCCGAATCGGGGTGCTGGTCACCAACCTCGGCACCCCCGATGCCCCGGAAAAAGGCCCGCTGCGCAGATACCTGCGCGAGTTTCTGTGGGATCCGCGAGTAGTGGAGATTCCCCGCGCCCTGTGGTGGCTGATCCTGCACGGCGTCATCCTGCGCCTGCGCCCGGCCCGCTCGGCAGCCGCCTACCGCGGCATCTGGACGGACCAGGGCTCACCACTGATGGTCAACACCCGCGCCCAGGCCGAAGCGCTGGGGCGGCAGCTGCGGCAGCACTACGGCGAACAGGTGCTGGTGGAATTCGCCATGCGCTATGGCCAGCCGGACATTGCCGGCACCGTGCGCGGGATGCTCGACCGGGGGGTGGACAAGCTGCTGGTGCTGCCGCTCTACCCCCAGTACAGCGGCCCCACCACCGGCTCCACCTTCGACGCGGTGGCGGCGAACCTGGGCCGCCGCCGGCGGGTACCCGACCTGCGCTTCGTCGCCCAGTACCACGATCACCCGGCCTATATCGACGCCCTGGCCCGGAGTATCCTTGATTATCGCAAGGCGCACGGCCCCGCTGACCGGCTGGTGCTTTCCTACCACGGCGAACCGCGGCGCTGCCTCGACCTGGGTGACCCCTACTTCTGCCAGTGTCACAAAACCACCCGGCTGGTGGCGGAGAAGCTGGGGCTGGCCGAGGACGCCTACGTCACCACCTTCCAGTCGCGCTTCGGCAAGGCCGAATGGCTGCAACCCTATACCGACGCCACCCTCAGATCACTGCCTGGCAGCGGGGTCCGGTCGGTACAGGTGATCTGCCCGGGCTTCTCATCTGACTGCCTGGAGACCCTGGAGGAAATCGCCGTGGAAAACCGCGACTACTTCCTGCGGGCCGGCGGCGAACGTTTCGCTTATATTCCCTGCCTCAACAGCGACCCCGGCCATATCGACGCGCTCTCGGCAGTGATCGCCGACAACCTGCACGGCTGGCTGGACGAGCAACGCGACCCCGAGGCCACCCGGGCACGGGCGATGGCGCTGGGCGCCACCCGCTGAGCACCCGCACCCGGAATACGAGCTGGTCGCGGTGCTGCCCGTGGCCCGCTGGGAAGCTCAGCCTCCCAGTGCCCGCGCCGCTGGCGTGTACTCCAGGCCCAGGGCCTGGGCCACCGCCTGGCAGGTCAGCTGGCCCTCATGCACATTCAGGCCATTGCCCAGGTGCGGGTCATCCAGCAGCGCCTGGCGATAGCCCTTGTTGGCCAGGTTAAGGGTAAAGGGCAGCGTGGCGTTGTTCAGGGCAATGGTGGAAGTGCGAGCCACTGCGCCCGGCATATTGGCTACACAGTAATGCACCACCCCCTCCTCGACATAGGTGGGTTCGGCGTGGGTGGTCGGGCGACTGGTTTCGAAACAACCGCCCTGGTCGATAGCCACGTCCACCAGCACCGAGCCCGGCTTCATGGTGCGCAGCATGGCGCGGTCCACCAGCTTGGGCGCCGCCGCGCCGGGCACCAGCACGGCGCCTACCAGCAGGTCGGCGCTGGCCACGTAGCGCGCCAGTGCCTCCCGGGTCGAAAACACCGTGTTCAGCATGCAACCGAACTGGAAGTCCAGTTCCTTGAGGCGCTGCAGGGAGCGATCGAGCACCGTGACATGGGCTTCCATACCCATTGCCATACGGATCGCATTGGTACCCACCACACCCCCGCCTATGACCACTACCCGGGCGGCCTCCACGCCGGGAACGCCGCCCAACAGCACGCCTGAGCCGCCCTGCTCCTTTTCCAGGCAGTGGGCGCCGGCCTGTATCGACATGCGCCCCGCCACCTCGCTCATGGGCGACAACAGGGGCAGACTGTTGTTGGGCCCGGTAACAGTCTCGTAGGCGATGGCAATACAGCCGGATTCCAGCAGCGCCCGGGTCTGCTCCGGGTCCGGAGCCAGGTGCAGGTAGGTAAACAGCACCTGCCCGGGACGCAACATCGCGCACTCCCGGGGTTGCGGCTCCTTGACCTTGACCACCATGTCCGCCCGCGCGAACACTTCGGCGGCGCTGGTGACGATTTCCGCCCCGGCTTCCCGGTACAGCTCATCACTCATGCCGATACCGTCCCCGGCGGTGCTCTCCACGATCACCTGGTGACCGTGGTGCACCAGCTCATGCACGCTGCCGGTAGTGAGACCGACCCGGTATTCGTGGGTTTTTATTTCCTTGGGTACGCCCAGCAGCATCGTCATGTCCTCCGTGTACGCCGTCAGGGTCGGGTTGAAAGCACCGCATTGTAGACCATGGAAAACGCGGCGGGCATAACCGTATAGGGGGGGATCGCTACAGCCAGCGGCGCACCCGCGCGCAGTAAGCCGGGTACTCGTCGGGAAACAATTCGCCCAGGAACTGCTCCTCCGGGCGGATGAAGCGGGCCTCCACGATCAGCGCAAAGACCGGCGGAATCGCCAGCGCCGACAGCGCGCCCACGGTCAGCCCACACCCCAGCAGCACCAGTGTCATCCCCAGGTACATCGGGTTGCGGCTGATACGGTAAACCCCGCCCGTGACCAGGCTGCTTACCGGGCGGAAGGGTATGACCTCGGTGCCGGCGCGCACGAACAGACCGTTGGCGGCGACCAGCAGCAACAGGCCCGCCACGATGACCACCGCGCCCACCACCTGCCAGGGGAAGCTGGTGAAACGCAGACCGGGATACAACTCGTTCAGGGCGAACACGGCAATCAGCCCGAGCAACAGCCAGACCGGGGGATAGATAACACGTTTCACGTTGCTGACCCTCCAGCAGTTCAGGGTGGGGATAGGTGGAACCCGGCCGGCTCCAGCGCCCCGATAGCATAAGCGAGCCCCAGGCCCAGCAAAAAGGCCAGGGTGAGCTTGGTGCGGTCGTGGCTGTGGAAATGCACTTCCGGCAGCAGGTCGCTCAGGGCAATGCAGATGAAGGCGCCGGCGGAAAAGGCCAGCGCGGCGGCCACCAGGTACTCGCCATTGCGTCCCAGCAGGTCGACGCCATGGAAAAACAGCAGCGCCCCCAGCGGACACAGCAGGGCAAACAGCACGTTACTGGCGGCGCGCGCCCTATCGCTCCAGCCCCCGGCCGCCATCAGCGTGGTGATGGACATGGCGTCCAGTGGCTTGTGCAGGAAGATGGCCAGGAATACACCCAGCCCCACCAGGCCGGACGCGCCGTCTGCCAGCTCACCGCGCATGGCCGCACCCAGGGCCACGCCATCGATCAGGGTATGCACGCCCAGGCCGAGGGCCAGGCCGACCCAGCTCATCCGGTGGGCGGGTGCGGCGTGCGAGTGCTCGTGGGCACCCGCTTCGTGTTCGTGCTGGTGCTCTTCCTCGGGACTGAAATCGTGCTGGTGAAAATGGAACATGCGCAGCAACAGCAGCATGGTTACCAGGCCCAGCATCAACCACTGCACCGACGTATCGGTGGCACCGGGCCCACCCAGCATGGCAACGCTGTGGGGCAACAGGTGATAAAACGCGACCCCGAGCATCAGTCCGGACACCAGGCTCATGGCAACCTGGGTACGAGTGTGGGTCATCTGCACCCAGTTGGGCAGCAGGCCACCCACCAGCGAGCAACCGGCAATGGCGATGCAGTACAGTACCAGCAGGAGCGAGGGTGCCAGGTCCATGGGTCGATTTCAGCAGATAGAAGAGCTGGCGATTATCCCATAGTCGCCCCTGGCTTGTAATTGCCGGCGCATCGGACTTCCGGGAAAGGCATTGACATGCCAGACTAATGACTAATAGTTTGGTGCTTTTACTTTTGGGAGAACGCCATGTCCATCTACGAGCCGATCGCCTCGGACGATTCCCGCAGGCACCTGCAGTTGCGCAGCCCGGTGACCCTGGAACCGGCGGCGGAGCTGGTGTGCGCCAATGGCGAGGACGTCGCCGCCGCCATCGCCCGCGCCAGGGCCGCCCAACCTGCCTGGGCCGCCACCAGCATGAAGGCACGCGCGGCTATCGTGGAGCGGGCGCTGGGCATCGTCCTGGAAATGCAGGACGAAATCATCGATACCGTGGTGGCCGAGACCGGCAAGGCCAGAACGGACGCCATGAGCATGGAGATCTTCGCGGTAGCCGACTCGCTGTGCTACTACGCCAAGAATGCCGGCCGGTTCCTGGCGCCGCGCAAGCGCCGCGTTCACGGCCTTATCGGCCTGATGAAACAGTTGCGCATCGTCTATAAACCACTGGGGGTGATCGGCCTGATCACACCCTGGAATGGCCCTTTCGTACTGCTGATGAACCAGGCCACCCAGGCCATCCTGGCCGGCAATACCGTGGTGGCCAAAGGCTCGGAGGTTGCACCCTTCTCCGCGTACCTGGCGCAGACCATCTTCACCCGGGCAGGTCTGCCCGAGGGCGTGCTGCAGGTATTGCTGGGCGATGGCGAGACCGGTGCCGCCATCGTGCGCGGCGGGGTCGACAAGGTATCCTTCACCGGCAGTGTGACCACCGGGCGCAAGGTTGCCCAGGAGTGCGCCAGCCGACTCATTCCCTGCACCCTGGAACTGGGCGGCAAGGACGCCATGATAGTGTGTGCGGATGCGGACCTGGAGCGGGCGGTGGACGGCGCCTGGCTGGGCTCCTGCATGAACAGCGGCCACTACTGCTGCGGCACCGAGCGCATCTACGTGGTGGAACAGGTGTATGACGAATTCCTGCAGCGGGTGCTGGAACAAGGCAAGCACCTGCGCCAGGGGCAACACCACGGCTGGGACGAGGACATCGGCGCGATATTCTGGGACCGCCAGCTGGCCATCATCGAGGCCCAGGTGGAGGATGCCCGCGCCAAGGGCGCGAGCATCCTGATGGGCGGACGCCGCAACCCCGAACTCGCCGGGCTCTATTACGAACCCACGGTGATCACCGGGGTCGACAATCGCATGGACATTATGCGCGAGGAGACCTTCGGGCCCATTCTGTGCATCCAGAAAGTCGCCAGCGAGGAGGAGGCCCTGGCCCTGGCCAACGACTCGGAATTCGGGCTGAACGGCAACGTCTGGACCCGCGACAAGGACAAGGGTTACCACCTGGCGGCGGCCATCGACACCGGCTCCTGCAGCGTCAATGACATGGCCATGAGTTACGGGATTCCCGCCGCACCCTTCGGCGGGCGCAAACAGTCCGGGCTGGGCCAGGTCAACGGCAAGAAAGGCCTGCGCGGGTACTGCCACGAGATGCCCATCGTCATCGACCGCTTTGGCGGCAAGCTGCAGAACGCCTACCCCTACAGCGCCAAAAGCGCCGAAGGCATGCGCAAGCTGATGGATTTTCTGTGGGTCAAAACCCCGCTGGGGCGCTGGCTGAGCTAGGCTCGCGCAGGCCCCCCGGCGTGCCCCGCGGCCAGACAACCCGGCCCGGCAACGTGTGCAACCCTAGACCAGCACCAGGTTGTCGCGGTGAATCAGTTCCTCGTCGCGCAGATAGCCGAGGACGCCCTCGATTTCCCGCGAGCCCAGGCCCATGATGCGGCGGGTCTCTTCCGCACTGTAATTGACCAGGCCCCTGGCGACCTCACGCCCCTCGCTGTTGCGGCAGGACACCATATCCCCCAGCTGGAAGTTACCCAGGACTGCGCGCACTCCCACTGCCAGCAGGCTCCTGCCGGATTCACGCAGCACTTTGACCGCGCCGTCGTCCAGTTCCAGGCTGCCCTGGATCTGCACCATACCCGCCAGCCACTGTTTGCGGGCATTCTGCGGTTGCTTGCCGGTGCGCAGCCAGGTGCCAATCTCCCCGCCGGCGGTCACCGCGGCAACCACGTTCGCCAGCCGGCCGCAGGCGATCACGGTTTCCGTTCCGGAGCGCGCCGCCAGCCGCGCGGCGCGCAACTTGGTCACCATCCCCCCGCGCCCCAGGGCCCCACCCTCGCCGGCCATGTCGTCCAGGCGACTGTCGTGCACGTCACTGCGGTGCACCAGTTCGGCGTCGGGATTGCGGCGGGGATCCTCGCGGTACAACCCCTGCTGGTCGGTCAGCAGCAGCAGCGCGTCGGCGTCGATCAGGTTGGCCACCAGTGCGGCGAGAGTGTCGTTGTCCCCGAAGCGAATCTCGTCGGTGACCACGGTGTCGTTCTCGTTGACCACCGGTACCACCCCCAGTTCCAGCAGGGTATTGAGAGTCCCGCGCGCATTGAGGTAGCGGTCCCTGGCGATCACATCGTCGTGCACCAGCAGCACCTGGGCAGTGGCCACCCCGTATTGCTTGAAGGCGTTCTCATAGCTCTGTACCAGCACTGACTGGCCCACTGCCGCCGCCGCCTGCAACTTGTGCAGCAGATGGGGCCGGGCGGACCAGCCCAGGCGCACAATGCCCGCCGCCACCGCGCCGCTGGACACCAGCACCACCTCACTGCCGCGCTGGCGCAGGGCGACCAGTTGCTCCACCAGGGTGGCTATCATGCCGGCATCCAGCCCGCGACCATCATCCGTGAGCAGGGCACTGCCCACCTTTACCACCCAGCGCCGGGCCTGGGCGATTTCGCCGCGCTCAGCCACGGTTCGGCCTACGGCACATATTCCACCTCGACTTCATCGTCATCATCCCAGTCATCATCGTCGTCATCCGATGCACTCCCGGCCTGCCGGCGCCGACTGGCGCGGTACTCCGCCACTCGCTGCCTGGCCTCCGCCTGCATGGCCAGCTGTGCCTGCCGCTCCGCCTCGGCCAGCTCCGGATCGGCCTCTTCCTGCGCCCGGCGCTCCTCGAGCAAGGTCATCAGGTCGGCGCACAGCCGCTGCGTGCCCTGCCCGCTGATGGCCGCGATTTCATATACCGGCCCGTCCCAGGCAAGGGCCTCAACCACGGCCTGGCGACGCCGGGCAAAATCCTCCGCGTCGAGCAGGTCTGCCTTGTTGAGCACCAGCCAGCGCTCGCGTCGCGCCAGGGTCGTGCTGAAGCGCTCCAGCTCCCGCACGATCGCCAGCGCCGCGTCCGCGGGATCGGTGCCGTCAAAGGGCGCCATATCCACCAGGTGCAGCAGGATGCGATTGCGGGTCAGGTGCTTGAGAAAGCGGATGCCCAGGCCGGCACCCTCCGACGCCCCCTCGATCAGCCCCGGTATATCCGCCACCACGAAACTGCGGTGCGCCTCGACCTTGACCACGCCCAGGTTGGGGACCAGGGTGGTGAAGGGGTAATCGGCCACCTTGGGGGTGGCGGAGGAAACCGCCCGGATGAAGGTCGACTTGCCCGCGTTCGGCAGGCCCAGCAGGCCGACATCGGCCAGCACCTTCAATTCCAGCTTCAATTCGCGCTGCTCCCCCTCGCTACCCCGGGTGGTCTGGCGGGGTGCGCGGTTGGTACTGGACTTGAAACGGGTATTTCCCAGGCCGTGAAAGCCACCCTGGGCCACCACCAGGTGCTGCCCCGGCAGGGCCAGGTCACCGAGCAGTTCACCGGTGTTTTCATCGAGTACGGTGGTACCCACAGGCACTTTCAGTACCAGGTCCTCGCCGCTCCTGCCGGTCTGATTGCGGCCGCGGCCCGGCTCGCCGTTGGGCGCCCGAAAACTGCGCTGGAAGCGAAAATCCACCATGGTGTTGAGGTTGCCGTCCGCCTCGAGGATAACGCTGCCGCCGTCGCCGCCGTCACCCCCGTCGGGGCCGCCCCGGGGCACATATTTCTCCCGCCGGAAACTGAGGCAGCCGCTGCCGCCGTTGCCGGCAAAAACCCTGATGCTTGCCTCGTCTACGAATTTCATCTGTGTTCCACGGCATCGTCGCCGCCGGCACACCCGCTACAGCGGGGTGGGTTCTCGCTACCCGGGGCGCCCCAGCAAACTTTCTGTACATAAAAAAAAGCCCCGTCACTGACGAGGCTTGGTGTTTTCCGGCCGAAGGCCGCGTCTCAGGCGCTCACCACCTGGACGAATTTGCGGCTGTTGGGCCCTTTGACCACGAACTCCACTTTGCCATCGGCCGTGGCGAACAGGGTGTGATCCTTGCCGATCCCCACATTGGTGCCGGCATGGAAGCGGGTGCCGCGCTGGCGCACGATGATGCTGCCCGCCGTGACTGTCTCGCCGCCGAAGCGCTTCACGCCAAGGCGTTTGCTCTCGGAATCGCGTCCGTTACGGGTACTACCACCCGCTTTCTTGTGTGCCATTGCTCAATCCCTCCGGTTACGCCGTGATGCCGGTAATTTTCACCTCGGTGAACCACTGGCGATGGCCAGTTTCACGCCGGTAGTGCTTACGACGGTTGAACTTGATGATTTTCACCTTCTGGTGACGTCCATGGGCCACCACCTCGGCCGTTACCTTGCCACCGGCTACCAGCGGGGTGCCGATCCTGGGGCTGTCATCGCCGCCGATCATCAACACCCGGTCGAACTCGACGGTAGCGCCGGTTGCGGCCTCGAGTTTTTCCAGCTTGAGGGTCTCGCCCTCGACCACGCGGTGCTGTTTGCCACCGCTTTCGATCACTGCGTACATATTGGACTCCGTTCAGTTAGCCTGCTCGCGGTTGAAAAAACCCTTGCAAATCAAGGGGGCAGAGCACGGCACCAACAGTTGAATTACACGGGCCATCCGGCGCGCGGGCGCGGGGACAGCCAGAGGGCGGCGATTCTACTCAAATCGGCAACGTACCGCAAGGCTTACTTGTCACGAAAAAACAACGACTTAAGCGCCACCCGCCGGTAACCGACCCCCTCGCTTGACACGCCGTGGGGGGGCGTCCTAGCATGCGCGGGCACTTACTGAACCCCTTCTTATATGCAACAAATACGCGCGACCGTCAGCTCGGAATTCGACCAGGTCAACCAGCTCATCATCGAGCAGCTGCGTTCCGACGTGGCCATGGTCGAGAACGTCGGCCATTACATCGTCGACGCCGGCGGCAAGAGGCTGCGCCCCCTGCTGGTATTGCTCACCGCCGCCGCCCTGGGCGAGTGTTCGGGCGACCACATCAAGTTCGCAGCGGTCGTGGAGTTCATCCACACCGCCACCCTGCTGCATGACGACGTGGTGGACCTGTCCACGCTGCGCCGCGGCCGCCCCACCGCCAATGCCGAGTTTGGCAATGCGCCCTCGGTGCTGGTGGGCGATTTCCTCTACACCCGCGCATTCCAGCTGATGGTCCAGCTGGGAGATATGGCCATCCTGGACAACATGGCCAACACCACCAACACCATAGCCGAGGGCGAGGTACTGCAGCTGGTCAGGGCGGGCCGGACCGATACCAGCGAGGCGCAGTACCTGGATGTCATCACTCGCAAGACCGCCATCCTGTTCGCGGCGGGCTGCCACGGTGCGGCGGTGATCAGCGGTGTCGCACCCGCTGTGCGCGACGCGCTGCACCGCTTCGGGCTCAACCTGGGTATCGCCTTCCAGATCGTGGACGACGTCCTCGACTACCAGGGGGACCCTGCGACCATGGGCAAAAACGTCGGCGACGACCTGACCGAGGGCAAACTGACCCTGCCGCTGATCCACGCCATGCGGGTGGGTTCCCCCGCGGAGCAGGCGGTCATCCGGGAAGCGGTCAGCGCCCGCAGCAGCGCCGCCCTCGAAGAGGTGCTCGCCGCCGTGCAGCACTGTGGCGCCATCGAGTACAGCCGGCAACAGGCCAGGAAATACCACGACCAGGCGCTGGCGGAACTGGAGCACCTGGTCGACTCCCCATGGCGCAGCGCCATGCAACGACTGACCCACCTCTCCATCGACCGCGACCGCTGAGCACCTTCCTGCGGCAGTGCCGGGGCCGGTGTATTGCGCCGGCGGCCAGGCATTCCTATACTCGAATCGTCACTTTGCAACTGCTCAAGGCCCCAGCATGGAAGCGCCCCCACTCCTGACGGAACTGGCCGATTACCGGCCGGTACAGGTCCTCGCCGAGCAATTGCGAGCCACCACCGTGGAAGACCTGTTCGCCCAGGATCCGGCTCGCGCCACGGATTTCACCCTGCAAGCGGCCGGCCTGCGGCTCGATTTCAGCAAGCACCTGCTCAACCGGGAGGCACTGGCGGGATTGCTGCGGCTGGCGGACCAGGCCGGGCTGTCGGCCGCCATCGCCGCGCTGTTCGACGGCGAACCCATCAACAACACCGAGAACCGCCCGGCGCTGCACATGCTGCTGCGAGCCAGTGGCAGCCATGGGCTGGATGACAAATTCACCCAGGTGCGCGATGCCCGGGAGCAGATGCGCCAGTGGTCACAGCGGCTCAATAGCGGTGTCCAGACCGGTTTCTCCGGCGCGGTGATCACCGACGTCGTCAATATCGGCATTGGCGGTTCGGATCTGGGGCCACGCCTGGTCAGCGAAGCACTGCAGCCCTTCCGCGGGGATATCAGTTGCCACTACGTGGCCAACGTCGACCCGGCCGACCTGCAGGACACCCTGCTGGACCTTAACCCGGAGTCGACGCTGTTCATCGTCTGCTCGAAATCCTTTCGCACCGAGGAGACCCTCACCAACAGCCTGGCGGCGCGCAACTGGATGCTGCAGGCCGGTGCCGGTCAGGCCGACCTTGACCGGCATTTCCTGGCGGTCACCAGTAACCTGCAGGCGACCGCCGAGTTCGGTATTCCCGCGGCCAACTGCCTGCCCATGTGGGACTGGGTGGGAGGCCGCTACTCCGTGTGGTCGGCTGTGGGGCTGAGCTGCGCGATCGCCGTTGGCTGGGAGAATTTCCAGCGATTCCTGGCCGGCGCGGAGGCCATGGACGAGCACTTTCATCGCAGCCCGCCACAGGCCAGCATGCCGACCCTGATGAGCCTGCTGGAGGTCTGGTACTGCAACTTCTTTGCTGCCGGCAATCACGTGGTGCTGCCCTATGACCAGAGCCTGCGGCGCCTGCCCGACTTCCTGCAGCAACTGACCATGGAGAGCAATGGCAAGCGTGTCAGCCGCGCCGGCCGGCCACTGCCCTACACCACGGCGCCAGTCCTGTGGGGCTCCGCGGGCACCATGGGCCAGCACTCCTTCCACCAGCTGTTACACCAGGGCACCGAGCTGTGCCCAGCCGACTTCGTGCTGCCCCTCACCACCCACACCGGCATGCAGGAACAGCACCGCCGGCTGGTGGCCAATGGCCTTGCCCAGAGCCGCACGCTGATGGTGGGGCGCTCCACCGACAACGCCCGCGACGCCCTGCTGCAGCGCGGCCTGGACGAAGCAGAGGCGGCGCGCCTGGCGCCGCACCTGGCCATGCCCGGCAACCGCCCCAACAGCGTGATCACCATGAATGCCGTCGACCCCGCGACCCTGGGAGCGTTGCTGGCGCTGTACGAGCACCGCACCTTCTGCAGCGCCGTGCTGTGGGGCATCAACCCTTTCGACCAGTGGGGGGTCGAGCTGGGCAAGGAAATCGGCACCCAGATCCTGGCGCGTCTGTCGGGAGAGGCGGCCGGGGGCCACATGGACCCGGCGACCGAACGTCTCATGAAGGAGTGGCGCGCCGCCCAGGGTTGAGCAAAGCCAAAAAAACACGCAGGCACCGAACCGGGTATGGTCTGGCGGGACCGTTGAGCGCAGGGACGCGCGATACGAGCCTACATGGATGTATTCACGGCGGGTTCCGCCAGACCACACCCGGTTCGGCGCCGGTCCTTACGTTAATGTGAAACGTCAATCAGCGCCAGCAACTCGGCGGTTTTCGCCTCCATCAGCGCCCTGTCGCCACGGCTCTCCACGTTCAGCCGGACCACCGGTTCGGTGTTGGAGCAGCGCAGGTTGAAGCGCCACTGGCCCAGGTCCATGCTGAGCCCGTCCACATGCTCGACGCCCCCGGCTTGGTCGCGGTAAACGGCCTCCACCCGGACCAGCACCGCCGCCGGATCTTCGATGGTGCGATTGATTTCGCCACTGCAGGGATAGGCCGCCATGCGCTGCGCCACCAGGGAGGAGAGCCCCTCCCCCGCGGCGCTTACCAGGCCGGCCACCAGCAGCCACGGAATCATGCCGCTGTCACAATAGGCAAAGTCGCGGAAATAGTGGTGGGCGCTCATCTCGCCACCATATATCGCATCCTCCCGGCGCATGCGCTCCTTGATGAAGGCGTGCCCGGTTTTGCTCTGCACCGCTTCGCCACCAAGCGACTGCACGATATCGATGGTATTCCATTCCAGCCGCGGGTCGTGCACCACCCGGGCGGGGCCGTGCAGTTTGAGAAACGCCTCGGCCAGCAGGCCCACCACGTAATATCCCTCGATGAATTCGCCGTTCTCGTCAAAGAAAAAACAGCGGTCGAAATCGCCGTCCCAGGCCAGCCCCAGGTCCGCCCGATGCTCGCGCACGGCACTGATGGTGGCGGCGCGATTCTCCGGCAGCAGCGGATTGGGCACGCCATTGGGAAAATGGCCGTCGGGCTCGTGGTGCAGCTTGATAAACTCGAAGGGCAAGTGCGGCTCCAGCAGGTCGACTACCCGGCCGGCACCCCCATTACCCGCGTCCACCACTATTTTCAGCGGCTTCAGGCTGCCCACATCCACATAGGACAGCAGGTGCTCGACGTAGGCGCCGGAGGTATCCAGGGTATGCAGCCTGCCGGGCTGCGCCGCGGGGGTGAAGGTGTTCGCCTGTGCCGCCGCCTTGATGTGGAGCAGGCCGGTATCACCGGAGATCGGCCTGGATTCTTCGCGCACGAACTTCATGCCGTTATAGTCCCGGGGATTGTGGCTGGCGGTCACCGCGATTCCGCCGTCCATACCGGCGTGGGAGGTGGCGAAATATATTTCCTCGGTGCCGCACAGGCCGATGTCATAGACCTCGATGCCCTGCTCCAGCAGGCCCTCCACCAGGGCGGCCTTGATCGCCTCGCTGGTAAGGCGGATGTCGTGCCCAACCACCACCTGCCGCGGCTTTATTACCTCCGCATAGGCGCGGCCAATGCGCCGGGCAATGTCCTCGTTCAACTGGTCCGGCACCCGGCCGCGGACATCGTAGGCCTTGAAACAGCTAAGCTCCTGCACTGCCTTACTCCTTCAGTCCTCGCGGTAAAAATGCTCGTAAACGTAGTTGGTTGCCTCCACGAAGCCGGGCACGCTGCCGCAATCAAAACGCCGACCCTTGAACTTATAGGCCATGACACAGCCGCGTCGCGCCTGGGTTTGCAGGGCGTCGGTGAGCTGGATTTCACCGTGGGCCCCGGGCGCAGTTTCGCGGATGATATCGAAGATATCCGGCGTCAGGATGTAGCGGCCGATGATCGCCAGGTTGGAGGGCGCGTTCTCCGGATCCGGTTTTTCCACCATCTCGTCCACCCGGTAGATGCCATCCTTGAGACTTTCTCCGGCAATGACACCGTATTTGTTCACCTCGTCGTGAGGTACCTCCTGGATCGCCACGATGGAGCAGCGAAACTGGTTGTACAACTCGGCCATCTGCGCCAGCACCCCCGGTCCGTCATTGATGCACAGATCGTCCGACAGCAGCACACCAAAGGGCTCGTTGCCGATCAGCGACTGCCCGGTGAGAATGGCGTGCCCCAGCCCCTTCATCTCGCGCTGGCGGACCATGGTGAACACGCCCTTTTCCAGAACGCTGCGTATACTCTCCAGGCGAGCCTCCTTGCCGCTGCCGGAAATCTGGTGCTCGAGTTCGTAGCTGATATCGAAATGATCGGCGATGGCGCGCTTGCCGCGCCCGGTCACCATCGCACAGGTGGTCATGCCCGCCTCGATTGCCTCTTCCACACCGTATTGCACCAGCGGCTTGTTGACGATTGGCAGCATTTCCTTGGGCATGCTCTTGGTGGCCGGCAGGAAGCGGGTGCCGTAACCGGCCACCGGAAAAAGACACTTGTTGATCATCATCGAATCTCCTTGTCAAAGCGGCTTACTTGCCGCGTCCGTAGACGTCTTCGTAACGCACGATATCGTCCTCGCCAAGGTACGCACCCGACTGCACCTCGATCAGCTCCAGCGGGATACGGCCGGGGTTGGCCAGCCGGTGCTTGTGCCCCAGGGGGATGTAGGTGGACTCGTCCTCACCCAGCATGAACACCTTGTCCTCGCAGGTCACCTCGGCGGTACCGTGCACCACCACCCAGTGTTCCGCGCGATGGTGGTGCATCTGCAGGGACAGGGTCTGGCCCGGATTGACCACGATGCGCTTTACCTGGAAGCGTTCCGACATCACCAGCGACTCGTAGGAACCCCAGGGGCGGTAGACGCGACGGTGCTGGGACACCTCGGGGCGCGCCTGCTCCCTGAGGCGGTTGACGATGCGCTTGACGTCCTGCACATTGGCACGATCCGCCACGAGTACGGCATCGGCGGTTTCCACCACCACCAGGTTGCTGACACCGGTGGCCGCCAGCAGCCGCGAATCACTGCGAAAGTAACTGTCGCGGCAGGCATCCAGGATCACGTCGCCCTTGCAGACATTGCCCTGTTCGTCCCGCTGGGCGACCTCCCACAGTGCCGACCAGGCACCGACGTCGCTCCAGCCGCAATCCAGCGCCGCCACCGCGCCTGCTGTGGTCTTTTCCATGACCGCATAATCGATACTGTCGCTTGGGCATTCGGCGAAAGCCTCGGCCCCGGGACGTACGAAATCCAGATCGGCTGCGGCGCCCTCCATTGCCCGGCGGCAGCAGGCCAGTATCTCCGGGGCATGCTCCTGCAATTGCTCCAGGTAGGTGGCCGCACGCAGCAGGAACATGCCGCTGTTCCACAGATAGCTGCCGCTTTCCAGGTAGGCCTGCGCCGTGGCTGCGTCGGGCTTCTCGACAAACCGTTCCAGGTCGTACAGGTCGGGCGCCAGCGAGGCACCGCACTTGATGTATCCATATCCTGTTTCCGCGCTGGAAGGCACCACCCCAAAAGTCACCAGCCGACCCTCCTGTGCCAGCGGCAGCGCCTTGCTGACCGCGTCGGCAAAGGCTGCCACGTCCTGGATGATATGATCCGCCGGCAGCACCAGCAGCAGTGCCTCGGCGTCCGTGGCCAGGGCACGCAGGGCCGCCAGGGCCACGGCCGGCGCCGTATTGCGCCCCTCGGGCTCGAGGATCAGTGCGCTGGCCTTGATATCGACCTGGCGCAGCTGTTCGGCCACCATGAAGCGGTGCTCCTCGTTGCACACTACCAGGGGCGCGCTCTCTTCCAGCCCGGCGGTACGCTGCAGGGTCTCCTGCAACATGGACAACTCGCCCGCCAGGGGCAAAAACTGTTTGGGATGCGTTTCGCGGGAGACAGGCCACAGACGGCTGCCGACACCGCCGGACAGCAGGACGGGTGTTAACATTTTTTTTCCTTTTCCCCGCGCATCGGCGCGGCGCACAGGTTGAACCACAAGGTGGGCTGGAGGCGCAAACCACAGGCCACAATCAGCGGATTATGGTAGCCCAAGGCCCCAAACTTGGCTACCGGAGCCGGTCGAAAGCTGGCGATACCTCGACCACCATCACATTTTCCCGCCCTGACATTGAACTGGACTTGTGGCCACCAGCTATTAGAATGGGCTCGCTCCCCGGAGCTCTACACTGGGTCTGGTCTCTACAATGCGCCACTCAGGATTCTGTGGTGCGATAACCAGGCCATTACGGGATACGATATGACACCCAAGAACGCTTACGGCAAGGACGAGTTGATCGCATGCGGCAATGGCGAGCTATTCGGCCCTGGCAACGCCCAGTTGCCCATCGACAACATGCTGATGCTGGATCGCATCTCGCACATCAGCTCCGAGGGCGGCAAATACGGCAAGGGGGAGATCGTGGCCGAGCTCGACATCCATCCCGACCTGTGGTTTTTCCAGTGCCATTTTCCCGGTGACCCGGTGATGCCGGGTTGCCTGGGGCTGGACGCCTTGTGGCAACTGGTCGGCTTCTTCCTGGGCTGGCGGGGCAACCCCGGCAGGGGCCGCGCCCTGGGCTGCGGCGAGGTCAAGTTCAGCGGCCAGGTCCTGCCTTCCGCCAGCAAGCTGGTTTATCACATCGATATTCGCCGCGTCATCGAGCGGAAGCTGGTAATGGGTATCGCCGATGGCGCCATTTCCGTGGACGGCCGCGAGATTTACACTGCCTCCGACCTCCGCGTCGGCCTGTTCAAATCGACGGAGTCCTTCTAACGCCATGGCCAGAAGAGTAGTGATTACCGGGCTGGGTATCGTGTCCTGCCTGGGCAACGACGCAGAATCAGTCACCCGCTCACTGTATGAGGGACGCTCGGGCATTACCCGTTGCCAGCAGCATATCGACGCTGGCATGCGCTCCCATGTGGCCGGCGCGCCCGACATCGACATCCCGGCCCTGATAGATCGCAAGCAATTGCGCTTCATGGCCGACGCGGCGGCCTATGCCTATATCGCCATGCAACAGGCAATAGCCGATGCGGGGCTGGAAGAGGCGCATATTTCCAATGTCCGCACCGGGATCATCGCCGGCTCCGGCGGGGCCTCGGCCGCCATGCAGGTGGAGGCGGCCGATATCCTGCGCGAACGCGGCCTGCGGCGGGTGGGGCCCTATCGAGTCACCCAGACCATGGGCAGCACCGTGTCCGCCTGCCTGGCGACGCCGTTCAAGATCAAGGGCGTCAACTATTCCATCTCCTCTGCCTGCTCCACCAGTGCCCACTGCATCGGCAACGCCATGGAGCAGATACAGATGGGCAAACAGGACCTGGTATTCGCCGGCGGTGGCGAGGAGTTGCATTGGGCGCTGAGCTGCCTGTTCGACGCCATGGGGGCCCTGTCGACCAAGTACAACGAGCAGCCGGACAAGGCATCCCGAGCCTACGACGCCAACCGCGACGGTTTTGTCATCGCCGGCGGCGGGGGCATGCTGGTGGTGGAGGAACTGGAACACGCCCTGGCCCGCGGGGCCAGGATTTACGCCGAACTGGTGGGCTACGGCGCCACCTCCGACGGCTACGATATGGTGGCGCCCTCCGGCGAGGGCGCGGTGCGCTGCATGCAGCAGGCACTGGCCACGGTGGACGGCGAGATCGACTATATCAACGCGCACGGCACCAGCACTCCCGCCGGCGACATCCAGGAGCTCAAGGCAGTGCGCGAGGCATACGCCAATCGGGGGCACACACCGGTAATCGGCTCGACCAAGTCCCTGTCCGGCCACTCCCTGGGGGCGGCTGGGGTGCAGGAGGCGATCTACTCGCTGTTAATGCAGCAGAACGACTTCATCGCCGCCTCGGCCAACATCGAGACCCTGGACCCGGAAGCCGAGGGCATGCCGATTGCCCTGCAGCGCCAGGACGGAGTAGACCTGCAACGGGTCATGTCCAACAGCTTCGGCTTCGGCGGCACCAACGCCTCGCTGGTGTTCCAGAAGTACAGCGGCTAGCCCGCCCTCAGGCGAGCAGGTCCAGCAACATGACCTGGACCATGTCACCTTCCGATACGGTCGCGCCCGGCGGGATGACCGCCAGGGCATTGCTGTGACTGACCGAGCTGAGCACCCCTGAACTCTGGTTGCCAAATGGCACCGCCTCCAGAGCCCCCCCCACGGCCCGCAGGCTGACCCGCAGGTACTCCTGGCGGCTCCCCGGGGCACTCACCGCAAAGGCGGCACGGGCCTGCAACAGCGGCGGCTCCGGCTCGGATATCCCCTGCAGCTTGCGCAGAAACGGGCGGGCGACGAGGCAAAAAGTGACGAACACGGAACTCGGGTTGCCCGGCAGGCCGATAAACGGTGTGCGCCCGATGCGCCCGAAGGCCAGGGGCTTGCCAGGCTTGATGGCCAGTTTCCATAGCTGCAGCTCACCCAGGCGCTGCACCTGCGCCTTGACATGGTCTTCCTCGCCCACCGACACCCCACCTGAGGTGATCACGCAGTCCGCCCGGGAGGCGGCCTGCTGCAACGCCGCCGCGGTTGCCCGGGCGTCGTCGCGAACGATCCCGGCATCCACGAAGGTCATGCTCAGGGAACGCACCAGGCCGGCCAGGGTAAAGCGGTTGGAGTTGTACACCTGGCCGCTGCCGAGAGGCCCGGCACCCGGTTCCAGCAGTTCATTCCCGGTGGCCAGTACCGCTATGCGCAGGGGCCGATAAACCGGCACAAGCGCACGGCCCACCGAGGCCAGCAACCCCAGGTCCTGGGGGCGCAGCACCCGGCCGCGGCGCAACACGGTGGCAGTCGCCGCGACATCCTGGCCCCGCGGGCGGATGTGCTGGCCGGCAGCCGGGATCGCAGTAAAGTGCACCCGGCCATCCTCCTGCCTGCAATCTTCCTGCATCACCACGGCGTCCGCCCCCGGGGGAACCGGCGCACCGGTGAAAATACGCGCGCAGGTACCGGGCTCAAGTGGCACAGGGAAGGCACCCGCGGCAATGCGTTGGCTCACGGGCAGGGCCTGCCCCGCATCCGCGACCCGCAGGGCATAGCCGTCCATGGCGCTGTTGTCGGCACCCGGCACGTCCACGCCGGATACGATGTCCCGCGCCAGGACCGCGCCCAGGGCGTCGATCAGCGGCAGTTCCACCAGCGGTTGGGCGGGGGTCGCGCTGGCCAGCACCCGCTCCAGGGCCTCGGCCACCGGCAGCAGCGAACTCAAGACGGGCCCGTCCGCGCCCCGAGCACCCCGACGAAATTGCAGGGGCGGTGACTGCTGTCCAGTTGCTCGCGGATGAGACCCTCCCAGGCGGTTCGGCAGGCGCCGGTGGAACCGGGCATGCAGAAGATCACGGTGTCGTTGGCCAGCCCCGCCAGCGCCCGGGACTGGATGGTCGAGGAGCCGATTTCCTGATAGGAGAGGGTGCGAAAGACCTCGCCGAAGCCGTCGATGTCCTTGTCAAACAGGGGGCGCACTGCCTCGGGAGTCGAATCCCGCCCGGAAAACCCGGTTCCCCCGGTGACCAGCACCGCGTTCACCGCGGGGTCGGCTATCCAGGCACTGAGCACCGCCCGAATCCGGTAGATATCGTCGACCACGATCGCCCTGGCCGCCAGCGCGTGGCCATCGGCGGCCAGCTGTTCGACCAGGTAGGCACCCGAGGTATCGGTTTCCACGGTACGGCTGTCGGAGACAGTGAGTACCGCCACGGACAGGGATCGGGAGCCGGTATCCGTTGCCTTGGCCATACGCCCTCTCAACTCTGCTGTTGTTTCAATGCCGGTTTCTGCTGCTGTTTCTGTTCCAGGTAATACTGTTTGACGATACCCGGTATGGCGCTGCGCCAGGGCGCCTGCTTGATGGCGAAGGTATTGCGAATTCTGGCGCATTCCAGGGCGCGATTGAGCGGCGCCAGACCCTCGGGCTGGCGTTCCAGCTGCACCGCATCGGGGCTGAACTGGGAGAACTGCGAGGCGGAGGCGAGCAGCGCCTCGGCGAACTCGTAATAGGTGGCGGAGTCGGAGCTGCAGTAGTGATAGATTCCCGATGCCCGCATGCCAGTGCCCAGCTGGTCCAGCAACGCGGAGATCACCCTGGCTCCATCGCCCGCTGCCACGGGGCAACCGCGCAGATTGTTGTCCATCACCAGACTGCCGCCCTCGTGGCCCAGCTCCCCCAGCATCTGGGTGATGAGGTTGGTGCCCTCGAAGGAAAATACCGGCCCCAGGCGCAGGATCAGGTGCTGCTCGCAGCTGTCCTGCACCACCTGCTCTGCGCGGGCCAGCAGGTCTCCCGCAGCGGTGGCATTGTCCGGGGTATCCTCTTCCTTGTAGGGCCGGTCCAGTTGCCCCGAAAAAACCCTGGAGGTCGACACGTACAGGTAGGTCATGGCGCTACGCTGGCTGGCTTTGGCGACCCAGTGGCAGCGCTTCACATCGATGTCCTGCAGGGGGTCGCCGCCGTCCGAGGCCGCGGAGATGCGCAGGTCGACCACGATGTCGCTGCGGGTACGCACCACCGCCTTCTTGGCCTGGCGCTCGCTTTTCCAACGGCAGGCAGCACGGGTGAGGGCGGTCACTTCATGGCGCCCCAGGCGTTCCAGCATGGCACCAAGCGCATGCCCCAGGGGCGTGTCCGATCCGAGCACGAGCACTTTCACCAGCGCGACCCCGGTCCCCCGTAACGGAATGCGCTGAGGCGCGGGCAACGCTCCCTAGAAAGGAATATCGTCTTCAAAATCGGGGAAGTCCGCAGCGGCAGGAGCGGCAGCCGGCGCGCTGCCCTGTGGCTTCCCTGGCGCGGGCCGGGAAGCGCCCTGGGCTGGCCGGGGAGACTGGTCGTACTGGTCACCACCGGCCCCGCGGCTGTCCAGCATCTGCATCTCGTTGACGTGTATCTCGGTGGTGTAGCGATCCTGGCCGGACTGGTCCTGCCACTTGCGGGTGCGCAGCGAGCCCTCGATATAGACCTTGGAGCCTTTCTTCAGGTACTCCCCGGCGATCTGTCCGAGGCGGTAATTACCGCGATCGCGAAACACCACCCGGTGCCACTCGGTACGCTCCTGCATCTGTCCGGTCTGCTTGTCCTTCCAGGTCTCGCTGGTCGCCACGCTGGCATTGGTTACCGCCCCGCCGTCGGGAAAAAAGCGGGTTTCCGGGTCATTGCCCAGATTACCGATAATAATCACCTTGTTGACGCCGCGAGCAGCCATAACCCTTCCTCTGTAACCGAAAATATCGCGCAGTGAACGAACGCACGACTATAGCAATCCCCACCTGCAAATGCGACAACCGCCGCGGCCGGATTCCATCAGCTGCGCCCAGCTCCGCCGGCGGTGCCCGCTCCAGGAGCTCACACGCCGGAACTGTGTTCCGCGGCGATCCAGGGCCTGCTGCCGGCCGCCTGTATCAGCAGCCACCAACAGCTTGCCAGCGCCAGACACAGGCCCAGCAGGGAGTTTCTGCCCAGGTGCTGCACGACCCATCCCCCGGCCGCACCCCCGGCAAAAGCGCCGAGAAACTGGCAGGTGGAATAGATACCCAGGGCCGTGCCCTTGCCGCCGGCAAATACCGCCTTGCTGACCAGCGATGGCAGGGTCGCCTCCAGGTAGTTGAAGCCCACGAAGAACAGCCACAGGCCCAGGTACAGCGCCAGCGCCAGGGGTGCGGTGCCGACGACCAGCAGCGCTACCAGCAGCAGGCCGATGCCCAGCAGGAACATGGCCCGCGGACGAGCGCCGCGCTCAGCCTGGCGCATCATGGGCACCATACCGGCGATCGACAGCACCACCACCGGCAGGTACACCTGCCAGTGGTGGGCGCGGTCCACACCCGCCAGTTGCTCCAACAGGCCGGGGACGATCAGGAAGAAGGCCATGAGGATGAAATGCAGGGTAAACACCCCGAAATTAAGGCGCGCCAGGTCGGGATTCTTCAGACTGCGGCCCACCAGGCCCACCCGGGCCCCCACCTCGGTGTGATCGGTCAGCGGCGCGGGGGCTTTCGGCACCAGCGCCAGCACGATCACCACGCCCGCCACGGCGAGCAATGCGGTCAACCAGAACACCGCGGCGAGCCCGCCCCAGGCAGCGACCGCCGGCCCCAGCACCAGCGCCACCGCGAAGGACAGGCCGATGCTCATTCCCACGACGGCCATCGCCTTGGTGCGCTGCTCGACAGTGGTGAGGTCCGCCACCAGCGCCATGATCGTCGCGGCGATGGCACCGGCACCCTGCAGCGCACGGCCGACGACGACACCCCACAGGCTGTCAGCCTGGGCCGCGACCGCGCTCCCCAGGGCGAACAGCAGCAGGCCGGCGACGATAACCGGCTTGCGACCCACCTGGTCTGACAACCAGCCCAGGGGAATCTGCAGCAGGGCCTGGCCGAGGCCATAGATACCCAGCGCCAGGCCAATCAGGGTGGGCGTTGCCCCCGGCATGTCCGCCGCGTACAGGGCCAGCAGCGGCAGGACCATGAACAGGCCAAGCATACGGAAACTGTACAGCAGCGCCAGGGAACTGACCGAGCGCCGCTCCAGCGCAGTCATCGGGTGTTCGGTTATCACGCGCAGATATCTTCAGTAAACAGGCGCCCATAGTACCAGCTTCGGCCCGCAGGCGACATCCGCCGCGTCGAAATACCCCTGCCTGCTGCGCTGCCGGCAGCGGACTTTGCCAGGCGCATCCGCCAGGGCCTATACTGCCGGGTTGTTGTTTCACTGCAGTATCGGGACCACCATGGATACCATCCAAGTACGCGGGGCGCGCACCCACAACCTCAAGAACATCGACCTGGACATCCCCCGGGACAAACTGGTGGTCATCACCGGCCTGTCGGGCTCGGGCAAATCATCCCTGGCATTCGACACCCTGTATGCCGAGGGCCAGCGGCGCTACGTGGAATCCCTGTCCACCTATGCCAGACAGTTCCTGTCGATGATGGAAAAGCCCGACATGGATCACATAGAGGGGCTGTCACCGGCAATTTCCATCGAGCAGAAGTCCACCTCCCACAACCCGCGCTCGACCGTTGGCACCATTACCGAGATCTACGACTACCTGCGCCTGCTGTTCGCCCGCGTCGGCGAGCCGCGCTGCCCCGACCACGGCCACAATCTGCAGGCCCAGACCGTCAGCCAGATGGTGGACAGCGTACTGGCCCTGCCCGAGGGCAGCAAACTGATGCTGCTCGCCCCGGTGGTGCGCGATCGCAAGGGCGAGCACCTGCATGTGTTCGAGGAGTTGCGCGCCAATGGCTTTGTCCGCGCCCGTATCGACGGCATCGTCACCGACCTGGACGACGCGCCGGCGCTGGAGAAAAACCGCAAGCACCGCATCGAGGTAGTGGTGGACCGCTTCAAGGTGCGTGCCGACCTGGGGGTGCGCCTGGCGGAATCTTTCGAGACGGCCCTGGGCCTGACCGACGGTCTGGCGGCGGTAAGCTACATGGACGGGGATGGCGAGGACATCAGTTTTTCCGCGCGTTTTGCCTGCCCTGAGTGCGGTCACAGTATCGACGAACTCGAACCGCGGCTGTTCTCCTTCAACAACCCCGCCGGCGCCTGCAGCGGTTGCGACGGGCTGGGTATCAAGCAGTACTTCGACCCGGACCGTATCGTCCTGCACCCTGAGTCCAGCCTCGCCGAAGGCGCCATCCGCGGCTGGGACAGGCGCAACGTCTACTACTTCCACATGCTCTCGTCGCTGGCCGATCATTTCGGCTTCGATATCGAGACCCCCTTCTCCCGGCTGAGCAAAAAGCACCAGCAGGCGATACTGCACGGCAGCGGCAAACAGGAGGTGGCCTTCGCCTACGTCAACGATCGCGGTGACGTGATCAAGCGCACCCACCCGTTCGAAGGCATCATCCCCAACATGGAGCGCCGCTACCGCGATACCGATTCGCAGTCGGTTCGCGAGGATCTGGCCAGGTTCCTCTCCACCCACCCCTGCCCCGACTGCGAGGGCACCCGCCTGCGCCGGGATGCCCGCCACGTGTTCGTCGATGAGCGCACGCTGCCCAGTATCACCGCGATGCCGGTGGGCGAGGCGGAACTGTACTTCGAACAGCTGCAACTGGCCGGGCGCAAGGGCGAGATCGCCAACAAGATCCTCAAGGAACTACGGGCGCGCTACCGATTCCTGGTGGACGTGGGCCTCAACTACCTGACCCTCAATCGCAGCGCCGAGACTCTGTCCGGGGGTGAGGCCCAGCGCATCCGCCTGGCTTCCCAGATCGGCGCTGGCCTGGTGGGTGTGATGTACATCCTCGACGAACCCTCGATCGGCCTGCACCAGCGCGACAACGAACGCCTGCTGCGCACCCTCACCCACCTGCGCGACCTGGGCAATACCGTATTGGTGGTGGAGCACGACGAGGACGCGATTCGCCAGGCCGACCATATCATCGACATCGGCCCGGGGGCCGGCGTACACGGCGGGCGCATCGTCGCCCAGGGGCGGCTAGAGGAGATCCTGGACAACGAGGAATCCCTCACTGGCGCCTATCTGTCGGGCAAGCGCAAGATCGATATCCCGGCAAAGCGCACGCCCGCCGACCCCGAGCGCCAGCTGGTATTGCGCGGCGCCAGCGGCAACAACCTGCAGACGGTGACCCTGGAGATTCCCCTGGGCCTGCTGACCTGTGTGACCGGTGTGTCGGGCTCCGGCAAATCCACCCTGGTCAACGGCACGCTGTTCCCACTGGCGGCCAGCGCGCTCAACGGCGCTACCACCCTGACCCCGGCGGCCTACCAATCCATCAGTGGCATGGAGTTGATCGACAAGTGCATTGATATCGACCAGAGCCCCATCGGCCGCACCCCCCGCTCCAACCCCGCCACCTATACCGGCATTTTCACTCCGGTACGGGAACTGTTCGCCGGTACCCAGGAGGCGCGCTCGCGGGGCTACAAAGCGGGGCGCTTCAGTTTCAACGTCAAGGGGGGCCGCTGCGAGGCCTGCCAGGGCGACGGCGTCACCAAGGTCGAAATGCACTTCCTGCCGGATATCTATGTGCCCTGCGACGTCTGCAAGGGCAAACGCTACAACCGGGAGACCCTGGAGGTGCGCTACAAGGGCAGGAATATCCACGAAGTGCTGGAAATGACGGTCGAGGATGCCCTCGAGTTCTTCGAGCCGGTGCCAGCCATTGCCCGCAAGCTGCAGACCCTGATGGACGTGGGCCTGTCCTATATCCGCCTCGGCCAGGCCGCCACCACCCTGTCCGGGGGCGAGGCGCAGCGGGTCAAGCTGTCGCGGGAACTGTCCAAGCGCGACACCGGCAAGACCCTGTACATCCTCGACGAACCCACGACCGGCCTGCACTTCGAGGACATCAAGCAGCTACTGGCGGTACTGCACCGCCTGCGCGATCACGGCAACACCATCGTCATCATCGAGCACAACCTGGACGTGATCAAAACCGCCGACTGGATCGTCGACCTGGGTCCGGAAGGTGGCAGCGGTGGCGGCCGGATCATCGCCACCGGCTCACCCGAGCAAGTGGCGAAAACCCGGGGCTCCTTCACCGGCCGGTTTCTCGCACCCATCCTGAAACGCAAGGCTGGTAGGTGCGCCGCCTAACCGGGGTTTCAGTCGTGGCCAGCCCGCCCCGGGCTGGGCGCGCGGGTCATTTCTATCCTGCCGCTGCGGGCCGCCGAGGCCTCGCTGTGATCGCTGGAACCGGCAGTCACCATGAACAGGTCGCGGCCATCCGCCCCGCCCAGCATGCAGGCATAGCAGTTCTGGCTGGTTGCCACGGTTGCCAATACCTCCCGCCCGGCGCGAACAGCACACACTCGGGAGCCAGGGCGTTGGACCCAGACATTGCCGTCGGCATCCGGGCAGATGCCGTCGGGGCGCGCATGCCCACCGGGGCCCACACCCTGCGGTTTGCCAGCGATCCGTCGGCGCGGATATCGAAAGCCGTGAGTTGCAGGGCTGGGGTCTCGGCGACGATCAGGGTCGCGCCGTCGGGCGTGATCGCGCTGCCGTTGGGGAAATGCATATCCGCCGCCGCCGGTGGACACTGCCGTCGGGATCCACTCGCACCAGGTTGGTGGTGGGGTGCTCGGCGAGTACGCCCTCGGCGCCCTTCTGCTCCACCTCGGCATCCGGTCGAAGCCGAAATTGCCGACCGGCGCGGCCGCTGCCGTCCACCACCATATCATTGCACAGGTGGCGGGCCAGCCCTGACAGGTCGGCGTGCTCCACCGTGCCATCGCCCTCCTGCCGCAACACCTTGAGTTCCCGCATGGACACCACCAGCAGGCGCCCGTCGGGCAGCCAGCCCAGCCGGAGGGCTGGTCCTCGAGCTGGTGCTCGATGGTCACCGCCCGCCCGGGTCCATGGATTTCACCGCGTGATCGTAAAATCGCTGAACCACAGCCGGCCCTCGTGCCAGCGCGGGCCCTCGCCGAAATACAAGCCGTCTGCCAGTATGTTTGCCTCTGCCATCGGCCCGTCCCTCCTCAAAGTGTCGTGCAAGGGTAGCAGATCGCGGTGGGAGGGCACAAAAAGCCGGGCAGTGCCCGGCTTTTGCAGTACAGCTCGTCAGGAGCGCGAGATCAATCCTCGTCGTCCTCGAAGCGCTCGGGCTGGGGACGGTCAACCAGCTCCACATAGGCCATGGGCGCCTGGTCGCCGGCGCGATAACCGCATTTCAGAATGCGGATATAACCGCCGGGACGCGCCTGGTAACGCGGGCCCAGCTCGCCAAACAGCTTGCCTACCGCGGCCTTGCTGCGGGTGCGATCAAACGCCAGGCGGCGGTTGGCCACGCTGTCGTTCTTGGCCAGGGTGATCAGGGGCTCCGCGTAACTGCGCAGCTCCTTGGCCTTGGGCAGGGTGGTCTTGATCAGCTCGTGCTCCACCAGGGAGACGGCCATATTGCGGAACATGGCCTTGCGGTGTGCGCTGTTCCGGTTTAACTGTCGGCCACTATGACGATGACGCATTTTTCCAATCCTATACTGTCTGTGCTATCTCAGCACTGCTTTGTGTGATGCCCGGTGGCGTTATACGCTCAACACCCGGTCGTCGTTTTTCAGGCTGGCCGGCGGCCAGTTGTCCAGGCGCATGCCCAGGGACAGGCCCCGGGAGGCCAGCACGTCCTTGATCTCGGTGAGTGACTTCTTGCCCAGGTTGGGGGTCTTCAGCAACTCGACCTCGGTGCGCTGCACCAGGTCCCCGATGTAGTAGATATTCTCTGCCTTGAGGCAGTTGGCGGAGCGCACGGTCAGTTCCAGGTCGTCCACGGGGCGCAGCAGGATAGGATCTACCTCGTCCTCCTCGATCACGGACTCGGATTCGCTCTCGCTCTCCAGGTCGACGAACACCGCCAGCTGCTGCTGCAGGATGGTGGCTGCCCGGCGAATAGCCTCTTCCGGGTCGATGGTGCCGTTGGTTTCAGGTCCAGGACCAGCTTGTCCAGGTCGGTGCGCTGCTCTACCCGGGCCGCCTCGACCACGTAGGACACCCGGTGTACCGGTGAAAACGTGGCGTCCAGCTGCAGCCGGCCGATTGAGCGGGTCTCTTCTTCCGGGTTCTCGCGGGAATCAGCCGGCGAGTAGCCGCGGCCGCGGGCCACGGTCAGCTTCATGTTGATTTCCGAAGAGCCGTTCAGGTGACAGATCACGTGTGCGGGGTTGCGCACCTCGATGTCGTGATCCACCTGTATATCGCCCGCGGTGACCACGCCCGGCCCCTTCTTGCTCAGGGTGAGCTCCGCTTCTTCCTTGCCGTTCATGACCAGGGCGATGCCCTTGAGGTTCAGCAGGATCTCGATAACGTCTTCCTGCACGCCCTCTATGGCGCTGTACTCATGCAGTACGCCGTCGATTTCCACTTCGGTGATGGCGCAGCCGGGCATGGAAGACAGCAGAATCCGGCGCAGGGCGTTACCGGTGTGGCCAAACCACGCTCCAGGGCTCCAGGGTTACCGGGCACGGGTGTCGTTCTTTTCGTCGACCTTGATAACGCGGGTGTTAAAATTCAGTCACTGCACTCTGCATTGGGGCACCTGTATTGTAGGTTAGTCCTTCAGTGGATTACTTGGAGTAAAGTTCGACGATCAGGTTTTCATTGATCTCGGAAGACAGGTCCGGCGATCAGGCACTGACTTGAATACTCCTTCCAGCTTGTCGCTGTTCATCTCTATCCACTCGGGTTCGCCACGCTGGGCAGCAGGGCCATCGCGGACTGCACACGCAGCTGCTTCTTGGCCTTTTCGCGCAGGGAGATCACGTCGCCGGCTTTCACCTGGTAAGAGGCTATGTTCACCGCGGTACCGTTCACCAGGATCGCCTTGTGGGCAACCAGCTGGCGGGCTTCGGAGCGGGTAGCGCCAAAACCCATGCGATAAACCACATTGTCCAGCCTGCTTTCCAGCAGCTGCAGCAGGTTCTCGCCGGTGGCGCCCTTCAGGCGGGCAGCTTCCTTGTAGTAATTGCGGAACTGCTTCTCCAGCACACCGTAGATGCGGCGCACCTTCTGCTTCTCACGCAACTGCACACCGTAGTCAGACAGGCGACCGCGACGGGCGCCATGCTGGCCGGGGGCAGCTTCAGCCTTGCACTTGCTTTCCAGTGCACGCACTCCGCTTTTCAGGAACAGGTCTGTTCCCTCACGACGGGAGAGCTTGCACTTGGGTCCAATATATCGAGCCATGTCAATTCTTCCTGTAAAGCGTTATACGCGACGTTTCTTGGGAGGACGGCAACCATTGTGGGGGATGGGTGTAACGTCGGTGATGTTGCTGATCTTGTAACCGCAGGCGTTCAGGGCGCGAACCGCTGACTCGCGGCCGGGGCCGGGACCCTTGACCTGCACGTCCAGGTTCTTGAGCCCGTATTCCTTGGCCGCCTCGCCGGCGCGCTCGGCTGCCACCTGGGCCGCAAAGGGCGTGCTCTTGCGGGAACCGCGGAAACCGGAACCACCAGAGGTCGCCCAGCTCAGGGTGTTCCCCTGGCGGTCGGTAATGGTGATGATGGTGTTGTTGAAAGACGCGTGGACGTGGGCAATGCCATCCACCACGGTCTTGGTTATCTTCTTACGAGTGCTTTTGGCACCTGGCTTGGCCATAAATTACTTCCTGCTTTAATATCAACACTGCACAGTGGTGCAGCTACACTAAAATCGGATTCGCGGGCGATTACCCTACTTGCGAATCGGCTTGCGCGGCCCCTTGCGGGTGCGGGCGTTGGTCTTGGTGCGCTGGCCGCGCAGGGGAAGCCCCCGGCGATGCCGCAAACCGCGATTGCAGCCCAGGTCCATAAGGCGCTTGATGTTCATGGAGACTTCACGGCGCAGGTCGCCCTCGACGGTCATGTCGGCGACCCGGGCACGCAGGGCGTCCATCTCGGCTTCAGTGAGCTCGCCGATCTTGACGTTCTCCGCTACACCGGTATCGGCACACAGCCGACGGGCCTGGCTACGGCCCACGCCGTAGATGTAGGTCAAAGAGATAACAGCATGCTTGTTATCAGGTATGTTGACGCCGGCAATACGAGCCATCCATCTTTCTCCAATCGTTTATCGTCGCTTTTGCTGAAAACTTTGTCCCGCGGGGGTGATTTGCCTGCAAATTCACCGTGTCGGGCGCAAAAGGCGCAGCATTCTAGCGATACCGTTACTAAAAATCAACCGCAGGAATTAACCCTGGCGCTGCTTGTGGCGCGGGTCGGTGTTGCAGATAACACGCACAACTCCGTTGCGGCGCACTACTTTGCAGTTCCTGCAAATCCTTTTGACCGATGCACGTACTTTCATGACTGCTTCTCCATTTACCTCAACAGGCGGGGCCTGGCTGCTCGCGATCAGCGAACGCGCCCGGCTCCGCCGTAGTTTTCAAATTTGCCTTCTTCATGACCGAGTCGTACTGGTGTGACATCAGGTGGCTCTGCACCGGCCATGAAATCCATCACTACAACCACCACGATCAACAGGAGGTGCCACCCGGTAGAAGGGCACGTTCCACATCACCACCAGGAACTGCGGCAGTAAACACCAGGGCGATATAGGCCGCTCCAAACACGGTCAGCCTGGTCAGGACGCCATCGATGTAGTTGGCGGTCTGCTGCCCTGGCGGATGCCGGGCACAAAGGCCCCGGATCGCTTCAGGTTGTCAGCCACTTCCACCGGGTTGAACATCAGGGCCGTGTAGAAGAAGCAGAAAAACACAATAAATACCGTGAACAGCAGGATGTTCAGCGGCTGGCCCGGGCCGATGGCCACGGCCAGGTCCTGCAGCCAGTCGGCGGAGCCCGAGGTACCGAACCACTGGGCTATGGAGGCCGGGAACAGCAGTATGCTGCTGGCAAAAATAGCCGGAATCACGCCCGCCATGTTCACTTTCAGGGCAGGTGCGAGCTCTGCCTGGTACATCTTGCGACCCTGCTGGCGCTTGGCGTAATTCACCGTGATGCGACGCTGGCCGCGCTCGATGAACACGATCATGTAGATCACCGCGACCGCCAGGCCAGGATCAGCAACAGCACCGGGATGTTCAGCTCGCCCTGTCGCGCCTGCTCCAGGACTGGCCGATCGCCGCGGGCAGTCCCGCCACGATGCCGGCAAAATCAGCAGTGAGATACCGTTGCCCACACCCTTTTCGGTGATCTGCTCACCCAGCCACATCATGAACACGGCACCGGTGACCGGGGAGGTAATGGCAATCACGAAAAACAGCGGCGAGGCGTCGTAGGACATACCCGGTTGGCCATCCCCACCGTCATGCCCGTGGCTGGATGATGGCCAGACTACCGTCAGGTAACGGGTATACTGGCTGATCTTCCGGCGCCCGGATTCGCCTTCCTTCTTCAACTGCTCCAGTTGGGGCGTCACAGCCGACATCAACTGCATGATGATGGACGCAGAGATGTAGGGCATGATGCCCAGCGCCAGGATACTCATGCGCTCCAGCGCACCACCCGAAAACATATTGGCCAGGCCCAGGATGGTTCCCTGGTTCTGGTTGAACAAGGCGGCGAGTTGGTTGGGGTCTATGCCCGGCACCGGGATATGGGTCCCGATCCGGTAGACGATAATCGCCAACAGAACAAAACGAAGGCGAGCAAAAAGCTCGCCCAGTCCGGCCTTGTTTACCGCAGGTGGCTGACCTATTGCCATTTATTCCTCTACTTTCCCACCGGCTTTCTCGATAGCTTCACGAGCGCCCTTGGTTACCGCCAGGCCCTTGACCGTTACGGGCTTGCCGAGATCGCCGGACAGGAAGATGCGCACGCGGGCGATATTCTCATTGACCGGTCCGCCGCCTTGAGCGTTTCCAGATCCACCACGTCGCCCGCTACCGCGTTCAGCTCGCCCAGGCGAACCTGCGCGGTGGTGCGGGAAATACGCGAAGTGAAACCGTACTTCGGCAGGCGCTTCTGCAGCGGCATCTGGCCACCCTCGAAGCCCGGACGAACCCGGCCACCCGAACGTGACTTCTGGCCCTTGTGACCGCGCCCGGCGGTCTTGCCCAGGCCGCTGCCGATACCGCGGCCGACGCGCTTGGCGGCCTTGCGGGAACCCGGCGCGGGGCTCAGGGTGTTCAGTCGCATACCTTCTGACATGATTTAGTCCTCTACCCTTACGAGGTAATTTACCTGATTGATCATTCCACGCACGGAAGGGGTATCCTCCACTTCCACCGTGTGACCAATACGACGCAGACCGAGCCCGGCGATGGAAGCCTTGTGGTTCTTCAGGCGGCCGTGCGCGCTCTTGATCTGTGTAACCTTGATAGTTGCTTTAGCCATGACAAGCCAACCCAATAATTAGTTCAAAATCTCTTCTACGGTCTTGCCGCGCTTGGCGGCAACCTCGTCCGGTGCGGCCATGTCGCGCAGACCGTTGAAGGTCGCACGCACCACGTTCACCGGGTTGGTGGAGCCGTAACACTTGGCCAGTACGTTGTGCACACCGGCGATTTCCAGCACGGCGCGCATCGCACCACCGGCAATCACGCCAGTACCCTCGGAAGCAGGCTGCATATAGACGCGAGATGCTCCGTGCGCCGCCTTGACCGGATACTGGATGGTGCCGTTGTTCAGCTCTACGCTGATCATATTGCGGCGGGCCGCTTCCATGGCTTTCTGGATGGCGACCGGCACTTCGCGCGCCTTACCGCGGCCGAAGCCGACCTTGCCATTGCCGTCGCCGACAACAGTCAGGGCGGTGAAGCCGAAGATCCGGCCACCCTTGACCACCTTGGCCACACGGTTGACCTGAACCAGTTTCTCCTGGAGGTCACCTTCCTGCTGCTGCTTTTTCTGATCGTTGAAAGCCATATCGATACCCTAGAAATTCAGTCCACTTTCACGAGCTGCATCGGCCAGCGCCTTGATGCGTCCGTGGTACTTATAGCCGCTGCGGTCAAACGCCACTGCCTCGATACCCGCCGCCTTGGCCCGCTCGGCAACCAGTTTGCCGACCGCTGCCGCCGCGTCGATATTGCCGGTCTTGCCGCCGCGCAGATCGCTGTCCAGGGTGGACGCACTGGCCAGTACCTTGTCGCCGGCCGGGGCAATGATCTGGGCATAGATATGCCGGGGGGTGCGGTGCACACAAAGGCGGTTTACACCCAGGCCACGCATACGGGCGCGAGCACGGCGAGCGCGACGCAACCTTGAATCATTCTTTGCACTCATTTTAAGTACCTACTTTTCTTGGCTTCTTTGCGACGAACATATTCGTCGGCATAGCGAATACCTTTGCCCTTGTACGGCTCCGGCGGACGGAAACTGCGGATCTCTGCCGCCACTGGCCAACGGCCTGCTTGTCGATGCCGCTGATAACGATTTCGGTCTGGCTGGGAGTCTCGGCCTTGATACCCTCGGGCAGTTCGTAATCGACAGGATGCGAAAGCCCCACCGTCAGGTTGACGGTCCTGGCATCGGCCTTGGCGCGATAACCAACGCCGTTCAGGACCAGTTTCTTCTCCCAGCCTTCGCTGACGCCCTTGACCATGTTGCTCACCAGGGCGCGAGTGGTTCCGGCCATGGCCTTGAACCTGTCGCCTTCGTAGGCAATAGTCAGAACGTTGTCATCCTGGTTGACCTGTACACCTTCTACCAGCGTAAGCTGCAGCGTACCCTTGCTGCCCTTGACGGACAGGTCGCTACCCTCAAGCTTGACCTCCACGCCCTTCGGCAGTTCTACCGGATTATTTGCGACTCTAGACATTTCAATTGCTCTTTAAATCAATAAACGATTAGAAAACGGTGCAGAGAACCTCGCCACCGACACCCGCGGCGCGGGCCGCGCGATCCGTCATCACACCTTTGGAGGTGGACACGATCGCCACACCCAGCCCGGCGCGCACCGACGGCAACTCGTCCTTGGCGCGATACTGACGCAGGCCGGGACGGCTTACACGATCGATCTCCGCGATGACCGGCTTGCCTGAAATCGAGCCCAATGGACAGGCGCACCTTGCCGCTCTCGTCCGACAGTGCAAAATCGGCAATATAACCTTCATCCTTGAGCACCTGGGCAACGGCGGCTTTCAGCTTGGAGCCCGGCATCTCGACACCGGTCTTGCCCGCAAGCTGTGCATTGCGGATGCGGGTCAGCATATCTGACAGTGGATCTTGCATACTCATAATCTATTTCTCTCCGTAAACCGACTGGTACTACCAGCTGGCCTTGACCAGGCCGGGCACATCACCGCGCATTGCCGCTTCACGCAGCTTGTTACGGCTCAGGCCAAACTTGCGATAAACACCGTGAGGACGGCCGGTAATCTGGCAGCGACGCTGCTGGCGAACCGGGCTGGCATCGCGAGGCAGCTTCTGGAGGGCGATCTGCGCCTCCCACTTCTCATCGTCGGATGCATTGGTATCGCTCACGATCGCCTTCAAAGCCGCGCGCTTGGCAGCGTACTTGGCTACCAGCCTGGCGCGCTTTTTCTCACGCATAATCATCGAAGTCTTAGCCATGAATAACGCCTCTTAACCTTTCAGGGGGAAGTTGAAAGCACGCAGCAGCGCGCGACCTTCATCGTCCGTACGAGCGGTGGTGGTGATGGTGATATCCATACCGCGCAGGGCATCCACCTGGTCGTAGTTGATTTCCGGGAAAATAATCTGCTCGGTAACACCCATCGCGAAGTTGCCACGGCCGTCGAAGGACTTCGGGCTGATGCCGCGGAAGTCGCGAATACGGGGAATGGCGATGCTGATCAGACGCTCCAGGAACTCGTACATACGATCGGAACGCAGGGTCACCTTGCAGCCTATAGGCCAGCCGTCACGCACCTTGAACCCGGCGATGGACTTGCGCGCCTTGGTGACTACCACCTTTTGACCGGAGATCTTCTCCATGTCGGCGACGGCATTCTCCAGGACTTTCTTGTCGCCCAGGGCCTCGCCCACACCCATGTTCAGGGTGATCTTGGTGATGCGCGGTACTTCCATCACATTTGCCAGACCCAGCTCTTCTTTCAGCTGGGGAGCGATCTCGCTCTTGAACTTGTCTTTCAACGTTGCCATGTCTATATCCTGCTGTCCCGGTCAGCCCGCGGGGGCTTAGGAGTCAATTGCCTCGCCATTGGATTTGAAGATACGTACTTTCTTATCCCCTTCCACCTTAAAGCCCACACGATCGGCCTTGTTGCTGGCGGGATTGAAAATCGCCACGTTGGACGCCTGTATGGGCGCCTCCTGCTCAACAATACCGCCGGCCACACCCGCCTGGGGGTTGGGCTTGGTGTGCTTCTTCACCATATTGATACCGGATACAACGAGCTTGTTGTTGTCCAGCACCCTGCGAACCTTGCCGCGCTTGCCCTTGTCCTTACCGGCCAGAACAATCACTTCATCATCGCGCTTGATCTTAAACATTTCCCTTCCTCTCCCCGCTGGTCCGAGTTAGATAACTTCAGGTGCCAGAGAAATAATCTTCATAAACTTTTCGCCGCGCAATTCGCGGGTCACCGGCCCGAAAATACGGGTACCGATGGGCGCCTGCTGGGCGTTGAGCAGCACTGCGGCGTTATCGTCGAACTTGATCAGCGAACCGTCGGCACGACGCACGCCTTTCCTGGTTCGGACGACGACAGCGGTCATCACCTGGCCCTTCTTGACCTTGCCCCGGGGAATCGCTTCCTTCACGGAGACCTTGATAAGATCCCCCACCCGGGCATAGCGGCGCTTGGACCCACCCAGCACCTTGATGCACATCACGCGACGGGCACCGCTGTTATCGGCGACTTCCAAATACGACTGTGTCTGAATCATCTTTTACTCCAAACTGCGGTCAAAACCGCTAACCCTGCGTTTAAACCTGGACGGCGCTCTCGACCACTTCCAGCAACTTCCAGGTCTTGGTCCTGGAAATCGGCCGGGTTTCCGCAACAGTGACAGTATCGCCGACGCTGCACTGGTTGTTTTCGTCATGCGCGTGAATCTTGGAAGACCGGGTGATGTACTTGCCATACACCGGGTGCTTCACCCTGCGCTCGAGCAAAACCGTTACGGTCTTGTCCATTTTGTTGCTGATAACCTTGCCGGTAACCACCCGCGTACGCTTTTCTGTAGCTGCCATGTTTAATTACCCGCCTTTTCATTTAGTACGGTTTTGACACGCGCGATATCACGCTGGGTCTGCTGCAGCAGGTGAGTCTGCCCGAGCTGACCAGTGGATTTCTGCATGCGCAGCTTGAACTGCTCCTCACGCAGGGTAAGCAGTGTCTTGTTCAGCTCTTCGCTGGACTTGTCGCGCAATTCACTCGCTTTCATCACATCACCGACCGTTTTACAAATGTTGTGGCCAACGGAATCTTGGCGGCGGCCAGCGCGAAGGCTTCACGGGCCAGCTCTTCGGAGACGCCCTGTACTTCGTACAGCACCTTGCCGGGCTGAACCTGGGCCACCCAGTATTCCACGTTACCCTTACCTTTACCCTGACGCACTTCCAGCGGCTTGCCGGTGATAGGCTTGTCAGGGAAAACCCGAATCCATATCTTGCCGCCGCGCTTGATGTGGCGCGTCATGGCGCGTCGAGCTGCCTCGATCTGCCGGGCAGTCAGGCGTCCACGGCCGATAGCCTTGAGGCCATACTCGCCGAAACTCACTTTGCTGCCGCGCTGGGCCAGGCCGCGGTTGCGGCCCTTCATCGCCTTGCGGAATTTTGTACGCTTTGGTTGAAGCATCTGCCTAACCCTTAATTAGTTGCTGTCTTCTTGGCGCCATCGCCGGCATTTTCATTGCCGATAATCTCGCCCTTGAATATCCAAACCTTCACACCCAGGATGCCGTAGGTGGTCGCCGCCTCGTAGGTGGCGTAATCGATATCTGCACGCAGGGTGTGCAGCGGCACACGGCCTTCGCGATACCACTCGGTGCGCGCGATCTCAGCGCCGCCGAGGCGTCCGCCGATTTGCACTTTCACACCCTCTGCGCCCTGGCGCATGGCGTTCTGGACCACGCGCTTCATGGCGCGACGGAACATCACCCGGCGCTCCAGTTGCTGGGCAACGTTCTGCGCTACCAGCTTGGCGTCCAGGTCAGGCTTGCGGATCTCCTCGATGTTGATGTGCACGGGCACACCCATCTTCTCGGTCAGGGTTTTGCGCAGTGCATCCACGTCCTCGCCCTTCTTGCCGATGACGATACCGGGGCGGGCGGTGTGAATGGTGATGCGCGCGGTCTGTGCCGGACGCTCGATGACCACACGGCTGACCGAGGCATTCTCAAGCGTCTTCTCGATGAAGGCGCGCGCCTCCAGGTCAGTAATCAACTGCTTGGAGTAATTCTTGCTGTCGGCGTACCAGATCGAGGTGTGATCCTTGACGATACCTAACCGAATGCCTACCGGATTTACTTTCTGACCCATGTGGTCTTCTCCTGAATTTAAGCTTCGCCGTCTGCTACTTTTACGGTGATGTGGCAGCTGCGCTTGAAAATGCGATCAGCGCGGCCCTTTGCCCGGGGGCGCAGGCGCTTCATGGTCATTCCCTCATCGACGAAGATGCTGGAAACCTTGAGCTCGTCCACGTCCGCGCCCTCGTTGTTTTCGGCGTTGGCTATCGCTGAGTCCAGTACCTTCTTGACGATATGTGCCGCCTTCTTGGTGCTGAATTCCAGCAGGTTCAACGCCTCTTCAACGGGCATGCCACGCACCTGGTCGGCGACCAGCCGTGCTTTCTGTGCCGATATCCGCGCACCTTTCAATTTTGCTGCAACTTCCATTTTCTAAACCTCGCTACAGGCAGCGCTACTAGCGCTTGGCCTTCTTGTCCACGATATGGCCCTTGAAGGTGCGGGTGGCCGCAAATTCACCCAGCTTGTGGCCAACCATGTCCTCGTTCACCAGCACGGGAACATGCTGACGTCCGTTGTGTACGGCGATTGTCAGGCCGACCATATCGGGCGATACCATCGAGCGGCGCGACCAGGTCTTGATCGGGCGACGATCATTGCTCTCAACTGCTGCTTCAACTTTCTTCATCAAGTGAAGGTCAATGAAAGGACCTTTCTTCAGTGAACGCGGCACAATGTCTTCCTCTAATCTCTGGGGTCTTTAATGACCGAACTTACTTCTTACCACGACGGCGTACGATCAACTTGTTGGTACGCTTGTTCTTGCGGGTCTTGTAACCCTTGGTGGGAGTACCCCAGGGGCTGACCGGGTGACGACCACCGGAAGTACGTCCCTCACCACCACCATGCGGGTGGTCGACCGGGTTCATCGCAACACCGCGAACGGTGGGGCGCACGCCGCGCCAGCGCGCAGCACCGGCCTTGCCCAGCTTGCGCAGGCTGTGCTCGGAGTTGGAAACCTCTCCCAGGGTAGCGCGGCAGTCGGACAGCACCTTGCGCATCTCGCCGGAGCGCAGCCGCAGGGTGGCGTACTGGCCTTCACGGGCCACCAGCTGCACGGATGCGCCGGCGGAACGGGCGAGCTGGGCGCCCTTGCCGGGCTTCAGCTCGATGCCGTGGATAACCGAACCGACCGGAATATTGCGCAGCGGCAGGCAGTTGCCGGCCTTGATGGGCGCGGCTGAGCCAGACTGCAGCACGTCGCCGGCGGCAACGCCCTTGGGGGCGATGATGTAGCGGCGCTCGCCGTCTGCGAACAGCAGCAGGGCGATATGGGCGGTGCGATTGGGGTCGTACTCAATTCGCTCGACCTTGGCCGGAATGCCGTCCTTGGTGCGCTTGAAATCGATCACCCGGTAATGCTGCTTGTGGCCACCACCGATATGACGGGTGGTGATCCGGCCGTTGTTGTTGCGGCCGCCATTCCTGGTCTGGTTCTCCAGCAGGGGCTTGTAGGGCGCGCCCTTGTGCAGGTCGTCGCTGCTTATCCGGACGACGTGGCGACGACCGGGGGACGTGGGCTTGCTACTTAAAACTGCCATCTCAACCTACTCCTTATTCAACCACGGCAAAGTCGATGTCCTGACCCTGCGCCAGCCGCACGTATGCCTTCTTCCAGGTCGGCTTGGTGCTGAAGCCGTAGCGGTTGCGCTTCACCTTGCCCTTGACCCGCAGGGTGGACACGTTTTCCACTTTGACCTTGAACAGCTGCTCGACCGACTTCCTGATCTCGGCCTTGGTGGCGTTCAGCGCCACCTTGAACACGTACTGGTTATTGGTATCAGCGACCACGGCCGCCTTTTCGGAAACGTGCGGACCTTCCAGCACTTGAAAAATGCGCTCCTGGTTCATCCCAGCATCTCCTCAAACTTCTTCACCGCGTCGACGGTGACAACCACCTTTTCGTGCCCGATGAGGCTGACGGGATCGATACCGTCCACATCGCGAACATCTACCTTGTGCAGGTTGCGCGCCGCCAGGTACAGGTTCTCACCCACCTCGGCAGACACGATCAGCACATTGTCGAGACCGTAATCGCCCAGCTGCTTGACCAGCAATTTGGTCTTGGGCGCTTCCAGTTCCAGGCTCTCCACCACCACCAGCCGGTCCTGGCGAGCCAGCTCCGACATGATGGAACGCAGGGCCGCGCGGTACATCTTGCGATTGACCTTCTGGCTGTGATCCTGCGGCCGGGCCGCAAAGGTCACGCCCCCGCTGCGCCAGATGGGGGAGCGAATGGTTCCCGCACGGGCGCGGCCAGTGCCTTTCTGGCGCCACGGCTTCTTGCCGCCGCCGCGCACATCCGAGCGCGTCTTCTGGGCACGGGTGCCCTGCCGCGCGCCGGCCATGTATGCGGTGACAACCTGGTGAACCAGGTCCTCGTTGTATTCGCGTGCGAAGGCAACGTCCGAGACCGACACCGTGCCGGCCTCGCTGTTACCAGGCTTCAATACACTCAATTCCACGTTAGAGACCCCCTAACCTTAAGCCTTGACCGTGGGACGCACGATAACGTCTCCACCGGGTGCGCCTGGCACAGCGCCCTTGATAAGCAGCAAGTTGCGCTCGACATCCACGCGGACTATTTCCAGCCCCTGGGTGGTCACATTCCTGGCGCCCATGTGGCCCGCCATTTTCTTGCCCTTGAATACCCGGCCAGGTGTCTGGTTCTGGCCGATGGATCCCGGTGCGCGGTGCGACAGCGAGTTGCCGTGAGTGGCGTCCTGCATCTTGAAGTTCCAGCGCTTGACACCGCCCTGGAAGCCCTTGCCCTTGGACTTGCCGGCCACATCGACGATCTGGCCGACCTGGAAGCGCTCAACGGTCAGCTCGGAGCCCACTTCAGGCGCCTCATCGGACTGCTCGAGACGGAACTCCCACAAACCGGTACCGGCTTCGACGCCAGCCTTGGCGAAATGACCCGCCAGGGATTTGTTTACTCGTGAGGCCTTGCGGCTGCCCGCAGTGACCTGGATTGCCCGATAGCCATCGCTATCGAGTTCTTTGATCTGAGTAACACGGTTTGGAGAAATCTCCACTACGGTCACTGGAATGGATACGCCGTCTTCGGTAAAAACGCGAGTCATACCGGACTTACGGCCGACTAAGCCAATAGCCATTTTGCTAACCTCTCAGTGTACGGGGCTATACCCTCTATGGCCGCCCCACAGGTTGAACGCAGCGGGGCGTTACACACCCACGGCTACTACCGCGGGCAGGTCTTGCTACAAATTGTAGTTAACCAAGACTGATCTGTACTTCTACACCTGCTGCCAGGTCTAACTTCATCAGGGCGTCCACGGTCTTCTCTGTGGGCTCCACGATGTCCAGCAGACGCTTGTGGGTACGAATTTCGTACTGGTCACGAGCATCCTTATTCACGTGCGGGGAAATCAGCACGGTAAAACGTTCCTTCCGGGTGGGAAGGGGGATCGGGCCCTTGACCTGGGCGCCGGTGCGGCGCGCGGTCTCGACGATCTCCTGGGTAGACGAATCTATCAGGCGATGGTCAAAAGCCTTGAGGCGAATTCGAATGCGTTGACTCTGCATCTTGCCTAACTCCAATCAATAAAAAACCAGGAACCCGCTACGGAGTCCCCCGAAAAATGGAACGCGAATTCTAAAGACGGCCCCCTTGAGTGTCAAGCGGGGTCTCGAATATATTTTTCGGGATTTATTACCGGGACTTCACCGGGGCCGGCCGGTTATCCGGGGCCCCGATGGGGGCGGCCTACTCGGCGCAGTTCACGCAGCGGGTGGCCTCGGGCACGACTTTCAGCCGCGCCTCGCCTATTTCCTTGCCGCAACTCTCGCAAAGCCCGTAGCTACCCTCGTCGATACGCTCAATGGCCGCCCGGATATCGCGGATCGACTGGGCCGTCTCATTGCCTATGGCATCGACAACCTCATCGTTCTCGCGCTCCTGGGCCTGTTCGGCGGAATCGCCGGAGTGCTCCCGGGTGACGTCCCTCTTGATGCTGGCCAGCCGGTCCAGCATCTGGGCCAGGCGCTGCTCGAGGTCCGCCCTCAGTTGTTGGTAGGCCACCTGTCAGGCCGCCGTGGAGGTCAGCATGCGGTACAGCTCGTCCTTGAGGTGCACACGGCGCATCTTGGCCTCTTCCTCGGTATGGGTCGCTACCGGGGTAACCTCGTTTTCCATGTTCTCGATCTCGCTGGTCAGCTCGTGATAGGCATCGAACAGGCGACGAAAATGGGCATCGTTCATTTTCAGTTCGTGGATGCGATCGCGCAGTTCGGGGAACTCGTGGATCAGGTCGTGATGCTCAACAGACATGGCTTTTCCTATACTTAACAGGTTTATGGATATCGTATTAACAGCTTACCGGGTATGCCCGGGGAGACCATGATGTAGGTCAGGGTCCAGCGTGATGCGCGCATATTAAGGGCTTGACGGATTTTGTTCCAGCTCTGAATATGGCTGCAAGTCGATCACGGCCCAACTTCGAGGACCCGCGCAATGACCCGCACCGAAAACACCCACTCCCTGCTTATGGGCTACCTGTTATGGATATTCGGCTTCATGGGCGCCCACCGCTTCTACTACGGCAAGCAGATCTCGGGCGTGATCTGGTTCTGCACCCTGGGCCTGCTTTTCGTGGGCTGGATTATAGACCTGTTCCTGATCCCCTCCATGGAGCGCGAGGCCGAGCGGCGCTTCATCCCCGGCCCCATCGACTACAACATCACCTGGATCCTGCTGACCTTCCTGGGTTTCCTGGGCATCCACCGCTTTTATATGGGCAAGTTCATTACCGGGATTATCTACCTCTGTACCGGCGGTCTGTTTTTTATCGGCGTGCTGTATGACTTCCTGACCCTGAACGAGCAGTTGTCGGATGTGAACAGCGGTTATTGAGAAGGCCCACATACCTTTTACCCTGTAGGGTCGAATTCATTCGACCATTAAGTCATCGACCGTGCCCCGGGGCCGAATGAATTCGGCCCTACAGGGTTTTGTTCCTTGTAGGGTCGAATTCATTCGACCAAAAAAAACCCGGCTGATGCCGGGTTTTTTCCTGACGCGGACAGGCTTACTCGATGATCTTGGCTACCACGCCGGCGCCGACGGTACGGCCACCCTCGCGAATCGCGAAACGCAGGCCATCTTCCATCGCAATCGGCGCGATCAGCGTCACTTCCATCTGGATGTTGTCGCCAGGCATTACCATCTCAACACCGTCGGGCAGCTCGCAAGCTCCGGTCACGTCAGTCGTACGGAAGTAGAACTGCGGACGGTAACCCTTGAAAAACGGCGTGTGACGCCCGCCCTCGTCCTTGGACAGGATATACACCTCCGCCTCGAACTTGGTGTGCGGCTTGACCGAACCCGGCTTCGCCAGTACCTGGCCACGCTCCACGTCCTCACGCTTGGTGCCGCGCAGCAGCACGCCCACGTTCTCCCCCGCACGGCCCTCGTCCAGCAGCTTGCGGAACATCTCAACGCCCGTACAGGTGGTCTTCTGGGTGTCGCGGATACCGACGATCTCGATCTCCTCGCCAACCTTGATGATGCCGCGCTCAACACGACCGGTAACCACCGTGCCACGACCGGAGATAGAGAACACGTCCTCCACCGGCATCAGGAACGCCTGGTCGATCGCCCGCTCCGGCTCCGGAATATAGCTGTCCAGGGTCTCTACCAGGGTCTTCACCGCGGTGGTGCCCAGGCCGTTCTCGTCTTCGCCGTTCAGGGCCATCAGCGCCGAACCACAGATGATCGGCGTGTCGTCGCCCGGGAACTCGTACTGGTCCAGCAGCTCGCGCAGCTCCATCTCCACCAGTTCCTTCATCTCCTCGTATTCCTCGGAGTCGGCACCGCCGCAATCTTCCGCCAGCAGGTCAGCCTTGTTCAGGAATACCACGATGTAGGGTACGCCTACCTGGCGGGACAGCAGGATGTGCTCGCGGGTCTGGGGCATGGGGCCGTCGGTGGCGCCACACACCAGGATCGCACCGTCCATCTGCGCCGCACCGGTGATCATGTTCTTCACGTAGTCCGCGTGCCCGGGACAGTCAACGTGGGCGTAGTGACGATTCGGTGAATCGTACTCGACGTGGGAGGTCGCAATCGTAATGCCGCGCTCGCGCTCTTCCGGGGCGTTGTCGATACCGTCGAACGCCACCGCTGAACCACCCCAGGTCTCCGCGCAGACACGGGTCAGCGCCGCCGTCAGCGTCGTCTTGCCATGGTCAACGTGTCCGATGGTTCCCACGTTGACGTGGGGCTTTTTACGTTCAAACTTTTCCTTTGCCACTTTCAATCACCTCTTGATGGGATAGCTAACAGTTATTTGGTCTGGTTCTTGGATACGATCTCGTCAGCGACGTTCTTCGGCGCTTCCATGTACTTGGCAAACTCCATGGTGTAGGTCGCGCGCCCCTGGGTGGCCGAACGCAGGTCGGTCGAATAACCGAACATTTCCGCCAGGGGCACTTCCGCATCGATGACCTTGCCCATGGCATTTTCGTTCATGCCCAGAATCAGGCCGCGACGACGGTTGAGGTCGCCTACCACATCGCCCATGTTCTCTTCGGGTGTTACCACCTCGACCTTCATGATGGGTTCCAGCAGCACCGCACCGCCTTCCTGGGCCAGCTTCTTGGTGGCCATGGAAGCGGCGATCTTGAACGCCATTTCGTTGGAGTCCACGTCGTGGAAGGAGCCGTCGAACAGGGTCGCCTTCAGGCCCAGCAGCGGATAACCGGCCAGTACACCGTTCTTCATCTGCTCCTCGATACCCTTCTGCACGGCCGGGACGTATTCCCGGGGTACCGTGCCGCCCACGATCTCATTGACGAATTCCAGGCCGTCGGCGCCGGCATCCTCGGAGGGCTCGAAGCGAACCCAGACGTGACCGTACTGGCCGCGCCCGCCGGACTGGCGCACGAACTTGCCTTCGATTTCGGCGGTATTGCGGATCGCCTCGCGGTAGGCCACCTGGGGCTTACCGATATTGGCCTCTACGCTGAACTCGCGACGCATGCGGTCGACGATGATGTCCAGGTGCAGTTCGCCCATACCCGAGATGATGGTCTGGCCAGTCTCCTCGTCGGTCTTGACCCGGAAAGAGGGGTCTTCCTGGGCCAGCTTGCCCAGGGCGATCCCCATTTTTTCCTGGTCGGGCTTGGACTTGGGCTCCACCGCCACCGAGATCACGGGCTCGGGGAACTCCATGCGCTCCAGCACGATGGGCTTGTCTATATCGCACAGGGTGTCACCGGTGGTGACGTCCTTAAGACCCACCGCCGCGGCGATATCACCGGCCAGTACTTCCTTGATCTCCTCGCGGCTGTTGGCGTGCATCTGCACCATACGGCCGACCCGCTCTTTCTTTTCCTTGACCGAGTTGTAGACCCCGGTGCCGCTCTCCAGCTTGCCGGAGTACACCCGGAAGAAGGTCAGCGTACCCACGAAGGGGTCGGTGGCGATCTTGAACGCCAGCGCCGCGAAGGGCGCGTTGTCGTCGGCCTCGCGGGTCGCGGGGGTATGATCCGCATCCAGCAGGGTACCTTCGATGGCTTTCACCTCGGTGGGTGAGGGCATGTACTCGATGACCGCGTCCAGCATGGCCTGTACGCCCTTGTTCTTGAAAGCGGAGCCGCCCAACACGGGCACGATCTCGTTGGCCAGGGTGCGCTGGCGAATACCCTGCTTGATTTCCGCCTCAGTCAGCTCGCCGCCCTCGAGGTACTTGTCCATGAGCTCGTCGTTGGCTTCCGCGGCGGCCTCGATCATGGCCTCGCGCATCTCGGCCACCACATCGACCATGTCACCCGGTACCTCGGCGTACTCGAAGGTCATGCCCTGGTCGGCCTCATTCCAGAGGATGGCCTTGTTCTTGACCAGGTCGATGACGCCCTTGAAGTCCTCTTCGGAACCAATGGTCATCTGCAGGGGCACGGGTACCGCGCCCAGGCGGTCCTTCAACTGGCCCACGACGCGACGGAAGTCGGCGCCGGCGCGGTCCATCTTGTTGACGAAGACCATGCGCGGTACTTCGTACTTGTTGGCCTGGCGCCATACGGTTTCGGTCTGGGGCTGTACGCCGGAGGTGCCGCACAGCACCACCACCGCGCCATCCAGCACCCGCAGGGAACGCTCCACCTCGATGGTGAAGTCCACGTGTCCGGGGGTGTCGATGATGTTGATGCGGTGATCGTCGAACTGCGCGTCCATGCCCTTCCAGAAGCAGGTGGTGGCGGCGGAGGTAATGGTAATGCCGCGCTCCTGTTCCTGTTCCATCCAGTCCATGGTTGCCGCGCCGTCGTGTACCTCACCGATCTTGTGAGACAATCCGGTGTAGAAAAGAACGCGCTCGGTGGTGGTGGTTTTACCCGCGTCCACATGGGCGCAAATACCGATATTGCGATACCGGCTGATAGGAGTCTTACGTGCCACGATTAATTCCCCAATGACAGGTTGCTTGGCAACGGATTAAAAACGGTAGTGAGAGAATGCCTTGTTGGCTTCCGCCATACGGTGCACGTCCTCGCGCTTGCGCACGGCATTGCCCTTACCCTGGGAGGCGTCGATGATCTCGCCGGCCAGGCGCTGGCGCATGGACTTTTCACCGCGGTTACGGGAGTACTCCACCAGCCAGCGCATTGACAGCGCCACGCGGCGGGAGGGGCGCACTTCGACCGGTACCTGGTAGGTCGCACCGCCCACCCGGCGGGACTTGACTTCCACCATGGGCGCGATGTTTTCCAGCGCTTCGTCGAATGCTTCGATGGGATCCTTGTTGAGGCGGTCGCGGACGATGTCCAGGGCGCCATAAACAATGGTTTCCGCTACGGATTTCTTACCACTGACCATCACGTGGTTCATGAACTTTGCCAGCGTCACGTTGCCATACTTGGGATCTGGCAGGACTTCGCGCTTGGCGACTACTCGTCTTCTTGGCATGGTTTTGCCCTTCTCTCTTCAGGTTGATCCGAACACCGACCTGCCACAATCGCGGGGGAGGCAGGGGTTCGGCCTTACTTACATCAATGTTGGTACAGCCGGGTTGCGCTTACTTGGGACGCTTGGCACCGTACTTGGAACGGCCGTTCTTGCGATCGGCGACTCCGGAGGTGTCCAGGCTGCCGCGCACGGTGTGATAACGCACACCGGGCAGGTCCTTTACACGGCCGCCGCGAATCAGCACCACACTGTGCTCCTGCAGGTTGTGACCCTCACCACCGATGTACGAGGACACCTCGTAGCCGTTGGTCAGGCGCACACGACATACCTTGCGCAGTGCAGAGTTGGGTTTCTTCGGCGTGGTCGTGTAAACACGGGTACACACACCGCGGCGCTGCGGACAGCTTTGCAGGGCGGGTACGTCGCTCTTGTCTACTTTGCGCTTCCGAGGCGTACGAACCAATTGGTTGATCGTTGCCATCCAGTTAAAACTCCAAAATAAATCGTTTAATTATGGCCGCAAGGCCATGTCCAGATCCGGGACAACCGCTGCTGGCCGAGGCCAAAGAAGCAGGACGTAACAAACCACCCCGGAAAGAGGAGGCGGCATTCTATAGATGCCCCCGGTGGGAGTCAACCCATACCGGGGGACCTTTCACCGACGCCTGCCTCAGTCTCCCTGCAGGGCCTCGGTCAGTGCCGCCTCGATTTCCTGGGCGGATACCGTCACCTCGGAGCGGCTGTCGCGGGTGCGCTTGCGCTCCTCGTGGTAGGCCAGACCGGTGCCTGCGGGGATCAGGCGTCCCACCACCACGTTTTCCTTCAGGCCGCGCAGGTAATCCCGCTTGCCGGTGACCGCCGCCTCGGTGAGGACGCGGGTGGTCTCCTGGAACGAGGCCGCGGAGATGAAGCTCTCGGTGGCCAGGGAGGCCTTGGTGATACCCAGCAGCTCCCGCTCGCCCGCAGCCGGCACCAGCTTCTGGCCCAGCAGGCGCTCGTTTTCTTCCAGCAGGGTGGTGTACTCGACCTGCTCGCCCTTGATCAGGCTGGAATCGCCGGAGGAGGTGATGATGACCTTGCGCAGCATCTGGCGAACAATCACCTCGATGTGCTTGTCGTTGATCTTCACACCCTGCAGGCGGTAAACCTCCTGGATCTCGTTGACGATGTACTTCGCCAGTTCCTCGATGCCCTTGAGGCGCAGGATATCGTGGGGGCTGGGCGGGCCTTCCGACACGACCTCGCCCTTCTCCACGAACTCCCCCTCGAACACGGACATATTGCGCCACTTGGGAATCAGCGCCTCGAAGTGGTCGGAGCCGTCCGCCAGGGTGCTGCCGTCGGTGGGGGTAATGACCAGGCGACGCTTGCCCTTGGTTTCCTTACCGAAGCTCACGGTACCGGAAATCTCCGCCAGGATGGCGGGTTCCTTCGGCTTGCGGGCCTCGAACAGGTCGGCAACGCGCGGCAGACCACCGGTGATGTCGCGGGTCTTGGACCCCTCCTGGGGTATGCGCGCGATCACGTCGCCCGCTTCCACCCGCGCCGAATCCTCCAGGCTGACCAGCGCCGAGGCCGGCAGGAAATAGTGGGCCGGCACATTGGTATTGGCCAGGCACAGTTCCTTGCCCTTGTCGTCCACCAGGCTTACCGCGGGGCGGATATCCTTGCCCGCCACGGGCCGCTCACCGGCATCCAGCACCGAGATGCTGGACAGGCCGGTCAGTTCGTCGGTCTGGCGACGAATGGTAATACCCTCTTCCATGCCGCTGAATTTCACCGTACCCGCCACCTCGGTGATGATCGGGTGAGTGTGGGGGTCCCAGGTCGCCACCACGTCGCCGGCGGAGACGCTGGCGTGGTCGGCCACCTTGATCAGGGCGCCGTAGGGCAGCTTGTAGCGCTCGCGCTCCCTGCCCAGGGTATCCAGCACCGACAGTTCGCCCGAACGGGAGACGGCCACCAGGTAACCGTCCTTCTTGCGCTCCACGAACTTCAGGTTGTGCAGGCGCACGGTACCGTCGTTCATTACCTGGATATTGTCCTGGGCGGTCGCCCGGGAGGCCGCACCACCGATGTGGAAGGTACGCATGGTCAGCTGGGTACCCGGCTCACCGATGGACTGGGCTGCCACCACGCCGATGGCCTCGCCCATGTTCACGCGGTGGCCGCGGGCCAGGTCGCGACCGTAGCAGGCGCTGCAGATACCGTGACGGGTTTCGCAGGTGATGGGCGAGCGCACGGAAATCTCGTCAATGCCCATTTCCTCCAGGCGCTTGATCCACAGCTCATCCAGCATGGTGCCGGCGACGATGGCAATTTCCTCGTCGCTGCCGGGACGGTTCACGTCCCGTGCGACGATGCGGCCCAGCACGCGATCACCCAGCGATTCGATGATGTCGCCACCCTCGATTACCGGCGTCATCAGCAGGCCCTGGTCGGTACCGCAATCCACCTCGGTGACCACCAGGTCCTGGGCGACGTCCACCAGGCGGCGGGTCAGGTAACCGGAGTTGGCGGTCTTCAGGGCCGTGTCGGCCAGACCCTTGCGGGCGCCGTGGGTGGAGATGAAGTACTGCAGTACGTTCAGACCCTCGCGGAAGTTCGCCGTAATGGGGGTCTCGATGATGGAGCCGTCCGGCTTGGCCATCAGGCCGCGCATACCCGCCAGCTGGCGGATCTGGGCGGGTGAGCCCCGGGCGCCGGAGTCGGCGTAGATATAGACGGAGTTGAAGGAGGCCTGCTGCTCTTCCTTGCCCTCGCGGTTGATCACGGTTTCCTTGGACAGGCCCTCCATCATGGACTTGGAGACCAGGTCGTTGGCGCGTGACCAGATGTCGATCACCTTGTTGTATTTCTCGCCCTGGGTCACCAGGCCGGCCGCGTACTGCTGCTCGATCTCCTTGACCTCGGCATCGGCGCGCGCAATCAGCTCCGCCTTGGCCGCGGGAATCTCGAAATCGTTGACGCCGATGGACGAGCCGGAACGGGTGGAATACTCGTAGCCCGTGTACATCAGCTGGTCGGCGAAGATAACGGTGGCCTTGAGGCCGACGGCGCGGTAGCACTGGTTGATGATACGGGAGATGGCCTTCTTGGCCATGTCCTGGTTCACCATCTCGAAGGCGATACCCGCGGGGACGATTTCCCACAGCAGGGCGCGGCCCACGGTGGTGTCGGCCACGAAGCTGTTCTCGATACGCTCGCCTTCATCGGTGTTGACCACCTCGTTGATGCGCACCTTGACCCGCGCCTGCAGGTGCACGTGGCCGCCGAAGTAGGCGCGGTGCACTTCCGATACATTGGCAAACAGGGTGCCTTCGCCCTTGGCGTTGACCCGCTCGCGGGTCATGTAGTACAGGCCCAGTACCACGTCCTGGGAGGGCACGATGATGGGCTCGCCGTTGGCGGGAGAGAGAATATTGTTGGTGGACATCATCAGGGCGCGGGCTTCCAGCTGCGCCTCGATGGTCAGCGGCACGTGCACCGCCATCTGGTCACCGTCGAAGTCGGCGTTGTAGGCGGCGCAGACCAGCGGGTGCAGCTGGATGGCCTTACCCTCGATCAGCACCGGCTCGAAGGCCTGGATGCCCAGGCGGTGCAGGGTGGGGGCGCGGTTCAGCAGCACCGGGTGCTCGCGGATCACCTCGGCGAGGATATCCCAGACCTCCGGCGGCTCGCGCTCCACCATTTTCTTGGCGGCCTTGATGGTGGTGGCCAGGCCCCTGGCCTCCAGCTTGCCGAAAATAAAGGGTTTGAACAGTTCCAGCGCCATTTTCTTGGGCAGGCCGCACTGGTGCAGGCGCAGGGTCGGGCCCACCACGATCACGGAGCGACCGGAGTAGTCCACCCGCTTGCCCAGCAGGTTCTGGCGGAACCGGCCCTGCTTGCCCTTGATCATGTCGGCCAGGGACTTCAGCGGGCGCTTGTTGGAGCCGGTGATGGCACGACCGCGACGGCCGTTGTCCAGCAGCGCATCCACGGATTCCTGCAGCATGCGCTTCTCGTTGCGCACGATGATATCGGGTGCGTTCAGGTCCAGCAGGCGCTTGAGGCGGTTGTTGCGGTTGATCACCCGGCGGTACAGGTCGTTCAGGTCGGAGGTGGCGAAGCGGCCTCCATCCAGGGGCACCAGCGGGCGCAGGTCCGGCGGCAGTACCGGCAGCACCTTCAACACCATCCACTCGGGCTTGTTGCCGGAGCTGGCGAAGGCCTCCATCAACTTCAGGCGCTTGGACAGCTTCTTGATCTTGGTCTCGGAGTTGGTGGCCGGGATCTCCTCGCGCAGGGTGGCGATCTCGTGCTCCAGGTCCAGCTGCACCATCAGGTCCTGGATGGCCTCGGCGCCCATCTTGGCGGAGAATTCGTCACCGAACTCCTCCATGGCCTCGTAGTACTGCTCGTCGGACAGCAACTGGCCCTGCTCCAGGGTAGTCAGGCCGGGGTCGGTTACCACATAGGATTCGAAATACAGCACCCGCTCGATATCGCGCAGGGTCATGTCCAGCAGCAGGCCGATGCGCGAGGGCAGGGATTTCAGGAACCAGATATGGGCTACCGGGCTGGCCAGCTCGATATGGCCCATGCGCTCCCGGCGCACCTTGGCCAGGGCCACTTCCACACCGCACTTCTCACAGATCACGCCGCGGTGCTTGAGTCGCTTGTACTTGCCGCACAGGCACTCGTAATCCTTCACCGGCCCGAAAATCTTGGCGCAGAACAGGCCGTCCCGCTCCGGCTTGAAAGTACGGTAATTGATGGTCTCCGGCTTCTTCACTTCGCCGAACGACCACGAGCGGATCATTTCCGGTGACGCCAGACCGATCCGGATGGCATCGAACTCTTCCGTTTGTCCCTGGGACTTCAACAGATTAAGTAAGTCTTTCAAAGCATTTCCTCCACGAGGTTATTGCTACCGGGTAGAGCGGCGCACCGCGCCGCTGTCACCCCTGAGTCCAGTGTTATGTTTGTTACTCGTTCTCGAGCTCGATATCGATGCCCAGGGAACGTATCTCCTTAACCAACACATTGAAGGACTCGGGCATACCCGGCTCCATCCGATGATCGCCATCGACAATGTTCTTGTACATCTTGGTCCGCCCGGCGACGTCGTCGGACTTCACGGTCAGCATTTCCTGCAGGGTATAGGCGGCACCGTAGGCTTCCAGTGCCCAGACCTCCATCTCCCCGAAGCGCTGGCCACCGAACTGCGCCTTGCCGCCCAGCGGTTGCTGGGTAACCAGGCTGTAGGAACCGGTGGAACGGGCGTGCATCTTGTCGTCCACCAGGTGGTTCAGCTTCAGCATGTACATGTAGCCAACCGTGACCGGGCGATCGAAAGCCTCGCCGGTACGGCCGTCGTACAGGGTGAACTGGCCGCTCTCGGGCAGGTCCGCCAGGGCCAGCAATTCCTTGATGGACTCCTCTGCCGCGCCGTCGAACACCGGGGTTGCCATGGGCACACCGCCCACCAGGTTGCCAGCCAGCTCCAGGATATCCGCGTCGCTGAGGGACTTCAGGTCCTCGCTGCGACCGGCGCCGTTGTTGTAGATGGTCTCCAGGAACTTGCGGATCTCGGCGACCTTGCGCTGCTCCTTGATCATGGCGTCGATCTTGTCGCCCAGGCCCTTGGCGGCCATGCCCAGGTGGGTCTCCAGGATCTGGCCCACGTTCATGCGCGAGGGCACGCCCAGCGGGTTCAGGACGATATCGACCGGCTCGCCGTTCTCGTCGTAGGGCATATCCTCTACCGGCATGATCACCGAGATGACGCCCTTGTTACCGTGGCGTCCGGCCATCTTGTCGCCCGGCTGGATGCGGCGCTTGATCGCCAGGTAAACCTTGACGATCTTGAGCACGCCCGGAGCCAGGTCATCGCCGCTTTGCAGCTTGCGCTTCTTGTCCTCGAAACGCTCTTCCAGCAGCTTGTTCTGCTCCTCCAGCTGGCGCTGGGCGGAGGCGATCGCCTCGTTGAGCTCCGCTTCGGAGAACTTCAGCTTGAACCACTGGTCGCGATCCAGGCCCGCCAGCACGTCGGCGTCCAGGCTGGTTCCCTTGGCCAGGCCCGCGCCGCTGACGGTTTTCTTGCCGCCAAGCAGGCTTTCCAGGCGGGCAAAGGTCGCCTCCTCGAAGATCCGGTATTCTTCCTTCAGGTCCTTGCGGTAATCATCGAGCTGGTATTTCTCGATAGCCAGGGCGCGGGCGTCCTTTTCCAGGCCGTCGCGGGTAAAGACCTGCACGTCGATGACCGTGCCCTTGGTGCTGGAGGGTACGCGCAGGGAGGTATCCTTCACGTCCGAAGCCTTCTCGCCGAAGATCGCGCGCAGCAGCTTTTCCTCGGGGGTCAGCTGGGTCTCGCCCTTGGGCGTAACCTTGCCCACCAGGATATCGCCGGCGTCGACCTCGGCCCCTATGTAGACGATACCCGACTCGTCCAGCTTGGACAGGGCACTCTCGCCGACGTTGGGGATGTCGCCGGTGATCTCCTCGGAGCCGAGCTTGGTATCCCGGGCGATACAGGTGAGTTCCTGTATATGGATAGTGGTGAAGCGATCCTCCTTCACAACCCGCTCGGACACCAGGATGGAGTCCTCGAAGTTGTAGCCGTTCCAGGGCATGAAGGCGATACGCATGTTCTGGCCCAGGGCCAGTTCACCCATATCGATGGAGGGACCATCGGCGAGGATGTCACCGCGGGCGATGGCATCTCCCTGGCGCACGATGGGGCGCTGGTTGATACAGGTGTTCTGGTTGGAGCGGGTGTACTTGGTCAGGTTGTAGATGTCCACCGGGGCTTCATCCACCCCGCCGTCCTCGGCACTCACGCGCACCACGATGCGGCTGGCGTCGACCGAATCGACCACGCCGGCACGCCGGGCGACCACACAGACACCGGAGTCGGCGGCCACGTAGCGCTCCATACCGGTTCCCACCAGCGGCTTGTCGCTCACCAGGGTGGGCACCGCCTGGCGCTGCATGTTGGAGCCCATGAGCGCACGGTTGGCGTCATCGTGCTCCAGGAAGGGGATCAGGGCCGCGGCCACCGACACCACCTGCTTGGGCGAGACGTCCATGTAATCCACCCGCTCGGGGGGCATGACGGTGAATTCATTCATGTGCCGCACGGCGATCAGCTCATCCACGAACTGCATATTCTTGTCCAGGGTCGCCGAGGCCTGGGCAATGACATGCTCGGCCTCGTTGATGGCGGACAGGAACTCGATATCGTCGGTCACCTTGCCGTTGACGACCTTGCGGTAGGGGCTTTCCAGGAAGCCGTACTCGTTGGTGCGGGCATAGGTTGCCAGGGAGTTGATCAGGCCGATGTTCGGGCCTTCCGGCGTCTCAATGGGACAGACGCGGCCGTAGTGGGTCGGGTGCACGTCGCGCACCTCGAAACCGGCGCGCTCACGGGTGAGGCCGCCCGGCCCCAGCGCGGACACGCGGCGTTTGTGGGTCACTTCCGACAGCGGGTTGTTCTGGTCCATGAACTGGGACAGCTGGCTGGAACCGAAGAATTCCTTCACCGCGGCAGACACCGGCTTGGCGTTGATCAGGTCCTGGGGCATCAGGCCCTCGCTCTCCGCCATGGACAGGCGCTCCTTGACCGCCCGCTCCACGCGGACCAGGCCAACGCGGAACTGGTTCTCGGCCATTTCACCGACCGAGCGCACGCGGCGGTTGCCCAGGTGGTCGATATCATCGACCATGCCGCGACCGTTGCGGATGGCGACCAGGGTGCGCAGCACATCGACAATATCTTCCTTGTCGAGCACGCCGCTGCCCAGCACCTCGTCGCGACCCAGGCGGCGGTTGAACTTCATGCGGCCCACAGCGGACAGGTCGTAGCGGTCGGCGGAGAAGAACAGGTTCTGGAACAGGTTTTCCGCCGATTCCTTGGTGGGCGGTTCGCCGGGGCGCATCATGCGGTAGATTTCCACCAGCGCCTCGAGTTCGTTGCGGGTGGTGTCCTGGCGCAAGGTGTCGGAGATGAAGGGGCCGCAGTCCAGCTCGTTGGTGTACAGGGTCTCGATCTTGGCAACACCCGCCTCCTCCAGCTTGACCAGCACTTCCTCGCTGAGTTCGGTATTACACTCCACCAGGATCTCCCCGGTCTTCTTGTCGACCAGGTTTTTCGCCAGGGCGCGTCCGTACAGGTAGGTGCGCGGAATCTCGAGCTGGGTGACCTTGGCCGCTTCCAGCTCGCGAATATGGCGGGCGGTGATACGTCGACCCTCTTCCACGATCACCTTCTTGCCGACCTTGATGTCGAAAGTCGCGACGTCGCCGCGCAGGCGCTCGGGGATCAGGGTCATGGTGTAGCTGCCGTCCTTGTCGACCTGGAAGGTGTTGACCTCGTAGAACATGTCGAGGATTTCCTCGGACTCATAGCCCAGGGCGCGCAACAGGATGGTCGCCGGCAGCTTGCGGCGGCGGTCAATCCGCACGAAGACCAGGTCCTTGGGGTCGAACTCGAAGTCCAGCCAGGAGCCGCGGTAGGGAATGACCCGGGCGGAGTACAGCAGCTTGCCCGAGGAGTGGGTCTTGCCCTTGTCGTGATCGAAGAACACACCGGGTGAACGGTGCAGCTGGGAGACGATAACCCGCTCGGTACCGTTGACCACGAAGGTGCCGTTGTCGGTCATCAGGGGGATTTCCCCCATGTAGACTTCCTGCTCCTTGATGTCCTTGATGGTCTTGTTGGCGGAGTCCTTGTCGTAGATGATCAGGCGCACCTTGACCCGCAGGGAGCAGGAGTAGGTAACCCCGCGCAACTGGCACTCATTGACATCGAATACGGGCGTGCCAAGCTGGTAGTCCACATACTCCAGGGCGGCGTTGCCGCTGTAGCTGACGATGGGGAACACAGACTTGAAGGCGGCGTGCAGGCCGTAGTCGCCACGCTGGTCCAGGGGCACACCCTGCTGGGTAAACTTCCGGTAGGAATCCAATTGGATCGCAAGCAGGTAAGGCACGTCCATTACCTTCGGCAGCATGCCGAAATCCTTGCGAATACGTTTTTTCTCAGTGTACGAGTATGCCATCAGTACTCCCCAGCGTGATTAACTTCAAAACCTGTTTCTGTGAAGCGGGAAAAGGCCGGCGGGCCAACTGCCCACCAGCCTTGTCCGTGTTCGACCGAAGCCGAACTATTGCCGGGCTTACTTGAGCTCGACAGTGCCGCCAGCTTCTTCCAGCTGCTTCTTGATGTCTTCGGCTTCTTCCTTGGAAGCACCTTCCTTGATCGGGGAAGGCGCGCCGTCGACCAGGCCCTTGGCTTCTTTCAGGCCCAGGCCGGTTACCGCACGTACGACCTTGATGACGTTTACTTTCTTGTCGCCTGCGGCGGTCAGAACAACGTCAAACTCGGTCTGCTCCACAGCAGCACCGCCGGCGTCAGCGCCGCCAGCAGCGGCCGGTGCTACGGCAACAGCCGCGGCAGCAGATACGCCGAACTTCTCTTCCATTGCGCTGATGAGCTCAACGATGTCCATTACGCTCATATCAGCAATTGCATTCAAAATATCGTCTTTAGACAGAGCCATGACTCATATCTCCTATTTAGCTAATTAAAAAATCCACTGCAGGGGCTTATGCCGCTGCCTCTTTCTGATCGCGTACTGCTGCGAGCGTGCGAACCAGTTTTCCAGGTACTTCGTTCATTGTCTGGACCAGCTTGGTTACCGGCGCCTGCATGACACTCATCAACATCGAGAGTGCCTGGTCGCGCGTGGGCAACTTAGCCAGAACATCCAATTGATCCGCACCCAGTATCTGGCCACTGACCGCCAGTGCTTTCACCTCGAAGGCATTGTTCTCCTTGGCGAAATCCTTGAAGAGTCGAGCAGCTGCGCCGGGGTCTTCCATAGAAAACCCGAACAGGGAGGGACCGACCAGAGTGTTGTTTACACACTCGAAATCAGTTCCTTCCAGGGCCCGCTTGGCCAGCGTGTTCCGCACGACGCGGAGGGTCACACTGTTTTCGCGGGCGCTTTTGCGCAGCGCTGTCATCCCGTCCACGGTCACGCCACGTGCATCGGCGATAACCAGGGACAGGGCACTGATGGCAGTCTCGTTAACCTCAGCTACGATCGCTTTCTTGTCTTCGAGTCCAATTGCCACTGGAATTACTCCTGGATTGCTAAGTTAAGCACCGCCAAAACTATGCCGGTACCGTTTGCGTGGTGAACACGTCCACCATCTGCGTAGGCTTTGCCTCCACCGCAATGTTGCCACGGCTTCCCCGCCATTAAGCATTCACCGGCATACCGCGCCGGCTTCCGCACCTACGGTCTTTGATGGCCTTCGGTTCAAAGCTAAATAGGTATAACAACCCGAGCCCTTTCCAAAGACCTCAAAGTGGATCGGTTGAGACCTGGTAGTCCGCCCCGACCTACAACGCCCCCCATCCCTGGAGAGCCCTGAGGAGCCGCCCCTTGTGGGGGCGGCCCGATCAAACTTCCAGCGACCCGTGGTCGATGGTCACGCCGGGGCCCATGGTGGTGCTGAGGGTCACCTTGCGCAGGTAGACGCCCTTGGCGGCTGCCGGCTTGGCCTTTTTCAGGTCGGCCAGCACCGCTTCCAGGTTGCCCTTGATGGCGTCCAGTTCGAAACTGATCTTGCCTATGCCGCCGTGGATGATACCGTTCTTGTCCGTACGGAAGCGCATCTGGCCGGCCTTGGCGTTCTTGACCGCGGTCTCCACGTCGGGGGTCACGGTGCCAGTCTTGGGGTTGGGCATCAGGCCGCGCGGACCCAGTACCTGACCCAGTTGGCCGACCACCCGCATGGCATCCGGCGAGGCGATGACGACGTCGAAGTCGAGCATGCCGCCCTTGACCTGCTCGGCCAGGTCTTCCATGCCGACCAGGTCCGCCCCGGCTGCCTTGGCCTTCTCGGCGGCCTCGCCCTGGGTGAACACCGCCACCCGAACCTCGCTACCGGTGCCGAAAGGCAAGGTGGTGGCGCCGCGCACGCCCTGGTCGGATTTGCGGGCGTCGACGCCCAGGTTCACCGCGACCTCCACGGTCTCGTTGAACTTGGCGGTGCCGAATTCCTTGAGCAGGCTGACCGCCTCCTCAAGGGAATACACCTTGGAGGAATCAACCTTCTCGCGAAAGGCGCGAACACGCTTGGATAACTTGGCCATCAGTTCACCCCCTCTACTTCGATACCGGCGGAACGCGCACTGCCGGCAATGGTGCGCACGGCGGCGTCCATGTCGGCAGCCGTGAGATCCGGCCACTTCTGGGTCGCCACTTCCTCGAGCTGGGCCCGGCTCACCTTGCCTACCTTGCGGGTATTGGGGGTGGCGGAACCTTTCTTGATCTTGGCGACCTTGCGCAGCAGTACCGCGGCCGGCGGGGTCTTGGTAACGAAGGTGAAAGAGCGGTCGCTATAGACCGTGATCACCACCGGAATCGGCAGACCCGGCTCAACGCTCTGGGTCTCGGCGTTGAACGCCTTGCAGAATTCCATGATATTGACGCCGTGCTGGCCCAGGGCCGGCCCCACGGGGGGGCTGGGGTTGGCCTGGCCGGCCTTGACCTGCAGCTTGATATAAGCCTGTACTTTCTTTGCCATTGCTACTCTCCCGGGTGCAAGCGCCTTGGTAGTTCACCGGCTGCTGCCGGGCTACGCGGGCTCCCCGTCCGTGACGGCCGCAGCCGTCGGTTTACCCGGGGCCGGGCCGGCTGCTACGCCGGGCCCGACCCCGCTTTCTCAGGCCTTCTCGACCTGACCAAACTCCAGCTCCACCGGGGTGGAACGACCGAAAATAAGCACCGCCACGTTGAGGCGGTTCTTCTCGTAATTCACATCCTCCACGACCCCGTTGAAGTCGTTGAAGGGACCGTCGATCACCCGCACCATCTCGCCGGGCTCGAACAGGGTCTTGGGCCTGGGCGCCTCGACACCATCCTCGACCCGCTGCAGAATGGCCGCCGCCTCCGCCTCGGTTATCGGCGCCGGCGCGTCGGCCTTGCCGCCGATGAAGCCGAGCACCCGCGGCGTCTCCTTCACCAGGTGCCAGGTGGCGTCGTCGAGCTCCATCTGTACCAGTACGTAGCCGGGAAAGAACTTGCGCTCGCTGCGCCGCTTCTGACCGCCGCGCATTTCCACCACTTCCTCGGTTGGAACCAGCACCTCGCCAAACCGGTCCTGCATGCCATGCAGTTCGATACGCTCCTTGAGGGAGGCCGCCACCTTTTTTTCAAAACCTGAATAGGCGTGTACGACGTACCAACGCATTGCCATCGGTTAACCCTTCTCCAAACTGTGTCAGGTAATTGCCAGCGAAACCAGCCAGCCCAGCAGGGAGTCGAGCCCCCACAGGATCAGCGCCACCAGCAATACAAAGACCACCACTATCATGGTGGTCTGCACGGTTTCCTGACGGGTAGGCCAGACCACCTTGCGAATTTCCGTACGCGACCCCTTCACCAGGGCCCAGAACGCCGCGCCCTTGGCGGTTTGCAGGGCCACCAGCGCCGCCACCGCGGCGACAGCGAGAATACCCAGCACCCGGTACAGCAGCGACTGGTCGGCGAAATAGCTGTTGCCGACCACTGCCACCGCCACCAGGATAAAAACGACCACCCACTTGAGGGCGTCGAAGCGGCTGGTGCTTGTTTCCACGCTCATTGACTCTATCCTTTCAGGGGGCAGACTTATAAATCTGTCCCCCTCTCTATCTGCCATTAATATGGCAGGCCAGGAGGGAATCGAACCCCCAACCTGCGGTTTTGGAGACCGCTGCTCTGCCAATTGAGCTACTGGCCTAAATACCTCAACTTAGACGACGAAGCCGAACTGCTAAAGGGGACGGAATTAATTCCCTCCCCGGGGCGGTTCGGCTTTCAACTGCTAAAGGGGGCGGAATCAACTCCGTCCCCGGGGCGGTTGATGGAGACAGATTCAAACCTGCCCCCGGAAGTTACCTACTCGATGATCTTGGCTACCACGCCGGCGCCTACCGTACGGCCACCCTCGCGAATCGCGAAACGCAGGCCGTCTTCCATCGCAATCGGCGCAATCAGCGTCACCACCATCTGGATGTTGTCGCCCGGCATCACCATCTCAACACCCTCAGGCAGCTCACAGGCACCGGTCACGTCCGTCGTACGGAAGTAAAACTGCGGGCGGTAACCCTTGAAGAACGGCGTGTGACGACCACCCTCGTCCTTCGACAGAATGTACACCTCCGCCTCGAACTTGGTGTGCGGCTTCACCGAACCCGGCTTCGCCAGCACCTGCCCACGCTCAACTTCCTCACGCTTGGTACCGCGCAGCAGTACACCCACGTTCTCACCCGCACGGCCCTCGTCCAGCAGCTTGCGGAACATCTCAACACCCGTACAGGTGGTCTTCTGGGTGTCGCGGATACCGACAATCTCGATCTCCTCGCCTACCTTGATGATCCCGCGCTCAACACGACCCGTTACCACCGTGCCACGACCGGAAATCGAGAACACGTCCTCAACCGGCATCAAAAACGCCTGGTCAATCGCACGCTCCGGCTCCGGAATGTAGCTGTCCAGCGTCTCCACCAGGGTTTTAACCGCCGTGGTGCCCAGGCCGTTGTCGTCTTCACCGTTCAGCGCCATCAGCGCAGAACCGCAGATGATCGGCGTGTCGTCACCCGGAAACTCGTACTGGTCCAGCAGCTCGCGAAGCTCCATCTCCACCAGCTCCTTCATCTCCTCGTATTCCTCGGAGTCCGCACCGCCGCAGTCTTCCGCCAGCAGGTCGGCCTTGTTCAGGAACACCACGATGTACGGCACACCCACCTGACGCGACAGCAGGATGTGCTCGCGCGTCTGCGGCATCGGGCCGTCGGTGGCGCCACAGACCAGGATCGCACCGTCCATCTGCGCCGCTCCGGTGATCATGTTCTTCACATAGTCAGCGTGGCCGGGGCAGTCAACGTGGGCGTAGTGACGGGTCGGGGAATCGTACTCCACGTGCGAGGTCGCAATCGTGATACCGCGCTCGCGCTCTTCCGGCGCATTGTCGATACCGTCAAAGGCCACCGCAGCACCGCCCCAGGTCTCCGCACACACGCGCGTCAACGCCGCCGTCAGCGTCGTCTTGCCGTGGTCAACGTGACCAATGGTTCCCACGTTGACGTGGGGCTTCGTGCGTTCAAACTTTTCCTTTGCCATTACGACAGTCTCCTTTCACCTGGCGGCCGCTGGGCACGCACCGTGCTGATTCAATTAATTCCTTTACTTCCAATCAGTTAGAAGGGAAGTGGAGCTCATAACCGGATTTGAACCGGTGACCTCTTCCTTACCAAGGAAGTGCTCTACCGACTGAGCTATATGAGCGCTATCCTTCCAACTCTGGAGCGGGTAGCGGGAATCGAACCCGCACCATCAGCTTGGAAGGCTGAGGTTCTACCGTTGAACTATACCCGCAACATGCTTCGTCTTGGTGGAGGGGGGTGGATTCGAACCACCGAAGCTCGCGCGTCAGATTTACAGTCTGATCCCTTTGGCCACTCGGGAACCCCTCCGAAAGGCGGCATATTGTCCTGATGGCCTCCGCCCTTGTCAACCGGTTCTTCCATTAAAATTATCGACTTACGGCCACCCCGGCCGGCCGGCCCGACAGAACCGGCGGCAGGCGTCCCGACGGGGGCTAGTGCAGCATCGCACCGCCCGGTTCGGCGCCGCTGTATATATAGTCGAGCTGCTGGCAACTGGCCGCCAGGCGGCCGCTTTCCTCCAGCGATGTACCCAGGAACTGGGCGAACTGCTCCCGGGAGATTCCCGCCGCGCAGTGGCAGACAGCCGCCATCACCAGTTGCGGCAGGGCCTCGTCCACCACATCGAGGAAGATCTTGAGGGTGGGGTAATCCATGTTCAGTCGCCCCAGGTCGGCGCTGACCTGCAGCACCGCCGCCGGGCGCAGCTCCAGTTCGGTCGTCAGCAGCAGGCCGTAATCCTCCAGGAACAGGCGGCTGTCTATGACACCCTGGGTCCCCTGCAGCATGCGCAGGTGCAAACCGTCGCACTGGCCGCATATGTAGTACTCCACAGCGGCATCGTCGAGCCAGTCCTGCAGCAGCGTGGTATCGGGGAGCCGGATAGCGCTCATCTTGTTGGCGGGTCCTTTGCTGGCGTGGGTGGCGGCCTGTTGCGCTCAACCGGCCGGAACAGGGCCGCCACCATCGCCCGGTGCCCGCCGGATGGGCGCGCGGGAGAGCCGACAGGGGGCCGCAGGCGGCCATTGTAAAGGACATCGCGCGCGAATCACATCACCGCCGCCATGGCGCTAGCAACTGGCCCTGGCCACCCCCAGGTAGCGCTTGCGCTTGCGGGGCTTGAGTTGCTCCAGATCGACCAGCACGAAGGCGTCCACGCAGTTGCCGAACTGCCGGTCCAGGTTGAAAGCGGTAAAGCACACGCCCTCGGGCTCGGTCGCCTGGGAATAGTGCTTGTACAGGGTCGGCACGTTCAGGCCGTCCTTTGCCAGGGCATCGCGCAGGGCCCTGAAATCCGTGTCACGGTCGCATCCCTGGAACTCCAGGGCGAACTTTTCCAATAGCTCAGGGCGGATCGCGAAGGGTTCGCGCGCCCGAACCGCCAGATCCATGGCGCCGTAGTGCGAGCCGTAGAAATACGCCAGCCTGGCAATCGCCACATCCCCGTACAGGGCACTGATGGACGCCGGCCCGAACAGGTAGCGGAACCGCGGATAGCGCCGCACATAGGCGCCGATACCACTCCACAGGTAGTCCAGGCTGTGTTTGTCCTGGTACCGCGCCTGGATGAAACTGCGGCCGAGTTCCAGCCCCTGCTCCAGCATCGGGCGCATGGCCTCGCCGAAACGGAACAGGGTGTTGCTGTACAACCCGTCCCAGCCGCGCCTGGCCAGCAGGGCCCCGGCGTCGGCCAGGCGATAGGCACCGGCTATTTCCAGGTCCTCGCGATCCCACAGGATGAGTTGCTGGTAGTCCCGGTCAAAACGGTCGATATCCCTGGGCAGCCCCGAGCCCTCCCCCACCGACCGGAAGGCGATTTCCCGCAGGCGGCCGATCTCGCGCATCATGCAGGGCGAGTTCTCCATCGCACCCAGGTAGATCTGCTTGCCGTCGGGGGTCTCGCCCAGCAGTTCGCCGGCCTCGACCTCGCGTTTCAGCAGCAGCCGGTTCTCGGGGTGGGCCACCGTTTCCACCGACTGGAATACCGGCGCCCGGCCACGGGCCAGGCGATAGACATGCTTGCGGAACATCCTGGCCAACATCCGCGACGAGGTGTCCAGCGACGCATAGCTCGCATAGGGCACCGCATTGCCCACCCGGGCATCCACGGTGTGGTGCGCCTGCTTGAACATCTCCCGCACCAGCCACAGGGTGGACAGGGGCCTGGCCAGGAACGACAGGCTGTAAAAAAACACCGAGTTCCTGCCGGCAACGAAAATCGGCAATATCGGGGCCCGGGTGGCGCTGGCAATCTTCACGAAACCACTGCGCCACTTGCCGTCCTTGACGCCCGTGGGGCCGAATCGCGACACCTCGCCGGCCGGAAAGATGATCAGCGCGCCCTCCCGCTCCAGATGCGCCCGGATCGCCATGATGCTCGCCCGGCCGGTGGCACCCCCCATATTGTTCACCGGCAGCAGCACCGGGTGCAGGGGTTTCAGGGCGCTGAGCATATCGTTGGCCACCACCTTGACGTCCGCACGTATCTGCCTGACCAGATGCAGCAACGCCAGGCCGTCCAGCGAACCGATGGGGTGGTTGGCCACGATCACGACCCGGCCATTGGCGGGTATGCGTGCGCGCTCCTTGTCCCGCAGTCGCAGGGTGAAGTCGAAGTAACGCAGCACTTCGTCCACGAAGTCGAAACCTTCCAGGTGCGGGTAGGTTTTCTCGAACTGCTGGAAACGCTTTTCGTGAAACAAAAAACCGAGAAACCGCGCCAGGGTACCCGCCAGCCTGCGGTGCCGGCTGACATAGTGTGGGTAGCGGTCTTCCAGAAATGCGGCCGTATTCAACACAGGCAAGTCTCCCTCATTCGCCCGCTCAGGCGCCGTGCCCGGGCATGGGCGCGTACCAGTCGCTCATGTCGTCGTACATCTCGCCCTTGAGGATGTACCAGGGGGCCTTGTAGTAAATGCGAATATCGTGAAAGGGGTCAGTCAGAATCTTGGTCGCCCAGACCAGGCCAGATTGGATTCCCATCAGGAAAAACAGGTGGACGGTGCGCACGATCACCGCGGCAATGCCCGTCACCAGCCACAGGATGGCGGTGGTATGCAGCATGCCCTGCTCCACCAGATGGGCGCTCAGCAGGCCGAAAAAGTCGGGGCTGAACCACAGTGCGACCGGAATGGCGACCCACACCGATAGCAGGATCACCTTGCGGCGCAGGTTGTAGCCGACCTTGACGCTCTCTTTGTAATCGTGGCTTACCCCATTGACCTCGTCGAAGGTTTTCGGTTCGAACACGAAGTGGCCGACCTGGCGCAGCACCATTGCCAGCAACCAGCCCACCATGACGGCGGCGACGGGATCGACAAAAATAAGGTAATAGCTGGCCACAAAACAGCAGGCGCTCAGCAGATGCAGCAACTGGTTGACCCGGTTGTGGTGATAAAAGCGGTGATCGTCCCAACGCTGCTTACGCAGTTCCTCGATAAACGTCATGGTGTACCTCCACTGGATGGTGAACTAGGTGAAACTGGTGCCCGGGAACCCGCTCCCGGGCCCGACAGCAGGGGTTGCCCCATGCTGATGCGCTCGCCGCTGGCCACGCCTTCGCACAGGCTGTGGCCCGCCGTGGCAAACAGCAAAATAGTGGAGCCGTGCTGGAAATAGCCCATTTCGTCGCCCCTGCGATAGTGGGCGTAGCAGTTGATTCGCTCGGGGCCCTGGTACTTCATGTCCAGGCAACCCTGCAGGCAGTGCAGCTTGATGCTGGCGACCAGGATGGCGGCGACGGCCACCAGGCACAGGCCGCTGTCGGGGCTGTCGCCATGCAATTCCACCACCGCGCGTTCGTTGCGGCAGTACAGCTTCTCGATGCGCTTCAGGGCGATGGGGTTGACGTTCCAGGTATCCCCCGAAATATAGGTGACACCGCGGACCTCGCCGTCGGCAGGTGCGTGGAAACGGTGGTACATGCTCGACTTGAGCCGCAGGGTGACGAACACCCCGTTGCGATAACGCCACTGGATATCCGGGTCGGGGATCAGGTCCGCCAGCTCGTAGGGAAACCCCTTGGCCTGGAACACGGTGGTGCCCTCGATCGGACCACAGGCGCCGACGATGGCATCGCAGGGGCTTACCACGATCCCGGGACGCGGATCGACAGGCCTGGCGCCGGGGCACAGCTCCCGGGTAAAACAGTCCCGCAGGCTGGTGAATTCGCGCTTGCGCGCCTCCTCCAGACGTAGGTCGTCGGCAAACAGCTGCCAGATGGCCAGGGTCAGCCTGGTCAGGCGGGGACTCTCGATACCGCTGAACCAACCCATCAGCCGGGTCGCCAGGCGCCGCGGAATGCGGTTGGTCAACAGGAAGTTGAGTTGTTCCTGCTCACTCAGGGAGCGTATCAATGCCGGCATGGGTCAGGCTACCGAGCGCCGCACCAGCTTGCATGCCGGGGCCGGCAGGCCCAGGTCCTGTACGAAGCGGGTCATGATCTCGTCTTCCCCGTACTGCGCCGCCCGGCGCCTGGCGCCCGCGCGCAGGGCGGCGCGCCGGTCGGGCCACTGGTAGTGGGCCACGATCTGCGCGGCCATCTGCTCGGGCGTGTCCACCAGGTAGCCACTGACGCCGTGCTCGATAATGTCCCTGGGACCCTTGCAGTTGTAGGCGATAGCCGGCATGCCGTTGGCAAAGGCCTCCAGCAGCACATTGCCGAAGGTGTCGAACCGCGAGGGAAATACGAACAGGTCCAGCCCCGCGTAAAAACTCGCCAGGCGCTGCTGGTCGACCCAACCCAGGAACAGGGCATCCGGCAGCGCCGCTTTGAGCTCCTCCTCGTCCGGGCCACAGCCGGCGATGACCAGGCGCAGGTCCGGCAGGGTCTGGCGCGCGCTGGCCAGTATCTGCGGCAGATCGAACAGGCCCTTTTCCCGACTGACCCGGCAGGCGATAAACAGCACTGGCGTCTGCTCGGTAGCACCACTGAACAATTCGCGTTTGTCCACCGGGCGCACCCCGGGAAGCGGCTGCGGCGCGCTGTGCGCGGTCAGGTACACGCGTTCGCTCTCCAGTTGCATCTCGTGTCCAGTCAGCCAGTCCCGGTGGTCGCTGTTGAGCACGAAGATGCCGTCAAACTGGCTGTACAGCAGGCGCAGCAGGCGCCGGATACGATCCCGCTCGTGGCGGGTGGCGTTGGTGGTGCACTTGATGTACTCGATCCAGTCGGTGTGCATGAAAAAGTAGCTGGGAATATTGAACTTGTACTTCAGGAACAGGCTGACCAGCACCATCGGACCCTCGGTGGAACAGGCCACCCGGTCGTAGCCGCCCTCGTAGAAGATACGGGCTATCTCCATGAGATCCGGTACCCTGAGCTGCTGGCCGCCGGAGTCGGGCAGGGTAAAGGTGGTCACCGGTCGCAACACGTGCAGGTGGGGTCCGGGTTCGGCGCTCTCATGGCAGACCAGGAAATCGATCGCGATGTCATTGTGCTGGATCTGGCGCAGTTTGCCACCCAGCGAGGTCGACACGCCGTTCTTGTCAAACAGGGTGTCCGTCAGGTAGAGCACCCGCCGGTCGTGCTGGTTGCGCCCGACGCGGGCGGCGAAGCTGTCGAGGAACTGGCGGTTCTGGTACAACACACGGGTGCTGGCGAGGCTGGCGCCGGTAAGTACCAGGGTGATCAGTGCCGGAAACGACAACTGGTCGACCAGCTTGCGAAAACGGCGTCCACCGACGCTGGTGTGCCTGCTCTTGCCCCCGAACACCAGGGCGGAAATCTGGCTGGGCAGTTCGAAGCGCCGGGTAAGCTTCTCGGGCGAGAGGTTTTCCAGCAAGCTGCTATGGTTGAACAGCTCCGATTCCTTGACGCGGGCGAACATCAGCCGGTTCAGCTCCGCAAACAGCTCGGCTATGGAGCGGTTTACCGTCTGCACGAAGATTTCCGGGGACTGCTGCCGGCTGTCGGCGATATTCTCCAGGTGGCGAATGCAGAAGCGGTATTTCTTCGATACCTTCCACTTGAGCATCCTGTTGGGCTTCCTGCCCTGCAGGGCGTCGTGAACAAACTCGAAGAACTTGCGCGAGTGCTTGTGCTTGCGCAGTTCCAGCAACACATTGCTGACGGTAAAGCAGGCGATCTTGTCCCAGGTCTCGCCGCGGTGCAGGAGGATACGCAATAGCCCCGGGTCCTCGATGCGGGTGGCGATCTGGGCGAAGTAATCCAGCAGGGCAATATTGAGTTTCTGGTTTTCTCCCACCTGGCCGAAGGGCGCCACGTTGCCGGCCCGCAGTGCCTCCAGCGCCAGTGCCGAGGGTTGCTCCGTTTTCAGGCGCTCCTGCAGGTTCGGGATCATGACATAGGAGCCACAGTCACCCGCAAACAGCCCCATGTGGTCATCGGAGCCTCCAGTCAGAACTTTGGGCCGGTCCGGATCGACCCCGAATTCCGCGGGGTCCAGCTTGTGCTTGCGCGCGTAGGCGCGGATACGCTCCGGAGTAAGGCCCTGCACCCAGTTGAGGGTCAATACCGACTGCCATAGGTCGCGCTGGCCGTTGAGCACCTCGAAGCGCTGGAACATGACCGCCAGCTTCTCGAACAGGGCATGGTCGATATGCTCGTTGCTGGTGTAGAAATAAAGGGGGTGGGGCAACACCAGCGGGATGTCCTGCGCGGCGGCATAGCGCACGAAGTCGTAGATATTCTGGCGCTTTTCATCCAGCACCCTCTCCTGCTCCCGGGTGAAGCCGTAGGTAAGCACATGGCAGAACAGGTCCATTTCCGGGAAGTGGCAGGTGAATTCCGCCGCCACCAGCACATCCTGCCCCTCGTCCAGCAGTTGCCAGCAGGAGCGGGCGTTGTTGTGGTTGGTGATGGTCACCACATCACTGCCGTTGGCGCGCAGGCACTGGACCAGTTTGCCGGTTTTCAGCCAGGTCTCCGGCAGGCCGAGGATACGCCCCCACAGCTCGTCCGGCTGGTCGCTGTTGTGGTCGTGGCAATGCAGGTCGATCCGCAGGCGGTCGACGGGGTCGAAACGCCGCGCCTCGCGCTCCAGGTATTCACTGAACTCACCGGCAAGGGCCTCGCGGAAATTGTCCCGACCCGTGCTCTGCAATGGCGACTGCTCGTTCATCGTGCTTCCTCCAGGATACCTTCGGGATGCGGCCCGGGTTTGCGTTTCAGCCGTGCCAGTAACGGGAAGTGCGCCCGCAGCATCTCCCAGGCCAGTTGTCTCTGGATAACCCGGTCGCTCAATTCGCTCGACTGCCACCACCAGCCGTCCTCGGCCATCCTCGCAGCAGCGCGCACGAAGCGGCTGGCCACCTGCTCGAAATCGTCATCGCTGAAATTGAAGCTCATGATCATGCGCCCGCTGCCTACCCAACTCAGCTCCAGGCCCTCGGCCCGCAAATAAAACTGCAGCATCCAGTTGTAGCGGCAGGGAGTGCGGTAGAGCACGGTCCAGATGGTTTGCAGGTTGGCCACCGCTACAGGCAGGCCGGCCTCCTGCAAACGCTGGTTGAGGCCGGCCGCCCTGTTGTTCCACAGATTCTCGGCCTGCGCATAGAGCTGCTGGTACGCCGGCTGTTCGATACGCCGCAGGAAGGCGTTCATCGCCGCGATCACATAGGGATGCGAATTGAAGGTGCCGCGGGCAAAGGAGATGTTCGCCGGCTGCTCGGCGCGAAAACGCTGCATCAGTGTATGCCGCCCGCACAACACGCCCACCGGCAGCCCACCACCCAGGGTCTTGCCGTAGGTCACCATGTCGGCCTGGATGCCGTAATACTCCTGGGCGCCGCGGTAAGCCAGCCGGAAACCGGTAAACACCTCGTCGAAAATGAGCACGATTCCGCGTCGGGTGCACACTTCGCGTATCTGTTGCAGCCACCGGGTGTAGGCGTCGCGGTCGAAATGGGCGCTGCGCTTGCTGGACAGCAGCGCCGCGTCGCCCGCGGCATCGGCGTTGGGATGCAGCGCCTGCAGCGGGTTGATCAGCACACAGGCGATATCCCCGCGGGTCGCCAGCACCTCAAGCGTGCGCTCGCTGAGATCGCGCAGGGTATAGACATCGTCCACCTTGCGCTCGTTGCCCACCCCGGGCTGTACGCCGTCCCACCAGCCGTGATAGGCCCCGCACAGCCGCACCAGGTGCGTCCTGCCGGTGTGGTAGCGGGCCAGGCGCACCGCCTGCATCACCGCCTCGGTGCCGGACATATGGAAGGAAACCTCGTCCAGCCCGGACAGTTGTTTGAGCCGCTCGACATTGTCGCGAATCAGCGGATGGTAGGGCCCGAGCACCGGGCCCAGTTGCCCGGCCTGTTCCTGCGCCTCGGCGATACACTGCTTGTAAAAGTCGTAGCCAAACACGTTGACGCCATAGGAGCCGGTGACATCGTAGCGCCAGTTGCCATCGATATCCCTGACCTGCACACCCTGGGTCTGGTCGACAATCGAGCAGCGCTTGAACTCCTCGCCAAGGCCGGCACGGTAGGGAAAGGGCACCCGGTAGGCGCTGGTGAACCTGACGTCCGAGACGCTGTCCTGCAGCGACTTGCTGTAGGCCAGGCTCAGGGGGCTGGACTTGCGTACCTCGGCGCGCAGCCTGTCTAGCCCCGCCCGGCGCCTGTCGGCGACGTCAGCGGGAGCGCCGTCACTGGCGAAGAACTGTTGCTCGTCAAACTCGTAATAGGCCACCAGCCGCGCCAGGCGCCGCGACCACTTCGCATGCCCGCGCACCGAGGGATGCTTGGCCCGGGACAGGCGCAGCCGGATGAAGAGTTTGTAGAACGCGATGCCACTGACGACGGCCAGGATGGCCAGGTATGCTGATGAATATCCGTACATTCGGGACCCGTAAGCTGGCGCCGGCACCACAATGCAGAACGCCCGTTGGTTTCCCTGACACTACATCCACCGGGTGACAGTTAAATGGCACAATTGCGAAGTTATTGTTGCAGTGCCGCCCGCGCCGCCGGCGAAACGCATCGCCCGTTACAGTCCGGCCACATGGAGTTCCCGCAACATGGTGACTTTCTTGACCTGGTGCCCCTGCATGCGCCGCAGGATATCGTCCAGGGTCTGCACCGCCTTGACGATATAGGGGCCCTTGTTCAGCATCACGCACTCCGCGCGACGCCCCATGGCCGCATCGGTGATCTCCGCCCGGGTCGGCGCCCCGTGCTTGGCGAGGTTTTCGAGCACCTGGGTCGCCCAGATCACCGGCACATGGGCGGCCTCGCACAACCACAGGATCTCCTCCTGCACCTCCGCCAGCCGGGCGAAGCCCATCTCCACGGCCAGATCTCCCCGGGCGATCATCACCCCGCAGGCGGGCATGGACATCGCCCGGCACAACATGGCGGGCAGATTCCGAAAGCCGGCCAGGGTTTCGATTTTCAGCACGATGCCGGCCTGCCGGTTGCCGTGACGGTGCAATTCCCCGATCAGGCCACTGACGTCCGCCACGCTGTTGGCGAACGACAGGGCGACGATATCGGCATGGCGGGCGACAAACGCCAGGTCCTCCCGGTCCCTGGCGGTCATGGCCGCGAGCCGCAACTCGCTGCCGGGGAGATTGATGCCCTTGTCCGCGCGCAGCTTGCTGCCGGCCGCCAGGGCGCTGGTTATGCGCACGCTCAGGCTGCGGGGTGAGGCCTGCTCCACGACGCCGCCGATACGGCCGTCGTCGAACCAGATTTCCTCGCCCACCTTCACCTGGGGGATAATCTCCGGCAGCGTACAGCTGACCATGGCCGGTGCCAGTACCTGGCCGTCCCCGCCGACTTCCGCCGCCCGGGCGGGCACCTCGTCGGCCGTGACCAGCAACCGGTCGCCGGGACGCAACAGCAGCGCGATCTCCCTGCCGGTGATTCCTCCCAGCGCCGTGGCCGCCACCTCACCGTTACGGTTACGGTGGCGCAGCCGGGTATCCGCGCCCAGGTAAACTGTCTTGCCGCTGGTGAGCAGGCACCCCGCGGCAGTGCACTCGCTCACGATGAGCTTGCGCTTCGCACCGCGGGTGTCCCGCAGCGTTACCTTGTCCCCACTCTCCAGACGGGCCAGCCAGGCGGGCTCGGCGGTGGCGCAGACATCGGCGGCGGGCGCCGGGCCATCGCCACCCGCGCCCAGCCACAGGGTCGCCGGACGCAGCACCTTGCCGAGGGCATCGCGCGCTGGTCGCAGCCTGGTCACTGCCGGCCCCACCGGCATCGGGCCGGTGCGCAGCTTGGGGCCCGCCAGGTCCATGCTGATCTTGCAGGGAAGGCCCAGCTCCTGTTCCGCGCGCCGCACCCTGGCGATGATGCGGGACCAGACCTGCGGTCCGTCGTGGGCGCAATTGATACGCGCACAGGTCATCCCGCTGCGCAGCAATGCCGCCACCAGCTCCGGGTCATCCGCCGCCTCGGCCGGCATGGTGACCATGATATGGCCGCCCCCGCCAACGGGAGACCTGCCCAGCAGGCGCTCGCTGTGCTCGCCCAGCAGGCGCGCACCGGCGGCGAAGTCGACGCTGCTGGCGGCCTGGTCCGCCGCTGCCGGCAGGTCGGCCAATTTGCGCAGGGTGGCCAGCACGGTATTGACGGTTGCCAGCACGTGGGACTCCGACCTGCCCAGGGAGGACAGACCCAACTCCGCCAGGTCGGCCTGCAGCGGCCGCAGGTCCTGGCGGCGCAGCGCCAGGTACTGCAGCAGGTTGCGGGCGCTGGGCATGAATTCGGGATGTATCGAGGCAAGCTCCATCCCGGGATGGGACACGCAGGATTCCAGCTCGCGCTGCAGGCCTTCCAGGCGCTCCACCAGCTGTCGCGGGGAAGGCTGCGCCCGGTGGGGCGTTTCGGGAGTTGCTGGCATGGTCACTGGGCCCGCTCTGCTTGCCTGGGGCCGACCATTTTATTGCAGAAACATGACACCAGTATGACCACCGCAACGCCGCTCGCGTCAACGCTGCCGGTAGGGAATGTCGCAGTAGGTGATACCGCGCCCGGGCAGTACCCGGTGCTTGGCCAGGAAGAGCTCCAGCGACTTCAGCGACAGCTCTATGTTGCTGGTGGGCCCCAGGTAGACGTGATCCAGCGCCAACCCGGACCCGTCGTCGGCGCCCAGGTCGAAGGCGTAATAGGGCACCAGCATGGAAGTACCCTCGCGAAAGTGGATGCGGTTGTCCTGGCCCCCGCTGAGCACCGGGGATACGATACGCCACTCCTGCTCCTCCTCGAAGGAGGGGTGTTTGAGAATCGCCGCCACCCTCAACAGATCGCCTTCCACCTGCTCGAACAGCCGGTGCCACCTGCCCGGGTTCGCCTGCGCGCCGACTGCCGGCTCCAGGCCGGCGGCGCGCTTTTCGAGCACATCGACCAGTTGCTCCATCAGGGCGGTCTGCTCGACGGGGTCGTAAACGCACTTGCCTATCTGGAACTGCTGGCGGCGGGCACAGGCGTGGATCTGCTGCGGGTTGAAACCCAGGCTGACACCCTTGCCGTGCACGCTGTAACCACGCCACTGGCTGAGCAGGTTGCCGTTGGCGCGAAACGAGGCGCCGAATACCATCGGCCCACTGACGATGCGGTGCGACAGCCACTCCAGCAGCTCGTTGAGCAGGCCCGGGTTGTCGGACCCTGCCAACACGCGCCGGGTGATGTAACTGCGCAGGACATCCAGGGTATGGCGCAGCTCCGCAGAATCGTTCATATAGCGGATATCGCTGGCGCGCAACTCGCCACCGCTGACGATGCCGAGCACCCCGGCCAGGGTGGAGTAGTGGTACAGGGTGGTCTGCGGCGCCGCCGAAAACAGCCTGTCGGTAATATCTTCAATCATACCTGCCTATCCTGAAACACCGACACCGGCACTGCAAGCGGAGCGTCGGGCGTGACCACACACCCTCACGAGCAGCCGGTGCGGCGACCATAACGCAAAACATACTACCGGCGCACGCTGACACATTTTCTCAATATAACCGCAATGAATCGTTAACCTGCCGCAGTAATACTGGCGACATGAAAATCGCGCTCATTACCGACGCATGGCATCCCCAGGTTAACGGGGTGGTACGCGTCCTGACCTATGTGGAGCGAGAACTCACCGCCCTCGGTCATGAAGTCCGGTTCTTCACTCCGGCCGGCCGGCGCAGCGTTCCCTGCCCCAGCTACCCGGAAATTCGCCTCTGCGTGCTGCCCGGTCGTCAGCTGGGCGGGGAGTTGCAGGGCTTCGGGCCGGACGCCATCCACATCGTCACCGAGGGACCTCTGGGGATGGCCGCGCGCAAGTGGTGCCGCCGGCAGGGCGTTCCCTTCACCACCTCATTTCATACCCGGTTTCCCGAGTACGTATCCCTGCGCCTGCCGTTTATCCCGATCAGCTGGGGCTACGCGTTCATGCGCTGGTTTCACAACGCCGCGCTGCGCACCATGGTGACCACGGACACCCTGCGCCAGGAACTTTTCAGCCACGGTATCCAGCGGGTTACCCTGTGGTCGCGGGGGGTCGATACCGAGCTGTTCCGGCCGCTGGCCAAGCCGGAAGTTGATTCGCAGCGACCGGTTTTCGTCTACCTCGGCAGGGTATCGATAGAAAAAAACGTGGAGGCGTTCCTGCACCTGGACCTGCCCGGCAGCAAATGGGTAATTGGCGACGGGCCCGCGCTGGCAGACCTCAGGGCACGTTATCCGTCGAGCCGGTTTTTCGGCACGCTACAGGGGGAAGAACTAGTCCAGCAACTCGCCCGGGCCGATGTATTCGTGTTCCCCAGCCTCACCGATACCCTGGGCCTGGTCATCATGGAAGCCCTCGCCTGCGGCCTACCAGTGGCGGCCTTTCCGGTACAGGGGCCACGCAATCTCATTACCAACGGTGTCAACGGGGTGCTGCACGATGACTTGCGCAGCGCGGCACTGGCTTGCCTGACACTCAATCCGGACAGGGCGCGCCAATCCGCACTGCGCTTTTCCTGGGGCCGATCGATGCGGGAGTTTCTCTCCCAGCTGGAACCGATTCACGATGTATCGCCAGCATGATCAACAATCCTGGAGGAGCACGATATGAAAGTACTGGTATTTGGCGGTGACGGTTTCTGCGGCTGGCCCACCAGTCTGCACCTGTCAGACAAGGGCCACGAGGTGGTGATCGTGGACAATCTGTCGCGGCGCGCCATAGACAGCGAGCTCGATGCCCAGTCCCTGACCCCGATCTGCGGCATCGACGAACGCCTGCAGTGCTGGAATAGCATGGCCGCCACGCCGCTACGCTTCGCCCTACTGGACCTGGCGCGGGACTACGACGGGCTGGTGGCCCTGCTGAGCGAGGAACAGCCCGACGCAGTGGTTCACTTCGCCGAGCAACGGGCGGCACCGTATTCCATGAAATCGGCGGCGCACCGGCGCTACAGCGTGGACAACAACCTCACCGGCACCCACAACCTGCTGTGCGCCGTCGCGGAGTTGGGACTGGATACCCACGTCGTGCACCTCGGCACCATGGGCGTTTACGGTTACGGCGCCGGCGGCGCGGTGATCCCCGAGGGCTATCTCAAAGTCCAGGTGAGGGGGGCCGACGGCGCGCTCGAGGAACGGGAGATCCTCCACCCCTGCGATCCCGGTTCGATCTACCATATGACCAAGTGTCAGGATCAGATGTTTTTCTATTACTACAACAAGAACTTTGGCCTGCGCGTGACCGACCTGCACCAGGGTATCGTATGGGGCACCCAGACCGACCAGACCGGCAAGGACGCGCGCCTGGTCAACCGCTTCGATTACGACGGCGACTACGGCACCGTGCTGAACCGTTTCGTCATGCAGGCGGCGGTCGGCCACCCGCTGACCGTGCACGGCACCGGCGAGCAGACACGGGCCTTTATCCACATACAGGACACCGTGCGCTGCGTCGAGCTGGCCCTGACCAACCCGCCTGCCTACGGCGAGCGGGTGCGCATCTTCAACCAGGCGACAGAGACCCACCGGCTGATTGACCTCGCCCACCAGATCCGCGCCCTGACCGGCGCCGACATCAGCTTTGCCGCCAACCCGCGCCTGGAGGCCCGCGCCAATACCCTGGCTATCGAGAATACCGGCCTGCAACGGTTCGGGTGGGACCCCATCACCCTCAGCGATGGGCTGCTGAACGAGGTTCATGCCATTGCCCGTCACCACAAGCACCGCTGCGACCTGAGCAAGATCCCCTGTGCTTCCACCTGGTGGAATGCCTCCCGGGAGGAAGAACCGGCCGATATCAGGGTTGCCTGACGGCCGCCGCCACTCGCCGCGGACCCGGCCGGCGGCCGTGCCGCCAGGTAATGCCGGCCCAGCTGCCATTGCCAACCGCCGCGCCCGCCGGGGCCGGGCGCGGGGAGAAGCCGTGGTTCGGCTCACTGGCACAGGCCCGCCCTGCGGGCCTATACTGAACCACAACAGGGACAACCCGTTTGCATAATAATGTGCCACCGACCCGCACCGTATCGCCTGTCGCACTCGAATCTGCTCACCGCGCTGGCCTGGGCCCTGTGCTTCGCCCCCGCCCCGGCCAGCGCCTGGGTATACCCCGAGCACCGCGACATCGCCGTGCTGGCGGTAGTCGGCCTGGACGACGAGCGCGGAGCCGTGTTCGAGCAGCTGTGGGCGCAGGCGCGCACGGGTAACGAGCAGCGCCTGTGCGAACAGGGCGCGGACAGTGCGCAGGGGCTTACTCCCACATGCATCGACTGGGCCGCACTGGCGGGGATAGCCGGCGATCACTCCTGTTCCAGCCAGAGGATGCTCGATACGGTGCTGGACTCGGAGTGGATTCTGGTGGTGGCCGACGTCGCGGCGCAACTCAAGGCGGACCTGTCCAGGATTCCCATCACCGCCCCTGCGCAACAGCAGGTGCAGGATGGCGACCTCATCGCAACCGCCCGGGAGCAGCTGGCCAGCGACAAACACCAGGCCGAGCGGGTGAACGCCCTGCGCACCGCCGACATCCGCCTGCAGCGGGCCGACCCCCACTACGCCACCCGCGCCGATGCCAACCTCGCGCATTTCCTGCTCGCCCGGCCCGATACCCGCCTCGACGCCGATGAATACGGGGTGTTGGCGCTGCGCGCGGGATCGGACCTCAATGCCGCCGGTGTCTATGCCTGGTTTCATATCAGCGCCCTGCACAAGGCCAGCCGCCTGAACGACGCCACCCTCCCGCCGACGCAGCGGGCGGAACTGGCCCGCTCGGCCCTGTTCGACGAGGCCTTCGCCCTGCACTTCCTGCAGGATATCTATGCCTCCGGCCACGTGGCTGGCAGCTGGGGCGACGTCTCCCAGCGCAAGGGCACCCATGATTTCTACAACCAGGCCGGCCTCGAGGTGTTCACCTGGCAGGGGCGCGACCAGACCATCGTGCTGATGGGTGACGCCCATATGCGCCCCCAGGATGCGGAACTGGCTGCCGCCGCGGCGCGAAAGAGCCTGGCGCAGGTACTGGACCAGGCGGCGGGTCTGCCGCAGGGTTACATCCTGCCGCCAGCGCCGGATACCGTCTCCGGCGCGGATGCCTTCGATATCTGCAGCACCACCGCCTTTCCCGACCGGGGGGTCGCCCTGGGACAGCGCGGCAAAGGCCCTTATTCGCCGGTTTTCAATGAGATTCTGCTGGATGCACCGGTTCCGGGCCTGGGCCCCGGGTTGGGCGCGCTGCCGCGCTCCAGAAGCGAGGTCGGAACCTTCATCGGCCTGGCTGGAACAATGGACACGCGCTACCTGGAAGGCGGCTTCGTGCCCACCGAGAACCAGGGTGGCTGGATAAGCGGCCTGGATATCGGGTTTCGCGCCGGCCTGGGGCTGGAGGGGACCATGGGGGATGCGGGTGATGGACTGGTCTTCGGCCAGCTCGGCCTGCGCGCGGACACGGCCTCCACCAACAATGCCGAGGATACCGCCCTGGAAAACCTCGGCGGCAGCCTGAGTGCGGCGATCCCCGCCCGCGGCGGCCTCTCGGCGCGGATCAGGATGCCCTTTTACCTCATACCCGGCGACCTGCTGCTGCTCTCGCCCATGTACCTGTTCGACCGCGAGCGCTACATGCAGATGGCCGTCACTGCCGCCAATGGCGGGCTGTTCTCCCTGGAACAGGGCTGGGCGACACGCTACGGCCGCTTCCAGTTCATCCTGGGCCGGGAAATCGGCGCCACTATGTTCGGCACCCTCGGCAATGACCAGCTGGCGGCCCCCAGCAGTCCCCCCGGCGGGGCGGGCAGGGTGGTGGACTACAAGTCGATTTACCTCGACCTGCCCATCCTGGAATACCGGCCCTATCGGGCCTTTTCCAGCAACCAGAGTTCCTCGGTGATCTTCCAGTTGTTCGGCGGCGCGGATATCCCCTATGACGATTCGGTCAGCTATCCGCCGGACGCGCAGCCGATCAGCCTGGACACCGTGTACTCCCTGGGCCTGCGCATGGTATTCGACTGGCGGTATTACTACTGATGCCCGGCCTGCGAGCCAGCCTGGCCTGGTCACTGTTGCTGGTGCTCGCCGCCTGTGCTCCGGCCAGCCTCAAGCAGGATATCGTCAAGGCGCCCCCCAACTACGCACAGGCACCGGCCAACGAGGGCGTGCTCGCCGAGATCGCTGCGCGGATCACCGCCGCCCACGGTGCGCAGTCCTCCGGCTTTCGCATCCTCGACAGCAGTTACGACGGGCTCTACTACCGCCTGCTGCTGATGGATTCCGCCCGGACGTCGCTGGATATCCAGACCTACCTCTGGTACCCCGACGCCAGCGGCAGCTTGATCCTGGAGCGCGCCGTACTGGCCGCCCGACGCGGCGTGAAAGTGCGGCTGATCGTCGACGATCTCATCCTCCACGGCCACGACCAGTTGATCGCCAACCTGCATGCGCAGCCCAATATCGAGTTCCGCATGTTCAATCCCTGGAAAACACGGGGCAGCATGGCCGGGCGGGCCGGCGAAATGATTGCGCAGATGGAGCGCCTCAACACCCGCATGCACGACAAACTGATGATCGTGGACGGGCGCGCCGCGGTAATCGGCGGCCGCAATATCGGTGACCACTACTTCGGCCTAAACGAGGTCTATAACTTCAACGATACCGACGTACTCGGTATCGGGCCCGTGGCCAGCCAGGCGAGCAAGGCATTCGACGGATTCTGGAACAGCGAGTGGGTGGTGTCGGCGGACAATCTCACGATCGAGCCCGACGCCGATATCGCCCGGCAACAGTGGGAGTCGCTACAGGCCTTTACCGCGAGCACGCCCGTACTCGCCAGTTTCCCCCGGCAGCCGGGAGACTGGCGCACGCAGCTTGAAGGGTATGCCGCCAGCCTGCACATCGGGCGCAGCAAAATGGTTTACGACGAGGCCGAGCCGGAGCAGATCGACCAGCGCATGCTGTCCTCCATGTTCAACTTTTTCAACATTGCCCGGCGGGAATTGTTGATCATGAACGCCTATATCATTCCGGCCCAGAACGGTATCGACGCCATGCGCGCTCTGACAGCGCGCGGCGTCGATGTCAGCATTCTCACCAACTCACTCTCCTCGCACGACGTTCCCGCGGTGAACAGCCACTACGAACCCTGGCGCGACGATTTCCTGGAGGCCGGCGTCAGGCTCTACGAGATGCGCTCCGACCCGGCCATCAAGGAAACGGTGATCGACGTGCCTCCGGTAGTGGCGGAGTTCTCGGGCCTGCACAGCAAATGCGCTGTGGCCGACGACCGCTACGTCTTCGTCGGCTCCATGAACCTCGACCCCCGCTCGGCCAGCATCAATACCGAAATGGGCCTGTTCGTGGATTCGCCCGGGTTGGCCGGGGAAATGGCCGCCATCATCAGGCGCGACATGTCAGGCGCCAACGCGTGGCACGTGCAAATGGACGAGGACGGCGAGCTTTTCTGGCAGGATGACAACAAGACCCTCACCACCCAGCCAGCCCGCAACGGCATGCAGCGGGTGATGAACGTCCTGATGAAACTCGGGCCGAGAGACCAGTACTGATAGCCGGTCGGCCACTGGGCCGCCCCCGGAGAGAGGAAAACGCAATGACCACACAGTTCGTCGGCAAGAAGGTTTTCATCACCGGCGCCGGCTCCGGCATCGGTTACGAAACCGCACTGGCCTTCGCCGGGGAGGGTGCCGACATCATCGCCACCGATGTCGACATGGCGGGGCTGGAGCGACTCGGGCCACAGGTCGAGGCCCTGGGCAGGCAGTGCCACAGGCACCGCCTGGATGTCGTAGACGAGGCAGCCTACCAGGCACTGGCGGACGAGCTGGAACATGCCGGCCTGGTGCCTGACATCGTCATCAACAATGCCGGGCTGGGCATCATGTCTCCCTTCCTGGAAACCACCACCGCGGACTGGCGCCTGACCCTGGACGTCAACGTGCTGGGTGTGGTCCTGGGTTGCCGCCTGTTCGCCGCCATCTGGCAGCGGCGCGGCATGCCCGGCCACCTGGTCAACGTGGCCTCCATGGCCTCCATCGCCCCGCCCACCAACCTCTCGGCGTACGTGGCCAGCAAGTACGCGGTGGAGGGGCTGAGCGAGGTGCTGGCCATGGAGTTCACCGATACTCCCATCTCCGTCAGCTGCCTGCACCCCGGAGTGATCAATACCGCCATCGTGCAGCACAGCGAGCGCACCCGCATGGCGCCCGGGGAACTGGAGCGCCTGCAGCGCCACTACCGGGAGAAAGGCGTGCACCCGAGCGTGGTGGCCCGGGACATCGTAGACGGAGTAGGCAGGGGCGCAGGCACCATACTCTCCGGTGAGGGCGTGCGCGGCGTTGCCCTGATGAAGCGCCTGCTGCCGCGCAAGGCCTTTCGCAGGATGCTGATCGACGCCTCGCGGAAAATGGGCTATCTGCCCAGGAAATAGCGACCTGTCAGCGCACCAGAGCCGCTTCAGACACGGGGTCGCCGGCGATTCTGGAATGCAACATCACCCTTTTTTGCCCGAAGTCCCAGTCACAGGCGCGGTGCATGAGACAGCGATTGTCCCACACCACCACGTCACCGGCATGCCAGCGGTGCTGGTAGACCCAGTGCTCGTTGTGCACGGCAAAATCGTTCAGGCGTTCCAGCAGCTTCGCGGCTTCGGCCTCGCCGAGGCCCTCCACGGCATAGGCATGCCGGCCCACCGCGAGCGCTTTGCGGCCGGTTTCGGGGTGAACCTTGACCAGCGGCCGCAGGGGCGACTCGGCGACATCCAGGCCATAACCCATGTACTCGCTGCCGGCACCCTTGGTCTCCTCGTTCAGCGCTCTCTGGCTATGGGCCAGTGAATGCCGGGCCGCGAGCCGCTCCACCAGCACCCGGGTTTCATCATCAAGTGCGTCGTAAGCCGCCCGCATGTCCGCGAAGGCCGTATCGCCGCGCTCGGCCGGCACGACTTTCGCGCTGAAAACCGCGCCCTTGGCCTGCAAAGGCATATAGGTATTGTCCTGATGCCATTGCATATTGCCGCGTATGATCTTCATGGTGTCATCATCGACGGCGCTCCGGAGTTCGCCGCTCGGCAATACGTTGCTGATCTCCAGGGCTTCCAAACCCTCGACGAGACTGCCAAAACGGCCAGCGAATTGCCGTTGCTGCTCGTCGCTCAAGTGTTGCCCCGGAAAGATCAGCAGGGCGTACTCCAGCCACGCCCGGTACAAATCGGCAAATTCCGCCGCAGTGAGCTCCGTTAGCCGCAAGCCCGTTACCACCGCACCAAAGCTTTTATCCAGCGGCTCTATATTGACAGACCCCATCTCGCCAACCTCCAGTATTATTGTTACGCGAATCCGTTATATACCAGAACGCCGATTAGCGCTGTATCTAGCAACATTACCCGCCCTTCATTGGATCATCAGACCAATGAGTTTCGCAAGCATGTCTTCGGGTATATCGTCAGGTGTTGCAACACGTTCAATCCCCAGGCCATTGGAAAGCGCCAGTATTGCTATCGTAAAAACTGCCGGAGTCGTACGTTCCCACAATTTGTGTTCCGAACCTAAAACAGCCAGGGCGGCATCTGCAATAAGGATTCGCACGTCGCGTCGTCGATCAGACAACTCCTGGTGTACTTCTGAAGTCCGAGCGGCATGCGCAACATACTCCAGAAACAGTAGCTGGAACGCCTCGTCTGCAGCGAGAGCACTTACAATTTGCCGCCCAACCACGCCTGCGGCGTCCGGCCCCTGCTCCATGGGGACCAGGTTTTCGCAAACCGCTCTAACCGCCTCGATTCGCTCACGAATCTGCTGGTCCATAAGCGAGAGAAAAAGGCCCTCTTTGTTGGTGAAGTTGGAGTAGATGGCTCCTTTGCTAAAGCCAGCAATAGCCGCAACTTCATCCAGCGAAGCTTTATCGTAACCACGCTTCGAAAACTCAATGAGCGCAGCCTCCAACAGCTTACGCCTTACCTTGGAGCGCCGTGGCCGCTTATATCGGTCGGGGTACGTTTCTCGCCGTCGCGTTTGCTCGGTCATAGTCAAATTATGCCACAATATTTAAATACTTTAGGTATTGAATACTTATTGTCACTTGTGTAGAGTTCGCAATTCCTACGGTTCCTAAAAGAATCCATACATGGCAGGTTTAAAATGACTCGTATCGAAGATCCAGATTCAGACTCCCTATCCGAGCCCATTAGACAGATACTCGACGCTCTGCCCGACCTGGGGCTGTTTCGCCAATTGTCACACGCACCGGAGATACTGCCGCAGTGGCTGGCAATGGGAGGCGCGCTCCTGTCCAAACTGTCCCTCCCGCCCGCGATTAGGGAACTCATCATTCTGCAAGTCTCCGCGTCGACACGGTGCCAGTATGAAGAAATACAGCATGTAGCTATCGCGCGGCAGATTGGCATTGAAGAGAACAAAATTGATGCTGTTGTAAGTCAGAGACTTGATGACCCGAGCATCCGTGGTGAAGGCCCCGCACTAGCGGCCATAGATCGCTTGATTAAGAACCACCACCTGAGCGACGCTGAATTCGCATCGCTGCGAGTAGCATTCAGCGATCGTCAAATAATCGAAGTGCTCGTTCTGGTCGGTTGGTATCAGGCCATCGCGCTTCTGGCCGGCGCCATAGACCTCACTCCCGACCTGTCTGTCGACCTGGCTGTCGTCGATGCGGCGACGTCCTTTCGAGAGGATAATTTATGAGTTGCTCCATGAAGCTCAGTGAACGACGCGTCCTCGTCTTTGGCGGAGGCCAGCAGGGTTATGGCCTGCAAGATCCACCAGTAGGAATCGGTCGCGCTATTTGCCAACTTTCGGCCCAGGAAGGTGCCCGAGTGGCGGTAGCTGATATTTGCCAGAGCGCTGCACAGGCTACAGTCGACCCGATTTGTAGCGGGGGCTGGGAAGCACGGGCATTCTGTGGCGACGCAGCAAATCCAGAAGATGTACGCCGAATAATGGCTGAAGCGAAGGATTGGCTGGGAGGGCTTGATGGTCTTGTGCTCAACACCGGAATAGCTGCGGGAGACGGCTTCAAAGCAACCAGCGTTTCTGATTGGGACCGTGTCATGGCTGTCAATGTCCGCTCACATTTTTTGGCCATACAAGCGGCAGATGAATTGATGGAGGCTGGTGGCGCCATTACTCTCACTTCTTCGACAGCAGCTCGTGTCGTCTCGACCAGCTCTATACCAGCCTACATTACCAGCAAGGCAGCTTTAGAGGGGCTGGCACGTGCGGCTGCTAAAGCTCTGGCTCCAAAGAAGATTCGAGTGAACATCGTGATGCCGGGATTGATAGACACCAGCCTTGGTCGTTTGGCCAGCCTCGTGAAACCAGATCGGGATTCCACTCCGATTCCACTTGGCCGCCAAGGCAATGCCTGGGATATAGCGAACGCACACATATTCTTACTGTCCGATGCTTCCAGCTACATTACCGGCATTACGCTTCCGGTGGATGGTGGAATCAGCCAGGTTTTCTAGGGCGACGTTTACCCGGCAACATGCATTGCAAAGATTGCGAGCAATAGAAAGCTCGAACAAAGCAATAACACCACAGACGTTCACGATCGCCGTCCCGACAAAACCACCCAGGGCGCGTCATTCAACAAATAAAGTATGTGGTCACCTTAACCACATTTATTTGACTGGATACTTTCACACACCCCGAAGCCAGCCGTGGCACCGGCGTATCACCAACGGATTCGAACGGGATCAAGGGCAATGCGAGAAATCCTAATGCTTTGTTTTTGTTGAATATTTTGGAGCTGGCGAGAGGAATCGAACCCCCGACCGGCTGATTACAAATCAGCTGCTCTACCTACTGAGCTACGCCAGCCAGACCAGCCACGGAAATCATTGCGGGAGGGCGGAAATGCCCGGAACTCCCATGGCTCGAAGGGGCGCAATTCTAGGCAATGACCGGGGTGGATGCAAGGGCGGGGTACTTTCAAAACAGTTCGAGCCTGATAAACATTACGCATTCATTCTACGTAAAGCTCTTATCCCGCCTCACCTGTCCGCAGGGTAGGTTTTGACCAGAGGGGTGCCTATATAAGGATTGGGACGAGCCAGGGTTTGTGAGGGTAGCTCGCCAAATCGGGCCTGGTAGTCCGCAGAAAATCTCCCTAGGTGCAGGAAACCGTGCTGAGTGGCGATATCTCCCACACGATCATGGCCCGGGATAGCATCCAGCAAGCGACGCCTCGTGGCGTGAAGCCGCCTTCTGCGTAGGTAATTTCGTGGCGACAGGCCCAAAGCGTCTTTGAAAGCGTATTCCAATGTTCTCTGGCTGACGCAGGCGACTGCGCAAAGTTCTGGAATCGTTACATGTTCTCCAGGCGCACAGTGAATGTACTCCAGGGCTTTCTTTAGACCGCGATGTCCCATACGTCTCTCATTGGACACGGGAAGATCAGGTCCGGTGGCGCTCAATTCTGCCAGCAAGCGCAGCAGATCCTGCTCTATTGCGCATAACACCGCACTATTTCGGAGGGCGTCGGGCTGCTGCATTGCGGCATCCAAAGTCTGTTCCTGCCAAACTGTGAATGCCCGAATAGTGGCCGGGGAAGCCCTCACCGTACGATTAGCGCCAAATGCAAGAAGATTCGACAAGTGGTCGCCGGGTAGTTCACGAAGTAGCAACTCCAGGGAAACCAGGAGAGTCAAATTCTCGTCACCTGCTTCCACCACTACGTCGAGCCCGCCATCCAGTGCGGCTAGAACCTCGTGCCGGGCAGGCTGTCGCTTCCAGTAAGCCGTGCGCGGCCCGGGGTGCAGGGGAATGGTCAGGGCCAGCATTTGCGGTGGTGACAGGCCGTGAAGATGCAGGCCGGTTACAAAGCATTCCCGATACAAGACAATAGATGGCGTCCGTATATAGAACTTGTGATTCTCGAAGTTCATGAACCCATCAAGAGGTTCGGCCACGAGATCCCAGGGCGCCGTACTTTGCTCCCACGCACTCAGGTCCTCAACCTTGAGGTGCCCTACAGAAATCCCTGGCTCCGAGCCCACAGAGGAGGTTGGTTTTGCCATTGCACCCTTCTCCTTTGTACCTAAGCTTATCTCAGGTTTTGCGGCGAGGATAAGAACTATTGAATGGCGCGTATCTCATTCGACGCCTTTCTGGTGACGCGTTTCCAGATAGAGGTTTGCGAAAAGTGGATAACCCGCCCCGCGTGTATATGCTAGCCTGAATGTGAGCGGGTGCAACTTTTCAATGGGCGGAAGTCTAGAGGGCGTTTTCGGCTGGTGCCCTCATGGTCCGTTGCGTGCCGTGGCATTGTTTAATCTTGCCTCGTTTCCGGTTTGCAGATCACACATTGCCCACCGATTGATCCCATGGATTGAATCCAGCCGATATTCTCCAGCTGACAAGGACTAATGGACAATGAAGAACTGTCATTCCAACCAGCCATTCACCAACTTGCTGTTTGCCACCGTACTGACTCTGGCGAGTACGGCCACCGCTACAGTCAACGCGACCGAACCGTCCGAACCTACCGAAGCCGAACTGATGCGCGGCTTCAAGGGCAAGATTGAGCTGGATGTCCGCGATTCCAAACCGGACTGGAAGCCTTTCACCCCCCCAAAGGCGCCCGAAGGAGCCCCCAATATTCTCTTCATTCTATATGACGACACGGGTCAGGCCGCCTGGTCTCCCTACGGCGGCCGCCTGGAGATGCCGACACTGGACAGCCTCGCCGCGGACGGGTTGATCTACACCAATTGGCATACCACCTCCCTGTGCTCGCCGACGCGCTCCACGTTGCAGACAGGCCGCACCCACTGGATGAACGGGTATGCCAATGTCGCCGAAGGTGCGGAGGGGTTCCCGGGTTACAGCACCCGCTTTCCCAAAGAAGTAACGACCATTGCCGAAGTGTTGCAGGCCAACGGCTACGCCACCTTATGGCTCGGCAAGAACCACAACGTGCCGGAAGTTGACGTGGCGCCGGGCGGGTATCGCGGCGAATGGCCGCTGCAGAAGGGGTGGGACCGCTTCTACGGCTTCCTTGGCGGCGAGACCAACCAGTGGTATCCGTTCCTGGTCAAGGACAACGATTTTATCGAACAGCCCTATATGCCGGAAGACGGCTACCACCTGTCCAAGGACCTCGCCGATCAGGCCATCGAGATGCTCCGTAACAAGAACGCCTCCAACCCGTCCAAGCCCTTCTTCATGTGGTTCAACCCTGGCGCCAACCATGCGCCACACCAGGCTCCCAAGGAATGGATAGCGAAATACAAGGGCAAATTCGACGACGGTTACGAGGCCTATCGCGAATGGGCAACCAAACGCATGAAAGAGAGGGGCATTATTCCCGAAAATACCGTCAACACCGCTGTCAATCCTCTTCCGAAAGACGTTGCCAACGCGTTGGATTACGTACGTCCCTGGGATTCCCTGAACGACCAGGAAAAGAAACTGTTCAACCGCATGGCGGAGGTCTGGGCGGGCTACTCCTCTTACACCGACCATCAGATCGGTCGAATCATCGACTACCTGAAGGAGACAGGCCAGTACGAAAACACGCTAATAATCTACGCTGCCGACAATGGTACCTCCGGAGAGGGCTCGCCCAATGGCTCGGTGAACGAGAACAAGTTTTTCAATAGCTTTCCCGACAGCCTCGAAGACAACATGAAGTACATCGACAAGCTGGGCGGCCCCGACACCTACGAACACTTCCCAACCGGCTGGGCTGCGGCCTTCTCTGCGCCGTACAAAATGTTCAAGCGCTACTCGGAATACGAGGGGGGAACCGCGGATCCGCTCGTTATCAGTTGGCCCAAGGGCATCAAGGCGCGCGGCGAGCTGCGCCACCAGTATCACCATTCAACGGATATCGTACCGACCTTGCTCGAAATCACCGGCCTTGAGATGCCCGAGTTCAACCATGGCGTGAAGCAGTACCCGCTCTACGGTGTTTCTATGGCCTATACGTTCGATGCCAAACCGGACGACCCGACAAAAAAGCAGGTCCAGGTTTACGAGATGTTCGGCACTCGGGGTATCTGGAAGGACGGCTGGCACGCTGCCTCGGTGCACGTTCCGCTGGGTAACAAAAGCCACTTCGACGAGGACGAATGGGAACTCTACAACATGGAGGAGGACCGCTCGCAGTCCAACAACCTCGCCGCCAAGTATCCGGAAAAACTGCAAGAGCTGAAAGACCTGTGGATGGAGCAGGCGAAGGAGAACAACATTCTGCCGCTGGACGACCGCCTTGCTGTGGACATTATTACAACCCCGCGTCCCACCGGAGAGCCTCCCCGCGATACTTACAAGTATTACCCGGATACGGAACCTGTACCGGAAGGGGCTGCGGTCAACGTGCGCGGTCGTTCGTACAAGATCCTTGCCAACGTCGAGATCACCGACAAAACCGAAGGCGTGATCTTCGCCATGGGCTCCCGCTTTGGCGGCCATTCACTGTTCATCAAGGACAAGAAGCTCTACTACGTGTATAACTTCCTCGGCATCGATCCCGAACAGGTGTTCGAATCCGATATCACACTGAAGCCGGGGAAATACACCGTGGGCATGGAGTTCGAGAAGACAGGCCAAGGCGAACATGGCGAGACCCTGGGCGATACCAAGCTCTATATCGATGACAAGGTGGTGGCATCCGGCAAGATGCGCACCCAGCCGGGCAAGTTCAGCTTCTCCGGTGAAGGCCTCTGCATAGGCTACGACAGCGAAGACGCGGTGAGTTCGCTGTACAAAGCCCCGGGCAAGTTCACCGATGGCAAGATCCAGGGCGTTGCAGTATCGGTCAAGGGCGAGCCCTACCTGAACGCCGAGGCCGAAGCCAAGCGCATGATGATGAAGTGGTGATCTGACCGCAACCAGAGCAAGGTAGACCACCCCTTCGGGGGTGGCTTTCGTTGAGTGAAGGTAACTGCCTTTGCTCGATGCAAGTTAGATTTGCTGGGAGTCGTTTTCTACGTAGTAGATAATCGTAGGCTGAAAAGGTAAGTGCTAGGTGAGCAGAGACATTTCTCTTCACGCCGAACCGGGCTTCTGAACGGCAGCAGTGCCCATCAAAGCAGATACCGTCATCAGAATACGTTCGGTAGACATTACACACGGGCAATTGCCGCACGGCCATCGCGTCTTAGGTAGCTTGGAGCTCTAGCTCAGAATAGCCGCAGTGGCCACCCCTGAGCGGAACCTCTGTAGAAAAAATCTAAGAATTTCTTGGAGTTACCGGAGGAAAGTCGTCGGCTAAGACTTTTTACAAATCAGCTGCTCTACCTACTGAGCTACGCCAGCCTTGATCAGATAGGGATTGTGGAATCGCCCCCAGCTTGAAGGGGTGCGATTGTAGATAAAGCGGTGGGGGGTTGCAATAGCGGCTGCCTGTCGTTGTCAGGGTCGAGAATAAAGCCCACCGAAGCGGGCTTTATCAATCTAAGCCGTACGTGCCTGTGATTAGTTCCGGCTGGTTGACACCCGCAGACGACGCACTGCTACCAGTACCAGACCCAGCACGGTGAGAGCAAGGCCGTAGGCTGACATAGCGGGAATTGCGGTGGCGGGCGCTGGTGCTGGTGCGGCACCCTCGTCATACGTAATCTGAATTTCACCATTCCCTGATCGCAGGCCGGCAGTAGTAGACCCGTTGGTCAGCCCCTGTATGTAAGAGGAGCCACCGCCGCCGCCCCGACAGTTTCCGCTACCGGCGCCGCCATACCAGCCGCCCCCGCCACCATAGCCTTCACAGCCGCAACCGGCACCTACCGTTGTACCACCAAAACCAAAACCGCCTGCCACAACGGGGTTGTTGAATGAGACGCATGTGCCATCCGCGCTGGACGATTGCGTCCCTCCACCACCTCCAGCGTTATTTGGTGCTCTGAGCCCGTCACCCCCGGTCAGTCCGCCGCCAACACCGCCGATGACATTTGCTCCAGACCAGATCCCGCCACCGCCACCACCACCGGCCACTATCACCCGGTCGTTAAGGGTGTTCCCGGCAGTTCTCACATCCGAAGCACCGCCGCCACCGGCACCCAAGCTGTCTCCGGCCCCGCCGCCATTGAACCCACCAGGCTCGCCAGAAGGCTGACCACCGACATAGATATTCAGAACATCGCCCGGAGAAACAGCCAGCTCACCCGTTGCATAACCACCAAGATTATCCGTGACAGGATCGCTCATACCCCCCTGGGCGCCCCATGCCTCAATTGTGACCGAGGTAACGCCTGCAGGCACCACGAACGTTTCAGGCGCTCCCGAGTAAGGGTAGGTGACCGTGACACCCAATGCAGAACCCGCGTACAGCGCCATAACGCCCAAAAAATAGCTTGCCTTCCTGATATTCATAGTCCCCTTCGTTCCTTGAAAATTTAAGCTTTTTATAAAAAACAGGGCGCAGACACACACGCCACTCGGCCCGTTTTGTTCAGGGTGAGCTAACACAATCAATACTTGCAGCACGAACGCTTTCAGCCAACCACTACGGCGGTGCTACGCGAAATCCGTAACTCCACCACACAGGTAATATAGAAATCGACGAAATGAATATTGGCGGTTTTGTCGCTAATTCGCCAATGCACCTCGCGCAAGCTACCGCAGCACGTGGAGTGGATTATGCGATATCAATCCGTATATGAGAAGCACCTGTACAGGTAGGGACATCATCCCGCTTCACGCCCGGCTTGCCCCGCCAGAAACGCCTCCCAGACCGACCTTCCAAGCCTTTCATACTGCACCATCTGCGTTATGAGCGTGTGTCTCGAGCGGGCGTCCACCATTTGCGCCGGCAGGAATGGATCGGCATTGATTCTCCGAATGACAGCCTCGCCGACCAAAAACGTTTCACGGGCCGCCTCCGGAATACTCATTTCCTTTATGCGCTTCTCGCTGGCGGACAGGGCGGCGATGTACTCCCGGTACCCCGTTTCCAGCTGCTCGCGCGGCCACAGAGCATAGAGTTGCTCGGATTCCACCCCGGGAAAAACACCGACCTGCATCACCACCGCCTCCGGTTCCAGGCCAAGCACAATCAACTGATGCCGAATGAGATCCAGGGTCTGGACAAGGTTGTCGGGGCGGCACCACAGGCCGGTCACCAACTCGGCAAAGCCGTTGAGCCGGAACGCCCTTTCGCGTGCCCTCAGGGCCGTCTTGTTGGTACGGCCAAGGTGAGACGTGTGCACCGCTATCCAGCCACCAGCCCAGCTCCCGACGCGGTCTTCCAACTTCAACCAGTGACTGGCGGTCTGGGCCATGAGACTGCCCTGGGGCCCGATGGTGTAGGTGCCGCGCCCGACGGCCGTGATGAAGCCCTGTTTGACCAGCCGGCCAACGGCTACGCGGGTGGCCGTTGCCTCGATGCCGAATAATTGCCCCCACTGCACCAGGTGCCCCACCTCGATGGTTTCAAAGCCTGGAGCACTTAGTAACGACAGGATCAGGCGCTTCAGTGTCGGCTTGGATGTCAGGAGCTCTTCGATCATCTGTTTACGCATCTTATGTATCGCTTCAAATATATAACATATATTGACACATACTGATTGTATTGGTTATATTTTTGACCCCGTAGAGACCAAAAGATTAAGGGTGGCTTGTACCACCACTGGAGGCCCCATGAAAGCAAGCGACTTCCTGACCAGCGAGGAACTCAAGTTCTTCACCGCACGCAGCGACCTGCGCGGCGCCTGGGTGGTAGCCTGCAACTGGCTGTCGATAGCGGCGGTTTTTGTCGGCGTTGCCCTGTGGACCAATCCACTGACCATAGTCCTCGCAATCCTCCTTCTGGGGGGCCGCCAGATGGGGCTGGCCGTGCTCATGCACGAGGCGGGGCACAAAACACTGTTCAGGACACAGGCGCTCAATCAAGCCGTGGGCCAGTGGCTCTGCGCCTACCCGATACTTGGTAACTGCGATGCCTACGGGGCGTCTCATCGTGAACATCACCGCACCGCCGGTACCGATGCCGACCCGGACCTGCCCAACTATCGCCACTATCCGGTGAGCCGCGAAAGTTTCCTGCGCAAGATAAAGCGCGATCTTACCGGCCAGACGGGAGTCAAGCTACTGGGCGCCCTGGTTACCGGCGGCGGTCGCAACATCATGATGCGCGAGGGAGAGAAAACCAACGCGTTAGGCCAGGGGCTGCTGGTCAACCTGGCCTTGTTCGCACTCCTTGGGCTGGCCGGACACCCGGAATTTTATCTCCTCTGGGTTATTGCCTACCTCACGAGCTACCCACTGATCGCCCGCATCCGCCAGGTGGCTGAGCACGGCAACGTGCCCGACCTGTTCGATCCGGACCCCCGGCTCAACACGCGCACCACCATTCCCCGCTGGTTTGAGCGCCCCTTCCTGTGTCCCAATAACGTCAACTATCACGTGGAGCACCATCTGTTGGCGAGCGTGCCCTGTCACAAGCTAAAGGCATTGCATAATCGATTGCACGACAAGGGTTTCTACGCCGGACATGAGCATACCCTGGCGCGGGGTTACTGGGACGTGATAAAACGCGCGGTGCCGGACCTTGATAAGTCGCAGGCTGCAGCGGCCTGAAACCGCAGATCGAGACAGGGGGCACGACCGAGAAGTGGGCAACCCCCCTTTAAAAACGCACTAACAGGCAAGCAATTACTGTATTTATCTCATTGAATATTATGATATTTAATTAGTAATTCCTAATTTATAAAATATTAGTAGTTCCGGTGCGACTTGAGCTATATACTAATTTCACCAAAATTAGGAGATAGCCGTGAAAGTCCCGGAGTCGCCCCCCAGTCTTGAAAACTTCCTCAGTGAAGCGACCCAGGCACAAGATATGGAAAGGCTCGCGAGTATCGCCAGTGTGCTGGTGGCATCAGGGGTGAAACCCTTCGATAGCCAGGGGCGCTATCTCCACTGGGAAAGGCTGAAACATCTGGATCCACCCGCAGGGTTAACGGCGGAGCAGCACTGGTTTGCCGTGCAGTTGGCCAGGCAAAAGCTTCACCAGGACCTTCCCTTCTCCGACAAGGGGGGGAACAGGTTTGTCTACTGCCAGGCCGGCCGCATCGTCAATGACCTTCTCTGGATTAGTGAGCAGGCCAAGGGTGCAGTGGCCGCCGACCCCAAGATCACTGACCCGAAAACGCGGGACACCTACTTGATATCCTCGCTCATCGAAGAGTCTATTAATTCCAGTCAACTGGAAGGTGCCTCGACAACGCATCGGGTCGCCAAAGAGATGATCCGTACCGCTCGGGCGCCGAAGGACAAATCCGAACAGATGATCCTGAATAACTATCGGGCCATGCTATTCATCAAGGACAACATCGACGATGAACTGACGTCCTCGATGGTATTTGAGCTTCATCGGATACTGACGGAGAAGACCTTCGAAGCGGGCCATGAACACAAGACGGGGACGCTAAGGGCTGCTGAAGATGATATCGCTGTCTGTGACGATATGACGGGAGAAGTGTTGCATCGCCCGCCACATGCGGCCGAATTGTCCGGGAGGTTGCAGACCATCTGTGACTTCGCCAATGGCAAATCAGGCGACCCGATGATTCCCTCGTTGATTCGGGCTATTGTCGTTCACTTCATGATCGGCTACGACCATCCGTTTTTCGATGGCAACGGTCGCACCGCGCGGGCGTTGTTTTATTGGCTTGTGATGAAGGAGGGCTTTTGGCTCCTGGAGCATGTCTCCATTTCGGGGATCATCAAGGCGGCACAACCCAGTTACATAAAGGCTTACTTGCACACCGAAACCGATAGTGGCGATGTGACATATTTTATCATTCATCAACTGGACGCCGTGCGTAAGGCCATCGAACGGCTGCATGAATACCTGCTGAGGAAAACGCAGGAACTGAGGGATACCGAAGCAGCACTGCATGACTCGGTGCTGCACGGCGAGATGAACCACCGGCAGCTAGCCCTGATCAGGCACGCGATGCGCAACCCTGGGGCGCAGTATACGGTAAGAAGCCACCAGACATCCCACGGGGTGACAAACCAGACAGCGAGATCCGACCTGTGCGTATTGTCTGATACCTACAGTTTATTGCTTCGCACGAAGCAGGGACGCACAGATGTTTTTATCGCGCCGGGGGACATTGATCACCGGATCAAGGGTGCCCGGCCAAGAAGACGGGTGCGCAACAAGCAGCCGTAGTAAGCGCACCGGGCACCATACGGCGGTGCCGGGCGCCAAGGCAGGCGCCTACCAGCCTACTAAAAGGTGATCCGCACCCCGAGGCCAACGGTGTCGATATTTGTATCGAGGTCGAAGCGCACGCCTTCCAGGTACAGGTCGATGCTGCTGAAAATATTCAAGGCCACCCCCACGCCGTAGTAGAGGTCATTGCCGTCGTTATCCACCTGTTTGGAATCCGCCTGCCAGAAAGCGGCGCCGCCGCGCGCATAGACGTCCACGATCCACAGCGGCACCGAGACGATGGCGCCGACAGTATAGGTGCTGGTATCCAGGTCGATCTTGCCGCCGCCTTGCAACTCGTCCGACTTGAAGGTCCCCAGGTCCCAGTATCCTGCATCCACGGCCAGCCACTTGGTGAAGCGCCAGCCAATGCCCGCGTTCAAGCCTACATCATTATCGTCGAACACCGCCTTGAGATCGTCGGCGTCATCGATATTGTAGTTCTTGTCCATCTGACCATACTGGCCGGCGGCGGATATGAACAGGCCATTGCCGCCCGCACGCACCTCCTGCACCGTCAATGCAAGCGGCAGGAACACGCCCAGGCAGAGAACCCAACCCTTTAAAACCGACAGATGACTTTTCGGCATGACACATACTCCACTGATCGACGAATCGTTATGTTCACGTCACCATGATAGCGCATATTTCCGGGCTTTTACGACCGTTGGAAACGAAGCAGGTCATTCCGGCCCCTGAGCCGTAACCGGCACTAACCCGGCGCTGCCTCGCATCTGCGGCGAGATTTTGTCGCCGGGCGCCCGATGACAGGGTTTCGCCCCCCACCGACGTCACAAAAGCGTCATATCAACGGCTTACAATCCCCGGACCCGCCACCCGGTGATCGCTGGGCCGCCATTGTGCAACTGCCAGGCCGCCCGGTTTCGAGGGCGTGGTTTTCCTATATTCCACAGGCAGCACGGGAGCTACCCTCCATGAACCAGACAATGTCACCGGCAATGCCCTCCATGTCGGGCCCCTCCCCACTCAGCCTGGGTTTCGCGGCGCTTATGATCGCGATGACCGGGTACTTCATTTTCTGGGGCCTGGACTACACCAACCACAACCACGTCTTCCTGTTCATTCTGGCCACATTGTTCGGCGTGTTCATGGCATTCAACATCGGCGGCAACGATGTCGCCAACTCCTTCGGAACCAGCGTCGGCGCCGGCACCCTGACCATCAAACAGGCGCTCGTCGTGGCCGCCATCTTCGAGGTAAGCGGCGCGGTCATCGCCGGTGGCGAGGTCACCAAGACCATCCGCAAGGGAATCGTCGACTTCTCGGCCATGACCATCGAGCCCATGCAGTTCGCCTTCATCATGATGTCGGCACTGCTCTCGGCAGCCCTGTGGCTACTGTTCGCCACCCGACGCGGCTGGCCGGTTTCCACCACGCACTCCATTATCGGGGGTATTGTCGGCAGCTCCATCACCCTGGGCTTTATCCTCAGTGGCGGCGATGCCGCCATGTCCCTGGTGCACTGGGACCAGATCGGCACGATCGCCCTGTCATGGGTGGTGTCGCCGGTACTCGGTGGGCTGGTGTCATACGCCCTGTTCTTCCAGATCAAGAAGCATATCCTGCTCTACAACGAGGAAGCCGAACGCAAGCTCAAAGCCATCAAGAAGGAAAAGAAGGCCTACCGGGAGGAACACAAAAAAGCCTTCGAACGGCTCAGTGAACTCCAGCAAATGGCCTACAACAACACCATGGTGCGCGACGCCACCGCCATGAACGAACCCGATTTCTCCCCGGACGAGCTGGAATCCGACTACTACCGCAAGATCGATGAAATCAACCGGAAGCGGGGGGACATCGCGGCCCACAAGGCGCTGGAATCATGGGTTCCTATTATCGCGGCGCTCGGCGCGGCCATCATTTCCTCCATGTTGCTGTTCAAGGGCCTGAAGAATATCGATCTCGGGCTCACCACCCTGCATAACTACCTGATAATGGGCATGATTGCCGCCGCAGTGTGGATGGCAACGTTCATTTTCGCCAGGACCCTCAAAGGCGCCTCCCTTGACCGTTCCACATTCCTGATGTTCAGCTGGATGCAGGTGTTTACCGCTTCGGGTTTCGCCTTCAGCCACGGCTCGAATGACATCGCCAATGCCATCGGCCCCTTCGCCGCCATCCTTGATGTCCTGCGCACCGGCGAGATCGGCTCCGAAGCGGCAGTGCCGACCGTGGCCATGGTGACCTTCGGTGTGGCACTGATCGTCGGCCTCTGGTTTATCGGCAAGGAGGTGATCCAGACGGTCGGCCACAACCTCACGGCCATGCATCCGGCGTCCGGCTTCTCGGCAGAACTTGCCGCCGCGGCGGTCGTGATGCTGGCCTCCACCCTGGGCATCCCGGTATCCAGCACCCATATCCTTATCGGCGCCGTGTTGGGCATCGGCCTGGTAAACCGCCAGACCAACTGGGGCCTGATGAAACCCATCGCCCTGGCGTGGGTGATCACCCTGCCAGCGGCCGGCATCCTGAGCGGTATCATCTTTATGATTTTCAACAGCGCGTACTAGTTCCCGGGAAGCCACGATATGAAAGACAGCCAGGAGACCGAATACCAGCGCCTCATGCACGAGGAAATGCAGGACAATCTCGACGAAGAGCTCGAGATGGAGCTCGACGACGACCGGCTGGATGACCTGCTGCAGGACACCCAGAGCGAGGATCGGGGCAGCCGCGGGCTGGACCGGCGCACCTACTTCCGGGAGCTGCTGCGCCTGCAGGCCGAGCTGGTCAACCTGCAGGACTGGGTGGTGGAGAAAAACCTCAAGGTCGTCGTTATTTTCGAGGGCCGTGACGCGGCGGGCAAGGGCGGCGTCATCAAGCGGGTAACCCAGCGCCTCAACCCGCGGGTGTGCCGGGTGGTCGCCCTGCCGGCGCCCAATGACCGGGAGCGCAGCCAGTGGTATTTCCAGCGCTACGTGAGTCAGCTACCGGCCGGTGGCGAAATAGTGCTGTTCGATCGCAGCTGGTACAACCGCGCCGGTGTCGAGAAGGTCATGGGCTTCTGCAATGACCAGGAGTACGAGGAATTCTTCCGCACGGTACCGGAGTTCGAGCGCATGCTGGTGCGCTCCGGCATCATACTGATCAAGTACTGGTTCTCGATCACCGATGAGGAGCAGTACCGCCGCTTCCTGGCTCGGGTTCACGACCCCCTCAAACAGTGGAAGCTGTCGCCCATGGATATGGAGTCCCGTCGGCGCTGGGAGCAGTACACCAAGGCCAAGGAAGTAATGATGGCCCGCACCCACATACCAGAAGCTCCCTGGTGGAACGTCGAGGCGGTGGACAAAAAACGCGCCAGGCTGAACTGTATCCACCACCTGCTGTCGCAAATCCCCTATCAGGACATCGAGCGGGATACGGTAGAACTGCCGCCGCGCGAGTACAACCCCGATTATGCCCGCGAGCCTATCGCCCCGGAGTTGTTCGTGCCGGCGATCTACTGAAAACCGGGGTGCCCCGGGCAATCATGTTGAAGCGGTCACACAAACACCACATAAGCACCAGAAACGATAGACAAAGCCGCGGCGCGGCGCCACACTGCAGCGCAAATCCCCCCGGTAAAGGGCCTACACCCAATGTCGAACCGCTGGACATACCTGTTTCTGGCGTGCCTGCCTTTGCTTCCCGGCTGCCTGCAAGTCGAACTCAGGGGGCCGGTAGCCGGCGCCACGGTGACGATAACCGCACTGCGCGGCGGCGATCCGCTCGTCAGCGAGCTGACCACCAGTACCACGCAGCAGGTCAAGCAGGAAGTCGGCGCCACCAAGTGGACGAGCTTCAACAATAACGGCAAGGCCGCCCTGCTGGGGCTGGTCGAATTGCCTGATTTGGATTACGTGGACAACGCCTGGTACCTGGTGACCGCTCGCGGTGGCAGCGACATGGACAGCAACGGCGACGGCCGCATCGACGGCACCGGCACACATGTGGACCGCGAACTGCGCGCTCTGATGAGTGGCGCCCAGCTGAAGCAGCCGTTCAATCGCGTGACCATGCTCAGCGAGGCCATCTACCGCACCGTGGAGGCCGACCTGGACGAGCTCAACAACACCGAAATCCGCCAGCGCCTCGATGCCCTGTCGCGCCTGATTGTGGGCGACGTCAACGGCGACAAGCAGCGCGACTACGCGGATGTACTGCGCTGGTCGCGCTTCTCGGCCAGGGAGCAGTACAAAGGCCCACCCGAGTTCCTCGAGCGCCTGCCTCGAGCCCTCACCTACAGTAGCCTCTATGCCGATGAAATCGCCCTGTATGACAGCTTCAATGTGGTTCTGGGCGCGAGCCTGCGGCCGGCCCAGGCCGACGCACCGCGGCAGGCGCAACTGGCGGGCTGCACCTTCCCGGTGATTTACTCCGACCTGTGTGCAGTACGCACCCTGCCCTTCATCGGCATCGAGGAGCCCGCCCCCACCGTGGCCGATATCATGGCGCGGCTGGTGGTGTCCCACAGCTGGATCAGTACGCGCTTCGAGCAGGTCCTGAGCAATATGCCCGCCGACGTGCTGCTGCTGTTTCGCAGCGTCACCGCCGTGGTCATCGGCGCCGATATCCGCCCATCCTTCTACGACCCCCTGACGGGCGCGCTGTACCTGGATGCCGAGAATTTCTGGCTGACCGACGCCGAGCGCCGCACGGTTTCCACGGAAAGCGACTATCGCACGGCCTTCGCCAGTCGGGTGCAGTTCGCCCATCTGTGGCGTTACGTCGACGGCAACACCGATGCCTTTGCATCGCTCTACAACACTGACTTTCTCGGTCGCCGCCAGGTACAGGACATCGAACTGAGCGTTGCCCAGCTGCTGCTGCACGAGCTGGCTCACGCCGCCGACGCCTTCCGCCCGGCGCTGCTGGACCAGATTCCCCTGACAGCCAGGCTTTACCAGCTCGATGTCACCACGGTATCCGACGAGCTGCAACAGGCCAGCCCCCTGCAATCGGACTTGTTGGCGGGCGTGGCAAACGTATTGTTTTACGGTGTTGAGCCCACCTCGCAGGAGGCCGGTTATAGCGCCACGAAAATCGGCAGCGTGTTCGCTCCCGACCCGGCCTCCGACCTGTACAGCTACGCGTCGCAGTACGAGGATCTGGCCATGCTGTTCGAGGAATCCATGATGGCCCTGCTGTACGGTGTGCGCCGCGACGTGGCGTTTACCAGCTTCCCCTCCAGCGGCTACACCGATCAAATCTACTGCGAGGACCTGCAACTGGGCTGGGGCATGCGTGGCCGGGTAGCCGCTCCCCAGGTGCGTGAGCGTGCCGCGCTGGTGCTGGCTGCCCTGCTGCCGGAGAAGAGCTACGCGACGGACCTGGGCACGCTGGCCAAACCCGTGTTGCTGGATACCGGCAGCGACTGGTGCGAAAGCATCCTGGTGGGAGGCGGCGCCTCATTCGCTCCCCTGCAACGCAACCTGAGGACTGTTTCCCCGCGCCAGTGGCATGCTCCGGACATGCACTGAGCATCGACAAGGGCGGCGTGCCAGGGCGCGCCGGCTTTCTGCACATAAACCGCAAATATCCTTGCCCCGGGCAGAGGTTGTTTTCTAACCTTTAACCCAAACAGCGCCCCGCGCGGCGACAATCCGCGCTGCAAGGCGCGCGGGGAAGAAGTGGTTCGCGCCGCGGCGCCGGGCCACGTCAGCGGGGTGGGCAACACATGACCAACGACAACAACAGGCAGATCGGTGTCGTGACCGATGTCACGGCGGAGCTGCTTACCGCAAAACTCTATTCAAAACGCCGCGAGGACGTCCCGAACAGCGCGGGCCACGAGCATGCGACCACCGGCCGGGTGGGCTCCTACCTGCTGGTGAAGCAGGGCGAATCGCGCATCCTGGCGATGGTGGAACGCAGCTACCAGGTGGCGGATCGCCAGGGGCAGGCCGCCTATCTGGTGCGCCTCACTCCCCTGGGAGAGATCGGCGAGGAGGGCGAATTCAACCGCGGCGTATCCCACTTCCCCACCAGCGGCGCCGGCCTGTTCGAGGTGTCCCAGGACGACCTGCATGCCATTTTCTCCCGCCACAGCGAGGTGAGCTACAAGATCGGCCGGCTGACATCCTTCGAGGACATCGACGTGTACATGGACGCCTCGGCCTTTTTCGGGCGGCACACGGCCATTCTCGGGCAGAGCGGCTCGGGCAAGTCCTGGACGGTGGCCAGCCTGATACAGTCGGCGATGCGCAGTATGCCCGAAACCCACATCATCCTGATGGATATGCACGGCGAATACAGCGACAAGGACGTGGACGGCGTGATATCCCGCTCGCCCTTCGACGCCACCAGGGTGCGCTGCCTCAACGCCCAGGACATCGAGTTCCCCTACTGGCTGCTGTCCTACTCGGAGCTGTGCGAGCTGATCACCGACCCCGCGGACGAGTACGCCTCGATCCAGACCTCGGTGCTGCGCTCCATGCTGATCAAGCTCAAACGCGAGACCAATGCCCACCTCGAGCTGGGGCACATCACGGTGGATTCGCCGGTGTACTACTCGCTGGACGATCTGATGGAAGCGATGCAGAAGGCCAACGTGGAGACCAGCGATTTCGGCAAAACCCGCTCGCCACTATTCGGCAAGTTCGACCAGGTACTGGTGCGGTTGAGCAGCCTGCTCAACGACACCCGCTACGACTTCCTGATGAAGCCGCAAACGCGCACCTCCACCGGGTCGCTGGCGAGCCTGATGCAGGACCTGGTCGGCCTGGGAGAGCCGCGCGCCAACATCACGGTACTGGATCTCAGCGCGGTGCCCTTCGACGTCGTGCCCATGGTCACCGCGCAGATTGGCCGGCTCGCCTATGAGTTCAATTTCTGGAACCCGCTGTGCCGGGAGTTCCCGCTGTACCTCATCTGCGAGGAGGCCCACGAATACATCCCCCGGGAAGATATCCCGCGTTACCGCGAGGCGCGCCGCTCCATGGAGCGCATCGCCAAGAACGGTCGCAAGTACGGGGTGGGGCTGTGCGTGGTGAGCCAGCGGCCCCACGACGTGTCGGAAACCGTGCTGGCGCAGTGCAGCTCGTACATCTGCCTGCGTATCTCCAACCCGGACGACCAGGAGTACGTGCGCTCCATGGTGCCCGAGGCAGTGCGCGGCACCTTCGCCGCGCTCACCTCCCTGTCCAAGGGTGAGGCGGTGGCGCTGGGCGAGGCGGTGCCCATGCCGGTGCGCTTCCGGGTGGAAAAGCCGAACCCGCCGCCCAACTCCCGGGATGTCGATTACGCGCGCAAATGGCGCGACGGCGGCCGGCCCATCAGTGTCGAGAGCCTGGTCAGCAACTGGCACCGCCAGGTGCGCTGAAGCGGCCCGGGGATATATCCGGTTGTATTGGACCCGATGCGACGCCCGGTATACCGTATGGCCCAGGTCAACCGGCGAGGACTTTACCGTGACACTCAAGCGCATCGACTGGGCCGAGGGCGAACTGCTGACCCTGGAGCACGACTCCCACATCCTGCGGGACAATCCGCTGGGCGATCCGCACGTTCGCAAGCTACAGGTGTGGCTGCCGCCGCAGTACGGCAAAAGCCGCAACAAACGCTTCCCGGTGCTGTACGACCTGGTCGGCTATACCGGCTCGGGGCCGTCCCACACCGCCTGGCGCAACTTCGACGAGAACGTGCCGGAGCGGGCCGCGCGCCTGATCCACCAGCGCCGCATGGGGGCGGCCATCATCGTGTTCCCGGACTGCTTCACCGCCCTGGGCGGCAACCAGTACATCAACTCCAGCGCCATCGGCAACTACGCCGACTACCTGACCCGCGAGCTCATCCCCTTCGTGGACGGCGAACTGCGCACCCTGGCCCGGCGCGATGCGCGGGCCTGTTTCGGCAAGTCCTCCGGCGGCTACGGCGCCATCGTCCACGGCATGAAGTACGCGAAGTACTGGGGTGCCGTGGCCAACCACTCCGGTGATGCCTACTTCGATTTCGTGTACCGCGCCGATTGGCCCAACACCCTGGACGAGCTGGCCAGGTACCGCCGCCCTGCCCGCAAGGCCGGCCCCTACGACGTGGCCAGGGCCACCGCCGGCCTGGAGCCGGGGCTGGACGACGGCCGGGTACGGCGCTTTCTGGAGGCTTTCTGGCACAAGGACAAGCCCGGCGGCCACGAGATCATGTGCCTGATGAACCTGGCCATGGCGGCCAGCTACGACCCGGACCCGGCGGCGCCCAACGGTTTCCGCCTGCCCTTCGACCTGGAAACCGGCGAACTGCTACCGCAGCGCTGGAAGCGCTGGCTGGCCCACGACCCGATTCACATGGTGAAACGGTATCGCGCCAATCTCAAAACCCTGCGCGGGATATTCATCGATTGTGGCTGGCGCGACCAGTACCGCATCCACTACGGCACCCGTCTGCTGTCGCGTGAGCTGGCCAGGCACGCCATCGACCATGTCTACGAGGAGTTCGACGACAACCACTCCGGCATCGACTACCGCATGGACCGCAGCCTGGCCTTTCTCACCCGGGTGCTGGCCAGGTAGGCGCTCACCCGAGCCAGGCCGAACCGGTGCGGCCCGGTCACGCCCGCCGATAGCGGTAAAAGAGCCAGAACGGCAGCAGCACCAGGAAGGTCAGCACCAGCAGCAGTATCTGCGGGGTGAAGCGTTCCTTCAGGGCGTTGTAGACCCCCTGGGAGGCCTGGTCGTAATCCGGGCTCACAGGCAGCACGCCATTGTCCACCGCGTATTGTTCGTAAAGGGCCTGCATCCGCTCGAAACGCTGGGGCATCTGCCCGGCCAGGTCCCGGGTTTCACCGGGGTCGGTGACGATATTGTACAGATGCCACTGGTCGTCCCCCACCGGAGGGCGGTTGCGCACCAGCTTGTAATCCCCGAGGAACAGCGCCGCGTTGCCCGCCAGCTCGTAGCCGATGGGCTCGTCCGGGCCGTACACCCGGTCGCTCTCGGCGCGCAACAGCGGCAGCAGGCTGCGGCCGACCATGGGCTCCACCGGGCGCCCGCCGTAACGGCCCGGCGGTGCGCTGACATCCGCCAGTGCCAGTATGGTGGGGGTGATATCGGTCACGTAGGCGAAGGCGTCGGTCTGCTGCCGCTCCAGGAGCAGCGGCGCCCCCGCCATGATCAACGGCACCCGCATGCCGCCCTCCCCGGCGTAGAATTTGTAAAAGGCCAGCGGACCGGCGGCCGCGCTGGCGAAACTCGGCCCGATACTGTTGAAGCTGCCTTGTTCCCCCAGGGTGTCGTAGTCGTTGCTGTAGTCGTTCAGGCGCAGCGCGAGGCGCATGCCCAGGCTGCGCACGTCGTCGCCACCGGAGGCCTCGCTGCCGTTGTCGGAGGTGAAGATGAACACCGTGTCCTGGTAACGGCCAATGCGCTTGAGATGTTCCACCAGCCGCCCCAGGTGGTGGTCCATGGCATCGACCATACCGGCGTACACTTCCATGCGACGGGCGTGGTAGCGCTGCATCTCGGGTGAATAGGACGCCCAGTCACCGGTGGTGGACATGGTCACCATGCCCGCATCCGGGGGGACGATGCCCAGTTCCCGCGCCCGCGCCAGGCGCTGCTTGCGCAGCTCGGTCCAGCCGGCGTCATAGACACCCTGGTATTTGTCCCGGAAGGCGGCCGGCGCCTGTACCGGAATATGCACTGCCTGAAAGGGCAGGTAGGCAAAGAACGGGCGCCCGTCGGCCGCGTTGGCGTCGATGAACTCGATCATCTTGTCCACCAGGAAGCGGGAGGAGTAAAAATCGCCCGGCAGGGTGGTGCGCTCGCCGTCCGCGTACCAGTTGGCTCTCGGATAAATGGGGATATAGGCCTTCTGCTCCCAGTTGTCGGCGCCCGAGTCGGCCATGGTCACGGTGCGCTCGAACCCGCGCCGGAAGGGCAGCAGGTCCGGCGTCTGGCCCAGGTGCCACTTGCCGGCCATGTAGGTGTGGTAACCGGCATCCTGCAGCAGGCTGGCCACCGTGACCACATTGTGGCCCAGGGTGCCGCGGTAGTTGGCATGCTCCTGCTGCTGCGGGGAGATGGTTTCGGGAATATTCGGCACGCCGTTGCGGTGGCTGTCGACACCGGTCAGCAACATCCCCCGGGTGGGCGCGCAACTGGCGGCCGTGTGGTAGTTGGTAAAGCGGATTCCCTCGCGCGCCAGGGCGCCCAGGGTGGGGGTATCGATCTCGCTGCCATAGGGAGCGAGGTCGCTGAAGCCCAGGTCATCGGCGAGCACCAGGACGATATTGGGGGGCGTGGCGGCCGCCAGCCGCGGGCCCGCCAGTAGTGCCAGTGCCAGCGCGACAAACCGCCAAACACCCACACGATTCACCGGCGCTAGTCCCGGGCGAGCCGTGCCCCGGCGAACAGCAACAGGCTGCCGACGATCACCTCCACCGCGATGCCGTCGACGACAAAGGCGGCATCGTGAAACAACCACGCTATCAGGCGGTAGATGGCGGCGCCGAACATGATCAACGCGGGCACGTGATACCAGCTGCGCCGGGCGGTGATCACGGCGGTGAAAATGAACAGGCCACCGGCGAGGAAAAACACCCCGATATCGGCCATCTGCGAGCTGCGGGCGGCGCCCTCCAGCAGGGGCATGCCCAGGGTGGCCGCCGCGCCCGCGGGGTCCACCGCCCAGCGCAGCCCCATGACCACGAAAAACAGGCCAGCCAGTACCACCAGCACTTTCAAAACGGTATTCATTATTGTTGCTCCTTGTAAAAGCGGGTTACTCACTCCTCGCGCGAGGGGCACAAGATAACAAAAAAAACAGGATGTGGTAGTGCTGGTTCAGCTTACCGGCCACGGCAAACCGGGGGCCCGGACGGGATGCGCCTCAGGAGTACCGCGCCAGGTGCTCCAGCCCCTCGAAAACCAGGTCGGGCAGCAGCTCGCCGCCGCGTCCCAGCAACTCGCGCAACATGTCACCGCCCCCGCCGCAAAACACCAGCGGTGGCGGCCCACCCGGGGCGCGCTCCAGAGCCAGCGCCACCGCCCCCGCCTGGGCCAGGGCGATACCGTGGCGCACCGCCTGCGCGGTGGACACACCCGGCGCCAGGCCGTATTCCGCCTGTTCGGCAAAGCGCACCCGGTCGGTATCCAGCAACAGGGCGCGCTCCATGAGAAACGCGCCGGGAATGATGTAGCCGCCCTCGTGGCGGCCGCCGTCCCCCACCAGGTCGATGGTCAGGGCCGAGCCGGCGTCCACCACGCACACCCTGCCCCGCACCCGCTCCCAGGCCGCCAGCATGGCCAGCCAGCGGTCCACCCCCAGGCGGCCGGGCTCGGCGTAGCTGTTGCGCAACTCACCGCTGCGCGCCGGGGTGCGCGCGAACCAGGGCTCGGTGTGCCAGCGCTCGCCGAGCAATTCCAGCAATTCCGCTTCCGCCCCGGTGGCGGCCACGCTGGCGATCCAGATCTGCTCCACCTGCGGCGCGCAATTGAGCAGGGCCTCGCGGGAGGCCCAGTCGGCGGGCAGGTACTTGCCGCGGGCGACGATCTCGCCGGCGCGCAGCAGGCGCCACTTGGCGCCGCTGTTGCCCACGTCCATCTGCAGACAACTGGCTGCGGGTTTCACGGCGCCTCCCGCAGGGATATCTCGCCGCCGAACACCGCCTGCACCCCGCCGGCGGCGGTTTCCAGTTGCAGGGCCCCGCGGTCGTCGACGCCGCGCGCCGTGCCCGCCAGTTGCCGCTCGCCGCTGTGCAGTACCACGGGCCTGCCGGCGTGGGCATCCAGCGCCTCCCAGGCCTCCCGCCAGGGGGCGAACCCGGTCTGCTCGAAGCTGGCCAACAGCGGCAGCAGTTCGTTCAGCAGCGCCCCCAGCAGGGCGTTGCGCCCCGGGTATTCACCACCACTGAAGGTGCGGATATCGGTCCAGGCCTGGTCGATGCCCCCGGCGGCGGCCGCCGGCATGGCCACGTTCAGGCCCACCCCCACCACCACCTGGCAGGCGCCGGCGGCATCCCCGGTCATCTCCAGCAGTACCCCGCCCAGTTTGGCACCGCCGGCCAGCACGTCGTTGGGCCACTTCAACTGCACCGCGGGCAGCCTGCAGGCGGCCAGGGCCCGCGCCACCGCCACACCCACAGCCAGGCTCAGGCCCTCCAGGGCACCGGCGCCCTGTTGGTACTGCCATGCCAGCGACACATAGAGATTGCGGGCGAAAGGGCTGACCCAGCTGCGCCCGCGGCGGCCGCGCCCGGCGCTCTGCTGCTCGGCGCTGCAGACATAGCCCGCACCTACTCCCTGCTCGATCCGGCGCAGGGCCTGGGCATTGGTGGAGTCGACGCTCTCCAGCAACTCCAGCCGACTCAGCAGGGAGGCCGCATCCGGCGCCAGCGCGGCGCGCACCGCGGCGGCGTCCAGCAGGTCGATGCCGCCGGGAATGCGGTAGCCGCGGCCTTTCACCGACTCGATCTCCAGCCCCAGCCCGGCCAGCTTGTTGAGTTGCTTCCACACCGCCGTGCGGCTCACCCCCAGGGCCGCGGCGAGTTCCTGGCCGGAGCGGAACTCGCCACTGGCGAGCAGGGGCAACAGGGTGGTCTTGGTCATGGCAAAGCCGATTACAGCGGATTAGCGCCGGATGATAGCAAACAAGCCGGAGCCTGTGCCTCCCCGAAAACCGGGAGGGCACAGGTAGTCGGGCTTTCGCGGCTCCCGGCCGCGCGGCTACTGCTGCTCGAACAGTCTCACGGTCGCCGCCCACAGGTCGTCAACCAGGTCCCAGCCCGCCGAGTTGGTCTCTTCGTAGTGGCCGGCGGGCTTCTCGATTTCGGCGCCCACCATCTGGCCGTAGTAGCACACCGCGCGCACCGCCGGGCCGTCCGCCCCCAGCGACTCGAAGAACTGCGCGTCATCGGTCACTTTCTGGCAGGTCAGCCCCCCTACCCAGGTGGGCGATTCGATCAGGCCGCGCTGCGCCAGGTCCTCGCAACTGGTACCGGGCAGAGCCGACAGCGACAGCGGGTGGCATTGCAGCCGGTAGTCGGAGGCCGGCACGAAATAACCTACCTCGTCGGTACCCAGGCCGATGGTGAAGGTGATGGACTCGTCCACCAGCGACAGATAGTGGCCGGGGATCACATAATCCGCCCCGGTGGCGTGCTCGTCGGGATTGCTGTTGTATTTTTCCGGCGGCGCGGTATTGAAATCCTCCGGCAGGCCGATCACCAGCTCCGAGGACACCTCGCCGGGCAGGAACAGCATGCCCACATCGCCGAAATCCACATGGATCACCCGGGTCTTGAGCACATCGCCCCTGGATACCTCATAGCCCAGCAACGGGGTGAGCACCGGGTCGGCTACGGTCTCGTTGCCGGTGTCGACGCAGTTGTCGTCGCTGAAGGGTTTGCCCTCGCAGCTGTAGACCCGCATCGGGTTCCAGCCCAGCTCGCCCTCGGCCTGCAGTACCCTGAAACCGAGATTGGTCACCCGGCTGTAGAACTCCTCCTTGCGCACGTCGATCGCCTCCACAGCCATGGGCTCGGCCTTCTCCAGCAATGCCTGCACTGCGTTGGCCAGTTCCGTGCCGGTGGACTCGGTTTTGGCGAAGGACTGGCACTCGTACTGGTTGCTCTTGTCGCACTCGGCCAGGGGCTGCGCCCCCTCCGGTATGGTCTTGCCGTCACCCACCGGGTGCTCGTCGTCGACCAGCCAGGTCGGGGCGTGCAGCGGCCCGGTGAGCACGCCCAGGGCGCCGTTGAAAAACGCTACCTCACCGCCGTAGGCGGCCTGCAGGCGAACCTCCAGCACACTGACGAAATCGCCGGTGAAGTACCGCCCCTCGGCGGTACATTTGCTGCCCTCCCAGCCCTTGACCGCACAGGCTTCCTCCAGACCCGCGGCCGCCGCCGGCGGCTCCCAGCCAAGCGTGACTTCCGGGTGGGAATTCCACTGCACCAGCACCGCGATGGACTCGCCGGTTTCGACCGAGTCAAAGGCCATCACGTTCAGGCGGTTGTCATAGACGCGCGGGTCGCGCTGGTCCACGGTCCCGTAGTCGTGCTCGCCCGCGGCCACCCTGGCCGTTGCCGGCTGCAGCGCCGCCACCGCTTCACCGACGGCGTCCACCATTTGCTGCACCGCCATCTCGTACCACTCCCCGTTGGGGCCAAATGCCGTCTCGGGGCCGTGGTGGTTGTGCGAGGCGGACACCAGGATCTCCGCTTCGGCCCACTCACCCGGCAGGGCCGCCCTGGCGCGCTCCACAATGACGTCGACGTCTGCTTTCAGGTGCATATAGGTATTACTGGTGAGGAAGATGACCCGCTGACCATCCCGCTCCAGGGCGACCGCCGTGGCGCGTATGTCATCGTGTACCCAGGAGCCGTCGCTGTTGCCGTTGCCCACGTCCACCCGGCCCTGGTCCCACACGGGGATGAACACACCCGGGTAATCCGGGTCCAGCTCGGCGGCGGCTGGCCAGCCCGGGACGTCCTGGAGATAGTCGCGGCCGCCGCTGACGGTAGGCAACAGGCTGCGGCTGGCCGCGCCAACCTGCAGCTCGGTGGCAACCGGCGTCTCCGCCTGGCTGTCGTTGTCGTTGTTGTCGTTGTTGCCGTTGCTGCAGCCGAACAACACCAGTGCCAGGCAGACCGAACCTGCCAGCTTGAAAAACCGCGTCATGCTCATTGCTCCTTTGTCAGTATCAGAGGCGGACAAAAACCCTCCCCGGCCAACGCCCGTGGTCTCGGGGGTCGCGAAGTCTATACAGCGTGACGGACAGATGACATGGCATCCGGCGCCACCGGACCGACCCGGCGCGCCATCAACCAGAGAGAATGACGTTTACGTTAACGTAATGCATGTGATACAGTCAAGCCACGAACAGCCAGGGCGCCGCCACCATGCCTGGAAAGACCTACACCATTTCTGAACTGGCCAGGGAATTCGGGATCACCACCCGCACCATCCGCTTCTACGAGGAGAAGGGCCTGATCTCCCCCCTGCGGGAAGGGCAGAAGCGGCTGTATTCCAACGCCGACCGGGTGCGCATCAAACTCATCCTGCGCGGCAAACGCATCGGCATGACCCTGGCCGAGTGCGTCGACTTCATCGACATGTACGACCCTGCGCACAACAACAACGACCAGCTAAACTCCCTCATCGAGGACGTCAAACAGCGCCGCGCGCAACTGCTGCAGCGCAAACGCGACATCGAGGACATGCTGGCCGGCCTGGACGAGGTCCAGGCCCTGTGCGAAACCAGCCTGGCGACCAACACGCCGGGCACGGACCGGAAAAAATCCCCAGGACAGTAACAGGAAACCACCATGAATACCGGCTACCCCAACCTCAATTTCGGCCTCGGCGAAGAACTGGACATGCTGCGCGACGCGGTCTACCAGATGTGCCAGAAGGAGATCGCCCCGCGCGCCGCGCAGATCGACCGCGACAACGAGTTCCCGGCGGACCTGTGGCGCAAGTTCGGCGACATGGGCCTGCTGGGCATCACCGTGGAGGACGAATACGGCGGCAGCAACATGGGTTACCTGGCCCACGCCGTGGTCATGGAGGAGATCAGCCGCGCCTCGGGCTCGGTGGGCCTGTCCTACGGCGCCATGTCCAACCTGTGCCTCAACCAGCTGCGCAAGAACGGGAGCGAGGCCCAGAAACACAAATACCTGCCGAAGCTGTGCAGTGGCGAACACGTGGGCGCGCTGGCCATGTCCGAGCCCAACGCCGGCTCCGACGTGGTGAGCATGAAGCTGCACGCCCGCCGCGACGGCGACCACTACATCCTCAACGGCGCCAAGATGTGGATCACCAACGGCCCCGACGCCGACGTGTACATCATCTACGCCAAGACCGACCCGGCGGCGGGCTCAAAGGGAATCACCGCCTTTATCGTGGAGCGCGACACCCCGGGCTTCTCGCGCTCGCCCAAGCTGGACAAGCTGGGCATGCGCGGCTCCAACACCTGCGAGCTGGTGTTCGAGGACGCCAGGGTGCCGGCGGAGAACGTGCTGCGCAGCGAGGGCGACGGCGTCAGGATCCTGATGTCGGGCCTGGACTACGAACGCACGGTGCTGTCCGGCGGCCCGGTGGGCCTGATGCAGGCCTGCGTGGACGAGGTGCTGCCCTACCTGCATGATCGCAAGCAGTTCGGCCAGAGTATCGGCGAGTTCCAGCTGATGCAGGGCAAGCTGGCGGACATGTACGCCGACCTCAACGCCAGCCGCGCCTACCTGTACGCGGTGGCCGCCGCCTGCGACCGCGGCGAGGAGACCCGCCAGGACTGCGCCGCGGTGATCCTGTTCACCGCGGAAAAGGCCACCCAGATGGCGCTGCAGGCGATCCAGGCCCTGGGCGGCTACGGCTATACCAACGATGCCAATGCCGGGCGCCTGCTGCGCGACGCCAAGCTGTACGAGATCGGCGCCGGCACCTCCGAGGTGCGCCGCATGCTGATCGGCCGCGAACTGTTCAACGCAACCCGCTAGGACTTCCCATGAGCGTCATCCAGTCACGTATCAACCCCCGGGACGCGGCCTTCGCCGCCAACCGGGAGCACATGCAGGCCCAGGTGGACGACCTGCGCGCCGTGGTAGACCGCATCCACCAGGGCGGCGGCGCCAGGGCCCAGGAGCGCCACAAGTCCCGCGGCAAACTGCTGCCGCGGGAGCGCCTGAACGCGGTGCTGGACCCGGGCTCGCCCTTTCTGGAACTGTCCCAGCTGGCGGCCTACCGGGTCTACGAGGACGATGTCCCCGGCGCCGGCATCATCACCGGTATCGGCCGCATCGCCGGGCAAGAGTGCATGGTGTTCGTCAACGACGCCACCGTGAAGGGCGGCACCTACTACCCCCTGACCGTGAAGAAACAGGGCCGCGCCCAGACCATCGCCCGGGAAAACCGCCTGCCCTGCATCTACCTGGTGGATTCCGGCGGCGCCTTCCTGCCGCTGCAGGACGAGGTCTTTCCCGACCGCGAGCACTTCGGCCACGCTTTCTACAACCAGGCGCGCATGTCGGCCATGGGCATCCCCCAGATCGCCGCGGTGCTGGGCTCGTGCACCGCCGGCGGCGCCTACCTGCCGGCCATGGCGGACGAATCCATCATCGTGCGCAACCAGGGCACCATCTTCCTGGGCGGCCCGCCGCTGGTGAAGGCCGCCACCGGCGAGATCGTCAGCGCCGAGGAACTCGGCGGCGCGGACGTGCACTGCCGCACCTCGGGCGTGACCGACCACTACGCCAATAACGATCACCACGCCCTGCAACTGGTGCGCCGCGCGGTGGCGCGCATCAACCGGGTAAAAGCGGTGACCATGGACCTGCGCGAGCCGATGGAGCCGCTGTACCCGGTGGAGGACATCTACGGGGTGATCCCGGCGGACAAGAAACAGCCCTTCGATATCCGCGAGGTCATCGCCCGGGTGGTGGACGGCTCCGAATTCGACGAGTTCAAGGCCCTGTACGGCGAAACCCTGGTGTGCGGCTTCGCCCGCATCCACGGCTACCCGGTGGGCATCGTCGCCAACAACGGCATCCTGTTCGGCGAGTCCGCGGTCAAGGGCGCCCACTTCGTGGAGCTGTGCGCGCAGCGCAAGATTCCCCTGGTGTTCCTGCAGAACATCACCGGTTTCATGGTGGGCAAGCAGTACGAGGCCGGCGGTATCGCCCGCCACGGCGCCAAGATGGTACACGCGGTGGCCTGCGCCAACGTGCCCAAGTTCACGGTGATCATCGGCGGCTCCTTCGGCGCCGGCAACTACGCCATGTGCGGCCGCGCCTACGAGCCGCGCTTCATGTTCATGTGGCCCAACGCGCGCATCTCGGTGATGGGCGGCGAGCAGGCCGCCGGCGTGCTGGCGACGGTGCGCCAGGATGTGCTGGCGCGCGAGGGCAAGACCATGACGGCGGAGGAAGAGGCGGCTCTCAAGCAGCCGATCCTGGAGCAGTACGAGCGCCAGGGGCACCCCTACTACGCCTCGGCGCGGTTGTGGGACGACGGCGTGATCGACCCGGCGGATACCCGCATGGTGCTGGGCCTGGCGATTTCGGCCTCGCTGAATGCGCCCATCGAGGACACCCAGTTTGGCGTGTTCCGGATGTGATGACACGGGTGATTCTTTCTGTTCCATTGCCGGCCCAGGCGCCTTCGGCCCCTGGGCCCAGCGCGACTCCCGAAAAAGAGAGACAACGATGTTCACCAAGATCCTGATAGCCAACCGCGGCGAGATCGCCTGCCGCGTGATCAAGACCGCCCACCGCATGGGCATCGCCACCGTGGCGGTGTACTCGGATGCGGACCGCGAGGCACTGCACGTGCGCATGGCGGACGAGGCCGTGCATATCGGCGCCGCGCCGGCGCGCGAATCCTACTTGCTGGCGGAACGTATCCTCGAGGCCGCGCTGGCCACCGGGGCGCAGGCGATCCACCCCGGCTACGGGTTCCTGTCGGAGAACGCCGCCTTTGCCCGCGCCTGCGCGGAGCGGGGCGTGGTGTTCATCGGCCCCCCCGCCGCGGCCATCGAGGCCATGGGCTCGAAGTCGGCGGCCAAACGCATCATGGAGCAGGCGCAGGTGCCACTGGTGCCGGGCTACCACGGCGACGACCAGGATCCGGCTGTGCTCAGGGCGGCGGCCGACGAGATGGGCTACCCGGTGCTGTTGAAGGCCACTGCCGGCGGTGGCGGCAAGGGCATGCGCCAGGTGTGGTCGGCGGCGGAGTTCGACGCGGCGCTGGCCGCCGCGCAGCGCGAGGCGGCCGCCAGTTTCGGCGACGACAGCATGCTGGTGGAGAAATACCTGACCAAACCGCGCCACGTGGAGATCCAGGTGTTCTGCGACAACGCCGGCAGCGGCGTCTACCTGGCGGAGCGCGACTGCTCGGTGCAGCGCCGCCACCAGAAGGTGATCGAGGAGGCGCCGGCGCCGGGCATGAGCGGGGAACTGCGCCGGCGGATGGGCGAGACCGCGGTGACGGCCGCCCAGGCCATCGACTACCGCGGCGCGGGCACGGTGGAGTTCCTGCTGGACGAGGACGGCAGTTTCTATTTCATGGAGATGAACACCCGCCTGCAGGTGGAGCACCCGGTGACGGAGATGATCACCGGGCAGGACCTGGTCGAGTGGCAGCTGCGGGTAGCGGCGGGGCAGCCCCTGCCGCTGGCCCAGGAGCAGGTGAGGATTCACGGTCACGCCTTCGAGGCCCGGGTATACGCCGAGGACCCGGATAACGACTTCCTGCCGGTGACCGGCACCCTCAGCTACCTGCAGCCACCGGACGAGTCGCTGCACGTGCGGGTGGACACCGGGGTGCGCCAGGGCGACGAGGTCAGCGTCTACTACGACCCGATGATCGCCAAGCTGATCGTCTGGGACGAGTCCCGCGAGCGCGCCCTGCAGCGCCTGGCCAGGGCGCTGGCTGCCTATCGTATCGGCGGCACGGTGACCAACCTGGATTTCCTGTACAACCTGGCCACCTGCCAGCCCTTCGTGGAGGCGCAGCTGGACACCGGCTTTATCGACAAGCACGCCGAGCTGATCTTCCACCAGCGCCAGCAGGACCTGGAGCGGGAGCTGCCGCTGGCGGCCCTGGCGCTGCTGCTGGACAAGCAGGCGCGGGGCGCGCCGCGCGCCTGCCTGGACCCCTTCTCGCCCTGGCAGCAGAGCAATGCCTGGCGCCTGAACGAACCCCACAGCCACCGCCTCACCCTGCACTGCCACGGCGCCGATCACCCGGTGGAGGTGGAGCAGGCCGGCGGCGGCTATATCGTGCGCGCCGCCGGGCGCGAACTGCGGCTGCTGGGCGAGCTCAACGGTGACACCCTGCAGCTGGATGTGGAGGGCCACCGCCAGCGCGGCACCCTGGCGCGCACCCCGGACGGCTATACCCTGTACCTGGCCGGCGGCGCCTGCCACTTCCGCGAGGTGCTGCCGGATACCGGCGAGGCCGACGCCGGCGGGGCCGCCGGCGGCCTGGCGGCGCCCATGAACGGCACCATCGTCGCCCTGCTGGCGGAGCCGGGCAGCCGCGTGGAGGCCGACACCCCGCTGCTGGTGATGGAGGCGATGAAGATGGAGCACACCATCCGCGCCCCCGCCGCCGGTACGGTCAATGCCTTTTACTATCAACCCGGCGATCTGGTGGACGGCGGCGCCGAGCTGCTGGATTTCGCCGCCGGCGAGCAGGAGTAAGCAGCCATGCAACTGCCCGAGAGCGTCACCCTGGTGGAGGTCGGCCCCCGGGACGGCCTGCAGAATGAGGCCCGCACCATTCCCCTGGCGGCCAAGTTGCAATTGCTGGACGACCTGGCCGCCGCCGGCCACCGGGTCATCGAGGCGGGCAGTTTCGTCAACCCCAAATGGGTGCCGCAGATGGCCGACAGCGAGGCGGTGTTCGCCGGCCTGCAGCGCCGCCCCGGGGTGCGCTATACCGCCCTCACCCCCAACCTGCAGGGCTTCGAGCGGGCGCTGGCCGCCGGGGCCGACGAGGTGGCCATCTTCGCCGCCGCCTCGGAGGCGTTCTCGCAAAAGAACATCAACTGCAGCATCGCCGAGAGCCTGCAGCGCTTCGAGCAGGTGATGGCGGCTGCCGGCGAACGCGGTGTGCCGGTGCGCGGCTACGTCTCCTGCGTGCTGGGCTGCCCCTACGAGGGCGAGGTCGCCCCCGCCGCGGTGGCCGCGGTCACCGCCGAGCTGCTGGCGATGGGCTGCTACGAGGTCTCCCTGGGAGACACCATCGGCACCGGCACCGCCGGCTCCATGGCGCGCCTGCTGGAAACCCTGCTGGCGCAGTTCACCCCGCAACAGCTCGCGGTGCACTGCCACGACACCTACGGGCAGGCGCTGGCCAACATCCTGGTGGCGCTGCAACACGGCATCGCCACGGTGGACACCTCGGTCGCCGGCCTGGGAGGCTGCCCCTATGCCCGGGGCGCGTCGGGCAACGTCGCCACCGAGGACGTGGTATACATGCTGGACGGCCTGGGCATCGCCAGCGGCCTGGACCTGGCGGCCCTGGCCGCCGCCGGCAACCGCATCTGCGCCACCCTGGGCCGCCCCAACGGCGCGCGCACGGCACGGGCGCTGGACGCCAGATCTGCCTGAGGTAAGCTGGCAGGCACCGCGAGGGCACCACCGGAGTCCCCCCATGGTGACCAAGAACACATCCCTGTTCCGCCTGCGCAACCTGGCGGCCCTGCTGGTGACCCTGTCGGGGGTCGGCCAGGTGGCCATGCTGTGGTTCCGCCCGCTGACCGGCGAGGCGGTGATCGACGCGGTGATCGGCATCGTCTACATCATTATCGGCATCGGCCTGCAGGGCCAGTCGCGCTTCACCCTGTTCGTGGCCATCGCCGTGCCGGCGACCGTGGCCGGGCTGATCGTCAACAGCGAGCCGCTGGAAACCATGGCCTCCCTGCAGCGCACCCGGGTGGCGCTGGATGCCGCGGTGATGCTGTGCGCCGCCATCGTGCTGGCCAAGACCGAGAGCTGAATTCACCGCGGGCGCGGTGCAAGCATTTGAGCCGTCCCCGCATTCCTCGGCGCGCGCCGTGCCAGCCACGTGGGCCGTTGCTATGCTGCTGGCCTGCCCCGCCGACACCACCGCAGGAGACCCGGCTTGAGCGATGAACCCTATATCCTGATCACCGCCGACACCCACGCCGGCGGCAGCCACGCCCAGTACCGGGAATACCTGGACACCGCGTGGCGCGAGGCCTTCGACGAGTGGCGCGGCGGCTACCGCAACCCCTCCCAGCAGCACTACGGCAGCAAGAAGCTGCGCAACTGGGACCTGGAGATTCGCAGCCGCGACCAGAACAGCCAGGGCGTGGTCGGCGAAGTGGTCTACCCCAACACCGTGCCGCCGTTCTTCGCCAAGAGCATCGTCACCGCCCAGCCGCCGCGGCCCGAGCACTACCAGCGCGCCCTGGCCGGCATCCGCGCCCACAACCGCTGGCTGGTGGATTTCTGCGCCGAGGACCCGGACCGCCGCGCCGGGGTCGGGCTGATCCTGCCCAACGACATCGACGAGGCCATCAAGGACGTACACTGGATCGCCGAGCAGGGCCTGCGCGGCGGGGTGCTGCTGCCGCTGGTGCCCGAGGACTGCACCTGGCTGAAGCCCCTGTACCACCCGGACTGGGAGCCGCTGTACGCCGCCATCCAGGATTGCGACCTGGTGATGAACCAGCACTCCGGCCAGGGCCTGCCCGACTACGGCAGCGGCGCGGTGGCCGAGGCCCTGTGGATGTCGGAGGTGCCCTTTTACTGCAAGCGAGGCTATGCCCACCTGCTGCTCAGCGGGGTGTTCGAGCGCTACCCGCGGCTGCGCTACATCCTCACCGAGTCGGGCTGCTCCTGGGCCCCCGAGATGCTGCGCAGCCTGGACCGCATTCACGAGGGCTTCAGCGCCGGCGCCATCGGCGAAATGACCTATGCCGGCATGGAGTGGGTGCTGAAAGAGCCCCCCAGCTTCTACGCCCGGCGCAACTGCTACTACGGCGCCAGCTTTCCCAGCCTGGCGGAACTGGACGGCCGCGAGGAGGTCGGGGTGGAGCAGATCTGCTGGGGCAACGACTACCCCCACTACGAGGGCACCTTTCCCTACAACCTCGAATCGCTGCAACTCACCTTCGGCGCCGTGCCGGACGCCGAGCGCCGCATGATCCTGGGAGAAAACGCCGCCCGCCTGTACAACTTCGACCTGGACAAACTGCGCCCCCTGGCGGCGCGGTACGGGCCCACCCCGCAGCAGGTGGAGACGCCGCTGCGGCAGATACCCGAAGACAGCGGCTGCTACCTGTTCGTGGACGAGCGCCGCAGGCGGGGCACGCGGTAGCGCCGATTTCGTTCGACCAGCGCAGCGCGACTGCGGCTATAATGCCCGCCCCGGCAACCCCCGCACGAGGCGCTCACCCCCCATGGCACTCAAACCCACCATCTACAAGGCCCAGGTGGAGCTCGCCGACAGCGACCACAGCCGCTACCAGAGCCTCAACCTGACCCTGGCCCGGCACCCCTCGGAAACCCTGGAGCGCATGGCCGCCCGCCTGCTGGCCTATTGCCTCAACGCCGGGCGCGGCCTGGAATTCACCCGCGGCCTGTCCACCGCCGAGGAGCCGGACCTGTGGCAGCACGCCGACAACGGTGAGATCGCCCACTGGATCGAAGTGGGCCAGCCGGAGGAACCGCGCCTGCGCAAGGCCTGCGGCCGCGCCCGCCGGGTGAGCGTGTACGCCTTCGGCAAAAGCAGCGACACCTGGTGGCAGCTCAACGGCGCGGCCATCGCCGCCCTGCCCCGCTGCACCGTGTGGCAGCTGGACTGGCCGCAGATGATGGCCGTCGCCGCCCTGCTGGAGCGCACCATGGCGCTGACGGTGAGCATCGTCGGCGGCGTCATATACCTGGACAACGGCGGCGCCTCGGCGAGTATCGAGCCGGTGCTGCTGGCCGATTCGGCGGAGGGCTAACGGCGCCGGCCGGGAAAGTTTTTTTCGAATGCGAGTATCGGGGAAGCAGGCGAAAAAACTTTCCCGGCCGGAGCCGCCAGCCTTGTCGGATCCGACAATCAAAAGCCTGCACTCAAGCCATCAGATGGAGCCAAACACAGTTCGGAACTGTGGGATCACACCTGCTTGCGCCCAGACCCCTCCAATGAGCTGTACAGGCCGATACCCTTGAACAGGCGGCCGAGGATATCGGCGCCGGTGATGATGCGGCGCTGTTCGCCCCACAGCAGAATCACGTCCTGCTTCAGCGGCAGGTCCGACTGGGCCTCCGCCTCGCCCTTGAACAGGGCGATCACCGAGCCCAGGCGGGTATTCGCATCGCTCACCACCACCGGGCGGTGGCAGAACGCCAGCGGGTCCACCACCGCGTCTTCCGGGACGAACACCTCGCGCAGGTAGGCGTCGGCGTCCAGCACCAGGCGCGGCGGACTGGCGCCGTCGACGATGATGATCCAGTGGCAGCCGGTGGCCGCCACCCGCAGCGCCAGTTCGCGCTGGGCCTGCAGCGGCGCCGTGGTCTCGCTGAAAAACTGCGGCCGGCCCTGGACGAAGGGGAAATCGAACACGCTCTCCGGGCGCACCTCCTCGCCCTCCCTGGCCACCGGCACATCGTCTATCGCCAGAAAGTTGAGGGCGCCGATACCCTCCACCGCGTCCACCTCGGAGTCCTCCGACTGGATGTGCTTGTAGATCAGGTGGTGCAGCTCCCTTTCCTGGAAAAACTGGGTGTCCTCCCTGCCCAGCCACAGGTCCAGCATCAAGGCGCTGGGTTTGGCGATGGGGTACAGCAGCAGCTGGTAGAAACGGATCAGCGGCGCCAGCATGGCCGCCATGCGCAGGGCGTTGCGGGAGAAGTAGGCCTGCGGCGCGATCTCCCCGCCCAGGGTGATGACGAAGGTGGAGAACACGAAGGCCACCAGGCCGGTCATCACCGAGTTGGACAACAGGGTCAGCAGCACGTTGATGCCCACGTTGCCCCACAGGATGGTGGTCAGCAGGAAGTTGGAATCGTGGCGCAGCTTGAGGATGCGCGCCGCCGCCGCGCTGCCGTTGGCGACCTGTATTTCCAGGCGCAGGCGGCTCATGCTGAAATAGGCCAGGTTGAGGCCGGAGAAAATCGCCGACTGGCTCAGGCACCCCGCGATACCCAGCCAAATCCAGTAGTCTGCCATTGCTGTCGATCCGTTTCTTCCACTCAGGGAGATGGCCCTGCTATGCTGCCGGGCCGGTAAGATCATAGCAGAGAGCGGGCGGGTACCGGCGCTGCGCCCGCACAGCACAGGCGAGTGAGGCCATGGCACGCAGGAAACAGGAACCCCCCGAGCTGTCCCTGGGACTGTGGTCCCGGCCCTGGCCAGTGCAGGAGGCGCCGCTGCAGGTGGAGTTGGGCGACCTGTCGCTCACCGTGCAGCATTTGCACCACGAATGGCAGTTGAACTACCACTGGACCCGCCGCGAGAACAACGGCGGTTTCTCCTGCGAACCGTTGCAGGGGTCACCGCGGCCCGAGGACAAGGTGGATCGTATCGCCATGGAAAAAATGAGCGCCGCGGTCCGCCTGCTGCCGCGCCTGGCCGACCGTCCCGTGGTGGTGCGCCCCTACTCGGCGCTGACCCTGCCGGCCCACAACCGGGTGACGCTGTTCGTCAGCACGCCCCTGTGGCTGGCGCTGGAATTCGCCCCCGGGGTGCAGCGCGAGCTGCCGGCCCAGCAGCTGTCGGACACCTGGATGGGCGCCCTCACCGGCCACGGCGAGCTGTGCTACGGCTCCCACACCCACGCCCGGCTGGACCGCGAGCTGCTGCTGAAACGGCCGTTTCGCGCCATTACCCCCATCACCATCCACAACAAGAGCCAGGGGGACGCCACCCTGGAACGCCTCAGTATTCCCGCGCCCTTTCTCTCCCTGTACGGCCAGGAAGAACAGTTGGTGACCGAACCCCTGACCATCGCCATGGACCGGGAAAAGGCCGAGGGTGTCGTGCATATCGGCTCCCTGGAGGGCGTGCCGCGCATCGCCGGCGCGCGGCGCCGGGCCGACCGGGGCATCCTGGTGAGCGCCTGGGAAAACCTGTTTGCCTGACGAAGAGCAAGACCCATGAATGAACTGATCCCCCAGGCCCCGGTGGAAGACGCCATCAACTGGCTGGCCATCGCCAAGGCCATCACACTGTTCGCCGCCGGCTGGGTACTGGCCCGGCTCGCCACCGGCCTGTTCCGCCGCGCCGCGAGCCTGCGGCTGGGCCCCCACCTGCTGGCCATCTACAGCCGCCTGATCGCCTACGCCATCCTGGCGCTGTTCACGGTAACCGCCGTGCAGCAACTGGGCTTCGACATCTCCGTGCTGCTGGGTGCGGCCGGCATCCTCACCGTGGCTATCGGCTTCGCCGCCCAGACGTCCGCTTCCAACCTGATAAGCGGCCTGTTCCTGCTGGGAGAAAAGCCCTTCGAAGTGGGCGACGTGCTGCGGGTCGACGGCGAAACCGGCGAGGTGGTCGGCATCGACCTGCTGTCGGTCAAGCTGCGCACCTTCGACAACCTGTTCGTACGCCTGCCCAACGAGACCCTGATCAAGAGCAAGGTGGTCAACCTCACCAAGTTTCCCCTGCGGCGCATCGACCTGGTGGTGGGAGTCGCCTACAGGGAGGACCTGAAGCGCGTCATCGGCCTGTTGCTAGAGGTGGCCGAGCGGGAACTGCGCTGCATGGAGGAACCGCAGCCCTTCTGTGTGGTCACGGCCTTCAACACCTCGTCCATCGACCTGCAACTGTCGGTTTGGTGCCGCAAGGAAGTGTTTCGCGACCTGAAAAGCGAAATGATGGTGGCGATCAAGGCGAGCTTCGACCGCAACGGGATCGAGATACCCTTTCCCCATGTATCGCTGTACGCCGGCTCGCAAACCCCGCCCTTCCCGCTGCAAAACCGCGATGCCGAAAGCGCGCCGCCGGACTGACGCGAGTGCACGAATACACGCTACAATCTGCCACTGACCCGGCCCCTGCGAGGAGCTTGCCATGCCCGATGCCGCCGAACTCACCGCCCAGCTCGAGGCCACCCTGCTGGGCGCGGCCAACGAGATCATCGCCGCCCTGCCGGGCATCCTCGGCGGCCTGGTGCTGCTGCTGGTGGGCTGGTACGCCGCCCGGCTGATCCGCGCCGCCACCCTCAAGCTGATGGACCTGGTCAATCGCGCCCTGGAAAAACTGCTGTCCGGGCGCACCCGGGCGGTGGTGTATTTCTCCTCCGGCATCGCCAACCTGGTGGCCAGTATCCTGTTCTGGATAACCCTGTTCGTGTTCGTCACCGCCGCCCTGGACGTCGCCGGTCTCACAGCGGTGTCGGCCTGGCTGGAGCGCATCGTGGAATTCCTGCCCGGCATCGTCACCGGCGGCCTGATCATCCTGGTGGGCTATATCCTCTCCGCCCTGGTGCGGGACGTGACCCTGGCGGCGGCCCACGCCGCCGAGTTCACCGAGTCGGTGGTGATCAGCCGCCTGGCCCAGGGCATCACCCTGGTGACCGCGCTGGTCATCGGCCTGGACCAGATCGGCATCGACGTCACCTTCCTCACCACCATGCTGGGGGTGACCAGCGCCGCCCTGCTGTTCGGCTTCGCCCTGGCGTTCGGCCTGGGTGCCCGCGCCCTGGTGAGCAACCTGATCGCCGCCCACCACCTGCGGGAGGTGCTCGAGCCCGGCCAGGATATCCGCGTCGGCGAGTTCGCGGGCACGGTGCTGGAAGTGTCGCCCACCGCCATCATCCTCGACACCCCCGAGGGGCGCACCTCGCTGCCGGCCAGCCTCTACCAGGAGCAGGCCATGGTAATGCTGCTGCAGGACGGCGCCGATGAGTGATGCCAACCCGCTGAGCGTGGCCTTCCTGCAGCAGCGGCCGCGGGCCGCCGCCGCCCTGTTGCAGGATTTTACCCCGGAGGCCTGCGTCGCCTTCCTGGATGAGGTGCCGCTGGATGTGCTGGTGCCCGTGATCGACGCCATGGCCAGCTGGCCGGCCGCCCGCACCCTGTCGCTGCTGCCGGTGGGCAGTGCCGCCACGGTGTTGCGCGACCTCCCGGACACCGAGTCGGAATCCCTGCTGCGCCTGATGAGCCCCGAGCAACGCGCGGCGGTGCTGGGACACCTGCCGGCGCGGGTCGCCCGCGGCTTCGAGCGCAAGCTGGCCTACCCGGTGAGCACGGTGGGCGCCTGGATGGACAGCTCGGTACCCTGCTTCGCCCTGGACAGCTCGGTGGGTCACTGCCTGGACCTGGTGAAACGCCAGCGCAGCCACCTGGGGGGCATCGTCATCGTGGTGGACGAGCGCCGCCACCTGATCGGCCTGGTGGAGGTCGAGAAGCTGCTGACCTCGGACGGCAGCGCCAGCCTGGCGCGCCTGCTGGACCGCCAGCTGCACCCGCTGTCCGCGCGGGCGACCCTGTGGGAAGTGGAGCACCACGAGGGCTGGACCCGCTATCCCTCGCTGCCGGTGGTGGACCGCCACAACACCGTACTGGGCGCGCTCACCCACGCCGGCCTGCGCGCCGGCACCGCCCGCGCCGCCGACGGCGCCGACCAGCACCTGCGCTTTTCCATCCTCACCCACATGGGAGAGGCTTTCCTGGTGGTCATCGGCGGCCTGCTGGCGACCCTGGCCGGCCTGCGCACCGGCCAGGAGACCAGGCCGCGGGCCCAGCCGCCGGGAGGAGTCCGCCATGACAGCTGACACCACCCCGGTCGCCGCCAGCCTCAATCGCTACTTCCTGCTCAACTTCCCGGCGGAGGCCGCCCGCCAGATCGAGTCCTTCGCCGCCGCCGAGGTGCTGCCGTCGCTGCAGGAGCAGGACGCCGCGGTGCTGGTGCCGGTGTGGAGCAAGCTGGTGCCGCTGGTGGCCGCCACCCTCACCCGGCAGCTGCCGACCGACATGGCACAGCAGCTGCTGACCGAGATTCCCCCCGGGGACGCGGTGCGCATCCTGTTCCAGCTGCCCGCCACCCAGCGCGGCGCCCTGCTGGAGACCCTGAGCCCGGCCACCCGCCACGAGCTGGAGCAGTTGATGTCCTACCCGGAGGACTCCGCCGGGCGCCTGATGGACACCCGCATACCCACCTACCGCGGCAGCATGACCGTGCAGGACGCCCTGGACTCGCTGCGCCGGGCGAAGATGAAGACCGCCCGCTCCCTCTACCTGGTGGACGACCAGGGGCGCATCGTCGAACGGGTACTGTTGCAGGAGCTGGCGCTGGCGGACCCGGCCAGTCAGCTGCATGAGCTGGCCCGGCCGGTGCGCGCCACGGTGCAGGCCACCGCCAGCCGCGAGGAGGTGCTGGAGGCCTTTTCCCGCTACGTGCTGCTGGACCTGCCCGTGGTCGACATCGACGGCGTGCTGCTGGGGGTGATCATCAACAACGCCCTGGTGCAGGCAGTGCAGGAAGAGAGCTCCGCCGACATCCAGACCATGGTGGGCGTGAGCCGCGAGGAGCGCGCCCTGTCCAGCCCGCTGTTCGCGGTGAAAAAACGCATGCCCTGGCTGCAGGTCAACCTGCTCACCGCCTTTCTCGCCGCCGCGGTGGTGGGCCTGTTCGAGAACACCATCGCCCAGGTCACCGCGCTGGCCATCCTGCTGCCGGTGGTGGCAGGCCAGTCCGGCAACGCCGGCGCCCAGGCCCTGGCGGTGACCATGCGCGGCCTGGCGCTGCGCGAGATCACCATCCGCCACTGGTTCGCGGTGATGTTCAAGGAGGTCCGGGTGGGCTTCCTCAACGGCCTGGCCATTGCCACCACCTGCGGCATCGGGGTGTATCTGTGGAGCGGCTCCCCGGGGCTGGTGGCGGTGATCTGTCTGTCCATGGTGCTGGCCATGGTGGCCGCGGGATTCGCCGGCGCGGTGGTGCCCATTCTGCTGGTGCGCCTGGGGCAGGACCCGGCCCAGTCGTCGTCCATCATCCTCACCACGGTCACCGACGTGGCGGGGTTTTTCTCCTTCCTGGGCATCGCCACCCTGTTGATGCAGTTTCTGTAGACGGGCTTCCTGGTCTGGTGCTTGCTAGCGGCCGCGATCTATAGTTCTCGCTAACGGCTCCGGCCGGGGAACTCTTTTCGTCTACTTCCCCGATACTCGTATTCGAAAAGAGTTCCCCGCCCGGATCCTCAGATCTGGCATCCGACCAAGAGAATGCTCCTGGATGGTATAACGGAACGAGGGTCTGGGCGGGTTCGTTCTACGGCCATCAGCGAGAACACTGTTCAGTTAGTATGCCGGGATCGAGGATCCGGGGGGGAAAGCGTTTTCGATCGCGAGTATCGGGGAAGCGAGCGAAAACGCTTTACCGCCCGGAGCCGCTAGCACGAACCCAAACCAGAAGACCTCCTAAAGCACAACACCAGCGTGCAACTGGCGCACGATATCGGCGTCGCGCTGGTACACGTCGCGGCGGAACACCACCTCGCCGTCTTCCAGAAACGCGGTGAAATACACGATCAGCACCGGGATCGGCGTGGCCAGGTAGGCGGTGGTGGTGGGGCCCGAGGCGTACAACTGCTCCACCTCGCCGCGGCGGGCGTGGTTGTCGTGGCCCAGCACCCAGTGCGCCAGCGCGCGCGGCTCGGAAAGGCGGATGCAGCCGGAGGAGAACACCCGCTCGCTCTTGTTGAACAACCCCTTGTCCGGGGTGTCGTGCAGGTACACGCTGTGGCCATTGGGCAGCATGAACTTGACCTTGCCCAGCGCGTTCTTGTCGCCGGGGCGCTGGCGCAGGGTGAACTCCCCCGGGCGGATGGCGGACCAGTCCACCTCGGTGACCGGCAGGAAGGTGTCGCTGCCGGCCAGCTGCACCTCGTAGCCCGCCGCCGCCATCGCCGTCGGGTCGCCGCGCAACAGCGGCAGCTTGTCCTTCACGGCGATACTGTAGGGCACGTTCCAGTAGGGGTAGAACACCAGGTACCTGAGCGAACCGGCGAACACCGGGGTGCTGCGGTAGGGGCGCCCGACGATCACGTCCATGTCCAGTGCCGGCTCGCCGGCGTCCACCACCTGCAGGCGGAAGTCGGCGATGTTCACCAGGATGTAGGTGGCCGGAAGCTGCCGCGGCAGCCAGCGCCAACGCTCCAGGTTGGCGTCCAGCTGGTCTATCCAGGAAAAGCGGTCGGCGTTGAGGATCTCCAGGCTGGCGGGGCCCACCAGGCCGTCGGGGTCCAGCCCGGCGTCGCGCTGAAACTCCTTGACCGCCGCCAGCAGCTCGGTGTCGTAGAACCCCGAGTAGGCGCCGGGCCCGTACAGCCGCAACTGCAGCTGGCGCACCCGCTCGCCGCTGTCCCCGGGGCGCAGCAGCGGCCCCGGCGGCACCGGTTGGGTGAAGACCTCGGGCTGGGCCGCCAGCTGCGCCTTTTTTTCCAGCAGCGCGCGGTACTGGGGGTGCTGCGGCCACAGGGGCTGCAGGGCTTGGCGGACATCGCCGCCGCCCGCCAGTAGGTCGCGGGCGAACTGCACCGCGTCCAGTTGCTGGCGCTCGAAGAACCAGTCCTCGTCCATGGCGCTGATCACGCCGCCATAGCGGTGGCGCGCCTGGGACAACAGGGCGTCGCTGTACAGCAGGTCCAGTTGCGCCACCGGCAGGCTGGCGGCGCCGAGGGCGTCGTAGTGGTAGTGGGCGGGCCGCAGCCCGTGGCCGGCGGACTCCTCGATCTCCGCCAGCAGGGCGGCGCGTTGGGTGGCCAGGGGGCCGCCCTCGAACCACAGGGGCTGGTACTGGTACGCCCCGTACAGCTCGGCCAGGGCGCTTATGTTGGCCAGCCCGCGCGGGTTCGCCAGGCCGGCCGCCTCGCCCAGCATTTCCACCTCGCGGCGCAGCTCGTCGCTGGTGCTCGCCTGCCCGGCCGCGGCCAGCAGCAACGCCAGCAGTAGCGCCAGGGGCAGGGACAGGAAGCCGGGCAGGGCCGGGATGCGGCGGGCGGGCGCGACAGGGTTCGAGGCAATCATGGCGCGCAATTTACCACAAGCGCCGGGCCAGGCCCCGCAGTAAGTACCGGAATACGCCCAAACGGGCTAGACTCTTGCTGGGCGCCCCGGCCGGCGACACCCGGCCTTTTCCAGCAACCCCCGATAACACAGGCAAGGCGGCAATGAATCTGAAACAGACCATCACCCTCTCCCCCGACGTCATCTCCCAGGAAGTCTCCGGCGAGACCGTCCTGCTGGACCTGCAGAGCGAGAACTACTTCGGCCTGGACGAGGTGGGCACCCGCATCTGGCAGCTTATCAAGGAAACCAGCGACCTGGAGGCCATCTACCACACCCTACTGGCGGAGTACGAGGTGAGCGAGGAGCGCCTGCAGGGCGACCTCAACGCGCTGCTGGCTGAGATCTCCTCCCTGGGGCTGGTGACCCTGGAGCAGCGGGCGTGAGCCGCCGGCGCCACTACCGCGCCTGCCACCTGTGCGAGGCCATCTGCGGGCTGGTCATCGAGACCAGCGGTGACGACATCGTCTCCATCAAGGGCGACCCCGACGACCCCCTGAGCCGCGGCCACATCTGCCCCAAGGCGGTGGCCCTGCGCGACATCCACGAGGACCCGGACCGGCTGCGCCGCCCGGTGAAAAAGCAGGTGGACGCCGACGGCCGGGTCAGCTGGCAGGAGATCGGCTGGGAGGAGGCCCTGGACACCACCGCCCGCCGCCTGGTGGAGATCCGCGAGCGCGACGGGGTGCACGCCGTGGGCGTCTACCTGGGCAACCCCAGCGTGCACAACTACGGCATGCTCACCCACCAGGGCGCGCTGTTCCGCCACTTTCGCACCAACAACCGCTACTCCGCCACCAGCGTCGACCAGCTGCCCCACCACCTGGCGGCCTACTGGCTGTTCGGGCACAAGTCGCTGTTCCCCATCCCCGATATCGACCGCTGCGACTACTTCCTGATGCTGGGGGCCAACCCCATCGCCTCCAACGGCAGCATCTGGACGGTGCCCGACGTGAAGAAACGCATCAAGGCGCTCACCGCCCGCGGCGGCAAGCTGGTGGTGATCGACCCGCGCCACACCGAGACCGCGGAGCTGGCCAGCGAGCACCACTTCATCACCCCGGGCAGCGACGCCCTGTTCCTGCTGGCGGTGCTCAACACCCTGCTCGCCGAGGATCTGGCACGGCCGCGGCACCTGGCGGCCTTCGTCACCGGCCTCGAGGAGGTGGCACGGGACATCCGCCAGTTCACCCCGGAGTTCGCCGCCGGGCACACCGGCATCAGCGCCGCCGACATTCGCCGCATCGCCCGCGAGCTGGCGGTGGCCGAGGCCGCCGTCTGCTACGGCCGCATGGGGGTGTCGGTGCAGGCCTACGGCGCGCTCAACCAGTGGCTGATCCAACTGATCAACATCGCCACCGGCAACCTCGACCGCCCCGGGGGCTCGCTGTTCACCCTGCCAGCGGTGGACCAGGTACGGAACACCGGCCCCGGGGGCTTCGGCCGCCACCGCAGCCGGGTGCGCGAGCTGCCCGAATTCGACCGCGAGCTGCCGGTGGCCGCCCTGGCGGAGGAAATCACCACCCCCGGAGAGGGCCAGCTGCGCGCCCTGTTCACCGGCGCCGGCAACCCGGTGCTGTCCACCCCCAACGGCCGCCAGCTGGACGAGGCCCTGGCGCAGCTGGAGTTCATGGTGTCGCTGGACCCCTACATCAACGAGACCACCCGCCACGCCGACATCATCCTGCCGCCCACCTCGCCCCTGGAGCACGACCACTACGACATCGCCTTCCACATCAACGCCGTGCGCAACACCGCGCGCTACAACGAGCCGGTATTCGAGCCACCCGCAGGCGCCCTGCACGACTGGCAGATATTCACCGAGCTGGGCAACCGGGTGGCCGCCCTGCTGGGGCAGGAGCCACAGCCGGCCAGCCCGCCCCACGCGATGATCGACATGGGCCTGCAGCACGGGCCCTACCAGGAGCAGGGCCTGTCGCTGGCCATGCTGCGCGACAATCCCTCGGGGGTCGATTTGGGCCCCCTGCAGCCGCAACTGCCCCAGCGGCTGTTCACCCACGACAAGATGATCCGCTGCAACAGCCCGGAACCGCTGGCCGACCTGCAGCGCCTGCAGCAGGCCTTCCAGCGCCCGCCCGGGGGGCTGCTGAAACTGATCGGCCGCCGCCACGTGCGCGACAACAATTCCTGGATGCACAACTACCGCCGCCTGGTAAAGGGCAGGTCGCGCTGCACCTTGCTGATGCACCCCGACGACATGCTCCACCGCGACATCGAGGACGGCACGCTGGTGACCCTGAGTTCCCGCGCCGGCTCGGTGCAGGTGCCGGTGGAGGCCAGCGAGGCGATCATGCCGGGGGTGGTGAGCCTGCCCCACGGCTACGGCCACGGCCGGCCGGGGGTCAGGATGGCGATCGCCAGCGACCACGCGGGGGTGAGCTGCAACGATGTCACGGATGAGCTGGCGCTGGACGAACTGTCGGGAAATGCACTTTTGAATGGCGTACCGGTGACGGTCGTTGCATCATAGCTCGAATTGGGTGCGGGTACTCGCTGGAGGCCATGCAAGGTATTCACACAGGACTCGCCGTGAATACATCCATGTAGGCTCGTATCGGCCATCCATGGCCTCTACGGTCCTGTGTGAATACCTTGCATACCCTCCAGGATCGAGCAAGGGAAGCAATAAGCAAAGGGGACAACAATATGGACGTATCGACGATAATTTTCTGGCTGGTGCTGCTGGGCCTGGTGATCTACGTCATCGGTATCTACAACACCCTGGTGCGGCTGAAGAACCGCTTCCTCAACGCCTTTTCCCAGATCGAAGTGCAACTCAAGCGGCGCTACGACCTGATCCCCAACCTGGTGGAGACCGCGAAAGCGTACATGAGCCACGAACGCGAGACCCTCGAGGCCGTCACCGCCGCGCGCAACGACGCCGCCGCGGTGCTCAAGAGCATGAGCGAGGGCAACGTCGGCGGCGCCGAAGTGGCCAGGCTGGCCTCGGCGGAAAACGCCCTGCAGGGCGCCCTGGGCAAACTCAACGTCACCATGGAAGCCTACCCCGACCTCAAGGCCAGCGAGAACATGCAGCAGCTGTCCGAGGAGCTGACCACCACCGAGAACCGCATCGCCTTCGCCCGCCAGGGCTACAACGACGCGGTGATGGAATACAACACCTACCGGCAGAGCTTCCCGCCGGTGTTCTTCGCCGGCAAATTCGGCCACCCCGATGACGCCGCCCTGCTGGAATTCGACGACACGGCGCAGATCCAGGCGGCGCCGAAAGTATCGTTCTGAGCTGGCCCCGGGCGGCCGCGGCCGCCTGAGCCGGGCATGGCTCGCGCCCGATGAATTTCTTCGAACAACAGGATATTGCACGCCGCAATACCCGGGTACTGGTGGTGCTGTTTGTCGCCGCGGTACTGCTGCTGATCGTGCTGACCAACGCCGCCGTGGCCGGCTACCTGTGGTTCGGCCAGGACTACAACGTCTACAGCGGCGGCCGCGGCGGGCTGCAGGGCTTTCTGGGCTATTTTTCCTGGGCGCGCTTCGGCGGCATCGGCCTGGCGGTGAGCGCCACGGTGGCCATGGTGGCGCTGGTGAAGTGGTGGCAGCTGTCCACCGGCGGCAAGGTGGTGGCCGAGAGCATGGGCGGCACCCTGATCGTGCCCGCCACCCGCGATGCCGCCGAGCGGCGCTGCCTGAACGTGGTGCAGGAGATCGCCCTGGCGGCCAATATGCCGGTGCCGCCGGTATACGTGCTCAACGACGAGCGCGGCATCAACGCCTTCGCCGCCGGCATCTCCCCCGCGGACGCGGTGGTGGCGGTGACCCGGGGCACCATCGACCACCTCAAGCGGCACGAGCTGCAGGGGGTGATCGCCCACGAGTTCAGCCATATCCTCAACGGCGACATGCGCCTCAACATTCGCCTGGCGGCACTGCTCAAGGGCATCACCTTCATCGGCGATGTCGGCCATATCCTGCTGCGCAGCAGCAACCGGGTGCGCAGCGGCGCCAGTGAGCGCAACGGCAACGGCGCGATGATGCCCATGCTGGGCCTGGCCCTGTGGCTGCTGGGCCTGGTGGGCGCGGGGGTGGCCGGCTTCATCAAGGCCGCGATCAGCCGCCAGAAGGAATACCTGGCCGACGCCAGCGCGGTGCAGTTCACCCGCAGCCCGGACGGCATCGGCGACGCCCTGAAAGTCATCGGCGGCTACATCCCCGGCACCCTGGTGCACGCCGCCCGGGCCCAGGAGATGTCGCACATCTTCTTCGGCGAGATCGAGCACCGCCTGTGGCACGTGTTCGCCACCCACCCGCCGCTGGCCAGCCGCATCCGCCGGGTGGACCCGACCTGGAACGGCGAATACATCCAGCGCGACCTGCGCCAGTACGGCCGCCCCGACCGTCCCCTGGGTGCGGACGTGGGCGTGGGCCGCGCCGCCATCGTGGCCGCCGCCTTTGCCGCCGCGGCCGGCGGGCAGGCGGCGATCGAGCCGGATACCGGGCTGGAGGATGCGGCGGCGAGCGCGCCGGATGCCGATTTCGACAGCGCCGCCGACCAGCTTGAAGAGCGCACCGCCGAGCGCGCCGAGATTCCGGTGGCCTTCGTGCGCCAGGCCCAGGAGCCGCTGGGGGCCCAGGCGCTGGTGTGCTGCCTGCTGATCCACCCCGGCGCGGCGCTGCGCCAGGCCCAGCTGGCCACCCTGGCCGAATCCGGCACCACCGGCCTCACCGAGCTGGTCACCACCCTGGCGCCGGGGGTGCGCGAGCTGGGCGCGCCGCGGCGCCTGCCGCTGCTGGAGTTGTGCCTGCCGGCGCTGAAGGCCATGTCGGCCCCGCAGTTCCGGCTGTTCAAGCGCACCCTGTTGCTGCTCATCCGTGCCGACGGCCAGACCGAGCTGCACGAGTGGTGCCTGTACCAGCTGGTGCGCCACTACCTCGACCCGCAGTTCATCCAGGTGAAGCCCAGCCGGCCGCGCTACCGCAGCCTGCACAAGGTGGCCTACCACCTGCGGGTGGTGCTGTCGGTGCTGGCCCACGAGGGCAGCGGCGAAACCGCGGCGGTGTTCCGCCTGGCGGCGGACGAGCTGGACCTGCGCGCCCTGGCCATTCTCCCCCGGGAGCAGTGCAGCGTGGCCGCCTTCAGCCGCGCGGTACACGAGCTGGCCGACTGCTACCCCCTGCTCAAGCCCCGCGTGCTCAAGGCCATGGCGCTGGCCGCCGGCGCCGACGGCCGCCTCAACCCCGCCGAGCGCGAGATCATCGCCAGCATGGCCGCGGTCATGGATTGCCCGGTGCCGGTAACGCCCGAAGGAATCCATCAGATCTAGCCAATTTGCCCGCCGCGGCGCCACAGCCATCACCCTGTGCTAATCTGAAACGACCGCCGGCCGCAAGCCGGCGGTGCCGGGGCAGCGCCAACGGACGGCGCGCCCCGCCTACAAGAAGTCGATTCCAGTACACCGAACAAGGAGGTTTGGCCATGGAACACGCTCCCGCTATTCCCGGTTTTCCCGCTACTCCCGCTATTCCCACCCACCCGGCCCCGCTGCCGCAGGCCCGGCACTGGCATCGCCCCCCGGGCGACGGGCAGGCCCCGCCTGCGCCCAAGGCGCGCCACTTCCCGCTGTCGCGGACCACCGACAGGGTGCTGCAGATCCTGCTCACCGGCGACCTGTCGCGGCTGCGGGCGGAGTCGGTGGCCGAGACCCTGTGCATGAGCAGCACCACCCTGCGGCGGCGCCTGCGCGCCGACCACACGTGCTACCAGTTCCTGCTGGACCGCGCCCGCCAGTACCGCTGCGAGCGCCAGCTGCGGGAGATGTGGCTGCCGGGCAAGTGCCTGGCGGACGAGCTGGGCTACCTGGAGGTGAACAGCTTCTACCGCGCCTTCCAGCGCTGGACCGGCATGACCTACAGCCAGTACAAGCAGCATTACTGCTGATATACCGGCAAAGCTGATTTCGATCATGTAATGGGGCGAAAAACGCCCCTCGTTGCCGCCGCAGCCGACCCGGTGACTTTCTGGTGTCACGAAGCTGTGTTCTACTGGGGTTTTTCGACCCGGCCTCCGCGTTACCCCGGCTACTAACAAGGTTCGCTGTCCGCCATGCAGTCGCTGCTCTTACAGATCACCCTCACCGCGCTGCCGCTCACCCGCCTCAGCGCCGGCCTCGGCTCCCGCCTGGGCCTGACCGATGAGCCCGACGCGCGCAAGCAGCACGCGGGCAGCGTGCCCCACACCGGCGGCATCGCCATATTCCTCACCATCCTCGCCGGCACCGCGGCGCTGGGCATCGCGCCCTACACCTACCCCATGCTGGGGATCGCCTGCGGGGTGTTCGCGGTGGGGGTGTTCGACGACGTGCGCCACATCAACCCCTGGCTGCGGCTGGGCATCCAGTACGTCGCCGGCCTGCTGCTGGCCACCGTCGGCGGCATCGCCATCGTCGACGTGGGCAACCTGCTGGCGCTGGGGGACATCCCCCTACTGTGGCTGAGCGCGCCGCTCACCGCCCTGGCAGTGGCGGGGCTGAGCAACGCCTACAACATGATCGACGGCATCGACGGGCTGGCCGCCTGTACCATCGCCCTGCCGCTGGCGGTGCTGTACGCCCTGGCGCTGCAGGCCGGGCACCCGATGGCCGACAGCCTGCTGCTGATGCTGCTGCCGCTGGCGGTATTTCTGTTGTTCAACCTGGGGCCCGACAACCGCCTGCTGCCGAAAATCTTCCTGGGGGACGGCGGCAGCGTGACCCTGGGCTTCCTGGTGACGGCCTCGCTGGTGTATTTCTCCCAGGGGGAGCATGCCCTGATCCGGCCGGTCACCGCCCTGTGGCTGGTGACCGTGCCGCTGATGGACATGCTGGCCACCATGCTGCGCCGGTTCCGGCACGGCCACAAACTGATGCAGGCGGACCGCTCCCACCTGCACCACACCCTGATGGACATGGGTCTCAGTGCCCGCCAGACCCTGCTGCTGCTGGTCGGCCTCGCCACTGGCTGGGCCCTGCTGGGCCTGTTGCTGGAGGCCATCCCCCCCTACCTGAGCCTGCTGGCCTACTGCCTGCTGTTCCTCGGCCACTGCCTGTTCGTGATCAAAGCCGAAACCATCAGCGCGCGCCTGGGGCTGGCGCCCGCCTGTAAGGGTGACGACCACGGGCCCAACTGAGGGCTTACAACCAGCCGCGCAGGCGGTATACCCAGTAACCCCACAGCTCGTGCAGGGCGCGGGTGCTGCGCGTCAGGTTGCCGACCTCGGGCGCCCAGGCGGGCAGCACCGCCGTCTCGGGTGCCACCAGGCGCTGATAATCGGTGGGCGCCGGGATCACCTCCAGCCCCTGGGCGGCGAACAGGCGCGCGGCGCGGCGCATGTGAAAGGCCGAGGTCACCAGCAGGATGCGCCGCGCGCCCGCCTGCTCGAGCACCCGCGCGCTGTGCAGGGCGTTCTGGTAGGTGGTGCGGCTGGCCTCCTCGAGCAGCATGGCCCGCCGCGGCACACCCATCACCTGCAGCAGCTCGGCCATCAGTTCGGCCTCCGGGCGCGTGCCCGGCTCGCTGCCGCCGCTGAGCAGCAGCCGCGGGGCCTTGCCCGCCTGATACAGCCGCGCGGCGTGCACCAGCCGGTCGGCCTGCTCGTTCATGTCCCCCAGGGTGCCCAGGTGGGTGTCGCCGCGCACCGCGCCGCCCAGCACCACGATGGCGTCCGCCGTCGGGGTGGCGGACAGCGCCTTCGGCGGGTACTCGTCCTCCAGCGCAGCCACCAGGTAGTCGGCAAAGCCGGCGGTGGAGCACAGGTACAGCCAGCCCAGCGCCAGCACCAGCAGGCAGCCGGCCAGGCGCCGCCTGCCCAGCCACAGGGCCGGCAGCGCCAACACCCCCAGCAACAGCGCCTGGGACAGCGGGTACAGCAGCAGCGACAACAACTTGGACAATTCGAATGAGATAACGACACCCTCCTGTAGTTCGCGCCCAGTCTACCCAAAGCGGTGCCTGCGGCGTTAACCAAAACACGCCTTAAGTGTTGCCCTGCCGGGGGGGAAGTGTCTAAGCTACGGCCTACCCTGACATAAACAAGGATCACCGCATGGAATACGTCGCCCTGGTTACCCTGTTGCTGCTGCTCCAGTACTTCGTGTTCACTCTGCTGGTGGGCGCGGCCCGCGTCAGGAGCGGCATCAAGGCGCCGGCGGTAACCGGTAACGAAGGCTTCGAGCGCGCCTACCGGGTGCAGATGAACACCCTGGAGCAGCTGCTGCTGACCCTGCCCGCCCTGTGGCTGAGTGCCTGGTATTTCGACGCCCTGGTGGCCGCGCTGCTGGGCCTGGCGTTCTTCCTCGGCCGGGTGTTGTACCGCGCGGGCTACGTCAGGGATCCGGACAAGCGCAGCGCCGGCTTTATTATCGGATTCCTGGCCACTCTGGGTCTGGTGGGCACCGCCCTGTGGGGGGTGATCGCCCAACTGTAGGCCCACTCCCGCCCACCAGGGCAGCTGTACAGGAGCGTCACCATGAAAGTACTGGTCACCGGGGCGGCGGGCTTCATCGGCTTCCATGTCTGCCAGCGCCTGCTGGCGCGCGGCGATGAAGTGGTCGGCCTGGACAACATCAACGACTACTACGACGTCAACCTCAAGCTGGCGCGGCTGGCGCGGCTGCAGCCGCTGGCGGGCTTCAGCTTCGCCCGGCTCGACCTGCAGGAGCGCGAGGCGCTGGAGGCCCTGTTTCGCGAGCACCGCTTTGCCGCGGTGATCAACCTGGCGGCCCAGGCGGGGGTGCGCTACTCGCTGGAGAACCCGCGAGCCTACATCGACAGCAACATCGTCGGCTTCACCAACATCCTGGAATGCTGCCGCCACCACGACATCGGGCACCTGGTGTACGCCAGCAGCAGCTCAGTGTACGGCATGAACACTTCCATGCCCTTTTCCATTCACGACAATGTGGACCACCCCATCTCCCTGTACGCGGCCAGCAAGAAGGCCAACGAGCTGATGGCCCACACCTACTCGCACCTGTTCGGCCTGCCCACCACCGGGCTGCGTTTCTTCACCGTCTACGGCCCCTGGGGCCGGCCCGACATGGCGCTGTTCCTGTTCACCCGGGCGATCCTGGCGGGGGAGCCCATCAAGGTATTCAACAATGGCCGGATGCGGCGAGATTTCACTTATATAGATGACATTGTCGAGGGCGTACTGCGGGTAACCGACAACACCGCCGCCCCCAACCCCGCCTGGGACGGTGCAAACCCCGACCCGGGCACCAGCACCGCGCCCTACCGGCTCTACAATATCGGTAACAATAATCCGGTAGAGTTGAGCGAATTCATCGATGCTATCGAGCAGGCCCTGGGCAAACAGGCCCGGCGAGAGCTGCTGCCCATGCAACCCGGCGATGTGGCGGCCACCTTTGCCGACATCGACGACCTGGAAGCGGACGTGGGCTACCGGCCCGCGACCCCCCTGCGCGAGGGCATCGGCCGGTTCGTGGCCTGGTATCTGGAACACATGCACAAGGAAGCATAATGAATGTTGTAATGATCGGCGCCGGCTATGTAGGGCTGGTGTCAGGCGCCTGTTTTGCCGAGTTCGGCGCCCATGTGACCTGCGTTGATAAGGACGCGGCGCGCATCGCCGCCCTGAAAGCGGGTGAGATTCCCATCTACGAGCCCGGCCTGGACAACCTGGTCGAGCGCAATATGAGGGCCGGCCGACTGGCGTTCACCACCGAACTGGCGGAGCCGGTAGCCCAGGCCGACCTGGTGTTCATCGCCGTGGGCACTCCCACCCGCCGCGGCGACGGCTACGCCGACCTGAAATACGTGTACGCCGCCGCCGGGGAGGTCGCCACCCATCTGCAGGGCTACACGGTGATCGTCGACAAGAGCACCGTGCCGGTGGGCACCGCCCGGGAGGTGCTGCGCATCGCCCGCAAGGCCAATCCGCAGGCCGACTTCGACGTCGCTTCCAACCCCGAGTTTCTGCGCGAGGGTTCCGCCATAGCCGACTTCATGCGCCCCGACCGGGTGGTGCTGGGGGTCGAATCCGAACGCGCCGAGGCGCTGCTGCGGGAACTGTACCGCCCCCTCAACCTGATCGAGGCGCCCATCCTGGTGACCGGCCTGGAGAGCGCCGAGATCACCAAGTACGCCGCCAACGCCTTCCTGGCCACCAAGATCAGCTTCATCAACGAGATATCCCAGCTGTGCGAGCAAACCGGCGCCGACGTCCACGAGGTAGCCCGCGGCATGGGCCTGGACGGGCGCATCGGCCGCAAGTTCCTGCACGCCGGCCCCGGCTACGGCGGCTCCTGCTTCCCCAAGGACACCGTGGCGCTGATCCGCATGGCCCAGGAGCACGGCGTGTCCAGCCGTATCGTCGAGAGCGTGGTGGAAGTCAACGCCTCGCAGAAGGCGCGCATGGTCAGCAAGATCCGCGAGGCCCTGGGCGGCTCGGTGGCGGACAAAACCATCGCCGTGCTGGGGCTGACCTTCAAGCCGGAAACCGACGATATGCGTGAAGCGCCGTCACTGGCCATCCTGCCGGCGCTGCTGGACCGCGGCGCGGTGATCCGCGCCCATGACCCGGAAGGGATGGAGGAGGCGAAAAAGGAACTGCCCGCGGCGGTCATCTACGCCGCCGGCATCGACGAGGCCGTGCAGAACGCCGATGCGGTGGTGCTGCTCACCGAGTGGAACCAGTATCGCGGCCTCGATCTGCCCAGGCTCAGGGCGCAGATGCGCGGCAACGTGTTCGTCGACCTGCGCAACGTCTACGAGCGCGAACTCATGGCCACCCACGGCTTCGCCTATACCTGCGTGGGCCGCTGACCAGGGTTGCTGAGCGGGGCGCGGGAACCCCGGCCCCCGGCATGGCCCGATCCTGTAACTTATTTCCATTTTCCTCGCCCGCCACAATTTGCTAACCTCGAAATGACTTTAAGAATAAGTTGTAAGTCGTGAAGGGGAGCAGCCATGAAAACCACAAGAACGGATGCATATAGCAACCGCCAGGAATCACTGTCCACCCATACCGAAGCCATTGCCAGTAGCCAGTACCCGCTGGTGGTGAGCCTGTGGGTACTGTTCCTGTCGCTGGTGCTGATGGCCAACCCGGGCTAGGCGCCACCACCGCCATGAAGGCACGAACCGCTGGCCTGGCGGCCGCTTCGCTGACGCTGCTGCTCTCGGCCCCACTCGCCCTCGCCGGCCCCGGTCGGGTCTTCCAGGATCGCCCCCAACAGGTACTGCCCGGCCGCCACGCCAGCATGGCCATCGAAGGCCGTGTGGACAGTGCCCGCATCGCCCGCGGCACACGCCGCCTGGCGCTGCAACTGCCCGACGGCCGCGAGGTGGAGCTGGCGCGCAAGAGCTTCCGCCGCGAGCACCGCGACAACGCCACCTGGCGCGGCACGGTGGCCGGCCAGACGCGCAGCGACGCCACCCTGAGCGTGGTCGACGGCCGCCTGGCGGGCCGCCTGCGCATCGGGGAAGAGGTCTTCGAGATCAGGCCGCTGGCGGAGAACGAGATCCGCCTGCAGCAGCTGGACATGGACAGCTTCCCTGCCTGCGACGGCGGCCTGCCCCTGGAGCCGGCCATCGCCGGCGAGCAGGACGTGTTGGTGGACGCCCAGGCGGCCCGGGACACGGCAGCCGACGGGAGCCCGCCGCGGCTGGATATCCTGGTGCTGTACACCGCGGCCGCCGAAGCCAGGGAGGGGGCGGCGCAGATACCCGCCACCGCCGCCGCCGCGGTGGCCACCCTCAACACCGTGTTCGCCAACAGCCAGCTGGACGCCGAGGCGGTGCTGGTGCACGCCCAGCGTATCGAGCACCGTGAAACGGGCTATGCCAACGCCCTGCAGTGGCTGAGTAGCGACCCCCAGGTGGCGCAGCTGCGCAACCAGTACGCCGCCGACATGGTGGCACTGCTGGTGGACCTGGACGGCAGTTGCGGCATCGGCTGGGTGCCGCGCACCGAGGCCGCCCAGTTCAACTCCGCCACCGCCTTTCAGGTGACCAATATCGACTGCGCCGTGGGCAACCTCAGCTTCGCCCACGAATCGGGCCACAACATGGGCATGGAGCACAACCCCGAGAATTCCGGCGCCGCGCTCGGCCAGCCCTACGCGCCGGCCAGCTACGAGCACTCCTTCGGCCACTGGGTGGCGGGCGGGCCCAATGCCTTTCGCACCGTGATGTCCTACGCCGACCCCTGCGGCAGTGCCTACGCCTGCCCACGGGAAGAGTACTTCTCCAACCCCGGCGTGTACTACCGGGGAACCCCCACCGGCACTGTGGGCGTGCCGGGAGTAGTCAACGGCCACTACAACGCCCTCACTGGTAACCTCACCGCACCGGTGATCGCCCAGTACCGCAGCCCGCCCGCCGCCAGCGGCGCCCGGGATTTCGCCATTCAACAGGGCAGCGACGACGCCCAGCAGGACAACGTCAGCGGCGAGGTCACCGACAACTGGACGGCTCTGTACCTGGGCTACTATCCCATCGCCCCCTACAACCCCACCAGCGTCGGCCTGCGCTTCCAGAACATCAACGTGCCGCGAGACGCCACCGTCACCGCCGCCTGGCTGGAGTTCGACGCCTTCGCCGACGGCGCCGACTACGCCGCCGCCACTATCAGCGTGCAGGACGCCGACGACCCGCCGACGTTCTCCGCCGCCACGCCCTTCGACATCAGCGCCCGGCCGCGCGGCGCCAGCGTGCGCTGGGACGACATACCCTCCTGGAGCCAGGGGGAGAACAACCAGAGCGTGGATATCGCGCCATTGGTACAGCAGGTGGTGGACCGCGCCGGCTGGCAGGCCAACAACGCCCTGGCGCTGATCCTGCATGACACCACCGGCACTCGCTGGGCCACCAGCTTCAACCACCCCAGCGGGCCGGCCCCGCGCCTGCACGTCGAACACCGCTCCTGCGCCGCCACCACCACCCTCGCTGGCGGCAGCCAGTGGCAGAGCTTTTCACTGCCCTGCCTGCCCAGGGACAACAGCATGCAGCAAATCTTCAGCGGGCTGGACACCACAAACTACGCCAGCACCTGGGCGGTGTTCGCCCACGACGCAACCAGCGACAGCTACACCCTGGCGCAACTGACCGACCCGCTGCAGGCGAACACCGGCTACTGGTACGTGAACACCGGTGCCGACTTCGAACTCAGCCTCAGCGGCCGGGAGCGCCGCGCCGACGACATCCCGCTGTACTCGGCCGCGCCCCTGATAGCCAACCTGGTGGGCCTCACCGGCATGGACGCTGTGCCCTGGCAGGACGTGACGGTAGTGGACGGCGACCGGGTGCTGACCCTGGACGAGGCTGACCCGTACCTGCCGGGCCTGGGACTGGCCTGCGACCAACAGCCGGTGGACTCCCGGTGTGTGCTGTCGCGCAAGATGTACAAATGGAACGGCGCTGCCTACCAGGGCTTCGACGGCGTGACTCCCGGCATGGAGGGCGCCCTGGAACCCTTCGACGGGGTCTGGGTGGCGGCCCACAAACCCGACATCGCCCTGCGCCTGCCGACAATCGCGGCGGCCGCCGAGGGCGACGGCGCCGATGACGAGCCGCTGGAGGGCGGCTCCACCCAGCCCGACCACAGCGAGTGGAGCCTGCGCCTGACGGTGGAATCCGGCGAACAGTCCGACCCCGGCAACCTGCTGGGCCGGCTGGCCTCCGCGCGCCCCGGCAAGGACGCCCACGACCTGGAGGAGCCCGCGCCCCTGGGCGACTCCTGGCTGACCCTGCTGTTCCTCAACGGCGCCTGGGAGGGCGAGGACAACTGGGGCTACACGTCGGACTTCCGCCCCGCGGTGCGCGGCGAGCCCCGGGGCACATGGCGCCTGGCCGTGAAAAGCTCCGGGGAGCAGCGCGAGGCCACCCTGAGCTGGAGCGGCCCCAGCTGGGTGCTGAAGCGCGCCCGTCTGGTCGACAGGGCCAACCGCCAGGTCATCCGCCTGCACCGCCAGGACAGCTACACCTTCCCTGTGAACCGCAACGAACAGCGCTTCCAGTTGGTGATCACACCGCAGGGGACGGGGCGGTGAGCGGCGGTGTGGACAGGCCGGTGAGCGGGGCGGCACTGCAAACAGGCCCGCAACACGCCCCGGCGCCGACCGGGCAGCACACCCGGCGCAGCCTGCTGCGCAAACTGGCCTATTCCACCCCCGCCATCGTCGCCCTGTCGGTGGGGGCCAGGCAGGCGGCGGCGCAACCCCAGCTCCCGCCTGGTTACGGGCCGCCCGTGTCACCGTACAACTCAAGCTGACTCGCGGCGCTTGCCGCGCTCTTTCCTGATCTCGAACACCGTGGCACGCCTGTCGAAGGCGGCCGCTGGGTCGGACTGGCTTGTAGGCGCTTAGCAGCTCCAGGGTGATGGATTTCACCGGGGGCGCCCTTGCACATGCCCGGCAAGCGCTACGATAATGGCCAGACCACCCCGCGCGAGGCAGACGCTGACGCCCATGAGTCACTCTCCCGACGCCAGCAGCGCAGCCACCAACGGCGATGCCCGCCGGCGCGGCGGGCTGTACATCGTCAGCCCGCTGTACGACTGGCTGCTGTTCCTGCTGCCGCCGGTGATGGCGCTGGCCCTGGGCATCCTCATCTCGGGCAGTTGGTTCAGCGATGCGGAGTTCGAGTGGGCGGGCTACCAGCACAGCCCCGCCAGCCTGCTGATCGGCGTGTTCATCCAGGCGCACCTGGTGATCGTGTTTTTCCGCAGCCACGGCAACCCGCAGATCTTCAACGCTTTCCGCTACCGTTTTGTCGCGGTGCCACTGCTTTTGTACCTGGGCATGATCAGCTCCAACTGGGTGCTGGTGAGCGTGTCGGTGCTGGCCACCTTCTGGGACGTGTATCACTCGGCACTGCAGACCTTCGGCTTCGCCCGCATCTACGACAGCAAATGCGGCAACGACACCGCCGCCGGGCGGCGCCTGGACTGGTGGCTCAACCAGTGGCTGTACGCCGGGCCTATCCTGGCGGGGGTCACCATGATCGACCACTTCGAGGACTTCGGCGAATTCGACGCGCTGGGGGCCGCCTTCTTCACCGCCATCCCCGCCTATATGGAGGGCAGCCAGCAGTACTACAGCCGGGTGGTGATCGCCCTGGGCAGCGCCTTCGGCATCTACTACCTGTTCGCCCAGTGGCGCCTGGCCCGCCAGGGCTATCGGGTGTCGCCGCTGAAGGTCTACCTGCTGGCCAGCACCGGCTTCGTATCCATTTACACCTGGGGCTTCAACAGCTTCGGCGAGGCATTCTTCATCATGAACTTCTTTCACGCGCTGCAGTACTTCGGCATCGTCTGGGCCCGCGAGCAGGGCAATATGATGCGCCTGTTCCGGGTGCACGCCCTGCCCCTGGGCAGGTACCTGGCGCTGGCGCTGTTCCTGGGCCTGGCCCTGAGCTACGGCCTGTGGGTCGAGCTGCTGGACGCCAGCATCACCTCCCTGTGGGCCCTCACCCTGGCGGTTTCCATCATGCACTTCTGGTACGACAGCTTCATCTGGTCGGTACAGAAGCAGCAGGTGTAGCGCCGCCGTGGCCGCGCCCGCCCCCCGGCTGCTCGAGCCGCAGGCACTGCGCCGGGGCCTGCTGGCCCTGGTGGCAACCCTGGCGACGCTGGGCCTGGCGGCGGAGCTGGGCTACGCCCTGGCCGGCGACGAGGACCCTTACGGCCTGGTGGCCTTCGCCGGCCTCAGCTACGAACAGAACCTGCCCACCTGGGCGGCATCCGCCCTGCTGCTGGGCTGCGCCGGACTGCTGTGGCTGATCGGCCGCGGCATCGCGCCCGGTGCGGGCCGCTGGCGCCGCCACTGGCTGGGGCTGGCGGCGGTGTTCGCCTGCCTGTCGCTGGACGAGGTGGCCGAAATCCACGAGCAGTGGGGCTGGCTGGATGCCGGCGACGGGCTGCTGTACTACAGCTGGGTTATTCCCGGCGCCGCGCTGGTGCTGGCCCTGGGGGTGATCTACCTGCCCTGGCTGCTGGCGCTGCCGGCCGCCACCCGGCGCCGCTGCGTGTGGGCGGCGCTCCTCTACCTGGGGGGGGTGCTGGGCATGGAGCTGCCGCTGGGCTACTGGACCGCCCGCCACGGCGCCGACAACCTCGGCTACGGCCTGATCGACTGGCTGGAGGAGACCCTGGAACTGGCCGGCGCCAGCGTCTTCCTGTACGCCCTGGCGCTGCACCTACTGGCGGAAGGCGCGCTGGTGTTCAGGCTGCAGCCGGGGCCGCAGCGGGGTGCGCCGCCGGCTCGTGCTCCAGGTACAGGCTCACCCAGGCCAGGGCCATGAGCACCACGAACAGGGCGGCATTAGCCGGGATCTGCAGGTTGAAATCCACCGCCGAGTGAATCAGCAGGGCCAGCATGCCCATGCCGGCGCCCAGCGCCACCCCCTTCATCAGCCGGTCGTGGCGCTGCCGCTGGGCCCGCAGCGCCACTCCCAGGGACAACAGCACCGCGCCACCGAGCAGCGCGGTGGCCGGCAAACCCAGCTCCACGGCGAACTCGGCGTAGTCGTTGTGGGCGTGGTCGTAGTACAGCGGCACCTCGCCGCGCTGGTAGATGGGGAATACCGCGTAAAAGCTGCCCGCCCCCACGCCGGTGACAGGGTAGTCGGCTATGGCGGTGAGGGCGTCGAACGACACCTCGTCGCGCTGCTCACCCTGCAGGGTGGTCTGCTCCAGGCGCTGCACCACCCGCTCGATACCGAAGAAATTGCCCACCACCCACACGTCCACCAGCAGCAGGCTGGTGAACAGCAGCACGGTGCCCCGAGTGAGGCGGCGGGTGGCTACCACCCAGTACAGCGAGGCCAGGGTGAGGCTGATGAAAAACGCGGAGTTGCCCATGCGCGAGCGGGTCATCACCAGGCCGACCACCATCACCGTGAGGTAGATGCGCAACCGCACCTTCTCGCTGAGCAGGGTCTTGAGGGTGCGCCGGGTGGTGTCGCGCCAGTCGCGGTGACGGCGGTGGCGGCTGGCCAGGTTGGCCACCAGCAGGCCCACGCCCAGGGCAAGGGTCATCTCCAGGTAACCGGCCAGATGGTTGCGGTTGATATAGGTGCCGGTGGCCGCGCCGCGGTTCACTTCCTTGAGGGTCAGGTAGTCGAAATCCATGCCCGACAGGGTGAGGAAGCTGCCATAGCTGGCCTGGAACACGCCGCCGAGCACCACCGCCGCCAGCAGCAGGCGCACCCGCGCGGCGCTGCTGAGCAGCAGCAGGGTGAGGACGAAAACCTGCAGGTAGGTAAGCGTGAGCCCCAGGTTGACCCGGGTGGCGAAGCGCTCCAGGCTCAGGGTATTGCCCTCGAAGGCGGTGCCGTGCACGGCGGCCGCAGCGGGGGACAGCCAGCCCAGCAGGGCGGCGGGCAGCGGCATGCTCTGCAGCCTGATCCACAGGGCTACCAGGGCGAGCACCAGCACCACGGGCCAGGCGGCGCGCAGGGCACGGCTCAGTTGCAGGCGCCCGGCGGCGTACAACAGCAGGCAGCCCAGGGAGATAAGGGCCACCCAGATCTCCATCAGCGACCAGGACCAGGCCCGGTGACTGCCCCAGGGCAGGGGCAGCCATACCAGCAGGCCCACGAAGGCGTAGAACAGGTAGCGCTCCGCGGCGGCGGTGCTCACCGGGCTACTCCATCAGGAGGGGCTGGGCTTTTTCTTCTTGTGCTTTTTTTTCTTCTTTTTCTTTTTCTTCTTTTTATCGTTCTTGTTGTTGTCGTTCTTGCCCTGGCCGTCCCGGTCGTCGTCGCTTTTGCCTTTGCCTTTGCCTTTCTGCTTCTTCTTGTTCTTGCTGCCCTGGCTGCCGTTGCCTTCGCGGTCCTGGTCGCGATCCCGGTCGGCGTTGCCATCGCGATCGAACGACAGCAGATCCATGCTCACCGCCGGATCGACAGCGGCCTGCACCAGGTGCCCAGGCAGCAGCAGTGCCAGTGCAAACCCCAGCAACATTATCAGTTTGGTCATGTAACCAGCCCCCCCTACAGGTGATGTTCGGTGTTGCCTTGCCATGCGCCGGGGCACGCCCGCCGCAATCAATACCCCAGTTGCTGACCAAGGTCGACGCCGGCGGTGGCGTCGGCCTCGCGCTGCGCCCGCACCTGCTCGAAGTTGGTGCGCTGCACTATGATTGACCGGGTGACGTCGTCCAGTTCTCCCCACGACTCGATACCCAGGTCGATCACCAGGCCCACCTGGTCGCCGCGCTGCGACCCGAAGCGCACCATCTGCCGCAGGGCAAGCTGGTAATCGGCGTCGGTATACAGGCCCTCGTTGTACTTGATGAGCGCCAGGTCATCCCAGTCGCGCACCCAGGTGGGGCGCTGCCGCAGCGACTGGAGGTAGGCCCGGCTGCCCAGGTACACCGCCTCGTTGACCTGCCGCGCGTCCAGGGCGTCGCCGCCGAGGCGCTGGGTGTACAGGTCACCCAGGTTGGCGAGCAGTTCGGGGTCGTCCGGCATATAGCGAAGCGCACCGGCCAGCGCCTGGCGCTGCGGCTGCCAAGCGGCATCGTCCGGGTCGATATCCCAGTGCTGCCACCACGCCAGGCGGGCCACCGCGGGGTAGGCCAGGGCCTCGGCCAGCAAACGCCGCCCGCTCCACTGCAACTGCTGAAGCAACAACAGTGCCAACAGGCAAAACACCAGGACATCGAGTAGCGGGCGAAGTCTCATACAGCTAAAAAGTCTAGACCCAGTCAGTGCAGACGCAAGAAACCTGTCAAATTTTATGCCCGGGAACGTGAACTGGGTCACGGTGGAGCGTTGTTCCCCTGCCGCCACCCCAAACAGATCAAATAAACGCCGATCTTGCCAGATAAGCCTGAACATCCACCCCGATCGCGGTTATCATTTTGCCGTTAACAACACAAAAAAACCCCACAGAGGCACCCCGCAACCCATGAGCAAACGCATTTTCGTCGCCGGCCACAACGGCATGGTGGGCTCCGCCCTGGTTCGCCAGCTGAACCAGGACCCCGCCAACGAGATCGTCACCCGCACCCGGGCCGAGCTGGATTTGACCAATCAGCAGGGGGTGGCGGAGCTGTTCGCCGGCGAGCGGATTGACGAGGTGTACCTGGGGGCGGCCAAGGTGGGGGGCATCCACGCCAACGACACCTACCCGGCGGAGTTCATCTACGACAACCTGATGGTGGAGTGTAACGTGGTGCACCAGGCGTGGCGCCACGGGGTACGCAAGCTACTGTTCCTGGGCAGCTCGTGCATCTACCCACGGCTGGCGCAGCAGCCCATGGTGGAAAGCGAACTGATGCAGGGCTCGCTGGAGCCCACCAACGAGCCCTACGCCCTGGCCAAGATCGCCGGCATCAAGCTGTGCGAGAGCTACGACCGCCAGTACGGCACCGACTACCGCAGCGTGATGCCCACCAACCTGTACGGCCCCGGCGACAACTACCACCCGGAAAACAGCCACGTGATCCCCGCCCTGCTGCGGCGCTTTCACGAGGCCAAGGAAAGCGGCGCCGACACCATCACCATCTGGGGCACCGGCAAGGCGCTGCGGGAATTCCTGCACGTGGACGACATGGCCCGCGCTTGCGTGCACGTGATGAACCTGCCGAAGGACGAGTACCAGGCGGTGACCGAGCCGCGCCTGTCGCACATCAACGTGGGCTCGGGGGTGGACTGCTCCATTGCCGAGCTGGTGAGCAGCATCGCCGAGGTGACCGGCTTCACAGGCAGGATCGAATACGACACCAGCAAACCCGACGGCGCCCCGCGCAAGCTCATGGACAACAGCAAGCTCAGGGCCCTGGGCTGGCAGCCACAGTTCAGCCTGAAGGACGGCCTGCGCGATGCCTACCAGTGGTATGTGGACAATATCGACAGCGCCAGGCGGTAGCGTGGCCGCCCACAACGACCAGAAAACCGCCCTCATCACCGGCGTTACCGGCCAGGACGGCTCATACCTGGCGGAGCTGCTGCTGGAAAAGGGCTACGCCGTGCACGGCATCAAGCGCCGGGCCTCGAGCTTCAACACCGCGCGGGTCGACCACCTCTACCACGACCCCCACGCCAGCGGGCGCAACTTCACCCTGCACTACGGCGATTTGACCGACACCAGCAACATCACCCGCATCATCCAGCAGGTGCAGCCCGACGAGATCTACAACCTGGGCGCCCAGAGCCACGTGGCGGTGAGCTTCGAGGAGCCCGAATACACCGCCGACGTGGACGGCATCGGCACCCTGCGGGTGCTGGAGGCGGTGCGCCTGCTGGGGCTGGAGCACAGGACCCGCATCTACCAGGCCAGCACCTCGGAGCTGTACGGCCTGGTGCAGCAGACGCCGCAGACCGAGCGCACCCCCTTCTACCCTCGCTCGCCCTACGGGGTAGCCAAGCTGTACGCCTACTGGATCACGGTGAACTACCGCGAGGCCTACGGCATGTACTGCTGCAACGGCATCTTGTTCAACCACGAGAGCCCGCGCCGCGGCGAGACCTTCGTCAGCCGCAAGATCACCCGCGGCCTGGCCAACGTCAGCCAGGGCCTGGATGCGTGCCTGTACATGGGCAACCTGGACGCCCGCCGCGACTGGGGCCACGCCCGCGACTACGTGGAGATGCAGTGGCTGATGCTGCAGCAGCAGGAGCCCCGGGACTACGTGATCGCCACCGGCCAGCAGACCTCGGTGCGCGACTTCATCGAGCGCTCGGCGCAGCAACTGGGCATCACCCTGCGCTTCGAGGGCAGCGGCACGGACGAGAAAGGCATCGTGGAGAATATCGATGCGGCAAAAGCCGACCCCGGCATCACCGTCAAGCCCGGCGACACCGCCGTGGCCATCGACCCGCGCTACTACCGCCCGGCGGAGGTGGAAACCCTGCTGGGCGACCCCAGCCTGGCAAAGGAGCAACTGGGCTGGCAGCCCACCACCACCCTGGACGAGATGATCGAAGAGATGGTGGCCAGCGACCTGGCGGTGGCGAAGAAGAACCGGTTGTTAAGGGAGAGTGGTTACGAGGTAAATCACGCGCGGGAGTAACGGGTTGTTGTGGGGCGAAGTCATTTTTCGTAATGGTACCGGCAAGAGATGATCGTCAACTGATTATCATTCACCGCATAGACGAGACGATTCGTTTCGTCGATTCTGCGTGACCAAAATCCGGCCAGGTTCTCCTTCAGTGGTTCCGGCTTGCCCATCCCCTCGAATGGACTTCGCTGCACGTCGGCGACTAATTTGTTGATCCTCCTAAGCGTCTTCCGGTCCTGCCCCTGCCAGTATACGTAGTCTGACCAGGCCTCCCTGGTCCAGGACAGAATATCAGTCACCGATCAGTTCGCGCTCAACTGTTTTACCTGATTGAAACTGCTTTATCGATTTTGCAAGGTGAGCCGCATTTGCGGGGCTTTTCAGCAGATGTACTGTTTCCATCAGGCTATTGAATTGATCCAGGGACATCACGACTGCATCATCCGCATCCCTACGGGAGATAATCGTATAATCCTGATCGTTGGCTACCCGATCCAGAACGCTCTTTAGTCTATTTCTAGCGTCCGAAAAGCTCACAACTTTCATAGCACAGCCCTCACTTGTACGTTACAGCGGACAAGTATAACTTGTACAAGATTTTGTGCAAGACCGCCAACCTCAATTTCAGGATGGACCGGTATTCACCAACAACCAGGCCCGCAGATTCTCAAAGTTGACTCCACCGGAATCATAGAGATCCAGGATGAAAGCCTGCGCTTCGTCGTCGCTGGCGGTAACATCCAGCCCGTTGATCGCCAGGAATACAAAGGTCGCGGCAAACGCGGTGCGCTTGTTGCCATCTACGAACGGATGGTTTTGTGAAAGGCTTTCCCACAGCGCGGCAACCGCATCGACCAGCGTCTCGTAATAGCCCGTGCGGGGACGAAACAATGCCGCCTCGAGAAGCCCGGGATCCCTGATGCCATGCGCCCCACCGTACCGCTCGATCTGGTCTTCGTGTATGGCGAGCAGATCTTCGACCAGGATGTAGTCGAAGCTCACTGCGCCAGTTTCTTATACAACCCGGAATAACGCTCGGTGCTTTTCAGGTACGCCTGCATGACATGCTCCCGCCCCCGGGGCACGGAAGACTGCCTGGCCTCGAGGTGCTCTCGCAGGGCATCCTCCACCACCGCCTGAATCTGGCGACCTTCCGACTTCGCAAGCTGGCGCACCGCTTTCAACAGCTCTGCGTCGACCTGGGTGGCAAATTTTTCTCTCGTCGCGGACATCGGCCACGCTCCATCATGATAAATCTTGATTTGTCATGATACAGATCGATGCCATCATCAACAAGGCTCACTGACCTTGGACATAAGCGGATAACGCTCCGGATGCTTGAGAGCCGGCCATCAAAACCAGCCAAAAAATCTCCGCGGAAACGCCCCCAAAACCATCGGGCAATCAACAAGGAAACGTAAACCCGGACTAAACCCGACAGCCGTAACGAAGATCAGCCCAGCACGTTTTGAACCAGGGGAATGAAGATGCCCGCCATCAGCAGGGCCAGCTTCTCTGCTTTCCAGGTAGTCCTTTGTCACCAACGAATCGAAGTTGTGGATGAACATTCTGGTCACCCCCTTTGCCACCACCTCGGCCTGCTCGCGGACCAGGCCTAACCCACCCAGACGAACAACTTCTGCAGAGCGGGTATGACCGTGGCGGCAATGATGATGCCGCCCATGATATAGAGCTTACCGAATCTGGCTTCCACGTCCTTGAAGCGAAGCTCCATTTTCGTATCCACGTCTTTGAAGCGAAGCTCCATGGTCGAAAGTATGCGAGACTCGAACTCCGCAAAGCGCGTATCCAGATAATCGCGTGTTACCAGGGCGTCAAAATTCTGCACAAACATGGCTGTTCCTACCTGCGCCACCAACTCCGCCTGCTCGCGGGTAAAGCCCGACTGTTCGAGTGCGTGGGTGTACTCCAGTGGATCAAATGCTATCGCAGCCATGACCATGCTCCAAGCGGTTTTGCTAAACCCTACTCCCCAAACCTTATCAGCGGAACATCAGAACCGGCCTCGGAACCCTGTAGGGTCGAATTCATTCGACCAATGAATCGCCGCGCAAAACCACAACACCTGGGCCGAATGAATTCGGCCCTACGGGGGGTACCCGGGCCGAATGAATTCGGCCCTACGGGGGGAGCGGTGCTGTAGGGTCGAATTCATTCGACCAAAAAATCTCCGCGGAGACGCCATCAAGGCTATCGGGCAATCAATAAGGAAGTGTCGTAACCCCGGCCGGAGAGCACCTGTCGGTACGTTGATCAGGCCAGCACAGAGGGTAGAAAAAGCAGTTCAGCCAAGGAAACTGCGAAGCAGCGGCACCACGACACAAGCCAGCGTCAGGCCCTGCATCCAGTACACCAGGTTGAACCTGCCCTGCATGCGCTCAAATCGCACATCCACCGCAGCGAAGCGCCGGTCGATACCACCTGCCATCTCCGTGAAGCGCCGGTCCATTTTCACCTCGATGCGGGTCTCGAACTCGGTGAAGCGGGTATCGAGATAATCCCGCGTCACCAACGTATCGAAATTGTGGATGAACATTCTGGTCACCCCCTTTGCCACCACCTCGGCCTGCTCGCGGGGCATGCCCACCGCCTCGAGCTGGTGCGCGTATTCCAGCGAGTCAAATGCCACTGCCGACATGGTACGCCTCCGATCTGCCTGCACCAACCATAGCAAAACCGGTAAATCTGGCGAACATCAAAACCAGCCAAAAAATCTCCGCGGAGACGCCCCCAAGAAACACTTT
>JACKNV010000005.1 GCA_024234735.1 Pseudomonadales bacterium
TCGCCCCAGCGAGCCTGCAGGACGGCGATGGCCGCCAGCGGCGCGGTTTCGGTGCGCAGTATTCTGGGGCCCAGTTGCAGGGATTGAAAACCGGCGGTCTCGGCCGCGGCGATTTCGGCGCCGCTGAAGCCGCCCTCCGGACCGACCAGCAGGGCGATGCTGGCGGGCGCCGCCATGTCCCGCGCCCCGCTCGCCGCGGCCGGGTCCAGCACCAGGCGCAGGTCAGCCGCAACCCCCTCCCACCATTCCGGCAGCGACTGCAACCGTTCGACCTGGGGCAGGCGGTTGCGGCCGCACTGTTCGCAGGCGCTGGTGGCCACCTGTCGCCAGTGGCGCAGTTTTTTATCTTCGCGCTCGCCGGACAGCCTGACCTCCGTGCGCTCGCTGAGCAGGGGAGTGATGGATTGCACACCGAGTTCGGTGGCCTTTTGCACGACCCAGTCCATGCGTTCACCGCGGGACACCGCGATACCCAGGTGCAGGGCGAGGTTCGATTCACACTCCACCGGGTCGAAGTCGCCGGTGGCGATTGTCGCCGCCTGCCTCCCCAGCGCCTCGATGGTGGCGGGGTACTGGCCACCGCTGCCATCGAAGACGACCAGTCGGTCCCCCGGGCGCATGCGCAGCACCCTGGCAACATAGTGTGCCCTGTCCGGCTCCAGCTCGATCCGCGCGCTGGCCCGCAGCGCCTGGGCGGTGTGGATACGGGGAATACGCATGGCCGGCTCGCGCCTACAGCCCCAGGTTGCGGTAGATCTCCCGGGTGGGTTCCACCTGGTTCATGGTGTAAAAGTGGATGCCCGGTGCGCCGCTGTCCAGCAGGGTCTGGCACAGCTGGGTGACCACCTCGATGCCGAAGCTGCGAATACTGGCCTGGTCGTTGCCGAAACCTTCGATCCGCTGGCAGATCCAGCGCGGGATCTCGGCGCCGCAGTTGCGGGAGAAGCGCGCCAGGTTGGTGAAATTGATGATGGGCATGATGCCGGCGTAGATCGGCTTGTCGATGCCCGCTGCGTTGCACCGGTCCAGGAAGTAGAAGTAGGCCTCCACATTGAAAAAATACTGGGTAATGGCGCTGTTGGCCCCGGCATCCAGTTTGCCCTTGAGGTAGCGGATATCGCTGTCATAGCTGCTCGCCTCCGGGTGGATTTCAGGGTAGGCGGCCACTTCTATATGGAAGTGATCGCCGCTTCGCTCGCGTATGAAGGCCACCAGCTCGTTGGCATAAACCAGCTGGGAGGCGCCCCCCATGCCCGAAGGCATGTCGCCGCGCAGGGCCACCAGGCGGTTGATGCCGCGCTCGACATAGGTATCGATGAGCGCCCCCACGGCGGCCTCGTCGTCGCCGCCGAAACTCAGGTGCGGCGCCACGTCGATGCCACTGGCGCGCATGGTCGAAACCACCCCGCAGGTGGTGTCCCGGGTGGTGCCGCCGGCGCCGTAGGTCACCGAGAAGAACGCCGGATCCAGGGCGTTCAGGGCCGGGGTCGTGACCTGCAACAGCTTCTCCCTGCCCTCGGCCGTCTTCGGCGGAAAGTACTCGAAGCTGATCCGGGGTTTGCTGGTGGCCATAGTCGCGTCTGCCCCGTCAGTACTTGTAGCTCTCGGGCTTGTAGGGCCCGTCGACACTCACGTTGATGTACTCCGCCTGCTCGGGGGTGAGCCGGGTGAGCACGCCGCCGAAACCGGCCACCATGTGGGCCGCCACTTCCTCGTCCAGTTTTTTCGGCAAGACCTCTACCGCCAGGGCGCCCGGCTTCATGTTCGGTTCGAGGTCGGCGAAGCGGCGCTCGTAGAGGTAGATCTGCGCCAGCACCTGGTTGGCGAAGGAGCCGTCCATGATCCGCGAGGGATGCCCGGTGGCGTTGCCCAGGTTGACCAGGCGCCCTTCGGACAGCAGGATGAGGTGGTCGTTGTTGGCCTGGTCGCGATAGATTTTGTGCACCTGCGGCTTGACCTCTTCCCACTGCCAGTTGCGGCGCATGAAAGCGGTGTCGATCTCGTTGTCGAAGTGGCCGATGTTGCACACCACGGCGCCGTTTTTCAGCGCCTTGAGCATGTTGGCGTCGCACACGTTGTAGTTGCCGGTGGCGGTTACCAGCAGGTCGATATTGCCCAGCAATGCCGCGTCCACGCACTCCTCGCTGCCGTCGTTGACGCCGCCCCTGTAGGGCGAGACCAGTTCGAAGCCGTCCATGCAGGCCTGCATGGCGCAGATGGGATCGACCTCGGTGATGCGCACGATCATGCCTTCCTGGCGCAGCGACTGGGCGGAGCCCTTGCCGACGTCGCCGTAGCCGATCACCAGGGCTTTCTTGCCCGCCAGCAGGTGGTCCGTGCCGCGCTTGATGGCGTCGTTGAGACTGTGGCGACAGCCGTACTTGTTGTCGTTTTTGGACTTGGTGACCGAGTCGTTGACATTGATGGCCGGCACCTTGAGGGTGCCCTGCTTGAGCATTTCCTGCAGGCGGTGCACGCCGGTGGTGGTTTCCTCGGTAATGCCGTGAATCCTGTCCAGCATGGCGGGGAATTTTTCGTGCAGCATGCCGGTGAGGTCGCCGCCGTCGTCCAGCACCATGTTGGCATCCCAGGGCTTGCCGTCCTTGAGGATGGTCTGTTCCAGGCACCAGTCGTATTCCTCCTCGGTCTCCCCTTTCCAGGCGTAAACCGGGATGCCGGCGGCGGCGATAGCGGCGGCCGCGTGGTCCTGGGTGGAGAAGATATTGCACGAGGACCAGCGCACCTCGGCCCCCAGGGCGACCAGGGTCTCGATGAGCACCCCGGTCTGGATGGTCATGTGGATACAGCCCAGGATTCGGGCTCCCGTCAACGGCTTGCTGTCGCTGTACTTGGCGCGCATGGCCATCAGGGCCGGCATTTCACCTTCGGCGATCTCCAGCTCCCTGCGGCCCCAGTCGGCCAGGGCGATGTCGGCTACCTTGTAATCCGGCTTGCTGTCGAGTTGCTTTGCTGTGCTCATTGCTGTTTCCTCCAGGTCCTCGGGACCGTAGCTATATTAGTGGCCGTATGTGTCTGTTTTGAGTAGCGCTGTTACCTTACAGCGCCGCTTTCAGGGCGTCTGCCTTGTCGGTGCGCTCCCAGCTGAAATCCGCGTGCTCGCGCCCGAAATGGCCGTAGGCCGCCGTCTGGCGGTAGATCGGCCGTTTCAGGTCCAGCATTGCTATCAGGCCCTTGGGGCGCAGGTCGAAATGTTCCCGCACCAGCTCGACGATGCGCGCGTCGGACAGCTTGCCGGTGCCGAAGGTGTCGATGGAGATGGAGGTCGGCTCGGCCACACCGATGGCGTAGGAAACCTGGATTTCGCAGCGCTCCGCCAGGCCGGCGGCGACGATATTCTTGGCGACATAGCGGCCGGCATAAGCGGCCGAGCGGTCGACTTTTGACGGATCCTTGCCGGAGAACGCGCCGCCTCCGTGGCGGGCCATGCCGCCATAGGTGTCGACGATGATCTTGCGCCCGGTGAGGCCGCAGTCGCCGACCGGGCCGCCGATGATGAACTGGCCGGTGGGGTTGATGTGGTAACGGGTATCCGCGTGCAGCCACTGCTCCGGCAGCACTTCCTTGATGATCAGGTCCATGACCGCGTCGCGGATGTCCGCCTGGCTGATATCGGCGTCGTGCTGGGTGGAGAGTACCACGGCGTCGATGGCCACGGGCTTGCCGCCGTCGTAACGCAGGGTGACCTGGCTCTTGGCGTCCGGGCGCAGCCAGGGGAGGGTGCCATGTTTGCGCAGCTCGGCCTGGCGTTCCACCAGCCGGTGGGCGTAATAAATCGGTGCTGGCATGAGTACGCTGGTCTCGTTGGTGGCGTAGCCGAACATCAGGCCCTGGTCGCCGGCGCCCTGCTCGTGGCCCTCGCTTTCGTCCACGCCCATGGCGATGTCGTGGGACTGTTTGCCGATGGCGTTGAGCACCGCGCAGGAGGCGCCGTCGAATCCCACTTCCGAGCTGTCGTAGCCGATATCCAGGATGACGCCGCGCACCACCTCTTCCAGGTCGACGTAGGTCGAGGTGGTTACCTCGCCGGCGATGATCGCCATGCCGGTCTTGACCAGGGTTTCCACCGCGACCCGGGCGTTCTTGTCATCCTTGATGATGGCATCCAGGACGGCGTCGGAAATCTGGTCCGCCATTTTGTCGGGATGGCCCTCGGAGACTGACTCGGAAGTGAAGATGCTGTATTCGCTCATGTTGGTTTCCTTGCAACGTAAAAAAAATTCTGTCAGTTGTGGCGGAACAGGCGCACCTGGATCTGGAAGCCGTTGCGCTGTGCCAGGTAGACGCTGGCGAGTTCCGCCAGGCCCGCCTGCTGCGCCCAATCGCCCAGCTGCTGGGGGTCGAAGCCCAGCCACAGGTCGCCACAGTTCTCCCGGGCCCAGCCCTGGTCGTGGCGACACAGGTCGGTGACCAGCACTACTCCGTCGGGGGCCAGCAGGGCGGCGACGTCCCGCAGGATGTCGCCGGGGAAGGGAGTGTGATGCAGCACCATGTTGATGACCACACAGTCGGCCTGCAGCCCGGCCAATTCGCGGGCGCGGGTGTCGCCGTGGATAAAGGTGATATTGCCCAGCTCCGCCTGCGCGGCACGCTCGCGGGCCTGCTCCAGCATGACCCTGGCATTGTCCAGGGCGAACACGCGTCGAAAGCGGGGGGCCAGTTCCTGCAGGAAGGCGCCGTCCCCGGGGCCGACCTCCAGGGCGGTGTCGCATTGCGCCAGGGGCGCGTCGTCCAGCATGTCGGCCACGGTGTCCGCGTACTGTTCGTAGCTGGCGATCAGGTCCTGTTGCTGGCGGAACTTGGCGGCGTTGTCACGAAAGAAGTGGCGTGAATTCTCCTCGCGCCGGCGGTGCAGCCTCTCCAGCCGCGCGGCAATCTCGGGGGGCAGCTCGATGGCGTCCAGGGTGCGGAATAAACTGTCCTGCAATGCCTCCAGCCCCGCCCGCTGGCCCAGGCCGTTGCGTCGGTAGAAGATGGAATTGCCCTCGCGCCGGGTGGCCACCAGGCCGGCGCCGGCAAGCACTTTGAGGTGGTGGCTGAGGGCGGGCTGGCGAATGGCGAAAATGGAACACAGTTCGGAAACGCCGAAAGAATCCTCGCGCAGCACCCGCAGCACCTGCAGGCGCAATGGGTCAGCGCTGGCCTTGCAGAGGCCGGCGAGGGCGGCCAGCTGCCGGTCGGCTGCGGGGTCGGCGGCTTCGGGCGCGGCAACTGTGGCGGACTGACTCATGGTGACCGGAGTCTAGCAGGGATTCATACTATATCAAAATATTTTGATATAGCTTTTGCGTTCCTGCTGCCCGCAGCGTTGCGGTCAGTAACCGCTAATCGGGCCGGTGGCGCAAATATTGTCTTCCATTGTTTGCCGTTCACCGTCGCTTACGCGAAAATACCGGCCCGTTCGAGCCACACACGTCCCCAGAACCCGGAGAATTCGATGTCGTCCCCCCGCACTGAGCTAGCCAATGCCATCCGCGCCCTGAGTATGGACGCTGTCCAGAGGGCCAACAGCGGCCACCCCGGCGCCCCCATGGGCATGGCCGATATCGCGGAAGTCCTCTGGAATGACTACCTGCGCCACAATCCGGCCAACCCCAAGTGGCCCAACCGGGACCGGTTTGTCCTCTCCAACGGCCACGGCTCGATGCTGCTGTATTCCCTGTTGCACCTCACCGGTTACGACCTGCCCATGGAGGAGTTGCGGAACTTCCGCCAGTTGCACAGCAGCACCCCCGGCCACCCGGAATACGGCTACACGCCCGGCGTCGAGACGACTACCGGCCCCCTGGGGCAGGGGCTCAGCAACGCCGTGGGCATGGCCCTGGCGGAAAAAGTACTGGCGGCCCACTTCAATCGCGAGGGGCACAAGGTGGTCGACCATCATACCTACGCGTTTGTCGGCGATGGCTGCCTGATGGAGGGGATTTCCCACGAGGTGTGCTCCCTGGCGGGCACCCTGGGCCTGGGCAAGCTGGTGGTTTTTTACGATGACAACGGCATCTCCATCGATGGCGAGGTCGAGGGCTGGTTTACCGATGACACCCCGGCGCGCTTCAAGGCCTATGGCTGGCAGGTGATCAACGATGTCAACGGCCACAGCCCCTCGGAAGTCAAGGCCGCCATCGAAGCGGCTCGCCACGAGACCGTCAGGCCCACCCTGATCTGTTGCAAGACTGTGATCGGCAGGGGCGCCCCCAACAAGCAGGGCAGCGAATCCTGTCACGGCGCGCCGCTGGGTGCCGAGGAAGTCGCCGCTACCCGTGTCGCCCTCGGTTGGGAGTACGAGCCATTCCACATACCCGAGCATATCTATGCCCGTTGGAATGCTCGCGACAGGGGAGCCGAGCTGGAGCGCGACTGGGAGCAGGCGATGCAGGCCTACGCCGAGGACCATCCGCAACTGGCGCGGGAGCTGCGGCGGCGCCTGGCGGGTGAGCTGCCGGAGGATTTCTCCGACAGGGCCCAGGCGTATGTCCACCAGTGCCAGCAGGAGGGTGCCAGTATCGCCTCCCGCAAGGCGTCGCAGAACTGTCTCAATGCCTACGGGCCGCTGCTGCCGGAATTGCTGGGCGGCTCCGCCGACCTGGCGGGCTCCAACCTGACCCTGTGGAGTGGCTCGCGCCCTGTCGGGCGGGACGCCGCCGACGGCAACTATATCTATTACGGAGTGCGCGAGTTCGGCATGGCGGCGATGATGAACGGCATTGCCCTGCACGGCGGCTTTATCAATTACGGCGCGACCTTCCTGATTTTCATGGAGTACGCGCGCAATGCGGTGCGCATGGCCGCGCTGATGCGCCAGCAGTCCATCTTTGTCTGGACCCACGATTCCATCGGCCTGGGGGAGGACGGCCCCACCCACCAGCCGGTGGAACAGCTCACCGCCCTGCGGGTGACACCCAATATGCAGACCTGGCGCCCCTGCGACACGGTGGAATCCGCCGTCGCCTGGAAGGCGGCGGTGGAGCGCCGCGATGGCCCCAGCTCGCTGGTGTTTTCCCGCCAGGGCCTGCCGCACCAGCAGCGCGACGAGGAGCAGGTGGCCGCCATTGCGCGCGGCGCCTATGTGCTGGCCGATTGCGACGTCCCGCCGGAGGCGATTTTGATCGCCACCGGTTCCGAGGTGCAGCTCGCCGTGGAGGCGGCGGGGCGTCTGCGCGAGGCCGGCCGCCAGGTGCGGGTGGTGTCCATGCCCTGTGCCGAGGTATTCGAGCAGCAGGACGCCGCTTACCGGGAGGCTGTGCTGCCCAGCGACGTGCTGGCGCGGGTCGCGGTGGAGGCGGCGCACGCCGATTACTGGTACAAGTACGTGGGCCTGGACGGCCGGGTGGTGGGCATGACCAGCTTTGGCGAATCCGCTCCGGCGGGGGAGTTGATGCAGCAGTTCGGTTTTACCGTGGACAACGTGGTCGCGGTGGTGGAAGAACTGCTGTAACGCCGCCAGACCCGCGAGTAGACCCACTTGTTACGACTGGCGATCAACGGCTACGGCAGAATCGGCCGCAGCGTGCTCAGGGCCCTGTATGAAAGCGGCCTGAGGTCCGAGTTGCAGGTGGTCGCGATCAACGAACTGGCGGATGCGCGCACGGTATTGCACCTCACCCGCTACGACTCCACCCACGGGCGTTTCCCCGGCACCCTGGAGGGCGACGACCGGCGGCTGCAGGTGCATGGCGATACCGTCACCCTACTGCGTCACGCGGCCATCGAGGAGCTCCCCTGGGGTGAGCTGGGGGTCGATATCGTGCTGGAGTGCAGCGGCGCTTTTTCCGACCGGGCCAGCGCGGAGCGCCACCTGCACCGGGGTGCGGGGCGGGTGCTGTTCTCGCAGCCTGCCGAGGCCGATGTGGACGCCACGGTGGTGTACGGGGTCAATCACCAGGCACTGCGCAGCAGCGACCGCATCGTCTCCGCCGCATCCTGCACCACCAATGCCATCGTGCCGGTGATCAGCGCGCTGCACCAGGCGGTGGGTATCGACAGCGGCACCATCACCACTATCCACTCGGCGATGAACGACCAGCCGGTGCTGGATGCCTACCACCACACCGACCTGCGCAAGACCCGGGCGGCCTCGCAGTCGATCATTCCGGTGGATACCGCCCTGGCGCGCGGCGTGGAACGGGTGCTGCCGGTGATGTCCGGGCGCTTCACCGCCCAGGCATTGCGGGTGCCGACGCTCAATGTGTCCGCCCTGGACCTCACCGTGTTGACCAGTCGCGACACCGACACGGGAGCGATTAATCGTGCATTGCATGATGCAGCTCAAAGCGGATTCCACGGGGTGCTGGGCTATACTGATGAGCCGCTGGCGTCCTGCGATTTCAATCACGATGCCAGATCCAGTATCGTGGACGCGAGCCAGACCCGGGTTAGCGGCGAGCGGCTGGTAAAGGTGCTCACCTGGTTTGATAACGAATGGGCCTACGCCAATCGCATGCTGGATGTGGCCCGCTACTGGGGTGGACTGTGAAGGTGCCGGGCTGTGACAGGGCCGGGCGGCCGCGGGGCACGATTCGGGTGGAATTTAGGGAGTTGTAAACAGATGGCACTGAACGTCGACTTGATGCGCGACCTCGACCTCAAAGACAAGCGCGTGCTCATACGCGAGGATCTCAACGTCCCCATAAAGGATGGCCGGGTCAGCAGTGATGCCCGTATCCGGGCCGCGCTGCCCACTATTCGCGCGGCGCTCGATGCCGGCGCGCGGGTTATTCTGATGTCCCACCTGGGGCGCCCGGTGGAGGGCGAATACGACGAGCAGTTTTCCATGGCGCCGGTGGCCAGCCACCTGCAGGAACTGCTGGCCACACCGGTGCGGCTGGTGAAGGACTGGCGCGGCGGCGTGGACATGGCCGCAGGCGAGATCGCCCTGCTGGAGAACGTGCGCTTCAACCCCGGCGAGAAAAAGGACGACGAGGAGCTGGCACGGGCCTATGCCGCGCTGTGCGACGTGTATGTCATGGATGCTTTCGGGACCGCGCACCGTGCCCAGGCCTCCACCCACGGCGTCGGCAGGTTCGCACCAGTAGCCTGTGCCGGCCCCCTGCTGGAAGGGGAATTGAATGCCCTGCACAAGGCCCTGGCCGCGCCCGCCAGGCCCATGGTGGCGATTGTCGGCGGCTCCAAGGTGTCCACCAAACTGACCGTGCTGGAAACCCTGGCGGACAAGGTGGACCAACTGGTCGTGGGCGGTGGCATCGCCAACACCTTTCTCGCTGCCAGCGGCAAGCCGGTGGGCAAATCCCTGTGCGAACACGACCTCATCGGCGATGCCCGTCGCCTCATGGGCAAGACCCATATTCCCCTGCCTGCCGACGTGATGACCGGTAAGGAATTCTCAGAAACCGCCGCGGCCAGCCTCAAGTCCGTCGACGCGGTGGAAGAGGACGATATGATCATGGATATCGGGCCGGAGGCGGCGGCCGAAATCGCCGCAATCCTGCGGCAGGCCGGCACCATATTGTGGAATGGCCCCGTGGGGGTGTTCGAATTCGATCAGTTCGCCACCGGTACCGAGGTTGTTGCGCGGGCTATTGCCGACAGCCCCGCGTTTTCCCTGGCCGGCGGTGGCGATACCCTGGCGGCGATAGACAAGTTCAATATAGCCGATCATGTTTCCTATATATCCACGGGAGGCGGTGCCTTTCTGGAATACGTGGAAGGCAAGACGCTGCCGGCGGTCGCCATGCTGGAGCAGCGTGCCGGCAAACCCCCGCAGCAATAACCCGGAACAAGCTGATACCTCAAGCGAAGGAGTAACGACATGGCACTAATCAGTATGCGACAGTTGCTGGACCACGCCGCCGAACACGGTTACGGCGTGCCGGCCTTCAATGTCAACAACCTGGAACAGACCCGCGCCATCATGGAAGCGGCAGACCAGACCAACTCCCCGGTGATCATGCAGGCCAGTGCCGGCGCGCGCAAGTATGCCGGCGCGCCCTTCCTGCGGGCCATGATGGAGGCGGCGATGAACGAATTTCCGCATATCCCGGTAGTGGTACACCAGGATCACGGCGTATCCCCGGCGGTGTGCCTGCGCTCCATCCAGCTCGGTTTCAGCTCGGTGATGATGGACGGCTCCCTGGGGGAGGACGGCAAGACCCCCACGGATTACGACTATAATGTCGCTGTCACCCGGCGGGTCGTCGAGGCAGCCCACGCCTGCGGCGTCTCGGTAGAGGGCGAGCTGGGTTGCCTGGGCTCGCTGGAAACGGGCGATGCCGGCGAGGAAGACGGCATCGGTGCCGAGGGCAAGCTGACCCATGACCAGATGCTGACCGATCCCGAGGAGGCGGCGACATTCGTCAGGGCGACCGGCGTGGATGCCCTGGCGATCGCCTGTGGCACCAGCCATGGCGCTTACAAATTCACCCGTCCGCCCACCGGCGATATCCTCGCCATCGACCGCATCAAGGAAATCAACGCCCGCATTCCCAACACCCATCTGGTCATGCACGGCTCCTCGTCGGTGCCGCAGGACTGGCTGGCGATCATCAACGAGTACGGTGGCGCAATTCCGGAAACCTACGGCGTGCCCGTGGAGCAGATCCAGGAGGGTATTCGCCATGGGGTGCGCAAGGTGAATATCGATACCGACCTGCGCCTGGCTTCGACCGGTGCGATCCGCCGCTTCATGGCACAGAATCCCGCCGAATTCGATCCGCGCAAGTACCTGGCGCATACCATCACCGCGATGCGCGATATCTGCATCGCGCGCTACGAGGCGTTCAATACCGCGGGCAATGCGGACAAGATCAGGGTGAAGTCCCTGGCAGTCATGCAGGGTGCCTACGATGCCGGCGAGTTGGATCCCCGCGTCAACTGAGTACAGCCTTGACGCCAGCGCAACTGACGGCCCTGCGCGACAGCCTGCCGGCGTTTACCGGGGTGGGGCTGGTGCCGGCGGCGCTGCCCGATTACTGCCGCTATTACGGCCTCGATTTTCACTCGCGCCTGCCGGGCGTGCACCATCGGATCGGCACGGTCGATGCCGGCCGCCACCGGCTGGCGGTGCAGCGCTGGGAACAGCGCGACGCGACCGCCGAGTTGTTGCTGGTACACGGTTATTTCGACCACGCCGGGCTGTACGGCAAGCTGATCGAGTTCGGCCTGTGGCAGCGCTGCAATGTGACGATCTTCGATCTGCCCGGTCATGGCCTGTCTTCCGGTGAGCCCGCGGTTATCGGCGAGTTCGCCGAGTATGCCCTGGCAGTGCGCAATGTCCTGGCGGCGCTGCCGCGCCGCGCCGACCGACCTCTGTGGGTGATGGCACAGAGCACCGGATGTGCCGCCCTGGTCGAATACGCCCGCCACGACCCCTGGCCTTTTGCCGCTGCGGTGCTGCTCGCGCCCCTGCTGCGCCCGCGGGGCTGGAAGACTGGACGGGTGCTGCATACCCTGGTGCGACCCTTCAGGACCAGCCTCAAGCGCAAGTTTGTAAGCAATTCGGCCGACCGGGCCTTTCTCGACTTCGTCCGCCGCGACCCGCTGCAGAGCCAGCGCCTGCAGCTGGCCTGGGTGGGCGCGCTGAAGCGTTGGCTCGACGGCCTGCCGCTGGCGGACCTGGGCGTGGGGCCGGCCCTGGTCGTGCAGGGAGACGCCGATCGCACGGTCGACTGGCAGTACAATGTCCAGGCATACTGCCGGCTTTTTCCCGGGAGTCGCGTGCAGATGCTTGCCGGCGCCGGGCACCAGCTGGCCAACGAGTCGCAGGACATTCGTCGCGAATACCTGTCGGTGGTGAGCGCCGAGGCCGGGGCTGCGGGGGTTCCTGTGGCGGCTGCGCAAGCCTGGCAGCCGGGGCAGGGGCCAGACATTTCAGGGGGATGAACATGAAGAATACCAACTTGCGCCTGCTCCTGCTGGCCGCCATGGTCGCTGTCCCCGGGCTGGCGGTCTCTGAAGAAGGCACCTTTCCCGGGATCCGGGCGCTGATGACGCAGGCGGAATACCAGGCCGCGGGACTGGAGAAGCTCACGGCGCAGGAGCGCAAGGCGCTGGATCAGTGGCTGATCCGCTATACCGCCGAAGATGCGCCGGTGTTGCTCGACAGCGACGAGGAGGTCCGGCAGGCCGTCCAGGACCAGGAAATCGTATCCATCATCGTGTCGCCGTTCGATGGCTGGTCGGGGAACACGGTATTCACCCTGGCCAACGGCCAGGTGTGGCAGCAGCGCCGTCAGGGCCGGTATGCCTACACCGGCGCTGCCAGCGCTCCCGAAGTGCGTATTACCCGCAATTTTATGGGGTTTTATCGCATGGAACTGGTGGAAGACGGCAACGCGGTGCTGGTAAAACGCGTGAAATAAAAAAGTTTCGTGCTAATGATGGTAATAATTCCGTAACTAACCCCTTTGGGGGAGCTAACCGTGTAAACATTGTGCAAGAATGCACCTCATCGTGGGAATCGCCCTGCCGGTTCGTTGCAATCCGGCATGGCAATGCCTCCGTGAACATTGCACAAATCCAAAACAAGAGGGGATACAACATGTTGAGGAAATCTCAGCTATCGCTCGCAGTGGGTGCAGCGCTGGGGCTGACGTCGATGACGTTCATGCCCGCCAATGCCCAGGACCTGTCTGCCAACCAACTCGAAGAAGTTATCGTAACCGGCTCGCGCATCACCCGGGCCAACCTGGTCAGCTCCAGCCCGGTGACGCAGATAGATGCCGAGGACATGATGTTCCAGGGCACCACCCGCGTCGAAGACCTGGTCAAGGAACTGCCCCAGGTCTACTCCCAGCAGAACAGTACCCAGCAGAACGGCGCCACCGGTACCGCCACCCTGAACCTGCGCAACCTGGGTGACGAGCGCACCCTGGTGTTGATCAACGGTCGTCGCCTGCCCGCTGGCTCCCCGGTTCAAGGCGGTGTCGGTGCCGACATCAACCAGATTCCCGGCGCGCTGATCGAGCGGGTCGAGGTCCTGACTGGTGGTGCCTCCGCCACCTATGGCTCCGACGCGGTAGCCGGTGTGGTCAACTTCATCATGATGGACGACTTCGAGGGTGTGAAGCTGGACTACCAGTACAGCGGCTACAACCACGACAACCGCAGCAACCGCTACCAGGATATCGTTGAAAGCGCCGGTTACCCCGCGCCCAACGGCAACACTACCGATGGCGAGATGGACAACCTGTCGCTGATTATCGGCGGCAACTTCGACAATGGCCGTGGTAACGCCACCGCCTACGCCACCTACCGCAAGATCAAGCCCATCTGGCAGAAGGATCGCGACTACAGCGCCTGTGCCCTGTCCGACAACGTGGATGACTGTTTCGGTTCCTCCACCACACCGCAAGGCCGTTTCACCGATTTCGGTGCCACCAACGACTTCGATTACCAGCTGGGTAATGGCAATGAGTTCGTGCCTTTCAACGACCTGTTCAACTACGGTGCGCTCAACTACTTCCAGCGCCCGGACAAGCGCTACACCCTGGGTTCTTTCGCGCACTACGAGATCAACAATCACGTAGAGGCCTATACCGAACTGATGTACATGAACGACCAGTCGACGTCGCAGATCGCGCCGTCCGGCACGTTCTTCAACAACACCAACATACCCTGTAGCAACGCCTTCATGTCGGACCAGCAGTTCGAGGCCCTTTGCGGCCAGTACGGGCTTACCGAAGACGACGTTCAAACCGCCTACCTCGGCAAGCGTAACGTCGAGGGCGGTAACCGCCAGGACGAGCTGGAATACAACACCTTCCGCGGTGTGTTCGGCCTGCGTGGCGAAATCAACGACACCTGGCGCTACGACGGCTACTTCCAGTATGCCCGGGTGGATTACTCCGACACCTACAAGAACGACCTGAACATCAACAACATCCAGCGCGCCCTGGATGCAGTGGTCGATCCTGATAGCGGCGATATCGTCTGTCAATCGGCACTGGATGGCAACGATCCCAACTGTGTGCCCTACAACGTCTTCCAGGAAGGCGCCATCACCCAGGAACAGATCGATTACCTGACCATTCCCCTGTACGCGGACGGTGACACCGAGCAGACGGTTGCCTCGGCCTATGTCGAAGGGACCCTGGGGGACTACGGGGTCAAGCTGCCGTGGGCGGATAACGGTGTCGACGTGGTTATCGGTGTCGAATACCGCAAGGAGAGCATGAGCTTCAGCCCCGACCAGGGCTACAGCCTCGGCCTGGGTGCCGGCCAGGGTGGTGCCACCCAGGCAGTGAGCGGCAGCTACGACGTGAAAGAGGGTTTCCTGGAAGCCAGCGTGCCGCTGGTGGAAGGCAAGGACTGGGCCGAGCAGATCGTACTGGATGGGGGTTATCGCTACTCCGACTACGATTATGGCGAAACCACCAACACCTACGGTATTCGCCTGGGTTGGGCCATCAACCAGCAGGTCAAGCTGCGCGGCAGCTACCAGCGCGCGGTGCGCGGCCCCAACATCCAGGAGCTGTTCCTGCCCCAGGGCCTGAACCTGTTCGACATGGCGGCGGACCCCTGTTCCGACGCAGGTGCCGAAAGCGGTTACACCTTCGAAGAGTGTGCCCGCAGCGGTATTACCGCCGCCCAGTGGGGCCGCAACTTCGACAGCCCGGCTGGCCAGTACAACTACCTGCAGGGTGGTAACCCCGACCTCTCCCCGGAGAAGTCCGACACCTACACCTACGGTATCGTGCTGACCCCCGACTTCCTGGAAGGGTTCACCATGACCATCGATTACTACGACATCAAGATCGAGGATGGCATCAGCGAGCTCAGCCAGGAATTCATCCTCACCGAGTGTATCGAGGGTAACGACTCCCAATGTGCCAACGTCAAGCGCGGCAACAATGGTGACCTGTGGGTAGGCTCCAATGTCGACACCAGTGGCCAGATCATCGCGCTGCAGGACAACCTGGCGGTGGAACAGGTCAAAGGTATCGACGTGGTCGCGTCCTATGACTTCGACATCGGCAAGTGGGGTAGCATCAACCTGCACGATGTAATGTCGTACATCGACCAGTGGGATACCCAGGAGCTGAGCAACGCGCCCAAGACCGAGTGTGCGGGCACCTTTGCCGGTGTCTGCGGCTACCCCGCGCCGGACCTGCGCAATAACCTGCGCGCCACCTGGATCACGCCGTGGAACGTTACCGCCAGCGCGCAGTGGCGTTACATAAGCAGCGTTGACGACTACAACAATATCCGCGACCTGAAGTCCATGAACTACCTCGACGTGTCCGCAATCTGGGATATCAACGAGTGGGCCAGTGTGCGCGCCGGCGTCAACAACGTAACCGACAAGGCGCCGCCGATCGTGGGTGCCGACATCGCGGCTACTTCATACTATGGGGCGGGCAACACCTTCCCGGGTATGTACGACGCCAATGGCCGCTACTTCTTCGTCGGTGGCACCATCGGCTTCTGATGCAGGGCAGCAGCGCGGGCCTGGTTTGATCGGGCCCGATGTTCAACAAAAAAGGCCACCTGCGAAGGTGGCCTTTTTTTTTCCAGGATGAACCGGTCCGCGTTCGGGATATGCCGCGCCAGGCAGGGATATCGGTAGCGAGGTTGTCCGGATCCCCTCTATGAATCGGGAAGCGGGGCCAGGGCGTCTTGCAGGTAGTCGCGCAGAGGCCGTAGATGGCGTTGGTAGTGCTGCCAGCGCCCCCTTGACCGCTGGTACAGCGGCTGTCTTACCTGGGCCGCGCTGGCGGTGCGCACGCGATTGTCCGTGCGCTGAAAATCCAGGCACTGCTCCTGCCAGTCCAACTGCAGGAAGGCCAGCACCTCGCCTACCACCTGCCTCATGTCGGTCACCAGGCGCTCGTAGCTGACCTCCAGCAGCGCACCCTCGGCCAGCTGCTGCCAGTGCCGCACAAGGCGACGGTACTGCAGGTAGTAGTGCCCGGCATCCAGCAGATCATTGGCCTGGGCCTGGCCCGCCTCCATGGGCTGGAAATACAGCGACAGGCAATTATCCAGCGGCTCCCGGGTGCTGATGAGAAACCGCGCGTTGGGGTACAGGCCGCGCAGCAGGCCGATGCAGTAGAAGTTGTCGGGACGCTTGTTGATGACCCGCGCTCCGCGGGGGAACGCCTCCGCCAGATGGTCCAGGTATCGATGTCCCGACGCCGTCAGGTCCGCGCTTTCGAGGGACAGCAGCGCCCGGGGGAACGGTGCCAGTTCACGCTGGAAGAAATCGATTTCCCCGCCGGATGCCAGCGCGCTGTGGCCGGCCAGGATCTGCTCCAGCAGGGTGGAGCCTGAGCGGAACATGCCGCAGATGAATACCAGCGGCTGGTCCGAAACCGGGCGGATGGACTGCAGCCAGTGGTGATCGCAATGTTCGACAAGCTGGTCTACCAGCTGCGCCTGGCGCTCGCGACTGTAGCCGCCGGCGCGCTCCCGGCTGAGCTGGTTGGCCTGGCGATAGTAGTCGAATGCCCGGTCGTACTGCCGGCAGTCGTCGTGGGCCTTGCCAAGCGCGTACAACAGCTCCTCCCGGTCGGTCGCCGCCAGGCCCTCGCGGCGCAGAGCCCGTTTTATCTGGCGAACAACAGGCGCCACCGGGTCGACCACGGTTTCGCCATTGGCGATATGCGCGAGGGCGCCTGCATGGCCGGGTTCGCGTTGCAGGATGCGGGAGAACAGGACTTTGGCCTCTTCCCACTCTCCCTGCTCCTCGAGCAGCTGCGCCAGATTGTACAGCGCGGGGATGTACTCCGGGTTGTGTGCCAGCGCGGCCCGCAGCGCGGCCAGCGCCTGCTCGTGCCGGTGCCTTGCAGTGTGGATGACACTGATATTGTTGTGTACTTCCTCCGGGCGTGCGATGTTGCGCGCCAGGCACTGTTGGTATTCCTCCAGGGCCTGTTCGTGGCGGCCGTGGCGTTTGAGCAGGCGCGCCAGGTTATAGCGGCTGTTGTTGAGGCCTGGGTGGGTGGCCAGCAGGCGGCGAAAACAGGCCTCCGCCTCATCGACGAAACCGCGCCGCTCCAGCAGGGTCGCCAGGCGCTCCGTGTAAATGGCTTCCCCCGGATAGGCCGCGACCAGTTGCTGCAGGTGCAGCTGGGCCTGGTCGGGGCGGCCGCCTTGCAGGCAGGCCATAACCAGTAGCTCCAGCGCCTGGCGATGCCTTGGCTCGGCAGCCAGCACTTCACGCAGCAGCTGTTCGGCCGGGGCCGGCTCTCCCCCGGCGAGGAGTTGCCGCGCCCGCTCTGCTTGATCGTCGCCGTGCGTGATGGTGCCTCCTAGAACAACACTCTGGAACGGATGGTACCCTCGATGCCGGCCAGCCTGGCCAGTGCCATGTCGCTGTACTCCGCGTCGATATCGATGACCACGTAACCGATCGCTTCATTGGTCTGCAGGTACTGGGCCGAGACGTTGAGATTGTTCTCCGAGAAGACCCGGTTGATGGCACCCATGATGCCGGGCACATTGTGGTGTATGTGCAACAGCCGGTGGCTGCCCTCGTGGGCCGGCAGGGCGACCTCGGGAAAATTGACCGAGGAGATACTGGTGCCGTTGTCGCTGTAGCGGGCCAGCTTCTCGGCGACCTCGGCGCCGATATTGGCCTGGGCCTCCATGGTGCTGCCGCCGATGTGTGGGGTGAGGAAGGTGTTGTCGAACTGGCGCAGGGGAGACACGAATTCCTCCTCGTTGGAGCGCGGCTCCACCGGGAATACGTCGATTGCAGCGCCCCCCAGGCTGCCGTCGGCCAGGCGTGCCGCCAGGGCGTCGATATCCACCACGGTCCCACGGGAGGCATTGATCAGGACGCTCCCAGCCTGCATGCAGGCCAGTTGCGCGGCACCCATCATATTGCGGGTGGCGGGGTTTTCCGGCACGTGCAGGCTCACCACCTCGCAGCTGCCCAGCAGCTCCTCCAGGCTGGCCAGCTGGCGGGCATTGCCCAGCGGCAGTTTGTTGACCACATCGTAGAAGCGCACCTGCATGCCCAGCCCCTCGGCAATCACCCCCAACTGCATGCCGATATTGCCGTAGCCGATGATGCCCAGGGTCTTGCCGCGTATCTCAAAGGAGTTGGCCGCGGATTTCAGCCACACACCCCTGTGGGCCGCGGCATTTTTCTCGGCGACCCCGCGCAGCAGCAGGATCGCCTCGGCGATCACCAGCTCGGCCACACTGCGGGTATTCGAGAAGGGCGCATTGAACACGGCCACGCCCTTGCGGGTGGCGGCCTGCAGGTCGACCTGGTTGGTGCCGATACAGAAACAGCCCACCGCGACCAGTTTCTTTGCGGCATCGAGTATCTCCGCGCTGAGCTGGGTGCGCGAGCGAATCCCGACGAAATGGGCGTCGGCTATAGCGGCTTTCAACTCCTGGGAGGACAGCGCCTTCTGGTGCAGCTCGATGTTGTCATATCCCGCTTTTTGCAGGGTTTCCACCGCGGAGTGGTGGACGCCCTCCAGTAACAGAAAGCGGATCTTGCTCTTTTCCAGGGACTGTTGTGCCATTGCCGTCGGGGTCCTTGCCAAGCCTCGGTTGTACCCGCAGCGCGTGCCGCACCTGCAGGAAAAAACGGCGCGTATGGTACCATACGCGCCCCGCGAAACAGTGCCCTGTGAAAAATACCGGAGGTAGCCCAGTGACATTGCCAGACAGTGATATCCTCGCCCGGCTGGAGGATATTGTGGGGCCGGGCAGGGTGCTGTCCGATGCCGATTCCCGTGAGCGCTATGGACGCGACTGGACCCGCTTTCATACCCCGGCGCCTGTGGCGGTAGTGCTGCCCGGGTCGATTGCCGAGGTGCAGGAAGTGGTGCGCCTGGCGGCCAGCGAGCGCCTGGCCATTGTGCCCTCCGGCGGCAGGACCGGCCTCAGCGCCGGCGCCGTGGCCTGCAACGGTGAACTGGTGTTGGCTCTGGACAGGCTCAATCAGCTGACCGATTTCGACCCGGTGGACCGCACCGTGCGCTGCGGCGCCGGCGTGGTTACCGAGCAACTGCAGCAGTTTGCCGCCGGGCAGGGCCTGTTCTACCCGGTTGATTTCGCCTCCTCGGGCTCCAGCCAGATCGGCGGCAACATCTCCACCAATGCCGGCGGCATCAAGGTCATACGTCACGGCATGACCCGCGACTGGGTGGCCGGTCTCAAGCTGGTCACCGGCAGCGGTGAGCTGCTGGATCTCAACCGCGGGCTGGTGAAGAACAACACTGGCTATGACCTGCGACAGCTGGTTATCGGTGCGGAGGGCACCCTTGGGGTGGTGGTGGAGGCCACCATGGCCCTGTCCCGGCCGCCTCGGGATCTCGCCGTGCTGGTGCTCGGCGTACCCGATATGGCCGCCATCATGTCGGTACTGGGCTGTTTCCAGAACGCCATCGAGCTGAGTGCGTTCGAATTCTTTTCCGAGCTGGCGCTGGCCAAAGTGGTCGAGCACCAGGGGTTGCAGCGTCCCTTCGCGACTGCCGCGCCGTTCTACGCCCTGCTGGAATTCGAACAGCCCGACGAGGCCGCCATGGAGCAGGCCATGTCCCTGTTCGAACACTGCGTGGAGAACGGTTGGGTACTGGACGGCGTGGTCAGCCAGAGCGTGGCCCAGGCGCAGGCTCTGTGGCGCCTGCGCGAGGACATCTCGGAGACCATTTCGCGCTGGACCCCCTACAAGAACGATATCTCCACCCGGGTATCACAGGTGCCGGCCTTCCTCGCCGAGGTGGAAACGGTGGTCAATGCCAGTTACCCGGAATTCGAGATAGTCTGGTTCGGCCATATCGGCGACGGCAATGTACACCTCAACGTACTCAAGCCGGACGCGATGGCAATCGGCGAGTTCCAGCGCCGCTGCGGCGAGGTGAGCAAGTGGGTGTTCGAGATCGTGCAGCGCTACGGCGGCAGTATTTCCGCCGAGCACGGCGTCGGCCTGCTGAAAAAGGACTACCTGCACTACAGCCGGTCGCCGGTGGAGATCGAGATCATGAAGCAGATCAAGCGCGCCTTCGATCCGCAGGGGATTATGAATCCGGGGAAAATCTTTGACCTTTAGGCGGCTGGCGTTTCTACCTTTTTCCGCTGCGGGCGTGGGAGTATGTGCTGCGGGACTCGCCGAATGACCGGCACGGTTGGAAGCAATTCGTGCTCATCCAAGACTTGCTGCAATAGCTACTGCGCATGCAGCGTCTTCACCCCCTGGGACGTCCCCAGCAACAACACGTCCGCCGGCCGCAGGGCAAACAGGCCGTTGGTCACCACTCCGGTGATATTGTTGATCTTCTGCTCCATCGCCAGCGGCTGCGGGATCGGGAAATTGTAGACATCGAGAATGACGTTGCCGTTGTCGGTGACCACTCCCTCGCGGTAGACCGGGTCGCCCCCCAGTTTCACCAGCTCGCGGGCCACATGGCTGCGGGCCATCGGGATCACCTCGACCGGCAGGGGAAACTGCCCCAGGGTGTGCACCAGCTTGCTTTCATCGGCGATGCAAATGAACTTGGCCGCCACGGCGGCGACGATTTTTTCGCGAGTGAGCGCCGCGCCGCCGCCCTTGATCAATTGCAGGGCGGCATTGCTCTCGTCGGCGCCGTCGACATAGAAATCCACCTGGTCGACCGTGTTCAGGTCGTAGACCGGGATACCGTGGCTTTTGAGCCTGGCGGCGGAGGCCTCCGAGCTGGCGACGGTGGCATTCACCAGGCCTTTTATGCCCGCCAGGCGGTCGATGAACAGGTTGGCCGTGGAGCCCGTGCCGATACCCAGCACCGAGTCGTTTTCCAGCAGCGGCCTCAGGTAGTCCAGTGCCGCGTCGGCCACTGCCTGTTTCAACTGCTCCTGGCTCATGCTCTGTCCTCGATGCCGCGCGGGTGACGGAAGCGGCCATTATAGGCCAAGGGGGCAGGAGCGATCACCAATAATACCCGAATGGCCGGCCCGCCGGGGCTGAAAATCCCCGGCGGCTGATTTAATATGGCCGGCTCGCCAGCAACTTCCGGTGCTACGTCGCCATGCCACAGTCCTATATCAAGCGAATCCTCGATGCGCGGGTCTACGACGTCGCCAGGGAAACGCCGATCCAGGAGGCCGAGCTGATGTCCCGGCGGCTGGGCAACCACGTGTGGTTGAAGCGCGAGGACCTGCAGCCGGTGTTTTCATTCAAGTTGCGCGGCGCCTACAACAAGATGAGCCGGCTTAGCCCTGAGCAGCTGGCTGCGGGTGTGGTGGCGGCCTCCGCGGGCAACCATGCCCAGGGGGTGGCCATGGCCGCCCAGCAGTTGAATGTCAGGGCGACCATCGTGATGCCGCGCCCGACGCCGCAGATCAAGGTCGATGCGGTGCGCAACCGCGGCGCCCGTGTGGTTCTGCACGGCGACTCCTTTGAAGAGGCGGCCGCCCACGCGCGCAAGCTGGTCGAGGAAAAATCCATGACCTATGTGCACCCCTTCGACGACCGCGATGTGATTGCCGGGCAGGGTACTGTCGGCATGGAAATCGTGCGCCAGCACCAGCAACCGCTGGATGCGCTGTTTGTCCCTGTTGGCGGAGGGGGGCTGCTGGCGGGTGTGGCGGCTTACGTAAAATATGTATGGCCGCAGACCCGGATCGTGGGCGTTGAACCGGAGGATGCGGCCTGCCTGCAGCTGGCCATGCAGAAAGGGCGGCGCGCGACCCTGCAGGAGGTGGGCCTGTTCGCCGAGGGTTGCGCCGTCGCGCAGATCGGCAGGGAAACCTTCCGGATTATTCGCCATACGGTCGATGAGGTCATCACTATCTCGACGGACGAGATGTGCGCCGCGATCAAGGACATCTTCGAAGATACCCGCAGCATTGCCGAACCGGCCGGCGCCCTGGGCCTGGCGGGCCTCAAGAAGTATGCCGAGCGCACCGGCGTCCGCGACCAGCACCTGCTGGCCGTCGTCAGCGGCGCCAATACCAATTTCGACCGCCTGCGTTACATCTCCGAGCGCACTGAGACGGGCGAGCACCGCGAGGCGGTGATCAGCGTGACCCTGCCCGAGCGCCCCGGCGCCTTTCGCACTTTCTGCAGCGCCCTGGGTCGGCGTAACATCACCGAGTTCAACTACCGCTTCGCCAGTGCCGAGTCGGCCCAGGTGTTCGTGGGGCTGTCCGTCATTCCCGGTGGGGACGATCTCGCCGAGCTGCTGTCGGAGCTGCAACAGCGGGGCTATGTCACCGAGGACCTCACCGACAACGAGGTTGCCAAGCTGCACATTCGCTACATGGTAGGGGGTCACGCACCGGCCGCGGTAACCGACGAACGGGTGTACCGCGTGGAGTTTCCGGAGCGCCCCGGTGCCCTGCTGCGATTTTTGTCCGGTCTGGGGCAGCGCTGGAACATTACCATGTTCCACTATCGCAACCACGGCGCCGCCTACGGGCGTATCCTGGTGGGGGTGCAGGTGCCGAAAAACGAGCGGCGCGCCTTCGAAGGGGTGCTCGATGACCTGCGCTTTCCCTATTGGGAGGAAACGGACAATCGTGCCTATCAGCTGTACCTGGCCAATCGACCGGTATAAATCTTCAGAAAACCAGCAATGACGGGGGTTTCAGGCTTTTCTTTCAGCCTGCCCTGTTCTAAAATGGCGAAAAATTTGCGGAATAATTACAAAAAAAAAGCTGGCCCAGCCAGCTGAACATAACAAGCAGGCCCTGCGAAGGGCTTTGATCGGGACTGTAGTGAGAGACAAGCAAAGTGACGCATAAACCGGATTTACTGTTCGTGCTGTTGGTTGCGTTCGGCCTGGGCGTACTGGTTACCCTGTTCGTGCCGGTGGCGGCCGGCGACCCGGTGCCCGCTCCCGCCTCCGAATTGCAGGCCGGGGTCATCATCGACGACTAGGTTGCCGCTCGGTTCCGGTGGCCGCGGTATGTGCCGGACTCCGTTACCACGACATCCAGGGGTATATCCCACTCCTGCCAGGGTATATGCGGCACCTCCTGCACTGAATAGGCCAGGCCCGCGAGCAGCGGGCCGTTGATACCCGCCAGGCTGCGATCATAGTAACCTCCACCCATTCCCAGCCGGCTGCCCTGCCGGTCCCAGCCGACCAGCGGCAGGACGACGATATCGAGCTCCCCGGCCTCCACCCGCGGGGCTGTCGCGGGCGGTTCGGCAATGCCGTAGCCGTTGCGGTGCAGCGGTGTGTCCTCCTCCCAGCCGGCAAAGTCCAGCCTCCTGTCTTCCCCCATTACCGGGAGAAAGAGTTGCTTGGCGGCGGCGCGGCAGCGCGCCGCCAGCGGAGCGGTATCGATCTCGGCGTCCATGGGCATGTACAGGGCGATGCGCAGCGCCCGCAACCAGGCGGGCAGGGTGGTGAAGTGCTCACAGGCGGCGAGGGCTGCGCTGTTGCGCGTTCGGATATCCAACTGCTGGCGCCGCTCGCGCAGCAGTGTGCGTAAGCGGGGTTTGCTGGCGCAGCTGAACTGGGTCATGAAGTTGGATTCCCGGCGTACCGCTGACAGTGCTGCCCTGAACCCGACGGTTCAAGGTGGTGGTTCCTGTGCCGCATCAGGCGTTCCGGACCAGGCCGGACATGCACACCAACAGCAACGAAGAACCCCCGGTTACAAATTTATCGGCTCGAGGACTGTCTGTCTGGCGTATACGCCAGGGACCCGCCACCAGTATAACGCAGAACGGGAAGGCTGTTGGACGCAATCAGCCGATTTCGAGTTGCCGCAACTGGTACAGCGCATCGTCGAGCTTGCGGTTGATGCGGTTTACCGATTCGACGCCGGGAGCGGCGGCCGCAACCTCCTCTCCGCCCGCTTCGGAAGCCTGCAGCAACTCGTGACTGATATTGAGCGCTGCCATGACCGCGATACGCTCGAGACCGATGACCTTGCCGGTGTCGCGAATGCCGCGCATCTGCTTGTCCAGGTACTTGGCCGACACCATGAGCTCGGCTTCCTGCTCCGCCGGACACGCGACCTGGTATTCCTTGTCGAGGATTTTCACCGTCACGGTATTGGGCTGGCTCACGTCTTACTCCATTTCGCGCAGGCGATTGATCATGGCTTCAACCCGGGTGCGCGCGAGTTCGTTTTTTTCCATCAGTTCCTGGCGCTCGCTGCGCCACCCGGCGCTATCTGCTTTCAGCGCCTGGTTCTCCCTGTTGAGCTGGTTGCACAGGGAGATCAGCTCGTCGATTTTCTGTTCGAGAAGCTGGAGTTGGGGGTCGGCCATGAGGGTATACTGGGTGCAGTGATCTGTGCCTGCCACTATAGAGCTGGCCCGGCGCAAGGTCAATGTAACAAAACTCATAGGAATCAACAGCCTGCCCTGCTTTCTACAGTAACAGGTAGAGATGGGCGGACACACGGGCCGCGGCGGCGGTCCCGGGGAGCCACGTATGACCGGTTTGCTGGAGGGCGAACTACCCGTATTCGATCTGCAGGAGATGGCCGATCACCTGCTGGAACAGGGGCTGGCAACACCGCCCTCGGAGTTGCACGGTTGCCTGTGTGGTTTGCTGGCGGCGGGTGCTGCCCAGGATGCCGAGGCCGGCCTGGCGGGCCTGAACGCGGCCCTCGACCTGGATGTGCACGGCGAACTGGCGGCGCAGCTGATGGAGCTGTATACCGTGACCGCGCTCGCCCTGCAGGATGACGAATTTGATTTCCTGCCGCTGTTGCCGGATGACAGTTGCGAGTTGTACGAGCGCACTCTTGCCCTGGCGGCTTGGTGCCGCGGATTCCTGGCGGGCTACACCCGGGCGGTGGCGATGGCGGGCAGGCAGGGCGAGCGTGTGGCGGCTGACAGCGCGGAGATTCTGCGCGACCTGGCCATCATCGCCCAGGCCGAGCTGGACGAGGAGGCGGAGGTGGAGGAATCCGAGAACAGTTATGCCGAGCTGGTAGAGTATATCCGGGTGGCGGCGCTCAATGCCTACATGGACAATGCCTTCGCGCCGGTGGCGATACCCGCGGATCGCCGGCAGCTGCACTAGGTTGTGCCGGGCGCGAATACATTCATGAGTATCAGTAAAACCGAATTTGCCCGGCGCCGCAGAAACCTCATGGCGCTGATGGAGCCCAACAGTATCGCTATCATTCCCTCGGCGCCGGAACAACTGCGCAGTCGCGATACCGAGTACCCCTATCGCCAGGACAGCGATTTCTACTATCTCAGCGGTTTTACCGAACCGCAGGCCGTGCTGGTGCTGGCCCCGGGTCGCCGCCACGGCCAATATGTCATCTTCTGCCGGGAGCGGGACCCCGCCACGGAACTGTGGCACGGTTATCGCGCCGGTCCCGAGGGCGCCTGTGCCGACCACGCGGCGGATGACGCCTTTCCCATTGGCGACATCGACGATATTCTGCCGGGGCTCATAGAGGGGCGGGAGCGGGTGTACTACTCGATGGGGCGCAGCGCCGCGTTCGATCGCCAGATCATGAGTTGGGTCAACAGTATTCGCAGCAAGGAATCGACCGGGGCGGTGCCGCCCGGGGAATTTACCGATCTCAATCACTTCGTGCATGAACTGCGCCTGGTGAAAAGCGCGGCTGAACAGCGCCTGCTGCGACAGGCCGGGGAGCTCACCGCGCGCGGCCATAAACGCGCCATGGGGCATTGCGCGCCGGGCCGCTACGAATACCAGCTGGAGGCGGAGCTGTTGCACGAATTCGCCTCCAGCGGCGCCAGGCACGCGGCCTATCCCAGTATCGTGGGCAGTGGCCCCAATGCCTGCACCCTGCACTATGTGGAAAACAGCCGGGCCATGCGCGACGGTGAACTGGTGCTGGTCGATGCCGGCTGCGAGCTGGAGTATTATGCCGCCGACGTGACCCGCACCTTCCCGGTCAACGGGCGCTTCAGCCGCGAGCAGCGTGCGCTGTACGAGATAGTGTTGCAGGCACAGGCTGCGGCCATCGCCGCAATCCGTCCGGGCAACAACTGGAACCAGCCTCACGATGCCAGCGTCGAGGTGATCACCCGGGGCCTGGTCGAGCTCGGTTTGCTGAAGGGGCGGGTCGACCGGCTGATCAAGCGCGAGGCCTACCGCGAGTTCTATATGCACCGGGTCGGGCACTGGCTGGGGCTGGACGTCCACGATGTGGGCGACTACCGGGTGGCGGGCAGCTGGCGCCAGCTGGAGCCGGGCATGGTGATGACGGTGGAGCCGGGTATCTACGTATCGCCCCACAACAGCAAGGTCGCCAGGAAATGGCGCGGCATCGGCATACGCATTGAGGACGATGTATTGGTTACCGGCGACGGCTGCGAAGTGCTGACAGCGAGTGCGCCCAGCTCCGTGGAGGAGATCGAGGCGTACATGGCGGCGACAGGGTGAGCGGCTCCAGGGACATCGTTATCGCCGGTGGCGGCATGGTGGGCGCCAGCCTGGCTTTGCAGCTGGGCGCGGTGTTGCCATCGGCGACCCGTATCTGCCTGGTGGAGGGGTTTCCCCTGCCGGCGCCCCTGGCGCAGGGCATGCCGGACTACCACCCCTCTTTCGATGCGCGCTCCACCGCCCTGAGTTACAGCTCCCGCCTGATCTACGAGCAGTTGCAGATCTGGGACGCCCTCGAACAGTGGCTGTGCCCCATCGAAAGCATCCATGTATCCAGCCGCGGACGCTTTGGCAGTTCCCTGCTGCGGGCCGCGGACTATGGGTGGGACGCCCTGGGGTACGTGGTTGAAAACGCCTGGCTGGGCGGTGCCCTGCTACAGGCGCTGTATCGCCAGGGGCGGGTGGAGGTATGCAGCCCCGCGCGGGTGCTGGCAGCGCACCCCCACGGTGGGGGCATGCGGCTGCAACTGGAGGGCGCCCTCGAAGAGGAGATTGACACCGGCCTGTTGCTGGTGGCCGATGGCGCCACTTCGGGACTGCGCCGGCAGTTGGGTGTCGCGGTCGAGGAGAAATCGTACGACCAGCATGCGCTGGTCGCCAATGTCGGCTTTGCCCGCCCTCACCGCGGTTGTGCCTACGAACGTTTTACCGACCAGGGGCCACTGGCGTTATTGCCGCTGCTGCCGGTCGCGACCGCCGAACATCGCAGCGCCCTGGTATGGTCCCTGTCGCCGGGCGACGCCGAGCACCTGTGCGCCTGTCCGCGGGAGGAATTTCTGGAGGCACTGCAGCAGCGGTTCGGCTATCGCCAGGGCAGGCTGCACCAGGTGGGAGAGCGCCACAGCTACCCGCTGTCGCTGGTGGAGTCCGCGGAGCAGGTGCGGCAGGGTGTGGTGGTCATGGGCAACGCGGCGCATGCCCTGCACCCGGTGGCGGGCCAGGGCTATAACCTGGCGCTGCGCGATGTCGCCCAGCTGGGCGCGGTGCTGGCCGAGGGGCTGGCCGAAGGCCGGGCCCCCGGTGACGTCGCACTGTTGCAGCGCTACCTGCGCCGCCAGCAGCCCGACCAGGCGCGCACCATACGCCTCAGCGACTACCTGCCGGCGCTGTTCATGCACACCGACCCGCTACTGGGTGTGGCCAGGGACCTGGCCCTGTCCGGCCTCGATGTGCTGCCACCACTGAAACGCGAGTTCGTGCGCCATGCCGCGGGACTGGCGGCCATGGACGATAGCAGGGGAGCGCATTCCGGTGGCTGACGGCCAGGCTTTTGATGTCGTCATCGTGGGCGCCGGCATCGCCGGCAGCGCGCTGGCGGTTGCCCTGGCGGGGCACGACCTGACCGTTGCCCTGGTGGAGGCGCAGCCGCTGGTGCCGCCGTCACTGCCCGCCGCTGTGGACGTGGGCAGTTTCGACCCCCGGGTCAGTGCGCTCACCCCGCGTTCCAGGCAACTGCTGCAGGAGCTGGGTGCCTGGGAGGCCATAGCCGCATACCGCCAGTGCCCCTATACCCATATGACCGTGTGGGACGCCGACGGTACCGGTTGCATCGAATTTGATTGCGCCGAAGTGGGTGCTCCTGCGCTGGGACACATAGTAGAGAACCGGGCCATCGTCAGCGCCCTGCTGCAGAGCGTGGAGCGGGCCGCGGACATAACCGCCTTCGGCGGGGTGGGTTTGCAGGACTGTCGTCGCGACCAGTCCGCCCAGCTGATGCAGCTGCAACTGGCCGACGGCACCGCGCTGCGGGCTGGACTGCTGGTGGCGGCCGACGGCGCCCTCTCCCGGGTGCGGGAGATGCTGGCCTTCAGGACCCGCGAGTGGGATTACGGCCACCGCGCCATCGTCACCACGGTGCAGGTCGAGCGCTCCCACGGGGGCACCGCCAGGCAGCGCTTCCTGCCCTCCGGTCCGCTGGCTTTCCTGCCCCTCCCGGGTGCTGCTGGGGCCCACTATTGCTCAATCGTCTGGTCGATCAGGGACGAACTGGTCGACGATCTGCTGGCCCTGGACGAGCGGGCGTTCTGTGTCGCCCTGGGAGACGCATTCGAAAACCGCCTCGGCGAGGTGCAGGCCTGTGCCCCGCGCTACGCCTTCCCCCTGCGTCAGCGCCATGCAGTGGACTACATTCAACCGGGCGTGGCCCTGGTGGCCGATGCGGCCCACACTATCCATCCGCTCGCCGGGCAGGGCATCAACCTGGGGTTGCAGGACGTGGCGGTGCTGGCCGAGGAAGTGCTGGCGGGGAGGGCGCGCGGCAGTAACCCCGGGCAGGCGGAGATACTGCGTCGCTACCAGCGCCGTCGCAAGGGCGACAACCTGGTGATGATGGCCGCCATGGACGGCTTCAAGCGGCTGTTCGAGCAGCAGGCGCTGCCGGTGCGCTGGCTGCGCAATGCGGGCATGCGCGGAGTGGGCCGGCTGAAGCCCCTCAAGCAGCAGTTGATACGCCACGCCATGGGTGTGCAGTGAGTCCTGCTGCCGCCGTGCGCGATCATTGTGTTTCCCGCTTTGCCCGCTAGAATAGAGCGCTCCAAGGTGGGCTGCCGACCCGGCCCGCAAGGTTCTCCGCCACGTCCGTTCAGCTTTCCAGAGGAATAACCATGAGCCATACCCCCAGCGATCTGAAATACGCCAGCAGCCACGAGTGGGCCCGCCTGGAAGAGGATGGCACCGTCACGGTCGGTATCACCGATCACGCCCAGGAGGCCCTGGGGGACGTGGTCTTCGTGGAACTGCCCGAAGTGGGTACCGTGCTGGCCGCCTCCGACGAGGCCGGGGTGGTGGAGTCGGTCAAGGCGGCGTCCGATATCTATGCCCCGGTGGGCGGCGAGGTGATCGAAGTCAACTCGCGGCTGGAGGACGAGCCCGAGGCAGTGAACGCGGACCCCTACCACGGGGGCTGGTTCTTCAAGCTGCAACCCGCTGACAACAGCGAGCTGGCAGCCCTGCTTTCCGCCGACGAATACCAGGCCCGCTGCGATGAGGACGACTGACGGCAGCGCTGCCGGTGGCTGTTTCCCCCACCGCTGACCTGTACCTGCGCCGCGGTGCCGAGCGAAGACTGCGCGGCGGGCACCTGTGGGTATACTCCAACGAAGTCGACAGCTCCCGCACGCCGCTGGGCGAGTTCGCCGCGGGTGACCTGGTGGTGGTACGCGATGCCGCTGGCGGGCTGTTGGGCTCAGCCTATATGGAGCCCCACTCACTTATCTGTGGGCGTTTGTACGCGCCCGGTCAGGCCCGGCCGTTCGATCGCCAGTTGATCCAGGAGCGCCTGGCGACCGCCCTGGCGGGCCGGGAGCGGGTGTTCCCCGGGCCCTGGTACCGGCTGGTTTACGGTGACAGCGATACACTTCCCGGGATAGTGGTCGATCGTTTCGGCGATTACCTGGTGGCGCAGTGTAACAACGTCGGGGTGGAGCGATATCGGGAGGAGCTGGTGGCGGCGCTGGTGGCCACGCTGCAGCCTGAGGGAATCCTGCTGCGCGGCGACAGCCGCCAGCGCAGGGACCAGGGCCTGGCCGCGGATTGCGAAGTGGTCCACGGCGCGGTGCCGGCCGAGGTGGAACTGGAAGAAAACGGCGTGCGCTTCCTGGCGCCGGTGTTCGAGGGCCAGAAAACAGGCTGGTTTTACGACCATCGCATGTCGCGCGCCCGCCTGGCGGCCTGGGTGCGGGGCGGGTCGGTACTGGACGTCTACAGTTACATTGGCGGCTGGGGAGTGCAGGCCGCCGCCTGCGGTGCCACCGAGGTGCTGTGCCTGGACAGTTCCGCCCAGGCGCTGGCGGGCGTCGAGGTCAACGCCAGGCTGAACGGCCTGCAGGATCGGGTTGCCACCGTGCACGGCTCGGCTGCCGAGACCCTGTCCGCCCTGCGGGGCGAGGGGCGTGCGTTCGACGTGGTGATCCTCGACCCGCCGGCGTTCATCCAGCGCAAAAAGGACTTGAAGAAGGGCGTGGCGGCCTATCGCCGCATCAACGAACTGGGTCTCAAGCTGCTCAGGCCCGCTGGCCTGCTGGTTTCCGCCTCCTGCTCCATGCACCTGTCCAGGGGCGACCTGATGGGCGCCATGCAACAGGCCGCGGTGCGGGCTGGTTGCCAGCTGCGTGTCGTCGAGCAGGGCGCCCAGGGGCCGGATCACCCGATTCATCCCGCCATCCCCGAGACGGAATATCTCAAGGCGGTGTTCGCCCGCAAGTTGTAGGGTCGGGCTCAATCCCGCAGGGATATCACCGGCCAGCCCTCCGCCAGGGCACGGGCCCGCAGGGTGTCATCCGGGTCCACCGCCACCGGGTTGTCCACCAGCTCCAGCAGGGGCAGGTCATTGTGGGAGTCGCTGTAGAAATAAGCGCCGGCGAGGTCCGCGTCGCGCTCCTGCAGCCACTGCTGCAGGCGGGTGACCTTGCCCGCGTGGTAGGAGGGGATGCCACAGGGTTCGCCGGTGTAGCGGCCGTCGACGATTTCGCCCTCGCAGGCGATCAGTTCGCTCACCCCCAGCAACTCGGCGATGGGGCGGGTAATGAACTCGTTGGTGGCGGTGATGATCAGCAGCTGGTGGCCGCGCTGGCGGTGGCTGGCCAGCAGCTGCGCGGCCCGCGGCAGCAGCAGGGGTTCGATCCGGGAGCGCATGAAGGACCGGTGCCAGCTGTCAAGCCGCTCCCGGGGGTGGCCGGCGATGGAGGACAGGGCGAAGCGCAGGTAGGCGTCGATGTCCAGCTTGCCCGCTTTGTAGTCCTCGTAGAACTGTTCGTTGCGGGCGGCGAAATCGGCCGCATCGACCAGCCCCTGCTCACAGACGAACTGGCCCCAGAGATTGTCGCTGTCGCCGCCGATCAGGGTATTGTCCAGGTCGAATATAGCCAGCGTCATCCGCGCGATTCCATGCCAGGGCCGGCCAGCATAGCCGGTGTGCGCCCCCAGAGTAAATTTCTCTGGGGCCGCAAAATGTGGAACAATAGCCGGTCCGACAATTGCAGACATTCGAAACGTGATTGATTCAGAAGGCTTCCGGGCAAACGTCGGCATCGTGCTGGCGAACGACCGGGGACAGGTATTGTGGGCGCGCCGGGTGGGTGGTCGCGACGCGTGGCAGTTTCCCCAGGGCGGGATCAACCCCGGGGAATCGCCGGAGGCAGCCCTGTACCGCGAATTGCACGAGGAGGTCGGCCTGGCACCGGATGCGGTCGAGGTACTGGCCTGCACCCGGGGGTGGCTGCGCTACCGCCTGCCCAAGGCGTTTGTGCGCAAGGGCCAGAGTCCGGTCTGCATCGGCCAGAAACAGAAATGGTTCCTGCTGCGTATGCTCGCCGAGGACACCGAGGTAAAGCTTGACCTGAACACCAGGCCCGAGTTCGACCACTGGCAGTGGGTGAGTTACTGGTACCCGCTCAACCAGGTCATTTCTTTCAAGCGCGAGGTGTATCGCAGGGCGATGAAGGAGCTGGCCCTGCCCCTGGGCCGCCACACCGAAAAACACGCGGTGTAGGCGTGCTCGAAGTCCTCCGTAATATTGTCCAGGAAGTCAACGCGGCGGAAAGCCTGCCCGACGCCCTGGAGATCATCGTGCGCCGGGTCCGGGACGCGATGGCCACCGAGGTCTGCAGCGTGTATATGCGCGACCCCGAGACCGGCCGCTATATCTTCCAGGCCACCGAGGGCCTGAACCGTGACCTGGTCGGCCTGATCGGCCTGGACCCGGGCGAAGGCCTGGTGACCCTGGTGGCCGAGCGCGAGGAGCCGGTCAACCTGGAGAGCGCCGAGAGTCATCCGCGCTTCCAGTTCCTGCCGGATATCGGTGAAGAGCGCTACCATTCGTTCCTGGGAGTGCCCATCATCCATCAGCGCGAGGTGCTGGGGGTGCTGGTGGTACAGCAGGCGGAGCGACGCCGCTTCGACGAGAGCGAAGAGGCCTTCCTGGTCACCATGTCGGCGCAGTTGGCAGGCGTTATCGCCCACGCCAGGGTGACCGGCGCCGTGGGGGTGGACATTCTCGCCGGGGAGGGCTCCGCCGCCAAGGTCAGCGGTGTGCCTGGCGCCCCGGGGATCGCCATCGGCACCGCGGTGGTGGTGTCCCCCTCCGCCGACCTGTACGCCGTGCCGCGGCGCCAGGTGGACAACCGCCGTCGCGAGTTGCGCGCCTTCAAGGAGGCGCTGGACAAGGTGCGGGCCGACATCCAGGCCGTTGCCGATACCCTCACAACCGAGCTGAGCCCGGAGGATCACGCGCTGTTCGACGTGTACCTGGGCATTCTCGACGACTCCGCCATCGGCGCCGAAGTGGCCGGCCTGATCAAGACCGGGGAGTGGGCCCAGGGAGCGCTGAGCCAGGTGATGATCGAGCACATCCGGCATTTTGAGCGCATGGAGCACAGCTACCTGAGGGAGCGCGCCGTCGATGTTAAGGATCTGGGTACGCGAGTACTTGCTTACTTGCAGGAGTCCGCCCAGGATGAGCGAACCTACCCCGACCGCACTATCCTGGTGGCAGAGGAGCTGACCGCCTCCTCCCTGGGGGAAGTGCCTCGCCACAAACTGGCCGGCCTGATCTCGGTGCGCGGTTCGGGCAACTCCCATGTTGCCATCCTCGCCCGCGCCATGGGGGTTCCCACGGTCATGGGCGCGGTTGATCTTCCCTATATGCGCCTGCAGGACCGGGAGCTGATCATCGACGGCTACAACGGCACGGTGCACCTGAATCCGCCAGCCGAATTGAAGCAGCGCTTCCAGCATGTGCTGGACCAGGACATGGCCCTGTCGCGGGATCTGGAGGCCCTGCGGGACGAACCCTGTGAGACCCTCGACGGGCACCGGGTGCCCCTGTGGGTCAACACCGGGCTGATGGCCGACGTGACCCGCTCGCTGGAGCAGGGGGCCGAGGGGGTGGGCCTGTATCGCACCGAGGTGCCTTTCCTGCTGCGCGAGCGCTTTCCCTCCGAAGAGGAGCAGCGCCAGACCTACCGCAGCCAACTGGCGGCCTTCGCGCCCAAGCCGGTCACCATGCGCACCCTGGACATCGGCGGTGACAAGTCCCTGCCCTACTTCCCGATCGAGGAGGACAACCCTTTCCTGGGCTGGCGCGGTATCCGTGTGACCCTGGATCACCCGGAGATATTCCTGGCCCAGATCCGCGCCATGCTCAAGGCCAACGAAGGCCTGGGTAACCTGCAGATCATGTTGCCCATGGTGTGCAACGTGGCCGAACTGGAGGAGGCCCTGGAGCTGATTCGTCGCAGCCACCGGGAGCTCCTGCAGGAGGGGCTCAGTGGTGGGCTCCCGCAGATCGGCGTCATGGTCGAGGTCCCCGCCGCCGTTTACCAGGCCCGGGCGCTGGCGCGGCGCGTGGACTTCCTGTCGGTGGGCAGCAACGACCTCACCCAATACCTGCTGGCGGTGGACCGCAACAACTCCCGGGTCGCCGATCTCTATCACAGCATGCACCCGGCGGTCATACAGGCCCTGGCCGACGTGGCGAAGGCCTGTCAGGTGGAGGGCAAGCGGGTCGGCATCTGCGGTGAACTCGCCGGCGATCCGCAGGGCGCGGTGCTGTTGCTGGCGATGGGCTACGATATCCTGTCGATGAACGCCACCAGCCTGCCCAAGGTCAAGAAGGCCCTGCGCAACGTCAGTATGCAGGAGGCCGGGCAATTGCTGACGGAAGTCATGCAGTTGGAAGAGCCCCAGCAGGTGCACCAGCGCATGGAGCGGTTCCTCACCGAGCACGGCATGGAGCAGTTCATCCACAATCCGGTCGAATAGCGTTGGTGCCCGCCGCGGCGGTGCCGAAGCTCAGGCCGGCTGCCGTGCCTCCCGGCCCTGCACAAGGAACGTCTCCTGGCGCCGCCCGGATTCCCTCCCGTGCTCGTCGAAAGTCAGCTCCCGCCAGGACACCTGTCCCGCGGCGTCCATCCACAGACTGGTACTGGAACGGGTGCCATAGCGGCCGGCGGTAATGAACTGCGCGGACAGCAGGTGATCCATCTCGCTGCCCATGCCATGGCGTTGCAATGTCGGGAGATCCGCCAGCGCCCGGTCGTTTACCACGGTGGCCAGGCTGTCGTGGCAGGGTGCCTGGCGTTGCAGCAATGCCCGCAGGCGCTGCTTGCCCTTTTCCACCTTGGGCCAGGGTGTGTCCAGCCGGGCATTGCTCAGGCCGTAGATACCGGAGGGCAGCTGGCGGGGTGGCTGGCCGCAACCCGGGCTGTTGCTGTAGTACCACAGACTGTCGGCGGTGCCGACCAGCAGGTTGAAGCCGGCGTAGTGTCCGGCCTCGGGCTGCAGGGCGTTCAGGAACTCCTGCGGGAGCGCGCTGCCGGTCAGGTAGGCCAGTGGCAGCGCGCCGCGGGAGCGCGGGGCAGGGGCGGTGCGCGCCGGGTCGCGGTAGTTGGTGATGGCGGCGAAGCGCCCATTGCGGGTGACGCCCATCCAGGTGCCGCCCTGCTCCAGGTCGCGGCCCGCCAGCAGGGCGGGTTCATCGGCCCAGAAATGTGAGGCGGCAGTCGGGCGGGCGTGAAACTCATCGCGATTGGCCGCCAGCACCAGCGGGTACCGCGGATCGGTGCGATGGGCAAAAACAAGCAGGCACATAGGGCGGAGCTCCTCGACCGGGCAAAGAATTGTGCATCCCCACTGGGTGATTGATAATAGCGGTTTTGCGCTGCGATTACTGTGGGTGTCTCTTTGGCCCGCAGCCGCAGCCGCCAACCGACAGGCGTGTATGCTGCCCTATCCCGAGATCGACCCCGTCGCTGTTGCCATAGGCCCTCTCAAAGTGCATTGGTATGGACTCACTTACCTCGCGGGCCTCGCGGTTGCCTGGTGGCTGGCGGTGCGCCGCAGTCGCGTGCCCGGTGCGGCGGTACAGCGCGACCAGGTCGACGACCTGATTTTCTTCGGCGCGCTGGGTGTGGTGCTGGGGGGGCGCATCGGCTACGCCCTGTTTTACGGGGGCGACAAGCTTGCCGAGGACCCCACCTGGTTGTTGCGGGTGTGGCAGGGCGGCATGTCCTTTCACGGCGGGATGCTGGGCGTCATGCTGGCGATGTACCTGTTCGCCCGCCGGCGGCATATCGGCCTGGGTGCGCTGCTGGATTTCGTCGCCCCGCTGGTTCCCCTGGGCCTCGGTTTCGGGCGTCTGGGCAACTTCATCGGCCAGGAGCTCTGGGGGCGGCCCGGCGATGTGCCCTGGGCCATGGTGTTCCCGCGGGATCCGCTGCAGCTGGCCAGGCATCCCTCGCAGCTGTACCAGTTTGCGTTGGAGGGAATGCTGCTGTTCGCGGTGCTGTGGTGGTTTTCCTCCAGGCCGCGACCGACCTGGGCGGTGTCCGGGGTGTTTTCGCTGGGCTACGGTTGCCTTCGCTTCGCGGTGGAGTTTTTTCGCGAGCCGGACCAGCACATCGGCTTCGCGGCGCTGGGCTGGCTGACCCGGGGCCAGCTGCTGTGCATTCCGATGATCCTGCTGGGGCTGTTTCTGTTGTGGTACGCCTACTACGGCCCGGGCTCCGGCGGCTCGAGGGCAAAGAAGGGTGGTACTGGCAAATGAAGCAATACCTGGATCTACTACAGGACATTCTCGATCACGGCGCCGTCAAGGGGGATCGCACCGGCACCGGGACCCTGTCGGTATTCGGACGCCAGTACCGGCACCGCCTGGCAGACGGTTTTCCCCTTTTGACGACCAAGAAGCTGCACCTGAAGAGCATCATCAATGAGTTGATCTGGTTCCTGCGGGGGGATACCAACACCCGCTGGCTGAAGGAAAACGGTGTGTCGATCTGGGACGAGTGGGCCACCGAGGACGGCGACCTCGGCCCCATATACGGCGCCCAGTGGACTGCCTGGCCGACGCGGGATGGCGGCAGCATCAACCAGATCGACTACGTCGTCGATTGCCTGCGCAACAACCCGGACAGCCGCCGTATCCTGTTTCACGGCTGGAACGTGGAGTTTCTGCCCGACGAGCGCATGAGCCCCCAGGACAACGTCCGGGCAGGGCGCATGGCCCTGCCGCCCTGCCACCTGTTGTACCAGTTCTACGTGGCCGACGGGGTGCTTTCCGCGCAGCTGCTGATTCGCTCCAGCGATTCCTTTCTGGGCCTGCCCTACAATACCGCCAGCCTGGCGGTGCTGACCATGATGCTGGCCCAGCAGTGTGATCTGGTGCCGGGGGAGATCATCATCTGCACTGGTGACTCCCATATCTACAGCAACCACCTGGAACAGGTGAAGGAGCAGTTGGGGCGCGAGCCGCGACCGCTTCCCAGGCTGAACATACTGCGCCGCCCGCCGAGCATCTACGACTATCGCTTCGAGGATTTCGAGCTGCTGGATTATCATCCCCACCCACACATCGCCGCCCCGGTGGCGGTCTAGCGCGCGGAGTCGTGGTGTGACTTGCCTGTCGGTGATTGTCGCGGTAGCAGATAACGGCGTGATCGGGCGCGACAATGCCCTGCCCTGGCACCTGCCCGAGGATCTGCGCTACTTCAAGCGGGTCACTCTGGGCAAACCGATCGTCATGGGGCGCAGGACCTTCGAGTCCATAGGCCGCCCGCTGCCCGGCCGCACCAATATCGTGATTTCGCGCGACCCCGGCTTTGCCGCCGTGGGCATCGAGATGGCGGCCTCGCTGGACGCCGCCCTGCAACTCGCATCGGGGGCTGCCGAGGTAATGGTCATCGGCGGAGCGGAGATCTACCGGCTGGCCATTCCCCGCGCCGATCGCCTGTATGTCACCGAGGTGCACACCGAGCCCGCGGGGGATGCGCTGTTGCCGCCGGTGGCCTGGGAAGACTGGGTGGAAAGCCGCCGGGAGGATCACCGGGCGGCCGGCGCCAATCCGTGCGACTACAGCTTTGTGGTGTACGAGAGGCGGGGCTAGCGGCTGCCTGGCGGTGCCGGGCACAGGAGTGTTACCATCGGCGGGGGGGTTGACCCGCAGTGTTACCAAAATACACAATGCCTGGCGAGGCCCTGGTGGGCCGGGGGCTTTCGTTGAAAAGTGGCTGGCTTTCAGTTTAAAGTTCGGCACTCGATTTGCCGTCTGTGGCCTGGCGGCTATAGGTACATATATCCACCCCAGATTTTGCACTTTCTGAAACGGTTCGTTGGAAAACAGGAAAAATCATCCCCATGACTATGCATCGATTGAACAAATCACTGATCGCTGCACTGGTAGCCGCGGGCACCCTCACGGGCGCTGCGGCTGCGGTGCATGCCGCCAGCCTCGATTCTGTCCTCCAGGTGGCGGAATCGAAAAACAAGGCTGCGCGTGAATCCCAGCTCAAGATCGATCGTCTCGCGGACGAAACCCGGGACCTGCTCACCGACTACAAGACCGTGACCAAACAGATCGATGGCCTCAAGGTCTACAATGATCGCCTGCAGCGCCAGATCGACAACCAGATGATCAGGATCGGTGAAATCGACGAGGCGATCGACCAGGTGACCGTCATCTCGCGGCAGATGCTGCCGCTGGCAATCCGCATGGTAGACGGCCTGGAAACCTTCGTGGAGTTGGACGTGCCGTTCCATATGGAGGAGCGCATGCAGCGCATTGCTTTCCTGCGGGCCAACCTGGACCGCTCCGACGTGTCCATCGCGGAAAAATTCCGCCAGGTGTTGGAAGCCTACAAGATCGAGAACGAATACGGGCGCAAGATCGATGCCTATAAAGGAAGCGTGGATATCGATGGCGTAGAGCGCGACGTGAACTTCCTGCGGGTCGGCCGGGTGGCCTTCCTGTACCAGACCACCGACACCGAGATTTCCGGCGCCTGGGACCAGGAGAGCCGCAGCTGGGTGCCGCTGGAGCGAGGTGAATACCGCAACGCGATCATGAAAGGCCTGCGGATCGCCCGTAAGGAAGCGTCGATCGACCTGATGAACCTGCCAGTAGCTGCACCGGAGGCTGAATAATGAGCACCAAATTCGTTAAAGCCTTCGCTATCGCAGGCACCCTGGCTCTGTCTGCCGGCCACGTGCTGGCGCAGGATGAAAAGCCCCGTTCGCTGGATGAGTTGCTGCAATTCGTCAAGCAGGGCCAGGCGACCGAGGCCAAGCAGAACCGCGCCCGCGAGCAGGCCTTTGCCCGGGACAAGGCCAACCAGGCCGCGGAACTCAAGAAGGCCGAGGCGGAGCGCGCAAGCCAGGAGCAGCGCAGCGCCGAACTGGAAGATGCATTTGAGGCCAATGAACTGCTGGTTGCGGCTAAGCAGACCCAGCTCAAGGAAAAGCTGGGCACCCTGGCCGAGTTGTTCGGCCACCTCACCTCCACCGCGGGCGACCTGGCCTCGACCCTGGAGTTTTCCATTACCAGCGCCCAGTACCCGGGGCGCGAGGTCTTTCTGCAGGAGCTGATCGACAAAATGAGCGGCAGTGACAAGCTGCCCAGCATCGAAGAGATAGAGCGGGTCTGGTACGAACTCAACCGGGAAATGGTGGAGAGCGGCCAGGTAGCGTCTTTCCAGGCCGAGGTTGCCCGGCCCAATGGCGACAAAGTGGAACAGAAGGTCGTCCGCATAGGTGTATTCAACGTCATTTCGGAAGAGGGTAAATACCTGCAATACGAGCCGTCCAAAGGCTCCCTCGAGGAGTTGGCGCGCCAGCCCTCCGGGCCGTACCTCGCCTGGGCCCAGGAACTGGCCGCGTCTACCGAGGGCCTGCACCGTTTCGGCATAGACCCCACCGGCCCCAGCGGCGGCTCCTTCCTGGCGGCCCTGATCAACAGCCCCAACCTGGAGGAGCGCTGGCACCAGGGCGGCTATATCGGTTATGCCATTACCGCGCTGGGTGTTTTCGGCTTCCTGCTGGCGCTGGTGCGGCTGGTCTACCTCTCTGCCGTCAGCGCCAAGGTCAATTCGCAGCTCAAGAGCGACAAGGCCAACGAGAACAACCCCCTGGGCCGCGTACTCAAGATACATGAAGACAACCCGTCCATGGACACCGAGACCCTGGAGCTGAAACTGTCCGAGGGGATTCTCAAAGAGACCCCGAAACTGGAGTCCGGGCTGACCCTGCTGAAGATCATCTCCGCGATCGCGCCCCTGATGGGGCTGTTGGGAACCGTGACCGGTATGATCGTTACCTTCCAGGCGATCACCATTTTCGGCGCGGGCGATCCCAAGGCGATGGCGGGCGGTATTTCCGGCGCGCTGGTTACCACGGTGCTGGGCCTGCTGGTGGCGATTCCCACCGTGCTCCTGCACACCATCGTAAACGGCCGCGCCCAGCGTATCATCCACGTCCTCAACGAGCAGACCACCGGTATCATTGCAGAGCACACCGAAGCCAACCTGAGGAAGTGATATGTATTGGTTAGACAGTGCATACGAGGCCGTCTCCCGCTTCATGGATATGGGCGGGGACGTTCTCTGGCTGATTGCCATACTGCTGTTCATGATGTGGATGCTGATCTTCGAACGGGTCTGGTACTTCAACACGGGCTGGAAAAGCGACGCCGCCAAAGCGATATCCCAGTGGGAGGGGCGCAGTGAGCGTCGGTCGTGGGCGGCCAAACAGATCCGCGAGAAGTTGATCTCCGAGGCGAGAATGCAGATCAACCTCTACCTGCCGATTATCAAGACAATGGTCGCGCTGTGCCCCCTGCTGGGCTTGTTGGGAACGGTGACCGGCATGATCGAGGTGTTCAACATCATGGCCGTAACAGGTGGTGGTGACGCCAAGTCCATGGCCGGCGGTGTATCGCGTGCGACCATACCGACCATGGCGGGCATGGTCGCCGCGCTGTCGGGTGTGTTCGCCAATACCTATTTGACGCGGGTCGCCGATCGCCAGGGCGAGTTTCTGGAAGACAACCTGACGACCGATCACTAAGAGAGCACGAAAATGCGCAGGAATAATCAAGCAGCTGCAGAAGATGAAGCCCAGATCGACTTGACGCCGATGCTGGACGTGGTGTTCATCATGCTGATCTTCTTCATCGTCACGGCGTCCTTCATCAAGGAAGCGGGCATCGAGGTAAACCGCCCCGAGGCGTCCACCTCGCAGCCGAAAGAGAACGTCAATATCCTCGTGGCCGTCAATGCCAACAACGAGATCTGGATGGACAAGCGTCGTATCGACGTGCGCGCGGTGCGCGCCAATATCGAGCGCCTGCACGCGGAAAATCCCAAGGGAGCGGTGGTCATCCAGGCCGATAACAAGTCGAACACCGAGACGGTTGCCGCGGTCCTTGACGCCGCGCGCGAGGCGGGCGTTTTCGACGTGTCCCTGGCCACGGAAGAAAAGTAGTCAATTATGAATCGCAACCTGTTCAGGCTCTTCGTAGGAGCGTTGTTGGCGCTACCCGTGGCGGGCGGTCTGTTTTTTATCATGCAGTACCTGATTGCGATGGCCGACCTAGATATCGACGACACCAAGCAACGCAGGTTGGCCGATATACTTATGCCGGAACGTGAAATAGAAACCAACCTCAAGGAGCAGAAGCCCGACAAGGTTGAAGACCCGGAAGAACCGCCGCCGGACCTGGATACGCCCGATGTCGACATGGACATGGACGTGGAGGTCGTCAATGTTGCGCCCCAGGCGCAGGTGGATGTATCCATCAGCAGCAGCGGCATGGCCACCGGTGACGGCGAGTACCTGCCCATCGTCAAGGTGGCGCCCATCTATCCGCGCCGCGCCCAGAGCCGGGGCATAACCGGCTACTGCATCGTCGAGTATACGGTGACCACGTCCGGCGCCATCCGCGATCCCAAGCCGGTGGACTGCGAGCCCGCGGGTGTGTTCGAGAGCGCCTCGGTCAAGGCATCCCTGAAATTCAAGTACAAGCCCCGGGTGGTCGATGGCGTGGCCATCGAGGTCGGTGGTGTACAGAACAAGTTCACCTATGAGCTGGAACAGTGAAACGGTTGACGCGTTATGAAATTGTCTGATTCCCGGGTGTGGATGCGCGCGGCATTACTGGCCGTGCCGGTTGTCGTTGCCCAGGTGGGGATAACCCGGCTCCAGGCCGACGCCGGCGTGACGGTGTTTTCCTCCGCGGTGGCCCAGGAGGAGAAAAAACCGCAGCGGGAGACCCGCCGCACGCCAGCCCTGCGCAACAATGTCTACGAGAAACTGGCCGAGGCGCAAGCGGCCGCCGAGGCCAAGGATCTCAACACGGCTGCGAGCATTCTCGACGACATGATCGACTCGGGGGGCAGAAACGCGCTCAACAGTTACGAGCTGGCCAATGTCTATAACCTGTATGCGTTTATTCACTACTCCCGTGAAAATTACGCCAAGGCGTTGCAGGCCTATGAAAATGTTGTCGCCCAGCCGGATATTCCGCTGGCGATGGAGATCAATACCAAGTACACCATCGCCCAGCTGTATTTCGTCCAGGAGCAGTGGCAGCAGGGGATCGATGCGCTGCTGGACTGGTTTGCGGTGACCGACAGCCCCAATGCCAACGCCTATGTCCTGCTCGCCCAGGGCTATTACCAGACCAAGGACTACGACAAGGCCCTGGCCAACGTGAAGAAGGCCATCGACATGTACGTGGCCGACGGCAAGATACCCAAGGAACAGTGGTACAACCTGGCGCGTTTCCTGTATTTCGAGAAAAACGACGTCAACAATACCGTGGCTGTCCTGGAGGAGCTGCTCAAGTACTACCCCAAGAAAGATTACTGGGTACAGCTCTCCCACATGTATGGTGAACAGAAAAAAGAAGGCAAGCAGCTCGCCGCCATGGACACCGCCTACGTGCAGGATATGCTGACCAAGGGCACCGAGCAGGTCACCATGGCCTATCTCTACCTGAACGCCGAGGTGCCTTACAAGGCGGCGAAGGTCATGGACAAGGGCCTGAAAAACGGCTCCATCGACGGCACCTCGAAAAACTACGAGATAACGGGCAGCGCCTGGCGCCAGGCCCAGGAACTCGACGAGGCCATCGTGGCGATGGAAGAGGCCGCCGCCAAAGCCGACGATGGCGAGCTGTATGCGCGGCTCGGCAATATTTATCTCGACGGCGACCAGTACAAGAAAGCGATCACGGCGATCAACAAGGGGCTTTCCCGCGGCGGGGTGAAACGCCCGGATACGGCGCGCCTGGTCCTGGGCATGGCCTATTTCAACGACAAGCAATACGACAAGGCGCGCGAGGCCTTCAAGGCGGCGGGGCGCGACGAGCGCTCGGCCAAATACTCCGAGCAATGGCTGAAATACCTGGAGTCAGAGCTGGAGCGCCAGGAGAAGCTGCAGGAAAGCTGAGACCGGCTACCGCCAGGTGGAGTAAAAAGGTGAAAAAAAAAGGAGCTTGATCAAGCTCCTTTTTTCGTTCTCCTTCAGCCGCTGGGCTTATCAGAGAGGGACAACATTCTCTGCCTGGGGGCCTTTCTGGCCATCAGTTACAGTGAATTCGACTTTCTGGCCATCACTGAGGGTTTTGAAACCTTCGCCTTTGATTGAGCTAAAGTGAACAAACACATCGGGTCCGTCCTCGCGCTCGATAAAGCCGAAACCCTTGGTTTCGTTAAACCATTTGACTGTGCCGGTTGTTGTAGACATAAACTTTACCTGTATTGCTTGCGGCACCATGTCCAGGCGCCTTTTCATTTAATATTTATTTATGTTTAACGTACCGATGAACTTGAGGGAACTTCGACCGTGAGCATAAATACCGCTGAATCCACTCAGCTCCAAGAAGTGTATCACCAAATTTGCGGGTTTGCCGTCAACCATTTTCAACAATTTTGGGAAAATTTACCTCGGTTGCATGCTTTCCAGGGTATTGTTCCAGGCGCCGCCCAGAGGTTATAAGCGGGTACAGCCCACCCGCAAGAGGCCCATGTGAGAATTCTGCTGGTAGAAGACGATGCCCAGTTGGGGGAATCCCTTGAGGCGGCGCTGCGCATGGAGCAGTACGCGGTCGATTGGCTGCGCAGCGGTGAACCGGTTCGCGCGGCCCTCGCGGCCACGCCCTATGACCTGCTGATTCTCGATCTGGGGCTGCCGGAAGTGAGCGGGATGCAGGTGCTGCGGCAGTTGCGGGCCGACAAACAGCAATTACCGGTATTGCTGCTCACGGCCCGCAATACCGTGGCGGACAAGGTTGGCGGCCTGGATGCCGGCGCCGACGACTTCCTGGCCAAGCCCTTCGAGATTGCCGAGTTGTTTGCCAGGTTGCGGGCCCTGTTGCGGCGCGGCAGCGAGCACAAATCCACCTGGCTGCAGGCCGGCGGGATCGCCCTGGATCCCGTGGACCGGCAGGTCAGGTTCGAAAACCGGGCCTTGACGCTGACCGCGCGGGAGTTCGCCATACTGGAAATCCTGTTGCGCCACGCCGGACGCTTCGTGTCCCGCGCCAGACTGGAGGAGGGGACCTACAGCTGGGGTGAGGAAGTGGAGTCCAATACCGTGGAGGTCTATATCTCCCGCTTGCGCAAGCTGTTCGGACCGGCTGCCATAGAAACCCTGCGCGGCGTGGGATACCGGATTCCGCGCTGATGCGATCCCTGAAAGCCCGCCTGGTCCTGATACTGTTGGCACTGATCGTGGTTGCCTGGCTGGCTGCCGCGCTGGTCAGTTACCTGTTTGTCAGCCGGGTCATGGTGCAGCAGGTAGACAGGCAGCTGGCGCAGTACTCGGACCTGGTGACCTATATCACCCGGGTGTTCGCGCGCCAGGTGGACCAGGGCGTGCCCCTGTCGGAACCCTGGCTGCGGGGGCAGTTCGACACCACGCACCTCACTCCCATTGTCATCGCCGCTCCCGCGGGGGAGGGGATGAACCCCGCGCTCAATATATGGCTGGACGACAGGCTGGTCGCAGTGATGGCCGACTCGCCGCGCTTTGGCCCGCCTGGTGGCGAGGAGGGTTACAGCTTTGACAACGCCGGCCGGGCCGGAGCCCGCTGGCGTATCCTGACGCGTCACGACGCGGTCAGCGAGCTGTGGATACGGGTGGGCATCGAACTGGAGGGTGCCCGCTCGGCTACGCTGCGCATGCTTGGCGAGGTGATGTTGCCGCTGTGGCTGGTAGTGCTGCCAATAACCCTGGGCCTGCTGTATTTCGGGGTATCCCGCGGGTTGGGGCCGCTCAAGGTGCTGGCCGGCCAGATCGCCAGTCGCAGCCCGGACCTGCTCGAGCCGGTGGCCACCACCGGGGTGCCTGAGGAGTTGCGCTCACTGGTGGCGTCGCTGAACGGGCTGTTGCGGCGCCTTTCCCAGACCCTGGAGGGTGAGCAGCGATTTACCGCCAATGCGGCCCACGAGTTGCTCACCCCGCTGGCGGCCATCAAGACCGAGGTGCAGCTGTGTCAGATGCAGTTGGGTGACGAGCGCGGCGCGGCCATGCTCGCCCGGATCGCCCGGCGGGTAGACCGCGCCACGCACACCGTGGAGCAGTTGTTGACCCTCGCCAGGCTGGACCCCGACCACCGCCTGCCTGCCGCCGACGTGCCCCTGCGCTCGTTGCTGGCGAGGGTGCTCGCCGATACCGCGCACCTTGCGGATGACCGCGACCTGCGGGTGCAATTTGCCGGGGGTGACGAGGTGCTGGTGCGGGGCAGCGAGGAAGCGCTGTCCATCATGCTGCGCAACCTGTTGGTGAATGCTTTTCGCTACGCCAGCGAGCACTCCACGGTGCACATCGAGTTGCACCGCAGTGGGGGGGTGCAGCTGGTGGTTCGCAATGACTGCAAGGCATTCCCTCCCCGGTTGTTCGAGCGAATTGGCGAGCGTTTCTACCGGGTACCCGGCTCCGCCGGTCAGGGAGCGGGCCTGGGCCTGTCCATCGCGGCCCGCATCGCCGAGTTGCACGATGCCGTCCTGGCAGTCGGCCCGCAGGCTTCGGGGAGGGGATTCAGCGCGACCGTGACCTTCGCCGGCGGTGATGGCGAGTGTTGAGCCGCCGCTGCGGCGCGGGTCCGGTCAGGGTGCTCAGAGAGGGGCGTGAGCCGCGCCGACAAGGCCGGGGTGGCCGCTGCTTATGGCGTGCACCGGGACCCTGGCCAGGCGGTCTGCCATGGCGCCCTTGGCCTGCAGGCGCTGGACAAATGGACTGCGCAACAGAAAGGGGATGATGCGGGGAATGATCCCGCCGGCCAGGTAGAGCCCGCCATAGCTACCGGTAGCCAGCAGGAAATCACCACAGGCAGAACCCAGCAGGGCACAGAAGGTATTCAGCGCCAGTTCGCTCAGTTCATCGTCGCCGGCAAGCGCGTGGGTGGAAATATCGGCGGGCTGCCGCAGTTCGCCGGCGCGGCCCTGGATGTCCGCCAGCGCCCGATAGAGGCGCAGCAAGCCGGGCCCGGATACCAGCAGCTCCGCGTAGATATCCTGGTGGCGGGTCAGCAACAGCGCAAACAGTTCCAGTTCCAGATCGGTGGCCGGGGACAGTCCGGCGTGGCCGGGCTCGCAGGCCCTGGCCCGTGGCGAACCGTCCGCGCTGCGTATCAGGAAGCTGCCGCCGAGGCCGGTCCCCGGCCCCACCACCGCCAGGGTATCCGTTTGCGCGATCGCGCTGCCGGGGTGGATGACGGTGAGGTTGTCGCTCCCCAGGTAGGGAAGCGCGTAGGCATTGCTCTCGAAGTCATTGATGCGGGCCAGCCGCTGAAAGCCGAAGCGTCTGGCGACAGCGCTGCAGGAAAAGGACCAGTCCATGTTGAACATGGTGACCAGGTCCGCCGAAGGCGGTGCGGCCACCGCGATGCAGCAGTCCCCGGGGGCGGGCTCGCCGAGCGTTTCCAGCCAGCTGGCGATGACATCCTCGAAGTTGGCAAACGCGCGATTGCGGTATTCGCCGAGGGCGCGCAACTCGCCGGCGGCAGGGTCGAACAGGGCGATGCGGGTATTGGTGCCCCCGACGTCGGCAACCAGGCGGTTTCCGTGGCTCACCAGCTCACCGGGAGGATTTTCATGATGTTGGTTGCCCCCGCTTCGCCCATGACCGAGCCCCTGGTCAGCAGGATCGACTCGTTTTTCTGCAGGTAGCCGCCGTCCACCAGCAGCTCTATCGCCCGCGCCTCCACGCTGCTGCGATCAAAGGCGCTGGCGTCGAAATACAGGGGGATGACGCCGCGGCACAGGCAGAGCTTCTGCAGGGTTTCGCCGCGCTGGCTGAGTGCGAAGATGGGCAGCCCCGAACTCAGCCGGGACATCAGTAGGGGCGTGGTGCCCGACTCTGTCAGGCAGGCTATGCCGCGCACATTGCCGTAGTGGTTGGCGGCATAAATCGCCGACATGGCGATGGCTTCCTGGGCGCTGGAGAACTGGCGCTCCAGGCGATAGCGGGAGGTCCTGGCCACCGCCTGGCGTTCGGCCCCCAGGGCGGCATCGGCCATGGCTGCGACGACCTCGACCGGATACTTGCCCACGGCTGTTTCCGCCGACAGCATGACCGCGTCGGTACCGTCCAGCACTGCATTGGCGACGTCGAAGACCTCGGCCCGGGTAGGCATGGAACTGCTGATCATGGATTCCATCATCTGGGTGGCGGTGATGACCACCCGGTCCATCCTGCGGGCCCGGGAAATCAGCTCCTTCTGGATGCCGATCAGCTGCGCGTCACCGACTTCCACGCCGAGGTCGCCGCGCGCCACCATGATCCCCGAGGCGGCGCGCAGTATGCCGTTGAGGGTCTCCTCGTCGGCGACCACCTCGGCGCGCTCGATCTTGGCGATGATGGACGGTGCCAGCTGGTGCTCTCCCAGCAAGTCCCTGGTCTGGATAATGTCGCTGGCGCTGGAGACAAAGGACACGGCGACAAAATCGGGCCTGACCTCGGCCAGGCTTCCGATGTCGGTCAGGTCCTTGGCGGTCAGGGCCGGGGCGGCCAGGCCGCCGCCCAGGCGGTTGATACCCTTGCGCGAGCCGAGTTTGCCGCCCACCAGCACCGTGCAGTCGACCGCGGTCGTGTCCACGTCGTCAACCCGCAGGCGGATACGTCCGTCATCCAGTAACAGGATGTCGCCGCGGGACACGCTGCTGCACAGCTCCTCGTAGTCCAGGCCCACGCCGCTGGCATCGCCCTCGCCCGCTCCCAGGGCCAGGTCCAGGCGGAAACGGTCGCCGTTGCTGAGCTCGACGGAATCCTGGCGAAAACTGCTGATGCGGATCTTGGGGCCCTGCAGGTCGGCCAGGATGCCCACGTATTTGCCGGCGATGGCGGCCTGCTTGCGAATGCGTCGGGCCACCTCGGTGTGCTGCCGGGCGGTGCCGTGGCTGAAGTTCAGGCGGAACACGTTCACGCCGGCGCCGATCAGCCTGGCGATCATATCTGCGGATTCGCTCGCCGGGCCGATGGTGGCCACGATCTTGGTGCGTCTGTTCACTTTCACGGCCTGGTCTCGCTGTGTTGTAGGTAGGCGTGCACGGTATCGGGGAAGTCGGTAAACAGCCCGTCGACACCCGCCCGGCGGATGAAGATATCCAGCAATTCATCAAAACTGCCCACGCCCTCGGGCAACTCGTCGCGCCGGAAAGTGTAGGGGTGCACCAGCAGTCCCGCGGCGTGGGCCTGGGGAACCAGCTCGCTGAGCAGCACGTCGCCGCTGTCATCCCTGCCCAGGTACACCTGCCTGAGCCAGGGTCCGATACCGTCGGCGTAGCTGGCCACCCGGGCCAGCCCCGCTGGCGTACGCAAGGCATCGTAATCCGCGTCACTGTCCTCGCCCCAGCTGTTTTCACCGATCAGTTGGATGAGCGGCAGCGCGGTCCGGTGCTCGTGGCGCAGGCGCTGCAGGGTGGCGGGATCGAAGCACTGCAGGAAGACCTGTGCCGGCCGGTTCGCATAGCCCTTGTCCCGCAGCACCGCCAGTACCGCCGCCGCGATATCGTGGCCTGCCTGCCGGTGCAGGCGGGGCGCCTTCAGTTCGACATACAGTCCGGTGGTGCGCCCGGTACTGCGGTCCAGCCCGGCGATCAGGTCTATCTCCTCGGCCAGGGTGGGTACGGTGAACGGAGTGGGTTGCAGCGGATATCGATGCGGATAAACCGCCACTTCCCGGCCCTGGGCATCGCGGGCGCTGCGCTCGTGCAGGCGCAGTTGGCGCAGCTCGTCCAGGGAGAAATCCACGGCGTAGTAGCGGCCGTCGGTGCGAGCCCTGTCGGGAAAGCGCTGCTCGACATCGGTGGTGGCTTCCAGGTAGATGTCGTGCAGCACCACCGGTACCCCGTCGCGGCTGAGGACAATGTCCTGCTCGATGAAGTCGGCGCCCATGGCATGGGCCATCGCCTTGGCGGGGAGACTGTGTTCGGGCAGGTAGCCACTGGCCCCGCGATGGGCGATGACGATGGGCGAAGCGCTGGCAGTTTGGGCCATGATGACGAACACCAGTACGAAAAAAGGGCGGGAGATCGACTCCACGCCCTCATATACAGACAGGCTGATACGGTTGGCAAGCCCTAGGGCAGGGCGGCGACCCAGGACGTGTTCTCGAACCATTTCTCGCGGATCTTGCCCAGGATGCCGGTTTTCTCGTAAGCCCTCAGGTAATTGTCCACCAGGTTGTAGAACTGGGGGTCGTCCTTGCTTACCGCGATGCCGATGGGCTCCACGGTGAGCGGTTCCTGCAGCGTGGTCAGCCCCGCCTCGGGAAAGCGCGCGACCGACAGTACGCAGACGGGCATGTCGGCGACCATGGCGTCCGCCTTGCCATCGACGATCATGGCGACGCCCTCGTCGTAGCTCGTGATCTCGACAAGCTCGGCCTCCGGCGCGACGGCCCTGACAAATGAAGCGCTGGTGGAGTTGTTCAGCGCCAGCAGTTTCAGGTCCTTGCGATTGGCTTCACTGGCCCCGGATATTTTTGCCAGCCCGGAATTCTTGGTAAGAATGGATTTCCCCGACATCATGTAAGGGCCGATGAACGACACCAGTTCGGTGCGTTCCGGGGTGATTGCCAGACCGGACATGACCATGTCGATCTTGTCGTCTTCCAGCGCCTGCATCAGGTCACCGAAGGGCATGGGGACAATCTCCAACTGCACTTTCATGGCATCCGCCAGGGCTTTGGCCAGGTCCACATCGAACCCCATCAGGCCGCCCTCGCGGTTTTTCATTGTCAGCGGCGGCTGGTTGCCCGACATGCCCACTTTCAGCACCTTGAAATCCACTACCCGTTGCAGGGTGTCGCCCGCCATTGAATGCAGGGAAAAAGTCGCGCTCAGGATCACAAAGCCGCTCAGCAGCAGGCCTCTCAGCAAGTTGTACATCAGTGGGTTCTCCTCGGTCTCCGGTGAATGGCAGGGTGTGCCGCCGCTGTGCCGCGCGCTCGTGGTGCGCTCGCCAACGGTCAATGTGGCATCCAGTGTAAGACCCATCGGCAAATAAGCCAAAACCTTTTATGCTCCGGGAGCCACGGGTACGGGATCAGGGGGAGTACATGGTAACAGGGGTCGATCGAATTGTGATCGCGGTACCGCAACTGGAATGCGCCGTCGCCGAGTACCAGCTGCTGTTGGGCTGCGAGCCACTGCCGGCGGTGGCGAACCCGACGGCTCCAACCGGGTGCTGCTTCGATCTCAACAACACCTTAGTTGAACTGATACCCCGGGGCGACGCGGCGCGCATCGCGGGGCTGGTATTCGCCCTGGCCGCGGCGGACGCCCCGCCCGCCGTGCTCGCCAACGGGCGCGGGCTGGACCTGAGGCTGGCGGGCGACTCGGCCACGGCGGCGCGGAGGGCCGGGGGCGCGCCTGCCGGGATGTGCGTGGATCACCTGGTGCTGCGCACCGCAGATGCCGGGGCGTGTATCGATCTGTTTGCTGGCGAGTTGGGCATCCGGCTAGCCCTGGACCGCGACGTGCCGCAATGGGGTGGGCGCATGCTGTTTTTCCGCACTGGCAAACTGACCCTGGAGGTGATCGAGCCGGTTGCCGACAAACCCTCGCGGGACGCGTTCTGGGGTATCGCCTATCGTTGTTACGACCTCGAGTTGACCCGCCGGCAGCTCACCGGACGAGGGGTGGCGGTGTCCGCCATTCGTCAGGGCAGGAAGCCCGGTACCCGGGTCATGACGGTGAAAAGCCACTGCCTGGACATTCCGACCCTGCTGCTCGAGGCAGTGCCTACATGACGCAGTATTTGGCGTAGCTCGCCGCTTCGTTGGCGGTCCACTCCCCCTTGGGCTTTTGCTCGAGATCCTCGCACCATCCCTGCGAGCCCACCGCCATGCCATCGATCAGGCAGTTCTTGGCATAGGTGCTGGCGTCGGACATGTTCCACTCGGATTTAGGCTGTTCTTCTTTTTGCTTGCACCACTTCTCGCTGCCAGGCTCTGCGCTGCATGCGCCCAACACGATCAGACTGGCGATAATTGTTAGCGTTCTCATACGTGCTCTCCCGTCGAGGCAGGTGGTCAGCCAGTATGCCACCGGCGCCGACGGACAGCCACTTGCCGCAGCTGCCTGCTCATTCACCGGTGGTCAGCGATACGTTGTAGATGCCCGCCTCGCGGGCGGAGTCGATCACGGTGGCCACCACATCCACCGTGGACTTGTTGTGGGCCTTGATAATGACCGCGGCCTTGGGGTTTTCCGCCCGCAGGCGGCTGATGTTGGCCCGGACGGCGCGGGCGTCTATGCGGCGCCCCTTGACCCAGATGTCGTCGGTGGCGCTGACCTGGACGATGATGTTCTCGGATGGCTCGCTGGACTGTGCGCTGCTGGTGGGCTTGCGCTCGACTTCGACGGTGCTCTCGCGGATGAACGAGCCGGCCACGATGAAGAAGATGAGCATGATCATGACCACATCGAGCATTGGCGTGAGATCGATGGCCAGGCTGCCGTCGACCTTGGGTGGTCGCGCCCGCTTGCGATGCACCCCGCGCTCATCCACCCCGGTGTGGTCGAACCACATTTCCATAGAACAGACTCCCGGTGGCGCGACACCACCCTCGCTGCGACAGTCAACCGACTGTTACTGATGCTAAGCTATCAGGGCAATGTGACAATTCCACATTGCCCAATACTTGATCCGCGTCAAGAAATAGCCAGCGCGCAGTGTGCGGGCCGGAATCTGCCAGCCCGCGGGCAGCTTATTTCTTGACCTGCATGGCGATGGATTTCTCCGTGGTCTTGCCATAGGGCGGCAACATGCCGCTGAGCTTGCCGATGTTCAGGCCGGTCTGCCGGTAGATGGACTTGGCGTGACTGAAGGTACGGAAGCCCTCCAGCCCGTGGTAGGAGCCCATGCCGCTGGGGCCGACGCCGCCGAAGGGCAGGTCCTCCTGCATGACATGCATGATCACGTCGTTGATGCACATGCCCCCGGAAGTGGTGCGGGCCTGCACCGCTTCCTGCTCGGCTGCGTCCTCGCCGAAGTAGTAGGCGGCCAGCGGGCGGGGCATGGCATTGATGTAGGCGATGGTTTCTTCGAAGTCGCGATAGGTGCGGATCGGCAGCAGTGGCCCGAAGATCTCTTCCTGCAGCACCTTCAGATCTTCCGGTGGCTCGGGAACAAGGGTCGGGGGAATCTTGTGGGTGCCCTGCTGTTGGCTGAAGTCCTCACCGGCGGGGTTGATGGGCAGGGTTTTCACCCCGCGCTCCTCGGCTTCGGCGAGGTAGCCGGTGAGCCGCTGGTAGTGGCGCTCGTTGACCACGGAGGTGTACTGCGGGTTGTCCAGCAGTTTCGGGTACATGCTGGCGACGGCCTTCTGGGCCGCCGCGATCACTTCGTGGAGCTTTTCTTCCGGCACCATCAGGTAGTCCGGGGCAAGGCAGATCTGGCCGGCGTTCAGGGTCTTGCCCAGCATGATGCGCCCCAGGCTCTTTTCTATGTCTGCGCTGCGGGAAATGATGACCGGCGATTTGCCCCCCAGTTCCAGCGTGACCGGCACCAGGTTGCGGGCTGCCGCCGCCATGATGTGGCGGGCGACGGAGGTGGCCCCGGTGAACAGGAGGTGGTCCAGCGGCAGGTTGGAGAAGGCCTGGCCCACTTCCGGGCCGCCGGTGAAGATCGCCACCTCTTTGGGGTCGTACACCTCGCTGATCATGGCCCGCAGCACCTCCGAGGTGGCCGGCGTGAATTCCGAGGGTTTGATCATCACCCGGTTGCCGGCGGCCAGGGCGCCGGACATGGGCGCGAAGACCATCGATACCGGGAAGTTCCAGGGGGAGATAATGCCCACCACGCCCAGTGGCTGGTATTCGATGCGGGAGCGCCCGCCCAGCAGGTTCAGGGGGAAGATGGTGGGACGCTTTTCCCCTTTCATCCACCTGCGCAGGTGTTTCTTCGCGTGTTTCAGCGCCGTGATGGAAGCGCCGACGTCGGTCAGCAGGGTCACTTCCCGCGGGCGGCAGCTGAAGTCGCTGTTCAGGGCTTCCGTCAGCTGGTCGGCGTAGCGGACCAGGGCGTCGATCACCCGGTCGATCCGGTCGATCCGGGACTCGGCGGTCACCACGCCTTCGCGCAGGTAATCGGCCCGCTGCGCGGCCAGTGCATCCAGCATGACGGTTTCCACGTCAAGTGAGGTGTTCGGGGTCTGGGGTGCGTTCATGGCAGATGTCCTCGCTGGTACTGGTCCGTGGTTCGGGGTTGGCGCAGTATAGCCCCGAACTGGTCGAAATATAACCACTTGTCGTGCCGGGGGGCGCTGCCGGCAGTGCGCGGCCGCGACTTGGCAATCCGGCGGCCAGCTGCTAATAATTCACTATGCCTGCCCCCAACGCCAGCAATGATACCCGGACCCCCTCGCCTCCCTACGGGTATTCCCGCGAGTGCACCCACTCGCGGGAAGAGCAGATTCATATCGTGGCCGAGTTCCACGCCCACAAGATCCGGCCCAGCCGTATTGCCTACCGGGTGGGCATCGATATCGCGTTCATCGAGGAGCTGATAGCCGGGGAGGTGGAGGCGGAACGCTTTCCGCAACTGGTCGCCCACTACCGGCGCCAGCGCTATCAGCAGCGCATGACGGAGTCCGTTTCGCGCCGGGGAGTGGCGCGCTATGAACTGCAGCAGCGTATCGAACGCGAGTACCGGCAGGAAACGGATCTGTAGCCCGTCCGGGAAGCGCGCCGCGCTCAATCGTCGGCTTCGTTGTCCCTGACCAGCCTGGCGAACCACTGTTCGCGCTGTTCCAGCGCGGTGACGGCGTGCTGTAGGTGCTCGCGCTGGTCCTCGGCGGCCTCTTTATAGGCCTCGCGGGCGTGTTTGAGTTCTTCCCGGGTTTTTTCCAGGTTGAGCCTGAGCTCCTCGACGCTGGCCGCTTCCAGGGCCTTGTCGAATATCTTGGCCTCCGGGGCCTTGCTGGTGGCGCCGCTCCCGCGCCCCGTGCGCATGACCGGCTGCTCCGGGATGATTTTTCTTGCCGGGTCCAGCTGGCGTTGGTTCATGAACGAGGGAGAGACGATCTCCACACCGTTGCCGTGCATCTGCTCGAGAATGGTCTTGCGCAGGTTGGAACGCGCGCTGAGCAGGTTGTCGATGGAGGGCAGGAAGCCGCAGACCCGGTAGGATACCGCGTGATCCAGTAATTCGTTGACCAGTACGAAAGGTTCCTCCAGCCCGGCGTCCGCGCCGGCCTGCAGCATCAATTCCTCCACCCGGGTATAGGTCACGTCGTAACCGATGGAGACCTCGGCGAAGATGATGGTGCCCTCGCGATGCAGCACATTCACCGCGTTGTTGACCAGCAGCATATTGGGGAGGGTAGTCAGGTCGCGCCACTCGGTCTGGATCTGGGTGTAAACCAGGGAGCGGCGGGTAACCCGCCCGAACTGGTCATTGACGCGGATGTAATCCCCCGCGCGAAAGGGCTGGGTCGCCTGCAGCATGAGGCCGGCCATGGCGTTGGCGACGAAAGTGGTGGAGGACAGGGCGATCACCGCGGTCAGGACCACGCCCAGCAGGCTGAGAATCTGGCCCTGGGTTTCGTCGCTTATCGGCAGCAGGATCACGATTGCCAGGACGGCGATGGAGACATTGATCCAGGAAAGCAGCGGGTAGAGCAGCCCGGAAGTGCCCTCCGGGCTGCGCTTGACGAACCAGTTGATCAGCCGGGCGAGGGCCAGGCCCACGACCACGATGGCAGCGGCCGGCCACATCAGGGTGAATACGTTGTGCAGGGCTTCCATAGGCGGGCTCGGGCCGGGCCGTTTATCGTGTCGTGAAGGATAGCAGCTTCGGGTACGCACCATAAGTTCAGCGCGGCGCCGGGGAAAGTTTGCCGGGCGCGATGGGGCATAGGATACTGGGCCGCAATCACGGGAGGTGGAGGCACGGTGAATGGCCGCTTTTGATGACATCTGGTACCGCAGCAGCGATGGCCTGCAGTTGTATGCCCGCGACTATCGCTGCCGCGACAGTGCTGGCGGCGCCCGCCCGGCGGTGCTTTGTATGCATGGCCTGAGCCGCAATTCAGCGGACTTCGCGGCCCTGGCGGAACATCTTTGCGCCGGGTATCGGGTGCTGTGCGTGGACCAGCGGGGGCGGGGGCGTTCCGACTACGACCGGCAGGTGAGCAATTACGCGCTGCCGACCTATGTGCGGGACATGTTCACCCTGCTGGATTTGCTGGCTATCGACCGGGTGATACTGGTGGGTACTTCCATGGGCGGGCTGATGGCCTTCGCGATGGCCGCGGCGCAACCAGGCCGGGTGCGGGCCATGGTGATCAACGATATCGGCCCGGAACTGGACCCGCGCGGCCTGGCCCGCATCAAATCCTATGTGGGTAAGCTGCAACCGGTGCGCAACTGGGACGAGGCGCTGCAGCAGGCCAGGGTCATGGCCGCCGATGCCTTCCCGGATTTCAGCGAGCAGGAGTGGCTGGATTTCACCCGGGGTATATTCCGCGAGGAAGACGGGGTGCCGGTGCTGGCTTACGACCCCGCCATCTCCGGGCCCCTGGACGGCGGCGATGCCGCCCTGGCGCCCGATCTGTGGCCGCTGTTCACAGCTCTGGGGGCGGTGCCCCTGTTGCTGCTAAGAGGCCAGAATTCGGATATCCTGTCGCCCGACTGCGTGGCGCGCATGCAAGCCTGCAACCCGGCCATGCAATACCGGGAGGTGCCCCGCCGTGGCCACGCGCCCACCCTCAATGAACCGGTTGCCCGCAGCGCCATCGATGCGTTCCTGCGCCAACTGCAGAACCAGGGAGATACTGCTCCATGAATACACTGGAACGCTGGCACGAGGTAGTGGCTACCGGCGACCCGGCCCTGCTGGACGAGATTCTCGCCGAGGATTGCGTGTTTTTCTCGCCGGTGGTCCACACCCCGCAGCGCGGCCGCGAGATCACCAAGCTGTACCTCACCGGCGCCATGCACGTGCTCAACAACGGCTTTCACTACGTCAAGGAAGTGACCACACCGGAACATGCGGTGCTGGAATTTGTCTGTGAGATAGAGGGTATTACCGTGAACGGCGTCGATATCATCAGTTTTGACGAACAGGGCAAAATCGGCGAATTCAAGGTCATGGTGCGCCCGCTGAAAGCTATCAATACGGTGCATGCCAAGATGCAGGAAATGCTGCAGCAGCTGTCGGCTTGACGGCGGATGGCGGCAATCGGGGCGGCGCGTGTTGTCGGGATGAAAGTGGTCAGGAACGGATATGAAGCGTAGCAAGGTCTGGTTTCCCGTCGCGCTGCTCGGGCTCATGCTGACGGCTTGCAGCGGCGGTGAACCGCCGGCGAGCAACGCGGGAGGCACTGTGGCAACCATCGAGGGTTCCGTGTATTACCGGGAGCGCATGCTGCTGCCCCCGGGAGTGGAGGTGGAAGTGCAGCTCCAGGATGTTTCCAGGGCCGATGCCATGGCCACCGTGCTCGCCACCGTCAACCAGGTGCCCGAGGGCGCTCCGCCTTATCCCTTTGAGATAACCTATGATCCCGCCGGCATAGATCCGCGCAGGCGCTATGCGCTGCGCGCCACCATCAGCCGCGGCGAGCAGCTGCTGTTCACCAGTACCGAGTACACGGACCCTTTCCAGGGCAATCCGGTCGAGGTGCTCGTGCAGCGGGTAGCAGAGCCGGTTCAGCGGGGCGCTCCCGCGTTGGTCGGTCGCCGCTGGCGGCTGGAGACCCTCGCGGGCGAGCCGGCGCCCGCAGGGGCCGGCGCGCAACCGCCAGATCTGCAGTTCGACGAGGCCGACATGCGGGCCTCGGGTTTTTCCGGCTGCAACCGCTACAGCGGCGGCTACCGGCGCGAGGGCGCCGCCGAGCAGGGTAACCCGCTGGCTTTCACAGCCATGGCAGGGACGCTGATGGCCTGCCCGGAGGGCGGTGAGCTGGAGCGCCGCTACCTGCGGATGCTGGGCGAGGTGACGGCGTTTACCATCGAAGCGGACAGGCTGTCGCTGCTGGCCGGCAATGAGGTTGTCGCCACCTACCGGGCGGACTGATACTGCGCGGGGCAACGGGTGTGCGAACGGCGCGCTTGCAATGGTCGCCAGCGGCGCCGTGATGGCCGGTTAACCGGGGCAATCGGACAGCGGTTGCCTTTCGCGGTATAATCGCCGCCCGCACCCACCGGGTGTCCCGCTCTCCGTTCAAGGTACCAGCATGTCCACTCCCAAAGAGGCCGCCAGTTTTACCGAACTGGACCTGCCCGCGAACCTGCAAAAAGCGTTGCAGGAAGTCGGTTATGAAACACCCTCGGCCATCCAGGCCCGGATTATTCCACATATGCTGCGCGGCGCCGATGTGCTGGGGCAGGCACAGACCGGCACCGGCAAGACCGCGGCCTTCGCCCTGCCCATCCTGGCGCGCCTGGACCTCAACCGGAAAAGTCCGCGCGTGCTGGTGCTGGCACCTACCCGGGAGCTGGCGATACAGGTGGCGGAAGCCTTCCAGAAATACGCCCGCTACATGCCTGGATTCCATGTGCTGCCGTTGTACGGCGGCTCCGATATGCGCGGTCAGTTGCGCCAGCTGGAGCGCGGCGTACACGTGGTGGTGGGTACACCGGGCCGGGTGATGGATCACATGCGGCGCGGCTCGCTGCAACTGGGCGAGCTGCAGACCCTGGTACTGGACGAGGCGGACGAAATGCTGCGCATGGGGTTCATCGACGATGTCGAGTGGATTCTCGAGCAGACGCCCCCCGGGCGCCAGGTGGCCCTGTTCTCCGCGACCATGCCCGATGCCATCCGCCGTATCGCCAGGCGGCACCTGCACGAGCCACAGGAAGTCTCCATCGAGGTGCAGACGGTGGTGAATGCCGCTATTCGCCAGCGTGTATGGATGATGGCGGGGGTGCACAAGCTGGACGCCCTGACCCGCATCCTCGAGGTCGAGGACTTCGACGGCATGATCATTTTCGTGCGTACCCGGCTGCTCACCGGCGAGCTGCCCGACAAACTGGCGGCCCGCGGCTATGCGGCCGCGGCACTCAACGGCGATATTCCACAAAAACAGCGGGAACAGACTGTGGAACGCCTGAAAAAAGGCGACCTGGACATTCTGGTGGCCACCGATGTGGCGGCCCGCGGCCTGGATGTCGCGCGCATCAGCCACGTCATCAATTACGACATTCCCTACGATGTGGAAGCCTATGTGCACCGCATCGGCCGCACCGGCAGGGCGGGCAGGCAGGGTGACACCATACTGTTTGCCGCCAAGCGCGAGCGCCGCCTGTTGCGCGCTATCGAGAAAGCCACCGGCCAGGCCATCGAGAAGATGGAGCTGCCCTCTGCCGAGGAAGTCACCGGCAAGCGCATCGACAGGTTCAAGCAGCGCATATCCGGGACCCTGGACACGGTGGAGCTGGATGGCTACCGCAAACTGGTCGAGGAATACCAGCACGAGTTCGGGGTGCCGGTCATCGAAGTCGCCGCAGCGCTGGCGGCGCTGGCCCAGGGCGGCAAGTCGCTGGGTGCGGCAGGGCTCGCCGGGCCGGCCGCCGCTGAGTCCGGGGAGCCGGTCGCGGAGCGGCCGGGCGGGCAGGCGCCGCGCCGGGCGCGCAGGGATGCCTCGGCCGATCGGCCCGGCCCGGCCCGTGCGGCGGCCGGCATGGAGAACTTTCGCATCGAGGTGGGCCACCTGCACGGGGTGAAGCCCGGGAATATCGTCGGCGCCATCGCCAACGAGGCAGAGATCGAAAGCGAGTATATCGGGCGCATCGAGATATTCGATGAGTACAGCACCGTGCAATTGCCGGAGGGTATGCCGAAGGAGATCTTCAGGCACCTGCAGGGCGTGTGGGTAAGCGGCCAGCGCCTGCAGATATCGCGGCTGGATCAGGCGCAGCCGGATCGGGAACCGCGGCCCGCCCGCAAGCCCGGCGGCCGGAAGTCGCCCCGCCGCGGCAAGTGATGCGCAGCACCGGGTCCCGGGCCTCTGGTCCCGGCGGGGCGGGTGCCTGATGCCCATCCTGTTCGGCGTGGTGCTGCTGGATCTGGTCGGCTTCGGTATCGTCATACCTATCCTGCCTTTCCTGTCCCCGCAACTGGGGGCGGACAAGCTGGATATCGCCTTTATCATTGTTACCTACGCCGTGGGAGCCGGTCTCTGCGGCCCGCTGTGGGGGCGCCTGTCCGACCGCATAGGTCGCAAGCCGGTTATCATGATCTGCCTGGCCGGCGCGGCACTGTCCTATCTGATGCTGGGGCTGGCGTCGCAGCTGTGGATGGTTTTCGCGGCGCGCGGCTTTGCCGGGCTGATGGCGGGCAACGTCGGGGTGGCTTCGGCCATGATGGCCGATATCACGCCTCCTGCGACACGCGCCCGGGGTATGGGTGTGATTGGCGCGGCCTTTGGCCTGGGTCTGGTGCTGGGCCCGCTCCTGGGTGGCCTGCTGGCGGGCGACCAGCCGGGCTTCACCCTGCCCTGCCTGGTGGCCGGCTCCATGTCCCTGTGCGCCATGCTGGCCGCCGGGCTGTTCCTGCCCGAGTCACTGCCCGCCGATCGACGGCGCCTGCAGCGCTCGCAGCAGGACGCCTCCTCCGTATACGGGCTGCTGCGCAAGAGCGGCAACCGCCTGCTGGTTCTGCAGTTCGGTATACACAGCAGCTGTGTCAGTTCGGTGACCTACCTGTTTCCCCTGTGGAGCGGCGACATGCTCGATTGGAACGCTCGCCAGGTGGGTATCGTGTTCGGAATCCAGGGCGCCATCATGGCGCTGGTACAGGGCGGGCTGATGGGCTGGCTGGTGACCGCGCTGGGCGAGCTGCGATTGTTGCGCGCGTCCGTCAGTGCCTTTGCCCTGGGCCTGTTCGCCGCGGCCTTCGCCGGTTCTCCAGCGACCATGGTCGGCTCGTTTTTTCTGGCCATGACAGGCGCCACCCTGTGCATGCCTCTGCTCAATGCCCTGATCAGTCACAGGACCCCCGCGGCCAGTCGCGGGCGCGTGCTGGGGACTACCGGCTCGGTATCGTCCTGGGGGCGGGTGGCCGGCCCGCTGGTGGCCGGCGGCAACCTGGCGCTGTTTGGTTATCGCGGGGCGTGGCTGGTCGCCACTGCGATCTGCCTGTGTTACGTGACCTGGTGCTATCGCGAGTGCGCTCGCGAGCGGCAACGGGCAGTGCTGCCCTGAGCTGTTCCGCGTGGCTATTTGCCGCCGGCCGCGTTAGTCTGTGCGGCCCTGTAGCGACCCACCGGAGATGCCCATATGGCAACCAACCTGTTTGATCTCACTGGCAAAACGGCCCTGGTAAGCGGCGCCAGCCGCGGTATTGGCGAGGAGATAGCCCGCCTGCTGGCCCAGCAGGGCGCCCACGTGATCGTTTCCAGCCGCAAGCTGGACGACTGCTCGGCGCTGGCCGACAGCATCAATGAAGCGGGCGGCAGCGCCGAGGCGTTTGCCTGCAACATCGGCAACATGGACGATATCGCCGCCCTGTTCAGCCACATCAAGGGGGCACACGGCACCCTGGACATCAGCGTCAACAACGCCGCCACCAACCCCTACTTCGGCCACATCCTGGACACCGACCTGGGGGCGTTCAACAAGACCGTGGAGGTCAATATCCGCGGCTACTTCTTCATGTCGATCGAGGCGGGCAAGCTGATGCGCGACCAGGGCGCCGGGGTCATCGTCAATACCGCTTCGGTCAATGCCCTGCAGCCCGGCCCCATGCAGGGGATTTACTCCATTACCAAGGCGGCGGTAGTCAGTATGACCAAGGCCTTCGCCAAGGAGTGCGGCCCGCTGGGCATCCGCTGTAACGCCCTGCTGCCGGGCCTGACCCGTACCAAGTTCGCCGGCGCGCTGTTTTCCAACGACGATATCTACCAGCATGCGATACAGGCGATCCCCCTCGGGCGCCATGCGGAGCCCAGGGAAATGGCGGGCACCGTGTTGTACCTGGTGTCCGACGCCAGCAGCTATACCAACGGTGAATGTATCGTCGTGGACGGGGGCCTGACCATCTAGGGGGAGAGCCCTCAGGGCGTTGCCAATCGTGTTGCCATGCGGCTAAAGTGGAGCCCGGACCCCCGGGGAGAATCCATATGGAGCCGAGCCAGATACACCCGCAACTGCTGGCCGATTGCCACAACCTGGGCAGCCTGCCGGCGACCCAGGTGCTGCTGCACCGCAACGCGGCCCTGCCCTGGTTCATCCTGGTGCCGGACACGCGCATGAGCGATGTCCTGGACCTGGCCGATGAGCACCGCAAGATGGTGATGACCGATTGCGCGGGGATTTCCGCTTTTATCAAGCAGACCCTGGGCTTCGACAAGGTCAATTTTGCGGCCCTGGGGAATGTGGTGCCGCAGATGCACCTGCACGTGATCGGCCGCAGCCCCGCCGACGGATGTTGGCCGCAACCGGTGTGGGGCAACCTGCCGGACGGCGGCGGCTACCAGCCCGAGCAGTTGCTGGCCTGGCAGGCGGACCTGCAGAAAATGCTGTCGCTGGTGCCGGAGGACCTGCCGGCAGCCGGGTCGGCGCAGGCGCCTGAGTGACCGCCAGGGTTTTTGTCACCCACCAACTCCCCGGCGAGCGTATTCACGAACTGGCCCGCTTTTGTGACCTGAACGTGTGGATGGGCCCCGGCCTCCTGCCAGCCGCCACCCTGCGCGCCGAGGCAGCAGCCTGCCAGGGGCTAATCTGCCTGCTGACCGATCGCATAGACCGGCAATTGCTGGACGCGGCGCCGGGATTGAGGTTTGTCTCCAGCATGTCCGTCGGGGTGGATCACGTCGATGTGGCGGCCCTGACCGCGCGGGGGATTCCCCTGGGGCATACGCCCGGGGTGTTGGTCGATACCACGGCCGATACCGCTTTCGCCCTGCTGATGGCGGCCGCGCGGCGCCTGGGGGAGGCGGACCGGTTCGTGCGTCAGGGCAAGTGGGCCGCGGATACCGCCTGGGCCCCGGATTTTTTTACCGGTAAGGATGTCGGCGGGGCGACCCTGGGTATTGTCGGCCTGGGCGCCATCGGCCAGGCGATGGCCAGGCGGGCGGCCGGCTTCGGCATGCGGGTGCTCGCCTGGAATCGCACCCCCAGGGCCGTGCCGGGGGTCGAGTTGCTGTCCCTGGACGAGGTGCTCGCGCACAGCGATTTCGTCAGTGTGCACGTGGCTTTGACAGAGCAGACCCGGCAGTTGCTGGACGCTCGCAGAATCGCCCTGATGAAACCCGGCGCGGTGCTGGTCAACACGGCGCGTGGCGGTATCGTCGATGAGTGTGCCCTGGCCGCCGCCCTGGCTGACGGGCATTTGTTCGCCGCGGGCATCGATGTGTACGAACAGGAACCGGTGGCGGCGGACAACCCGCTGCTCGGCTTGCCCAATGTGGTGCTGGCACCGCATATCGGCAGTGCCACGCTGCACACCCGGGCACTGATGGCGGATATGGCGGCGGACAACGCCCTGGCGGCGCTGCGGGGCGCCCCCATGCCCTGTTGCGTCAATCCGTCGGTCTATGCGCCGGGCGGGGCGCGGGAACCGGGCTAACGGGCGTCGGGCAGGGGCTCCAGGGCGCGTCGCACACCCTCGCGCAGGCCTTCTTTCATCTCCGCCACGTCGACCTTGTTCACGTTCTCGACAATCTTGGTGATGATGACCTGCCATACCTCCTGCTTGCTGCGGGTGTCGTTGAACTGCAGGGCGATATTGTTGGTTTCCTTGATGCCCCCCAGGGCGTAGGCGTTGTCCACCACCGCCTGGTTTTCCAGGCGGTTGGGGTTTACCGAAGGATAGGTGGTGATATTGGTGGCCAGATCACTGCGCTCGCCCATGCGCAGCCCCTGGGCGTAGATGTAGTCCACGCTGAACTGGGCGCGCTCGGGGTCGAGGACATAGCCTTTGCTGGCGAGTTCGCGGTCCACGTCCCGGCGCAGGATCGGATCCATGATGTACATCGTGTCCTGGGAATTGGTGGTGTTCACCAGGGGCTCGGTGCGCCAGGTATAGTACTTGTAGTTGCCGGCGGCGAAAGTCTCGGTTTCGGTGGCCTGGATCTCGATACCGCTGCAGGCCACCAGCAGCAGGCACAGTGCCAGCATGGCGAGGGAGTGGCGAGTGCGCATGATGATTCTCCTGGGGCGACGACGGTCTGGAGCAGTGCCATGGGTATCCGCCAGTGATTTACCATGGCCTTCCTGCCTGGATGAGAGTATAACAATAAGTTATTTCTCGGGGGAGCCATGATTTCGCGCAAGCTGATCCGCACCGATCTCAACCTGTTGGTGGCACTGCAGATCCTGCTGGAAGAGCGCAACGTCACCCGCGCCGCGGAACGCCTGTCGGTATCCCAGCCGGCGCTCAGCAAGACCCTGCAGAAGTTGCGCGACGCCTTCGAGGACGAGTTGTTCACCCGCACCGCGCACGGCCTCGTGCCCACTCCCCGGGCGGAGGAACTGGCGCGGGAGTTGCCGACCCTGCTGGAGAGCGTCGAGCGGGTGCTGGGTGACGAAGGCTTCGACCCGGCCACCTTCGCGGGCAGCTTCAAGATCCTGTTGCCGCCGATACTCAGCGAGGCGCTGTTGCCCGGCCTGATGGCGGAACTCAGTGAGGTCGCCCCGGGGATACAGGTGGTCACCGCCGAAGTGACACCGGACTACCAGGACCAGTTGAAAAAAGGCGAGGCCGATTTTGCCGCGTTCGTCGCCGTGGAAACGGAGCGGGACATCCTCGCCGAACCCATCGCCACCATTGCCCCGCGCTGTTATATGCGCATCGACCATCCGCTGGTGGACAAGGACCTGACCCTGCAGGACTTTCTCGCCTACCCCCACCTGCGGCTGTACCTGCCCGGGCTCACCCGGGAAAACACCAGCATGGTGGACGACGTGCTCGGCCAGTACGGCATCCACCGCAATATCGTCATGGAGACCACCCAGTTCTCCGCCGCCGTGGGGGTGCTGTGTCGCACCGATGCGCTGCTGGTGGCCAATGCCGGCTTCGAGGCCGGGGGCCTCTACCGCGAACGCATCAGCGGTCACGAGATGCCGGCGGAACTGCAGCGGATGATCCGCAACACCCACAGCCGCAACCGGGGCAAAATGTCCCTGATGCGGCACACCCGCACATCGCGCAGTGCCGCCCACCAGTGGATGCGGACCCTGTTGATGAAGCACCTGACCGGCCCGGCCGAGAAGGTCGAGCAGGCCGCGCTGGCCGAGGTGAAGTCTATTTCCTGACGGAGTTGCGGTAGGCCCGGGGTGACATGCCGATGGTCCTGGAAAACTGGCGGGAGAAATACAGCGGATCGTCGTAACCCAGGGCGCCGGCCACGGCCTTGACGCTGAGGTCGCCGCTGTCCAGCAAGTGGCAGGCGTGTTCCATCTTCATGTTGAGGAAGTGCTTGATGGGCGAATAGCCCGTCAGCGCCTTGTACTTGCTGGCGAAGTGGTACTTGGAAAGCTTGGCGGTGGCGGCCAGGGTGTCCAGGTCCAGGGCCTGGGAGAGGTGTTCCAGCATGAAGCTTTGCACGGTCTCCAGGTTGAAGCCGTGCTGGTTGCTGGCCCGCGCCCGCCGCATTTCCAGGGCCGTGTGGGTGAACAGGTAGCGCAACTGGTTGGCGGCATTGATGAATGCGCGGGTGTTGTAGCCGGTGCGGTGAACTTCCAGCAGGCCGCGATAGTGCGCCACCAGCTGCGGGACCACGCCCACCCGGGTCACCGGGCTGCGGCCCTCGCGATACCCCAGGTACTGGTTGAAAACCGCGGTGCCGCCGCCCTGGTAGTGTACCCAGTAGATCGACCACGGCCTGGAGGTATCGGCCCGGTAGCTGTGGTCCAGCCCCTGGGGCAGCAGCAGGATATCCCCCGCCGTCACCCGCCCACTCCAGCCGCCGGCACTGGCGTGGCCCAGGCCGTCAACGCAATAAATCATCAGGTTGTCGTCGTGCCGCAGGCGCTCGACCCGGTGCGACCTGGCCTGGGGGTAGTAACCCATGGCCGCCGGGTAGCACTCCCTGGTCAGGGGGTGACGCGCGAGTTTGTTGAGCATGAACTGCGGGGTGAGAAAGCGGACGCCGTCCGTGGGCAGCGGCCAGGTGGAAGGCGCGCTCATTTCCGGTGCTGCAAGGCAGCCTCCCTGTGCTTATCCCAAAACAGCAATATAGTCCATGTAGTGCGCAATTTCATCCCTTGGAGAGAGCTCGCCGGCAAGGTAAGCTGGCGCTCCTATTTTGATGGGCTAACCTTGCAGCCTGAATCCGACAGGCAGCAGCCATGCCGCAACGAGCCACGGGAGCAACGAAAATGGAACAGAGCCAGGAATTGATGGCAGCGCGGGAAGAAATCCAGGCCATGATGGCGCGGGCCCGCGCCGCCCAGGCCCAGATCGCCGACTATACCCAGGAACAGGTGGATGAGCTGATCACCGCCATGGTGTGGGCGGTGGCGCAGGAGGAGCGCTCCGAGAAGATCGCCCAGTTCACCGTCGACGAGACCCAGCTGGGGAATTACGCCGGCAAGTACCTGAAAATCCACCGCAAGACCCGGGCCACCCTGATGGATATCATCGACGACAAGTCGGTGGGGGTGATCGAGGAGGACCGGGAGCGCAACATCGTCAAGATCGCCAAGCCGGTGGGTGTTATCGGCGCATTGTCGCCCTCCACCAACCCGGAGGCCACGCCGGTCATCAAGGCGATCTCGGCAGTGAAGGGGCGCAATGCCATCATTATTGCCCCCCATCCCCGGGCCAAGCTGACCAACAAGATGATCTGCGACTATATGCGCGAGGCCATCGTGGCCATGGGCGCGCCGGCGGACCTGGTACAGAGCATCGATGTCCCCTCCCTGGACAAGACCAACGAACTGATGCGCCAGTGCGACCGCATCCTGGCGACCGGGGGCGAGGCGATGGTGGGCGCGGCCTATTCCTCCGGCACCCCCGCCCTGGGCGTGGGTGTGGGCAACGCGGTGATCACCGTGGATGACAGTGCCGACCTGGACGAGGCGGCCGAGAAGATCCGCACCTCCAAGGTGCTCGACCTGGCCGCGTCCTGCTCGTCGGACAACTCCGTGCTGGTGTTCGAATCGGTCTACGACGAATTCCTGGAAAAGCTCAAGCGCGAGGGCGGTTACGTCATCGAGGGCGAAGACAAGCAGAAGCTGCAGGCCGTGCTGTGGGAGGATGGCCATCTGAACGCGAAAATCGTCGCCCAGCACGCCCTGACGATCACCGGCAAGGCGGGCATAGACCTGCCCGAGGGCAAGCAGTTCCTGATCGTGCCCGAGACCGGTGCCGGGCCGGACTACCCCTTCTCCGGCGAGAAACTGACCGTGACCATGGCGCTGTACAAGGTCAGGGACATCGATGAGGCCATCGCCCTGACCAACCAGATCCAGGCCTACCAGGGCCAGGGTCACAGCTGCGGGATTTACTCGTACAACGACGACAACATCCTCAAGCTGGCGCTGGGCACCAAGACCTCGCGGGTCATGGTGAACCAGCCGCAGGCCGCCTCCAACAGCGGCAACCTGTGGAACGGCATGCGCCAGACCTTTTCCCTGGGCTGCGGCTCCTGGGGCGGCAACAGCATCAACCACAACATCACCTGGCGCGACCTGATCAACGAGACCTGGGTGTCCAGGCCGCTGGCCGAGACCAAGGTGATACCGCCGGACGAGGAACTGTTTGCCAGGGTGATCGGCCGCTTCTAGCGGGAAATGATTGGCTACGGGAGCGCACAATGGATTTTACCCTGAACGATGACCAGCAGGCTTTCGCGGCCAGCGCCCGCGCCTTCGCCGACAAGGCGATGGCGCCCAACGCGGCGCATTGGGACGAGCAGGCGATCTTCCCCCGGGAGGTGCTGCGCCAGGCGGGCGAGCTGGGCTTCATGGGGATGTACACCCCGGAGGCGGCCGGTGGCCTGGGTATGGGCCGGCTGGACGCCAGCCTGATCGTGGAGGAGCTGGCCAGGGGCTGTACCGCCACGGCGGCCTATATCACCATCCACAACATGGCCATCAGCATGATCGGCAAGTACTGCTCCCCGGGCGTGATCGAGCAGTGGTGTCACGACCTGGTGGCGGGCAATACCCTGGCCTCCTATTGCCTGACCGAGCCGGGGGCCGGCTCCGATGCCGCCTCCCTGCGCACCAGCGCGGTGCGCGAGGGTGACGACTATGTGATCAATGGCAGCAAGGTGTTTATCTCCGGGGCCGGTGATACCGACGTGCTGGTGGTGATGCTGCGCACCGGAGGGCCGGGTCCCAAGGGCGTGTCCGCGCTGCTGGTGCCGGCCGATGCCGAGGGCATCAGCTACGGCAAGAAAGAGGACAAGATGGGCTGGAATGCGCAGCCCACCCGCATGGTTACCTTCGACAACGTGCGGGTACCGGTGGGCAACCGCCTGGGCGAGGAAGGCCAGGGCTTCGCCATCGCCATGGAGGGCCTGGACGGCGGCCGCATCAATATCGCCACCTGCAGCGTGGGCACGGCCCAGCAGGCGCTGGAGGAGGCGACGGCCTACGTACAGGAGCGCCGCCAGTTCGATACCGCCATCGTCGACTTCCAGGCCACCCAGTTCCGCCTGGCCGATATGCTCACCGAGCTGGTCGCGGCGCGGCAGATGGTGCGCCTGGCGGCCAGCAAGCTGGACCAGGGCGACGCCCAGGCCTCCACATACTGCGCCATGGCCAAGCGTTTTGCCACCGATGCCGGTTTCAACATCTGCAACGACGCCCTGCAACTGTTCGGCGGTTACGGTTACATCAAGGAGTACCCCATGGAGCGGCACGTGCGCGATACCCGCGTGCACCAGATCCTGGAGGGCACCAACGAGATAATGCGGGTGATCGTATCGCGCCGCATGTTAATGGAAGGCGCACTGGAGGTAATCAAGTGAGTTTGAGCACATCGGAAAAACTGAAAGTCGAACTGCGCGGCCACACCGCCGTCATCACTGTCGATAACCCGGGTGCCAACACCTGGGATACCGAGAGCCTGCCCGCCCTCAAGGAGCTGGTGGAAAAGCTCAACGCCCAGCGCGATGTCTACGCCCTGGTCATCACGGGCGCGGGGGAGAAGTTTTTTTCCGCCGGTGCCGACCTCAAGCTGTTCGCCGACGGCGACCCGGCCACGGCTCGCAAGATGGCCGATTACTTTGGCCAGGCCTTCGAAACCCTGGCGGATTTTCGCGGTGTCTCCATCGCCGCGATCAACGGTTTTGCCATGGGGGGCGGGCTGGAAGTGGCCCTGGCCTGCGATATCCGCGTCGCCGAGGAACAGGCCCAGATGGCGCTGCCCGAGGCCGGCGTCGGCCTGCTGCCCTGCGCCGGCGGCACCCAGCGGCTGTCCTGGCTGGCGGGTGAGGGTTGGGCCAAGCGCATGATCCTGTGCGGCGAGCGCGTCGATGCGGCAACCGCAGAGCGCATAGGCCTGGTGGAAGAGGTCGTGCCCAGGGGTGGAGCGCTGCAGCGCGCGCTGCAGCTGGCGGAACAGGCGGCCCGGCAGAGCCCGATCTCGGTCAGTTTCTGCAAGCGCCTGCTGCACAGTGGCCGCGACACGGTGATCTCCGCGGGCCTGGAAGGCGAGCGGGACCTCTTCGTCGAGCTGTTTTCCACCGCCGACCAGCGCGAAGGCGTCAACGCCTTCCTGGAAAAGCGCAAGCCCGAGTGGAAAAACGCCTGAGGAGTGACCATGTCAGCGGCAGCAATCGTATTTGAGGAACTTCCCGCCGGCGCCGGCAAGCTGGGCCGGGTGACCCTCAATGTGCCCGCCACGCTCAACTCATTGACCCTGGACATGGTGGACCTGCTGCAGGCGCGCCTGCAGCAGTGGCGCGACGATGCCGGCATTGGCGCGATTTTCATCGAGGGCGCGGGCGAGAAGGCGTTCTGCGCCGGGGGCGACGTGCAGGCACTGTACGAGAGCGTCACCGCCGCCCCCGGCGGGCCCTGCCCCTATGCGGAAAGCTTTTTCCAGCGGGAGTATCGCCTGGATTACACCCTGCATACCTACCCCAAGCCGGTGATTGCCTGGGGTCACGGCATTGTCATGGGGGGCGGCCTGGGGGTGATGGCCGGGTGTTCCCACAAGGTGGTGACGGAGAAAACCCGCATCGCCATGCCGGAGGTCAACATCGCGCTGTTCCCGGATGTGGGGGGCAGTTGGTTCCTCAACCACATGCCCGGCAAGTGCGGCCTGTTCCTGGCCCTGACCGGTGCCTCCATCAATGCGGCGGACGCGATTTACACCGGCATAGCCGATCGCTTCATCTCCAGTGAGCGCCGCGAGGATGTGCTGCAGGCCCTGCTGCGGCAGCGCTGGCAGGCGGAGCCGGCGGGCAACCACGCCCTGGTCAGGCACACCCTGCGGCCCTTTGCCGAGCAGAGTGTCAGCCAGTGCCCTGGCGGCCAGGTGGAGCCCCACCTGGGCTCCATCGCCAACCTGTGCGATGGCGACGACGTACACCAGGTCGTTGCCAACATCCTGTCGCAACAGACCCAGGACCCGTGGCTGGCAAGTGCCCGGGACAGCCTGGCCTACGCCTCGCCACTGGCTGTGATGTGGACCTTCCGCCAGCTGGCGCAAACCCGCCTCGCCTCCCTGCGGGAGGTGTTCCAGGCGGAACTGGTGCTGGCCACCAATATCATGCGTCACCCGGAATTCGCCGAAGGGGTACGGGCATTGCTGATCGACAAGGATCGCAAACCGGACTGGCAGTATCGCGCTACGCGCGACGTGCCCGCGGCGGCGCTGGACGCTTTCTTTACCGCCCCCTGGGAGTCGAACCCCCTGGCGGACCTTTGAACTATCTTTAACGGAGATTAGCCATGGCGACAGTCGCGTTTATCGGCCTGGGCAATATGGGCGGACCGATGGCCACCAACCTGGTCAAGGCCGGGCACCAGGTGACGGTGTTCGATCTGTCCGCGGCTGCCTGCGAGCAGCTGCGGGCGGCGGGCGCGGCGGTGGCGGAAAGCGCCCTGGCGGCGGCGACAGGCGCTGAATACGTCCTGTCCATGCTGCCCGCCGGCAAGCACGTCGCGGCGACTTACCTGGGTGAGGATGGGTTGCTGGCGCGGCTGGATCCCAGCACCACCGTGCTGGATTGCAGCACCATAGACGCGGCCACCGCGCGCCGGGTGGGCGAGGCCGCCTCCGCACTGGGCATAGGCTTCATGGATACTCCGGTATCCGGGGGCGTGGCCGCGGCGGCGGCCGGCACCCTGGCCTTCATGTGTGGCGGTAGCGCCGCCACCTTCGACAAGGCGCGGCTTATTCTTGCAGACATGGGCAAGAATATTTTCCATGCCGGTCCGGCGGGCGCCGGGCAGGTTGCCAAGGGCTGTAACAACATGCTGTTGGCCATCCACATGATCGGCACCTGCGAGGCCCTGGAAATGGGCGCGCGCAACGGCCTGGACCCCGCGGTGCTGTCGGAAATCATGCTGGCCAGTTCCGGGCGCAACTGGTCCCTGGAGGTGTACAACCCCTATCCGGGAGTCATGCCCAACGCCCCCGCCAGCAATGCCTACAAACCCGGCTTCATGGTGGACCTGATGGTCAAGGACCTGGGGCTGGCGCTGGAGATTGCCGAGCAGAGCGATTTCGATAACCCCATGGGGCAACTGGCGCAGGCCCTCTACAGCCAGCACCAGCAGGCGGGCAACGGCCAGCTGGATTTTTCCAGTATCCTGCGGAAGCTGCAGGGCGCTGCCGGGCAGTCCTGAAGGCGGGGCCTTTACAGTGGTGCGCGCCCGTTACCGGCGCGGCCACTGTACAACAGCTGTTCCAGCAAGGGCGTATGCCGGCTCTGCCAGGCCCACACCAGCACCGGCACCACCGGCGGGATAATCAGTACGCTCAACTGGTAGAGAATACCGATCACGCCGGCGCTGGGCACCGCCACCCCGGGCTGTTCCAGGAAGACGGGCCCGAAGGTGACCATGAGGTCCTTCATGGACAGCATGAGCAGGCCCAGGAACATGAACGGGTAGAGCACCAGCAGCCCCCAGAAGAAATCCGCCAGGTAGCGCTCTTTTTCGGTGGCGAAGTGCAGGGCGGCATAAAACGGGATGGAGTAGGTCACGATGCGGGTGTTGATCCTGAATCCCAGCCCCGCATCGGGCTCGCCGGCGGCCACAAATTGCCCTCCCACCTGGTCCAGGCGCGTCATCAAAACGGCGTTGGCTCCCTCCTGGTAGAACACGTTGACGATATCCGGAAACCAGTTGCTGAGGGTGAGGTGTACCAGGCCAATGAGCGGCGTCACCAGGGCGGCGCTGAGAAATGTCCACAGGGCGAAACAGGGGATCAGCAGCAGGAACACGAACAGCACGAACTGGCGGAAATGGTTCTTCTCAGGCAGCGGCATGGGAAGGCTCTCCCGGGCGGCGGGCAAGATAGCGCAGATAGACCACGAACACGATCAGCACATCCAGCATGATCAGGGCCGGCCACAGGTACAGGTGCACCCAGGAGAAGATATCCAGGTTCCAGTTCCCCAGGTAGAACAGGCTGACGATGCGCAGGATGTTGAGTGCCTGGATGGCCAGGAAACCCAGGACAATGGCCGTCAGGCGCGCACGCCAGGGGGCGGGGAAGGCCAGTACCGCGGCGACCAGGACGATGGTGGCTTCAATGCCGTTGCAACCGGCCTCTATGGACACGGCAAACCCGGTGTCGCTGAACTGCAGGACCTTGCCGTAAGCCTGCACGGAAGCGTCGAAGGGCAGGATGATGGCGGCGCTGATTTTTGCCAGCATGGCAGTGAATGGCAGCACCACGTGCTGCTGCACGCCGGTCTGCATTTCCAGGGTGAAGAGGCCAAACAACACCGCCAGAAAGATGACAACGAATCGCGTCACTTGGTCAACCCGAGTTGAAATTGGCCGGCAATGGTAGCACAGCGCACCGGCCTCGCGCTTCACTGCTCATCCCGCATCCGCTCCCCCGATATCAGGCGAAAATCGATATCCGTCAGGCGCTCGTAGTCGTAGGCGCTGATGGTGAAGAACAGCGGATACTCGCTGCTGAAAATATAGTGGTGACCCCCCAGGGTGAACAATTCCAGGCTCACGCTCGCCCCGAGGCTCTCGACCTGCAGCACCAGTTCCGCCTCGGCCTGTGCCAGGTCGCGCTGGCGGTCGCCGTCGGCGATGCCGTCGACCTGCAGGTTGCGCAGCGCCGCCAGCAGCGCCTCCAGTTCGCGTTCATCCGGCTGGCGCCCCATGCCGGAACGCCACTGGCCGTCCTGCCAGTGCAGACTGTAGCTGTCGGCGGTTATGCTCAAGGGTGTGCGAACCTGCAGCAATCTGCGGTCCAGCCAGGTGCCGCTGTGGCCGGGGGCGTCGAAGGTGTTGAAGGCAATCGTGTAGATAGCGTCCTGGCTGGCATTGCGAACATGGATCTTGCGGAAACCCGGTGAGGTTCCCAGCAGGAAGGTGCCCAGTACCTCGCCTTCCCCGAGCAGCTGGACGCGCCGCTGGTAGTAGTAGTTGGCCACCTGGAAGCGCTGTCTGGCGGCGACGGATTCGGCAACAGGCCAGGTGGTATCGCCACGGGTCAGCGCCTGCAGCAGTTTGGCCACCATGTCGCCGTCGGCGGGCAGGTTTTCCAGCTCGGGGAGCAGCCAGCGCTGCCCCGCCCGTAACAGCAGGGTTTCATTGTCGTATTCGTCACCCACGTAGATCTCGTCGACCGCATCGGGGGTGAAGGATGAGAATTGCGGCGCGCCGACCTCGGGTGGGTCGAAGACCTGCGGCCAGTAGAGCGCGATCACCAGTGCGCACTGGCCCGCCAGGAGCAGCGATCCCGCCGCCAGCCACCTGTTCACAGGCCCAATCCGGTGGCGTAGCGGCGCCGGCGCAGCAGCGCGCGCAGCCAGTGCACCAGCATGAGCAGCGCCAGCCACAGCAGCGCCGCGCCGTAGTTCAGGTATTCGATGATGGCCTGGCCCCGACGCTCCATCGGCGGCAGGGTGCGGTTGAAGTGGGCGCGGGAGCGAATCCGTGCCAGGTCGTCGTCGCGCAGCGCCCAGTCCAGGGTATTGAGAAACAGTTCGATAGGCCCGAGGTATTGGGTGCCACTTGCCATCACCTGGCCGCCCAGCACCTGGTCGTCCAGGAAATCATTGGAGCCGAACAGCACGAGGCGGGCGGATTCCGGCGAGCGCAGCAGGCTGCCGTAGGCCCCCAGCGGGCCGCTCCCGGCCAGCGGATTCGGCCGCCCGGCAAAGTAGGATTCGAAGCGGCCCTGCAGGGCTATGCCCAACGGGTAGCTGTGCTGCGCGGTGCTGTCGTCCCGGGTCGCCTCCCCGGGCATGATATTCATGCTGTCGCTGAGCCACGAGCGGGTCGAGCTGCGCAGCAGCATGGCCGCCTGGACACCGTTGCCCGCGCTGACCGCTATGGGTGACGCCCAGGCCATGGTCAGCTGTGGCAGGTTGGCGGTCACCGGGTGGCTGGCAGCCAGGCCGGGAGCGCGCAGGTCGATGAAATACGGGTAATCGATCATTTGCACGTCGCGAAAACTGTACGTGCCCGTGGTGCGGCGCACCGGGGTCGGGAAGGCGGCACTCTGGGGGTCCAGGACCAGCGCCCGGCCGATGTCCACGCCCTGGTGGCGCAGCCAGTCCTGTAGGCCGCTGTCCCAGTCCTGCAGGCGCAGGTCGCCATCGCTCAACTCCGCGGTAAAGGGCGAGCTGGCCAGCACCACGGTACCGCCGCGCATCAGGAACTGGTCGATGGCGAAGACCGCTTTGCTGTCCAGCCGGTGGGGCGCCACCACGGCGAGGATATCGGCATCCACGGCTACTGTACCATCCGCCAGATCCTCCAGGCGGATGCTGTAGTCCCGGGTAATGGCCTGCTCCAGTTGCCTGAAGGTGGGGCCGCCCAGGTTGTAGCGGGCCATTTGCTCATCCACGCTGGGCGCGGACAAGGCGACCGTGCGGGTAAAGCCCTCGGCAAAGCGCTTCAGCCCGGCGTCCAGCACCTGGCGGAAGCCGGCGGGATCGAAATCGTCGGTCGGCAGTTGCACCACCTGGTGGGTATCGGCGAGGGTGAGGTAGAAATAGAACGGCTGATCGCCATCCAGGGCCGTTACCATGGGCTGCAGGCCCCACTGCTCGCCAATCTGCCGGGCGACCAGGCCGCCGGCGGCCTCCGGCTGGATGAAGCGCGCACTGAATTTACCGCCCGAGCGCGCTTCCACGTCCTGCAACTGGGCCATGATCGAGTCTTTGTAGACGCGCAGGGTGTCGGGCAGCAGGTCGTCGGCGGAAACATAGGCAATCAGCTCGACCGGCTCGCGGATGCGCTCGAACAGGCTGCCGCCCATCTGGTAGTTGTACAGCACGTGCTTGATGGCCCTGGTGACATCGTATTCCGGATTGCGCAGCAGGATGTCGGCGCCGGTATTGGCCGCGGTGCGCACCTCGATCAGGTCATTGAAGTCCAGGGTTTCGTACTCGGAACCATACTGGACCAGGATGTTGAAATAGGAGCTCACCAGCGCGGACTGGTAGCGGTCCGCTACCTGGAAGGGGGTGGCCTGGATACCGTAGCGTTCGTTGGCCTCCTGTTCCAGTTGCGGGTGTTCCGCCGGGTCGATGATCTCCACCCGCACCCTGCCCCTGCCGTACACCTCGTACTCGCGCAGCAGATCCCGCAGTTGCGGCACCAGCGGCGCCAGCAGCGGGTGCGTCTTGGCGCTGAAGTAGCCGCGGATCAGCAGCGGTTCCCGCAGCTGCGCCAGCACCCGGTGGGTAGGCTCGGAGATCGAGTACAGCTGGCCCTCGGTCATGTCCAGGCGCAGGCGGTCGAAGGTCGCCAGCCAGACATTGGCCAGCGCCAGGTTGGCCAGCAGCAGGACGATGGCGCCGCGCCAGCGGCGATGCCTGGCGCCGGCCGCGCCGCGGGCCCAGCGCAAGCGCTCCAGGGAGTAGGTATTGAGCGCCAGGAAAGCGACGGTGACGCTCAGGTAGTAGCCCAGGTCGCGAATGTCCAGTACCCCCCGGGTGATGCTGGCGAAGCGAGCACCACTGCCCAGCAGGCGCAGGGTCTCCGCGACCCGGTAGTCGAAAAAGTCGGTCACCGTGCTGCTGCCCACCAGGTAGAGCAGCCCGCAGAGCGCCACCGTGCCAATCAGGCTGACGATGGGATTATCGGTGCGCGAGGAGACGAACAGGCCGATGCTGAGGTAAGTCGCCCCCAGCAGGGCAGTGGCGAGGTAGCCGCCCAGCACCGGCCCCCAGTCCAGGTCCGCCATCAGGGCGACGGTGACGGGCAGCGACAGCGTGGCAGTGACGGCCAGCAGCAGCAGGCCGAAACAGGCCAGGAACTTGCCCAGCACGAAGCGCCATGGGCTGGCCGGTTGGGTCAGCACATGTTCCAGGGTGCCAGTGCGCCGCTCTTCGCTCCACATGCGCATGGTGAGCGCGGCACAAAGCAGGATCAGCAGGATGGGCATCCATTCGAACAGCGGGCGGATATCGGCGGTGTTGCGGGCAAAGAAGGATTCGACCCAGAAAAAGATAAAAAAAGTCGCCGCGATAAAGGTGGCGAGGAACAGCCAGGCCACCGGCGAGGAGAAAAACAGCAGCATCTCCTTCTGCGCCACCCGGCGGGCGACAGGCTCAGCGGCCATCCCGGTTCACCTCGCGAAACACGGTTTCCAGGCCCTGCACGACCGGTTGCAGCTGGTAGAGCCTGGCCCCGGCCTGGATCACGCAGCGGGCAATATTGTTCGCTGCCGTATCGATATCCGCGCGCTCGTGCAACACCAGGGTGAAGTGGCGCTGGTCGCCTCGCGAATCCAGCTCCTGCAACGAGGCCACCTGTGGCATGCGCCGCAGGTAGGTGACCAGCTCGGCCACCTTGCCATCGGTGTGCAGCAGCAGGGTGCGGCTGTGGTGCAGCTCCGCCATGGGCTTGTCGAGGGCAATTCTGCCCCTGCGCACCACCAGCACCCGGTCGCAGATGGCGTCGACCTCCTGCATGATGTGCGTGGAGAGTATCACCGTGGCCTGCCGCGCCAGGCGCTGGATCAGGCCGCGCATGTGGCCGGTCTGCTCGGGGTCCAGGCCGTTGGTAGGCTCATCGAGAATCAACAGCCGCGGCTTGCCGAGGATCGCCTGGGCCACGCCCACCCGCTGGCGCAGGCCGCGGGACAGGGTGGCAATCCGCTGCAGGGCGTGCTCCGCCAGGTCCGTGGCGTTCACCGCGGCGCGCACCGCCTGCAGTCGCCGGTCGCGCTTCAGCCCCTTGAGCGCGGCGGCGTACTCCAGGTAATCGGCGACCATCATGTCGGCGTACAGCGGCAGGTTCTCGGGCAGGTATCCCAGGCGCCGCTGGATCAACTGCGCGCCTGTCGCCATGTCGATGCCGTCTACGCGAACCCTGCCTGCAGTTGGCTCCAGATAGCCGCTGAGCATGCGCATGATAGTGGTCTTGCCGGCGCCGTTGTGCCCCAGCAGGCCCACGATCTGGTTGTCGCCGATGCTGAACGACACGTCCTCCACGGCGACCGTCCGGTCGTAATAGCGGGTGAGGGATTGCGCTTCAATCATGCTGGGCAGTCGAACTGGATACCGGTGTCGGTTTAACGATTGGCAGGACCCGAGCCGTGACGGCGGGTAACCGGCCGCTGGCTCAGGGAAAGAATAATAACTTAATAATCATGCCGATGAGTACCAGGTTGAGCACCAGCTTGATCAGCCTCTCGCCGCTGCTCATCGTGAAGTGGGCGCCCAGGTAGCCGCCGATGGCATTGCCCAGTGCCAGCGCCAGTCCCACCATCCACAGCAGTTCCACCTGGGTGACGAACACCAGCAGGGCCACGACCGTGTACACGGCTATGATGACCACTTTGTGCATGTTGGTGCGCACCAGGTCCAGGCCCATGACGCGGTTGAGTATCGGCATGATGATGAAACCGACGCCGATCTGGATAAAGCCTCCCCAGAAGCCCGCCGCCACCATCGCCAGGTGCCCGCGCCGCAGCTGCCCGGGGGTTGGCTGGTAGTCTTCCGGGCGGGTGGCCGAGCCCTTGTCGAAATGCATTACCAGCATCACCCCCAGCATGACCAGCGCCAGGATACGGCTGAACCAGGGGCCGTCCAGGCGGGTGCCCAGCAGCGCCCCGGCCAGTGCGCCGGGCACTGCACAGGCCGCCAGTGACAGGCTGAGTTTCAGGTCGCCGAAGCCGCGTCGCAGGAAGGTGGCGGTCGCGGTGAGGTTCTGGGCCAGGATGGCAATGCGATTGGTGCCATTGGCCACCGGCCCCGGCAGGCCCATGAATACCATTACTGGCACGGTCAGCAGCGAGCCGCCACCGGCCATGACATTGAGAAAGCCGGCCAGCACACCTACCGCGATCAGCAGCAGTGCCTGCCATATCCCCAGGTCCACCCTCAGTCCTCGGTCCAGGGCTCGCGCATGGTGACGAATTCTTCGGCGGCGGTGGGGTGGATGCCGATGGTGGTATCGAACAGCGCCTTGGTGGCGCCGGCGCGCAGGGCGATGGCGATGCCCTGCATGATCTCGCCGGCATCCGGCCCCATCATGTGCACGCCTACAACCCGGTCGCTGGCCTTGTCCACGATCAGCTTCATGAAGGTCTGCTCATCGCGCCCGCTGATGGTGTGCTTCATGGGCTTGAACGTGGATTTGAACAGGCGGATATGGCCGAACTTCGCCCGCGCCTGCTCCTCGGTGAAACCCACCGTGCCGATATTGGGCTGGCAGAATACCGCGGTGGGAATGAAATCGTAATCCACGGCGCCCGCCGGCTCGCCGAACTGGCGGCGGGCGAAGGCCATACCCTCGGCGAGGGCCACCGGGGTGAGCTCCATGCCCCCGGTGACGTCGCCCAGAGCGAAAATGCTGGGTTCGCTGGTACGGTATTCCTCATCCACTTCGATAGTGCCGAACTCGCTGGTGGCGACATTGACGTTTTCCAGGCCCAGGCCCTGCAGATTGGGTTTGCGACCGGTGGCGTAGAGCACGACATCGGCCTCCAGCGTACTGCCGTCACTGAGTTGCAGGCGCAGCCCGCCCGCCGCGGGCTCGATGGCCTCGACGTTCAGCTCGAAACGCAGGTCCACCCCGGTCTTGGCGATTTCGCGCGCGGCGTGGGCACGGATGTCGGCATCGAAGCCGCGCAGGAACAGCGGGCCGCGGTACAGCTGGGTAACCTGCGACCCCAGGCCGTTGAAGATACCGGCGAACTCCACCGCGATATAGCCGCCACCGACGATGACCAGGCGGCGCGGGAACGCTTCGAGGTCGAAAATCTCGTTGGAAGTGATCGCGTACTCACTACCGGGAAACTCGGGGATGTAGGGCCAGCCCCCGGTGGCGATGAGAATCTTGTCCGCGGTGAACACCCGCTCCCCCACGGCCACCGTGTGGGCATCGACGATCCTGGCGCGGCCGTCGATCACGTCGGCTTTCACCCCGTCCAACAGCCTGTTGTAGATGGCGTTGAGCCGGGATATCTCGTTTTTCTTGTTGTCCCGCAGGGTCGCCCAGTCGAAAGCAGGCCGAGTGCTGTCCCAGCCGAAGTTGCGCGCATCGCTGAAAGATTTCGAGAATTCCGAGGCGTATACATACAGTTTTTTCGGTACGCAGCCCACGTTCACGCAGGTGCCTCCCATGTAGCGGTCCTCGGCGACTGCCACCCTGGCGCCGAAACCCGCCGCCATGCGGGCGGCCCGAACGCCACCGGAGCCGGCGCCGATGACGAACAGGTCATAGTCGAAGTTGTCCATGCTGGTGTCCCCTGAAAAGCAAGGGGCCAAGTCTACCAGTCTTGCCCACATGGCTGAATGTGCCCGGGGGACTAATTTGCGCAGGTCCGGCTGCCGGTAGTTGCCCGTTGCGCCGGGGATTCCCCAATAGGCTATGTTGACCCGGAGGCTTTCGGTATCATCGGGGCTGCTCGTCAATGTCAACCCTACAGCCCCTGCGTGGGCAGCAAAACAAGGTGATTTCATGTCGTTACGCAAATACCTGCAGGCGTCCTGCCTGGGAACAACACTGTGTCTTGCCGGCCTGGCCGGCGCCGACGAAGTGGTCCACAAGGATGAAATCGTGCTCAAGAGCGGCTCGACGATCATCGGCACGGTCACTGGTTCGCGCGACGGAGTGGTTACCATAGAAACCGATTTCGCCGATCCCCTGGAGATCAGCCTGGACAAGATCGCGTCGGTCAAAACCAGCGCTCCGGTGGTCATCCAGCTGGCGGACGAGAGGGTGTTGCCGGAGCAGCCGTTGCTGATCGAGCAGGACCAGCTGGTCATCGGCACCGCAACCAGCCCGCAGGAGAGCTACGCCCTGGAGAACCTGTTGCTGGTCAATCCGGAACCCTGGGAACTGGGCCAGGGTTACCGCTGGAAGGGCGTGGTCAGCGTCGCCGCCTCCGCCCAGCGCGGCAATACCGATACCGACGACCTGAACTACAGCCTGGAAAGCATCTGGCGCAGCAAGCTGGATCGCTACACCTTGCGCTACAACGGCGAGAACGAGAAAACCAACGGTGAGACCACCGTCGAAAAATGGTACGCCCAGGGCAAGTACGATTACTTTTTTGACGGCCCCATCTACGGCGGCTTCCAGGGTTCGGCCGAGCACGACAAGTTTACCGACCTGGACCTGCGCTACCTCATAGGCCCCTACATTGGCCGCCAGTTCTACGAGGAGCCGATCCTGGCGCTCTCCGCCGAAATCGGTGCGTCCTATGTGGACGAGGATTTCATCGAGGCCGAGGACAGGGATTATATAGCGGCCAACTGGGCGGTGAACGCGTCCAGCAACTACCTGGGCGGGGATTCACGCCTGTACCTGGACCATCGCGGCATCGTCAGCATGGACGACAGCTCCGATTATATCCTGAACCTGATTCTGGGCCTGGCGTTTCCCCTGGTGTGGAGCCTGGAGGCGGCGGCCGAGCTGCAGCTGGACTACGACAACGGTGCGGTCGAGGGCGTGGACAAGCTCGACCAGACCTATCGCCTGCGGCTGGGCTACACCTGGTAGGAGGTGGTTCCACTATGGAGGGTGGGCGCGTACCGCCAGGCGATTGACCCGCCTGATGAATCGGGCCCTACGGCGCGGTGCGCCTGATCGCCGCCGCGAGCTGTTCCAGCAGCGGCGCTGTCTCGTCCAGTGACAGGCAGGCATCGGTGATGCTCTGGCCATAGGTCAGCGCGCTGCCGGCCGTCAGCGGCTGGTTGCCGGAAACCAGGTGGCTTTCCAGCATGACCCCACGGATCGCCCGCTGGCCCTGCTCGATCTGCTCACACAGGCTGGAGATCACTTCCGCCTGGCGGCGGTAGTTTTTTTCACTGTTGCCGTGGCTGCAGTCGACAATAAGCGAGGCGGGCAGTTCGTGGCCGGCGAGCGCCACGGCGGCGTCGTGAACCGCCTCGGCCCCGTAGTTGGGCCCGGTTCGGGAGCCGCCCCGCAGGATCAGGTAGCCCTGCGGATTGCCGGTGGACTGCAGGACGGCCGGTGTGCCCTCCTTGGTAATCGAGGGAAACCAGTGCCCGTGGCGCGCCGAACGAATGGCGTCTATGGCCACGCCGATGTCGCCGGTGGTGGCGTTCTTGAACCCCACCGGCATCGACAGCCCCGAGGCCAGCTCGCGATGCACCTGGCTCTCCACGGTGCGGGCGCCGATCGCGCCAAAACTCACCAGGTCGGCATAGTACTGGCCGAAGGTGGTGTCCAGGAATTCACTGGCGGCGGGCAGGCCCAGGCGATTGACGTCCAGCAACACCTGGCGCGCCAGGTGCAGGCCGTGATTGATACGGAAACTGCCGTCCAGGTCGGGGTCGTTGATCAGCCCTTTCCAGCCGACCACGGTGCGCGGTTTTTCGAAATACACGCGCAGCACCGGCAGGATGGCATCCTCCAGCGGTCGGCACAGCTCGCGCAGGCGCCGGGCGAATTCAAGCAGGGCCTGGGGGTCGTGGACCGAACAGGGGCCGACAATGGCCAGCACCCGGGAATCGCGGTGCTCCAGGATGTTCTCTATGCTGCGCCGGGCCGCGGCGATTTGTTCACCCAGGGCGGCGGGCAGCGGTAATTCCTCCGCCAGTACCCAGGGTGTGATCAGCGGCCGGGCATTGCCGATGCGAACATCGTCGGTGAGGCGGGGCACTGCTAGCCGCGCTCTCCCCGGATCAGGCTGCGGAACCAGTCCGCCAGGGTCTCGTGCTTGTAGTCGGTGAATTCGCCGGCATCCATGAATATGCCGTGCTCCGGGCAGCGTTCGTACCAGATGTGAACCTGGTCGGGGTCGGAGGTCTTCTCCATATCCTTGCCGCACCGCGGGCAGGCGATATCCTCGACGTTGTCCCACTTGCGGCCTTCCCTGGGGTCGCCGGTATCCAGGGCGTCGCCCATCCATTTCTTCTTCAGTGCGTCGGCCTCGCCAGTGTCGAACCACAGCCCCTGACAGTTGCTGCAGCGGTCGATGACCAGATCCGCGCCGTAGGTCACTTCGGTCATGCCGTGCCCGCACTTGGGGCATTGGATACTGTGTAGGTCGGGGTTGTATTCCATCCGGGGTACTCCGTTAGGGCGCCATAGCGGTGTCGTGGGTGTTATCGGCCTGGGCCGTGACAGCAGTCTAGCCGAATGGCGCCGGAATTTCCCGCCCAGGGGCGCAGCGCGTCGCCGTCTTGCGGGGAGCGACGGCTGTCTTAAGCTAGGTTTAATACTCGCTCGTATTATATGCTGTGCCAGTCGACTTCCGCGGGTAAGGGCCCGCCCGCCAGCCGGAGAGCCAATGCCAGCCAGAATTCTGCTTATCGCGGCGACCCTGTTCGCCCTCCCGGTTCACGCCCTGGATGATCCTGCCCGGGGCAAGGAGCTGTACGCGAGCTGTATCGCCTGTCACGGCGCCAGCGCCCAGGGCGACGCCGCACTCGCCGCGCCGCGACTGAATCATCTCGCCCCGGTCTACATCGCCGACCAGTTGCAGAAATTCCAGGCGGGAATACGCGGTGGCGAGGGCGCCGGTGACAGCGCCCGGCAGATGGCGGCTATCGCCAACACCCTGGCGGATGAGCAGGCCCTGTACGATACCGCCGCCTATATCGCCACCCTGGACTCCACACCTGCCGCGGCTACCGTGGAAGGCAATGCCGACCAGGGGCGCGGCTACTATCAACAGTATTGTGCCGCCTGCCACGGTCCGGCCGCCGGGGGCAACCCGGCACTGAACTCGCCGCGCCTGGCCGGCAGCGACGACTGGTATCTGTTGGCCCAGCTCGAGGCCTTCCGAACCGGCGGGCGCGGCGCCCATCCCGATGACCGCACCGGCAGGCAGATGCGCGCCATGGCCGGCGTCCTGCCCGACGACCAGGCGGTCGCCGCGGTGGTGGCGTACATTGCCAGCCTGCAGCCCTGAGCCCGTGACGCGGCCCGGACAAACGCCCTTGCGCGCCCTGGTCATGGCCTGCTGCCTGCTGGTGCTGCCGCTGGCGGTGCGGGCGAACGCCATCACGCTGAGCGACAGCTGCCCGGCGGGCTTCGAGTTGACCCGGGGACAGTGCAAATTGCGCAGCCTGTACCAGCTGTACCCCTCGCTGGAGGATGCGGGCGTGGGCGGCCTGAAAACCGGCCTGCCGGCCTACCGCGACGGCTTCTCCCCACAACAGATCGACCTGGGCCGCTACCTGTTTTTCGACCCGGTATTGTCCGCCGACGGCAGTGTGTCCTGCGCCAGCTGCCACCAGCCCGAGCGCGGCTTTGCCGATGGCCTGGGCCGCTCCCTGGGGGCCAGTGGCGAACCCCTGCGTCGCTCTGCGCCCTCGCTGTGGAACGTTGCCTTCCAGCAGCGCCTGTTCTGGGACGCCCGCGCCTCCAGCCTGGAGGAGCAGATGACCGGGCCGCTCTACGACCAGCACGAGATGGCGACCAGCCCGGAGCAGTTGCTGGCCACGCTCAACGGCATACCACAGTACCGGGAGTTGTTCAGCCAGGCCTGGCCGCAGGATTTCCAGGCGCCCGGGGCGCAGATACGCCTGGACCACGTCTACCTGGCCATCGCCGCGTTCGAGGCCTCGCTGATCTCCCTGAACAGTCGTTACGACCAGTATGCCCACGGTTATGCCGATGCCCTGACGGGGCCGGAGAAGGAGGGGCTCAACGTGTTTCGCTCCTTCGTGGCACGCTGCGCCGAGTGCCACACGCCGCCGCTGTTCACCAACCAGCAGATCGCCGTGATCGGCACCCCCGAGCCCGAAGGCCTGCCGTTCGATGCGGGTGCCTCGGAGCCGCTGGGTGAACCCACCCTGCGCGGGGGGTTCAAAGTGCCCTCGCTGCGCAATATAGAACTGACGGCGCCCTATATGCATTCCGGGCGATTTGCCACCCTGCGCGAGGCCGCGGCCTTTTACACCGGCGGCCGCGGGCACGCCGTGCCCGAGGGCGAAAACCTGAAAATACACTGGCATATCTGGGAACCAAACCTCAGCGACGAGGAACTGGACCGGCTGGTGGATTTCCTCGCCACCCTGACAGACGAGAGTTTCAAACCCCGCGTACCGGCTGAGTTGCCCTCGGGCATGCAGCCGGTTCACAATGAATTCGCCCGCCAGGGCGTTCCCCCCGAAGATGGAGCACCGATCGATGAATAAAGCGACGATGATAATAGGCGCGGTTGTCCTGCTGGCCGGCGGATACTTTGTCGGCAAGTCGGGCCAGAAGCCGGCGACCGTGATCAAGGTGGACAGCGAGCCGAAGGCGGCCTTCACCTCGTCCGGCGCCGAGGAAGTGGCCGCGGCGACGACCCAGGGAGCATTGGTGCGCAGCCTCGTGACCCCCACCAGCGGCGAACTGATCATCGTCAGCGAGGGCGAGTCGATCCAGGACGCCGTGGTGGCGGCCAGCCCCGGCGCGGTCATCAAGGTGATGCCCGGCGTCTACAAGGAAACCGTGTACATCGACAAGGACAACATCACCCTCTCCGGCGTGATTGAAGAGGGCCGGTACCCGGTGCTGGAGGGGGAGGGGCTGCGCAATGACGCGGTACTGTACTCCGGCAACGGCGTCACCGTGGAGAACCTCTACATCACCCATTACAAGGGCAACGGCATAATGGGCCAGGCGGGTAACAATTTCATTATCCGCAACAACTTTATCGTCGACACCGGCATCTACGGGATTTTCCCCCAGTTGGGCAAGAACGGCATTGTGTCCCACAACATCGTTTCCGGTATCGAGGACGCGGCGATCTACGTGGGCATGTCCGACAATGTCGATGTGGTGTTCAACCAGGTGTTCGAAAGCGTCGCCGGGATCGAGATCGAAAACAGCCGCCACGCCCTGGTGGAAGCCAACTTCGTCTACAACAATACCGGCGGTATCCTGGCCTTTATTACCCCGGGCCTGCCCATCAAGACTTGTGGCGACGTGCTGATACGCAACAATTTCATCGTCGACAACAACCACGAGAATTTTGCCATCGAGGGCTCCCTGGTTTCCAATATCCCGGTTGGCACCGGGGTGCTGGTAATGGCCTGTGACGACGTGGTGGTGGAGGGCAACATCATCACCGGCAACGACTCCGTGGGCATCACCCTCACCGATTTCTCCCTGGCCGGCAATGCCGCCAACGACCCGGAGTCGGAGCCCAACCCGAACCGCCCGCGGATTCTCAACAACATCATGCGCGACAACGGCAACGACCCGGCCCCGGTAGTGCGTGCGGCACTGGCCGCCATGCTCGAGTCCACCGGCCCGGATATCGTCGATACTGTCGGCATGGACGACGGCTGTATCCTCAACCCCGAGCGCTACCGCACCATCGGCCTGGGCAAGTACACCGAGTGTGAGTTTTCCACCACTGCCAACGTTGCCAGCTACATGCTGCCGGAGCCGGTTCCCGGGCGCTCCATGGAGGACCTGGACAAGGGCAAACTGGCCTACTACGGCGTGTGCGCCGGGTGCCACGCCTACAGCGCGCGCATGATCGGGCCGCCGACCCAGATCATCCAGGCGCTGTACATGGATAACCCCCAGGGCATAGCCGACTACGCAGCCAACCCGGTGAAAAAGCGCCCCGACTACCCCGAGATGCCGCCACAGTCTCACCTGGATGAAGAAACGCGACTCGCGGCCGCCGAGTATATGTTGCGAGTGAAGGAGGCCGCGGCGCCCTGATGGGGTGAGCCGGCCGGCTGCTGCAATGCCTGCTAATTGCCAGTGAGTAGCCCCTAATCCGGGGCTACTCGCGATTCAAGCAAAGGCGGATACTGAAAACTGCCCAGTGGTTTTCGCGTTCCTCTGGTCGAATTCGCTATTTTTGTGATGCAGTTACAAGTGTTCTGGACATGACCGTCCCAATACCTACGCCGATAATATTTGCTATCAAGTCATAGCCCGACATAGACCTTCCCGGTAGTTGAGACTGAATAAGTTCCAGGATGCCGCTGTATACAATGATCGCGCCACATAGATAGAGAAATTGCCTGCTGGAGTTTGCAACTCTGGAGGCTAGTAGAGCAAAAACCGCATATAGCAGGAAATGTCCGACTTTATCCCAGGGTTCCAGCGGGGCACTGTTCATTGGCCGCAGGGACCCGTAGGTCACAAAAGTCGCGTAGGCGACAAAAATCAGTTTATTCATGTATAACAATGAAACACCTCATTCCGACCGCGGCGGCGCCGGAGGCAGGTACCTAACCCTGCTTTGCTAACCATTGTCAGCCTGCCACTCTTCGATTGCTTCCTTTGCGGATCTAAATGCTTCTATGCCAGATGGCATGCCGCAGTAGACAGCTGAATGCAGCAGGACTTCCTGGATTTCCTGTACTGTGCAGCCGTTGCGCAAGGCGCCCCGTACATGCCCCTTCAGCTCCGTCGAGGCTTTCAATGCGGCCAGCGTTGCGATGGTTACCAGACTGCGCGTTTGCCTGCTTATGCCTTCTCTTGCCCAGACCTCGCCCCAGGCATTTGCCGTGACCAGTTCCTGCAAGGGCATGGTGAAGTCCGTTGCCGCGTCGAGCGCCTTTTCGACAAACCCATCGCCCATTACTTCGCGCCGTATCGCCAGACCTTGCTGGTATTTTTGACTGTTTTCGCTCATTCAATCTCCGGGTTTTACGGATTGGTTAAGGACTGAGGATGGACCGCCGGTTACGGCTTCACAACCCTGGCTTGTTACATGGCCGCTATTCCTGAATCTCTACGCTCTTGGCTCCAGCACTGTATCCCACCTCATAAAGGACTCGTTTTTCCACTGCACACAGCCCACCTTCAGACATTTCTTTCGGGTGAATGTGCATTTTCGGTTTGAGAAAACGTGGAAACCTTCTAATACCCATTTCCTTGAGCCCTTTGCGGAGACATTCTTCCGCTTCTTGAAAATTACCTACCAATAACCTGGAGGTTGAAAATGATGACCTTGGAACGAGTATTTTTGATACGCCGTTTGCATAAACGATAAACTTATTCCGGTATACCTCAACCTTTACGTCCACGCGATCTCCAGCTTAAAAATCATAACGCCCCGCACAAAGGCAGACAAAGTAAGCGCAGCGTTTTGGCTGTCCCAGCGACCAACGGGAGCGATTGCTGCGGCTTGTTATGAGTGTTTATAACTTTGTTTCGGTAGACAAGCTGCATATTTTTGCTGAACTCTAGGTATTTTGCCGATTTGCTGGCCACCGCCATGCAATATTACGAGCAACATACCAACCATTATAGAAACACCATTTGATATTCGTATTACTTGTTCTAGTAGCGGTTTTGGATAGCCCTTGCTATGCCTATTAATTGCGTGTATTCCACCATGTACGAATGAACTAAGTGGTTTCCACGAATATTCTTTGAATTCAAGCAACAAGTTCAATGCTTCAGGTGGAGCTTTGGTTTCGAGATTTTCTAACATTTCACTTAGCATTGGCAGTTTATTAGCCTTATGTGAAGATTCTGCCGTAAGCTCACACATAAGTTTTGATATTGCAGATTCTGAGGCAGAGTAAAGCAACCACATAGCACGGACCAATGACTCATATTGAAGCCGAACCAAACCTGTAGCTGAAGTGAAGTTTCCCGTTGCTACCAACATCTTTGCACTTTCAGCGTGCTCAAAAGATATGCTGCACATTATCTTGCTTGAAATTAATCTTTCAGATTGGTCATACGTAGGTAATTCCAAGAATTCAGCCAGTTCTTTTTCTAACGCGGCTGATTCAGAGAGTAATCTATCTATTTTCGCGGTCTCCGTTCTTATAACAGCCAATTAAATGGCCTATGCGTATCTGCGCACGGTGTCCAATACTGCAAATTTGTGTCTCCATTTGCACGCAAGTATCAATATCTACACACATACTATCCCAAAATTCGTGCCTGCATGTGCTCTGCGGTTGTTTGAATCAATCGCCAGAAAAGCCTTTTTGATTACCCGGTGAACGGCCCCCTGATAGGAGTGAATTCAACTGATCATTGCAGCACCCTGTTATCTTGCCAGTATATTGGGGCTTGATGTTCTGCAGCGCAGATCAAAAATTAACCGTTACAACGCTTTCGATTCATCCTACACTCGCAGTGCGGTACTCATAAACCATACGGGGTGGATATCACAATGTTGGAAAAGGAACTCGCACACGCAACGGCCATGGCCGAGAAAGCCAACAAGAAGGTAGAGCAGCTACGCAAAAAGCTGGTCGCCGAGTCTGAAAAGTCACATGCCAGGGTCAAGCGGGAGCTGAGCGCGGCGCGCAAGAAGCACAGCGTGGCGAACGACCGCCTGAAAAAAGCGCGGGGAACTCTGCGCCAGAAGGCATCGCCAGGCAATCAGCAGAAAGTCGAATCACTCAAGGCCCAGGTGCAGGAACTCGGCGAGGCGCTTGCCAAGATCAGCAAAGCCGCCTATGAGGCAGCGGATCGCTATCTCAGCGTCAAGACCGATGCGCTGCTGGAGGCACGCAAGGCCAGTGCCGCCGACAAAGCCGCGAAGCTGGTAGAGCAGGCGGCGGCCAGGGCTGATAAGAAAAAAGCTGCCCGGAAGAAAGCGGCAAGCAGGAAAAAGGCTCCCGCAAAGAAGAAGGCGGCAGCCAGCAAAAAAGCACCGGTCAAGAAAAAAGCGCCAGCCAAGAAAAAGGCAGTGGCGAAGAAAAAAGCTGCCGCAAGGAAAAAGGCGCCGGCGCGCACCACAACCGCGCGCAGCTAAGCCTGTTTCCGCTCAGTCTCCCGCCTGCCGTGGCAGTGCCTCGGCGGGCGCCCCTCCCGCTTCCAGTGCGGAGACCGACAGGCTGGGTATGGCGATGACAAAATCCACGGGGAAGTCCAGGCCGCTGCGATCCCCGTCCAACTCGATCTCCAGGGGCTGATCCAGGGTCAGCCAGGCACCGCAGGCTTCCCCGGCGTCGCAGATATACAGGTCGTTGTCGGCATCGGAGCCCGCAACCAGCTCGTAGCGCCCCGCCGGCAAGTCGTCGAAAGCGAAACCATACTGGCCGTCTTGCGAGGTGGCCGCAAACTGCCGCACCGGCTCGCCGGTTTCCTGGTCCACCAGCAGGATATAGATAATGCCCGCGTCGGCACTGGCGCCGTCCCCGGCCACCGACATGAGCACTCTTACGCTCAGGTCGTTGACCGATGAGCTCACCGAGATGTCGGCGGCGTATGCGCCGGCGGCGAGGCCCTCGCGTTCGACGCTGATCCGGTACAGGCCCAGGCCGTCCGCATCCGCGTTGACCGGCGTGATGGCCAGCCAGGGCTCGCTGCCGGCAATATCCAGCACCTGCAACTCGCCCTGGCCGCTGTTGCGCAGCTCCAGTTCCAGGGCTGTACTGCCGGTGGCGAAGTTGAGGGTGGTTGCCGACACCGTCAGCAGTGGTTCGTCGGTTGCCGGGCTGCCGCCGGCGTCCAGTGCGGCATGCACTGCCCGCCTGGCGTTTATCAGTCCGTAGCCGTAATCGTCGTCGCGTCCCGTGGGGCCGAGGTCATCGCTGAGCTCGCCGCGCGCCAGCATGGCGTCGATATCCTGCGGTGACAATTGCGGGTTGACCGATTTCATCAGCGCCAGCACCCCGGCGACGTGGGGAGCCGCCATGGAAGTGCCGCTGAGGAAGGTGTAGCCAAAGGCGCCGTTTTCCAGCCCGTCGGTACTGAGCACGCCATCGGGGTAACCGTCGCCGTTGAGGTCCACGCTGCTGTTGCCGCCGGGCGCGGCGAGATCGATGTGGCTGCCGGTATTGGAATAGCTGGCGCGGCTGCGCTGGGCGTCCACCGCCGCCACGGCGATGACGCCGTCGTAGGCCGCGGGATAGGTGGCCAGCGAGCTGCCCTCGTTGCCTGCCGCGGCCACCACCAGAATGCCGGCTTCCCGTACACGTTGCAGCAGATCCTGGCTGGCCTGGCTGAAGGGTGCCCCACCGAGGCTCAGGTTGATGATATCCGCCGCTTGCGCGGGCACTGTGCCGGAGTCGTTGGCCAGGCCTGCGGCGTAGCGGATGGCCTGGTCGACATCGTAACTGGTGCCGCCGTCGATACCCAGGGCCCGCAGCGGCATGATGCGGGCGCCATAGGCCACGCCAGCCACCCCAATGCCGTTGTTCCCGGCCGCGGCGACGGTGCCGCCGACATGGGTGCCGTGAAAGCTGGCTGAGCCAAGTTCCTGGGCGCCGCCGGGCTCTTCCGGGTCGGAGTCGATGCCGTCGCCGTCGGCGGCGCTGCTGGGGTCGCGGACGAAGTCATAACCCGCAACCCACTGCCCGAGCAGGTCCGGGTGGCGAGACAGAATGCCGGTGTCGACCACGGCGACGATAATGGAGGGCGCCCCGCTGGTGGTGTCCCAGGCGGCGGGGAGATCGATCAGCGGGTAGTGCCACTGAAAGGGGTAGGCCTCGTCATCCGGTGTTGCCAGCGCCCTAACCCGGTAGTTGGGCTCGGCATACTCCACCTGGGGGTCGCGGCGCAGGGCCTTTACTGCCAGCAGCGTCTCCCAGCGCGCCTGCAACTGCCGGTCGGCGATCTGCTCGCCCTTGTCGGCCGCTGCGCCGCCTCGGGCGAGGCCGCGTAGCTGTGCCACCGCCCCCCGCTGCAGCCCCATCAGACGGGAGCGGCCCGGGCCGCCGCCACGCTGGGTCAATCCCAGGCGCCTGGACGTCCCGGCGCCTTCGGGTGTGGCCTGGTTGTCGCTGTCTTCCCGGTACTTCACTATGGTCTGCCAGGGCACGATCTCGGCGTGCCGGCTGCCGGACTGCGCCTGCACCATGTTCTGGTTGCCGATGGCCAGGATATAGTTGGTGGCGCCGTCGTAGGCAAAGACATTGACGAGATAGGTGCCGTCGGCCGGTACGTCCAGGCTCTCCACCTGGCCGGACTCTATGGAGAAATCCAGGATGTTGCCGTCAGTGTCATACAGGTAGAGGTCGGCGTCCGCCTGCTGGAAATCGGCGACCAGCATGGTGATGCGCTGGCCCGCCAGCAGCTCTATCCGAAAGTAGTCGTCGCGGTCGCCGCTGGTATAGGAGCGCCCGGGGGCGCCGGTCTCCGGCTGGTTGACGTAACCGCCCAGGGTGATGGGATTGGCGATGCTCTGGGCCAGGGCAAGGGTGTCGTTGCTGCGGCCGCTATTGGCCGGGTCGTTGTTGTCCCAGTCGACCGCCTGGCTGGGAGAGGCGCTGATGGTGCCGCTGATACTGAATGTCTGTGGCGCCGGAGTCGGCTCCGGCTGAGGCGCTGGCTCCGGGATCTCGCTGCCGCCACCGCCGCCTCCACCGCCGCCACCACCGCAGGCCGTGGCCAGCAGGGCGATGGCTGCGGCGGCCATAAGTGTGCGGGTGGTGCCGGTAATGTCCAAACCTGGCTTCCTGGTGAGCGCTGAGGGTGTGACCATAACAGAATTCGGCTGTCCGGGGGCGCTTACATCCGCAGGATGATCTTGCCCATGTGCTGGCCGCTGGCCATGTAGTCCTGGGCCTGCTCCGCCTCGGCCAGATCGAAGACCCGATCGATTACCGGCCTGACGCGGCCGTCTTCAAGCAGGGGAAATACCCGCTCCATGATTTCCTCGACCATCACCGCTTTCTGGGCGAAGGTCTGGGCGCGCAGGGTCGAGCCCGAGAGAGTCAGCCTTTTCATCAGCAGTGGGCCGAAATTGACCTCTGCCCTGGCGCCGCGAATAAGCGCGATGTAGACGATGCGTCCCTCCGGCGCCGCGACGTTGATATTCTTCTGGATGAAGTCGCCCCCGGCGATATCGAGAATCACGTCGATACGGTTTTTCAGCCCGAGCTCCGTGAGCACCTGCTCGAAGTCCTCGGTGCGGTAGTTGATGGCCCGCGCCGCGCCCATGCTTTCCAGGTCGCGGCATTTCTCCTCGCTGCCGGCGGTGGTGTAAACCGTGGCGCCCAGGGCGGCACAGATGGCGATGCCCAGGGTGCCGATGCCACTGGCACCGCCGTGGATCAGCACCCGCTCGCCGGCCTGCAGCCGGCAGCGCTGGAACAGGTTGTGCCAGATGGTCAGCAGGGCCTCGGGCAGGGCGGCGGCCTGTTCCATGCTGTATCCGGCGGGGACCGGCAGGCACTGGCCGGCCGGCGCCACCGTGTAGTCGGCATAGCCGCCGCCGTGGGTCAGGGCGCACACCGGGTCGCCGGGTTGCCAGCCGCTGACCCCGGCACCCACGGCCAGCACCTCGCCGGCCACCTCCAGGCCCATGATGGGGGAGGCATCTTCCGGAGGCGGGTACAGGCCCTTGCGCTGCAGCAGGTCGGCCCGGTTCAGCCCCGCCGCGCTGACTTCGATCAGCAGTTCTCCCGGCGCGGCTTCGGGGACGGGGCCGCGGGCGATACTGATGCTGTGGTCGTCGGGGTCCACCGCCACGTAGCGGCGCTCTGCGGGTATCTCTTTCATGGTGCCTCCTGCTGTTCGTGCCCCGCTGCCGGGGTCAGTCCGGGTCCTTGCATATCAGTTCCTGGAACATACCCCGGGCTTCTTCCAGGCTGCTGAAAAAGGGGTAGTCGCTGTTCATCGCCCAGCTGGTGGTGAGCATATTGAGGGTGCCGACCACCATGGCCGCCAGTATCTCAGGAGAGAACTCGTCGCGCACGTCCCCCAGTTCCACGCCGGCGCTGATCAGGTGGGTGAAGCTCGCCAGGGCGGAGTTGCCGATTTCGCGCTGTCGTTCGGCATCTTCCGCGAAGATCGACGGCGCCACCAGGATCAGTTGCCGGTCGATCTCCCCGAAGCCGGCGAAGTTGGAGGCGATGTAATCCACCATGGCACCCAGTCTGGTGCGGGTGCTGTGGTGCTCGGCCATCAGCAGGCGCAGCATCGGCTCCGACTGGTTGTACAGGCGGGAGATGCCCAGCCCCCCCAGCAGGGCCTGCTTGTTGGCGAAGTGGCCGTAAAACGTGCGCCGGGCCACGTCCGCCTCGACGCAGATCTGCTCGATGCTGGTGTTCTCCACCCCCTGCTGCTGGAACAGGCGATAGGCGGCCTCCTCGATACGCGAACGGATTTCGAGTTTGCGCTTTTCCCGCCGCCCCAGCGATGCCGTGGAGTTGTCGATGATTTTGCCTGTGGATGGTTGCATTGCCACATCCCTTAAACTAAATTGGTATACATATGCGCAAGATTGCTCGCTTGTGAGCCTTTTACTTTACAGTAAATGGCGATGAAATGTGGGCCGGTCTTGCTGTATCCGGTCGGGAGCAGGTAACTGCCGGCGAATATTACCAGTGGAGCAGATCATGACCATCGTCGAAGCGTGTGAATCCAAAACCAATGAAACCCCCCAGTTCCCCATGGGCTGGTACTCTGTATCCCGCAGCCATGAGCTGCAAGTGGGCGAGGTCAAGCAGGTGCAGGCCTTCGACCGCGAGCTGGTGCTGTACCGCACCCGCAACGGCGTGGCGGTCCTGCAGGACGCCTTCTGTCCCCACCTGGGCGCCCACCTGGGGGCAGGGGGCAGGGTGGTGGGGGAGTCTATCCGCTGCCCCTTCCACGGCTGGCGTTTCGGCGCCGCGGGCCAGTGCGAGGAAATACCCTACTGCGACGAGATTCCGGAGCGGGCCCGTATCCGCACCTGGCACACCGAAGAGGCAAATGGCGAGGTCTATGTCTGGTTCCACCCGGAAAATACCTCGCCCCAGTGGCAGCTGCCCCAACTGGCGGAACTGGGCGACCCCAACTGGACCGCTCCGCGCTACGCGGAGTTCATGGTACCGGCCCACGTCCAGGATATAGCCGAGAACTCCTGCGACCCGGTGCATTTCCAGTACGTGCATCGCCAGCCGGATGTGCCCCCCTCGGAAGTGACCGTGGAGGAGGACGGGCGCATCCTGCATCTGCGCTCCGACGCCAGCAGCGCCGCCTTTCCCGGCCAGTTGCACGCCACGGTATTCAATCCCGGCTTCGCCCTGGTGCGCACCAGCTATGGACCGGGCGCGGAAATGGTAGTGTACAACAGCGCCCAGCCGATCAGTCGCCACGAGACGCGGATGCGCTGGACCCTCACGGTGCGCCGCGAAATCGAGGACCTGGCGGGCGACGATGTGATGCAGGGCATCATCAACGGCCTGGGGGACGACTACCCCATCTGGTCCAACAAGGTTCACAAGCGGCGCCCTGTGTTCTGTAAGGAAGACAAGACCCTGGTGTTGTTCCGCAAGTGGGTCCGCCAGTTTTACCTGACCGAGAAAGACCAGCGGGAGATTGCCTGAGTGCAGGATTTCAAGGATAAGGTAGCTGTCATAACCGGCGGTTCCAGCGGGGTCGGTCGCTCGCTGGCCTTCGCCCTGGGCGCCGAGGGCGCGAACATCGTGGTCGGGGACGTGGACCAGGCCGCCATGGCGCAACTGCGCAGCGACCTGGCCGCGCAGCAGATCGAGGCCCTGGTGGAGCACTGCGATGTCACCTCGGCGGACAGTCTCACCGCCCTGGCGGATGCAGCGGAGGAAGCCTTCGGCGGGATCGACCTGGTGTTCGCCAACGCTGGCATCAGCGCCGGCGAGTCCGGGGCCATGTGGGAGTACTCGCCCAAGGACTGGCAGTGGTGCTTCAATGTCAACCTGTGGGGCGTCATCAACACCATCAGCGTCTTCATGCCCCGGCTGGTGGCCGCCAATCGCGAGGCCCACTTCGTCGTTACCGGCTCGGGCAACGGCGCCCTGCTGGTGTATCCCGACCAGCCCATCTATACGGCAAGCAAGGCGGCGGTGCACGCCATCACCGAGAACCTGCACTACCAGGTCGTTGCGGCCCAGAGCCCGGTGAAGGTGAGCGCGCTGTTTCCGGGGCCCCATGTGGTGGACACGGGCCTGTTCAACTCCGGCCGGGTGCGCCCGCAGGAGCTGAAAAAGGCGGTCGAGGGCAATGCCTCGGGCATCAGCTCGGTAGCCGACATGAAGAAAATGGCCGCCGAGTGGGGCATCGAGCTGCAGACCACCCACCCCGACGAGGTGGCGCAGATGGCGCTGGCGGGCCTGCGCCGGGACGCCTTCTGGCTGCTGGAGACCACCGCCGAAACAGAGCAGAAGATACGCGACCGGGCGCAGATGATCCTGGATCGCACTACCCCCGTGGCCAACATGGTGGGCGCCTAGGCCAACGCCCGAACACCCTCTAACACTAAGGACTAAAACAATATGAGTGATCAATCAGGTGCACCACAGGGCAACCCCGGCGATATCGTCAACTGGCCGATGCTCAAGATTGTCTACCGGACCGACCCGGACAAGATTGCCGCGCTGCTGCCCCCGGGTATCGAGCCGGGCGCCAACCCCCACGTCACCCTCACGATTTACAACTTTCCCGTTCCCGACGAGCCCGAGTACGGCATCGTTACCACGGTGGATGCGAACTACAATGGCATCGCCGGGGAGTACACCCTGGGCTACGGCATCGACCAGGAGTCAGCGATCTTCATCAGCCAGCAGACCAACGGCCAGCCCAAGTACCCCTGCCACACGGAGTACTACCGGCTGGGGCCCCAGGTATCGGCGCGCTGCGTGCATCAGGGCTATACCTTCGTGGAGTTCAAGGGCGTGTCCACCGGCCCCGCGGACCCGCTACCGGAATTCGATCACAACGAGTTCTGGATCAAGGTATCCCAGGCCGCCTGCGTGGGGGGGCCGGCTACCGGCTACGACTTCCCGCCCCACGTGGTGCACGTGCGCAGCCGCTACGGCACGGCCTGGCGCGAGGAGGTACAGGGCGAGCTGGTGCTGCGGGACAGCCCCTGGGACCCGCTGACGACCCTGCTGCCCATGCGCGAGCAGGTATCGGCACACCTTTGGTGGCCCATTTTCCTGGACCGGGAAGTGAAGCTCGCCGGCAAACTGGACCCCGATGCCTTCCTGCCCTTCGTCGATACTATTTCCGGCTCTCGCTGGCCGGGCAGCAACGGTGGCCCGAAGCGGTAGTCTCCATCTGCCCCAGGGGGCTACACTCTAGCCCGGCTGTGGCCAGCGGCCCTGTCCCGGATGGCCTTTTCGCTGTAAATGCGCACCCTCTTCCCGATACGCGCATTCGAAGAGGCTGTCCCGCCCGGATTTTCGATCCCCGCTTTGGCTGACGGCTATGTTCCGATTGGCGGTCCTGCCCCAAGCTGTGGTTAACTCCCCGCTCCGGGGCGTCCGCCCGTGATACTGGAGTAACCCATGCCAATGTTCCTGCGCAAGATAAAACACGCGATTGTCGTGTGGTTGATGAAAACCTTGTCCGCCCTGTCGCCCGGCGCGACTCACCGCGCCTTTGTGGGCAGTGGCAGCGCCGCGCAGCTGTGCCGCCATATCCTGCGCAGCGGTGCGCGCAGGATTCTCATCGTTACCGATAAGCCGCTGCGCGAGTTGGGCGTGGCCGACCAGGCCGCCGCGGTGCTGCTGGAGGCTGATGTGGAGGTGGCCTTTTACGACGGGGTCCAGCCGGACCCGACCTATGAACAGGTGGCCGCGGGCGTGGCGATCGCCAGAGCACGGGGCGTGGAGGCTATCCTGGCTATCGGGGGCGGCTCCTCGATCGACGCCGCCAAGATCATCGCCGCCTCGGCGACCAGTGACGAGGATCCGGCCTCGTGGGTCGGCTTCGGCAAGGTCAAGCACGAGGTGCTCAGGCTGTTCGTGATACCCACGACCTCCGGCACCGGCTCCGAGGCCACCATGGGCGCTGTCATCTCCGACCCGGTCAGCCACGAGAAGGGCATTATTTCCGGCGCGACCCTGCTGCCGTTAGCGGTCGCCCTGGATTCCGACCTGATGCTGGGCCTGCCCGCGCACATTACCGCCGCTACCGGTATGGATGCCCTCACCCACGCCATAGAGGCCTATATCGGGGTGTGGGAGCGCGGCACCCGGTTGCAGGACGCGCGCATGGCGGTCAAGCTGGTGTTCGACAACCTGGCGGCGGCCTGCCGTGACGGCAGCAATCGCGAGGCTCGCGACGGCATGGCCATGGGTGCCTACTACGCCGGCCTGGCGATCAACCAGGTGAACGTGGGTAACGTACACGCCATCGCCCACCAGTTGGGCGGCAAGTACGGCATTCCCCACGGGTTGGCCAACGCCCTGGTACTGCCCCACGTGCTGGAATTCTGCCGCGAGGAATCGGCGTCGCGGCTGGCCGAGCTCGCCCTGCTGCTGGACCTGGGGGGCGCGGCGGAGGGCGAGGGCCAGCTGGCGCACAAGTTCATCCAGGCGGTGCGGAACCTGCGCACCGAGGTGGGCATCCCGGATCATTCGGACAAACTGCGGCGCGAGGATTTCCCCTACCTGGCCGAGCTGGCGGTGGCGGAGGGCGAGGGCTATCCGGTGCCGCGATTGCTCGACCGGCAAAGCGTGCTCACCATTCTCGAGCGCATCGCCGGCTGAGCCCGCCGGCCACTACAAGTGCTGTCTGACCACCACGACCTCCGGCTCCTGGCGGTCGTGCTCCTTGCGGAAACCCAGTTCTGAGCACAGGCGCAGCATCTTGCTGTTTTGCGCGAGTACGTCCCCTTCCATGATCTCCAGGCCGCGGCTGCGTGCCACGCTCATCAGGCGTAACATCAGCTGCCGGCCTATGCCCCGGCGCTGCCAATCGTCGGCCACGGTCAGGGCGAATTCGCAGGATTGATCGTCGGGATTACTGATGTAGCGGGCCACGCCGATGATGGCCGCCTCGGGGGTGTGCTCGTTGATCACGGCCACCAGCGCCATTTCCCGGTCGTAGTCGATCTGGGTAAAGCGCGCCAGCATCAGCGGGCTGATCTTGTTCATATGGTTCATGAAGCGGAAGTACTTGCTCTGGTCCGACAGGCTGTCGACGAAGTGGCGTTCGAACTCGGCATCCTCAGGCCGGATGGGGCGCACCACCACGTCGGTGCCGTCGCCCAGGTGCCAGGTGGTTTCCAGCCCCGGCGGGTAGGGGTGGATGGCCATATGGCTATAGTGACCGTGATCCCTGGCGGGGGGGGCCACGAGGATATGGGCATCCACCGCGATGATGCCGTTTTCATCCACCAGCAACGGGTTGATTTCCAGCTCGCACAGCTCGGGTAGCTCGCAGGCCATCTCCGACACCCGCTTGAGCACCTCGACCAGCGAATCGATATCGGCCGGCGGCAGCGAGCGAAATGGTCCCAGCATTTTTTGCGCACGGGTGCTTCCGATCAGCTCGCGGGCCAGAAAGTCGTTGAGCGGGGGCAGGGCGATCTGGCGGTCGGCGCACACGTCCGCGGCGGTGCCCCCGGTGCCGAAACTGATGATCGGGCCAAAAATCTCATCCCGGGTAATGGTGATCATCATCTCGCGGGCCCGCGGTCGCTCGACCATCGCCTCGATGGTCACGCCCTCGATATGGGCGTCCGGGCGGTGGGCCTTTACCTCGTCCAGCATCTCCCGGAAGGTGTCACGCACCGAGTGGGGCTCGCGGATATGCAGGCGCACGCCGCCCACTTCGGTCTTGTGGTGAATGTCCGGGGAGTTGATCTTCATCGCCACCGGCAGGCCGATGCTCTCTGCCATGATAAGTGCCTCCCCAGCGGTGGTGGCGTGCATGCTGGGGGAAATAGGTATCTGGAAGGCGCGCAACAACGCTTTGGACTCGATATTGCCGAGGATGCTGCGCCGCTCGTTCATGGCCTGCTCGATGATCAGGCGGGCGCCGGCGACGTCCGGCAACTTGGTCCTGGACAGGGGCGGCGGCGCCTGCAGCAGGATATCCTGGTTGCGATGATAGGCCGCCAGGTAACCAAAGCCGTTCACCCCCGCCTCGGGCGTCATGAACCACGGAATGCCGGCAGCGGCAAACCGCTCCCTGCCCTCCTTCACCAGTTTTTGTCCGAGCCAGCAGGCCATCACCGGCTTGCGGCTGTCGCGGGAGGCGGCGATAACACTCTCGGCGCAGGCGGTGGGATCGGTCATCGCCTGGGGCGTGAGCAGCACCAGCAGACCGTCGACGTTCTCATCGGCCAGCAGAATCTCCGTGGCGGCCCGGTAGCGCTCGCTGGAGGCGTCACCGAGGATGTCCACGGGGACCGCGTGGGACCAGTGCTCCGGGAGTACCGCGCTCAGTTTTTCGATGGTCGGCGGCGACAACTGCGCCAGCGGGACCTGCAGATCGGCGGCCCGGTCGGCGGCCATTACTCCGGGGCCGCCGCCGTTGGTGAGGATGGCCAGCCGCGAGCCGCCCACGCGAATGCCCGAAGCCAGGGTCTGGGCAGCGGAAATCAGTTGGCTGGTCGTTGCCACCCGCACCGCGCCGGCCCGGCGGATGGCCGCGTCGAATACCTCGTCGCGGCCGACCGTGGCGCCGGTGTGTGACACCGCCGCCCGGTTGCCGCACTCGCTGCGCCCCGACTTGATCACGATTACCGGTTTCATTCTCGCCGCCACGCGCAGGCCACTGATAAAGCTGCGCGCATCCGCCACTCCCTCGATATACAGCAGGATGCTCTTGGTCCGTCCGTCCAGGGCGAGGTAGTCCAGCACCTCCCCGAAACCCACGTCCGCGGTGGCGCCCAGGGAGGCTACCGCCGAAAACCCGAAACCGTTGGATTCGCCGCCATCCATCATGGCGGTACAGAACGCACCGGACTGGGCGACCAGCGCCACGTGCCCGGGGGCGACCCGGTTCTTGGCGAAGCTGGCGTTGAGCCCTACGCTGGGGCGGACGATGCCCAGGCAGTTGGGGCCCACCAGTGGAATACGGTAGGTGCGGGCAATGTCGACGATTTCGTCCTGCAGCGAGCGCCCCCTGGAACCCACCTCCGCGAAGCCGGCGGAGACGATGATGACCGCGCCCACCCCGGCCTCCCCGCATTCGTGCAGGACTCCCGGAATCGCCTTCGCCGGAATGACGATGACGACCAGGTCGATGGCGTGGTCCACGGCACTGATCGCGGGGTAGCAGCGCAGGCCGCGCAGGCTCTGGTAGCCCGGGTTGACCGGGTAGATATCGCCCTGGAAGCCACTGTCGATGAGATTGTCCAGCAATTGGGTGCCCACCGACTGCGGGCGCTCCGAGGCGCCCACGATTGCTACCGACTGCGGCTCGAAGACTTTGTGTAGCAGGTGCTTTCTCATTACCGTTTCCCGCCGGCGGCCCGGTTTGTGGGCGCCGTGGCTATCTCCTGGGGCCGGAGCATTGCCTTGCCGGCGCGCTCGGGCAAGAATAAGGCTCTGTAGTGTATTGCGAGGTCAACCATGGCGTTAGCCTACCTGTCCCACCCCGACTGCCAGTTGCACGACATGGGGCATCATCACCCGGAGCGACCGGCACGCCTGGGGGCAATCAACGACCGCCTGCTGGCCACCGGCCTGGACATGGCGCTGCATCACTATAACGCACCCCTGGTCCGGCGGGAATTACTTGAAGCGGTGCACGATCCGGCCTATGTCGAGCGGCTGTTCGGTATTGCTCCCGAAGAGGGATTGGTGTGGATCGACGACGACACCGCCATGGCGCAGCACACCCTGCAGGCGGCCCTGCGCGCTGCGGGAGCGGCGGTGCTGGCGGTGGACCTGGTGATGGAGGGCAAGGCGAGCAAGGCCTTCTGCGGGGTGCGTCCACCGGGGCATCACGCCGAGAAGGGCAGTGCCATGGGCTTTTGTTTTTTCAACAATATTGCCGTGGCCGCCTATCACGCCCTGCACTCGCACGGTCTGCAGCGGGTGGCGATAGTCGATTTTGACGTGCATCACGGCAACGGCACCGAAGATATCGTCGCCAACGACGAGCGGGTGTTGTTCTGCTCCACCTTCCAGCACCCCTTTTACCCCCATACCGGCCACGCCTGCACTGCCGGGAATGTGGTGAACGTCCCCCTGCCGGCGGGCACGGACGGGGCGGGTTTCCGCCAGGCGGTGGAGCAGTCCTGGTTGCCGCGGCTGGAGGCCTTCGCACCGCAACTGGTGCTCGTTTCCGCTGGCTTCGACGGCCACCAGGCAGACTACATGGCGCAGCTCAACCTGGTGGACGATGACTACGCCTGGGTAACCCGCCGCCTGTGTGAGCAGGCCGACCGCAGCGCCGATGGGCGGCTGGTCTCGAGCCTGGAAGGCGGTTACGAGCTGCACTCCCTGGCCCGCAGCGTGGAGGCCCACCTGAAGGCGTTCTTCGGGGAGGCCTGAGACACGCTGGCCGCGCTTCAGGAAAGGTCGTTGCGACGCCGCCCGCGCTTCTGCCTGCGCCTGTTTTTGTTTACCCCGGTTTCGTACAGCTCGGCCTGCAGGCCCGCGGGGTGGCGGCGGTCCTCGCCGACTTCGCGCCGGTCCTCGCGGTGTACGTACCGGCAGTTGCAGCGGGCGGCGTCACATCCGGGCAGCGGCAGCATGGGCGTGTCCCGATCGGTGTCGAGAAACTGGCGGTCGCCCAGCGCCCTGGCGGCGTCGCAGGCCGTGTCGTCACAGGCAATCGAGGTCGCGCTGTAGGGCTTGGCCCGCGGGGTGCGCCTGCCGCTGGCGCTGCCGCGGGCCCTGTTGAGGGTGGCGCGCGGTTTGCTTTTCTTCGAGCGGGTGACCAGGAAAGCCGCGACAGCTGCCACGACAACCAGCAGAAGCAGAAATTTCATTGATATCCCCTGGCGTTGCGTTATTCAGGTGCCTACCGGCCCTGTCAGTATAGCCCGTGCTCAGAAGATCGTGGCCCCCGCCTCGGCTTCGCTCACCACGTTGCGCATATGGGCGAACAGTTCCCGGCCCATGCCATAGGCGCTGTGCTGCGACTTGCGGGTGGCCTGGCGCCGCTTCTGCCACTCGTCGGCGGGCACCAGCACGGACACCTCGCCGCGCTCGGCATCGACCCGGATGATATCGCCGTCGCGTACCTTGCCGATGGGGCCTTCTGCCAGCGCCTCGGGGGTGAGATGAATGGCCGCGGGCACCTTGCCGGACGCACCGGACATACGCCCGTCTGTGACCAGGGCCACCTGCTGGCCGCGATCCTGGAGAATGCCCAGGTAGGGCGTCAGCTTGTGCAATTCCGGCATGCCGTTGGCGCGGGGCCCCTGGAAGCGCACCACCGCCACCACATCCGAGTTCAGCTCACCGGCCTCGAAGGCCCGCTTGAGTTCCTCCTGGCATTCGAATACCCGCGCCGGCGCCTCTACCACCCAGTGTTGTGGGGCCACCGCCGAGGTCTTGATGATGCAGCGCCCCAGGTTGCCGCTGAGCAGGCGCAGGCCCCCCTCCCGCTCGAAGGGATCTTCGGTCGGGCGCAGGATGTCGGGGTTGCCGCTGCTCGCCTGCCCCGGCGCGTAGGACAGCTCGCCATCGACCAGTTGCGGCACTTGCGTGTAATGCCCCAGGCCCTGTCCCCACACCGTGTTCACGTCCTCGTGCAATAGCCCGGCCTGCAGCAGGGTGCGCAGCACAAAAGCCGTGCCGCCGGCGGCGTGGAAGTGATTCACGTCGGCGCTGCCGTTGGGGTAGATGCGAGCGAGCAGCGGGGTGATGGCCGAGAGATCGTTGAAATCCTGCCAGTCGATAACTACCCCGGCGGCCCGGGCGACGGCAATCCAGTGGATGCTGTGATTGGTGGAGCCGCCGGTGGCGAGCAGGGTCACCAGGGCGTTGACGATGCACTTCTCGTCCACCACCTCCGCCATGGGGGTGTACTGCGAGCCCAGCGCCGTTATCTTGCACAGGCGTTGGGCGGCGGTGACCGTGAGCTGTTCCCGCAGGGGCGTACCGGGATTCTCGAAGGCCGCCCCGGGAATATGCAGCCCCATGGCCTCCATCAGCATCTGGTTGCTGTTGGCGGTGCCGTAGAATGTGCATGTGCCCGGGGCGTGGTAGGAGGCTGATTCGGCAGCCAGCAGTTCGTCGCTGCCGACCTTGCCCTCGGCATAGGCCTGGCGAATAGCCGCCTTCTCCTTGTTGCCCAGGCCCGACGGCATGGGCCCGGCAGGTACGAAAATGACTGGCAGATGGCCAAAGCTCAGGGCGCCGATCAGCAGTCCCGGGACGATCTTGTCGCACACCCCCAGGCACAAGGCGCCATCGAACATGTTGTGCGACAGGGCGATAGCGGTGGCACCGGCGATGATATCGCGGCTGAACAGGCTCAGTTCCATCCCCGGTGTACCCTGGGTCACCCCGTCGCACATGGCGGGCACGCCGCCGGCCACCTGGGCGGTGCAGCCCACCGCGTGCACCGCACGCCTGATGATGTCGGGGTAGGCCGCCAGGGGTTGGTGCGCCGACAGCATGTCGTTGTAGGCGTTGACGATACCGATGTTGGCGGCCTCCGCCAGCCTGAGGACCTGCTTGTCGTCGCCGTCGCAGGCGGCGAAGCCGTGTGCCAGGTTACTGCAGGAAAGCTGGCCGCGCTGCGGGCCGTCGCTGCGCATGGCCTCGATCCGACTCAGGTAGGCACGCCGCGAGTTGCTGCTGCGTTCGACGATGCGGGCGGTGATGTCCTGCAAGACCGGGTGCGTCATTTGGGGGTCCACCATATGGTTGCGGGTGTGCTCTCCTGCCGCAGGATAGCGGCCACCGGATAGTCTTTCGCCAGGGCGTCTTGCAACACATCGCGTTTTTCGGCGCCGGTGATGTGCAGCAGTATTTCGCGGCTATCCAGCACCGTCGGCAGAGTCAGGGTAATGCGTTGGTGCGGGGCGGTGACCGGGTCGGTAGCGGCCACCGTGGCCGGGCCAGCAGGGTCCAGCAGTGCGGCGAGATTCGTCGCCTGCGGGAACCAGGAGGCGGTATGTCCGTCCGCGCCCATCCCCAGGGCCACCGCGCTGAAGGGCCGGGGCAGGGCGCGCAGTTGCTCGCCCAGCGCGCCCAGGTCGCCATTGCAGGCGCCTGCCAGGCCCAGAAAACGGGCAGCCGCGGCCTCCTGTTGCAACAATTCGGCGCGCAGCATGCGCTCGTTGGAAGCGGGGCTGTCGGTGGCGACGCAGCGCTCGTCCACCAGGGTGACCCACACCCGGCTCCAGTCCAGCGGCTGGCTTGCCAGCTGGCGCAGCATGCCTATCGGGGTGGTGCCCCCTGACAGGGCCAGGCTGGCGCATCCGCGTTGGTGCAGGTCGGCCTCCAGGCGTCGGGCAATATGCGCCGCCAGGGCGGTATCCAGCTCGGCGCTGGTGGCAAAGCAATGCCAGTCACTCATACCAAGCGCGCCCGTCCACCGCCACCAGCGCGGTGGAGGCGTTGGGCCCCATGGTGCCGGAGATGTACTTCTTGATCGGCGTGCCGTTTTCTTCCCAGGCGGCGATGATGGAGTCGATCCAGTGCCAGGCGGTCTCCACCTCGTCGCGACGCATGAACAGCGTCTGGTCACCGTTGATGGCGTCCAGCAGCAGGCGTTCATAGGCGTCGTAGCTGTCGCCCCTGGCCTGGGAGTCATCCGTCAGATGCAGTTCCACGGGTTGCAGCCGCAGCCGGTGGGTCAGCCCGGGCTTCTTGTTCAGGGTGTGCAGGCTGATGGTCTCCTCGGGTTGCAGGTGGATGACCAGCTTGTTGGTGAGTTCGTTGGGATCGTTGGCGAACAGGGAAAAGGGCTGGCGGCGATACTCGATGACGATCTCCGAATAGCGCCGGCTCAGGCGCTTGCCGGTGCGCAGGTAAAACGGCACGCCCGCCCAGCGCCAGTTGTTGATGCTGGCCTTGATGGCGACGAAGGTCTCGGTGCCCTCGGCGTCCTGATAGCCCGCTTCCTCGAGAAACCCCTTGACCGCCTTGCCATCGACTGCGCCCGCGTCGTAGCGACCGCGCACCGTGCGCTCCTTGACATTGGCGGCGGTGATGGGCTCCAGGCAGCGCAGTACTTTCATCTTCTCGTCGCGGATATCCGTGGGCTTGAGGCTGGCCGGCGGCTCCATGGCCACGATGGAGAGCACCTGCAGCAGGTGGTTCTGCACCATGTCCCGCAGGGCGCCGGTCTTGGCGTAGTAATCGCCGCGCCCCTCCACCCCGATATCCTCGGCCACGGTGATCTGCACGTTGCTGACGAACGTGTTGTTCCACATGGGCTGGAACAGCGGATTGCCGAAGCGCAGGGCCAGCAGGTTCTGCACGGTTTCCTTGCCCAGGTAGTGATCGATGCGGAAGGTGGCGTTCTCGGCAAAAACCCGGGAAACCTGCTCATTGATCTCGCGGCAGGAGGCCAGGTCGTGCCCCAGGGGCTTCTCCAGCACCACGCTGCTGTCGCCATTGACCAGGCCCGCCGCCTGCAGCTGCTGGCAGATCTCGCCGTACAGGGAGGGCAGGGTGGCCAGGTAGAACAGCCTCGCCGGCGCCTCCCCCTCGTCCAGCAGCTTGCCCAGCGCATGGTATCCCTCGGCGCTGCCCGCGTTGATGGCGGTGTAGCACAGGCGTTGGCGGAAGGTATCCCATACTTCCTCGCTCCAGCTGCCCGCCGGCAGGAACGCATGTAGGTTGGATTTGACGCTGGCGTGGAAGTCCTCCAGGTCCAGTTCCGACCTGCCGCTGGCTACAATGCGATGCAGGCGCCCTGCCAGCCCGTGGCGATGCAACTGGAACAGCGCCGGTAGCAGCTTGCGGGTGGACAGGTCGCCGGTGCCGCCGAAGATAACGAGATCTAGCTGTGCGCTCATGGTGTTGTCACCTCAGCTGGCGCTCTCCAGGCGTTGCAGCCAACGCTTGAGGTGGCCGATGAAATCCTGGAAGTCCCTGGTGGGTCCGTGGCCGCAGGCAAAGCCGTGATCGGCGGTATGGAAGTGGTAATAGTCTACAGGTACGCCCAGCAGTCGCAACTTTTCCGCAAAATCGATGCCGTCGTCGCGCAGCGGGTCGTTCTCCGCCGTCAGCAACAGGGTTGGTGGCAGGCCGGCGAGATTGTCGGCGCGCATGGGGAAGGCGCGCTGCACCTCGGGGTCGGCGGCGGATCTGGCGCCCAGGTAGCGATCCCAGAACCACTGCATCAGCTCGGTGGTGAGCATTTGCCCGGTGGCTTTCTCGACGTAGGAGGGTCTGGCCACCGTGTAGTGGTCGGTGGCGGGGTAGATCAGCACCTCGCCAATCACCCTGGCGCGCGCGGCGGCTTCCAGTTCGAGGCAGATGCAGGCTGTCAGGTTGCCGCCGGCGCTGTCGCCGGCTATTACCAGGGTGCCGTTGCAGGGCGCCACGCTGGCGGCGTGTTGCGCCACCCAGCCGGCCGCGTCCAGACAGTCGTCCTGGGCGGCGGGGAAGGGGTGTTCGGGTGCGCGGCGATAGTCCAGGGCGATCACCGAGCAGCCGCTGTGGTGCGCCAGGGCGCGGCAAAAGGGGTGGTGGCTGCGCAGGTCGCCGATGACCCAGCCGCCGCCGTGGATGTACAGGATCAGCGGCCTGGCGGCACCCAGGGCGTTGACGTACAGCCGTGCGCCGATGGTGCCATCGCGGACCGGCACCTGCATATCGATATGGGGTATGCTGGCGGTATCCCGGCGCCAGGTCCAGGCGCTCTCCAGCCGGTAGTACTGGCGCAGCCCCCATATCTTCAGTTTCTGCAGCAGGCCGGCGAAGCGGCTGGCGAACGTGTCCGGCATGTCAAAGATTCTCCTTGCGGAACTGGCGGGGCGGGGAGCCGTGCCAGCGCTTGAAAGCGTGGGTGAAGTTACCCGCGTTACTGTAGCCCAGCAGCGCGGCAATTTCCTCAATCGGCAGGCTGCTGGTGGCGAGGTATTCCCGCGCCAGCTGGTAGCGCACCTCCGCCAGCAACTGCTGGTAACTGCTGCCCTCGTCGGCGAGGCGGCGGCGCAGGGTGCGGCCGGTCATATGGAGTTTCCCGGCGATGTAGTCGATGTCCGGGAAGTAGCCCGGCCTGGCCACGATAAGCTGGCGCACCTGCTCCACGAAACCGCCGCGCCTGCTCATGCGCGCCAGCAGCAACTGGCACTGTTGCTGGCAGAGCGCGGAGGTGTCCGCATCCCGCAGCGGCATGGGGGTGTCCAGCGCCGCGGCCGCCACCCGGATTTCCGAGCGCGGGGCAGCGAAGCTCAGGGTACACCCGAAAAAGCGCTGGTAGGCCTGGCGCCTGCCCTGGCCGCTGTGCATCAGGGCAACGCCGACGGGCTTGATGGGCGCTAGCTCGTCCGGGTCGGTGCCGACCAGGGCCGCGGCCAGGTCGCGATCCACATAGTAGGCCAACAGGTCATCGGGGATATCCACCAGGCGGGAGAATTGCACGATGCCGGCGCTGGCCGTCTCCCTGAACTCGATGCGAAACAGGGTGAAGCTGAGCGGCCCGTAGGCGCTCAGCAGTTTCAGGGCCTGGCGCAGGGTGGGCGCGCTGAGGAAGGCATACCCGAACAGGCCGTAGGATTGCAGGTTGTAGGCCTGGCCCAGCTTCAGCCCGAGCAGGGGGTCGGCGCTGAGGCGCAACAGGTTGCGGTGAAAGCGGAATTCCCGGTCCAGGGTAAACTCGAGTTGCGGGTCCGGGGCCAGCAGGTCCTGCGCGCTGATGCCGGTGCCCGCCAGGCATTGCTCGGCGCTGTAGCCCATGGCCTGCATGGCTCTCAGGGCGGGTGGCAGGGCCCTGACATGGTGGGCGACATGGATACTGGCGGGCATGGGCAAATAGTAGCGCAGTGTCCGGAATTCACAAGTTTTTGTCCTGCTCAAATATTCGCCAGCGAGCGGCATTCGCCTACAGTGGGACCACTACCACAGCCCGTAGTGGAGGCGAGAGCACATAATGACAAACAACCGCAGAAACCCGTCGGTGGCCGTTATCGGCGCTGGCATGACCGGCATACTCATGGCCATCCGCCTGCGTGAAGCCGGGATCAGCGACATCACCATCCTCGAGAAAGCCGACAGGGTCGGCGGCACCTGGCGGGAAAATACCTACCCCGGCGTGGCCTGCGACGTCCCGGCGCATATGTACACCTACTCCTTCAGGGGCAACCCCGAGTGGAGCCACCGCTTCGCCCACGGCGACGAGATCCAGGCTTACATGGAGCAGGTCGCCGGGGAGTACGGCGTCACCGGGCAGGTGCGCTTCAACGAATCCCTGGACAGGTGTCACTATCGCGATGGCAAGTGGCATCTGGTCACCAGCAAGGGCAACACCCTGGTGGTGGATTTCGTGGTGGCGGCCACGGGTATCCTGCATCACCCGGCCTACCCCGATATACCCGGCCTGGAGACCTACCGGGGCGAGATGTTTCACACCGCGCGCTGGAACCACGACGTCGGCCTGGCGGGCAAGCGCGTGGGTATTATCGGCACCGGTTCAACCGCGACCCAGGTGATTGCCGAGATTTCCAAAAGCGTCGGCCATCTAACGGTATTCCAGCGCACGCCCCAGTGGGTTTGCAGCGTGCCCGACAGGACCTACTCCGAGGCGGACAAGGCAAGGCTGCGCGGCAACCAGAAACTGATGGGCAAGTTGTCCGAGCGCTACGCGTTCTTCTTCCGGCATGTTTTCACCGCGGCGGTCACCGGCAACAGGCTGGCGCATGCCTATGTCAACTGGACCACCCGCCGCAACCTGCGCAAGAGTGTGCGCGACCCCGCGCTGCGGGCCAAGCTCACCCCGGATTACAAGGTCGGTTGCAAGCGGCTGGTATTCAGCTCGACGTTCTACCAGGCCATGCAGCGTGAGAACGTATACCTGGAGACCACCGGGATACAGCGTGTGTCCGAGCGGGGCGTGGTCACCACCGACGGCACCGAGCACGAACTGGATGTGCTGATCCTGGCCACCGGCTTCAAGCCTTTCAATTTCATGCGGCCGATGGACCTGAGCGGCCGCGATGGCCTGTCCATCGACGCGGCCTGGGCCGACAAGGTGCAGGCCTACCGCTCGGTCTGCATCCCCGGTTTTCCCAACTTTTTCCTGATGCTGGGGCCCAACACGCCCATCGGCAACTACTCGGTGATCGCCATGAGCGAGGTGCAGGCGAATTATGTGCTGAAGCTCATCGACCACTGGCGGCAGGGGCGCCTGGCCACGGTCGAGGCCACCGGGGAAGCCAGGGCTAGGTTCAACGCCTACCTCAGGGCCGGCATGGGCAAGACCGTCTGGGTCGGCGGTTGCCAGAGCTGGTACCTGGACCAGGACGGCGACCCTGCCATGTGGCCCTATTCATGGGAGCAGTGGGTCAAGGAACTGGAAGAGCCGGAGCTGGATGATTTTCTGCAGGAGGCTCCCGTGCGGAAGTCGCCAGCGGAACTGGAACCTGCGGAAAAAGCGGCCTGACCCTGTCGCAGCACCGGAACCTGCCCGCCCTAGCTGGCGGCAGGCGCCCGCGGCGGCGGATGCGGTTCCTCGTCGAAGCCGACTGCCGCGGGGATCTGCCGGTACCAGTCCACGCCCTGGGGGTCGCGCTCGCGGGTGATGCGGCGCCGGCCCAGCAGGCAGTTGAGGTGGGCCAGGGTCTCGCCAGTGGCCAGGCCCAGTGAGTTTGGCCCGATCTCGCGGTTGAACAGGGGCGGGAAGCAGTCGATCGCCCGCTGCGGTTTGTCCAGGTAGGCGAACAGTTCCCGCAGGTCGCGATTGTGGGCCTCGATCAACTGGCTCAGACGCACGTGCAGCCCGTAAAAGGGCGCCTCGTGGGCGGGCAGCACCAGCACGTCGTCCGGCAGCATTTCCCGAATCCTGGCGCTGGAAGTCAGCCACTCGTGCAGCGGGTCGCCCTTGGGTTCGGTGGGGAACACGCTGACGTTGGGGGTGATGCGCGGCAATACCTGGTCACCGGAGATCAGCAGTTTCAGCGCCGGGCAGTAAAGCGCGGTGTGCTCCGGCGAGTGGCCGCTGCCCACGATCACCTGCCAGTAGCGGTCGCCGATGGTGATGGTTTCCAGGTCCACCAGGCGGCGGAAGCTTTGCGGCAGCGGCGACACCGCCCGCCCGAAGTTGCCGAACTTGCCCCGGTAGTGCTCCAGTTGGTCGGCGTCGTAGCCCGCCGCGCGGTAAAAGCGCAGGGCGACCTCCGGCGCATCGCGCCCGGTATCGCCGACCATGGCACGGCACATCAGGAATTCTTCGCGCGACATCCACAGCTCGGCCCCGAAACGCTCGACCAGCCAGCCGGCCAGGCCGACGTGGTCGGGGTGCATATGGGTGCAGATAACCCGGTTCACCGGTTTGCCCTGCATCGCCGTGGAAAACAGCTTTTCCCACAGTTCGCGGGCGTCCGGCAGGTTCAGGCAGGTGTCCACCACCGTCCAGCCATCGCCGTCCTCGAGCAACCAGATGTTGATATGGTTGAGGGACATGGGCATGGGGAAGCGTACCCAGTACACGCCCTCGGCAATCCGTTCGGGTTGCCCCGGCGCCGGGTCGACGTCCCGGCCCCAGGGATAGCAGAGGCCCTTGTAGAGTTCTCTGTTGGGTTCCAGCATCGGGCCTCTCCAGGCAGCGCTATACGGGGCGCCCATGGTCGGCCTTCGCGGGCCGCTTGTCCAGAGCCGCCCCGGTCGGCAGCGGTCAGGGCGCGGCCGTCTTGCCCGGCACCGCGCTGCCCATGGCCCGCATCTGCAGCATTTGCTGCATCTGTTGCATCATCCTGTCGATGGTGAAGCTGGCAGTGGGCTGGCGCGGCGGAAATTCGCGGAACGTCATCAGGAACTTGCCCACTTCCTGCTGGGTGGGTATGAACAGCCACAGCTGGTCGGCGTAAAAGCGCCCGTACATGCCCGATTCGAGGGACTCTTCATAGGGGTCGCTGCGCAGGTTGACGATGCGGGGAAAGTTCAGGGGTTCCCGCGGCCCTGCCCAGCCTTCCGGCTGGAAGGCGAAGTGGATTTTCCAATCGTTCCAGCGCAGGGCGTTGAAGCCGGCGTTGTCGTCGAAGTAGTAGATGGTTTCCCGCACACCCGGCCCGGTACCGGCCAGCAGTGCGCTCTGGTCGTAGCCATCCAGGTGCACCTTGAAGGTTTTGTCGCCGGCCCGGTAGCCCGCCTTCAGCTTGTCGCCGATGCCCGGTTCCCCGGCCGCGGCCAGCAGGGTGGGCAGCCAGTCCTGGTGGGAGAAGATATCGTTGATGACGGTCCCCGGCTTGACGGTTCCCGGCCAGCGAACCAGCGCCGGCACCCGGAAGCCGCCCTCCCAGGTAGACCCTTTCTCGCCGCGAAAAGGCTCGGCGCCGCCGTCGGGATAGGTGTTGGTCTGGGAGCCGTTATCGGTGCTGTAGATGACGATGGTGTTGTCGGCAATGTCCAGTTTATCCAACTCGTCCAGCAGCAGGCCCACGTGGTAGTCGTGCTCCATCAGGCCGTCGGCGTACAGGCCGTAGCCGGACTTGCCCTGCCATTTCGGAGCCAGCCGGGTCCAAACATGCATGCGGGTGGAGTTGAACCAGACGAAAAAGGGCTTGTCTTCGGCATGGGCTTTTTCGATGAAGCGGATTGCGGCGTCGGTAAACTCCTGGTCTATGACTTCCATACGCTTGCGGGTGAGCGGGCCGGTGTCCTCGATCTTGCCGTCGGCGTAGGAATGGATCACGCCGCGCGGCGCGAAGCGCTTGTGAAAGGCCGGATCCTTGGGATAGAAGTAGGTTTCCGGCTCCTCCTCGGCGTTCAGGTGGTACAGGTTGCCGAAAAACTCGTCGAAACCGTGGTTGGTCGGCAGGAATTCGTCTTTGTCCCCCAGGTGGTTCTTGCCGAACTGCGCGGTGACGTATCCCAGGGGCTTCAGCAGTTCGGCGATGGTGGGGTCTTCGGCCTGCAGGCCGATTTCCGCGCCGGGCATCCCGACCTTGAGCAGGCCGGTGCGCAGTGGGTGCTGGCCGGTAATGAACGCCGAGCGTCCGGCGGTGCAGCTCTGTTCGCCGTAGTAGTCGGTGAACAGGGCGCCTTCGTTGGCGATGCGGTCTATGTTGGGTGTGCTGCCACCGAGCATGCCGCGGTGATAGGCGCTGAGGTTGGACCAGCCGATATCATCACCCCATATCACCAGGATGTTGGGCTTATCGGGCTTCGCCTGTACGCCGGTGCAGATAGCTGCCAGCAGCAGCGCTCCCAGCCAATGCCAACAGTTTCTCATGCTAGAACTCCTTTAGTTTACGCTGCGTTCGCTGCTCGCCCAGTAGCGGGCGCGCAGCGCTTTTTTGTCCGGCTTGCCCACCGGGGTGAGCGGTATGGCGTCGACGAAATCGACGGATTTCGGGGCCTGCACCGAACCCTTGGCGGATCTGACCGCGGCCTGCAGGGCCTCGGCCAATTCCTCTCCAGGCTCGAAGCCGGGCCGCGGCACTATCACCGCCTTGACCGCTTCGCCCCATTTTTCATCCGGCACACCGATCACCGCGACCTGGGCGACTGCGGCCTGCGCGGCCAGCACGTCTTCCACTTCGCGGGGAAAGACGTTGAATCCACCGCTGACGATCATGTCCTTGGTGCGGTCGACAATGTACAGGAAACCCTCCTCGTCCAGCCTGCCCACATCGCCGGTATGCAGCCAGCCGCCGGCAAAGGCCTCGGCGGTTTCCTCCGGCATATCCTTGTAGCCTTTCATCACCAGCGGGCCGCGCACGCAGATTTCCCCGGCTTCGCCGCGGGCTACCGGCTTCCCGTCGCCGTCCAGCAGGGCCATGTGCATCCACGGGGTGGGGCGGCCGCAGGACGCCAGCCGTTGCGGCTTGGCCGGGTCGTGGTCGGCTTTCTTCAGGTTGGCGAGCACCATCGGAGCCTCGGACTGGCCGAAGAACTGGTAGAAGATCGGGCCCCACTTCTCGATGCCTTCGGCGAGGCGCGCGGCGCTCATGGGCGAGGCGCCGTAGAAGATGGTTTCCATGCTCGACATGTCGGCGCTGGCCGAGCGCGGCGAATCCAGCAGGAAGTAGAGCATGACCGGCACCAGCATGGTACAGGTGATGCGGTGCCGCGCCACCGTGTCGAAGAACGTGTCGGGAGTGAAACCCTGCATCACGTAAAAGGCGCCGCCCTTTTGCAGTACCGGGATGAAAAAGGCCGCCGCCGCGTGTGACAGCGGGGTGGCGATCAGCATGCGCAGTTCGTCCGGGAACTCCCACTCGGCCATCTGTATCTGGGTCATGTAGGCGGTCACGCTGTGGGTGCTCATCACCCCCTTTGGCCTGCCGGTGGTGCCGCCGGTAAAGTTGATCGAGGAGAGATCGCCCGGCCCGATGTCCGGTGCCGTCAGGGGCTGCGGCGAGAAGCCGGCGGCGAGGGCGAGGTAGTCCTCGCCGATTTCGGTGGGGCCGAATGCCAGCAGGTTTTTCAAGCCCGGTACCCGCTTTGCCAGGGCGGCGGCGTGGGCCTCGAAAACCGCGGCATCGTAGATCAGGGTATCGATGTCCGCCGCCTCGAGCACGTAGGCGTGATCTTCCAGGGAGCCCAGCGGGTGCAGCGGCGTGCCGATGCAGCCGGTAAGTTGCATGGCGGCGATATTCGACAGCACTTCCGGGCGGTTCGCCGAGATGACCGCGACCCGGCTGCCGACTCCCAGCCCCCTGGCCTGCAGGGCCTGTACCAGCTGGCTGGTTTGCTCGCGCACCTCCCGGTAGGAGGCCACCTTGTCCCCCAGGAACAGGCACGGTTCCGCCTCGTAGCGATTGAGCCCCTCGATGAGCAGGTGTGGCATGAGAGGCGGCTGGTGCAGCGTGTCGTTGTTCATGGGTTCTCCGCGGTGTGCAGCCGGATGACAGTGCCCGGTACTGTACACCGGATCGCCCTTGACGATGTGCAACCCGGGCCAATGGTCGCAGGCGGTTTAATATACTGCCTGCGGGTTTGCCCGATGGGCGGGCTGGCGGGCTGTAATCGGCTATGATGCATTATTCAGGGTGCGGGACAGCGCTGCCGAAACGGGCACGGGAACATGGCCAAGAGATCTTTATGCAGGAACCTGCTGTGGTGGGCGGTATCGATGGGCTGCCTGCAGGCGTGCGACAGCGCACCGGCGCCGGACGCCTCTGGGGTCGCCGCCGCCGGCGGGCACCCCGTGGCTGAACTGGGAGGAGGCGGCAGGCCGGTCGGCGCGGCCTACAGTCGCAGCGCGGTATACGGCCGCAACGGCATGGCCGCCACGGCCCAGCCGCTGGTTTCCCAGGTGGCGCTGGACATTCTCCAGGCGGGCGGCACCGCGGTGGATGCGGCCATTGCCGCCAATGCCGCCCTGGGTTTGATGGAGCCCACTGGCTGCGGAATCGGCGGCGATATGTTTGTCCTCGTCTGGGACCCGCAGTCCCGGCAGTTGTACGGCTACAATGGCTCCGGGCGCTCGCCCCTGGGGCTCAGTCTCGAACAGCTCCAGGAGCGGCTGGCAGCGATGAAGGCCGGGGGTGAGCTGCCCGCGGACTCCCGCGGCATTCCCTCCATGGGGCCGCTGCCGGTAACCGTGCCGGGCACGGTGGATGGCTGGTTTGCGATTCACGAGCGGTTTGGCAGGCTGCCCATGTCGCAGTTGCTGGCACCGGCGGTCGCCTACGCGCGCGAGGGCTTTCCGGTGTCCCCCGTCATCGCCTATTACCTGGAGCGCAACCGCCTGGCCTTCGACCGGGAGCTGGCAGGCAGCGATTTGCTGGCCAGTATCTACGCCACCTGGTACCCGCAGGGGCGCGCCCCGGTCGCCGGGGAGATGCTGCGCAACCCGGATCTGGCCGATACCCTGGAGGCTATCGGCCGTGGCGGGCGCGAGGCGTTCTACCGAGGCGAGCTGGCGCAACGGCTGGACCGCTATTTCCGGCGCGTGGGCGCAGCCCTGCGCTATGCCGATCTCGCCGCCCACCACGGCGAGTGGGTGCAGCCGGCCGGCGTGAGCTATCGCGGTTACCAGTTGTACGAACTGCCCCCCAACGGCCAGGGCTTCGCCGCCCTGCAGATGCTGAACATTCTGCAACAGGTCGACCTGAGCCAATGGCCGCGGGATTCCGCCCAGGTCTTTCACTACATGATCGAGGCCAAGCGCCTGGCATTCGAGGATGTCGCCCGCTACTACGCCGACCCCGACCATGCCGACATTCCCCTGCAGGGGCTGTTATCTCAAGAGTACGCCGCGCGGCGCTTTGCGCTGATCGACCCGGCCCGTGCCGCGGCTGATTACCCGCCGGGGGAGCCGGTGCTGGAAGGCGAGGGCGACACCACCTACCTCAGCGTCGCCGACAGGAGCGGCATGATGGTGTCGCTGATCCAGTCCAACTACCGGGGTATGGGCTCGGGGCTGGTGCCCGACGACATGGGTTTCATGCTGCAGGATCGCGGTGAGCTGTTCTCCCTTGAGCCCGGCCACCCGAACGTTTACGCCCCGGGCAAGCGTCCCTTCCACACCATCATCCCGGCATTCCTGATGAAGGACGGCGAGCCGCTGATGAGCTTCGGCCTGATGGGCGGCTCCATGCAGCCCCAGGGGCATGTACAGGTTCTGGTGAACATGATCGACTACGGCATGGATATTCAGCAGGCCGGGGATGCCGCGCGTTTCCTGCACCAGGGGGGTCGCCAGCCCACCGGCATCGATGAGGACAGCCTGGGCGTCGTCTATGTCGAGCCCGGGGTGAGCGAGTCCACTATCGCGGAGTTGCGGGCCATGGGCCACCGGGTGGAGGTCGATGCCAGCGGCGTGCGCTTCGGCGGCTACCAGGCTATCGCCGTGGATCCCGCCACCGGGGTCTACGCAGGTGCCACCGAGATGCGCAAGGACGGTACCGTCAGCGCTTACTGAACGACCCGCGCCCGCTCACTGCACCAGGTTGCGCACCGCGGTGTGGCCATCGCAGTCGGGCTGGCTGAGAAAGGTTTCCGAGGAGTCGACCAGGGCGACGTGCTCTAGGAAGGAGCGCCCCAGCAGGATGGCGTAGTTGAATTTGCCGCGGTCGGCGAGACTGAACTCGGCGCGGTAGATCTGGTGGTACAGGCAGATTTCCTGGGCGACCACCGGTCGCGTGACAGCCGGTGCACCGTGCCGTTTGATATCCACCTCGCGCACCAGCGGGGCCTCCAGGCGCAGGGTTCGCTCTGCGCCGCTGTCCAGGTCCTCGTCGGTGAAATCGAAGCGCACCCAGGGCTCGCCGTCGCGGGTGAACGGTTCGATATTGGTGGCCTGCATGGAGGAGGTTCTGGCCCCCGGGTCGAGCTTGGTCTTGATGCGCATGCCCGATTGCATGAACTGGGAAGTCTCCAGCCATCCCAGGATCATCTTCGGCGCGCGCTCCCCGGCTGTTGCCAGCGCGGGCAGCAGGGCGAGCAACAGGGTGGCCAGGGCGGGTTTCATCGCTGTGCTCCGGCTCAGGCCAGCAGGGAGCGGCCCGGTATCGATTGCAGCAGCTGTCGGGTATAGGCCTGCTGCGGGTGGGTAAACAGCTCCTCGCCGCTGCCCTGCTCGACCACTTCCCCGTGATACAGCACCATGATGCGGTCGGCCAGGTGGCGCACCACGGCGAGGTCGTGGGATACAAACAGCATGGTCAGGCCGTATTCGCGGCCCAGGGCCTGCATCAGGTCCAGTATCTGGGCCTGGATGGTCACGTCCAGGGCGGAAACGGGCTCGTCGGCGACGACGAACTCGGGCCGGGTGGCCAGGGCCCGGCCGATGGCGATGCGCTGGCGCTGCCCGCCGGAGAATTCGTGGGGGTACTTGCGCACGAACGCCCGTGCCAGGCCCACGTCATCCATCAACTTGAGCACGGCCTGGCCAACGGTCTTGCGGTTTTCGATGCGGTGCAGCAGCAGCGGTTCCGCCAGGGTGTCGTACACGGTCATGCGCGGATTGAGGGAGGCGAACGGATCCTGGAAGATCATCTGCATGCGGCGGCGCATCTGCTTGAGTTCGCGCCCCTGTAATGCGGTGAGGTCGGTGCCATCGAAGTTCACATTGCCGGAGGTCACCGGCACCAGGCGCAGGATGGAGCGGCCGATGGTCGACTTGCCGCTGCCGGATTCGCCCACCAGGCCGAGCACCTCGCCACGGTGTATGTCGAAGCTGACGTCGTTTACCGCTTTCACCGGTTCGCTGCCGCGACCCTGGTCAAACCAGGTGCACAGATTGCGCACCGTGATCAGTGGCTCGGGTTGCAGCGCCTGGGGAGGTTTGCTGTCGGTGGGAATCGCCGCCAGCAGTTTTTTGGTGTAGGGGTCGCGGGCGTGCTGGAAGATGGCCGCCCGGTCGCCGGTCTCCACGACCTTGCCCTGCTTCATCACCACGATGGTGTCGGCAATATCCGCTACCACCGCCAGGTCGTGGCTGATGAAGATCACGCCGATATCCCGCTTGTGCTGCAGTTCGGCGATCAGCTTGAGAATCTGCGCCTGTATGGTGACATCCAGGGCAGTGGTGGGCTCGTCTGCGATCAGCAGCTTGGGCTCGTTGATCAGGGCCATGGCGATCATCACCCGCTGGCGCATGCCGCCGGAGAACTGGTGCGGGAAGTTGTCAATGGTGGACGCCGGGTCGCGGATGCCCACTTCCTCCAGCAGCTCCAGGGCCCGTGCCCGCGCGGCCTCCCTGGACACCTTGCGATGGTAGCGCAGCGGTTCCATCAACTGCTTGCCGATGGTCATGTAGGGGTTGAGGCAGGTCATCGGGTCCTGGAAGATCATGGCGATATCGCGGCCGCGTATCTCCCGCAGTTGCCGCTCTTCCAATTGCAGCAGGTCGCGGCCCTCGAACAGCGCGCGGCCGCCATCGATGCGTCCCGGCGGGCGCGGCACCAGCCCCAGCAGGCTGTAGCAGGCCACCGACTTGCCCGAGCCGGATTCGCCGATGATCGCGGTGATCTTGCCGGTATCCACGCTGAAGCTGATCCCGTCCACCGCCTTGTTGGTGCCGTTGCGGGTGACGAAGCTGACCTCCAGGTTCTGTACTTCCAGCAGGGACATGGCGTTAATCCTTGGCGCCGCGGACATCCAGCGCGTCGCGCAGGCCGTCCCCGAGGAAATTGAGGGAAAACAGGGTGATCGCCAGTGCCAGCCCCGGGAAGATCAGCAGCCAGGGATACTCCTCCATGGTTTCGGCGCCATAGGAGATGAGCAGCCCCCAGGAGGTCTGCGGCGGCTGGATACCCAGCCCCAGGAAGCTGAGAAAGGCCTCCAGCAGCATCACGTTGGGAATGGTCAGGGTGGTATACACGATGATGGGCCCCAGGGCATTGGGAACCAGGTGGCGGCGAATCAGTGTGGCTGGCGACAGGCCCAGGGAGATGGCCGCCTCCACGAACTCCTGCTGGCGCAGCGACTGCACCTGGCCGCGCATGATGCGGGCCATGGTGAGCCACTCCACGGCGCCGATGGCCAGGAACAGCAGCAGCATATTGCGCCCGAAGACCACGCTGAGCAGGACGATGAAGATCATGAAGGGGAGGGCGTAGAGGATGTCCACCAGGCGCATCATCACGGCGTCGGTACGCCCCCCGACGTAGCCGGCGATGGCGCCCCAGGTCACGCCGATGAGCAGGGCCACCGAGGTGGCCACGAACCCCACGGCCAGGGAGATACGTCCGCCGTACATGATCTGGGTCAGCAGGTCGCGCCCGAAGATATCAGTGCCCAGCCAGTGGGCCGCCGACGGCGGGCTCGCCCCCAGTTCCAGGTTCTGGGCCTGGTAGCTGTAGGGGGCGATCCAAGGGGTCAGCAGGGCGATGGCGGTGAACAGCACCAGCACGACCAGCCCCAGCACCGCCAGCCGGTTGCGGCGCAGGCGCAGCCAGGCATCGTGCCACAGGGAGGTGCCCTGTTCCGCCTGGCTGATGTCGACAATGGTCTGTTGGCTGGTCATCGACTCACTTCCCGTACTGGGCGCGCAGGCGCGGGTTCATCCACGCCGCGAGGATATCCGACAGCAGGTTGAACAATACGATCAGCACCGACAGGAACACGGTGGTGCCCAGGATCATGGTGTAGTCCCGGTTGAAGGCGGCCTGCACGTAGAAGCGGCCCAGGCCCGGGATCTGGAAGATGGTTTCCACCACGAAAGAGCCCGCCAGCAAGCCGGCAAACGCCGGGCCGAGGAAGGCCACCACCGGGATCATGCCGCCGCGCAGGCTGTGCTTGAGCACCACCTGCCACTGGGGCAACCCTTTGGCCCGCGCCGTGCGGATGTAATCCTGGTTGAGCACCTCCAGCATCCCGGCGCGGCTCAGGCGGGCGATGTAGGCGGCGTAGGCGGAGCCCAGGGTGAGGCTGGGCAGGATCTTGTCCCCGGGAATGTCGCCCCAGCCGGACACCGGCAGCCAGTCCAGGTAGATGCCGAACACCAGCACCAGCAGGGGGCCCAGCAAAAAGGAGGGCATGCAGATGCCGATCATGGCGGCGGACATGGGGATGTAGTCCTGGGGCGTGTTGGGCCGCAGGGCCGCGGCGATGCCCGCCAGGCAGCCGATGCCCAGCGCCACCAGCAAGGCGTACAGACCCAGCTCCGCGGTCACCGGGAAGCCGGCGGCGATCAACTCGTTGACGCTGCGCCCGGAATACTTGAACGACGGCCCCAGGTCGCCGTGCGCCAGGTCACCCAGATAGGAGAAATACTGCTGGTACAGCGGCAGGTCGAGTTTGTATTGCGCCTCCAGGGCCGCCTTGACCTCCCTGGTGACCGGTTTCTCGCTGTCGAAGGGGCCGCCGGGTGCCATCCTCACCAGGAAAAAGGTCACGGTGATGACCACCAGGATCACCGGGATCGCCTGCAGCAGTCGTATGCCGATGAATCGCCACATGGTCAGTCGCCCGCCTGTTCAGGCTGCCAGTTCCTGTCCAGCCACACGTATTTGAGATTCAGGGAATCCATCAGGTTGGGCGGCAGGCCGTTGACGCTGGGGTGGATCAGGTGCTTGCTGGTGTAGGTATAGATGGGAATGATGGGCATCTGCTCCATCAGCAGGGTTTCCGCCCGGTAAAAAATGTCGAAGCGCTCCTCCCGGGTGGCGGCCTGGGGCGCCTGGTGCAGGATCATGTCGTCGTAGCGCGCATCGGAAAAGCCGGTGTTGTTGTTGCCGCCGCCAGTGAGGTACAGATCGAGGAAATTGTTGGGATCGACGTAGTCCCCGATCCAGCCGCGGCGGGCGATCTGGAAGTTCATCTGGGTGACGGAGTCCAGGTAAACCTTCCACTCCTGGTTGGTGAGGGTGACCTCGATATTGAGGGCGTCCTTCCACATCTGTTGCAGCGCCACGGCGATCTTGCGGTGATCCTCGCTGGTGTTGTAGGTCAGTTCCAGCCCCGGCCAGCCCTGGCCGTCGGGGTAGCCCGCCTCCGCCAGCAACTCCCTGGCCCGCGCCACGTCGTAACCGAACAGCTGCGGCGGGTAATAGCCCAGGGTATCGGGGGGCGTGATGCTGTAGGCGGGCACGTTCGAGCCCTTGAGTACGGTTTTGTTGAGCGTCTCCCGGTCGACCGCCATGGACAGCGCCTTGCGCACCCGCACATCGTCCAGCGGCGGCCGGGTAGTGTTGAGCAGGAAGAAATAGGTGCCCAGGTAGGGGGCCTGCACGTAGGGGCTGTTTTCCATCTCCCGGTACAGGGGGATCTTGCCCAGCGGAATGCTGTTGGTGTAGTGCAGCTGGCCGACCCGGAACATGCGCTCCTCGCTGACCACGTTCTCGGTGGGGTAAAACACCACGCCATTGAGTTTCACGTTGTCGCGATCCCAGTACGTGTCGCTTTTCTCGACTTCGATGCGTCGGTTCAGTGCCCATGTTTTCAGCCGGAAAGCGCCGTTGCTGACGATGTTCTCCACCCGGGTCCAGGGCGTGTAGCGATCGGTGGCCTTGCCGAACTTCTCGATGGTCGGGCGGTGCACGGCGAAGGTGGAGTAGTGATCCATGAGCTGGATGAAATAGGGCGTGCGTTCGTTGAGGGTGACCTGCAGGGTCAGATCGTCGAGCGCCTTGACGCCCACCTGATCGAAATCGGTGATCTCGCCGGTGGCAAACGCCTTGGCGTTCTTCACCGGAAACAGCATGTAATTGTATTCCGCCCCCATGGCCGGACTCAGCAGGCGCTGCCAGGACCACACGTAGTCGTGGGCACTCATGGGATCGCCGTTGGACCACTTCGCCTCGGGGTTGATGTGAAAGGTGACGATGCGGCCGTCTTCGCTGATATCCCAGCTCTCGGCAACGCCCGGCTCGGGCTCCAGGGTATACGGGTTCTTGACCGCCAGGCCCTCGAAAATGGCGCGCACGATGTGGTTTTCCGGTATCCCGGTCACCACATGCGGGTCCAGGCCCTGGGGTTCGGAGCCGTTGCCGTAGTGCAGTATGCCCTCGCGGTTGCCCGACTCGACATTGGATTCGCCGCCGCCGCAGGCCAGCAGCGTGGCGGCGAGCGCGGCAACGCCCAGCAGGCGCAGCAGGGGGACTTTGTGGGGGAGCTGAAAAGTGATGGGGCTAGTCCAGCAGCTTGCGCAGCTTGGCCTTGAACTGCTCGGCCTTGTCCTCGCCGCTGCGGGTAAGCTCGTCAAGGAAGTTTTTACCCTCCTGCACCTTGGCGCGCAACTCCTGGGCATTGGCCCATAACTGTTGTTCCAGTTCCGCGCTGGAAGCGTCCGCCTCGGCAGCCGCCTGGCGGGCCCTGGCCTTGGCCTCCTCGGCATCGATTTGCCTGTTCCAGCTCTCCATGCGCTTTTCCAGCTGTTCCTTGAGAAGTTCAGACAACGACATGCGTGTACATCCTGATAGTTGCCGGTAAATACCGCCTGTAAAGGAAAACTATAGCGAAATCGGCGCGGATACAGAATAGCAGGCCGGAAATAATAGCCGCCGTCGTGGTCGCCGGGTCGACGACGACGTGGTAGTGGGTATCGCGGCTTCCAAGTACAATTCGGCAGGGTACGCTACCTGGCCCATATCTGCTGGAGCGCGCGATCACCGGCCTCAAGGTAAACCGCGATGCGGGGAACATCGATGGCCTGGAACACGTCGCACCCAGAGAGAACCGTATTTTTCGAATCAGTACCATCTGAACCGGGTTGATCTATTTTGGCAAAGCCAGGTGTTTCCATAGCCACGCGAGATATGGCGTTTTTGCTCGGTTACGCCGGTCTGTACCTCATCGTGATGGCGATATTGCGAGCGATCCTGCTGGCTACCAACAGCAGCCTTGCCGTGCACATCGACAATCTTGCGCTGGCCAGGAGTTTTCTGGTTGGGCTGCGTTTCGACCTGGTGGTTACCTGCATCATCGGTGCTCCCCTGGTACTGGCCTTGCTGCTCCCCCGTGGCCTGGGCAACAGGAAAATAGCCCTGGCCTGGTTGGCCGTGATGGGCTCGATCACCCTATTTGCCGGGGTGTCGGAGATCGAGTTCTACCGCGAGTTCCATGTAAGGCTCAACAGCATTGCTTTCCACTATTTCCAGGAGGACTTCGCGACCGTCTCCAGCATGATCTGGAACGGCTATCCGGTGCTGCGCTACCTGCTGCTGTGGGGAGTGCTCAGTGGCTCGTACCTTTTCGGTCTGGCCTGGATAAACCGCAGGACACGCCACGCCGACGCCCCGCAAAGCCGGCTGCCCCGGCGCGTGGTCATATTCCTGGTCGTCTTGTTCCTGGCGGCCTGGGGTGGCCGTGGGACGCTGCGCTCAGGCCCGCCCTTGCGTTGGGGGGATGCCTTTCACAGCCAATACCTGTTCGCAAACCACCTGGCGCTAAACGGGTCCTACACCCTGGCCAAGGCCGCAATGGCGCAATCGGGCGGCCGCGGCGAGAAGTCCTGGCTGCATGCACTGCCGGACGACCAGGCGCTGGCTACCGTCCGGAATATGGTCCTGACCCCCAACGACGAGTTGCTGGCGCCCGACCGGTTTCCGCTGCTGCGCCATCACACCCCGGATGCCAGGCTCCCTGTGGCGCCCAGGAATATTGTCGTGATCTTGATGGAGAGCTTTTCGGGCGCGTTCACCGGCGCGCTGTCGGGGGTGCGGGGTATAACCCCCGAATTCGACACACTCGCCGAGCGTGGCTTGCTATTTGACCATTTCTTTTCCAACGGCACCCACACACACCAGGGCATGTTTGCCTCGCTGGCCTGTTTCCCGAACCTGCCGGGGCACGAGTACCTGATGCAGCAACCGGAAGGGCAGCACCAGTTCTCCGGCTTGCCGTCGATCCTCGGCCCAATGGGCTACCGCGACCTGTACGTCTATAACGGGCATTTCGCCTGGGACAACCAGCAGGGTTTTTTCCGCAATCAGGGCGTCTCCCGTTTTATCGGGCGCGACGAGTATGTCGACCCGGTTTTCCTGGACCCCACCTGGGGCGTATCAGACGAGGATATGTTCAGCCGCGCAATCGAGGAGATCGACCAGTTCGATGGGAAAGAGCCGTTCTACGCCATTCTCCAGACCCTGTCGAATCACACACCCTACGCCCTGCCCGCTGAGCTTGCCGTCGAGCCGGTCACCGGCTTTGGTCGGCTCGATGAGCACCTCACGGCGCAGCGGTATTCTGACTGGGCACTGGGTCAGTTCTTCGCCACAGCGAAAACACGGGCCTGGTTCGCCAAAACCCTGTTTGTGATTGTGGGAGACCACGGCTTCGGCCTGGATCAACAGCTTTCGGATGTGGACCTGTTGCGCTTTCACGTCCCACTGCTGCTGGTGGGCGCCGGCATCCAGCAGACTTACGGCAGCCGCAACCACACTGTGGCGACCCAGGTCGATCTGGTGCCGACCATCGTGAGTTTGCTGGGTAGGGAATTCACCCACCAGTGCTGGGGTCGAGACCTGTTGTCACTGCCAGCTGGCGACGCGGGGTTCGGCGTGGTAAAGCCCTCCGGGAGTGATCAGACCGTGGCGTTGATTCGCGGCAACGAGATTGCGGTTAAGCCCGCGGGGGGAGACCTGCGGCTCGGCTCCTACGCATTGTACCCGGCTACCCGCTATGACGCGGGCGGGGAGGACACCGAGCGGTATGCCTTGGAACTGGCGTCGTATATCCAGGTCGGCCTCGAGGCGCTCCTGAACAACCGTACAGGCCTGGCGGCCCCTGCTCCCGATAAGACAGCGGAATATCCAGCAAAGTGAACGGTGCGGGCCGCCGTCGCCCTGCCCAGGGCACTTGTCGTCGAATTCAGGCGGCGGACTTGCCGCACTTGTCGGGTTTCGGGCCGACATAGTTGGCCCGGGGGCGGATCAGGCGGCTATGCCTGCTGAATTCCAGGAAGTGGGCGATGTAGCCGTATACCCGGGACATGGCGAACATGGCGGTAAAACAGTGGGTGGGGATTCCCAGGCTGTGGAACACGGCGCCCTTGTAGAACTCGACGTTGGCCCAGATCTCCTTGTTCTGTTCGGCAAATGCGCGCTGGCAGGCCTCCTCCACCGCGATCAGTGTAGCCAGCAGGTTTTTGCTGTCTTCGTCCTGGCACAATTCGACCGCCATGGGCTTGAGAATTTTGGCGCGGGGGTCGACGGTGCGGTACTCGCGGTGGCCCATGCCCATGATTTTTTCCTTGCGTGCCAGGCAGTCGAGCACGTACTCCTCGGCCTTGTCGGGACTGCCGATGGCCATGGCCATTTCCAGGGCGGCCTGGTCGGCGCCCCCGTGCAATTTACCGAACAGGGTGCCGATGGAGGCTGAAATACTGGACTGGATCGGCGCCAGGGTGCTGGCACAGACGCGCCCCGCAAAGGTGCCGCAGTTGAAGCTGTGCTCCATCTGCAGGATCTGGGCGGCGTTGAGCATACGGACCTGGTCCTGGGTGGGCGGGCGCCCGTGAAACATGGTGAGGAAGTTTTCGTGGAACAGGAGCCCGGGGGTGGGGGCCAGCACCGACTTGTTTTCACCTAGGCGGTGATGTGCAGCGATCAGTGCGGTGATCTTGGCGGCGATGAACAGGCCGTGCTCCGCGGCGGGCTCCATGTCCATGTCCTGTTTGGCCGGCATCTGCAGCAGTGGCACCATGCCCTGCAGCATCAGCATCGGGTGCAGGTCGCGCGGCACCCGCTGCAACAGCTCTATCTCATCGGGGCTCAGGCGCATGTGCCTGCACAGGAAGGTTTTCAGGCGGCTCATTTCCTGGGTGGTATGGCGCTCGCCGAACAGTACCAGCCATACCACGTGCAGGAAGGGCATGGCGACCAGCTCGTTTATATCCAGGCCGCGGTAGCTGAGGATGCCCAGCTCCCCCTGCACATCGGAGATGGCGGTATCGCCCACGACGATGCCCGCCAGGTCTACGGAGTAGATGGGTGTTTCCGAGGTCATGGCTGCGCCTCCAAAGTACAAATTGGTAATTTTTCACAGTATACGAAGGGTCTGGAGATTAGTAGAATTAATTATACTTATCGGTCTATTAGATAAACTAATATGCGCTTGGAAAACAGCGAGTTACGCGCCTTTCGCGCGGTGATCGAGGAGGGCGGCTTCAAGCGAGCCGCCGCCGCTCTGCACATCAGCCAGTCGGCGGTCAGCCAGGCCGTGGCCGGCCTGGAGGCCAAGCTGGAAACCCCGCTGATCCAGCGCGGCAAGGAACTGCGCCTGAGCGACGTGGGCAAGCGCCTGTTCGAGCACGCGGTGGATGTATTGCGCGAGGAGCAGCAGGCTCTGGAGGACATCGCCCAACTCAAGCGCGGCAATGCCGAAACCCTGAGCCTGGCCCTGAGTGCCTCCATCAACCGCTTTTATGCGCCGCAGTTAATAAGTGCTTACTATCAGCTGCACCCCCAGACACGAATGAAAATTGCCGAACTGCCGGGCCGCAGCATCATCTCGGAGGTGCTGGCCGGCAATGCCGAGCTGGGCCTGGGCCCGTTCCAGAAGCAGATGTCAGCGTTCACGACCATCCCCCTGTACAGCGATTCCCGTCATTTGGTGGTGAGCCCGCGGCATCCGCACTATCAGCAGATGATGCGCGGCGACGAGAAGGCGCTGAAGCTCACCCCGCTGATTACCTCGGCCCTGGACAACCCCGACATGCGCCCCTCCATCCTGCGCATCCGCGACCAGTTCAGCACCGTATGGGAGGTGAGCAGCCTGGCGCTGCGCATCCACATGGTCGCGGAGGGTATGGGAGTGACCTTCATCGACCGCAAGCTGCTGCAGGAGCACCCGGCCTGCGCCGACTTCCACATCATGAGCGACCTGTCCTTCGGCAGTATCGCCAAGGAGGTCGGTCTGTATTACCGGGTGGGGCGGGCGCTGAGCAGCAGCGCCCGGGATTTCATCGCCCTGTGCCAGCGTTTCTGGGGCCCCGCTGCAGGGGGCGAGCACCGCCCGCCGCTCACAGCTCGCGGCGGGAGACGCCCTCGAAGCCGAGGATGAAATCGGCACCGAATAGCGCCGCGGGAGTGCGGAAGCCGGCGTGGTCGGCGGGCAGCTCACCCGCGAGCACCCGGCGAGCGATTTCGCTGGCGGTCTCGGCCGTCAGGGCATAGCCTTCTGGCGTGCGCAGGTGGCTGCGCGCTATATTGCCCGCCGCATCGCTGGCGGTGGCCACGAAATCGGCGTGGCCGCTGGCGCGGGCCGTGGCATCCGGCCCCTCGGGCAGCTTCTGCACCAGCCGTTTGAGCAGCCTCTGCACCGGTGGCCACTGCCAGATGGCGCGGCTGCGGCCGGCCAGTGCCATGAACGGCTGCGCACCGGGCAGCGCCAGGCGCATGAACACCGCGATGTCGGGTATACCGGTGGTGCGCCAGGCGGTGGCGATATCGCCCCAGGGTATGCCGATCATGTGCAACCGCTCGCCGTCCAGTTCGATGCTGCGGCTGTCGGCGCCCATGCGTCGCTCTACCAACTCCCCGCCGGCACGTACCACGTTGGGCTTGCCCAGCGCCTCGACAAAACTGTTGGCGGTGCCGCGCGACGGCAGCTCGAGCAGGCGGATGCACAGTTCCAGGCGCCGTGCCTGGGGCAGGCGCTCCTTCATGTGCAGGGCGAGGCAATCGCTGGGGACCACGTCGGCGCCGACGCTGGGCATGAGCAACAGCCCGGCCCGGGCGAATGCCGTAGTGCGCGCCGCGAGGGCCTCGATCACCGGGTATTCGCCGGTGATGTCCAGGTAATGGGCACCGGCGGCCAGACAGGCCGTGGCCAGCGGCGCTGCGGTTTGCGAAAAGGGGCCGGCGCAGTTCAGTACCACGGCAACGCCGTCCAGCGCGGCATGCGCCGCCGCGGCGTCGTCCAGGGAGAAGGCGCGATGTTCCAGGCCGGTTTGCCGCCCCAGGGCGGCCGCCCGGTCCGCGCTCCTGCCGGCGACCACGGGCCGCAACCCGCGGCGCAGCGCCGCTTCCACCACCAGCTGGCCGCTGTACCCGTAGGCCCCGTAAACCAGCAACTGTGCGCCCCTGGTAGCCATAGCCGTTCCCCCTGCATGCAAATCCGATGGCCCTGGCGGCGCGGTGTCGCGCCGGCGGGCAAGGACGTGATTCTACAGCAAGTGCAGGAGCGGTTCAGGGTAACTGGCGCGCTCGGTGGTTATGGGCTATAGGTACTTGGTCTTTCCACACCGCGCTGCACCGCTTGGCGGCACGACCCCACGCCAGCAACGCAAGGAGGTCCACTGTGATCCCATGGGAATTCGAAGGCACCGAGTTGTCTGCCTGTAACTGCAATTACGGCTGCCCCTGCCAGTTCAATGCCCTGCCTACCCACGGCAACTGCGAGGCCATGGTGGGCCTGGTGATTCACCGGGGCCACTTTGCCGAGACACGCCTGGATGGTCTCAGGGCGGCCTCCATCATGCAGTGGCCCGGGGCCGTCCACGAGGGCGGCGGGAAATTGCTGGCGGTGATCGACGAGGCGGCCGACGAAGCCCAGCGGCGGGCGCTGCTGGCGATTCTCGGTGGCGAGGAGACCGAGCCCGGTGCCACAGTGTTCAATGTGTTCGCGGCCACCTACGATGAGGTGTTCGAGCCGCTGTTCAAGCCCATCGATATCGCCATCGACGTGGATGCCAGGGTAGGGCATGTGAAAATACCCGGGGTGGGCGAGAGCAACGCCACGCCGATACGCAACCCGGTGACCGGTGAACCGCACCGGGCGCGTATCAACCTGCCCGAGGGTTTCGAGTACACGGTGGCGGAGATGGGCAGCTCCAGCTGGCGTACCAGCGGCCCGATTGCGGTGTCCCACAGCAACTGCTACGCCCAGTTCGCCCACCTGCACATGAACAACCAGGGCGTTGTCCGGGACGCGGCCGCCTGATCCACAGGCCATGACCGGCCACACCGCCACCGAGCGGCTGCTGCGGCGCGAGCGCCTGCTCGTCGTCGCCGGCCTGCTCGGCGTGTGCTTGTTGAGTTGGGTTTACCTGTTGGACGGCGCCGGCACCGGCATGAGCACCGTGGCGATGACCACCTGGCAGTTTCCGCCGCCGCGTTACGGCGGAACAGTTGCCGCGTGGCCGGCCGTTTACTGGTTGATCATGGTGGGCATGTGGTGGGTCATGATGATCGCCATGATGCTGCCCAGCGCCGCCCCCATGATCCTGTTGTATGCCCGGGTGGTTCGGCACAACCGCAAACCCGCTGCGGGGGCGGTGGTGCCCACTGCGGCCTTCCTGCTGGGTTACCTGGTGGCCTGGTTGCTGTTCAGCCTGGCCGCCACGCTGCTGCAGTGGCTGCTGGAGCAGGCCGGCCTGGTGCACGGCATGATGATGTGGAGCAACAGTCACACGCTGACCGCAATACTGCTGTTGGGTGCCGGCTTCTACCAGCTATCTCCCCTGAAGAACACCTGCCTGGCGCATTGCCGGAGCCCCGCGGCTTTCCTGAGCCGCCACTGGCACAACGGCCGGACTGGTGCCCTGCGCATGGGGCTGGTCCACGGCCTGTATTGCATAGGCTGTTGCTGGATGTTGATGTTGTTGCTGTTTGCCGGAGGGGTCATGAACCTGGTGTGGATTGCCGGCCTGGCGCTGCTGGTACTGCTGGAGAAACTAGTGCCCCGGCCGGCGCTGGTGGTGCGCTCGACCGGGGTTATGCTGGTGGCCGCGGGTGCAGTCATGCTGCTGCAGGCCGCGGTGTATGGCTGGGCTTAGCCCCGGGCGCTGTGCCGGGAGCGACCTGCCTGTATGGCAGTCGCCGGGCTACTCGCGCCCGGCAGCCACTTTCTGCATGCCCTCCTCGAGTTTCTTGATCTCTTCCGGAGACAGCTGCGGACGGTCGATGGTGATCGTCAGCTTGTTGAACTTCGCGGTCAGCGGGAAGGGCGGCAGGTAGTCGGCGTCGTCGATGCCGGTAATGGTATCGGAGCCAATATCGAAGCTCTCGTCCCACTGCAGGATAATGGGAATCGTCCTTTCCATCTTCTTGGTTTGCACTACCTTGCCATCCACCTTCAGCGTGCCAGTACCTGACCGGCCGATTCCCGAGAAGTTGTTGTAGGCCATCGTGCCGGCCCCTTCGCCGTCGTACTTGAAGTCGAACTCGATAATGTGCTGGCCTGGCGCGAGCTCATCCGGTGCTTCCCACTTCACCCATTCCAGGTTGAGCAGGTTCCAGTTGAATACCGGCTTGCCGTCGAGCAGGTAGAAGCCCCAGCCGGCGAAACGCCCGCCGGACGTGACGATCATACCCTCGGCGCCACCTTCGGGTACGGTAATGTCCGCCGTCAGGGTATAGGAGGTGTTGAGCAGGTAGGGCGCGTCGCCCTGAGGCACACCGGTCATGGGCCGGGTGTAGACCAGCTCGGTCAGGCCGGCAGTGAGGCTGGGACGCGGCGCCGCGACCCGGGCACCGACCGATGCGTTGAGGGGCAGCACCTGGTATTTCTTCGCCTCCTCCAGGAACATCTCCCGCATCTCCTTGACCTTTTCAGGGTACTTGGCAGCTACGTCCTCGGCCTGGTTCCAGCTTTCCTCCAGGTTGTAGAGCTGGAATACCTGGTTGTTGAGCGGGTCCGTGTTGGCCGCCTGGAACGCCTGCCAGGGCGCCCGGTTGACCTTGGTGCTCATGATCCAGCCGTCGTGATAGAGGGCCCACTGGCCCATCATCTCGAAATACTGGGTCTTGTGCCGGGATTCAGCCTTGGCATTTTTCTCTTCGAAGGTGTACGCGAAGCTGGTGCCCTCGATGGGTTTCTGCTTGATGCCGTCCACGAATTCGGGGGCGGAGATACCGGTGGCTTCCAGCAGGGTGGGCACGATATCGATCACGTGAACGAACTGCTCGCGCAGGCCGCCAGTGTCCTTGATGCCCCTGGGCCAGGACACCACCATGTTCTGGTTGGTGCCGCCGAGGCGGGAGGCGTTCTGCTTGAACCAGTCGAAGGGCGTGTCAAAGGCCCAGGACCAGCCTGCGGACATATGGTTGTAAGCGAACTCGGTGCCCCAGGCGTCGTAGTACTTCATCTGCACGTCCACCGGTGGGCGCACGCCGTTGAAGAAGGCGACCTCGCTGAAGGTGCCCTCCGGGCCGCCCTCTGCGCTGGTGCCGTTGTCGCCGTTCTGGTAGATGACAATGGTGTTGTCCAGCTTGCCCAGGTCCTCGAAAGCCTGGATCACGCGGCCGATCTCGTAATCGTTATACGCCACGTAGGCGGCGAACACCTCGACCTGGCGAATGTAGAGCTTTTTGGCCTCGTCGCTGAGTTCGTCCCAGGGGGTCAGGAGGTCGTCCGGCCAGGGTGTGAGTTCCAGGTCCGGGGGGATGACGCCGAGCTTTTTCTGGTTTGCAAAAATCCGTTCCCGCAGCTTTTCGTAACCGTCGTCGAACAGGTGCATGGCGTGGATCTTGTCCACCCACTCCTTGGTGGGGTGGTGCGGGGCGTGGGAGGAGCCGGGCACGTAGTAGACGAAGATCGGTTGTTCCGGAGCGGTCTGGTGAACGCGATACATCCAGTCTATGGCGTCGTCGGCCATGGCGGTGATCAGGTTCCACTCCGACTCCTTACCGGTTACCGGCCAGGTCTTGGCCTTGGGATCCGAGCGGTCCATCGTCAGCGTGCTCGGGTAGTCGTTGAAGGGGTAGATCTGGGTCGTGTTGCGGAACAGGTTCGGCCCCCACTGGTTGGCGTCGCCGCCGACGAAGCCATAGAAGTAGTCAAAACCAAGACCGGTGGGCCACTGGGTGAAGGGCCCCGCCTGGCTGGCCTCGTAGGTGGGTGTGTTGTGATCCTTGCCAAACCACGAGGTGGCGTAGCCGTTGTCGCGCAGGATGCGGCCGATGGTGGCATTGTCCACGCCGATGATGCTGTCATACCCGGGGAAGCCGGTGGCCTGCTCGGCGATCACCCCGAAGCCCACCGAGTGGTGGTTGCGCCCGGTGATGGAGGCCGCGCGCGTGGGCGAGCACAGCGAGGTGGAGAACATGCGGTTGTAGCGCAGGCCGGCGTTTGCGATGCGGTCCATGGTCGGAGTGGGGATCACACCGCCGAAGGTGCTGGGAATACCGAACCCGGCGTCATCGGTCATGATCATCAGGATGTTGGGCGCGTCCTTGGGCGGCACCACGCGCGGCGGCCACCAGGCGGTGGACTGCATCGCGTTGTCCTTGATTACACCGCCGAACTCGGGGGCCGGCGGTGGCAGCTGCTTGCCGCTGATGGTGGAAGTGGACGCCGGCGAGCCCGGCGTACCGGTGGTTTCGATCTCGGTGGCGCTAGCGCTGGCGGCGAGCAACACTGCTGCCGCGAGTGTTGCCGGGCGGGTAAAATACCTGCTGCCCGCGCCGCGGATCACTGCTATTTTCTGTAACATTCCAATCTCCTCGTTATGACCCTATGAGTCTGGCGGCGTCAGCCGCAAGGTGCGAAATTCAGACCCACTCAAACCTACAATTCCGTTGGCATTGTATCTGACACGCCAGATTCACGCTGGGCTGATATATCAAGTGTTTTCCGGGCAGCCCCCCCGTGTGCATCTTCACCGCTATGGGGAGACCAGTTCGATCTCCCCGGGCTGCCAGGTTCCCTTGAACCATGGCTCCAGGGGGCCGTACAGGCGAAGAATGGTGAACCACGTCTGGCCCGGAATGGTCTGTACCCAGTTGCTTTCCTTGCCGGCTGGCGGCCTGGGCCCGAAATAGACCTCCACGGAGCCATCGGCATTCGCCTGCAAGTCCTTGTCCTGACTGCTGACGCTCGGGAACTGCTGATCCGTTTGCAGCATGGAGCGGGTCTGGGTGCTGTACACGATCACCGACCAGAAATTCGCTACCGGTATGCCCGGTGGCAGGTGCAGTTTGTAGTTCTTGCCGCCGTCCAGGGCGTCACCGTTGGCGTCGAGGGCGGCCCATGGATAGGTGGAGCCCTCGCCGACGATCTTGGTGTCCATTGCCGGGGTTACCCCGGTGGCGAGAAAGAAAAAGAAGGCGGCCGCATCTAGATTCGCCACTCCCGGCTGCCACTCAAATTGGTAGCCGCCGAAGAAGGGTAGTCGCCAGTTGCTATTCTCGAAATAGTAGCCGGCGCGATCCCGCATCCTGTAGGTGATTGCTCGCGCCGTGGCATCACCCACCGCGGCTGCCTCGGTGAGGATCTTTTTCATGCGCTCGTCGGGCGCGAAAGGCTTGCCCTTCTGGATGCCGATGGAGGCCCAGGTCCCCAGGGTCGTTGGATCGACAGTATCGGTAGGCTCTTCCTGCACGACCTGGTTGAGCATCTCCCAGAACTGGTAGCCCGATGGGCCCACCATGTTGAAGGGCTTGCCCGACATGTCAACGAAGGTGGGTGGTGAGTGAGGTTTACCGGCATCGGCAAGCGGATATATCCTGGTATGCTTTTTGACCAGGTCCACGCCGGGCTTGGGGTCGCCATTTTCGAGGAAGCTGCGCCACGGAATCCAGATGCTGTATGTCGGGCAGCGCACCACATGATACCCCGATGGCACGTTACCGTCGTAGCCCGGGGGCAGCAGGAGATATTTGCCACCCTTGCCCTTGTCCGCCCCGGTAATACCGACATCGGCTACCCAGTTGTACCACATGTCATCGATGAGCCCGAGTACCTTTGGCGGTACCTCTACGACCAGCGGGCCGTCGTGCAGGTCCAGCCAGAACCAGCTGTAAACCGTATTGTCATTGGGCGTCAGCATCACGGTGCGCGAGTCCATGAGCTGTTCCCAGATCGGTATAGTGCCGTTCGCCGGGCCCATCGACAGGATCGCGGTCTTGTTCGACAGTTGATTGACCGGCGGCAAACCCAACAGGTATGCCTCCACGGCGCGCTGGAAGTCCAGGTTGTCGTACAACTTTTCGGTGGTGGCCTTGTCCGGGACGCCACTGTTGAAGTGCAGTGTGCCCAGGCGGGTTTCGACCTTGTCGGGTACCGCTACCCCTGGCGGAATTGCCGTCGAGTACTTGTACTGGGAGTCGGCCGGCGCGCCGGTCAGCGGCTGTGTCATCCCGGGGGTCGCCAGTATGGCGGCCGCGATCATGGCCGGTACCAGGGACGGTTTCCTTAGCATACGTTTCATCTGGTCATCCTTCTCGCAAGTCGGTGATACGGCTATCTCTCTATAGGTGCACGGGCGGCCCCGCAGCAGGGCAGTTGGACTTGACCTCGGGGAGTATAGCCAGTAGTTGCCCTCAGGCTTTTACCATTTCAGGACAAACTTGGCAGCGCGGGCGTCTCAGAGTGTGGCGGATATCCGGCCTGGCCGGCGCGCCAGGTGGTGGGTGTGGAGCCGGTCCAGCGGCGGAAAGCGCGGGTGAAGGCGGCGGTGTTGGCGTATTGCAGCCGCGCGGCAATCTCCCCTATGGGCAGACTGCTGTCGTGCAACAGCTGAAGGGCGAGGGCCTCCCGGCACTCTTCGCAGAGTTGGCGGTAGGTGATGCCCGAAGCATGCAGCCGGCGGCGGAGTGTCCGCGGGTGCATCGAGAGCAGCGCCGCGGCGGAGTCCAGTGAGCCGGATCCACACAGCAGTAGATTGCAGGCGATTCGCCGCACCCTCGGCACCACATTGTCACTGGCCCCGACGGCCAGGGCCTCGGCCTGCTCGCGCAGCACCCGGTAGAGGCCGGGGTCGGCGCCGGGTACCGGCCGCTCCAGCCAGTCGGCCGCGAAGGTCAGCGCCATCCGCTCCGCCGCGAAGGTCGGTGTCAGCCCGAAAACACGTCGGTAGGGTTCCGGGTCATCGGGGCGGGAGCGCGGCAGCTGGGCGCCCGTGGGTCGCCACCTGGGCCCGCACAGCGTGCCCAGGGCATTGCAGGCGATGGCGGCGCAGGCGTCGTAGACCGACGCGGTTGTCGTCATCCCCGGCTGGTAGATGGTGTAGCCGAACACCGCCTCCTCGTCGACCACGGCCAGGGTGGGCACCGCGCCGCGATCGTGCAGGTGCATGTACAGCAGCAGGTTCGACAGGGCTTCCTTCACGGTAGGTGAGTGGCGGGCCACCATGCCCACCAGGCCCACGCAGTCCAGCCCCATCCGCTGCCCGAGCAGGAGCCCGAAATGGGGGCAGCCGGTGGCTATTGTGCAGGTGTCGAACAGGCGTCCGAGCAGGGTGAACGGGATGGCGTTCTCGGAATTCTCCAGCAACTGCGGGCTGCATCCGAGGGCGGCGAAAACCGCCTCGGGATCCTGGCCGAGCTCGCGCAGGAGGCTGGGGACTGCCGTCAGCGGCCCCGCGCGCAGGGCGCCGTCGGTGATCGCGGCAGACTGCCCGGCAGCGCTGTGCACAGGCTCGCGTTGCATGCCTACTGGACTTTCACCACGCCCGGTGGCGCCCAGCTGCCGTCCAGTATGGAAGGAGCCGTGGTGTTGGGCCAGTACAGCCGCAGGCACAGCGAGAACGGGCCCGCGGGCGCGGGCAGCCAGTTGGCCTCCTTGTCGGCGCCCGGGGACTCGTGCTGGAAGTACAGGGTCAGGGTGCCGTCATCGTTGTATACCAGCTGATCTCGGGGGCTCACCGTGCGCTTGTCCAGCGGGTTGGGGTAGAACCATTGGCCATTGTCCGAGATATACATGGTGATGGACCAGAAAGCCAGCGGGTTGACCGGCGGCAGCTGCCCCTTGGGGAACGTCATGGTGTAGCGATGGGCACCGGACAGCTTCTGCCCTGTGCTGTCGACGAAGGTGGACGGATAGACCGAGACGTGGGGCAACTGCGAGGGCCAGCCGCTGGACGCCCAGGCGCCGCGCAACAGGTAGTCGGTGCCATAGCGTCCGCCCACCGTGGTCACCCGCCAGCCGTTCTCGTCCTTGCCCAGGGTTTCCCAGGCCTTCACCATGCGCTGCAGTGCGACCTGTGGCACCTCCTGTAACGCGGCCTGGATCTCCGGGGTCAGTTGCGAGCTGTCGAAGGGCCGGCCCGCGGCAATGCCGAGCCTGGCCATGCGCTCCAGCATGGGGGCGTCCGCCGCGGGCGCCGGAGCAGGGCCATTCATGAGACGGGTCATCAGGTTGAAGTAGCCGTCGGTACCCAGCTCGAGTATCGCCGCCTGGGGCTGCTTGGTCATGCTGAAGCCGGGATCCTGGTCAACCGGCGGTGCCTTGAAGGTGTAGGGTTTGCCGTAGGCCGAGAGGGGCCTGACCTGGTACTGGGCCTGCAGCGTATGCACCCTGGCCAGGTCCTCCGGGGTGTCGAGGGCGTAGGTTCGTCCGAGGATGATCATATAGCGGGTCGGCATGCTGATATGGGTCATGCCCTCGGGGACCGTGCCCTGCCAGTCGGGGCCGGTGAACAGGTAGGTCATCGCCTTCGAGCCGCTGGTATTGGTGCCGACGCTGTCCTTGACGATCATCCACAGGTCGACCAACTCGAAGGTGAAGAACCGGTCGCTGACTTCCGGGTGACTGAACACCTGGGGTTCTTTCAGATCCAGCCATGCCACTGAATAAAGGGTATCGGCATTGGCGGCGGATACGCCGCGGTAGGTGGCGGGCGGGTAGCGCTTGATGTTGAAGAAGGTACCGGTGGGGGCGCGCACCTGCTCGACCTCGGGTACGTTGCTCATCTGCAGCCGGGTGACCTCGGTGGTCACCAGCGAGTAACCGTAGATATAGGCATCGATGGCAATCTCCCGGGCTTCTTCCGGGGTCAACTGCTGGCTTGCCCGCGCTGTGCTGACAGCCAGGCCGAGTATCAGGGCCAGGCCCGTCAGCACCAGCTGTCGGGTCTTCCGTATCCGGTGAGGGTGCTTCATCTGTTCTCTATCTCCAGGTCAAGTTTGGAAAATCAGGCAAATACCAGTGCATTTTCGTGCCGCTCGATGGGGCGCCGCAGGCGCACCGCCATCAGTTCGGTGCCGCCCAGGCGCTGCGCCAGGGCCTCGAAGCGGGCGCGGGCGTCGCCCTGCAGTTCCCGCGCCAGGCGGGCGCCGCGCTCGAAATGCCACAGCCCCTGGGGCATGCTGCCGCGCTCCACGCTGACGCCGCGCCAGGGGTGGCTGATCGTACCCAGCACAGGGTGCACGCTGCGTTCGGTCTCGTGTGAGGCCAGGCTGCCCGCGGCCAGGCCCGGGTTGGCGTCCAGCCACTGGTTGGTGTAGTCGGCATCGGCCAGCAGTTGCGCGCCCCAGTCCTGGAACATCAGGCGCAGCACCGGCTCCAGGGTGTCGGGAATGGCATCGTCCGGGAGCCACTCTCCCGCCTGCTGCGGGAACTCGCCGTCGGCGATCAGGGCCAGGTTCATGCGCTCGGTCCAGCGATAGACGTTGGTCGCCCGGTTCTTCATCAGCGTGGACGGCACGGGGTCGCGCGCGAGGTGGGCGAACAGCGGTGCCATGAAGCCGAAATCAGCAGTGCTGGGGTGCCCACCCAGCAGATAGGGATAGTGCTGGAAGTGCACGTCCAGGGCGTCGAGCAGTTCCTCGTAGGCCGCCTCGAAGGCCGGTATGGTAGTCGCGTTGATACCCAGGTTGGGCAGGAAGCCGCTGAAATAATCCATCAGCTGCTTGCCTGCCGCCAGGCGCTCCTCCCGCCCGGGGCCGTGGTGCACCGAGCGCCCGAATTCCGCCTGCAGGAAGTGCTCCTGCTCGGCGCGATAGCTCCAGCGGTAGTGCATCGCCGTCGGCAGCAGGCCCTCGGAGCCGAAGCCCCCCAGCAGGGTAGCCACCACGCGCTGTACCGGCGTGGTCGGTATCATCGGCCGCTCCGGGAAGCGGTGCTCCAGTTCCTCTATGATCACTGTGCTGTCCTGGATCAGCTGGCCGTCGGTGGTCTCGACGATGGGCACCACGAAATGGCCCACCGCGGGGACCACGTTTTCCTGGAAGTGGGGGTTGGCGGGCAGCAGTTCGCGGTAGGGCAGGCCTTTCTTGATCAGATAGGAGCGCACCTTGCCGCTGTACAGCGAGTGGGGCGTACACCACAGGGTGATAGGGTTGCCGGTATCGATGTGAAAATTGGTGCTCATTGCGCCTGCGCTCCTTTTATTCTGCCGGCCCATGGATTTGGGTGAGTAAGTCTAGTTCATCTGGGGTGCAAAAACTTTGCAATTCCGGCGAGGCGGTGCCAAGCTGGTCGCGCCTGCGGTATTCGCTTCGGTAGCACTGGACAAGCCGTGATGATTGTTGAAACAGGTGGCGCGGACGCCCGGCTGGGGCCGATCATCGGCCTGCCGCTGCTGCTGGAGGAGTTGGGCGTGGCGCCGGCCTTGGCCTTTCGGCAGGCTGGCGTCAGCCTCGAGCTGTTCGCCGATGCCGACAACCGGGTGTCCGGTGAAGCCGTGTTCGGGCTGCTGGGCGTGTGCGCAAACCTGAGTGGCCGCAGCGACTTCGGCCTGTTGCTGGGGAGCCGCTTTACCCTGGCCGATTTCGGCCCGCTGGGTGAGCTGATTCGCAATGCGGCCACGGTCGGCGAAGCCCTGCGCATGTTGCTGCTGCATTTGCGCCTGTACGACCGGCTGGCAGCGCCGATCCTGCTGCGGGCCGAATCGAAAAGCGTGTTCCTGGGCTACTCGCTGCAACACCCGACTTCCGAGGGTGCCATGCAGCTGCAGGATATCGCCATCGTCCTCGCCTACCGTATCCTGCGGGAACTGTGCGGGCCCGGCTGGCAGCCACAGCTGGTGAGATTTTCCCATCGGCGTCCGGCCAGCCTGATTGCCTATCGCCGGGTGTTCGGCCCGGCGGTGCAGTTCGACGCCGTATTGTCCGGCCTGTCTTTCGACACTGCCTGGCTGGAGCACCGTATCGCCGGCGCCGAGCCGGAGCGTTATCGCGCCCTGCAGGCCGCGCTGCGCGAGGCGGACGCCGACTGGCCGGCAGGGTTCGCGCAGGAGGTGCAATGCGTGTTGCATCAACTGCTTGCCGGGGGCAGTGTCTGCGCCGCCAGCGTGGCGCAATTGTTCGGTTGCAGCGAGCGGACCCTGCGGGAGAAACTGCGGGCCGAGGGGGCGGGTATGCAGCACCTGCTGGCGGCCACCCGGTTCGAGCTGGCCTGCCACCTGTTGCAGAATACCGAGCTGCCCCTGGCCCGGATCGCGGTGGCGCTGTGTTATGCGGACCCGGCAGTGTTCTCCCGCGCCTTTCGCGGCTGGGCTGGCGTGAGCCCGCGCCAGTGGCGCAATACCAACAGGAAGCAGTGACATGGCAGCCAGTCTGCGCGACAGCAATATAGCCAAACTCGAGGATCAGGTGTTCGATGTGCTCATCGTCGGCGGTGGCATCAACGGCGCAGTGGCGGCCGCTTCGCTGGCCGGGCGCGGGGTGCGGGTGGCGCTGATCGATCGCGGTGATTTCGCTGGCGGGGTGAGTTCCAGCTCCTCCAACCTGGCCTGGGGCGGTATCAAGTATCTGGAGAGCCACGAGTACCTGCTGGTCAACAAGCTGTGCCAGTCGCGCAATCGGCTGATGCGGGCCTATCCCTCCACGGTGAAGGAGATCCGGTTTTTCACCACTATCGCCAGGGGTTTCCGCTTTCCTCCCTTTTTCGTGTTCCTGGGCAGCGTGCTGTACTGGATCATGGGGCGTTTCCGGACCCGCGCGCCGCGCTATCTCAGCGCCGCCGCCATCGAGCGGGCCGAGCCGGTGGTCAATACCAGTGCGGCGGCCGGGGGCCTGGAATACTCGGATTGCTACCTGTACGACAACGACGCCCGCTTTGTTTTCAATTTCGTGCGCAAGAGCCTCAACTACGGCTGCATCGCCGCCAACTACGTGGAGTCGCTGGGCGCGCGGCGGGAGGGGGAGCTGTGGTATTGCCACGCCCGCGATGTGATCAGTGGGCGGGATATCGAGGTCCGCGCCCGGGTACTGGTAAACGCCTGCGGACCCTACGCCGATGCCCACAACGCCCGCGTCGGGGAAACCACTGAATACCACCACCTGTTTTCCAAGGGCGTGCACCTGATCGTCGACCGCATCACCGACAATCGCCGGGTGCTCACCTTTTTCGCCAGCGATGGCCGCCTGTTCTTTCTTATTCCCATGGGGCCCAAGACCTGCATCGGCACCACCGATACCCAGGTGTCCAGCCCGGAGGTCGGGGTCACCGACGAGGACCGGGATTTCATCCTCGCCAATGCCAACGCCCTGCTGGATCTGGACCCGCCGCTGGATCGCGACAGCATCATCGCCGAGCGGGTGGGCGTGCGGCCGCTGGCCATAAAAGGCCACGGCGGCGAGGCCGACTGGGTGGCATTGTCGCGCAAGCACGTGATCGAGGTGGACGAGGCCAGCCGCCACCTGAGTATATTCGGCGGCAAGCTCACCGACTGCCTGAACGTCGGCGACGAGGTGGCACAGTGGGTGCATCGTCTCGGCGTTGACGTGCCGGCGCCGCGCAACAAGTGGTACGGCGAGCCCGGGGTGGACCTGCGCGACGAATTTCGCCTGCAGGCCCGTCTCATGGACCTGGATAGGCTGACCCACCCCAGTTCATCCGAGCCCCTGTCGGAACGCTTCTGGCGGCGCTACGGGGAGAGCGCCTTCGGCCTGCTGGAGCGCATTCGCGAGGACGAGAGCTGCGCCGACCTGCTCATCGAGAACGCCGAGTACACCCGCTGCGAGATCGAGCTGGCGGCGCGCCGGGAGATGATCGTCAAGCTGGAGGATTTCATGCGCCGCCGCTCCAAGATCGAGCTGGTGGTGCGGCGCGAGGAACTGGCCCGCGCGCCGGGCCTGCGCGAGGCCTGTGACATCCTGTTTGGCGAGCGGGCGGAGCAGCGTTTGCGGGAGTACCTCGATAGCTGAATTGTCGTTACCCCCGCTTGCGCCCGGGGTGGGCCGGCTGGCGGTTAATACCCCATGCCCTTCAGCCGGCCCACCCGGGCGCAAGCTGACACCGCGCCAGGCAGCCAGCGAATTTGCAATAAGCAAGATTCAGCGGCACGCGCCCGCCAGACCCCGTCGAGGGCATGGGGTATTAACCGAGCGGGGTCTGGCGGGCGCGTGCCGCGAGCAGGGACCGGCAGCCAAATCCGTTGGTTCCAGGATGCGCCAGGGGACCAGCAGCCTAGGTCTACAGGTCTAGGTCCCCGGTTGCAGGATGCAACCAGGGACCAGCACTCAGAACTGCGCCTCCCCCATGCACCCCCAGATAATGCGCGCTCAGCGCCGGGCTGGTTTCCAGCTGTTCGTTGAACTCGTAGATGCGCTCGTAGTAGGTGTCCTTGATCAGCCACCTGCCGTCCACTTTCAGGTAGCGGTCGCGGTACAGCGCGGTGCCGGACGTCTTCGCCCGTGGTTGAGTATCCACATATTGTCCGCCAGGTACCACAGGGCGGTGGCCTCGGTGGCGCTCAGCATCTGGATCTCCGGGTGGTGGGCGTTGTGCTGGCCGACAGCCTGTTTGGTGAACGCCATGCCGATAGCGGCGACGAATTCCTGCCGGCCCTGCATTTTCCACTCGTAGCTGCCACCGATGTAGTGCACTGAGAGGTCGTCGTGCAGCAGGGTGACCAGTTCTTCCAGGTTGGCGGTGTCGACACAGCGGAAATAGGCGTACTTGAGCTGCCTGATCGCCTCCATGTCCATCAGGCGCTGGATGTCGGCGCGCAGTTCCTCGATGCCGCCACTGGATGCCTGCAGGGGCAGGCCCGGCCGGATGTCGAGGCTCGTCTTGTTCAGTATCTGTCGCTGATTGCTCATTTTTCCGCCCTCTGCCTTGAATACCTTATTGGCGGCACTGCGCTGGTTGTTGCAGGGCGCTGTGACATCTTCACACTAGCCGCAGGGCTGATTGTAGCGGCTGCCGCCAGCCACCGGAAAGCGGTGCTTTACTTCGGTAGCGTCTGATATGATCAAACCCCCCGTGGTTAGCCGTGTATTATGATCGAGGTTCAGAAATGTGAACCTGCCAGTTCGCAGAAAGCGTTTGGGCATTGCCAGTCAGGTATTCATCGGGCTGGCACTCGGCGTTGTTGCAGGCGTATTTTTTGGCGAAGAGGTCGCATTTCTAAAAATAGGGGGTGATGCGTTCATCGCCCTGCTACAGATCACGGTGATTCCTTATGTCGTGGTTGCCCTGATAACCTCTATCGGGCGTTTGACCCTTGATGACGTCAAGCGCCTGGCAATCCGGGGTGGGAGCATCCTGTCGGTACTGTGGGCGATTGGCCTGGTGGTCATTTTCCTGACACCGCTGGTTCTTCCCGATTGGCCCTCCGCCTCTTTTTTCAGTATCAGTGAGGTCGAAGAGGCCAAGTCCGTCGACTTTCTCAAACTTTATATCCCGTCGAACATCTTTTTCGCGTTGTCGAATGCGGTCGTGCCGGCGATCGTGGTGTTCAGCATCCTGTTTGGCGTCGCTCTGATACAGGTGAAACAGAAACGCCACATCCTGGATCTGCTATCGACCGTCGGAGACGTGTTGATGACGATCACCGGTTTTGTCGGCAGGCTGGCGCCCTACGGCGTTTTTGCCCTCATCGCCAGCGCCGCGGGAACTATCGAACTCGCCGACCTGGGCCGCCTTCAGGTCTACCTGGTTATTTACATAACCCTGGCGTTGATACTGAGCATTTGGCTGATCCCGGCTCTTATCGCCACGCTTACTCCGCTGAGCTATCGGGAGATTCTGCGCACTTTCCGCGGGCCACTGGTCACGGCCTTCGCCACTGGCAGTGTCCTGATCGTGTTGCCCGTGCTCGCCAGTGACAGTCGACGCTTGATCGAGGAGGCGGATAGGCATCCAGAGCAACCCGAGGGGCAGGCAGAATCATCTGTTGATATCCTGGTCTCCGCTGCCTATCCCTTTCCCAGTCTGGGTGGCCTGCTGGCTTTGTGGTTCGTACTGTTCGGAGGGTGGTATATCGGGTCGATGGTACCCGCTGAACAGTACCCTACCCTGGCGATTGCCGGCATCGCCAGCCTGTTTGGCGGCACCGTGCTGGCGCTACCGTTTCTTTTTGACCTGCTGCGCTTGCCGGCGGATCTGTTCCAGGTGTTCCTCACCGTCGATGTCATCAGCGGACGCTTCGGCGCGCTGGTTTCGGCCCTCAACATCCTCGCTATCGCCCTGGTCGGGACTTATGCTTTGCAAGGTCGCGTCACCCTGCGCGCGATTCCGCTGCTTCGCTTCGCCGCGGTGTCAGTGATTCTCCTGGCAATGGCGTTGGCCGGCATCCGTGCCTTTTATACCTATGTTTACGTGGAGCCTTACACGAAAGACCAATTACTCGCCAGCCTTCACCTGGTTAAAAACCCGCAACCACATGTCGTGTATCGAGATTCCATTCCCGAAGAAGTGAAGAAAGCCGGCGGCCCGGCCAGCCTGGCGCGGATCAAGCGGCGCGGCCTCCTGAGGGCATGCTATGTCCCGGGCAACTATCCATCGGCGTACTTTAACGACGCGGGTGACTTGGTCGGGTTTGACATTGAAATGGCTCATAGATTTGCCCGTTACATGGAACTGCCGCTGGAATTCATACCGGGAGGGTCAATCTCTGCGGCGAGGGAGCATCTCGACGCGGGTGAATGCGACGTGTTCATGTCGCTGATGTGGATATTTCCTGCCCGGACCGAAGAATTCTCAATGACTGCACCCGTGCGCAACATACCTGTGGGACTGATCGTACCTGATCACCGGAGAGAGGAGTTCCGCACATGGGCTGGTATTCGCGCGATCGAGAATCTCCGGGTGGCGATTCTCGACGATCCCTCGGACCTCTCGCTGTTACATGGACTGCTACCGAACGCCTCAGCGGTCCCATTTCAGGACAAAGAGGACATCGAGCAGATTCTCGATGTGGACCTGCCGGAGGTTGATGCCGTTGCCACGTTTGCCGAGGAAGCGGCCGCCTGGACCCTGCGTTATCCAGTGTTCTCACTGGTGGCCCCCGCGCCAACATACTTTATTCCCAGTGGCTACAGCGTGGCCCGGGGCAATACAGATCTGCTTCGATATCTCGATGTCTGGCTTCTCAACGCAGAGACCGACGGGACCATCGATGAGTTGTATCGGTACTGGATGCTCGGCCAGGTAAAGGCTAGCCAGCCGCCGCGCTGGTCTGTTATTCGCGATGTGCTGGGCTGGATTGATTGACAGGGCTTTTCCGGGGGCGCGGTAGGGCTCCATGGCTGGGATGGGTGAGTATGGTCAAGCAGCAGTCAGGTGTACAAAGAGCGTTGGTGCTTTCCGGAGGAGGTGCGCGCGGTGCCTATCAGGTAGGTGTCTGGCGAAGGTTGCAGGAACTGGGTTGGCGACCGGATCTCGTATGCGGGACATCCATAGGTTCCCTGAATGGGGCGTTGATCGGAATGGGTTGGGACGCGACCCGCATGGAAGGTTTCTGGGAGACGTTGCACAGACGAGACGTCTTTCGATTCTCCTTCTGGCACAGACTCAGGTACCGACTTTCCACCCTGTTCGGAGAGGGCCCGAAATACCCTGCCCTGCTCGACAATCGGTATTTGCTAGACCTTTTGACCAGTGTGATCGATGTGCAGCGCCTGCGCGATGTCGCGCCCGAATTGGTGGTCACCGCGACCGATGTGTGTCGCTCCCGGCTGCGATATTTTTCTGGATCCGAGCTCACCCCCAGGCACATACTCGCCTCGTGTTCCATTCCCGTGGTGTTTCCCTGGTGTGAAATCGACGGAGAGTTTTATTGGGATGGCGGCATCATGGCAAACACACCGCTGTTGCCCGCCCTCGAGTCCGGGGCGCGAGAAATCGTTATTGTGCTGCTTGCACCGCTGACGGGGTCGGCCGTGCCACCGCCGGCCAACACCCGTGGAGCGGTGGCCTGGGCCTTGGATCTGGCCACTATCGCATCGGTAAAGGTGCTGGGAGCCGAGTTCTTCGAGCGGGCCGGCATGGACGTTCAGGAAAGCGCTGACAAACTGGCCCGTGAGAACTTCATTGACGCCGGGGGTACCAGGCTACTGCTTGTTGCACCTCGCGACACATCCGGAGTGGGGTCGCTTTTCGATCTGGGTCCAAAACTGACCGGAGAGCGGATCGAGCAAGGCTACCGGGATGCCTGTGCGCAATTGGCTGCCCTATTGGGCTGACGCAGTTTGCCTGCCCGCTTTCCGGGCCGGGGTTGATGACCATGACCTGAACCAGGAATTGGTCCAGTGCCAGCGGTAGGCCATGCGCCAGGTTGTAGAGCTACCTGCGTGGCGTTCAGCCAGCGATGTCTGTGGGCCGGGTGGCACCGTCCAGATTGCGCTCCACCGCGTCCAGGAAGCCGTACATGTCCACCAGTCTTTCCGCGTCCGGGTTGGTGGTCTTGCCCTTGAGGTCGCCGGTGATGATGCCCTGATCCACTGTGTCGATCAGTGCCTGCTTGAGGTGCTGGGAGTAGTCGTTGAGGGCCTGGTTGTCTTCCCGTTGCGCCAGCGTTTCCAGGGCGTTGGCCAGGGCGTAGATCAGTGCCGAAGAGTTGAAGTGCGCCTCCTTGCCATCGCTCTCCAGGTACTTCAGGTACAGGTCGTGGGCGGTGCCGTGGGGTGCCTCGTAGAGCATGGTGCCGTCCTTGCTCTCGATGATGGAACTGGCGGTGGCCAGGCTGCCCCCCAGGGCCGCGGAAATATCCGAGAAGATGTCGCCATCCAGATTCTGCGCCGGGTACAGGGCGTTGCGCGGCGGGTCGGTGATCATTTTCTTGAGCTGGCTGGAGGGCCGCATGATCATGAAGGACGGCGGCCGGGTGCCTGATTTCGCCAGGGCGTGGCGGGTGTGTACGATCGCGGTGCTGAACACCTCGTCGTACTCCATGTACTCGCGCTTGAGGCCGAAGTATACCTCCTTGTCCTTGCGCGAGGCGTCGCGAAACACCTGGCTGACCCAGTCGGTGATCGCCTGCAGGTGGTTGGACATCAGCAACACCGGGTCGTTTTTCTTCACCTGCCGCGCGTGCTTTTCGTCGCCGTCGACGATTACCTTGAGGATGCCGTCCTCCTCCATGGCCATATTGAAGCTGCCGTACTGGTCGCCGCCGCCGGCGCTCATGCGCGACAGGGAGACGTGGTGCTTGCGGTTGGGAATGCCGTATTTCTTCAATGCCCCGACCAGCTTGTACAGCTTGCGGCCGGTGGTGTTGTCGGGCACGCCCCACAGCGCCCGCTCGGGCGGGTTGGCGACGATGCGCGCCGCCTGGGCATCGATCAGCTCGTAGTGATAGGCCAGCCCGGCCTCGGCAAACTGCTGCGCATAGTCGGCGTGGTAGATCTCCTCGATGGCGGCGCGCATGACCCCGTCGTAGCCGGGAATGACTGTATCCTTGAGCCCCAGGTAGGCGTCCCGCTTGTCCTCCAGGGCGCGCTGGAAAAAGCCGTGGGCCCAGGCCCTGACATCATCTATGTCATTGGTGGCCAGCAGCCAGGGGTCGCCCTTGTCGATGGTCCTGCGGTGCAGCTCCACCGGATCGCCGCTGCTGCCGACGAACATCAGCTTGAGCACGCCGGTGGCCGTGGACAGGGCATTGGCGCTGTGCTTGATGCCGCCGCTCTCCATGGTCATCACCTCGATGTCGCGGCCGATCCACTCGGGCGGCTTGATCTGCAGGTTGCGAAACTGGATGTCCTCGCGGGTGATATTGCCGCCTATGCCCTTGCGGATGGCACCATTGGGCGACTTGGTAGCCAGTTTGTCCAGCTCGGCCTCTTTTATGGCAGGGTGTTTCAGCAGCAACTCGTTCAACTGCTTGCGGTTGACGGTCATGCCGGCGTTCTTGATGCCGACGCCGTACTGTTTCAGCGCCTCGATGGCGTCGCGCACCGCCTGGCCGTTGGTCACCAGGCGGTTTTCGGCGGTCAGGTCGATCTCCACCAGCTCGATATCGAGGCGGGCCTTGACGAACTGCTCGAGAATGCACTCGAAGGCGATCTGCGCCATTTCGTCGCCGTGCAGGATTACCAGGGGTTTGGCTACCGGAATTTTGCTGCTCATCTGATCTCCTGGGGAAACGAGGTATCGAGGCCAGCTATCGGGCCGCGGGGAGTTCTGTCGCAAGCACTAGAAGATAAGCCGTATCGGTCACATTTGAAAGTCCGACGTTGGTTTTGGCAGGCGCTGGGGTCGCTATTCGCCGCTCGCGGCCGCGGTGGGCCGGCTGGCGGTTAATACCCCATGCCCTTCAGCCGGCCCACCACGGCCGCAAGCTAACACCGAGCCAAGCAGCCAGCCCACCACGGCCGCAAGCTAACTCCGAGCCAAGCAGCCGGCCCACAACGGCCGCAAGCCACCACTGAGCGTGTTTGCCAAAGATATTCCAGCTCGCATGGAATCCAGCGGCGGGCGCGCGGTAGACCCTCGACGAGGGCATGGGGTATTAACCGAGCGAGGGTCTACCGCGTGAACGCCGCCAGCAGGGACCAGCAGCCAGACCCAACCGGATGCACGAAGCCAGCAGGGACCAGCAGCCAGACCCACTCGGAAGCACGAAACCAGCAGGGACCAGCAGCCAGATCCAATCGGAAGCACGAAGCCAGCAGGGACCAGCAGCCAGACCCAACCGGCCGCTCCCTGCAGAACAGAGACTGGAAAGAAAAAAATCAACGAACCCCGTAGTGCGCCGCGGTCTCATCCAGCGCCTGGGTCAGCTTCTCCGCCAGGATATCGATTTCCGCTACGCTGGCGACCAGCGGTGGCGCCATGATCATCGCGTTGCCCGTCTGCCTTACCATCAGGCCGTTGGCGTTTGCCTTGTCGCGGCACAGCACCGCGCCGGCGGACTCGGGTGCCAGGCGCTCCCGCGAGCCCTTGTCGCGCACCAGTTCCACTGCGGCGAACATGCCCAGGCCCCGGACCTCCCCGACGATGGGGTGGTCGCATAGCTCGCGCAGGCGGGCCTGGAAGTGCGGGGCGATGTCGCGCGCCGCCCGCTCGATGATGCTGCTTTCGCGCAGGATCTGCAGGGTCGCCAGACCCGCCGCACAGGAGGCCGGGTGGCCCGAGTAGGTGAGCCCGTGGGCGAATTCGCCGCCGTGGGCAAGCAGCACATCGGCGACCCTGTCGCCCACCATCACCCCGCCCAGGGGGATGTAGCCGTTGGTAACCGCCTTGGCGAAGGTCATCAGGTCCGGCTCCAGGCCGAAGGTCTGGCATCCGAACCAGTTGCCGGTGCGCCCGAAACCGCAGATCACCTCGTCCATGATCAGCAGGATGTCGCGCTCGTCGCAGATGCGGCGAATCTCGGGCCAGTAGGTGTCCGGGGGTACAATCACGCCGCCGGCACCCTGCACCGGCTCGGCGATGAAGGCGGCGACGTTGTCCTCGCCCAGTTCGTCGATTTTCGCCTCCAGTTCCCGCGCCACCCGGATACCGTATTCCTCCGGGCTGGCGTCACCTCCCTCCTCGAACCAGTGGGGCTGGTTGATGTGGTGGATGTAATCCAGCCCCCAGGTCTGGGCGTGCATGGGCCCCATCCCCCCCAGCGAGGCGGCGGCGATGGTGGAGCCGTGGTAGGCGTTCCGGCGGCTGATGATCTGCTTTTTGTGGGGCTTGCCCAGCAGGTCGTAGTAGCGTTTCACCAGGCGCAGGTTGGTATCGTTGGCCTCGGAGCCGGAATTGGTGAAGAACACGTGGTTGAACTGCGCCGGGGTGACTTCCACCAGCGCCCGGGCCAGTTCCACCGCCGGCTGGTTGGAGCATTTGAAGAAGTTGTTGTAGAAGGGAAGTGCCTGCAACTGGGCGTAGACCGCGTCGCTGATGGCCTGCTGGCTGTAGCCCAGGTTGCAGCACCACAGGCCCGACATGCCGTCGAGAATCTTGTTGCCGTCGGTATCGTAGATGTAAATGTGCTCGGCACGGGAGACGATGCGCCCGCCGTGCTCACTGTAATCCTTGAGGTCGGTAAAGGGGTGCAGGTGGTGGGCCCGGTCCAGTCCCTTGAGTTGACCGGAGTCGACTTGCTTATTCATGTACTGCGTCCTTGGCGGGGTGACAGCCGTAGGGCTTACCCACTTGTGTTATGGCCTATTGCGGTCAGGCATTGTTAAATGTGGTTTGGCCAAATAGTCTGGCACAGTCGCCACGGCGGGGGATTACCCCTAAAGTGGTGTTTTCCAGACACAGCGGGAAGCGGGATGAGCGACGCACACAACGCCCTGGAGCAGTTCCTACGGCAGCACCCCGATGTCGAGATTGTCGAGATGATCCTGCCGGACATCTGCGGTGGTTTGCGCGGCAAGTGGATTGCCCGGGACAAGCTGGACAAGCTGGCGGGCGGGGAGTTGAAGCTGCCGCTGAGTTCGCTGGTATGTGACGTCTGGGGTCGCGATGGCGAGGCCTGGGTGTTCGGCACCGGCGATGGCGACGGTTACTGCATACCCGACCTGCGCACCCTGGTGCGGGTGCCGTGGCAGGAGCGCGAAACCGCCCAGGTGCTGATCTCCATGCGCGAGGTGGACGGCGCGCCCTGCGCCTACGACAGCCGCCACATGCTGCAGGCCCTGATGGCGCGCTTTGCCGCCCTGGGCCTCACCCCGGTCGTCGCCACCGAAATGGAGTTCTACCTGCTGCGCGACGAGGAGGACAGCCTGGGCCGGCCGCTGCACACCCAGACCGATCGCGTCGGCGGCGCCTTGGCCAGTGGCCAGACCTACAGTGTGGAAACCATGGAAGGCATGGCGCCGCTGATGCATGCCATTCGCGACGCCTGCGTCGTCCAGAACCTGCCGGTGGATACCCTGATCAAGGAGTCGGCACCCTCGCAGTACGAAATCAACCTGTACCACAACGCCGACGCCCTGGTCGCCGCCGACCAGGCGGTGATGCTCAAGCGGGCGATCCGCTCGGTGGCCAGGGCGCACGGCCTGCGGGCTACCTTCATGGCCAAACCCTTCGGCCAGCTGGCGGGCAACGGCATGCACGTGCATTGCAGCCTGGTCGATACCGACGGCAACAATGCCTTCGCCGATGGATCCGGGGCGGGCAACTCCTTGCTGCGCCATGCGATTGCCGGCTGCCTGGCCACCATGGAGGACAGCATGTTGCTGTTTGCCCCCAACCTGAACTCCTACCGGCGCTTCCAGCGCGGCAGTCACGCGCCCCTGGCGCCCTGCTGGGGCTTCGAGAATCGCACGGTTTCGGTGCGCGTGCCCGCCGACAGTGCGGCGGCCACGCGCATCGAGCACCGCGTCGCCGGGGCCGATGCCAATCCCTACCTGGCGGTAGCGGCGATACTGGCAGGCATGCTGCACGGTATCGAGAATGCCCTGCGGGCGCCCAAGCCGATCCAGGGCAACGCCTACGAGCTGCTGCCCCCCAGCCTGCCGCGCTACTGGCCGGACGCCCTGGCGCGATTTTCCGCCTCGGCGTTTATACGGGACAACCTGGGGGAGTCCTTCCAGCATGTCTACACGGTGCTGAAACAGCAGGAGATGGACGAATTCGACCGCCAGGTGACGCCCATGGAATACGATGCCTGCCTGTAGGCCTGGTGGGAGCCGGGCGTCCCGGTAGGGACATTCCTACACTTTAGTGGTATATGATAGTGGTCGCTTGTTCGCTACGGTCACCAGTAACGGGGTATTGCGGCTCGCCCGCAAAAAACAATATGTGAACTGGGGGTAAAACTATGTCTGTATATGGCACTGCGGGGACTCGTCGAAAGATTGCCGGAACATCCCGGAAAAAACTGGCTGCGGCCGTTTCGGTGGTGGTGGCCTCATCCTTGCCCACGGTCGCCATGGGGCAGGTACTGGAAGAGGTAATCGTCACGGCCACCAAGCGTTCGGAATCCGTGATGGATGTGCCGCTGGCCATCTCGGCGGTGTCCGGCAAGCTGATCCGCGAGGCCAACCTGGATGACGTCAAGGACCTGATCAGCTATACCCCCGGGGTCACCGGTAATTCCCAGGACAGCTTCATCGACTTCGTCAGTGTGCGCGGCATCCTCACCAACGATTTTGGCATCGGCGGCGATCCCTCCATCGGCCTGTACAAGAACGGCCTGTACCAGGGGCGCAACGGCTCGGCGGTAACCAGCCTTTACGATATCGAACGGGCCGAAGTACTGCGCGGTCCCCAGGGCTTCCTGTTCGGCCGCGGCGCGATTTCCGGCGCCATGAACATCCAGACCACCAAACCCAGCCTGGATGGCGTGAACGGCTACGCCGAGGTGGATGTGGGCGAGCGCGACCTGCTGGCTGGCGAGGGCGCCATCAACGTACCGGTCACCGACAACCTGGCCTTCCGCCTGGCGGCCTACCACTCCGAGCAGAACGGCTACGTGCACAACGCCTACCCTGGCCTGACCAGCAACGACTATATCGAGCACAACAAGGACGCGGTGCGCCTGTCCACCCTGTTCGAGACCGACCGGCTCAGCGTCAACCTGATGCTGGAGTACGAGAGCCGCAACCTGTCGGGCAGTATCTACGTGCCCAGCGGCAAGGGTGAGGGTTACGAGAACCTGAGCGAGATTTACGGCGACCTGGGCTACCCCGCAAAGAATTACGATATCAACGCCGACATGAGCCTGGGCAACCGCGACAACGGTGAAATCTACAGCACCGGCCTGCAGATCGACTACGACCTGGGTTTTGCCACTTTCACCTCGCTCACCGGCTACAAGGATCACACCTTCGACTACGCCGAGGACTTCGACGGCCTGCCCATCGTGCTCAACAGCTACGCCCAGGACCAGGAAGGCGATTACTTCGAGCAGGAACTGCGCCTGGTGTCGAACAGCGACGGCCCGCTCAACTGGTACGCCGGGGTGTCCTACTACAAGGAGCACGTGAAGGCGACCTTCCAGCAGGAGATGGCCGAGGACGTGTGGTGTTCGGTGTACTGGACCGGTTACGACAGCACCTGTGAGGACCTGTTCGCCTACTACAAGGAATATGCCGAGTACGCCCCCGACGGCGAGTACGTGCAGTACTTTTATGACTATTTCGGTACCTTCGACTGGCAGGGCGCGCCCAACGGCATCATGAACGACAGCAACCGGGCCCACGGTAAGTATCAGGGCTATGCCGCCTACCTGGACCTGGGCTACGACTTCAATGAGTACTGGGACGTGAGCGTGGGAGTGCGCTACACCTATGACGAGAAAGACTTCTCCAACCTGGTCTACCCCAGCCAGAGCCCGGTGCTGGGCAATCGCGCCGCCCTGGGCTTTGATACCCCGGACGGCCCCCTGAGCGACACCCAGGACTGGGACAAGTTCACGCCGCGGGCGATCGTCAACTATCACCCCAACGTGGATACCCTGCTGTTCGCCAGCGTTACCGCCGGCTACAAGTCGGGGGGCTTCAACTCCTTCGGTATCACCCCGCCGGCGGAATACGGTTTTACCGAGGCCACCCCGGACGAGTACAAGCCCGCCTCCTTCGATCCGGAGACCTCCACCTCCTATGAGCTGGGTTACAAGGGCACCCTGTTGGACGGCGGTACCCAGGTTACCGCCAATGTATTTTACTACCAGTACAAGGACCTGCAGGCCACCTACTATGACGGCGCGCTGTTTTACGCCGACAACGTGGGCAAGGTGGACGGCTGGGGCTTCGAGGGCTCGGTGGAGCAGGCGCTGGGCAACTATTTGAGCCTCAATGTCGGCCTGGCCTATTTCGACAGCGAGGCCAACGAGCTGGAGAAGATCTGCGGCGGCAGCACCGAGTGCGAGGGCCAGGCGATTCCCTGGGCGCCCGAGTACTCCGGCCATATCGTGCTAACCGGCGACTACCCGATCGCGGAGGGCGAGTTGTTCGGCCTGGCGGGGTACCACTTCCAGACCAAGCAGTACGGCGGCTTCGAGCCCAACAGTTACAAGATCGACGGCTGGGGCGAGGTCAATCTGAGTGTCGGCTACCGCCTCGACAACTGGTCCATTTCCGCCTACGTGGAAAACGCCACCGACGAGTATTACTTCGACGGCGGCGGCAACGGCGATGCGGTGTTCCCGCAGTACGCTTTCGGCCCCAACCAGCCGCGTACCTATGGCGTCAAGCTCGGTTACAACTACGATTGACCCCGCGGCTTTCCCGGAGGGCGGACTTCGGTCCGCCCATCCTGGCCGGATGAATTCGGCGCTGCAGGCTCTTGCACGATCTTTTCTTTCCGGTTATCCGATGGTGACAGGATCTCCCTGAGCTGCCAACCTGTGGGCGATGGCAGACGCACAACGTAACAGACCGCGCTTTCGGCTGGGGCTGGAAAGGCACCTGCAGGGCGAGCGTTTTCAGCAGGTGTTTCCCCTCCGCCGCCACTGGCCCGCCATTCTTTTCCTGTTGGTCTTCGATGTCATCTTCCTGCTTCCCGCCATTGGCACCGGCCGCGAGGCGCTGCAGCTGTGGGGCGCGCCGGAGGACCTGTTCAGCCTGGTTGCGGCGCTGTTCACCACCTTCTGGCTGCTTGGCTGGTCGATGGCGCCACTGGTGATGACCGCCATTCTGCTGGCCATGCTGTTCGGACGGGAGGTGGTGCGGGTGCGACCGGGGCTGGTGCAGATATCCCTGGGTTTGCCCCTGTTCTCACTGCAGGCGCAGTACGAGGCCGCCGCCATACGCAACCTCAGGCTCGAGCACCCCGCCGCGAAGTCGGGCACATCCTGGCGGGGGAGCCACGCTGCCTTTGCTTACGGCAATCAATCCGTGGAATTCGGCTCGGCGCTGGCGCAGCGGGACGTCGACCTGATCCGGGGCCGGATCGAGGCCGCTGCCGGCGTCAGGCTCGGCCAGGGCGAGGCGGCACCGGGAGAAGGCGCGGGCCTGTCGGCCGCCGCCAGTACTTGGCCAGGCGCGGCGACGGTCGCCGGCGACAAGCGCGCGGTGGAGCGGGCCCCGGGGTGGCAATCGCCCTCGGTGCTGGCACTGGTGGCGGCCAACCTGGTGGTGCTGGCCGGCGCGCTGTTCTACCAGTGGGATCTGGGCAGGGTACTGGTGCTGTACTGGGCGGAGAGCGCGATCATCGGCTTCTTCAACCTGTGCAAGATCGGGGTGGTCGGGCGCTGGGCCGCGCTGCTGGCGGGCCCGTTTTTCGCAGGGCACTTCGGCGGCTTCATGGCGGCACATTTTCTGTTCCTCCATGCCTTTTTCGTCCAGGGGCCTTCTGGTTTTTCCGGCAGTACCGACCTGCAGGAGGTCGCGGCGCTGTTCGCCGGCCTGTGGCCCGCCCTGCTGGTGCTTTTCTGCAGCCATGCGTTTTCTTTTTTCTACAATTTCCTGGGCAGGAAGGAATATGAAGGGCGCACGGTCGGGCAGCAGATGCACGAGCCCTACAGCCGTATCGTGTTCATGCACCTGGTGCTGATTTTTGGCGGAGCGCTGGTGATGGTGCTCGGGGACGCCACACCGGTGCTGCTGGCTATCATCTGTGTGAAGATTGCCGTGGATGTGCGCGCGCACCTGCGGCAGCGCGCGGCGGCCACCACCCCCGACCATACCCCGTAGGGCGGCCTTCAGGCAGCCGCCCCGGGCACGTGGAAGCGGCCTTAGAGGGGCGCGCTGTAAACCTGCTCGCCGGCGAACCAGGTTTCCAGCACTTCGGTGTCCGATACCGCGTCGATTCCGCCGTCCTTCGCCAGGGCGATGATGTCCCGGTCGAGCACGATGAAGTCCGCCTGCTTGCCCACTTCCAGCGAGCCGGTAATGTCTTCCTGCTGCAGCAGCCTGGCGCCGTTGATGGTGTAGGCGTCGATGGCGTCGAGGATATCCAGGCCCTCGGCAGGGTTGAGTGGGCCTTCGCCCTCGTCGCGGGTCACGGCTTTTTCGATATTCTGGAAAGGCCGCGGGTCGGCGGTATCCACCGGAGCATCGGAGCCGGCGGCCGGCACTCCCCCGGCATCCAGGAGGGTGCGCGCGGGATAGGCCTGCTGCATATAGTAGTTGTCCGGGTTGTACATATCGTCCAGTGAACCGACCTGGTCGATGAAGGGGATGACCGTGGCGTCGTACCAGTAGTCGCGCACTGCCCAGGCGTAGGTAAACGCCACCGGAATGTGCAGCGCCGCGATGCGGGCGATGTCGTCCGGGTGGATGAGTTGTGCGTGGGCGATGCTGTGGCGGTTGGTTACCGGCTTGTCGGTGGTCACCGCGGCGATGGCATCCACAGCGGTTCGCACTGCGCGGTCACCGATGGCGTGCAGGTGTACCCTGAAGCCGTTGGCGGCACCGGCCGCCACGAAATCGCGTACCGTGTCGGCGTTCTGCATCAGCACGCCATTGGAGCGCTGGCACTGGGCGGGATGAAAGCCGTTGACGGTGATGAAACTGTCGATCCGGGCCTGGCCCAGCGCGGCGATGCCCTGTTGCAGCGCTGCTTTGCAGGCGTCACTGGCGGGGTCGATGTAACCTAGGAAGGTGACGTCGCCGCTGTCCTCGTCCAGGCCAAAGTGCGGCTGGTAGTAATCCCGCAGCTGGGCCGCGTTGGGCAGCGTGGGCGGGGTAGACAGGGGGTTGCCCTCGATCACGCCATCCACGAAGAATTTGAGCATGTCCGCCTTGATGTGGGGAATGGCGGCGTATTTTTCCCGGGTCGCTTGTGCCTGCTCGATGATGGCGTTTACATCGACCACGCCATCGGTCTTGAAGTCGTTGGGGTCGTAATGCTGCGCCAGGCTGACCCTGAGGGTGAGCAGCCCCCTATCCACCAGGGCCTCGTACAGGGGTGCCAGCTCCGGGTTGTAGGCTGCGTCGAGGATCGAGGTGATGCCCAGGCTGTTGAAGCGTGCGGGAATCTGGCCGGCCTCTTCGACCATGCCCTCGACATTGCCGAGGATGGCGTGGCCGGCACCCAGCAGCTTGGGCGTGTCCTCGTGTACCTCGCCGTTGGGTTCGCCGCTGGCGTCCAGGCCCACGAAAGGTGCGAAGTCGCGGAACTCGCCGGCCAGGGTCGCCGCGCTCAGCCCCACCTGTTCGCCGGCGGCATTGCTGGCCAGTGCCAGCCCGGCGCTGTTGGTGGCGTTGTGGTGGCCGTCGCTGCCTCCCAGCAGGATGGGATGCTCAGTGGAGGCGGCATCCAGCGCCTGGCGCAGGGTGGCCAGCCCGTCAGCGGGTTTGTTGTCCTGGGCGAAGTTCCACTGCTTGACCAGCAGCCACTGGCCCGGCGGCACCTGCAGCCGCTCCAGGCAGGCGCCGGCGAAAGCCGCCAGTTCCGCCAGGTCGACCGGCTGGTTGTCCAGGTTGCAGTCCTCCAGTTCGATGATGCCAACCGGGTGGACGTGGGCATCGTGCAGCCCGGGCAGTACCCGCCTGCCCTGCAGGTCGGTAACCACGGTGTCTTCACCTATCCAGGCGGCAGCCGCGTCGTCGTCGCCAACGAACACGATTTCATCGCCGCTGATGGCCATGGCGCTGACGCTGCGTTGCTCGCCGTCGGCGGTGTAGATGGCGCCATTGATGAATACCCGCTGGGCTGCCGGGGTCGCTGCTGCGGACTGGGCCGTGGGGTCGGGCGCGGTGCTGTCCGGTTTGTCCTGGCAGCCCGACAGGGCTGTGGCGAGCACGGCAAGGGCGAGCAGTCGATACAAGGGTTTGGTCATGGTGCGGGTTCCCTGGCTGGATTCGTTGTATGGCAGCGGGTTATCCTTTCATCGCAATAGCCGGGTGTGTATACCCCTAAGGGGATAGGGCCGGCCCGCGCGCGTTGAGCGCCCCGCGCGGGAGTGATAGGGTGACCTCCCGCCCGGCATTCGGCGCTGTTGTCGGGGCCGCCACCTTTCAGGAACCTTGCCGCAACGATGAACAGCAACCGTCCCAAGGGGCCACCGGTCAATCCCCGCGAGTTGATGGCCAGGGGCTTTCGCGCCCTGTCGCGGGGCAATTTCGACGAGGCGTCCACGTGCTGCAAGCTGGTGCTGGAGCGCCAGCCCCAGCTGGTGCCGGCACATTTCCTGGTGGGCCTGATCGGCCTGGCCACGGGCGATCGCAGTACCGCCCAGGCGGCCTTTACCACCGTCACCCGGCTGGAACCGGGGCACGCCGCCGCCTGGGCCCACCTTGCCAAGCTGATGGCCGAGGGCGGCCAGGTCAACCGCGCCGATATCGCCCTGGACAATGCGGTCAGGTTCGAGTCCGGTGATATTCCCCAGGTGCTGGACGTGATCGGCACGACCTATGCCCTGCTGGGGGAGCACCGCAGCGCGGACCAGTGGTATCGGCGCGCTGCCGAGGGCCAGCCGGACAACCCCGCGCTGCGCATCAACCATGCCAACAACCTGATCTACCTGGGGGAGACAACCCGGGCGGAACAGGAACTGGCGGCGGCGCTGCGGTTGGGGCGCGGCCACGCCCAGGCCCACTGGCTGCTGGCCGGGCTGGAGAAGGCCCGCGACCACGGCCACCTGGCGGAAATGCAGGCAATGCTGCAGCAGCGTGCGCTACCGTTGCGGGCGCAGGCCTTCCTGCACTATGCCATGGGCAAGGAACACGAGGACCTGCAGGAATGGGACGCTGCCTTCGAGGCCTTTGTCGCCGGCGCGCGTGCCCGCCGGGCCACCCTGCAGTTTGACGAGCAACTCGAAAGCGCCACCTTTGCGGCGCTGGAGGAAATCTATACCAGTGACTGGCTGGCGGGCCGCGGCGCGGGCAACGAGGATCCCTCGCCGGTTTTTATCATCGGCCAGCCGCGTACCGGCACCACCCTGGTGGAGCGTATCATTACCGCCCACTCGGCGGTGCATTCAGCGGGGGAGTTGCAGCAGTTCGGCAACTGCATTCGCCGTCTCACCCGCTATGACCGCCAGGAGCGGTTCGCGCCGGAGTTGTTCGACCGGGCCCGGGACATCGACCCGCAGGTGCTGGGAAGCGAATACCTGCTGCGCACCACCAAACTGCGCGGTACCCTGCCACGCTTCGTGGACAAGCTACCCTACAATTACCTGTTTCTGCCTCATATCCTGGCGGCGCTGCCCAATGCCCGGGTGATCCACCTGGTGCGCGATCCGCGCGATGCCTGCTTCTCGGTATACAAGCAACTGTTCGCCGATGCCTACCCCCATTCCTATGACCTGGAGGAAATGGCCCGTCACTTCGTGCGTTACCATCGCCTGATGCAAACCTGGCGGGAGCGCTTTCCAGGGCGTTTCCTCGATGTCCACTACGAGGAAGTGGTGGCGAATCTCGAGGACAACGCCCGCCGCATCATGGCCTACCTGGAACTGCCCTGGGAGGACGCCTGCGTGAACTTTCACCAGCAGGACAGTGCGGTCAGCACCGCCAGCGCCGTGCAGGTGCGCGAGCCGGCCCACAGCCGTTCGGTGGGACGCTGGCGGCGCTATGAGCGCCAGTTACAGCCGGTGCTGGATATTCTGCGCGATGAGGGCGTTATCTGAAGCCGCCTGGTCGAATGAAACCGACCCTGCAAATGCCGAGGCCCGATGGCGTGGGTATCAATCCGCCACGCTGCGCTGCAGGTAGGGCACCAGGGTGTCGCCGCCGGCGTATTCCCCGGCGCTCATCACCGAATCCAGGAACAGGTAGAACAGCTCCGCCTGGGAGCTGACTTCCAGCTTGGCGTAGGCGTGCTTGCGGTGCAGTTTTACCGTCTCCACGGATATCGACAGCTTCTCGGCCAGGGTCTTGGTGCTGTGCCCGTGCAGCACCAGCTTGATCACCTGGGCCTCGCGCTCGGTGAGCAGGCTGCTGCCGAAGGCACTGAGGGCGGCATGCAGTTGTGCCCGCAGGTTGATGCCCGATGACTGCTTGCCGGCCTCCACCCAGTGTTGCTGACACAGCAGGTCGATGGTGGGGCGGATATCCCGCAGCAGTTCCAGCTCCTTGCCGCTGAAGCGGCTCCTGTTTTGCAGCTTGCCCAGGGCGATATTGACGAAGCCCTCCGGCCCCAGCGGGACCAGGTAGCCGCACTCGTCGCGGTAACCGCAGTTGCGGTACCAGGACTTATAGTAATCGCTGTCGCGGAAATCCTTGGGCGCGAGATCGCCCAGGCGGAACACGCCGAAGGACTTGTCCCGGGTGGCCGCCAGGTAGAAGGGGTCCAGCAGGAAGGCCCCGCGCACGTAGACGTCGAGGGTGGAGCGAGTAGCGCCCGGCGGTACTTCGAAGTGCTCGATCTGCGGCAGGTCGGTGCCCGGGTAGAGAATGACTGTGGCATCGTCGCAGCTCACCAGTTGCTTGAGCATCTCTACCAGCGCGTCGACGAAGGCATCGCTGCCCACCGCGGGAATCAACCGGGCGAGGTGGGAGCTGAATTGCGAGAGGGTTTGCATGGGGGCGGCCTGGCGTCGAGTGGCACTATCATAGCGCGATTGACGGCGGCCGCGCACCTGCGCGGACCGGTTGCGCGGTTACATGAAGTTCCTCCTATGCATAAAAAAGGCCTCCGAAGAGGCCTTGATCAGTCGCCGCGGCTGTTACTGGGCGCCGCCTGGGTTGGTCAACTGGTCCATCACCTGGTCCAGGGAGAAACTGGCCGCTTTCTGGCGCGGCGGAAACTCCTTGAAGGTAGCCAGGAACTGGGCCACGTAGTCCTGCGCCGGGACCAGCAGGAAGGCGTGGTCGATCAGCCAGTCGTAGTAGGTGTTGGAGGTCTCCTCGGCGCGCTCGTAGGGGTCGCGGCGCAGGTTGAACATCAGCGGCACGCGCAGCGGCACGAAAGGCTCCATCCACACGCGGAAGGTGCCCTGGGTCTTCTGCTCCATGAAGATCAGTTTCCAGTCGTTGTAGCGCAAGGCCGTGAGGTCGCCGTCATCGGAGAAGTAGAAGATCTCGCGGCGCGGGGCCTCGTTGCTCTTGCCGGTGAGGAAGGGCAGGAAGTTATAGCCGTCCAGGTGCACCTTGTAGTTGCGGCCGATAGCGCTGTAGCCCTTCAGCAGCTTTTCCTTGATCTGCGGCTGGCCGGCGGCGGCCAGGAAGGTGGGCAGCCAGTCCATGTGGTGCATGATCTCGTTGGAGACCGAGCCCGCCTTGATGTTGCCCGGCCAACGCACCATGGCCGGCACCCGCCAACCGCCTTCCCAGTTGGTGTTCTTCTCGCCCCGGAAGGGGGTGGATGCGGCGTCGGGCCAGGTGTTGTAATGCGGGCCGTTGTCGGTGGAGTAGAACACGATGGTATCGTTGGCAATGCCCAGCTTGTCGAGCTTGTCCAGGAACAGGCCGATGTGGGCGTCGTGTTCCAGCATGCCGCAAGTGTATTCGTCCGCGCGTGGGTACTCCTTCAGGCACTTCTCCATGTTCTGGTCGGAGACGTGGGTGCGAAAGTGCATGCGGGTGCCACTCCACCAGACGAAAAAGGGCTTCTTCTCCGCCACTGCCTTGTCGATGAATTTCAGGGCCGCCGCCGAGGTTTCGTCATCCACCACTTCCATGCGCGCGCGGGTCAACGGCCCGGTGTCCTGGATCTTGCCGTCCGCGCTGGAGCGGATCACGCCGCGCGGCCCGTACTTCTTGCGGAAGTCCGGGTCCTTGGGGTAGTCCGGATTTTCCGGCTCTTCCTCGGCGTTGAGGTGATAGAGGTTGCCGAAGAACTCGTCGAAACCGTGGTTGGTCGGCAGGTGCTCGTCGCGGTCGCCCAGGTGGTTCTTACCGAACTGGCCGGTCACGTAACCCTGCGCCTTGAGCAGGCCGGCGATGGTGGGGTCTTCCTCGCGCATGCCCAGCTTGGCCCCGGGCAGGCCGACCTTGGAGAGGCCGGTGCGGAACACCGACTGGCCGGTGATGAAGGAGGAGCGCCCGGCGGTGCAGCTCTGCTCGCCGTAGTAGTCGGTGAACAGCATGCCCTCGTTGGCGATGCGATCGATGTTGGGGGTGCGGTAGCCCATCATGCCCATAGTATAGGCGCTGACGTTGGAGCGCCCCACATCGTCGCCCCATATGACCAGGATATTGGGCTTGTCGGCGGCCTGGACAACGGCGGCCGCCAGGGTCAGCAGGCCTGTCAGCAGGGCGCTGCCCAGACGGGGCAGGAGCGCGGGCCGCCGCGCCTGCCGCAAGGCGCGGCGATGAGTGAAGCAGGAGATCATGATTTGCGGTCCTCGATTTGGGATGGATTCTTGTATTGGTCATCAGAGGTGACGCACAGGGGCGTTCCCGCAGATCACTCTAGGTAGAGATCGGCTATAATTCCAATGCAACGTAAAGCAATGAGTGATTACAAATTGTTATGAGTGTCAATTTTCGCCAGCTGCAGCATGCCCAGGCACTGGCCCGGCACCGCAACTTCCGGCTGGCTGCCGCCCAGCTGCACATCAGCCAGCCCGCGCTGACCCGCAGTATCCAGTCCCTGGAGGCGTCCGTGGGAGCACGCCTGTTCGACCGCCTGCCCTCGGGGGTGGAACTCACCCCGGTGGGCGAGTTGTTTATACAGGGCGGGCACCGGGTGCTGCGCGAGGCCAGGGACCTGCAGCAGGCGGTGGCCGACATGCTGGGCCTGGCGCGCGGCTCGCTGGTGATATCCACCGGCCCCTACCCCGGGCATGCGCTGGTACCCGACGCGGTGGCGGCCCTGAGTCGCTCCGCGCCGGATGTCTACTGCCGCATCCGCGAGGCGGACTGGACCGAAGTGCCCGCCCACCTGCTGGAGCGCAGTTCCGAGGTGGCGGTGGCCGACTTCAGCCTGGTGGCCGGTGACGAGCGCTTTGCCACCGAGCTGCTGATCGATGATCCGTTCCATTTCGTGTGTCGCAGCGGGCACCCGCTGGCGGGGCGAGGCCATGTCACGCTGGAGGAATTCAATCGCTACCCGCTGGTGGGTAATCGGGTGCCGGAGCGGGTCGGTCGTTTCCTCGAACTGGCGGCCGGGGAGGCAGGGGGGCCGGGGCCGGCGGGGCCGTTTCGGGTGAAGATCGATGTCGTCACCTTTGCCGCGGCCAAGCGCATCATGCTGGGCTCAGACAGCATCAGCATGACGCCGCTGCCGCAGGTGGCGGATGAACTGCTGGCGGGCAGCCTGACCCTGTTGCGGGTGGATATTCCAACCCCGCGCATGCAATCGGGCCTGATCCACCTGGCCGGGCGCAGCCTCAGCCCCACCGCCTGCAGGTTTGTGGCCGAACTGCGCCGCATCAAGGTCGAAATGGAGCGGCGCGCAGCCGGGCTGGCCGCCCGTTTCGGGCTCGCCTGAGGGCGCCGGCGGCCTGCGCCGTCCGCCCCGGATTAAAGCTTGCATAAAAGAACCAAAATTCTATAATCCTGTGATGGCCGCGATCATGACGGCGGGGTAAACAATGGGAGACAGCCATGGCACAGGCACAAACAATGCGGGAATACCCCTGCACCGAGCACTGCGTGGGTGGTGTCGCTCATTTCGACGACGCGCCCCAGTGGATCTACGACCTGGACAACCCGTACCTGCACGGGGTGTATGCGCCGACCCTGGATGAAATGCATGTCGATAACCTGCAGGTGAGCGGAGAGCTGCCCGCGGACCTGGTGGGCGCTTATTTCCGCAATGGCCCCAATCCGGTGCATCCTCCGAAGAACCGCTACCACCCCTTTGACGGCGACGGCATGGTGCACGGCGTGTACTTTCGCGACGGCAAGGTGACCTACCGCAACCGTTACATACAGACCGCGGCCCTCACCCAGGAGCTGGCCAGCGGCAAGTCGGTGTCACCGGGGGTGATGGGCCCGTTCGACTACAACGTGTCGCGGTTCGGGATCAAGGATACCTCCAATACCGACGTGTTCTGGTACAACGGCGACATCATGACCCTGTGGTACAACGCCGGCGACCCCTACCGGCTGGACAGCCAGACCCTGGCCACCAAAAGCCACTACGATCTCGAGGGCCGGACCCAGCGGCGCCTGTCGGCGCATTCCAAGGTGGACTGGCGCACCGGCGAACTGTTGTTTTTCGACTACGGCGACGAGCCGCCCTTCATGACCTACGGGGTGGCCGACCGCGAAGGCAAACTGCTGCACGAGGTCGCCATCGACCTGCCCGGGCCGCGCCTGCCCCACGATATCGGCTTTACCACCCACTACACCATCCTCCACGACCTGCCGTTCTTCCACGACATGGAAGTCCTGCGCCGCCACAAATACCGGGTACTGACCTTCCATCGGGATATTCCCACCCGCTTCGGCCTTATCCCCCGCCACGGGCGGGGCGATGAGGTGCGCTGGTTCGAGTGCGAGCCCTGTTACATCCTGCATGTGAGCAACGCCTGGGAGGAGGGCGACTGGGTGGTGATGGACGGCTGCCGTTCCCTCAACCCCATGCCCGATGCCCAGCCCGGCGAGGGCGAGCTGGCCTCCATGCTGGCGTACATGCGCCTGGAGGCCAATGCCTACCGCTGGCGCTTCAACCTGAAAACCGGCGAGGTGCGCGAGGGCGACATCGACGACCTCAACACCGAGTTCAACAAGTCCAACCCCATCTTCCACGGGGTGAAGAGCAAGTACTCCTACCACCAGCGCATCCCGCTGCTGCACGAGGGCGGCCATACCCTGCGTTTTACCGGCCTGGTGAAGTACGACAACGATACCGGCCAGCACCGCCAGTGGGATTACGGCCCCGGGGTATTCGGCAGCGAGGCGGTCTATGCCCCCAAGGTCGGCGCGGATCGCAGCAGCGGCGAGGACGACGGCTACGTCATCACCCTGGTGACCGATAGCAACAGCTGGCAGTCCGACTGCCTGGTGTTCGATGCCACCGACATCGAGCAGGGGCCGGTGGCGCGGGTGCACATGCCGCACCGGGTGCCCTATGGCTTCCACGCCACCTGGGCGCGCGGCGAGGACTTGTACCGCTAGCGGTGATGCCACGGCCGCCTGGGAACGCCCCTTCGGCCAGGGTGGCGCTTACTGTGCCGGCGCGTCGCGGATGATTTCGATGGCCGTGACCGGGGCCTTTTTGCCGGTGGGGTTGAGCTTGCGCATCTCCGGGATCATCGCCGCCAGTTGCGCCTCGCGGTTGCCCGGTGCCGGGTGGGTGCTGAGGAACTCCGGCGGCGCGGAGCCTCCCAGGGAACCCATTTTCTGCCACAGGGTCACCGCTGCATCCGGGTCGTAACCGGCGCGCACCGCCAGTTCCATGCCGATCTCATCAGCCTCGGATTCCGCGGTGCGGCTGTTGGGCAGTTCCAGTGCCAGTTTGGCCGCCACCGCGCCGCCGGCCATGGTGGCGGCCGGCCGGTCCGATGCCACCCCCACGGCGAGTATGCCGATAGAAGTCGCCATGGCGCGGGACATGCGTTCGGCGGTGTGGTTGGCCAGCGCGTGGGCGATTTCATGGCCCATGATCTGGGCGAATTCCGCGTCCGTCAGTTTGAGCTTGTCGAACAGGCCTGTGTACACCGCCATGCGCCCCCCGGCCATGCACCAGGCGTTTACGGTTTCGGGGTCGTCGATGATGGCCACGCTCCACTCCCAGTCGGCGGTGTGGGGGTACATGGCGATGGCCTCGGTGACCAGCCGCCCCGTGATGGTGGCCACCCGGTCGGCCAGTTTCGGGTCGTCGACCAGTTTGTTCTCCTTGTCCAGGTCGCTCACCGTGCTCAGGTAGGCCTGTTTCGACTGTACGATGGCGGCATCCGGGGAGATCAGCATGAGCTGGCGTCGCCCGGTTGGGCTGGTGGCACAGGCAGCGGTCAGGCCGCAGGCCAGGAGTACAAGTAGACATTTCTTCATGGTGGGTCTCGGCCGCGCTTCGGCTTGCGGGGGTTTATGCTTGGAGGGCTTATTCTAATGAAAAGTTCGCCCTGGCGCTCATCCCGGCCAGCCCTGTGCTGCCCGGCCTGGGGCAGGAAAGCATCCAAAGAAACCTGTTCGGCAGCCGGTACCCGCGCTCACGGGGTTCGGCGCCCGCCCACCGTCCATACCAGCACCGGCGTTGTCCGGTTAAATCGGCAGGCCGTCATCGATATTGTGATTGGCCTCGGCGGGGGTCGCCATCCCCTCGGTAAGGTGGATGCCGTTCAGCTCCGCCTGGATGTCGCGAGCGCCCTCCGGGGTGGCGTAAAACTGGGAGTACCACTTGCGGTTGGTGCGGAACGGGCCATCGGTCTTGAGCTGCATGATCTTCAGGGCCGGCCGTTTGTACTTCCACACGTTGAAATCGGCGCCGAAGGCCTCCAGGGCGCCGGCCTGGGCCTCCCTGGCTGCGGCGCGGTCGGCATCGGTGGCGACGCCTTCACTGCCCCGGTACAGGATGCCGTGCCAGCACTTGGAGACGCCATCGTCCACCGGCGTATTGGCGATCAGCTCGAAGATCACGTTGTCGCCGAACACCTGCTTGGATAGCAGGATGCCGGGCCCGGTATACCAGGTGGTAGTGTACAGGTAAGTGTTGTACAGCTGCATCGGGCCGCCCTGGCGCTGGATGCAGACATGGTCTTTCAGTTCGTTCTCGAAATATTCGCTGGGCGCCCCGTGGGTGGGGCCAAGGTGGCGCACATCGGCCATGTTGTCGAGAATCTCCTGGGGGTGGATGCTGAGTTCCCCCAGGTGGTCCAGCTCCCAGCGCACCCACTGCGGGTCATCCCATTGCTCGAGGAAAGGCGCGGTGTAGTCGGGTTCGCGGCCATCGGGGTCGAACCAGGCCATCACGCAGCCCATGTTGTCCACCACCGGGTAGGAGCGGATGGACGCCGACTTGGGGCAGGGGCCGTCGAAATAGGGGATGTCGTCCACATCGCCGGCGGCATTGTAGCGCCAGCCGTGATAGGGGCAACGGATGGAGTCGCCCTCGATCTGCAGGCCGTTCTTGACGATCATGGCGCTGGTGCTGGCGGTGAGGTGGGTGCCCATGTGGGCACAGTAGGCGTCCAGCAGCACCGGTTTGCCGCTCTCGCCGCGGTACAGGGCCAGGTCCTGGCCGAAAAAGCGCACCGCCATGGGGCCCTTGTCCAGCTCGCTGCTCTCGGCGACGATGAACCAGCCCCGCGGGAAGGTGTTGGGCCCCAGCCCGTAATCGGCTGCCTTTGCCATGGTGTCTGTCTCCTTTACTGTGGGGGGGCAGTATAGACCGCAAGCATACCGGGGGTATTCGTCGGCTGGCTCAACTATTCAACCCTGGCCGTCTCCCGGTGCCGGCAGTGCGTCCGGGTTCATGCTGTTGAACTGGCGCCCCAGATAGACGCCGATACCCGCCCATAGCAGCGCCACCGCCGCGCCCGCGCCCGCCACCGCTGCCAGCCCCAGCCCCAGGCCCTGGGTGAGGGCGGTGAAAGCCCAGGCGTTGAGCATGTCGCCGCCGCGATAGATGACGATATCGATCACTGGCTTGGCCTTGAAGCGGGTCTCCCGGTCCACCGCGGTAAACAGCACTTCCCGCGCCGGGCGGGAGATGGCGTAATTGCCGATGCGGCGGATAACCTGCACGAGTACTGCCACCGCCACCACCGGGGCGGCGGCCAGGGTCAGCATGCCGGCTACCATCAGCACCGGGATGCAGGCCAGGGTGAAGGGCAGGCCCAGGTGTCGGGCGATGCGCCCGGTGGCGAAGGCCCCCACCAGCACGGTGAAGATGTTGACCACCAGATCCATGCTCGCCCAGATCTGCGAGCGCTGCGCGATGTCGTAGCCTTCCAGCAGGTTCTTGAGCTCGAAATAGACAAACGAGCCGATCGAGGTGTAGAGGAAGATGAACAGCCCGATACCCAGCAGATAGCGGCTTTGCAGGAACTCGCCGAACCCGGCGAAGGCACCGCCGCCGATGCGGTCGAAGTCCTGCGCGCGGGCGGCGACGTCAATGTTGTGCAGGTCGCTCTGTTTGAGGCGCTGCAGCCAGACCACCAGCGGTGGCGCCAGCGCCACCATGCCCGCGGCCACCAGCAGCAGCGGGTCGGTACCGATATCCCCCACCAGCAGCGCCGCCAGGGCCGGGCCGCCGATGGCGCCGATGCTGGCGCCCGCGCCGATAAACCCGAACAGGCGCGTGGCCTGCGGCCTGGAGAAGGTGTCGGCCATGAAACTCCAGAACACCGAGATATGGAACAGGCTGAACAGGCTGACCCAGACGTAGAAGGCCTTGTCTACCACTACCTGGTGCGCCACCACCTGGGTGCCCAGGTAGAACCCGGCGAAACTGGCGGCAAACAGGGCATACACCGCGGGCACCAGGTGTTTGATGGAAAAGCGCGCCACCGCCGCGCCGTACACGCTCACCGCCACCGCGCTACAAATAAAAGTGAACGTCCACAGCCAGCTCACCTCGGCGTCCGACCAGTCGCTGGCCAGCGCATCGCGTACCGGGCGCAGGATGTAGTAGGAGCCCATCAGAATCAGTACCAGGGTGAAGGAGGCCAGGGTAGCCCGGACTTCGTCAGCCTCTATATCGCATGCCCGGGAGAGCAGGCGTTGCAGCGCGGTAGTCACCCTCTACAGCTGTGCGAACAGGCGCAGCATTTCGGCGCGTTGTCCGGCATCGGGTACGCGGCCGTAGTTGGCCTGCATGTTGTCCACCATGTGCTTGACGCTGGCGGTGGCCGGTATCACCGAGGTTACCGCCGGGTGACCGATGATGAATTTCAGGTAGAACTGGCCCCAGCTGCCGCAGTCCAGCTCGGCGGCCAGTGGCGGCAGGGGTTTGCCGCGGGATTTGTTGAACAGGGCGCCGCGCTGGTAGGGGCGGTTGATCATGGTGGCGATGCCGCGATCGGCCGCCACCGGCAGCAGCTCTGTCTCGGCGCTGCGGTCCTCGATGTTGTAGCTGAACTGGACGAAGTCCAGCGGCTGGCTGCGCATAATTTCGACAAGGGCCTCGTGATCGCGGCCGTGGGAGGTGGTGATGCCGATATAGCGCACCTTGCCCTCTTCCTTCCAGGCCTTGAGGGTGTCCAGGTGTGTCTGCCAGTCCTGCAGGTTGTGCACCGCTATAAGGTCGAACTGTTTCACGTCCATGCGCCGCGCCGACTCCTCCATCTGGGCGATGCCCTGTTGGCGCCCAGTGGTCCATACCTTGGTGGCCGCGAACAGCGGGGGGCGCTGCTCCATGGCGCGCAGCACGTCCCCCACCCGCGACTCGGCCTCGCCGTACATGGGCGATGAATCGATCACGGTGCCGCCGCCGGCGAAGAACGCCTGCAGCACCTCGGTCAGATTCGCCAGCGACTCGGCGTCCGCCGCGGTGTCGAAGGTGCGCGAGGTGCCCATGCCCATTACCGGCAGGGTCTCTCCGGAGCTGGGTATCAGGCGCTGGATCAAAGGCAGCTGCGCGCCTTCTCCGGCAGCGGGTTGCGCCCGCAGGCCCAATGACTGGCCGGCCAGCAGGGCGGCACTGACTTGCAGCAGTTGGCGGCGCTTGATCATGGCGAAATCCTCCATTGGGGCGTGGTGAGCAGTGTTTCAGTCTCACCGCGCCCGGTCAAGATGGGGGAGCGGACAGCCGGCGTTAGACCCGTTCAGTAGCGGGGCATTGCCAGTGGGGTGTCGCTACGGGGGTGGTACCGCTGGTCATCCTGATATCGGCAGTCATAGCAGGCTCTTTGGGATCATGACGCATGGGTACGGCGGATCGGGTTATGCTATCTTCAACAGCGGAAGACGACTCGTTGCGGTCATTCTGATGGAAAGCTGATTCCCGTTCTTCAGAGTGCATTGTCTGTTTAACTGGCTGTTAAATTCATTCTCTAGTGTGGAGGAGAATTCATGATTGTCGAGAATGCATTAGGACCCACTGAAGATCAGGTCAAGCAAATGCAAGCGCCGGGACCAGACCAGCCAATATGTTTGGTGAATATGTTGAAATATAGAGAGCATGCACAATATCCAGATGGAAGAGATACGTCACTTACTGGAAAACAGGCTTACGAAATTTACGCAAAATCTGTAGAGAAAATGTTGCCCATATACGACGGGAAACTAACCTTTGTTGGTGACGTCACATATTTGAGGATGGGGGTGGTTGAAGAACTTTGGGACGAAATTGTAATTGTTATGTATCCATCTCGTTCTCACATGAGAAAAATGACCATGTCAGAAGAGTGGAAAGAAGCCAGTGTGCACAGAATCGCTGGCCTTGAAGGCCAATTGAATATTGAAACTATACAGTCGGCCAACTTTTCAGAGGCATTCAGTTAAAAATGAAACAAGCAACCCAATTACGCTTCGGTTAACACTGCCGAAGGCTTAATGCGCTCGCGTGGGCTATCAGGGCGTTACCAGCCGACTGCATTTTATAGATTTGTGCCTCCATCCTATCGGGATATAGTCAGTTGAACCAGACCGCTGCCGACTCAAATGGGACATTCACTTGATAACTCATGATCAGGTTTTTCAACGAATTTGTTTGATCTAATTAACTCGTAGCGACAAACAACATGGCCGCCTACCTTTTTGTAGAGATATCAGAAATAAGAGATGAAGAAATGTACCTGTTATATATCCAGCGGGCGGGACCAATCATCGAAAAATATGGTGGAGAATACATTCTCAGATCAAACAAAATATCGGCTATATCCGGTAGTACCAATTTAGTTCGGGCTCTACTTATTAAATTTGAAAGTTTGGATTTGCTGAGAGAATGCTTTAGTTCTAAGGAATACAACGAGATAAAGCACCTTAGAGAAAATTCGGTCGAATCAGAAGGTATAGTAATTGAATGATTGAGCTATCAAGGCGGTGAAAATAACACTTGAAAGCTGCACTGTAGAGCGCCTTTCACATACTCTTTAATGGCACGTTACCGATGCGTCTAGGCTGCGATATACTCAACCAAATATGGCCGCTGGCGACTCGAAGTGGCCTTTCAGGCTATACGTAGAATTCAAAATGAGGCCCACAAAACATGCGAACATTTTTCTCGCTTGCCTACCTGATGCTGGCTTCATTCCTAGTGTCATGTGCTAGTAATCCCTCAACGGATTCAGTAGTTGATCCCACTCCTGAGACTCGAGAAACTTTCGGCGAGTTAATAGCCGCGCCGGGTAAGGTTAAGTTCGAAAGCTTTAGAGTTGAGTGTTGGACTTGCCTCGTAATAGTGGAACCCAGAATTATCGCAATTGGAAACAATAATGAAGACTGGCTGCCCACTGTTAGTTTTGCTCTAGAAAGCGAAGACCAAGTAAAAGAAATACAACTGGTTACGGTCCGCTTTAAGTCAGGCAGCAAGCTACGGGACGGAATAAAACTACTTGATGGATCAAAAAAACCCGAATATTTTTGGTTGGGAGAGTCAAAAATCGGCGAACCCACGACGTATAAACTTGCATGGGAGGGTGAAGTCATGTCCCTTGAGTATGGGGCAAAAAGAACACATTTCGACTCGGATTCACACCCTACAGCTTTGGCTATACCGTATCAGGAGTAAAGGCAGAGATAACTCTGGCAAACGGAAACTTGTGGACAGATTGGAACTCAAAAATACAGGTAACTGTGTCGCCTCATGAGTAATTATTTGTATAACGAATGAGTGAACTCCCGCTTCTGGCACATAACTGTCGGTCGCTTCGTGAATATTTGATCCAAGAAAACGGCAGCAATGTGCCAATAGCGACCGGTGATTCACAAGGTATCAGCACCAGTAAAACCGTACATTTTCAAAAGATTTGTTTCAATTTCGTCCCGATCTTCTCGGAGATAATGTGCCTCCCACATCCCGTTAAATTCTCGATCCAATTCCTTCCATTGATCCTCGGTGATACCGGTGCACTCTATGCCCTTAACACAGGTACGTGCCTCAACAAATCTCTCCCAGCTCACTGGCAATTCCGGTGTTTCAACTTCCAACTTCGCCTCCAGCGCTTCGCGCTTCTGATCCTATTTCCGGGTTCTCTCCACCACCTCCACTTCATAATACTTGTACCAGAAATCGGTGTAGGTAAGCTCACCTTTTTGTATTAGTAAACTTTGCCAGAAAGTGAGAAGCATTAACCCAACTGCTGCAAAAAAGAAAATGCTCGACATGAGTATTCCAACTTTATAGATGGAGAATTTTTTCTCAATTAAAAGAACGGAAAATTCCATCAGTGCCCATAGAAATATTAGGAAAAACACAGAAGAAAATAGCCAAAACGGATTGTGATATTGAGATGGATTCAGCCAGTAATCAGGCAACTTCCAGCAATAATCTGGAACAAGGGTGAATAGAAGTGTTAGCTCGAATAGCAGGTAGGTGATGTAGCAGAATGAGACCAGCAGTATCAGTCGAAATGTCTGGCCCATATATTATGCAATCCCCCTAAGCCAAATATTCCAATTGTCCGCTGTGTCGATTTCTGCCACTCAGAATGCCAGAAAATCAGGCAGCTCACCGGCAACAAGGTGCCAAAAGCGGCCATGCAGAGAAATTATGCCTAAAGTGCCATTCAGGGCCACGCTAATTTGCCATCCGCCAGACTACCATTGAAATCACAATGACCACTGCGAGCTGGCTACCGAACAATATTGGTTTATTGATGCCCCTAAACCAACCGCCCCAAGGTAGTCCGACGATAAAAATCAGAAACAAGGCAACAGCGAAAAATACAATCGGTATGTATACGTTTAAAACAGAAAAGGTGGCTGTGCAGCCCAACAAAGAGGCGATGAAAAGTATAATCGAACTGTATTTGCCGTCTACTTTTTGCATTCCGAGACATTACTCTGGCTATAGCTGTGCTTTCTAAAACTTTGCCGACAACCGCTTCGTGCCAGGAGCGGCTGGCCAGTATTACCCAGGATGGGTGCAACATATTTTTTTAGCAACTGTCACAACCTCATTCTTCTGCTCGGGATTATCCGAATCGTAGGACAGCCCCATTGTGTCGGTGAGAATAACTTCCAACGCCGCTATAGTTGCCAACTCATCGCCCTTGAGTGCGGCTAATTCTGGCGCGTATCCCCTGTATTCCGAGTGAGCAATATTCGCTGGAACCTCAATGGGGTTCCACGCTGCCAATATTTTCTCGATCTCACTGATAGAATTCATATCATGTCACGATCTACGTTATGTCACTTACCGCCAAAATCAGCCGTAAGTCTCTTTCAAGTATCGTAGATGGCGCGTTAGAAAAGACACGACCAAGATAACTGCTAGAGGGGTGAGGTTTGCGGATTGCGCCCAGAGCTTATCGACTAGCGTCGCACTACCCGAAAACCATACTGTCGTAAGACTCCATCTACAAACGCCAGCGAAGAGTCCCAGCATTAGCGCATAGCGCATCACCTTCTCCATGTTCGCAAGCTTGGCAACGCATATGCCAGTAGAGCCAAACACAAGAATTGCCGGCAACCAACCGAGAACATAGTCCCAATGTATTCCATACTCCGAAACAGTATATTCCCGGCCAATCATTAGGGGATAAATAATCTTTACCTCCATATACAGCGACAGATAGGTCAGTGCCCAGCCTGCAAATCCAGCTGCAACTATTTCGAGAATCCAGCGTTGAGTTTTGTTCCTGCTAGACAATTCAATTGACTTCCGAATAAGTCGATTCAGGAAAATGCCGAGAGGCCGCAATGAGTCGATTTCTGCCTGTCAGGATACCAGAAAATTGTCTAGCCCACTGGTAGAAACGTGCCAAAAGCGGACCCTGCTTGCTAATTGTGGCGGCATACATTTTCATCGTAGTCATAGGCCCCGCCAGAGTCTAAGCACCTGTCCACCGCAATGAAGGACGAGGCCGCAAAATATGCTGCCGTAAGAATAGCAGCTGCGAGAATTAGAACTACTGGGGACAAATACCAAGGGACAGGCTTGCCGCTCAGTTCGTGGGAACGTGTACGCATCCGGGAATCATCAGCCCAAAATTTCGACAGCACCAACGGTATAATCAATACTGCTACACCGCATCCAAATGCCACCACCGCAATAAGGCGGGCACCGGTTATCCAAATTAGTACGCCAAAGAAGAAACAGATTGCGGCGGCTTGCAGATTTTCTAGATTCTCGGTTTTCAGAGCTGGTTTTCTCCCGGCAACGCACAAAAACACGGGGACGCTATGGGTCGAAGGCGGCCTTCGTTTGTCGCTATCGTGGAAGTGATAGCATGAAGTTCAATTTAGGATACCTGTCGCCCGCACTGATGGCACAAGATATATCTAACACAAGTTCACCGGACTTGTACTTGAACTTGCCAACCTCCGTTAGGTCGGGCAGTTTCTTATGTGATGCGCTAATAACTGAAGCCTCCGCTTGTTCACACGAATCCCAGTCTGGATAAACCCTCGAGGCGGAAGAGGAAAATACCGTCTCGTCTTCAGTCCAGTAGGCCACTATGAACTCATTGAACATCGGCAGGCCTGCACTAGCATTCATTGGCACCCCAAAGGTGTGCAGAGCAATCGGCACACCATAGTCGTTTTTCCATTTGGTGACCGGTTGAATGGGATAGGTTTTTCCATATTCGAGTTCAAACGGATTGAGCTGTGCAATCGAGGGCAGTGACGATGCCAGCAAAAAAGCCAAGACAAAATTAGGTGTGCGAGACATGCAATCTTCTTTGATAGCTGGTGATTAAAAAGGGTCCGCTTTGAGTCGTTTTCTGCCCCTCAGAATAGCAGAAAATAGGCCAATTCACCGGCATAGTGGTGCCAAAAGCGGAAGTTAATGCCATATATACTTTGTGCTTCGAATCTTCATTCTTCGCTATATTTGTCGATTAACTCTTGGACTTTAGGATCGGCTAAGGCTTTCTCGAGTTGTTCTTCAGTTAGACCGGGTCGATTATCGCTTACCTTCCAGCCTTGCCTTTTCGCCAACGACTTTAGTCCATCAATATCCCAGAGACGAAGGTACCCATCAAGTTCTTTCAGCCAGTCAGGGGAGCTCTGTGAGTTGAGAGCATTTTGAGAGACAAGCAACCCAAATTCGGCTAACCCGGATGAGTGCTTTGCCCGATAAGTGATACTAACAATATTGTTCCCCTGTGAATGCTCTGTGGCTGTGTAGCTGGTCTCTGTGAGATCACCCAAGTCGGTCTGAAGCAGAATCCCCTTGGCGTCCCCAACAGACTTGTGGACCCGGCTTTCTCCATCCAAAACGAGTAGATGTTTAGCAACTTGAGATGCGATGATTACCAATTGGCTGGCCGGATCCTCCGAACTACAGTCAATATCTTCAGGCGTGAAACTGTACGCACGTTCCAATAATCCCATGTGAGTAACATCTAACTGTGGGAATTCGCCATTCAAATACCAGTCTTTATTAAAAGCCACGGGGTCATATCTGTCATACCTGAGCAAGATCACTATGTCTGTATTCTCGCTGCCAAGGATTATTGATTGTGCATTGTCGTCGTTACCGCCGATTAGTAGGTGCGTATATTTAAGGTCGGGTATTGGAACTACGATTCCATGCCAAAGGAGGCTCCAATAATCATACTTTAGTGGACGCTGTGTATACGGAGTAAACGTCAGATAGTCCGAATCACTCCAGTCGAAGTCTGCTATACCAAACATGTCACAGTAAAGCGTCGTAACCTCGACCCGCGTATCACTGCCAAATAGCGGGCAAATCCCGATAGCTATCTGGAGGCAAAAAACTAAGGTAAACACTTTCTTCAAGGTTGAGTAACTTTCCAATACACCGAGCAGGTGGAGTCGCTTCGAGTGTCTGCTTTGAGTCGGAAGCGGTCCGTTTCAACCGAGCATATCCCCATTGGCCAGAGGTGGAAATGTGCCAATGGCGGACGATCGACCTTCGGATACATCAAGTACCAACAGTAATATCTGAAGCCCGGCAAGAATAAGAAGTGCACGTACAGACTTATGAGAATTTTGTCGCAACCAGGTATCTAGCTCACTAGGGTTATGAGTCTTGTCGTGTTTATTGGCTCTTTCCTCCCTCACGTACATGAATACGGCCAGCGCAAGACTCAAAACAATAAAAACGATTCTGCCTGTCATGATAAATATTTTTCCGCATTACCGCTTCGTGCCAGAAGCGGTTGTCCATCAATGCTGCTGCTCATTGATAACCACACCTTTAGACACCAAAAATGAATTTCGCTTATCTATGATCGACCGAATTTCACCTGCACTTTTCTTGCCCAAGAAACCGGCTTTAATACTATTTTCGTAAAATTGATCGCTAAACTGCTTTGGAGGAACTTGCATCCTGAACTCTACCAAACGATTTATATCTTCTTCTCGCGTTTCCAAAAGTTCTGGGATGAATATGCGCGACAGAATCCAGTTCCCATGCTCGTCAAACCACATATAACTATCGAGAGCGACATCGACATTAATGTCAAACCAACCTTGAGCCAGATCAGATTTACCCTCTTCCAACTGTTTGTAATAGATTGTCCCGATTACCGCATTCGGGGGCATCATCAGATTTGCAGTATTGTGGACCCCACGCCAAAACCCCCACAGGCTACCTACCAAAAAGATGGCAATACCGGCGGCGAAAAGTGCATACGGGTTTCTTTTCGTCAAATTGGTTGTCCGTAATTATTAAAAGGGAATGTCCGCTCGGAGTTATCTTCACCTATATTTGCCCACAACTCTACAGCGTTCTGGCACGAAGCCATCATCGGTAAAGCAGAAACCCACATCACTCTCGCCGCAACAACCCCTCAACCGCCATCCCGTCATCCATTTTCTCGCCCTGCCAGCTCGGCACCAGGGCCCGCGGCCCGATGGCATCCCCGTTGCGCCGGTTGGCTTTGGTGAGGGCAAACACGTTCCCGCTGAAACGTGTTTCTGGGCCCGGTGCAATTACACCGCCTTTTGGCGTGGTGAACACAGGCCCCCCGCTGGCGTCCAGTTGCAGGCCATAACCTCCCTCGTGCACCAGGCGATGATGGTGGCGGCACAGCAACAGCAGGTTGTCGAGCCGGGTCTCGCCGCCGTCGGCCCAGTGGCGGATATGGTGGGCATCGACGTAGTGGCGCGTCGTGCAGCCCGGAAATCGACAGCCTCTGTCGCGCCGGTCGAGCGCGCGGCGGATGGCTGGGGGAATACTGCGGGTGCGACGACCGATGTCCAGAGCGCTTTTGTTAGTCTGGCCGCTGCCATCTTCCAGCCAGTGCACCACGCCGCAGTCGCAGGCAAGCCGGCGGGACGTTTCCGCTGAAACGTGGCCGCCAGCGGCCAATCCGGACTGCGCGCCGTTGCCGTCCGCATGCAGGGTGTCTATATCGGTGTGAATATGGACGGTGCAGCGCTCGCCGCCGTTCACCGCAACCTGCTCGCTGGCGAGAAAGCCATCGGCGATGCGCTCCAGGGCATCCGCGCGGTGCGCGGCAATGGGCGTTTCCGCTGCAACGTCATCTGCAGCATTGCGCTGCTCCTCGCGGATGGCAGTCACCGCCGCATCCAGTGCCTGCGTGATGCGTGCGCCCTGCTCCGGGCTCAGGCGGCCCTTGAGCACATAGCTGCCATCGTCGTCGACATGCCAACTCAGCTCGCGCAGTTCGTGGTGCCGGTTATCCCGCTCCAATGCCTCGAGGCGTTTTACCTTGCGGTAGTTGCGCACCAGACGCTCCACGTGGGAGGCGGTGCCATGCTCGGCGATCATCAGCAGGTAATCCTCGTTCTGCGGCGTGGCCACGCGGGTGATCGCGCGTACTTTTGAAAAGCTGATGCGGCCGCCGCGCAGGGTGGCGCTGATCTTCGGCAGGCCCGGCAGCGCATGGGCAACGCGCACCTTTTCCCGCGCCGCCCCCAGGGAGATGCCGCATTTCCAGTTCAGCCAGTGGGCGCAGGATTTCAAGCCCGCGCCGCTCCAGCCGCTACGCAGGTCGAACTCGGCGATGGGGGTCAGCAGGCAGTAGGTCGCGGCACTGAGATGGGCCGCGAGTTCGGTGATTTCGTCTTCCAGTACGGCCAGGTCGCGGGCGGGCTGTTGCGGGGCGGGAACGGGGTTCACGGTGGGCCTCCATTAGCTTTGCAATAGCTGTATAAATGTACAGTATAAATCCCGTAAAAACAATATAAATCAGCTAGTTATGGTTATTCGGGGGAGGGGGTAGGCCCGCGGCTCACAGCCCGGCGATACAGCGTATACAGCCGGGATGTTGCCGCCTGGCAGGGCCAGTGAGCACCCTAGGCCGCTACCCGGAGCAGGCGGCCGCCGTCTCCCGCGAACTGTAAAAGCGGGAAGCTGAACAGCCCACCGGCACCGCGTAGCATTACCAACTCGCTGCTCAGTTCGGAGTTCCACAATTCCTGGCCCCCCGGAGCGCTGGCAAAGACCATGGTAGTGTACGCGGCTGCGTTGATTCCCGGGCCGCGAGCGGATTCGAACAACAGCAGATGGGCGCCGCCCTGCCTGAGATGGCTGCCCAGGGCCTGGGATGTCGCATAACTATTCGGCGATTGAATCTGCGACCGAATCCGGTCATACGCGCTGGACTGCAGGTCCACGCAACAATCGGACTTGAGTTCCACCCTGAACACCGTGTGCTGTGTTGTGACCGGGTTGGGCGGTGGCGATGCCATGTCATACCAGAAGATGAACCGGTAGTAGGCGCACTCCTGAAGGCAGGTGCGTAGATCCATGGATGCGTAGAACAGGCTCGGTTCCAGGGTGGAGCCGAAGCGACTGCCGTGCCGCAGTGGCGGATACCTGAAGGGCGTGGACAGCAGGTAATGGAGGCCGGGATCGATGGAGCCCGGCTTGCTGTCCTCCAGCATGTGTTCCAGCAGATCCTGCTCCGCCAGATTGCCGACGATCCTGGTGGTGGCCACCTGCTCCTGGCTTTCGACGATTCGAACCACCTCGCCGCAGAACGACCCGAAGGTGGTTGCGGGAAAGCGGCTTGTGGTCAACCCCTGCTCCTGATGGCATCCAGGTAGTTGCACACCCGCACCAGCCCCTCGACATCGCGAATCTGTTGCGAGGGGACCCCTCCGGTACCATGGTTCGGGGTGCGCATGAAGTGGCGCATGTTCTCTTTGTCTCCCCCCATCAACGCATACAGGGATCGATAGATGCGGACCATTATCAGGGCGAGTTGACCGGACTTCGTATCCGGGTCGATACCGTTGCGGTCGATGGAAGAGCGGGTTCGCCCAACCACTTCGCCGACCTCGGTTCGATTCAACCCGAGGTAATCGCCTGCGGAATAGGCGCTTCTCGCCAGTACCTCACTCCGGTCTGCTGCGGGTGCGATTTCCATGGTTCATCCGTATTTGTGCATATGCGGATAATGTCAACAAAATGGCGCAAATGCAATATTTTCGCTTGTTCTACCAGTGCCGTTGTCCTGTACTCATGCAACTATCGGGTTCCACCTGTTTTCGGCAGATCCACTACCGGAAATCAGGGCCGCATCCATTTTTCCGGAGTTGGATCACGCCTCGTCCCGAGGGCTGATTGCCCGAGCTATTTTGTTTTGCCTGACAAGCTCTAGAATGAGCGCATCTGGCTTGATGAATAATATAGGGAGCACATCGAATGAACTGGGAAATGGTCTCTGCGATCGTCGATAGTATAGGGGCTGCAGCGGTGGTTGCCTCGCTCGTGTTTCTCGGCATTCAGGTTCGACTGCAAAACCATGAGCGCCGGGTGGCATCGGTACATGAAATCAACGAGGCTTATCGCAGTTCGTTGTCGTCTTTGCTTGACCCGGGGCTCGCAGCGGTAGCTGCTAAAGGTCTTGAAGGCTACGACAGGCTGGATCCAGGCGAGAAGATGCAGATGGTCGCTTACGTCCTGGGCGGCTTGAAAGTCTGCGAGGAGGCTTTTTACCAGCATCAACAGGGACGGCTTGAAGACTACTATTGGATGGGAATGGTTCAACAGCTCAAGGATATGATGGGTTTGGGCGCAATGAGCGATATATGGGGTCTGCGTTGCCATCAGTTTGGCGAGGATTTTCGTTCGTTTATAGACAATCTGGCGCAGGAACAGAGCCAATTGTGGTAGCAACGTGTTTGGTGAACGTGGGAGAGCGTGCCGAGCAAGCATCGGCAGGTCATTCTCGTTGCTAGCTATGCCCTCGCCCGGCAGCTCGGGTGACAGGCCTGGGCCGCTACTGGGAGGTAGGTAAATTGGCAGACATCAGAAAGATCGACGACAACTGGGTGGAAGAGCAAACCGCCAGGGGTACCTGGAAATACCGCGATTTGAGCGGGGAGCGGCTGGGTGTCCGTATTGAAGTGATCATGCCTGGCGAAACCTCCAGTGAACATCACTTTCATACCGCCGAGGAGGAGCATGTGATAGCGCTGGAAGGGTGCGCCACCCTGGTTCTGGGGGCTGACTGCCTGGAGTTGAATGCGGGAGATCACGTGTGGTTCAAGGCCGGTGAAGCAATTGCCCACCACATTGAAAACACTTCTGGCCAGCCGTTCAGGTTTCTGGTGTTCGGTGAAAGAAACAGCAACGATATTGTTTTCTACCCGGACCGGGAGATTGCCATGGTCAAGGCGCTGGGTCGGGAAAAGTTTACCATCCAGCCCGGGTCGAGTGGCGGGGCAGAATAGCGACAGGCCTCCGAGGGGGCGCGCAGTGGGGTTTTTGCCGTGCTTCAGGCCTGCCCCCGGCGGCGGTTAGGGAGTTTACGGCGGCGCTGTTCGCGCAGCCTGCCAGGCAATCGCCCACTCGTTGAGTGGCTTGTAGACGTCGAGCAGGCCCCGGCCCATGTCCGTGAGCTCATATCCCTGTGAGGGGTTGTTCGTGGTGAGCCGGGCCTCGCGGAGTAGCTTGAGGCGGTTATTTAGCACGGTCGGAGAGAGGTCTCCACAGGCGCTTTGCAGCTGCCGGAATGTCAGGGGTGTTGCCCGCAGTTCCCAGATGATTCTCATCACCCATTTCCTGCTCAGCAGGTCGACGATCTCCGCAATGGCTGGTTTCTGGTTCATCGATAAAATGCCGCACTTGCGCTACATATAAAGTAGCGGTAAATTGGGTTGCTACACATAGAGTAGCAAGGTGTCCCATGTCCAAGCAAAGAGTTCAGCCGCTTGCGGCGCCATATTCCCAAGCCGTGGCAGAGGCGTTCAGCATCGTGATGCCCCCGGGCATGCCGCCACTGAACATATTTCGAACCGTCGGCAATAACGAGCGCGTACTCTCGCGCATGGTTCGCGGCGGCCTGCTTGATCGCGGATCGATTACCCTCGCCGAGCGTGAATTGGTTGTCCTGAGGGCGTGCGCACGGTGCCGGGCGGAGTACGAGTGGGGCGTGCACGCAGCGCTTTTCGCCGACAGGGCCGGGTTCACTCCGGAGCAGCTCTGGGACACGACCGAGCCAGTGGTTGAGACGGCCCTGTGGAGCGACCGGCAAATCAGCTTGATCCGTCTTGTAGACGAGCTGCACGAGACCGCCGCGGTGTCAGACGAACTGTGGCGCGAGCTCAAGCGCTACTTTTCGGATGTTCAACTGATTGAGCTGGTAATGCTCGCCGGGCTCTATCATGCCGTGAGTTTCCTGGTGAATGGCCTGCAAATCGAAAAGGAGAGTTTTGCGCCGCGGTTCCGGGAGCGCGGCGGTGCGCACAGCTGACAGTGCGTCGCAGGCAGGCTGGGTACTCGTAGCGAAAGGGCCTGTTTTTAGAGGCCCGCGCTGGCAACCCAGATAGGCGATGAGTAGGCTCGCTCCTGGATGGTGTCCGGGTGCCCGTCGGCGTGCTCCCTGCCCAGGGCGATAGCATCCAGCAGGGAGTGGCGCGCGGTGGGTATCTGCAGCACGCGGGCGTAATAGAAAGCGGGTTGCCCGGGTACGAAATCCGGGTCCCGCCAGCGCGCTTCCAGTCTCGGCGCGCCGATGCTGTTGTCCGTCTTGCCGGTCCGCAGGTCCACGGTGTTGCCCACGGCGGGGAGCTTGCCGTCGGCCCCGGGTTGGCGCTCGCCGGCCCAGCTCACGTCGTAAACTCTCTCCTGTTGCTCGCCATCGGCATCCAGCCAGCCCTTGACGATCTGGATACGGTCGAGGTTGGCGCCCACCGGGTCCCGGTCGGCCAGCACCAGGAATTCCGGAGACCCTTCGTTCACGCTGAGTTCGCCTCCCATGGGCACGCCGCTGTCGGCAGCCTGCCGGTAGAGCGCGGCCGAATCGATATCGAGTTCGCCGAAATCGTCCGCCCCGAAAAACCGCAGGCGGATGCGCGGCCCGGTGGTGGCGTACACCTCCCGGCGCTGCATGGCGGCCATGATGGCTTCGCGGGTGTTGTCCTCGGCCCACACCGCGGCGAGACCGGACGCGGACATGCTCCAACCGTCGGGGTGAGGCATGCCGTCTTCCCACTCCCGCTGCTTGGTCTCCGGGGTCGAGTCGGTGGCGAGCTTGCCCCAGAAGTTGTCCTCCTCGGCGCTGGATACCGAGGTGTGGGCGTCCGTCGAGCCGATCACGCCGAACTGGTAGGGGTTGCTGCCGAGTTCACGCTTCAGGGACAGGCCGCGCTTGAGGGCCGAGCGCACGTAGTCCCCGGGGGCGACCACATACTCAGAGTAGTGCGGCGTCAGGTAGAAGGGGAATTCCTCGAAATCGGCGAATTCGTCGTCGGGCGAGAGGCTGGGATGGGTTTCCGAGTCGCCCTTGATCTGGGTGATCTCCACGATGGGTTCGAATTTCCTGCGGCGGGCGATGTAGTCGGCGTCGAAGGCGGTGCCCCGCAGGCGCGTGGTATCGAACATGAAGCCTTTGGACACATTGGAGTTGTGCGGGATGGCGAGGAAGTTCGCCCCGGTGGCCGCGCTGGTTTCCTCCAGCCAGGCCCACAGGTCCTCGGGATACATGCTGTCCAGCAGGCTGAAGGGCTGGAAGGTCTGCGCCGCGCTCTTGTCGCCGTCCATCAGCACCACCCGGTGCAGGTTGGCGGCACCGGGCATGGAGCTCCATTCCCAGCCGATGAAAGTGGTGAATTCGCCGGGCCGGTAGTACTGGTCGGCAAGCTCGGTCTGGGAGCGCCAGGTATCGATGCTGGCCTGGGGCATGGGCGGCAGCATGCTGGTGTTGTTGCCCAGGCCCGCGGCGCCGGAGGCAGTGGCACGCACGTCGCCGGGCGCCGGCAGCGCATCGATGAAGATGTCCATGGCGGTGTGATTGTCCAGTGCCCGGTTCAGGTACCAGGCCGCGAAGCGCGCCTTGAGGGTATCCCACAGGCCCAGCCCAGTGGTGTCCACCCCCCGCTGGTGGATGGTGCGGATGACACCCAGGTATTCGGCGTGGTCGGAAACCACCAGGAAATCCAGCGGCGTCCCTATCTGTATCCGCGCCCGGTTATAGGGGTGGATGACCGGCTCGCCCATGGCGTAGCGGTAGGACGTGTTGGGGTCCGCGGTGTAGTTGTTGTTCATGTAGGCGTCGGGCGAGTAGCTGGTATGCAGGTGGGTGTCGCCCCACAGCAATTGTTTGTCGGCAGGCCAGGCGTACAGGGGCAGCGCCAGGGCGGCGGCGAGGGTGAGCAGGCGCATCGCGGGTTCCTTTCGAATTATTGGATGCGGCAAGAATAACCCAAATTACCGCGGGTTGTCGGCTCGCCTGACGGGTATGGTGGGCGGGCCACCGCCCGGCCCGTGCCCGGTCACACCAGTTCCAGCAACAGCGCGCTGCCCGCCCCGGCGGCGCCGCTGGCGGCGACGATACCGCGCCGCAGGCCGCGCCGTTGCAGTTCGTCCAGCAGGGTGCCCGCCATGATGGCACCGGTCGCGCCCATGGGGTGCCCCAGGGCGATGACGCCGCCGTTGACATTGAGTTTATCGTTGGGGATGCCCAGGTCCAGCTGGCACTTGATAGCGGTGGCGGCAAAGGCCTCGTGCAGCTCGAACAGGTCCAGGTCATCCACGGACAGGCCTTGCCGCGCCATCAGTTTGCGGGTCGCCGCGACGCAGCCGCTCAGCACCTGCAGCGGGTCGTCACTGGCGGTGGCGGCGTCGACGATGCGCGCGCGGGGCGCGGCATCCACGCGCTGCCCCAGGGCTTCGTCGCCCAGCAACAGCAGGGCCGCGGCATCGGCCATGGCGGGCGAGTTGCCCGCCGTGTGCACGTGTTCGATCTGCCCCAGTTGCGGGTAGCCAGCCAGTTGCAGCGCGTCCGCCCCCTGCGCGCCCAGCCCGGCAAACGCCGGCGGCAGCGCCGCCAGGGAGTCGGCGGTGACCTCGGCGCGGATGCACTCATCCGCAGTGACGGTGATCTCCTTGACCGGGTTGTCGAGTGGCACGATGGACGTGAAAAAGCCCTCGTGCCGGGCCCGGGCGGCACGCTGCTGGGACTGCAGCGCCACCGCGTCGACCTGCTCGCGGCTCAGCCCGCACAGGGTGGCGATCAGGTCGGCGCCGCTACCCATCATCAGCATGTGGCACTGGGTGGCGAAGACGGGATCGACGAACGCGGCTGCCCGGTCCGCCAGCATCGGCACCCGCGACATCATCTCCACACCGCCGGCCACTACTGCCTGTTCCTGCCCGGCGGCGATTTTCAGGGCGGCGATACTGATGGCGTCGACGCTGGAGGAGCAGAAGCGGTTGACGGTCAGGCCGCCAATGGCGGACGGCCAGCCGGCGTACAGGGTGGAGGTCTTGGCGATATTCCCGGCCTGCTCGCCGTGCTGGGTCACGCAGCCCAGCAGCACGTCGCCCACCAGCACCGGGTCCAGGCCGTTGCGCTGTTCCAGGTGCTGGTACAAGCCCTTGAGCAGGTCGTGGGGGCGCAGGTCGTGCAGGCCCCCCTCGGGCTTGGCCCGGGTGCGGGCGGAGCGGATCGCGTCGTAAATATAGACCGGCTGCATCAGCCCACGCCCACCACGAAACTGGCGCAGGTGGTGGTGCTGCCGCCGACATTGAAAGTGAGCATGTTCTCGGCCTTCGGCAACTGGTAGCCGCCGGCCCGGCCGCTGACCTGGCGGGCGCAGTCCAACACCATGCGCACCCCGGTGGCGCCCACCGGATGGCCCAGGCCGATAAGGCCGCCGCTGGGGTTGATGGGGAAGTCGCCGTCGCGGGTGATGCGCCCTGCCTCCACGGCTTTCCAGCTCTCCCCCGGCGCGGTGAGCCCGCTGTGGTCGATGGCCATGTACTCGGTGACCGAGAAGCAGTCGTGGGTTTCCAGGCCGTCCAGGTCGGTGACGTGGCGGAACCCGGCTCGCAGGATGGCCTCCACCATGGTCTTGTTGGCGTGGGGGAAAACCAGCCGGTCGCCGGCGCTGCGCGCCAGCTTCTCCTCCAGCAGCAACGGCGCCGAGCGGTGGCCCCAGCCCTTGATGCGCGGGATGTCGGTCAGCTTGATACCCAGCCTGGCGGCGTGCTGGCGCGCCTTGTCTTCCCCGGCCAGGATGAGGCAGGCGGCGCCGTCGGTGATCTGGCCGCAGTCCTGCTTGCGCACGCAGCCCTCGATGACCGGATTGAGCTCGTCGTCGCAACTGAAGGCGCCCTCGGCGAACCGCCAGTTGCGGGTCTGGGCGCGGGGGTTGTCTTTCGCGTTGCCGAAGTTGATCTGCGCGATACTGTTCAGGTGCTCGCTGTCGATGCCGTAGCGCGCATCGTACTCGCGGGTGATGCGATCGAACATGAACGGCCAGGGGAATTCGCAGTCGGTGGCCTCCCTTCCCGCCCAGGTGGCGCTGCCGAGGTATTCGGCGCCGGTCTTACCGTCGACGTTGCGCATCAGTTCCAGGCCGAGTACGCAGGCGGTGTCGTAGTGCCCCGCCTCGATATCGCGCATGGCGGACAGTATGGCGATGGAGCCCGAGGCGCAGGCCGCCTCATGGCGCGAGGTGGGCAGCATGGCCAGCTCCGGGTATACATGGCCGAAGAAACCGCCGATCAGGCCCTGGCCGGCGAACAACTCGGCGACGAAGTTGCCCACGTGGCCCACCTGGATCTCACCCGGTTCGATGTCGGCATTGCCTACCGCCTCGCGCAGGGTCTCGGCGAACATGTCGTACAGGCCCAGGCCCTCCCGCGCCCAGTTGCGGGCGAAATCGGTCTGGCTGCCGCCGAGGATGTAAACAGGGGCTGATGGTTTCATGGGTTCGATTCCTTGTGGCGGGCGGTGACGGTTTCCTGAAGGGTGAACCGTTGCACCTTGCCCAGCGGGTTGCGGGGAAGTTGCGCGAACAATTCGATACGCTCGGGCAGTTTGAAGCGGGCGAAACCCTGCTCCAGCAGGTAGTCCTGCAGGGCCTGGAGCGTCGGCGGCTCGCCGCCCTCGGGCAGCACCAGGCAGGCGCAGATTTTTTCCCCCAGGCGCTCGTCGGGGTAGGGGCAGGCGGCGGCCTCCAGCACTTGGGGGTGCTGCTCCAGGGCCAGGTCGATCTCGGCCGGGGAGATCTTCATGCCGCCGCGGTTGATGATGTCCTTGCAGCGGCCCACGATGCGGTAATAGTTGCCGCCTGTTCCGCAGATTTCCACCAGGTCGCCGGTGTGGAAGTAGCCGTCGTCGCTGAACACCAGGCTGTTGTCGTAATCCAGGTAGCCGTCGAACACGGTGGCCCCGCTGATCAGCAGTTCGCCGCGCTCGCCGCTACCGCTCAGCGGTGCCCCGGTATCCGGGTCGACCACCCGGGTGGCGATATCGGCGTCCTCGGGTGGTTGCGGGAACATCGCCGCGCGCACCTGGGGCTCGGGGGCCGTCTCCGGGGTGGCGAACAGGCTGATGCCTTCGTTGGAGCCATAGAAATTGACCACCTCCACGCCGTACTCCCTGTCGAAGGTCTCGATCATCCACGGCGCCAGCGGCGCGGAGCCGGAACCGACTCTGCGCAGGGCGGAAAAATCGAACTGCCGCCACATCTGCGGCGTTTTCGCCAGCTGGTTGAGCAGCGCCGGCGGGGCGATGGCGAAAGTGATTTTCTCGTCCTGCAGCTGCCCGAGGAACAGCGCCGGGTCCAGCGGGTGGTGCAGGACGATGGCGCAGCCCTGCAGGGCCGATGGGAACAGGAACCCGCCCAGGGCCGCCATGTTCACCAGCGGGAAGGGGTTCAGCAGCACGTCGTCGGGGGTGTAGCTGCCGGCTGTCATCGAGTGGCGCCCGGTGGCCAGCCACATGTTGTGGGAGCGGGGCACGCCCTTGGGGGTGCCGGTGGTGCCCGAGGTCCAACAGATGCTGAGTACCGCGTTGGCGTCCCCGGGGCCGCGTTCGCAACGTTGGGCGCAGGGGCCGGTGAGCAGCTGCAGGTCGCTGCCGAAGGCCAGCACCGGCAGGCCCGGAAGGGCAGTTCTGGCCTGCTCCGCCAGCGGCGTATCGCGCAGATGTTGGATGCTGATCATCGCGCTGGCCCCAAGCGTTGCCGCGATCATCCGCAGCTCATGGCTGCCGTACTGCACGGGGACTGGCGACAGGATCGCGCCCAGCTTGCTGGCCGCGTAGTACAGTACTGCCAGTTCGACCACGTTGGGCAGTTGCGCAATCAGCCGGTTGCCGGCGCCGATGCCGCGGGCCTGCAACTCGATAGCCAGTGCCTCACTGGCTGAGTCCAGTTCCGCCCAGTTGAGAGACAGGGGCGCGTCGCCGGTCAACTCCATGCGGTTGGGCTGGTCTTTCAGGGCCAGGGCCGTGGGCCTCGCCTGGGCGTGGTGTGCCAGCAGGCTGTGCAGGGTAGCGTTGCCCCAGCTGCCTGCCCGGGTCAGTGTCTGAATGCGCTGCTCGCTGGAGGTAATCATGGTTGCATCCGCCCGCCGGTTGACGGCCTCCGTATTCTTGCCGATATAATGGCTTTTATAAATAGACTGAATAGTAGGCGTCCGGCGGGGCGCTGACAAGCGTCCCGAGGTGAATCCGATGCAACTGAGTGTGGTAACTCCCCTGTGGCAGGACCGGCCTGCCGCGGAAAATCTCGAGGTGGCGGTCAATGCCGACCGCCTGGGGTTTGGCGAGCTGTGGATAGGTGAGATGGCCACCTATGACGCCTTTGCCTTTGCCACTGCCGCCGGACTTGCCACCAGCCGTATCGGTCTCAGTATAGGCCCCCTGGCGGTGTCGGTACGCACTCCGATGACCATGGCCCTGGGGGCGGCCTCGGTCGCCGACTTGACCGGCCGCCCGGTGGCGTTGGCCCTGGGCGCTTCCAGCAACGTGGTGGTGGAAGAGTGGCACGGCCGGGAGCGGGCGCGCACGGCGCGCAACCTGGAAGAGAGCGCGCAGATCGTGCGCGGCCTGCTGGCCGGCGACAAAGTGGATTTCAGCGGCGAACTGGCCAGTTGCCGGGGCTATCGGTTGCGCCTGGATGCCGTGCCCGGCCCCCTGACGATAGCCGCCTTCGGGCCGGCGGCGGTGCGGGTGGCGGGGCGCCTGGCGGATCGCATGCTGCTCAATATGGTGACGCCCACCAGTCTCGGTCGTCTGCGAGAGCAGCTGCACGCCGCGGCCGCCGAGGCCGGCCGCCCGGCACCGAAAGTGGCGGTGTGGTTGAGCTGTGCGGTGGACCCGCGGCCCGAGGCGATGCAGCAGCTGCTGCGCGCTATCGTCGGTTATCTGGCCGCGCCGGGCTACGCCGAGATGATTAGCGAGGCGGGCTTTGCTGAATTGGTGGATTACGCCCGCAGCCGCCCGCATCCAAAGGAACTGCTGGCGCGCATGCCCGCGGAACTGATGGCGGCCATCGGTCTGGTGGGCTCCGAGGCGGCGATTGCCGCGCGCCTGCAGGAGTACCGCGCCGCCGGTGCCGACGAGGTTTGCCTGGTGCCGGCCACCGCGGGAGACCCCGCCGGTATCCAAACCCTGACTGCCATGGCGGCGGGGCTTGCGGGTTAGAAGTTGTATTTGACCGTGGCGCCGTAGGTGCGCGGCTCCCCCCACAGGTCCACGGTGCCGGCGATGTTGCTGAGTATGGTGTGCACCCGGTACTCCTCGTCGTCCAGGTTCTTGCCCCACACGCTGACCATCCAGGTGTCCTGGGGGCTGGTCCAGGTGGCACTGGCGTCGATCACGCCATAGCTGTCTTCCTTGGATGCCGGGCTGTTGGACGATTCGAAATAGAAACTGCCGGTATAGGCATAGCTGGCCACCCAGTCGATTTCGGAGCCACCCGGCAGGGGCGTGCGGTAGGAGCTGCGCACAAAGAAGCTGTCCTGGGGCGCCCGCGGCAAGTCATTGCCTGAAAAGTCGACCGCGCCGTCCTTGAAGGTGTCGTAAGTGGCGTCCAGGTAGGCGTAGTTTGCCTGCAGGGTCCAGTTCTCGGTCACCAGTCCGGTCACGTCCAGCTCGACGCCCTCGCTGGTGGCTTTCGCATTGGCGCCGACCAGCAGCGAGCCGACCAGCCGGAATACCTGCAGGTCTTTGTAGTCCATGGTGAAAACGCTGGCATTCACCCGCAGGCGGTTGTCCAGGAACTCGGACTTCAGGCCCAGTTCCCAGCTGTCGACCTCTTCCGGTTCCAGCGGCACGGCGGCGGCCTCGGGGTTGGTAACGGAGCTGACAAAGGCACCGCTCTTGTAACCCTGGGCAAAGCTCAGGTAGAGCATGCCGTCGTCGCTGAAGTTCCAGTTGACGCTGGCCGAGGAGGTGACCTTGTTCCAGTCGTCGTCGGCCTTGGTCTGATAGGGGAAAGCCAGCAGCGAAGTGTCGCCAGTGGCGGCGAACGCACCGAGGTTGGCCGGGCCGTTGGCGGGAATCCCCAGGATCACCGCCTCCTGGGGCGCGAAAATAGCCTGGATTACCGAGGGTGGCACGCCCAGGGCGCCGGCCAGTACCGCGGTATCGAACTCGGGGTCTTCGTTGTTTACCAGCCCCTGCTTGATGTCCTTCTTGTCATAGGTGTAGCGCGAGCCCACACTCACCGACCACTGCTCGTTGAAGGCGTAGTCGATCTGTGCAAACGCCGCGTAACTGGTGGTTTTGGCCTTCTGGGTGAAGTCTATGTCGCCATTCAGGAGAATGGCGGTGCCCGGTACCAGGGGCGGGCCGAAGCTGCCGACGAAATTCTCCTTGCGATCGACGTTCTCCTCCATGTAGAACGCGCCCACCAGCCAGTTCAGCTTCTGGTCTCCGGCCGAGGCCAGGCGCAGTTCCTGGCTGAACTGGTCGGAGTTCTCCTTGGCCGCGTCCACCAGGTTGAACGGCGTGAGGCCCTCGGGCAGGCCGGCGAGATCCTCGGAGTGGTGGTAATCCATTTCCCGGTAGGCGGTGATGGAGGTCAGGGTGGCATCGGCCACGGCCCAGTCCACCCGCAGCAGGCCACCGCTGACCTCCCGGTTCTGGAAGGCATTGGCGGTGGAGGCGCATTTGCGGTTGTCGCCGCCGGTGTACGCCTCGATCACTTCCGGGTAGAAGCCTGCCAGGCCTATCGGGTCGTGCAGTTCCAGGTTGTTCACGTTGCGGCAGTTGCCGTTGACCTTGTCTTTCGAGTAGTCGGCGCCCAGCAGGATGCTGAGGTCGGAGTTAGGGTCCCACTGCAACTGGCCGCGGGCGCTGTTGTTGTCCTGGTCCTGGTAGTCGTTGCCGTCGATGACGTTCTTGACGTAACCGTCCTGCTGTTTGGTTTGCGCCACCAGCTTGCCCGCCAGGGTGTCGGTGAGCGGGCCGGTGACCAACCCCTGGACCACCCCCAGGTCGCGGTCGCCGTAGGTGCCGCTGATGCTGCCCTCGAATTCCTGCGAGGGGCGCTTGGTGTACAGGCTGATGGCGCCGCCCACCACGTTCTTGCCGAACAGCGTGCCCTGGGGGCCACGCAGGATTTCGATGCGCTCCAGGTCGTACAGGTCGGTGGAGGCGCCGCCGGGGCGGCCGATATAGACCTCGTCGACAAAGGTGGCAACCGCCGCGTCGCTGGCGGCGGAGTCGAGGGTGTTGCCTATCCCCCGGATAAAGTACTGCGGCTCGCCGATGTTGAACTGGGTCATGTTGAAATTGGGCGTTTCCAGGGCGACATCGCTCATGCCGCTGATCATGCCCTCCCTGACCTGGTCGCCGCTGATGGCGCTGACCGAAACCGGCACGTCCTGCAGGCTTTCGGTGCGTTTCTGGGCGGTGACGAGCACTTCTTCCAGGGCGGGCGCCTGGGCCTGTGCGAGTGTGGGCAGGGCCAGCATCACGGCGCCGGCCAGGGGAAGTATGCGTGGGGTGCTGTTCACGAGGGGTGACCTCCAGGTTGAATTTATTATGGTGTGCCAAAAATAGTACCAATAGTTCTATTATGCAAGTTATAAAACCGGGGTCGGACTACCCGGCAGTCCGTCGGTGTCGGGTACAATGCGGCTGCAGACCGGGGAATTCGTATGGGCAAGCTGATTACCAGGGCCAGTTCAATCAATCGCGCGCTGGACCAGGTGGGGGACAAGTGGTGCCTGCTGATCTTGCAGGAGGTGTTCTGGGGTATCAATTCTTTCAACGACATGCTCGCCGCCACCGGCGTGTCCAAGGGCGTGCTGGCCGACCGGCTCAAATGGCTGCAGGCGGTGGATTGCCTGCACCGCAAGCCTGACGAAAACGGCGGCAAGCGCATGCGCTACCACCTCACCCGTAAATCGGTGGAGCTGTATGACAGTGCTCTCATGGCGGTGGCCTGGGAGCGGCGCTTCTTCAACACCCGGGAACTGGACGAAATCACCCTGCGCCACCAGACCTGCGGACGGTCCTTCCAGCCCGAGCTGCGCTGCCGGGCATGCGGCGACGAGGTGCGGGTGAATGCGGTCAGCTACCAGCCCGGTCCCGGTGCCACCGGGGACGAGCGTGACAAGAAGGTGCGCCGGCGCTCCTCCCTGCCGGTGCAGAACGTGCCCAGCCGGCGCAGCCTGTACAAGAACCTGATCAATATCGTGGGGGACCGCTGGACCGCCAACGTTATCGCGTTGTCGTTTCACGGCCTGACCCGCTTCGATGAGTTTCACCGGGAATTGCCGGTGGCCACCAATATACTCTCCGACCGCCTGAAGTTTCTGGTGGAGGAGGGCGTATTCAGCCAGGTCGCCTACCAACAGCGGCCCCTGCGTTACGAGTACCGGCTAACGGACAAAGGCGAGGCCCTGTTCCCCTGGTTTCTCACCCTGCTGCAGTGGGGTGACAGGTGGTGCAGCCCGGACGGGCGGGGCAGACCCATGCACCTGACCCATGTCAGCTGTGGGCAGGCGCTGGTGGCGCAGGTGCAATGCAGCGCCTGCGGCGGGGTGTTGACAGCACACGAAGTGGACTTCGAACTGGGGCCGGGCGCCGCTATTCCGAGCGCGGGCGGCGCGGGATAAGCCCGCTGGTGCTGCGCACATATTCCGCGTAGCCGGGCTTCTCCCGGGACAGCTTCTTGTCCAGGGTGGCCTGCCCGGTGACGTTGATGACCAGCCAGCTGTACAGCGCGGGGCCGATTATGCCGCACCAGGCCCAAGGCGCTTCCAGGGCGATGAAAAACAACCCCCACCACTGGCAGAGCTCGCCGAAGTAATTGGGGTGCCGTGTGTAGCGCCACAGGCCCGTGTTCAGTACCTGCCCGCGCCTGGATGGGTCCGCCTTGAAGTGGCTGAGCTGGTAGTCGCCGACGCTCTCGAAATAAAAGCCCAGGCACCACAGGGCGGTGCCGACAATCGCCAGCGCGCCGATGTCCGCCGCGGCGCCGGTTACCATGGCGATCTGCTGGGGCAGGGTCAACAGCCAGATCACCACCCCCTGCAGCAGGAAGACCTGGCGCAGACTCAACCAGTAAAACGGCCAGCCCGGTTTCACCCAGCTGCGCAGGCGGGTATAGCGGGGGTCTTCGCCGTGGCCCCAGTTGCGGTGAACGAGGTAGACGCTCATGCGCACCGCCCAGATCAGTACCAGGACCATGATCAGCCCGGCAATGGTCCCGCCGCTGTCGGTGAGCCAGTAAGTGGCCAGCAACAGGCCGGCGATGAGCCCCGAGAAGGCCATGTCGATAATGCTGACATCGCGCAGCGCGATGCTGAGCAGCCACAATGCCAGCACCAGTGCCAGGGTCAGGCCGGCAGTCAGGGCGAGAGTGTGTGCAAACAGGGTCCAGGACATTTTTGTTCTCCGCGAGGCTTGACCGGGATTATAGGCGGGCTATGCTGTCCTATTCAATTGCATAAATAGACTAAAAATAGACTGATCGGAAGGTGGCGTATGGACAACAGTGGATTGCTGCAGGGGCGGGTGGCGATCGTCACCGGAGCGGGCAAGGGCCTGGGGCGGGCCTGGGCTCTGCAACTGGCGGCACAGGGCGCGCGGGTGGTGGTCAACAATCGCAGCCGGGCGGCGGATGCCGGCCCGCGCTCGGCGGACGCGGTGGTGACGGAGATACAGTGCGCCGGAGGCGAGGCAGTGGCCAACCACGACAGCGTGGAGGCCGCGGATACCGGCTCGCGCCTGGTCGAGCAGGCGCTGCAACACTTCGGCCGGCTGGATATCGTGGTGGCCAACGCCGGGATCGACTGCGCCGCCAGCTTCCACAAGCTCGCGCTGGCAGACTTCGAGCGGGTGATGGAGGTGAACTTTCACGGCGTGGCGCGCCTTTTACACGCCGCCTGGCCGGTGTTGCGCGCGCAAACCTACGGCAGGGTGCTGGTGTCGGGCTCCACCGCAGGGCTCTATGGCAATCACGGCCAGGCGGCCTATGCATCGGCCAAGGCCGCCCTGCAGGGGCTGGTGAAAACCCTGGCGATAGAGGGCCGCTCGCGCGGCGTACTGGTCAACCTGCTGGCGCCCTATGCGGTCACCCAACTGACCCACGGCGCCTTTCCCGCCGCGCAGGTGGCGCAGTTTTCCGCAGAGGCGGTAGCGCCCCTGGTGGCCTGGCTGGTTACGGAGCATTGTCGGTTGACGGGCCAGGTCATCATCGCCGGCGCTGGGGGTTTTCGGCAGGTGCGGACTCTTGAGAGCGACACGCTTGTTATTGGAGACGATATCCCGGACGCGCTGGAACGCCTGCAACTCCTCGCATGCTCCCAGGCGCCGGAGTCCGCCAGTGCCGAATTCGAGAATTTCAGCCGGTCGATGGCGAATACACCGGAGTAGTTGCGGGCCACCTTTGACGCCGCAGTAGCGGGCCGCGGTCAATGATATCGACCGTCCCGGGGCCTGGCCTGCCAGCCGGTTTACAAGCTTCGGCCCGGGTGCCACACTGGCGCGCTGGCCACCCCCTTCCGAAAAACAACAAGGAACAAGCATCTCGCCATGCAACCCATAACAGCCTGTACACGGGATATCCATGGATGGTTACTCTGGTTGTGTCTTGCATTGCTCGCCGCACTGTGTGCGGGCTGTGGCGGATCGAACGAGCAGGCCGTTGAACCGCCACCGCTGCCGGTGACAGTGCTGACTGTCGTCGCTGCAAACGTCCCTGTATCCCAGGTCTTTGTCGCCCAGACCCAGAGCTCCCAGGCGGTCAACATCCAGGCCCGCGTCTCGGGGTTTCTGGACAGGCGGGTTTACCGGGAAGGGGCAATGGTCAAGGCGGGGCAGATCCTCTTTGAAATGGACAAGAAACCGTTCCAGGCGCAGGTGGACGGCGCCGCGGCGGCACTGCAGCGACACCAGGCCGCCCTGGAGGTGGCCGAGGCCAACCTGGCGCGGGTCAAACCACTGGTGGAACAGAATGCACTGTCGCAGAAAGAGCTCGATGATGCCAAGGGGCAGTATGAACAGGCGGCGGCTGCGGTAGCCCAGTCGAAAGCGCAGCTCGAAGCGGCCCAACTGGATCTTTCCTACGCCACGATCCGCTCACCGGTGGACGGTGTGAGCAGCTTTGCGGCGGTGGCCGATGGCACCTACCTCGATGCCCAGAACGCCCAGCTGACCACTGTATCGGTGCTGTCACCGATGTGGATCAATTTCAGCCTGTCCGAAAACGAGCTGAACCGGATGCGCCGCGAGCGCAGCAAGGGCCTGGTCGAAGTCCCGAAAAACGGCCAGTTCGATGTGGAAATCGAGCTGGTTGACGGCTCGGTGTTTCCCCACAAGGGCAAGATCACCTTCGCCGACCCTTCCTTCAACGCGGATACGGGCACATTCCTGATCCGGGCCGTGGTGGACAACCCCGAGGGTATCCTGCGACCCAACCAGTACGTACGCACCCGGGTGATGGGCGCGATCCGGCCCAATGCCATCATGATTCCGCAACGGGCAGTGCAGTTGAACTCCCAGGGCCACTACGTCTGGGTAGTGGACAGCGATGACAAGGTGGAACTCCGGCCGGTGATCGTCGGCGACTGGGATGGCGACAACTGGGTGATCGACCAGGGGCTTTCCAGCGGCGACCGGGTGGTGGTCGACGGCAGTCAGCGGCTGGCTGTCGGCAAATCGGTCACTGTTACCCAGATGAACTCGAACGCCGGCAGCGGGTCTTCTGACCCGTCCAATGGCCACTGACGGACACAGCCCCTGCCATGTTCTCGCGTTTTTTCATCGAGCGGCCGATTTTTGCCACCGTCCTCGCCCTGATTCTCTGCCTTGCCGGGCTGGTCGCCATGAGCGTACTGCCGGTACAGCAGTATCCCACCATTACCCCGGTGCAGGTGAACATCTCGGCGACCTATCCCGGCGCTGACTCCCAGACCCTGGCCCAGTCGGTGGCATCGCCGATCGAGGCGCAGATCAACGGTGTCGACAACATGCTGTACATGACATCGACCAGTTCTGCCACCGGCCAATTGACCATGACGGTGTACTTTTCCCTCGACACCGACCCGGACATCGCCCAGGTGCAGGTCCAGAACCGCGTGAACCTCGCCCTGCCACAACTTCCGGAGGCGGTGACGCAACAGGGCGTTTCGGTACAGAAAAAGTCGTCGTCCATCATGATGTTGATCGGGGTATACGCGGAAGGCGACCGATACAGCAGCGACTACATCGCCAATTACGCCAACGTATATGTGCTGGACGCGCTAAAGCGGGTACCGGGAGCGGGCCAGGCCCAGATCATGGGTGTGCCGGACCAGGCCATGCGCGTGTGGATGAACCCCGACCGGATGGCGTCCCTCGGTGTCACCACCACCGATATCGCCAATGCCATCAACAAACAGAATGCACTGTTCGGCGCCGGCCAGATCGGCCAGCAGCCCACTGACGGCCCGGTGCAACTCACCCTGCCGGTTATTACCCAGGAGCCGTTCTCCGACCCGGCGCAATACGAGCAGATCATCCTGCGAGCAAGCCAGCAGGGCAGTGCCATTGTCCGGGTTGGCGATGTCGCCCGGGTGGAGGTGGGGTTGAAGCAGTACATCGTCAACTCCAAGCTGAACGACAGGCCGGCAACCTTCATCGCCGTCTACCTGCAACCCGGCGCCAACGGCCTGGACGTTTCCGCGGGAGTCAGGGAAACCCTGCAGGCACTCGAGTCGCGGTTCCCGGAGGGGCTGAAGTACACCATCGCGCTGGATACCAATGACTTTATCAAGCTGTCCATAGAAGAGGTCATCCACACGCTGATCGAGGCGCTGATCCTGGTGGTGCTTGTGGTGTACCTGTTCCTGCAGAGCATGCGCACCACGCTTATCTGCGCGGTGGCAATCATCGTCTCCCTGGTCACGACGTTCGCGGGCATGCTGGCACTGGGATTTTCAGTCAACCTGATCACGCTGTTCGGGCTAGTCCTGGCAATTGGCATGGTGGTCGACGATGCCATCGTGGTGGTCGAGAACGTCGAGCGCAATATGCACGATCACGGGTTGCAGCCCAGAGCGGCCACCATCAAGTCCATGGAGGAAATCGGCAGCTCCCTGGTGGCCATTGTGCTGGTGATGGCATCCGTGTTCATTCCCGCCGCTTTCCTGCCCGGCACCACCGGCCAGTTGTACAAGCAGTTCGCTATCACGATCGTCGTATCCGTGGTGATCTCCGGCTTTCTCGCGCTCACCCTCACGCCCGCCATGTGCAGCCTGTTGCTGAAGCACAAGCCGCCGCCCAGCAAAGGGTTTTTCGCCTGGTTCAATCGCCAGGTGGATGCCACGACCCGCGGCTTCGGGCACGCCGTCGAATTCGTGATCAAACGGGCCGCTGTGGCACTGGCACTGATGGTGTTCTTCCTGTGGAGTATCTACCACCTGTTCTCGATCCTGCCTACCAGCTTTGTGCCCAATGAAGACCAGGGTTATGTGATGGCCGCCATCATCATGCCGGAGGCCGCCAGCATCGATCGCACCCAGGCCGTGGCCGAGAAAGTGGATGCGATCTTTGCCAACACCCCCGGGGTGGACACGCGCTCGATGATCACCGGTTACAGCCTGCTCGACAGCGGCTTCAAATCCAACGCAGGCACCTTCTTCGTTACCCTGAAGGATTTTGACGAGCGCTATGGGTCCATCTCCACCGCCGAGAAGGAAAACGCCAAGGCGATACTGATGCACCTGGCCGCGGAGGCGCAGGGCATTGATGAAGCCGTGGTGTTCCCGGTACCCCCCCCGCCTATCCCCGGCATCGGCTCCACCGGTGGCGTGGAGTTCTGGATTCAGGACACCGCCGCGGGCGACCCGGCGAGGCTGGACGACATCACCCAGAAGTTCCTGCAGGAGGCCCACGCCCGGCCGGAACTGTCGCGGGTCACGTCCACGTTCCGGGCAGACACCCAGCAGCTGCGGGTGAATGTAGACCGCGACAAGGCCACCCTGATCGGGGTGCCGGTGGAAGACGTCTACAGCGCCATTCAGGCGCAATTCGGTTCGCTGACGGTGAGTCAGTTCAACCAGTTCAGCCGGGTCTGGTGGGTGGTGTTGCAGTCCGATGCGAAGTACCGGCAGAGCCCCGACGACCTGACCCGCCTGTACACGCGGTCCAATCGCGGCGTTATGGTGCCGCTGTCGGCGCTGGTCACCATGCAGTGGGTCGCCGGGCCCGACATGCTGCCTCACTTCAACGGTTTTCCCGCGGCCAAGGTGATAGCCAACCCCGCGCCGGGCTACAGTTCCGGGCAGGCCATGAATGCCCTGGAGGAAGTGGCCGCGAAGGTGCTGACCCAGGATTACACCTACGCCTGGTCAGGTACCGCCTATGAGGAACAGAAGTCCGGCAGCGCCTCGATGATCGTATTTGTATTCGGGCTGATAGTGGTGTTCCTGGTACTGGCTGCACAGTATGAATCCTGGACGCTGCCGGGCGCAGTCATGTCGGCCGTGCCCTTCGGCATACTGGGCGCCCTGCTCACGATCTGGGCGCGGGGTATCGAGAATGATGTTTACTTCCAGATCGGCCTGCTGGTACTGATCGGGCTGGGGGCGAAAAACGCCCTGTTGCGGGTGTCGGCGGCGGTGGAGTTCCGGCAACAGGGCAAGTCCATAATGGAAGCCACCGTGCTGGCCGGCGAGCAGCGCCTGCGCCCCATTATCATGACGTCCCTGGCCTTCGCCGCCGGCTGCCTGCCGCTGGCGCTGGCGCTGGGCGCCGGCGCCAATGCCAGGCACTCAATCGGCACGGGCATTATTGGCGGCATGATCGGGGAGACCACGTTGGCAATGTTGTATGTGCCGTTGCTGTTTTACCTGTTCGACCGGTTTGCCGAACGCAAAAAACACCCGGTTGCGGAGAACCCTGTCCCCGACGCCGCCAAACCCAGAGAGAGTGCCGACTGACATGTGCCGGCGAAAACCCAGAGATTCAGCGCAGGTCGGCGGTCCGGCATTTCCCGCAGTGGACAGGGTGGGGCGTCGCCGTGGGCGGGTGCTGCTGGCGATTGTAGTCGTTGCAGGTCTGCTGCACGGATGTACGCTCGCACCTGAGTACCAGCCGCCGCCGGTGGCGGTGCCGGACAATTACCGTTTCGCCAGTGCCGAGGTTGAGGAAACCGCGAATACCGCCTGGTGGCGCCAACTGGATGACCCTGTTCTGGATCAGCTGATTGCCACGGCACTGGCGGCAAACAACAACGTCAGGATCGCCACTGCCAACGTCGAGCAGGCTCTGGCCGTTGTGACCCAGACCCGTTCGGCACTGTTTCCGCAGGTCGGATATGGCGCCAGTGGCGCTAGAGATCGCATTCCCGAAACGGGGGTAGCGGGAATGATACCCAATCTGCCCAACCCGCAGGAAACCTACCAGGCCATGCTGTCTGCCAGCTGGGAACTGGATCTCTGGGGGCGTATCCGCAGTCTTTCGGAGGCTGCCCAGGCCAGCATGCTGGCAACCAACGAGGCGCGCCGCGGGGTGATCCTGACGCTGGTCTCCTCGGTGGCCACCAGCTATATCACGCTGCGCGGCCTCGATGAACAGTTGCAGGTCGCCCGGCAGAGCCTCACTGCATATGCCGAATCGGTGAGAATCTATGAGCTGCAGTTCAAGCATGGCCAGACATCGCAGATGACGGTCGCCCAGGCGCGCTCCCAGTACGAAACGGCCGCGGCCAGGATTCCCCAGATCGAGCTGCAAATCGCGCAAACCGAAAACGTACTGTCGGTATTGCTGGGCGGCAATCCGGAGGCGATTCCCCGCGGCAAGACCATTGGCGAGCTGCACATGCCCGCAGTACCCGCGGGCCTGCCATCCAGCCTGCTGGAGCGCCGGCCGGACCTGCAGCAGGCTGAGCAGGTGCTGATCGCCGCCAATGCACAGATCGGCGCGGCCCGGGCCCTGTATTTTCCGAGCATCTCCCTGACGGGGGCCTATGGCAGTGTCAGTTCGGATCTGTCGGATCTGTTCAAGGGACCCGCCAGGAGCTGGAGTTATGCCGGACAGGTAACCGGGCCCCTGTTTACCTTCGGTGCCGTCAGCGGGCAGGTGGCACAGGCCGAGGCAGCCCAGCGGGCGGCAGTAGCCAGCTATGAGCTGGCCGTAGAAAGCGCTTTTGCCGATGTCGACAACGCGCTTGCGGCGCGGCAGAAACTCGGCGAGCAACTGGTGGCGCAGCAACGCCTGGTGGCGGCCCTGCAAGATTATTCGCGTTTGGCGCAGCTGCAGTATGACGCGGGCTATGCGCCGTATTCCACTGTGTTGCAGGCGGAACAATCCCTGTTTCCCGCACAACTGGCACTGGCCGAGTTGCAGGCATCGGTGCTGTCCTCCGCGGCCGTCGTATATAAAGCGATGGGAGGCGGTTGGGTGGGCGAGGCGGACAAAATGACAGGCGACACCCTTTCCGAGTCGGTTGCACAGCCCCCGGCAGTGCCCCTGTTTTGACGGCGCGGACCGGGCCGCTGGCTCAGGGCGGCCTGCGGTTTATTGAGGGTGCAATCGTTTTCGGAGACGGCTGCGCTAGCTGCTGGCCAGCATCCACTTGCGCAGGCGGTTGGAGTCGCCGAAAGGGGTCAGCTTGCCGAAGGAATTCAACAGGATAATGGATACGTGCTCGCCGTCGATATTGGCCTGCATCACCAGGCAGCGGCCGGCTTCGTTGATGTAGCCGGTCTTGCTCAGCTCGATGTTCCAGCTGTCGTTTTTGAGCAGGCGGTTGGTGTTGCCGTAATTCAGTGGCCCTTTGCTGGAGTAGGGACGCACCTCGTGGCGCACGGTAGTGGTCGCCTGGGTGATCAGGGGATAGCGGCTGGCGGCGGTGACCATCTTCGCGAGGTCGCTGGCGGTGGAGACGTTTTCCGAACGCAGCCCCGAGGAGTCGGCGAAACGGCTCTTGTGCATGCCCAGGGCCTGCGCTTTGGCGTTCATCTGGGCCACGAAAGCCTCCATGCCGCCGGGGTAGGTGCGCCCCAAAGCAGTGGCAGCGCGGTTTTCCGAGGACATCAATGCCAGCAGGATCAGCTCCCGTCGGGTCAGGGTGGCTCCGAAGCCGAGCCGCGAACCGGTCATGCGGATGAGGTCGCGGTCGGCGCGCGTGATGGTGAGCTTCTCGTCGAGATCCAGGCCGGCGTCCAGTATCACCATGGCGGTCATGAGCTTGGTGATGGAAGCGATGGGGCGCACCGTGTTTTCGTCCTTGCTGTAGATGACGTTGCCCTGGCCGTCCAGGACGATGGCCGAGGCCGAGCGCAGGCCCGGGTTGCCGGCGAGGCTGGCGTATTTGGAATTGGCAGCGTGAGCCGGCACTGGCAGGTTGACTGCCAGTACCAACGCCAGGAACAAGGCGCGCGCGATCATTGAGATTCCCCGTTGTTGCTGTTCTGGTCCCGTTTGCGACGGCCTTGGCCCCGGCCTTTGCCGCAGTGGCACAGTTTGCCTCAGTGGCGCGAATTCTTCCAGTGGCGCCAGCCGGGCAAAGACACTAGCCGGGCTCGCACTCGGCGCCGGCCGACACCCGCAGCAGGCCGCGAAAGGCGCGACTGGCGGTGGCGTCGCCGGACAGCACCCGGTAGACGTCCGAGGCGATGGGCATCTCGACCCCGTATTTTTCCGCCAGGGCCATCACCGCCGGGGCGCTCTTGGCACCCTCGGCCACCATCACCATCTCGGCCACGATATCCGCCATGTCGCGCCCTTTGCCCAGTTCCATCCCCACGTAGCGGTTGCGGCTCTGGGGGCTGGTGCAGGTGGCGATCATGTCGCCCATGCCGGCCAGGCCCGCGAAGGTTTCCGGGCGCCCGCCCATCGCCACGCCCAGCCGGGTGATCTCGGCCAGACCGCGGGTGATCAGCGCGGAGCGGGTATTGTCGCCGGCACCCTGGCCGTCGCCCATGCCGACGGCGATGGCGATGATGTTTTTCAGCACGCCGCCCAGTTCGCAGCCGATCACATCGTTGTTGGTATAGACCCGGAACAGGCCGCTCTTGAACACTGCCTGCAGTTCGCGGACGATGATGTCGTCCGCCATGGCGATCACGCTGGCAGCTGCCTGCCCCGCCATGATCTCGCGCGCCAGGTTGGGGCCGGTTAGCACACCCACGGGGTGGCCCGGCAGCACCTCGTTGACGATCTCGGTCATGCGCATGCTGGTGTTCAACTCCAGCCCCTTGGTCAGGCTGATCACCGGAACCCAGGCGCGTATATGCCCCGCCACTTCCTGCAGCACGCTGCGAAAGTTCTGGGAAGGGATCGCCATGACGATGACGTCGGCTTCGTGGACCGCTTCGGCGATGTCGTTGGTGGCCACCAGTTTGTCGGGCAGTACCGCACCGGGCAGGTAGACTTCGTTGGTATGGCGGGTGTTGATTTCCTCCACGGTTGCCGGGTTGCGGGCCCACAGGGTGACCTGGGTATTGCGGGTCACCAGCGCCGCCACCGTGGTTCCCCAGGAACCGCCGCCGAGTATGCCAATTCTCAGGTTCTTCATTATTGTCTCTCCCGTTAGCTGCCGCGACGCGCCACGCCCAGGGCGCGGATAAACTCCAGGCGCCGCAACACATCGCGAATTTCCCTGGCCAGCGCCCTGCGCTTGCCGGCCTTGTCCTCACCGCCACCGACCGTCAGCTGGCGGTGCTGGGCCATCTTGAAACCGTTCTTGAACAGCAGCTTGCCGATGGACGACCGGCTGCTGATGCGCCGCTGCAGATACGCCTGTTGCCCCAGCTTGAGGGCCTGGTTGACACAGTCGCCTTCCTCCAGTGTCTCCTCCGGGTCCATGCGCGCCAGCAGGTCAGCTATTATTGAATAGGCTTCCGCGTAGGTCAGCAGGGTGACGTGGGCGACCAGCAGCAGCATGTTGTTCTGCAACTGGGCGAAACCCCGGGAACCCTGTTGCAGCAGCTCCTCCCAGTTTTCATCGTAGCGCCGCAACTCGTCGCGAATCTGGCGGTGAAACTCCTCGGTGGGGGCGTAGAAGAACTCGAACTTGAACAGGTCGCGCAGCTTGTCGACTTCCTCCCAGAAGACATCCAGGGCGGCGCTGCCCTCGGTCTCGCTGCATTTCAGCAGGGCCAGCTCGACAATGGCCTTGTTGACGAAAAAGTGGATGATGGTATTGCGATAGTAGGAGGCGACCGGGTGCTGGTCCAGGTCGATGCCGTACACCACCTCGGGCCCCTCGTCGTAGCGGGTGATGATGCCCTCCTCGATCATGATGCCCAGCAGCCCCTCGGCCTGTTCGGGGTAGGTGCGGTCGAAATCCGGAGAGATGCGCAGATTGCGCGCCTCGGCCCATTCCCGCAACACGCGCAGGTCTTCCACCACCTCGGCTTCTGTCAGTGCCCCGGGGGCCGCCCCCAGCAGGCTCATGGTCACCAGCGAGGGGAAGGTGATGGGGGTGACGTGGTTGGCTTCCACCGCCACCTCGAAGGCGATCTTGGACAGCGCCAGCCTGTCGTCGGGGTCCGGCGCCTGCGACAGCACCACCGGTTTGCCGACGTCCATGTACACCTTGCCCATGGGGCGGGCGAGACTGCGGATGTAGCCGATAAACCAGCGCAGGGATTCCGCGCCCTTGCCGCGGCCGGTCTGTTCGGTGGCGTACTCCTCGACATCGCGAATCAGGTCGTAGCTGATGGAGATCGGGATGATATGGATGTTGCGGGCGCCGGTGGCATGACAGGCCTCCAGCACGTACTTCAGCAGACCGTAGCGCGGCGGCATCAGCTTGCCCATGCGCGAACGCGTGCCCTCGAAGGCCCAGTTCATGGGGAAGCGCTTTTCCATCAGGTAGCCGATGTAGTGGCGCAGGGTGAGCTTGTACAGCTCGTTGTCCTGGAAGCTGCGCTTGATGAAGATTGCGCCAGCCCGGTGTAACAGGAACCCCAGGCCGGGAAAATTCATATTGGCGCCGCCGAACATGTGGGGCATGGGAAAGTCATTGTCGTACAGAACTTTCGGCACCACCATGCCGTCCAGGTAGGTCTTGTGGGTCCACAGCAGCATGGCGGGATTGTCGCGCACCAGCTGACGCATTTTTTCCACCTCGCCCTGGTCGCAGACGATCTCCTTCTCGTAACCCAGGCCCAGGCAGAACCGGTTGAACTTGGCGTACATGTCCAGCCAGAAGGGACTGGGCCGGGAAACCATTTCGTCCATGTAGCCCCTGGCTTCGGCCAGCAACTCACTCCTGGGCCTGCCGCTATCGGCGGCGATTTTCGCTACCCCCTCGTTGAACCCCTGGCTGGCGAGCAGGCTGTCGGCCACGTGGCGCGGCACCTTGTAACGCCCCCCCTGGAGGCGGCGTTCGGCAATGTCCAGTACCAGGGCGGCCTGCCGCGCCACGAAATCGCCAAACTCGCGCTGGGCCTCGGTGTCACTGGCCGTGTGGCGCTGTTCGAAACGCTGGCGCAGGTTGGCCACCGAGTCCGGGGCGCCGGCGATCAGTTGCATGCGTTCGGGGTGCTGCTGGAGGATCTTGCGGCCGCGCCGGGCGTTGGGGCGGCGCGGGTCACCGAATACCAGGTTGCGCAGGCGCGGGCCGGCGTTGTGATGGTCCGCTCCCGGCAGCCAGGTGATCCGCAGCGGCGCCACCAGGGTATCGTCTGGCAGCGCCAGGGCGATCACCAGTTGCGCGCTGTCGATGACGCGGCGGTCGTCGGCGAGACTGAGACACACCTGGGGCGCCTTGAACTCCTCGCTGCCGCTGCGGGTGTGGTGGTGTATCCAGTCCTGCAGCACTTGCCGCTCGAATCCGTTGCGGGCATCGAGAATGAAGACGACCTGCTGGTCCTGCCGTTCAGGCCAGGGGTCGAGTGCCTGGAATTTACTTTCGAGATCCATTCCGGCCGGGTCCTTGTGTTGTTATTTGCGGGTTTTCGGACGGGTCCGCTTGTTTGCCGCCGCGGGCTTTGCACGGGCTTTGGCGGTTGTCTTCGACTTGGTTTTTGCCCTGGTTTTTGGCGTCGTCTTGTTTGCTTTTGCTTTTGCTTTTGCTTTTGCTTTTGCTTTTGCTTTTGCTTTTGCTTTTGCTTTTGCTTTTGTCTTTGGCTGCTCCGGCTGTCCCAGGGCCCGGGCGAACATGTTGCGCACCTCACGCACGTGCTCGTCCACGGTGTCCACGCTCCATTCCCCGGTGTCAACCGGGGGCAGCACCTGGATATCCACGGTGGCCGGCCGGAATACGAAGTCGCCGCGGGGCGCCACGTCGCCGGCGTTGCGAATCACGATGGGCACGATGGGGACACCGGCCTGCATCGCCAGGTGGAATGCGCCTTTCTTGAAGGGCGCCATTTTCGGGGACACGGTGCGGGTGCCCTCCGGTGCCAGCACCACGGAGCGCCCCTCGTTGCGCATGGCGTCCACCAGCGGCGCCATGGCCTCGATGGCACTGCCCGCATTGGCCCTGTCGATGAATACCACCCCGCCGATCTCCAGCACCTTGCCGAGGATGGGTGTTTCCGACTTGATCTCCTGTTTGCCGACACCGGCGATATCCTTGCGCAGCAACTTGGCGACGATGATGACGTCGGCCTTGCTCTGGTGGTTGAAGATGAATACCGCCGGGCGTCGCGCCCACAGATTCTCCTCTCCGGTCACGTTGAGCTTCATGCCGATTAGGGCGCTGGCGGTATCGGCGAACAGGGAGAAGGAAAAGTTCAGTGATTCGCGTTTGGAGCCGGTCAGGGCGTAAATGGGCAGCCCGGCGATGAACGAGGTCACCAGGCTGCTGGTTGCCGCCACCGAGCGCAGGAACTGGTTGAGGGTGGGGCGGCCGCGACTGCCGAAGCGGGCGACCGGCCAGCGCCGGTCGTGGGCGATTGTCTCCAGCCTGGAACTGGGGTTGAGTATGCGCGGCCGGCCCACCCGTTCCAGCAGCAACAGGTCGTCCTGGCTGTCGGAGTAGAAGAAGCTGCGGTCCAGGTCGGCGCCGGTGGCGGCCGCCAGTTTCTCTGCGGCATCGACCTTGCCCTGCCCGAAGCAGGTCGGGCTCACCACCGAGCCGGTGAACACCCCGTCGCTGACTTCCAGATGGGTGCACAGCACGTGTTCGATATCGAGGTCGGCAGCGGCCGGCTCCACCTGATAGGGCGTCGCAGAGGAGATGATGGCCACGGTGTGCCCCCTGGCCAGATGGGCCTCCACCAGGGCGCGGGACTCCGGGTAGATCAGCCGGGCGATCTGCTTGTAATACAGCTGTTCGCCCACCTCCCGGTAGGTTTGCTCCGCTATGCCCCGCATGAACTGGGCGTTGACCGCCATCATTGCGGAAAAGCCCATGTTGCCCAGGCCGAAGCTGGACATGGCGCGCACCAGTTCCACCAGTTCCCGCGGTGTCAGGTCTCCCCGCCGGATCTGCTCGCGAATGAAGGCCGTGGCCGAATAACCTGCGATGAGCGTGCCGTCAAAGTCAAAAATGGCGGCCACGCCGGGGCCGCTGGGCGTGGCCTGGATATCCTGCAGCAATTGTTCTGTCGTCGCCATGGCAAACTCCCGGGTTGAGCAGGGAGCATAACGCATATTGCGTTGACGTGTGGTTTCGGGCACGCAAAAAAAAGCCGTCGCAGCAATGCTGTGACGGCAGGAGAGGGGTATCGCTTTTTGCTGTTGTGCCTGGTGTTGCTCTCCCGGCCCGCTACCGGGTCACGTCCTCCTGGCTGCAAACATCTCTGACTAATGTTTGCCTGCTTCCCCCTAACTGGTGGCAGCGTCGTCATCTGACCGGCTATCCCCATATGCCCGGCAGGACACCGCCACAACTTGAGTATAGGGGGTGCGCCGGAACCTTCAAGAAATTCCTGCATGATATTTTTCTATTATTAAAAATAACTGTACGTTATATCTTGGCGGTATGGGCGCTGTCCGGTCGATTGCGGCTACACTGTGTGGCAGGTTGTGACGACAGGACACTGTGACATGGACATACGGCGCAGGCACTTGCTGGGGCTGGCCGCTGCGGCCAGTGCCGCCCCTTTGCTGGGGGGGTGCGGTGACGATGAACCGGTACTCAAGCCGGACACCCGTTTTCCCCGTGGGCCCTTCGGGGCCGACTCCACCGCCGAGGAGGTGACCGCGGGCCTGGACCTGAGCGGCAGGACCGCGCTCGTCACTGGCTGCAACTCCGGCCTCGGCTATGAAACCATGCGGGTGCTGGCGCTGCGCGGAGCCCACGTGATCGGCACCGGGCGCACGCTGGAAAAGGCCGCGGCGGCCTGCGCCTCGGTGAGCGGGCACACCACGCCGCTGGCGCTGGAGCTGACCGATTTCAGCTCCGTGGTGGCCTGTGCTGAGGCGGTCGAGGCGCTGCCGGCCAACCTGGACATGCTGATCTGCAACGCCGGTATCAACACCTTTGGTGAGTTGGAGCTGGTCAACGGCGTGGAGAAAATATTCGTGGTCAATTTCCTCGGCCACTTCGTGCTGGTAAACCGGCTGTTGCCGGCGATGGAGGCGGCGGGGACCGGGCGCATCGTCAACGTGGGCAGCCGCTCCGGATACATGCAGGCGCCACCCCAGGGCATAGACTTTGACAACCTGCGCGGTGAGGGGGCCTACGATGCCGGCGAGGCCTACGGCCGCTCCAAACTGGCCAACGCCCTGTTTTCCCTGGCCCTGGCGGAGCGCCTGCAGGGTACCGGCGTAACCTCCAACGTGGTCCATCCCGGGCTGGTGGTTACCAATATCGCCCGCACCGCGCCGGTGGTCCTGCGCGAGGCCTTCGAGCGCCTCGGCCCGCTGTTCGCGAAATCCCCTGCCGAAGGCGCGGCCACCCAGGTTTATGTGGCCACCAGCCCGTTGCTGAATGGGGTCAGCGGCGCCTACTTCGTGGACTGCAACCCGGTGATCGTGAGCGGCGATCACCACATGTACGACCGCGCCCAGGCCGCCCGGCTGTGGTCCGAGGCACAGGCCCTGACTGCGGACTACCTGGTCTAGTCCACCGCCTTGCGGAACAGCAGGGTCATGCGATCCGACTCGCCTATGGCTTCCATCCCGGCGCGCAGTTCGGGGTCATCCTGGCTGGTGCGCAGGGTCGGGGGCAGGCGCCACACGGTGTCCTCGGGCCCGGGCTGGTCGGCCGGGTTGGCGTTGATGTCGCTGCTGTCCACCAGCTGGAAGCCGGCGTCCTCGAACATCTCTATCACGTCGGCCTCCTCGAGGTAACCGCGGCTGCCATCGGTCCCGGATTCGTCCTCGCTGGGCGGCGCGCGATGTTGCACCACACCCACCAGGCCGTCGTCCTTGAGCAGGCTGCGCGCGGCCGCGAGGGCCTGGCTGCGGGTGCCGGCCTGGGCCTCGAAGCGGTTGAGGTTATGCAGGGCGCGGATAAACAACACCCGGTCCACGGTGCCGGCCAGTTCCGGCGGCACGCTGCTGAACGTGAAGCCGCGGGCCTCGATGCCATTGTCGGTGAAGCCGACCACCATCTCGGGGAACGCCCCGGTGGAGGCCACGCGCTCGGCGATCCAGTCATCGGTGGCGAAGCCAAACATGGACCACATGCGATCGGCATAGTTGACCCCGTAGAGGGTGCCCTCGCCGCCCAGGTAAGGCGCCAGGATGCGGGTATACCAGCCGCCGCCGGGCAGCACTTCGGCCACGGTCATGCCCGGCTCGACCTGGAAGAACTCCAGGGTTGCCTGGGGGTGGCGAGCGCCGTCCCGGGCGCGCTCCTGGTCGCTGCGCGCGGCGATCACCGCGGCCAGGGAGGCGCTGCTTTCAGGGCTTACCTGCGCCAGTGCCGGGGCGGCCAGCGCTGTAGCCAGCAGCGGGGCCAGCAGTCGTTTATGTAACATATCGAGTACCTCTGGTGAGTTCACGTCCCGGCCCGGCCGGTGGTCGCCAGATAGTACAAGTTTTCCCCGGGCACGAACACAGTGCGGCAGGCCGACAGAACGCACCGCGAGGGGAGAGTGCATGTACAATGGCGGCGAGTGCGGCGACCACAGCGCCGCGCAACCTGTCTGACCTGGTTCCGGGGCCCGATGCCATGACCGAACGCGAGAGATTTCCTTTTCCCAGCGCCGCCCAGGACGCCGCCTCCGCCAGCCAGGACGCCGATACCCCGCAAACCCGGTCGAGTTCCTATCGCCTGGCGTTTGCCGACCCGGAGTTCCTGCTGCGCGAAGAGTTGCGCCCCGTGCGCCTGCAACTGGAGCTGCTCAAACCCGACCTGGTGCAGAGCGATGCCGGCATTCACTCGACCGTGGTCATTTTCGGCAGCGCCCGCATACCCGACGAGGAAACCGCCCGCGCGCGGTTGCACACGGCCCGGACCGCGGCGGCCGCCGCTCCCGACGACGCCCGCCTGCAGCGCGCCGCGCGGGTAGCCGCCAGGGTTCTGGACAACAGCCGATACTACAACGAAGCCCGCAAGTTGGGGGAGCTGATCACGCGCGGCGCCCAATCCGCCGAGCACTGTGACCTGGTGGTTATCACCGGGGGTGGCCCCGGGATCATGGAGGCCGCCAACCGCGGCGCAATGGAGGCGGGGGGCAAAAGCATCGGCCTGAATATCGTGTTGCCTTTCGAGCAGCGCCCCAACCCGTATATCACCCCGGAACTGTGTTTTCATTTTCATTATTTCGCCATCAGGAAAATGCACTTCCTCAAACGGGCCCGGGCGCTGGTCGCCTGCCCGGGCGGGTTTGGCACACTGGACGAACTGTTCGAGACGCTCACCCTCATCCAGACCCGCAAGATAGAGCCGGTCCCCGTGCTGCTGATGGGCAGCCGCTACTGGCGTCGTATCGTCGATTTCGAGGCGCTGGTGGAAGAGGGTGCCATCAGCGAACACGACCTCGATATATTCCAGTACGTCGACTCGGCACAGGAAGCCTGGGATATTATCCAGGCGGCCCACGAGGGCTGTGCCTCCCCCGGCTGATCCCCCGGCTTGTATGCGCGGGGAAAAGCCTTATGCTGGACGTTCGAGTTTTTGGTTCCCGTTGGTGTACAGAGCATGAAGGCACTGGTTGCCGTTACTTCCCTGCTGTTGTCTACAGCCCTGCTACTGATCGGCCAGGGCATGCAGCTTACCCTGGTGCCGTTGCGGGCCAGCGACAATGGCCTGTCGGATTTCTTGATCGGGGTAAGCGCCTCCTGTTACTTCCTCGGTTTCATCGTCGGCTGTATCGGCATACCCGCGACGATCGCCCGGGCCGGACACATCCGCAGCTTCTCGGTGCTCACCGCGGTCATGATCAGCGCCGTTCTGTGCCTGGAGATGCTGGACGGCTGGCCCTTCCTGTTGGGCCTGCGCTTTCTCGTAGGAGTGGCCATTTCCGGCCTGTACACGGTAATCGAAAGCTGGCTTAACAGTCAGGCCTCGGCGGAATCCCGGGGCCGCATCCTGTCCATCTACACCTTCATCCTGCTGGCCTCGATAGCGCTCGGCCAGGCCCTGATCAACGTCGGCCCGGTGGCCTCGGCCACGCCCTTCATGCTGGCGGCAGTGTTCCTGGCGCTGGCGATCATCCCCGTGGGCCTCACCCGGCGCATGGCGCCAGCGCCCCTGGAGCCCCGGCGCATCCGCTTCAACCTGCTGTACCAGCGCTCGCGTACGGCTTTTGCCGGCGCCCTGCTGTCGGGCCTGGTGGTGGGCAGTTTCTGGTCCCTGGGAGCGGTGTTCGCCCGTGGCAATGGCGCCAGCCAGAGCGAGGTCAGCTGGTTCATAAGCGCCGCCATAGTCGGTGGTGCTCTGTTGCAGTATCCCATCGGGCTCGTGTCGGATCGCATCGACCGGCGCCGGGTGTTGCTGGCGCTGTGCCTGGGAGGGGCCGCCGCCAGCGTCGCCGTGGCCCTGAGTACCGGCCATGCCTGGCACCTGCCTACGGTGTTCCTGTTCGGCGCCATGGTCATGCCGCTCTATGCCATCTCCCTGGCTACCGCGGCGGACGTTGCCCAGAGCGACGAGTTTGTGGAGATCGGCACCTCGGTGCTGTTGCTGAACGCCCTCGGCGCGGTATCCGCGCCCCTGTTTCTCGGCCAGCTCATGAGCCTGCTCGGGCCGCCCATGCTGTTCTGGTCGTTCGCCCTGTTGTGCCTGCTCTTCGCAGCCTACGTAACCAGGCAACTGCGGGATGCGCGGGCGGTTTCCGTGGTGCAACAGGTGCCGTTTACTGCCGCGTCGCCCGATGTGGCACCGGCCAGTTTCGAGCTCGATCCCCGGGGTGAGGAACACGCCCAGGCGGGCGAGCGCCCCGCCGACGATTGAGCGCCACTTCCCGGCGAGGCCCCGGCACCCTGCTGGCGGGACTGGGGCTGCTGTTCCTGCTGGCCCTGCTGCCGCGCCTGTACAGCGCCCTCACTGTCGGCTGGCACTGGGATTACCCCGGCAGCTTCACCCTGGTGAATTTCGACGAGGCCGGTTCCTGCCGCGCGGCCCTGGCGGGTTTCGACTATTCACCTTTTATCGGGCGCCAGACCATCGCCCTGGCAACCGCCCTGGATATGGGGCCGCCGCGGGATGTTGCCGGGGACGCCACAGCGGTAAAGCGGTATTGCCACAGTCCCGGCCACCTGCTGGTGGCGCGGGTCTACTCCGCGGTGACTGGCGCACTCACCGCGCCGACTGTGGTGATCATCGGCCTGCTGCTGGTGCCCGGGCGTGCGGCGGTGGGGTGGATCGCCGGGGCCCTGCTGGCGCTGTCCGGCTTCCATATGGCCGAGTCCCACAGCGCCACGGTGGATGCGCCCTCGGTGTTCTTCATCTACACCTTTCTCGCCTGGATGATATACGCCGTCGGGACCCGCCGTCGCTGGGCACTGCTGGCCAGCCCGCTGCTGCTGGTGCCGGCCATGTGGAGCAAATACTGGGTGTTCGCCCTGGTGGCCTATGCGGCGGTACTGCCCGGGCGTGCCTGGGATTATCTCTGCCACGGTATCAGCCAGCGCCGCCTGGTACTGATCGTGCTGGCCACTGCGGCGCTGCTGGGCCTGCTCGGCAATGCCGATTTTCAGCGCGCCGGCCGGTATCCGTTGCTGGCTGCCTGGTATCTGGTGATCCCCTGGCGCACGGTACGGCGCCCGATGATCCTGTGGTGGCTGGCGGTGCCGGTGCTGGCCTGCCTGTTGTGCCGGGTAGACGTGATCGCCACCTACACCACCGGTGCGATGAGCAGCGGCTTCGGCAGCGGCTATGGCGCCATCGGCTGGCACAAGTGGCTGCGCAACCTGCTCGACCTGCCGCTGGTGTTGCTGGTGGGGCTGGGCCTGCCCGCCTGCCTGTTTATTCCAGCCGGTGTCCGCGCCCTGTGGAAGCTGCACGACAAGGGGCGCGCCTGGTTGTGCCTGCTGCCACTGCTGGTGTTTGCCTTGTACATGGCCGTGCTGGCCCCGGTCACCTACTACCGCCATTACCTGCCGCTGCTGCCCGGTGCCGCCCTGTTGGCCGCGCTCGGTGTGTGCAGCACCGGCTGGCTAGCGCGGCGCTGGTTTATGGCGCTGTTTTTCCTGTGGCCGACGCTGCTGGCAGTGGATCTGGTGGCGGACTACCACCGCGATCCGCGCCTGGAATTGCGCGCCTGGTACCACGCGCATCCGGATGCACGGGTATTCACCAGCTACTATGTCAACCCGCCGGCGGGCGCGCAGAGTCGGAGTCGCTTGTTCCACCCGGAGTATGCCGCCGGCGATGCCGCCGCGCTGCGCAGTGCTGACTATCTCGTGCTCAGTGAAAACTGGTATGACACGGCTTATGCCAACGAGTTGAACGGGCCGCTGGTGGGCGACCCGGCGCGCCTGGTCAAGACGCGCCCAGAGTACGTGCGTTTCTATCGGGATGCGCTGGCCGGCCGCCACCCACACCTGCAGCCCGAGGAGAACCTTGCCGTGGAGAATTTCATGCCGGAACTGCTGTTGCACCGCCGTTTCTACGGTACCTTCCAGTTGTTTGTGGGCGATCTGGTGATATTGCGTGTCCTCGACTAGGGCGATCAGTGCCGGCAGCCTGCTCCTGCTGTTGGCGGGGGGGCTGTGGACCTTGTCCTTCGGCTACACCGAAATGGCGGGCTCCGATATGTGGTGGCATATCGCTGCCGGGCGGGAGCTGGTGCAGACGGGCACGCCCTGGATGCTGGATGACTGGTCCTTCAGCGCCCATGGCCACCCCTGGCACAATCACGAATGGCTGGCCGACTTGCTGTACTACGCCTGGGTGAGTGCCTTCGGGGTGCCCAGCCTGGTGTACTGGAAGTGGCTGCTGATCCTGGCGACCTATATGCTGCTGCTGGTTACCCTGGCGCGGGTAACCGGCAGCTGGCTGGCGGCGCTGCCCGGTGCTGCGCTGGCGGTAGCGCTGGCAGCACCGTTCCTGGATATCCGCCCCCATCTGTACTCCCTGCTTTGTTACAGCGTGCTGCTATACGGCGGGTTGGCCCGTCAGCCCAGGTTGTACTGGTTGCTGCCGTTGTTTGTCTTGTGGGTCAACCTGCACGGCGGTTTTTTCTTTGGCCTCATGGCCCTGGGTATACTGCTGTTCCCCTGGCGGGCACCGCGGCCGGCCGCGCTCGGGGCCGCGCTCGCGGTGGGGCTGGCCTGCCTGCTGGCCACCGCCCTGAACCCGGCGGGGCTGAAGGCGGTGCTCTACCCGCTGGGCTATGCCTTCGACGGCAGCTCGCCCTACCGTCAGTTGAGTGAGTGGTTGTCGCCCTTTGTCGCCGGGGGAATCCGCTCGCCGCTGTTTTTCTATGTCATGTGGATGCCCCTGCTGGGGCTGGCGTACCTGCTGCCGGCGGTGCGACGGGCGGCCGACGTGCCCTTCGAGGGGATCGCCCTGACGCTGCTCACCCTGGCCATGGCGCTCACCAGTCGCCGTTTCATCCCCCTGTTCGGTATGTCGCTGGCGCTGCTGTTGAGTCCCCTGGTTGCCCTGCTCGTGCAGCGCCTGCGCCTGGAGCGCCACAGCCTCGCGCTGGGGTCGGTGCTGCTGCTGTGCGCCCTGTACCGGCTGCTACCGTACAGCCTGCAGGCCGCCCCCAACTTTCACTACCTCACAGCCGAGTACAGTTACCCGGTGGATATGCTGAACTTCATCGAGGCCAACGATATCCGCGGTAATGTCTACGCCTTCTATAACTGGGGAGGGTACGTCCACTGGCGTACCGACGGCGCCCTGCGGGTTTTCATCGACGGCCGCGCCGATACCGTCTACGACGCCGCCACCTACCGGCACTACGTGACGGTGCTGGGTTCTGGCCCGGGCTGGGTGCGCGAACTGGAGGCAACCGACGCCGATTACCTGCTGTGGCCGCTGCGGCGCGGCCATGGCCAGGAAAAACTGGCTGAACTGCTGGCCACCGGCCGCTGGCAGCCAGTGTATGCCGATGCCGTGTCGTTTTTGCTGGCCCGGGCAGAGCAGCCGCAGGCCGGCGAGGTGCGGCCCTCGCAAGCGGGCCCGTGGCAGGAACTGGCCGCGGCTCACGGCCGCTATCGGGAGGGCGATGTGACGGGGGCGCTCGAGCACGCGCGCGCAGCGCATAGCGCCATGCCCTGGCACCAGGGTGCCTGCAACCTGCTGATGGAGGGCTATGCCCAACAGGCGGATGAGGCCAGAATGCGGCAGGTATACACCGAGTGCCGGCACTATTTTCCCTCGAGGTATATACGTGCGGCGCACATACCGCAGCGCCCCTGAGCGCCGCCGGCGGGTGTCAGCGCAGCTCGCCGAGCAGCCGGTCCGCCAGGGTGCGCGCCTGGCTGGCGTAGGACCCGCCAAACAGGTTGAAATGATTGAGGACGTGATACAGGTTGTACAGCCGTTTTCGCGTGGCGTAGCCGGGTTGCAGTGGCCAGGCGCCGCGGTAGGCCCGGTAGAAGCTGCTGTCGAAACCCCCGAACAGCTCGGTCATGGCCAGGTCGGCTTCGCGATCTCCATAGTAGACCGCCGGGTCGAAAATCACCGGGCAGCCGTCACCGGTCGTTGCCCAGTTGCCTGCCCACAGGTCGCCGTGCAGCAGTGAGGGTTGCGGGCAGTGGCCATCCAGCAACCGGGGAATGGCCTCTTGCAGGTGCTGCAGGCGTTCCAGGGTGTCTCCCGCCAAGCCGCCTTCGCGGGCCAGCTGCAGTTGCCGGCCGATACGCTGGTCGCGGAAGAATACTGCCCAGTCCTGTGTCCAGGTATTGTACTGCGGGCTGGCGCCGATGGTGTTGTCCCGCTCCCAGCCGAACGCCTGTGCGGTGCAGCGGTGCATGGCGGCCAGCTGTTCGCCCAGCAGCGCGCTGCTATCCGACCGGGAGGGGGCAAACGCGATGCACTCCAGCGCCAGCCAACTGCGCCCCCCGGCGATGCCCCAGGCGATCGGCCGCGGCGCGCGCACGCTGGCGCTGGCGAGGATCGCCGCCAGCCCGGCTGCCTCGGCGGAGAACATCTCCAGCCCATCGGCGCTGTTGAGTTTGATGAACAGGGTGCGGTCGCGCCCCTGGACCCGGAAAGCCTCATTGATACAGCCGCCCCCCAGGGGCCGGCGTTCGCGGGCGGTAAACGGCTCGCCCAGCGCCCGCGACAAGGCCTCCTCTATCTGCTGCCACACAGCCATGTCCCCCGCTAAGCGGCCGGGAATAATCACCTCCAACGGGGATTGAGCCCGACCGGGTAGATGCTTATAATGCCCGACCTCGCTACAGGACTATAGCTCAGTTGGTTAGAGCGCTACCTTGACATGGTAGAGGTCCCCAGTTCGAATCTGGGTAGTCCTACCAAACATAAGACCCCGCCACCTGGCGGGGTTTTTCATGTGACAGGGTCATCCGCAGGTTGAAAACTGCCTTCCCTAGATGACGTGGGCAATAGGCAACGAGGCGTGCTGGGTCGTCACGGACTGCAGGCCGTAGCGATTCATGAAGTGGTGCGCCTGCGTTCCGGTGACTGATGGAAGCTGCGCGACTGATCAAACGGGAAAACCACAGGTGCCCTGTGGAGGGCACACTGGGCGATCGCTTGCCAGACACGACGAATGGAAGCGGTATGAAACGGTGTTGCCCGCATTCAAGGCGTTGCCTTGAATGCGGGAACAATCAGCTTATCTCGGGCAATTTCTTGGCGTTGATGCGCTCGCGACGAACTGCTGCAAGGGCGCCCAGCAATCCCAGGGCAATACCTGCCCCTGCGACATCCATCTCAGGCACCTGGTGATTGCCGCCACCGCCGCCGTGGCCGCAGCCGCGGAAGTGCTGATGGGTACCTCCACTCAGACCACCGCCGTGCTCTTGGAACTGGTTTCGCTCATGCGTGCCGTGCTGCTCGTTATGCCCGCTTTGAAAGTACGACGTAATTCTGGACCACAGATTTCTTAAATCTCCAGAACTGGCATTAGCGTTGCCGGCAAACAAGGTTGTGGCAAGCAGTGCGAATGCTATTGGTTTCAGTTTGTTCATACGACTCCCCCCTGATCATTGTCAGAGTAATCTAGTAAATCCATTTAGGTGGGGTTTCTCCCACGCTTCCTGTATAGCAGGTGCCGCAGAAGTGTGAAGTGGTGTTGGAGTGATTCTGTGATTCAGTTCTCGGTTTTTAGAAGAATAGCCTGACGGGAGTTGCGGGCCGGGGGCAGTCGCCGGTATGGAAACATCCCCCAAAGCCAGGCGGGCATGCAGTTTTTAATATTGGGATGCCCCGGGATGCTGTACTGGCTGCCTGTTGCTGGTGAGTACCAGCAACCACAGGAAACCACCCAGCAGGGCCACCGCCGAGGCCAGCAGAATGCCGGTCTTGGCCATCAGCAGGTCCTCTGGGCTGTTGGCGAAACCCAGGTCGGCGATGAAGATGGACATGGTAAAGCCGATGCCGCCCAGCAACCCGACGCCGAAGATGTGTTTCATGTTCAAGCCACGAGGCAAGCTCGCCCAGCCCAGTTTAACGGTCAGCCAGGTGAAGCCGGCAATACCCAGCGGTTTGCCGAGCAGTAGTCCGCCGAGTACGCCCAGGGTGATGGGGTCACCCAGATACTTGCCGAAACTGCCGAATTCGATGGGAATACCGGCATTGGCCAGGGCGAAGATGGGGATCACCAGGTAGGCCACGGGCAGGTGGAGTATGTGTTCCACCCGTTGTGCCGGGGCCTGCACCAGGCGCACGCCGTTGCCCAGGGAGTCCACCAGGGAGCGAAAGCGCACGTTGTGGATGATATCGGTGCCATCGGCCAGGGCCGCCTGCAACTTCGGCGGCAGGCTCTCGAGGCGCTCGATAAAGTGCTCCGGCTCGAACTTGGGGCGAATGGGAATGAGAAAGGCGACGATTATGCCGGCGATGGTGGAATGCACGCCGCTGCTCAGCATGGCGGCCCACAGTAATACGCCCAGCATGGCATAGGGAAGCGGACGGCGCACTCCCCCCAGATTGAGGGAGGCCAGCAGCGCGGTGCACGCCGCGGCGTAGACCAGCGCGGTGAGATTGAGCTCGGCGGTATAGAACAGGGCGATGACGGCCACCGCACCCAGGTCGTCGACGATTGCCAGGGCGATAAGAAAGGTGATGAGGTTTTTGGGGATGCGCGGCCCCAGCAGGCTCAGGGCGCCCACCGCGAAGGCGATGTCGGTGGCCATCGGCACTCCCCAGCCCTTGATGGCGGGCTCCTGCGGGTTCAGGGCCACGTAGCACAGGGCCGGCACCAGCATGCCGCCGATAGCGGCCATGATGGGCAGCAGGGCCTGGCGTGGCGAGGACAGCTCGCCCACCAACAACTCGCGCTTCAATTCCAGGCCCATGATCATGAAGAACATGGCCATCAGGGCCTCGTTGATCCAGTGATGGATCGACATGCTGAACAGGTCCTGGCCGAAGCCCAGGCTGAGGGGGGTGTGCAGCAGGTGTTCGTAGCTTTCGTACAGCGGGCTGTTGGCGATTACCAGAGCCACTACCGCGCAGATCATCAGCAGCATGCCGCTGGTGGTCTGGCGGTGAATGAATTCCTCCAGCGGGGTCAGCAGGCGGTCGAAGGCCTTCTCCCAGCGTGCGTTGTGTACGCCTTTTTCCATGCTCAGCCGTCACTCCTGGCCAGTAAAACTAAAAGGCCTCAACTCTAGCACGAAATCCGGTCACTGAATCGCGGGGAGAAAGGGGCCGTCCACACACAGGCGGCGGCCGTCCGGGGTGGCGCAGGCACCGCAAATACCCACCCCGCACTTGGTGAGGTAGTCGATGGAACTGAAAATCTGGTCGTCCCGGCAGAACTCGCGCTGCACCGCGATTGCGGCGTGCACCATGGGCGCGGGGCCGCAGTTGTAAAACACCAGCTGTTCGAGTTCCTCGGCGGGCATCCCGGCCAGGCGCTCGCGCAACAGTTCGGTGACCACCCCGTGATAGCCGGCACTGCCGTCGTCGGTGGCCACGTGCACCGTCGCCACCTGGCGGCACTCTTCCAGGAAATACAGCCTGCCGGCACTGCGCGCGCCGGTGAAGACTTCTGCGTTGCCGAAATCCCGGGCGATCTGGTACACCGCGGCCAGCCCGGTGCCGCCGGCCACAGCCATGATGCGGGCGCCTTCCGGCGGCGCCACGGGGATGCCGTGGGGGCCGCGCACGTAGGCCGCGGTGCCCGGGGGCAGGCCCATCAGGGTGTGGGTGAACTCACCGACATCGATCACCGCCAGCGAGAAGGGGTCGTCGGTGAGGGCGGAGAAGGGTTTTTCCCCCAGGCCGGGAATCCACAGGAACACGAACTCGCCGGCCTGCACGTTGATCTTGCGGTCGAAGGTGAGCAGGCAGATGTCTTCGCACACCCGCGTGTTGGCCACCAGGCTGACCGGTGCGAAGCGCATGTCGATGTCGTAGCGTATGTGGCTTTCGGCCCGGTTGCCATCCCCCGCCAGGTCCGCCGCCAGGGTGCGGAAATAGGCCGCGGTTTCCTCGGTGGTCTGGCCTATCAGGGCGGAGCCGATGCCGACGATGCTTGCTCCAGCGTGCAAGTAAGCCCTCACATCGTCGGCGCTGCTGGCGCCGCCGCAGCCGATGATCGGCACCGTGGTGACGGCGGCAATCTCGCGCACGCACTTGAGGCCGATGGGCAGCACGCCCTTGCCGGACATGCCGCCGGAGCCATTGCTCAGCACGGGGTGGCCGTGGGCCGAGGTGTAGCCTGGCCCCACGGTGTTGATGGCGCACAGGCCGTCGGCGCCGCCGTCGACCGCCGCGCGGGCGATCGCGGCGATGTCGGGGGTATTGGGCGTCAGCTTGGGGATGACCGGTATGTTTACCACTGCCTTCACCGCGGCAGTGATTTCGCGCACCAGCTCCGGGTCCTGGCCCATGGCCATGCCATAGCCGCTGGCGTGCGGGCAGGACAGGTTCAACTCCAGGCCATCGGATACCGGGGCCAGGATTCTGGCCACTTCCACGAACTCCTCGACACTGCCGCCAAATATGGAGGTCAGCAGGAAGCGGTCGGCCGGCACCCGCAGCTGTGCCATCAGCTCGGCGGCTTGCCTCGCCCCGGGATTGGTCAGGCCCACGGCGTTGACGAAACAGCCGGGCGCATACTGGCTCAGCACCGGTTCGCGATTGCCCAACCGCGGCTCCAGGCCGATGCTCTTGGTGGTGACCACGCCCACCTCGGGCATGTGGTCGAAAACGTACTGGATGATGGGGGTGGCGGTGGTGACGATACCCGAGGGAATGGTGAAGGGGCCGGAGAGGGTTTTGCCGAAAAATTCAGTGTTCAAGGTAGGGGACTCGGGGTAGGGGGACATAGCTGCCGTGAGCGCGCAAGTATACCGGCTTGCACCGCCATAGTCTAAGTCGATACTCCGCGACGATGCCGAATTATCTATAGTTTACAAACGCTTACCTCGACAGTGTGGGGCATGCAGGGTTTGTCTATACTCTGCAGATGCCCACGGGCATAGCCGGGTACTGAGTGCAGGGGGCTAACATGGAGAGCGGTCGGGGCGAGACGGGCCCGGGATGGCAGCGCCCCGGGGCGCTGTTGCTGGATTTGAGTGGTGTCCTGTACGACGGTAGCACGGTGATTGCGGGTGCGCGCGAAGCCGTCGAGCGGGCGCAGGACAGCGCCCTGCAGGTTCGGTTCGTCACCAACACTTCCCAGAAGACGCGCGCCAGCTTGCTGGCGCAGCTGCGGGCGATGGACTTTGCCGTGCAGGAAAGTCAGTTGTTCACTGCCGTGGACGCCGCCCGGCAGTGGTTGAGCCAGCGAGACCTGCGGCCATACTGCCTGGTGCACCGGGCCATCGCCAGCGAGTTCGCCGATTTCGACCAGCATGACCCAAACGCGGTATTCATTGCCGATGCCGCGGAGGGGTTCACCTACCACACTCTCAATCGTGCCTTTCAGTTGTGTATGCGGGGTGCGCCCCTGTTGGGGATCGGCACCAACCGCTATTTCAAGGCCGACGACCAGTTGCTCATGGATGCCGGGGCGTTTATCCGCGCGGTCGAGTTCGCCGCGGATGTGGAGGCCACGATCATCGGTAAACCGGACCGGGCGTTTTTCCAGCAGGCCCTGGCTTCCGCCGGGGTCGCGCCGCAGCAGGCAGTGATGGTGGGGGATGATGTTCACGGCGATGTCGAGGGCGCTCTCAACGCCGGCATGCGGGCCTGCCTGGTGCGCTCCGGCAAATACCGAAAAGGGGACGAGAACAGAGTGGAGGGCGATTTCAGGTTGGTTGATTCCGTCGTCGAGGCAGTGCAATGGGTGCTTGCCCAGGCAGATTAATTCGACTTTCTGGTGGGACAGTACTGCAGGATTCTGGTATAAATTGGCAAAAACGGGGATGTGTGTTGCATTATGTTCAGGTTAGCGCTTGCCATGGGGTTGCTGTTGTCGTGCCTGGGAGCCCATGCCGGGAACTTTCCCCGGCCCGCCTCCCTGGAACCTGCGGTGCAGTTCTGGATAAAGGTCTACACCGAGGTATCCACCAGCCAGGGCTATCTGCATGACGCTGACAACCTGGCGGTAATCTACGAGCGCCTGGAGTTTGAGCCTTACGCCAGCAGCAGCCAGCGTTTGAGTGCGGAAAAAGCCGCCAAGGCGCGTATCGGCAGTGCACTTGCCACCATTGCCCGGGGCAAGCGCAGCAATCTCAGCGCCACCGAGGCGCGGGTGCTGGCCGCCTGGCCCGAGGGTACATCGGCCCGGGCCTTTGCCGCGGCCGCGCACAACGTGCGCTTTCAGCTCGGCCAGTCGGATCGTTTCCGGGAGGGGTTGGTGCGTTCCGGGCAGTGGAAGCCGTACATCCGCCAGGTGCTGGCGGCCCATGAGCTGCCGCAGGAACTGGAAGTGTTGCCCCATGTGGAATCCTCCTTCAATCCGTCGGCCTACTCCAAGGTCGCGGCAGCCGGGATGTGGCAGTTCATGCCGACCACTGCGCGCGACTTCATGCGGGTGGATCACGTGGTGGATGAACGCATGGATCCGTTCATGGCCACCGAGGGCGCGGCCCGGCTGCTCAAGCGCAACTACGAGATCACCGGTACCTGGCCACTGGCCCTGACCGCCTATAACCACGGTACCGGCGGCATGCTGCGCGCGGCGAAATATACCGGCACCAAGGATATCGGGGTGATTGCCCAGCGTTACCGCGGGCCGGCGTTCGGGTTCGCCTCGCGCAACTTCTATCCGTCTTTCCTGGCCGCGCTGGAGATCGACCGCCACGCGGACCGCTACTTCGGTGCGCTCAAGCTCGACGCCCCGACTGCCTACGACACCGTCATCGTTCGCGATTTCATCGCCGCCCGGGCGCTGGCGCAGACCGCCGGCATCAGCCTGGAAGAGATGCAGCGTCACAACCCCGCCCTGCGGGAGCCTGTGTGGAAAGGCGAGAAGCATATTCCCGCGGGCTACGCGCTACGGGTGCCCAAGGCGCAAGTCGGCAGGCCGCTGGAGCAACTGGTGGCCGCCGTGCCTGGCAACGCGCGTTTCAGTTACCAGAAGCCGGACCTCACTCACCGCATAAGACCAGGCGATTCCCTGTCGGTGATCGCGCGGCGCTACGGCACGTCGGTTTCCAGGCTCATGGCACTCAATGGCCTGCGCAATCACAATATCCGGGCGGGTCGTACCCTCATCCTGCCGGGTAATGTAACGGCGGAGCCGGCCCTCGCGACCCGGTCGGTAAGCGTGGCGTCCAGCATGCCCGCCGAGTACGTGATCAGGAAAGGCGATTCCCTGTGGAGTATCGCCCGCCGTTTCCAGGTATCCCAGCAGGATCTGGTGGCCTGGAATGGTATTTCCGCCAAAGGCTATATAAAGCCCGGCCAGAAGCTGAAGATCGCCAGCAACGGCTGAGGGAAAAAGTGCAAAGCGAACACTCTGCGCCTGCGTAGACTGGCTTTGTGACATCCATGGCGTCGGCCGTCGGTAAACCCCGTATGCGATGAACGACATCTCCGCCAAGGCTCTTGTATACGCGCTGGTCGCGGTTGTGGCGGGTGCCATGGTGTTGTCGCTATCACTGCTTGTTTATCAATGGCTGGCCTACACGGGTGACACCGGCGCACTGTTCCTGCCTGGCAAGGACTTCAGGGCGGTTATGGGGCAGGCGCGGGTCGACGGGGGGCGACAGATCGTGACCGGCCTGGCGGGACAGGGCCCGCGTCGGCAGGCTGTACTTAGCCACGCACAGCAGATCGATGCTGATACCTACCGCTATGTCACGGTAGACAGCAGCCGCTTTTTCCCCGGCGTGGATGCCGCCCTGTTCTGGCGCAAGCTCGACGCTGGACAGGGAGATGGGCTGTTCAGCCAGGCCCTGCCCGGTAACGTGGCTGGCCGGATCACCCTGGACATGAGCCTCAACCCGGCGTGGGGCGGCCAGCTGTCCGAGCTCGGCGTGGTGCTGGTGGGCGACACCGATGCCCTGCCGGTCGCTCTTGCCGGCATCAACCTGCAGGGGCCTGCCGGCGACTCCGCCGCGCGCAGCCTGCTCACCCAGTGGACGGGCTTTCGCCGCTTCGACCAGGCAACGGTGAATCGGTTGCCGGCGACGTTTTCCCCGGGCGCGATCTCGCCGGTGCCGTTGGCGGCATTGTGCGCGGCTATTGCCCTGCTGTTGCTCGCGCTTGGTCGAGCAGCCGGAAAGGTGGTGCCGCGCTATGCCAGCCTGCTGGCGGTGTTGTTTGTCTGGCTTGTGCTCGATTTGTTCTGGCAGCGGCAACTGTCCGACCAGTTGGCGCTGTCGCAATACCTGTTTCAGGGGCGGTCGATGGCGGAGCGCCATGCCCGCGATATCGACAGCGGGCTGTATGAATACGCCGCGCAACTCAAACAGCGGGGTTTGCCGGCCAGCCCGGCGCGGTTGTTCATCCTTCACGATTCCCTTGGCCAGAACTACCAGCGCCTGAAAATGCAGTATTACCTGCTGCCGCACAATATCTATAATCTGGACAGCCTGCCGCCCGAGGGGGCTGTGCGCGAAGGGGACTACATCCTGGCACTGCAGCCGCTTCCGGGCGTGGAGTATCACGCCGGGCGCTCCCTGTTGCGCTGGGGAGGTGGCGTGCCGGTGCCCGCGACCCTGGAGCACAGCCACCCACTGGGTAAGCTGTTCCGGATAGGTGCGGGCAGTCGGGTTCCGGCGGCGCCGGTATCCGGGGAGCGTTTGCCATGACGGAGTTGTCGATCTCGCTCCCGGGCTTGCTGGTGGCCTTGTTCCTGCCCTGGCTGGTGGGTGCCGCCTGCGCGCGACCGCTGCTGCCTGGCGGTGTGCCCGGCAGGCACTATCTGGTGGTCGGGTTCGGTTACTTCCTGGGTTGCTTCCTGGCCGCGCTCGCGCTGCGTCTTGCCGATGCCCTGGGTGCTCCCCTGCAGTTTTTCGCATTGGCGATTGCCCTGGGGTTGTTTGGCTTGCTGGTGATACTGGCAAGCCGCCCGGCGGTCGTTGGGCAGCGCGCCCCGGGCATGGGCCAGGCGGCCATATCCCCCACAGGCAAGGCCCTGGTGGGAGGGCTGCTGGCGCTGCTGGCATGGCGCTACCTCACCCTGCTGGGCATTGTCGTGGAGCAGCCGCTGTTCGGTTGGGATGCGATGATGAACTGGGCGCCCAAGGCGATTGTGTGGTTTCACAGGGGCGAGCTCTCGGAATTCGTCGCCCCCGGTGTATGGTTGCGGGAAGCGACCGCTGCCGGGCCCTATACCCTGGGCAATCCGGCAGCCTCCACCTATCCCGAAATGGTGCCGCTGGTCTTTCTCTGGCACATGCTCGGTGCGGGTACCTGGGACCATCCGCTGCTGCAACTGCCGTGGCTGTTGGCCGCCATCAACCTGGGGCTGGTGTTCTACGGGCTGATGCGCATGGCCGGAGCGGGTGTCGTTGCAGCCGTACTTGCCAGCTATTGCCTGCTCAGCCTGCCCTACCTCAACATCCATACGGCGATCGCAGGTTATGCCGACCTGTGGCTTGCAGCCATATTCAGTTTTGGTGCTATCGGCTTGCATGAGTGGGAGCAGCGAGGCCGGGTACGGATGGCACTTGCCGTGCTTGTGGCGGCCGTCATGTGCATGCAGCTGAAGAATCCCGGGATCGTCCTGGGACTGCTGTTACTGCTCGGCGTGCTGAGAATCAGGCTGGCCCTGCGCTATCGCACGGAACTGCTGATTGCGGCCGCGTTGGCGATGGCGACCGCGCTGGCAGTAACCTTTGGCCTGGCGCTCGACCTACCGGGTCTCGGTCACCTCAGTTTCGAGCCAGGGCAGTTCCAGGTCGCCATGTTTGGTCCGGAGCAGCTCAGTTTCCATACGCAGGTCGCCCCGGCGGTGTTGCGATCGCTGTTCGATATGGCCAACTGGCATCTGCTGTGGTATCTGGCCGCGGCGCTGCTGCTGCGCATCGCGCTGCTCGAACGCGACTGGCGCCGGCCGGGAACACTCGCCGTGATCATGCTGGCCCTGGCGAGCCTGTATTTCGTGGTATTCTTTTTCTCCAAGTACTATTACCACGCACTGACTTATATCACCCTCAATCGGGCGGTGCTCTATGTGGTGCCAGTGCTGGTGTTCTGGTTGTTCACGCGATCGGCGCGAGTTGAAGGCAAATAGAAATGAAGCTGTTCCAAAGCCAGATCGAACTCGGCCAGCGCGTGCTCGATGCCCTGATCGTCAGCGGCTCGCTACCACTGGCCTTCTGGCTGTACTACGGGCATTTCTACTGGAACGACAAATACACCATTACCGCCTTCGCCGCAGTGCCGATTTTCTACCTGGGGGCAAGGATCAGCGGACTATACCGCGCCTATTTCGTACAGTTCAGTGAGCAGCAGATAAAAGCGCTGTTGTTGACCTGGGCCATGACGCTGGCCGGTCTGCTGCTCATGGGCTACGCCTTCAAGAGTACCCACGAGCTATCCCGGGTGACCCTGGGCCTGTACGCGCTGGTGACACCGCTGCTGTTGCTCGCCGGCCGGCTGGTATTCCTCAGGGTGATCCGTGCAATGCGGGCCCGCGGCTACGGGGTGCGCAGCGCCCTCATAGTGGGGACCGACAGCAATGCCCTGGCGTTGGCGCGCAATATCGCCGCCCTTCCGTGGCTGGGTGTCAGCCTGCGGGGCTTTGTCGGTGGCGCCGCTCTCGACGCGGCCGAGGCAGCAGCGCTTGCACCGGTTGTCGGCCGGTTGGCTGACCTGGAGAACCTGGTGCGCGGCGGAGGTGTGGACATCGTGTACGTGTCCGTGCCGATGTCGGATCACCACCAGATCAACGCGATCCTGCGTATCCTGGGTGATTCCACGGTGTCTATCTTCCTGGTACCTGATCTCTTTACCGCCGACATCATGCAGGGTACCTGGGTGACCCTGGGCGACGTACCCACCGTATGCGTGATCGATGGTCCCGCGCGGGGCATCAACTCTGTCGTCAAGCGAGCGGAGGATCTTGTGCTCGCCAGCTGCGCCCTGATACTACTGGCGCTGCCCATGTTGGTTATCGCCGTCGCGGTGCGCCTTGGCTCACCTGGCCCGGCCCTGTACAAGCAATTGCGCTACGGCGCCAACGGCAAGCCCATTCTGGTCTGGAAATTTCGCAGTATGCGAGTAATGGAATCGCCGGCGGAGTTTACCCAGGCCAGGAGAGACGACCAGCGGGTTACCGCCCTGGGCAGGGTGCTGCGCCGCAGCTCCCTGGATGAACTGCCCCAGCTGTTCAACGTACTGGGGGGCAGTATGTCGATCGTGGGGCCGAGGCCGCACCCGGTGGCGCTCAACGAGGCGTTCCGCGGTGAGATCCCGGGATATATGCTGCGCCACAAGGTCAAGCCGGGGATAACCGGCCTGGCCCAGGTCAACGGCTATCGGGGCGAGACCGACACCCACGAGAAGATGGAACAACGTATTCGCTACGATATCGAGTACATCAATAACTGGAGTCTGTGGCTGGACCTGGCCATCATCATCAAGACGCCGTTTACCCTGCTGCGAGGCGAGAATGCCTACTAGGCCCTGCCTGCCGCGCTCCGGGCGCTCCAGCCTTGCCGACAGGTGGGTCGGTTGACGTGAGCAGTGACAGCGGCCCAGTGGTCGATTTTTTCCTGGTGGGGGCCGCCAAGGCGGGCAGCACCACTCTCTACCGGATTCTGGATACCCATCCGCAGGTGTTCATGTCCGATCCCAAGGAGACCAATTTCTTTACTCACCGGGAAATCGGGGAGCACGCTTTTCTCGGCAAGGTGCCCGCGGTTTCCCGCGAGGTTGATTACCAGCGCCTGTTCGAGGCGGCGCTACCCGGCCAGGTGCGCGGTGAAGCCAGTGTGTCCTACCTGTCTTTGCCGGGCGTCGCCCAGAAAATCGCCCGCTATAATCCTGCGGCGAAGATAGTCGTGTCACTGCGCGACCCGGTGATGCGCGCGATCTCCCATCATGCGATGGACCAGAAGCTGGGATTCTGCAGACACTCCCTGGAAGCAATATTTCATTCGCCGTCCCGTTACCCGGACCATTTCTTCCAGTATTTCGATAATGGCCTTTACTGTGCCAGGCTCAGGGAGTACCTCTCGGTATTTCCAAGAGAGCGGCTGCACGTCATCCTGTTTCCGGACCTCGTACACAGGCAGCAGTCCTGTATTGCCGACCTGTTAAGCTTCCTGGGCGTTGCTGCCGACCAGCTCCCTGAGCTGAACCTCAGGGAGAATGCCCGCAGTGTGCCGCGGAACCGCGTCTATGGCTTTCTGTACCAGCGGGCGTCCCTGCGGTCCCTGCTCAAGCGCGTCCTGCCCGCGAAATACCGGGCGGGCATCCAGGCCAGCATCCTGTCACGGGAGGAGGGTCCGGTATTCGAACGCGGTTTTATGCAGGAAATGTACGATTTCTACCAGGATGATCTTGCCGAATTGGCCGACTTGCTCGGTGGCGGCCCGGTGGTGCTTGCCGAGACTTCATCGTGATTCGTAAAGCGTAGGAAGAGATTTGTTTCGTGGTTGATGACAACAATCCAACGGTGCCGGACTTGCTCCCCGGGGGCGGCCCGGTCGCCATTATAGAACCAGTGGGCGGGCATGCCGGTATGAACAGTTACGATATGGAACTCTGCCGCGGGCTGTCCCGATCGGGCATACATTGCCTGCTGTTTACCTGCGACGAGACCGAGGAGCTGAGCGAGCCCGGGGTGACGGTTCTGACGCCTTTCAGGGGCATATACGGAGAAGAGCCGAAGGTCCTGCGTGGCTTGAAGTATCTGCGCGGGTTGTTCAGCTCGGTTATCGATGCCCGGCGCCAAGGGGTGCGGGTGGCGCACCTGCACTATTTCCAGTACGGCTTAAGGGAGCTGGCCTGTTGCCTGGCCCTGAAACTCTTGGGTATCAGGGTGGTTGCCACTGTCCATGACGTTCATCCCCTTTCCGCTCCGGAGGGTATCGATCTGTTCCGGACGGTCATCAGGCTGGGTGACCACCTGATTGTCCACAACCACTTCAGCCAGCATATGTTGATCGACAAGGTGGGCGCGTCATTCCCGCTGCCCCCCGTCTCGGTGATCAATATCGGCAATTTCCTGGGAAGCATCAGGGTCGTCGACAAAATCGCTGCCCGGCGGGCATTGCAACTACCCGTTGAAGATCCCCTGCTTTTGTTCTTCGGCCAGATTAAACCGGAGAAAGGCCTGCAGGATCTGTTGCGCGCTTTTGCGCTGCACAGGCAGCGAGGTGGAGCCGGAAGACTGGTCGTGGCGGGGCGGCCGACGACGCACGATCCGGTGGACTACGAGGAGATGGCGCACCAACTGGGCTTGTCCGCACATGTGGATTTCCGGCTGGCATATATTCCCGATGAGGAAATGGATATGTATTTTTGCGCGGCGGACCTGATCGTGCTGCCCTACCGGGAGATCTACCAGAGTGCGGTGCTGATAATGGCGATGAGCTACGGCAGGGCTGTACTGGTAGCCGATCTTGCTCCAATGATGGAAGTGATCAGCGATGGCGTCAACGGGCTGTCTTTTCGGGCCGGTGATACAGGCGCCCTGGCCGGGGCCCTCGCTGAGGCGCTGACGGATTTACCCCGCCTGAATGAGTTGGGTAGCCATGCGCTTGACGATATGCGGGAAAACTATGGCTGGGAGCAGGTCGGCAAGCGCGTTTCACAGGTATACTCGACGGTTCTGAAGCGTCCGCCAGGCTAGGCGAGCGCCACCTCCAGCCCAGGGTATCTATGTCAGACACCAATCAAGTCAGTCACCCAGTGGTCACTGGCCAGCAAGGCTGGCTGCCTGCCGCCGTGGTTACCGTGATACTGGTATTAACCCTGTGGTATTTCGTGGGAACGCCGCTGGAGCAGGCCGGTAACCTGCTGGGGTCGGTTGCCCTGGGCCTGCTCCTGGTCTGCGGCGTGCTGCTGGTGATTGCGGGCCGCTGCACCGGTCCGTACGGACTGCTGATGGTTACACTTGTCGGGGCGGCCCTGGTCATTCCCGTATATTCGGCGATAAGGGCCAATTACTATTACGGCCAGCCACTTATTTACGGGTTGCTGGCGGAGCGCCACTGGTGGGGGCTGGCATTTGGGCCTCTCGTCTACCATCTGGTGGTCACCGGTACGCTGCAGGCCGGCAAGTTGGTGGCCTGCCTCAAGGCGCTTGCATGGGGCAGTCTCGCTTGCTATCTGGCAACAGTTTGCCTGTATTTGTTCGGTGGTGAGGAACTGCGGGCGTATTTCGAGTTGACCGCGATCTCGGATACCGGTCATCGCGGTCTGCGCACGAACCTGCCGGTATTCCCCATCATGTTCGGTGCGGCCTACTACCTGGCGCTCGCCGGCAGGGAACGCGCCGTGGCCAATATCCTGAAGTCCGGCCTGTTCGTTTTCTACGTGTTCTTCATTGCCCGTGGCCGCGTCGATATGATGTGTATGGCGGTGGCCATACTGTACGCTATCTGCACCTCGGGGCTATTGGCACGCTGGCGAACCCTGGTTGCCATCGCGGTGTTTTATACCGTGTTGGGCTCGTTGATACCTCAGTACGCTGGCGATGACGAGCTCCAGGATGACTCTGGCAGTAATATACTGGTGCGAACCTATCTGGATATCATGGCTCTGCTGGCCGGGGAAACGGCGACCGACCACGGCCTTAACGCCAGGCGAATGAGTCTGGCAATAGTGGGGAGCAGGTTGGCGGATTCTCCTGCGACACTGGTGCTCGGCACAGGCAGGGTGAGCAACAACTGGTTGGGCGGTTTCTCCGGAGTGCTGGATACCTGGTTTTACCCGCGGGAGTTGTGGATGGTCGGGGCGGTTTTTGTATACGGACTGCTGGGTTACCTGGTGGTAACCGCAGGTTCGCTGCTGCTGGCCCTGAAGGTGTTGTGGAGAACGGCGGCAACTACCGATATCGGCCTGGCTGCTTGTAGGTGGGTGCTGGTCTTCTGGGTTTGCAAATTTATCGGAGGTGTGCCGCTGCTGTTCCCCATGCAATTCTTCCTCATTCTGTTTATTTGCTTTGCACTACAACGAGAAGCCTTGCCCCGCAGTTTACAGTAGCGATTCGTATTGCTGCAGAATTTCTGGCCACTGAAAGCGTTCGCGATGTCTCGCTGCGCTCGCCCGGGACATTTTTTCGATCTGCACATCGTCGTGCAAAAGCTGGCGCATGATCGTCTCGCAGTCGTCGCTGCCGCGGAAGTACAGGGCGTCCTCACCGGCGACCCAGCGGTTGAAACGGTTATCATGGGCCAGCACCGCAGAGCCGGCCGCCAGGGCCTCGACCAGCGAGGGGTTGGTGCCGCCCACGGTGTGCCCATGGATATAGAGCCTGGCATGGTAGCGCAGTGCGCCCACCGTTGTGGTGTCGAAAATCGCGCCGGGGAACAACACATTCGGGCCTGCGGCATCAAGCACCCTGCATTGGTAGCTGTTTTCCCTGGCGTAATCTCCCAGTACCACCAGGCGGGTGTCAGTCTGTAGCCTGGAGAACGCGGTAACGATTTCCAGAATGGAATTTTCCGGGACGGGGCGGGCAATCAATATGTAGTAGGACCCGGGGGTGAGTTTGAAGCGTTCCAGGGGGTGGGTGTCGGGTTGTTGCAGCGCGTCCGCCCCATAGGGAATCATCGCGATTTTGTCGGCTCCCACCCGGGTTACCAGGTGGCGCTTTATTTCCGGGTGGTCGGCAACCAGGCGGTTTCCCAGCCAGCAGCCCAACCAGTCGTTCAGGTAAAACCAGGCGCGGGCAGCCGGGCCCCACTTGCCCCGGCGCCATTCGATGCCGTCCATGTTGATGACATTGCGTATGCCCCTGAGGCGGTATAGCAGCCCGAAAATGGCGGTGTTGTAACCGAGGGTCAGCATCGTTCCCGGTCTTTTCACGGAGATCAGGGTCGCTTTCCAGTCAAAAAAAATAGTGCCCAGTGCGCCGGCGTGTGTGATGGGTATGTTGACCCGGTGCACTCCTCGCCATTCGTCCTCATAAATGTCCCCTGCCCCGGGAATCTGGCAGTACACTGTGACTTTCCAGCCCCGGGCGACCAGGTACAGGGCGAGATGCTCAGCCAGGTATTCAAAACCGCTGTGGGCGGCGGGAACACCGCGGGAGCCAAGTATGTGAACTTCTCGATTCATAGCAGTGGTCAGCAGCGTGCTGCGAGCCGTGATGGTAGGGCCAATGTAGTATAAATTGCCCTGTGGGGCTAATACCCGAAAAGACCTGAATGGAGTACAGGCGCGTGCAGCAGAGCTCGTCCCGGAATCCTGCACAACGTAGTCGAACCGCTTGGGGATATTCGGGCTCTACCTTCGTAGGTCCGGGCCCCGATGATTGCTCTCAGGCGGACGCCGGCTGTGCTCTGCTAGCGAAAAACCGCTTGCGCAGTCGTCGCAGGTACAGTGTGCTGGAGGTTAGCAGCAGGGTAAACGCGACGATCATTGAGGCTGGTACTGCGAAGAGCTGAGGTTTATAGACGTAAAAAACCAGCATGCTGAGGGTGAAGCCCAGCAGGGCGAGCAGCTTGGAGCGCAGGATGGCGGCGTCCGCCTTGATCGCATAAAGGCCGTAGTAAACCACAGTGCCGGCAATAAACAGACTGTAGGCCACCAGCAGGAGGGCGAGCAGGTCCAGGTACTCAAGGTATATCGGCTTGTTCAGCAGGCCGATCAGGCAGGTGGCGAGTACGTAGATTGCCAGCGCGAGCCCGGCAGTGGCGGCGCTGCAGTGCAGTGCCAGGCTCCGCAGGCGGGCGTCGAACTGCGCCTCGTCCGCGGTATTGGCCGCTTGAATCAGCTTCGGATAGGTGAAGCTGAAGATGGCTGCGTCAATGATCCCCTGCAGCGCGACACATAAGCCGCTGTAGAAGGTATACACGCCCACCACGGCGAGACTGGACAGGGCCTCGATCAGATACCTGTCCACGGTGAAGATTCCCCGCACCGCCACGGTACCGATGAAAAAGGGTGCTGCCACCCGCAGCCCACGCATGAGCCACGCGGTGTCGATCTGGGCGGTGCGAAGGCTGTAGCCGTCCCGGTAGAGAAGTATCGCGGTGTAAACCAGGGTGGTCATGCCGCCGAACAGCCACAGCACGAGCACGGTCTGCAGCGACTGCAGGTCTTCACGTAAATAAAATACCGGGGGGATAAGCAGTACCCAGCTTGCCCCTCTGATGAAGCCGGTCATGCCGGCGGCGAGAGGGCGGCCCAGGGCGACGAACAAACGGTACGCCTCATATGTCAGGTGCTCGACCACCATGATAGCCAGGAACAGTCCAAACAGGTTCCAGGGCAGGTAACCTGCTGTGAAGGTCGCAATCGCCAGCGGTAGCAACACTGCGTAGGCGATCAGATAGAGAACGAGCTGGTTGAACACCATACGCGATCTGGTGGCGCGATCGGCGCTGACCATCTCCCGGTTACTGTAGGCGTGGAAGTTCAGGCCCGCCAGGATCAGGCCGAAATTCACGCTGATGAAGAACAGGCCGAACAGGCCGACGTCCGCCGCCGGCAAAAACCCGGCAAGCATCAATACCAGCAACAGGCGGCAGGCCAGGGTCACGCATCTGAGAGCCGTATTGGACAGTCGCGAAAGCAGGTGACTATTGATCATTGCCGAATGCTGAGCATGCAGGTTTCAGGATCGGTTCGCCTTGCAAACGGCATAGATGGTGGGCTCGTGTAGAAAGTGCCACGAGGGCAGGAAGATTTTGTGCCTGATACGATCCAGTGTGATCAGCAGGGCGATGGCGACTCTTTGTGCCAGTCTTGCCGGAGAGTTGCCTCTGGGGCGAATGCCTGCCACCTCGATGGAGGTAAAGCCCGCCAGCCGGCATATCTGCCGCAGGCTTATCGAGGTGTAAGCCACCCGGTGAGTAATGTCGCTGCTGTGGATGGTATTGCCGACGTGGCTGCAGGCGCTGTTGGGCACTTCGATTACCGCTATGCCACCGGGCAGGAGTTGCTCACGGATGGCCGCCAGCAGCGCCGTTGCGTGGTCCGCATCCAGGTGCTCCAGTACGTGCAGCATGAATACCGCCGCAAACTGGCAATGTCCGGCTTGTATGTACTCGCGAGCGTCGCTATGGGTGATGGTCACCGTCGGGAATCGTTCCCGGGTGTGATCGACAACTTCGCGGTCGATATCCACAGCGTATATGTCCCGGTTTGCACTGCTGGCTCCCCCCCCGGTAAGCAGGCTCAGGAACTCGCCCCTGCCCGGGCCGATTTCCAGAACAGGGCCATCCCGGAGCGTGGATAGGAACTCACCATAGGTATTCCACAGTCGTTCGCACTGCCGGGCGGCGGCTGCAGTGGCTTCCGGTGTTTGCAGCTGCGAATTGAGATAGCCTGGCATAAGTCTGCCCTCGCGCCTCGTCTGTTTCGCTCCAGTCCAGCGTGTCAGTATCGTGTGCAGTGCCGGACTGCGCAAGTTGCCTGACCCTGTCAGGTTGACGAATTGCGCTGCAGTAGCTGGTAGTATGTCCCGTACTTCTGAATAGGCTGCTTCCGGTCGCGCCGGGTCCAGTGGGCAAAGCGCAGCGGCTTCAGTGACCGATAAAGCTGGTAGTAGAAGAAGTTTGGCCTGGGGATGTCCAGCCCGAGCAGATCCCGGTTCTCGTAGATGAAGGGCTGGAAACACAGGGGTAACGGCTCGTCCTCGATTCCTGCGGCGCGCTTGGCCTCGCTACGATTCATAACGGGCAGGTCCCGCTGCGGCTCTATGCCGCACTGCAGGAGAAACGCCCTGAAGGAGTTATTGAGGTCTGCGAAGCGGATAATGCAATTCAGGTAGGGCTTGTTCAGCGAGAAAAACGTATCGTAGGGAAGCCGGTGGTAGCGATTGATGAACTGGGTGAAGGTCAGGTTTCCGGCCTGTACCGCGGCGTACCGTTTGCGGTCTTTTTTGCGAATGTGGCCGCCCTGCTCGACGTTGAAGCGTGCCTCATTGTAGTAACCATCCGGTGGGCTTTTCAATTTGTAGTAATAGGTTCGCAAGGTGTCCACGGGGTTTCTCAGTACCGCTGCCACGGTATAGGAAGACAGGTCCAAACCGCTGCCGTGGAGCATCTGGATGTTGGCGTGTTTGTTCAGTATCGGCTCACCGCCGTAGAGCAGGCACAGCTCGCTGGAGATGGCCGTGCTGCCACTGAAGGGGATGCCGATAAAGATATACTTGTGCTCTTTGCTGATTATCATGTGGTTCGCCCTGCCCGGGGCTTCAGGCCGGCAGGAACGCCCTGAAGTAGTCTATGGTGCTGGCCAGTCCCTGGCGGAGCTCGATGCCGGGTTCCCAGGCCAGTAACTCTCTGGCGCGGCTGATATCCGGTTGCCGCTGCAGGGGGTCGTCGGTCGGCAGGGGCCTGAACGCCAGTTGTGAGGCCGAGCCTGTCAGTTCTATGACCAGTTCCGCCAGTTGCCTGATGGTGAACTCGTTGGGGTTGCCCAGGTTGACGGGGCCGGTCACCTCGTCTTCGCTATTCATCAGCCTGATCAGCCCCTCCACCAGGTCCCCCATGTAGCAGAAGGAGCGGGTCTGGCTGCCATCGCCATAAAGGGTGATGGCTTCGCCCCGCAGGGCTTGCATGATGAAGTTGGAAACCACCCGGCCGTCATTGGGATGCATGTTGGGGCCGTAGGTGTTGAAGATTCTCGCCACCTTGATACGCAACTGGTGCTGGCGGTGGTAGTCGAAAAACAGCGTTTCCGCACAGCGTTTACCCTCGTCGTAACACGAGCGTGGGCCGATGGGGTTGACGTGCCCCCAGTAACCCTCCTGCTGCGGGTGTACCTGCGGGTCGCCGTAGACCTCGCTGGTGGAGGCCTGCAGTATCTTGGCGCCGGTGCGTTTCGCCAGGCCGAGCATGTTGATTGCCCCGTGCACGCTGGTCTTGGTGGTTTGTACCGGGTCGTGCTGGTAGTGAATGGGAGACGCCGGGCAGGCCAGGTTGTAAATCTCGTCCACCTCCACATACAGCGGAAAGGTCACGTCGTGGCGCAGCAGTTCGAAATGCGGGTCGGGCAACAGGTCGATCACGTTGTCCCGGGTGCCGGTGAAAAAATTATCCAGGCAGATCACGTCGGCGCCATTTTCCAGGAGGCGGCGGCAAAGGTGGGAGCCCAGAAAGCCGGCCCCGCCGGTGACCAGTATTCTTTTTCTGATATGCATGTTGATCCCTTGTCGGTTGCCGGCCCGGCATGCTGCGGGTAAAAACACGGGTAGCCGGATTGTAGGAGGCCCGCCTCGCCGCTTCCAGTCTGGCGGCAATAGCCCCCGGGTGCGATAATTGTGACAACTTGTGCACAGACATTCACCCCCTATCCGTGAAATACCCCTTGGGCCATGACTCCCGGGGGCGCCCCCATGTCGAACTGCTGGAGGTGCCCTGCCATGAGGATCCGCGGGGGCTGCTGGCCCCGCTCAATTTCGACGCGTTGCCATTCGCCCCGCGGCGGGTATTCGTCGTCAGTGGGGTGCCAGCGGGCACCGTGCGCGGGCGCCATGCCCACCGCAGCCAGACCCAGGCCCTGCTGTGCCCGGCCGGGAGCATCGAGGTGGAGTTGAAAGCGGCCTGCAGGGCCTCGTCGGTGTTGCTCGATCGTCCCGGCCTGGTGCTGGTGATCCATCCCGGGGTGTGGTCCGCGCAGACCTTCATCGCTGCCGACACGGTCGAGATGGTGCTGGCAAGCGGTTCCTTTGATCCCTCAGACTACCTGCGGGAGCAGTGAGCCGCGGTGGCCGGCGGCAGCAGGCAGCGGGTCGCGGTTCTGGGGGCCGGTATCATGGGCTGCTGCACCGCACTGTTGCTCGCCAGGCGGGGCGTCCAGGTGGTGCTGTTCGAAAGTGAACAGGCGCTACTGCCCGGCGCCAGTCGCTGGAACGAGGGCAAGATACATCTCGGCTACCTCTACTCGGGTGACCGCGGCCTGCATACGGCGAGGGGATTGCTGACCGGCGGCCTGCTGTTCCGGCCGTTGCTGGAGGAGTTGCTGGGCGCCGGGTTACCGGATGTCACCACGTCCCCTGATTTGTACCTGGTGCACAACGAATCCATTGTCAGCGCCGCGGACACTGCGGGGTATTTTGCGGCGCTCACCGACCTGGTGCGCGAGCATCCGCTGGCAGGCCACTATCCGGGCGACCTGCGCCGTGCCGTGACGACCAGGGTGCCCCGGGCTGAGCTCGACGGCATGGTTGATGGAGCCCGTTTCCAGGCGGGGTTCGCCACCCCCGAAAAGTCGGTGTGCACCCGCGGCGTCGCCGGGTTGCTGGCCGCCGCGGTGCAGGCGGAGCCGGGTATCCTGTGCCGCACCGGAACCGAGGTTCTCGGGGCGAGCCGGGATGGGAATGCCCGTCGCGAGCTGTTCCGGGTGGCCACCGCCGATGGTGTGCAGGGGCCGTTCACGGCGGTGGTCAATGCCCTGTGGGCGGGCCGCCCGGCGGTCGACCGGAGCATGTCAGTCGATAACCTGTACAAGCCGAGTATTCGCTACCGGTTGTCGCTGTTCGTGGACACCGAGCACGACCTCAGCCTGCCCTGTGCCGTGATCTGCACCGGGCCCTTCGGCGATATCAAGAACTACAATGGCCGCAGGTTTTACCTGTCCTGGTATCCTGGCGGACTGGTCTATGCCAGCGACGACACCGCGGTGCCGGACCTGTCCTGTATCGCCGCCGCGGACAGGCAGCGTATAGCCGATGAGACCTTCGCCAGGCTCGGCGACCACATACCCGCAGTGGCCGCGCTCAGAGGCCAGGCGACGTCCATCGCCGTCGAGGGAGGCTGGGTGTTCGCCAACGGCAGGGGCTCGCTCAGCGACCCCGCGGCGAGCGTGCACCGGCGCGACAAGGTAGGCATTCACCAGTCGGGCGGCTGGTTTTCCGTGGATACCGGCAAATATTCGCTGGCTCCCTGGCTTGCCCGGGAAGTAGCAGGGCGCATTCTGGGCAGGTAATCCCAGGTGCGATCATGAACCGATAGCGAAGGAAAGAGTCTTGGCAGAAGCAACGCCCGGGGGGCGGCCGCTCGTGAGCATCGTCACCGCCACCTACAACGCCAGCCATTTGCTGCGGTTCGCCATCAAGAGCGTAGTGCAGTCCACGCTGGCGGACTGGGAGCTGATTGTGGTGGGAGATCATTGTACCGACGACAGCGAACAGGTCGTGGCCGGGTTTGGCGATCCGCGCATCCGTTTTTACAACCTGGAGCGCAACAGCGGGCAGCAGGCCACACCGAACAACGCGGGCGTCGCCAGGGCCAGGGGGCGTTACCTGTGCTTCCTCAACCAGGACGATATGTTCCTGCCCGGTCACCTGGCGTCCATGGTTGCGGCAATGCAACAGGGCGAGGCCGATATCATTTGCGCCGGGTACGCGGTGATCGAGCCTTTTCAGTCGCCTTGTACAGCGGCACAACTGACGGTGAATAACGGCGGCCCCGTATTCCGCGACCGCGCCTATCATCCCAGTCGCTGGTACCTGGCTTCCTGCTGGTTCATGGCGCGGGAGACGGCCGCCGCCGTCGGCCCGTGGCGCCAGGAGAGCCAATCGCTGGTAACCCCGTCCCAGGAGTGGCTGTTTCGCGCCTGCCGGCAGGGCCGGCGTATCGTCTGCAGCGACGCCGTTTCCCTGCTGGTTCTCTACAGCGGGGCGAGGAAGGGCGCCTACCGGGAAAGCGGCTTTTCGGAACACGGGCACGTATTCGCGCTCATGTCCTCGCCGGGTTTCACCGACACGCTTGCGGCGTCGATGGCAACCAGTGAGCGGCGCCTGGAAAGGACGCTGTCCCGGCGCCTGCGGCGCCTGTACGCATTTGTCTGCGAACCCCTGTTGAAGCGCCTGGGTATCCACCCCCTGGCACCTGAAATGCGGGTGCGTTACGGGGGGCGCGGCGGCTTCGTGCGCAGGTGGAAGCAGCTGACCGGCTGAAGAGCCCGGCGGTCGCCGAGTGCGGCCTGGCTGCCCGCTTCCTCAGCCGGCAGTCAGGTCGCGGATATCGCTGGTGGTGCCGTTGCTTTTCACGGATGCCATGCCGTTGGCGCAACCGGACTCCGATTCGTACATCTGGCTCTGTCCGATCACCTGGTGGTTCTTGGCCTTGAGCACGAAATAGGCTTTGCCGTTGCCGGAGGTCTTGCACTCGAATCGCTCGTCCTCGCTGCAGTTGGTCTGTACCGAGGCGATGCCGTTCATGGCGGCGGACTTGGAGCTGTACATCTCGCTCTTGAGGATGTTCTGGCCATTGGCGGCGAGCAGGTTGAAGAAAAATTCGCCGCTCTTGGCGCGCTTCAGTTCGTAACAGGCGGGCATCTGGGTTTCCTCTTTTGGTTTTATGGTTTGCCGGGATGTACACCGCTCCCCGGAGGCTGGCGTCATACTAGCGACAAATGCCGCGGCTGTCAGCCCGGCGGGCGCGGCTCGGGTGCTGCGGTTCAGGTACCGCAAAAAGTCTGGTGCACTACCTGCTCCGGGCGCGGCGGCGTGGCGAAGCGGCGCAGCTCGCCCCGATAGGAAAAGGGTTCGACAAGCACCTCCAGCAGGGCATGGAAGGGCGCGAAGTCGCCGCCTTCCACGGCGGCCTGCAGCGCCTCTTCCACCAGGTGATTGCGGGGTATGAACACCGGGTTGGCGCGGTACATGGCCAGCTGGCGCTGCTCGCTGGGGGTGGTTTCCGTGGCCAGCCGCTGGCGCCACCTTTGCAGCCAGGGCTCGAGCGCCGGCGGCAAGTCGAACAGCTCCGTCACCGGTTGGGCCCCCGCCGGGTTGGCCAGATCCGCGAGGTGGCGGAAACACAGGGTAAAATCCGAGTGCTCCCGCGCCATAAGCTCCAGCAGTTCCTCCACCAGGGCGCCGTCATCCTGGCGCCACTGGCCAAGCCCGAGTTTGGCCGCCATGCCCGTGTGGTAGGCCTCCTGGAACTGCCCGGGGAACGCGTCCACCGCCTGCTGTGCCAGGGCCACTGCCCGCTCCTGGTCCGGGTGCAGCAGCGGCAACAGGGCCTGGGCCAGGGCGGCCAGGTTCCAGTGGGCGATCCCCGGCTGGTTGCGGTAGGCATAGCGGCCGCCGTGGTCTATGGAGCTGAGCACCCTGGCCGGGTCGAAGTCGTCCATGAAGGCGCAGGGCCCGTAGTCGATGGTCTCCCCGGAGAGCAGCATGTTGTCGGTATTCATGACGCCGTGGATGAAGCCCAGCAGCTGCCAGCGCGCCACCAGTTGCGCCTGGGCGCCGATCACCCGTTGCAGCAGGGCCAGCGGCCGGTTGTCGGCGTCCAGGGCTTCGGGGTAATGTCGTGCCAGGGTGTGCTCCACCAGCAGCTGCAGGGCCTCGGCATCCTGTCTGGCGGCGAAGAACTGGAAAGTGCCGATGCGGATATGGCTTCTGGCGACCCTGGCGAGTACCGCGCCTGGCACAAACGTTTCCCTGGCGACCTGTTCGCCGGTGGTCACGGCCGCCAGGGCGCGGGTGGTGGGCAGCCCCATGGCGAACATGGCTTCGCTCACCAGATATTCGCGCAGTACCGCCCCCAGGGGCGCCCGGCCGTCCCCGCCGCGGGAATAGGGTGTGGGGCCGGAGCCCTTCAGCTGGACGTCGTAGCGCAGCCCGTCGCGGCCCAGCACTTCGCCGAGCAGGACGGCCCGCCCGTCCCCCAACTGGGGGTTGTAGCTACCGAACTGGTGGCCGGCATAAACCGTGGCAATGGGCTCCGCCCCGGGGGGGATAACGTTGCCGGCGACCACCGCCGTGCCCTCGGGCGAGGCCAGCCACCGTGGGTCGATCCCCAGTAATTCAGCCAGGGCTGTATTGACCCTGATGGGGCCCGGTGCGGCCACCGCCACAGGGTCGCAGCGCGAGTAGAGACGGGACGGCAGCCGCGCATAGCTGTTATCGAAGGTGACAGGCGCCGACATGGTCAGTAGCCGGCCCGCATATCGACCACGTTCAGCAGTGGCTCCCCGGCCACGTAACGGCGCAGGTTTTCCACGGCGATCAGCGCCACCCGCCCCCAGCTGTTGGTACCGGCACCGGACACGTGGGGCGTGATGATGACGTTCTCCATCTGCCACAACTTGCTGTCGGCCGGCAGTGGCTCCGGGTCGGTCACGTCCAGCCCTGCCCCGTACAGTCGCCCCGACTGCAGGGCGGCCAGCAGGGCGTCGGTGTCGGTGCTGGCGCCGCGCCCCACGCTGATAAAAATCGCGCCCGGCTTGAGCGCCTGGAAAAACGCCGCGTTGAACACCCCGGTGGTGGCTGCAGTCAGGGGCAGGGCGTTGACCACCACGTCCGCCTGGGCCGCCAACTTGTGCAACTCGTCCGCCAGGCCTACGTAGTCCACGTAGTCGGGCCCCTCCCGCGAGGAGTTGCGGGTAGCGATCACCCGCATTCCCAGGCCGTGGGCGCGCCAGGCCACCTCGGTGCCGATGCCCCCCAGGCCCACCACCAGCAGGGTCTTGCCCTGCAGCTCGCCGAACCCCGCCTCGTTGGCGGGAGCCCGGTCCCAGCGGCTTTGCACCTGGCCGCGCTGGTAGGCCGGCAGGCGCGCGGCAATGGCCATCAGCATGGCCATGCTGTGCTCGGCGATGGCGGGGCCCATCAGGCGCTTGCTGTTGGTAAAGACCCTGCCGTCGATCTGCGCGGGGGGCAGCCCGCTGCAGCCGTCCACGCCGACGGTGTAGCTGTGCAGCCACAGCAGGCGGGGCGAGGCCTGATCCAGGGTCTGCCTTGTGCACAGGCTGATAACCGCGTCGGCGCCCTGCAACAGCTCGGCGGAGGGGGCCATGCCCGGCGATCGGTCCAGTACCAGCTCCGTGTCCCCGGCCGCGGCCTGCAGCATCTGCTCCAGTTGTGGCATGCGTGCGGCCATGCCCTCGGGCAGGCTTACCACCACCCGGCGCGGCGCCCAGCCCGGCATGTCCCGCATGGGCGTGGCCTGCTTCTGCAGGGCAAAGTCGTGGATGACCTGGTCGGCGCCGGGTATCGCCTGAGCAGCCGCGGGCGCGGTATACAGGCCGGTGAGCAGCAGAATGAGGGGGACTAGGTAGTGCATGGCGGGCTCTCGAGACGTCGGTTACACGGGTGGGCGGGCATCGCAGCTAGCAGCATAGGCATTTTCATCGCTGTTTACGAGTTGGCCGCCGTCGTGGGTCATCGCCGGCGTGGCCGGCTCGGCGGTATTCGAAGTACTGGATTTACCGTATCCGCCCTTGCTACGCTGCCGTGCCGAAACGACGACGAGGATGGCGCCGATGACTGCCGCAACCTGGGACACCCTGATCCGTAACGCACTGGTATTCGATGGTAGCGGCGGCCCCCCACAGCAGCAGGACCTGGCGCTCAAGGACGGCCGGGTGGCTGCCAGGGGGCAGGCGCTGCCCCCCTCCCAGGCGACCCGGGTGATCGACGGGCAGGGCAGGTGGTTGCTGCCGGGGCTGCTGGACATCCATACCCACCTCGACTTGGAGGTGGACCTGGAGCCGGGCCTGCCCGAGGTGGTGCGCCACGGCACTACCACGGTGCTGGTGGGCAACTGCAGCCTGGGTACCAGCTTTGGCCAACAGCTGGCGGGTGAGCAGAACCCGATCGTGGACTGTTTCACCCGGGTGGAGAACATTCCCAAGTCGGTGCTGCAAAAATGCGTCGAGGCGGTGACCTGGAGCGATACCGCAGACTACCTGGACCATTTCGAGCAGATACCCCTGGGCCCGAACATCGGCGCCTTCGTGCCCCATTCCATGCTGCGGGTGGAGGCGATGGGCCTGGAGGGCAGCATCAGCCGCGAGCCCAGCGAGGCGGAGCTGGCGAAAATGGAACAGCTGCTGGGCCAGGCGATGGACCAGGGCTACCTGGGTATGAGCACCGATGGCCTGCCGTTCCACTACCTGGCCAACGCCCCCCACACCGACAAGCGCATCCCCACCCAGTTCGCCAGTTTTGGCGAGATGAAGCGCCTGCTCAAGGTGGTGCGCGACCGGGGCCGGGTGTGGCAGACCACGCCCATACTGGAAAACCGGGCCAAGGCGTTTTTCTACTTCCTGCTGACCAGCGGCCGCCTGTTCGGCAAAACCCTGAAGACCTCGGCCCTGTCCGCGGTGCGTTTCGTGCTGGCCCCCGACGCTTCGCGGGTCTTCCTGGGGTTTGCCGGGCTGGTCAACAGCCGCCTGTTCAAGGGCGATATGCACTTCCAGGCGCTGGGCACCAATTTTCGCATCTGGTCGGACGGCATCGTCAGCCCGCTGTTCGAGGAGCTGCCGTCCACCAGCGAACTCATCGCCAAAGAGTACGATGACGTGGCCGGGCGTCTGGCCTTGCTCAACGACCCGGACTTCATCGCCCGCTTCCGCGCCGACTGGCACCACGGCCGCCGCGGCCGCAACCTGGCCCACCTGAAGGCGCGCCTGGGCCTGCCCGATATCCTGGTGGTGCGCGAGTTGGAGCGCATGATCTTCGACGGCGCCCCGGTGGCCGACTGGGAGGGCGAGAGCCTGCAGGATGTCTACGACCGTCTGCAGCGCTACCAGCGCGGGCTGGCCGGGGCGCCCCGCTCGGATGCCGAGCGCGAGGCTTTCGACGCCTTCCCCCGTCCCACTGTCGACGATGCCGAGTTCATGCTGCACATGATGCGCGCCTACGACAAGGGCTTCCGCTTCTGGGTCGACGTGGCCAACAAGGACAGGGAGGGCGTGCTGCCCCTGCTTTTGCACAGGAACACCCTGCCCGGTTTCAATGACTCCGGCGCCCACATCACCAATATGGCGTTCTTCGACGGTAACCTGATGTCTCTCAAGCTGGCGGCCCAGGATTCCCTGGAAACCGTGAGCGCCATGGTGAAACGCCTGACCAGCGAGCCGGCGGCCTTTTTCGGCCTGGATGTGGGTACGCTCGACATCGGCGCCCAGGCGGACATCGTGCTGCTGGACCCCGAGGCCCTGGGTCGCTGGGATGACAACGCCAGCCGTCAGTACATCTACCGGGAGCTGTTCCAGCACAAGCAGCTGGTCAGTCGCTCGGACGGGGTGGTGACCCACGTACTCATCCGCGGCGAGCCGGTGTGGGAGGAGGGCGACTTCACCGCCGCGCTGGGCACGCAGACCCTGGGGCGCGCCCTGCGGGCTGCCTGACGGACACCTGGCAACCGGCCTGATGTCAGTTCCCCGCCGTGGAGTAGCTATACTCTGTGCTATCGATCCGCTACAGCTGGAGGCAGTGATGAAACTGGTTCAGGATAGAACCGTGGAGAACATTCCGGAGGGGGCCGCCCAGTGACCGCCGCTGCAATATCGGCCCGCCAGCAGACCCTGGCCGTGGAGGGCGCCGGCTGCGCCAGCTGCGTCAGCAAGATCGAGCAGGCGCTGGCGGCCGTGCCCGGGGTCGAGCGCGCCGAGATGAATTTTGCCGATCGCACCGTGGCGGTAAGCGGCAGCGCCGGCAGTGAACAGCTGATAGCGGCCATCGAGCGGGCCGGTTACAACGCCCGGGCAATGGCGGATGTCCCCGATGAGCAAGCCCTGGACGACAAGACGGCCGCCGACCAGACCTATTACCGGCGCCTGCTGGTAAAAATGGCGGTGGCCCTCGGGGTAGGGGTGCCGCTGATGGCCTGGGGACTGCTGGGAGGCGCCATGACGGTGACCACCGGCGGCGAGCGCCTGGCCTGGCTGGCCGTGGGGCTGGCAACCCTGGGGGTGATGGCTTTTTCGGGCCGCCACTTTTACGTCGGCGCCTGGCGGACGCTGGCCAATCATACCGCCAACATGGACACACTGATCGCCCTGGGCACCGGCACCGCCTGGCTCTATTCCATGGTGGTGGTGTGCCTGCCCGGCTACCTGCCGGAGGTGGCGCGGCATGTGTACTTCGAGGCCACCGCCATGATTATCGGCCTGGTCAACCTGGGCCTGGCCCTGGAGTTGCGGGCCCGCGGCAAGACCTCGGAGGCGATCAGGCGCCTGATCGGCCTGCAGGCCCGCACCGCGCGGGTGCTGCGCGACGGCAAGGAGCTGGATATCGCCATCGAGCAGGTGCTGCGCGGCGACCTGGTGCGGGTGCGCCCGGGCGAGAAGATCCCGGTGGACGGTCAGGTGAGCGAAGGCCGCTCGGCGGTGGACGAATCCATGCTCACCGGCGAGCCCATGCCGGTGGAAAAAGCCGCCGGCGACGAGGTGGTGGCCGGGACGTTGAACAAGAGCGGATCCATCGTGTTTCGCGCCACCCGGGTGGGCCGGGACACGGCGCTGGCGCGGATTATAGCCATGGTCAGGCGGGCGCAGAACTCCAAGCCGCCCATCGGGCGCCTGGCGGACGTGATCGCGGCCTATTTCGTGCCAACGGTGATGATCATCGCCGTGCTCAGCGCCCTTGCCTGGCTGAACTTCGGGCCACAGCCGGCGCTGGCCTTTGCCATCGTGTCGGCCACCACTGTGCTGATTATCGCCTGCCCCTGTGCGCTGGGCCTGGCCACCCCCATGTCGGTGATGGTCGGGGTCGGCAAGGCCGCCGAGGCGGGTGTGCTGATTCGCAACGGCGAGGCGTTGCAGACGGCCTCGAAGCTCACCGCCATGATTCTGGACAAGACCGGCACGGTCACCGAGGGGGCGCCGCGGGTGACGGATGTCATCGCCACCGGCGAGCTGGGCGAGGACGAAATAATGCAGCTGGCTGCCGGCCTCGAGGCGGGCTCCGAGCACCCGCTGGCAGTGGCGATCCTGGAGAGCGCGGCGCAGCGCGGCGTAAGCCCCGACCGGGTATCCGGTTTCAATGCCCTGGCCGGTCGCGGGGTGGAGGCGCAGCTGGCTGGGCGCCGGCTGTTGCTGGGCAATGACAAGTTGATGGCTGAGCGCGGAATCGACTGCAGTGCCCGCGCCGACGTCGCCCGGGAACTGGCGGCGAAAGCGAGGACGCCGATGTATTTTGCGGTGGACGGTACGCTGGCGGCGATCATCGCCGTGGCCGATCCGATCAAGGCGGACTCCGCGGCGGCCATCAGGCGGCTGCGGGACAACGGCCTGCGGGTGGTGATGCTCACCGGCGATAACCAGGCCACTGCCCGGGCGGTCGCCGGGCAGGTCGGCATCACCGAGTTTTATGCCGAGGTGCTGCCCGAGGACAAGGCCGCCAAGGTCGCCGAACTGCAGGCCCAGGGGGAGCTGGTGGGTATGACCGGCGACGGCATCAACGACGCCCCGGCCCTGGCCCTGGCCAATGTCGGCTTCGCCATCGGCACCGGCACCGACGTGGCCATCGAGAGCGCCGACATCACCCTGATGCGCGGCTCCCTGCACGGCCTCGCGGACGCCATCGCGGTGAGCAGGGCCACGCTGGCGAACATCCGCCAGAACCTGTTTGGTGCCTTCATATACAATATAGCCGGCATTCCGGTGGCGGCGGGCGTGCTGTATCCGTTTTTCGGTGTGCTGCTGAGCCCGGTGATCGCCGGTGGGGCCATGGCCTTTTCCTCCCTGACCGTGGTCAGCAACGCCAACCGTTTGCGCCTGTTCAGGCCGCAGGAGCAATAGGGCGTGTGGTTGGTCAATCTGTGTGGCCTGGCCCTCATCGCCCTGATCGTGTGGTGGTTCTGGCTGTACCGGCCTCCCGAGGCGGCGTCCCTGGAGGAATTACCGGAGATTGTCGTCGATAACGGCACCTACCAGCCGGCGCGCCTGCGGGTCGCGGCGGATACTCCCGTCACCTTGCGTTTCCTGCGGCGCGATGAATCGCCCTGCGCCGAAACGGTCATCTTTCCTGGCCTCGATCTCAGCGCCGCGCTACCGCTGGGCAAGCCCGTGACCCTGCAATTGCCGCCGCTGCAACCGGGCGAGTACGAATTTCACTGCCAGATGCAGATGTACCGGGGTGTGCTGCAGGCGGGGTAAGCGGTCATCGGGCTGCTGCATCGAGGGATGAGATGTCAACTCGCATGATCAAGGTAATACCGGCCAGCGACACAGAGTATGATCTAGCATTTGCGACGATGCGGGAGAACATGATCGCGTACCATGAAAAGTATGAATTACCGTGGAATCAGGATTGGTTAGACAGAAACTTCCGACATAAGGAAAACTATTCGGTTTTCAGTTCCACAGGCTGGATTGGTTTTCTCTCGCTTGAATGGCGCAACAGCGATCTGTTCATTCATACACTGCAGCTGACCAGGCGGGCACAGGGCAGCGTGTATGGCGCTAGAGTCTATGAATGGATGGTGGAGCAGATGAAGCTGAAGGGAATAGAAAAAATAACCTGTAAGACGTTTCGTGGTTCTTCGATGCTTGGTCTTTATAAGCGAATGGGGTTTTCCGAAGTGGCGCAGGAAAAGTATCTGGTCACGCTTGAGATGCGCCCTGGCGAGCATAAACCATTGGGGCGTGCATACCGTTCGCCTCGGTTGTAGGGCATTAACGGGCGCTACCCATGCTCTACACCCTCTGCTACTCCACGCCTTCCGATAAAGACCGTGAATCCATTCGTTCCTTCAGGCGCGAGCATGCCCCCCCTTTCGCGACGTAAACGAATCACTCTGTATTGCCGGCACGTTGGAGAGCGCTACTGTCTGTGCGTATGACGGTACAAAGATTGTAGACCTTGAGCTGTTCAAATTTGAAACTTGACAGGGCTGGGAGCCATTGCTCTTATCGTGTACCGGGTCTATTTAGCTATCCAACAATATACGCATAGGTCGGGAAATTGACTGAAATACGATACGGAGGCTGCGAGTGCGGCGCCATCCGCTTTCGCGCCGCCAGCCTGAAGGACAACTCGCACGTTTGCCACTGCCGCATGTGCCAAAAGGCTTTGGGCAATTTTTTTGCTGCCCTCGTTGGGGTGCCGCATGTTGATTTTACCCGGACGGCGCTGACGTAATCCGGCGGTCCAATCGCCAGCATCCGGACCATGAGACAACTGACTGGAACTCTGATGCACAGGCATAACTCGAGTGGAGGTAAAACCATGAGGTTTGTCGTTATTGCTATCCTGGCTGTGTGGGCACTGGCGCTGGGCCAGTTCGCCGTGGCCGATCAAGCCGCGGAACTCATCTATCGCAACGGCGTCATCCTTACCATGAACGATGACCAGCCCAGCGCCGAGGCGGTGGCGGTCAGGGATGGCCGGATCGTCGCGGTGGGCGCGGAGGCCGACGTGCTGGCGAGCGCGGGCGAGCAAACCCACATCGTCGATCTCGCCGGCAGGACCATGCTGCCGGGCTTCGTGGACTCCCACGGCCACGCCTACCTGATCGGCCTGCAGGCATCGACGGCCAATCTGTTGCCCCCGCCGGATGGCGAGGGCCGCGATATCGCCTCGCTGCAGGCGCTGCTCTCGGACTGGGCCGCGGACCATCAGGAAGCAGTCAGCGAGATAGGCTGGATCGTCGGTTTCGGCTACGACGACTCGCAGCTGGCGGAGCAACGGCACCCCACCCGGGACGACCTCGACAAGGTCTCCACGGACATTCCGGTGATCATCATCCACCAGTCGGGTCACCTCGGCGTGGCCAACAGCAGGGCGCTGCAACTGGCCGGTGTCAGTGCTGCCACGCCGGATCCCGAGGGCGGGACATTTCGCCGCAGGGGCGGCTCCCGGGAGCCCAACGGGGTGCTGGAGGAGTACGCTTTTTTCCATGTGCTGAGCCAGCTGATGGCCAATTTCGATGCGTCCGACAACGATGCCCTGGTAGTGGAGGGCACCCGGCTGCTGGCCTCTTACGGTTATACCACGGCCCAGGAGGGGCGGGCGATGGGAGAGAGTCTGGCCGCCATGCAGCGGGTGGCCGACAGCGGCAGACTCGCCGTGGACCTGGTCGCCTACCCGGATATCCTGGAAGTCGACGCCATCCAGCCGTCGCGCCGGTACAGCAACCGCTTCCGGGTCGGTGGCGCCAAGCTGACCATAGATGGCTCCCCCCAGGGCAAGACGGCCTGGTTGCGCGAGCCCTATTTCGTGCCGCCGGACGGTCAGGGGCAGGATTACCGCGGGTATCCGGCCATCGACGAAAAAACCACTTTCGATGCCGTGGACAAGGCCTATGCCAACGGCTGGCAGATACTGGCCCATGCCAACGGCGATGCCGCCATCGACCGCTTTATCGAGGCGGTGCGCCTGGCCAGGGCCCGGCATCCCGGGGTGGACAACCGCCCGGTGCTCATCCACGGGCAGGTATTGCGCAAGGACCAGGTTGGGCAGCTCAAAGAGCTGGGTATATTCCCGTCGCTGTTCCCCATGCACACCTTCTACTGGGGGGACTGGCACCGGCAGTCGGTGCTCGGCCCCGAACGGGCGGAGAACATATCGCCCACCGGCTGGGTGTTGCAGCAGCAGATGATGTTCGGCACCCACCACGACGCGCCGGTGGCGCTGCCGGATTCCATGCGGGTGCTGTCCGCCACGGTGACCCGCAAGTCGCGCTCCGGCAGGGTGCTGGGCCCGGAGCACCGCGTCCCGGTCGCCACCGCCCTCAAGGCGATGACGATCTGGCCGGCCTGGCAGCATTTCGAAGAGGACAACAAGGGCAGTATCGAGGTGGGCAAGCTTGCGGATTTCGTCATTCTGTCGGACAACCCGCTGAGCGTGCCGCCAGATGAGCTGGCGGATATCACCGTGCTGGAGACCATCAAGGAGGGCATCACGATCTACAAACGGCCTGGCCCACCCGGCCCTGGGTGAGCCCGCCAGGGTTTGTAAACTCACGTTAATCGCTTACCCTTAACGCCCCGCAAAATATATACAGGAATAACGCCATGTCCGCTGCCAGCCTCGATATCCAGCGCCTGTTCTCCCTGGATGGCAAGGTGGCCCTGGTCACCGGCGGCTCCCGGGGGATCGGCTACATGATCAGCCAGGGCCTGTTGCAGGCGGGGGCCAGGGTCTACATCACCGCGCGCAAGGCCGAGGCCTGCCAGCAGGCGGCACGGGAGCTGGGCCGCTACGGTGAGTGCATCGCCCTGCCGGCCAATGTGACGGACCCCGAGGGACGGCGGCAGCTCTGCGAGCAGCTCGGTGCCGCCGAGCCGCGCCTGCACATCCTGGTCAACAACGCCGGTGCCGCCTGGGGGGAGAAGTTCGAGGCGTATCCCGAGGAGGCCTTCGACAAGCTGATGAGTGTCAACGTCACCGCGGTGTTCAGCCTGACCCGGGCGCTGACTCCGTTGCTGGAGGCCGCGTCCGCGCCGGAAAGGGACGATCCGGCACGGGTGGTCAATATCGGTTCCATGGATGGCCTGCATATTCCCACGGTGACCGGTACCGGCACTTACGCCTATACCGCCAGCAAGGCGGCGGTGCACCAGCTCACCCGGCACCTGGCGGTGGAGCTGGGGCCGCGCCAGATTACCGTCAATGCCGTGGCTCCCGGGTTCTTCCCCAGCAAGATGACAGACTACGTATTCGAAACCCGGCGCAGGGAGATTGAAAGCAACAGCCTGCTGGGCCGGGTGGGCAAGGACGAGGAGATGGCGGGCATCGCCATTTACCTGTGCTCCCGGGCCGGCGCCTATACCCACGGTGCGGTGATTCCCGTGGATGGCGGTACTTCGATCAACTGGCAGCATGCCAGGGTGGAGCGCGCCTGACGGCAAACCAGGTCGTGCGGACACCCCTCACCTTGCAACACGCGATCCTACTTCACTCACGATGGAAAACTGACAATGCCCCTGGACTTCGATAGCGCGCGCCTGCCCAACCCCAATATACGCCCGGAACACGAGGAGTGGCGCACCCAGCTGCGCCGTTTTATCGATACCGAAATCATGCCCCATGCCGAGGACTGGGACGAGGCGGGGCACATCCCCATCGAACTGTGGCCCAAGGCCGCGGCGGTGGGCCTGCTGGGGCTGGGGTATCCGGAAGAGTTTGGTGGCATCAGCGAGGGTGTCGATGTCTGGCACGGCTGGATTGCCAACGAGGAGCTGGCGCGCATCGGGGCCGGCGGGATCAACGCCAGCCTGATGGTGCATGGCATCGGCCTGCCGCCGGTGATCAACTGGGGCAGCCAGGCATTGAAGGACATGGTGGCGCCGCCGGTGCTGGCCGGTGAAAAACACATTTCCCTCGGCATCACCGAGCCCGGGGCGGGCTCCGACGTGGCACAGCTGGCCACTACCGCGGTGCGCGACGGCGATCACTACATCGTGAACGGTTCCAAGACCTACATCACCGGTGGCATGCGCGCCAACTGGGTGTCCACCGCGGTGCGTACCGGCGGGCCGGGTGCCCGGGGCGTCTCCATGCTGCTGATCCCCACCGACGCCGAGGGCTTCAGCCGCACCCAGCTGGACCGGAAACAGGGCTGGTGGGCGTCGGACACCGCGACCCTGTATTTCGACAATGTCAGGGTGCCGGCCAGCAACCTCATCGGCGAGGAAAACCAGGGCTTCCTGGTGATCATGACCAATTTCAACGCCGAGCGCATGGCCATGGCGGCCAGTATGGAAGCCCTGGGGCGGGTTTGCCTCGAGGAGGCGGTCGCCTGGGCCCGCGAGCGCAAGACCTTCGGCAAGCGTCTGGCGGACCATCAGGTAATCCGCCACAAGATCGCCCAGATGAAGCAGAAACTGAATGCCACCCAGGCTTATATCCGCAGCTGTTACGAGGCGATCGAGGCCGGTAACGCCAACCCCGGCGACATCGCCCTGCTCAAGGTGCAGGCCAGCGAAACCATGGAGTTCTGCGCCCGCGAGGCCATGCAGATTCTCGGAGGCATCGGGTACATGCGCGGCAACCGGGTGGAACGCATCTACCGGGAGGTGCGGGTGAACGCCATCGGGGGCGGCTCCGAGGAGATCATGCGGGACCTGGCGGCGCGCCAGTACGGCCTGTAGGGCTGCCTGCGCAGGGCAGCGGATTATTCGCCGATTGAAAATCGGCCCTGCGTGACCACCGTGCTCCAGGGCCGCGTCGATTCGACCTCCAATGTGCGACAGGAAATCCAGACTTATGAGCATCAGTGATCAGGAACTGAACGAATTCCGCGCCCAGGTTTCCGCCTGGATGCGCGACAACAAGCCTGCCGATCCCGGTTTTCTGCTGCCCCAGACCTTTATGGAGGTGGGGGACGAGCGCCAGCTGGACTTCCTGCGGGAGTGGCAGCACAAGGTGTGGTCCGCTGGCTATCTGGGTATGGCCTGGCCGAAGGCGTATGGCGGCGGCGGCCAGCAGGCGGTGTTCCAGGCCATCGCCGACCGGGAGATGCGCCGCCACGCGGTGCCCATCTGTTTCAACGTGATCGGCCTCGGTTGGGCCGGGCCGCTGATCCTCGACATCGGCTCGGAGGAGGAAAAAGCGCGGTATCTCAAGGGTATTCTCAGCGCCGAGGATATCTGGTGCCAGGGCTTCTCCGAGCCGGACCACGGCTCCGACCTGGGCAGCGCCCAGACCAGGGCGGTGCGCGATGGCGACGAGTATGTCATCAACGGCCAGAAGATCTGGACCACCATGGGCAATTTTGCGAAATACATGATCCTGCTGGCCAGGACCAACCCCGCTGCGCAGCGCAAGTACGACGGCCTGTCGTTTTTCCTGGCGCCCATGAACGTGCCCGGCATTGAAGCCAGGCCGATCCGCAAGATTACCGGGGAATACGGGTTTACCGAGACCTTCTTTACCGACGCGCGTATCCCCGCCGGCTGTCTCATGGGCGAGGAGGGGCAGGGTTGGAAGATCGCCATGCAGACCCTGCAATACGAGCGCGGCGCCGAGGCCGGCGCCGCCGGCGGCCTGATGATGGTGCGGGTCACCATCGACGACATGATCGAGCAGCTGCGGGATGTGAGCCGCGACGGCGCTCCGGTGCTGCACGACCCGGTGATGCGCGATACGCTGGTGAAGATGATCATGGAGGAAAAAGCGGTGGCCCTGGGCGAGCGGCGCGCGCACATCTCCGCGCTGACCTCCGACTACCCGGGCTCCCTGCCGCTGTCGGGCAAGCTGCGTTCCACCGAGATGAGCCGCCGCATGCGCCAGTTCGCCATCAATCTCCAGGGCGCCGCCGGCGGTCTGTACGTGGGCGACGACGCGGCCCGCCAGGGTGGCTTCTGGCAGCGCGCCTATTTCAACAGTTTCTCGGCAACCATCGGCGGTGGCACCAGCCAGGTGCAGGCCAATATCGTCGCCGAACATGTTCTCGGCCTGCCCAAGTAGGAGCACATCCATGTCAGTCATAGGAAATACCGCTCTCGGCTTCAGTGAAGAGCAGGCCATGTTGCTCGACGTCGCCCGGGAATTCTGCCGCGACAGGTCACCCATGGCCGCGGTGCGCGCGCAACTGGAAACCGAGCACGGTTTCGACCGGGAGATCTGGGAGGAAATGGTGGCGCTGGGCTGGGCCGGCATCGCCCTGCCGGAATCCTGCGGCGGCTCGGGCCTGGGCGTGGCGGCGCTGGTACCGGTCGCCGAGGCCATGGGGCGGGCGATGCTGGGCACGCCCCTGATCAGCTCATCCCTGGCGGCGCAATTACTGCTGCGCGCGGGCGGGGCCGGCCCCATGGATGACATCCTCGCCGCCATTGCCGGCGGTGCGATTGCCACGGTAGCGCTGCTGGATGGTGCCGACTGGGGCGCCACCCATACCGGCTGCACGCTGGGCCCGGGAGGGGAGCTGCAGGGCGTCAAGCACTATGTACCCGATGCCGCGGTGGCGGGCCTGTTCGTGGTGCTGGTGGAGGACGGGGGCGCGCCGGCGCTGGCCCTGGTGCGGGCGGAGCAGCTGGCACCGGGGGCGATCGCGGCCAATACCCTGATCGACCAGACCAAGCGCAGTGCCAGCGTGGATTTCAGCGGGGTGCGGGTATCCGAAGAGCAGCTGCTGCGTGGCGCGGCCGTGGTCAGCGGCGTGCACGACCTCCACCTGCTGGGCGCCCTGCTGATTGCGGCGGAGGCCACCGGCAGCGCGGCAAGTTGCCTGGATACCACCGTGGAGTACCTCAAGACCCGCAAGCAGTTCGGCAGGTTGATCGGCTCTTACCAGGCCCTCAAGCACCCTGCGGTGGACATATTGTGCGCGGTGGACTCGTCGCGCTCGTTCATCTATCACGCCGCTACCCTGGCGGGTGACGGGCCGCTGGACAGGGATGCTGAAATCGCCTGCCGCATGGCCAAGGCGCAGGCCACCGAGACGCTGCTGTTTGCCGGTGATCGGGCGGTTCAGTTTCACGGCGGCATGGGGTTCACCTACGAGTGTGATGCCCAGCTGTACATCCGCCGGGCCCAGTGGAGCCAGCAGCAGTGGGGCGACGCCCAGCACCACCGCAAGCGACTTGCCGCCATGCTGCTGGGCCCCGTTGGCTAGCGGCGCTGCCGGGCAGCTGGAAAATGCGGCGGCCCTGGACTAAGCTTGGGGCATGTAACCTTGAGTGGCTGCAGGTGCGTGGCCGGGTGGGGCTTTAATGAATGCAATGGCAATTATGGTGGCAGGTGTCGCGATCGCGCTGTTGTCACTGCTGCTTGTTTCCCGGCGCAAGCCACAGTCGGTGGGCTCTCAAGCGAAAGCCCTGGCACGGCACTCGCAGGCCCGCGAGGAGCGTACCCAGCGCAAGCGATTCCCGGGGGTTTCCATCAACGCCGCCCCCCACTGCTGCCAGGAGGCGAAACTGGTCGAGGGGGTACGCTTTCATCCCGACGACGCTCCGACACTGCCGCTTCCGGGCTGTTCCCTCGATGTGTGCAAGTGTACCTATGTGCACCATTCGGACCGGCGTTCCGGCACCCTTGACCGGCGCCGGCTGACCAACCTGAAAAAAGATTATGCCCTGTTTTTCGGGCGCGAGGATCAGCGCGAGGGCCGCGGGCGCCGGGCCAGTGACTGGAAGGCCGCCTACGAAAATACCGAGTACCTGTCCTACTGAGTCTGTCCTGCGTTATCGCCGACCGTGAAGCGGCCCTTTGCGGGGGGGTGTGCAGGCCTTATCATTGTGCCCCTCATTGCTTGCCACTTCAGGAATACACCGCATGACCAAGATGCAGGATGATCCGCGTATCGACCCGCGGATCAAGGCCCTTTTCGGCGCGGTGCCCGCCGTGGGTTTTACCGATGTGACATCCCGTGAGCAGGCTCTGGAGGAGGCCAACAGCCCCGCGTCCCTGGCCCGTATGAAACAGATGGAAGCCATGTTCGAGCTGGTGGACAACGAGCAGGTGGCGCCATCGGCCGGGCTGCGGATCAGCACCCATGAATTCGTGTCTAGCCCGGACAACAACCGCATCAAGCTCCAGTTTATCCGCCCGGATTCCGCCGAGGTCCTGCCCTGCGTCTATTACATTCACGGCGGCGGCATGCAGTCCATGAGTTGTTTCCTGGGTATGTACCGGGCCTGGGGCAAGGTTATCGCGGCCCAGGGCGTGGCGGTCGCCATGGTGGACTTTCGCAATTGCCTGACGCCGTCCTCGGCGCCCGAGGTGGCCCCCTTCCCCGCCGGCTTGAATGACTGCGTAGCGGGGTTGAAATGGCTGGCCGGCCAGGCGGCGCAGCTCAATATCGACCCGGCGCACATCGTGGTGGCCGGCGAAAGCGGGGGCGGCAATCTCACCCTGGCCACCGGCCTCAAGTTGAAACGCGATGGCGACCTGGGCCTGATCCGCGGTCTGTACGCCCTGTGCCCGTATATCGCCGGCGCCTGGCCCCAGGACAGATACCCCTCTTCCACGGAGAACAACGGCCTGCTGCTGGACCTTCACAACAACCGCGGTGCCATGGCCTATGGCATGGACGAGTTCGAGCGCGGCAACCCGCTGGCCTGGCCCAGCTTTGCCACGGTGGAAGAACTGCGCGGCCTGGTGCCCACCGTCATCAGCGTCAACGAGTGCGACCCGTTGCGGGACGAGGGCATCGAGTTTTATCGCAAGCTGTTGCAGGCGGGGGTCCCGGCGCGCTGCCGGCAGGTGATGGGCACCACCCATGGGGTGGAGATTTTCGTCATAGCCTGCCCGGAGATCAGTCGCGAGACCGCGGCGTCGATTGCCCTGTTCTGCCGGGAGGCCTGAGCGGGGCGCGCAGGCGCGCCCCGTGCGCCTGGCCTACTGCCACCAGGGGTAGAAGGGCGGCATGTCGGCCGACACGGTATCGGTGTACTCCGGGCTGCGCTTTTCCAGGAACGAGGCCACGCCCTCCTTGCCGCTTTTCTGGCTGCAGTAGAAGATGGCCAGCGAGTCGACCTTGTGGGCCTCCAGGGGGTGATCCTGGGCCGCGTTGCGATACATCATCTGCCGGGTGAGGGCGATCGCCACCGGACTGTGGCGGGCGATCTTGGCGGCGATCCCATAGGCTTCCTCCAGCAACTGGTCAGCGGGAACCACGGCTTTCACAAAGTCGCCGGCCAGCGCCGCTTCGGCTGTCAGGATGTCGCCCGTGTAACACCACTCCAGGGCCCGTGACATGCCGACAATGCGCGGCAGAAACCAGGTCGAGCACGCCTCCGGGGTGATGCCGATCTTGTTGAATACGAAACCGATACGGGCATGCTCCGAGGCCAGGCGGATGTCCATGGCGCAGGTCATGGTCGCGCCTATACCCACCGCGGCCCCGTTGATGGCGGCGATCACCGGCTTCTTGCAGTCGTAGATGGCCAGGGTCACCCGGCCGCCGGTGTCCCTGACGCCGGCGATCATCTCGGGGTCCTCCAGGCGCTCGGTCATGTCGGCGATGGTGGGTTGCTGATTCTCGTCCAGGCCGAACACGTTGCCGGCGGCAGTCAGGTCCATGCCGGCGCAGAAGGCGCGACCCTCCCCGGTGACCACGATGACCCGCACCTCATCGTCATCGCTGGCGCGATTGAAGGCGTCAATCAATTCGTTGGCCATTTCCACCGTGAAGGAGTTGAGCTGTTCCGGGCGGTTGAGGGTAAGGGTGAGGATATTGTCCGCTATTTCATAGCGCAGGGTGTTGTAGGTCATGGTGATTTTCCGTCGGTGGTGAAAGTTGATCCGCCCCTTCAGGGGGTGGTGCGGGCGCTGCCGGGTCCATGCGGGGTTCGCCCCGGCGGCCAGCGGCCAGCCGGCTGCGGTTTACCCGGCCGGCGGGTTCCCCCCGGCCAGCCGGCTCCCGAGTGTACTGCAGTTGCGGCGCGCATGCATTGGCGCCAGCCCGGCTTTCAAGGCGATACCGTAGGCGCTAGAATTCCCTACCTGTTCCTGGAGTCGCCCATGAGTCCGACATTTTCCGCCGCGCGTTACAACACCGCATCCATCGCCATGCACTGGCTGATGGTCCTGTTGATCGCGGGCGTGTATGCCTGCATAGAACTGCATGATATGTATCCGCGGGGCAGCGACCCGCGAGCCGCCATGAAATCCTGGCATTTCACGCTTGGCCTGACAGTCTTTGCCCTGGTCTGGCTGCGCCTGGTGTTGCGCCTGGCGCGCCCCGTCCCCCCGATCGAGCCGCCGCTGCCCGCCTGGCAGCATATGCTGTCCGGGGTGGTGCACCTCGCGCTGTACGCACTGATGATCGGCATGCCCGTGGTGGGCTGGCTGATCCTCAGCGGCGAAGGCAAGCCGATACCCTTCTGGGGCCTGGACCTGCCTGCGCTGATGGCGAAGAACAAGGAACTGGCGGAAACCCTGGAGGAGTTCCACGAGATCGGCGGAGAGGTGGGCTACTACCTCATCGGCCTGCATGCGCTGGCCGCCCTGGGGCACCACTACCTGATCAAGGACAACACCTTGTTGCGGATGTTGCCGGGGCGCTGAGCGACGGGGCAGGAGTCCGTCGCCGGGCGGCGCGCTACTCGATCAACTCGCACAGGCCATTGAAGACCAACTCGTTGTAGGTGACGATGCCCAGTACCTGGTCGTTCTCGATGACCGGGGCGCAGGACAGGCCGAAGCTGTCGAACAGCCGCGCGCAGTGGCGTACGTCCATGTTGGGGTCCACCGAGATCACCGGCTTGGACATGATCTCGTAGACATTGACCCGCTCCGCGGCGCGGTCCATGGCCAGCACTTTCTTGGCGATGTCGGGCAGCAGCAGGATGCCCCAGGCATCGTGTTCGTTGCGTTTCTTGACGATCACCACACTGGCGTCCGCGGCTTTCATCGCCACCAGCGCCTCTTTCACCGTGGCCAGGCCGTCCATTTCCAGGTGATCGGCGTGCATGACTTCGCGCGCCTTGATGATTTTCTTCTGGTTCACAACAACTCCTCCACGTCTGTAGTGATTTTCTGGGCCTGCGACACCACGCCCACTGCGTCCTCGACGTCGATTTGCAGGGCGATACCCGTCCCGGGCTCGTCGTCGAAACCGCCGGCGAGGTTGATTTTCTCCAGAATCGAGCGACTGAGGTGTTCCTCCACCAGTAATAGCAGCACGTCGCGCTGGGTTTCCAGCGACAACCCGAAGAAGGTCTTGCTCACTTTCAGCCCCTCGCCGCGGGCATTGTGAATAATGGTCGCGCCGGTGGCGCCGTTTTCCCGAGCCGCGTTCAGCACCGCGTCGGTCTTGCGGTCCTCCACAAACACGATGATCATCTTGAAGTGCATACCGGGTTCCTCGTCGCTGGAATCATTCGTCAGGTTTGACTTTCTGCGCCCGCGCCAGCCACGCGCGCAGCTCGGCCAGTTGAGCGTAGGCCATCACCGACAGTATGGGAAACAGGCTGGCGAAGGCGATCAGGCCAAAGCCGTCGATCAGTGGGTTTCTGCCGGGCACGGTTTCCGACAACCCCAGCCCCAGGGCCGCCACCAGCGGCACGGTGACTGTGGAGGTGGTCACCCCGCCGGAGTCGTAGGCCAGCGGGATGATCAGCTTGGGTGCCACCATGGTCTGCAGCACCACCAGGACATAGCCGCCGATGATATACCAGTGGATCGGGTCCCCGACCACGATGCGATAACAGCCCAGAGATATCCCCACCGCCACCCCCAGGGCCACCGCGATGCGCAGGCCCCAGATACCGATAGCGCCACCAGACACGTCGTTGGCCTTGATCGCGACGGCGATCAGGGATGGCTCGGCAATGGTGGTGCTGAAGCCGATCATGAAGGCGAAGATGTAGACCCAAAGGTAATCCCGCCAGTTGATCGCGCCGGCGGCGCCCGCCGCGGCGTGGCCCGCCTCGATGAAGGCGGGGTCGGTGAGTTGCGCGGCCATCAGGCGTCCCAGCGGAAACAGGCACCACTCCAGGCCCAGCAGGAACAGCGACAGACCCAGCAGTACCCAGCCGAACCCCCACAGGATGGCGGGCAGGCTGGCGGGAATCTGGCGCAGCACGAAGAACTGGAAACCGAAGATGATGGCGGCGATGGGCAACACATCGCCCACGGTGGCCACGATGACCTCGACGGTGGCGGCCAGCACGTTCATCAGATCACCATCCCGTAAGCCATGACGAAAATCATCGGGGTAAGCGAGGCGAGGGCGATCAGGCCGAAACCGTCGATCATCGGATTGCGCCCGCGAATGGAGGTGGCCAGGCCCACACCCAGGGCGGTCACCAGTGGCACGGTAATGGTGGAGGTGGTGACGCCTCCGGAGTCATAGGCTATGCCGATAATCTCCGGGGGTGCGAAGGCGGTCATGACCACCACCAGCATGTAGCCGCAGATGATCAGCCACTGGATCGGCCAGCCCTTGAGGATGCGCACCACCCCGATCACGATAGCCAGGCCCACCGCAAACGCCACCGTGTAGCGCAGGCCGTTGGCATAGGCCTCGCGGGCCGCGGCGCTGGATTCGATCAGCGCGCCCGCCGCCGCCACGGCTGCCGCTTCCTCGGCCACGGCGATCAGCGCCGGTTCCGCCACGGTGGTGCCGAAGCCCAGGCTGAAGGCGAAGATCACCAGCCACAGCAGGCTGCCCTTGCGGGCAAAGGCCGTGGCCATGGACTCACCAATGGGAAACAGGCCCTGTTCCAGGCCGTGGATAAAGAAGGTCAGGCCGAGGACGACGAACAGCACCCCCAGCAGGATCTGCCCGAGGTTGGGTGGGACCTGCTGCAATACCACGAACTGGAAGAACACGATTACCAGGAATATCGGCAGCAGGTCGCGCAGGCTACCGAGCAGGGATTGCAGGAGTTTGCGCAGGGTTCGGGTCACGTCAGGCCTTGTCGGGGTGCGAGGACAATCATATCAGTTTGTGGCGGATCGGGTGGCGGGAGTTTTGGTGCGGGTCGTGCTAGCCTAGGTAGCAGGCACACTGCCTTTCAGGGAGGACAACTGTGAAGCGTTACCTGGCGAGCGTCGCCGTGCTGGCCTGCATCAGCGCCTGCACCACCACGGATGAAATCATCATCGACAAGAAAGGGGTCGACATGAGCCGCTACGACCAGGATCTGGCGGAGTGCCGCTCGTATGCCACCGAGGTGCAGACCGGCAAGAAAGTCGCCAAGGGAGCCGCCTCGGGCGCGGTGGTGGGCGGCATGATAGGCGTCATCACCGGGGATGCGGGCAAGGCCGCCGGGGTCGGTGCGGTGACCGGTGGCGCCCGCGGCGCCAGCGAGGGTTCCGAGGACGAGGTGCAGGTTGTCAAGCGCTGCCTGCAGGGGCGAGGCTACAAGGTGCTCAACTAGGGCCTGCCCCGTTCCCTGCAGCCGCGAATGCATGGGGCCCAGCCCCCCTTTACCGCGGGGCCGGATTCACTCGGCCTCCAACCCTTTCAGTTAAACAGTTTCTCCAGCAGCTTGCCGGCTTTTTTCTCGATCTTGCGCTGGGCCTCGTTGACCGACAGGTCCCTGACGATCTGCGCAGTGTCCACTTTGCACCATTGCGTCGGCTCGCCCTCGATGTTGCCTTTGCAATCCAGCGGCCAGTCTATCGCGGTCAGGCGTTTGCTGACCCGGCAGGCGCGGTCCAGCGATTCCAGCCCCGGTGACAGTCTGGCCTTGAAGGTGGCGTCGAAGTCCCCCTCCAGCAAGGTGTAGGAACCGGTGCCGGTCAGCCCGATATGGTCCAGTTCCGCCCGCAGCGGCTGCAGGTGGGCGGTGCCGTCGCCGAGGCGGAGGTCGGCTGCCAGCGCCTGGAAGTGGGTGGTGGCTGGGAACTGCGCGCTCAGGGTCTCCTTGTTGGTCAGGGCCACCGCTTCGCACAGCAGCCGCTGTATCGCGATGTCCTGCAGCACGACCTCGCTGGTTTGCAGGGAGATGGGCCCGGCGAGGGCGCTGACCAGTTGATTGCGGGTACGGCCGGCAGCCTGCAGGTCCCATTTGAGGCTGGCCCGGCCCGTCGCCAGGGCAGGCCTGGCGGCGCCCGCCAGGGCCGCGGCGATGTCCAGGTCGTCGACCGTGCCGGTGGTTGTCAGGGTGGCGGTGTTGTGGCGGCCGTTGAACGTGGCCTGTGCCACTACCTGCCCGCCATAGAGTTCGGCACGCAGCGGTTGTACTTCGATCACGCCCTCCAGCGCCCGCAGCTGCAGTTGTACATTGCGCAGTTTGTGGCCGGCCAGCACGGCCTCGTCGATGACCAGGGTCGCGCGGGTGTCGAGGTCGCGCAGACCCGCCAGTGGCAGCGGGGTGTCGCCGTCTCCGTCGCCCTGGCTGTCCGTCGCCGGGGCCGCGTCGGGACCGGCCAGGGCGAGGATGGCCGGGTCGAAGCGGTTGAAGTGCATGTCGGCAGTGATGACCGGGCTTTCCAGGGCCGTATAGGCCACGTTCCCCTGTCCCCGGGTGGCGCCCAGTTCGACTTCGAGCTGCAGCGCCACGGCCTGGCGTTCGAGTTGGGCCCGGCCACTTGCCGCCAGCTTCACGGGCTCCGCGGCCGCGCCGCTGGCCGTCAGCTCGAGGTCCTCTATGTCCAGCAGTTGTTGCCCCTGATCCGCCAGCAGGGTGGCCGCCACATCCAGTCGCAGCAGCCGCTCGCCGGGAATATCGACCTCGGCCTCGAGGCTCACGGGACGTCCCTGCAGGTTGAGATCGCGGGCCTGGAAGCGGCGCAACTCGATAATGGTGGGGGCGTTGCCCCCGGCGTCTTCCAGTACCAGCCGGGAATCATCCACTTTGAGCGTCGCCACGTTGAGGGCCAGTGGAATGGCCAGGACCCCGGCGGTACTGGTGGCGCTGCCGCGCTCGCGGCGGCGTTGCGCGTAGTAGGCGTCCAGCTGCGCATCGCTGAGGGTGCCGGTGTCTACCTTGTCTTCAGGCGCGGTGGCCGCGACCTGGTACTCCAGCCCCGTCAGTTCCAGCCGTTCGATGGCGACTTCGCGCGACAGCAGGGGAAGCAGTTGCAAACCCAGTTGCAGCGAGCGCACCCGCATGGCCGGTTGCCGTTCCTCGGGCATGGTCAGGCTGACATCCTCCAGGGATACGCCAACCCCGGGGAACAGCCGCAGGCCGATATCGCCGCCGATGGCCAGGGTGGCGCCGGTCTGCTCCCGCAACATTGCCGCGGCCAGGTCGACGATTTTGTCCTTGTCCACCAGCAGCGGCAGCACCAGCAGAGCGATGATCGCCAGTGCCATGGGGGCGACGATGATAAGGGCGCTAGTACGTTTCATATTGTTGCCTGTGCTTCCCGGTAGGCCCGGGCCACTTCCTCGGTGATGAGTTCCACACCGCGTTTGACCCGCTGCGGCTCGCCCGCGTAGGAGACCCGGATGCACTCGTGGCGGTGTGGCCAGTCCTCGGTGATGCCGACGAAAAAATTGTGCCCGGGGACTACCAGCACCCCGCGCTGCTTGAGGCGCTGGTACAGTTCCTGGCTGGAAATGGGCAGCCCCTCGAACCACAGCCACAGGAAGATAGCGCCTTCCGGCTTGTGGATATGAAAGGGCAGTTCGCCGAGCTCGTTGCGGAACCAGTCCACGGTCTGGTGTGCGCGCTGGCGGTAGAAGGGTGTTACCTGCTCGCGGCTCAGCTGCAGTATCTGGTCGTTGGCAAACAGCGGGCCGGCCAGCGCGGGGCCGAGGTTGCCACAGGACAGGCTGACGATGGTATTGGCGTTGGTATAGGCGCGAATAATGTCCTCGCGGGCGACAATGATGCCGGTGCGCACCCCCGGCAGCCCCAGTTTCGACAGGCTCAGGGTGAGAATGGTGTTGGGGTTCCAGTGTGGTCTGGCCGGGCTGAACACGATACCCGGAACCGGCAGGCCATAGGCGCCGTCGACAATCAGCGGGATGTCCCGGGCGCGCGCTATGTCGTCCAGGTGGGTGAGTTCGTCGTCGGTGAGCACGTTGCCGGTGGGGTTGGTGGGCCGGGACACGCACAGGGCGCCGATGCTGTCACCCGCGGGCAGGTGGGAGAAGTCGACGTGATACTTGAACAGGTTGTCCCCCAGTAGCTCGATACTGGGGCGGGTGGCGGTAAAAAAGCCCTCGGACAGGCCGATATCCCCGTAGCCGATGTACTCCGGCGCCAGCGGCAGGTGCACGCTGCGCCGCCCGCCGTCGGGCATCACCCCGGCGAACATGTTGTAAAGCACGAAAAAAGCCGACTGGCTGCCGTTGCTGACGGCGATGTTGGCCGCGCTGAGCCCCCAGCCGAACTGGCGGTTGAGAAAGTCGGCGACCTGGTCGCGAAAGTGCCGCTCCCCCTGGGGTGACTGGTAGATACCGAACAGGCTGTGGCGCTGCCCGGGGTCGGCGAGGATGGCCTCCAGGCGGTGCTGGAAGGCCGTTTCCACCTCGGGCACGCGACCGGGATTGCCGCCGCCCATGAAGATCATGTCCGGGTTGTCGCGCAGGGCGGTGCTGAGGTCGTCCATCAGCTCGACGATGCCGGAGTCACCGGAAAATTTTTGCCCGAAGGCCGACAGTTTCACAGGGCAGGGTCCACCTTGGGGAAATGTCCTATTTTAGCGCAGGCGTGCCGCGAACGCACCGCGCGGCCCGCGCGGCGAAGCGGGATCGCCACGGCCCCGGGGCGGTTTGCGGCCAGCGGGAAAATGCCACTGTCCATGTCCGGACAGCGGTCGTATACTTTTCCCTTTGGGTGGCCCTGGCAGAAGATGAACGGCAACGAGCAGTATTTGAATTCCGAGGTACTGGCGGCGATTGACCGGGCGGCTTTTCGTGCCCAGCAGCCCTTTCCCTGGATCAATCCGCAATATTTCATCCGCCCGGAGCGCTATCAGGAACTGCTGGCCAGCATGCCCGACATCTCCCGGTTTCGGGCTTTCTTCGGTAAACAGCGCAAGCACGGCCAGGCCAGTCACGACCGTTACGTGCTCGATTACGAGGAGGGCATGGCGCTGGCCGCGCCCTGGGAGCAGTTTATCGCCGAACTGCGTGGGCCCGTGTACCGGAAATTCGTCTGTTCCATGCTTGACGTGGCGGATGTGCGCTTTCGCTTTCACTGGCACTTCACTCCCAACGGCGGCGAGGTGTCGCCCCACTGCGATTCCAAGGGCAAGATCGGCTCGCAGATCTTCTACCTCAACACCGACCAGGACTGGCAGCGGGACTGGGGCGGCGAGACGGTGGTACTCGATGACGGTGGCAGGATCGGCCCGGAAAATGCCCCGGGCTTCGAGGACTTCATCGCCGAATACCCGGCGGAAACCCGCGATAACCGCAGCTTGATTTTCGGCCGGCGCGGTAATTCCTGGCACGGGGTGCGTCGCATCAACTGCCCGGAGAATTATTACCGCAAGGTATTTATCGTCGTATTCGAGGAGTATCGTCCCTTCAAGATGGTGGCCAAAAAGCTGCGCCGCCTGGTGACCGGAACCGAACTGGTCTCGGAAAAAGAACGATTGATGTACTGATGGATGCGACCAAGCAGTAAACCACCGCTGTTGATTCTGGGGGCCCCCCCGCGAGGGGGCAACCACCTGCTGCGCGGCCTGCTGGATCACCACCCCCAACTGCTGTTGCCCCCCGACGAGGACTACTTCGTTCGCCACCTGTCGCGCCACCCCCTGTTGCGCCTGCGGGGCATGCTTGCCAGCCGTGCCAGCGCGCCCGGTTTTTACCGGGAGTTGCAGAAAGACGGTCACCTGGAACGTATCAATGCGGGCCACGGTACCGAGGTTTTCGGCACCGAGGATTCGCTGGACCTGGAAGCGTACTACCGCTACATCAGTGAACACCACGTCCGCGGAGAGATCGACAGCCTGGTGCGCAACCATGTCGAAGCACTCGCCGTGGCCCTGGGCCATGCCGAGGGCGACGGGCGCCTGCGGGTGATTTTCTGCGCCCTGCAACCCAGCAACAAGGACCTGAGCCGGGTGAGCAGGCTGCTGGCCCACAGCTACCAGGTGCAGGGTATCTTCCTGGTGCGGGACCCGCGCGCGCACCTCAGCTCCAAGCTGGTGCGCAACCCCACGCTCAACCTGCGGCGTTTCTGCCAGCGGCAGAACAGTTACTGGCGGGAAATCGACCGTTTCGCGGTGGATTTCGGGCCGGTGATGCGGCTGCGTTTCGAGAATCTGGTCACCGATACCGAGGCCTGCATGCGGCGGGTATGCGAGTTTGCGAAGATCGATTTTTCACCGGCGGTCCTGGAGTATACCCAGGGCGGCGAAGCCAGCCGCAGCAACTCCTCGTTTGCCGCCAGCAGCGGCATCGATCACGGGGTGTTGACGCGTTATCGCGATACCCTGTCGCAGGAAACCATGGCCTACCTCGAGGCCAACTGTCTCCCGGAACTGTTCTGGCGGGAGCCGCAACAGCCCGGGGCCGCTGCCGGGGGGGATCTCAGGGCCTCGGCGTGAACTGCGCTGTGGGCAACTACAGCTTGTGGGCCTTGGGCCAGCGGCGTTTCAGGCAGATCCACTGGTCGGGATACTCCCTGATCCACTCCTCAAAGTACTGGTTGATCTGTGCGGTCAGCGCCAGGGCCTGCTCTTTCTGCGGCGCCTCCGGGTCGGGGCTGGTCAAGGGGTCGTAGACCGTGATGCGATAGCGTCCTGCCGGCAAGCGCTCCGCCCTGGCCACTACCAGCGCCGCGCCGGTGCGCAGGGCCAGGCCGGCGGCACTGGTGTTGGTGAGGGCATCGCGACCAAAAAAGGGCACCAGTTTGCCGCTGTCCAGACGGGTGTCCATCGCCATATTGATGCTGTTTCCTGCCTTGAGTTCCTTGATCAGCGGCCGCAGGCCATCCTCCGATGAAACCAGTTTCTCCCCCAGGAACTGGCGCAGCTCCAGCATGAGTTCCGCAACCACAGGGTTGGACTCGGGGGCGTATATCGTATTGATGGTCAGCTCGTAGTACTTGGTGACCAGCGGCGCGACCTGCCAGGGTCCGACGTGGGCCGACACGAAAATTGCCGGCCGCCGGGCCTGCATCAGTTCGCGTGCCCCGGGGTGCACCACGAAATCGATGCGTGCATCGCGCTCCTCCCATATTTGCTCCAGCTTGATGAGCTCGGCGGCCGAGTACCCCAGGGAGTGGAAGATCCGCCGCATGGTCTGCTCGCGCCAGGCCTCGCTGGTATCGGGAAAGGCAACGGCCAGGTTGATCTTGGCCTTGGTGGCCTTGTCGCTATGGGGTCCCACCAGGCCGAAGGCGAACCCGGCCAGCTGCTTGGCGCGCTCCAGCGGCAGCAGTCGCATCAGCCAGAAAATAAAGCGAAAGCCCATGGCTTCCAGCCACTGCACAGCCCTTGCCAGCCAGGGCGCCTTGCGCGCCAGGCGTTTGGGAATGAAATAGAACTGCGGCACCGGGGTGCTCAGCTCCTGGCGGGGTCAGTCCGGAAAATCCAGTCCCACAGCGGCGAGCTGACGCCGAAGCGGCCCCCCTCCTTGGAGAAGTGGTGCCTGAGGTGGTAGTGCTTCAGGTATTTTGCCACCGGGTTGCGCATGGGAAAGTGGTGGGTGGAATAGTGGATGTAGTCGTAGATCAGGTAGCCGATGATGAAAAAGGCGCAGAAAGGCTGGATCCACGGCTGCGGGATGAACAGGCCGAACACCAGGTACAGTGCCGCCATGATGGGTATGGCGCCCGCCGGCGGCATCACCAGGCGGGTCTTGTCCTTGGGGTCCTCGTGGTGGTTGCCGTGAAACAGGAACACCAGCCACTTGCCGAGCTTGCTCTTCGCCGGGAAGTGGAACAGGAAGCGGTGCAGGCAGTACTCGCTGAGGCTCCAGGTGAATATGCCGGCCGCGCCGATTGCCAGTACTGGCAGCAGCGGCAGGTTGTACAGGGCGAAACTGCGCCAGATCAACCACCCGGCAATGGGGCCCCACATCAGCAGGGGGGTGATGGGGTGCACGTGGGACAGGCGTTCGAGAATATCGTTCTCGAACAGGCGTATGGACTGGTGCTGCTGTTCAGGCTGCATAGGAATCTACCTCGTTGTCGCTGGCGGCAGGCGGGCTGCGGCGGGGGACGGTGTTCTTCGGCCACAGGCGCTTGGAGCAGAACCAGTGGGCCGGGCGTTCTCTGATCCACTGCTCGAATTGCCGGTGGACCTGCTGGATCATGTCGATCGCCTGCTCGTTCTCACTCGCCATGGGGTCGCGCGGGTGCACCGGCGGGTGGAAGATGACCTGGTAGCGGGCATCCTTGCGGCGGATGATCTGGGCGGGTACCAGCGGGCAGTGGTGCTTGAGGGCCAGTTTGGCCGGTATCAGGGTGGAGTCCTTGTCGTGGCCGAAGAACTCGATCGGCTGACCCTCGTCGACCCGCCGGTCCATCACCATGCCCACGGTGCGGCCCTCCTTGAGGGCGCGCATCAGCAGGCGGGCGCTGTTGTCGCGGGGCAGCAACTGGCAGTTCAGGGCCTGGCGCGACTCCAGCAGCATCCTGTCCAGCAGGGGGTTGCTGGGCGGTGAGTACAGGCTGGCATTGGGCATGCCCAGCCTGGCCATGGCCGAGCAGGCAATCTCCCAGTTGCTCTGGTGGGCGGACACCACGATGCAGGGCTGGGAGGGGTCGTTGAAGCTGTCGATGTGCTCGCGTATCTCGATATCCAGCCGCTCCTCCTCGGCCAGAATGGTTTCCAGGTGGGGGTATTCACCCAGCACCCGGCCCGCCTGGCCCCAGGCGTCCTGCAACAGGCTGTCGAGGGCCTCGGGCCCCAGCTCGGGAAAGGCAATGGCGAGGTTTTGTCTGAAGATGGCCGATTTTCGCCGCATTTTCGGCCCTACAAAGCGCCCCAGGCGCTCCCCGAAGCGGGACGCCGTGTCGATCGGCATACGCCGCGCCAACCACGCCACCAGCCACACCAGGGCGAAATCCAGCCGCCACAGCAGGCGCTGCAGGAAGCGGTGTTCGCGCGCCAGCTTGCGCAGTGAATTGCCGACGATAAACTCAGCCAAAACGTCTGAAATCCCGTAAAAAAACTGGTAAAACCGGTCGCAGATTATAGCGTAAACCGGCTCCCCGATCGGGCCGGAATTAGCTGTCAAAGTTCCGCTTTGCGCAGCAGTTCCAGACCCTGGCGCAGGCCGGTGCGGGGCTCCCAGCCGGTTGCCGCGGTAATGGCCGCGTTGTCCACCACCCAGTCCCGGTGGCGCAGTTCGCGCAGTTTCGGTGGCGTGAGCATGGGGGCCGAGGTG
>JACKNV010000006.1 GCA_024234735.1 Pseudomonadales bacterium
CCATGCTGATCAACGAGAAGCACCTCAGCCTGGTGGACCCCCAGGCGCGCAAGTACCTGCAGCAGGAAATGGACAAATTCCTGGCCGGCGAGGACCACGACCGGGCAGAGGGCTACGTGCCGCCGCAACAATAGCCCGGCACCCCGCCCGCCCCGCGGGGCGGGACCTTGACTCCAGTGGCCGCTGCGGGTTTAATACGCGCCTCTCGCAATTCGCGATCCCGCCCGGATAGCTCAGTCGGTAGAGCAGGGGATTGAAAATCCCCGTGTCGGCAGTTCGATTCTGTCTCCGGGCACCATCTCCCTACAATGCCGCCACGGGTGTCGACACAGCGCGGCTGCCGGTTGATTCTGTCTCCGGGCACCATTTAGGTTTTCCACACCCGCCGGGTGCTGTCCCTGAGTAAATCGGCTCTACCAAGTCACTCCAGTTTGAACACACGCTGCGCATTCTGCCCCAGGAACAGCTGCTGGACCTCGTCGGACAGGTCCGCTTCATCCAGCCCCTGCAGCGCCTTCTCCGGGGTGATCATCGGGTAGTTGGTGCCGAACAGTACCTTGTGCCGGCCGTGCTCGCGCATGAAACGCAGCAGTTCCGGCGGATACCGCTTCACGGTGTAGGCCGAGGTATCGATATAGACGTTGGGGTGCTTGGTGGCCACCGCAATGGCCTCTTCCGTCCACGGGTAACCGATGTGCCCCCCGACGATGACCAGCTCGGGGAAATCCAGGGCCACCTGGTCCAGGTAGATGGGCCGCCCCACCTCCGAGGGCATCAGTGGGCCCGTGTGGCCGATCTGGGTGCAGAACGGCACCCCCTCTTCCGCACAGGCCACATACACCGGGTAGAAGCGGCGGTCGGTGGGCGGCAGCTCACACAGCCAGGGCAGTACCCGGATTGCCTTGAAGCCGTATTCCCTGACGCAGCGGCGCACTTCCGCCACCGCCGCCATGGGCCTGGATATGTCTACCGAGCCCACACCGATCAGGCGGTCGGGAGCCTCGCTGACAAACCCGGCAACCTCCTCGTTGGCTATCAGGTCCCTGCCCGGCGCCTGCCAGGCGCTTATCAGCATCCTGTCTACCCCGGCACTGTCCATCTGCGCCACCGTCAGGGCCACGGGCAGCTCTTCCTGCGGCACCGCCTGCTTGGTCCAGCGCCGCAGCGAGTCAAAGATCGGGCTCTGGGTATGGCGCAGGGTCGGGTGCTGGCCCCAGGCGTCGATAATCATGGAATATTTCCTCCAGTATAAACTTGTGCTCTCGGCCCCTGCGCCTGGAAATCCTCGTTGCCAAACGGACCGACCCCGCCCTACCGGGCTGCAGGCCCCGCTGGCGGGGCACAACGCAAATACCCCGCGGGGTTTAGCAGGGGGGGGCGCAGGTCAGTCGTACACGACCCGGATCAGCTTGCTGCCGTCGGTATGCTCGAACTTGCGGCCGTAGATTTCCAGCGAGGTGGTCTCCTCGTAACTCATCTCGTCGCCGCACACCTTCAGGGTCATGCGAAAGGCCGTGGTCTTCGCCTTTTCCAGCATGAAGGGAGACTGAACCACGCCGAAGGTGTCGCTGCCGGCGGTGGCCTCCACCTGGAATAGGGTCTCGTCGCCCTGCTGTTCCAGCTTGCCGCCGGCCAGCACGCAGACTGCCCGCGGGATGGACAGGGAGTGCACGACCATTCCGGTGGCGGGCTCGTAGATCCAGTGGCCGATCTGGTCGTGGAATATCTTGCCGTTCTTGCGCTTGCGCACCAGCTGGTGATAGCGGAGGGTGACCAGATTCTGCTCCTCGGCGTTCTCGGCCGGCCCCGACGGGGTGAAGGTAATCTCGTCGTAGTATGCGAGCTTGTCGTCGCCATCGGGCTCGGGCGCCACGTCCAGGCCCTTCTCTCCCCGCCAGCTACCGATCAGTTGGTACAGTGGCCCGTAATCGACACCATTGATAGTTGTGCTCACCCGCGTCTCCCCTGTTTGTGATGTAAAATTCCTTCCCGGCGGTAATGCCAGGGCCTGTTCATATTATCCGAGTTGGCCGCACAGTTCGATTACGTCTCCGGGTACGATTTCCAGGCGGCCGCGAGGCGAGTCACGCCGGGGCCTTTTTCCCTCTTCCACGCCGGTAGGCGGCAATCCGCAATGCCAGCACCAGCAGGCAGGCCAGCAACATCCAGGCATTGCCTGCACGGGACGGCAGCGAGGTCGCCAGGAAGATCAGCCAGATATAGTAGCTGCCGAACTTGTGCAACTGTTTCCAGCGCCTGGGGCCAAGCCTGCGCACCGAGGCATCGTTGGAGGTCACCGCCATCAGGGCCAGGAGGAGGTAGGCAATGGCACCGGGCACCAGGGTGCCTGGCTCCCGCGCCTGGCCTGCCACCAGGGTGATGCTGGACAGCACCAGTGCTAGGTGGGTGAAGTGGACCATGGCAAAACCCAGGCCGATATAGCGCCGGTTGCGCAGCAGATAACGGGTGCCGGCGTTCGGCAGCAGCCGCGCCAGGCTGGAGGCGGCAAATGCCAGCGCGAACAGGATGAAGGCGACGTCGGCGGTGGGGCTCATCAGCAACGGCAGCGCCGCGAGATAGCTGCCCGCCGCGGTGATCGCCAGCAGCACCCCCGCTGCCAGCAACAGGGCCAGGGGGATCAGTAATTTGCTGCCCTCAAGCCGCGCCGCCACAGTCGCCCGCTCCCTGCTGGCGGGCGATGATCGCCTGGCGAAACGCCTCGGGGATGGGCGTGGATTTGCGGGTGTGCTTGTCGGTGAACACCTGGGTAAACGAGCCCCTGGCCAGCAGCGTGCCGCTGGCGTCGTGGTACAGCTCGAAGCTGACGTCGGCACTGCTGTTGCCCAGCCGCGAATAGCCCACGCACACCCGCACGGTATCGAACGCCCGGCACTCGTCGAGATAACTGCAGCTGAGATTGACCGTGAAAATGAAACAGGGCGCCCGGGCCGGGTCCATGGCACTGAAGCCCAGCTCCTCCATGTAGTGCCCTACTACCTCGTCGGCATACACCAGGTAGTTGGCGAAATACAGGTGCCCCTGGGCATCGGTGTCGCTGAAGCGCACCCGCACCAGGTCGCTGTAGGGCAAGCTGGTGAAATCGTCGCTCATGCCTGCGCCTGCCCCACCGTTGCTGCGCGCGCCGGAACCACTCAACGCGCATCCCGCAACGCAACCTCCTGCCGCGGGGACGCCAGGGAGATACCCCCGCCGGCGCCAGTCAGCTGCAGCAAGCGCAGCCACAGGTCGCTTTGCGCCCCCAGGAAGTCGGCGTTGTTGACCCAGCAATACAGCGTCAGGGCCACGCCGCTGGCGTCGACACCGGTAACATAGGTGGCCGCGGGCGGTTCCGCCAGTATCCTGCTGTCGGCGGCCACCGCCTCCAGCACCCGGCCCCGGGCGGCCTCGATATCGGTATCGTGGGAAAGCAGCAGCTTTATCTCTACGCGCCGGGTCGGTGTATAACTGAAATTCTGGATGCGCGAGGCCATGACCAACGCATTGGGCAGGAACACGATGGTGCCGTCGAACTTGCGCAGGGTGGTATGGAAACTGGAAATGGAGTCGACGATACCCGTCACCCCGCTGGTTTCGATCATATGCCCGGGCATGAACGGCAACTTCGGCAGGAACGGAATCAGGAAATAGACCAGCACCGCCGCGAACAGCACCAGGAGGACCAGCACCTGGCCCATGCCCCCCGTCTCCAGGCCGGCACGCTTGAGGGCGATCAACACGGTAACAACCAACACCAAAACATACAGGGTGCCGAACACCACCCTGACCAGTCGGGTGTTCTGCAAGTAGGGATACAGAAAGCGCGACGCCAGCTTGTGCAGCAGGAATACCGCCAGCATACCCAGCACGATGAAATACAGGCTGTCGACCACTATGTAGCCGTACTGGCTGATCTCGTCGGCGATGACGTCGGAGTTCTGGCGAAGGAACTCAATGGGGTTGGACAGGCTCGCCTGTTGTTCTTCCATGGCTGCTTACCCGGGCGCTTTCACCCAGCCAGTATACCCGCGGGTGGCGGCGAATCCAGCAATGCACGGCCGGGGATAAAACTGTAAAGTAGGGCGCGACACAATAAATGGAATCATGCCAGGGTGATACTCGTCTTCGCCGTCAACATGCTGGTGATCGCCAGCGCCGTTATGATTCACTACGAGTTCATGTTCCGCTTCACACAACTGATGCCGCGGCTGAAGGTACGGCACCGCTTTCGCATCGTCCTCGGCGTGTTCGGCGCGCTCACGGCGCATGCCATCGAGGTGTGGATATTCGCGGTCTCGTTTTACTACATGCACAACTCCGACGGCTGGGGCAGTCTGCACGGCAATTTCGCCGGCAGCCTGCTGGACTGCGTCTACTTCTCCTTTACCACCTATACCACCCTGGGGTTCGGCGACGTGGTACCCAAGGGCGACCTGCGCTACCTCACCGGCCTGGAATCCCTGACCGGCCTGCTCTTGATCACCTGGACCGCCTCGTTCCTCTACCTGGAAATGACGCGCTACTGGGACCGGGACTGAGCCCGTGTCCGCGCGCCTGCCTGTATGCAGCACCGGCCACTGCGGTCGAGCTCCCGACACCCGCGGGCGGCGGCGATGAAATATGCCTGGCTCGCCATTTTCTTTCTCACCCTGCTGTGGTCGGGGGTTCACCCCTACGACTATCCCACCTGGGCCCTGGAGGTGGCACCGGCGGTGATCGGCTTCGCGCTGCTGGCCGCCACCCGCCACAGCTTTCCCCTCACGCCGCTGCTGTACGCCCTGATCCTGGTGCACTGCGTGGTGCTCATGGTGGGCGGCCACTACACCTACGCCCGGGTGCCCCTGGCCGATGCCCTCAACCCCCTGTTTGGCTGGGAGCGCAACAACTACGACAAACTGGGCCATTTCCTGCAGGGTTTCGTGCCGGCAATCCTGGCCCGGGAGATTCTCATCCGCAAGGCGGTGGTGGCCAGCGCGGCCTGGCGAAACCTGTTTATCGTCAGTGTCTGCCTGGCGTTTTCCGCCTGTTACGAACTGCTGGAGTGGGCCGTGGCCGTCATCGCCGGGGCATCCTCGGAGTCGTTCCTGGCCACCCAGGGCTACGAGTGGGACACCCAGTCAGACATGGCCATGGCGCTGCTGGGCTGCATCGCCGCTCTGCTGCTGTTGTCTGCCAGTCACGACCGGCAGCTCGCCAGAATCGGCGCTGCAAGGTAAATATCCCCGGAATTGGCCGCGCCCATGCGCTTACAGGGCGGCGATACAGTGCTATCTTTAGCCGGGTAATAACAAAAACAATGGACAAGCCGCGCCTTGAAACTCACTGCTGCCTCATTGCAGAACCCCGCCGCCGTTATCGTGGCCGTGACCATCGTCATGATCTTCGGGATCGCCAGCCTCACCCGGCTGCCGGTGCAGTTGTTTCCGGACATCGAGAACCCGCGCATCGCCATCCAGACCGGCTGGCGCGCCGCCTCGCCCCGGGAAATCGAATCGGAAATCATCGAGCCTATTGAATCCGTCCTGCGCGGGCTGCCTGACCTGAAAGTGATGGAGGCAGTGGCCAATCCCGGGGAGGGCTGGGTCAACCTGGAATTCGGCCTGTCCACCGATATGCAGCGCACCCTGATCGAGGTGATCTCGCGCATGAACCGGCTGGACCCCCTGCCCAGGGACGCCACCCAGCCGCTGATCATGCTGGGCGGCAACACCGGCGATACCCCGGCGCTGACCTATTTCTTCCTGCAGTTGCTGCCGGGCACCCCCGGCCAGGTCCACGACTACATCCAGTTTTTGGAAGATACGGTGAGGCCCGCGCTGGAGGTGATACCCGGAGTCGCCAAGGTGGACGTCTCCGGCGGGCAACTGCGCAATTCCCAGGAACTGGAAATCCTCTTCGACCCCTACAAATCCGCCGAACTGGGTATTCCCCTGCCGGAGACCGCCGCCCGCCTGGGCCAGGCCAACGATGTCAGTGGCGGTTTTGTCGAGGTCGGTCGCCGCCAGTACACGGTGCGTTTCACCGGCCGCTACGAGCCGGACGAGCTGGCGGATTTCGTCCTGGACTGGCGCGACGGCCGGCCGATAAGGCTGGGCGACATCGCCGAGATCGAGGTGACCCGCGGCGAGCACATCCTGACCAATATTCAAAACGGCAATCCCGCCATCTCCATTCGCGTGGACAAGGAGAGCGGGGCCAACGCCCTGCAAACCCTCAACAAGGTCAAGGAGGTGGTGGCGCAACTCAACGCCAATGAGCTGGCCCAGCGGGGCCTGGTCATGGCCCAGTCCTTCGACGCATCGGTCTTTATCAACCGCGCGATCACCCTGGTGTCCGGCAATATCTTCCTCGGTATCTTCCTCGCCGTCGGCGTGCTGTGGTGGTTCCTGCGGCGCATCCGCGCCACCCTGATCATCGCCGTGGCCATTCCCATTTCGCTGTTCACCACGTTCATCATGCTGGGGCTCACCGGGCGTACCCTCAACGTCATCTCCCTGGCGGGCCTGGCCTTCGCCGTCGGCATGGTGCTGGATGCCGCCATTGTGGTGGTGGAAAACGTGGTGCGCCTGCGGGAGCGCGGCCTGTCGGCGAGCGAGGCGTCGCTGCAGGGCGCCGCCCAGGTGTGGGGCGCACTGCTGGCGTCCACCGCCACCACGGTGGCCATTTTCCTGCCAGTGCTGTTCATGCGCGAGGTGGAGGGCCAGCTGTTTGCCGATCTGGCCATTACCATCGCCATCGCCGTGATCGTCTCCACGCTGGTCGCGGTTACCGTCATGCCCCTGGCGGCGCAGTCCTGGCTGCGGGACGAAAGCCTGCAGGACCCCAACGCCGGTCTGTGGCAGCGCATCACCGCCTTCGTGATGAGGGTTACCAGCACCCCTGGCAAGCGCCGCGCAATCGTCGCCAGCCTGGTCAGCCTGCCGCTGGCCTGTGCCGCGGCACTGCTGCCGGAGTTGGATTACCTGCCACCGGTCAAGCGCGACGCGGTGGATGCCTATTTCTGGTATCCGCCGGGAGCGGGTGAGAGCACCATAGCTCGCGAGTACGTGGAGGTGCTCACCGAGCGTATCGCCCCCTACATGAGCGGTGAGCGCGAGCCGGCCCTGAAAAACTACTACATCCTGTCCTGGCCCGGGGGCGGGGGCATGGGTGTGCGAGCCATCGACCAGGGGCGGGTAAGCGAACTGGAAAAGATCCTCGATGAAGAAATTTTCGCCGACCTGCCAGACCTGCGGCACTACGCCGCGCAGGGCAACCTGTTCTCCGGTTTCGGCGGCGACCGGGTGGTCAAGATCCACCTGCAATCGCGCGATCGCCGGGCCCTGGCCGCCGCCGCCGAACAGGCCCAGGACATCCTCGGCGAGGCGCTGCCCGACACCGCGGTGCTGGCCAACCCGGCGCTGGAGCAGGCGGAGCCCGAGCTGCAGCTGATCCCCAACGACCGGCGCATTTCCGAGTCGGGGTGGACCCGCCAGGACATGGGCGTGCTGGTGCGCGCCCTGGGCGAGGGCCAGTACGTGGGCGAGCATTTCAACGGCGAAAAACGCCTGGATATCATCCTCCGGGCCAAACCCTGGGACTCGCCGGAACAACTGGCCTCCCTGCCGGTGGCCACGCCCAGCGGTGCGCTGGTGCCGCTGTCGGAGCTGGTGGATATACGCCGCACCGTGGGGCCGGACCAGCTGGTTCGCATCGACAGCCGGCGCACCATCACCCTCGACCTCTACCCGCCGGACAATGTCTCCCTGGAACACGTAATGGATATCGTTCAACAGCAGGTGGAACCGCGCCTGCTGGCCTCCATGCCCGCCGACGGCAATATTCTCTACGGTGGCAGCGCCAATTCCCTGACCCGGGCCATCAAGTCCATGGGCGGCAATTTCGCCCTGGCGCTGCTGGTGCTGTTCCTGCTGATGGCGGCCCTGTTCCGCTCGCCCCGGGACAGCGCCATGGTGGTGCTGGCCATGCCCCTGGCCATGGTGGGGGGCGTCATCGCCCTGCGCCTGCTGAACCTGTTCAGCTTCCAGCCACTGGATCTGCTGACCATGATCGGCTTTGTCATCCTGCTGGGCCTGGTGGTCAACAACGCCATCCTGCTGGTCCACCAGACCCGCAGTGCCGAGCGCGAGGGGCTGGGGCGCCACCAGGCAGTCGAACGGGCCCTGCAAACCCGCCTGCGGCCCATCTTCATGAGTACCTGCACCAGTATCTTCGGCATGCTGCCACTGCTCCTGTTGCCCGGGGACGGCAGCGTGATCTATCGCGGCCTGGCCGCGGTGATCGTCGGCGGCATGGCCATCAGCACCATATTTACCCTGGTACTGCTACCCTGTATGTTGCGCATGGGCGATACCATCGACAGCGTGATGACCGGGGCGGGCGCGGGCAAGCGCGACCCGCTCAAATCGGTGGCCTGAACAGAAATGGAGAGGAACCGCATGAAAACCTCCGCCATCGTAGTCGCCGCGGCGGCGACCTTCGGCCTGAGCGCGCCCTCCATGCGCGCCGCGGAGCTGCCCGAGGCCATCGTCGAGGTGGCCACCGTCAGCGAGGGCAGGTCCACGGCGATACTCAGGCTGCCCGGCACCGTGCTGGGCATCCGCGATGCCCAGATCTCCGCCGAAGTCAGCGGTCGCCTGGTATGGGTGGCCGAGGTGGGTGAACGCATAGCGCAGGGGGAACCCCTGGCGGTGATTGACGATCACTTGCTTAAACTGCAGTTGCGCAACGACTGGGCCGAGATCGAGCGCATCAAGGCCGATATCGAGTACAACCAGCGCCAGATCGCCAGGCTGACCCGCCTGGCCGAGCAGAACAACACCTCCAGGTCCGGGCTGGACGAGATGGAGTCGCGCCTGCAGATGCTCGAGCAGGAACTGCGCATCGCCGAGGTGGGTCGCGATCGCACAGTCTACGACCTGGGTCGCGCCCGGGTGCGCGCGCCCTTCGCGGGGGTGATTGCCAGCCGGGATACATCCGCCGGTGAATATACCGAGCCCGGCGATCCGCTGCTGCGGCTGGTGGACACCGAGTCCCTGGAAATCAGTGTCAACGCCCCACTGCGCACCGCCCGCTACAACGCCCCCGGCACCGTTCTTCGGGTCCAAGGCGATGGCCGCCAGCTGGATGCCGAGGTGCGCGCCATCGTCCCGGTGGGCGACAGCCTGTCGCGCATGGCGGAATTACGCCTGGCCCTGGAGCCCGGCCACTGGTACATCGGCGAGGCAGTCACCGTCGAGCTGCCGGACGGCGCGGGCGACACCACCCTCAGTGTGCCCAGGGACGCACTGGTGCTGCGCGACGAAGAGGTGTTCGTATATACCCTGTCGCCCGACAACAAGGCGATCAAGGTCCCGGTGGTAACCGGCGCCGGCCACAATGGCAGCATCGCCGTGCATGGCAAGCTGGCACCCGGCGCGCCGGTGGTGGTGCGCGGCGCGGAGCGCCTGCGCGACGGCCAGGCGGTGAAGGTCATTCACGCCAGGGGGGAGGCCAGCCCGGCCACTTCCTGAACCATTTCCTCAGCCACGGCCTGAACCTGCGCCCGGTCCGCCGCGCCGCCCTCCAGGACCTCGCCGATCACCGCGGCCCGCGGGTAACCGGCACGCTGCAGCGCCTGCAACAGTTGCGGGGCCCTGGCGGCCGCGACCCCCAGCAGCAGGCCGCCACTGGTCTGCGGGTCGAACACGCTCTCCAGCAGGCCGTCCGCCAGCGGGCCAGTGCACTCCAGGCGCGCCCGGGCCAGGCTGTTGGCCTCATGCATGCTGCTGCGCACCCCCGCCTGCAGGTGCCCGGCGGCCCCCTGCAGCAGCGGCAGGCGGGCCGGGTACAGGCGTGCGCCGCACTCCTCGCCGAGCATTTCGAGCAGGTGCCCCAGCAGGCCGAAACCGGTGATATCGGTGCCCGCGCTGGCATTGTAAGCAAGTGCTAACTCCGCTGCCGGGCCATTGCTGACAAGCATGGAATCAACAGCCGCGGCAATGTCGCGGCCATCGGCGGCGAGCTGCATATGGGCGGCAAACAGCACCCCGGTTCCCAGCGGCTTGGTGAGCAACAGCTGGTCGCCTGGTTGCAGGCCGCGCTTGGGCAGCAGGCGCCCGTCCGCCCGCATGGGGGTGCCGTTGACGACAAACCCCAGCTGCAATTCCGGGCCCTGCATGCTGTGCCCGCCGGCCAGCACGCAGTCCACCGCGGCGAACTCCGCCAGCGCGCCACCCAACAACTGCAGCAGGTCGCGCTGCAACAGCGCCGGCCCGGCAAAAGGCAGGGTGATGGCCGCCAGCGCGGACAGCGGCCGGGCGCCGCTGGCGTAGAGATCGCTGAGAGCATGATTGGCGGCAATCCGCCCCATCAGCCAGGGGTCGGCCACCAGCTGCCGCAGCATATCCAGGCTCTGCACCAGCACGGCGCCGCCGGTGGGTATGGGGGCGACATCATCCCCCTGCCCCGGCGCCGTCATCTGGCGCGGATATCCGCTGGCCAGCTCCTGCAGGGCGGCGCCCAGTGGGTCGGCTCCGACCTTGGCACCACACCCCCCGCAGGGGGCCTGTTGCGGCTGCGCCGCCAGCTCGGGCAGGCGCCCCCAGTGGCCGCGCGGCATACTGCCGGGCAGCTGCGCGAAGCGCGCCATGAACTTGCGGTCTATGGCATCCTTCCAGCGCCATACCCACTCGCCGGTGGCGCTGAACGGCCCCCGCTCGGCGGTGGCGCGGCGGCCCCCCAGGGACAGCAGCGACAGGAAGCGCCGCTGCGGCCGGTGTGTTCGCAACGGGCGGCCCAGCAGCGCCGCCCGCAGGTTGTGCGCCAGCACCGGAGCCTGGCGCACCGCAAACACGCCGGCCTTGGGCCGCGGGTGCCGCACCTGGGTGGCGATGTCGCCGGCGCCGAACACCCGCGCATCGGACAGCGATTGCAGGGTATCCGCAACCGCCAGGAAGCCCGCGGCATCGGTCTGCAGGCCGCTGGCCGCCACCCAGGGCGCGGCGGCGGCCCCGGTGCACCAGAACAACTCGTCCCAGGCCGCCTGCTGGCCGCCGGCCAGCAGCAGGTGACCGGGCTCCACCCGCTCCACCCGGGCGCCGGTGTGCACGCTGACGCCGTGGCGGGCGAGGGCCGCCAGGACCGCGCGCCGGGCGCGACCGTTGTAGCCGGGCAGGACCTGCGCCGCCGCGCACCACAGCTGCAACGACACCGGCAGCCCGGCCAGGCGGTGGGCCATCGCCAGCACCAGTTCCACGCTGCCGGCGCCGCCGCCCACCACCGCGACGCGCTGCCGTGGTACTGCCGGTGCCGCCAGCAGGCGTTCGTGCAGCTGTTGCCAGCGCTGCCACAGGTCCGCCACCGGCTTGACCGGCACCGCGTGCTCGCGGGCGCCGGGCACCGAATCCAGCTCCGGTTGGGAGCCGATGTCGATGCTGACCAGGTCGTACTCGATCGCCGGCCGACCGGCCAGGGTCAGGCGCCGGGCGAGCGGGTCCAGGGCGGTCACCTGCGCGGCGACAAAGCGCACCCCCGCCCACTGGCACAGCCGGGCGAGATCGATATGCGTCTGTGCAAAACTGTAATGGCCGGCCACCAGGCCGGGCAGCATGCCCGAGTAAGGAGTGTGCGTGGCGGGCGAGATCAGGGTGATACGCAGCCCCGCCAGCGGGCGCATGGCCAGCATGCGCACCGCCAGTGCGTGGCTGTGGCCGCCGCCCACCAGCACCAGGTCGCGGGCAATCCCGGCCGACGCCTGCACGTCCTATCGTCCCTGTGCCCAGGCGATGACCGCCTCACGGCTGCCGCTGAACAGCACCTCGCCCATGCGCTGGGCCAGCTGGTACTCATACATGGGATCGTAGTACTGCTCCAACAGGGCGGCGATCCACTCCCGGTGCTGGCCGAGGTCGCCGCTGGACCACTGCAACGCGAAGGCCCTGGCCATTTGTTCGCCGATGCGGCGGTGGCGTTCGCCGCCGAGGCGCTTGCGGATACGGCCCAGGTCATCCTGGAGTTTGGCGCTGTGCCGCGCCGGGCCGGCCTCGCCGTACAGGGCGGCATAGCGCTGCCCCAGATCCAGCACGTAGTCCTCGACGATGATCTGCACCCGCTCCGCCAGGCTCTGCTCCACCACCACCATGGGGCTGGCCTGCATTTTCTCCCGCAGTACCCCCGGCAGGTAGAGCCGGCCGATGAGGCGGCCCTCGTCTTCGACGAACACGCGCGATTGCGCGCCCGCCAGCAACTTCAACAGGGCGATACTGACGCCGTTTTCGAAATCGATCTGGCTGGGCTGCGCTTGCGGCAGCTGGCCGAAGGTGGAACCGCGGTGCCCTGCCAGGGCCTCCAGATCCATACTGCGCGACAGCCGATTGATGACCCGGGTCTTGCCGGTACCGGTCTTGCCGCTGACCAGCACCAGCTCCGCCCAGGCGACCGAACGATCCAGTTCCTCCAGCAGGAAGCGGCGCATGGCCTTGTAACCGCCCTTGACGAGCGGGTAGTCGACCCCCACCTCGCGCAGCCACTGCTGCACGGTCTGCGAGCGTAGGCCGCCGCGGAAGCAGTACAGGTAGCCGTCGGGGTGAGTTTCGGCAAACTCGCGCCAGGCCGCCAGGCGAGCGGCCCTCAGCTCGCCCGAAACCAGTTCATGGCCCAGGGCTATGGCCGCGGCCTGGCCCCGCTGCTTGTAGCAGATGCCCACCCGGGCCCGCTCCTCGTCGCTCATCAGGGGCAGGCTGTGGGCGCCCGGGAAAGCCCCATGGGTGAATTCAACCGGCGCGCGCACGTCCATCAGCGGCGCATCTGCCAGAAACAACCCACGATAGTTGGCGGTATCGGGGCGCGCTGGCACGGCGGCGCCTACTCGGCCTCGCCGCCGAACAGGGTAAGAATGCGCTCCTGCAGGCTGCTGACGGCGTCCGCCATCAAGGCAAAATCCGCATCCATGCGTGCGGCCTCGTCGCCCTCCGGCAGGTCTTCATTCTCTTTCATCAGCTCGTCCGCAAATTTGAGGCGGCGCAGGCACAGGTCCTCGGCCAGCAGCAGCTGCAGGCGCTCGTCCCAGGACAGTGCCAGGCGCGCCACCTGCTTGCCCGCATGCAGGTGAGTTTCCACCTCTTCACTGAGCAAATCAACGCCGCGGCAGCGCACCACGCCGCCCTCCTCGCCGGGCTCGCGCAGCTCGCACTCCTGGCCCAGCTCGAAATCCCGGGGCAGGTTGCGGTGCAACAGCCATCCGGTCATCACCCCAGCGGGAGCGTCGTTCACCTGGGGCAGGAGCACCGGAAAACTGCCGATGCACTCGCGCAGTAGGTTGAGCAACTCCTCCGCCCGGGAGGCGCTGGCGGCGTCCACGAAGATCCAGTTGGCGCCGGTATCGATGTAGGCGTGCACCGCCGAGGAGCGCGAAAACGCCCGGGGCAGGCAATCCTGGATGATCTCATCCTTCAGGGTGAGGCGCTCCTTGCGGTAGACCTTGCGCGCCTGTTCGCTCTCTATGGCCGCCACTTTTTCCTCCAGCTGCTCGCGCACCACCGTGCCCGGTAGCAACTTCTCCTCGCGCTTGAGCTTGAGCAGCATACGCCCCGCGGCGGCGTGGACCAGGGCGCCGCCTTCCCCGCCCAGCGGCGGCACCCAGCCCAGCGCCAGGGCCTGGGATTTGGCGCAGGGCTGGAACTCGCGCGGCGCCAGCTGCTCCGCCAGTTGCTCGGGGGTCAGGGTGAAAGGGCTGGTGAGGCGATACGCCCGGATATTCTTGAACCACATAGTTTGAGACCGACTCCGGAAAAGGGCGGGGATTGTACCCCAGTGAGCGGCGTCAATTACACCGCCGGGCCGGGAACAGCGATGGTCGACAGCACGCTCTTGAACTCTGCCGGCAGCAACCCGTATCCTGACGCCCCGGGCGCGCTATCCAGCCACAACCCGGTAAGCAGGGCGCCGCGGCGCCCCATCCGTACAGCAACCGCTGCCAATTCGACGGCAGACAAGGAGAATATAATGTCCAGTATGCGCCTGACGCCGTCCCATGGCAGCGAAACCGCTCACAGTGCCCTGCGGGAAGATAACGCCACGCCCGGGTTTGCGGCCAGGGCCGGGCTGCTGGGCATCGGCTTTCTGGCCCTGGCAACGGCTGCAACAGCTTCGGCGCAAACAGCATCGCACCGGAGCGGCAACTGGGAGGCAACCATCCAGCTGGTCGCCAATGACTCGGGCTCAGTCAACGCCGAACAACAGTCAAAGGTGGAATACGACAGCGCTGTCGGCCTGGGCTTCGGGGTTGCCTACAACTTCGATAATAACTGGGCGCTGGGCTTCAACCTTAACTGGATCGAGCCGGACTACAAGGCCACCCTTGAAGACGAGGACGGTGAGCTGGTCAAGGTTGACCACAAAATGACCATTAGCAGCGGCCAGTTCGCCGGCGTGTGGAACATCATGGATGGCCCCTTCACACCCTACCTGCAGGCCGCCATGGGCTGGACCTACGTGGATTCCAATGTCAGCAAGACACCACCGGTGACCGGTTGCTGGTGGGATCCGTTCTGGGGATATGTGTGCCAGAACTACTACAACACCTACGACGAGACCAGTTTTTCCTATGGTTTTGGCGCAGGGCTGCGGTATGAATTCAACAATGGCATGTTCCTGAAAGGCAGCATCAATCGCCTGTATATCGACAGCAACGACTTCGATCCCGAGGTGGACACGGCGCGCCTGGAACTGGGGTGGCTGTTTCGCTAGCTCCGATAGCAGCTGGTGGGGCCGGGGCCCGTTCAAGCTGTATAAGCTGGCCCTAAACAATCTGGGCGTACAGATTATTGAGCCAACCAACAGCGCACGCCGTTGTGCCCGCGGTGCGAAAACGCTTAACTTCTAAGCCACTGAATGCACACCTGCAGTGCATGATCAGCGTGAGTTCGCCACAACGAGAGTACAGCAATGTCCAGCCCCCCGCCCGCCAACCCTTCCCACCCGCGCAAGATGCAGGACGTCGGCCAGTGGCACCGCGAAACCGATGTGGTCATCGTCGGGCTGGGGGGAGCCGGCAGCTGCGCGGCCATCGAGGCGGCCGACGCCGGCGCCGAGGTGCTGGTGTTCGAGCTGGCCAGCGCCGGGGGCGGCTCCACGGCCATGTCCAGCGCCGAGATCTACATGGGCGGCAACGGCGGTACCCGGGTGCAGCAGGCCTGCGGCTTCCACGACAGCACCGACGACATGGTGGCCTACATGATGATGGCGGCCGGGCCCCAGGCCGACGAGGCCAAGATACGCAACTACTGCGAGCACAGCAGCGAGCACTTCCAGTGGCTGGTGGACAGGGGTGTGCCCTTCAAGGACAGCTTCCACGAGGAGCGCGCCATCATGTGCCTCACCGATGACTGCCTGCTCTACACCGGCTCCGAGAAGGCCTGGCCCTTTGCACAGCACGCCAGGCCCTGCCCCCGCGGCCACAACCTGCAGATAGAGGGCGACAATGGCGGGCCATTGCTGATGAAAATCCTGCAGGAGAATATCGAGCGTCGCGATGCGATCTCCGTGGAGTACGAGACCCGCGCACTGACCCTGATCGTGGACGAGGCGGGTGCCGTGGCCGGACTGGTGGTGCGGCAGAACATGGAGGAACTGAACGTGCGCGCCCGCCGGGGCGTCATTCTGTGTGCCGGCGGCTTCGTGATGAACGAGGAAATGGTGCGCAAGTACGCGCCCATGCTCACCGACGGTAACACCCCCATCGGCAATCCCGGCGACACCGGCAGCGGTATTCTCATGGGCATGGCGGTCGGCGGCGCGGCGATCAATATGCACGAGGGCTTTATCAGCCTGCCCTATTACCCACCTGCGGAGATGACCCGCGGAATCGTCATCAACGACAAGGGCCAGCGCTTCATCAACGAGGATGTCTACCACGGCCGCCTCGGCGCCTTCGCCCTGCGCCAGCTGGCAGAACGCCTGTATTTTATCGTTACCGTGGAACAGTACGGCGACTATGAACAGGCCAGCTACCTGGGCGCCCCGGTGGCCGGTACCGGCGAGACCGTGGCCGAACTGGAAGAGGAACTGGGCCTGCGCCCTGGCGCGCTGCAGCAGACCCTGGCCATCTATAACGAGGATGCCGCGCGCGGCGAGGACAGCCAGTACCACAAGGCGCCGGAGTGGCTCACCCCGCTGCAACCGCCCCTGGTAGCGCTGGACATCACCCCGGGACGCGGCGCGTTCCTCCCCTATTTCACCCTGGGGGGCCTGGATACCCTGCCCAGCGGCGAGGTTCTCGACCAACAGCGGGAGGTCATTCCCGGCCTGTACGCCGCCGGCCGCACCGCCTGTGGCGTGGTGCGCCGGGCGGAGGGCTACTCCAGCGGCATGTCGGTGGGCGACGCCACCTTTTCCGGGCGCATGGCCGGCCGCCAGGCGGCAACTGCCCGGCAGTGAAACGGCCGGGCGCGGGCTTGTACCCTCGGCTGCGCGCTTCTACCATACCGGTGATATCGAGGCGCCTGCAGTAACTGCCTCGACACCACTCACCGGCCGGACAGATGCTTATGAAATACCTGCACACCATGGTGCGCGCCCGCGACCTCGAGGAAACCCTGGATTTCTACTGTGACAAGCTGGGCCTGGTTGAGGTCAGGCGCCATGACAGCGAAGCGGGACGCTTTACCCTGGTGTTCCTGGCCGCTCCCGGCGACGTTGAGCGCGCCCGCGAGGGCAGCAGCCCGCTGCTGGAGATCACCTGGAACTGGGACCCCGAGGAGTATCAGGGAGGCCGGAATTTCGGCCACCTGGCCTACCGCGTCGAGGATATCTACGCCACCTGTCAGCGCCTGCTGGACCGGGGGGTCACCATCAACCGGCCGCCGCGGGATGGCCACATGGCCTTCGTGCGCTCGCCCGACGGCATCTCCATCGAGCTGCTGCAGGAGGGCGATGCCCTGCCACCCCGGGAGCCGTGGGCCTCCATGGGCAACACCGGCAGCTGGTAACAGGTGCGCCCGCCCGTGGGCCGCAGTATCACCACCCGGCTGATCGCCCTGCTGACCCTGTGCGCGGCGGTAATTATCGGCGCCGGCATGCTGATCGACTACCGCCTGTCCCGGGACCAGATTCTCGACCGCCTGCGGCGCGAGTCGGAGGAAACCATCCGCGCCGTCATCATCGACCTGGAAAACTGGCTGCAGGGGGTGCAGGGCGCCACCGACCTGCTGGCCCGTATCCTGCAACAGCGCGACTACAGCCAGGCCGGGCTGCAGCAGATGCTGCGCGATGTGGTGCACAGTAACGCCGATATCTTCGGCGCCACCATCGCCCTCGCCCCCGGGCAGACCGTTTCGCCACTGGGGTTCGCCCCCTACTATTTCCGCGGCGAGACGGGGCTCGCCTATGCCGACCTGGCCACGCCGGAACATAACTACCAGCACCAGCCCTGGTTCACGGATACCGTGGCGGCGGGGCGGGCGCTGTGGGCCGAGCCCTATTACGACCGGGGCGGCGGCGAGACATTGATGACCACCTACGCCGTGCCCGTGTACCGGGAGGACGAGGCGGGCAAGCCCTTCCTGTACGCGGTGGTCACCGCGGATGTCGCCCTGGAAGACCTGCACGCCTATCTGCAGCGCCTGCACCTGGGCGAGAACAGCTTCGGCATCCTGTTGAGCAGGAAAGGGGCGATTCTCAGCAGCCGCCACCGGGAAAATGTCATGCGCCATTTTTCCGCCACTGCCGCGGGGCGCGCCAACCCCGGGGGCTGGCAGGAGATGTTCGAGGCCGCCCTTGACGGCGCGGTGGTGACCCGCCAGCTGCCCTGCGATGCCGCGCCGGGGCCATGCACCTTCCGCCTGGGCACCCTGCAACCCACCGGCTGGCCGGTGGGGGTGGTGTATTCGGAGCACGAGATTCTGGCCCCCCTGCGGGACTTCCAGCGCAAGATCGTACTGGCCGGCCTGCTCACCCTGGCGCTGATGGCCGCGGCGGTGGCGCTGGTCAGCCGCCGCCTCACCCGGCCGCTGACCGCCCTGGCCGACGCCAGTGACAGTATCGCCCGGGGCGACCTCGACGTGGCACTGCCCCCGGCCCGGGGAAACGACGAGGTGGCCAGGCTGGTGCAGTCTTTCGCCGCCATGAAGACCGACCTGAAAACCTACATCGCCGACCTGGAATCCGCCACTGCACGGCGCAGCCGCCTGGAGGGCGAACTCGGCGCGGCGCGGGACATCCAGATGGCCATGCTCCCCGGCCAGGGGGAAGCCAGCGTGCAGGACCCGGCCTGCAACCTGTGGGCGGCGGTGCGGCCGGCCAGGTCCGTGGGCGGCGACCTGTACAGCTTTCAGCGCCAGGGCAGGCAGCTGTTCATCGCGGTGGGCGATGTATCCGACAAGGGGGTACCCGCGGCGCTGTTCATGGCCAGGGCCATGGGGCTGATACAGCAGCTCGCGGGCGCGGCGGCGGAACCCGCGGCGGCCATGGCACGTCTCAACAATGCCCTGGAGCAGGGCAATGACAACTGCATGTTCCTCACCCTGTTCCTGGGCGTGCTCGACCTGGACAGCGGGGAGCTGGATTTTGCCAGTGCCGGGCACTGCGCACCGAGCCTGGCGCGAGAGGGAAAGGCCTTTGCCCTGGCCCAACAACAGGGTCCCGCCCTGGGCCTGGTACCCGACCTGGCATACCCGGGCAACACGGTTACCCTGCAAAGCGGTGACCGGCTGGCCCTGTTTACCGATGGTATCGAAGAGGCCTTCAACAACAGCGACGAGATGTACGGTATGGCGCGCTTCCACCAGGAGTTGGCAGGCTCCACACAGCAGGGTGTGGCCACTGCCGGGCCTCAGCTGCTGGCGGCGATCGACCGCTTCGCCGGCGATTGCCCACAATCGGACGACATCACGCTGATGCTGTTGGAATTGACCAGTGCGGATCGCGACGCCGCCCCCGCCCCGACGGCGGCGTCAGCGGAGTTCGCGCTGACACCGGGTATCACCGGCGCAGTCCACGCCTGGCTGGAGCGGGTGCTGGCGCCGATACCATCCGCTGTCCGCCAGGACCTGCTGCTGGTGGCCGAGGAGGTAATCTCCAACATCGCCAAATACGCCGGCCTGCCCGCCCGGGCACCCATCACGGTGGCGGTAAACGCTGGCCCCGGGCAGGTCGCCCTCGAAGTGCGCGACCCGGGTACCGCCTTCGACCCCCTGCAGCAGGGGGATCGCGCCCGGCTGGGGGAGCCCATCGACCAGGCGGCCATCGGCGGACTGGGCATACACCTGATCACTTCTCTCAGCGACCGGCAGAACTACCGCCATGAGCACGGGTACAATATACTCGAGGTCGTCAAATACCTGTAAACGCGGCACCGGGACTTCCCGGCAGGTCGCCGACAAGAGGCCGGTTACAGCATGGAACTGCACACCAACGTCACGGTCGATGCCGATCATTCCGTCGCCAGGGTAGCCCTGGTCGGGGCCCTCAACACCGAGACGGCGCCCGGCTTCGAGCAGCGCCTGGAAGAAGTGGTGGCCGCGGGGCACCAGCTCACCGTGCTGGATATGAAAGACCTGGACTACATCAGCTCCGCCGGCCTGCGGGTGATCTTCAAGGCCGCCAAACAGGCCAAGGCCGCCGGCCGGCGCATGGCTGCCGCCAACCGCAAGCCGCATATCGACAAGGTTTTCGAGATTCTCAAGGCACTGCCGGACATGGCGGTGTTTGCCAACGACCAGGAACTGGACGACTACCTGGACTCCATGCAGCAACGGGTGCGCGGGGAGTAACGCGGGCGCGCTAGGGCTGCCCCAGGAAATTCAGGATCCAGCGCGCCACCCGCTCGCCCTGCGGCTCCCCGGCCAGCGATGCCACACCCCTGCGGTACACCTCTTCGCCTAGCGCGCCGCGCCGGAACTCCATGATCTCCCTGGAGTAGGCAGGCACGAACTCCGGGTGCCCCTGGAAGGTGAGTATGTGCTCACCAATCTGGCATACCGCGTTCTCACAGAATTCGCTGCTCGCCAGAACCCTGGCCCCGGGAGCATTGCTGACCACCTGGTCCTGGTGACTGACCAGGATGTCCAGGTCGGGCCCCTGCTCGTCGTACCAGGAGGGAGTGATGTTGAAGCGATGGGTGTGCAGCCCCACTCCCCAACCCTTGGCCGACTTCTCGGTCTTGCCCCCCAGCGCCTGGGCGACCAGCTGGTGCCCGAAGCAGATCCCCACCAGTTTCTTGCGGCGCCGGTCCAGCTCGCGCACGAAATCCATCAGCGCGGCAATCCACGGCTGGTCGTCGTACACGCTGGATTTACTGCCGGTGATCAGGTAGGCGTCGACCTCGTCGATGTCCGCGGGATACTCCCCCTGCTCAACGTCGTAGACCCTGAACTCCAGGGTCGGGTCCACCCGGGCCAGCAGCGCGATGAACATATCCGGATATTCCCCGAAATCAGGCACCCATTCGGGCCGCACTTGATCGGTCTTCAGAATTCCCAGCTTCATAAGCAACCTGCACGGCATCGGCAAATGGGCATCTTAGGCAGGGGCCCCCTGCCTGTCCATAACACCATAGGGCTGGACCGGGAGCCCGGCCGCTGTAACACAATCTACACAAAAACATCATAAACCTGCCACATCGCCGGCGCATGCTGGCGCCATGGAAATACTGAACCGCCTGCAACGGTACGACCGGCAGCTGTTCGCCCGGGTTTTCAAACAGGGTGAGCGGCGCATGGTGATCCCCCTGGCCAGGGCGTTTTCCCGCTCCGGCGACGGCTACCTGCACCTGCTGCTGCCCCTGCTGCTGTGGCAACTGGCGCTGCCGGGCGTGGACGACTTCGCCCTCCTGCTGCTGTACAGCCTGGCTGTGGAAAGAGCGCTCTACTGGTCCATCAAGAACTCCCTGAAACGCCCGCGGCCACCGCAGGCGGTGCCGGGACTGCGCAGCCTCATCGTCGCGTCGGACCAGTTCAGTTTTCCCTCCGGGCACAGCTCCGGCGCCTTTTTGCTGGCCACCGCGCTGGTCCTGGTATACGGCGGGCCGGTGGTCGCCATGTACCTGTGGGCCGCGGGCGTGGGCCTGTCGCGGGTGCTGCTGGGGGTGCACTTCCCGGGCGATATCCTGGCCGGTGCCGCCATGGGCAGCGGTATCGCCCTGTGCACCGCCGCGCAACTGGGAATGGGCTGAGATGAACATTCTGTACGGGGTACAGGGCACCGGCCAGGGGCATATCAGTCGCGCCCGGGCCATGGCCGCGGCACTGCACCGCCACGGCGTCACGGTGACCTGGCTGTTTTCGGGCCGCAGCCGCCAGGCGCTTTTCGATATGGACTGCTTCGGCGACTTCCAGCACCGCCGCGGCCTGACCTTCGCCACCCGCGATGGCCGTATCCGCCCGCTGGCCAGCCTGGCGACCAATAACCTGACGGCGTTTTTCCGTGAAGTGCGCCAGCTGGACCTGCGCGGCTTCGACGCGGTGGTCACGGATTTCGAGCCGGTAAGTGCCTGGGCCGGACGTCGCGCCGGTATCCGCACCATCGGCATCGGCCACCAGTACGCTTTCGGTGCCCACACTCCGAGGGCCGGGCAGAGCTGGTGGGCGGAACAGCTGATGGCGCGCTTCGCGCCCGTCACGCTGCCCCTGGGCCTGCACTGGCACCGCTATGGCAGCAACGTGCTGCCGCCGATCCTGGACCTGCCGGCCATGCCGCTGACACGTGGGGAACACGTGCTGGTATACCTGCCCTTCGAGGACCAGGACAGGGTAACTGAGCTCCTCCAGCACCTGCCGCAACAGACATTCGTGCAATATGCACCGGGGCTGATCGATGAGCAGCGGGGCAATGTCACCCGCTGCCGGCCCGCCACCGCGCGCTTCAAGCAGCACCTGGCGAGCTGTCGCGGGGTGATATGCAACAGCGGCTTCGAGCTGATCAGCGAGTGCCTGCACTGGGGCAAGCCGGTACTCACCAGGCCCCTGCGCGGCCAGATGGAACAGGAGTCCAACGCCCGGGCACTGCACCAGCTGGGCTACGCCCTGGTCGTCGGGGAGCTGAGCCAGCAGGGACTGCAACAGTGGCTGGAGCGGTGGTCGGGACATACGGGGTACACGCCCAGGCTGGAGTGCCCGGATGTCGCCGACGCCCTGGCCGGCTGGCTGGCCACCGGCGCCGACACCGACCCGGCGGCACTGGCAAGAAACCTGTGGCTGCAAACCCGGGCCATGCCGGCGCCGGGCACCGCAAGGGCCGCACCGTCCAGTCAGCGGACCCACTGGCAGGGGCAGGCTGCCTGATACCACGCTTGGGTCGGGCCAGCAGATGCGGTAATGTGTGGCCCCTCTGCGGATCGCCAGGCGGATTGCCATGTTTACCAGATTTCTCCTTGCTGCGACGCTGCTGCTCAGCGCCGCCGGTCACGCTTTTACCGGTAGCGAGAGCTGCAACAATTGTCACCAGCAGGAGTACAACAACTGGCAGGGCTCTCATCACGACCTGGCCATGCAACTGCCCACCCCGGAAACCGTGCTGGGAGATTTCGACGACGCAAGCTTTACCTACAATGGCGTCACCACGCGCTTCTACCGCGACGGCGACCTTTACAAGGTGCGCACCGACGGGGAGGACGGCAAGCTCACCGACTACACCGTCAAATACGTGTTCGGAGTCTACCCGCTGCAGCAGTACCTGTTGCCCCTGTCCCGCGGCCGCCTGCAGGCACTGAGTATCGCCTGGGATGCGCGGCCCGCCGACCAGGGCGGGCAGCGCTGGTATCACCTGTACCCGGATGAAGCCATCGACTACCGGGATCCGCTGCACTGGACCGGACCCTACCAGAACTGGAACTCCCGCTGCGCCGAGTGTCACAGCACCGACCTGGTAAAAAACTACGACCCCGAGACCCGCGCCTTCGATACCCACTACGCTGAAATCGACGTCGGCTGCGAGGCCTGTCACGGCCCGGGCGAAAAACACCTGGAGCTGGCCAGGGAGAACAAACTGGCCGGGGTGGCCAACGGCGGCTTCCCCACCGAACTGGCGCAGCGCGGGGAATGGGCCTTCCCCGAAAATGCGACGATTGCACGACGCAGGCAGACTCTCGAGTCACGCGCCCAGGTAGACAGTTGCGGTCGCTGTCACTCGCGCCGCGGCACCCTCGGGGACTATCACTACGGCGCCGATCTGCTCGCCACCCATCGGCTGGCGCTGCCCCAGCCCCCGCTGTACTACCACGATGGCCAGATACGCGACGAGGACTACGTATACGGCTCCTTCCTGCAGAGCAAAATGCACCTTGCCGGCGTGGTCTGCAGCAATTGCCACGAACCCCACAGCCTGGCGCTGCGGGCCCCGGGCAACGGGGTCTGCGCCCAGTGCCACATGCCGCAGGAATACGATACTCCCGAGCACCACCACCACCCGGCGGACTCTGCCGGCGCGCAATGCGCCAACTGCCACATGCCCGAGACCACCTATATGGGCGTGGACCCGCGCCGCGACCACAGCATACGCATCCCACGGCCCGACCTGAGCGCCGCCATGGGCACGCCCAATGCGTGCACCCAGTGTCATACGGACCGCGACCCGCAGTGGGCCGTGACCGCAATGCGCGGCTGGGGAGTACATTTTCGCGACACCGGCAGCCACATATCCCGGGCCTTCCAGCGCTTTGACCAGGGTGATCGCAGTGTGGTGCCGGCGCTGGCCCAGCTGGCCAACGACCCCGCCGCCGCGCCGATCTGGCGCGCCACTGCGCTGGAGGCCGTGGCCCAGGGCGGCGGCCGGGAAGCCATCCAGGCCGTTACCGCCGTGCTCTATGACGACGATCCCCTGCTGCGCGCCAGTGCCGTGCGCTCCCTGGACTTCCTTCCCCTGGACCAGCGCTACCAGCTGCTGCAGGCCCTGATCGATGACGAGGTAGCCGCCGTGCGCATGGAAGTGGCCACTTCCCTGGCTGGCGTGCCGCTGGAGCAGCTGAGCCCGCAACAGGCACAACAGCTGCGCGACCTGTTTGCCTGGTACCTGGGCATTCTCGCGCTGCACGCCGAGATGCCCGAGACCCAGCTACAGATGGGGATATTCGAGGTGGGCCGCGGCGACCTGGAGCAGGCCGAAGCCCACTACCGCGAGGCGCTGGCGCTCAACCCGCAACTGGTGCCGGGCTACCTCAACCTGGCCGACGTGCTGCGCGCCCGGGGCCGGGACGACGAAGCGCGCGAGCAATTGCTCAAGGCACTGGAATTCGCCCCCGAAAGCGGCGACACCCTGCACACCCTGGGGCTGCTGGAAACCCGCGCCGGCAACACCGAGCTGGCGCTGGACTACCTGCAGCGGGCGGCCCGCCTGGAAACCACCGGCACCCGGCACCGCTTCGTATACGCGATTGCGCTGCACGACCTGGGCAAACCCCAGCAGGCGATAATCCAGTTGCAGGCTCTGTTGCGCGAGCTGCCGCGCGATGAAGAGGTACTGCTGGCGCTGGCCAACTACAGCGCCGAGCTGGGCCAGCTGGAGAAGGCGCGCTCCTACGCCCGCACCCTCACCCAGCTCGCGCCGCGCAACCGCGGCTACCAGCAGCTGCTGCAGTCGCTGTCATCCGCGCCCGCCGCGCGCTGAGCCGCCCACCTAGGGAGCGTGGGCAAACACCAGGTTGACCGTCACCGGCACGGCGGTGCTGATCGACGCCAGGCCGGCTATCTGCTGCAGGGCGACGACACCCGCCCCCAGGTCGAAGTCGGCGGCGTTAACCACCACCGGCCGGGGAGTGAACACGTGCAGCTTGCCGCCGACCTGCCCGACGGCCCTTACGGTAATCAGCAGGGGCTTTTCCACCCCGTGCAGGGTCACGGTCACCGGCAGCTCGGTGGTCACCGCGCCGCCAGCAGTAACCGCATCGAGGATATCGGGAGAAACCGTCGCGCTGACCATCGCCGTGGGGAACTTGACCACCTCGAACAGTATTTCACGCATGCGCTCATCGCGGATCTCTATACCGGTCGCGACGCTGCCCAGGTCGATGCTCACCGCTATCTCGCCGGCCTCGCTGATACTCCCCTGCAGTGATCCGAAGCTGTGGGTTTCCGCCACGCTGGCATTCTTGATCGAGACGAAATTCACCTCCGAATCGGCACCCTCCAGGGTCCATTGGGCCCAGCTGCTGCCGGCTGCCAGCATGGCTGCCAGCGCCACTGGCAAACGCCATGTCCCCGCCCTGGAATGACTGCGCTTCATCATATAACTACTCCCTGCCGGCTCCGCCGGCCTCTGCGGATCACGCCACAATCTCGGCGAGATCACCTTTTTCCTCCAGCCAGGACTTGCGGTCCGCGGCCCGTTTCTTCGCCAGCAACATATCGAGCATCTGGTTGGTGCCGTCACCGGCATCCAGCACCAGGCGCACCAGGCGCCGCGTGTCGGGCGCCATGGTGGTCTCGCGCAATTGCAGCGGGTTCATTTCACCCAACCCCTTGAAGCGCTGCACATTGACCTTGCCGCGCTTCTTTTCCGCCTCGATTCGGTCCAGCACACCCTGCTTTTCAGCTTCGTCCAGAGCATAGTACACGTCCTTGCCGACATCTATGCGATACAGCGGTGGCATGGCCACGAATACATGGCCGGCCGCGACCAGCGGGCGGAAGTGGCGCACGAACAGGGCACAGATCAGCGTGGCGATGTGCAGCCCGTCGGAGTCGGCGTCCGCCAGGATACAGATCTTGTGATAGCGCAGCCCGGCCAGGTCGTCACTGCCCGGGTCCACCCCGATGGCCACCGAGATATTGTTCACTTCCTGGGAGGCGAGAATCTCCTGGGAGTCGACCTCCCAGGTATTGAGGATTTTGCCGCGCAGCGGAAGTATCGCCTGGAACTCGCGATCCCGGGCCTGCTTGGCGGAGCCTCCGGCGGAGTCACCCTCCACCAGGAACAACTCGCCCCGGGCCGGGTCCTCCCCGGAGCAGTCCGCCAGCTTGCCGGGCAGAGCGGGACCGGAGGTTACCCGCTTGCGCACCACTTTCTTCGCCGAGCGCAAGCGGCTCTGGGCGTTGCTGATACACAGCTCCGCCAGCTTTTCGGCCTCTTCGGTATGCTGGTTCAACCACAGGCTGAAAGCGTCCTTGGACACGCCGGAAACGAATGCCGCCGCCTCCCGGGAGGAGAGCCGCTCCTTGGTCTGCCCGGAAAACTGCGGGTCTTCGAGCTTCGACGACAAAACGTAACAACAGCGATCCCAGACGTCGTCCGGGGCCAGCTTCACCCCACGCGGCAACAGGCTGCGCAACTCGCAGAACTCGCGCATCGCTTCCAGCAGCCCGGTGCGCAGGCCATTGACGTGGGTGCCGCCCTGGGCCGTGGGAATGAGGTTGACGTAGGACTCCGTGACCACCTCGCCGCCCTCGGGCAGCCACTGCACCGCCCACTCCACGGCCTCGTTACTACCGCTGAAACTGCCCACGAAGGGCGTTTCCGGAACAACCGGGTAATCTATGGTGGCGTCCGCCAGGTAATCGGTCAGGCCGTCCTCGTAATACCACTCCTCGCGCTCGCCTTTTTTCTCGTCGTTGAAGGTGACCCGCAGTCCGGGGCAAAGTACCGCCTTGGCGCGCAATACATGCCGCAGGCGGGACGCAGAGAACACCACCGTGTCGAAATAGCGCGGATCGGGCTGGAAAGTGACCGCGGTACCCGTGTTGCGCTTGCCGCAGGTGTCGATCACCTCCAGGTCGCTCTGCTTCTCGCCGCCGGCAAAGGTCATGCGGTACACCTGGCCGTCGCGGCGGATATCAATCTGCAGGGAGCAGGACAGGGCGTTGACCACCGATACCCCCACCCCGTGCAGGCCGCCACTGAACTGGTAGTTCTTGTTGGAGAACTTGCCCCCGGCATGTAGCGTGGTCAGGATGACTTCCACACCGGGCTTGCCCTGCCCCGGGTGAATGTCCACGGGCATGCCGCGCCCGTTGTCGGCAACCGTCACGGAACCATCCCGGTGCAGGGTCACGTCGATTTGGTTGGCATGCCCGGCCAGGGCCTCGTCCACGCTGTTATCGATGACCTCCTGGGCCAGATGATTGGGGCGAGTGGTATCGGTGTACATACCCGGGCGCTTGCGCACGGGCTCGAGACCGGTCAGGACCTCGATATCTTCAGCGGTGTATTGGCTCATCGTGATGACTTGTCTGGTAACGTGATAATGGGAAGTGCGCCCTATTGTAGCGGGCGGCGGTGTTCTAGAGGTAGCCGCCCGAGTCCAGGTCCACATCGAAAGTCACGTCGCGAACCCGGGAAACCCCGGTGTCGAGACTGCCGTCCTCGTGCAGGTCCAGCCAGCGGTATCCCGGTGGCGCCGGATCCGCCTTGAAATCCTCGCTGCCCGGCGCGAACTGCACGCAGGTCGACGGGGAGGCCAGCAGGCGGATGTTCCCCCGGCGGCTGTCCGCCTGCTGGTGGACATGCCCCCAGAGCACTGCGCGCACCCCGGGAAACTGCTGCAGCACCTCGAAAAAGGCGTCCGCGTCCGCCACCATTTGCTGATCCAGCCACTCGCAGCCGATGGTGACCGGCTGGTGATGCAGGCATACCAGGGAGTAACAGCCGTCCCGGGCGGCATCGCCCAGGCAGCGCTGCAGCAGGGACAGCTCCTCACGACCGAGTTCGCCGCCCACTTCACCCTTCACCTGCGAGTCCAGCAGGATAATCTGCCAGCGGCCCACGCGCACTTCCCGCGGCTGGCGCCGGGGGTGGTCGGCGGCATCGGTCATTGCCGCAAAGTCATCGTGGTTGCCGGGTAACCAGAAGTGATGGGGGGTCACCTGATCGAAATAGCCCTGCAGGCGCACGTAGGCGGCGGGCGCTCCCTGGTCGGACAGGTCGCCGGTGGCCAGCAGCAGGTCCACCGCCGGGCGCTCGGCCCTGGCAAGGTCGATCACTGCCTGCAACGAGCGGTCGGTGTCCACCCCCAGCAGCGTGCCACCGGGAGTGTGACAGAGGTGCGTGTCGGTCAGCTGCAGGACCCGGACGGTGCCGCCACCGTGGGCGAGAGTGAGCGGGGCAGGGTTTGACACCGGTGTGCGAACCACGGGTTGCCGGTCAGCCGCCGCTGCCGGTGAGCGGCGTGACCGCGCAGGCGCGACCGTTCGACAGGCAGTGTTCCAGCCAGTCCGCGAGGAAGCGATTCTGCTGCGATTTTTCGTCCTGCTGATGCATGGCTTCGTTGGGATAGTGGTAGCGCGCGGCGACCCTGCGGTGGGACTGGAACATCCCGACTTCGAGCATGCCGGCATCGTGATAGGCCCGTACCTCGACCCGCAGGTGCCCCAGCCAACGCGCCTGGGCGTGCTGCTGGTGCAGCCGGAAAATCGTCGTATAGCGGCTGCGCTCGATGACCTCCAGCCGCACCCGTGCGTCGGCGACCGCAAACTCGCGGCTGTTACGGCTCTCATAGTCGGGATACAGGCGCATCAGGCGAGCATAATTCGCCTCGCATACCGCGTGCAGCTCGGCCAGATCCAGCTTGAATGGCTTCTTGTTAGCCCTCTGCAACATAAAACCCCATATGGCCCGTGGGCCGGTTTAGCCTCGCGCGCCAATGCGCTCAGATGACTGCAGAGTGTATCACCTGTGATGGCATAATCGACCGACGGTGCGCATCTTTTGCGTTAAGCTGCGACCTGGCCTGCAACAAATGCACAGGGCGAGGCAAACTGCTATTATCTGTGCCGCTGCAGCCAATCACACACCTTCAGGGAAGTTTGCATGAAACGAACCGCGACCGCATTTCTGGCGTCGGGCCTGTTGCTCGGCTCGTCTTTGCTGCACGCAGAATCCTTGCGGGAAATCTACGAACTGGCGCTGGAGAACGATGCCCAGCTCAAGGCCGAGCGCGCCCAGTACCTGGCTAAAAGCGAGTCGGAAGACCTGTCCAGGGCGGCGCTGCTGCCACAGGTGGGGGCCGCGTACAGCTACGAGGACGTGGACCGCGACAACAGCTCGATCAGCCGGGACTTCACCCAATCCGAGTTGCCGCTGATCAAAACCAAAAGCAACACCGACGTCCACACCGATGGCTATACGGTCTCCCTCAGCCAGGCGCTGTTCGACCTGCCGGCCTGGTTCCAGTTCCAGTCCGGCAAGGAGTTGAGCAAGGAGGCGGCGGCGACCTTTGCCGGCAACCAGCAGAACCTGATCGTGCGGGTGGTCGAAGCCTACCTGCTGGTACTGCGTGCCCAGGACAACCTGGAAGCCTCCAAGGCCCAGGAGCGCGCCTTCGAGCGCCAACTGGAACAGAGCCAGCAGCGTTTCGAGGTTGGCCTGATCGCCATCACCGATGTCTACGAGGCCCAGGCCGCCTTTGACCTGGCGCGGGTCAACCGCATCGTCGACGAAAACAATGTGTCCGTCGCCCTGGAGCGCCTGTCGGTGCTGACCGGGCAGTATCCGGGCGATCTCAACGTGCTCCGGGAGGATTTCACCACCCGGGAGCCCGAGCCCCTGGACCGCGCCGCATGGGTCGATTTCGCCCTGGAGAACAATTTCAGCCTGCAGGCGGCTCGCCACGCGGAGGAGGCCGCCCGGCAGAACGCCAAGGCCAACAAAATGGAACATGCGCCGACCATCAGCGGCAGTTTCGCCTATAACGACTACAGCACCAATGGCGACTACACCAACGACCCCGGGACCGGGCTGGAGACGCCGCCGGACAGCAAGCTCGAGGACCAGGTGTGGCAGATCAGCCTGGAAATGCCCCTCTACAGCGGCGGCGCGATCAGCGCCAGGCGTCGCCAGAGCGCGCAGGAATACAATGCCGCCAGGGAGAACCTGATCAACCTCACCCGCAACACCGTCACCTCCACCCGCTCCCTGCACATGACCGTGCTCAGCGATATATCCCGGGTCGCGGCGCGCAAGAAGAGCATCGTCTCCTCGCAGAGCGCCCTGGACGCCACCCAGGCCGGTTACGAGGTGGGGACCCGCAACGTGGTGGATGTGCTGAACGCCCAGAACACCCTGTTCGTCGCCCAGCGCGACTACTACAACAGCCGCTACGACTATATCGTCAACATGCTGCGCCTCAAGGAACAGGCGGGGATTCTCAGCCCGAAAGACGTGTACACCCTGGATGCCGTGCTGGAGCCGCCACCTCCTCCGCCACCGAGCAAATAACCCGTCAGGGCTGGCGCAGCAGTTCCGCTACCAGCGCCCGCAGGCGCAGGGTGGCGCCGCGGTTCTGCGCCAGCACCTCGCGACCCGCAACCCCCATCTCGCGGCGGCGCCGGGCGTCAGTCAGCAGCTCCTCGAGCACCGGCGCCAGGCGCTCCCCCGGCCCCAGGCTGAGCATGGCACCGGCCCCCCGCAGCAGCCGCGCGCTCTTCGCAAAGTTGTACATCGAGGGCCCGCTGACCACCGGTATTCCCCAGGCGGCGGCTTCCAGCACGTTGTGACCGCCGCGCTCCACCAGGGAGCCACCGATGACAGCTACTGTCGCCGCACCCAACAACAGCAACAGTTCCCCCATGGTGTCACCCAGCAGGATATCGTCTGCCTGCGCCGGGGGGGTACCCGCCGAGCGCCGCGCGACCCGCCAGCCCTGCTGGCAACACAGTGAAAATACCTCCTCAAAGCGCTCCGGATGGCGCGGCACCAGCAGCAGCAGGCACCGCCGCAGCTGCGGGTCGCCACTGGCGCGCAACTGGCGGAATGCCTCCAGGACCAGCGCCTCTTCTCCGGGATGGGTACTGGCGGCCAGCAGCACCGGCCTGCCCCTGACACCCGGCTCGCGGCGCAGCGCCGCGGCCCGTTCGACAATGCCCGCATCCAGCACCAGGTCGAACTTGATGCTGCCGATCACCTGCAGTGCGGCAGCGGGCAGGCCGAGTTGCACAAAGCGCCGGCCATCGGCCTCGCCCTGGCAGGCGACCATATCGAGCTGCAACAGCATCTGCCGGGTGAGGCGGCCGAGGCGGCGATAACCGGCGGCCGAGCCGGCGGACAGGCGCGCGTTGGCCAGCAGCACCCGGCACCCGGCCGCCTTGCTGTAATGCAGCATGTTGGGCCACAGTTCGGTCTCCATCAGCAGCAACAGCCGCGGCCGGGTACGGTGCAGGAAGCGCTTCACCGGCCCCGGCAGGTCCCAGGGCGCATACACGTGGAATACCCGCTCCCCGAACAGGGCCCGCAGACGCTGCGAGCCGGTGGGAGTGGTGGTGGTCACTACCAGGCAGTAGTCCGGGTAATCCTCGAGCAGACTCTCCAGCAGGGGCGCGGCAGCCAGGGTTTCGCCCACGGACACGGCGTGCACCCAGATCGCCGGCCGCTCCAGCGCGGGGCGGGCCGCGAACCGGCCGAAGCGCTCCCCCAGCCGCCGGCGGTAGGCAGGCGCGCGCCGCGAACGCCACAGCATGCGCAACACCAGCAGCGGTAACAGGGCATAGTAAAGAGCGCTGTACAGGTAGCGCATAACAGCTCCGGTGGCGGGCGGTGGCTGGCAGCATACCGCCAGCTCCGACGCCCCGCCAGCGCGAGCGGGCCCCAGCCCGGAGTACAATAGGGCTATACTGGCCACTTTGCAGTAATGGATCAGCCGCCATGGGCCGGCAAATAATCGACACTGACATAGCGATCATCGGGGGCGGCGTTGCCGGGCTGTGGCTGCTCAACCAGTTGCGCAATCGCGGTTACAGTGTCGTGCTGTTCGAGCGCGAAGCCCTGGGCAGCTACCAGACCATCGGCTCCCAGGGCATGATCCACGGCGGCATCAAATACGCCCTGGCGGGCGCCCTGAGCAACAGCTCGGAAACGCTTGCGGCAATGCCAGCGATGTGGCGCCAGTGCCTGCGCGGTGAGGGCAAGGTAGACCTGCGCGGCTGCCGGGTACTCAGCGAGGATTTTTTCCTGTGGTCGAACGCGGGCATGCAGTCGCGGCTGGCCTCCTTTTTCGCCAGCCGCCTGTTGCGCGGCCGGGTGGAAAGAGTCGCCGCCGGGCGCTATCCCGCCCCCCTGCGCTCGGCGGATTTTCGCGGCCAGGTCTACCGCCTGGAAGACCTGGTACTCGATGTGCCCTCCCTGGTGGCCACCCTGGCGCAGCGGCACCGGGATGTCATCTTTGCCATCGACTGGCAGCACGCCGCCCTGCGCCGCCTCCGGCGCCAGGCGGTGCTGGATGTGCAGGGTTGCACCATAGTACCCGGTAAATTGCTGCTGACCGCCGGCGCCGGCAACGAAGCCCTGCTCACTGCCCTGGGCAGTACCGGGCCCGCCATGCAGCGCCGCCCCCTGCAGCAGGTCCTGGCCAGGCACCAGTACAGCGGCGACCTATTTGGTCATTGCATGGGTAGCAATCCCTCTCCGCGCCTGACCATCTCCAGCCACCGCGACAGTGCGGGGCGGCCGGTCTGGTACCTGGGGGGAGACCTGGCCACCAACGGCGCCGACGAGGAGCCCGCCCGTCTGATAGCCCGGGCGCGGCGCGAACTGGCCGACCTGTTGCCCTGGGTAGACCTGGGCGATGCCCGGTGGGCAACCCTGCGCCTGGAGCGGGCCGAGCCCCGCCAGGCGTCCCTGCTGCGCCCCGACAGTGCCTTCGTCGGCAAACTCGACTCGGTGGACAACGCCCTGGCGGCCTGGCCCACCAAGCTGACCCTCTGCCCCGACCTGGGAGACCAGGTGGAACGCCAGCTCGCGGCGGAGGGGATGCTGCCACGCTGCCGGCCCGACCTGGCACCACTGGCACCCCTGGGCAGGCCGCCACTGGCCAGCCCCTACTGGGACACCCTGTTTTCATGAGCTGGTTGCGCCCCCTGGGCAAAACCGGCCTGCAGGTCAGCGCCCTGGGGCTGGGCACGGTCAAACTGGGCCGCGAACAGGGGGTAAAATACCCCGGCGCCTATACCCTGCCGGACGAACGCAGCGCCAGCAGGCTGTTGCGGCGTGCCCAGGAGCTGGGTATCACCCTGCTGGACACCGCCCCGGCGTACGGTTGCAGCGAGCAGCGCCTGGGCCGGCTACTGGCGGGGCAGCGACAGCGCTGGGTCATCTGCAGCAAGGTGGGAGAGGAGTTCCGGGACAACCAGTCTCATTTCGATTTTTCCCCGGAGCACACCCGCCTTTCGGTGCTGCGCAGCCTGCGCAGGCTGCGGACGGACGTGTTGGACATCGTGCTGGTGCACTCCGACGGCAACGATCTGGAGATCATCCGGCGCCTGGGAACGCTGCAGGCACTGGCCCAGCTCAGGGCAGAGGGCAAGGTCCGCGCCATCGGCATGTCCACCAAGACAGTGGCTGGAGGCCTGGCGGCGGCGAGCGCCTGCGACGTGGTCATGCTCACCTACAACCCAGGGCACCGCCAGGAGCGCCCGGTACTGGACGCCTGCGCCGAGCTGGGAACGGGTACGCTGCTGAAGAAGGTACTGGGCAGCGGCCACCTGGCGGCGGCGAACACGGCCTCCGGCCCGCTGGCCTGCATGGAGCTGGCCTTTTCCCACCCCGGCACAGGCGCCGCCATCGTCGGCACCATCAACCCGGACCACCTGGAAAGCAATGTCCAGGCGGCGCGGCGCGCCCTGGGGCTCGGCTAGCCGGGATTGTCCTCGAGAATCCGCTTGACGATGGCGGTGGTGGAGACATCGTCGACGAAATCCAGCACCCTGACCTCGCCTCCGTACGCCTCGACGATCTCCCAGCCGACCACGCCCTCCTTGCCGGGGTAATCGCCCCCCTTGACCAGCACGTCCGGGCGCAATACCTGCAGCAGCTCCCGCGGCGTATCCTGGTCAAAACTGACCACCCAGTCCACTGCCTCCAATCCCGCCAGCACCGCCATGCGCCGCTCGACCGGGTTGATCGGCCGCCCCCTGCCCTTGAGGCGCCGCACCGATTCGTCACTGTTGACCGCCACCACCAGCCGGTCGCCCAGTTCCCGCGCCTGTTCCAGATAGGCCACATGACCGGCGTGGATGATATCGAAGCACCCGTTGGTGAAGACCACGCGCTCTTCGCGGCCGCGGGCGTCGCCGACCGCCACCAGCAGCTGTTCCAGGCTCAGGGCACCGCGTTCCGCCCCCTGGTCCTGCTGCACCGCGCGGCGCAACTCCGGCGCGCTGACCGCGGCGGTGCCCAGCTTGCCCACCACGATACCGGCGGCAATATTGGCCAGCGCCACCGCCTGGGGCAGTTCGGAGCCGGCGGCGACCGCCGCCGCCAGCACTGCGATCACCGTATCACCTGCACCCGTGACATCGTAGACCTCGCGCGCCCGGGCCGGCATATGCAGCTCCTCCTGGCCCGGGCGCAGCAGGGTCATACCGTGTTCGCCGCGGGTAACCAGCAGGGCCTGCAGGTCGAGTTCGTGCATCAGCCGTTCACCCCGGGTGACCAGCTCGCTCTCACTGCGGCAGCGGCCGACCACCGCCTCCAGCTCCTGCAGGTTGGGTGTAAGCAGGGTGGCCCCGCGGTAGCGCGCGAAGTCCGCGCCCTTGGGATCGACCATGACCGGTATGCCCCTTTGTCGGGCAACCTCGATCAGCGCCTGGGGCCGGGCCAGCGCGCCCTTGGCGTAGTCCGACAGCACCAGCGCCTGACAGTCGTCCAACAGGCCGGGCAGTTGCAGCGCCGGCGCCGCGATCACATGCTGTTCCGGCTGCTCGAAATCCAGACGGATGAGCTGCTGGTGGCGGCTGATCACCCGCAGCTTGGTAATGGTGGGGAGACCGGGCACCCGGGAGAAGGCGCACTCCACCCCTGCTCCCGCCAGCCGGTCCTGCAGGGCGTCAGCCATCTCATCGTCGCCACAATGGCCACCCAGGCGGGCGCTGGTACCCAGTGCCGCCAGGTTCAGGGCCACGTTACCGGCGCCTCCCGGGCGATCGGTAATCTGTTCCACCCGCACCACGGGTACCGGTGCCTCCGGGGAGATACGCGCGGTCGGCCCCTCCCAGTAGCGGTCGAGCATGATGTCGCCGATAACCAGCACGCGGGCGCAGTGAAAGCGCGGCAATTCGAGTTTCATGATGGCTGTGTCCCCGGGCGAATGGCGCGATGGCCGATACCCGGATAGTGTAACGCGTGCGCTGTCGCGATACAGGGCCGGGGATGCGGCGGGTCGCGCGCTTGCAGCGCTGCGGCAAACCCGCTAACTTGCCCTGCCCCATCCCCGGCCGGAGAGCCGCCGCACAATGATCCCCGAAATACCGCTGGACATGGACCAGATCAAGGGCTTCCTCGCTGCCGACGAGGCCGGGGCCCTGTACCGGTATGCGCTGCAGGCCAGCGCCGCTGGCCCGGTACTGGAAATCGGCAGCTACTGCGGCAAATCCACCATCTACCTGGGCCTGGCCTGCCAGGCCAACGACAGCACCCTGTTTGCCCTCGACCACCACCGCGGCTCCGAGGAGCACCAGCGGGGGGAAATGTTCCACGATCCGGCACTGTACGACAGCGGTGCCGGGGTCATGGACAGCTTCCGGGAGTTTCGCCGCAACATCCGCGCGGCCGGCCTGGAGCAAACGGTGGTACCGATCGTGGCCGGGTCGGCAGCCGCGGCGCGCCACTGGCAAACGCCGCTGGCCATGGTGTTCATCGACGGCGGCCACAGCCTGGACGCGGCGCTGACCGACTATCGCTGCTGGGCGCCACTGCTGCGGCCCGGCGGTATCCTGGCGATCCACGACCTGTTCGAGGACGCCGCAGCCGGAGGCCAGGCGCCCTACGCCATCTACCGCATGGCCCTGGCGTCGGGGCTGTTCGCGCCGCTGGCCCGGGTCAACAGCCTCGGCGTGCTGGGCCGGCTGTAGGGCCGGGCCCGGGGAGCATCAGCACTGCCTGGTCGAGCGGATTGGACCCTAGAGGGAGGTGCGCTCGCCCCGGCGGGCGGTGGCTTGCTCAGGGGGTAGCTGAACCCGGGTGAATAAATCCCAGGCGGCGGTGTGCCCGGTCAGGGCATCGGCGGCCAGCAGGATGGCCGCAGCGGTCCAGGTGGGTTTTTCATCGGGCCACAGCAGGTCTTCCACCAGCTGGTAGCCGGTCCAGTAGGAGCCATCATCGGTGCGCCACTGGTGCAACCAGCTGTAGACTTCCACGGCGCGGGCGTGGTCACCTGCGGCCAGCAAGGCCATTACCAGCTCGCAGGACTCGGCGATCGTCACCCAGGGCTCCTGCTTTTCACAGCGACAGCCCAACTTGTCCTCGACGAATTCATGCCAGCGCGAGGCCAGCCGCGCCTGTGCCTCGCGGCCGCGGTATACCCCGGCCAGTACCGGGTAAAACCAGTCCATCGAGTAACGCGACTTGCTGGCCCAGGTGCGATCGAAGCGCTGCGGCTTGTCCCGCAGCGCCTCCCCCAGGGCCTGGCGCGCATCGCGCCAGGCCTGGCGGGGCTCGCCCATGACATGGGCGATATTGACGGCACACTCGAGACTCTTGTAGATAGAGCTGCAGCCGGTGACCAGGGCATCGTCCCGCGCGCTCCCGTCGGCATTCACCGCCCAGGCTATTTCCCCGTGGGAGCTCTGCAGGGAGAGCACGAACTCCACCGCCCGCTCTACCGTGGGCCACATCTGCCGCAGGAAATCGCGATCACCGGTGACCCGGTAGTAGTGCCACACGCCAGTGGCAATATAGGCGACAAAGTTGCTCTCGCGCCGCTCGCAGTTGTCGATCTCCTCGTCCCGGTAGGAGGCCCACCAGCTTCCGTCTGCGAGCTGCATCCTCGCCAGCCAGGCATAGGCCCGGCGGGCTGCGTCGTACTCGCCGCCGATGGTAAGCCCCATGGCCGCCTCGACGTGGTCCCAGGGGTCGGTATAACCACCGCCAAACCAGGGGATTTCACCACTGGGAAGCTGGGTGTCCAGGATAAACTGCACGGTGGGTCGCAGAAACTCCTGGGGGTACAGGCCACGGCTGAGATAGAGACCGCTCACGACGCGGCCCCCTTGCGAAAATACATCACCACGCTCTTGCCCATGACGGGATTCATAATCTTCTCCATTGCCCGGGTAACAGCGGGTTGCTCCATGATGTCCCAGACCAGCAGGCGGTGGTACTGGCGCACCAGCCAGTTGCTGTCCTGCTGGCTCCAGAACAGGCACTTGAGCCACCAGAACGGCACATGCAGGGCGTGTGCCCAGTGCCGGTGGTAGTGATCGAAACCCAGGCTCTCGATTTCACGGCGCAATTCGTTGCCGCGAAAAATGCGTAAATGCCCGCCCGGCACCTCGTGGTAATCGGCACTCAGGGCCCAGCAAATCCGCTCGGGCCAGCGCCGTGGCACGCTGGCGCAGAACAGGCCACCCGGCTTCAGCACCCGTTCAATTTCCCGCAGGGCGCCGCGGTAGTCGGGAATGTGTTCCAGCACCTCGCTGCAGATTACCTTGTCGAAGCTGTTGTCGGCAAACGGCAGGGCCAGGGCGCTGGCGGATGACAGGCTGAAGGATTTCGCGGTGTTCCCGGGCTGGTCGAAGTCGGCGAATTTTTCCCGCGTGGTCACCAGGTCGGCAAGAGACAGGTCCACCCCCACCGAGTGCACATCCGCCGCCACATAGGCGGATATCACATGGCGGCCCTCGCCACAGCCCAGGTCCAGCACCCAGTCGCCGGGCGCCAGCGGAAAATGTTCGAACTCAACGGTTTGCATTGGCCAGTACCTGACGATAGTAGGCGACCATCTGGCCGGCGCAGACATCCCAGCAGAACTGCTCGAGTATCCGCTGCCGCCCCTTCTCGCCCAGCGCCTGCCGCCGCGCGGGGTCCTTGAGCAAGCTGTCCAGGGCGTCCGCCAGGGCGGCGGCGTCCCGGGCGGGGACCGTTACCCCGGCGTCACCCACCACCTCGGGCAGGGCGCCGCCATCGGTGGCGACAACCGGCGCGCCACAGGCCATGGCCTCACCCGCCGGCAGGCCAAAGCCCTCGTATACCGAGGGCACTACCGCGATGGCCGCCTCGGCGTAGTAGCGAACCATCTGCTCGGTGCTGATGCCGCTGACAAAGCGCACCCGGTCGACCAGCCCGAGGCGGCGCACCAGTTGCTCGGTCCTGCCGCCCGGCCTGGGTTTGCTGATTACCAGCAACTCCAGTTGCGGATAGGACTGCAGCAGCTCGGCGTAGGCCCGCAGCAGATAGCGCAGCCCCTTCAGCGGAGCATCGGCCGAGCAGGTAGCCATCAACCGCAGCGGGTTGCGGGCCACATCAGGCAGCGGCCGGAAAACGGCCGTGTCGATGCCGTTGTGGACCACGCCGATGCCCGCCGGCTGGATGCCGAAATCCCGGGCGATGTCCTGGCGCGAGCAGTCTGATACCGTGACCACGTGATGCAGCTGCCTGATCACTTTCTGCTGCATTCCGAGAAAGGAGTGCCAGCGCCTGACCAGCAACCGCTCCCACCAGTGGCGCGCCGCTTTCAGGGCGATACGCAGGTCGCTGGTGATGGGATGGTGCACCGTGGTCACCAGCGGCAGCCCCATCTCCTGGATCTGCAGCATGCCGTAGCTGAGACTCTGGTTATCGTGCACCAGATCGTAATCGTCTGTGTGCCGGCGCAGGTAGCGCACCGCCCGGCGTCCAAACGTATAGGGCTCGGCAAAGCCCCCGGTGAGCTTGCTGCACCACTCTATGACATTGCTCAGTGACCGCAGGTGACGCGGACGCAGCGACAACAGGCCATTTGCAAACAGGTCCAGACTGGGCAGCTCGATCAGGCGCACCCGCGGGTCCAGATGCGGATAGGGCGGCCCCGAGATCACGTCTACCTTGTGCCCGGCCTCCACCAGCGCCTTGCTGAGGTAGCGCAGGTATACCCCCTGGCCACCGGCGTAGGGCTGGCTGCGGTAGCCCAGCAGCGCGATGCGCAGTGGCCCGGCGTGGTCGGGAAGGCCGCCCGGGGCCACGCTCGTCGCGACGGGGGCCGGACCGGCCTGGAGTGTATCGAGCTGCCTGATAGCGGCGTCCTCACGAAAAAGCTGCTGGGTGTTGCGCGACCTTGCGCGGGTATGCGGGCGACGATACTAAGCGATGCTCTAATGGCATCTAGCGTGCCGAAAGATGAGGTATTCTAAGCAGGCAGGGGTCAAAAATCCACCCTGCATAAGGTTCAGATCTTCCCACTGGCGACCATTTTGTCGCCAGTACGGGCAGCATGCCGGTATAATTAAACCGCACTTAGCAACGGGTCCCTGATTATCATGCTGCAAAACCCCTACAAGGGCATCATCCTGGCCGGCGGCTCCGGTACCCGCCTGCACCCCCTGACCAGCACCGTGAGCAAGCAACTGATGCCGGTCTATGACAAGCCCATGATCTACTACCCGCTGGCCACCCTGATGCTGGCCGGCATACGGGACGTGCTAGTGATTACTACACCCCGCGACCAGCGAGCGTTCCAGGACCTGCTGGGGGATGGCAGCCAGTGGGGTATCAACCTCTGTTACACGGTACAACCGAGCCCGGACGGCCTGGCCCAGGCCTTTATTCTCGGCGCCGGGTTCATCGGCAACTCACCGGCCGCGCTGGTGCTGGGCGACAATATTTTCTATGGCGGCGGCTTCACCAGGAAGCTGCGCAGCGCCGCCGCCCGCGATGCCGGAGCGTCGGTGTTTGCCTACTACGTGCAGGACCCGGAGCGCTACGGGGTGGTGAGCTTCGATTCCCAGGGCATTGCCCGCGATATCGAGGAAAAGCCGGCCAGGCCGCGCTCCCACTACGCCGTCACCGGCCTGTACTTCTACGACAACGACGTGGTGGATATCGCCCGCGGTATTCGCCCCTCGGCGCGTGGCGAACTGGAAATAACCGACGTGAACAAAGTCTATCTGGACAGGGGTGACCTGCAGGTCGAGGTGATGAGCCGGGGCACCGCCTGGCTGGATACCGGCACCCACAACTCCCTGCTCGATGCGGCCAACTTCATCCGCGTGGTGGAGGAGCGCCAGGGCCTGAAAATCGCCTGCCCCGAGGAGGTGGCGTACCGCATGGGTTATATCAGCGCGGAGCAGCTGCTGGCGCTGGCCGCGCCGCTGGAGAAAAGCGGCTACGGGCTCTACCTGCAGGCACTGCTGAGCGACGAGGGAGTGGTATTCGATGAGGTTTGAGGCGACCACACTGGACGGCGTCTACCTGCTGAAACCCCGCGTATTCGGCGATGCCCGCGGCTTTTTCCTGGAGAGCTGGAATGCCCGCACATTTCGCGAGGCCGGCTTCGAACTGGACTTCGTGCAGGACAACCACAGCCGCTCGGCCCGCGGCACCCTGCGCGGCATGCACTTCCAGACGGAACAGACCCAGGGCAAGCTGGTGCGGGTGACCTCGGGAGAGGTGTTTGACGTGGCGGTGGACCTGCGCCGCTCCTCGGCCACCTGCGGACAGTGGTACGGCACCTTGCTGAGCGCCGAGAATCACCACCAGTTGTGGGTGCCGCCGGGCTTCGCCCACGGCTTCCTGGTCATCTCCGAGTACGCCGATTTCCAGTACAAGTGCACCGACTACTACCACCCCGCCAGCGAGGCCTGCCTCGCCTGGGACGACCCCGCGGTGGGCATCGACTGGCCCCTGCCCGCCGGCGCGACGCCGCAACTCTCCGCAAAGGATGCAGCCGGGCTGGCCTGGGGCGATTTTCCGCTGTTCGCCTAGGATTGGCCCACACTAGCGACCGAGTAGCGGCCGCCACCATTGCTCGTTGGCCAGGAACCAGTCCACCGTCCGCTCCAGGCCGGTTTCGAAACTCTCCTGTGGTGTATAGCCCAATTCGGCCGCCGCCTTGCGGGCATCGATCGCGTAGCGCCAGTCGTGCCCGGCGCGATCCTCGACAAAGGTGACCAACTCGCGGGCGCTGCCGCCGGTGGCCGCCGGCGCATCGGGAAAGCGCCCGGCCAGGGTGGCATCGGCGGCAAAGCGCGCATCCAGCCGGTCACATAACAGTTCCACGATCGCCAGGTTGCGCCATTCGTTGTTGCCGCCGATATTGTAGGTTTCACCCACCGCGCCGCGCTCCAGCACCAGCTCGATACCGCGGCAGTGGTCCTCGACATACAGCCAGTCACGAATATTGCTGCCGTCGCCGTACACCGGCAGGGGCAGGCCGCGCAGCACGTTGGTGATGCACAGCGGAATAAGCTTCTCCGGGAAATGGAAGGGGCCGTAGTTGTTGGAGCAGTTGCTGGTAGTGACCTGCAGGCCATAGGTGTGGTGATAGGCCCGCACCAGGTGGTCGGATGCGGCCTTGCTCGCCGAGTAGGGCGAGTTGGGTTCATAGCGATGCTGTTCGCTGAAGGCCGCGGCGCTGGCTTCCAGGGAGCCGTATACCTCGTCGGTGGATACGTGATGGAAACGATGCCGCCGGGAATTGTCCGACCGCAGCCAGACCTCCCGGGCGGCCTTCAGCAGGGAGTGGGTGCCAATCACATTGGTCTGGATAAACGTGTCGGGGCCGGTTATCGAACGGTCCACGTGGCTCTCGGCGGCGAAGTGCACCACGGTATCCACGGCGTGCTCCCGCAGGGTTGCCAGTACCCGGTCGTAATCGCAGATATCGGCGTGCACGAAACTGAAGTTGGGGCGGCCCTGCAGCGCATCCAGGTTGGCCAGATTGCCGGCGTAGGTGAGGGCATCGTAGGCGACCAGCCGGTCCTGCGGATGGTTGCGCGCCCAGTAGTGCATGAAATTGGCGCCGATAAAGCCCGCGGCACCGGTCACCAACAGGGTGTTACTCATCGCCCATCTCCCTATACTCCTTCAACATATGGCGCAACTGTACCCGCCAGTGTACCCCTTCAAGTCCCAGCTCCCGCCAGCTGGCGGTCTTGTCCAGCACACTGTAGTGGGGGCGCCTGGCGGGGGTGGGATAATCACTGGCCGGGATGGGACGGATACGCACCGGACGGGCCAGCAATCCCAGCTCGACGGCCTCCTCGCAGATCGCCACCGCGAAATCATACCAGCTGCACACTCCGGCATCGCTCCAGTGCAGGATGCCTTCCAGCTGCGGATGTGCGGCGGCAGCCCAGATCGCCCGCGCCAGACCGCTGGCCCAGGTGGGCGTACCCACCTGGTCATCCACCACCGCCAACTGCTCGCGCTCAGCCATCAGGCGCAGCATGGTTTTGACGAAATTGCCACCGAAACGGGAATACACCCACCCGGTGCGCAGCACCAGCGCCCGTGGCAGCACTTGTTGCACGGCTTGCTCGCCGGCGAGCTTGCTGCGGCCGTATTCACCCAGCGGCGCCGTCGGTGCTGTGGGGGGATAGGGACGGGACGCCTGCCCGTCGAACACGAAGTCCGTGGAAACATGGATCAGGCGGGCATCCAGGTCGCGGCAGGCTTGCGCCAGATGCGCTGCGCCGGCGGCGTTCACGGCGTGCGCCATGCGCTGCTCGGACTCGGCGGCGTCAACGCCGGTAAAGGCGGCCGCATTGACAACCAGGGCGGGGGCAATTTCTGCCAGCCGCCGCACCACCGCCCCGTTATCGCTAATATCCAGGTCTGAGCGGGCCAGGGCGATACACTGCGCCGCAGCTGGCGCCCGGTGGACCAGCTCCATGCCGAGCTGGCCCCCGGCTCCCACGATGACTACTGTCTGGCTCACCCACTCTCCTTGGCCCCTGCCGCGCGAATCCTGGCATCGCCCCTGCGCCAGGGGTTAGACTAACGTAAAACAGAGCCGTGCCGGAGCCCAGCTACACGTCCCTATATAGCCGTATCGCCATTGAATACCGGGTAGTCGCCGCCAGCCGTCCCTATGGCTGATAGCCGTCGCCCCGGTGCTGGACAAAAACGCTATCTTATACCTGCGCGCCGCAGATGCCTATTTGCGGGACGGCTTTCTCACCAGCCGGCAGCTGTTTGACTGCGGGCTATCGAGCGACACCGTGGTGTACGAAGGCGGGCGCCACGGCCGGGTGGCCATCGTCGAAATGCACCCTGAACGAGAGGTAGGAGATGCGAGCCAGCCTTGACGAAAGCCGGGAGTTGCACCACCTGGCCCTGCGACTGAGCGCCGAGGAGCTGCCCCCCGGCTGGGAGCCGATACCCAGTTCCGCCCATACCCGGGTGGCCAGCAACAATGCCAGGCGGGTCTACTACAAGGAATTCCTGCCACGCAGCCCGCTGGACAGGCTCAAGGCGCTGTTGCGCGGCAGCCGTGCCTCGCGGGCCCGGCAGCACTGCGACGCGCTACTGCTCGCCGGCATCAATGCCCCCGCCAACCTGGCCTGGGGCAAATTGCCGGGGGGACGGGAGTACCTGTTTTCCCGCGCGGTGGAGGGCGACGACGTGACCACCTGGCTGGGAACCCTGCTGCCCGCGGGTGAGAGCTGGGCCCGCGCCAGCCGCTGGCAGCTGCTGGAGGCCCTGGGAATGTTTATCGGCCGGGTGCACGCCACTGGCTTTATCCACGGCGACCTGCGCCCCGGTAACGTACTGGCCGAACACCGCGCGGAGCGCTACCTGTTCAGCCTGATCGACAATGAGCGAACCGTGCAGAAACTGCCGCCGCCGGGCCGCATGCTGCTGCGCAACCTCATGCAGCTCAACATGCTGCCGCCCCGGATCCTCAGTCGCACTGACCGCATGCGCTTTTTTACGGCCTGGCGCCGCCAGATGCGCGACCTGGACACTATCGAAGCCAAGCTGCTGGCCGCCGAGGCATACAACTGGGCCATGCAGCGCCTGTACGACAAAGGGCAGTTGTAAACAGTGGATGGACTCCTCATCACCCTGTCGCATCTTGGCGCAGCAACAATGATCGCAAGTGAGTACCGGGGTGAATGACAGCCTGGACAACCCAAAACATGCGCAGCATCGAGCGAAACGATGCAATTCCGGTGTCCGGTTCGGGGGAGATGACAAACAGTGAAAAATAGCGCAAACGAGATTGCCAATCTGCTCTATCGCTACGCCGAGCTGATGGACGAGGGTAACCTGGAAGCCGCTTCTGAGTTGTTTCGGCACGCACAAATCAAAAGCCAGGGTGGTTTGATCAACCATAAACAGTTGTTGGATCAGTGGCGACGGGTTGTGAAAATCTATCCTTGTGGAACACCACGTACGCGACACCTGGTCACGAATCCTATTATTGAATTGGACGAGAACGCACTGTCTGCTACATGCCGTTCTTGCTATACCGTACTGCAATGTGCGGATGGATTCCCATTGCAGGTAATTGCCGCGGGGCGATATCACGACACGTTTCGTTGTGAGCAGGGAGAGTGGCGCTTTGTTTATCGAGACTACACACTGCTGGATTACAAGGGTGATCTTGGCAACCATCTCACAATCAAGTTTCAGGACTGATCCACCTTTAACTGGTTTCGAACAGAAAGTACGGCCAATGGCACTCGACGTCATACGGCCTCTCTCCGCTACCCGGCCAATCCGGCCGGCGCCCATCCCGGCAGCGCCGACAATACCTCCGGCATGGAGGCTACTGCATGCCAATGTAGCAGTGACGGGTCAGCCTGCAGTCACCGCCGCAGGGGATTAAATCAGGGGACGGGGCGCCTGCCGGTACCTGCGCTGGTGACGCTCTCGTATCGGCGTCAATAGTGGCCGTACCTGGCTCACCAGCCGCTCCCGACGGCAGGGTACGCCTGCCAGGTAACTGCCCATGAAGATTTCGAACTGCGGGGCGCTGGCGCCCAGCTCCTCGGCGTCGACTATGAAGCGCGCCAGGTCGCGCAGCTGCCCGGCGAGGGGGAGAGTGCCGGCGGCGCGCGGCTTGCGCACCACCTCCAGATCGACGAAATACATGCCCCGGGCGCACCACAGCAGGTTGCTCCACTTGCAGTCGCCGTGTGCATACCCGGCGCCGTGCAGGCGCGCCAGGGCGGCGCCCGCACCATGCATGAGCCGCTCCGCATCATCCGCAGCGGGCAGGTCCAGCCACAGCGCCCGCAGATCGGCGCCGCCCGCCAGCGCTTCGGTCAGCAACACCATGCCCTCAGGCACCAGCAGGCAGGCGCGTGGCTCGGGCACCGGCAGACCGGCCTCTGCCATGCTGGTCGCGGCATCGAAACTGCGCAGGCCGCGACCGTAGCCCAGCCGGAAGCCGAGCTTCTGCACCGGCGACTTTGCCAGGTAGAGCTTGAGAAAACAGGGGGCGCCTTCCAGCTCCAGCAAGCCCACGCGACTGTAGCGGTCGCTCTTCAGCAAACGGGTATGCTGCTCCAGCCAGCTGACGCTGGCTGCCGGGGCTTCCGCCATCGCTGCGGCGAGGCGCGGGCCCCACTGCGCGCCACGCAGGATTTTTCCCGGCCTAGCCACGCAGCGCGTCCGGCACCCAGCTGCCAGGCGGGCGCAGACCGTGGCTCCGGCGATACAGCTGCACCGCCCGGCGCGCCACCTGCAGCCACATATCCCGATCCGGTCCCAGGGCCTGGGCCAGGCCGCCGACACTGTAGCAGCGCATGAAGCGCAACAGGTCCCGCCGGCCCAGGCCGCAGTCCAGCGCCGAGAAATACAGGCCTGCCAGATCCTTGATCCGCCAGCGCAACGGCGTCGCCCGGCGCAGTTGCGCCCGGTGCAGGTCGATCAGGTAACAACGCGGGGCCCCCTCCCGCAGGCTGGCCGGATCCAGGTGAAAATGGCACAGGTAGAAATCGCGGTGATTGATCCCCGCGGCGTGCATGCGCCGGGCGCTATCGGCGAGTTTGTGGACCAGCAGCAGGCGCTCCCGGGGCGGCGGCGGACGCCGCGCCCAGGCGGCGCAGTAATCCTCCAGACTAACGGTGGCCGCCAGATCCTCGGTGACCAGCAGCGAGTGGCGCCGGGCGGGATTGCATCCGCGGCGCGCGTAGGCGGTGACGGTCAGAGTGTCCACTCCCAGCTGCCGCAGGGCAGTGACCGCGCGGTACTCGTTACTGGCCGATACCACCGGCAGGCGCAGCTGTACCAGGTTCTTGCAGATTTCCCGCCAGCCGACACCGCGATGCAATTTGAGGAAGTAGGAGCGCCCGGCCATTGCGAAACGCAGGGTTACCCGCCCCTCCCTGCGGCGGTACACCCGCTCGGGGGGCGCCGCGGCTGCCACCCCCTCGGCCCAGGCCAACAGGCCCTCGGCGCCACTGACGCCCGCCAGTTCCGCCGCTGCCGTCCCGGGTGCCAGGTAGAAGTCAGCCATGGCTGCCACCCGCCTTGCGTGCCACAGCCTGCTCGATCAAGCGGGCCGCCGTGTCGTGCATTGAGTACAGGTCTTCCCGCGCGGCGTAGGCCAGGGCGTTGCGGCGACAGCGCGCGCCAAAGCCGGGGTCCTGGGCACGCACCAGGGCGGCATCGAAATCCGCCTCGCGGAAGGGCTCCGGCAAGACGATACCGGCGCCGGCAGAGGCGATGTGGCCGGCGTAGCCGCAGGCCGCGGTGGCCACCACAGGCAGCCCCGCCACCAGCGCCTCCAGCAGCACCATGCCGGCGGCCTCGCTGCGCGCCGGGTGGACCAGCAGGTCGGCCGCCAGCAGCAGCGCGGGGATATCGTCGCGCCCCCCGAGGAAGCGCACCTGCCGCGCGACCCCCAGGCGCCGCGCCAGCAGGCGAAACGGCTGCTCGCGATCCTGGCCGGCCACCAACAGGCACAGGCGGCGCTGGGGCTGCTGTGCCTGCAGCCGGGCGAGGGCGCCAATGGCGCGATCCAGGCCCTTGGTGACAAAGCCCGAGCCCACCGCCAGAAGTGTGTATTCACTATCGACAAGACCAAGACTTTCCCTGGCTTGCGCCCGAACGGCCGGCGCGTCGGGCGGAGCCCTGCGGTCGCCGGCAATACCCGGTGGCAGCAGATGCAGGCGCGCTGCCGGGGTGTGGTAACAGTGCTCAAACTTGCGCTGCTCGGTGGCGGCTATGAGCAAAATCTCGGTGGCAGCGGCCGGCTCGAACACCGCTCGCTCCCAGCGCGCAAAGTGGCGGAAGCGGGGCGTCAGGCGATACCACCAGGGGCGCCCCCGCCGGGCCTTGTCCAGGAAGCAGGGGTCGGCGGCGAAGTACACATCCAGGCCGGGCATCCTGTTGAAACCGATCACCCCATCCACAGGGTCGGCCGCCAGGTCCGCCTGCACCCGGCGCAGGTAGTGCTGGCTGCGCCGCACGTTGGTGATGCCGCCGGCCGGTACCAGGCGCAGGTCGACGCCCGCCAGGTGTTCTCCCTGCCAGGACAGGCAGTACACGCGACAGTGATGACCCCGGCGCTGCAACTCGGCGGCGATGCGGGCAAAGTCCCGCTGCATGCCACCATAGGGAAAGTACTTGAACAGCAGCAGGGCCAGGCGCACGGTCAGCGTCCCGCCAGCGCCGGCAGCAGGGCCTGCCACACCGCCTCCGGGGTAATCGCCGCCATCAGGGCGGCGGCGGTGGCGCAGCCATCACCCGCCAGCGGCGACTGGATATGCACCTGGCGGCGACCGTAGGCGCCCACCAGCCGGGTACTCGTCGGGCCGTACAGCGACACGGCGGGCACATCCAGGGCGGCGGCCAGGTGCCCGAGGCCGGTATCCACCGCCACCGCCGCCGGGGCCCGGCGCAACATGGTTGCCAGCTCGGACAGGGACAACTTCGGCAACACCCGGGCGCTGCCACTGCGCGCGGCGATGCGCTCGGCGCGCAGGCGCTCACTGGTATTGCCCCAGGGCAGGTACTGGGGCAGGCCGGCGGCGGCGGCCAGTCCCGCCAGCGCTACCCAGTGGTCTTCGGGCCACAGCTTGTCGTCGCGGGCAGTGCCGTGAAAAAACAGCAGTCCCGGCGGCAGCTCACCGCCGCCAGCCACCGTAGTCCCAGCAGGGCCGACGCCCAGGCCGTAATCGCCAGGTGCCGCCGGCCTCGGGTAATCCAGGGCCCCGGAAAACAACTGGCGGGTGCGTTCCACGGCGTGCTGGTCGCGGGGCACATGCACGCGGTAATCATAGGCGAAGCTGGCCAGGCCCTCGCGGGCGGTGGCCCGGTCCATGCCGTAGCGCGGGGCTGCCACCAGGCGGGTGATGAGCGCACTTTTCAACAGGCCCTGGGCATCGATCACCGCGTCGTATGACTGCGCGCGCAATGCCTGCCGGGCCCAGCCCCACTCGCGTCTGGTCGCGGCGCTGAACGGCTGCCGGCGCCAGCGCCGGATGGCGACCGGCACCACCCGCTCCACCGCCGGGTGCCAGGACGGAATCTCGGCGAAGCCCTCCTCCACCACCCAGTCGAAACGGATCCCCGGCAGGGCCTGGCGGGCATCGCTCAGGGCCGGCAGGGTGTGGATGACATCCCCCAGTGACGACATCTTGACCACCAGCACCCTCATCCCTCGCCGCCCCCGGCCAGCAGGCGGTCCAGTTCCGCCACCACCCGCCGGGACGGGATTTCCTGCATGCAGCGGTGGTGACCCAGCGGACACTCGCGCTGGAAACAGGGTGCACAGTCGAGCTCGCTGACCAGCACCGCGGCATTGTCATTCAGGGGCGGGGTAAAGGCGGGAGACGTGGCGCCGTAAACCACCACCAGGGGCCGGCCCAGCGCCGCGGCGATATGCATCAGACCGGAGTCATTGGTCACTACCGCCGCCGCCAGCGACAACAGGTCGACCGCCTCGGCCAGACGGGTACGCCCGGCGAGGTCGAAACAGCCCGGGTAATCCCGACAGTGGGCACTGATGGCGGCTGTGACCTCGCGGTCGTTGGCGGAGCCGAACAGCGCCACCTGCCAGCCCTGTTGCAGATAGTGCCGGGCCAGTTCGGCGTAGTGCGCGGCGGGCCAGCGCTTGGCGCCGCCGAACTCCGCTCCCGGACACAGCGCCAGCAGCGGCCGCCCGGGCGCCAGGCCCAGGGCATCGCGGCAGTGCCCGGCCTGTACGGTATCCACCACCAGGCGGGGAGCGGGGAGACGCTGCGGCAGCGGCTCGCCCGCCTCCTGGGCCAGGGCGGCGAAGCGCTGCACCATCAGTGGCAGGGCCTGTTCATCCAACAGGCGCAGATCGTTCAGCAGGCCGTAGCGCATCTCCCCGCGCCAGCCGGTGCGGCGGGGAATACCGGCGAACCACGGCGCCAGCGCCGACTTCAGGGAATTGGGCAGCAGGATGGCCTGGTCGTAGGCCCGGGCGCGCAGTTCCCGCCCCAGGCGCCAGCGCCGGCCCAGCTCCAGCTCGCCGTGGCCCAGGGGCATGGGAATGGCGCGGCGCACCTCGGGCATGCGCGCCAGCAGCGGCTCGCTCCAGGCAGGGGCGAGTACGTCGATGGCCGCGCCGCGGCGGGTCTCCCGCAGGCGGGCATAGAGTACCTGGGACATGACCATGTCCCCGACCCAGGACGGGCCGACTACCAGGATCTGTTCACCGCCGCCGGGCACCTGCCAACCTCAACGGCACCGGCGGGAGGCGAAGCGCCGTTGTCAGGCCACCGGCTCCAGCCATTGGCTGTTCTCGCTTCGCTTGCCACGCACCGTATCGAAATACATGCTCTGCAGCTTCTCGGTCAGGGGTCCGCGACGGCCGCTGCCGATGGTGCGGCCATCCAGCTCGCGAATGGGAACCACCTCGGCGGCGGTTCCGGTAAAAAACGCCTCGTCGCAGATATACACCTCGTCACGGGTGATGCGTTTTTCGTGAATGGTGTAACCCAGCTCCTCGGCCAGGGTAAAAATGGTGGCCCGGGTGATGCCGTCGAGGCAGGAGGTCAGCTCGGGCGTATAAATCGTGTCATTGCGCACGATGAACACGTTTTCGCCACTGCCCTCGGCGACATAGCCCTCGTTATCCAGCATCAGCGCTTCTTCTGCGCCGCTGTCCAGCGCCTCCCGCAGGGCCAGCATCGAGTTGATGTAGTTGCCGTTGGCCTTGGCCTTGCACATGGATATGTTGACGTGGTGGCGGGTGAAGGAAGAGGTGCGCACCTTGATACCGCGGTCGCGCGCCTCGGGGTCCATGTAGGAGGGCCACTCCCAGGCGGCCACCATCACGTGGGTCTGGATATTGTCGGCGCGCAGGCCCATGCCCTCGGAGCCGTAAAAACACATGGGCCGCAGGTAGCCTTCGACCAGGCCGTTCTCGCGCACCACGTCCTTCTGGGCCTGGTTGAGAGTGGCCTTGTCGAAGGGCATGGGCATCTTCAGGATATGCGCCGAATTGAACAACCGGTCGGTGTGTTCCTTGAGGCGGAAGATACAGGTGCCGCGGTCCGGCGTGTCGTAGGCCCGCACCCCCTCGAACACACCCAGACCATAGTGGAAGGTATGAGTCAGCACGTGCACCTTCGCCTCGCGCCAGGGCACCATTTCTCCATCGATCCAGATAACACCGTCGCGATCGGCCAGACTCATGTCACTACTCCTGCTCGTTTTCAGCCGCTACTTCAATAGGGTATGGCGCAAACAACTGTTGCCACTTGGCCGTGACCGCCGCGCGCAACACGGCAAACCGCTCCGCCGGCACGACGCCCGGTTGGTGCTGCAAGGAAAGTTGGTGGGCAGCGGACCGGTAGGCGATATAGGCCTCGGTGAGTGCCTCGCACTCCGACTGCTCGAATAAGCCTTCCCGGCCCAGGGTCTCCAGGATGCGCACGTTGTCAGACCAGCACGCGAGGCCCGGAACGCGGTGAGACCACGCCAAGACCGCGTATTGCACCATAAATTCGATATCCACGATACCACCGACGCCCTGTTTTAGGTGAAATTCCCCCTCTTTGGCCCTGCCCGGAGGCAGCAAATGCTCGCGCATCCTGTTGCGCATCTGTTGCACCTCGCGCGCCAGCTCGGCGATATCGCGGCTCTGGCAGAGCGTCTGCTCCCGCACTGCCGCCACTCGCTCGGCCACCGCCGTGTCACCGGCCACGAAGCGCGCCCGCACCAGCGCCTGGTGCTCCCAGGTCCAGGCGGACTCCCGCTGGTAGGCGGCAAAGGCCGCTACGCTGGACACCAGCATGCCCGAGTTGCCGGAAGGGCGCAGCCGCATGTCCACTTCGTACAATTGCCCCAGGGTCATGCGGGTATCGAGGATGTGGATGATGCGCTGGCCCAGGCGGGTGTAAAACACGGTATTGTCAATGCTGCGCTCGCCACTGGTGACGCCCTGCTCGGCGCTGTCCGAGAGGAACACCAGGTCCAGGTCGGAGCCGTAGCCCAGCTCTATGCCACCGAGCTTGCCGTAACCAAAGATTGCGAAGCCGTAGCCGTCACCGGCTCGCCGCGGCTCGCCGTATTTCTTCACCAGGTCCGCCCAGGCCACTGCCAGCACCTGCTCCAGGATGACCTCCGCGATCCAGGTGAGCTTGTCGCTCACCTGCATCAGCGGCAGGCGCCCGGCCATCTCGCTGGCCGCTACCCGCAGCACATGGGAGGCCTTGAAGTAGCGCAGCGCATCCATCTGCGCCTCCAGGTCGTCCAGGGCCAGGCGCGCCACCTCCTGGCGCAACTCGTCCTGTAGCTCGCCCTTGTCGGGGGCGGTATACAGGCTGGCCCGGTTGAGCAATTCGTCCAGCAGCACCGGGTGGCGCGCCAGCTGTTCGGCAATCCACGGGCTGGCGGCACACAGTATCACCAGTTCGTCCAGCGCGGGGGGATTTTCCAGCAGCAACACCAGGTAGGCGCTGCGTCGCACCACCGCCATCACCAGGGGAAGGATACGCGCCAGCGCCAGGTCCGGGTCCTCCACCTCGTTGGCGCAGGCCAGCAACAGTTGCGGCATGAACTGCTCCAGGCGCTCGCGCCCCGCGGCCTGCAGGGTCACCACCCGCGGGTTCTGTCGCAGCGCCTGCAGCGCCGCCAGGCTGGACTCAGGGTCGCGATAGCCAAGGCGGGCCAGCAGCTGCGCATTGAGGCTGTCGTCCCAGGGGGGCAACTCCTCCTCGCCTTCGGCAGCGGCACTGTCCGCCGGGTCGGCGATGAGGTTCGTGAAATGCATCGCCACCCGCTGGCGGTGCACCTCCAGCGCCTGCCGGTAGGCGTCCCAGTCGGCAAAGCCCATGACAGTGGCCATGGCCAGCTGCGCGCCGGGATCAGTCGGCAGTTCCTGGGTCTGCTTGTCCCGGTATCCCTGGATCGCGTGTTCGCTGTCGCGCAGGAACAGGTAGGCGGCGGTGAGCTCGGTGACCGCCGCGCCCGGCAGGCATCCCAGCTGCCCGCACTCCTGCAGCACCGCCAGCAGTTCCCGCTGCTGCAGGCCGCGGTCGCGCCCGCCACGGATCAGCTGGAAGCACTGGGCAATGAACTCCACCTCGCGAATACCACCGTGGCCGAGCTTGACGTTGTCTTCCAGGCCGCGGCGGCGCACCTCGCTGGTGATCATCTGCTTCATCCCGCGCAGGCTCTCGATCACCCCGAAATCGATATAGCGGCGAAACACGAACGGCCGCAGGGCGGACATCAGTTCTTCCACGCGCCGCTCATTCCCGGTCACGGCACGCGCCTTGATCAGCGCGTAGCGCTCCCAATCCCGACCCTGGTCCTGATAGTATTCCTCCAGGGCCGCAAAATTGTGCACCAGGGCGCCACTGTCGCCGTAGGGGCGCAGGCGCATATCCACGCGAAACACGAAGCCCTCCGCTGTCACCTCGTCCAGGGTTTTGATCACCGCCCGGCCCACCCGGGTAAAAAACTCTTCATTGCCCAGTGACTTGCGCTCCCCGTCCGTCTCGCCGGCTTCCGGGAACGCGAAGATCAGGTCGATATCGGAGGACACGTTCAGCTCCCGCGCCCCCAGCTTGCCCATGGCCAGGATGATCAGCTCCTGACGCTCCCCGCTGGCGCGCCCGCGCGGCACGCCGAAACGCTGCTCCAGTTGCGCCTGGCAGGACGCCAGTGCCTGCGCGATACAGGCTTCCGCCAGCAGGGAAGTGTCGCGCACCGTCTCGCGGGTGTCGGCCAGACGGCAGAAATCGCGCCACACGATGCGCAACATATGGCGCTGGCGATAGTGCCGCAACACCACCCCCAGCTCGGCGCCGGGCTCCGCCATCTGCCGCGCCAGGACGTCGCGAAACGTGTTTTCCGGCAGCGACTGCCACAGCGTGCCATCTTCCAGCAGCTCCAGCAGCAGCTCGGGTTTGCGCCGGCTCAACTCGGCGACGAAGGGGCTGCAGGCGAGCACGCGCGACAATTGCCCGCCAGCTTCGCCGGCGGCGCCCCGCAGTCGCTGCGCCAGGGGCTGGGGGGCGCGCTCCAGGATATTGTCCCAGGCCAGGGCGGCGGCGGTTGCCAGGGCATCGGGCAGGTGGGGGAGTTCGGCAGGCATAGGTACTCGTTGCATAAAAATCCGGGCGAAACTCAGGCATCCAGCCGGGGAGCGACCCGCATGACCTCTTCAATGGTGGTCTCTCCCGCCGCCACCCGGGTGGCGCCGCTGAGGCGCAGGGTGTGCATGCCCTCGCGCATGGCCACCTCGCGAATGGCAGCGCTCTCCATCTGGGAGGTTATCCGGGCCTGCACCGCGGGCGAGCTGACCAGCACCTCGTAGATACCCTGGCGGCCGACATAGCCGGTATCGCGGCAGGCCTTGCAGCCCACGGGCCGCGCCACCTGCGGTGGCGGCACCAGTTGCCAGGGGTGTGTCAGCTGCTGCCAGGCGTCGTTGTCCAGTTCGCCGTAGGTTTTACAGGCCGGGCACAGGATGCGCACCAGGCGCTGCGACATCACGCCGCGCACGGTGGCCTTGATCAGGTAGGCGGGCACCCCCAGCTCGAGCAGGCGCGAGATGGAGGACGGCGAGTCGTTGGTGTGCAGGGTGGACAGCACCAGATGTCCGGTCAGCGCCGCCTGCACCGCCATGTTGGCGGTTTCCAGATCGCGGATCTCGCCCACCATGATGATGTCCGGGTCCTGGCGCATCAGGGCGCGCACGCCGGCGGAAAAGTCCAGGTTGATGGCGTGGTTTACCTGCATCTGGTTGAAAGCACCCTCGACCATCTCGATGGGGTCCTCGATGGTACAGACGTTCACCTCGGCGGTGGCCAGCTGGCGCAGGGTGGAATACAGGGTGGTGGTCTTGCCCGAGCCAGTGGGGCCGGTGACCAGCACGATACCGTTGCCCAGGCTGGTCATGTGATGCCAGCGCCGCAGATCCTCGTCCGCCAGACCCAGCTGCTCGAAGCTCTTCTGCAGCACATCCGGGTCGAAGATGCGCATCACCAGCTTTTCACCGAAGGCGGTGGGCAGCGTGGCCAGGCGCAGCTCCACCTCGTTGCCCTCCGGAGTGCGCGTTTTCAGGCGCCCATCCTGGGGACGGCGCTTCTCGGCGACGTCCATACGGCCGAGGATCTTGATACGGCTGGTCACCGCCGCGCACACCTGCTGTGGCAGCTCGTAGACGCTGTGCAACACCCCGTCGATACGGAAGCGGACATTGCCGACCTCGCGACGGGGTTCGATATGGATATCGCTGGCGCGCTGTTCGAAAGCGTACTGCAACAGCCAGTCGACGATGTTGACGATGTGCTGGTCATTGGCATCCGGCTCCTTCATCGAACCCAGTTCCAGCATCTGCTCGAGGTTGGTCACCCCGATGCCGCTGTCCGTCCGCTCCCCGCCGCGCGCCCCGCGCACCGAGCCCGCCATGGTATAGAACTCGGCGGTGTGCCGGGCGATGGCCCTGGGGTCGCTGAGCACCCGCCGCACCCGCTTGCGCAGCACGTGCTCCAGGTTGCTCTCCCAGCTGTGAATGAAGGGCTCGCCACTGGCAACGACCACTTCCTCGGAGGTGACCGCCACCGCCAGGATGCGATGGCGCTCGGCGAACGCCCGGGACATCACCTCCGCCACCGCCGTGACGTTTATCTTCAGGGGATCGATCTGGTAAACCTGCTGCCCGACCCGGGCGCCCAGCCAGGCCAGCAGGGCGTCCATGTCCCACACGCAACCCGGGGCGGCGCCATCCTCGAGCTTCTGCTCCGAGAGGTAGACCAGCGGGTGCGCCTTGACGGCCTGCGCCGCCAGCAACCTGGCCAGGTCCCGGTCCGAAAGGCGGCCCTCGCCATGCAGGTCCCGCGCCAGGGAGGCCAGGCTGAGGCGGTGCTCCATCAACTGCTCGCCAAAATTAGTCGCCATCGTTGTTTTTATGCCCCAGCAATCCCCGAGAAATCATGCTACCACACCGCGCCCGTCGTACCTGTCCTGATTTCGGTCATAATGGCAAGCCCGCGCCCGCTTGGCGGCCGGTGTGGGCTTTACTAAACTAGGGTGCGCCGGCGCCGCTGGCGCCCAACCATCCGCCTGGAGCGCCGCATGCCCGCCACCGACAAACTGGTCATCGAACAACTGCGACAACTGGTGTCGATCCCCTCGGTCAGCTCCCCCGACCCCCTGTGGGACCAGGGTAACCGGGCAGTCATCGACCTGCTCGCCACCTGGCTCGACGACCTGGGATTTCACATCGAGATCCAGGAAGTGTCAGAGGACGGCGCCAAGGCCAACCTGATCGCCACCCTGGGAAGCGGCCCCGGCGGCCTGGTGCTGGCCGGCCACACCGATACCGTGCCCTTCGACGAGGGCCGCTGGCAAAGCGACCCACTGACCCTTACCGAGCGCGACCAGCGCCTGTACGGCCTGGGCAGCACCGATATGAAAGGTTTTTTCCCGCTGGCCCTGGCTGCCGCCGCGGCCATTCGGGGCAGCGCCCTCAAGCAGCCCCTGATACTACTGGCCACCGCCGACGAGGAGAGCTCCATGAACGGCGCCCGGGCGCTGGTCACCGCGGGTTATCCCCGGGGCCGCGCCGCCATCATCGGCGAGCCGACCTCACTGGTGCCGGTGCGCATGCACAAAGGCATCATGATGGAAGCCGTGCGGGTCACCGGCCGCGCGGGCCACTCCTCCAACCCGGCGCTGGGCAACAGTGCGCTGGACGGCATGCACGCGGTAATGGGCGATCTGATGAGCTATCGCCAGCAACTGCGCCAACGCTTCAACCACGACCTGTTCGAGGTGGCCTGGCCCACCCTCAACCTCGGCTGCCTGCACGGCGGCGACAGCCCCAACCGCATCTGCGGCCAGGCGGAGCTGCATTTCGACCTGCGCATGGTGCCCGGCGGCGACAACGCCACGGTGCGCGGGGAGATCGAGCAACGCATGATGCAGATCGCCCGGCAGCATGCCCTGGAAATCGAGTTGCGCTCGCTGAACGTGGATGTCGCGCCCTATGAACAGAGTGCCGACAGCGACCTGGTGCGACTCGCCGAGCAACTCACCGGCCACCGCGCCGAGGCAGTGGCCTTCGCCACCGAGGCGCCCTTCATGCAGCAGTTGGGCATGGAAACCATTGTCATGGGCCCCGGATCCATCGATCGGGCACACCAGCCCGACGAATACCTGGAGCTGGAGCAGATCCAGCCCTGCATCAGCCTGCTGCAACAATGCATTCGCCACTACTGCCTGTAGCAGCGGGCGTGGCGCCGGCCCGCGCCTGTGTATTATTGCCATTAGGTAATCGGCACGGCTTTAGGTACCCTTGATAACTTTCTATTTATCAATGGCTTGGACCAAATCGTGACGACCCAGGGCAGGGCCAATATACGCTGGCTGAGGAATACCGCACCCTACATCAATACGCACCGGGGCAAGACCTTCGTGCTGATGCTGGGGGGCGAAGTGGCGCTGCACGGAAATTTCGCCACCATCATCCACGACATCGCCCTGCTCAGCAGCCTGGGGGTACGGCTGGTGCTGGTCCACGGCTCGCGGCCGCAGATCGCCGAGCGGCTGGAGCGCGCCGGGCTGGAGTCTGCATTCCACGACGGCATGCGCATCACCGGCACCGAGGCACTGGAACATGTCAAGGATGCCGCCGGATCCCTGCGCGCCCAGATCGAGGCGTTGCTGTCCATGGGGCTGCCGAACTCCCCCATGCAGGGCTCGCGCCTGCGGGTGTGCTCGGGCAATTTCGTCACCGCCCGGCCCATCGGCGTGGTCGATGGCATCGATTTTCAACACACCGGCAAAGTGCGCCGCATCGATACCTCCGGCATCCAGCGGCAGTTGCAGGATGGCTCCATCGTGCTGCTGTCTCCCCTGGGCTACTCGCCCACCGGGGAAATCTTCAGCCTCGCCCTGGAGGACATCGCGGTGCAGTGCGCGGCGGCCATCGGCGCCGACAAGCTGATCATGTTCAGCGAGGCAGAGGGCGTCATCAATGCGGCCGGGGAGTTGCTGCGGCAGTGTGTGGTGGGCGGCATCAGGGCCCTGGAGATCCCCGATTCCAACCAGCAGGCCCTGCTCAATGCCGCCCGCCACGCCTGCCTGGCGGGTGTGCCGCGCTGCCATATCATCGGCTACGACAATGACTGCGCGCTGCTGGAGGAGCTGTTCACCCACGACGGCAGCGGTACCCTGGTCGCCAACGATGACTACGAACGCGCGCGCGAGGCCACCATCGACGACGTCGGCGGGATCCTGGAGCTGATCCAGCCTTTGGAACAGCAGGGCGTACTGCTGAAACGCTCGCGGGAACTGCTGGAGACCGAGATCAAACAGTTCCGCCTGCTGGAGCGCGACGGTCGCATCATCGCCTGTGCCGCACTGTATCCCTTCGTCGAGGAGGGCTGCGGGGAAATCGCCTGCATCGTGTCCCACCCCGACTACCGCGGCGGCAAACGCGGCCAGCGACTGCTGCAGGAGCTGGAACAGGAAGCCCGGCGCCAGGGACTGGACCGGGTGTTCGTGCTGACCACCCAGACTGCCCACTGGTTCCTGGAACAGGGTTTCGTCGAGCGCCCGCGGGACGAGCTGCCCGACCGCAAGCAGGCGCTGTACAACCTGCAGCGCAACTCCAAGGTGTTTTTCAAGCGCCTGTAGCCGATTCGCGGGGTGTGGCCCTGGTCTGTGGGTTCGGCCGGGAAAGCTTTTGCGAATACGAGTATCGGGGAAGTAGGCGAAAAAGCTTTCCCCCCCGGAGCCGACAGCATGAACCATCCCACACATATCCAGCATTAAAGTTCGCCCGATTTTTGCTATGCTCTGCACCCCTCGTGCACCTGACGAACACGGTAACCCGCCATGCCAGACTACCGCTCCAAGACCAGCACCCACGGCCGCAACATGGCCGGCGCCCGCGCCCTGTGGCGCGCCACCGGTATGCAGGACGACGATTTCCGCAAACCCATCATCGCCGTGGTCAACTCCTTCACCCAGTTTGTGCCCGGGCACGTGCACCTGAAGGACCTGGGCCAGCTGGTGGCACGGGAGATAGAGGCCGCGGGCGGCGTGGCGAAAGAGTTCAATACCATCGCGGTGGACGACGGCATCGCCATGGGCCACGACGGCATGCTCTACAGCCTGCCCTCGCGGGATATCATCTCCGACTCGGTGGAGTATATGGTCAATGCCCACTGCGCCGATGCCATGGTCTGCATTTCCAACTGCGACAAGATTACCCCCGGCATGCTGAATGCCGCCATGCGCCTGAACATCCCGGCGGTGTTCGTCTCCGGCGGCCCCATGGAGGCGGGCAAGACCAGACTGTCCGAGCACAAGCTGGATCTGATCGACGCCATGGTGGTCGCCGCAGACGACAGTGCCGACGATGACAAAGTGGCCGAGTACGAGCGCTCCGCCTGCCCCACTTGCGGTTCCTGCTCCGGCATGTTCACCGCCAATTCCATGAACTGTCTGACCGAGGCGCTGGGCCTGTCGCTGCCCGGCAACGGCTCCACCCTGGCCACCCACACCGACCGCGAGCAGTTGTTCCGGCGCGCCGGCCGGCTGGTGGTGGAATTGTGCCGCCGTTATTACGAGCAGGACGACGCCTCGGTGCTGCCGCGCAGTATCGGCAGCTTCGATGCCTTCGAGAACGCCATGTGCCTGGACATCGCCATGGGCGGCTCCACCAACACCATCCTGCACCTGCTGGCGGCGGCCCAGGAGGCCGGGCTGGACTTCACCCTGGCGGATATCGACCGGCTGTCGCGCAAGGTGCCGCAACTGTGCAAGGTCGCGCCCAATACCCCCCTGTACCACATGGAGGACGTGCACCGCGCCGGCGGCATCATGGGCATCCTCGGCGAGCTGGATCGCGCCGGGCTGCTGCACGCTGACTGCCCCACGGTACACAGCGCCACCATCGGCGAGGCGCTGGCCCGCTGGGATATCATGCAGACCGACGACCCGCAGGTGCACGAGTTCTACAGCGCCGGGCCGGCGGGCATTCCCACCCAGACGGCCTTCAGCCAGGGCTGCCGCTGGCCGAGCCTGGACACCGATCGCCGCGGCGGCTGCATCCGCGCCCTGCAGCATGCCTACTCCAGCGAGGGCGGGCTGGCTGTCCTGTTTGGCAATATCGCCGAGGACGGCTGCGTGGTAAAAACCTCCGGGGTGGACGAAAGCATCCTGGTATTCTCCGGCCCCGCCCACGTCTGCGAGAGCCAGGAGGAGGCGGTAGAGGATATCCTCAACGACCGGGTCAAACCCGGCGACGTGGTGGTGATTCGCTACGAGGGGCCGCGCGGCGGCCCCGGCATGCAGGAGATGCTCTACCCCACGAGTTACCTGAAGTCCAAAGGACTGGGCAAGGTCTGCGCCCTGCTGACCGATGGCCGCTTCTCCGGCGGCACGTCGGGCCTGTCCATTGGTCACGCGTCACCGGAAGCGGCGGCGGGCGGTGCCATTGCCCTGATAGAGCCAGGCGACACCATAAACATCGATATCCCCGGGCGCAGCATCAACGTCGCCCTGGATCCCGCGGAACTGGCGGCGCGGCGCCGGGCCAGGGGCGAGGGGAACTGGCGCCCGGCAATGCCCCGGCCACGCAAGGTCAGTGCGGCGCTGAAAGTCTATGCCAAAATGGTTACCAGTGCGGACAAGGGCGCGGTGCGGGACCTGTCCCTGCTGGATTGACGCCGCGCGACCGGCCTCGCCTCAGGAAGCGCTGGCCAGTCCCTGGCCGATCAGCAGCTGCAGGTCTGTCCGGAGGTCGGCCAACTCGGCACGCAGGCGCTGGTCCTGCTTGTCGCTGCGGCTGTCCAGTACATCGGCAATGGCGCTGAAGATTACCTCGAGGTTGTGCTGGTAGGTGACGCGGTACTGCTCGGACACGGTCTCGTCGCGCAGCACCAGCGCCTCCCGCACTTGCTGCTGCCACCCGGGGCGGCGCTGCAGCATCTGCTCCAGGCGCTGCAGCCAGGCGGAGCGCTCCCGCAGCCACACCGCGTCCGAGCGTTGCAGGTCGAGGGTGGCAGCGCGCAGGCGCAGCCGCTGTTCCGCGCTGAGCCGTCCCAGGTAGTCCTGCAAGCTGGTTGCCAGCGCCTCATAGCTCTCTTCGCGGTATTCGCGTTCACTGCGCTCCAGGTATTCCTCCTCGAATTCCTCCTGCCGCTCCTGCAGGTATGCCAGGAACTCGCGCACCTGTTCGTCGGACAGGCTGGCGCCCAGGGTCAGCAGCCATTCCAGCGACGCCTCCTGCAGGCGCAGCCAGGCATTCTCCACGTCGGCGTAGACAGCGGCGATCTCGCCGCTGGAGACGGGGGTATCGAGTTCGGTATCGATCTTTTCCAGCAGCGCCAGGTAACGGGGCAGCTCCTCCGCCCGGTGCCAGGCCAGGAAGGGCGTCAGCAGGTCGTCCAGCTGCCGCTGCTGTGCCGGGTCCAGGTCGACATAGTCGTCCACGTACCAGGGCAGCACGGTGTCGAGGCGGTTGTACAGGAAGGTGGTGCTGCTGCAGGCTGCCTGCAGGCACAATACGGCTGCCGCCAGGATTACCCTGGCACTGCGTGCGCGCAACGCCATTGACTCACCTCCTGCGCTCAGCGCCAGTCCGGGACCGTGCTGGCGCGCGGCCCCCGCTGAGTTGCTCCCTGGGAAGCCATCTCCACCCGGTTGCGACCCATGCGCTTGGCCGTGTACAGGGCGGCATCCGCCAGGTTGAACCAGTGATCCAGCGATTCGGCGGCATTCACCTCACACACCCCGACGCTGATGGTCATGCTGCCTTCGGGCAATACTTTGCTGGATTCCACCAGGCGGCGCAACTCCTCGGCGACGCTCAGGGCGCCCTCGCGCCCGGTCTGCTTGAGCAGGACCACGAACTCCTCGCCACCGAAGCGGCACAGGGTATCGACGCCGCGAATTCGATGCGAGATCACTTCGACCAGTTGTTTGATTGCAAGGTCCCCCGCGGCGTGGCCGTACCTGTCGTTGATCCGCTTGAAATAATCGATATCGATAAGCAGGATCGTCGCGGGATCACGAAACCGCCGCCAGCCCTCCAAAGCGTGCCTGGCCTGCTCCTCCAGGTAGCGACGGTTGTAGGCCCCGGTAAGGGGGTCGGTAATGGCCATATCCTTGAGTCGGCGACTCTGTTCGGTAACCGCGAACACCAGCCAGGCGCTGACCAGCCAGGTGAGGCCGAGGCTGACACCAATGACCACGGCTGTGGCCGCCGGGAAGTTGGCGAACACCAGCGGCAGCGCCAGTGCGCCCGAGAGCATGCCTATCCACATGGCGCGCCGGGAGTGCAGCAACACCGGCAGCCCGGCCAGCAATGGGTAGAGCCAGAACAGGCTGTGCTGCTGGCCTCGCGCTACCGCGAACAGGATCAGCAGAATACCCAGCAGCAACAAAAGGGTGGGCGACAGAAAAGCCCGCCGGGCGCTTCTCAGCAACCAGATATTCGCCGATATCACGCCGAGCAGGATAAGGCTGGCCGCCGCCAGCAGCAGCCGGCCGGTGTACAAATCGTACGCCAGCATAGGCGCGAGCACCGATGCCAGTAACAGCAGGATATAGGAATAGGCATCCCGAAACCGCTGGCGTTCCTGGCGATTGATGCCCTCGGCGTCAAACCCGTTCAGGCGATATTCGAACTGCTCGGAAAAGGCATCACTGAAGTGCCGCTTGAGGCGCCCCCAGGAAGATGGCTCTTTTGGTGTTAGCCGTTGTTCCATTTCCGCGATCACCCGGTGGTGACAGTGTGCACCCGGGTTGCCCCCGAACACCGTTTGTATCACATCGGGCGATCAAATCACATTTCCCACGACCGGAAATGGTACCAACAGCATGTTCCGGGGGCGGGCCCGGGGGCTGCCGCCCCACCCGGTCGCTGGCGGGCCTCAGGCCGCGGCCTCACTGGAGGCGGCCGCCTCCCGGTTGATCGCCCGCAGGATGCCGTCCAGCGACGCCTGGATGATGTCGTGACTGCGCCCCACCCCGCAGCAACGCTCGCCGTTGATATTCAGCTGGATGTAACAGATCGCCTCGGCATCGGCGCTGTGGCTCAGGGCGTGCTCGCTGTATTCCACCAGCACGATCTGTTTGCCGGTAAAGCGCTGCATCGCGTCCACGAAGGACGCCACCACGCCGGTGCCGCTGCCGGTCAACTTGTGGGTGGCCTTGCCGTCGGCCAACTCCGCCTGCAGCTTGTCGGCATTGTCTTCCCGATTCACCTGGTAATTCCCCAGGGACCAGCGGCCGGCGCTGCTGCAATAGGTCTGCTGGAACAGCTCGTACAGCGCCTGCGGTTCGATCTCGGTTTCCTGCTGTTCCGCAAAGGCCTGCACCGCGGGGCTAAAATCGATCTGCAACCAGCGCGGCAACGCCAGGCCGAAGTCGCGCTCCAGCACGTAGGCCACACCGCCCTTGCCGGACTGGCTGTTGATGCGGATGACCTCCTGGTAGGTGCGCCCGATATCCGCCGGGTCGATGGGCAGATAAGCGACTTCCCAGGCCCGGCTGTCCTCGCGTCGCGCCAGGCACTTCTTGATCGCGTCCTGGTGGCTTCCGGAAAACGCGGTGAACACCAGTTCGCCGGCATAGGGATGGCGCGGGTGTACCGGCAGGTTGGTGCACTCCTTGACGGTCTGGATGATCTCGTCCATCTGCGCCAGGTTGAGCCGCGGATCGACGCCCTGGCTGTAAAGGTTCATGGCCATGGTCACGATGTCCATATTGCCGGTGCGTTCGCCGTTGCCCATGAGGGTGCCCTCGACCCGGTCGGCCCCGGCCAGCACCCCCAGTTCCGCCGCGGCGACGGCACAGCCCCGGTCGTTGTGCGTGTGCAGGGAAATCAGCAGGCTGTCGCGGTTGGCCACATGGTCGCAAAACCACTCGATCTGGTCGGCGTACACATTGGGCGTGCTCATTTCCACCGTGGCCGGCAAATTGATGATCACCGGCCGCTCCGGAGTGGGCTGCCAAACCGCGGTAACCGCGTCGCAGACTTCTACCGCGAAATCCAACTCGGTGCCGGTGAAGCTCTCCGGTGAATACTCGAATACCCACTGGGTTTCCGGCTGTCGCGCGGCGCAATCACGCACTAGGGTGGCGCCCTGTACCGCTATGTCGACGATGCCCTGGCGGTCCAGGCCGAATACCTGCTCGCGCTGCACCGTGGAGGTGGAATTGTAGACATGCACGATCGCCCGCCGCACCCCTTTGAGGGCCTGGAAGGTCTTTTCGATCAGGTCGGCCCGCGCCTGGGTCAACACCTGGATGGTCACATCGGCGGGAATCCGGTCGTTGTCGATCAGGTCGCGCACGAAGTCGTAATCGTGGCCTGAGGCCGAGGGAAAGCCCACCTCGATCTCCTTGAAGCCGATTTTCACCAGTTGATCCCACATGCGCGATTTCTGGCGCGTGGTCATGGGCTCGATCAGCGCCTGGTTGCCGTCCCGCAGGTCCACGCTGCACCATTGCGGGGCGCGCTCTATTACGCGGTCGGGCCAGCGCCGCGAGGCCATGGCGATGGGCTTGAACGCGGGATATTTGCGATGATCGAAACTGCTCATGTCGTATCGTCCTGTCTACCAGTTAAAGGTTGGCTGTTCACCCGCTCGGTTACCCGGCGCAGGCACCCTGGTGGGGTGCCCGGCAAGACGCCGACGGGACGGTAATCACGCCCGCGCCTGTGATCACAGGTGAATATTCAGCCAGAACGAAAGTATACGTCCTCGGCGGTAGTGAGAGATTGCAAATATCGCCCAGTAGCGCCTCTGATTTGCTACTTCATGTTAATTATTCAATTTAAATTAGTGAATGACACTATTTTTTGTGAAATGATCGCCATTATTCCTGCCTGGAGGCCCTGCCCGTGAAGCTGGATCGCATCGACCGCAAGATTCTCGCCGCCATGCAACGCAATGGCCGCATCAGCAACCTGGAGCTGGCCGAACTGGTCGGCCTGTCGCCGACGCCCTGTTCCCGCCGGGTGAAACGGTTGGAGGAGTCGGGCCTGATCAGCGCTCACGTGACCCTGCTGGACCAGTCCATGCTCGGCCTCAAGCTCACCGCCTATATCGGGATCTCCATGGACCGCCATACTCCCGATCGCTTCGAGTCCTTCGAGGCGCGAGTGCGGGAGTTCCCCGAGGTGATGGAGTGCTCGGTGGTCACCGGCCAGTCCGCGGACTACCTGCTCAAGGCCGTGGTCCCGGACATGGCCTATTACGAACGCTTCCTGCTGGGCAAGCTGACTCGCATCGAGGGGGTTACCGGAGTGCATTCCAGTTTCGAGTTGCGCCGGGTAGTGCAGCGAACTGAACTGCCGCTGGATCACATCGCCAACCCCTGATATTCCGGTCTATTTCGAGGTTTAATACCAAAGAACAACTGACGGTGGCAGAGCTATGATCGACGCGGCGGGAAAAGTGGCAATCGTAACCGGCGGGGCCAGCGGCATGGGACGGATCATCGCCCTCCGCCTCGCGGCGCGGGGGGCCAGGGTGGCAATTTTCGACGTCAACGACGACGCCCTGGCCACCACCGCGCGGGAATCCGACAACATCACCGCCGTGCACTGCGATATATCCGACCGCGGCGAGGTAGACACCCGCGTGGAGGAAGTGGCGGCCTCGCTGGGCCCGGTGGAACTGCTGGTGCACGCCGCGGCCCTCATGCCCAGCCACAAGCTGGCAGAACATACCCACGAGGGCATGGAACGGCTGTTTCGCATCAACTATTTCGGCACCACCTACATGGTACGGGCGGTATTGCCGGGCATGCTGGAACGCGGCGCCGGGCGGATCATCGCCTTCGGCTCCATCGCCGGCATTGCCCTGGTACCCAAGATGGGCGCGTACTGTGCCACCAAGGCGGCCGTCAACGCCTACATGGAGGTGCTGCAGAATGAGATTCGCGCCAGCGGCGTGCGCGCCCACCTGGTTTGCCCGCCGGCGGTCAACACCAGCCTGATCGACCAGAGCCTGGCGACCGACAGCCCGGGGAGCATCGTCAACGCCCACCAGAGCGGACGCCTGGCCGACCCGGAAAAGATCGTGGACGCGATAGAGAAAGGCGTGGCCCGTGATCGCGACATCATCTACCCGGGGGAGGCCCGCCTGCTGTACCTGTGGCGGGCACTGTTCCCGCGCCTGTGGTGGAAAACAGTGATGACTTTCGAGAAGTGACACCACCGCGAATGCCCCGATGGCTTTGCATTCAAGCGGGCCAGGGGGTAGCATCGCCGCCCCATGGGCCACCGACAGTTACCGCACGACTCCCCCTGGCTGCTGGCACTGCTGGCGGCCCTGGTGGCGCTCGGCCCCCTCAGTGTCGATATGTACCTGCCCGCCATGCCCATCATGATGCGCGCATTCGACACCGATATCAGCCACATGCATCTGACCCTCAGCAGCTACCTTGCGGGGTTTGCCCTGTTTCACCTGGCCTGCGGCCCCCTGGCGGATCGCTTCGGCCGCAAGCCGGTGCTGATCAGCGGAACCCTGCTGTTCGTGGCGGCCTGCATCGGTTGCAGCCTGGCGAACACGGTGGAGCAGATGCTGGCGTTCCGTTTCCTCCAGGGTGTAGGCGCCTGTGTCGGTCCCACCCTGGCCCGCGCCGTCGCCCGGGACGTGTTCGGCCCCACCGACGCGGCCCGCGCCCTGTCCCTGATTGCCATGCTGATGGCCCTGGCGCCAGCGGTCGCCCCCACCCTGGGAGGCGCGCTCCTGCTGGTACTCCCCTGGGAGAGCGTCTTTATCTTCCTGGCCGCCTATGGCGCTGTCATGATCGCGCTGATCCGTGTGTTCCTGGCGGAATCCCTGCCCCAGGCGCAGAGCCTGCACCCGCTGACTATCGCCCGCAACTACGGCGAGCTGCTGGTCGACCCGTTCTTCCTCACAGTCACCGTGAGCAGCGGCCTGGTCTATGCGGGGCTGATGGTATACCTGGCCTCCTCGAGCTTCGTATACATCGAAATGCTGGGCGTGCCGGTGGAGTACTTCGGGCTGGTCTTCCTCAGCTCGGTGGTCGGCTACATGGGCGGCAGTGCGTTCAGTGCGCGCCTGTCGAAACGCCGGGACTCCGAACAGATCATGCGCCTGGGAGTAATGCTGGGCATGGCCGCGTGCTGCCTGCTATGGGTCAGTGCGACGTTGTGGCCGGCCAGCGTGCTGGCACTGGTACTGCCCATGTCGCTGTACTCGATCGCCATGGGACTGGTGCTGCCCCATGCCATGGCCATCGCCCTGCGCCCGTTCCCGCATATAGCCGGCACCGCTTCCTCCCTGCTCGGGTTTATCCAGATGTCCCTGTCCGCCGCGGCCAGCGCCCTGATTGGCGGCTTTCTCAGCGACTCACCGCTGCCCATGATCCACCTGCTGCTGGGGATTTCCCTGGTCGCCCTGCTGCTGGGCCTGCGGGTCCATCGCCTTTACCTGCGTGCCGGACCCTGACCCGGGGCACGGGGCTGTGGCATACTCGTGCCCCGGAAATCAAGCGGAGAACACATCGTGCGTACGGCCTCTGACGTCACCCAGCTGATCGGCAACACGCCGCTGCTGCACCTGAAGCAGGTCTCCGAGCAAACCGGCTGTACCATTCTGGGCAAGGCCGAGTTTCTCAACCCCGGGGGCTCGGTCAAGGACCGCACTGCCCTGGGCATCATTCGCGCGGCGGAGGCCGCGGGTGAACTGCGCCCGGGGGGGCGCATCGTCGAGGGTACCGCCGGCAACACCGGTATCGGCCTGACCCTGCTCGCCAACGCCCTGGGATACCGCAGTACCGTGGTCATGCCCATCACCCAGAGCAAGGAGAAAATCGATTCCCTGGAGCTGCTGGGCGCGGACCTGCACCTGGTCGGCGCCACGTCCTACAGCGATCCCAACCACTACATCCATGCCGCCCAGCGGCTGGCGGAAAAATTGGCCGGGAAGGAGGAACACGGGGCGATCTGGGCGCGCCAGTTCGACAACCTGGCGAACATGGACATCCACTACCGCACCACCGGTGCGGAGATATGGCAGCAGACCGAAGGCCAGGTAGACGGTTTTATTTGCGCCGTGGGTACCGGCGGCACCCTGGCGGGCGTGTCGACCGCATTGAAGGAGCGCAATCCCGGCATCGCCATTGGTCTGGCCGACCCCGCCGGCGCCTCACTGCACGACTACTTCAGCGGCGGCGAGCTGAAGCCCAGCCCGGGCACCTCCATTATCGAGGGCATCGGCATCAATCACGTTACCGACAATGTGGCCAGGGCCAGGGTCGATGTGTCCTACAGCATCGAGGACCGGGAGGCGCTGCCCTATATCTTCGACCTGCTGCTGCACGAGGGCCTGTGCCTGGGGGGCTCGTCGGCGATCAATATCGCCGGAGCGGTGCGGCTGGCCCGCCACCTGGGGCCCGGGCATACAATCGTCACCATACTTTGCGACTACGGCAACCGCTACCAGAGCAAGCTGTTCAACCCGGTGTTCCTGGAAAACAAGGGCCTGCCCGTCCCCGGCTGGCTGGTGATCTGAACCCGGGCTGACGCAATCGCGCTACGGCTGCTGGCCGGAGCCGGCTGCACGTTCTTTCTCGATGAGAAAATCGACCACTTCCAGCATACCCGCCTGGCTGCCCGCCTTGCGGGCGGTAATCAAATATTTGCCGTTGACCATCATCGAAGGCGTACCGCTGATTTTTGCCGTGCGCGCCCGGGCATCGGCCTGCTTCACCTGGCTGCTTACCCCAAAGGAGTCGAATGCCCTGGAGAAGGCCTCCGCCTCGACACCATTGGCGACAAACAGGGCCTGAATTTCATCCTTGGAGGCCAGGCGTTTGCCGTCGACGTTCATCGCCTGGAACAGGACCTTGTTCATGGTGTCCAGCACGCCCAGTGCCTGGGCCGTGTAATAGGCCCGGGCATGCAGTTCCATCGGTGGGCTCCACATCGCCGGGGAGCCGTGGAACTCCACGTCTTCAGCAAGATTCTTCTCCCAGGCTTCTATCAGGGGCTCGAAGGTGTAACAGTGACCACAGCCATACCAGAAGAACTCCACAACCTCGACCTTGTCCGGGTTGCCGGTCCGCAGGGCCGGGCTGATCAGGTCGTAATTCTCGCCCTCCTTGAAGGTATCCTGACCGGCCTGGGCCATGGCCATGAGCGGGGCGAAGACGAGCACGGTAAGGGTCAGCAGTAGCTTGTTGCGCATGTTTCTCTCCAGAAAGCGGTAGTACCTGATGGGACAACAGAAGCAGCTGTGCGTTCAGCGGCAGACAAAAAAGGTGGCCCGTGGGCCACCTCTACCGGCACTACTGGCGATGGCTCGCTAGTAAAGACCGGAGGCGTAACTCGCAACGGCCTCGATTTCCTTGTCGCTCAGGCCAAAAGCGGTGATCCGCATGATACGGGTATCTCCATCATTGATGCGCCCGGTTTCATCCTCATAGCCCTTGCGGTAGGCAACCAGCTGGGCGGCGATGTATTCCGCATGCTGGCCAGCCAGGGCCGGGAACCCGGCCGGGGCATTGCCAGCGCCGGTGGGCGAATGGCACGCCGTACAAGCCGCGACCTTGCGCTCCGGAATACCGCCGCGGTAGACCGCCTCGCCCAGCGCCAGCAACTCGGGGTCGGTCTGGCCGCCGGTGCGGGACTGGCCGGCGAAAAACACCGCTATGTCCGCCAGGTCCTGGTTGGATTTACCGTCAAGCTGTCCCGCCATGGTGGGCACCTGGCGAGCCCCGTCGCGAATATCGACCAGCTGCTTGTACAGGTATTTCGACCCCTGCCCGGCCAACTTCGGGAACGTCGGCACGGCACTGTTGCCGTCGGCGCCATGACAGGCGGCGCAGGCCGCGGTCTGCGCTTCACCCGCCACGGGGTCCCCGGCAGGCATGACTTCTGCGGAATAGGCGGACTGGGCACAGCCCAGGGCGAGGCTGAACAGGATAGCGGCTCTTTTCATGGTAATTCCAGATAAAACGGTGGTGTGACGCCCGGCTTACTCCGCGGGCGTGGACATGTACTCGATCAGCGCAGTGTAATCGGCATCGCTGCAGTCAAAACACATGCCCTTGGGCGGCATGGCGTTGAGGCCGGTGTTCACGGACACCAGCAGGACATCCATGCCCTTGGCCAGGCGCGGCTCCCAGGCAGCTGCGTCGCCGACCTTGGGGGCACCGGCCGCTCCAGTGGCGTGACAGACCTTGCAGCTTTTGTCGTACTTGGCCATATCGGGCTGGGCCAAAGCACTGGTGGCGAACATCGCCATGCCGAGAACGAGCAACTTTTTCATGTGGAAACCTCATATTACCGTAGGGTTCACCCGGCAAGCAGATGCAACGGGGCAAAACAACTGTGGCATTATATACGAGATGCCATCACCGCAAAAGGCAATAGCCAGCAATGTCCTCCCTTGAACCCGGGGCCGCGCCCGCCGCGCCCAATTACCGCCGGGCCGCCTACCTCACCAGCGCCGCCAGGCTCTCCCAGTGTCCACCCGACGAGGGCTGGGAAGTGGCCTTCGCGGGGCGCTCCAACGCGGGTAAATCGAGCGCCATCAACAGCCTGACCGGCAACAGCAAACTGGCGAAGACCTCGCGCACCCCCGGCCGCACCCAGCTTATTAATTTCTTCCAGCTCGATGAGCACCAGCGCCTGGTAGACCTGCCCGGCTACGGGTTTGCCAAGGTGCCCCTGGCAGTCAAGCGCGAGTGGACCCGGCAGCTCGAAGGCTATCTGCAGAAGCGGCAGTGCCTGCGCGGCCTGGTCCTGCTGATGGACGCGCGCCACCCGCTGCAGGCCTTCGACCAGCAGATGCTGGAATGGGCGCTCGCAGCGTCCATGCCAGTCCATATCCTGCTCACCAAGGCTGACAAACTGAGCAAAGGACCGGCCAGTGCCACCCTGCTGAAGGTCAGGGCCCGGCTGGAGCCCCATCGCGACCTGGTCAGCGTGCAACTGTTTTCCGCCGTGAAACACACCGGTCACGAGCAGTTGCTGGAAGTGCTCGACGCCTGGCTGACGGATGCCAGTGTCTACGCTGAAGACGAGGCATAAAAAAACCGGCTACCGATAGGGGGCGGCAGCCGGCACAGGTAAAGTCTCTGGGGATTAGAGACTTGCTCGGGGTGGCAGGTAAAAACCGCCACCCAAGGGGGATGTAGCACTCGCTACACCCATTCAGACCAGGCGCCCTGGCGAAAGTTCAGTCTGCGGCAAAAAAATTTCGGACGTTTTACCCCGGGGTCTGACGCGCGGCTAGTGCGCCTGGTCCCAGTTGTCACCGGCGCCCGATTCCACCACCAGCGGCACCTCGAGCTGCGCGGCGCCGGACATCAGTTCGCATATCTTCCCGCTGACCGCCTCGACCTGGTCGCTGGCAACCTCGAATACCAACTCGTCGTGGACCTGCATGATCATGTGGGCGTCGGCGTCACTGCCCTGCAGCCAGTCATCCACCGCCAGCATGGCCCGTTTGATGATATCTGCCGCGGTGCCCTGCATGGGCGCGTTGATGGCGGTGCGCTCCGCCGCCTGCACCCGCATCTTGTTGCGCGCATTGATTTCCGGCAGGTGCAGGCGGCGACCGAACAGGGTCTCGACATAGCCCTGCTCCCGGGCCAGGGCGCGAGTCCGCTCCATGTAGTCGTGCACCCCGGGATAGCGCTGGAAGTAGCGCTCGATGTACTGCTGGGCTTCATTGCGCCCCAGATGCAGCTGCTTCGCCAGGCCAAAGGCGGACATGCCGTATATGAGGCCGAAATTGATGGCCTTCGCCTTGCGGCGCTGGTCGCCGCTGACCTCGTCCAGATCGACCTCGAAAACCTCCGCCGCAGTGGCGCGGTGCACGTCCTGGCCCTCCTTGAAAGCCCTGAGCAGGCCCGCGTCACCCGACAGGTGGGCCATGATGCGCAGCTCGATCTGGGAATAGTCGGCGGCCACGATACGATATCCCTCGGGGGCGATGAACGCCTGCCGGATGCGCCTGCCCTCCTCCGTGCGGATCGGGATGTTCTGCAGATTGGGGTCCGACGAGGACAGGCGGCCGGTCGCCGCTACTGCCTGGTGGTAGGAGGTGTGCACTCGCCCGGTGCGGGGGTTGATCATCTCCGGCAAGCGGTCCGTGTAGGTCGACTTCAGCTTGCTCAGGCTGCGGTACTCCAGCAGCAACATCGGCAGGGGATAGTCCAGTGCCAGTTCCGCCAGCACGTCTTCCGCGGTCGAGGGCGCCCCGGTCGGCGTCTTCTTGATGACCGGCAGCGCCAGTTTCTCGAACAGGATTTTTCCCAGTTGCTTTGGCGAGCCGAGATTAAACTCCTCCCCGGCCAGCTCATGTGCCCTGCCCTGCAGTTCCATCAGGCGCTGCCCCAGCTCGGCCCCCTGGGCCTGCAACAGCTCCCGCGAGATCAGCGCTCCGCGCCGCTCGATGCGCGACAGTACGGGAACCAGCGGCATCTCGATATCCGTGAACACCGCGGCCAGTTCACCCTCGGCTTCCACCCGGGGCCACAGGGCCCGATGCAGGCGCAGGGTGATGTCCGCATCCTCCGCCGCGTAGGGCCCGGCGTCTTCCACCTTGATCTGGTTGAAGGTCAGCGCTTTAGCGCCCTTGCCGGCGATGTCCTCGAAATGAATGGTCTTGCAGCCCAGGTACTTGAGGGCGAGGCTGTCCATGTCGTGGCGGGTGGCGGTGGAGTCCAGCACATAGGATTCCAGCATCGTGTCAAAGCGGATGCCGCGCAGCGCTATCCCGTGATTGGCCAGCACGCTGCTGTCGTACTTCAGGTTCTGGCCGACTTTCGCCCGCCCGGCATCTTCCAGCAGCGGCTTGAGTCGCGCCAGCACCGCATCGCGATCCAACTGTGCCGGTGCGCCCAGGTAGTCGTGGGCCAGCGGTACGTAGGCCGCCTGCCCCGGCTCGACCGCAAAGGAGACGCCCACGATTTTCGCCTCCATGTAATCGAGACTGGTGGTTTCGGTATCGAACGCGAACAGTTCGGCCTGCCGCAGGCGCTGCACCCAGTTGTCCAGTTCTTGCTCGCTGGTGACGATCTCGTACTCGGCCGCGATCGCGGCGGGCGACGCAGCGTCTTCGCCATCCCCCGCGTCCAGCAGCTCTTCCAGCCAGGCCCTGAATTCCATGCGGGTAAACCAATCTATCAACTGCTTGCGGTCGGGCTCGGCGTTGTGCAGCTGCCCCGGTGTCACCTCCAGGTCGACATCCGTCTTGATGGTCGCCAGGGCGTAGGACATGTAGGCGCGGTCTTTCTCCGCTTCCAGTCTGGCCCCCATGCTGCGGGCGCCGCGAAAGGACAGCTGCGCCACCTTGTCGAGATTGGCGTAGATATCATCGAGGCTCCCCAGGCCCTGCAGCAGTGCCCGGGCCGTCTTTTCGCCGACGCCCGGCACCCCCGGGATATTGTCCGACTTGTCCCCCATCAGGGCCAGCAGGTCGATGACCAGGGCAGGGGGCACGCCGAACTTCTCCTCCACACCCGCCGCATCCAACAAAGTGCCGGTCATGGTGTTCACCAGGGTGATGTGGTCGTCCACCAGCTGGGCCATATCCTTGTCCCCGGTGGAAATGACCACCGGCTGGGCCCGGGCTGCCGCCTGCCTGGCAAGGGTACCGATGACATCGTCCGCCTCGACCCCCTCGACACACAGCAGGGGCAGGCCCATGGCCTGTACGATACCGTGGATCGGCGCTATCTGCTCCCGCAACTCATCCGGCATGGGGGGGCGCTGCGCCTTGTACTCGGGGAACATCTCATCGCGAAAGGTCTTGCCCTTGGCGTCGAACACCACGGTTACCGGGCTGCCCGGGTAATCCTTGCACAGGCGGCGCAGCATACTGATCACGCCCTTCACCGCGCCCGTGGCCTGGCCGGCGGAATTGGTCAAAGGGGGCAGCGCGTGGAAGGCGCGATACAGGTAGGACGAACCATCGACCAGTACCAGCGGGGCAGACTTGTTTGACATAATCGCCTTCCATTTTAGAACTGACTAACAAGCAGACGAGACACCGGCAGCCCGGTACCACCTGGCCAGCGACCCCTGAACGAGCCTAGCCAGCTATTCGGGTGTTTGCAGCCAGCGACCGAAGTTTATACTTACTAACCTCAGTGATCATGATCCCACAGAGCTCGCGCGGAACGATAGGTCGCTTTCATCTTGGCCAGATCCAGCGGTGCCTTGAAAAACCCGTGGTAATCACCCCTGGGGTTAATAAGTATCACATTGGAACCGTGGTCCACGAGATAATCTTCCCCCTGGCCCGGAACCTTGCGGAAAGGGGTATTGAGGGCAGTGGCGAAGCGGTGGATATCGAGGAACTCCCCGGTCACCCCCAGAAATCCGGGATTGAAAAAAGGCACGTAACCGGCCAGCTGGTCGACGGTATCGCGGGCCGGGTCCACCGTCACCATCACCACCTGGGTGTCCTCGGCTTCAGTGCCCTGCAGCTGGCCCATCAGCTGGTTGAGAAAACTCATGGTGGTGGGACAGATATCCGGACAGTAGGTAAAACCGAAGAAGACCAGGGTCCAGCGACCTTCCAGGTTCTTCCTGGTGAACGGCCGACCGTTGTGGTCAGTAAGCGCCAACTCGCCAAAATTACGCGGCGTATCCAGGAGATACAGCCCGTTTATCTTCATTTCGATGGGAGTCATGATGCGCGGCTGCTGGATCTTGTAGACGAAGCCACCTACGACCACGGCCATGAACACCACGATGGCGGCCACCGTGACCCTGACGCCACGCACCTGCCGGCGATTATCCGCAGACTGCGCGCTCACCGGGCGGCCACCGGAAACAGATAATGATCCATCAGCATAATAATAAACAACGCCATGAGGTAAATGATCGAATAGCGAAAGGTTTCCATGGGCGCGTTGGGGTTTTTGTCCCGCAACAGCTCTATCGCCCAGTACAGAAAGCCCCCGCCCAGCACCACTGCCCCCAACAGATACAGAGGGCCGCTCAGGCGCGTGACAAAGGGCAGCAGGGTAATGAGGAACATGATGACCGTGTACAACAGGATATGCAGCTTGGTAAAGGCCACGCCATGGGTGACCGGCAGCATGGGAATATCCACCGAAGCGTATTCTTCACGCCGGTGGATGGCCAGCGCCCAGAAATGGGGCGGCGTCCAGGCAAAGATGATCAGCACCAGCAGCAGGGCGTGCCCGTCGACCCGGCCGGTCACGGCGGTCCAGCCCAACAATGGGGGGGCGGCCCCGGCCAGCCCGCCGATAACGATATTCTGCGGCGTCGCGCGCTTCAGGAACATGGTGTAGACCACCGCATAACCGAGCAGGGAGGCAAAGGTCAGCCAGGCGGTGAGGGCGTTTACCCACAGCAACAGGATGCCCATGCCCAGCAGGCCGGTGACCGCGGCGAACAGCGCTGCTTGGCGTGGACCCACCCGACCCTGGGCTACCGGGCGCCGGTGAGTGCGCGACATCTGCCGGTCTATACGCTGGTCGACCAGGTGGTTGATCGTGGCGGCCGAGCCCGCGCACAGGGCGATTCCCAGGTTGCCGAGGATCAGCGCGTTGAGCGGCACCATGCCCGGCACCGCCATGAACATGCCAATGGCGGCGGTCAAGATCATCAACAGCACGACATTGGGTTTGGTCAGTTCCTTGTAATCGCGCCAGGTTGCCCTGCCTGCATTCTGCATAGCCATCATCAGCTGCTCACTCGCCGGAATTCTTCAGCAGGAATTTCAAATCTGCGATCACGTCCCTGTAGGAGGTTTCACTATTGTACGACATCATGACCCAGCCCGCGGGGTCCACCAGGTACCAGGTGCTGGGGTCCGCCTGGCTTTCGGGAAGCAGGGTTGCCAGCACTGCGGGGTCCGTCTGCAGCAATTGCAGGCCGCGATGTTCATCGGCCAGGTAACTGCTGAAATCCCCCGGCAGGGGGTGGCCATCGCTCAACGCCGTGACCGCCAGTTCGGTGGCCGCGGCGCTACTGTCACTGAGATAGGCCCGCCGCACCCGGTTGAACTCCTTGCCCAGCGCCACATGAATCTGCCGGGTGAGGTACAGCTTGCCTTCGCAGGCGCTGTCGCAGCGACCACCGCCAGCGGATACCAGCAGGGTCCATTTCGGCGTCGTATCCCCATAGCGAAACGGCGAGCCATCCTGGTCGAGCAGGGCGAATTCATCGATTTGCCGCGGCGGCTGTACCAGTACGCCGCGGTTGGATGTACCCAGGGAACCCACCAGATCCAGGTCGCCGCGCACCACGAAGTACCACAACCAGGTGGCGCCCAGAATCATGGTCACTGGAAGGCCGGCTATCAGTAACAGCACCATCCTGTTGTTGTTGGCCTGCGAGCTGTCCTGCATGTCTGCCTACCCTTTGCCCATCGATTTCAGTAATTGCCAGAGATTGCTGCTGCGCAGCAGGTAGAAAACCAGCAGCACCGCCGCCATGGCAAACCACTGCACGGCATAGGCGCGGTGTTTCTGCGGGCTCACGTTGACGACCTGCCAGTGCACCGCAAGGGCCCCGGGTTGATCCCTGCCGAGGCGCACAGGGTAGGGGAACACCGCGCCCTCTGCCAGCGCGCCGAGCACCGGTACCAACCTGTCCATCTCCACCGCCTGCAGGACTTTCGGCCAGCCCGGCAGCAACTGCTGCTCGGCCAGCAGGTAAGGCGCTCCGGGGGCCACGTACACCGAGCCCACCAGCTCTACCGGCCCTTCGACCCGCGGCACGTCTGGCAATGCCCTGCGCGCCGGATCGCCGGCTATCCAGCCGCGATTCACCAGCACCAGGGCGCCACTATCCTGCAGCCGCAGGATGCCCAGTACCTCATAGCCGAAGCGGCCCTCCAGGATGCGATTGTCCAGCAGGAAGTATTCGTCCACAAAGCTGCCGCGCAGGCTGACCGGACGATAGGCGAGCTCGGAGGCCGGGGCATCCCACAGGGAAGCAAGCGGGGTCGGCGCCTGCTGCTGGCGCGCCTCCCACGCGGCGGACAGCTGGACCTTCTCTTCGGCCCGCTGCAGCTGCCAGAAACCCAGGGCGACCAACAGCGGCAGCAGGATGGCCGAGAGCAGCGTTATCCGCCACTCCGGATCAAAGTGAAAGCGCCGGGTAGCGGTCATGCGGGAACGGCTCCGCCCCATCTGGCTAGAGCTGGTTTATACTGGGCAGGCATACCACCGGAGATTTCCATTGTTAAAAACTGCAATAGTACTGTTCATGCTGGCTCTGGTCGCCAGCCTGGGAAGCGGGTTTTATTTCCTCATGAAAGACCAGGGTGACAAGACCAAGCGCCGCACCCTGCATTCCCTGGGAGTGCGCCTGGCCCTGGCTGTCGGCCTGGCCGGCCTGATTTTGTACGGGGTTGCCACGGGCCAGCTGGGACACAGAAACCCCTGGGATGCCGGGCCAAAGCCGGTTGCACCCCAGGAGCAGGCGACCGAGTAGCCGCGCTACAGGATATACACGAACAGGAACAGGAATACCCAGACCACGTCAACAAAGTGCCAGTACCAGCTCGAGGCCTCGAAGCCGAAGTGATCGTCCGCAGTGAACTGCTTGCCTACCACCGAGCGCAACAGCTGGATCAGCAACATGGTCATACCCATGAACACGTGGAAGCCGTGGAAGCCGGTCAACATGAAGAAAGTCGAGCCGTAGATGCCGGCGTTCAGGGTCAGGCCGTATTCGACATAGGCCTCGTGGTACTCCATGTACTGCAGGCACAGGAAGGTGATGCCCAGCAGCACGGTAACCGTCAGCCAGAAATTAAACTTGCCGCGGTTGCCGTTCAGAATACCCACATGCGCCAGGTGGCAGGTGAAACTGGATGACAGCAGCACGATGGTGTTCCAAAGCGGCAGCCAGGTCCACCAGGCGTGGGCGTCACCGAAGGACAGGCTGGTCTCGGCGCTGGTAAACGTGCCGTTATTGGCGATCAGCTGCGCGCCGGCTCCGCCCACCGCTTCCTGCGGCGTCTGCATCAGCGGCCAGCTGAAGCTGAAGCCCTCCCACAACAGGCCATTCATGCGCCCGCCTTCACCTTCACCGGCCAGCCAGGGTCCGGCCAGCACCCGTACATAGAACAGGGCCCCGAAGAAGGCGGCGAAAAACATCACCTCGGAGAAGATGAACCAGAACATGCCCAACACATAGGATTTCTTCAGCTGGGCGCTGTTCATGCCCGCGATGTTTTCCTTGATGGTAATGCGGAACCAGTTGAACAGCGTGGCAATAAAGAAAAACAGGCCCAACAGGAAAATTGTCCAGGAACTGGTGTCCTTGCCCGGCTCGCCGAAGGTCAAGTCATTCATGATGCTGGCGGCACCAAAAATACTCAGGACCAGGCCGATGGTGGCGCAAACTGCCAGCTTGCTCTTCTCCGGTACGTAGTAGGCTTCGTACTCTGTGGAAGTCTGACTTGTCATCTTATTTCTCCGTAGTGGTCACGCGAGGTTACCAAACCGCGCTTTCAGCGGGTGGCGACTGCGCCGCTCGCCATATCTGTTACATCAAAAAGGGTATAGGACAGGGTAATTGTCTTGATATCCCGGGGCAGATCCCGGTCAATGATGAACTGCAGGGGCATTTCCGCGCTGGCGCCCCCGTCCAGCGGCTGCTGGTTGAAGCAAAAACACTCTGTCTTGTGAAAGTATTCGGCGGCACGGGCCGGGGACACGCTGGGGATCGCCTGCGCCACCATCGCTTTTGGTAACGGGTTGCGGGCGTGGAACAGGGTGTCGTTGACCGCCCCGGGGTGCACTTTCATGACTGCGGTGGTGGGCCCGAACTCCCAGGGCATACCCTCGTTGTTGGTGGCCACGAACTGGATGGACACCAGCCGGCTTTCATCGACACCGGCCTGCACCCAGGTATAGGCCTCGTCACTGGTCTTGCCGTTGATACCCAGGGCATCGCACAACACGTTATACAGCGGCACCATGACCACGAAAACGAACGCGAACATGGCAACCGCTACCGTGGCCAGCTTGACCACGGTATCGATTGCGGGATTGGCGCTGACGCGTATCACGACTGGCCCGTCCCTCAGGAGTGCGCGTGCGCCGGATCGATCTTCGGCGGCTTCTCAAAGGTATGGTAGGGCGCCGGCGTCGGAACGGTCCACTCCAGGCCTTCCGCGCCGTCCCACACCTTCTCGTCACTGACCGGCTTGCCCGCCACGATGGTGGCGATCACGTTGTACAGGAACAGGATCTGGGAAGCCCCGTAGATAAAGGCGCCGATACTGGACATCATGTTGAAATCGGCGAACTGCAGCGCGTAATCCGGAATGCGTCGCGGCATACCCGCCAGGCCCACGAAATGCTGCGGGAAGAAGGTCAGGTTGAAGCCGATAAAGGAGATCCAGAAGTGGGTCTTGCCCATGGTTTCGTTGTACATGCGGCCACACCACTTGGGCAGCCAGTAGTAGATCGCCGCCGTCATGCTGAATACCGCGCCCGCCACCATCACGTAGTGAAAGTGGGCCACTACGAAATAGCTGTCGTGATACTGGAAGTCGGCCGGGGCAATGGACAACATCAGACCGGTGAAACCGCCGATGGTGAACAGCACCAGGAAACCGATACAGAACAGCATCGGCGTCTCGAAGGACAGGGCGCCGCGCCACATGGTGGTAATCCAGTTGAACACTTTCACACCAGTGGGGACCGCGATCAACATGGTGGCATACATGAAGAACAATTCGCCCGCGACCGGCATACCCACCGTGTACATGTGGTGAGCCCACACGATGAAGGACAGGAAGGCGATGGAAGCCGTGGCATACACCATGGAGTCGTAACCGAACAAGGGCTTGCGCGAGAACGCGGGGATGATCTGCGACACCACGCCAAAGGCTGGCAGGATGATGATGTAGACCTCGGGATGGCCAAAGAACCAGAACACGTGCTGGAACAGCACCGGGTCGCCGCCACCGGCCGCGGAGAAGAAACTGGTACCGAAGTGCACATCCATCAGCATCATGGTCACCGCACCGGCCAGTACCGGCATCACTGCCACCAGCAGGAAGGCGGTTATCAGCCAGGTCCACACGAACAGGGGCATCTTCATATAGGTCATGCCGGGTGCCCGCATATTCATCACCGTGGCAATGATATTGATGGACCCCATGATGGACGACAGGCCCAGCACATGGATAGAGAAGATGAAAAAGGTCACCGAAGGCGCGGCATAGGTGGTGGACAGCGGCGCATAGAAGGTCCAGCCGGCAGCCGGCGCCCCGCCATCCATGAACAGGGTGGACGCCAGCAGCAGGAAAGTCGGCGGCAGGATCCAGAAGCTCCAGTTGTTCATCCGCGGCAGGGCCATGTCCGGCGCCCCGATCATCATCGGGATCATCCAGTTCGCCAGCCCCACGAAGGACGGCATGATCGCACCGAACACCATTATCAGGCCGTGCAGCGTGGTCATCTGGTTAAAGAAAGCGGGTTCCACCAGCTGCATCCCCGGCTGGAACAGCTCCGCCCGGATGATCATGGCGAAGAACCCGCCGAGGATGAACATGGCAAACGAGAACCACAGGTACATGGTCCCGATGTCTTTGTGGTTGGTGGTAAACAGCCACCGGCTGAGGCCCTTGGCAGGACCGTGATGATGATCGCCCATCGTTAACTCCTCCAATTAGCCTTTCTTGAAATTGTAAATGTCTATGGGCTGAACTGCATCGCCCATATTGTTGCCGAATGCATTGCGCTGATAGGTGATGACCGCCGCCATCTCCACATCGTTAAGCTGCCCGCCGAAAGCCTGCATCGCAGTGCCGGGCACGCCGTTGATCCCCACGTTCAGGTGACCACCCAACTCGCCGGTGGCAATGGGGCTACCGGCAATAGCCTTGCCCACCCCACCTTCACCGTTGGCACCGTGACAGGCGAGGCAGGCCCGGTCGTATACTGCCTTGCCGCGCGCCATCAACTCGTCCATGGTGAAGGTCTGCGCCATCAGCTCCTTGATTTCGGCCGCTTCGGCCTGCTTGGTCGCCAGCCAGTCATTGTATTCGTCCTTGCTGACCACATTGACCACGATGGGCATGAAGCCGTGGTCCTTGCCACAGAGTTCGGCACACTGGCCACGATAGACGCCTTCCTCGGCGGCCCGGGTCCAGGCCTCGTTGATGAATCCGGGAATGGCGTCCTTCTTCACCGCCAGTTCGGGAACCCACCAGGAGTGAATCACGTCGTTGGCGGTAACCAGGAAGCGAACCTTGGTGTCCACCGGAATCACCACCGGCTCATCCACTTCCAGCAGATAGTGCTCACCCTTGGGCTGGGAGTTGTAGATTTCGCTCTGCGGAGTGCGCAGGTTGCTGAAAAAGCTGACGTTCTCGCCATTCTCGTCGATGTATTCGTACTTCCATTTCCACTGGTAGCCAGTGATCAGGATATCCATTTCAGCATCTTCGAAATCGTAGATCTCAAGCAGGGTGGACGTGGCGGGAACCGCCATGCCGATAAGGATCAGGAAGGGCACCACTGTCCAGGCAATCTCCACCTTGGTGCTCTCGTGAAAGTGCGAGGGTTTGTGGCCCTTGGACTTGCGATGGTAGATGATCGAATAGAACATCACCCCGAACACGCCGATACCGATAACCGTGCAGATACCCAGGATGACCATGTGCAGGTCGTAGATGCGCTCGCCGACATGGGTGGCGCCGGGTGACATATTGACCTGGTTTACCTCGCCGCCGCTGGCCAGGGCGATAGCACTCATCAGCATCAGCACAGGACCGAGGGCGAGCTTTAGCAGCCGCTTCGCTTCAAAACACATTTCCCGTGTCTCCATATTATGAAAAATCATTCCCCCAACTGACCCTCGCTTACCCGCAGCATGCCGGCGCCTGCTGGCATCGGTAAACGTGACACGAACTACGGGCGTCCGCCGGGAGCGGGGCGACCGGGACGTTAACACTGCTTGAACTCGTCAGCTGATTTAGCCTTGCTCGGGGTGCGGCAATAAGTCGCACCGGCAAAACGCGGCGATTATAGCGAAAGTCTTGGGCAAAGCCTACCAGCTTGCAGCCCCGGATCTCGCCGCCTCCCGCCGCGGCCCGACTGCCGGGTAGCTCCACAATGGCAAAATACCCATATATTGATGCTATGGGGATACACCTGCACTATATGTGGACCAGGAAACAGCGAGCATCGCTGCTCCCTGGCCGTACCGGCCGACACTGCCCACGAATATCTAGCGATCCTGCGAGGATGTACTAGCCTCTACTCTTATCTTGCGCAAGCCAACAGATGGGGAGCGGTATGGTCGCAGCTCTTTTCAGCGATAGAATCAGCACCGCTATCGCCTCCGAGAGGGAAACCCATGCGCTGGCCCGGTGCCTGCAGGCAAGGCTGCCGCAGCTGGTGGAAAAGCTGGTTCTGCCCGAGCCTCCCATGGCGGGCCTGTTACAGTTCATCACCGACTACATAGACAGTGTGCCCGGGTGCCTGCGCCTGGTGGAGGCCGTCAGCCAGCGCATGGGGTTCTACGATTATGCAGCGCCCTTCCTGGACACCGCCGAGGAATACTTCCTGAACCCGCCACGCCACCTGCCAGCGGATGACGGGTTGGAGGCGCTGCTCGACGAAGCCTTCCTCACCCACCGGCTGCTGGAGGAGGTCAACGACCATCACGTTCGCCACCTGCAGCGACCGCTGCTGCCGGTGGACATGACCGAAGCCAATATTATCGTTCACCACCTGCTGGGCGAAGAACTGGCGAATGAGCTGGACCGCCTGGTGCAGCGAACCGCCGCGCCCCTGTTGTTGCAGGAACACCTCTGGGAAAAAGTGCGCGCCCTGCCGGGCAGCGCGATACCGGCTACCCAGATGTTCACCAGCAACAACCTGGCGCGCTCGCCGGTGCAGATCAGGCTACGCCTGCCGCACACTCTCTGAACGCAAGCTGCCTGCTAGCGCTCGCCGTCGCCGCGCGGGTCCAGCAGGGTCACCGGCTCTGCGGGCGTTTCCACGCGCCGCGCCGCGGCGCGGGTAACACGGGTCGGCACTTCGACCAGGGCATCGCCTCCCCCCGCATCCGCAGCGGCGCTGCCGGCAGGCCGCGCCTCGCTGAAACCACAGGCAATACACTCGCGCTGGTCGGTCTCCAGGTCCACCACAATCTTGTCCATCCGGGCGCAACGCGGGCACACCGCACCGGCGATGAAACGACGTCGAGGGGCACTCTTACCCAAGGCGATACCTCCGCTCGCGATCGTCCGGCTGGCCAGCCTGACATGGGGCCGGTATTGTAACAGGCTGGTTCCCCGACGGAGAAACGCCGTGACCGACCGCAACCGTGGCAACATACGCCGCTTCGGCGCCAAACAACCCGTTATCGGCAGGCGGGTACTGATAGACCCCAGCGCCATCGTCATTGGCGACGTCACCCTGGGAGACGACGTGTCGATCTGGCCCCAGGCGGTAGTCCGCGGCGACATGCACAGTATCAGCGTGGGCGACAGGAGCAGCGTGCAGGACGGCTGCATACTGCACATTACCCATGCCGGGCCCTACAATCCCGACGGCTGGCCGCTGGCCATCGGCTGCGACGTCACGGTGGGTCACAGCGCGACCCTGCACGGCTGTACCATAGGCGACCGGGTACTGGTGGGCATGGGTGCCACCATCATGGACGGCGCGGTGGTCGAGGACGATGTCGTGGTGGCCGCCTGTGCGCTGGTGACACCGGGCAAGCGCCTACGCAGCGGGTTTCTGTACGGCGGCAGTCCGGCCCGCGAGATGCGCCAACTGACGGAGGGGGAGATGGCCTATTTCTGTTACGTCGCAGGCAACTACGTGAAGCTCAAGGACCAGCACATCGCGGAGTTGGAAGGGGAGGGCTGACGGCCGGTATTCAGGCGGCCAGTGCCTCGCGAATCTGCCTGATCACGGGGCGCGTATCAGGGCGCACCCGCCGCCATATATAAAATGACTCCGCGGCCTGCTCCACCAGCATGCCCAGGCCATCCGCCACCGCCCAGGCGGCATGATGCGCCGCCCAACGCATGAAGGGCGTGGGCTGGGCACCGTAAACCATGTCGTAACAACAGCTGCGCTCGGTGAGGATACTCTCGGGCAGCTGCGGCATGTCTCCTGTCAGGCCGGCGCTGGTGGCGTTGATGATGAGGTCGAAGGCGCGGTCGGATAACAACTCGAAAGGCCCCCCTTCCACCGCCGCCACCTCGGCGAACTCCGCCGCCAGCTGCTCCGCCCTGGCGGGCGTGCGGTTGACCACCACGAGCTCCCGGGGGTTCTCCCGCAACAGCGGCTCGAGCACACCGCGCGCCGCGCCGCCAGCGCCCAGCACCAGTACCCGCTGGCCCTGCACCAGCCAGCCCAGATTGGCCACCATGTCGCGCACCAGGCCGACACCGTCGGTGTTGTCGCCCGCCAGCGCGCCATCCTCGGTTCGAGTGAGCGTGTTTACCGCCCCCGCCCGCCGGGCTCGCGAACTGAGGCGTTGCGCCAGCTCGAAGGCCTCGCGCTTGAAGGGCACGGTGACATTGAGCCCGGCCCCGCCCTCGGCAAAAAAACGTCTGACCGCCGCTTCGAAACCATCGACGGCCACCAGCACGGCCCGGTACTGGATCGGCTGGTCGCACTGCCGGGCAAAAGCGGCGTGAATAGCCGGTGACTTGCTGTGCTTGATGGGGTTGCCGAAGACGGCGTAGCGGTCTGTGTCACTCATGATATCGGGAGCCTAAGTATGCGCCTGTGCCAACCAGTCCCTGTCCTGCAAGAAGTATTCCGTCAATTCCGCCTCAGGGGTACCCGGCTCCGGCTGGTAGGCATACTCCCAGCGCACCAGCGGCGGCAGGGACATCAGAATGGCCTCGGTGCGCCCATTGGATTGCAGGCCAAACAGGGTCCCGCGGTCGTAAACCAGGTTGAACTCGACATAGCGCCCGCGGCGGTATAGCTGGAACTGGCGCTCCCGCTCACCGTATTCCTGGTGTTTGCGGCGCGCCACGATGGGGCGGTAGGCCCTGATGTAGGAATCTCCCACTGCACGCATGAAGGCAAAACTGGTGGCGAAGTCCCACTCGTTGAGGTCGTCGAAGAACAGGCCGCCAATACCGCGCGGTTCGCCCCGGTGGCGCAGGTGAAAATAGTCGTCACACCACTTCTTGAAGCGGGGGTAGACCTCCTCGCCAAAGGGCGCGCAGGCCGCGGCGGCCACCTGGTGCCAGCTCACGCAGTCATCGCGGTTGCCGTAGTAGGGGGTGAGATCATAGCCGCCGCCGAACCACCAGATTGGATCCTCGCCGGCCTTTTCGGCAACGAACATGCGCACATTGGCATGGGAGGTGGGCACATAGGGGTTGCGCGGGTGTATCACCAGGGATACGCCCAGGGCCTGGAAACTGCGGCCGGCCAGCTCCGGTCGCGCGGCACTGGCGGAGGGGGGCAGGCTGGCACCGCGCACGTGGGAGAAGTTGACGCCGGCACGCTCAAATACCGCGCCCTCGGTCAGCACCCGGCTGCGACCACCCCCGCCCTCGGCGCGCTGCCACTCGTCGCTGATAAACGCGCCACCGCCGTCTTCGGCGGCGAGCTCGGCGCAGATGCTGTCCTGCAGTTGCAGCAGGTAGGTCCTGACCTGTTCAATCTGCATTGTGGTGGCTACCCCCGTTGCTTATGGGCGAGGCATTATACGCAGCCGCGCAGCGGAACAATACCTGGATACACTCAAGCGCGGACAATCCGCCCGCTGGCCAGGTCGCGGATGACGCTGGGGCGGCTGGAGTCACCCACCGCCCCAGGCAGGATGTAATCGAGGCGCTGGCCGAAATACCGGCGCACCTGGAAGGCCTCCCTGGGGGGCTGGGCGCCCGCCCGGTTGGCCGAGCTGGAAACCAGTGGCCCGCCCCAGGCGGCGCACAGGGCCTGCACCACGGGGTGGGCGCTGACCCGCACTGCAACCGTGTCGTGGTCGCCGCTTATCCACCCGGGTACCGCCCCGCGGTGGGGAACCAGCCAGGTCACCGGCCCCGGCCAGCTGGCCGCCAGCTGCCGGCGCTGCGCCGGCTCCAGGCCCTGCAGCAGGTATTCCAACTGGCTCTGGGTCGCGGCTACCAGAATCAGGCCCTTGGCGCGGGGCCGCCTTTTCGCTTCCAGCAGGCGGCCGACGGCGTCGGCGTTCGCAGGGTCGCAGCTCAGGCCCCACACCGCCTCGGTAGGGCAGGCGACAACACCGCCTGCCGCCAGTGCCTTGCGCGCCTGGCGCAAATGTAGGCAGGACAGCATCGGCGGATGTCAGGCGCCCTTCAGGCTGTCCTGCAGGGCCGCATCCTTGGCGCTGATCTTGGCGGCGTTGGCAGCGCGCTCCTCACACAGCTTCTGACCCAGGGCGGGATCGTTGACCGCGAGAATCTGGGTGGCGAGATAGGCCGCGTTCTTGGCGCCGGCCTTACCGATGGCGACCGAGGCCACGGGGATGCCAGCGGGCATTTGCACGGTGGACAGCAGGGCATCCAGGCCGTCCAGCGAAGACTCGATGGGTACCCCTATCACCGGCTTGACGGTGGTGGCCGAGACAGCTCCCGCCAGGTGGGCAGCCATGCCGGCGGCGGCGATAAACACCGCGCAACCGCGCTGGTCGGCGTCCTTGACGAACGCCTTGGTGACCTCCGGCGTGCGGTGGGCCGAGGTGATACGCGCCTCGAACCGCACGCCAAAAGAACGCAGGACGTCAAAGCAGGCCTCCATGACCGGCAGGTCCGAGTCCGACCCCATTACTATTGCCACAAACGGCTCGCTCATTGATTGCCTCCTGATGTACTGGCCCGGCGCCAAATGGCGCCCCCAAAAAGCGCGAAACTTAACCAACTGCGGGCCAGTTCGCAAGCCCGGCAGGGCTCAACAGCGCAAATACCCTCCGGGACAGCGGCTGACATATCCCATCAGCTCCAGGGTCGACAGCTCTGCCATCACCTGCTGCACCGGCAGCGCGCTGGCACTGACCACCTGCTCGAGTGCGGTGGCTTCATAGCCCAGTAGGTCCAGCACCTGTCGCTGGCCACCCGTGAGGGCGTCGCGCGGGGCGGCCTGCGGCACCGGAAACAGCTCCTGTTGCAGGGCATACAGGGAACCCAGTTCCTCGAGCATGTCCCGGGCGGTAACCACCATTTTAGCCCCGTCACGCAACAGGCGCAGGCAGCCGGCACCACCCTCATGGTAGATGGACCAGGGCAGGGTGAACACCTCCCGGCCCTGTTCGAGGGCCATACGGGCAGTAATCAGGCTACCGCTTGCCGGAGCGGCCTCCACCACCAGGACACCGAGGGCGAGGCCGCTGATGATACGGTTGCGGCGGGGGAAATTCTGGCGCAGCGGCGCGACTCCGGGGGGAAATTCGCTAACCAGACAACCGCTGCGCGGCAGCTCCTCGGCGAGGGAGCGATGGCGAGCCGGATAGACCCGGTCGATGCCGGTCGCCATCACGCCGGTCGTGTTGCCGCCCGCCGCCAGTGCCCCGCGATGGGCCGCGCCGTCTATCCCCTGGGCGAGCCCACTGCAGATTTGCAGCCCCGCCGCCACCGCTTCACCCGCCAGGGTACTGGCGGCCCGCAGGCCCGCCGGGCTGGCCCTGCGGCTGCCGACAACCGCCAGCTGCGCCTGGGCCAGCACGGCCGGATCACCGCGCACGTACAGCAGCGGCGGCGGGTCGTGAATTGCCCGCAGCAGCGGCGGGTACAGTGGGTCAGTCACTGGCACAATTCGCGCAGAGACGGCAGCCAGTGTGCGCAACTGGGCGTCCACATCGACGCGGCCGGACCCGGGGCCGCGCAGCGCGCGCGCCAGATCTGCCGTGAGGGCCTCGCCCAGACCGGCAGCGCACCACCCTTTCGGCCCGGCCTCGACGACCTGTGCCGGACCGCCACAGTGCAACAACAAGCGGCGCAGGGACGTATCGTCCAGGCCGGGGACGCTGTGCAACAACAGGCACAGCCGGGTATCGGTAGCATTCATACATCTTCCCTGACGTATTCACCCGCATGGCAAGCGTATTGGCCGGCGCCCACAAACAAAAACGGGGCCTGCGGCCCCGTATCATTGTGCACACCCGGGTGCGGATTAGAACATCAGGGGTTCTTCACCTTGTCTCCGACCTGCAGTGGCTTGTCGGACTTCAGCACGATGGCATAGCTGGCCTTGTCGAACACGGAGAACACCATCGCCAGCCCCGCGCGGACATCCGGCAGTTGCACATTCGCCTGGGCGATGGAGTCGAACACCAGTTCTCCCGCCTGGTAAATGGCCAGCACCTGGCCGACCTCCAGGCCGTCGCGAGCCCCCTTGTTCAGCACCACGATGGCGTTGGTGCCGATCTGGGTGACACCCCCCGGCACGGCGATCATGAAACCGTTTTCGATGGGCACGTCCGGCGCCCGCGGATGGAAGGAGGCGTCGAGAACCTGCTCGCGCATGGGCAACAGGCGATCGGTGATCCGCACTTCCTCGGTGATGCGCGTCACCTCGAGCTCGGTGACTTCGTCCTCGTTATTGCTGATCAGGGTGGCATTGCCGATGTCCTGTGCCTGGTAGCCCAGCAGTTCCTTGGTGATCGGGTCGTAATAGGCATCACCCGGGCGATATATCCCGTACACCTTCTCGCCATCGGGGAAATTGCCGCGGCCGTAAACACGGTCTCCGGGGGCGCTGAGCAGGTGGCCCTGGGAGCCGGAAACAATGTAGGCGGCATTGTCAATCTCACCGGCATTGACGATCCTCGACCACTTCAACCAGGGCCCGATCTCATCCAGGGGAATAATCGGTATGGCCAGGTCCAGCGGGGTGATACGCATGTCGGGCATCAGCTTGACGTCGCGGCCGCGACGCAGCCGCAACCGGGGTTCGCCGTCTATCCACACGAGATACAGCTCATCGCCCGGGTAGATCAGGTGGGGGTTATCAATCTGGGGGTTGGCGTCCCACAGTTGTGGCCACAACCACGGCTTCTGCAGGTACATCCCGGAAATGCCCCACAGTGTATCGCCTTTCTTGACGATGTAGGTTTCCGGCACATTTTCGTTGAGTTCCACCGCCGCCTGCAGCCATGCGCTGAAAAGCAATGACAACAGCAGCACGCCAACTGAAAGTGACCTTGTCTTCATTTTCCCGTCCCTGCCTGGTCTTGTTATTGTCCGGCGCAAACCGTGTAACCCCCGGTAAATGAGTGGCTACACTGCTGCGACAGCATCCCCATGAGTCTTGCCCGCGGCGCCAGACGCCCCGCCAGACCCGGCTTTTGCCCCGATCGGCCGATACCGCCCCCCAAGGACAGTGGGCGCTGTGCCGCTTCAGGTAGTATAATTGCTACAGTTTGCTGCCGCTGTTTGCCGGTGGCAAGCCTTATGTTACTAATTCACCCATCCTTTGGCAGCCGCTTTTCGGCCACAACAGAGCCCCCTCGAGCATGGCAGTACTGGAAATACTGGAATTCCCCGACCCACGCCTGCGCACCAGGGCGCAGCCAGTCAAGCAGGTCAGCGATGCCACCCGCCGGCTGATCGACGACATGTTCGAGACCATGTACGACGCTCCCGGAATCGGCCTGGCCGCCACCCAGGTCAACGTGCATGAGCGCATCCTGGTCATAGACGTCTCCGAGGAGCGCGATCAGCCGCTGGTATTCATCAACCCCGAGGTCACGGTGCTGGACCCGGACCTGGGAGAATACGACGAGGGCTGCCTGTCCGTGCCCGGCTTCTACGAGACCGTGTCCCGCCCGACCCGGGTCGAGGTCACGGCGCTGGACCGCAACGGCGAACGTTTCACCCGCGAACTGGACGGCCTGCTCGCCATCTGCCTGCAACACGAAATCGACCACCTCGAGGGCAAGCTGTTTGTCGATTACCTGTCACCCCTGAAGCGCCAGCGCATACGGCGCAAGCTGGAGAAGCAGCACCGGTTGAAGGCCTGAACAGCGTGTCCGGCCCCCCCTTGCGCCTCATTTTTGCCGGCACGCCAGACTTTGCCGCCATTCATCTAAAGGCTCTTATTGAAAGTGAGCACCAACTACTCGCTGTCTATACGCAACCCGACCGGCCCGCCGGAAGAGGCAAGCTAACCCGGCCCGGGCCAGTGAAGCGGCTGGCCGAGGCGGCCGGTATCCCGGTGCGCCAGCCACTGTCCCTGAAGGAAGCCGGCGCCCAGCGGGAACTGGCCGACCTGCAGGCGGACGCCATGGTGGTGGTAGCCTATGGCCTGATTCTGCCCCAGGCGGTGCTGGATGCACCGCGGCTGGGCTGTCTCAACGTCCACGCCTCGCTGCTGCCGCGCTGGCGCGGCGCCGCACCCATCCAGCGGGCTATCGCCGCTGGCGACAGCCAGACCGGTATCACCATCATGCAAATGGACGCGGGGCTAGATACCGGCAACATGCTGGCGAGCTGCGGTTGCGCCATAACGGCGGGCACCACCGCCGCCAGCCTGCACGACGAGCTGGCCTGTCTCGGCGCGCCGCTGCTGCTCCAGGTATTGCGCGACCTGCCCGCCCACCAGGCTGCGGCGAGCCCGCAGGACGGCGACCAGGCCACGTACGCCAGCAAGATTCTCAAGAGCGAGGCGGCACTGGACTGGCATCAGTCGGCGGTGGTTCTGGACAGACTGATTCGCGCCTTCAATCCCTTCCCGGTGTGCTTCACCAGCCTCGAGGGTGAGCGGATCAAGATCTGGCAGGCACAGCCGGCTGGCGAAGCACCGCTGACGGAGCCCCCCGGCACCATCCTGCGATCAGGGCGCGAGGGGATTCTGGTCAATTGCGATGGCAGCCAACTCAATCTGCAACAACTGCAACTGGCCGGCGGCAAAGTCCTGTCGGTGGCGCAGCTGTTGAACGCGCGCGCCGACCTGTTCGCCCCGGGCAAGCGCTTCGCCACCGTCGCCAGCGGTCGCGACTGATGGCGCTGGATGCACGCGTCGCGGCGGCCAGGGTGATCGGCGAGGTCATCGCCGGCAAATCGCTCAACCAGGCGCTGCCGGAGCACCTGCAACAGGTCTCGCCGCGCGACCGCGGCCTGCTGCAACAACTGTGCTACGGCACCTTGCGACAACAACCGAAGTTGCACGGGGTACTGCAGCAGCTCCTCGCCAGGCCCCTGCGCGACCGGGACAGCGACATCCAGGGGCTGCTGCTTTGCGGCCTCTACCAGCTGGAGGGCATGCGCATCCCCGATCACGCCGCCGTGGCAGCCACGGTTGGGGCAACCCGCGCGCTGCACAAGCCCTGGGCAAAAGGCATGGTCAATGCGGTACTGCGGCGCTTCCTGCGCGAGCGGGTGGCACTGCTGGCAAACCTCGACCGGGCCGCGGCCGCCTGTCACCCCGCCTGGCTGCTCGAGGCCATTCATTGCCAGTGGCCGGAGTATGCGGACAGTATCGTCGCCGCCAACAACCTGCAGCCGCCCATGACCCTGCGGGTCAACGGCCGTCGCGGCGAACGCCAGGACTACCTGCGGCGCCTGCAAGCCGCCGGCCTGGGGGCGGTGGCGGGAGACTTGTCCCCCTGGTCGATTCGCCTGGCGCATCCCTGCGACGTGGCCGAATTGCCGGGCTTCGTCGAGGGCGAAGTCAGCGTACAGGACGAAGCCGCCCAGTTGGCCGCCCCGTTGCTACAGGCCCGCCCGGGGGATCGGGTGCTGGACGCCTGCGCGGCTCCCGGGGGAAAGAGCTGCCACCTGCTGGAGCTGTGCCCCGACCTCGGAGAGCTGGTGGTGGCGGACGTGGACGCCGCCCGCCTGGGCAGGGTCGAGGAGAACCTGCTGCGCCTGGGCCTGTGCGCCACCGTGCTGGAAGCCGACGCGCGCCGACCGCCGGCGACCCTGGCACCCGCCAGCTTCGATCGCATCCTGGTGGACGCGCCCTGTTCCGCAACCGGCGTCATCCGCCGCCACCCGGATATCAAACTGTTGCGGCGCCCTGGGGATATTCCCGCCCTGGCCGCGCAACAGGGCCAGATCCTGCAGGGATTGTGGCCCCTGCTCAAGCCCGGCGGCCTGCTTTTGTATGTCACCTGTTCGCTGCTGAAAGAGGAAAACGACCAGGTGGTCTCCCGCTTCACAGGCAATATCGACGACGCCGCGGCGATGCCGCTGACGGTTTCCTGGGGGGAGCCCGCCGGCTGCGGCAGGCAACTGCTTCCCGCGGCAGGCGGGCCGGACGGCCTGTTTTTCACCCTGCTGCAAAAGCGGGCCTGACCACCCGGGAACGATAATGTGCACAATTGCCGCTGACGAGACCTTACAATCACTGGGCGATTTCTTTATGGTGCGCGGGTGTCCGGACCGCGTTAGAGCTCCCTGAGCCATGAAAATCATTATCCTTGGCGCCGGCCAGGTCGGCGGTACCCTGGCCGAGCACCTGGCCATAGAGCAGAACGACATCACGGTGGTCGACACCGACGGCGACAAGCTCCGCGCCCTGCAGGACCGGCTGGACATCGGCACCGTCACCGGCGAGGCCTCGCACCCCAACACCCTGCTCAAGGCCGGCGCCGAAGACGCCGACATGCTGGTGGCGGTCACCAACAGTGACGAGATCAACATGATGGCCTGCCAGGTGGCCCACACCCTGTTCCATACCCCCACCAAGATATCCCGGGTGCGCTCCCCCCAGTACCTGGTATACGAGCAGCAACTGTTCAATCGCGATCACATTCCGGTGGACGTCATCATCGGCCCCGAACAACTGGTGACCAAGAACATCCAGCAGCTGATCGCCAACCCCGGCGCCCTGCAGGTGCTGGACTTCGCGGACGGCAAGGTACAACTGGCGGCCGTGCGCGCCTACCACGACGGCCCCATCGTCGGCCAGGAGTTGCAGGCCATTCGCCAGCACATGCCCAGGGTCGATACCCGGGTCGCAGCCATTTTTCGTCAGGACCGGGCCATACTGCCCAAGGGCGATACCGTGGTGGAGGTGGGCGACGAGGTATTTTTCATCGCCGCCCGGGACAATATACGCGCCGTCATGGCGGAAATGCGCAAGATCGACAGACCCTACAAGCGGGTGATGATTGCCGGGGGCGGGAACATCGGCGCCACCCTGGCAGCCAATATCGAGCGCCACTACCAGGTCAAGATCATCGAGAAATCCTACGATCGCTGCCGGGTGCTGGCGGAGCGCCTGAAGCACGCCCTGGTGCTCAATGGCAGCGCCACCGATCCGCAGCTGCTGGCGGCGGAGAACATCGAAAACACCGATGTGTTCTGCGCCCTCACCGACAACGACGAATCCAATATCATGATGTCCATGCTGGCGAAGCGCCAGGGCGCCAAGAAAGTCATTACCCTGATTGCCAACACCGCCTACGCAGACCTGGTGAGCGATGAGATCGATATCGCCATCTCTCCCCAGCAGATAACCATCGGCAGCCTGCTTACCCACGTGCGCCGCGGCGATATCAGCAACGTCCACTCCCTGCGGCGCGGCGCCGCCGAGGCCATCGAGCTCACCGCCCATGGCGACTCCCGCTCCTCGCGCGTGGTCGGTCGCCGCCTGGACGAGATCAAGCTGCCTGAGGGGGTCACCATCGGCGCTGTCGTGCGCGGCAAGGACGTGCTTATCGCGCACAGCCACATCGTGATTGAAACCGACGACCACGTCATTCTGTTCCTGGTGGATCGCAATATGATCAAGGACGTGGAAAAGCTGTTCGCCGTGGGTTTCGGATTTTTTTCCTAGGCGATGAGGATTTCAGTCTCCTTCAGGATTCTCGGCATCTTGCTGATGCTGTTCAGCAGTTCCACGCTGCTGCCGCTGGTCCTGGCGTTCCTGGCGGACGACGGCACCATGAGGGGCTTCCTGTCGGCCATGGGGATAACCTTCTTTTCCGGCCTGCTGATGTGGCTGCCGGTACGCAACGTGACCCACGATCTGCGTATCCGCGACGGCTTCCTGATCACCTCGCTGTTCTGGACCGTGTTGGGGCTGTACGGCGCACTGCCCTTCACCCTGAGCGAGGCGCTGCACCTGAGCCCGACTGATGCGATCTTCGAATCCATCTCCGGCCTGACCGCCACTGGCGCCACGGTTATCGTGGGGCTGGACGAGCTGCCCAAATCCATTCTCTTCTATCGCCAGTTGCTGCAGTGGCTGGGTGGTATCGGCATCATCGTGGTGGCGGTGGCGATCCTGCCCATGCTGGGAATCGGGGGCATGCAGCTGTACAAGGCGGAAACCCCCGGCCCGTCCAAGGACACCAAGCTCACCCCGCGCATTACCGAGACCGCAAAAGCCCTGTTCGCAGTCTATCTGGGGTTGACCGTGACCTGCGCCGCCGCCTACTACCTGCTCGGTATGTCGGCTTTCGACGCAATCGGACACTCCTTCTCCACCGTTGCACTAGCCGGTTTTTCCACTCACGACGCCAGCCTGGGCTTTTTTGAAAACGACTATATCCTGATCGCCGCCAGTTTCTTCATGCTGGTGTCGGGTATGAATTTCGGGCTGCATTTCCTGTCCTGGCGGCGCCGCTCGCTGGGCATCTATACCCGGGATTCCGAGACCCGCTTTTTCATGGCGGCGGTGTTCATCTGCGTTGGAACCACTATCGCCTACCTGATCCTGGAGGAGATTCACGGCCACAAGGAGAGTATTATCCACGGGGTGTTCCAGGTCATCTCCATCATTACGACCACAGGCTACTCCACCGAGAACCTGTCGATCTGGCCCGCCTTCCTGCCGATCATGGCGATTTTTTTCTCATGCATGGGCGGCTGCGTCGGCTCCACCGCAGGGGGCGTAAAGGCCATGCGGCTGATGCTCATCTACAAGCAGGGTATTCGCGAACTGAAACAGCTGGTGCACCCACAGGCGATCATTCCGCTCAAGGTAGGAAGGCGCCGGGTGGAAGCGGCGATCGTGAGCGCGGTGTGGAGCTTTTTCGCAGTGTATACCTCCGCCTATATCGTCATCCTGCTGTTGCTGGTGGCCGACGGCCTGGATTTTCTCACCGCGTTTTCCTGTGTGGCCGCCACGTTGAACAACCTGGGCATGGGTATAGCCGGCGTGGCCACCGGCTTCGGCGGATTGAGCGAGTTTGCCAAGATACTGCTGAGTTTTGCCATGCTGTTGGGGCGGCTCGAAATTTTCACCCTGCTGGTGCTGTTCACCCCGGCTTTCTGGCGCAGGTGAGCCAGGGCCCGCAAGGCCCCGTTGGTGCGCATTGGCCCTAGGCCCCGCCGCGGCTGTTCTTCACCATTTCGTAGGCCGCCTGGATTTCCTGGGAGCGCTCGGTCGCCAGCTTGACCATGTGCTCCGGCACTCCCTTGGCTATCAGCTTGTCCGGGTGGTTCTCGCTCATGCGCTTGCGATACGCCTGCTTGAGCTCCCGGTCCGACACCTGGGGGCTGACTCCCAGCGCCGCATAGGCATCTTCCAGGCGAGTGCCGGGCTCGGCCCCGAAACGGTCGCCGTGGTGGAAATGTTCCTGGGCCTGGGCCATGCGCAACAACTGCTCCAGCGCCTGCGCGCCGAAACCCAGCAGGGTGGCAATACGTCGCAGGGCGTCGTGTTCGGCGCTATCGAGGCCCTGATCCGCCATCGCCAGGGAGATCAGCACCAGCAGCATCGCCTGCTGCAGTTGGCGCTGGTGGCCGCAGGTTTGCAGAAATTCGGATATGACCGGTTCGATCTGGAAATCCGGGGCGGCGCCGCGGCGGAACAGCTCAATGGCGCGTTTGCGCTGCTCCGTGTCCAGCGCCATTTGCTCGAACACCTGCTCGGTGTGGCGGATTTCCAGCTCTGACACGCGGCCATCGGCCTTGGCCAGGTGCCCCGACAGCAGGAAGGTTGTTTCGAAGAAGCTGGCCTTGATCCGCCGGATGTTTTCCGGAGAGGCAAATTTCAGGCTGTTGATCAGCCCCCGGTCGAACATATGGCCGACAAACAGGCCTATTACCAGGCCAAATAAACCGCCGACCAAAAGGCCCAGCAGACCGCCTATAACCTTGCCGAAAAACATGAGGCTCCTTGTGTCCTAACGGGGATTGGCCGGTGCCACGGGCAGGGTACCGGCCGCACTGCGGTGGCGGGGGAGTGCAGCCGGTATTTGCCAGGCGTTTCCGACAAAGCGCGTATTATGCCGCCAAAAGAGCCTGTATAATAGCCGGCTTTTTGCGGCTACCCTATGGGGATACCGGTGTCATCTGAAAAACCAGAAATACTTACTTTTCAAGAGCTTATCTTGCGCCTGCAGCAGTTCTGGGCCGACCGGGGCTGTGTTGTGCTACAGCCGCTGGACATGGAGGTCGGGGCCGGCACCTTTCACCCCGCGACCTTTCTGCGGGCAGTGGGCCCGGAGAGCTGGAACGCAGCCTACGTGCAACCCAGCCGCCGGCCGACCGACGGCCGCTATGGGGAAAACCCCAACCGGCTGCAACACTACTACCAGTTCCAGGTGGTGATGAAGCCCTCGCCCGCCGAGTTCCAGCAGCTCTACCTGGATTCGCTGGCCGCCCTGGGTATCGACTCCGCCATCCACGACATCCGTTTCGTGGAGGACAACTGGGAGTCGCCCACCCTGGGCGCCTGGGGTCTCGGCTGGGAGGTCTGGCTGAACGGCATGGAAGTCACCCAGTTCACCTACTTCCAGCAGGCCGGCGGACTGGAATGCTACCCCGTGACCGGCGAAATCACCTACGGCATCGAGCGTATCGCCATGTACCTGCAGGGTGTCGACAGCATTTACGACCTGGTCTGGGCCGACGGCCCCGCGGGTAGAGTGACCTACGGCGATGTGTTTCACCAGAACGAGGTGGAGATGTCCCGCTACAACTTCGAGGAGGCCGACGTGGATTACCTGTTCAGCGGCTTCGATCACTGCGAGGCCGAAGCCCTGCGCCTGGTCGAAAAGGGCCTGCCGCTGCCCGCCTATGAAATGGTGATGAAGGCGTCCCACACCTTCAACCTGCTGGATGCCCGCCACGCCATCTCGGTCACCGAGCGCCAGCGCTTTATCCTGCGGGTGCGCACCCTGGCCAGGGCGGTGGCCCAGGCCTATTTCGACGCCCGCGCCGCGCTCGGCTTTCCCCTGGCCCGACCCGAACTGCGCGACGAAGTGCTGGGCACCATCCGGGCGGAGGCGAGCTGATGGCGAGTACTGACACCCTGCTGGTAGAGCTGGGCACGGAGGAACTGCCACCCAAGGCCCTGAAATCCCTGGGGCTGGCGTTTCGCGATGGGATCGTCGCCGGGCTGCGCGAGCGGCAACTGGATTTCGGCGAAGTACAGTGGTTTGCCAGCCCCCGGCGGCTGGCGGTGCTGATCGACAAGGTACAGCTGCAGGCAGCGGACCAGGAGGTGGAAACCCTGGGGCCGCCGCTCGCCCAGGCCCGCGACGAGGACGGCAACTGGACCCCGGCCGCCACCGGCTTTGCCAGCAGGCAGGGCGTGGAGCCGGAGCAGCTGGCGATTGTGGAAACCCCCAAGGGCGCCAGGCTCGGGCTGCGCAGCACAGTGCCGGGCGCCCGGGCCGGCGCCTGCCTCAACGACATCATCAACGGCAGTATCCAGCAACTGCCCATTCCCAGGCGCATGCGCTGGGGTGCCAGCCGGGTCGAGTTCGTGCGCCCGGTGCACTGGGTGGTGGCCATGCTGGGAGGCGAATGCGAGCACGGTGAAGTGCTCGGGCTCCCCACCGGCAGGGTCACCCGGGGCCACCGCTTTCACAGCAGCGGCGATATCACCCTGCAGCGCCCCGAGGACTATGTCGCGGCACTGGCCGAGGCGAAGGTAGTCGCCAATTTCGAGCAGCGCCGGGAAATGATACGCGACCAGGTAGAGGTAGAGGCCAGCGCTCTCCAAGCGAGGGCGGTCATCGACGACGACCTGCTGGACGAAGTCACCGGCCTGGTGGAGTGGCCGGTAGCACTCACCGGCTCTTTCGAGGAGCGTTTTCTGGAGGTGCCCGCCGAGGCGCTGGTGTCATCCATGAAGGAGCACCAGAAGTATTTCCATGTGGTGGACGCCGACGGCAAGCTTCGGCCCAATTTCATCACCATCTCCAATATAGAGAGCAAGGACCCGATCCAGGTCATCGCCGGCAACGAACGGGTAATCCGGCCCCGGCTCAGCGACGCGGCATTTTTCTTCGAAACCGACAAGAAAACCAGCCTCGAGCAAAGGGTACCGCGGCTCGACAACGTCGTCTTCCAGCAGCAACTCGGCACCCTCCGGGACAAGACCGGGCGCCTGGAAAACCTGGCGGGCGAGCTCGCCCGACTGATCGCTTCACCGCCACAGCTCGCCAGCCGCGCGGCGCTGCTCAGCAAGACCGACCTGCTCACCGAGATGGTGCTGGAGTTCGCCGACATGCAGGGTATCGCCGGCTATTACTACGCCCTGAATGACGGCGAGTCGCCGGAGGTTGCGGCAGCCATCGTTCAGCAGTACTGGCCCAGGTTCGCCGGGGACCGGCTGCCGGAAACCTCTACTGCCTGCGCCCTGGCACTGGCGGACCGGCTGGACACGCTGGTCGGCATCTTCGGTATCGGCCAGCCGCCCACCGGCTCCAAGGACCCCTTTGCCCTGCGCCGGGCATCGCTTGCGGTGTTGCGGATCATCGTGGAAAAACAGTTGGACCTGGACCTGCGCGAGTGCCTGGCGCTGGCCGAGGCGCAGTATCCGGCCGGGGTCATTGCTCCCGGCAGCACCGGGCAGGTGCTGGAGTATATGATCGAGCGATTCCGCGCCTGGTACGAGGAGGAGGATATCCCGGTCGAGGTATTCAAGGCCGTCAGCGCCCGCAAGCCCAGCCGCCCGCTGGATATCCAGCGCAGGGTGCATGCCGTGCACGCCTTCTCGCGCCTGCCGGAAGCCGGCGCGCTGGCCGCTGCCAACAAGCGCGTGGCCAATATCCTGGGAAAACTCGACGCTGCTCACGAGTTCTCTGAAGTTAGCACTGACTTACTCGTGGAGCCCCAGGAAATAGCGCTGACAGACGCACTGGCGCGGCTGCAGGGGACAGTGAGCGACCACTTTGCCAGGGATGAATACAGCGAGGCCCTGGCCTGTCTGGCGGCCCTGCGCGACCCCATTGACGCTTTTTTCGACGGCGTTATGGTCAATGCCGAGGATCCCGGGCTGCGCCGCAATCGGCTCAACCTGCTGAAAGTACTGCACGACCAGTTCACGCAGGTGGCCGATATCTCCCAGCTGGTGGTCACCGGATAGCCGGTACCGACGGCCACGGGCAATCGACCATGCCGCTGATCGTGCTCGATCGGGACGGAGTCATCAACCAGGATTCCGCAGGCTATATCCGCGGCCTGCAGGACTGGGTGCCCATTCCCGGTAGCATCGAGGCCATGGCCGCCCTGTCCCGGGCGGGATACAGTCTCGCCATTGCCACCAACCAGTCCGGGCTCGGCCGCGGCTACCTGGGCCTGGACGAACTGGAAGCCATCCACACCGAGTTGCGCCGCCAGGTCGAAGCGCTGGGCGGCCAGGTGGCCGGCATCTTCTATTGTCCCCACCTGCCCGACGACAACTGCGACTGCCGCAAGCCCGCGACCGGCCTGTTGCAGGCGATAGCAACGGAGCTGGGCATGTCGCCCCGTGGCGCCTGGTTCATCGGCGACAGCCTCAAGGACCTGCAGGCCGCCCGGGCTTTCGGATGTCGCCCGCTGCTGGTGCGCAGCGGCAAGGGCCGGGCGACCGAGCACCAGCTGCACTCGCCTCGGCCGGGCCTGGAGAACCCCGCCGACATACCGGTCTACGCCGATCTCGCGGCGGCGGCCAGGGCAATCCTGGGCGGTGAACCCGCTGTAAAACGCGACAGGTAGTCGCTCCCGCCGCGCGTATACGCTGGTGTAACCGCCCCCTCGGCACAACTTTGCTTTACACTGGCGGCAGTGCTTTGCGGACCCGATTATGGAACTGGACCAGAATATGCTCATCGCCGCCGGCATTGCCGCGGTAGCCTGCCTGGCGGTTGGCCTCGTCATCGGCCTGCTGCGCGGGCAGTTCGTCACCGAACGCCTGCGCCGGGAACTGACCGCCAGTAACGAGGATCTCAAGAGCGAACTCGCCGAGGCCGGTGGCCATATCCGCGCACTCAACGTGGAACTCGATCACGCCCACAGGCAGCAGGGCAGCGAACAGCGGCGCCTGGCGACGGCCGAGGCGCATTTGTCCGAGATGGCGCACAAGTACCAGGCCCTGCAAAACGACTACACCCGGCTGCACACCGAGCACCGCGAGCGCCAGGACCGCCACGCCGAGCAGGTGCAATTGCTGAACGAGGCGCGGGACAACCTGAAGAAAGAGTTCGAGAATCTCGCCAACCGTATTTTCGAGGACAAGGGCAAGAGCTTCACCGCCACCAGCAGGGATTCGTTGGAAGCGCTGCTGCGACCTTTCCGAGAACAGATAAACGGCTTCCAGACCCGCATCAACGAGGTCCACTCCGAGTCACTGCGCGGCCACACCGCCCTGGAAAAGGAAATCCAGAAGGTGCTGGAGGTAGGCCTGGAAATGAACAGCCAGGCGAGCAATCTGACCTCCGCGCTCAAGGGCGACAAGAAGACCACCGGCAACTGGGGGGAGGCGCAATTGCAACGCACCCTGGAACTGGCCGGCCTGCAGCCCGGGGAGCACTACGCTGCCCAGGCCAGCTTCAAGGACGAGCAGGGCAAGCGCAAACTGCCGGACTTCGTCATCAAACTACCCGACGGCAAAAACCTGGTGATCGACAGCAAGGTATCGCTGGTGGACTACGACCGCGCCATCGGCGCCGACTCCGATGACCTGCGAGAACAGGCCCTGAATGCCCACGCCCAGGCGGTGCGCAAACACATTGACGACCTGGCGACAAAGGACTACGCCAACCTGCCTGGCATCGGCAGCCCGGACTTCGTGCTCATGTTCATGCCGGTGGAGCCCGCCTACATAGAGGCCATGAAGCACAACCGCGACCTGTTCAACTACGGCTACCAGAAAGGCGTGGTCATGGTGTCCCACACCACCCTGATGCCGATCCTACGCACCGTGGCCAACCTGTGGATGATCGAAAAGAGCAACAATGAGGCCCGCGAAATCAGCAGCAGGGCAGGGGAGATCTACAATCAGGTCTGCCTGGTGGCGGAGCGCCTGAACAAGCTCGGCAATACCCTCAAGGCCGCCAACAACCATTACAACGACGCGGTGCGCGGTGTCGCCGGGCAGCAGGGGCTGTACGGCAAGATCGAGCGCTTTCAGCAACTGTCCACCAAAGCCAGCAAGGAGATGGTCTCGCTGGAGCCTATCCACGCCGACATCGAGACCGATCGCCTGGAGAGCCTGGAAGCTGCGCCGGCGACAGACACGAACGAGCGGGATCAGGCAACGCCCCCAACCCGCCTCAAGCCCATCGGATAGGGCAACCGCCGAAGCGGACCATCCCACTGCAACCAGTGCTCCCGCTGCCGAAATCGGCCCGCGGTAGTGCCTGCCAGGGCAACACATACTCTATACTCTGCGCATAACGGATTAGCCCCAGGAGTCTATGCGATGGCATTGAAAGTTATTGGCGCAGGTTTCGGTCGCACCGGCACGATGTCACTGAAAGCGGCCCTGGAACAACTGGGTTATCCCTGTTACCACATGGTGGAGTGCTTCCCCAAAGGGCCCGACCACTGGAAGCTCTGGGAACAGGTAGGAAGCAGCGCCCCGGATTGGGATACGCTTTTCGATGGCTATACGGCAACCGTCGACTTTCCAGCCTGCACCAGCTATGCGGCACTGGCTGGGCATTACCCGGATGCCAAAGTCGTACTTACCGTGCGGGATCCGGAGAAGTGGTTTACATCAGTGCAGAACACTATTTTTGGCAAAGAGTGGATCGAGTTCCTCTCCGGCAGCGAGGCCGGCGCCTACATGAAGGCAACAATCAATGATTATTTCGATAGTCGGATGCACGATCACGATCACCTTATCCGGCGATTCAACGAACACATTGCCGAGGTCAGGGCAGCCATAGACCCGGAGCGCCTGCTGGTTTTCGAAGTGGCTGACGGCTGGCAGCCGCTCTGCCAGTTCCTGGAATTGCCCACTCCCGAGGGGGCGTTTCCCCACATCAATGATACCGAGGCGGTAAAAGGCGTTATCAACACCATCATGGAGAAGGGGTTCCAGGCAACGCTGGGTTACCAGGGTTAGCTACCTCGCCGGTGAGCCGAAGCGGCCACCGGCATGACCATAAACCCTAAACGTCCAGGTTGGCCACGGACAGCGCGTTGGTCTCGATGAAATCCCGTCGCGGCTCCACCTGGTCACCCATCAGGGTGGTGAAGATCTGGTCAGCGGCGATGGCGTCCTCTATGGTCACCTTCAGCATGCGCCGCACGTCCGGATCCATGGTGGTTTCCCACAGTTGCTCGGGGTTCATTTCACCCAGGCCCTTGTAGCGCTGGATGCTGTAGCCCCGCCGCGCTTCCGACATCAGCCAGTCCAGACCCTCGGCGAAATTGCGGGTCGCGAAGGTTTTTTCGCCGCGCTTGAAATAGCCTTCTTCCTCGATGAGGTTGTTGACCGTCTTGCCCAGTTCCACCAGGCTGCGGTACTCCCCGGAGGAGAAGAACTCGTGATGGTACTCCGTCTCAGACTCGACGCCATGAGCCAGCAGCTTGACCACCGGGAAAAACAACTGGCGCTCCTGATCCTTGCGCACCAGGACAGTGTAGTTGCTGCCCTTGGCCACCGAGGTATGTAAGCGCTCACTTAGTTTGTTCGCAAAGTCAGTAACGATCTGCTCGTCCTTCATTTGGGTGTGATCGAGGGGGTTGCTGTACACCATTTGCCATAAGACTTCGGGGGCATACAGCCTGCTCAGGCGATCGATGGTTTTTGCCACGCCGCGAAACCGTGTGACCAGTTCCTCCAAACCGTTGCCGGTTATCGGCGGGGCATCCGCATTGACATACAGGGAGGCGTCATCGAGGGCTGCCTGGGTCAGGTAACCCACCAGGGCTTCATCGTCTTTGAGGTACTGATGTTGCTTGCCTTTGGCCACCTTGTATAGCGGCGGCTGGGCGATGAAGATGTGGCCGCGCTCGATCAATTCACGCATCTGCCGGAAGAAAAAGGTGAGCAGCAAGGTCCGAATATGGGAGCCGTCGACATCCGCATCGGTCATGATAATGATGCTGTGATAGCGCAGCTTCTCCGGATTGAATTCCTCCTTGCCTATACCACAACCCAGGGCAGTGACGATGGTCCCCACTTCAGCCGAGCTCAGCATCTTGTCGAAACGCGCTTTCTCCACGTTGAGAATTTTGCCCTTGAGCGGCAATATGGCCTGGAACTTCCTGTTGCGCCCCTGCTTCGCCGACCCCCCCGCGGAATCACCCTCCACCAGGTACAACTCGGACAGCGCCGGATCTTTCTCCTGGCAATCCGCCAGTTTGCCGGGAAGCCCGGCGATATCGAGGGCGCCCTTGCGCCGGGTCATTTCCCGCGCCTTGCGAGCCGCCTCCCTGGCGCGGGCGGCATCCAACATCTTGCCCACCACGGATTTGGCCTCCGCGGGATTTTCCAGCAGATAGTCGTTAAACTGGGCGTTCATGGCCTGCTCGACCGCGGTTTTCACCTCCGATGACACCAGTTTGTCTTTCGTCTGCGAGGAGAACTTGGGATCGGGCACCTTGACCGAAATAATGGCGGTCAGGCCCTCCCGGGCATCGTCGCCAGTCGTATTGACCTTGGCTTTCTTTGCCAGCCCTTCTTTTTCTATATAGGTGTTAAGACTGCGGGTGAGGGCGGCCCGGAAACCCGCCAGGTGGGTACCGCCATCTCGCTGGGGTATATTGTTGGTGTAGCAGAAAATGCTTTCCTGGAAAGAGTCATTCCACTGCAGGGCCACCTCCACGCCGATACTGTCTTCCGTATCCAGTTGAAAATGAAAGGGTTTGTTTACCGCCGTCTTGTTCTGGTTCAGGTAATCAACGAAAGCTTTCAGGCCGCCTTCATACTGGTAGGTCTCCTCTTTGGCGCTGCGCTCGTCTTTCAATACGATACGCACCCCCGAGTTCAGGAACGCCAACTCCCGCAGCCGCTTGGCCAGCTGCTCGAAATGAAACTGGATGTTGGTAAAGGTGCCCGCGGACGGCTTGAATCGAACGGCCGTGCCGGATGACGAGGTGGTGCCGATTTCAGCCAGTGGTGCATCGGGTACCCCATGGCGGTACACCTGCTCATACATCTTGCCCTCGCGGCGAATGGTCAGCACCAGCTCCTCCGACAGGGCATTCACCACGGAAACCCCAACCCCGTGCAATCCTCCGGATACCTTGTAGGTGTTGTCGTCGAACTTTCCCCCGGCATGCAGTACAGTCATGATCACTTCCGCCGCGGACACGCCTTCTTCGTGCATCTCGGTGGGGATACCGCGGCCATTATCGGCCACACTCACCGACTCATCGGGATGAATAACTATCGAGATTTCACTACAGTGGCCAGCGAGCGCCTCGTCGATGGAATTATCGACCAACTCGAATACCATATGGTGCAAGCCAGTCCCGTCGTCTGTATCGCCGATATACATACCCGGGCGCTTGCGCACCGCATCCAGGCCCTTCAGGACCTTGATACTGGAAGAATCGTAGCTCTGTTCAGTTTCACTCATGTTTCACTTCTCGATACTGCTGCTATTGGTATATTTCGCCGGTGGCACAGCGACTGCCGCCAACTGACGGCCATTCGCGAGGACGTGTGGCTCGGCGGCTTCTCCAGGAGTTCCCTCCCGTGGAATGACACTACCCGGGATAACCGCCTCAACGCTCCCTTGTTCCACGTGGAACATTGCCATTTGAGCCCCGCCGCTATCTGGCCACAGGCGCTCGATATCCGCTTGCTCGATACAGGTGATAAAAACCTGAGCCTGCATCGATGCCAGTAACTCACAAACCCTGGCGCCATGGGCCTCATCCAACTCAGAGGGCAAATCATCCACCAGGTAGACACAACGTGCCTTACCCTGGTCAGACATTAGCTGACCCTGGGCGAGTTTGAGAGCGCAGACCACCAGCTTTTGCTGCCCGCGCGACAGGGTTTCCGCCGCCAGCCGCCCCTTTATCATTACTTTGATATCCGCTCGCTGGGGGCCTGTGTGGGTATAGCCCTGCTCGATATCCACCTCGACCGCATTCTCCAGGGCACTGGCATAATCAAGAGACCGGTCCCAACCCTGTTGGTAGCGTAACTCAAGACCTTCGAGAGCGGGTGCCAGTCTGGAAATGATCTGTACAAAGCGGGGCGCCAGCTGTTCGAAATATGCCTTGCGATACTCCCCCAGGGCGGCACCCGATACGGCCAGGTCGCGGGTCCAGACATCCAGTTCTGTAGCGCGCATTTTACCATGCCGCAGCAGTTTATTGCGTTGTTTTATACAGCGCTGAAACCGCTGCCACTGCTCCAGAAAGCGATGTTCCACGTGGAACACTCCCCAGTCCAGGTAGCGCCGACGCGCGCCTGGGGCGCCTGTCAACAGGTCGAAGCTGTCTGCATTGATGACTTGCACCGGCAGGTGCTCGACCAGTTCTGCCACTGAGCGAAGCTGGGTCCCGCCCACCTTGATCTGCGCGTCGCCCGTGGTATCGCGCTGAATTCCCATGGGAACGGGGGAGGGGTAGGCAGGTGAACTCACCTGTCCGAATACCACGCAATCCGCAGTGCCGTGAGTAATCAGTGATCGGGCGCTGCTGCCACGAAAAGAGCGCGCCATACCCAGCAGGTGGACGGCTTCCAGGATGCTGGTTTTGCCGCTTCCGTTAGGCCCATAGAATACGTTCACCTGGCCCAGACCCTGTAGCTGGACCTGGCGGAGGTTGCGCACACGGCTGATCTGCAGCCGGCTCAGGGACACTTGCGGCTCCGCAACGCGCCGCCCGGATTGGGCGACGAGTGCAAGTAAATGTAATGAGGGATAGGGTGACGGCGCGCTTCGTTACAGGCGCATGGGCATAACGACATAGAGGGAATCATCGGCGTCCGACTCTTCCAGCAGAGCGCTGCTGTTTGGATCTGAAAGAGACAACTTGACCTGATCGCCGGACAACACGCCCAGTACATCCAGCAGATAGCTCACATTGAAGCCCACTTCCAGGGTATCGCCATCATAGTCCACGGCAACCGCTTCCTCCGCCTCTTCCTGCTCGGGGTTATTGGCGACGATATCGAGTGTATTGGGGGTCAATTTCAGGCGAACCCCGCGGTATTTCTCATTGGAGAGAATGGCCGTGCGGGTGAACGCCTGGCGCAGTTCGAGCCTCGAGCCGAGCACCACCTTGTCGGGTGAGCGGGGCAGGACTCGCTGGTAATCGGGAAATTTCCCATCCACAAGCTTGGAGGTAAACGTGAAATGCTCCGTGGTCGCCCGGATGTGGTTGCTGCCAATCACTATCGCAATGTCGGCATCATCCTCGAGCAACAGTCGCGCCAATTCCAGCACACCCTTGCGAGGCAGGATGACCTGAACATCGTCGCTGGCATCGATCTTTCCTGGCAATGTGCACATCGCCAGCCGGTGACCATCGGTGGCAACTACCCGCAGGTGCTTGTCCCGAATCTCCCAGAGCATGCCGTTGAGGTAATATCTGACATCCTGCTGGGCCATGGCGAAGCCGGTGCGATCGATCAGGCGCCGCAGTTGCCCCTGCTTTACGGTGAACTGGTGAGTCCCCATGCTGTCTTCGACATTGGGAAACTCCCTGGCCGGCAATGTCGAGAGCGTGAAGCGACTGCGACCGGATTTTACGGTGACCCTGTTGTCCTGTACCGTGAAATCAATATTGCTGCCCTCGGGCAGGGATTTACAGATATCGACCAGCTTGCGCGCCGGCACGGTTACTTCACCGGAATCTCCCGCACCGGCGAGTTGTACCCGCCCAACCAGTTCTACCTCCAGGTCAGTGCCGGTGAGTGACAGGTGGTCCCCCTCCAGAACAAGAAGCACATTCGCCAGTATAGGCAACGTCTGCCGGCGCTCCACTACACCAGCTACAAGATTCAGCGGCTTGAGCAGTGCATCCCGCGAAATAGTGAACTTCATATAACTGATATCCCTTCCCACCAATGGTGCTTATTGTCGGTAATGACACGGCCTGCCCGGCGACGTGCTACACGGTCCCCGCAGAAGATTATCAAGTTGTGAGCGATCGCAACAGGTTTTTGTAATCTTCGCTAATATCGGAGTTAGTTTCGCGAAGTTCCTTGATTTTACGACATCCATGCAGCACTGTCGTGTGGTCTCTGCCACCAAAGCTGTCGCCTATCTCGGGAAGGCTGTGATTGGTCAACTCCTTGGCCAATGCCATGGCAACCTGGCGCGGGCGCGCGACCGAACGACTGCGTCGACGCGACATCAGGTCGGCCACTTTTATCTTGTAATACTCCGCCACGGTACGCTGGATATTGTCGAGGCTCACCTGCTTGTCCTGCAGGGCTAGCAGGTCCTTGAGGCTCTCCTTCACCAGCTCCACATCGATGTCCTTGCCAGTAAAGTGAGCGCTTGCTATCACCCTTTTCAGCGCACCTTCAAGCTCTCTGACATTGGACCGAATTCGCTGCGCAATGAAGAAGGCGGCATCCGGAGGCAGGTTCATGCGCGCCTGGGTAGCCTTTTTCATGAGGATGGCAACCCGGGTTTCCAGCTCCGGCGGTTCCACGGCTACAGTCAGCCCCCAACCGAAACGCGACTTGAGACGCTCCTCCAGGCCATCAATTTCCTTGGGGTAACGGTCGCAAGTCAGGATCATCTGCTGGCCGCCCTCCAGCAGGGCATTGAAGGTGTGAAAGAACTCCTCCTGGGATCGGTCCTTCTTGGCAAAGAACTGGATGTCGTCGATAAGCAGGGCGTCCACGGAACGGTAGTAGCGCTTGAAATCGCTGATCGCATTGAGCTGCAGGGCCTTGACCATATCCGCCACAAAACGCTCGGAGTGCAGGTAGACGACCTTAGCCTGGGGATTTTCCTGTTTGAGTGAGTTGCCGACGGCGTGCATCAGGTGTGTCTTGCCCAGTCCCACACCGCCGTACAGAAAAAGCGGGTTATAGGATTCCCCGGGGTTCTGCGCCACCTGCCGGGCCGCGGCCAGGGCGAGCTGATTGGATTTTCCCTCGATGAAATTGTCGAAAGTATAGTTGTCGACCAGCTGCGGCTGGTGCTGCAGCGTGCCTCCCATATCCACTTTGCGAGTGGCCTCGGGCCTGGATACCGTGGAGCGGCCTCCTTCGGCACGGAGCGGGCCACTCACTGCATGCCCGGAAATCGCGGGGCGCATCCCGGTTGCAGGCTCTGTGTACTGCCCTGCATGTCCTGGCGGTGCAGGCTGGAGGTCCGCCGCGGGTCGGGCATCGCCAGTGCCGATCTGCAGGACCACATCCATAAGCTGCTCCTGGCCCATTTCACGGACCAGTTCGCCGATACGGTCGGCGAATTTATCCGATACGAAATCCCGGATAAAGCGATTGGGGGCGAACAGTGTCAGGGAGCGGCCGTCGCTGGCGGCTTGCAGCGGCCGTATCCAGGTGTTGAACTGTTGGGACGGCAATTCGTCGTGGAGTCTATCCATGCATTGTTGCCATACTTGTTCAGGCAAAAAGAACCCCCTTGAAACTGGTCGCACGACCAGGCTCACTTGCAGTCAGGAAACGAGAAAACGCATTTTTATCAACTGCCGATTATGCTTCGGTCAGTGGCGCTATAATACTCCCAAACAAACCACTTATCCACACCTACGGGCCCACAAAAAATAAATTTCTTTTTATTTAAAATCAAATAGTTATATCTTTTTCGCTTGTTTTTCACCCATTGACTCAAAAGGCACTCCCGGATAAGTTTTTCTGTGGATAACATGTTAATAATTATTGGAAAATGTGTGCGCCGATGGCCGCAGCACGCGCCGTTGAAGGCCTGGGGCGACCACGCCGGGAAGTGCCTCGTTCGCCGGCCTGTCGACCGGCCAGTGCACTCATGCAGACGGGCGATGCCGGGGACAATCGGGTATTATTACCGCGCCTGCAATTGAATTGGGCGCCGCATTTCACTAGAATACCCCACCTTTTTTCCGGCCAACAACCGCGATACAGCTGAAGCAGATCGCGACCGGCGGCACGAACTCGCTCTGGAAGCCTTAGTTATGAAAAGAACATTTCAACCCAGCGTCATCAAACGCGCCCGCACCCACGGCTTTCGCGCCCGTATGGCAACCCGCGGCGGTCGCCAGGTGATCAACCGTCGTCGCGCCCGGGGCCGCAAGCGCCTGGCACTCTGAAACGGCAGTGGAAGGGGGTAAGCAGGGCTGCGCGTTTCCCAGGTCCAAACGCTTACTCAACGCCAGCGACTACAGCCGGGTATTCGAGCAACCGGATGCCAAGGCCTCGCACAGATTCCTGCTGCTACTGGCCCGGCACAACGATGCCGATAACCATCGCCTGGGACTGGTTATAGCCAAAAAGAACGTTCGCCTGGCGGTAGGGCGCAACCGGATAAAGCGCCTGGCCAGGGAGTTCTTTCGTGCCCTGCCCGCCGCTGACTGTACAGTCGATGTCGTGCTGCTCACACGCCGGGGCATAGACCAGTTGGATAATGCCGAGGTATCCACTATATTGCAGCAGCAGTGGCAAAAACTGAGCCGCCAATTCCCCAAGCCTGAACCAGACACCAGCCGGGACCGCTAATGCGCCGCTTGTTCATTTTCCTGATCGACTGTTACAAGATCTGTCTGAGTCCCCTGCTGGGCAACCATTGCCGGTTCTATCCAAGCTGTTCCAGCTATGCCCGGGAAGCCATCGCATCCCACGGCGTCCTGCGCGGCAGTTACCTCGCCCTGAAACGCCTGGCGAAATGCCACCCATGGCACGAAGGCGGGATCGACCCCGTTCCGCCCTGCCCGCATTCACACTAGACCAAAGAAGCTATTATGGATTTGCAACGTTCATTGCTGATCGGCGCCATCGCCGTACTGTCCTTCATGTTGCTCACCAAGTGGGTAGACTTCAAGGACAGCAAGGTTGCTCCCCAGGTACAGGAAAGCGGCCGGCTGCTGGCGGCAAACGATTCCGACATGCCCGCCGCGCCGGCCCAGCGAACCAGTGCCGACTCCCAGGGCGACACGGAAGACCTTCCCGAGCTGGCCGCAAATGAATTACCCAAACAGGCCTCCCCGGGAGCGAGCGCCCAATCAACAGGTCGGGTTATCCAGGTCTATACCGATGTGTTGCAACTGGCCATAGACCTGGAAGGCGGGGATATTATCGAACTGGACCTGCCCGCATTCCCGGCACGAATCGACACACCGGACGTACCCTATGTGCTGCTGGAAGACAACGACACCCGTATCTATATCGCGCAAAGCGGGCTGATCGGCCCTGACGGCATCGATCGCAATGGCAGAGCCAGCTACACGACTACTTCTTCTATATATAAGCTGGAGGAGGGCGCTGACTCCCTGGTTATTGATCTCAACTGGCAAAATGACCAGGGCATCGAGGTAATCAAGCGTTTCACGTTCAAGCGCGGCGATTACCTCATCCAGGTCGACTACCTGATCGAAAATGGCAGCGAAAGCCGCTGGCAGGCAAACCTGTTCGGGCAATTAAAACGTGACAACAGCCCGGCCCCTTCTTCCGGTGCCTCGGGCGGCATGGGTATATCCCCCTTCCTCGGTGCGGCCATCACCCAACCCGACGACCACTTCACCAAAATTACCTTCAAGGACATGAAGGAAGACCCCTTCAAAGCCACCTTGCCCGGCGGATGGATCGCCATGATCCAGCACTACTTCCTCAGCGCCTGGATTCCCAATCCTGACCAGCAACACACCTACAGCACACGGGTTACCGGCAGTGATTTCAATATCGCTGGCTTTACCAGCCCTGCGGTGGTGCTGGACCCAGGCCAGCGAGGTGAAACCGGTGCCCGTTTTTATGGTGGACCCAAGGATCAGTATCGCCTGCGGGAAATCTCCCCGTATCTTGACCTGAGTGTGGACTACGGCTGGCTGTGGTGGATCGCCCAGCCCCTGTTCTGGCTGCTGACCAAAATCCACGCCCTGGTGGGCAACTGGGGTGTCGCCATCATCCTGTTGACCGTGCTGATCAAGGCGGTTTTCTTCAAACTCTCGGCCACCAGTTACCGCTCCATGGCCAATATGCGCCGTGTGCAACCAAAGATGCAGGACATCCGCGAACAGTACGCCGACGACAAACAGAAACAGTCCCAGGCCATGATGGATCTGTACCGCAAGGAAAAGATAAACCCCATGGGGGGATGTCTGCCCATTCTGGTACAGATGCCGGTGTTTATCTCCCTGTACTGGGTATTGATGGAAAGCGTGGAATTGCGCCAGGCACCTTTTGTCCTGTGGATCAAGGACCTGTCGGTCATGGACCCCTACTTCGTGCTGCCACTGCTGATGGGCGCGAGCATGTTCTTCATGCAAAAACTCAACCCGCCACCACCGGACCCCATGCAGGCCAAGATCATGCAGTGGATGCCGGTGATCTTCACCTTCTTCTTCCTGTGGTTCCCTGCTGGCCTGGTGCTGTACTGGGTTGTGAATAACCTGTTGTCCATGGCTCAGCAATATGTGATCACCAGGCAGATAGAGGGGCAGGCGAGCAAGCCCTGATCGACGGGGATACCATCGCTGCAGTCGCCACCGCTCCGGGCCGCGGTGGCGTCGGCATTATCCGTCTGTCGGGCGCGACGGCCAGGGCTATCGGCGAGGCCATGACCGGGTTGACGCTGGCGCCACGCCACGCCCACTACGCCTGCTTTCGCAACCTCGCCGGTACGTCGCTGGACAGTGGCATCGCGTTGTTTTTCCCGGCGCCGAATTCCTTCACCGGCGAAGACGTGGTGGAGCTACAGGGCCACGGCGGCCCGGTGATACTCGATTTGCTCCTGCAGGACGCCTGTCGCCGCGGCGCCCGGCAGGCGCTACCCGGTGAGTTTTCCCAGCGCGCCTACCTCAATGACAAACTTGACCTGGCCCAGGCTGAGGCGATAGCCGACCTCATCAACAGCAGCACCGAGCAGGCGGCCCTCAACGCCACCCGCTCACTGCAGGGAGCGTTTTCCCGGAAGATCGATGAGCTGGTAGCCATGGTTACCCGGCTGCGGGTGTACGTGGAAGCGGCTATCGACTTTCCCGAAGAGGAAATAGACTTCATCGAGGAAGGGCAGGTCGCCGACCAACTGGCCGGGATCATCGGGCAACTGCAATCCGTGCTGGAACAGGCCCGGCAGGGCAGCATCCTGCGCGAGGGCATGAAACTGGTCATCGCCGGACAACCCAACGCCGGCAAGTCCAGCCTGCTCAATGCCCTGGCCGGGACGGATATCGCGATCGTTACGTCCATGGCCGGCACCACCCGCGACGTGCTTCGCGAGCACATTCAGCTCGATGGCATGCCCCTGCACATCGTCGATACCGCCGGATTACGAGACGCCGAGGACGAGGTCGAACGCGAGGGCATCCGGCGCGCCAGGGAAGAAATTGCCTCGGCGGACCGTATCCTGCTGGTGGTCGACAGCAATGGCCCCGACGACGCCGATACCGATTCACTGCTGTCCTCCCCGGCAGCTGGCGCGCCGCGTACCACTGCAGTCACTGTCGTTTACAACAAGTGCGATCTGTCCGGCCTGCACCCGGGAATAGAGGAAGACGCGCAATACACCCGGGTCACACTCTCCGCCAGGACCGGTGCCGGACTTGGCCTGCTGAAACAACACCTCAAGGACAGCATGGGCTTCAGTGGGGCCGCGGAGGGCAACTTCAGCGCCCGGCGCCGCCATCTGCAGGCCCTGGAGTCCGCGCTGCGTTTTCTCCGCGCCGGAGAGGCACAATTGGCCGGAACAGGTGCCGGCGAACTGCTGGCGGAAGACCTGCGTGCCTGTCAACATGCGCTGGGGGAAATCACCGGCGCGGTGAGCAGTGACGAATTACTGGGAAAAATCTTCTCCAGCTTCTGTATCGGCAAGTAAGCTCCCACAGCCTGTCCAGTGCTTGTCCACAAGCCATGCATTGAGCTGTACGTTCCTACCCAACCATCACCAGTTTGGCCACAGGCTATTAGCGGAAAACACGGTTTAATCGCCGCTACTGTCGCGCCTGAGGACAGCGGGCTGGATAAGCCCTGAACCTGTTCTGTGAGAAATGTGGAAAAGCCAGCTATCGCCACTGCCGGTATTCACCGCCCCCTATTTGCCAACATTCGATCAACAGCCCGGGCAGTGGTTTTCACCGCCAGGCCCAGTGTTTATAGCCCTGTTTATTACAACGCTAACTAACTGTTTAATTTAGTAAAAACCCGTTTATCCAGAACCTTCCGTGGCCCCAATAACTACAACAATAATAATCCTATATACCTACATATATATTAATTAATAAATAGTATGTTACCGAGGCAGACGGTAAGTGGTTTTTCTTCTGGTCTTACCTCCAGCAGAACGACGCGACTGAATATTGCCGCGTGTCCGCAAACAATTGCCGAACAGGTAGGTATAGACCTAATCGCCGTCAGGTAGCAGGAAGTGAGCGCGAGCTAGCGCCACCGGTGCCGTTCGGTCATCCTGCCAGGCGGTGATACTGACATTGGCTATTTGCCGGCCCTGGCGAGTCAGGGTACAAATGGCGAAGCTGTCTCGCAGGCGGGCCGGGCGCAGGTAATCCAGGGAAAAGTTGATGATTTTCGGCAATACTAGCGCAGCCATGCGAGCTATCAGGTAGAAAGTCCCCGCCTGTTCCATGAAAGCCCCCACCACACCGCCGTGGATGGCTGGCAGGGTGGGATTACCCACCAGTTTCCGGTCAGCCGGCAGAATGAACAGGATGTCGCCATCGTGAACTTCGGCCCTGATACCCAGATGTACGGCATAGGGAACTTTCTGCAACCACAGGGAGAGGGTGTCTGCATCCGGTGGCCGCTTGATCAACTCTGCCAGATTCACTGCTGTTGTACCCCGGCTTGCGAGGTTCGTAACAGTTCGTCGAGATTGAGTTCGGGCATCTGCACCCAACTGCCAGTCGCCCGGGCAATGGGCTGTAGCGCGGACTCGCAATAGGCGAAGCCCTCCACGAACAGCACCCGACGGGTAACCTTGTATACTTTTGCGCAAGCCAGAATGTCCCGCCCAGCCGCGGCCACCCCCAGGTGATCTATGCGCAGGTCCAGGGTGGGCGTGATGTTCGTTTCTACCCGGTCGCAACAAATGCCGGCCGTACCCAGGGTCTGGTCGAGGAGCACGGTTATCACCCCGCTGTGAATCACCCCGGTATCCGGATTGCCGATCAGTTCGGGGCGATAGGGCAAGCGCAGGGTAACCTCCTCGCCGCACACCTTTTCAAGGCGAATTCCCTGTAATACGCAGTGTGGTATGAAAGCGCACATCTGCTCGATGAGGCGTTCTTTTTCGCGGTCGGAACGTGGTGGCACGAGGTACTATCCCGGCGATTGATCGTCGGGGCATGGTACCGTCCACAGGGATTGCAGAAAAGGGCGAAGAAGCGACACGGCAGGGCGCAACCCGGGACAGGGCTGCGCCCCGTGGCTTACAGCAAGGGCGCGATCACCAGGCTGACGATGGCCATGACATTGATCAGGATGTTCATTGACGGCCCCGAGGTGTCCTTGAACGGGTCGCCCACCGTGTCACCGACTACCGCGGCGGAGTGGGTATCGGAACCCTTGCCCCCGAGGTTGCCTTTTTCCACATATTTCTTGGCGTTGTCCCAGGCGCCGCCGGCATTGGCCATCATCAGCGCCAGCAGCACACAGGCAATCAGCGCGCCGCCGAGCATCCCGCCGAGAGAGGCCGCGCCCAGGCCGAAGCCAACCAGGACCGGTGCGGCCACCGCGATGACGCCGGGCAGGATCATGCGGCGCAGGGCGGCAGTGGTGGCGATGTCCACACACTTGGCCGTGTCCGGGTCGGCCTTGCCCTCGAGCAAGCCCGGAATCTCGTGAAACTGGCGGCGAATCTCGTTGATCATGTCGAAGGCCGCATCGCCCACCGCGGTCATGGTGATGGAAGCGATAAGAAACGGAATGGTGCCGCCTATGAACATACCGACCAACACCACCGGATTGGTAATTTCCAGGGTGAAGCCAGGGTTGTGTACCTCCACGGTCTCCACGTAGGCGGCAATGATAGCCATGGCCGCCAGCGCCGCGGCGCCGATGGCAAAACCCTTGCCGATGGCCGCGGTGGTGTTGCCCACCTCGTCGAGACCGTCGGTAATGGCACGGGTCTGCTTACCCATGCCCGCCATTTCAGCGATACCGCCGGCATTGTCGGCCACCGGGCCATAGGCATCGATTGCCATGGTGATACCGACGGTCGCCAGCATGCCCACTGCGGCAATGCCTACCCCGTAAAGCCCCGACAGAAGGGTGGCGACATAGATGATCGCCGACAGGAACAGGACCGGCAGCACCACCGATTCCATACCTACCGCAAGGCCGGTGATCATCACCGTGGCGGGTCCGGTCTCCCCGGATTTGGCGATCCTGCGTACCGGGGAACCGCCGGTGTAATACTCGGTGATGAGGCCGATGGCTACCCCGCCAACCGCACCGCATACCACCGACCACCAGATGTTGGCGTCCAGGCCCAGGGCCTGGATCAGGAACCAGGCCAGTGCGACGAAAATGACGGGAGCCAGCAGGGTACCGCTGCGCAGCGCGGCTTCCGGCGCGGCGTTGGCCCGCATGCGGACGATGCCGATGCCGCATATGGAGGACAACAGGCCGATACTTGCCAGGCTCAGCGGCAGGAACATCATGGAATCGCGAACCCCCACCGCCATGGTCGAAGCGATGGCGATACAGGCAATCATCGAACCGCAATAGGATTCGAAAATATCGGAACCCATGCCGGCAATATCGCCCACGTTGTCACCGACGTTATCTGCAATCACACCGGGGTTGCGAGGGTCGTCTTCCGGTATGCCTGCTTCCACCTTGCCTACCAGGTCGGCGCCCACGTCGGCGCTCTTGGTGAAGATGCCGCCGCCGACCCGGGAAAACAATGCGACTACCGAAGCGCCCATACCAAATCCATGGATAGCGTGGGCGGTGGCGGGATCGCCACCGAAGTACCAGTACACGGTGCCCAGGCCCAGCAGGCCCAGCGACGCGACGCACAGGCCCATCACCGAGCCGCCGTAGAAGGCAATGGACAGGGCCAGGTCCTGCCCGTGGTTGTGGGCGGCGACCGCAGTGCGGACATTTGCCTGGGTCGCTGCATACATGCCCAGGTATCCCGCTGTGGCCGACGAGACCGCCCCGGCGAGGAACGCCAGGGCCGTGTTCAGGCCCAGGGGCGATACGAATATCGCCACCAGGATAGCCAGGGCGAACAAACTCAGCATTTTGTATTCACGCTTTATGAATACCATGGCGCCCAGGTGTATCTGGTCGCCGATCTTCTTGACCTTGCCATCGCCGAAATTGTGGCGACTCATGATGTGGTAGATTATGAAGGCGATCGCCAGGCCCGCGAGGCCGAGGAAAGGGGGGAGTACCAGGTAGTCGGTCATCGTCGTAAACCCTCTTTATTATTTGTAGTACCTTCAACATGCTACCCAATTAGCCAGCACTGTGACAAGCAGCGGCCCTGCGCTGGCTGCAACACAAAACAGCGTTATACTGTCGCCCCCATTGCGACATGATCGAGAGGTGATTGGTGGCCTGGTTGTTTGTATTGCTGGTGGCGCTGACCGCCGTCACACTGGTTCACCTGCGCGGGTCCAGCCTGCGCCAGTTCGACAGCCCGCCCGGACAGCGTTTTTCCCACGGCGATGAGCCCAGTGAAGAGCACGACGCGGTGGTGGCATCCCTGCAGGTCGGCGCCAGCAACATGCGGCGCGGCTCGCGTAGCCAGCGCCTGGCCGTAGCGCGCGAATACATGGATAACATCTCCCAGGGGTTGCAACTGGATGCCACAATCACCCCGGTGGATGTCCAGGGAATACCCGCCGAATGGGTGCTGGCGCCCGGAGCGGACCCGGATCGCCGGGTGCTGTACATACACGGCGGCGCTTTCATGATGGGCAGTCCGCGCAGCCATCGCAATATCACCAACCGGTTTTCCGAGGTCAGCGGTGCGGCGGTGCTCGCCATCGATTACCGCCTCATGCCCGAAAATACCCGGATGGCAGGTATCGAGGATTGCCGCAACGCGTATCTGTGGATACTGGATAACGGTCCAGCGGGGGCGAGTGCCCCGGCGCAACGGGTGTTTGTCGGCGGCGATTCAGCTGGCGGCAACCTGGCCCTGTCTCTCATCGCATGGGTCCGCGACCAGGGGTTGCGGGCACCCGACGCGGCGGTGGCCCTGTCGCCGGCAACGGACAGCACTTTCGGCTCCCCGAGTCTGAAGCGCAATCTGGAGACCGACGCCATGCTGGGCCCTACCTTCAGCATTCTGGCCAGGGTGCCGCGCCCACTGCTGTGGTGGTTATCGTGGGCGCAGGCGCGTATCAGTCCCGCCAACCCGGTGGTATCGCCTGTGTATGGCGACCTGTCGGGCCTGCCGCCAGTGCTGGTTCATGCCAGCGAGGCGGAAATGCTTTACGGTGACGCCTTGCGCTATGTCAATCGCGCCCGGGCCGAGGGGTCGCCCGCCAGACTGCAAAGCTGGGCGCATATGGTGCATGTCTGGCATATGTTTTACCCCCAGCTCACGGAGGCTCGTGAGGCGTGGGACGAGATCGGCAAATTCATTGCGGAGGTCGGCTGAGCCGCCGGCGGGAGCACTGCTATGCAACACACAGAGGGTACTTTCCAGGCCGCGGACGGTGCCGAGATCTACTGGCAGTACTGGCAGCCGGCCGCGCCGCCGCGGGCGCTGTTGTTGGTGGTTCACGGTGCCGGTGAGCACAGCAGCCGCTATGCGACCTTCGCACGCTATTTCACCGCGCGCGGTTATGTCGTAGGCGCACTGGACCATCCCGGCCACGGCAAGTCTGCCGGCCAGTACGGTCACATCGAGCGCCTCGATGGCCTGTTGGCCACGCTGGAGCAGTTCCGGGAGCGACTGAGTGCCGATTTTGCCGGCCTGCCTGCCTTCCTGGTCGGCCACAGCATGGGGGGGCTGCTGGCCTGCCTGCACCTGCTGTCCCACCAGCCGGAGTATGTCGGTTGCGTGCTGTCGGGTGCGGCCATCCGCGTCGATGAAGAACCGGGATTCTGGCAGCGGCTGGCGATACGTTGCCTGTCCCTGCTAACTCCCGCAAAGGGCATCATGCAACTCGATGCCAATGGGGTGAGCAGGGATCCGGCCGTTGTGGCCGCTTATGTCCAGGACCCGCTGGTCAACCATGATCCGATGTCGGCGCGCATGGTGGCGGAGCTGTTCCGCGGTATGCATCGACTGCAGGCCGAGGCCGGAAAGATTACCCTGCCACTGTTGATCCTGCACGGCGAGGCGGACCCCATGACCTCGCCGGAAGGTTCGCGCTTTCTCTATGAGAATGCCGGGTCGGAGGACAAGTCCCTGGAAATCTTCCCGGGCCTGTACCATGAAATTTTCAATGAACCCGAGCGCGATGCCGTGTTCGGGGATATTCTCGAGTGGTGTGACAAGCGCCTGGTCTGAAGCGCGCCGCTCACTGATTGCCGGCAGCCCGGCCCCGCGCCCACTCCAGGAAGCGGTGGACACCGTCAATGGTATGTTCGGTGCGCAGTGAATGTACTATCTCCCAGGCGTGTTCCGCGCCCGGCATCTCCACGTAGACCACGGGGTTGGTGGCGACCTGGCGTAATTTCTGGCTGAACACCCTGCCCTCGGCTACGGTGGCCAGGCTGTCGAGGGTACCGTGCAGTATCATGAAAGGGGGTGCCTTGGGGTGGATCTGGGCCACGGGTGAGGCCAGGTCCCACAATTGCGGATTGTCGTGCACCGATTCGTGCAGCACCTTGCCGGTCAGGAAGCGCTCATATACCCGCTTGTTGGGGTGCTGCTGGTAGCGCACCAGGAAGTCATAGACGCCGTAAAAGGGGATACAGGCCTGTACGCTGGTATCCACGTTCTCCTTGCCGGGCTGCAACTCGGGCCGGTTTTCGGTCAGGCCCATCAGGGCGCTCAGGTGGCCGCCGGCCGAGCCGCCGGTGACGGCCACGAAGGAAGTATCCATGCCGTACTCACTACCGTGCTCGCGCACCCAGCACAGCGCCCGCTTGCAGTCCTCCAGATGGGTCGGAAACCCCACGCTGGGGCTGAGACGGTAATTGGCCGCCACGCAAATCCAGCCGCGGCTGGCGAGGTGGTACATGAGGGGCAAGGCCTGGCTGCCCTTGTCACCGATCATCCAGGCGCCGCCGTGAATTTGCAGCAACACCGGACAACCCTCGGGCGGGATGTGGGACGGCCGATAGATATCGAGCTGCTGGCGCACCCCATGGGGACCGTAGGGAACATGGCGGATCACCTCCACGCCGGGGCGTTTCATTGTCAGGGGGTTCCACCAGTCGCGCCAGCTGACCTCGTTGCGCAGATTTTGACTGGCGGCCGCCGGGATGTCGCCGCGATATTCAGGACCCAGGTCCGCCTGCAGGGCTTGTTCCACCGTGTTTTCAGCCAGCGTGCTCTGGCGGATACTCCACACCAGGCCTGGCCAGGTCGCCAGCAGCACCAGCAGTGCTGCGACGCCCAGCCCCGAGTCCAGTGCACCCGCGTCGATCAGCAGCCAGGCCAGGATCACCTGCAGTGGCAGCCAGATCCAGGCCAGTTCGGTGGCCAGCAGGGCAGTGCCGAATACCGCCCAGGGCACCGAGCGGCGGGGTACGGCGCGGGGCGAGAATACCGTGATCATGGAAACCAGGTTGAAGATAGCCAGGGCTGCAAGTAGCCAATCCATGTGTGACTCCTGTTGTGCGACTGCGAGGCCGCGTGCTGCGGGAAGGTATGGGTGGTGCCGGGCGGGGCGAGATGTACTGTACACAAGCCCTGGCGAGGTGTCCAAGCGACCACGGGCGAACAAATTTTGAACAAAGGCTTTCGCACAAGTATAATCTCGCCCCTTTTGCGTGAAGGCCCGGTGGACGGGCGAGGCCGGTTCCTGTGGAATACCAGCAGCAGTTCGATGTCATTGTGATCGGCGGCGGGCACGCCGGCACCGAGGCCTGCCTGGCCGCTGCGCGCATGGGCTGCCGGACCCTGCTGCTCACCCACAGCGTGGATACCCTGGGGCAGATGTCCTGCAACCCGGCGATAGGCGGCATTGGCAAAAGCCAGCTGGTGAAGGAAGTCGATGCGCTGGGCGGGGCCATGGCCAGGGCGACCGACCGGGCGGGTATCCAGTTCCGGATACTGAATTCGCGCAAGGGCCCGGCGGTGCGGGCCACCAGAGCCCAGGCGGACCGGGTACTGTACAAGAATGCCATCCGCCGCTTGCTCGAGCACCAGCCGAACCTGTCCATCTTCCAACAGCCGGTGGATGACCTGCTGCTGGAAGGGGGCCGGGTGGCGGGAGCGGTAACCCAGATGGGCCTGGTATTCCGGGCACCCAGGGTGGTGCTCACCACCGGCACGTTCCTGGGAGGCAAGATTCATATCGGTCTGCGCTCCAGTGCCGGCGGTCGCGCCGGAGACCCGCCCTCGATCGCCTTGGCACAGCGCCTGCGGGAGTTGCCCTTCCGGGTGGAGCGCCTGAAGACGGGCACTCCGCCACGCATCGATGCCCGCAGCGTCGACTTCACCGAACTCGAGCAGCAGTGGGGCGATTCGCCCTCGCCGGTGATGTCGTTCATGGGCAGTGTCGCGGAACACCCCGAGCAACGGTGCTGCTGGGTTACCTATACCAATGAGCGTACCCACGACATCATTCGCGGCGGGCTGGATCGTTCCCCCATGTACTCCGGCGTCATCGAGGGGGTGGGCCCGCGTTACTGCCCCAGTATCGAGGACAAGATCCATCGCTTTGCCGACAAGAGCTCCCACCAGGTGTTCATCGAACCGGAGGGCCTCTCCACCAGTGAACTGTATCCCAATGGCATCTCCACCAGCCTGCCCTTCGATGTACAGCTGGATCTGGTGCGTTCCATAAAAGGCTTTGAAAACGCGCACATCACCCGGCCTGGTTATGCCATCGAGTACGACTTTTTCGATCCGCGCGACCTGCAGCCTTCGCTGGAAACCCGGGCCGTGCCCGGGTTGTACTTTGCCGGCCAGATCAACGGCACCACCGGCTACGAAGAGGCCGCGGCCCAGGGCCTGCTCGCCGGTCTGAATGCCGCGCTGGCGGTCCAGCAGCGCGACCCCTGGTGCCCGCGCCGGGACGAGGCCTATATCGGCGTGCTGGTGGATGACCTGATTACCATGGGCACGATAGAGCCCTACCGGATGTTCACCTCCAGGGCGGAGTATCGATTGCTGCTGCGCGAGGACAACGCCGACCTGCGTCTCACCGGGCACGGTCGCCACCTCGGACTGGTGGATGACGAGCGCTGGCGCCGATTCCAGCAGAAACAGGAGGCGATCGCGCGCGAGAGCGCCCGTCTGGCCAGCACCTGGATCCACCCCGGCAGCGAGCAGGCAGGTCGCTTGACGGGGAAACTGGGCAAGCCGCTGGCCCGGGAATACTCTCTGGCCGACCTGCTGAAGCGGCCGGAACTGGAGTACGGCGATATTGCCGGGCTCAAGGGCGAACCGGTGGCAGACCCCCAGGTGGCGGAGCAGGTGGCTATCCAGGCCAAATACGCCGGCTACATCGACCGCCAACAGGACGATATCGAGCGCCTGAAACGCTACGAACACACCACCCTGCCACAGGACCTGGATTTCCACGCCGTGGACGGCCTGTCCAACGAGGTAAAGCAGAAACTGACCACCGCGAGGCCCGACACCCTGGCGCGTGCGGGGCGTATTCCGGGGGTCACCCCGGCGGCCATTTCCCTGCTGCTGATCTACCTGAAGCGGCGCGGTGCCCTGCGCGACCGGGGCGCCGCGGTTGCAGACCCGCCTGCAACGGCAGCTGGCGACCGGGGCCAGTCGGTGTAGCTTGGCCTCCAGTTTGCAAACCCGCCTGCAGCGCGGCTGCGACGACCTCGGCCTCAGGGTTGATGAGGGGCAAAGTGAGCAATTGCTTACTTACCTGCAACTGCTGCAGAAATGGAATGCGGCCTACAACCTCACGGCTGTACGCGATCCTGCGCAGATGGTGATCCGTCACCTGCTGGACAGCCTGGCAGTAGCACCTTACCTCGGGGCGGACAGGTCGGTGGACGTGGGGACGGGTGCCGGCCTGCCCGGCGTGCCGCTGGCGATATTGTTTCCCGCCAGACGGTTCGACCTGCTGGACAGCAATGGCAAGAAGACCCGCTTCCTTTTTCAGGTGAAAACGGCCCTGTCCTTGGATAACATGCAGGTTCACCACCAGCGGGTGGAATCCTTTCGCCCGGGTGGGGTATACGATGCGGTGTTGTCCCGGGCGTTCGCCTCGCTGCGGGACATGGTATCCGCCTGCCGCCATTTGCTGGCGCCCGGAGGCCGGTTCCTCGCCATGAAAGGGAGCCTGAATGCGCGGGAACTCGAGGACATGACGGCCTGTGGCGAAGTTCTCGCCGTGCACCCACTGGCGGTACCGGGCCTGGACGAACAGCGCCATTTGCTGGAAATCGCGCCGCATCCTGCGCCACAGGCCTGACAACGACATTGTTATGGATGCGCGGCGGTGAGCGGAATCCAGAACCGGGGATAGAGTCATTGGCTAGAATCATTACCATTGCAAACCAGAAAGGCGGTGTCGGCAAGACCACGACCTGTGTCAACCTCGCCGCATCCCTGGCGGCCATGAAAAAGCGGGTATTGCTGGTAGACCTGGACCCCCAGGGCAACGCCACCATGGGCAGCGGCGTCGACAAGCACAATCTCGACAACAGTGTCTACGACGTGCTGGTGCAGGGTGTCGGCGTGGCCGTGGCGACCTGCCACACGGGCGAAAGCGGTTTCGATGTGCTGCCCGCCAACGGCGACCTCACCGCTGCCGAGGTGGAGCTGCTGGAATTCGAAAACAAGGAACAGCGCCTGCATGATGCGCTGGTGAGTGTGGCGGCGAACTACGACTATATCCTCATAGATTGCCCGCCCTCGCTCAATATGCTCACCCTGAATGCCCTGGTGGCGGCGCACGGTGTCATCATTGCCATGCAATGCGAATACTATGCGCTGGAGGGTTTGTCGGCCCTGATCGGCACGATCGGGCGGGTTGCCGAGAGCGTGAATCCCCGGCTTCAGGTCGAGGGAATCCTGCGCACCATGTACGATCCACGCAATAGCCTGACCAACGACGTGTCCGCGCAATTGCACAGCCATTTCGGCGACAAGGTCTATCGCACCGTGGTGCCGCGCAACGTACGCCTGGCGGAGGCTCCCAGCCACGGCATTCCCGCCATGTACTACGACAGGTATTCGCGCGGCGCCAAGGCCTACATGGCCCTGGCGGGGGAAATTATCCGGCGCGAGGAAAAACTCGCCCAGCAGCAGCCTGCCGCGGAGCCGGCAGCCTACTAGAGCGGAGAGAGCGGATGTCCGGAAGGAAACGGGGTTTGGGCAGGGGCCTTGACGCCCTGCTGGGAGCTGGCGCCAGGCCGGCCTCGGCAGTGGCGGCGCCGGCAGGTGATCCAGGGCGGCACCAGGACGCCGCGGGCGATCTCAGGGAATTGCCAGTCGACCTGATCCAGCGAGGCAAGTACCAGCCCAGGCGCGACATGGAGCCCGAGTCCCTGCAGGAACTGGCCGATAGCATCAAGGCCCAGGGTGTCATGCAACCCATCGTGGTGCGCCCCGTTTCCGACCGCAAATACGAAATCATCGCCGGGGAACGGCGCTGGCGGGCTACCCAGCTCGCCGGCCTGCACAGCATACCCGCGGTGGTTCGCGACGTGCCCGATGAAGCGGCCATCGCCATGGCGCTGATCGAGAATATCCAGCGCGAGGATCTCAACCCCATTGAAGAGGCTGCCGCCCTGCAGCGCCTGCAGCAGGAATTCGAGCTGACCCAGCAGGAAGTCGCTACCGCCATCGGCAAATCGCGCTCCACGGTGGCCAACCTGTTGCGGCTGATGTCGCTGCAGGAGGATGTGCGTCGTCTGGTGGAGCACGGCGACCTGGAGATGGGCCACGCCCGGGCGCTGCTCGCCCTCGATGGCGAACACCAGTCCCACACTGCCCGCTCGGTAGTGGCTCGCGGATTGTCGGTACGCCAGACTGAGGCGCTGGTGCGCAAACTGCTGGAACAGGGTCAGAACCCCGAGCCCGATCATGCCCGGGAACTCGATCCCAATATCCGCAGCCTGCAGAATGACCTCTCCGCGCGCCTGGGCACCCGGGTGGAGATTCACCACGGTGCCGGCGGCAAGGGTAAATTGGTGCTGCCCTACGGCAGCCTCGATGAACTGGACGGGATATTGAGCCACATCAAATAGCGCCCCCAACCACAGGATATGGTGGTGGCGTGAGTACACATCACAAGATGCTGTATGCGCCCTCGGGGGCGGCGCGGGGAAGGCCCGGGGCGCAGCATTGGCGCGCCCTGCAGCCGTTGTTTTTGCTCGCGCCCGGAGCCGAAAGTCGGTTGAACCGGCCTGGTAATCCCCCTATAATGCGCCCGCTTGAAACGAGGCTGGTTTCAGTTCGTGTTCTGGCGGGGAGAGTAAGGCGAGGCGTCAATGGCTGGTGCTGAAATTGCCCGACCCCCGGTTTACCGTATCACCCTGGCTCAGCTGGGTGTACTGGGCGGGTTGTGCCTGGTCCTGCTGGCAACCGACGAGGTACGTGCGTACTCGGTGCTCAGTGGTGGTCTGATCGCTATAGTGCCCCAGGCTTATTTCGCAACGCTCGCCTTCAGGTGGCGGGGCGCCAGGTCGGCCAGGGCCATCGCCCGCTCCAGTTACGCTGGGCAGGTGGGTAAGTTTTTGCTCAGTATCGCAGGGTTCGCCGCGGTGTTCGTGGCCTTGAGGCCGCTGGACGCCCCGGCTGTGTTTGCCGGTTACCTGGCGATGCTGGTTGTACAGATTACTGGAAGCTGGTTATTGCTGCGGCGATGAGCGGTCCGTTTAGACAGAAGCAAGAGTTGTTATAGATGGCAGGCGAAACCCAGACGATTTCCGAATATATTGTCCACCACCTGACAAATCTCACCTATGGGAAGCTGCCCGCGGGGTTCGAGCGCGAAGACGGCTCGATTGTCGGCCAGGGTGGGGCATGGGTGATGGCTCACGGCGGCGAAGAATCCGCGGCGATGGGCTTCACTGCTATCCATGTCGATTCCATGCTGTGGTCGATTGGCCTGGGCATCATCTTTTGCTGGATGTTTCGCGGTGTGGCGAAAAAGGCCCAGGCCGGGGTTCCCAGCAGGACCGTCAACATGGTGGAGATGATCGTCGGGTTTGTCGACAACACCGTGCGCGACACCTTCCACGGGCGCAACAAGCTGGTGGCGCCCCTGGCACTCACGATCTTTGTGTGGGTGTTCCTGATGAACCTGATGGACCTGATACCTGTCGACCTGGTGCCCAAGCTGCTGGAACTGGCGGGCGTGCATTACCAGAAGATCGTGCCCTCGACAGACCCGAACATCACCATGGGCATGGCGCTGGGTGTTTTCATTCTGATGTTGTATTACTCCATCAAGGTCAAGGGCATGGGCTTCGTCAAGGAGCTCACCCTCAACCCGTTTAATCACCCGGTGTTCATCCCGGTGAACCTGTTCATGGAAGTGGTTGGCCTGCTGGCCAAGCCCTTCTCGCTTGGCCTGCGTCTGTTTGGCAACATGTACGCCGGTGAAATGATATTCATCCTGATAGCGGCCCTGTTCAGTGCAGGTATTGCCTGGGCGCTGCCGGCTGGATTACTGCAGATAGGCTGGGCCATATTCCACATCCTGGTCATCACTCTGCAGGCCTTTATTTTCATGGTGCTGACGATCGTGTATCTCAGCATGGCTCATGAAGATCACTGATTTACTTTAACTTTGGTTATTAACGCTAGGAGAAAATCATGGAATTAATCTACGTAGCTGCCGCCATCATGATGGGTCTGGGTGGACTGGGCGCCGCCATCGGCGTGGGCCTGCTCGGTGGCAAGCTCATCGAGGGCTCTGCACGCCAGCCGGAATTGGCGCCGAAACTGCAGGTTACTTTCTTCCTCGGCGCTGGCCTGGTAGACGCGATTCCCATTATCGGTGTCGGTATCGCTATGTACCTGATCTTCGTTGTCGCGGCAGGCTAAGCCGGGCATTCGGAAACGGGGCCGCGCCGGTCGCGGCCTCCAATAATCTGTGAGGAGCAAGGTGTGAATATTAACCTTACGCTTATCGGACAGATGGTCGCTTTCGTCTGTTTCGTCGCGTTCTGCATGAAGTACGTGTGGCCGCCCATTCTCGCCGCCATGCAGGAGCGGGAAAACAAGATCGCCGAGGGCCTGGCCGCCGCGGATCGTGCCAACCATGACCTCGAGCTGGCCAAGGAGAAGGCGGTCGAGCGTCTCAGGGAAGCCAAGGAAGAGGCCGCCGCGATCGTCGATGCCGCCAACAAGCGTGGCAACCAGCTGGTGGAGGAGGCCAAGCAGGCCGCCCAGGTCGAGGCCCAACGGGTTAAAGCTTCTGCCCAGGCTGAAATCGAGCAGGAAGCCAACCGCGCGCGGGAGCAATTGCGCGGCCAGGTTGCGGCCCTGTCACTGGCGGGAGCTGAAAAAATTCTCGGCTCCTCGATCGACCCCAAGGCGCATGCCGATCTGGTCGACGAGCTGGCCGCCCAGCTTTAACACGAGGGAGCTATGGCTGAACTGAGCACACTGGCGCGACCCTATGCCAAGGCGGCGTTCGAGTACGCGCTGGACAAGCAGCAGCTGTCCGGGTGGTTCGAACAACTGGCCACTGCGGCCGCGGTCGTGTCCGACAGCGGTATGGAAGCGATCCTGAACAACCCCTCGCTGACGGCTGCGCAGCAGGCCAGCACGGTTACTGACGTGTGTGGTGATGCACTGGATGCCCAGATGCGTAACTTCATCTGCGTACTGGCCTCCAACAAGCGCCTGCCGCTGCTGCCGGAAATCTACCGGCTGTTCGGCCAGTTCAAGGCGAATTACGAGAAGTCCGTCGATGTCGAGGTGGTTTCCGCTTTCGACCTGGCGGACGAGGCCCGTGATCGCCTGGCACAGGCCCTGGGCAGGAAACTGGAACGCCAGGTGAAGGTACGCACATCGACCGACAGCGAACTGCTGGGCGGAGTATTAATCAGGGCCGGAGATCTGGTGATCGACGGGTCCGTGCGCGGCCGTTTGAACAAGCTGGCCGAAGCATTGAATTCGTAGGATTGAGGAACAGAGCATGCAGCAACTGAATCCATCAGAGATTAGCGAGATCATCAAGCAGCGTATAGACCAGCTTGATGTCAGCAGCGAAGCTCGCAATGTCGGTACGGTGGTATCCGTAACCGACGGTATCATCCGTATTCACGGTCTGGCCGACGTGATGTACGGCGAGATGATCGAGTTTGACGGCGGCATTTACGGCATGGCGCTGAACCTGGAGCGCGACTCGGTTGGCGCGGTGGTGCTGGGTGACTACAAGGGCCTGGCTGAAGGCCAGTCGTGCCGCTGCACCGGTCGTATTCTGGAGGTGCCGGTAGGCCCCGAGCTGCAGGGCCGCGTGGTCGATGCCCTGGGTAACCCCATCGACGGCAAGGGCCCGGTCAATGCCGCCATGACGGACGCGCTGGAAAAGGTTGCGCCCGGCGTTATCGCCCGCCAGTCGGTGGATCAGCCCGTCCAGATCGGCCTCAAGGCCATCGATGCCATGGTGCCCATCGGCCGCGGCCAGCGGGAGCTGATCATCGGCGACCGCCAGATCGGCAAGACCGCAATCGCGGTGGACGCCATCATCAACCAGAAAGGCTCGGGTATTAAGTGTATCTACGTGGCCGTTGGCCAGAAGGCCTCGTCCGTGGCCGCCGTGGTGCGCAAGCTGGAAGAGCACGGCGCGATGGAGCACACCATCGTGGTGGCTGCCACCGCATCCGATCCGGCGGCCATGCAGTTCCTGGCGCCCTTCGCCGGCTGCTCCATGGGTGAGTACTATCGCGATCGCGGTGAAGATGCCCTGATTATCTACGACGACCTGACCAAGCAGGCCTGGGCGTATCGCCAGATCTCCCTGTTGCTGCGTCGTCCGCCGGGCCGCGAAGCCTATCCCGGTGACGTGTTCTACCTGCACTCGCGCCTGCTGGAACGCGCCGCGCGGGTCAACGCCGACTATGTCGAGAAATTCACCAATGGCGCGGTCAAGGGCCAGACCGGCTCGCTGACCGCTCTGCCGGTTATCGAAACCCAGGCCGGTGACGTATCCGCCTTCGTACCGACCAACGTGATCTCCATTACCGACGGCCAGATCTTCCTGGAGGCGGACATGTTCAACGCCGGTATCCGTCCGGCGATGAACGCGGGTATCTCGGTATCCCGGGTGGGTGGTGCGGCCCAGACCAAGATCATGAAAAAACTGTCCGGCGGTATCCGTACGGCCCTGGCGCAGTATCGCGAGCTGGCGGCTTTCTCGCAGTTTGCATCGGACCTGGACGATGCCACCAAGGCCCAGCTGGACCACGGTGAGCGTGTAACCGAACTGATGAAGCAAAAGCAGTATTCACCGCAGAGTATCGCCGAAATGGGGGTCATGCTGTATGCCGCCAACGAGGGTTACCTGAACGATGTCGAAGTCAACAAGGTGGGAGCCTTCGAGGCCGCGCTGCTTTCCTACATGCATGGCGAACACGGTGAGATGATGAACCAGATCGTGGCCAGCGGCGATTACAACGACGAGATCGAAACCACCTTCAAGGCGGCGATCGAGAAGTTCAAGTCGACCCAGACCTGGTAAGACCGAGGACCAGCAGATGGCAGTCGGAAAGGAAATTCGCACCAAGATCTCCAGTATTCGCAGTACGCAGAAGATCACCAGCGCGATGGAAATGGTAGCGGCCAGCAAGATGCGCAAGGCCCAGGACCGCATGGCCCTGGGCAAGCCCTACGCGCGCCGCATGCGCGCCGTGGTGGGCCACATCGCCAATGCCGCGCCCGAGTACAAGCACATGTACATGGAAGAGCGCGAAGTGCGGCGGGTGGGCTATATCGTCGTGTCCACCGATCGCGGCCTGTGTGGTGGCCTGAACATTAACCTGTTCAAGAACACCATCAAGTCCATGAAGGAGTGGAACGACCAGGGTATCGAGATAGAGCTTTCCCTGATCGGCGCCAAGGCGGCGGCCTTTTTCAACAGCTACGGCGGCAATGTTACCGCCGCGGTGCGTGACCTGGGCGAAGAGCCCGCTCTTGCGGACCTCATCGGCGGCGTCAAGACCATGCTGGATGCCTATGCTCGCGGCAATATCGACCGCCTGTTCCTGGTGAGCAACGAGTTCGTCAATACCATGACGCAAAACCCCACTGTGGAGCAACTGCTGCCGCTGCCGGCCCAGGACAGCGCCGAAATGAAGCACCACTGGGACTATATCTACGAACCCGACGCCAGGGAGTTGCTGGAAAAACTGCTGACCCGTTATATCGAGTCGCAGGTGTACCAGGCTGTGGTTGAGAACGGCGCCTGCGAGCAAGCGGCGCGGATGCTCGCCATGAAGAACGCTACCGATAACGCCGGAGACCTGATCGACGACCTGCAGCTGATTTACAACAAGGCCCGGCAGGCGGCAATTACCCAGGAGCTCTCCGAAATCGTGGGCGGTGCCGCGGCGATCAGCTGAGGCTGATATGGGCGCACCGAGACAACATTAATGGCCAGGGACAGACACAATCCCAGCCAGGCAGAATTGAACTTTGATCTAGAGGATCCGAACATGAGCAGCGGACGAATCGTACAAATTATCGGCGCCGTCATCGACGTGGAGTTTCCGCGCGAAGACGTGCCGAAGGTCTACGATGCACTGAAAGTCACCGAGAAAGGTCTCACCCTGGAAGTACAGCAACAGCTGGGTGACGGCGTCGTGCGCACCATCGCCATGGGATCGTCCGAGGGCGTCAGCCGCGGCCTGGCGGTGCAAAACACCGGCGAGCCGATTTCCGTGCCCGTGGGTACCGAAACCCTGGGCCGCATCATGGACGTACTGGGTAATCCTATCGATGAATGCGGTCCGATAGGCGAGAAGGAACGCGCCTCCATCCACCGCAAGGCGCCGACCTACGAGGAGCTGGCCGCTTCAGAGGAACTGCTGGAAACCGGCATCAAGGTTATCGACCTGGTTTGTCCCTTCGCCAAGGGCGGCAAGGTGGGTCTGTTCGGCGGCGCCGGTGTGGGCAAGACCGTGAACATGATGGAATTGATCAACAATATCGCCACCGAGCACTCTGGCCTGTCGGTTTTCGCCGGTGTCGGTGAGCGTACTCGTGAAGGTAACGACTTCTACTACGAAATGCAGGAGTCCAAGGTCGTCGACGTCAAGGATTTCAGCAACTCCAAGGTGGCGATGGTGTACGGCCAGATGAATGAGCCCCCGGGCAACCGCCTGCGGGTGGCCCTGACTGGACTCACCATGGCGGAGAAATTCCGCGACGAGGGCCGCGACGTATTGTTGTTCATCGACAACATCTATCGCTATACCCTGGCGGGCACCGAGGTATCGGCGCTGCTGGGCCGCATGCCCTCCGCGGTGGGTTACCAGCCTACCCTGGCCGAGGAAATGGGCGTCCTGCAGGAGCGAATCACCTCCACCAAGGTCGGCTCCATTACCTCCATCCAGGCCGTATACGTGCCGGCGGACGACCTCACCGACCCGTCGCCGGCCACGACCTTCGCCCACCTCGACTCCACCGTGGTACTGAGCCGCGATATCGCCGCCAAGGGTATTTACCCGGCGGTCGACCCGCTGGATTCCACGTCGCGCCAGCTCGATCCGCTGATCATCGGCAGCGAACACTACGAGGTCGCGCGTGGCGTCCAGTCCGTGTTGCAGCGCTACAAGGAGCTGAAGGACATCATCGCCATCCTGGGTATGGACGAGCTGTCGGAGGAAGACAAGCAGACGGTGAACCGCGCCCGTAAAATCGAGCGCTTCCTGTCCCAGCCTTTCCACGTGGCCGAGGTATTCACCGGCTCACCGGGCAAGTATGTTTCCCTGAAAGACACCATCACCGGCTTCAGCGGCATTCTTGCAGGCGAGTACGACCACCTGCCCGAGCAGGCGTTTTACATGGTCGGCAGCATCGAAGAGGCTGTCGAAAAAGCCAAGAAGCTGAAGTAAGCGGCTTGAAGAGAGGCTGATCCCCATGCCAATGACAATACATTGCGACATCGTCAGCGCGGAGGAGGAAATCTTCTCCGGGCTGGTGGAAATGCTGGTGGCCACCGGCGAGCTGGGTGAGCTGGGCGTCAGCTACGGCCACGCGCCGCTGCTCACCGGCCTGAAACCGGGGCCGGTTCGCATCGTCGACCAGCACGGCGAGGAGCAGGTCTACTATGTTTCCGGCGGCTTCCTGGAAGTGCAGCCCGGGGTGGTATCCATCCTGGCCGATACGGCCATCCGGGCCAATGACGTTGACGAGGCCGCGGCCGAGGAAGCGCGCAAGGAGGCCGAGCACGCGCTGGCCAACCAGACCGGCGACTTCGACTATGGCCGGGCTTCGGCCCAGCTGGCGGAGGCGGCGGCGCAGCTGGCCACCCTGCGCAAGATGCGCAACCGGGCGGGTCGTGGCTGAGGTCGTCCCAGGCTCGTGGAACCCCGGCGCAGCCGGGGTTTTTTTTGCCCGAGCGATGGAGCGCTGGCGGTGTCGAGGTGGTCACAGTTCGGGAAAATTGCCTCCGTTTGGCTTAGTATTGCCTGTCCTGGAGCCCTACTATGGGGCCGGGAGACGTGCCCCCGCGGCTGTCGGCGCAGGCGGCTGGCCAACAAGGTTACTTTGGTGATTCGAACATGCAACTGGAAGTGATTATCCTCGCGGCCGGCCAGGGCACGCGAATGAAATCCAAGCTACCCAAGGTGCTGCATCCCCTGGCCGGCCGACCCATGCTCGAACATGTCATCCAGGCCGCCCTGGGGCTCGAGCCGACGGCGCTCCATGTAGTGATCGGGCACGGCTTCGAGGCCGTGGCGACTGCACTGGCCGCCTATCCAGTCAACTGGGTGGTGCAGGCGCAACAACTGGGCACCGGCCACGGCGTGTTGCAGGCGCTGCCCGCCGTTGCCGAGGACAGCACGGTACTGGTGCTCTACGGCGACGTCCCGCTGATCGGCCACGACACCCTGCGCTCGCTGGTCACCCTGGCCGCCGAGGGGCCTGCCCTGTTGACTGCCGAAGTGGCGCGGCCGGCCGGCTACGGCCGCATCCTGCGGGACGATTTTGGAGCGCTGGTGGCGGTTGTGGAGCACCGCGACGCGAGTGCCGCCCAGCGCGCCATACACGAGATCAACACCGGGCTGCTGGCGGCCCCGGCACGCGACCTGCTGGCCTACCTGCCCCGGGTGGGCAATGAGAACGCCCAGGGTGAGTACTACCTCCCGGACGTGCTCTCCCTGGCGGTCGCCGAGGGGCGGGCGGTGGCCACCTGCCGGGCGGATTCGGAGATGGAGGTTTTGGGCGTCAACGACCAGCAGCAACTCAATCAGGTGGAGCGCGAGTACCAGCGCCGCCAGGCCGAAGCGTTGATGCGCGCCGGTGTCGCCCTTGCCGACGCCGGGCGCATAGACATACGCGGTACCCTGCGTTGCGGGGTCGATGTCCGGATCGATGTCAACGTGGTGTTCGAGGGCGAGGTGAGCCTGGGCGACGATGTGGTCATCGGCCCCAACTGTGTGTTGCGCGATGTAACGGTCGCAGCCGGAACCACGGTGCATGCCATGAGCCACCTGCAGGAGGCCGAGATAGGCCCGGGCTGCAGTGTGGGCCCCTTTGCCAGGCTGCGTCCGGGCACCCGGCTCGCGGCGCGCGCCCGGGTGGGGAATTTTGTCGAAACCAAGAATGCCGACATCGGCCAGGGCAGCAAGGTCAATCACCTGACCTATATCGGGGACTGTGACATGGGGCCTGGGGTCAATATCGGTGCCGGTACCATCACCTGTAATTACGACGGGGTAAACAAGCACCGCACCGATATCGGGGCGGGCGTGTTTGTCGGCTCCAACAGCACCCTGGTGGCACCGCTGCGCATTGGCGATGGCGGCTTTGTCGCGGCCGGCTCGACGGTCACCAGGGCAGTGGACCAAGACGAGCTGGCTGTCAGCCGGGCGCGGCAGCGCAATATCCAGGGCTGGCGGCGACCGGGCAAGAAGCAAGCCGAGGACTGAATATGTGTGGAATCGTGGCGGCCGCGGCGCGCCGTGAGGTGTCGGAAATCCTGCTGGAGGGCCTGCGCCGGCTGGAATACCGGGGTTACGACTCGGCCGGCATGGCGCTGATCGACAATGAGCGCAACCTGCAATTGCACAAGCAGCAGGGCAAGGTGAGCGAGCTGGAAAAAGCACAGCGACTGCAGCCCGTTCTGGGCTGCACCGGCGTTGCCCACACCCGCTGGGCGACCCACGGTGAGCCCTCTGGTGTCAACGCCCACCCCCACATCTCGGGACAACGGGTCGCCCTGGTGCACAATGGCATTATCGAGAACCATGAGGCACTGCGCCGCGAGTTGCTGGATCAGGGCTATGAGTTCGCCTCCGGTACCGACACCGAGGTGGTGGTGCACCTGTTGCATCGGGAACTGGCGGCGGGCAAAAACATGCTGCAGGCCATGCAGTCCACGGCCCGGGTGCTGGAGGGGGCCTACGCCCTGGCCGCTATCGATACCGAGCATCCCGACCAGGTCGTGGCGGCACGCCAGGGCAGCCCGCTGGTGGTGGGTGTGGGCATTGGTGAAAACTTCCTGGCCTCGGACCAGCTCGCCTTGCGGCAGGTGACCGATCGCTTCATCTTCCTGGAGGAGGGCGACATCGTGTTGATCTCGCCTGCAGAACTACAGGTGGTCGACCGCCATGGCGAGCCGGTGGAGCGCCCGCTTACCAGCATTTCCGCCGCGGTGGAGGTGGTGGAGCTGGGTGCCTACGACCACTACATGCTCAAGGAGATTCACGAGCAACCGCAGGCCCTGGCCGCGACCTTTGCACAGGCCAGCGGGCCCGGGCAGCTGGATGAGTGTTTTGGGGCGGGCGCCGCCGAGGTGTTCGACCGGGTACAGGGAGTACAGATCGTGGCCTGCGGGACCAGTTACCACGCGGGCATGGTGGCGCGCTACTGGTTGGAGGAACTCGCGGGCATTGCCTGCGAGGTCGAGGTCGCTTCCGAGTTTCGCTATCGCAGGCGGGTGGGGCACGCGGGCACCTTGCTGGTGACCATCTCCCAGTCGGGGGAGACAGCCGATACCCTGGCGGCCCTGCGCGATGCCCGGCAAGGCGAGTTCGTGGCCAGCCTGGTGATCGCCAACGTCGACAACAGCTCCCTGGTGCGCGAGAGCGAACTGGTGTTCCTCACCCAGGCGGGCATGGAAATAGGCGTGGCTTCCACCAAGGCCTTTACCACCCAGCTGGTGGCGCTGCTGATGCTGACCCTGGCGCTGGGTCGGCGCCGTGGCATGACACCGCAAAAGCAGCGGGAAATAACCGCGGCCCTGCAGGCCCTGCCCGATTACGTGCAGCAGACCCTGGTGCTGGACACGGCCATCGAGAGCCTGTCCGACGCCTTTATCCCGCGCCACCACGCGCTGTTCCTCGGGCGCGGTATCTATTACCCGATTGCCATGGAGGGGGCGCTGAAGCTGAAGGAGATTTCCTACATTCACGCCGAAGCCTACCCTGCGGGCGAGCTGAAGCACGGCCCCCTGGCGCTGGTGGACAACGATATGCCGGTGGTGGCGGTGGCGCCCGGTGACGAGCTGCTGGAAAAACTGAAATCCAATCTCGAGGAAGTGCGTTCGCGCGGTGCCGAGCTGTTCGTGTTCGCCGATCGGCAGGCGGGGTTTGCCAGCGAGCCGCGGGTGCAGATACTGCCGATGCCTCACTGTCCGGAAGTGATCAAGCCCATCGTATACACCGTGGCCCTGCAGTTGCTGTCCTATCACGTGGCCCTGCAGAAGGGTACCGATGTGGACAAGCCGCGCAACCTGGCCAAGTCGGTGACGGTGGAGTGATGCTGTTCGCATGGCTGAAACTGGCCCACGTCGCCAGCGCCCTGTTGTCGATCAGCGGGTTCACCCTGCGCGGCTACTGGATGTTGACCGGCAGCGCGCTGTTGCAGCGGCGCCTGGTCAAGGTGCTACCCCATGTGATCGATACGGTGTTGTTGGGGTCGGCTGTCGGCATGCTGCTGTTGTGGCAGGCCGGCCCCCTGCAACTACCCTGGCTGATTGCCAAGATAGTCGGCTTGATCGTTTACATCGGGCTGGGAATGGTGGCCCTGCGCTTCGGCAGGACCCGGCGGGTGCGAGCCACGGCATTCGTGCTGGCGCTGTTGACCGCCGCTTACATACTGGCGGTCGCCTACAGCAAGTCGCCCTGGGGTCTGCTCGCGGGCGGCTGATGCCGATCAGCCGGGATTGGCGGCCTTGTAGTCGCGAATCTCATTGTTGAATTTGCCGGCCACTTCCTCTTCCCTGGAAACCGCGGCGTTATACACTTCCTGCAGCTTCATATACTGCTCGGCCGCGCCTTCGGTGCCTTCCTTGGCGGCCGCCTCGGCGGCTGCAAGCTGCGGCTCCAGGCAGGACATGTATTCCAGATTCGCCGCCTGGAATGCCTTGACGGCTTTCTGGGTCTCGAGCATTTGCTCCATGGTGGAGTCTTCTCCCTCGAGTATATCGGGGGCAGTCGGCGGGACGCAGTCACCTGCCAGGGCCGTCGTGCCGCTGAAGGCAAGGCCCAGTACTGCCATTTTCAGTTTATTCATGATCATGCCCTTGTATAGAGGAGTGCGAAAACATTAACAGCTGGGCTGGCGCCTGCCAATAGCCGCGCTGCATCCGCCCGCGCTATTCGCTGCCCACCCACAGCTTCGCCACGCCATGGGCCGCCTGGAGTTGGGCCGCAACCTTCTCCGCCTCGGCCCGGCTTGCCAGGCCGACCACGCGTACCCGGTACAGGGTTTTGCCTGCGCTGGTAGTCGGTTGCACCACGGCCTTGCCCGCGGACGGCTTGATCTTGGTCACCCAGTTTTCCGCCGCGGCGCGCTGGCCGTAGGAGCTGAAATTGACAAACCACTCGCCGCCGGTGGCAGACCCGGTAGCGGGTCGGGCGGCCGGTTTGGGTGTGCTGGCGGGCTTGGGTGTAGCAGCAGGCTTGGGCTTGGCGGCGGACTTGGGAGGCGGGCTGGGCTTGGGCTCTACCGGGGCGGCCGTGGGCTGCTGTGCCGCCAGCTGGGTTTCCAGCCCGGCTACCGTGTCCTGCAGGCGCCGGTTTTCCAGGGTGAGCGCCTCGATGCTGGCAAGTTGTCGGGCATTGGCCTGCTCCATTTCCTGCAGGGCCTCGCGGGTCTGCGCCACTTCAGCGGGGCTGGCTGCCGTGGCGAGGGCGGCCTGCAGCTGGCGAATCTCGTCCTGGGTCGCGGCCCGCTGCTGCACCACTCCGTAGCCGCCTGCTGCCAGCAAAACCAGCGCCACTACCGCGACCACGATCAGCCCGAGGGGCCAGCCGTGGCGCTCTTCATCCTGATAGGCTTGCTGCTCTTCGGGTCCGTACTCCTCCTCGTCCCAGTCTTCCTCCTCGTAGTCGTCGTCGGCAGCCTCATCGGGCTCCTGGGTTCTGCGCGGCACCGGTTTCAGGGGCTCGTCGTCTTCGTCGGCCTGCGGCACATCCCAGGGGTTGCCGCTGGGGCGCCCGGCTGCCGCCTCGGCAATCCCCTGCGCAGGAGCCAGCGGCTGCCAGTCCATATCCTCGTCGGAGCCGTCGTCATCCTCCGGCTCGTAATCGTACTCGTCTTCCTCGGGCTCCTCGACCTCATAGGCCGAGGCGAAGTCCCGGTCCCGGTCCGATTCTTCGTATGCCTCGTCGTCGTCGAAATCGGAGAACACCGGTTCCCGGCGGGTCGTGGCGTCGCGGGTTGGATCTGATTTCGGACCTTTGTCGCGGGAATCTTGTTCGTTCATCGCTGAGCCCAGTTTGCTGCCAGAAAATTTCGCTGATAGTAGCAGACCCGCCTGGCAAATGCTTCCGCCTGGCGGGCCCGGGCCATGCCGGTCGCGGGTGACGGGGCCGGTAGCTGTTTTGGAGGCCGTTTCCGCCCGTGTGAGCCCAGGCGTATTTGGTTAGAATGCGGCAATGGACGTATCCGATATTCTCTCCCCCCTGAACGATGCCCAGCGCGCCGCGGTTGCCGCCGAGAACGGCAACATGCTGGTGCTGGCCGGCGCCGGCAGCGGCAAGACAAGGGTACTCGTGCACCGCATCGCCTGGCTGGTGCGCGCCGAGGGTTTTTCTCCGTGGTCGATCCTGGCCGTGACCTTTACCAACAAGGCCGCCAGGGAAATGCGCGGGCGCATCGAGGACATGCTCCATATGCCGCTCCAGGGTATGTGGGTTGGCACGTTTCACGGTCTGGCCCACCGCCTGCTGAAGGCCCACTGGAAAGAAGCGGGCCTGGTTCAGAACTTCCAGATTCTGGACAGCGACGACCAGCTGCGCCTGGTCAAGCGCATCTGCCGGGAACTCGAGCTGGACGAGGGCCGCTGGCCGCCCAGGCAGGCCCAGTGGTATATCAATGCCCAGAAAGACGAGGGCCTGCGTCCGGCTCATATCGAGCCGCCTCCGGGCGACGTGTTCGCGCATACCATGCTGCAGGTCTATCGCGCCTATGAAACGGCCTGTGAGCGCGCTGGTATGGTGGATTTCGCGGAGCTGTTACTGCGCGCCCACGAGTTGTGGCTGCGCAGCCCCGAGGTGCTGCGGCACTACCAGCAGCGGTTTCGCCAGATCCTGGTGGACGAATTCCAGGACACCAACACCATCCAGTACGCCTGGTTGCGGGTGCTGGCAGGTGACACCATGCCGGTGGTCGCCGTGGGTGACGACGACCAGTCCATTTACGGCTGGCGCGGCGCCAGGATAGAGAACATCCAGCGTTTTACCCAGGATTTTGCCGCCTCGCACACGGTGCGCCTGGAGCAGAACTACCGCTCTACCCAGACGATTCTGCGCGCCGCCAACGGCGTTATCTCCCGCAACCAGGGGCGCCTGGGCAAGGAGTTGTGGACAGCGGGGGAAACGGGAGAGCCCGTCACCCTGTACGCCGGCTTCAACGAGCAGGACGAGGCGCGTTTCGTGGTCGAGCAGATCGAACACTGGGTCGGCAATGGCAACCAGCGCTCCTCGGTGGCGGTGCTATACCGGTCCAATGCCCAGTCGCGGGTACTTGAGGAAGCGCTCATCCGGGCACTCATCCCCTACCGTATCTACGGCGGCCAGCGATTTTACGAGCGCATGGAAATCCGCACCGCGCTGGCCTACCTGAGACTGCTGCTCAATCGCGCCGACGATGCGGCGGTGGAGCGGGTGATCAACACACCGCCGCGTGGCATTGGCGGCAAGACCATGGAGGTGCTGCGCGACTGTGCCCGCAGCCGGGCACTATCCCTGTGGCAGGCGATCGCCTGCCTGCAGGAAGAAAAACTGCTGTCCGCCAGGGCCCTGAACGCCTTGCAGGCTTTTGTCGATCTGGTCAATGAACTCGACTCCGGCAGCGACGATTTGGTCCTGGAAGAGGTGGTGGAGCGGGTCATCCAGGGCTCCAGCCTGGTGGCGTTCTATCGCAAGGAAAAGGGCGAGAAGGGCCAGGCCAGGGTGGAAAACCTCGAGGAGCTGGTCAGCGCCGCCAAGCAGTTCGTCGCCGAGGAGAGCGAGCTGTCACCGCTGCAGCAATTTCTCGACAATGCCGCGCTGGATGCGGGGGATGCCCAGGCGGATGAGTACGAGGACAGCGTCCAGCTGATGACCCTGCACTCCGCCAAGGGCCTGGAGTTCCCCCTGGTGTTCCTGGTGGGCATGGAGGAGAACCTGTTCCCCCACCGCATGTCCATGGAGGAGCCGGGCCGGTTGGAGGAGGAGCGGCGCCTGTGCTACGTGGGTATTACCCGCGCCATGGAAAAGCTGATGATTACCTATGCCGAAAGCCGCCGCCTGCACGGCAGCGAGACCTTCAATACGCCCTCGCGATTTATCCGGGAGATCCCCGCGGAGTTGTTGCAGGAGGTACGCCTGCGCAGTACTGTCGCCAGGCCAGTGAGCGCCCTGGCGCAGGCGCAGGTTCCGGATACCCAGCTGAGCCTGGGGCAGCGGGTATATCACCAGATATTTGGCGAAGGGGTCGTGTTAAACTTCGAGGGGCGTGGTGCCAGCGCCCGGGTGGAAGTTAATTTCGACACCGAGGGCAGCAGCAAATGGCTGGTGCTGCAGTACGCCAACCTGCAGTTGATGTGACAGGGCTGCTCCAGCGACGGGACATAATAAACATGGCGGCATCCAACTTTGAACGGCGCTTCACGCCGCTGATAATCCTGCTGCTGGTGGCGGCCCTGGTGGTGGTAATCGGCCTGTGGGCCAGCGGTCGCGCGGCCGAGCAAAGCATCAATACCGGCGTTGCCGGCGCCGGGGTAGGTGACGAGCACTTCCATTGGAAGATGGTGACAACCTGGCCCAAGAACTTACCGGGTCTGGGCTCGGCGGCGGAGAATTTTGCCCGCTACATGGACGAGATGAGCGGTGGGCGCCTGACCGTGCATGTTTACGGGGCGGGGGAGATCGTCCCCGCCTTCGAGGTGTTCGATGCGGTTTCCCAGGGAGTGGCGGATGCCGGTCACGGCGCCGCGTATTACTGGAAAGGCAAGATTCCTTCGGCGGTGTTTTTCACCACCGTGCCTTTTGGCCTCAATGCCCAGGAAATTAACGGCTGGCTGCACTACGGCGGCGGCCTCGAATTGTGGCGCGAGGCCTATGCCCCGTTCAATATCATACCCTTTGCCGGTGGCAACACCGGGGTGCAGATGGCCGGTTGGTTCAATCGGGAGATCAATTCAACAGAAGACCTGCAGGGCCTCAAAATGCGTATTCCCGGGCTGGCGGGGGACGTGTTCGCCGAGGCCGGCGGTACGGCGGTGCGCATTCCCGGCGGTGAGCTCTACACCTCCCTGCAGACCGGTGTCATAGATGCCACGGAGTGGGTAGGCCCCTACAATGATCTCGCCCTGGGGCTGTACGAGGTGGCAGAGTATTACTACTACCCCGGCTGGCACGAACCCGGTGCGATGCTGGAGCTGATCGTCAACCGGGATTCCTTCGAGGCCCTGCCACCGGACTTGCAGGCCATGGTCACCGTGGCCGCCCGGGCCGCCAACCAGGACATGCTGGATGAGTTTACCGCCCGCAATAACGCGGCGCTGCAGGATCTGGTGAACAACCATGGGGTGAAGTTGCGGCGCCTGCCGGACGATGTCCTGCAGGCACTGTATCGCGGCAGCGAGAAAGCCATGCGGCAACTGATCGCGGAGGACCCCCTGGCGGCGCGGGTCTATGACTCCTACAAGCGCTTTTACGATGGCGCCCGGGCCTATCATCACATTTCCGAGCAGGCCTATATCAATGCCCGCGACATGGTAATAGACGCGGAAGAGCCGCAGCAGCCGTAAAGGATCAGGTCTTGATCGCCCGGGTGCGGCCGGCCTGGTCGATGGCCACGAACACGAACTCGCCCTCGGTCACCTTGAGCGGCTCGCCATCGTGGGGTGAATTGATCCATACCTCGACCATGATGCGGATGGAACTGCGGCCGATTTCCAGCACATCGCAGTAACAGGAGACCACCGCCCCGACGTGTACCGGAGTGAGAAAAGCCATGCCATCGATGGCCACGGTCGCGACCCGGCCCCCGGCCACTTCGCTGGCTGTGATCATGCCGGCAATATCCATCTGCGACAGTAGCCAGCCGCCAAAAATATCGCCGCTGGCATTGGTGTCCTTGGGCATGGCCACGGTCTGCAGGGCGAGATCGCCCTGGGGTACCGGAGCGCTGTCTATGTCGTTCATGTGATCAATCCGCAAGCTGGTTACGACGGTGTCCCGGGCTCATCATCCCTTCAACAGGGCGGGCAGCCAGGTGGCCATGGCGGGCCAGTACCAGAGAACGGCCATGGCCAGGATCTGGATCAGTATAAAGGGTATTACTCCCCGGTAGATAGCGCTGGTGGGTAGTGACGGCGGCGCCACCCCGCGCAGGTAGAACAGGGCAAAGCCGAAAGGTGGCGTCAGGAAGGAGGTCTGCAGGTTCAGGGCCAGCATGATGCCCAGCCATACCGGGTCGACCCCCATCGCCAGCAGAATCGGGCCGACAATCGGCACTACCACGAAGGTGATCTCGATGAAGTCGAGGATGAAGCCCAGCAGGAAGATCACCAGCATGACCACCAGGGTAGCGGCCCCGACCCCGCCGGGCAGGCTGCCGAAGAACTCGTGAATCAACTCCTCGCCGCCGAAACCGCGAAACACCAGGGAAAAAACCGCCGCGCCGATGAGAATCATGAACACCATGGCGGTTACTTCCATGGTGTTGATCACCACCAGCCGCAGGCGCTCGCGATCCATCTGGCCCCGGACGAGCGCGAGCAGCAGCGCACCCGTGGCGCCAATGCCCGCCGCCTCGGTGGGGGTGGCGGCCCCGGTCAGTATCGAGCCCAGTACCACCAGAATCAGCAGCAGGGGGGGAAGCAGGCCGCGCAGCAATTCCGCGAGGCTGGCGTGCTCCACCCTGGCGGGCGGTGCCACCCGCGGTTGCAGGCGCGCGTAAATCAGCAGGTATGCAATGTAGGCCCCCACCAGCAGCAGACCGGGTATGAGTGCGCCGATGAAAAGGTCGCCCACGGAGACAGTCTTCGGGTTGAAGATGTTCATTTCCAACTGGGCGCGCTGGTAGGCATTGGACAGTACGTCCCCCAGCAGTACCAGGGCGATGGACGGGGGGATGATCTGGCCCAGGGTGCCCGTGGCGCAGATGGTGCCGGCGGCCAGGGCGGGCTGGTAGTCGTTGCGCAGCATGCTGGGCAGGGACAACAGACCCATGGTGACCACCGTGGCACCGACGATGCCGGTGCTTGCCGCCAGCAGCATGCCCACTACCACCACGGAAATACCGAGGCCGCCGCGTATGCTGCCAAACAGCCCGGACATGCTGCTCAGCAATTCCTCCGCCACCCGGGACTTCTCCAGAATGACACCCATCAGGACGAACAGGGGTACCGCTATCAGGGTGGTATTGCTGATGGTTCCGAAGATGCGTGCCGGCAGGGCCGCGAGAAATCCGGGATCGAAATGCCCGGCCAGAATACCCACCGCGGCGAACCCCAGGGCGGTGCCGCCCAGGGTGAAGGCAACCGGGTAGCCCAGCATGAGCAGCAGGCAGACGACGGCGAACATATACAGGGAAATGTAGGCCGTCATGCGCGCGGCTCCGCTACCAGCACCAGGGCGCCGCGCAGGGTTTCCGCCAACCCCTGCAGAAACAGGTTGGCGGCCATCAGCGGCAGCAGGCTTTTCAGCAGGAACACGGCGGGTATGCCACCGGGCTCGGGAGAGACCTCGCGTATGGCCCAGGATTCGGCGACGTAATTCCAGCTGGAAAAGCCGATGAAGGCACATAGCGGCATGAGGAAGATAATGCCCCCCACGCTGTTTACCCAGGCTTGCCCGCGCGGGCTGAAATTGCGATAGAAGATATCCACCCGGACATGGGCCTCGCTTTTCAGGGCGTAGGCCGCAGCCAGCATGAACAGGCAACCGTGCATATAGGTGATTGCTTCCTGGGCCATGATGGAGCCGGTGTTGAAGCCATAGCGCAGCACCACGACGGCGGTGGTAAGCAGGGCCATGGCAAGGACCAGCCAGGCGAGCAGGCGACCGCAGTGTTCGGTGAAAATATCTATGTAGTGCACACAGGCGCGCAACACGGTCATGCCGGTAAGTCTTTTTGATTATCGTGGGGCAGAGTATCATAGCGATCTTCCCCAGGTGAACGCTAATTCTCCGCGCCCAATACGGATTCCAGCAGATGTTATCGGTTATTTCCCCCGCCAAGACCCTCGATTTCGAAACCGCCCCACTCACCCGCAGGGCCAGCCAACCCCGCCTGCTGGAGCGCAGCGCCGAGCTGATAGCGGACGCCCGGGCGATGAGTCCCGACGATATCCGCGAGTTGATGGGCGTGAGTGACAACATTGCCCAGTTGAATCACCGGCGCTTCATGAACTGGGCCACACCGTTCAGCCCGGACAACGCCAAGCAGGCCCTGTTTGCCTTTCGCGGCGACGTCTACACCGGTCTCGACGCCGACAGCCTCGACACTGCAGGGCTGGGCTTCGCCCAGCAGCATCTGCGCATCCTGTCTGGGCTGTACGGTGTGTTGCGCCCGCTGGACCTGATGCAGCCCTACCGGCTGGAGATGGGTGTGAAGTTCGCCAACAGCGGCGGCCGCAACCTGTATGAGTTCTGGGGGGAGAGCATTGCCCGGACACTCAACCGCGACCTGGGCAAAAGCGGCTCCCGGGTGCTGGTGAATCTGGCTTCCAACGAGTATTTCAAGGCTGTCAGGCGGGATGTACTGGACGCGGAGGTGATCACGCCGGTGTTCAAGGATCTCAAGGGCGGCAAATACAAGATCATCAGCTTCTACGCCAAGAAAGCCCGTGGCCAGATGGCGCGTTTCATCATCGATCGACAGGTCAACGATCCGGCGCAGCTGAAGGAATTCCGGGTCGATGGCTACCGCTATAACAGGGCCGAATCCACTGCCAGGGAGATTGTATTCACCCGGGAAACGCCACCGGCCGCTCGCCAATAGGGATACCCTGGAATGCACGCATCGCTACCTTTTTCCCAGTCCTGCGAGAACAACAAGCCGTTTATCCTCGAGGTTTTGCAGGTGGTTTTCAGGGACCGACAGCATGTCCTGGAGGTCGCCAGCGGAACCGGGCAGCACGCCTGCCACTTCGCGGCCAATATGCCCTGGTTGCGCTGGCAGCCCACCGAGCTGCAGGTAAATCTGCCGCTGCTGCAACCGCGCTGCGCGTTATACGAGGGCGACAATCTGGCGGATCCGCTGGCCCTTGACGTGTGTGACGAGCCCTGGCCGGTGGCGATACCGGACGCGCTGTTCAGCGCCAACAGCCTGCACATCATGCCATTTTCCGCGGTTGAGCAGTTGTTCCGGGCGCTGGGTGAGTACGCCGGCGACGATGTCGTACTGGCCATCTACGGCCCGTTCAACTATGGCGGGCGCTATACCAGCGACAGCAACGCGCGCTTCGACCAGTGGCTGGCGGAGCAACACCCGCACAGCGCCATACGCGATTTCGAGGCAGTGGATGCCCTGGCTGGGGCGGCAGGCTTTGATCTGCAGCGCGATTGCGAGATGCCGGCCAACAACCGTTTGCTGGTCTGGCACAAGGCCGCCAAGGCTGTTGCGCGGGGCTCCTGATGCGCGTCATTGCCCGGACAGCTGGTTCGCCCCCTTCCAGGTAGGCAGCGCTATGGCGGTTGTCAGAGCGGTTTGCGGGCGGTGAAGCGAGCACTCCACACGGTACCCGCGTACTCCTCCAGCAGTGTGTCGATCTGGCTGGCTTGCAGATCCAGGCCGGGGATGTCCTCACAGAGAATCGCCCGCAACTGGGAGGCGTCGTACACCAGCCGCTCGGCGACCGCGACATCCTCCAGCCCCGCTGCCCGCAGCCCCTCGAGGTAGTCCTGCTCGGAGATGGCCCCGGCAACGCAGGCCGACCAGGCCGCAGCACTGTTGCGGATCCAGTCGGGCAATTCCTGTACCACGATATCCGATACGCTCAAGCGGGCGCCAGGCTTCATCACCCGGGAGATTTCCCTGAACACGGCGGGCTTGTCGGGGGACAGGTTGATGACGCAGTTGGAGATTACCCAGTCGACACTGGCGGTGTCCACGGGCAGGTCTTCGATCAGCCCGCAGCGGACGTCGATATTGTCGTAGCCCGCCTTGCGGGCGTTGTCCCGGGCCACGGCAATCATGTCGTTGGTCATATCCACCCCAATTACCTTTCCGGAGGGGCCGACTTTCCCTGCGGCGAGCAACAGGTCCAGGCCGGCGCCAGAACCCAGGTCCAGTACCGTGTCGCCCCTCTTGACGCCGGCGAAGGCCAGCGGGTTGCCGCAGCCAAAGGAGGCACTGGCGGCCTCCGTGTGCTGCTCCTGTTCCCCGTAGCCGGCCAGCCTGGCAGCCGCGCTGGTGGTACCGCAGCAGGATGTTTTTTGCCGGGCGGCCTGCAGCATGCTGGCATAGCTTTGCTTGACCAGGTCGTGAGTGGGTGTGGTTTTCATGGTAGCGGTCCTCGTTGGGCAGTGGTGGTAACCTGCAGGCCCTCACGGCAGTGCGCGAAGAGGAAATTGACCAGGTCACCCATGGCGGCGAAGTCCGGCCTGTATACCAGCGAGCGTCCCTGGCGGGTACCGCGGATGGCCCCTGCGGATTTCATATTTCCAACAATATGGAAATAGATAGCACTGTCAACAGTGCTGGCCGCAGGATAAGTGTGAGCGCTTACTCTTCCCGAAAGGGCAGCAATTCGCGAGCCGCCTGCAGGTACGCGCGGTTGTGGATGGCTTCGCTGCGGGTGAAATCGGCGACCGCAGCCGACAGGCGCGGGTCGGCGATCCAGTGGTTGGAAAAGGTGGGAACCGGGCGAAAACCGCGCTGGATCTTGTGCTCACCCTGGGCGCCGGGGTCGAAGCGCCGCAGGCCATGGGCGATGCAATACTCGATGCCGCGGTAGTAGCAGGCCTCGAAGTGCAGGCAATCGTATTCCCGTTCACAGCCCCAGTAGCGCCCGTACAGGCTGTCACCGGACCGGAAATACAGGGCGCCGGCGATGGTGTCTTGCCGATAGTCGGCCAGCACCATGACCACCTGCTCCCCGAGGGCCGGCGCGACCTCGGTGAAGAAGGCCTCGGTCAGGTAACCGCCATGTCCGCTGCGTTTGGCGTAGGTGTGTTGGTAAAAACGGTGGAACTGGCGCCACTGCCGGGGCCCTATCTCGTCGCCCTGCAGGGTTCTCAGGGTCAATCCCTGTTGCGTCACCCGGGCGCGTTCCCGCCGCAGGCCCTTGCGCTTGCGGCTGGTGAAACGCGCCAGGAAATCGTCGAAACTGGTATAGCCCTCGTTGAACCAGTGGAACTGGGTGGCCACGCGTTGCGGCAGGCCGCGTTCTCGCAGACGCTCGCTCACTTCCCGCTGTGGAAAGAGCAGATGCCAGGAGGAGATGTCCTGCCGCCTGGCGAAGTCCTCGATGGCCTGCAGTGCGGTGCTCCACGCGGTGTCTTCGTCGACCCCCGCCCGGGTAAGCAGGCGCGGGCCGGTGGCGGGTGTGAACGGTATGGCGCTCACCAGTTTCGGGTAGTAGCGCAGGCCGCTGCGTTGCCAGGCATCCGCCCAGGACCAGTCAAACACGTACTCGCCATAGGAGTGCGACTTGAGGTACAGCGGCATGAGGGCGAGGATGCCGAGCGTGTCCCGCAGCACCAGGTGGCATGGCTGCCAACCGGTTGCGGCGGTGGTGCAGCCGCTGTGTTCCAGGCCGTACAGGAATTCATGGCGCAGGAACGGGTAGTCGCTGCCGCAGATGGCGTTCCAGCTCGCCGCGGGAACCTGTTCCAGGCTGGTGACAAACTCGATGGCCGGGCTCATGCGGGCGCGCCTGTCAGCAGTAACTGAGTGCGATACCGAGGAAGATCACCATGCCCACCCAGTTGTTGTGGAGAAAGGCCCGGAAACAGGCGTCGCGCTGGCGCTCGCGGATGAGGTACTGGTGATAGGCGAACAAACCCGCTGCCGCCAGCAGCCCCACGAAAAACCAGGAGCCCAGGGCAAAGGCCTTCCCGGCCGCATACAGTACCAGCAGGCAGGCGAGCTGCAGGATACCGATGGCCAGGCGGTCGTATGCGCCGAACAGGATGGCGGTGGACTTGATGCCCACCGCCAGGTCGTCTTCGCGGTCTACCATGGCGTACTGGGTGTCGTAGACCACGGTCCACAACAGGTTGCCCAGGTACAGCAGCCACAGGGCGTGCGGCAGCTGGCCGCGCTGAGCCGCGAAGGCCATGGGAATGCCCCAGGAAAACGCCGCGCCCAGCACCAGTTGCGGCAGGTGGGTATAGCGCTTCATGAAGGGGTAGGCCGAAGCCAGCAACACCGCCGCCACGGACAGCAGGACGGTGAGCCGGTTGGTAAACAGCACCAGCACAAACGCGGCCAGCATCAATAGCACGAACAACCCCCGTGCCTCCCCCGTCGAGACGGCACCGGTTACCAGGGGGCGGCCGCTGGTGCGCTCTACTGCGCCGTCCCAGTGCCGGTCGGCAAGGTCGTTGATGATGCAGCCAGCGGAGCGGGTGAGGAAGGTCCCTGCTACAAAAATGACCAGCAGACTGAAATCCGGCACACCCCCGGCGGCAATCCACAGTGCCCCCAGGGTCGGCCACAGGAGCAGCAGTGTGCCAATGGGCTTGTCCAGTCTCATCAACTGCAGCAGCGCGTGGAATTTGCTTGGCTCGGACATTGGGGGCAACAGGAAACGGCGACTGGGGGTAAGCTTACTGTTTTGGCGGCGCAATTGCAGCGTTGACCTGGCCGCGCAGGCTTCTGCGCGGGCCGCCGGCGGGTTGCCAGGGGGTGAAGCTCTCCAGGAAAATTTCGCAGACCAGCAGCCCGCGGTCACCGATAACGAACCGGGAGCGCCGCCCCCAGGCGGCGGATGGCTGGCGCAGGGCGGGGGGCAGGTAGTGGCTGTCGCCGGGAATACGCGCCAGCTCGAAGGGGCTGCGCTGCATGCCGGGATGACTGAAAAGGATGGTGCCCAGGGATTTGTTCTGCAAATGCCGCAGGTGGCCCAGCTCGCCGCCGAGGCTGCTGACCGGAAACACGCTGCGCGCGAACACCACCGTCCGCTCGCCCAGTTTCAGGGCGACCTCCCGCACCAGCGCCCGCTGGCGCAGAGGCATGTACAACAGGCGCCTCTCTGACAGGTACGGGATCTCCCAGCGCTGTGACAGGCGCTGTACGCTGAATGCCCCCCGCTGCGATCCCACCAGGCGCGCGGTCAGTGAGCCTTCGTCCAGCAGCCAGTAACGTTGCCGCGCCGACAGGGTAGCGGTATTGAACTGGGCCAGCGGGCGCCAGCGGGGATCGTGTGCGACAGGGCGAGAGTATTCTGGGTCAGGCATGTATCCGGCGCTTTCCACGCTGTTGGCGGCAAGCAGCGAGGATGCGGGAAGGCCGCCATCGGCGCAAGAGCAGGCCCGGTTTACTTTGTTTGTCCGGGCAGGCGATAAAGCCCTTGCGCATTGACCGAGTGACCCTGTAGTGTGGCGCTCCAAAACTTCAACGATCTCCCGGGGGTATTACCCGTCGCCCGTGGCGCATTCTGGCGGCATGTCCGGGAGCCCGGCAAAGCGGAAGGTGATATGAGCAAGTGGGAATGTATTGTATGCGGCCTGATCTACGACGAGGCCAAAGGCTGGCCCGATGATGGCATAGCGCCTGGCACCAGGTGGGAAGATGTGCCGGAAGACTGGCTGTGTCCGGACTGCGGTGTGGGCAAGGAGGACTTCGAACTGCTGGAAGAGGCCCCGGTGGACGATACCCCGCACCACGATGAGCCCGTCGCCGACACGGTACATGCCCCGGTGGTCATCCTGGGAACCGGCCTCGCGGGCTATGGGGTGGCCAAGGAATTTCGCAAATACGACGAGGATACCCCCCTCATCCTGATCACCTCCGACGACGGGCGCTCCTATTCCAAGCCGATGCTCTCCACCGGCTTTACCAAGAATCACGACGCCGCTGATCTGGCCCAGTTGGATGCGGGCAGCATGGCCCGGATACTCAAGGCCAGCGTGTGGACCATGACCCGGGTGAACGAGATCGACACCGCCGCGCAGTTGATCAAGGTCGGCGACGCCCAGACTGTCATCCACTACGGCAAACTGGTGCTCGCCCTGGGCGCCGATGTCATCCAGCCCCCGATAGCCGGCGATGGCCTGGAACTGGTGTACTCGGTCAACGACCTGCTGGATTACGACGACTTCCGCACCGCGGTGAAAAAGAACGACGTGAAGAAGGTCTGCATTATCGGCGGTGGTCTCATCGGCTGCGAGTTCACCAACGACCTGCTCAACGGCGGATTCGAGGTCGAGGCGGTCGATCCCCTGGGATACTGCCTGCCCACGCTGTTGCCCGAAGCCGCCGGCAGGGCGGTGCAGGCAGCCCTGGAAGCACAGGGCGCGACCTTCTACTTCGGGCCGCTGGTCACCGCGGTGAACAAGGCCGAGCGGGGTGTGACCGTGAATCTCAATGACGGCCGGACCCTGGAGGCTGACCTGGTGGTGTCCGCCGTGGGTGTGCGGCCGCGCACGGAGCTGGCCCGGGCCTCCGGCATCGAGGTCAAGCGCGGCATAGTTACCGATCGCCTGTTGCAGACCAGCGCCGCCAACGTCTACGCGCTGGGAGACTGCGCCGAGGTCAATGGCCATGTGCTGGTCTATGTGGCACCGCTGGTGGCGGCGGCCCGCGCCCTGGGCAAGACCCTGGCCGGAGAGCCCACCGAGGTCAGCTATCCGGCGATGCCCGTGACCATCAAGACGCCGACCTGTCCAGTGGTGGTCGCCCCCCCGCCGGTCGGGGCCGCCGGCGACTGGATCATCGAGGCCGATGGCAACAACGTCAAGGCCGAGTTCCGCGACAGTTCCGGCCGGCTGCTTGGATTCGCCCTGACCGGTGACGCGACCCGGGACAAGATGGCCCTGCAGAAGGAGTTGCCGGCCATCATGGCGTGACGCCGGGCAACAGCCGTCCGGGCATCTGCCATGGGGGGATGCCTGGGGCTGTGACCTTACACGTCCGCGAATTGCTGGCGGGAGCCGGTCCAGCGCTGGATCAGCGGTGCGGCCAGCTCGGGATGCTCGCGGCGTATCTCGGTGGCGATCAGTGCCACCTGGTCCAGCAGGTGATTGTGGGCCGGCAGCTCGGCAATGCGAAACTCCATCAACCCGGTTTGCCGGGTGCCGAGCACCTCGCCGGGACCACGTAGTTCCAGGTCTTTTTCCGCAATGTAGAAACCGTCGTTGCTGTCCCGCAGGGCGGCCAGCCGCTCCCGACCATTGGCGGACAAAGGCCCCTGGTAGAGCAGCACGCAGTGGCTGGCAGCGCGGCCGCGGCCGACCCTGCCGCGCAACTGGTGTAGCTGGGCCAGGCCCAGGCGCTCCGGGTTCTCGATAATCATCAGGCTGGCATTGGGGACGTCCACACCCACTTCGATCACGGTGGTGGCAACCAGCAGGGCGATATCGCCGGCCTTGAAGGCGGCCATCACCGCATCTTTCTCCGCCGGTTTCATGCGGCCGTGTATCAGTCCGGTGCGCAGCTGCGGCAGGGCCTGCTGCAGCTGCGCGGCGGTGGCCTCGGCGGCCTGGGCCTGCAACGTATCGCTCTCCTCGATCAGGGTGCATACCCAGTAAGCCTGCCGGCCCTCGGCACAGGCCGCCGCCACCCGCTCCAGAACCTGCTCCCGGCGAGCGCTGTCGATCAGTACCGTGGTTACCGGCTTGCGCCCCGGCGGCAGCTCGTCGATCACCGAGCAGTCCAGGTCGGCATAGGCCACCATGGACAGGGTGCGCGGAATGGGGGTGGCGGTCATGACCAGCTGGTGGGCCCTGCCCTGTTCGGGGCCGGCCTTGCCGGTCAGGGCGAGCCGCTGGTGAACCCCGAAGCGGTGCTGTTCGTCCACGACCACCAGTCCCAAACGCTGAAACACCACGTCCTCCTGGAACAGGGCGTGGGTACCGATGACCAGGCCGGCCTCGCCGCTGGCGATGCGCTGCAGCGCCGCCTCGCGCTTTTTCCCCTTGACCCGGCCGCTGAGCCACTCCATGGCGATCCCCAGGGGCGTGAACCAGTCCGCGAAACTCCTCCAGTGCTGTTCCGCCAGGATTTCGGTGGGGGCCATGATCGCCACCTGGCAATCATTGGCGAGGGCCTGCAGGGCAGCGCCGGCGGCGACCAGGGTCTTGCCGGACCCCACGTCCCCCTGTACCAGGCGCAACATGGGGCGGGGCCGAGCCAGATCTGCGGCGATCTGTGCCAGCACCCGCGACTGGGCCGCGGTAGGTTCGAACGGCAGGGAAGCGAAGAAGCGCGCCTGCACGGTCTGGTCCGGGGCCAGCACCGGGGCGCCGGCCGCCTGCTGTCGCTGCCGCAACTGCTGCAGCGACAGGTTGTGCGCCACCAGCTCTTCCAGCGCCAGGCGCTGCTGGGCGGGGTGCTGGCCTTCCCGGAGCAGTTCCTGGGGCGCGTCGGGCGGCGGCGCGTGCAGGTACTGCAGGGCGCGTCCCAGGTCGTATGGATTGTGTCCGGCTGGCAGCAGATCCGCCGGCGGCCAGCGCTGCAGCCGGGCCAGCGCCTGGTTGCACAGATTGCGCCATTGGTTCTGGCCAATCCCCGAAGTGGTGGGGTAGATGGGGGTGAGGGCTTCGGCTACCGGCGGCTCGCCTTCGCCCAGCGCCCGATACTCGGGGTGGATCATCTCCGGACCGCTGCCGCCGCGGCGTACCTGGCCGAAACAGCGCAGCCGGGTGCCGGCGGCGAGACCGGTCTTCTGGGCGGCGGAAAAGTGAAAGAAACGCAGGGTGAGCGTACCGCTGCCATCCTGAATACGCGCCACCAGGCTGCGCCGTCTGCCGAACACCACGTCGGCGGCGCGAATCTCGCCCTCGATCACCACGTCCGCGCCTTCCCGCGCCGCCGCAATGGGCGTGATCCGGGTGCGATCCTGGTAGCGCAGGGGGAGATGGAACAGCAGGTCTTCCACCCGGTGCACACCGTATTCGGCGAGCCTGGCGGCCAGCCTGGGGCCTACCCCGCGCAATTCCCGCACGGATGTGGCGGCGATGTCTGCCACTATTTCTGCAGGGCGTCGACGAGCATGTCGATGGCCTGATGCCGTGGGTAGCTGGCCCGCCAGGCCAGCGCGATGGTGCGCTGCGGAACCGGTTCGGCAAAAGGCTTCACCAGCAGGTGCAGGCCGCCGTACTGGGCTGTTTCGGCAGCCGATCGCGGCAGGATGGTAATACCCAGGCCGCTGGCCACCATATACTTGAGGGTTTCCAGCGAACTGCCCTCGAGGACAGTCAGGCCGCGGGCGTAGCTGTCGGTGATCGCCTGCTGCAGCCCGGGACAGACTTCCAGCACCTGGTCGCGAAAGCAGTGCCCCTCTCCCAGCAGCAAAACCCGGTGGTTTGCCAGTTCCGCCGGGTCTATCCGCTCCTCTGCGGCCAGGGCGTGATCCTCGGGCAACAGTACCACGAAAGGCTCGTCGTATACCCGGCGGGTGACCACATCGGCCTCGGTAAAAGGCAGGGCGACAAAGATTGCGTCCAGCTGGCCGCTGCTGAGCTTGCCCCGCAGGTTGGCGGTGTAACTCTCGTCGATATACAGTGGCATTTGCGGTGCCAGTTGCTGCAGGCGGGTCACCAGCCGGGGAAACAGATAGGGTCCGACCGTGTAGATCGCCCCCACTGCCAGGACGCTTCCCAGGGGGTCTTTACCGGCCTCCGCCAGACTGACCAGGTTTTGGCTCTCCTGCAGCACGGTGCGCGCCTGGGCGATAATGCGCTCGCCTACCGGCGTGGCGGATACCTTGTGGCGCGAGCGCTCGAACAGGACTACACCCAGCTCCTCTTCCAGTTTCTTGACGGCGATGCTGAGGGTGGGCTGGCTGACATTGCACTGCTCGGCCGCCTTGCGGAAATGCCCGGTTTCGCGCAGGGCGACGATGTAACGCAATTCTGTCAGGGTCATGGTGAGCGATTCCGGGCCGGTCTGGGTATAGTGTAACCAGTGAGGGAAAGCATAATGAAGCGCTATCGCGTTGTCCTGGTCGGCTGCGGTGATCTCGGCGCGCGCTGCGGCGGTATCCTGCTGGAGCGCGGCTGGGAGGTGGCGGGGGTGCGCCGCGATGCGTCGAGGCTGCCGCCCGGTTTTCGCGCAATTGCCGCCGACTATACTGTGCCCGGCAGTCTCGATTTTCTCGCCGCGCTGCGACCGGATTACGTGGTTGCATTCTTTGCTCCCAGCGATCGCTCGGCCACCGGCTACCAGCGCGGCTTCACCCTGGCGGCGCGCCACCTGGTGGCGGGCCTGGGCGAGCACCGCCCGGCGGGAATGCTGATGGTTTCCAGCACCCGGGTGTTCGCCGAGCGCGCCGGTGGCTGGGTGGACGAGCACAGCCCGCTGGCGAATGACGACTCCCGGGCACTCGCCATCATCGCCGCCGAGCAGTTGCTGCAGGGATCGCCCCACCGGGCCTGCGTGGTGCGCTGCGCCGGCCTCTACGGCGCCCCCGGGGGGCGCCTGCTGGACAGGGTGAAGCGCGGGGACTGGGCGGGGCAGACGGTGCAGGGCTATGGCAACCGTATTCACCGCGAGGATTGCGCCGGGTTCCTGGCGCACCTGCTGACCAAGTGGGCGGCCGGGGCCGATCTGGCATCCGTGTACATCGCGGCCGACGACCTGCCGGCGCCCCAGCTCGAGGTGGCGCGCTGGCTGGCGGCGCAACTGCATGTGCCGGGCCCGCCCGGGCCCCCGCCCGGGCTGGAACAGCCCCGGCAGACAGGGCACAAGCGCTGTAGTAACCGCTTACTTCATGAGAGTGGCTACCGCCTGCTGTATCCCGATTATCGCAGTGGCTACGCGGCGGTACTCGTCGCCGGGCAGGGCCGCGACAGCGATGCAATCAGTGTCACCAGGCCCTAGATAACCAGGATAGCTTCCACTTCGATATCGACATTTTTCGGCAGTGCCGCCACCTGCACGCAGGCGCGGGCCGGAAAGGGCTCGTTGAGGAACTCGGCCATCACCTCGTTGACCGCGCCGAAGTGCCCCAGGTCGGTAAGCGAGATGTTGATTTTCACCGCCTGGTCGAGGCTGCCTCCCGCCGCCATGGCCACCGCCGCGAGGTTGGAAAAGACCTGGGTGGCCTGGGCTGTGATGTCCCCGGTAACCAGCTCCATGGTGCCGGGCACCAGCGGAATCTGGCCGGAGAGCCAGACCGTATCGCCCACCTTGATAGCCTGGGAGTAGGGGCCGATGGCCTCGGGTGCGTCCGGTGTGGATATAACGGCTCGATTGCTCACGGGTGGTCTCCTGCTGGTTGCAAAGGGCTGGCAGTGGTCAGTTCTTGATGCGGGTAACCTTGCGCACCGAACTGATGGCGCGCAGGCGCTTCATGATGTTGGCCAGGTGAACTCGGTTGTGGGCCATGAGCTCCAGGTCGACATAGGTGAACTGGTAGTCTTTGTCGTCGGTGGATATTTTTTCGATGTTCACCCCCATGCTGTTGATGCGGGTGGCTATGACGGCGATCACGCCGCGGCGGTTTTCCACCTCGATACGCAGCTCCACGGCGTACTCCCCTACCACCTCGTCGTCCCAGCGCAGGGCGACCAGGCGTTCGCTCTTCTCGCGCATGTCAGCGAGATTCTTGCAGCGCTCGCGGTGTACGACCACGCCTTTTTCCGAGCTCAGGTAGCCCTCGATGGGGTCGCCGGGAATGGGGTGGCAGCACCTGGCATAGCTGACCATGAAACCCTCGGTGCCGCGGATGGCCACCGGGGACGCCTGGTCGTTGGTTTGCGCCGGGTCGCTGTCCAGTTCACCGAGCAGCTGCTGGGCAGTAATTGCGGGCAGGCGGTTGCCACGGGCGATCTGGTCCAGCAGGTCGTCCAGCTCGTCATAGTGATGGCGCTGCAGGTAATCGGCCAGGCGCTGTTCAGCGACCTTGTCCAGGCCGCTATCGAACACGCCCAGGGCGCGCTCCAGCAGGCGCCGCCCGAGGGCCACGGAATCCTCCCGGGTCTGGTGCTTGAGGAAGTGGCGGATATTGGTGCGCGCCTTGGCGGTAACCGCGTAGTTGAACCAAGAGGGGTTGGGACTGGCGCCGGGCGCGGTGATGATTTCCACGGTTTCACCGCTCTGCAGCGGCTCCGACAGGGGCGCCAGGCGGCGATTGATGCGACAGGCGACACAACTGTTGCCCACGTCGGTGTGCACCGCATAGGCAAAATCCACGGCAGTGGCGCCCCGGGGCAGCTCGAGAATCCTGCCCTTTGGCGTGAAGACGTAGATTTCATCCGGGAACAGGTCGATCTTGACGTGCTCGATGAACTCCAGCGAGTTGCCGGCGCGCTGCTGCATCTCCAGCAGACCCTGCACCCATTGCCGGGCGCGCGCGTGGCTGCCGTTGGCGGACTGGCCGTCACTCTTGTACAGCCAGTGCGCGGCGATGCCGTTGTTGGCCATGGCCTCCATTTCCCGGGTGCGGATCTGGATCTCGATGGGTACCCCGTGCATGCCCATCAGCACCGTGTGCAGGGACTGGTAGCCATTGGCCTTGGGAATGGCGATGTAGTCCTTGAATTCACCGGGTACCGGCTTGTAGAGGCTGTGAATGCAGCCCAGCACGCGATAGCAGGTGTCCACTGAATCGACGATGATGCGAAAGGCGTAGATGTCCATGATCTCGGAGAACGACTTGCGCTTGGACTTCATCTTCTTGTAGATGCTGTACAGGTGTTTTTCCCTGCCCACCACCTCCACTTCATGGCCTTCCTGTTCCAGGGTGGACTCGATCTGGTTGCGAATCTTGTCCACCAGCTCCTTGCGGTGGCCCCGGGCATTGCGCAATGCCGCGTCGATGCGCCGGGCGCGCATGGGGTAGAGGGCGTTGAACCCCAGGTCCTCGAACTCCATGCGCACGCTGTTCATTCCCAGGCGCATGGCGATGGGGGCATAGATATCCAGTGTTTCCCGGGCGATGCGCCTGGCCTTGGCCGATTGCAGGACACCCAGGGTGCGCATATTGTGGAGCCGGTCGGCGAGTTTCACTAGAATCACCCGGATATCCCGGGCCATGGCCAGCGCCATTTTCTGGAAGTTCTCCGCCTGCTTTTCTTCCAGCGTCTCGAACTCCATCTGGGTCAGTTTGCTGACCCCGTCCACCAGTTCCGCCACGGTCGGCCCGAACTGCTTGCCGATGGCGCTCTTGGGAATGCCGGTATCCTCGATGACGTCGTGCAACATGGCGGCCATCAGTGACTGGTGGTCCATGTGCATGTCGGCGAGAATGCCGGCGACGGCCAGGGGGTGGGTCACATAGTCTTCACCGCTGCGACGAACCTGGCCGAAGTGGGCCTGCTCGGCGAAGAAGTAGGCCCGCTTTACGTGGTTGGTCTGCTCGGGATTGAGGTAACTGCGGAGTGTGGAGTCGAGGGCGTTGAGGGTTTGCATGGTGTCGGTGTACGGCCCTCCGGGATCAACCGCGGCGTGTTACAGGGCCTCGCTGGCCTCCATCACCTCTGCCAGTTCCTGCTCGGCGTCCAGCTCGTCCTCGCGGCTGAGGATGTCGGGGGTGATGTGGCCCTCCGCGATTTCCCGCAGGGCGATAACCGTGGGCTTGTCGGATTCCTCCTGTACCAGCGGCTCCTTGCCGCCGGTTGCCATCTGCCGGGCGCGTTTGCTGGCTACCATCACCAGCTCAAAGCGGTTGGCGACATTTTCCAGACAATCTTCAACGGTGACTCGTGCCATTGCTGTTTACTTCCCATGATGTGCATACCCGCCACCGGGGCGACAGGCCCTTGCCGGTACGGGTTAGGTTAAAAAATGGAAGCCCGCTATCCGCGCCGCTGGTGGCGCCCCGGCTCCCCTGCCGGTCATCCCTGGTTGTGAACACCGGCGGAACCGGGAATTATACCCCGATTACCAGGGTGCCAGTCCAGCGCCAATATTACCGCAACAACTCTGCCAGCAGCGGAGCCAGCACCTGCTGCTGGCGCGCCACGCGCAGTCGCTGGCAGCGGACAATAGCCTGCAGTTCCGCCAGCGCCTGGTCGAAGTCGTTGTTCACCACCAGGAAGTCGCTCTCGATGTAGTGCGACATCTCCTCCACGGCCTCGGCGGTGCGCGCGGCGATCGTGTCGCCGTCGTCCTGGCCCCGGGCGGTGAGGCGCTGGATGAGGGTTTCGCGGGACGGAGGCAGGATGAAGATAGCCTGGGTTCCGCCCAGCAGGTGCTTCACCTGGCGGGCACCCTGCCAGTCTATTTCCAGGATGACATCGATACCCGCGGCCAGTTGCTGCTGCACCCAGACCTGGGAGGTGCCGTAGAGGTTGCCGAACACCTGGGCGTGTTCCAGGAACTCGGTGCGTTCCAGCATGGCCATGAAAGTGGGCTGGTCCACGAAATGATAGTTGATGCCGTCCGTTTCCCCCGGGCGTCTGGGCCGGGTAGTGTGCGACACGGAGACCCGCAGGTTCTCGGTGCGCTCGATCAGGGCGTTGACCAGGCTGGTCTTGCCAGCTCCCGAGGGGGCGGAGACGGTATAGAGGGTGCCGGTATTAGTCATGTCGGTCCTGTCGGATGCGTCCCTTACTCGATGTTCTGGATCTGTTCGCGCATCTGCTCTATCAGCACTTTCAGGCTGACGGCGTGCTGCGTGGTCGCGCTGGCGATGGATTTGGAGGAAAGGGTATTGGCTTCCCGGTTGAGTTCCTGCATCAGGAAATCCAGGCGCCGCCCGCAGGGGCCACCCTTTTCCAGGGTGTGGCGCACTTCCTCGACGTGGGCTTCCAGGCGGTCGAGTTCCTCGTCCACGTCCGCTTTCTGCGCCAGGTGTACCAGTTCCTGTTCCAGCCGGTTGCTGTCGATCTCGACGCTGAGTTCCTCGATACGGGCAACGATCCGGTCGTGCTGGTGCTGCAGCAGCGCCGGCAACAGCGTGCGGATATCCGCCACGGCCGCTTCGACCTGCCGCAGTCGGTCCAGTACCAGGGCGGCCAGTTTCTGCCCCTCCCGTCGCCGGGTCTCGGTGAGGCCCGCCAGGGTTTTGGCAAACAGGGCGGTGGCGGCCCTGTGCAATGCTTCCTCCGAGCCCTGGCAGGCACTGCAGACACCTGGAAACTGGAGTATTTCGAGGGCATTGGGGGCGCTTGCCGTGGGCATTCTATCGGTGACGATACGGGTGGCCGCCAGCAATTTGTCCAAATGCCCGATGCTGACTTCCAGGTCGATGTCGGTGGCGGTATGGCTCTGCAGCCGTATCAGGCAGTCCAGCTTGCCCCGGGCCAGGGCTTTGCCGGCCTGCTCCCGCAGCGCCGGTTCCAGCGCGCGCAGCGGGTCCGGCAGCTTGAAACTGCAATCCAGGTAGCGGTGATTGACGGAGCGCAGCTCCACGGTCAGCACGCCTTCGTCGCTGGTGTCGCTCTCCCGCGCGAAGGCGGTCATGCTGTGAATCATGTGGTTTCGCAGGTGATTGCCCGGGGCGTTGAGTGTAGCAGCTTGTCCGCAGGGCTTACAGGGCGTTGGGGGCGGCCATAGCTGCCCCCGTCGCGCCGCCTCGCGTATACTGCGCGCACAGTTGAGTGGAGTAAGCGATATGCAAAGACCAAGTGGACGCGCTCCCGCGCAATTGCGGGATATCGTCATCGACCGTCATTTCACCCGACACGCGGAGGGGTCGGTGCTGGTTGCCTTCGGCGATACCCGGGTCATCTGTACCGCTTCGGTGGAGCAGGGTGTGCCGCGTTTCATGCGGGGCCAGGGTCGGGGCTGGGTCACGGCGGAGTACGGCATGTTGCCGCGCTCCACCGGCACGCGCATGGCGCGGGAGGCGGCCCGGGGCAAGCAGGGCGGGCGCACGGTGGAAATCCAGCGACTCATCGGTCGTTCCCTGCGCGCCGCGGTGGACCTGGCGCAACTGGGCGAGCACACCATTACCATCGATTGTGACGTCATCCAGGCGGATGGCGGCACCCGCACCGCGGCGATTACCGGCGCCTGCGTCGCCCTGGTGGACGCCATTCGTTTCCTGCAGCGGCAGAAACTGATTACCGGCGATCCCCTGCTGCAGCTGGTGGCCTCGGTATCGGTGGGTATATACCAGGGGGTGCCGGTGCTGGACCTCGATTACCCGGAGGACTCCGGCGCCGATACGGACATGAACGTGATCATGGGCGAGTCCGGGGGATTCATCGAGGTGCAGGGCACTGCCGAGGGCGCGCCCTTCGCCCGACCAGAGCTGGATGCCATGCTGGACCTGGCCGCCGAGGGCATCGGTCAACTGATTGCCAGCCAGAAAGCGGCGCTGGCGGCCTGAGCCGCCCCGCCGTCAGACTTCCAGGTCGTAATCCATGATCACCGGCGCATGGCTGGAGAAGGACTTGTTGGTGTAGATCGCACCGTATTCCACGGTGTACTGCAGGCCCTTGGAGACCACGTGGAAATCGGTGCGCCAGCCATTATGCTCACGGTCGCCTGCGGGCCACCAGCTGAACTCGTCCTGGTCGGAGTTGATTTCCCGGAACGCGTCGACGTAGCCTGAGTCGTAAAGCTCATTCATCCACTGGCGCTCTTCCGGCAGGAAGCCCGGCGTGCCGCCGTTGGAATCGGTATCCTGCACGTCGGCGGCGGTATGGGCGAGGTGCCAGTTCCCGCAAATCACAAACTCGCGGCGTTTGTTGCGCACTTTCTGCAGGTGGGCGCCCAGCAACTCGTAGAACTCGTTCTTGCGGGCCAGCTGTTCCGCATTGCCGGGTTCGGCGTAGGGCGCCAGCAGACAGCCGATACTCAGGTTCTCATAGTCGGCCTGAATATAACGCCCTTCCATGTCGAAATCGGCAAAGCCCAGGCCCGTCATTATGGCCTTGGGCAGCTTGCGGCAATAGATCGCCACCCCGTTCGCCTTGCCGTCGATATCGTCGAGGAAATAGGCGTTATATTCCCTGGGGAAATAGACGTCGTCCTGCAGGTCATACTCGGAGCAGCGTAAATCCTGCACACAGATGAAGTCGGCATCCTGCTCGGCAAGCCAGTCGTAAAATCCATTTGCCGCGGCGTTGATGATGCCGTCAGCACTGAAACTGATAATCCTCATTCATGGCTCCTGCCAATGAGAGCGTGTATTATATTCAGCCGCCCACGGTCCTGGTGCCCACCGGTCTGGGAAGGCCGGCAGGGTACTAATCCATGTATAGAATACCGCAGGACAGGCCGCTTATCGTTGTAATGTCCATGGCAGCGGGTATATCCGCCATGGTGGTAGGTAGCGAGCGCGCGTCCGGTCGAGCCAGCATTTTATACGCTGGTTTTGCGGATTACAAAGCCTGATCCGAGGAGTTGTCGGCCCAATGCTGCCCTACCAGATCGAGTTCATCAATCTCGCTCGCCATCACGATGTGCTCAAGTTTGGCGAATTTACCCTCAAATCCGGGCGGTTAAGCCCTTATTTCTTCAATGCGGGGGCTTTCGCCTGCGGCGAGGCCCTGGCTGCCCTGGGGCGCTGCTATGCCCGGCGTATAGTGGACTCGGGGGTGGAGTTCGATGTCCTGCTGGGTCCCGCTTACAAAGGCATCCCGCTGGCGACGGCCACGGCCATCGCCCTGGCGGACAACCACGACACCAATGTCCCCTTCGCCTATAACCGCAAGGAGGCGAAGGCTCACGGCGAGGGAGGGGTGCTGGTCGGGGCGCCGCTGCAGGGGCGGGTACTGGTGATAGACGATGTCATCACCGCGGGCACCGCGGTGCGCGAGGTCATAGCCATGATCGACGCTGCCGGTGCCCGCCTGGCCGGCGTAGTGGTCGGCCTGAACCGCCAGGAGCGCGGCGAGGGTGCGCGCTCGGCCATCCAGGAAGTGGAGCAGGAGTATGGTGTCCCGGTGCTGAGCATAATCGACATGGAACATATCATTGCTTATCTGGAGGCCGGGGATGTGGCGCCGGCCACCGTGCTGGAGGCCATGAAAGCCTACCGCGCCCGCTATGGGGTATGACTTGTTAGGAACATGCCCAGCCTCTATATTAGGCCCATGACGTTGAAATTCACTGCTTTTCCCCCAGCGCTCGCCGCCCTGCTATTGCAGCTGGCAGCGCCCATGGTCGAATCCGCCAACCTCTACCGGTATACCAACGAGGAGGGTAATGTGGTGGTGGATTACCAGGTACCCGCCAGGTATATCGCCCAGGGCTACGAGGTCCTGAACATGGAGGGGGTGGTCCTGGAGGTCGTCCCCCGCCAGCTCACCGAAGAGGAAAAAAAGGTACTCAATGCCCAGCAGGAACTGGAGGCGGCGGCCAGGGCTGAGCAGGAGCGCCTGCGTGAGTGGGACGAGTCCCTGCTGCTGCGGTACAGCACCATAGCCGATATCGAGGCGGCCGAGGAGCGGGCCCTGCGAGACCTGCGCATCCGGATGAGCATTCTCAAGGGCAACAAGCGCTCGCTGAAGCAGCAGGTCGAGAATTACCAGGCCCAGGCCGCGGACCTGGAGCGCAGCGGGCAGCAGGTCGACGTGGCCCGGCTGGTGGCGATAGAGGACATCCAGGAGGAGATCCAGGCAACCGATCGCTCGATCAATGATCGGGCCCGGGAGATAGAGGAAGTACAGGCGGCCTATCAACGCGACAAGGACCGTTTCGCCATGTTGCTGGAGGTCGTCGAACTGCGCAAGAGCCTGCTCGCAAAGCAGCAGGCGGAACGGGACAAAGAGAAGCGCTCGGACCCCCGCCGTTAGCCCACCAGGGAGCTGGGTTGCCCGGGCCTTGCCTGCCCCGGCAGCGGCTGTGCCAGGGCCTGCCGGAAAAAGCCCTGCATCAGCAGCTCCCATTGCTGTGGCCAGTCGGCCACGGGTGAGCGCTGGAAGCCGCTGCGCACATACTGTGATATCCGCCCCTCCGCCGCCGCCATGAGCAGATTGGCAGCGGCCGGCAGCGGTATGACGGGCCGCAGCCCCTCCCGCATCTCGGCCTCGCGCAGTACCTGCTTGAGTTGCGTTTCGAAACGATCGAACAGCTGGGCCACGCGCTGGTGCAGGCGCTCGGTTTCACCCGCGAGTGCGTCGCCGGTCAGAATGCGCGTTATGCCGGGGTTGCGATCGGTAAAGGCCAGCAGTAACTGCAGCATTTTCTCGCAGCGCAACTGCGCGGTGCGCTCTTCATTCAGAATGATCTTGATGCGGCTGAACAGGGTGTCCTCGATGAATTCGATGAGGCCCTCGAACATTTTGGTCTTGCTGGGGAAGTGGCGGTATAGAGCCGCCTCGGATACGCCGACCTGGCGGGCGAGACCTGCGGTGGTGATGCGATCGCCCGGGTTTGCTTCCAGCATCTGGGCCAGTGCTTCCAGGATTTGCTGACGCCGTTGTGAGTTTCTGGGAGGCATGGGTGTCACAGTCAGTCGCAGTTTCAACAATGCTAGCGATTACCCGCCACGGCTGCAATAAGTCTCTACCCGATGAAGGGAGAAATTTGCCAGGGCTAACCCGGTTGGCGTGATCGGCGCCCGCGCTAGGCGACCTGTCGCCGGTCGGTGATCAGGGTGCCGATACCTTCGTGGGTGAAGATCTCCAGCAGTACGGCGTGGGGGACGCGGCCATCGATGATGTGCGCGCTGGCGACGCCGGACTTCACTGCATCCAGTGCGCAGGCGATCTTCGGCAGCATGCCGCCGGCGATGGTGCCGTCGGCGATGAGCGAGTCAACCTGGCTGGTGCCCAGGCCGGTGAGCACCTCGCCCTGTTTGTCCATGAGGCCGGCCACGTTGGTGAGCAGCATCAGCTTCTCGGCCTGCAGCACCTGCGCCAGCTTGCCGGCCACCAGATCGGCATTGATATTGTAGGTGCAGCCTTCGGCGTCCGCGCCAATGGGAGCGATGACCGGGATGAAGTCGCTGCCCAGTATTACCCTGAGCACCTCGGTGTCGATCTGGTCCACCTCGCCCACATGCCCGATATCGATGATTTCCGATGCATTCAGTTCCTCGCTGTGGCGGGTCACGGTGAGTTTGCGGGCGCGTATCAGTTGGCCGTCCTTGCCGCTGACGCCGATCGCCTTGCCGCCATTGCGGTTGATGGATGCGACGATCTCTTTGTTGACGCTGCCGCCCAGCACCATTTCCACCACATCCATGGTCTGCGCGTCGGTTACCCGCATGCCATTGACGAACTCGGTGTGGATATTGAGCTTGGCCAGCAGTGAGCCGATCTGGGGGCCGCCGCCGTGGACGACCACGGGGTTCATACCGACCAGCTTCATGAGCACCACGTCGCGAGCGAAACTCTCGTGCAGCGCGGGATCGACCATGGCATTGCCGCCGAATTTCACCACGATGGTCTTGCCGGTAAAGCGCTGGATGTATGGCAGGGCCTCGGTGAGTACCTGGGCGATATTGAGGGCTGCTTCTCTTTTGAGTGACATGGTCCTGACCTGTGGATTGGTGGCTTGCCGGAGGCGACCTAGTAATCGAGCTCCAGGGCGGGGTCGACAAGGGACAACTGGGCGCTGAATTCCGCGATGATCGCCTGCAGGGCGTCGGCGTCTTCCGCCTCGAATCGCGCGGTCAGCGCCGGGCTGGTATTGGAGGCTCGCACCAGGCCCCAGCCCTCGGCGAAGTCCACCCTGATCCCGTCCATGGTATTCACCTTGCCCGAGGAGAAATCCGCGTTCCGGACAATCTTCTCCATCAACTGGAATTTGTCTTTCTCGTCCACCGGGATCAGGATTTCGGGGGTGCTCACCGAGGCCGGGAAGTGCTCGATGGTGGTGTCCAGGCTGTCGCCGTGGGTGCTGAGAATCTCCGCGAGTCGGGCGGCGGCATACATGCCGTCATCAAATCCGTACCAGCGCTCCCCGAAGAACATGTGGCCGGAGAATTCCCCGCCCAGCAGGGCGCCGGTCTCGGCCATCTTTTCCTTCATGAATGCGTGGCCGGTTTTCCACAGTACCGGCCGCCCGCCGTAGCGGGTGATCAGCTGGGTGAGGTTGCGGCTGCACTTGACGTCGAACACCACATCGGCGCCGGGATTGCGCGATACCACGTCCTCGGCGTAGATCATCAGGAGCACGTCCGAGCGCACGATCCTGCCGCTGGAGGTGACCACCGCCAGCCGGTCGCCATCGCCGTCGAACGCCACGCCGAAGTCGGCTCCCTCGCGCTGTACCGCCGCGGCCAGGTCGGCGAGGTTCGCCTCGTTACTGGTATCCGGCGGGTGGTTGGGGAAGGTGCCGTCGACCTCGCAGTACAGTGGCACCACTTCGCAGCCCAGCTCCTCGAAGAGCTGGGGGGCTATGTCCCCGGTAACGCCATTGCTGGCGTCGATGACGATCTTGAGGGGAACCGCTATGGCGATATCGCTCAGCACCTCCTCGGTGTAATCGGGCACCACGTTTTCCCGGATCATGCGGCCGCTGCCGCTGCTGAAGTTGTTCTCCAGCACCCGGTCGTGAATCTGCTGGATACCGCCCGCGGCGATGGTCTTCTGGTCGAGGACGATCTTCAGGCCGTTATCCTCGGCGGGATTGTGGCTGCCGGTAATCATGATGCCGGAGCGACAGTTCAGGTGGCGAGTGGCGAAATATACCAGGGGCGTCGGTACCTGGCCGATATCGATGACGTCCCGCCCGCTCTCCATGAGGGCCCTGACCAGCACGGACTTGATGCGCGGGCTGGATTTGCGACCGTCGCAGCCAACGATAAGGGTCTGTTCCCCCATCTCGCCGGCAATGCTGCCGATAGCCTTGCCGATCCTGGCGACCAGCTCGTCGCCGAGTTCGGTGCTGGCGTTACCGCGGATGTCATAGGCGCGGAAGATATGGTCGGGGAACCCGGGTTTGCCACCGGCTCCGCCCCGGGCTTTGCTTTCGCTCCCGGAGGCCAGGTCGAGATCCAGCCCATCGTCCTCGTCCAGGATCTTGGTGGACTGGAACATGGGGTTGGTCAGGTCCTGGCTCTGGGGGGGCAGGGTCTCGACCTTGGGCTGCGGCAGGTCGGCGAGGCCCGGCGCACCGCTCTGGCGCAGGGCGCGCAGGGTGGCGCGACGCAACTGCTTGGCGATGGATACCAGTTGGGGAATCGCCAGTTCCAGCGGTGTTTTCAGGTCGGCGGCGGAAATCACCTTGTTGATCTCGCTGTCCAGCTTGCGCGAATACAGGTAGACCAGCAGGCCCAGCGCCACCAGGGCCGCCAGAATGCACAAGCCCATCACTACCAGCAATGGCGTCGGATCGATGGTCAGCTTCTGGGTCAGGGACATGGACGGGGTAAAGGTAACCCGCCAGTTCGAGCCGGGTATGGCGGTGCTGTGGGCGTGGGGCTGGCCATCGCCGGCACCCGCCACGGCGATACTGTCCTTGCGTTCGATGCCGGTCGGGCTGGTGTACAGCTGTTCCAGGGTGAATTTGCCGGCCCCGGCATCCAGTGACTTCAGGTGGTCGGACAGCAACTGGTTGTCGATGGTGGCGATCACCACGGCCTGGCGATCACTGATCCGGGGGTGCTTTACCAGTGCGGCCAGGGATGTCATCCAGCGGCCTTCGAACTGGTAGGACTCGGCCAGGGTTTTCTTGCCTTCGGCAGTGCGCCGCACCATATCCACCTCGATATGGTTGCGCAGCCCCTGGCTGCCGCCCTCGAAGCTGGCCGTGCCCATTTCGCCTATGGGAATGATGCGCAGGCTGATCACCTCGGGGAAGTAGTCGAGCAGGGCCTTTTCCACCAGGCCGATATCGTCGTTGGATTCGCTGGCGATAGCCGACAGGGCGAGGGGAGACCGCGCCGCGCCGCGCATGCGCTCCTCCAGGCCGGTGAGCAGGTGTTGGATGTTGGTGGCCTGTTGCGCGGAAAAAGATTCCGCCACACGGTCTATTTGCGCCTGTTGCAGGGCGGGTTCACGTAGCAGGAGCAGGTAGGCAAAGCCCAGGCCGATGGCCAGCAGCATGACAGCCAGCGACAGCGCGGCAACCCGAAGCAGGGCGTTGCTGCTGGCGACGATGCCCTGCTGGTTACTGGCGGATACGCGCCGCTTGCCGGGCTGTTCCGTGGCGTCAGCTTTTTTGCTCTTGCGCTTCAACATCGGGTTTCCGGTTCCGCTGTGCTGTTATTGGAGTGATCAGGGTAATGATATTACGTGGTCGGCCTCACTTGAATCGGCAACCGTGGTTATTTGCGCGAATCGTCCCGTCCCGGCCGGTCAGGGAGCCCCTGGTCGAGATGCCGGGCGATCAACTGCACGATCTGGCGCGCCATGGTGCTCTTGCCGGTGCGCGCCAGGGCCTGCTCGCCGTCGCGCCACAACACCACCGCTTCGTTGACATCGCTGTTGAAACCGATGGATTGGTCGGAGACATCGTTGGCGACAATCATATCCAGACCCTTGCGTTGCAGTTTTTCCCGGGCGTAGGCCACCACATCGCGGGTTTCGGCGGCGAAACCCACGGTAAACGGGTGTTGCTCCCGGGCCGCTACGGTCGCGACGATATCCGGGTTGCGCACCAGCTGCAGGCTGATTTGTTCGGGGCCTTTCTTGATTTTTTGCGCCTGCGTGGCCGCCGGGCGGTAATCGGCCACCGCCGCACAGGCGATGAAGATGTCGCACTCGGGTAGCAATTCCAGGCAGCGATCGAGCATCTGCGTGGCACTTTCCACCGCGATGACCCGCGTGTGGTCGGGCGCCGGCAGTTGTACCGGCCCGCTGACAATGGTGGTGCGGGCGCCGGCATCCACTGCTGCCTGTGCCAGGGCATAGCCCATTTTCCCGGAACTGTGGTTGGATATATAACGCACCGGGTCCAGCGCCTCGCGGGTGGGGCCGGCGGTGATGACCACGCGCCTGCCCTGCAGCAGCCCGTCTTCAAACAGCGCGGCGGCGGCCTCGGCGATGGCGGCGGGCTCCACCAGGCGCCCGGGACCGATATCGCCGCAGGCCTGCTCGCCGCTGGCGGGCCCGACAAAGGCCATGCCGCGCGCGGTCAGGGTGGCGACGTTTGCCGTGGTGGCGGGATCGCGCCACATTTGCTGATTCATGGCGGGGGCCAGCAGGCGGGGGGCGGCGGTAGCCAGGGCCGCCGCGGTCAACAGGTCATCGGCGCGTCCGCTGGCCAGCCTGGCGAGGATGTCGGCGGTGGCGGGCGCGATCAGCAGCAGGTCTGCCCAGCGGGCCAGTTCGATGTGGCCCATGCCCTGCTCGGCCTCGGCGTCCAGCAGGTCGGTATGCACCGGGTGCCCGGACAGTGCCTGCAGGGTCAGCGGGGTAATGAATTCCTGGGCGCCGCGGGTCATGATCACGCGCACGCTGGCGCCCAGTTCCTGTAATTGCCTCACCAACTCGGCAGACTTGTAGGCCGCGATGCCTCCGCTGACACCCAGCAATATATTGCGATTGAAAAGATGTGCCATTTGCCGGCCCGAATTGGGAAACTAGCCAAAGAGAGCGAACGATACCACCCCGGGAGGGGATTTGACATCGGGCCCGCCGGCGGTCCGGGGAGGAGTGCCATGGGTACCGCCCAATGGGAGGCGGGGGAGGGCCCCCGCGACAGGCTGCTGTCCCTGGGGACGCAGGCGCTGTCCGATGTCGAGCTGCTGGCGGTTATGCTGGGAACCGGCTATCGGGATTGCAACGCCGTGGAGCTGGCGCGCCAGCTGCTGGTGGAATTCGGGGGGCTGGGAGGCCTGTTGCGGGTAGACGGTCCCCGGCTGTTGGCCTGGCCGGGTATCGGTAGGGCCAAGTACGCGCAGCTTCGCGCCGCCCTGGAGATGGCGCGGCGCCAGGCACTGCAGGAAATGGGCAAGGTGGACGTGCTCTCCAGCCCGGAGGAAGCCGGGCGCTTCCTGCAGTACCATCTGGGCAGCCGTGACCGCGAGGTGTTCTGCTGTATTTTCCTGGACAGCCAGCACCAGGTGCTGTGTTGCGATGACCTGTTTTTCGGCACCCTGGATGGGGCGGCCGTTTACCCCCGCGAGGTGGCCACCCGCGCCCTGCAATACCGCGCCGCGGCGGTAATTTTCGCCCACAATCACCCTTCCGGCGTGGCCGAGCCCAGTGCCGCCGATCGCCGTATCACCGAGCGCCTGTGCGCGGCCCTGGGGCTGCTCGATATAAGGGTGTTGGACCACATCATCGTCGGCCGCGGCAACGAGTTTTCCTTTGCCCGCGAGGGCCTGTTGTAACACGCGCCAGGCAGTGGCTTGCGCTTGATATGGCCCGGGTGTTCTGGTATAAAGTCGCGCTCTGCGCGGTGGGCAGCCCCTGGAGGCGCCCAACCAGACCTCATTTATTACTTAAATCCCGCGTGATTTGGGAGCGAAAAGACCATGGCAAGAGTATGTCAGGTAACCGGCAAGCGTCCGGTCACCGGAAACAACGTATCGCATGCAAAAAACCGCACACGTCGTCGTTTTTTGCCCAACCTGCACAACCACCGGTTCTGGGTTGAATCCGAGAAGCGCTTCGTGAGCCTGCGCGTTTCCAGCAAGGGCATGCGCATCATCGACAAGAATGGCATTGAGCAGGTGTTGGGTGATATCCGCGCCCGCGGTGAAAAGGTGTAAGGGAGAACGGCGATGAGAGACAAAATCAGGATGAACTCGTCAGCTGGTACGGGGCACTTCTATACCACTGACAAAAACAAGCGCACCACCCCGGACAAGCTGGAAATGAAAAAGTACGATCCGGTAGCGCGCAAGCACGTTATATATAAAGAAGGCAAAATCAAGTAACTGCCCTTCTCATCAACAATACAAAAACCCCGGCTCAGCCGGGGTTTTTTGCTTAGGGAGCCTGCGCCCCAACCTGGAACATCAGCCATGCCCGAGCTACCGGAAGTCGAGACAACGCGCAGGGGGGTGAGTCCCCATTGCTGCGGACAGCGGGTGCGGCGTGTGATCGTGCGCGACGGTCGTCTGCGCTGGCCGGTACCGGAACGACTCGGTGAACTGCTGGAGGGCCAGCCAATACAGGCCGTGGAGCGGCGGGCCAAGTACCTGCTTTTTCGCACCCCGGGAGGTACCCTGCTGGTGCATCTGGGGATGTCCGGTTCGCTGCGGGTGGTGGCCCCGGGGCAGGCACCCGGCAAGCACGACCACATCGATATCCTGTTGGCTGATGGAGCCTGCCTGCGCTACAACGACCCCCGGCGTTTTGGCTGCTTTCTGTGGCTGCAGGGCGCGGAGCAACACCCCCTGTTGCAGCAACTGGGCCCGGAACCCCTGTCTCCCGAATTCGACGGCGAGTTGCTTTACCGCCGGTCGCGGGGCCGCAGTGTCGCGGTGAAAAGCTTCATCATGAACGCCGCGGTGGTAGTGGGAGTTGGTAATATTTACGCCAACGAGGCCCTGTTTCTGGCGGGCATAGACCCGCGGCGCGCCGCCGGGCGTGTTTCCCGGGCCCGCTACCGGTTGCTGGCGGATGCGATAAAGCAAGTGCTTACTTCGGCTATAGAGCAGGGCGGAACTACCTTGCGGGACTTCGTGGGGGGGGATGGCAAGCCGGGGTATTTCGCCCAGCAGCTGCATGTCTACGGCCGCTCAGGCCACCCCTGCAAGCATTGTGGGGCGCCATTGCGGGAGGTCCGGCTGGGTCAAAGAACTACAGTTTTCTGCGTGACCTGTCAGCGGTGAAGAGGCTACACTCAAGCCAGTTAGGGGAAAACGGGGTGATAACCCGGGAGTTAACTATGAAAATAATGCCTCGCACTGGGCGCCTCTGTGCGGCCTTTATGGCGCTTTGCCTGTTGCTGCCACAGTCCCTGTGGGCCAGTGACCCGGCCATGGTGGCACATCAGGGGGCCGTGGATGAGAATCCGCACTGGTTTGCCATGGTGGGTGATTTCTTTGTAGCCAGGCCCCTGGGGCTGGTGATGACTGCCGGCGGCACGGCCCTGTGGCTGGTCAGCCTGCCGTTCACCCTGATGGCCGGCAATGCCGGCGACACGGCGGAGACCCTGATTCTCGGCCCCGGGGAGCAGACCTTCGTACGCTGTCTGGGATGTCGCCAGTCGGGTTATACCTACTCCGACATGGAGAATCGCGAGAAGCGCCAGGCGGCTGCGGCCTCAGAATCCGACTGAGCACAGCGACGCGCCGACGCATGCCGCGCGGCACCGGCCGGAGGCGCTCGCCCCTGGTGGTGAGTCGCCCTAGGTGTTCCGGGGGTAGCGCTCCCGCACCGCGGTGTTGACCGGCTCCGGCACGAACGGGCTGATGTCGCCATTGAGGGCGGCTATTTCCCTGACCAGGGAGCTGGAGATATAGGACAGGTGCTCGGAGGGCGTCAGGAAGATGCTCTCGAAATCCGGGTACATGGCCCGGTTCATGTTCGCCAGCTGGAACTCGTACTCGAAATCCGCCACCGCGCGCAGGCCGCGCAATACGCAGCGGGCCCCCTTACTGCGCGCGAAATCGATCAGCAGATTACTGAACCCCACCACTTCGACATTGTCCAGGTGGGTCAGTGACGCCGTGCACAGCTCTACCCGCTGCTCCAGTGAGAACAGCGGCGTTTTCTTTTCGCTGTAGGCGATCGCCAGCACCACCTTGTCAAACAGCCTGGAGGCGCGCTCCACCAGATCGACGTGGCCATTGGTAATCGGGTCGAAGGTGCCCGGATAGATAACGGTGTCGGTTCGCATGCACTCAGCCTGTGGTGGCGGTTCCAGCCGGCGATGGTAAACAATTTGCCCGGTAGAGGCGATAGGCTACCTCCCCGGCGAACTTTTCCCGCAGCAGTTCCCAGTTCGCGGGCACCCGGGGCGGTCCCTCTCTGGCCGCCGACTCCACGTAGACCATGGCGTCCGGTTGCAGCAGTTCGCGCGCAGCCAATTGGGCGCAGGCCGGCTCCACCAGTTGCTCGCCAAAGGGCGGGTCGACAAAGACAATTGAGTACGGCTGGTGCGCCCGGGTCACGAAATCGGCCGCGGCGAGGCGGTGACAGCGGGCGCGATCCAGCGCGTCCAGGGTGCGCAGATGGTCGTGGATCTGGCTCACGGCCTGTCCGGCCAGGTCCACGAAATCGCACCAGCCGGCGCCGCGCGACAGCGCCTCGATGCCCAGGGCGCCGCTGCCGGCGAACAGGTCCAGGCAGCGCGCCTGGTGTATCGACGGTGCCAGCCAGTTAAACAGCGTCTCGCGTACACGGTCAGTGGTCGGGCGCAGCCCGGTTGCGGGCTTGAAGGCCAGCTTGCGGCCGCGCCACTGGCCGCCAATTATTCGCAGTGAACTGGTTGCTGGCGCCGATTTGCGGGTTCTGGCCATTTCGTCGCTTTGTGCAAGGGTGATAGGATAGGCGCTGCGCGCGGACAGCTGTCGGCGTCCACTCAAGAATACCGCGTCACTCTAGTACGGCATATATGAAATTTTTCAAACGCAAATCCAAGGAGGCAGCGCCTCCCCCGCCCGAGAGCGCGCCGGCAGCCGTCGAGCCGGCGGTTTCCGAAATGCCACCGGCCCCCGCAGCACAGGGCGCCCCGGCGGCAGCGCCTCAGGCAGTGCCCGCTGCGGCTCAGCCAATCGAGGCGCAGGCGGCGACCGGCGAAGACAGTGGCCCCGGGTTTTTCAGCCGCCTGCGGCGCGGCCTGGGGCGCACCAGCGACAACCTGGTGCAGGGTCTGGGAACGCTGTTCCTGGGGCGCAAGGAAATCGACATCGACCTGATCGAGGAGCTCGAGTCCCGCCTGCTGCTGGCCGATGTGGGCGTAGACGCCACCCGGGACATCATCGATCACCTCACCCAGCGGGTATCGCGCAAGGAGCTCACCCATGCGGACGCGCTGCAGGCCGCCCTGCAGGAAGAATTGCTGGCCCTGTTACAACCCTGTGAGCAGCCCCTGCAGGTGGGCGGTAAAAAGCCCTTCGTGATCCTCATGGTCGGCGTCAACGGGGTGGGCAAGACAACGACCATAGGCAAGCTGGCCAAGCGCTATCTCGGCCAGGGGCACTCCGTCATGCTGGCCGCGGGCGACACCTTTCGTGCGGCGGCGGTGGAGCAGCTGCAGGTGTGGGGCGAACGCAATAACGTGCCGGTGGTGGCCCAGCACACCGGGGCGGACAGCGCCTCGGTAGTCTACGACGCCCTGCAGGCTGCCCAGGCTCGCGATATAGATGTGCTGATCGCCGACACGGCCGGTCGCCTGCACAACAAGGACAACCTCATGGAAGAGCTGAAGAAGGTGACGCGGGTGATGGCCAAGCTGGACCCCGAAGCGCCCCACGAGGTGATGCTGGTGCTCGATGCCGGTACCGGCCAGAATGCCCTCGCCCAGGCGGACCAGTTTCGCCAGTGGGTCGGTGTGTCCGGCATAACCCTGACCAAACTGGATGGCACCGCCAAGGGCGGGGTCATCTTCGCCATTGCCAAGAAGCTCGGACTGCCCTTGCGCTACATCGGCATCGGCGAGGCTGTCGAGGATTTGCGCCCCTTCCAGGCCGAGCCCTTTATCCAGGCCCTGTTTGCCGGGGACGATGCCACTGCATGATCAGCTTCGATCGTGTCAGCAAGCGCTATGCCGAGGGGCATGACGCGCTGCGCGAGGTGAGCCTGGACATCGCTCGCGACGAACTGGTGTTTCTCACCGGCCATTCGGGTGCCGGCAAGAGCACGCTGCTGCGCATGATCATGCTGATGGAGCGACCCACCCGCGGCCAGGTGGTGATCGACGGCCAGAACCTGGGGGCCGTGGGCCCCCGGGGTATTCCCCGCCACCGTCGCAATATCGGTGTGGTGTTCCAGAATCACCGCTTGCTGTACGACCGCAATGTGTTCGACAACGTGGCGCTACCACTGGTCATCGCCGGCCACGACCACCGCGAGGTCGGTCGCCGGGTGCGCGCCGCCCTGGACAAGGTGGGCCTGCTCGAACGGGAGCGAGCCATGCCGGTTACCCTCTCCGGCGGCGAGCAGCAGCGGGTCGGGATTGCCCGGGCGGTTGTGGGTAAACCGCGCATCCTGCTGGCGGACGAGCCCACCGGCAACCTCGATCCCGCCCTGTCGGCGGAAATCATGCAGCTGTTCGAAGAGTTCAACCAGGTGGGGGTAACCGTGCTGATCGCCAGCCACGATCTCGGCCTGATTTCCCGCCTGCGCCACCGGATCATCACCCTGCGTCAGGGGCGCCTGGTCTCCGGGAGTGCGGCGTGAGTTTTCGCCTGCTCGGTGTCCGGGCCGCCCAGGGCGTGCGCCGGGAGGGGGCCAGCCACAGTCGCACCGGCCTGCGCGATCGCTACCACGCCTGGCTGCAGCACCACCGCCTGTCCGCCGCCGACTCCATGCACCGGGTACTGGACAACCCGGTATCCAGTGCCATGACCTGGCTGGTGATCGGCATTGCCCTGGCGCTTCCCTCGGGGCTGAATGTGGCGCTGGACAATGTCAGCCAGCTCAGTGCCAGCTGGGACAGCCCGGCACAGATTTCCCTGTTCCTGCACGACGAGGTGAGCGACGAGCGCGCCCTGGCACTGCAGGCCGAACTCTCGGCACGGGCCGATGTGTCGCTGAGCCGGTTTGTCTCCCGTGAGGAGGCGCTGGAAGAGTTCCGCAGCCTGTCCGGCTTCGCCGATGTACTGTCCAGCCTGCAGGACAATCCACTGCCCCACCTCGTTGTGGTCGCCCCGGCGGCGGATGCCCAGCAGGCAGTGGTCGCGGCGCTGCGAGCAGAGCTGGAGGCCTACCCCGACGTGGCCCAGGCGGTGCTGGACATGGAGTGGCTGCAACGCCTGGATACCATGATGTTGCTGGGCCGCCGCCTGGTCTGGGCGGTAGCCGGGTTGCTGATCCTGGGGGTGCTGTTGATCCTGGGGAATACCATTCGGCTCGCCATCGAAAGCCGCCGGGAGGAGATCGTCATCGTCAAACTGGTGGGTGGCAGCAACGCCTTCGTCCGCCGGCCGTTCCTCTATACCGGGCTGTGGTACGGGGTGGGGGGCGGGTTGTTCGCGGCGCTGCTGGTAGCCGCTTCGCTGTGGTTCCTGCAGGGCAGCGTGGCCGACCTGGCGCGCCTTTACCACAGCGAATTCCGGCTGCGTGGCCTGGGGGTCATGGGCGGCCTCAACCTGATTATCCTCGGCGGCCTGCTCGGCCTGGCGGGTGCCTGGCTGGCGGTTTCCCGCCATCTGGCGGCGATTCAGCCGCGTTGATCCTGATCTTGTAACATTCTGGAAGCAGTACGGTAACATACTGTTTGTAAAAGAAATTCGTGAAAATATTTTACCCGCCCGGGGGAACTTTCCCGCTGTTAGCACTCTAACTGAAAGAGTGCTAGTATTGCTCGGCTAAAGGGGAGGTCCATACGCCATGACAAAAAGCTTGATGCCAGTCGACCAGATGGTGCCGGGTGCCAACCTGCCGGCCTATGTGCAGGCCATCAGCAGCATCCCGATTCTCAGCGCGGAGCGCGAGCGCCAGCTGGCCGAGGAGTTGTATTACAACGACAACCTGGAGGCGGCGCGGGAGCTGGTGATGTCGCACCTGCGCTTTGTGGTGCATATCGCCCGCAGTTACTCCGGCTATGGCCTGGCCGAAGCCGACCTGATACAGGAAGGCAACGTCGGCCTGATGAAGGCGGTCAAGCGCTTCAACCCGGAAAAGGGCGTGCGCTTGGTGTCGTTTGCCGTGCACTGGATCAAGGCCGAAATGCACGAGTACATCCTGCGCAACTGGCGCATTGTCAAAGTGGCCACCACCAAGGCCCAGCGCAAGCTGTTCTTCAACCTGCGCAGCGCCAAGAAGAACCTCGCCTGGCTCAGTGCCGAGGAGGCCAGCGCGGTGGCCGACGAACTGGGTGTCGATGTACAGGAAGTACAGCGCATGGAAGGGCGTCTCAGCAGTCGCGACCTGGCCTTCGACGCGCCCACGGGTGCCGATGACGAGGACAGCTGGCAGGCCCCCCAGTACTACCTGGAGGATCAAAGTGCCGATCCCGCCCTGGCCGTGGAATCTTCCGAGTGGCAGGAGGACAGCGAAGAGCGCTTGCACCAGGCGCTGGCTGGCCTGGACGAGCGCAGTCGCGACATCCTGGCACAGCGCTGGCTGGCGGACGACAAGGCCACCCTGCACGAACTGGCTGCCCAGTACCAGGTGTCTGCCGAGCGCATTCGCCAGCTGGAGCAGGGCGCGATGAAAAAACTGCGCGCCGCTCTGGCTGCCTGACCCCTACCGACCCGCCGGGGCGGCGCGCCGCCCCCGCCTGCGATACACTTTCTCCCATGGCCAAGTTATTCATAACCCTCGCCTCGCTCAGCGGCATGCTGGCGGTAGCCTTTGGCGCCTTCGGCGCCCACGCCCTGAAGAGCCGGCTGGACGACTATGCCCTGGGGGTTTACCAGACAGCGGTGCAGTACCATTTCTATCACAGCCTGGCCCTGCTGGCAGTTGGCATCATTGCCCTGGGCCAGCCCTCCAGCGCGTTGCTGCGCAGCGCCGGCTGGTTGTTCCTGCTCGGCATCGTCGTCTTCTCGGGCAGTCTCTACCTGCTGAGTTTCAGTGGCGTGCGCTGGTTGGGCGCCGTCACTCCCCTGGGGGGGTTGGCGTTCATCGCCGCCTGGGCCTGCCTGGCGGCGGCCAGTTGGAAACTGCTGGCCTGATGCCCCTGGCGTCACTTTTCAGCCCATGACTGCAAGCGATTCCCGGCGCCCCATTCGCAGCTACGTGCTGCGCACCGGGCGCATGACCGACGCTCAGCAGCGCGCATTCGACCGGAACTGGAGTCGCTGGGGCCTGGAGCACAGCGCCGGGGAACTGGATTTCGACCGGGTATTCGGTCGCGGTGGCCCCAGGGTGCTGGAAATCGGCTTCGGCATGGGCCAGTCGCTGGTGGCCATGGCAGCGGCGGCGCCGGACAGCAACTTCATCGGTGTCGAGGTCCATCGACCGGGTGTGGGCAAGCTGCTGCACAGCATGGAGGAGCGGGGCGTCGACAATATCCGGGTGTACTGCCACGATGCGGTGGAGGTGTTGCGTGACTGCATTCCGCGGGCATCGCTGGATACGGTGCAGATTTTCTTCCC
>JACKNV010000007.1 GCA_024234735.1 Pseudomonadales bacterium
CACATCCGCGCCATCGTCAATGCCGAGACGCGCTGGGCGCAGGGCTATTCCGAGCCCGGGGCGGGCTCCGACCTCGCCAGCCTGCAGTGCCGCGCCGAGGACCAGGGCGACCACTTCCTGGTCAACGGCAGTAAAATCTGGACTACCGCCGCGGACAAGTGCGACTGGATATTCTGCCTGGTACGCACCGACCCCGCCGCCAAGAAACAGGAAGGCATCAGCTTCCTGCTTATCGACATGGACTCGCCGGGCGTCAGCACCACGCCCATCGAGCTGATCAGCGGCGAGTCCGAGTTCTGCCAGACTTTTTTCGACAATGTGAAAGTGCCGAAGGAGAACCTGGTGGGCGAGCTCAACAAGGGTTGGTCGGTGGCCAAGGCCCTGTTGGTGCACGAACGCAAGCTGATGGCCGAGATTGGCAGCGACTCGCCGCGCAAGGTGGTTCCCCCAAACGAAGCGGCCCACAAGTACCTCGAATTCGCCAACGGCAAGATCGCCAACGCCCGGCTGCGCCTGGATCTGGCGGAGTACAACATGCAGATGCACGCCATCGCCCTAACCCACTTTCGCAGCTTCGAGGAAAAGTTGGCCGGCGTGCGCAGCGCCGCGCCACTGGTAATGAAGTACCTTGGCACCGAGGCGGAGAAAACCAAGAGTGAACTGTTGCTGGCGATCATGGGCAGTCGCGGCCTGGGCTGGGAGGGCGACGACTTCACCGCGGAGGAACTGGATACCTTGCGCCTGTGGGCCATGTCCAAGGCCATGACCATCGCCGGTGGCAGTTCCGAGATCCAGTTGAACATCATCGCCAAGACTGTCCTGGAACTGCCACAGGCCGGGGGTAAATAGGGCATGCCGCTGGTATTGAACGAGGAACAGCGCCTGCTGCGCGACACTGCTCGGGATTTCCTCTCCAGCAGCGCGCCGGTGCGGGCCCTGCGCAAACTGCGCGATGAACACGACCCGCTGGGCTACGACAACGGCCTGTGGCGGCAGATGGCACAGCTGGGCTGGGCCAGTATCATCCTGCCCGAAGAGTACGGCGGGCTGGACTTCGGTTTTACCGGGCTGGGAGTGGTGCTGGAAGAGTGCGGCCGCACGCTGGCGGCCTCTCCCCTGTTCGCCACCGCGGCGGTCGGCGCCTCCGCGCTTCTGCTCGGCGGCAGCGAGCAGCAAAAGACGGAACTGCTGCCGCGCCTCGCGAGTGGCGAACTCACCCTGGCCCTCGCCCTGGAGGAAGCCCCGCACCACCGGCCCACCCATATCGCCACCCGCGCCACCCCCCGGGACGATGGCTTCGTACTGGACGGCAGCAAGGTATTCACGCTGGATGGACACAGTGCCGACAAGTTGATCGTGGCGGCGCGCAGCGGCGGCGAGAGCGACTCTGTGCAGGGCATCTCCCTGTTCCTGGTGGATCGCGACGCCACCGGGGTGCACTGCACCCGCACCGTCATGGCGGACAGCCGCAACGCCGCCAATTTCCAGCTGCGCGACGTTGCCGTGGGGCGCGGCGACCTGCTGGGTGAACCGGGAAAGGGCTGGCGGATACTGGAACCGGTACTGGATCGTGGCCGCGTGGCCCTGGCGGCGGAAATGCTGGGGGGCGCCCTGGAGACTTTCGAGCGCACGGTGGCCTATCTCAAGGAGCGCGAGCAGTTCGGGGTGCCCATCGGCAGCTTCCAGGCGCTGCAGCATCGGGCCGCGCGCATGCAGGCGGAGCTGGAACTGTGCCGCTCGGTGGTCCTGCAGGCGCTCAGTGCCGTGGATGAGACCCCGGAGCAGTTGCCCATCCTGGCCAGCCTGGCCAAGGCAAAACTGAACGAACTGGTCAAGCTGGTCACCAACGAAGCGGTACAGATGCACGGCGGCATCGGGGTCACCGACGAACTGGAGATCGGCTTTTTCCTGAAGCGGGCCCGGGTGACCATGCAGATTTTTGGCGATACCGGCTTTCACCAGGACCGCTACGCCACACTTTCCGGTTATTAACCAACAGAGGGAACCATGGAAGCAGCAGACAAAATCAGGGCGGTGGAACGTTACGTCGAGGCCTTCGAACAAAGTGACATCGATATCATCCGCGAGTTGTACGCCGCCGATGCCCGGGTGGAAGACCCGGTCGGCTCACCCGCGCACGACGGCCTGGAAGCCATATGCACATTCTACGAGGGCGCGCTGGCCAGTGGCGCGAAACTGGCTCTCAGCGGGCCGCCCCGCTGCGCCGGCAACAGCGTGGCGTTTCCCTTCCAGGTGAGCATGCCCGGCATCAGGCTCGATGTCATCGATGTATTCGAGTTCGACCAGCAGGGCAGGATCGCCAGCATGAAGGCCTACTGGGGCCCGGAAAACATGGCCTCCGAAGGCGGTGGCGACCAGCGCAACTGAAACACCGCCCCCGTCGTCGAACGGCTGGCTACCTATGGCGCCGACAGCGGCGTTATAATACCGCCACGGAGGTTGTTTCATGTTTGCATACACCACACCGCTTGTCGGCGGCCTGTTGATCGGCGTGTCCGCGGTCGCGCTACTGTTGTTCCTGGGCCGCATCGCCGGCATTGCCGGTATTCTCTGGGGAGCGGTTTCCGCGCAACCGGATAACGCCTGGCGCTGGACGTTTATCCTCGGCCTGCTCGCGGGACCGCTGGCCTATCATTTCGTGGCCGCTGTCCCCAACCCGCCCCCCAGTCCCCTGCCCTGGTGGCAGGCGGTGGCCGGGGGCCTGCTGGTAGGTATCGGCGTCAGGCTGGGCAGTGGCTGTACCAGTGGCCACGGGGTGTGCGGCATTGGCCGCCTGTCGCCGCGTTCGCTGGTCGCCACCCTCACTTTCATGGCGACAGGCATTGCGACCGTCTACCTGATTCGCCATGTGCTGGTGGAGTTCCTGCCATGAAAGCGCTGGTCGGATTGTTGTGCGGCATGCTGTTCGGGGTGGGCCTGGCGATGTCGGGCATGACCGATACCGCCAAGGTACTTGGGTTTCTCGATGTCACCGGGCAGTGGATACCGGATCTGGCCTTCGTCATGGGCGGCGCCGTACTGGTAACCCTGATCGCGTTCCGCTTCGTGCTGCGCATGCAGAAGCCGCTGCTCAACCGGCGCTTCTCGCTGCCCGGCACCAGCGTGATCACCGGCCGCCTGGTCGGCGGCGCCGCGATCTTCGGTATCGGCTGGGGTGTTTACGGCTACTGCCCCGGGCCGGCCATATCGGCCCTCACCTACCTGGACGACAAGACCTTCATGTTTGTCGCCGCGATGCTGGTGGGCATGGCGCTCAGCAACAAGCTGGCGCCGGGCTGAGGCCACTCCAGGTCACCCGCGAGGAGGCCAAGGCGGTCAGGGCGCGCAGTGTGTTGCCGGCCCGTGCTCCCTGCTAGACTGCGGCACTATGGACTCCACCCTGATTGCCAAGCTCGTCGCGGTCGCCCTGGTACTGGTTTACGTGCTGGCGATCGTGTCGGCGCTGGAAGCCATCATCAAGGCGCGCACGGCCCAGGGGGCGGTCGCCTGGACCATCTCCCTGCTGACCTTCCCCTATATCAGCGTGCCCCTGTACCTGGTGTTCGGTCGCAGCAAGTTCGACGGTTACCTGGAACAGCGCGAGGAGATCGAGCAGGAGTCGCTGCGCCTCATCCGCGAGGCGAGCCCTCTCGTGGCCAGGCATATCGTCCCGGTATCCAGCGATACGCCACTGTACGCCAGCCTGTTCAACCTGGCCCGCATGCCGGCTACCACTGGCAACAGGGTGGAGTTGCTGATCGACGGCGAGCAGACTTTTGACAGCATCGTCGCGGGCATGGAAGGCGCCACCGACTATATCCTGTTCCAGTTCTACATCATCCGCGACGATAAACTGGGCAAGCGCCTGGGGCGGGTGCTGGCGGACCGGGCCCGCGCCGGGGTCAGGGTATTCCTGCTGTACGACGAGATCGGCAGTCGCAAGTTTCCCAGGTCCCGTCTCTACCGGCAGCTGCAAATGACCGGGATCAAGATAGCGCCGTTCAACACCACCCAGGGGCGGCGCAATCGCTTTCAGCTGAACTTCCGCAATCATCGCAAGAATGTGGTCGTCGACGGCCGGTATGCGTGGATAGGCGGCCATAACGTGGGCGATGAGTACCTCGGGCGGAAACGGCGCTACGGGCACTGGCGCGACACCCACACCCGTGTCGAGGGGCCGGCGGTACTGGGCGCGGTACTGGCCTTCGCCACCGACTGGCGCTGGGCGACCCGCTCGCCCATGAATATCGACCTCGACATCGCCAGCGAGCCCAAGGGCGATAGCACGGTACTGGTTTTTCCCTCCGACCCCGCCAGCGAATACGAGGAGGCGGGGCTGATGTACCACCAGGCCATCGTCGCCGCCAACCGGCGTATCTGGATAGCCAGCCCCTACTTCGTGCCCGACCACAGTATCGTCGCGGCACTGCAGCTGGCCGCCCTGCGGGGCGTGGACGTGCGGGTGATGATTCCCGACGAGCCGGACGGGCCGGTGGTGGGCATGGCGAACTGGTCCTATACCAGGGAATTGCTGCCCCCCGGGGTAAAAGTGTACCGCTACCAGGGCGGCTTCATGCACCAGAAGGTGTTCCTCATGGACGACCACGTCGCCGGGGTCGGCACTGCCAATTTCGACAACCGCTCTTTCCGGCTCAATTTCGAGATCACCCTGGTAACCCACGACCGGGCCTTCGCCGGCCAGGTCGAGGCGATGCTCGAGGCCGACTTTCGCCGCAGCCGCCAGGTCAGCCTGGCGGAGTTTGACAGCAAGCCGGCCTGGTTCCCGCTGGCGATGGGCATCTCGAGGCTGTTTTCACCAGTGCTGTAAGGCCGCGTGGGGTACCCTCGCAGCGCACCCAGGCAGTGCCACCGTAGCGCTACCACCGCGCTTCACATGACAGGAGGACGAATCATGCTCGGCTTTTTCATTTTACTGCTGTCTTGCCAGTTGCTTGGCGAGGTAGTGGTGATCGCCACCGGTCTGCCGCTACCCGGCCCCGTCATCGGCATGGCGGTGCTGTTTGTCGGACTGCTGGTACGCGGCGGCATTCCCGCCGGGCTGGATCGTATGGCCGACACCCTGCTCAGCCACCTGTCGCTGCTGTTCGTGCCGGCCGGGGTCGGGGTAATGCTGCACGCCGAACTGCTGGGCGCCCAGCTGCTGCCCATTGCCGGCTCGGTGGTGCTCGCCACCATGCTCACCATCGTGGTCACCGCGTGGATCATGCAGTTGCTGGCAAGCGGCAGGAGGCCCCGATGAACAGCGATTTACAGGCAATCTGGGTATACCTGGCCGCCAGCCCACTGCTTACCCTGACGCTCACCCTCATCGCCTACCAGTGTGGCACATGGCTGTACGAAAAAAGCGGCAAAAACCCGCTGGTCAACCCCGTGTTGATCGCCGTGCTGGCCATCGTGACACTGCTGACGCTTACCGGCACCGACTACCAGACCTACTTCGGCGGCGCACAGTTCATTCACTTCCTGCTGGGCCCGGCGACCGTCGCCCTGGCGATCCCGCTGTACCGCCAGCTGCGCAGGGTGCGCGAGTCACTGCTGGCGATCACGATAACCGTGATCGCCGGCTCACTCACCGCGGCGGCCAGCAGCGTGGCGATAGCCTGGTTGCTGGGTGCCACCAGGCAGACCCTGTTGAGCATCGCGCCCAAATCCGCCACCACTCCGGTGGCGATGGGAATCGCCGAGCAACTGGGCGGACTGCCGACCCTGACGGCGGTAGTGGTGATCCTGACGGGTATCACCGGCGCCATGACCGCCACTGGCCTGCTGCGCCTGGTGCGGATTCGCGATCAACGCGCCACTGGCATGGCGATCGGCATTGCCGCTCACGGCATAGGTACCGCGCGAGCCTTCCAGATTAGCGAAGTGGCCGGCGCCTTTTCCGGGCTGGCCATGGGGCTCAACGCACTGGCGACCGCCATCCTGGTGCCCCTGTTGTTCCGCCTGTTTGGATGAGCAGATGGCACAGAGCGCGGCCAGTAACAGAGCCGCGGTCGGCCCGACTAACTCATTATGCCCGCGACAAAAATCACCAGCAGCGCCGGCGGCACCACGAAGCGAATCAGAAAATACCACAAGGCGTAGGCCCCGCCGTGCATTGACCAGAGTTCGTCCCGGCTGTCATCCCGGCTGATGACCCAGCCGGCAAACAGGGCGATGAACAGGCCCCCCAGGGGCAGCAGTATCTGGTTGGTGAAATAGTCACCGAGTTCGTTGAGGTTCCTGCCGCCGAATGTTTCGTCGCCCAGCACGTTGTAGGACAGGGCGCTGAATACGCTGAGCAGGCCTATGGTACCGACCACCAGCAGAGCGCTCTTGTGACGCGCCACCCCGAAGCGCTCCTCCACCCAGTGGTTGACGGTTTCCACCAGGCCCACCATGGAAGTGATACCCGCCACCGCCAGCACGATGAAGAACACCACGCTGAAGAGGTAACCCCCGGGCATCTGGGCAAAGGCCACCGGCAGGGTCTGGAAGATCAGGCCGGCGCCAGCCGCCGGGTCCAGGCCGTTGTGGAAAACGGCCGGGAAGATCACCAGGCCCGCCAGCAGGGCGACGCAGGTATCCACCAGGACTATCACCAGTACCGACGAGGCGATGGGGGTGGACCTGGGCAGGTAGGCGCCGTACGTCATCATACCACCCATCGCCACGCTGATAGAGAAAAACGCCTGGCCGATCGCCGCCAGTACCGCACCGGGGCCAATCTTGCTGAAATCGGGGGTGAACAGCCAGGTGACCGCCTCGGCAAAGCCCCCGGCAAAATAGTTGTAGCCTGCCAGCCCCAGCAGCATCAGGAACATCAGCGGCATCAGCACGCTCACGGCGCGTTCGATGCCGTCTTTCAGGCCCGCGTAGATAATCAGCCCGGTAATGCCCAGGCCCACCAGGGTCCAGAACAGCATCCCCACATTGTCCGCCAGCACCGTCTCGAATTCGATGGCAGCGGCGGTGCCGTCCATACCGACAAAACCGGTGGTGACCGCCTTGAACAGATACCACAGTACCCAGCCGACCACCACGGCGTACACGACTTCAATGGTATAGGCGGCCAGCAGGCCCATGCCGCCGATGAACCGCCAGTGCCTGGAGCGGCCGGCTTTGACGGCGACGTTGGCGACCGACATCGGGGGGCTGCCCTGCCCGCGCCGGCCTATGAGTATCTCGGCGATCAGCACCGGGGCGCCGATACCGAACGCGCAGGCCAGGTAGATCAATACAAAGGCCGCACCGCCATTCTCGCCGGTCACATAGGGGAAGCGCCAGATATTACCCAGGCCGACGGCGAAACCCACCGAGGCCATGAGAAACGCGAAACGCGATGACCAGTGCGCCTGGGCGCTACCTGCCGCTGCCATATCGATGCCCCCGGGCTGCTGTTATGAGCCCAGTCTACACAATTTGCCGGCGCGCTTCAGCCGGTCAGGGGGCGGGTGGCCCGTTCCAGCCACAGGTAGTCGTCGCCGTGCAGCAGCGGGCCAATCCGCGCCATCACCCGCTGGTGGTAGGCGTCTATCCAGGCCACCTCGGCGGGGCCCAGCAGGCTCATATCAAGCAGGCGGGTATCGAACGGCACCAGGGTGAGCGCCTCGAACTCCAGCATGGGCCGCTCTCCTTCGCGGCGGGAGCGGCGCACCACCAGCAGGTTTTCACAGCGGATCCCGAAGGCGCCATCGCGGTAGTAACCCGGCTCGTTGCTGACGATCATGCCCGGCTCCAGAGCGGTCGTGTTGGCCTGCTTGGCGATGCGCTGCGGCCCCTCGTGCACGCTCAGGAACACCCCCACACCGTGACCGGTGCCGTGATCGTAATCGTAACCGTGCCGCCACAGAAACTGGCGCGCCAGGGCATCGAGCTGGGTACCGGTGGTGCCCTCGGGAAAGCGCGCGGTATCCAGGGCGATATGGCCCTTCAACACCAGGGTGAACAGGCGGCGCAGTTCATCACCGGGAGCGCCAATAGCCACGGTGCGGGTAATGTCGGTGGTACCGTCGAGGTACTGGCCGCCACTGTCCACCAGATAAACGCTGTCCATGGCCAACGGCGCCGGCCTCGAGGCATTGAGGTGGTTATAGTGGCACATGGCGGCGTTCGCCCCGGCCGCGGAAATGGTGTCGAAGGATAAATCCACAAAGTGCTCGCCCTCGGCGCGCAGGGCGCGCAGGCGCTCCGCCAGCACCGCCTCATCGTGCAGGCGGTGCGCGGCCACCTCGGCATCCAGCCAGGCCAGGAAGCGGACCTCGGCCACTGCATCGCGCAGGTGCGCCTGGCGGCTGCCCTCGATTTCCACCTCGTTCTTGGCGGCCTTGGCCAGCAGCACCGGGTCCTGGCCCGGCAGCAGTTCGGCGCCGGATTGCTCCAGGGTCAACTGGGTCCAGGCGTTGGCCGAGTCCGGGTCGGCCAGTACCGTGCATCCGCGCAAGGCCGCCAGCGCCGCTGCGGATTCGGCCTCCGGTACCACCGTCACACCCTCGCCCACGTGCTGGGCGAATCCCTGGGGAATCCGCCCCGGGTCCACCAGCAGGGTGAGGTCACCATCGGCGTGCAACAGCGCCAGGCTCTGCACCACCGGCAACCTGGGGATATCCGTGCCGCGGATATTGAGCAACCAGCTGACGCTATCCGGCGCAAATACCAGCGCCGCATCCGCACCCCCTGCGGACAGCGCGGCGCCGATGCGGCGGCGCTTGGCGAGGCTCGACTCCCCTGTGTACTGCTGCGGCAGCAGCAACGCAGGGGCCACCAGCGCCGCCGGCCGGTCCAGCCAGCAGCGATCCACCAGGTTGGCCTCGCAAGCCACCAGTTCCAGGCCGGCGCCCGCCAGGGATCGCGCCATGTCGCGGTACCAGCGCAGGCTGTGCAGGCGCGCATCGCAGGCTACCTGGCCCTGGCCCTGCAGCGCGTCGGCCAGCCACTGGGCTGCGCTATCCTCTCCCAGGCGGCAGTAATCGAAGAGATTGCCGGACACCTCGCGGCGCACCTGCACCGTGTAGCGGCCATCGACAAAAATCGCGGCGCGCTCCGCGGTAAGCAGGGCAAAGCCAGCGGAGCCGGTAAACCCGCTCAGCCAGCGCAGGCGCTCGTTATGGGCAGGCAGGTACTCGCCGAGGTACTCGTCCGCGCGAGGCACGACAAGTGCCTGGTAACCCTCCTCGCGCATCAGGGCGCGCACGGCGGCCAGCCGCTCCTCGATGGTTTTCATCAGTTGCTCCATGCCTTCATGGTAATTGCGCGATACCTGGGCCGCGCCGGCGCACGACGCTCGCGCCTCAGGACAGCGCGGGCTTGCGCACCAGCGAAGCCGCCAGCTCCCGCGCTGCCGCGAGTTTGGCTCGAAACGCCGGGTTGCGGGCAGCGGAGGCAACGGGCTGGCTGGAAAACCACACCATCACGGTATCCGCGCTACGATTAATGTAAATGACCTGCCCGTGAATCCCCACCGCGCAGAACTCCTGGGCCTGCTCGTCGAGAATCCACCACATATTGTGGTAGGCCGTCCAGGGTTCCTCCTGATACTTGGCATTGGCGGCCATGTTCGCGCGCAACTGGTCGTTCACCTCCACAATAGCATCGATCCACGGGGCGGGAATGACTTGCTCACCACGGAATTCGCCCCGGTCGCGAATCATCATGCCGAAGCGGGCGGCATCGCGCAGGGTGGAGTTCATGCCCCCGGTCGCCACCGGCATATAGGCACGGTCCACGGCGATATAGGCGTCGTGTTCGGCTCCCAGCCTGGACCACAGGTTCTCCTGCAGATAGTCCTGCAGCGGTTGCCCGCTGACCCGGGCGATCAGCCATCCCAGCACGTCGGCATTGCTGGAGTTATAGTCGAACGCCTCGCCCGGCTTCACCGCCGGGTCTGGCTTGATGAACTTGACCAGAAAATCCTGCACCCCGTAGATTTCGGCGTCGCCCGGCTGCACATCCGCTGCACCGGGTAGCCAGCCCATGTTCAGCGCCGGCGCGTAGAAGCGGAAAAATTCCGAATCGGGGTCGGTATAGTTTTCCTTGAAGTCGATCGCGGTGGCATGGTCCAGCACCTGCTGAATGGTAACGCGCTCGAAGCCGCTGCCCTTGAGCTCCGGAATGTACTTCGCCGGCGAGGCTGCCAGATCGATCTTGCCCTGCTCCACCAGCAGGCCGAAGGCAGTGCTCACCAGCGATTTGGTCATGGAGAACCAGATGTGCTGGCTGCGGCCGTTGAAGCCGTTGAAATAGGCTTCGTGGAGCAGGCGATTGCCCTGCATCACCAGCACACCATCGGCATAATTGCTCTGGAACAGCTCGTCGAAAGTCTGCTCGCCGGCATCGCCACTGGCATACAGTCGCTCTCCCAGCTCCGGGCGCAGCGGCCCCGGCAGTCGGTAGATATCTCCCTCGCGCGGAATCATCACCACGTTCAACGGCGCGCCGGCATTGCGAAACGCCCACACGTTCATGGGGTAGTCTCGATAGTTGGCCATGGTTACCTGGGAGTCCCGCGCTGGCGGTACGCCCACCATGACCGGCACGTCGACCTCGCCAGCCGCGGCGGGCAGTACGCCTACCAGCACCAGCAGCAGTGCTGCAAACGGAAGCATTTTCACGGACTCAGGCCTCCATGGGTTCGAAATCAGCCTTGGAGATGCCGCAATCGGGGCATTCCCAGTCCTCGGGCAAGTCCTCGAAGCGCGTGCCTGCCGCTATGCCGTCTTCCGGCAGCCCCTCGGCCTCATCATAGATAAAGCCGCAGATAACGCACTCCCACTTGCGGTAACCGCCTTCCGTCATGATGTCGTACTCCCTGTCGAATGTTTGCTTGAATATCGGCCAATACAGCAATTCATCGCCCACCTGCCCCGCTACTGGCGACCTGCCGGGCCGTCCTGCAGTTCACCTTCGAGTTTCAGGCGAAAACCATCGCCGGCCGGACGCGCCACCAGGCTGAGTGCCTGGCGCAGGCGCTGGTCCAGCGCCCCCTCGCCCACCACCAGTAGTTCCAGCGAATAGGCCCGACCCAGCAGCCGCGCCCCGCCTTCCGCATTGACGGGGCCGGACAGGGTCAGTATCTCCGCCACCAGCTCCTGTCCCGGCACCTGACTGAACTCCATGGCATAGCTCCCCAGCGGCACCGGGCCGGTGGGCGCCAGCCAGGCCCCCCGCTGCCAGACCAGGCGGCCGGCGCCCGCGCTCGGCAGGCCGCCGCGCAGCCGCAGGGTTTCCAGTTGCAGCGACAGGGTGCCCGCCAGCGAAACCGGCACGAACTGCCGCAGCAGATCGGCCGATACGTTGGCGGATAAATCGCGCACATCGAGGTCGCGTTCGCCGCGCATGACGACCTCTCCCGACAGGGTCTGGCTACCCCATTGGCTTTCCACGCTGAGCCGCGGGGCAAGCGTCATCAGGGATAGCGGGTGCAGTTGCCAGCGCACGGCGCCGAGGTGCAGGTACCCCGGCCCGACCTGCACCAGGCAGCGACTGGCGCTGCCCTGCCAGATGGTGCCGCCAAAGCCCTGCATCACCAGTTGCTCGCCCGGCAGCAGCAGCCCCAGCAGACGCGCCGGCGCAGTGGCCACCAGGCAGACCAGTAACAGTAGCAACAGGGCCATCACCCCTGCAGTGCGCGACCTGAGTGTCATGCCTGGGAGATTCGAATGGTGGCGTTGACCCGGCCGGGAGACCCGGACTGGGTAATGGCGACCTCGGTAACCAGCAGGCCTTCGCGGCTTTCCAGTTCGTCCAGCCAGGCTACCAGTTCATCGAACGCGGCGCCCTCCAGGCGCACCTGGATATCACCCCGGCTGTTGGGCTGCAGACGGCTGACATCAAGGCCGCGGCGGCTGGTGGACTGGTTGACCAGCGCGGTGAGGTTGCGCTGTGGGCCGCCGACGCCCTCTTCGTCGCGCAGCCGCATGATTTCCGAGACCATGGCATCGACCCGCTGCAGGCTGGTGGCGATGCCCTGGTTCTGTTGCGCAAGCTGTTCGCGGCGATCAGCCAGCGGCGCCCAGGCAAGCATGTATAACAGGTACAGCCCCAGGGCCACGGCCAGTACCAGCACGCTGAGTTGCTCGCGCTGGTTGAGCCCCGCAAACCACTCTTTCACGATTTTTCCCCCACCCGCAGGCGCGCCCTTACCCGGTCGCCCCGGGCACTGCTGCTTTCCATGATGGCCTGCAGCCCCGCCTGGTTGATATCGGCACGCACTCTCTCCACGGCCTCGAAATCCGCCGCCTCGATATTCATGCGCATCTCACCGCCGCGGTCACTGAAATTGTAATTCAGGGTCGCCACCGAGGTGCCGGGATTGGCAGCTATCGCGGCACCCACCTGTTCTACCAGGTGCACGAACCCGCTGCTCTGGCCGGAGCCGCGCAACGCGGCCAGCTGGCGCTGCAGCTGGGTTTCGGCATCGACCACGGCCCCTCGCGGATAGGCCTCCCGGTAGCTGGCTTCTACCGCCGCGCGCAGGGACTGGTTTTCCCGCTGCAATTTGAGGTAATCGAGATAACCGGCGACCAGCTGCAGGCCGAATGCCACGGCGAATACCGCGGCCACCGCCCGCCATTCACGCCACCAGCGCATCACCGGGAGGCGCGCGGTGAACTCGCCCTGCCGCAGGTTGACGGACGGCTGCGGCTCGCTCAGGAGCATCGCGGAGCGGAGACTGCCGCGACGCCACTGTACCCTGTCGCGCAGCGGCTCCGGTATCAGCGCAGTATCGGCTGCCTGATCGCTCCCGTACAGGATGATTGCCGCCGGCTCGTCCCGCTCTGCCAGCAGGCCGGAAAGCATCACCGACAACAACTCGCACTCGATGCTGAAGCCACCGAAACTGTCAAAGCGAACAATGGCATCATCGCCTTCCAGCACCACACACCACTCACCCTCGCGCCAGGGCAGGAGCAACTGTTCCGGTACCCACTGCTGGATACCCGGGAAGTCTTCCAGCAGGGCCCGCCAGGCGAGCATCTTCTCCCGGGAGCAGACCGCGACACCCAGTTCCAGCTTGTCCAGGGGGACACTGGCAAAATGCAGGCCCTCGATGTCCTCGACCACCTGCTCCTCAAGCATGAAGGGCAGCGACTTGGCAATATGCTTCTTTTCCGCGGCGCTCACCGGCACGCGCAACAGACGCACATCGCCCCCCGGGGCGGCAAACCTGGGGCGCGAGCGCTGCTGGGTGAGGGCGGCGCGCAGCTGCTGCCGGACATCCTCATCGTCCAGCCACTGTGGCGCGTCGACGGCCTCCGGGGCGTCATCGCCCGGCGGACCGCCGCCCGGCGGACCGCCGCCCGGCGCATACCAGGCCAACCGCCCCTGAACCAGCCTGATCACGCTGCTATGCAAATGCCATTCTCTCCCATTGACCGGGGCGCGCGGCTACAGACTGCCGGCGGCCCGCGCCAGTACGTTGACCTGGCGCCCCTCGCGCTGCAGCACACTGTACAAGCGCATCTCCCTGTCGGCAACTTTCACCTCGGCCGTCAGCAGGAAGTAGCCGGTGTCCTGGCCGAGCAGGGAGCGGGCCTGCTCCATCTGCTCCTCCTTGCCGGCGAATTCCGGGCTGGCCAGGAAGTCGTCCATATCGGCAAAGCCCAGCTCCTTGCGCCGCTGCACCAGCGCCTCGCCATCCGCCTCGGTCAGCGGCTGCCAGTCGTCGTCAGCGTTGATGGAGCGCAGCACGGCCGCCGGCGCAGTGTGGATATTCAGGGGCGCGGGGACCTGCGGCCAGACGGTGACCAGCGGCGCCAGGGCGCGGTACAGCTGTGGGGTGACATTGGCCACCGCCAGCAGTTCGCTGCTGCTGGCCATGGGCCGGTTGGCGCTGCGGTAGGCCGGGTCCTGCACGAAGTAGTAATCGTCCTCGGCGCCCAGCGACGCGGGTTCCAGATCGCTGTCCAGCCAGTCACTCACCGACTCGGTGACGATTATCGCCTGCTGCTCGCTCAGCTGGGGCTCGCCCAGCGTCTGCAGCAGGCGGATGAACTGTACCTGGGCGGGGGTGAAGCGCGGCCGGTCGACGCTCTCCTCGCCTTCCCCGGGCTGCGCTACCCGCTCGGCCAGGCGGTTGAGGTTGAAGCGCCCCTGCAGGTCCTGCAGTGCCCCCTGCAACATGACACCCTCCTCCAGCGGATAGGGTTGGGCCTCCTGCGCCCAGAGTTCCGTCAGGTCATCCCGGGGCTGCTCGCGCTTGCTGTCCTCATCGTAGTCGGCCAACAGTACCAGGGTGGCCAGCTCCTCGGCGCCCCGCAGGTAGACATTGGCCTGCTCCATCAGCAGCAGGTTACCGGCTCGCTGGTAGAAGCGGTTGAATTCCACTTCCAGGGCGACGATCAGCGCCGTGCACAGGGCGAACACCAGCAGGGCGACGATCAGGGCCGCGCCACCCTGGCGGGCCCGACTATAGTGGCGGCAGTGCATACAGGCGCCTCATCTCGCCCCAGTCATCGAGTTGCAGGGTAATCTCCAACGCCACCGGGGGCGCCAGTTCGCTACCGGGCAGGCCGGGCTCGACCGCCCAGCTGTCAGGCCAGTTGCCGGTCTCCAGTTCCAGGCTGTCGCCGGTCGCCTGTGCCTGTGCGATGGTGGGCAGAAATAACAGCTCAAGGTATTCCACCCCGTCCAGCAATTTCACTTCCTGGGGTTGCGTGTCCGGCGCCCGGTCCAGCACCGCATAGGTATCGCGCCACAATGCGCCGTCTTCCAGGCGATAGTTGACCCGCTGCAGGTAACTGCGCGGCTGGTCGTTGGGGTTGTGCCAACCGAGCCGGGTAAAGCTCAGGGCGTAGCGGGCCGCCGGTCCCCCGGTCAGGGCCGGCTCTTCCTGGCCGAATTCATCGCGGATCGGGCGCGCCACGAACTGGTTCAGGTCGCGCGAGATGATCATCCAGGCGCGATTGATCTCATAGGTGCGATCGGCGGTGGCGCGGGTGCGCTCGACGCCCAGCATGGCAGCGGACAGACTGCGATAGGCCACCGCCGCAACAAACGCGGTGATCGCCAGGGCGATCAGCACCTCTATGAGGGTGAACCCGCGACTAGGGGCTCGCACTGTCGTCTCCCGATGCGCCCTGGAAATCCGAGGAAAGGTATGCCAGCAGCGTGAACAGGGGTGCCTCCTCGGGGGCCTCGGTAGCGGCCACATCGATCTCGAACTGCAGCAGGTTGTCGGAGACCGTCGGTTTGCTGTTGAGCCACCAGTACCACTCGCGCCCCGCCATCGTGGTCACCCCGCTGCGCTCGCCCGATGGCAGGCCCTGGCTGGCCCTGGACAGGATGCGCAGCTCCACCAGTTTGTTGGCGGCCACCATCCGCGCCAGTGACTTGTCCCGCAGGTAAGCGGTCGCGTCGACCTGCTGCGACAACGCCAGCAGCAGCGCCGGCAGGGCGATCGCCACCACTGCGAGCGCCACCATGACTTCCACCAGGGTGAAGCCGCGCCCGGGCTTCACAGGGGTTCCACCTCGGCCTCGCCGCGGCGCAGTACCTCGAAGCGACCCAGCAGGTCCCATTCCAGGCGCCACAGCAGTTCGCCGCTATCTTCGTCGCGAAGGTCGACAGCCCCCGCGGTGGTCTCACCGCTGGCGTAAAAGACCACCTGGGGTTCCACCGCTTCCTCTCCCCCCGCCAGGGGAAAATCGGCTATCGGTGCGTCTTCCAACGCCATCTGCAACTCCACACCGGGCGGCAGATCCTGCTCGGCGAATACTTCCCTGCCACCAGGCGGTGGCTGCCAGCCCTCGGCCAGGCGCTCGCGCCACGCATACCGGTAGCGCAGCTCTCCGTCCAGTTGCACGCGCTGCACCAACAGCCCGTAGTCCCGCCCCTGCAACTGCGCCTCGTCAAGCGCATAGGCCGCCACCTCCGCGATATTGCGGGCCTGCGCCTCCAACTCGATGTCACGGCCACCGGAACTCAGGGTCAGGCTGACCAGCGAGGTGACCAGCACCACCACGATCAGCGTCACCAGCAGTTCCAGCAGGCTGAACCCGCTGTGCCGCAACCCGACCGAGCGCGGCCCGACCGAGCGCGGCCCGACCGAGCGCGGCCCGACCGTCATCGGCTATTCCTCGGCGCGCCAGTTGCCGATGTCCGCGTTCTGGTCCTCACCGCCGGAGAGCCCATCGGCCCCCAGGGAGTAGATGTCCACCTCGCCGTGTTCACCGGGGCTGAGATAGAGGTAGGGTCGGCCCCAGGGATCCATGGGCACTTCCTGAAGGTAGCCGCCCGCCTTGAAGTTGCGCGGCTCGGGGTCGAGGCTGCTGGGCTCTACCAGTGCCTCCAGGCCCTGCTCGGTAGTGGGATAGACGTAGTTGTCCAGACGATAGATCTTCAACGCAGTCTCAATGGATTTGAAGTCGGCCTGCACTTTCTGCACCCGCGCCTCATCGGCGCGATTGAGCACCGTTGGCGCCACCACCGAGATCAGCAGGCCCATGATGACCAGCACGACCAGGATTTCCACCAGGGAAAAGCCGCGCTGCCCAGCGGGGATGTTAACTGAGTTTTTCATACGTTTACTTCACCATTGTATTGAGATCGAATATCGGCAACAGGATGGCGAGCACTATGGTCAGCACCATCCCTCCCATGAACACCACCATCAGCGGCTCGAACAGGCTCATCGCGGTGCCCAGGGTCATTTCCAGTTCCCGCTCCTGGTTGCTGGCAGAACGGGACAGCATGGTTTCCAGTTCACCGCTCACCTCGCCGCTGGCCACCATATGCACCATCATGGGGGGAAAATGGCCGCTTGTTTGCAGCGCACGATTGAGACTGCTGCCCTCCTGAACGCGCTCCGCCACCTGGCGGGTGTCCTCCTGCAGCACCAGGTTGGTCAGCACCTGGCCGGCAATCCGCAGGGACTCCAGCAACGGCACACCGCTGGCCATGAGAATACTCAGGGTGGAGGCAAAGCGCGCCGTGTCCAGGGCGATAACCAGCCGCGACAAGCCGGGCAGGCGCAACTGCAGGGCGTGCCAGCGTCGGCGGCGCGACCGGTTGCGCAACAGCCGGCGCACCAGCAACACCAGCGCCGCCAGCCCGGCCAGCAGCCACACACCGTAATCCCGGAAAAAATCGCTGGTGGCGATCAGACCACGGGTGAGCAGCGGCAGTTCCCGCCGGCTGTGGGCGAAAATGCCCACCAGTTCCGGCACCACGAACACCATCAGGGCCACCACCACCGCAATGGCCACCCCCACCAGGATAAACGGGTAGATCATCGCCATTTTCAGTTTCTGGCCGGTGTACTGGCGCTGCTCCGTGTAATCCGCGAGTTGCTGGAGCACCGGCCCGAGAAAGCCCGCATGCTCCCCTGCCTTGACCATGGCGCGGTACATCTCGCTGAACACCTGGGGAAACTCCCCCATGGCGTAGGCCAGGGTATGACCCTCCGCCACCCGCGAGCGCACCTGCAGCAGGGTGGCCTTGATGCGGGCACTGCGATTCTGCTGCGCCGCCGCCTGCAGGGCCTCGTCCAGGGGCAGGTTGGACTCCACCAGGGTGGCCAGCTGCCGGGTCAGGAGCGCCAGGTCGCCGGCGCTGATCCCGCGCCGCAACAACGGCAGGCGGAAGCCACCGCTGCTGGGCTCCGGCCGGTTGGCTACCTCTACCTCCACCGGCCGCAGGCTCTGGCCCCGCAGTTGCGAACGCACCTGACGCTCGGAATCGCCCTCCAGTACTCCGCGGACAAGCTTGCCCTGCGGGTTGAGTGCGCGATATCGGTAGGCGGTCACGGTTTATCCTGTGTGCTCAGGCGACCGCAGTCACCCTCAGCACTTCCTCGAGGCTGGTCTCCCCCGCCAGGATGCGGCGTCGGCCATCGGCCTCTATCCCGGGGTAGCGCTGGCGGGCCTGCTTCAGGATCGCCTGCTCACTGCGGCCCTCGTAGATGAGCTCGCGCATGACATCGTCGATTTCGATCAGCTCATAGATACCAGTGCGGCCGCGGTAGCCGGTGTAATTACATTTTTCACAGCCCTTGGGATGGTACAGGGACACGTCGCTGTCGGCCGCCGCCAGGCCCATCTGGTCGCGTTCCGCCGGCGTTGCTATCGAATGCTGCCGGCAGTCGCGGCACAGCAGGCGCACCAGGCGCTGGGCCATCACCCCAAGCAGGCTGGAAGACAGCAGGAAAGGCTCTATGCCCATGTCCCGCAGGCGCATCACCGCGCCCACCGCGGTATTGGTGTGCAACGTGGACAGAACCAAGTGCCCGGTCAGCGAGGCCTGCACCGCGATCTCGGCCGTCTCCAGATCGCGTATCTCCCCGACCATTACCACGTCCGGGTCCTGGCGCAGGATGGCGCGCAGGCCGCGCGCGAAAGTCATATCCACCTTGGGGTTGACCTGGGTCTGGCCAACGCCGGGCAGCATGTATTCGATGGGGTCCTCGATGGTGAGAATGTTGCGGGTGGACTCGTTGATATGGGACAACCCCGCGTACAGCGTGGTGGTCTTGCCCGAACCGGTGGGACCGGTGACCAGAATGATGCCGTGGGCGCTGTGCAGCAGCCGGGTGTAGCCCTCCAGCACCTGCTCGTTCATCGCCAGATGGTGTAACTGCAGCTGCCCCGCCGCCGTGTCCAGCAGGCGCAGTACCACCCGCTCGCCGTGGGCGGAGGGAATCGTGGACATGCGGATATCCACCGCGTGACCGGCGATCTTGACCGATATCCGGCCGTCCTGCGGGATCCGCTTCTCGGCAATATCCAGTCTCGCCATCACTTTCAGGCGCGATACCAGCAGGGGTGCCAGCATCTTCTTGGGGGACAGCACCTCACTCAGCACCCCGTCGATGCGATAGCGTACGCTGAGTTTGTCCTCGAAGGTTTCGATATGGATATCGGAAGCGTTGTCGCGCACTGCCTGGGAGAGGATCGCGTTGATCAGGCGGATGATGGGCGCGTCATCCTCCGCATCCATCAGGTCCCCCACCTCCGGGATCTCATCGGCTATGCGGCTGAGGTCGACATCGGCGCTGATGTCCTCGGCCATCTGCACCGCTTCGTTGTTGTCTCGCTGATAGGCGAGGGTGAGACGACGCTTGAAATCGGCGTCGTCGAGCTGTTGCAAGTGAAAAGGCCCGCCCAGGAAACGCCGCAGTTCCGTCAGCACCTGGATGCCCGGCTCGCCCTGGTACACCACCAGCGGCCCGCGCTGGTCGCGCTCCACCAGCACACCGTTGAGTTTGGCGTAGGCGAAGGGCAGGTTGAGCGGCCGCTCCTCGTTGAGAGCCTCCGCCGGCACTGGCACTGCGGTTTCAGTCACTACTGGCCTCCCGCGGCCGGCTGACTGTCTGACTTGATCTGGTCGAGTTTGCGCAACTGCTCTTCCCACTCCGGCAACACCTGGATCTCCTCGTCATCGAGGAAGATCAGGCCCTGCTCCTTGCGCTTCAACTGCTGCTCGCGAATGTAACGGTATTTTTCGGCGGTGGCGCCGGCCAGTTGCTCATCGTCGCGAATAATAGTGGGGCGGATGAATATCAACAGGTTGGTCTTGGTGACCTGTACCGCATCGGAGCGGAACAGGCGACCCAGAAAGGGAATATCCCCCAATAGCGGCACCTTCTGGTTACCCTCCTGGACATCGTCCTTGATCAGCCCTCCCAATACCACTACCCGGTTGTCCTGGGCCAGTACCTTGGTCTGGATCTTGCGTTCGTTGGTAATGAGATCCGAGGCCACCGCAGTGAGGCCGCTGAGGCTGGAGACTTCCTGGGAGATGTCGAGCACTACCGAGTCACCCTCGTTGATGTGGGGCGTGACGGTCAGGGTGATGCCGACGTTTTCCCGTTCGATCGTCTGGAAGGGGTTCTGGGCGCCGTCGCCGCCAGTGCCGGTATTGGTATAGGAACCGGTGACGAAGGGCACGTTTTGACCCACGGTAATGTAGGCCTCCTGGTTATCGAGTGTCAGCAGGCTGGGGGTCGAGAGGATGTTGGCATTGCTCTGTTCTTCCAGCGCGTTGAGGATAACCGCCATGGTCAGGCTGTCGCTGATCTGGCCCCAGCCCAGGGTAGTGCCCGCGGTACTGGCCAGGGCTCCTGCGAGAGTACCCAGGTTGATATCGTCGTCGCTGCTGTCCTCGGGCAGCACGGCTTCAGCGATAGTGCTGGCGCGAGCGTTGGCGGCATTGATGTTGCTGCCAAAGGCACCGCTCTGATCGGCGAACAGCCACTGGACACCCAGGTCCTGGCCATCGGTCACCTCCATCTCGACGATGATGGCCTCGACCAGCACCTGCGCGCGCCGAATATCGAGGCGGTGGATAACGTTCTCGATGGCCGCCATCTCACCGGTATTGGCGGTAATGATCAGGGCATTGGTGCCCTCGTCGGCTTCGATGGTGGCCGAGTTGTTCTTGCTGCTGGCCTTGCTTCCCTCGGGGCCGTCCAGCCGTTCGATATTCTGCATCACCCGGGTGAGTACCTCGGCGATATCCGCTGCCTGGGCGTACTCAAGATAGATCACCTTGACGTTGCCGCTCTGCTCGAGGGGAGTATCCAGATGCTCGACCAACTTGCGGATCCGCGCCCGCTCCAACTCGTCCCCGCTGACCAGCACGCTGTTGGTGCGGTTGTCGGCCACCAGCAGCACCTCGGTTTCGCCGCCGCTCTGCTTGGCCTCGGACTTGGCCAGGGTGTCGAGCATGGCAACCACATCCTCGGCCACTGCGAAACGCAGCTTGACAATATCGGTCTGCTGCACCGCGGATTTGTCCATGCGATCGATGATGCCGCGAATCCGGTCGATGTTGCTGGACAGGTCGGAGATGATAATGGCGTTACTGGGTGCGTAGGCGGCCATGTGCGCCTGCTGCGGCACCAGCGGGCGCAGCACCGGGATCAACTTGGCCGCGGAGATATTGTCCAGGCGAATCACCTCGGTGACGTACTCATCGCTGGTGTGTCCGGTCGCGCCATCGCTGACCCGCACCGGCGCCGAGCGGGCGTCCTTGCTCTGGATGACCCTGACCACGCCGTTTGATTTCACCGCCGTGTAGCCGTGCACCTCGAGAATGGACAGGAACAGCTGGTACAGTTCCTCGCGGGTAACCGGCTTGCTGGACACCACCTTGACCTTGCCCTTCACCGACGGGTCCACCACGATGGTGGTACCGGTGGCCTCCGCCACAAACTTGATCAGCTCCTGGATATCGGTCTCTTTCAGGTTGACCGTGAACTCCTGCGCCAGGCTCGGCACCGGGCCCAGCGCCAGGGCCAGCAGGGCAGCCAGCAGCCAGTTGTGGCCGATACGGGTCATTCCTTTCACTTAACGGTATTCCTTTGCCGCCGGCACTGCTACCGGCACGGTAAATTCGGGCCCCGCAGGCAACCTGTTATTGTCCATCGCCGGACTCCCCCAGGCTGACACTGATCGTCACCGGGGCGCCGTCGCGTTGCACATCAAATACGGCCTCGCTTGCGGAGCGCATCGTCTGGTACAGCCGCAGGGTGTTGGCCGGGTCGTCCAGCGCGATGCCGTTGACGCTGGTAACCAGATCACCGGTTTTGAACCCAAGCAATTCGAATTGTTCCTGCTCTTTCCCGGGAGCAATGCGATATCCCAGCAGTTCGCCATTTTCGCGCACCGCGCTGACGGTCACAACCTCTGCCAGGGACTGGGGGTTCTCATACAGGCGTTCACGATAATTCTGGGCGACCACCATCGCACTCCGATCGTCGCCGCTGGCCGCCTCGGCCTGGGGGCGCGGCGCCAACCTGGCGGGTGCCGGCTGCGCGGCCTGGGCATCGAGCACTGAGTCCTCGAACAGCTCCAGCAGTTCGTAGGTACCCCCATTGTCCAGCACCACTCGCCCCTTCATCACCTTGGCCAGGGTCACCTTGCCCTGCACCGGCAGCTCGTCCTCCACCGCGTAGATATCCTGGCGGGAATTGTGCTCGATGATGGCATAGCCCAGGCCGTCCTGCGTGGAAGCCACCACGCCGCGAAGCTTGAGGTTCAGGCGGGTTTCCCGCGCCCCTTTCTCAATGCCCTCCCGGGCAGCGGCCCCGCTATCGGGTTCAGCCACCCGCGGTTGCTCGACCACCGCACCGGCTTCTCCAAACAAATGCCAGGACTGCACCTGGGCGATATCGACGGCCGGCGCCTTGTCGGCAGGAGCTGGCAGGGTTACCGGGTTGAGCACCTCCGCGGGCGCAGGCAGGGAGCCCTCACCCACCGGCAACAACGCCCAGATCAGACGGGTCAGCGCCAGCACCCCCCAAAGACAAAACAGCACCAGCACCCCCTGACGCAGGCGTCGGGCACGGGCGGGCTGGGACAGGGCGCGCAAGGCATCCTCCGCCCCGGCGGAGATACGCCGTGACACCTCGCTGGAGTGACCAAGCCAACTGGTCGCCATGTCCTGCTCCCCGCTATCGCCGCCCGGTGACACTTCTACCGCGGTCATTCACCATGCTCAATTATAGGAGGGGTGCTGTAAAGTTAAAACCGCGCAAAAAACCCGTCAGCTGTCCAGCGACTGGTAGTAGTCGGACAGAATCTTCGCCACCTCCGGCCGCGAAAACTCCGGCGGCGGGGCGATACCCTTGCCCAGCATCTCCCGAACCGCCGTGCCCGACAGGAGCACGAAATCGTCCTTGGTATGATCCGGTACGTCGCGCATCATCACCACCTTGTTCAGCTTCTTGCTATAGGCAGTGTGATCGGCCTTGAATATCTCCAGTTCGAGGGCGTCGGCTGGCACTTCCTCGTCGAAAATGGTCTGGGCATCAAACCCGCCATAGTAGTCCCCGACACCGGCGTGATCGCGGCCTACAATGAGATGGGTACAACCGCAATTCTGGCGGAACACAGCGTGCAAAACCGCCTCCCGCGGTCCCGCATACAGCATGTCGAAGCCATAGCCGGTCACCATCACGGTGTTGGGGGGGAAGTAGACCTCCACCATCTTGCGAATAGACGCATCGCGCACGTCAGCGGGGATATCGCCCGGCTTGAGCTTGCCCAGCAGCATGTGGATCAGGATACCATCGGCGTCGAGTTGCTCCATGGCCATACGGCACAGTTCCTCATGCGCCCTGTGCATGGGGTTGCGGGTCTGGAAAGCCACCACTTTTTCCCAGCCGTGCTCGGCGATCTCGTTACGGATTTCCACCGCGGTGCGGAAGGTATCGGGAAAGTCCGTCTGGAAATAGGAGAAATTGAGCACCTGGATGGGCCCGGACAGGAGCGTATCGCCCAGGCTGTTAAAGGTGGCTACGCCCGGGTGCTCTGGATCGAGGGTACGGAAAATCTTCTCTGCCATGAAAGCATTTTGCGCATCGCTGATGCTCTCAACGGCCTCCACATCCATCACGGCCAACACCGGGTGCCCCTCGACGTTGGGGTCGCGCAGGGCGATGCGACTGCCCGCGGCAACGCCGGTCTCGCTGGTGCGATTGAGGATGGGCACCGGGAAAAACAGGCTGTCTACAGTGTGCATTTTCTCGGCCACGCTCAGGGCATCCGCCAGATTCATGTACCCACTGAGCGGATTGAAGTAGCCGCCTCCCAGCATTACCGCGTTGGCGGCCGCCGCGGAGTTCAGCAATAGCGAGGGCAGGGTTTCGGCCTCTGCCAGCAGCGCATGGCGCAGCTCATTGTCATACACAAACAGGGGATTCAGTTCATCGGATCCGTGGGGCTTGATCATCGCTGGCTCCTGGTCAGGACTTGATTATGCCGCGCTCACGCAGCACGCTGAGAATCTGCTCTACCTCTTCGGCCAGTGTCTGCTGGTCGGAGTGGAGGTGGATTTCCGGCTTGTCGGGCGCTTCGTAGGGATCATCGATACCGGTAAAGTTCTTGATCTCCCCGGCGCGCGCCTTCTTGTACAGGCCTTTGGGGTCGCGCTCCTCGGCGGCCTCCAGCGAGCAGTCGACGAACACCTCGATAAAATCCATGCCGGCCTCCTCGTGCAGCGCCCGCACCTGGTCGCGGTCGGCTTTGTAGGGGCTGATAAAACTGCTCAGGGCAATCACCCCGGAGTCGACGAAGAGTTTTGCCACCTCACCGATGCGGCGAATATTCTCGGTCCGGTCCTCGGCGGAAAAGCCCAGGTTCTTGTTGATACCCATGCGCACATTGTCACCGTCCAGGCGGTAGGCCAGCACTCCCATCTCGTTGAGCACGCCCTCCAGTTCCACCGCCACGGTACTCTTGCCGCTGCCCGACAGCCCGGTAAACCACAGGGTGGCGCCCTTGTGGCCCAATATCCCGGCGCGGTGCTCGCGGGTGATATCGCCCTCGTGCCAGTGCACGTTCGTCGCTTTCTGTTCCGCCATGTTCTTCGCTCTCTCCTTGTCAGTGAACCTATCGTGGTGAAATGGCCTCGCGGTTCAGCCCGAAACGGTCGAAATGAACCGCTCCCGATAGGGCTGAAACTGCGCCTTGAGACCGGCCTCGGTAAAACCGTAATCCCTCAGGGCATAGGCGTGGGGCGGGCGCATCTCCCGCCGGTTGAACGCCTGCCAGCGGGCCATTTCCGCCCGCGCGTCCCCGGTCAGTTCCATGCCGAGAAAGTCGTATATCCTGTGAATTTCACCCAGAGGCCGACTCACCGTGTCCGCGAACCACAAATCCAGGAATGCTTCCTCTCCCAGCCGTTCGCGCACCTGCATGGTATGGCGCATACCCCTGGCAAACTTGCGCGACCACTGCCTGCCCGCCTCGACCGGGTCGGCCACATCCGAATAAATCGTCCACACACCGGCAATCAGGCTGGTAAGGGATGGCAGGGTTTCCACCGGATCGCGGTGGGATTGTACCACTTTCGCGTCAGGAAACACCTTGAACACCAGATCCATGTAATGCAGGTGATGGGGAGCCTTGAGCACCCAGCGCTGCCCGCCCTGGCCAGTGTGCCGCTTCTGCCACTGCAGAAACTGCAACAGCCGGTAGAAATACCGGTAGCCCGGGGTATGATCCTGCTCCTCCAGCCAGGCATCGAAGGACGGAATATTGGCATAGGCCTGGGTGTTGAAGCTGTAGAAAGACTGCTCCAGCAGCATGATGTCCTCGTCCGGCCCCAGGGCGTCCATGGGATGGATGGCGAGGAGTTCCGGGTTGGCTTCCAGCATGGCGGCCATCTCAGCCTGCGCCAGCCCTATCCGCGCGTCCCCGGCGGCGGTGAAATCCCAATCCGGCGCCGGGCTGGGATAACGCACCTCGTACCACAGAGGCGCCTGCATGCGGTGGTCCGCCGCTATCGTGCGGTGCAGCATGGTCGTGCCGGTGCGGGGCAGCCCGACAATAAACAACGGCTCGACAATCTGCTCCTCGAGAATCTCGGGGAAGCGCTGCAGGTAGTACTGCACGCGCAGGCGGGTCGCCAGGATATCCACCATGCGCTGGCGCAACACGCTGCGCCCCACGTCGTTGAGTTGCGCTTCCTGCTCCAGGGACCACAATATGCGCTCCAGCGGCTCACGGTAGTCCTCGTCGCCAAACTCGTGCAGCCCATCAACCGCGCGCGCATCGGCGACGACCTCATCGGCATCAAATCGCTGCGCGCTCATTGCGCCCGGCCTCCTTCACCCCACAGGCTATCCAATGACACCACCCGGGTATGCACGGGTGGGTATTCAACGGCGCCAACATAGCGCAGCAACATTGCACCGTTACCGTGACCGGCGGTCTCCAGCCAGTTCGGAAAATGTTCCGCGAGATCACCGCGCAGCGGCTCGTGACTGACCACTATGCAGATAGTGCCATCGGGTCCGACAACCGCCGCGTGATCGTTAATACTTATCCGGTGGTAGCGATAATCCAGCGATTCCATCCAGTGATTGGACAACTGCAGATTCCAGGCCTGGCATACCCGCGGCGGCCTGAACTCGACCACCAGAACTTCCCGGGGAGCCAGCCGCCAGCGGCTGTTATGGTAGTAAATTGACGGATCGCCACCGGCGCGCAGGCACATCTGCTGATCGTTGGCGGGCAGTGCATTCAGGTGCCGCTCGAAGTCGGTCATCCACTGGCGGAACAAACCGGCGGTCCCTGTGACAAAGGGCGCGACCCGGGACAGCTGCGCCGCGAAGATCGCGGGGTCCAGACAGCTGTCGCCGCGCGGGTTGAGGCAACTAATGTCCAGCTCGGCGGGACGCTCCCGGGCGCGATCCCGGAAAGTCTGGCGCACCAGGATACTGTCGGTCTCGGGTGCCATGGGCAGCCAGTTGCCGGGTTTTTCCCGGGCGCTGACCAGCAGCTCGAAGTCACCGTTGCCGGCAACGTCCAGCCTGTCCACCTGGACATGCCCGGTGGGAGCCATATCGCCACCCCCAGCGAAGGAGCCCGCCTTGGTTTCTATACTGAGATAAGCCACCGAGCCACGGTTGCCCCGAATCAGGTATTCACGGCTGCCGTCCACCGCGCAATTCAGATAGCAATTATCCGGGTTGTCATTGCCGATCTTGGCGGTTTCGTGGGAGAGCGAATAGAACTGCGGAAAATCGGGGTTTCCGAATTCGACATGCTTCTCCAGAGCCAGACGCAGCAGGCGGGTAAGATAGCGGAAGCCCTCTGCCCGGGTCAGCTCATCCCGGGGGATATCATCCCCCAGCACCTGGGTACCGGCCCGCTTGAGGTCATCGCAGAACGCCGCCCACAATTGACCGGACAGCAACTGTCCAGCTGGCGAGCCGCTATCCGACATAATAATTCACCAGGGAAAGTACCAGCATCAGCCCAACCAGCGGGACCAACCAGCGCTGCAGCTGCCGCATGCGCTCGGGACTGGCCGGGCTGGCGAAGCGTTGCAGCAGGGCGACCATCAGGGCAACGCCCGCAAACACCCCCAGCAGGATCAGTATCAGATTGGTCACGTCGCGCACTCCGGAGTTGGCGCTGCTGTAAAAACGAACCCCTGTATTCAGGGCACCACGCGGTAAACCTCGGGAATCTGCTCCAGCGAATCGACCGAACAGTCCATATCCGTGAGCATTCCATCCTCGAGGCTGTACACCCAGCCGTGCACCGTCAGCTCCTGTCCCCGCTGCCAGGCGTTCTGCACGATGGTCGTGTGGCAGACGTTGGCCACCTGGGTGACCACGTTGAGCTCACACAGCAGGTTTATTCGCGCCGACTCATCCTCCAGGGCATGGATACGCGTACGGTGGATTTGCAGGACATCCTTGATATTGCGCAACCAGTTGTCTATCAGCCCGTTGTCGGCACTTTCGTAGGCTGCCCGCACGCCGCCACAGCCATAATGCCCCACGACGATGACATGCTTGACCTTCAGCACATCCACCGCGTATTGCAGCACTGTCAGGCAGTTGAAATCGGTGTGCACCACCATGTTGGCAACGTTGCGGTGCACGAATATTTCCCCGGGTAGCAGGTCCACGATCTGGTTGGCGGGCACCCGGCTGTCGGAGCAGCCTATCCACAGATACTCCGGACTCTGCTGGGCGGCCAGCTTGGCAAAAAAATCGGGATCGCTGGTGCGTATCCGCTCGGCCCAGCGCCGGTTGTTGGCAAACAATCCCTGCAGTTTACGCGGGTTGTCGTCGGTATCGTCTTCACTCATACCAGCAATGTACTCAAGCGGGCCAATGATACGGTGTTGCCGCCCTTGGCCCGGGCGTTGGCCAGGGCCTTGTTGGCGACGGATTGCATCTGCCGGGCGAGCTGGGGCATGTCCACCGCGGGATAATGCTGCGTCTCCCAACTCACCAGGCCTATGCTCAGGGTAACCTGCAATACCGCGCCGCGCCCGTCGTCCACGGCAAAGTTCTCGATGTCCTGGCGCATGCGCTCGGCAATTTCCTCTCCCAGGACCTCGCCGCTGGCGGGAATGAGCACCGCGAACCTGGAGCGCGAAAGCCGTGCCATCAGATCGGTCGCCCGCAGGTCGGAGGACACCCTCTCCGCCACCTTCTTGACCACAAAATGGCCGCGGCGCTCACCGTAGCTTTCGTACAGATCGTCAAACTCGTCAATTTCTGCCACCAACACCGTCAACGGCTGCTCGGCGCGACGCGCCCGGGCAATCTCCCGGGCGATGTCTTTTTCAAAACCGCGCAAATTGCTGATCTGGGTGAGCGGATCGAGCATGGTCAACCTGGATACCTGCTGGCGCGCCACCGCGTTCTTGAAGCAGGAAGATATAATAGTGGCCAGGTGGGCGATCAACTGCTGCTCGGGCTCGCCGACCACCAGTGCCTCATCCTCCATGCCCAGGTGCAGGCTCCCTATCATCCTCCCGGCATCGGTCAGCGGCAGCAGCAGGGCGTACTCTATGCCGCTCTCCGTCTTGAGCACCTCGAACATGCGCGTATCGGTGGCGGTTAACAGCTCTATATCGGGCTCCAGCTCGTACAATTCCTGCATGGCAAAGGAGTCCTGGTGCAATTGCAGGCTATGGCCGTAGCGCTGCCCGCCGACGATCAACTCCGCCAGTATACCTTCCGGATCGTACAACCAGAGCTCCGCCGCACGAAAGGAAAAGTGGCAGGGCATGCTCACCAGGAGGATTTCCAACAGGGCTTCCAGATCCTGCGCGTCGAGCATCATATGCTCGAGTTGTTGTGCCTGCAGGTACAGGTAGCGGTTTACGGTGACCGTTTCGCTGATACGGCGCTGCCGCAGCTCAGACCCGGAAACGGCCGGCGGGGCTCCCTGGATTTCCTCCCCGGCCGCGTCGCCACCCTTCTCATATGTCATCTGGTCCACTCACGTCACGCCGGACTGCCACACATTTGCAACGCCCGATCTACAATTTTATTGGCAGGCAAGTGTAAGCGCCCTATACTGGCGATGCAAACCTGGGGGTGGCCAGCCCTCGGTAACCAACCGAGTGAGTATGGCCTGAGATACCGTGACGGTAAACCCTTTGAACCTGATCCGGTTAGTGCCGGCGTAGGGAGAGGTATCGCGCCCCCGATGACTCCTTCTTCGCATGAGCTACCCGACGAATTTCAGCTTGTCGCGAGGACCTGTACATGCAACGCCCCGTCCCCCTGCTGGCCCTACTGATGTGCCTGCCCATGCCCGGGTTTGCCGATCAGCCGGCCGCGCTTGAGGAGATCATCGTCACCGCGCAATTGCGGCCCACCGCACTCATGAACCAGCCTTCCAGCATCAGTGTGGTCACCGCCCGGGACATTCGCGAGCGCGAAGCGCAGCACCTGGAGGGGATACTCAACCTGGCGCCCAACGTCAACAGCGCCGGCGGCACCTCGCGGGCGCGCTTCTACCAGATCCGCGGCGTCGGCGAGCGCAGCCAATTCCAGGAACCCCTCAACCCCTCGATAGGCCTGGTCATCGACGGCATCGACTTCAGCGGCCTGGGCGGTGCCGGTACCCTGTTCGATGTCGAGCAGGTCGAGATCCTGCGCGGCCCCCAGGGCACCCTGCACGGGGCCAATGCGCTGGCCGGGCTGATCAATATCCGCTCTGCCGCACCGGCCGCGGAACCCGCCATGCGGGTCGAGGTAAGCGCCGGTGAATACGACAGCTGGAGCGCCGGATTGATGGGCACCGGGCCGCTGGTGGCCGACCGCCTGCTCTATCGCCTGGCCGTCAACAGGTACTCCAGCGACGGCTTCATGGAAAACGATTATCTGGGACGTGACGACACCAATAACCAGGACGAAACCACCGTGCGCGGCAAGCTGCGCTGGCTGCCAAACGAGCGCGACTCGGTGGACCTGACGCTCATGTATATCGATATAGACAACGGCTACGATGCCTTCTCCCTGGACAACACCCGCCACACGCTCTCGGACCAGCCGGGCAAGGATCGGCAAGAATCCTACGCTTCCGGCCTGGAATGGCGCCGCAGCCTGGACCGCGTGGTGCTCGACGTCGCGGCGACCGGCGCCAGCACCGACAGCCGTTACGCCTATGACGAGGACTGGAGCTATGTGGGCATCGCACCGGGCTGGGAGTACTCCTCCTACGACCAGTATGACCGCACCCGCGACAGCTACAGCGCCACCGCCCGCCTGTCCTCAGGTGAAGCCGGACGCCTGTTCGCGGGGCGCAGTGACTGGGTGGCCGGAATATACTACCTGGGCGATCGCGAGCACCTGCGGCGTCGCTACACCTATCTGGAAAAGGATTTCTTCAGCGATTATGACACCGACACCTACGCCCTGTTCGGGCAGCTCGACACGCGGCTGGGCGACAAGCTCAATCTGATTACAGGGCTGCGGGTAGAGCGGCGCCACACCGACTACAGCGACAACAACGATGTGCACAGTGACCCCGACAAGGATCTCTGGGGCGGACGTATCGCACTGGAATACCACCCGCTGGACGATGGCATGGTGTACGCCTCTATCTCCCGTGGCTATCGCGCCAACGGCATAAACGCCGGCATCCTCGCGAGCATGGAGACCACTGACGACCCCGACATTCTCCTCCAACTCAGGGCCCTGCAACAGTTCCAGGAAGAGTACCTGATCAATTACGAAACCGGATTCAAGGGCAGCCTGCTGGCTGGACGGCTCCAGACCCGGCTGGCCATTTTCTACATGGACAGAAAAGACCAGCAGGTGAAGGGATCCCTGGTTGTTCCCCGACCCGATGGCAGCACTGCCTTCCTGGACTACACCGACAACGCCGCCCAGGGACACAACTACGGCAGTGAGCTGGAGCTGAACTGGCTGGCCAGCGAGCAGTTGCTGCTATTTGCCAATATCGGCCTGCTGCAAACGGAATACGAAAACTATACCGATGCCCAGGGAAACGACCTGTCCGGCCGCGACCAGGCCCAGGCGCCCAACTACCAGTATGCAATCGGCGCCCGCTACGATTTCGACGCCGGTTTCTACCTGCGCATGGATGTGGAAGGCAAGGACAGCTACTACTTCTCGGACCGCCACGAACTAAAATCGCCCTCCTACAACCTGCTCAACCTGCGTCTGGGCTATGCCCACGACAACTGGTCGGTGGCTGTGTGGGGACGCAACGTCACCGACGAGACTTACTACGTGCGCGGCTTCGGCACCTTCGGCAACGATCCGCGCAAGGAGTACGCGGTGGAGCCGTATTACCAGTTTGGCGAACCGCGGGTTCTCGGGGTCAGCGCCAGCTATGATTTCTGACAACAGGAGCACCAGAACATGCAACTAACCGCCGAGTTGAGCCTTTATCCCCTGCAGAGCGACTATATACCCATCATCCAGTCATTTATCGATGCGGTACGGCAACACCAGGACCTTCAGATTGTAACCAATGCCATGAGCACCCAGATCGCCGGAGAGCACCAGCGGGTATTGGAGGTGGTTGGCCGGGCTCTGGCGGACAGCTACGAAACCTTCGGCGCCCAGGTGCTGGTCGCCAAGTTCATCCCTGGAATCGTCGAGTTGGATGCCTGAAACCGGCGCGATGACAAACCTGGCTGCGGCGCTCGCCGCCCTGTCCGCCTGGGAGGCGACCGCGGTGCTGCTCGGGATTGCCTACCTGCTACTGGCAATGCGCGAAAGCCTGTACTGCTGGTACGCCGCCTTTGTCAGCACTGCGATCTTCCTGGTGTTGTTCTGGGATGTCGGCTTGCTGATGGAATCCGCGCTGCAGGTGTACTACCTGACAATGGCGGTCTACGGCTGGTGGCACTGGCAGCAAAGCAGGACAGGGCAGCAGGCACTGGCCATCTGCAGCTGGCGCCCGCGCCAGCACCTGCTGGCCATCGGCTCGGTACTGCTGGTCTCGGCACTTAGCGGTGCACTGCTGCAACGCTACAGCAGTGCTGCCCTGCCCTACCTCGACTCATTCACTACCTGGGGCAGCATCCTGACAACCTGGATGGTGGCACGCAAGATCCTCGAAAACTGGCTGTACTGGCTGGTCATCGACAGCGTTTCGATTTACCTCTACCTCGACAGGGCGCTGTACCTCACCGCGCTCCTGTTTGTCCTCTACCTCGTCATCGTCGTGTTTGGGTACTTCCAATGGCTGCGCCACTACCGGACACAATCCAGCTGAAGCTGGACCAGGCCCTGGCCCAGTGGCGCCACTGGGACTGCGACCCGCCTCTGGGCGCGCCGCCGCTGACGGGGGCAGTACTGGGAGCGGGGCACAGCAACCACAGCATCCTGGTGCACGGCCCGTGCGACCTGGTGGTGCGCATAGATGGCGTCGATCCCGCGAGCAATCATCTCAACCGCACCGTCGAGTGGCGGTGCCTGCAGGCGGGCCACGCGGCGGGCATCGCGCCCAGGCCAGTCTACTTCAACCCGCAGCTGGGCTGCCTGGTCTGCGAATACCTGGCACCCGACCCGGTACAGGACCCCAACCTGCCCGCCGTGGGGCGCCTGCTGCGCAGCATCCACTCGCTGCCACCCCGACACCAGCGCCTGGATATCGGGGCACGTATTCTCAGCCTCGAAAAACAGTTGCAACACCGCGACGGACCCGGGCTGGCTCGACTGTTCAGCCACCGCAAGGCGGTGGCACGCAGCCTGGAGGCGGCCCAACAGGAGCAGCGGGACCTGGTGCTATGCCACAACGATCTGCTGCAGGCCAACCGGATTGCCAGCGGCGGCAGGCTGTGGGCAATCGACTGGGAATACTGCGCAATGGCCAACCCCTGGTACGACCTGGCGGTGATCGCCGCCGGCGATGCCCTGGACTGCGCGGCGACAGCCGAGCTGCTGGAGGGATACCTGGACAGGACGCCGACACCGACAGAGTACGCGCGCCTGCACCGCTTTGCCTGCGTATACCAGTATCTCGAGTTACTGTGGTACCTGGCCAGGCAGCCAGCCCTGCTCAGCTCCGACCAGGTCGCAGCCAGGCTCAGGCGTCTGGAAAATGCCCTGGAGCGGGCCGTCAGTCCCTGAAGTTGGTGAATTGCAGCGGCGGGCCGATATCGGCATCGCGCAGCAGCGCGATAACCTGTTGCAGGTCATCGCGCTTCTTCCCGGTTACCCGCACCTGCTCTGCCTGGATCTGCGCCTGCACTTTTATTTTGGCGTCCTTGACCTGTTTGACGATCGCCTTGCACTGAGCACTGTCCAGACCGTGGCGCAACAGCACTGTCTGTTTTACCGACTTGCCCGATGCCACGGGATCGCCCAGGTCCATGGCAGCGGGATCTATACCGCACTTGACGAGCGCACTGCGCAACATATCCAGCATCTGCTCCAGCTGGAAGTCGGCCTCGGCGGTGAGTTCGACGGTTCGCTCCTGACGTTCGAATGAGGCCTGCACCCCCTTGAAATCGAAACGATTGGCGACGATCCGCTGCGCCTGGTCAACGGCGTTGGTCAGCTGATGAAGATCGACTTCCGAAACAACGTCGAATGATGGCATAGTGCGATTCCCGAAACCGGCCTGAACAGGGGTCTCTATAGTAATGCGCCGACGCCAGTTTTCAATCCCGGGAGGCGCGTCATCAAGCAGGTGACGCCACATTGGCACGTACTGGGTGCAGGCGCCATGGGCTGCCTGTTTGCCTGTGCCCTGCAGCGCGCAGGCCTGGGGGTCACCCTGCTGTCACGCGAACACGGCGCACAGGTGTCAGTCCTGCTCGACGCGAATGGCTGCCGTCAGCAACTGACCTTCCCGAGTTCGCGGCCGGAAGATGCCGCCCCGATCAGTCACATGCTGGTCACCACCAAGGCCTATGATGTCCACGCCGCTGTCGCGAGCGTTGCCCACCGCCTGGACGCCTGCAGCCAGGTAGTCCTGCTGGCCAATGGCTTGGGCTATGCGGACAGCCTGTACAGGTCATTCCCCCATGTCGATTTTTATCTCGGCGCCACCACCGAGGGCGCCTTCCGCGTACGCCCCTTTCACGTTCGCCATGCGGGCAGGGGCTTTACCCGCATTGGCAGGCCGGGGCAGGCCGAGCCGCCACAATGGTTTCGATCCTGGTCACAGGCGGTTCACCCCGGCGGCTGGGACAGCGAGATCCAGCGTACCCTGTGGCTGAAGCTGGCGCTCAACTGCGCCATCAATCCGCTGACCGCCCTGCATCGCTGTCGCAATGGCGAACTCGCCAGGCCACCACTGGCCGGGCAGGTACTCCAGCTGTGCGGTGAAATTGCCCCGGTTTGCACCGCGGAGGGTTTCCCGATAGGCGCCGAGGCCCTGCACCAGCAGGTGCGCGAAGTGGTCGAAGCCACCGCTGCCAACCAGTCCTCGATGCTCCAGGACGTGCTGGCCGGTCGGCAAACGGAAGCCGACTATATTACCGGCTATCTGCTGGCAGCGGCCCGCCGCCACGGGCTCCACGCTCCCCTCAACGAAGCGCTGCTGGCGAACTTGCGGGAACACGGCCGCACTGTGCCGGACCACTAGGGATACAGCGCGGCGGTTGTGGAGCGGACAATATTGCGCCACTGCTGCAGGGACATGTCGGGGAACAGGACCGCCTGGCCGTTGGCCTGCTGCTCGCCGAAGGTACGGGTTACCGCAAAGACGCAAAGCAGTTCCACACAGCGCAAGCCAAGTTCGAGCTGCTCGTCGGGCGCTGCCACAGAGTCCCGGCCAAAATCCCGGGAACTGATGGTCGTAACCGGGCTTGCCCCGATCGGCCCGCTGACCCGCACAGGCCCGAGCCGCTCGCGGACGCCCCCGATCACTTCCCGCACCAACCACGGCGCCGATATCTCGGCGGGCAATCTGGCGCGCTGGCCCAGGTGCAGCACCGGCGCCGCAACATGAACGGCAGTCTCCCCTGGAAACCGCAGGACAAAGAATCCCCCTACTACCACCACCGCAGCGACCAGGGCCGCCGCGGTGGCACGGCCCAGCCACCTGGGCTGGCTATACCAGCGCCCGGCACCGGACTTCGGAGCCAGCCGGGACCTTCCGTCGCGCCCCAACCCGGCGGGAACCGCTGGCGGCAGGTCGTCCTCCGACTCCGGACGGAAACACGGCCTCGCCTCCGCCAGCAGGCTATTCCCCGCGGCCAGCGGAATAGTACGCGACACCTGCCGCAATACCTGGCGTACGACCCGGGGGTTGGCGAGCCTGTCCTGCGGATTCCTTTGCAACAGGTTATCGACCAGTTCCACCAGCTCCGGCGCCAGCTGCACTTCCGCCGGCACCGCGTCCTGTAACGGCGGCGCCGGCTTGTCCTGAAGCATCCGCAGATCCAGCTGTCCCTCGCGATAAAAGGGGTGGGTGCCGGTCAACATGCGGTAGAGCAGGCAGCCCAGGGCGAACAGGTCCGAGCGCGTATCCAGCGGCTGCCCCCGACAATGTTCCGGAGTCAGGGCCGCGGCGCTGCCCGGGCCCGCTGCGTCCGGCCGGCGAGCAATGCCGAAATCGGTAAGCTTTACCCTGCCAGTGGTGGCAATCAGGACATTGCCGGCCTTCAGGTCACCGTGGACGACACCCTGCTGGCGCGCCACCGACAGAGCGGCCGCCAGGTCCGCGGCAATCACCAGAACACTCCCCAGGGACGGGCGCAGCGCCGCAAGAAACTCCTCCAGATCGCAGCCCGGGACGTATTCCATCACCAGGGCCAGATGGTCGCTGGATTCGATGACATCGTATATCTGCACTATCCTCGGGCTGTCCAGGCTGGCGATCACCTGGGCTTCTCGCAGCAATTGCTTGCGGGCCCGGCGCTGTGGCGGCAGCGGGTAAATCTTGATCGCCACCCGCCTTTGCAGGCGTTTGTCGTAACCCAGGAAGACACTTCCCTGGCCGCCGCGATTGATCAGCCGGACAATCCGGTAGGGCCCCACCCTGACATCCGTCGCCATTCAGCAACCTGACCACACAACAGGCACTAGACCCGGCTCGCCGCACCGGCAGCGCGCAATCGCGCCCGCAGGCCGCTGGCTGAGACCCGCAGGGCCAGGGCAGCGGCCTCAAGGTCACCGCTGTTGGTCGCGAGGGTGTGCTGCAGCTCCGCCAGGGGCACCTGTTCGGCCAGCCGGTGTCGTGTTGACGCTTCGATCCGCCGATAGACGGCCTGCCGCGAAACACCAAGCTGTCGAGCGGTGCGGGCGACCTCGAATGCGCTGTCGCGCAGCGCGGCGGCGAACTCCTCCTCGCCAACCTGCTGCATGCGCCGCCCGGGGGAGCCCGCCGGCGGGTCCGATTTCGCCATCCGGGGATGGGTGAAGGCACGCAGGGCGCTGCCCACACTTTCTGGCACGACCAGAGCATCGCCACTGGCTACCATGATCTGGCCGACGAAATTGGCCAACTGGCGTATATTGCCGGGCCAGTGATAGCACAGGAACAGGTAAAACAGCTCACTCCACGCGGCGAGCCGGCGCCCGCCGCAGCGCGGGGACGGCAATTCCAGGGCAACCCCGGCCTCCTCGCGACAGGCAGCGAGATAGTGCAGCATCAACTCACCGATATCCTCGGGATGCTCGCGCAGCGGCGCCAGGCGGATTTCACATCCTCCCAGCCGGTGCTTCAGGGCCGCCCTGAAACCGCATCCCTCGGCATCGATGTCTGTATCCGTCGCGGAAATAATGCGCACATCGGCACGCCGCACCGGGCCGCCGACCAACTGGATCTCGCGCTGCTGTAGCGCCCGCAGCAACTGGGGCTGCAGTTCCTGCGGGGTATCGCCGATCTCATCCAGAAACAGGCTGCCGCCTTCGGCCTGGGTAAAATAGCCGTCGGTGGCCTTGTGCGCACCGGTGAAGGCACCGCGGGCAGCGCCAAACAGGCTGGCCGCCGCCAGTCCCTGCGGAATAGCTGTCATATTGACACTGACCAGGGGGCCGTCGGCGCGCCTGCTGGCCCGGTGGATGGCAGTGGCGACCAGTTCCTTGCCGGTACCGGTTTCACCGCGAATCAGTACATCCATATCGCTGCCGGCAACCTGCTCGATGTGTTCCAACAGGTTGCTCATGTACCGACTACTGCCGCGCATGCCATGAGTGCGAGACGGGCGCGATGGCGCCTCGCCACACTGACCATAGCGCAGCAGCAACACCACGGCGTGCCCCATTAGCAGGGGAACACCGCGCTGCAACTGTTCACCGGTCAGGTACACCTCCCCTTCCAGTTCCCTTCCGGCCACACGACAGCGGCTGGAAGCCGGCAGACGCCGCAACAGCAGGCCATCCCCCTCGGCCGACAGTGCCAATGCCTGCCGGCTGACATGCAGCTCCTCCAGTGGGCCCGGCTCTGTTTGCCCGTCGCGACCGAAGTCAGGACTGCGGCGCCCGAGGATCCAGGGCGAATCGCCTTCGCGCAGGCGAGGCAGCCAGGCACGCTCGCCGATACGCGCCGTCTGCGGGTGAAAGATGAGGGTGAGTGCCAGACGCCGGTCGGCATGGCGCTCGCCGAGGGTCGCCACCACCGATGGCAAGGTCAGCTCATTGTCATCCAGCACAGGCATTGGGAACTCCGCGGCCGGCCATGTTATCGGAAATTGTTTGAGGCCCTTACGCCAAGCTTAGCAGCAATAGAAACTTTTGCAGCCCGCCGCACCTCACGACACCAATACCATCAGGGACAGCACCACGACCCAACACGCCGCACTGCGCGCCAACAGGCTGCCCAGTTCACGATTCTGTGCCGCTGCCAGGGCACTGAAATCGGTGTCCCCGGTGCCGTCGGCCGGGGTATCGGCATCCAGCGCCGCAAACGCAACGGCAGACAACACCTCTGGTGCCTGCCGGGAGATATCCTGCAAGCCTGCCACCAGGGCCGCGCGACTGCCGAGAAAATCGCCGGTAAGAGCAAAAGTCGCGCTCAACAGCCGGGCCGGCACCCAGTCGACATAAAACAGACAGCGCTCCCGCTGTTGCGCACCGAACCCATCACTAGACAACTGCAACAAGCGATACGCCACCGCACCGGCCGGCCCCAGTATCGCGAAGTAAAACACGACGGCAAACCAGCGCTGGAACCCCTCGTAAAGCAGCGCGCGCTGCACCAGCAGGTGCACCTCGGCCGCGGACTGGGGATTCCCGTCCCGCTCGCCCCAGGCATATACCTGGCTCGCCTCCAGATAGGCCGCCTCGAAATCGCCACTGAAGGCATGGGCCCGGTAACGGCCCATCGCGGCCTGGAAATCCCCACGCCCGAAGGCGTACAGGAGCCCGAGCGCCGCCAGGGCTATCCACAGCAAACCGAACAGGACAGGGGCTGCCAGTTGCAGCACGAACGCCACCAGCAGCGCCGGCGGCAACACCAGCAGGACAAGTCCAGGGGTGCCGGACAGGCCGGTGCCCAGCAGCAAAGACTGCCAGTTGCCGAACCAGCCATCGCGATGCACACGCTCGGCAGTACCCCAGAACTGCAACAGTCCGATAGCGATCATGCCCGCGAGAAACAACATCAGCTCACTCCTTGCTGCACCAACAGGCGCCGGTATCTTGCCCAGTCGAAACAGGGCCCGGGGTCGGTCTTCCTTCCTGGTGCAATATCGCTGTGACCCACGATGCGGTCATTGCCGATAGCGGGGTAGCGGTGCTGCAGTAACGCGGTCACGGCAGCAAGTACAGTGTACTGCACATCGGTAAAGGGGATGTAGTCGGTACCCTCAAGCTCTATACCGATACTGTAATCATTGCAGTTGCCGCGGCCGTCAAAACTGGACAGCCCGGCATGCCAGGCGCGTTGCCCGAAATCCACGAACTGCACCAGTTGGCCGGAGCGCTCGATCAGCAGATGGGCCGACACCTGGGCACCGCGAATCTCCGTGAAGAAAGGATGCTCGTCCCAGTCCAGGCAATTGGTAAACAGGCGCTCGATGCTGTTACCGCCGAACTGCCCCGGTGGCAGGGAAATATTGTGGATGACCAGCAACTCCGGGATACAAGCCGCGGGTCGCACTCCGAAATTGGGCGAAGGCACCCGCCGGGCCTGCCTGAGCCAGCCCCCTTCCAGCGTGTACTCCCGCTCAACCTGTGCCATTGCCATGCCCTATCATAGTCGAGAGTCGGCCGCCGGCTCAATCGGGTGCCGGCCGTGCACCGCGTCGCCATTAACAGGTAAGCGCGGGAACTGCTACAATCGCCGCCCCTAAGCCAGCGCGCGTGACCCAGCCCATGATCGATACCAACCCCCACCACTCAGCGCCGGGCGCCGACACGATCCTGGCCAACGTGAGGGCCGCCCTGGAGGAAGACATAGGTGGCGGCGATATCACCGCGGCCCTGATTCCCGCGGACGCGATGGCCATTGCCAGGGTCATCAGCCGGGAGGATGGCGTGCAGTGTGGCCGCCCCTGGGTTGAGCAGGTGTTCGCTGAAGTCGACCCCAGCATCACCCTGCAATGGGTAGCCAGCGACGGCAGCCCCATCAGTGCCGGCGATACCCTGTTTACGGCCAGTGGCCCGGCGCGGGGCCTGTTGACCGCGGAACGCTGCGCGCTGAATTTTCTGCAGTTGTTGTCGGGCACGGCGACCGCCTGCCGCCGCTACGCCGACCTGGTGGCGGACACATCGGTCAAACTGCTGGATACCCGCAAGACCATACCGGGACTGCGCGCCGCCCAGAAATACGCGGTGGCCTGCGGTGGCTGCTACAACCATCGCATGGGCCTGTTTGACGCCTTCCTGATCAAGGAGAACCACATCAAAGCCTGTGGCGGGATCGCCGAGGCAGTGGCGGTGGCGCGCGCATCGGCACCGGGCAAGCCGGTTGAGGTGGAAGTGGAAAGTCCCGAGGAACTGGAACAGGCTCTGGCAGCCGGCTGTGACCGGGTCATGCTGGATAACTTCACCCTGGCGCAGATGGCTGAGGCGGTTGCGCGCACCGCCGGCGCGGTGGAGTTGGAGGCCTCGGGTAACGTCACCGACCAGACGCTGCGGGCTATTGCCGAAACCGGGGTCGATTACATCTCGATCGGCGCACTGACCAAGGACTGCAAGGCGCTGGACCTGTCGATGCGCCTGTTATAGCTGGATAGCCCTGGCTAAGCGCGGTGCGACTGTTACAGCAATGCCTGTTTGCTGACGATCACGCCATTGTTGTCAGCGTAGACGTAATCTCCCGGCTCTATACGCACACCGCCGAAGGCAATGGCCACATCGCGCTGGCCTACTCCCAGTTTCTCGGTTTTCAACGGGCAGCGGCCCAGCGCCTGTACCCCTATGGCGGTTGCGGCGATCTCGTCCACATCCCGCACGGCGCCGTTGATCACCAGACCGGCCCAGCCATTGTCGGCCGCCTGGGCCGCCAGCATATCTCCCAGCAGGGCATGGCGCAGGGAGCCACCGCCATCCACCACGATAACCCGGCCCCCGCCGGGCTCGCCGACGCAGGCCTTAACCAGGGAATTGTCCTCATGACACTTGATGGTCACCGCGGGGCCGCCAAACTGCTTGATGGCGCCGAAACTGGTGAACTGCAGCTCCACGGCCAGGGCCTCCGGGTGCGCATCGGTGAGGTCGGGGGTCGATAGCGTGCTCATGGCAGTATTCTCATAGTCTGCGGACGGAAACGTATAGTCATTGGCAATTGTAGATACCGGGGTATAATTCCCCCAATCAATAGACGGTATTCCCATCATTCTCTGCATGAATATGGAGTAAACCCTGAACCTGAATCGCATCGATCTCAACCTGCTGGTGTACCTGGACGCCCTGCTGCGGGAGCGCAATGTCACCCAGGCCGCCAACCAGTTGAACCTTTCCCAACCGGCGATGAGCAATGGCCTGCGTCGCCTCCGGGAATTGTTCGACGACCCCCTGCTGGTGCGCACCAGCGAGGGTATGACCCCCACGGAACGCGCCCTGGAACTGGAACCCGTGGTGCGCGAAGTGCTCACCGCAATCGATCGGGCAGTGCAACCGCGCTCGGAATTCGACGCCAGACACGCCCAGCGGGTGTTCCGGATCATGGCCAGCGACTACGCCGAATCCACGCTGCTGCCCAGCGTGTTGGGGAAGTTGCGTACCCTGGCACCCGGCTTGACGCTGGACATCATGACACCCAGCGACGTCAGTTTCCTGGACGTCGAGCGCGGCAAGGTCGACATGGTCATCAACCGCTTCGATTCCATGCCGCAGTCGTTCCACCAGATTCACCTGTGGGACGACAGCTTCACCTGCGTGCTGAGCCCGGAAAATCCGGTCCTCGAAAACTTTACCCTGGAAAACTACCTGCAGGCCAACCATGTCTGGGTGAGCAAGACCGGCATGGGCATCGGCGTCGGCGTCAATCCCGACGACGTGCAGCGCCTGGGATGGGTGGACGTGGCCCTGAACAAACTGGGCAAAAAACGCCAGATCAGGGTATTCACCCGTCATTACCAGGCTGCCATGACCCTGGCGGAGCAGAATGACCTCATCGTCACCCTGCCCACCCGCGCCGCCCTGCTCAAGCGCAACAACCCGCGGGTGGTGTTGCGGGAGCCGCCCCTGGAGATCCCGCCACTGGAGTTGAAAATGGCCTGGAGCCCCCTGCTGCAACACAACCCGGCCAACAGGTGGCTGCGCAAGCTGATCGTGGACACCGCCAGGGAACTGGACGGGCAGGCGCCCACTCTCTAGCCCTACCCAAAACATTCACAGATCAAATGGTCGCGATAAAAACGATAAATTAGCTAAATTATAGGCCCAGGCCTAGACTCTTGCGCCAATATTGCTATTTCCCCCACTGCGGCGACACACTCACGAGGAAGCTCACCATGACTGATCGAATCCAGCGCGGCGGCCTGCAGATCTCCCCGGTTCTTTGCGAACTGCTCGAGAATGAGATCGCGCCCGGCACCGGCATCTCGCCGCAGCACTTCTGGCAGGCACTGGAAGCCATCGTCGAGGAACTGGGGCCGCGCAACCGCGAACTGCTGCAGATCCGCGAAGACATCCAGGCAAAAATCGACGCCTGGCACTGCGCCCATCCCGGTGCGAATTACGACCGCAAAGCCTACAAGGCCTTTCTGGAGGAGATCGGCTACCTGTTGCCGGAAGGGGAAGACTTTGCCATCACTACTGAAAATGTCGACGAGGAAGTCGCCACCCTGGCCGGCCCCCAGTTGGTGGTACCGGTGATGAACGCGCGCTACGCCCTGAATGCGGCCAATGCCCGCTGGGGCAGCCTGTACGATGCGCTGTATGGCACCGATGTCATCTCCGAGGAAGGCGGGGCGGAACGCGGCGGCGCCTACAACCCGGTGCGCGGGGCGCATGTCATCGCCTTCGCCCGGGACTTTCTCAACCAGCACTGCCCGTTGGCCACGGGCGACCACAGCGCCGCCACTGCCTACCGGGTGATCGACGGGCAGCTGCAGGTCACCCTGTCCGACGGCGGCAGCAGCGGCCTGCAGGCACCGGACCAGCTGCGCGGCTATAGCGGAGCGGCGGATTCCCCTGCCAGCGTCCTGCTGCGCCACAATGGCCTGCACATCGAAATCCAGATAGATCCGGCCAGCCCCATTGGCGCCGGCGATGCGGCGGGGATCAAGGACGTGGTCCTGGAGGCGGCGCTGACCACCATCCAGGACTGCGAGGACTCCGTGGCGGCGGTGGATGCCGAGGACAAGGCGCTGGTGTACCGCAACTGGCTGGGACTCATGCGCGGCGATCTGGCGGATACCTTTGCCAAGGGCGGCAAGACAGTCAGCCGCACCCTCAACAACGACCGTCGCTTTACCGCGGCGGATGGCAGCGAACTGGTATTGCCCGGCAGAAGCCTCATGTTCGTGCGCAACGTCGGGCACCTGATGACCAACAACGCGGTGCTGGACAAGGCCGGCGAGGAGATTCCGGAGGGCATCATGGACGGCCTGTTCACCGCCCTGATCGCCCTGCACGACCTGCGCAAGGACGCCGGTGCGGCCCGCAATTCACGCCGCGGCAGTGTCTACATCGTCAAGCCCAAGATGCACGGCCCGGACGAAGTGGCGTTTGCCTGCACCCTGTTCGAGCGTATCGAAGACGCCCTGGGCATGGCCCGCAACACCCTGAAAATGGGCATCATGGACGAGGAGCGGCGCACTACGGTCAACCTGAAGGAGTGTATCCGGGTTGCCCGGGAGCGGCTGGTGTTCATCAACACCGGCTTCCTGGACCGCACCGGCGACGAGATCCACACCAGCATGGAAGCAGGCGCCATGACCCCCAAGGGCGCCATGAAGCAGGAGCCCTGGATCAACGCCTACGAGGACTGGAACGTGGACATCGGCCTGCACTGCGGCCTGCTGGGGCGCGCCCAGATCGGCAAGGGTATGTGGGCCATGCCCGATCTCATGGCGGACATGCTCAAGAACAAGATCGGCCACCCCCGGGCCGGGGCCAGCACCGCCTGGGTACCCTCCCCCACAGCGGCCACCCTGCATGCCATCCACTACCACCAGGTGGATGTCGCGGCGCGCCAGCAGGAGCTCATGCAGCGCCAGCGCGCCTCCCTGGACGCCATCCTGCAAATTCCCCTGAAGGGTGCCAGCGGCCTCAGCGAAGCGGATATCCAGCGGGAACTGGACAACAATGCCCAGGGCATTCTCGGCTACGTGGTGCGCTGGGTCGACCAGGGTGTCGGCTGTTCCAAGGTGCCCGACATCAATCATGTGGGGCTGATGGAAGACCGCGCCACCCTGCGCATTTCCAGCCAGCACATCGCCAACTGGCTGCGCCACGGGGTGTGCAGCGAGGCGCAGGTGCGCGCGACCCTGGAGCGCATGGCCGAGGTGGTGGACCAGCAAAACGCAGGCGACCCCAACTACCGCAACATGGCGCCTGATTTCACCGGCAGTATCGCCTTCCAGGCAGCCTGTGACCTGGTCTTTCTGGGGCGCGAGCAGCCCAGCGGCTATACCGAACCGGTGTTGCACGCCCGGCGCCGGGAGGCAAAGCGGGCCAACGCTTCCTGAATCAGGTGCGCCGGGGGTGGCGCAAAGTACTCACCTCCGGTATCAGGGCCGCTCCCTGACGGGCTTACTCATGGCCGGGGTCGGACTCCTTGTACTGCAAGTTGGTGAGCTGCTCCGCCAGCAACCCCATCAGGAACACGATGATACCCGCCAGGATCAGCAGGGTGGACATATTGGAGAAGCGCCAGGTCCCGGTTGACAGCGTCGAGATCAGGTAGTTGAAAAAGCCCAGGCCCGAGATCAGCAACGCCATGGGAAAATACACCTTGAGCGGTGAATACAGGGTGCCGATCTTGAAAATGATCAGGAAGAAACGCACCCCGTCGCGCACCAGGTTGATGTGGCTGCTGCCTATCCGCGGCGCCACCGCAATCGGCACGAACCCCACCGAATACCCGGCCCGGAAAAACGCCATCGTCGAGGTAGTGGGGTAACTGAAGCCGTTGGGCAGCAGGTAAAGAAACTCGAGGAACTTGTGGCGTTTTACGCAGCGAAAGCCCGAGGTGAGATCGGGAATCTCGCGGTTGACCATCCAGCCTGCCAGCTTGTTGTACAGGTTATTGGCGCTCCAGCGGGCGATATTGGCCTGTGAGGACAGGCCGCTGCGGGCGCCCACCACCAGGTCGTAGCCCTCCTCCATGCGGTACAACAGGCGTTCGATATCAGCGGGATCGTGCTGGCCGTCACCGTCCATGAACACGATGTAATCGCCCCTGGCGGCCCTGGCACCGGTCTTGATGGCGGCCCCATTACCCTTTGAATAGGGGTGGGAGATCGCCTTCACGCCGGCTTCCCGACAGACCTCGACCGTGGCATCGGTGGAGCCGTCGTCCACGACGATGATCTCCGCTTCCGGATACAGTTGGCGCAGTTTCGGCAGAAACGTTGCCAGCCCCTCCTGTTCGTTCTTGGCCGGGATGACAATGGACAGATTCAAGGTCTGCTACTCCAGGTAAAGCGCCAGGGTTTGTTGTTGGCCCACCGTCAATTGCCCCTGCTCCTGCATCTGCAGCAACGTCGTCCTGACGGCATTTATCTCCGCCACTTTACCCAAAGCACTGACAAAATGCAGCTTCATCAATAGCCCCTGCGGGTCAGCGGGCGCCATCTGCAGGAACCGGTCCACGTAGGCGTTGGCGTAATCCCAGCGTTGCAGGGTGTTCTCCAGCAGGGCCAGTGCCAGGTACATGTTGGCGGATGCGGTGGCGGGAGAGTCCTCGCCCAGAAAAATTTCCACCAGGCGATCAGCCAGGCCAAGGCGGTCGAATCCCGGGCACTTGTTATCCTGCAACATGCGCACCAGGGTGTGCAGGGTATCAACGGAGCCAAAAGGACGCTCGGGGTTTTCGCTCCCGAGCCGCTGCAGTTGCAGCGGCGTCACAGGCTCATTGGCGATACAGGCCAGCGCCAGGTCCCGAATGTCGTGATCACCGCCACGCTCTCCTGTGACATTGACCCTGTAGGCCCTGGCCGAAAACTCCCTGGCGGCAGCAAACTGTCCCAGGCTGGCCATCTGCACTGCCATATCGGCATTGGCCCGGAAAGAATCGGGGTGGCCATTCAAATGATGCAGTATGAGCAGCGGGCGACTGGACCAGATCTGCACCTGGGAACTGGTAAGCGATAACAGCCATGCAACATAGCAGCCCACAATCACCAGCAGCGGTGGCCGGACTTCAGGCCAACGCTCGACACAGAAAGAGAACAGTACCCCCACCAGTAGAAACAGCCCTATCCCGGGAAAATAATTGCGGTGCTCGAAGTACAACTCCAGCGGAAAGACCGTCGACTCTATGCTGTGCCCGACCAGGAACCAGGCCACCCCCAGCACAAGGTAGCGGCCCCGTTTCCAGAAAAGCGATGACAGCAGGATTGCCAGCAATCCGGCCCAGGCAAGCAAGGCATAGAGAGTGACTGGCGGCTGGTCGATAGACCCGGAAACGGTAACATCGTCATGGTAAAGACCCATGCCGAAAAGATCCGGTGCGAAAATCTGTGCAGCGTAATCCCAGACGATACGGCTCTCGGTGAGCAGCCGCTCCTCGAGGGTAAAATGTCGCCGCTCAAAGCCGTTTGCCAGATCGCTGTAACTTGCCATCAGGTAGGCACATACACCTACAAAGCCCAAGCCGATCAATGTCTGGGTAAGGCGCTCAAGCCACACCAACTTCTGACCGTTCGGGCCAGCGAACTGAAACCAGAGAGCCTCGACAAGCAGGATTACCGGTATAACGACGATAGCGTTTTCCTTGGCGAAAACAGCCAGCAAGGCACTTCCCGCAGTGAGCGCCAACAGTATCACAGAGACTTTGCCACCCAGGAGTTTCAGCCGCCACTCAATATAACCAATGCAGGTCAACAGCATGAATGTGGTACTGAGCATAGCCATTCGCTGCACGATATAAAGCACGGTGCTGACGTACAGTGGCGAGAGCAGCCAGCCCCCCGCCAACAACACCGCCATCCAGCGGTAACCAGGGGCCTGGATATATTCAAAGAGCAACCAGAAAAACCAGGCAAGCAACACACCATTGAACAGGTGCAGGACAATATTCGTCTTTTTGCTGGTTGCCGCGGTTCCGTCGAGAAACAGCCTTTCCAGCACAAAGCTGGCCATGGAGACCGGCCTGCCGAGGGGGCCGGACCTGTCGCCAAAGATAAAGTCCCAGGCCAGCTCGGGATTCTCTCTCAGGTCCTCGATAACCAGCACGCTGGAGCGATCATCGAGAAGTGCGGGCCCTGTAGTTCCAGGCCAGTATGCCCAACCCGCCACCAACACCAGCAGTAACAGCAGCACCAGAGGCAAAGTCACGGACAAACGTTCAGTCACCGCTCGCCTCCGATACGGTATCGGGCACCTCGAACAGGTCTTTCAACTGCAGTAGATGGTAGCGGCCGGGATCATTCAACAGCCATAGACGGGCGTAAGAATACATTCCGGCTATATCGGGCACCCGTGACTGCTCGTAGATCATCTGATAATAAAACCAGGCATCGCCCGGCGCGAGTTCCAGGCCCCGCTGCAACAGTACCAAGAGCTCGGATTGATCTGCACCCAACGCCGACAGGTACTGGTAACGATAACGCACTAAATCAGTTGAATCCGGGTACCGTTCCGCCAGTTGGTCTAGCAACGCCAACACTACCGCACTATCGACCTGATCGACATCGGCAGCGAACAGGCCAACGAGCATTTCCAGGGCATTCCAGTCGGAGGGTTGCATCGTCCTGGTTTCAAGTAATTGCTCCAGTCGCGCAAGCCAGTCCACCTGCTCCTGCATCTGGGTAAAATAGCGATTATCGAGATAATACAGCATCACCAGCGCCGCAACGTCCCGATTGTTGGTCTGGTACATGCGTTCAAAATAATGACGAGACAACAAGAGCGCCTCCGCTTGCTCGTATTCGCCCAAACCCTGCGACTCGCCGCGTCGATAGTGCCGCAGCAGTGCGTTTGCGTAGAAATAGTTGGAGCGCGAGGACTGCGGATGGTTGGCAAGGTTGCTCTGGGCCAGCAGCAACTCGTCCGACCAGCTCTGCACCCGCAGGAACGACAGCACCACCAGCACCACCAGCACTCCCGCTATCGGATACCAGACACCGACCTTGGCACTGTTGGCTATCGGAACGACCACGAACCACGCCAGCAACAGGCAGATCAGCATCCCAGGTAGGTAGTTGCGGTGCTCGTAGACCATTTCCAGCGGCAACAGGGTGGATTCCATGCTGTGGCCGACCAGATAGAACAACAGCGCCAGCAGCAGTAACGGAAAACGCTTCCTGAACACGACAGCCAGCGCGCCTGCCAGCCCCCAGGCCGCCAGCGCCAGGCCGGTCGTCCAAGGCGCCAGCAACCCGGTGGACAGGGCTATGTCGTCGTGCTGGAACCCCATATCCCCGATATTGGGGACACACAGCCAACCCAGGTAACGCCACAACAACCGACCCTGGGTCAGGAGGCGCTCTTCGAGGGTGAACTCGCGTGCCGCATACCCACCCACCAGATTCTCGGGTGCCACCACAAGCAGCACGAGCACCAGAACCACGGGGAATACCAGCGCCAGCCAACCCACTCGAGCCAGCCAGGGCTTCGGCCGCCCGGCCCAGATACCGCGAAAAATACATACCTCCAGCACCACGACCAGCCAGGGCAGCAGGGCACCATTTTCCTTGGACAGTACCGCTGCCAACGTCAGCAGCAGCACCCACAACGCGGCGGCCATCAGATCTCCGGCAGACGCCCCGGATTGCGCCCAGCGCTGTCGGTAATGCATAAAAACCAGCAGCCCGGCCACCACGAACAAGGTGGAAAGCTGCGCCATGCGTTGCACCGCATACAGTACTGTCGATACATTGAGCGGGTGCAGCAACCAGATGGCAGCGGCCGTCAACGCCACCAACCGCCGAGTATATAAATCGGCCCCCCCGGCAAGCGCCGCCAATATCGACATGCAAAGAAAGTAGAGCAGCGCAGCGACTGCAATGTGAATCGCCAGATTGACCGCCTTGAGCCCAGCAGGTGAAAAGTCGCCGGTGACGACGTGGTTGGCAGCGAAAGTGAGCATGGTGACAGGGCGCCGCAGCGGGCCCGACCCGGAGCTCAGGGCGGCGACCCGCCACTCGTCCAGCACGTCGCCCTCGATCTGTACCAGCGGATTACCCGACAGGGCTGGCTGGTCGTCAAACAGCAAAGGCCCGGACAGACCGGGCAGGTATATCAGTATGGCGGCTAGCAGTAGCAGCAGGCCTGCGGCGAGCTGTGAACGCAAGGTTGCTCCCTTCATCGTTGTCAGCGCAAAAGACCGGCCTGTCGCCAGGGTAGTTCCGAAAACAGAAACAAAAAAAGCCCGGTATGACCGGGCTATTCAATTCGTATCTACACTAGCCGCGACAGTTGGCGGGCAGATACTTGGCAGGCATATCATTGGCGCCAGAGGTATCACCCGGCTTGCAAACCCAGCGCAGCACCCGGCCGGAATCGGTGTAGCCGGAAAGGGCGAAGTAGGCATCCGCCGACGCACCCGGGATCTGCTCAAAGTTTATTTGTGCTGCAATGATGGGCTCGCCAGAGGTTGAGGTGTACTTGACAGATGCCACGATTTCAGTGTTCGGATTGGAATTAAAGCCGGCTGTTGTTGCGTTAGTTGGCATGTAGCCGTTAGCCGCGTAGTACTCCGCAATACTGGTCTTGGCCTCTGCCAGGTTGGCCAGCGCCTCGGACATCTTGGCCCGCACCGTGTAGTCCTGATAGGCCGGCAGCGCGATGGCGGCCAGGATGCCGACGATCGCGATCACGATCATCAATTCGATAAGGGTAAAACCCTGTTGTTTCTTCTGGATGTTCATAATGCATTTCCCCTGAGTGGAAGTTGTTTCACTATCGGCGCCGCCGCGCTCTGCGCAGTTCGCACCAGCCAGTTGCACAAAGGATACAGCAACAGGTGTGCCAACTCTCCAAAAAACTTTCGCCGTTTAAATATTATTGTTATTTTTCAATTAGTTAAAAAACCCCCACCACACAAACCCCGACGTACTCCAGCGCCATCTCCCAACACAGACCTACGCAAGCTGACAATTTTTGTCAGGGTCCGCCAGCCCGCGTCAGCTGTCACCCCTTCTGGAATGCCAGCCAACAGCACCTCACCGGGGCAACCCCAGCAGATTCAGGCAAAATCGCAATATTAACGGCAATAAAGCCATTTAGTGCAGGCACAGCACTAGGAGCCGGCCCGGCGGCTGGGTATACTCGATCCATTCGATAAAACAAGGTGTTACCGGGTATTTGCACCTGCAGTAGGGGCGTGGCGCAGATGAATGAAAAAGCGATAGGGCAACTCAGCGGGCTGGCCGGGCGGCTGGTGGCGGAGGGGTTGATCGAAGCCCAGGCTGCATCGCAGGCGCAGAAAGACGCCTCGCTGGAGCGCATGCCCTACGTCCAGTACCTGGTGGAAAAAAAGGGCGTGAACAGCCAGCGCCTGGCGGAAGTCGCCTCCCAGGAGTTCGGCGTACCCCTGTTCGACATCGACGCCTTCAACCTGACGTTCCTGCCCGATGGCCTGGTGGATACCGCGCTGGTCACCAAGCACCATGCCCTGCCGCTGTTCCGCCGCGGCAACCGCCTGTTCATCGCCGTGTCCGATCCCACCAACCTGGCGGCGCTGGACGAGATCAAGTTCCACACCGGCATCAATACCGACGGCGTGCTGATCGAGGAAAACGCCCTCAGCAAGGCAATTGCCCGCTGGGTGGACTCCCAGGACCAGCTCGCCGATGGCCTGGAGGATCTGGACTCCTCCGACCTGGACGATATCGACGTCTCCGCGGTAAAGGAAGGTGGCGAGGGTGAGGAAGGCGGCAGCGAGGGCGTCGACGAAACCCCGATCGTGCGCTTCGTCAACAAGGTGCTGATCGACGCCATCAAGCAGGGCGCCTCGGATATCCACTTCGAGCCCTACGAAAAGAACTACCGGGTGCGATTTCGTACCGACGGCATTCTGCGCGAGATCGTGCGCCCGCCGCGGAACCTGGCGCCGCGCCTGTCGGCGCGCCTCAAGGTGATGTCGCAGATGGATATCTCCGAACGGCGCATACCCCAGGACGGCCGCATCCAGATGAAGCTGTCGCGCAACCGCGCCATCGACTTCCGGGTCAATACCCTGCCCACCCTGTTCGGCGAAAAGATCGTGTTGCGGATACTCGACCCCACCAGCGCGCAGATGGGCATCGACGCCCTGGGTTACGAGCCGGACCAGAAAGAGATGTACCTCAAGGCGCTGAACCGGCCACAGGGCATGATCCTGGTGACCGGCCCCACGGGCTCGGGTAAAACGGTCTCGCTGTACACCGGCCTCAACATCCTCAACACCGCGGAGCGCAATATCTCCACGGCGGAGGACCCGGTGGAGATCAACCTGGAGGGGGTCAACCAGGTGCACGTGAACCCCAAGGTGGGGCTCAATTTCGCCGAAGCCCTGCGCTCCTTCCTGCGCCAGGACCCGGACATCATCATGGTGGGGGAGATTCGCGACCTGGAAACGGCGGAGATCGCCATCAAGGCGGCGCAGACCGGCCACCTGGTGCTGTCCACCCTGCACACCAACAGCGCCGCGGAAACCATCACCCGGATGCTCAACATGGGCGTGCCGGCCTTCAACCTGGCGACCTCGGTCAACCTCATCATTGCCCAGCGCCTTGCCCGGCGCCTGTGCAAGGAGTGCAGCGAGCCGGCGGACATCCCCCGCGAAGCGCTGCTGAAGATGGGGTTTACCGAGGAGCTGCTGGCCACCGCCACCATCAAGCAGGCAGTGGGCTGCAGCCAGTGCAAGGACGGCTACAAGGGGCGGGTGGGTATTTACGAGGTGGTGCCGGTTACCCAGGCCATCGCCCGCATGGTCATGGAGGAGGGGAACTCCATGGACATCCACAACCAGGCCAGGGCCGAGGGCTTCAATGACCTGCGAACTTCCGCACTGCTGAAGGTCGCCCAGGGGCTCACCAGCCTTGAAGAGGCCAGCCGGATAACAGTAGATTAGCTTTGATAACAGCGTACCCGGGGCCAACCCGGGACAGGGACGGATAGCACTATGGCTACAAGCGCAGCAAGAAACGACACCTTTGTCTGGAACGGCATCGACAGGTCCGGGCGCAGCAGCACCGGCGAAATACGCGCCGCCACTCCTGCCATGGCCAAGGCCCAGCTGCGACGCCAGGGCATCCAGCCGAAAAACGTCAGGAAAAAGTCCAAGCCGCTGTTCGGCGGCCAGGGCAAGCCGATCAAGCCGGCGGATATCGCCGTGTTCACCCGGCAGCTGGCGACGATGCTCAAGGCCGGCGTGCCGCTGGTACAGAGTTTCGACATCGTTGCGGAAGGGGCCGAGAAACCCCGGATGAAGGAACTGGTCAGCAATGTCAGGAACGACGTGGCCTCGGGCAGCGGCCTGGCGCCTTCCCTGGCCAAGTACCCGCGGCTGTTCGATGACCTGTTCTGCAGCCTGGTCGCCTCCGGCGAGGACTCCGGTACCCTGGAAACCATGCTCGACCGGGTGGCGACCTACAAGGAAAAAACCGAGCAGCTCAAGGCCAAGATCAAAAAGGCCCTGACCTACCCTACCGCGGTTGTCGTGGTCGCCATCGTGGTAACCGCCATTCTGCTGATCAAGGTCGTGCCCCAGTTTGCTGAGACGTTCCGCAGTTTCGGCTCCGACCTGCCCGCTTTCACCCTGTTCGTGCTGCATATCTCCAATTTCGTGCAGAAATGGTGGTTCGTGATCCTGCTGATGATCGTCGCCGCGATCTTCCTGTTTCGCGAGGCCAAGCTGCGCTCGGTCAAGTTTGCGGAGTTTCTCGACCGCCTGATCCTGCGCGCACCGATTTTCGGCGCCATCGTACACGACTCGGTTATCGCCCGCTTCTCCCGCACCCTGGCCACCACCTTCGCGGCGGGGGTGCCGCTGGTGGATGCCCTGGAGTCCACCGCCGGAGCTGCCGGCAACTCGGTCTATGCCAAGGCCATCCGCCAGATAAAGGACGATGTGACCTCCGGCTCGACGCTGTATTCATCTACCAAGGCAACGGGGCTGTTTCCCAATATGCTACTGCAGATGATGTCCATCGGTGAGGAATCCGGCGCCCTGGACGAGATGCTGGACAAGGTCGCGAACCACTACGAGGAGGCCGTGGACAATGCGGTTGACAGCCTCAGCTCCCTGATGGAGCCGATGATCATGGCGATCCTCGGGGTGCTGGTGGGCGGACTGATGGTCGCCATGTACCTGCCCATCTTCATGCTCGGGTCGGTTATCTAGGCCAGCCGGCCCGGTCGCTACGACATGCTGGAAGTGATCAACCAGGTTCCCTGGTTCCTGCCCCTGTGCCTGTTGTGCCTGGGGCTGGTGGTGGGCAGCTTTCTCAACGTGGTGGTTTACCGCCTGCCGCTGATGATGGAGGCCCGCTGGCGCCGCGACTGCTGCGAACTGCTGGAACTCGAGCAGGAAAACTCATCGCCGCCCCTCAGCCTGGCGACACCCAACTCCCACTGCCCCCATTGTGGTACCGCCATAAAGCCCTGGCACAACATCCCGGTGCTGAGCTATCTGCTGCTGGGCGGCAAATGCGCCGCCTGCCAGACCCGCATTTCCCTGCGCTACCCACTGGTGGAATTGCTCACCGGGCTGCTGACCCTGGCCCTGGCGTGGTTTTTCACCCTGTCGCCGGCCCTGGGCGGTGCCGTCCTGCTCACCTGGGCGCTGCTGGCCCTGACCCTGATCGATCTCGATCACCAGTTGCTGCCCGACGATATCACCCTGCCGCTGCTGTGGCTGGGACTGCTGTTCAACCTGGGGAGTACCTACGTCAACCTGGCGGACGCGGTGATCGGCGCCATGGCCGGTTATCTGATCCTGTGGAGCGTATACTGGCTGTTCAAGCTCACTACCGGCAGGGAGGGTATGGGATTCGGTGACTTCAAGCTGCTGGCCGCACTCGGGGCCTGGCTGGGCTGGCAGGCACTGCCGGCGATTATCCTGCTGTCGTCCGTGGTCGGTGCCACCTGCGGTATCGCCCTCATGCTGGCCAAGCGCACGGGGAGGGAAACACCGATTCCGTTCGGCCCCTACCTGGCGGCAGCGGGCTGGATCACGCTGCTGTGGGGCGAGGACATTGCCCGGGGTTACCTGAGCATGACCGGGCTGCAGGGATGACGCTGGTAGTGGGCGTAACCGGCGGCATCGGCAGCGGCAAGTCCGCCGTGACCGAGCGTTTCCAGCGGTTGGGCATTACCGTGGTGGACGCCGACCTGGCCGCCCGCATCGTGGTGGAGCCAGGAGGCAGTGCGCTGGCGGCAATCGCCGAGCATTTCGGGGCGGACATACTGCAGGCAGACGGCACGCTGAACAGGGCGGCACTGCGCCAGCGGGTATTCGCCAACCAGGCAGAGCGCCTGTGGCTGGAGCGCCTCACCCACCCGCTGATCGGCCAGGAATTGCGCCGCCAGCTGGCCGCCTCCGGATCTGCCTACACCATACTCAGCTCTCCGCTGCTGCTGGAGGGCCAGCAGAAGGAACTGGTCGACTGCGTGGTGGTGGTGGACGTACCCGAGGAACTGCAGCTGCAGCGGGCGACGGCGCGGGATGCCAACAGCGAAGAGCAAATCCGGCGCATCATGGCTGCGCAATTACCGCGCGCGCAGCGGCGCGAGCTGGCGGATATCGTTATCGACAATTCGGGTTCACTGGCCGAGCTGGACGAACAGGTGCAGGAACTGCACCGGGAGTTTCTGCAGCGCGCGGAGCTCAGCAACTAACCGCTCAGGCCTGTTTCCAGCCCCCATACCTGGGTGGACAACGCCGCGACTATCGGCTCGTTCGCTGCGGGAAAGCGATACTTTGCCAGCTCTTCACCAGCTACCCAGGCCAGCGGCTGCCCCTCCCGCCCGAGCGCCTGGCCATCGAATTCCCACACCACGTGCACGTCCAGCAGCACCTGCCTGTCACCGTAGTCGTGGTGCACCTCCAGCAGCGGGGTACTGCGCCGCACCAGAATCCCGAGTTCCTCATGCAGCTCCCTGGCCAGGGCGTTGTGCAGCGACTCCCCCGGCTCCACCTTACCCCCCGGGAACTCCCACAGGCCGCCCTGGTGACTGTGGGCGGCACGACGGGTAAGCAGCACTCTGCGAAGGTCATCGAGGATAACCCCCACCGCCACGTGCACCGGCTGTGCGTCAGCTGCGGTATTCGGCGTTGATGCGCACATAATCGTAGGAAAAGTCGGTGGTCCACACCGTAGCCGTGCTGGCTCCCCGATCCAGCTCGATGCGGATGGTGATCTCCTCCGGGGCCATGGCCGCCACGCCCTGCTCCTCGGTATAACTGTCCGCCCGGCAGCCACCGGCGGCGATGAGCACCTCGTTCAGGTAGACGCTGACGCGATCGACCTGGAGCCGCTCCAGAGGAGCGCGACCAATTGCCGCGAGCAGCCTGCCCCAGTTGGGGTCGCTGGCAAACAGGGCGGTCTTGACCAGCGGTGAATGGGCGATCGTGAAGGCAACGTCCAGGCACTCCTGCTCGCTGTTGCCGCCGTTGACCTGCACCGTGACAAACTTGCTGGCACCCTCGCCGTCGCGTACCAGGCCCTGGGCGAGAACCAGGCAGAGCTGCTCCAGGGCATCGCGCAGGGCGATGCACTGCGGCGAGTCGGGGTCGATGACGAGGGGATTGCCGGCAAGCCCCGTTGCCGCCAGCACACAGGCGTCGTTGGTCGAAGTATCGCCGTCGACCGTGATCCGGTTGAAGCTGCTCTCCACCGCCGCCGCCAGTATGCGCTGCAGCAAGTCCGGCGCCACCGCCATATCGGTGGCGAGATAGGCCAGCATGGTGGCCATGTTGGGTCGTATCATGCCTGCGCCCTTGGCCATGCCTGTCAGGGTGTATTCCCTGTCAGCCACCGTGAAGCGCAGGGAATGGGCCTTGGGCCGGGTATCCGTGGTCATGATGCCGGCGGCCGCTTGCGCCCAGCCATCCGCCGTCAAGGCCGCAAACGCCGCGGGGACGGCCTGTTGGATGGCGTGTACCGGCAAGGGCTCGCCGATCACCCCGGTGGAAAAAGGCAGCACCTGGTCGGGCTCAACCCCCGCCACCGCGGCAACCGCCGCAGCAGTGTCCCGGGCCGCCGCCACACCCCGCTCGCCGGTGCCGGCATTGGCATTGCCGGTGTTGACCAGCAGATAGCGGGGCTGCGCCTGACAGCGCTGCAGGTGCTCCCTGGCGACCGTTACCGGGGCGGCACAAAAGGCATTGCGGGTAAACACGGCTGCACAATGTGCCCCCTGGGCCAGCTCAAGCAATACCAGGTCTTTGCGTCCCGGAGTCTTGATGCCCGCCGAGACGGTGCCCAGGCGCACCCCGGCGACGGGGTGCAGCGTGGGCAGGCTGCCACTACCAACTGCCACACCAACCCCCTCGACTCAGAGCCGGCCGTGACATTGCTTGTACTTCTTGCCGCTGCCGCAGGGACAGGGCTCGTTGCGACCGACCTTGGGCTGCTCGCGGGTAAACGTCTGCGGGACCGGGGGCGCCTCCCCTGCCGGCGCCGCGCCCTCCTCCTCGGCGGCTGGCGCCAGGCCCGACGCCTGGTCATGCTGGAAAGCCAGTTTCTCCCGCTCTGCCGCCTCGCGCCGCTGGCGCTCTATCTGTTGTGCCTCATCCTGGCGCTGAATCTGCACATGACTGAGGAACTTGACCACCTCGTCCTTTAGGCTTTTCAGCAACTGCTCGAACAGCTCGAAGGATTCCCGCTTGTATTCCTGCTTGGGGTTTTTCTGGGCGTAGGCCCGCAAGTGAATACCCTGGCGCAGATGGTCCATGGTGGCGAGGTGTTCCTTCCAGAGTGTGTCCAGCACCTGCAGCATGATCTGTTTCTCGATACGGCGCATTGCCGGCCCCACCGCTTCACACTTGGCATCGTAGGCGGTCTGGACTTCTGCGCAGATTTTCTCCCGCAGGGCCTCCTCGTGCAGGGAATTGTCGGCCTCCAGCCACTGGGCAACGGGCAGGCTGATGGCGAATTCGGCTTCCAGCTGCTTTTCCAGGGCGGGCACATCCCACTGCTCTTCCACACTCATGGGGGGGATGAAACTGTCGATCGCCTCGTTGACGACGTCCCGGCGAATGGCGGTGATAGTCTCCGAAATATCCGCCTCACCCAGCAGTTCGTCGCGCTGCTGGTAAATGATCTGGCGCTGGTCATTGGCCACATCGTCGTACTCCAGCAGCTGCTTGCGGATATCGAAATTGCGACCTTCCACCTTGCGCTGCGCTTTCTCGATGGCATTGGTCACCATCTTGTGCTCGATCGCCTCACCCTTCTCCATACCCAGCGCCTGCATGAATCCTTTCACCCGCTCGGAGGCGAAAATACGCATGAGGTTGTCATCCAGCGAAAGATAAAAACGCGACAGGCCCGGGTCCCCCTGCCTTCCGGCGCGCCCGCGCAACTGGTTGTCTATGCGCCGCGACTCGTGGCGCTCGGTCCCCAGGATATGCAGCCCACCGGCCTCCAGCACCTGCTGGTGACGCTGTTCCCAGGCCTGGCGCAGTTGGGCCTTCTGCTCCCCGGTCACTTCACCCGCCGCGGCCAACTCCGCTTCCAGGTTGCCACCGAGTACGATGTCGGTACCCCGACCTGCCATGTTGGTGGCGATGGTGACCACGCCCGGTCGCCCCGCCTGGGCGATAATCTCGGCCTCCTGTGCGTGGTATTTGGCGTTCAACACCTTGTGGTCGATCCCGGCCTGGCGGAAGCGCCTGGACAACTGTTCGGACGTGTCCACCGAGGCGGTTCCCACCAGCACCGGCGCCCCCTTCTCCATACTGTCCTTGACATCGGCGACGATGGCATCGAACTTCTCTTCGGTAGTGAGGTAGACCAGATCGTTGAGGTCCTTGCGCTGCTGGGGCACGTTGGTGGGTATCACCAGCACTTCCAGGCCATAGATCTGGCGGAATTCGAAGGCCTCGGTATCGGCGGTGCCGGTCATGCCCGCCAGTTTGCCGTACAGACGGAAATAGTTCTGGAAAGTGGTGGAGGCCAGAGTCTGGCTTTCGCTCTGGATGGCAACCCCCTCCTTCGCCTCAATGGCCTGGTGCAGGCCCTCGGACAGGCGCCGGCCGGGCATGGTTCGCCCCGTGTGCTCGTCGATCAGCACCACCTGGCCATCCTGGACGATATACTCGACGTCGCGATGGAACATGACGTGAGCGCGCAGCCCCGAGTAGACGTGGTGCAGCAAATTCAGGTTGGTAGCCGCATAGAGGCTGTCGCCTTCCTCCAGGAGTTTCTCCTCGATCATCAGGCTTTCGATTAATTCGTGGCCCTCCTCGGTCAGCTCCACCTGGCGCTGTTTTTCATCCACGGTGAAATGCCCGCCGTGTTCTTCGCTGGCGGGCTGTAGCAGGGGCACCATGCGGTTGATCCGCTTGTACAGCTCGGAGCTGTCCTCGGACGCGCCGGAGATGATCAGCGGAGTGCGCGCCTCGTCGATCAGGATGGAATCCACCTCGTCGACGATCGCGAAACTCAGCTCACCCTGCATGCGATCCTCGAGGCTGAAGGCCATGTTGTCGCGCAGGTAATCGAAGCCGAATTCGTTATTGGTGCCGTAGACGATATCGCACGCGTAGGCCGCGCGCTTTTCCTGGGGCGCCTGCCCGGAGCGCACCACCCCCACACTGACCCCCAGGAACTCGTATAACGGCCCCATCCATTGGGCGTCACGGCTGGCCAGATAGTCGTTGACCGTGATGAGGTGGACACCCTTGCCCGACAGTGCGTTGAGGTAGGCTGGCAGGGTGGCCACCAGGGTCTTGCCCTCCCCGGTGCGCATCTCGGCAATCTTGCCTTCGTGGAGCGCCATGCCACCGATCAACTGGACATCGAAATGGCGCAGGCCCAGCACCCGCTCGCCCGCCTCGCGAACGACTGCGAAGGCCTCCGGCAGGATCGCGTCCAGCGTCTCCCCCTCCGCCAGGCGCTGCCTGAACGCCGGGGTCTTGCCGGCCAGTTGTTCGTCGCTGAGCGCTTTCATGTCATCTGCCAGCGAGTTGATCTGCCTGACCACCTTGCCCAGACGCTTGAGCTCCCGGTCGTTACGGGTGCCGAAAATTTTCTTTAGACTACTGGTTATCATTACGTTTCACTTCACTGGATATAAAGCAATTCCTGGCCGGGAGCCGGGATGGAGAGGTTGATCGCGAGGGATGCTTGCTAGCGCTGGGTACGGCGCACGTAACTCAGGGGATCGACGGAGCGGCCATGCTTGTATACTTCGAAATGGACGTGGGACCCGGTGGAACGACCGGTTGAGCCCACCAGCGCAATGGGCTCGCCCTTGCGCACCAGGTCGCCAGGCTCTACCAGGTTTTCCTTGTTGTGCGAATAGCGGGTAATGACGCCATCCCCGTGGGAAACCTCCACCATGTTGCCATAGCCGGACTCGCGCCCCGACCAGGTTACGACACCCGCCGCGACAGCCAGCACATCGGCCCCTTCCTTGCTGGCAAAATCGATACCGTTATGCATGGAGCGGCGGCCGGTGAAGGGATCCTTGCGCCACCCATAGCCCGAGGATATCCAGCCCTTGGCCACAGGCTGCCCCGACAACCAGCTCTGTTCGTCCAGCTTGCGGTTCATGAACAGCGAGCCCAGCACACCGAGCTGGTGCTCGCGGTCGGCCAGCCGGGACTCGAAACTGTCCAGTTCGCTGCCCAGGTCTACCGAGCTGAAGTCGACGCTGTAATCACTGGCCAGCGGACCACCTACGGCCGGAGGCTGGCTGAAGTCGAACTCACCGTCGCCGAGATCGGCCATGGTGGCGAGGTGTTCTCCGAGGGCGTCCAGGCGAGTCATTCTTGCCTGCAACTCCGCCAGGTTGATGGTGAGGGCCTGGAGCTTGAGTTCCGCTTCGTTCTGCAGGGCTTCCAGGCCGACGGATTGCCGGTCGAGACCCTCCTGGATGCTGTCCAGCGCCGCGCTGCGCGCCTCGCTGCCCAGCCCGGCCAGGTAACCTGCCGCCACCAGCCCCAGGGGCAAGCCCAGGCAGCAAAGGGACAGGAACGCACGGGACCAGCGCCCCAATTCAATGGCGCGGGATCCACCGTGCCTGCCATTAATGAGAATTACTTTCATGTAGAGAGTGCGCGGCCGGACTGGCGTGGGACTATGCCACAATTACCGTAAAAAAGCCACGCTGACGGGCATCACCGCCAGGCTCCCGCGGGCTCGCCGGGGCCGCGCCTCAACTTGCCTCGGCGGCCTGTTGCGGGTACGAGATGGGGCCGGGGGCAGCTCCGCCAAAAGTGACCGTTTCCCAGGCGTCGGGCTGGGCCAGCAGCGCCCGTAGCAAGGTGTTGTTCAGCGCGTGGCCAGACTTGTAGGCGCGGAACTCGCCGATGATGCAGTACCCCAGCAGATACAGGTCGCCGACCGCGTCCAGCACCTTGTGTCGCACGAACTCATCCTCGTAGCGCAGTCCCTCCTGGTTGAGTATGCGATATTCGTCCACCACGATGGCATTGTCCACGCTGCCGCCACGCGCCAGGCCGCGGGAGCGCAGGTACTCGATCTCATGCATAAAGCCGAAAGTGCGCGCCCGACTGACCTCCTGCTCGAAGGAGCCGCTAGAGAAATCCAGCTCCGCATGGGCAGTGCGATCGCGAAACACCGGGTGGTCGAAATCGATGGTAAACGATACTTTGAAACCGTCGAAGGGCAGCAGACTGGCGACCTTGTCGCCGTCCTCTACCGTCAGTTTGCGTTTGATCCGCACAAACTTTTTTAACGCATCCTGCTCCACCACGCCGGCGGCCTGCAGCAGGAACACAAACGGAGCGGCACTGCCATCCATGATCGGCACTTCCTCGGCCGTCAGGTCGATGATCGCATTGTCGACGCCCAGGCCCGCCAGGGCAGCCATCAGGTGTTCCACCGTGGAAACCCGGTCCGCCCCAACGATCAGCGAGGTCGACAGGGTGGTGTCGCCGACATGCCCGACCCGCGCCGGCAATTCCCGCACAGGGTCCAGGTCTATCCGGCGGAACACTATCCCGCTATCGACCGGCGCCGGCTTGAGGGTCATGTAGACCTTCTTGCCGGTGTGCAGGCTCACGCCCGTCGCCGTGATCGAGTGACGCAGTGTACGCTGTCGCATACGGCACCTTTCCAGCCAATGACTCCCGCCTGAGTAAGCGAAGCGGCCGGGGACAGAACCCGCGACAACTTGCTCCCTAATCAGCCTGACGACGCAGGAAGGCGGGAATATCGAAGTACTCCTCACCACCGGCATCCGCCGCCAGGGCCTGTCCCGACATCCCGGCACGACGCGATTTGCGCATCGCGGTAGGCCGATCGAACTGGGCATAATCCGTTTCCAGCCCGGGGTCGGCTGCCGGGGCCGCTGCCCGCGGCGCAGTCTCCACCACCTGCAGCGGCGCCTTGATGGCTTCACTGCCCAGGCCCGTAGCCACCACGGTAACCCGCAGTTCGTCGTGCATATCCGGGTCGATCACGGTACCCACTACCACAGTGGCCTCCTCCGAGGCAAACTCTTCTATAGTGTCGCCCACTTCGGAGAATTCGCCCAGCGACAGGTCGAGTCCGGCGGTAATATTTACCAGGATACCGCGCGCACCCTCCAGGTTCACATCGTCCAGCAGGGGGCTGTTGATAGCCCTTTCCGCCGCTTCGCGCGCGCGATTTTCACCCTGGGCGCTACCGGAACCCATCATCGCCATACCCATCTCGGACATGACGGTGCGGACGTCGGCGAAGTCCACGTTGATCATCCCCGGGCGGATAATCAGGTCGGCAATCCCCTGCACCGCGCCCAACAGTACATTATTGGCTTCTTTAAAGGCATCCAGCAGACTGGTATTTTTGCCCAACACCTCCAGCAGTTTCTCGTTGGGAATGGTGATCAGCGAGTCCACGTGTTGCTGCAACTCGGCCATCCCCTCGGCGGCGATCTGCAGGCGCTTCTTGCCCTCGAAGGGGAACGGGCGGGTCACTACCGCAACCGTGAGGATGCCCAGTTCCCTGGCCACCTCGGCCACTACCGGCGCACCCCCGGTGCCGGTACCTCCCCCCATGCCCGCGGTGATGAATACCATGTCGGCACCGCGCAGTGATTCGGCGATACGGTCCCTGTCCTCCAGCGCCGCAGCGCGCCCGATATCCGGGTTGGCGCCCGCGCCCAGCCCCTTGGTGATGTCACCGCCCAGTTGCAGAACCGTCTTCGACTGGATGTCCGCCAGCGCCTGGGCATCGGTATTGGCGCAGATAAAATCCACACCCTCGACATTGTTGGAAATCATGTGCTTGACCGCGTTGCCGCCGCCTCCGCCCACGCCGATTACCTTGATTACTGCATTCGAAGGTACGTTATCGATTAGTTCAAACATGGTCTATTCCCCTCTAGAGTTGATATGCCGCACTCCCGCACGACGGTTTACTGCTGAAAAACACCTAAAAATTGCCCTGAATCCAGGCTTTCGCCCGGGAAAAAATACTCTCGCCGGGAAGGCCGGCCTTCGATGAACCCCCTCCGGCCGCCTCCAGACCGTGCTCGGCACCGTACAGCAGCAGCCCTACGCTGGTTGCGTAGATCGGGTTGCGCACGATGTCGTTGAGCCCCTGTACCGTCTGCGGGTAGCCCACCCGCACCGGCATATGGAAGATTTCCTCCGCCAGTTCCATCACGCCTTCCATCTTTGCAGTGCCGCCGGTCAACACGATTCCCGCAGGGACCATGTCCTCGTACCCGCTGCGGCGCAGTTCCGCCTGGACCAGGGTGAACAGTTCGTCGTAGCGCGGCTCCACGACTTCCGCCAGCGCCTGGCGCGACAGATCGCGGGGCGGTCGATCGCCGACACTGGGCACCTTGATCGACTGGTCCGACCCCGCCAACTGGGTAAGGGCACAGGCGTAGCGAATCTTTATTTCCTCGGCATGCTGGGTCGGTGTGCGCAGCGCCATGGCAATATCATTGGTGACCTGGTCACCGGCTATGGGAATGACACCGGTGTGGCGGATGGAACCGTCGGTGAATATGGCGATATCAGTGGTGCCACCGCCGATGTCCACCAGGCAGACTCCCAGGTCCCGCTCGTCTTCGGTCAGCACCGAATAGCTGGAGGCCAGCTGCTCGAGGATAATCTCCTCGACTTCCAGGCCGCAGCGGCGGATACACTTCTCGATATTCTGGGCGGCGTTGACGGCACAGGTCACCAGGTGCACCTTGGCTTCCAGGCGCACCCCCGACATGCCCATCGGCTCCTTGATGCCCTCCTGGCTGTCGATGACGTACTCCTGGGGGAGTATGTGCAGGATTTTCTGGTCTGCCGGAATGGCCACGGCCTGGGCCGCGTCGATCACCCGCTCCAGGTCGTGGCCATAGACCTCTTTGTCCTTGATGGCCACTATGCCGTGGGAATTCAGGCTGCGGATATGGCTGCCGGCAATACCCACATACACCGAGTGTATCTGGCACCCCGCCATCAACTCCGCTTCCTCCACGGCCCGCTGGATGGACTGGACCGTCGACTCGATGTTGACCACCACGCCTTTTTTCATCCCCTTGGAAGGGTGCGAGCCGATGCCCACCACTTCCACGTCGCCCGACGGGCCTATTTCCCCGACAATCGCCACCACCTTGGAAGTCCCGATATCCAGGCCGACGATCATCTTCTTGTCTGGTACGCTGCCCATGGCAGTGTCTCTCCTGTACTGTCTGTTTTTATATCCCGGCTACCTGGGACGATTCGGTATATGCCACCGCCACACCGGTTTCGTACCGCAGGTCAACCCGTTCCACCTCGTCTGCCCGCGACGCCAGTTGCGTCCGGTAGAGCGCCACGAAGCGGTGCATCCGCTCGAGAAAATCCTCGCTGCCCAGCAGCAGGTGCATGCCACCGCGCAGTACCACCTCAACCTGGCCCCGCTGATCTACCTGTAACTGGGTCACTTCCAGATGCAACGGCGTAAGGATCTCCAGAATTCGCTGGTATCCAGCCATCAGCGTCTTGGCGCTGCCCGCAGGGCCCTGCAGCAGAGGCAGCGAACGCCCCTCTTCGCCCTTGCCAGAATCGATCACCTCACCCTGGTGATTGAGAAAGCCGCGGTCGCCCCACCGGGCGATGGGCAGTTGCTCTACAACATTGATTTCCAGGGCATTGGGCCAGCGCCGCTGTACGGTGGCGCGATAAATCCACGGCAACTCCTCCAGCTGCCGCCGTATCAACTGCAGGTCGGCCCGCAGGAATCCACCGACCAGGGCCGGCTGGATAAGGTCCTGGATCAGCTCGGTCTGGGTATGTTCCAGTTCGCCGGTCACGGTAACCCGCTGCACCGGGACGGACTGCAGACTGATATAGGCCTGCAGCGCGGCAATCAGCACCACGCCTACACCGACCAGGATGATGATGCGGTTGAGCCAGGCCGATGGCTTGCGCGGCGCCCTGGCAACCGGCACCCTGCGGGTGGCCCCCTGGGCGGACTTGCGGCTGCGCCGGCTCACGGGCGCCTTGTCCTGCGGTCCACGGGTGAACAATCTCAAAGCGGGCAACGCGAACATATCAGCGCTCTCCCTCCAGACTGTGCTCCAGGATTCGCTGCACCAGCGAGTGGATATCGAGCCCCGCGGCAGCGGCGGCCATGGGCACCAGGCTGTGGGATGTCATCCCCGGTATGGTGTTCACCTCCAGCACGTAGAACCGCCCCGCGCCGTCCCGCATGATGTCGACGCGGCCCCAGACCGCACAACCCAGGGAGCGAAACGCCCGCAGCGCCAACTCCCCCATTTCTTTTTCCTCGGCTGCCGTAAGCCCGCAGGGACAGAGATAGCGGGTGTCGTCGGACAGGTATTTCGCCTGGTAGTCGTAAAATTCGTTGTCTGTTTCCAGGCGTATGGCCGGCAATACCTGATCGCCCAGTATGGCCACTGTATACTCCGGGCCGTCGATAAACTGCTCGGCCAGGACAGTGCTGCCATAGCGGCTGGCCTCCCGGTAGGCCAGCTGTAACGCGGCGGCATCGGCAGCCGAACCCATGCCGATACTGGACCCTTCCAGTGCCGGCTTGACGAACACCTTGCCGAAGCGGTCGATGACCTGCTGCCAGTCGCTGTCAGGCGCCAGCTGCACAAAGCCGCCGGTGGACAGCCCGATCCCCTGCCAGAGCTGCTTGCTGCGCAACTTGTCCATGGCCAGCGCCGACCCCAGCACCCCGGAACCGGTATAGGCGATTCCCAGCGCCTGCAGGGCTCCCTGCATACTGCCGTCCTCCCCTCCGGGACCATGCAGCGCGATGAAGGCGGTATCTATCCCCGCCAGTTGCGCAATCCAGCCAGGCTCTGCCGGGTCCACCGGACGCACCTCGTGCCCCAGGGCCTGCAGGGCGTCGATCACGGTGCGGCCACTTTGCAGGGACACGTCGCGCTCAGCCGAGCTTCCGCCCAACAGCACGGCAATGGGGCCACCTCGCAGTTGCGCCACTTTCATATCGACTGCTCCCGGGTAAAGTCCATTGCACACAAGTCCTGCGCGAGCTTTCCGACATTGCCCGCACCCTGGGTGATCACCACATCACCCTCGCTGACGAGGTCGCACAGCACCGCGGGTACATCCTCGATACGCTCCACAAATACCGGCTCCAGCTGGCCGCGCTGGCGGATACTGCGGGCCAGGCTGCGACTGTCCGCCCCCGGGATCAGGTCCTCGCCAGCGGGGTAGACCTCCAGTAAGACCAGCAGGTCACAGCGTGACAGCACTGCCACGAAATCGTCGTACAGGTCGCGGGTACGGGTATAGCGGTGGGGCTGGTAGACCATGACCACCCGGCGCTGCGGCCAGACCTGGCGCGCCGACTCCAGGGTGGCACGCACCTCGGTGGGATGGTGGCCATAGTCGTCGACCAGCAGCGCAGTACCGCCGGGCAGGCGAAGCTCTCCCATGCGGGTAAAGCGGCGACCGACACCGGCAAAACCCGCCAGGCCGCGCTGGATGGCACCGTCCTCCAGCCCCTCGTCACAGGCTACCGCCGCTGCGGCCGCGGCATTCATGACATTGTGGGTACCGGGCATGTTGAGATCGATCGCCAGCGGTGCGGCAGCGGGGCGGTGCAGGACGAAACGGCTACTGGCTCCCGCCCTCTCATGGTCGCAGATGCGATAGTCGGCGTCCTCGGCAAACCCGTAGGTAAGCACCTGGCGGGTGACTTCCGGCAGCAATTCGCGGATAACCGGGTCATCGATGCACAGCACGGCGATGCCGTAAAACGGCAGGTTGTGCAGAAACTCGAGGTAGGTACGGCGCAGCACCGAGAAATCGCCGCCGTAGGTGTCCATGTGGTCGGCTTCTATGTTGGTGACCACCGCCACCATCGGCTGCAGGTGCAGGAAGGAGGCGTCACTCTCGTCGGCCTCGGCAATCAGGAAACGGCTGGCGCCCAGTTGCGCATTGCTGCCGACACTGTTCACCAGGCCACCGATGACGAAGGTGGGGTCCAGGCCGGCCTCGGCAAAAATGGCCGCTATCAAGCTGGTGGTGGTGGTCTTGCCGTGGGTGCCGGCAACGGCTATGCCGTGGCGATAGCGCATCAACTCCGCCAGCATCTCGGCCCGCGGCACCACCGGCACCCGCCGCGAGCGGGCGGCTACCACCTCCGGATTGTGCGCGTCCACCGCACTGGAGCTGACCACTACATCCGCTTTGCCGATGTTGTCTCCGGCGTGACCGACGAAAACCTCGATGCCCCTGGCCTGCAGGCGGGCGGTGACCGCAGAGGCCCGGATATCGGAGCCGGTCACTTGATAGCCGAGGTTGGCGAGCACCTCGGCTATGCCGCTCATACCCGCGCCGCCGATTCCAATCATGTGGATGCGGCGGATACGGCGCATTTCGGGCACGGTGTACACGCTCTTCTCAACAGCCACGGATGAGTTCCTCGCAGCAATCGCTGACCTGTGCGGTCGCCTCGGGTGTGGCGGCGGCCAGCGCCGCCCGTGCCATGGTGGCCAGCTGCGCCGGCGCCGCCAGGAAACCGTGCAGATCCGCCACCAGCCTTGCCTCGCTCATCTCTGCCTGGGGCAGCAACACCGCGGCGCCGCGCTGCGCCAGGTAACGGGCGTTGGCACTCTGGTGATCGTCTATGGCGTAGGGCAGGGGCACCAGGATTGCCGGCCGCCCCATGACCGCCAGTTCGGATACCGTGAGGGCGCCGGCCCTGCATATGACAAGGTCTGCCCAGGCATAGGCAGCCGCCATATCCTCGATAAAGGGTGCCACCCTCACCGCCGACACAGCCAGCTCGACATAGGCGCGCTGCACCAGTTCAGCATGTGCATCCCCCGCCTGATGCCACACTTCCAGTTGCGGGCCAGTGTCGTTGAGCCTGGCCACCACCGTCGGCAGCATCTGGTTGATGGGCTGGGCGCCGAGGCTACCCCCCAGCACCAGCAGCCGCAGGGGGCGCTGCCCGGCGTAGTCGTACGGCCTCGCGGCAGCGGCCTCCACCAGTTGGCTGCGCACGGGATTCCCCAGCACCACACAGTCCTGGCGTTCGGCAAAAGCGCCGGCAAACGCCGCCACCACCTTGGCGGCCAACGGTGCCAGCATCCGGTTGGTGGTGCCGGCAACGGCGTTCTGCTCGTGAATCAACAGCGGTTTGCGCAACAACCACGCTGCCACGCCGGCAGGACCCGCCACATAGCCGCCCATGCCCACCACACAACGGGGTGCCCGGCGGTATACCAGCCACAATGCCTGCACTGCCGCCAGCGCCAGGTAACCCAGGCCCAGCAGTTTATGCACAACCGACTTGCCGCGAACACCGCGTACCGGCAGGCAATGCAGGGTGATTCCGGCAGCGGGTACGACACGGTGTTCCAGGCCGCGACGGGTACCGACCCACTCCACCCGGTAGCCGCGTGCCAGCAACTCGTTGGCGACAGCCAGAGCCGGATACACGTGCCCCCCCGTGCCGCCGGCCGTCATCAGTACCAGCGAGCCAGGCGCCGCACTCATGCGCGCCTCCCTGGCTGGCGAGCATCGCGCTCAATGCGCAATACCATCGCCAGCATACAGCAGCAAATGATCAGGCTGGTGCCGCCATAGCTGACGAACGGCAGGGTGAGACCCTTGGTCGGCAGCAGCCCCGAACTCACCCCCATGTTGACGAAAGCCTGGCCGGAAAACACCAGCGCCACCCCGTAACAGATATAGGCACCAAACGGATTACCGGAACGCAGCGACACCCGGCCCGCCCAGAGTATGCGGGCGATCAGCGCGGTATACAGGGTGATTACGGCCAGCGCACCGACAAAACCGGTCTCCTCGGCCCAGATCGAGAATACGAAATCGGTGTGCGCCTCGGGCAGGTAGAACAGCTTCTGCACACTGTTGCCCAGCCCCACTCCCAACCACTCGCCGCGCCCGAAGGCAATGAGTGACTGGGTCAGCTGGAAGCCCGTATCGAAGGGGTCCGCCCAGGGGTCGGTATACGCAGTGAGGCGCTTAAGGCGGTAGGGCGCGCTCACCACCAGCACCAGCATGGCGCCCAGGGCCCCCAGCAGCACCAGCATGAAGTGGCCCAGCTTCACTCCCGCGAGGAACAGCATTCCAAATGCGGAACCGGCCACGATGACGGTGGCCCCGAAATCGGGCTCGATCATCAGCAACAGGGTCGCGGCAAACAGCACCGCCATGGGCTTGAGGAATCCCTGCCAGTGATTGCGCACCTCGTGTTCACGCCGCACCATGTAGCCCGCCAGGTACACGACCATGGCCAGCTTGGCGAACTCTGAGGGCTGCAAGGTAAGTGGCCCCAGCGGCAGCCAGCGCTGGCTGCCATTGACCTCGCGGCCGATTCCGGGAATCAGCACCAGGATCAGCAGCGCCAGGGAAACGAACAGCCATACCCAGCCAGTATCGAGCCAGAATTGCGGCGACACCCGGTATACGAACACGGCCGCCACCAACGCCATCACCATGTAGGTGAGGTGGCGCTGGGTATGGAACCATGGGTTCTGAAAGTGCCAGTCCGCGTATTCGATGGATGCGGAACTGATGGCGACCAGGCCCACCATCAACAGCGCCAGACCCAGCAGCGCCAGCACGCTGTCCGGCGCGGCGCCCGCCACCGCCACGTTGCGAACACGACTCATGCGCCGCCCCCCCGCAGGGCGTTGACCGCACTGCAAAAAACCTCACCACGCTGCACGTAACCGGTAAACATGTCGAAACTGGCGCAGGCCGGAGACAGCAGCACGCAGTCTCCGGGAGCGGCCTGACCCGCCGCCAGGGCGACGGCCTCCGCCATGGAGGCAGCCTGCACCACCGGCGCATGCTCTTCTAGCGCCGCCTGCAATGCGGGGGCATCCTCTCCCAGCACGATCACCTGTTTGCAGTGTGCCGCCACCGCCGGCTGCAACTGGCTGAAATCCGCCCCCTTGCCCTGCCCACCGGCAATCAGCAGGATATTGCGGTCTGCGCCCACACCCTCCAGAGCAGCTATGGTGGCGCCGATATTGGTACCCTTGGAATCATTGATGTAGCGCACCCCGCCGAGCACCGCGACCTGCTGGCAGCGGTGTGGCAGGCCCTGGAACTGGCGCAGGCAGGTGGTCATGCTCTCCACCGGCAGGCCCGCGGCATGTCCCAGGGCCAGTGCCGCGAGGGCATTGGCGACATTGTGGCGCCCCACCAGGCCCAGTTCATCCGTGGCCAGCAATGGCTCGAAGCCGTGGCACAGGTATTCCCGGCCTTCGACCACTGCCAGGCCGAACCCACCGAGATCCGGCTTGCCCATGCACCAGCTGATTAAATCCACATCAGGCCCCACCAGGGGAATGGTGAGGGGGTCGTCCCGGTTCACCACCGCCTTGCGACAACCGCGAAAAATGCGATGCTTGGCCTGGTGGTAACGCTGCATCGAACCGTGGCGGTCCAGGTGATCCGGGCTCACGTTGAGTACCGTAGCAACAGCCAGATTGAGTGTACCGGCCCGCTCCAGCTGGAAGCTGGACAGTTCCAGCACATAGAGCTCGCGCCCCGGGGCCAGCAGATCCAGCGCCGGCGTGCCGAGGTTGCCCCCCACGCCCACATCCAGATGCGCCACCCGCGCCATCTCCCCGACCAGTTCAGTGACCGTGGATTTGGCGTTGGAACCGGTGATCCCGATGACCGGCGCGCTGGCCGCGCGCATGAACAGGTCGATATCACCGACGACGTCGGCGCCGGCCGCGCGCGCCCGCGCCACCAGCGGCTCGTCCATGGCAACGCCGGGACTGACCACCAACTCGCCGGCACTGGCGATCAGCTCTTCGGGGTAATCCCCGGCGAACACCGCCACCTCGGGCATGTCACGCCGCATGGTTTCCAGTCCGGGGGGATGCGGCCGGGTATCCACCACGCTGAACGCAACGCCCTGGTGATACAGATAGCGCGCGCAGGACAGCCCGGTCGCCCCGAGCCCGACCACCACCCGGTTCACGCTGCTTGCAATAACACCCTTTGCCACGTTCAAGACCACTCCCTAGCGCAGCTTCAGTGTTGCCAGCCCGAACAGCACCAGCATCACGGTAATAATCCAGAAACGCACGATCACGCGCGGCTCAGGCCACCCCTTCAGCTCGAAGTGGTGATGGATGGGGGCCATGCGGAAGATCCGCCGCCCGGTCAATTTGAACGAGGCCACCTGGAGAATGACCGATACGGTTTCCAGCACGAATATGCCGCCCATGATGAAAAACACGATCTCGTGCCGGGTGATGACCGCGACGGTGCCAAGGGCCGCGCCCAGGGCAAGGGCGCCCACGTCGCCCATGAAAACCTGGGCGGGGTAGGTGTTGAACCACAGAAAGCCCAGACCAGCACCGGCGATGGACCCGCAGAACACTGCCAGCTCACCGCTGCCCGCCACGTAGGGTATGTGCAGATACCTGGCGAAGTCCGCGTGACCGGTGAGGTAGGCGATAATTCCCAGGGCGGTGCCGACCATTACCGTGGGCAGGATAGCCAGACCGTCCAGACCGTCGGTGAGGTTGACGGCATTGCTCGACCCGACTATCACAAAATACGCCAGCAGGATGAACAACGGACCCATGCTCCAGGCAAAGTCCTTGAAGAAAGGCACGTACAGCTCGGTCGTGACCGGAGTATCGAAGGCCAGGTACAGGTAGAGCGCGGCACAAAGACCCGCCACCGATTGCCACAGGTACTTCCAGCGCGCCGGCAAGCCACGGGAATCGCGCTCCACCACCTTGCGATAATCGTCTACCCAGCCAACCGCGCCGTAAACGCCGGTCACCAGCATGGCTATCCACAGGTAGGGGTTGCGCAGGTCTCCCCACAGCAGGGTGGAGACGGCAATCGCGACCAGGATAAGCGCGCCACCCATGGTCGGCGTGCCACTTTTGCTCAGGTGGCTCTGCGGCCCATCGTCACGCACAGCCTGGCCTACCTGGTAATAGTTGAGGCGCCGAATCATATAGGGCCCCAGCCACAGCGAAATCGCCAGCGCCGTACCCGCCGCGAGGATGCCGCGCAGGGTCAGGTATTGCACGACCTGGAAAGCGCTGTGGAACTGACTCAGGTATTCGCCTAACCACAGCAACATGATTCGCCCCCCTGCTCCGGCTCGCCGGCCTGTAATGCGTGCAGCAGTCGCTCCATGCGAGCGCCGCGCGAACCCTTGATCAGCACGGTATCGCCATCACCGAATTCCGTTGCCAGGGCGGCCGTGGCGGCAGCGCAATCGGGGAACCAGCGCGCCCCGGCGCCAAAGGCGTTGACCGCAGCCTGCAACTGGCTTCCCACCCCATAGAACCGTTCCAGTCCCACGGTCGCGGCATAGGCGCCGACTTCCCGGTGCAGTTGCTCGCTGCGCTCTCCCAGCTCCAGCATCGCGCCGAGCACCAGGATGCGCCGCCCGCCACAGGCGGCGAGTACGTCAATGGCAGCCCGCACCGAGCCAGGATTGGCGTTGTAGCAATCGTCGATCAGGGCGGCACCGCTCGCGGCGACACTTACCGCGAGCCGCCCACCGGTAGCCTGTACCGCCTCCAGGCCCGCCTTGATTTCCTCGAGATCCAGCCCGCAGGCACAGCCGACCGCCATCGCGGCCAGCGCATTGCCCACGTTATGCGCCCCCGGCAACCCCAGCTTCACCTGAATCTCTCCCTGTGGCGTAACGGCGACAAAACTGACACCCCGTACACCCAAGGTCTGGATGTTGCGCGCGGTGAACGCCGCCGGAGAGGCGACGCCGAAATCGAGGATGGTCGCCGGCTCGGCACGCTGACGCCACTGCGCCGCAAAAGGCTGGTCGGCGTTGATGACGGCGAACTGGCCCGCATCCAGGCCGTCGAACATCTCCCCCTTGGCGGCAGCCACATCTTCGACACTGCCGAAACCCTCGAGGTGGGCGGCCATGGCGTTCAACAGCAGGGCGACCGTGGGCCGCCCGATTTCGCACAGCCAGCGGATATCGCCGTACCGGGCAGCACCCATCTCCACCACCGCGAATTCGACATCGGGTTGCAGGCGCAGCAGGGTGAGGGGCACGCCAATTTCATTGTTCAGGTTCCCCTCGGTGGCGAGCGTGCGCCCGCGCTGCGCCAGCACCGAGCGCACCATGTTCTTGACCGTGGTCTTGCCGCTGCTGCCGGTTATCGCCACCAGCGGCCCGCGATAGAGGGAGCGGTTGTAGGCGCCCAGGCGACCCAGCGCAACCTGGGTATCCGCGACCAGCAGTTGCGGCAGCGCAACAGGCTGTGGCCGGCTCACCAGCGCCGCCACGGCGCCGGCTGCGACGGCCTGGTCGAGAAAATCATGCCCGTCGAAATTCTCGCCCTGCAATGCGACGAACAGGTCACCCGGACGGACACGACGACTGTCCGTGGCCACCGCACTGAACGCACGGTCGGGCCCCTCGCGCCGGGCCTGCAAAGGCGCCTCGAGCTCTACCAGATTGAGCGCACGCATCATGACAATGACCTCGCCGCCAGTGCCCTGCGCGCCTGTTCGGCATCGCTGAAGGGCAGGCGCTCGCCATCGATCAGCTGATAATCCTCGTGGCCCTTGCCGGCTATAAGCACGCAGTCACCGGCATTCACCGTGGCGATGGCCAGGGCAATCGCGTCGGCGCGCGCGGTTACCAGTCGGAAATCGCCAGAGCAGCCGCCGGCGATTTCCGCCATGATTGCCTCGGGGTCCTCACCGCGCGGGTTGTCGCTGGTGACCACCACCCGATCGGAATCTCTGCAGGCCACCCGCCCCATAAGCTGGCGCTTGCTGCGGTCGCGGTCCCCACCGCAACCGAATACCGTTACCAGGGCGCCGCTCACGTGCGGCTTCAGGGCAACCAGTACCTGCTCCAGAGCATCGGGTGTGTGGGCGTAATCGACGATGACCTGTATTCCGCAATCATTGGGTATGGATTGCATGCGCCCCGGCACCGGTTGCAGGGTTGCGGCAGCCGCCAGCACCGCCGCCAGTTCCTGGCCGGAAAGCACCACAGCCGTGACTGCGGCCATCACGTTCGCCAGGTTGAAATCACCGGGTAGCGGGCTGGCCAGAGCACCGCTCCCCCAGGGGGTAAGCAGCCTCGCCCGCACACCGGCACCGTGAAAGTGCACCTCGTCCACCCGCACATCGGCCGTCGCCTGGCGCACTGAATATGTCAGGACCCGCACTCCCTCCCCTGCCGCGGCCATCACCCTGGGAGAGAACTCGTCGTCGAGGTTCACCACCGCACAGTGCAGCCCCTCGGCGGCAAACAGTTGCAACTTGGCGCGCCCGTAGGCGTCCATGGTGCCGTGATAGTCCAGGTGGTCATGGGACAAATTGGTGTAGATTGCCGTTTCGAATTCGACACCGTTCACCCGCCCCTGCACCAGCGCATGGGAGGACACTTCCATACTGACCAGACCGACACCGCTTTCCACCCAGGCGGCCAGTTGGCGCTGCAGGGATATCGGATCGGGAGTGGTATTGCTGGTGGCCAGGACCCCATCATCCAGAGTCGCCCCCAGGGTGCCGATGACCCCGCAACGCTGCCCCAGGCGCCGGCCCAGTTGTGCCACCAGGCGGCTGACCGTGGTTTTGCCGTTGGTGCCGGTCACCCCAACCATATGCAGGCGACGTGAAGGGTAGCCAAAGAACCTCGCGGCCAGCTCACCCATCTCCTGGCGCAACTCGGGTATTTCAACCAGCGGGACCGGCAGCGCGTCGACAAAGCCCCCTACCGGCGCTTCGGCGGCCACGGCGGCCGCGCCACTGGCAACCGCCTGCTCAATGAACTGACGGCCATCGTGCGCCTCCCCCGGCACTGCCAGGAACAGGTCTCCGGGCACCACAGCCCGGCTGTCTGCCTGCAACCCGCTGATCGGGGTGGCCGCGCCCGCGCAACCGGGCATGCCCAGCAACTCGGCCAACGGCATCGCGGGCGCGCGGCCCTGACTGGCAGCCACCATCATGCCGGGCCTCCCACAGCGGCGGGCGCGGACGCCACGGCCTCGATCTCGGTGGGCGGCACATTGAGCAAACGCAGCGCCCCCCGGGTCACGGCGGAAAACACCGGGGCCGCAACGGCCCCGCCACCGTAGGCCTCTCCCTGCGGACCGTTGATCACCACAACCGTTACCACCCGCGGGTTGTCGACGGGGGCGATACCCGCGAACAGGGCCACGTACTGATCATCGATATAGCCTGCGGGCCCGACCTTGTGGACCGTACCCGTCTTGCCACCTACCGGGTAACCCGGCACCCGCGCCTTTTTGGCGGTCCCGTACTCTCCGGTTACCGCGTGCAGCACACCCAGGACCTCGCGGGCTATCTGCGGCGACACCACCCGCTCCCCCTTCTCAATCTCGCCCTCCAGTGCCAGCAGGGATACCGGCTGTATCACCCCGTCGTTGGCAAAGGCACTGTAGGCCCGGGCCAGTTGCAGCGGCGTTGCGGTTATCCCGTAGCCGAATGCCAGGGAGACCTTTTCGGTGGCATACCAGCGGGCCCGGTCCGGCAGCAAGCCGGCACTCTCACCGGGAAAGCCGGTGCCCGGTGGCCGGCCTATACCGAAGCGGGCAAACACCTCACGGATGGGTTCGTGACCCAGGTCCAGCGCTATTTTGGTCACCCCGACCTGACTGGATTTCTCAATGATCCTGGATACGCTGATCAGGCCGTAATTGCGCGGATCAGGGTAGACTTTGGGCCCCACCCGGATGCGGCCGGGGGAGGTATCGATCATGGTCTGGGTGGTAAAGCGACCACTTTCCAGGGCAGCCACCAGGGTGAGGGTTTTCATGGTGGAACCCGGCTCGTATACGTCAGTCATGGCGCGATTGCGCATGCTGGCGGCCTTGGCAGACTCCCTGCTGTTGGGGTTGTAGCCGGGATAGTTGACCATGGCCAGCACCTCGCCGGTGTGAGCATCCAGGGTCACGACGGAGCCCGACTCCGCGCCCGCGGCGATCACCGCTTTCTGCAGCTCACGGTGCTGCAGATATTGCAGCCGCAGGTCGATACTGAGGGTCAGCCCCTTGCCGGGGTGAGCCGGCTGCAACACGCCGATGTCGCGCACCACTTCGCCGTGAAGGTCTTTTATGTACTGCTTCTTCCCCGGCACGCCCTTGAGCCAATCGTCATAGGCCAGCTCCAGGCCGGCTATACCCTGGTCGTCCACATTGGTGAACCCCACCAGTTGGGCGGCCACCTCGCCCGCCGGATAGAAGCGCTGGTACTCCCTTTCGCCCTGCACACCAGAAATTTTCAGGGCCAGGACTTCGCGAGCCGCCGCGGGCACCATGTGCCGCTTGAGATACATGAACCGCTTGCCGCGGTAGCGCTCGAGGCGGCCATCCAGTTCCGAGCGCGCCATGTCCAGGGCCGCGGCCAATTCATTCAGGCGCTCCGACTTCGACAGAATGGAAGGATCTGCCCAGATCGAGATTACCGGGGTGCTCACCGCCAGCGGCTCGCCGCGGCGATCGGTGATCACGCCGCGATAGGCCGGTATCTCGGCGGTACGCACCGAGCGCATTGCGCCCTGGTCCTGCAGGAACTCATAGCCCCGTTCGGTATCGATGATCTGCAGGGAGAGCACCCGTCCCACCAGCAATAACAACAGGACGGACAATACCGCCGCCACCAGGTAGAAGCGCCCCAGATGGGAGGGGGTGTCAGCAGCGCGCTTCAACGCGGCAGCACCTTGAGATGATCCATCGACGGCGCCTGCATACCCAGTTCCTCCAGCGCCACTTTTTCAACCCGATAGTGGGACGCCCAGGTGCTGTGCTCCAGCAACAGGCGGCCATAGTCTTCCTGCAGATACCACTGGGAGGACTCGAGCACCTGCAGGCGGGCGTACATGGCCCGACAAGCGTGGGTGGTATGGATGACGGCAAAGGTAGACGCCAGCACCAGCAGCATCAGCACCAGGTTGACCCAGGCCAGTTGCCGCGCGCTGCGAGCCACCCCCGCCGCGCCTGTCGCTGTTGTCACTGCTTCTCCCACCGGTTTTGCCCCCGACCCGCCTTTCAGCTGATTTTTTCCGCCACCCGCATGATGGCGCTGCGCGCTCGCGGATTCCCCGCCACCTCTGCGGCGCTTGCCCGCACCGCACGGCCAATGAGCCGCATGCGACGATTCAGTGCACTGTCGCGCACCGGCACGCCCGGCGGCAGTTGCTCCCCCCTGGCCATATCGCGCATGTAGCGCTTGACCATACGGTCTTCCAGGGAGTGAAAACTGATGACCACCAGTCGCCCCCCCTCACGCAGCAGGCCCAGGGCCTCTTCCAACAGGGCCTGCAAGTCATCCAACTCGCGATTGACCTTGATACGGATACCCTGAAAAGCGCGCGTCGCCGGGTGCTTGTGTTTCTCCCACCGCGGGTTGGCCTCGCTGACCACCTGCGCCAGGCGACCAGTGGTGGTAATGGCTCGCTCGGAACGGGCCGCCACGATGGCGCCGGCAATACGACGGGCAAAACGTTCCTCGCCGTACTCCCTGAGCACCCGGGCGATCTCATCGACGCTGGCGGAGGATATCCACTCGGCGGCGGTCTCCCCCCCGGTGGTATCCATGCGCATGTCCAGGGGCCCATCCTGCAGGAAGCTGAAGCCCCGCTCGGCCTCATCCAATTGCGGACTGGACACCCCCAGGTCGAGCAGGATGCCATCCACCGCCTCGATACCCATGCGCCGCAACTGCCGAGGCAGTTCCGCAAAAGATCCGTGGAAAAACTCAAACCGAGGCTCGCCCTCGGCCAGCTCCCTGGCCGTGATAGCGGCGGCGGGGTCCTTGTCCACCGCCAACAACCTGCCCGTGTCGTCGAGCAGTTCCAGCAGGTAGCGACTGTGCCCTCCACGGCCGAAAGTCCCGTCGACATATATCCCCGCGGGGTCCGTTACCAGAGCATTTACCGCTTCTCGCAACAGGACTGTCTGATGCATGTGAGTCACCTACAGGGGCAGGGAGATTAGTTCTTCGGGTAGTTCAGCCTCGGGGCCGGATTCCTCCAGCGCCTGCTCCCGCTCGGCCAGCCACAGTTCCTCGGACCACAGTTCCAGCTTGTTGCCCTGACCGACAAGTACCACCTTTTTATCGAGGCGGGCATATTCCCGCAGGGGCTGCGGCAGCAGCATGCGGCCGCTGCCATCCAGCTCCAGGTCGGTGGCATAACCCAGCACCAGCCTCTGGAAGCGCTTAACGGCGGGCTTGAGGGCAGGCAGCTTCTGGATTTCGCTCTCGATGCGCTCCCATTCCGGCAGGGGGTAGATCGCCAGACAGGCCGCCTGGGTATCGATGGTTACCACGAGCTGCCCGCCGCACTCACTCACCAACGGCTCGCGCTGGCGTGCCGGCATAGCCATCCGCCCCTTCGCGTCCATGTTGATGTGTTGTACGCCGCGAAACACCCCAAACCTCCCCACTCACCGGCCTTCAAAACCCACTAAAAGCCAAATATTCCCACTTCTTTCCACTTTTCGACACTATAGGTCTCGCTCGCCGCGCGAGTCAAGTTCACGAAAGAAAAAAACGTTTTAATTTCAGCTAATTAGGGGCGTTTTAGAGAAGATCGGGGCCACTTGCGAAGACAGGCAAGCCAGGAAATAGATCGCCAAAACATAGGAGTAAATCGCTTTGTTAAAGACTTACATTAAGTTACAGTACTTTTTCTTATGGGCACACAGCCTCATTAGCAGCAAAAAGTATAAAGGAGAGACCCCTGCGAAATCGCCGGGCGACGATGCCCGGACAGCACCACGCGGCTACAGCGTTGCCGGCTTGTCAGCTGGACTGCCGCAGCACGCAGGCCTGGCACTGAGAGAAAAAAGAGTCGGTCGATAAGCCGGGTTCTGTCGAGGACGATCATTCATCTGCGACAGGTGTCACCACCTGCCTGTAGCGACCTACCCGAATCCACTGCGGGCCACAGCTGACGGATTCCTATTTGGTCTTGCTCCGAGTGGGGTTTACCATCGCCACGCCTGTTACCAGCCGCGCGGTGCGCTCTTACCGCACCTTTTCACCCTTACCCGGCCACTCGGGAGTGGCCGGGCGGTTTCCTTTCTGTTGCACTTTCCGTAGGCTCGCGCCCCCCAGGCGTTACCTGGCACTCTGCCCTGCGGAGCCCGGACTTTCCTCCCCCAACCAGCTCGAGAGATGGTTGGGAGCGATCGCCTGACCGACTCGGCGCCAAGCCTAACCGCCGCGGCCCGCCTGGGCAAGGATCAATTGCATGCCGGAGCCGACCCATTGACGGGCTGGTGAAAAGGCCCGGCAAAAACGCTATAGTGTCGCCCCTTTTTCGAGCACACGGACAGTACCCGCCAATGCCCCCGACCAGCCCGCGCAAGATTCTGGTGACCAGCGCCCTGCCCTACGCCAACGGCTCGCTACACCTGGGGCACCTGCTGGAGCAGGTGCAGACCGATATCTGGGTGCGCTTCCAGAAGTCGCGGGGGCACGACTGCTTGTACGTGTGCGCCGATGACGCCCACGGCACGGCCATCATGCTCACGGCCGAAAAGCTGGGAATCTCACCGGAGGACCAAATCGCCGCCATCCACACCGAGCACGAACGCGACAGCGCCGGCTTCCTCATCGGTTTCGATAACTTTTACACCACCCATTCCGCTGAAAACCGCTTCTGGTGCGAGCATATCTACCACCACTTACAGGCCAACGGCCATATCGCCTCGCGCAACATCACCCAGGCCTTCGACCCGGAGAAACAGCTGTTCCTGGCCGACCGCTTCATCAAGGGTACCTGCCCGCGCTGCAAGACGCCGGATCAGTACGGTGACAACTGCGAAGCCTGCGGGGCCACCTACAGTCCCGCCGACCTGATCGACGCCGTCTCGGCCATTTCCGGGGCCACTCCCGTCCAGAAGGAATCCACCCACTTCTTTTTTACCCTACCCGCCCTCGAGGACATGCTGCGCAACTGGCTGGATTCCGACACCCTGCAGCCGCAGGTGGCCAATAAACTGCGCGAATGGACGGATGCCGGGTTACAGGAATGGGACATCAGTCGCGATGCTCCCTACTTCGGCTTCGAGATACCCGGGGAGCCGGGCAAGTACTTCTACGTCTGGCTGGACGCGCCTATCGGCTATATCGCCAGTTTCCAGAACTATTGCGAGCGCACCGGCCACCCCTTCGAGCCCTACTGGCGGGAGGGGGGCGATACCGAGCTATACCACTTCATCGGCAAGGACATCATCAACTTCCACGGCCTGTTCTGGCCGGCCATGTTGCACTCCGCGGGCCTGCGCACGCCCACGGCGATATTCGCCCACGGCTTCCTCACCGTGAACGGCAACAAGATGTCCAAGAGCCGCGGCACCTTCATCAAGGCCGGCACCTACCTGGAGCACCTGGATCCCGAGTACCTGCGCTACTATTTCGCCGCCAAGCTGAGCGGCTCCGTGGACGACATCGACCTCAACCTGGAAGACTTCGTGCAGCGGGTGAATTCCGACGTGGTGGGCAAGATCGTCAATATCGCCAGCCGCTGCGCCGGCTTCCTGGCCCGGGGCTTCGACAACCGCCTCGCCACCAGCTGTGCCGAGCCCGAACTCGTGGAGCACTTTATCGGCCGCGGCGACGCCATCGCCGGGTTGTACGAAGCGCGTGAGTTCAACAAGGCCATGCGCGAGATCGTGGCACTGGCGGATCGGGCCAACCAGTACATCGACGAAAAGAAACCCTGGGTCATGGCCAAACAGGAAGACTCCCAGGACGAGGTACTGGCAGTATGCAGTGTCGGTATCAACCTGTTCCGGGCGCTGATGACCTACCTGAAGCCGGTATTGCCGGCCATGGCGGCAAAGGCCGAGCGCTTTCTCGCCTGCTCGCTGGACTGGACCGTCCTGCAACGCCCGCTGCTGGATCACCAACTGGCTCCCTTCGAACCGTTGCTGACCCGCGTCGACAAGAAACAGGTCGAGGCCATGGTCGAGGCCAGCCGCGAACAAACCCCTCCCCCGGCTGGCGCCAGCCCGCGCGCAGAAGCGCCGGTGGACGAGGATGGCACCATCCAGTTCGAGGATTTCGCCAGGGTGGACCTGCGCGTGGCCGAGATCGTCGCGGCGGAACATGTGGAGGGCGCCGACAAACTCCTGCGCCTCACCCTGAGCCTCGGCGATCGCCAGTGCCAGGTTTTCGCGGGCATCAAGTCGGCCTATCAACCCGAGGATCTGGTAGGCAGGCTGACCGTCATGGTGGCCAACCTGGCACCGCGCAAGATGCGCTTTGGCATATCCGAGGGAATGGTCCTGGCCGCCGGGCCGGGGGGTAAAGAGCTATACCTACTGGAGCCACACGCCGGGGCAAAACCTGGCATGCAGGTCAAATAGTCCACCTGTAGAGGTGCCTGCCCGCCCGGCCGCGCCATACCGCCCTGCCCCGAAACCCGGCAGCGGTGATCGGGTTATAAGCATATTGCGATTAACCGATTGTTTTTTAAGGATATGTTGCATAACATGCCAGGGTTTCATGCCCCGGTGAAAGGCACCTCGAGAGCACAGCCATGCTGGCAGACTATTCCATCCTGTTGATCGGAGCCATTTTGGTCAACAACTTCGTGCTGGTGCAGTTTCTGGGCCTGTGCCCCTTCATGGGCGTATCCAACAAACTGGAAACCGCCATGGGGATGTCCATGGCGACCACCTTCGTACTGACCCTGGCCTCCGCCTGCAGCAACCTGACCTACCACTTCCTGCTGCAGCCGCTGGGTCTGGAGTACCTCAAGACCATCTCCTTCATCCTGGTCATCGCGGTGGTCGTCCAGTTTACCGAGATGGTGGTACGCAAGAGCAGCCCTCTGCTGTACCGGGTACTGGGCGTCTACCTGCCACTGATTACCACCAATTGCGCCGTCCTGGGGGTGGCCCTGCTGAACATCAACAAGGAACACAACTTCCTGCAGGCGCTATTCTACGGCTTCGGGGCCGCGGTGGGCTTCTCCCTGGTGCTGGTGCTGTTTGCCGCCATGCGCGAGCGGCTCAATGTGGCCGATGTCCCGGCCCCCTTCCAGGGTGCGGCCATTGGCATGGTGACGGCCGGGCTGATGTCGCTGGCGTTCATGGGCTTTGCCGGGCTGGTCTGACCCAGGTGATGGAACTGATCAGCCAATCGCCACTGCTGGCGGCCCTCCTTGCCCTGGTGGGCCTGGGCGCCGTGTTCGGCGCCCTGCTTGGTTACGCGGCCATCCGCTTCAAGACCGAAGGCAACCCCATAGCCGACCAGATCAACGATATTCTCCCCCAGACCCAGTGTGGCCAGTGCGGCTACCCGGGCTGCCGCCCCTACGCCGAAGCCATCGCCAACGGCGAGGCCATCAACAAATGCCCCCCCGGAGGTGAAGCCGGCATACAGGCGCTGGCCGACCTGCTGGACGTGGAAGTCATCCCCCTGGACGAGGAGCACGGCGAGGAAAAGGCCAGGGCCGTGGCGTACATCCGCGAAGACGAGTGTATCGGCTGCACCAAATGCCTTCAGGCCTGCCCGGTGGACGCGATTCTCGGCGCGGCCAAGCAGATGCACACGGTGATCGCCAGTGAATGCACGGGATGCGATCTGTGCGTGGAGCCCTGCCCGGTGGACTGCATCGATATGCTTGTCGAGCAGGAAAACCTGCGAACCTGGCACTGGCCGCTACCCGACGCGAACCGACTGCGCCCGGAAATCATCGCCACCGACGCCGAACCCCCCCGGGACCGCGCGGCATGAGGAAACTGTTCGACTTTCATGGCGGCATCCACCCGGCGGAACACAAGCACCTGTCCCTGGACGGCCCGGTAACCGAGGCGGGCATCCCGCCGGAACTGGTACTGCCCCTGGCGCAACACATCGGCGCGGCCGCTGAACCGGTGGTGGCGGTGGGCGACCGGGTGCTGAAAGGGCAACTGCTGGCGGAGGCCAACGGCTTTGTCAGCGTGCCCCTGCACGCCCCCAGCTCGGGCACGGTGACGGCCATCGAAGAGCGCCTCATCGCCCACCCCTCCGGGCATACTGCTACCTGTATCGTGCTTGCAACCGATGGTCGGGATGAGTGGACTACGCTGGAGCCGACCGCGGATTACCGCGCGCTGGAGCCGGACGCCCTGCGCCAGCGAATTCGCAACGCAGGGATTGCCGGTATGGGGGGCGCCGGTTTTCCCACGGCGGTCAAGCTGTCCCCGCGCCCCGGCAGTCAGGTGCAGACCCTGATCATCAACGGCACCGAATGCGAACCCTACATCACCGCCGACGACGTATTGATGCGCGAGCAGGCAGCCGAGCTCATGGCCGGCGTACAGATCCTGCGGCACTTGCTGCAGCCCGCGCAAACCCTGATCGGGGTGGAGGACAACAAGCCCGAGGCCATAGCGGCGCTGCGGGCGGCGCTACCTGCCGCTCCCGGGGCGGAGATCGTCGTGTTTCCCACCAAGTATCCCTCCGGCGGCGAGAAGCAACTGATCGAGATTCTGACCGGCAAACAGGTACCCAGTGGCGGCTTGCCGCTGGATGTCGGGGTGATCTGCCAGAATGTGGGCAGCGTGGCGGCGATCCACGACGCTGTTATCCATGGCAGGCCGCTGATATCGCGCATCACCACGGTCACCGGCGAAGCAGTGCAGCACCCCGGCAATTTCCGGGTCCTGTTGGGCACCCCGATGAGCTACCTGCTTGCCAGGACGGGCTACCGGATGGAAAAGAACCGGCGCCTGATCATGGGTGGCCCCATGATGGGGTTTGCCGTGCCCGATGCCAGCGTACCCATCGTCAAGACCACCAACTGCCTGCTGGCGCCCACCGAGGCCGAGTTGCCGACACCGCCACCGGCCCAGGCCTGCATCCGCTGTGGACTTTGCGCGCAAGCCTGCCCGGCGAGCCTGCTGCCACAGCAACTGTTCTGGTTCGCGCGAGGCAAGGAATACGACAAACTGGAACAGCATAACCTGTTCGACTGCATCGAATGTGGTGCCTGTTCCTGGGTGTGCCCGAGCAATATTCCCCTGGTGCAGTATTATCGCGCCTCCAAGGCCGAGGTGTTGCAACTGCGGCGCGACAACGAGCGAGCCGAACACGCGCGGCTCCGCTTCGAAGCCCGGCAGGAACGCCTCGCCCGCGAAGAAGCAGAAAAACTGGCCAAGCGGGCCGCCCGCAAGCAGGCCGCCGAGATGCGCGCCCGCGCAACGGTCCAGGGCAGCGAGCCGGTGGAGGATCCCATTCAGGCAGCCATCGATCGCGCCAAAGCCAAAAAAGCCGCCCAGCAAGCAGGAGCAGACAATCCGGCGGGGGAACTGGAAAAACTGGAAAAGGCCGTTGTCACCACCCGCGCGCGGCTGGACACCGCCACCTCCAAACTGGAACAGGCGCGGGCCGAAGGCAGCGACCTCGTGGAGGCCCTGCAGGCCGGAGTGGAAAAAACCCGCACCAAACTGGCCGCGGCGGAAGCGGCGCTGCAGAATTTCCAGCAAGCCAACACCTCGGTACCCGCTGCGGCCGCAGCAGTCGACCCGGCGGAGGCCGCCATCCAGAAGGCCCTGCAATCCCGCCAGGCGGAGGCGCAGCTCAGCCCCGAGGACAAGACGCGAGATCAGCTGGGCAAACTGGAGCAGCGGCTGGAAAAGTCCCGGGCGAGACTCGCCGACAGCCGCGACAGCGGCGAGGACCCGAAAATCATCGATGCCCTGGAAGCGACCGTGACTCGCCTCGAAGAAAAGCGGGCGGCCCTGCTCGCCGAGTTGCCAGCACCGGAAGATGCCTGAAATGGGACTGTTGCGAATTACCTCACCCCACGCTCACGGCCCCCTGAGTACCTCCAGGGTCATGCAGTATGTATTGCTGGCGACGGTCCCCGGCGTGATCGCCCTGACCCATTTTTTCGGCTTTGGCACCCTGATCAATATCGCCTGGGCCTGTGTGGTGGCGCTGGGTTGCGAGTCCCTGGCGCTGGTTCTGCGGCGCCGCCCCCTGGGATTCTACCTGAAGGACTGCAGCGCCCTGGTGACCGCCACCCTGCTGGCTATCGCCATGCCCCCGTATTCGCCCTGGTGGCTGATAGCGGTGGGAATCGCCTGCGCTATCCTGCTGGCGAAACACTTGTATGGCGGGCTCGGATACAACCCGTTCAACCCGGCCATGGCGGGTTACGTCATTCTTTTGATTTCCTTCCCGGTACAGATGACCTCCTGGTCTGGGCCACGCGGGCTGAGCGAGGTTCCCGGCCTGCTGGAGGCGCTGCAGGCCTGCTTTCACCCTGGCGCCTTCGATGGTGTAACCATGGCCACGCCCCTGGACATCATGCGCCAGAACGACAGCCTGCTGATGGAGGACCTGTGGGCGCGCACTCCGCAACTCGGTCGCTGGGCAGGGCTGGGCTGGGAGTGGGTGAACCTGGCATTTCTCGCCGGCGGCGCCTGGCTGCTGTACCAGCGTGTCTTCACCTGGCACGCCCCGCTGGCGATGCTTGCCAGCCTGTCGCTGATGGCCGCCCTGTTCTATGACGGCGGCAGTTCCGCCAGCGGAGGCTCCCCCCTGTTTCACCTGCTCAGCGGAGCGACCATGTTCGGCGCGTTTTTCATCGTGACCGACCCCGTCACCTCGGCGGTATCGGTGCGCGGCCGGCTGATCTATGGCGCCATGATCGGCGCGCTGGTCTATACCATTCGGGTGCGCGGCAACTATCCGGACGCGGTCGCTTTCGCCGTGCTGATCATGAACCTGGCGGCCCCGCTCATCGACAACTACACACAGCCGCGCACCTACGGCCACCACCGCAGCGGGGGGGAACAGTAAGGTGCTGGGGCAGTCCATCACCCGCAACAGCGTGCTGCTGGCACTATTCGCAGTGTGCACCACCGTGCTGATCAGCGGTACCTACCTGCTTACCCGCGACCGCATTGCCCTGGAAAAACGCCATGCCGAGGAGCGCGCACTGCTGGAGATTGTTCCCCGGGACAGGCACGACAACTCCATGCTCGATGACGTTATTCCGGTCGGGCCGGCAGCAGCCGGCCTCAAACTGGCCGAGGACAAGCGCATATACCTGGCGCGCCAGAATGGCGAGGTGGTGACCGCCATCATCCCGGTGACGGCTCCCGATGGCTACACCGGTGCAATCGACCTGGTCGTGGGCGTGAACAGGGACGGCAGCATAGCCGGCGTGCGCGTACTCAGCCACCGGGAAACCCCGGGGCTGGGAGACAAGATCGACCTGAAAAAAACCGACTGGATTCTGGGCTTCGACGGGCGCTCCCTGGGCAACCCCGAACCAGCGCGCTGGGCGGTCAGGAAAGACAAGGGCGATTTCGACCAGTTCACCGGGGCCACCATCACGCCGCGGGCGGTGGTCGCCGCCACCCTGCGGGGCTTACAATACGCCGATGCCAACCGCCAGCGCCTGTTCGAAGGGGCAGCCGAGGCAGCCAAGGAATCACCCTGAATGTCTGAGGTCAGCTACAAGGAACTGTCCGTCAATGGCCTGTGGAAAAACAACCCGGCCATTGTCCAGCTGCTGGGGCTGTGCCCGCTGCTGGCCGTCACCGGCAGCGTGGTCAACGCCATGGGCCTGGCAGCCGCCACTACCCTGGTGCTGATCTGCTCCAACACCGCGGTATCACTGATTCGCAACATCGTGTCGGACGCGGTGCGCCTGCCCGCCTTCGTGATGATCATTGCCTCGGCTGTCACCTGCATCGAGTTGCTGATGCAGGCCTATGCCTACGAGCTCTACCAGATACTCGGCATTTTTCTCCCGCTGATCACCACCAACTGTGTCATTCTCGGCCGGGCGGATGGTTTCGCCAGCCGCCACAGCCTGGCCCCTGCCTGTTATGACGGATTCATCATGGGGCTGGGGTTCGGGCTGGTGCTGGTGTTGCTGGGCGCGATACGCGAGCTGCTGGGAACGGGAGCGCTGTTTGCCAACATGGACTTACTGTTCGGCCCGAATGCGGCGAACTGGAAACTGGTGCTGGTTGACGACTACCAGAACTTCCTGCTGGCCATCCTGCCGCCCGGCGCCTTCATCTTCACAGGGCTCATTATCGCCCTCAAGAACATCATCGACACGCAGATCAAGCAGCGCCAGGACGCTCGCAAAGACCGGCCGGTCAGGGGCGCCAAGCGCGTGCGGGTAACCGGGAACATTTCCTAGGCCCGGTGTCCACGCCTGGCGCCGCCCCGCGGATGGCAGCGGGTTGGCCTAGGTGCTCTCTCGCTCCAGCACCTGCAGGGTATCCAGCAACTCGTCCACTGCGGCATCATCCATACCACGGTTGCCGACGTCACAACTGTAGGTGATGAACAACAACATACCTTTGCGAGCGACATACCATTCCCTGATAGCCGCCTCCTCCTCTACGCAATCGCCCGCCACTCCCCGGAAATCGCCCAGATTCACTCTGCGCCAGCTATCGATTGACCCGGACTCACGCGCGGCAATTGCCTGCACCTCGGCGGGGTCGAATTCCCCCCCTTCCCTGTGCAATGTGGAAATCTCGATACAGCCGACCTCATCGCGATCCCCTACCAGGATGCTGTCTTCCTCAGTGTCCGCCCACCACTCCGGCGGCAACGCCAGGCTCCACCACTCGGTCTCCAGTATGTTCACATTCACCCTTCCTCATAACTGCAGGGACAGCAGCAGTGCATCCTCCCGGGTCGCCCCGGGAGCCAAGTCATCCCCAGAGCGGCCTGCCCCAGGTTGGCCTGCCCCACCATAATAGTTTTTACGCAGGCCGTCAGTCTGGAACCCCAGCGCCTGGTACAGCGCGCGGGCACTCCGGTTGGAGGCCCGCACCTCGAGGTAACAGCGCTGCGCCCCCTGTGTGCGGGCAGCCTCCAGCGCGGCCTCTAGCAGGGCCCGGCCTATGCCCATACGCTGGCTCGCCGGGTGTACGGCCACGTTGTGGATGCTGACCTCATCGACCACACAGGCGTAGACGATGAAACCGACTATACCCTGATCGGACTCGGCCACCAGAGCCCGCTCGAGCGCGCCCGTTCCACAGGCATCGGCAAACTGGCCGGCTACCCATGGATCGGGATTGACCAGCTGGTCTATCGCTGCCAGCACGCGTTCGTCGCCACCCTTGGCAGGCCGCAACGAGACGGCCGGGGTACTGCTTGTCATGCCGACAGACACATCCGCCGCAATTCGCGCCACGCCTGCTTTTTCTGCAGGGGATCGGCCAGCATACTTGCCGTACCGGCTATCGCGACCACCTGCCGACAATTGAGTAACTCCCTGGAAACCCGCGCCTGACAGGCCTCTCCCAGCAGTACCAAACCACTGCACTCGCGAGTTTCCAGACGCCGCTGGAGAAACCCGGCGACACCGTACCGGGCGGCCTCTTCACCCTGGTCCAACTGCCGGTTGTCGTGTAGTGGCCAACTGAAATACTCGACCTGAAGCGGCGCAGCAGCCGGGTTACTGGCACCTGCTCCCGTGACCGCCAGCAACGCTCGCGCCATCGCCTGCACCAGCAGCATCTGGTCAGGCGACATTGCGTCCTCCTCAATCTCTTCCAGCCACAGCCATTCGCCGGCCGCCATGAGCGCCAGGTTAAAGCGCAGCGCAACGGAAGCCCGGCTTTCCACCTCCGGGGTGCGGCGCGGTGTGGCCCTGCTGTCGCTGGTTGCACCCCTGGCATCGGCCCCAAGCTGCGGCAGCAGGGACACACCCGGTGAACCACCCGCGCCCGATAGCGCCTCGGTCGCAACCGGCGGCGATTCCACAGCATCGCTGCGCACCACCGCCAGGCGCCGGGTAACGGCCGCTCCGGGCAACTGCCGGCGAGACACGTAGCTCTGGATTCCCATGGCTTCCAGACTTGCCAGGCGTCGCAGTTCCCTGTGTTTGAACGTCATTGAGCAGGGCCTCCACCGGGAGCATCTGTTGTAGTCCAGCCGCGGCAGTCTAACAGTTTTGCCGGGGGCACTATATCCACCGCCAGCCATGCTGGCTGAAGAAGGTGATACCGGAGCGTATAAAATACTTTACATGCTGTATGCCTTTACTGGCCGCGTAACCGCCGTGGTGCACGATCTGAATCGCTGGATTGAATACCAGGCGCCCCTGGGCTCCCAGCCGTATCGACAGATCGAAGTCCTCGAAATAAAGAAAATAATCATCATTGAACCCGCCCACGGACTGCAGCGCCGCTGTTCTGACCAGCATGAAGCAACCACTGGCCAGCAGCACATCGGCCTCCTGCTGGCCGCTGCACAGGTCACGCATCTCGTAGCGATACAGACGCCGGCGAAACAGACGCCTTACCAGACGCGACTTGAAAGGCCGCAGCAACAGGACCAATAGCGAGGGATAGCGCTTGCAGAGAAACTCCTGGGCACCGTCCTCACCCAGCACCCGTGGGCTCAGCAGTACAATACTGGGCTCCTCCCGCAAGCAGGACAAACCCACCAGCAGGGCATTTTCAGCCAGTTCGGCATCCGGGTTGAGCAGCAGGTGAACATCGCTGCACAGACCACCCACCACCACATTGTGGCCCGCACCAAAACCGCGGTTCTCGCTGAGCCCGCGATAGGTCACCCGGAAAAAATCCCCCTCCTGCCAGGTGGACGTTTCCGCGGCGGCGCGGCGGCGGTACTCATCGTCCGGCGAGTTGTCCAGCACGTCCACCGATACCTGCCCGACAATGGCAGCGGCGTGCGCCACTTCAGCCGCCCGCTGCAGACTCAACAGTACGCGACGCAGCATGGGCAGCGAGCTGTTGTGCAGCACTATCGAAACGGAGAGCCGGACGGGGATGGTTTCATTCATGGCGCGCCATGGTAGCAGTTGTCCCGGCAACTGTAAGCCCGCCCCGAGCATCCTGGAGCACGGCGCGTCAGCGCTCGATCCCACCGCGCGGACCGTATATAACCAAATAGAATAAAATATGTTGCCATTTGACCAGAGTGCCGGAGAAACCCTCACGGCCGCCGGAGAATGTTTGTGTAGAAAATCACAAACAAGGCCTATCACCATGTTATTTATCGAGTTTTTGACTTGTGCCGTGCTAACCTGTAAAAAGTAGATTGATTTATTGACTCTCTGGCTGAACACTCCAGAATCTACAACACGGGACGATCATATAAGACCGGCTTAACAGCGGGCACACAAGGGGATATTGATGACTACTCGGCTTGCCACACAAATCTGCCGCCTGTGGGTGGCTTTTGCGATTCTGCTTACCCTCGCGGCCTGCGGTGGTGGCGGCGGCGGGGGAGGCAGTTTTATCCCTGACGAATCAACCCCGATAGCAATTACCACCACGGCGTTACCGGCCGTCGAAGCTTCGCCGTACACAACCATTCTGGAAGCGACTGGAGGCTCGGAGCCGTATACCTGGACCATTGAGGATGACGGTGGCACCGGCTTCACTATCGACAACCTGGGCGTACTCACCGGAAGCGCACCATCCCAGCCGGGGACCTACGCTATTACTATCAGCGTCACCGGTAAAAAAGGCGCAACAGCCCGTACCACATTCGCCCTGGAAGTGAGTGCTGAAAGTGGGATCAAGATCATCACTACCGCGCTCACCGCTGCTGTCGATGGCCTGGATTATATCGACCTGGTCGAAGCCAGCGGCGGCGTACTTCCATACACCTGGGCAGTTGTCGACGATGGCGGCACCGGACTTACAATCGACAACGAGGGCTTTCTTACCGGTGTAGCACCGGTGGCCGGCAACTACGGCATTACCCTGCTTGTTACCGACGCATCCGACAAAACCGCGCAGCAGTCGTTCATTTTGTCAGTGACCGGCGATACCGATACCACCCAGCCCCTGTCTATTGCCACAACTTCCCTGCCGCCAGCCGATGAAGGGGAGGCATACAGCGCGATCCTTGAGGCCAACGGTGGGCAGGGCGAGTATATGTGGACCCTGGTCGACGATGGTGGAACCGGCCTGGACCTGCGGGATGACGGTATCCTGAGCGGGACAGGGCCAGCGGAAGGTGATTATGCTATTACGGTTTCCGTTACGGATGACACGCGAACCGTAACAAGCGCACTGAGCCTGGCGGTAAATCCTGATCCGTCACCGCTTACAATAACCACTACCTCACTGCCCGGCGCGACCGAGGACGTGCGCTACGCAGCGGTGCTGGAAGCCACCGGCGGCACTGAAAACTACACATGGAAACTGGTAAATGGCGGATCATCCGGCCTGACTCTGACCACCGCCGGGGTGCTCAGTGGTACGCCGACTAATGCAGGTACCTTCGGGATAACGTTCCAGGTAAACGACGGCGAAAGCACTGTAGAGGGCTCGCTTACCGTAACAGTAAGCGCCGCCGCCGCCATCCCGGCACTAACCATAACGACACAAACCCTGCCTGCCGCCAGTGGCCCCAGCTATGCAGCAGTCCTGGCAGCGTCAGGGGGTGTTGAACCCTATGTCTGGAGTATGCCTGACGATGGCGGAACAGGTCTCACCCTGAGCACCAGCGGCGCCCTTACCGGCACGACTCCTGCGTCGGGCATATATACCCTGCTTGTGATGGTGTCGGATAACAACGGTGATACTGACCAGTCGGCACTGAGTTTGACCGTCCCCTGAGGCACCCTGATCAGCGCCGGAAATCATTACCTTACAGGAAATCCAGCATCGACCTACACAGGAGAGATGTACACTGAAAAGCAGGGCCGGGGAGTCAGAACTCCCCGGCCTTTTTTGTAGCAACCACAACAGGTAATCACTGCATGCCATCCTTTGGCGGCCCGCTGCGTATCAATATTCGGCCCACTGTCGTTGCCGTATTCTTGCTGGCTACACTGTTGACCGCAGCGCTGGCCATAGGACTACAGTATTACTTCGCCCAATCCATGGCCAGGGAGAGTTCCACCAGGCTATACCAGGCCGCATCGACTGCGGTCGCGGCCGAACTGGCCAACCTGGCAAAGGTAAACAACAACGTCATCTCGCTGCTGGCGGCCAACCCCCTATTTGACCAGGACAACCAGCGCCAGGCACAGCTACAGGTCTTTGCCAGCGTGCTGACACGCAACCCACTTTACTATGGCATTTACCTCGGGCGCGGCGACGGCAGTTTCTTCGAGGTCATCAACCTGGAAACCAGCGAATTCGCCAGAAAGACTCTCGATGCGTTGCCCTCGGACCGCTGGGTCGTGGTCACCGTACAGGGCTTCGGTGGCGGCATCACCAGAACGTTCCGATACATGGATGCGGCCTTGCAGGTGCGCACGGAACGCAGCGAGCAGACCCGGTTCCAGGCGACTGCCAGGCAGTGGTACCAAACGGCAATGGAATCCGGAGAAGTGGTGGCCACCGAACCCTACCGGTTCGCACAGCTGGGTGTTCCGGGGCTCACACTGTCACAGCGCATCGCCGCCACCCCGACGGTAGTGGGCATCGATATGACACTCTCGTCGATAGCGCGACTGCTGCAATCGGCAGGGGCTGCATCACAGAGCGAAATATACCTGTACGACAGCAGCGGCAATATTCTCGCCTCCAGCCTGCTGCCCCCCACAGCGGAAAAACAGGCAGAGGTCGCTGTCACTGACGAATCTACCACCGGCGGAATACCGGATGAACTGATGCTAGCCCTGGCAGCCGACACTGCACTCCACGGCAAGATGGTGGAGAGCGAATCGAATGGCGCTCAATGGCTGGTGTATGTAGCCCGCACCAGCAGCCTCCATAGCAGACCTCTCTACATCGGCATCCGCGCCAAAGAGGCCGATGTCATGGCCCACTTCATGGAGGAGGTAAAGCTGTCCACCGTGATAACAGCAGGCTTTCTGCTCCTGCTGTTACCCTTCTCCTGGTTCTTCGCCAACCCCATCGTTTACCCGATACGCCAGTTGGCCAGGGAGAATGACAAGGTCAGGCGTCGGGAGTACGATCAGGTCCGGCGCGTACCCTCCCACGTGAAGGAACTGGATGAGCTTTCGGAATCGATGCTCACCATGGTCGATGCCATCAGGGCTCATGAACTGGCCCAGCGGCAGCTGATGGATTCGTTCATCCAGTTGATAGCCCAGGCAATCGATGACAAATCACCTTACACCGGTGGGCACTGCGCTCGCGTGCCAGAGCTGGCCATGATGCTGGCGCGTGCAGCCTCCGAAGCGGATACACCGCCGTTCGATAAATTCAAACTGCGCAGCGATGATGAGTGGCGGGAGTACCACATCGCCGCCTGGTTGCACGACTGCGGCAAGATAACCACGCCCGAGCATATCGTGGACAAGGGCAGCAAACTGGAAGTCATCTACAACCGGATCCACGAAGTACGCATGCGTTTCGAGGTACTGTGGCGCGACGCACGCATTGAATATCTCGAGGCAGTGGCCGCCGCACCAGGTAATAGGGACTCACTCGAGGTCCAACTGGGCGCCAAACACCGCAAGTTACAGGACGATTTTCGGTTTGTAGCCCTGTGCAATGTCGGGGGCGAATGTCTGGATGAAACCAGCCAGGCCAGATTGAAGGAGCTGGCAGACATTACCTGGCAGCGACATTTCGATGACCGTCTCGGACTGTCGCCAACCGAAGCACTGCGCTCGCCACCTGGCGAGGCCACCTTGCCGGCTACAGAAAGACTGCTCGCCGATAAACCGGAGCATGTTGTTCCCCGCTCCGGTGAGCGCGCTTTCCCGCCCGAACTGGGCATCAACATGCAGGTACCCGAACACCTGCAGAATATGGGCGAGGTATACAACCTGTCTATTTCGCGTGGCACCCTGACCCCGGAGGACCGGTTCCGCATACAGGAACATATGATCAGCACCATAAAAATGCTGGAGAGCCTGCCTTTTCCACCAGAGCTTCAGAACGTGCCACGCTATGCCACCACCCATCATGAAACCCTCGATGGCGCCGGTTACCCGCGCCGGCTGAACGGCGAGCAACTGGGTATTGCCGAGCGCATCCTGGCGATCGCGGATATCTTCGAGGCGCTGACCGCCGCAGACCGGCCCTATAAAGAGCCGAAGACGGTGAGTGAGGCATTAGCCATCCTCAAACGCATGGCCACCGACAGGCATATCGATCGCGACTGCCTTGAACTGTTTGTCCGGCAAAAGGTTTACCTAGAATATGCTCGATCTTTTCTTCGCCCTGAGCAAATTGACGAGGTCGATGTGAAGGAATACATGAGTTGAGGTGTCACATCGCATTCTGCACCTGTTGCCGCCGGCAGTGCAGTATCGGGCCCCCACAACGCAAAAGGGCCACCCCGGTGGGGTGGCCCTTTTCCGTATTAGAAGCCTGGCGATGACCTACTCTCACATGGGGAGACCCCACACTACCATCGGCGATGCGTCGTTTCACTTCTGAGTTCGGGATGGGGTCAGGTGGTTCCAACGCTCTGTTGTCGCCAGGCAAACTGGCTCGAGAGGAATCGGGTCTCACGCGCTCAAAGCGCTGCCTTAACCCTCTCAAATAGGGCGGTAAATCAAGCCGATTTGCAAGTCACTGCGCCGCACACCCTGTAACACCATCACAACACCCAACCGTCTTCCAACAAATAACTTGGATTATATGGTCAAGCCTCACGGGCAATTAGTACTGGTTAGCTCAACGCCTCACAACGCTTACACACCCAGCCTATCAACGTCCTGGTCTTGGACGACCCTTCAGGACCCTCAAGGGGTCAGGGAGAACTCATCTTGGGAGAGGCTTCCCGCTTAGATGCTTTCAGCGGTTATCCTGTCCGAACATAGCTACCGGGCAATGCGTCTGGCGACACAACCCGAACACCAGGGGTTCGTCCACTCCGGTCCTCTCGTACTAGGAGCAGCTTCCCTCAATTCTCCAACGCCCACGGCAGATAGGGACCGAACTGTCTCACGACGTTCTAAACCCAGCTCGCGTACCACTTTAAATGGCGAACAGCCATACCCTTGGGACCGACTTCAGCCCCAGGATGTGATGAGCCGACATCGAGGTGCCAAACACCGCCGTCGATGTGAACTCTTGGGCGGTATCAGCCTGTTATCCCCGGAGTACCTTTTATCCGTTGAGCGATGGCCCTTCCATACAGAACCACCGGATCACTAAGACCCATTTCGTACCTGCTCGTCTTGTCAGACTCGCAGTCAAGCGCTTGTGCCTTTACACTAACCTCATGATTTCCGACCATGATTAGCGCACCTTCGTGCTCCTCCGTTACTCTTTGGGAGGAGACCGCCCCAGTCAAACTACCCACCACACACTGTCCTCGATCCGGATAACGGACCAAAGTTAGAACCCCAACATTACCAGGCTGGTATTTCAGGTCGGCTCCACGATGGCTGGCGCCACCGCTTCAAAGCCTCCCAGCTATCCTACACAAGTAAGGTCAAAGTCCAGTGTGAAGCTATAGTAAAGGTTCACGGGGTCTTTCCGTCTAGCCGCGGGTACACTGCATCTTAACAGCGATTTCAATTTCACTGAGTCTCGGGTGGAGACAGTGTGGCCATCGTTACGCCATTCGTGCAGGTCGGAACTTACCCGACAAGGAATTTCGCTACCTTAGGACCGTTATAGTTACGGCCGCCGTTTACCGGGGCTTCGATCAAGAGCTTCTCCGAAGATAACCCCATCAATTAACCTTCCGGCACCGGGCAGGCGTCACACCCTATACGTCCACTTACGTGTTTGCAGAGTGCTATGTTTTTAATAAACAGTCGCAGCCACCTGGTCACTTCGGCCAGCCCAGGCTCAAGGAGCAAGTCCCATCACCCAAACCGGCGTACCTTCTCCCGAAGTTACGGTACCATTTTGCCTAGTTCCTTCACCCGAGTTCTCTCAAGCGCCTTGGTATTCTCTACCTGATCACCTGTGTCGGTTTACAGTACGGTTCCTTCATATCTGAAGCTTAGAAGCTTTTCTTGGAAGCATGGCATCAACCACTTCACCTGACACTCTCATGTCAAGCTTCGTCATCAGCTCTCAGCCTTGACGGCCCGGATTTACCTAAGCAGCCAGCCTACAACCTTAAACAGGGACAACCAACGCCCTGATGGCCTAGCCTACTCCGTCCCTCCATCGCAATATGAAGAAGTACGGGAATGTTAACCCGTTTCCCATCGACTACGCATTTCTGCCTCGCCTTAGGGGCCGACTCACCCTGCGCCGATTAACGTTGCGCAGGAAACCTTGATCTTCCGGCGGGGAGGTTTTTCACCCCCCTTGTCGTTACTCATGTCAGCATTCGCACTTCTGATATGTCCAGCATGCCTCCCGGCACACCTTCAACCACTTACAGAACGCTCCTCTACCATGCGCACGCTTCCTTAAACTCACTCACTCAGATCCTGCTCCATCTACTGGAAGCAGCCCGACTCAACGTTCGGGAGCGCTTGGTCGCCATCTGCCTTCGGCAGCCGTCGACAAGCGATCGTCCTATGTGAATTTAAGTGAAACGTGCGCATCCGCAGCTTCGGTTACCAGTTTAGCCCCGTTACATCTTCCGCGCAGGCCGACTCGACTAGTGAGCTATTACGCTTTCTTTAAAGGGTGGCTGCTTCTAAGCCAACCTCCTAGCTGTCTAAGCCTTCCCACATCGTTTCCCACTTAACTGGTATTGGGGACCTTAGCTGGCGGTCTGGGTTGTTGCCCTCTCGACGACGGACGTTAGCACCCGCCGTCTGTCTCCCGCGATTGTACTCCTGGGTATTCGGAGTTTGCATGGGGTTGGTAAGTCGGGATGACCCCCTAGCCCAAACAGTGCTCTACCCCCAGGGTAAGACGCGAGGCTCTACCTAAATAGATTTCGAGGAGAACCAGCTATCTCCGGGCTTGATTAGCCTTTCACTCCGATCCACAGCTCATCCCCGCATTTTCAACATACGTGGTTCGGTCCTCCAGTGCCTGTTACGGCACCTTCAACCTGCTCATGGATAGATCACCCGGTTTCGGGTCTATTCCCTGCAACTAAACGCCCTATTAAGACTCGGTTTCCCTACGCCTCCCCTAAACGGTTAAGCTCGCTACAAACAATAAGTCGCTGACCCATTATACAAAGGTACGCAGTCACAGAATAAATCTGCTCCCACTGCTTGTACGCATACGGTTTCAGGTTCTATTTCACTCCCCTCACCGGGGTTCTTTTCGCCTTTCCCTCACGGTACTGGTTCACTATCGGTCAGTCAGGAGTATTTAGCCTTGGAGGATGGTCCCCCCATCTTCAGTCAAGATAACACGTGTCCTGACCTACTTCTCGCAAGCTCAGTACCACACATCGGTTTTCGTGTACGGGGCTATCACCCTCTATGGCCGGACTTTCCAGAGCGTTCCACTAACCAATGTGCTATCACTTGCAGGCTGATCCCCGTTCGCTCGCCGCTACTGAGGGAATCTCAATTGATTTCTCTTCCTAAGGGTACTTAGATGTTTCAGTTCCCCTCGTTCGCCTCCTCAACCTATGGATTCAGTTGAGAATACCTGGCTTAAACCAGGTGGGTTTCCCCATTCGGACATCTCCGGATCAAAGTCTGTTTGCCGACTCCCCGAAGCTTTTCGCAGGCTACTACGTCCTTCATCGCCTCTGACTGCCAAGGCATCCACCGTATGCGCTTAGTCGCTTGACCATATAACCAAAGTTATCTGTCCAAGAAGACTCTTCCCCGACCCCCTTGTGCTCAGGCCGGGTACTTGAGATACACACCGATCAAAGCATGTATCCGCCGGATGTTGTGACGCTTAAGTCACAGTGTTGTACAACTCGTTTGGCAACGGGGAATTGAAACCCGTTACCAGAACTTTTTATCTATGGATTTCTCTCACCACAACCAGCCCCGCATAGAAGCCAGCGTGTTAAGCTCAAATCCAAAGACTCAGCTTGATCTACCTTGTTAAAGAACATTCCGGTCGTTAAAACCAGAAAGAAGCCTTCTATCTAAAACAAAAAGCTTCTTTCTGATCTCAGCGATGCGTTTTGGTAGGCCTGGGCAGATTTGAACTGCCGACCTCACCCTTATCAGGGGTGCGCTCTAACCAACTGAGCTACAGGCCTTCAACTGGTGGAGCTATGCGGGATCGAACCGCAGACCTCCTGCGTGCAAGGCAGGCGCTCTCCCAGCTGAGCTATAGCCCCATATACTCGTCTTTCCCGCACTGCAAGCAGCACAAAAAATCCTGCGTAACCGACGCATCAACCGAACAAATGAAGACAAATGTGTGAGCACTCATCAGGTAGTGCCAACATCGTTTAAGGAGGTGATCCAGCCCCAGGTTCCCCTAGGGCTACCTTGTTACGACTTCACCCCAGTCATGAATCACTCCGTGGTGATCGCCCTCCCGAAGGTTAGGCTAACCACTTCTGGAGCAACCCACTCCCATGGTGTGACGGGCGGTGTGTACAAGGCCCGGGAACGTATTCACCGCGGCATTCTGATCCGCGATTACTAGCGATTCCGACTTCACGGAGTCGAGTTGCAGACTCCGATCCGGACTACGAAACGTTTTGTGGGATTAGCTCACCTCGCGGGGTTGCAACCTCTGTGCGTTCCATTGTAGCACGTGTAGCCCAGGTCGTAAGGGCCATGATGACTTGACGTCGTCCCCACCTTCCTCCGGTTTGTCACCGGCAGTCTCCTTAGAGTTCCCACCATCACGTGCTGGCAACTAAGGACAAGGGTTGCGCTCGTTGCGGGACTTAACCCAACATCTCACGACACGAGCTGACGACAGCCATGCAGCACCTGTCACTGCGTTCCCGAAGGCACTAATCTATCTCTAGAAAATTCGCAGGATGTCAAGACCTGGTAAGGTTCTTCGCGTTGCATCGAATTAAACCACATGCTCCACCGCTTGTGCGGGCCCCGTCAATTCATTTGAGTTTTAACCTTGCGGCCGTACTCCCCAGGCGGTCTACTTAGTGCGTTAGCTGCGCCACTAAGAAATCAAGTCTCCCAACGGCTAGTAGACATCGTTTACGGCGTGGACTACCAGGTATCTAATCCTGTTTGCTACCCACGCTTTCGCACCTCAGCGTCAGTATCGAGCCAGGAGGCCGCCTTCGCCACCGGTATTCCTCCACATATCTACGCATTTCACCGCTACACGTGGAATTCTACCTCCCTTCTCGTACTCTAGTCGGCCAGTATCGTATGCAATTCCCAGGTTGAGCCAGGGGCTTTCACATCCGACTTAACAAAACCGCCTACGCGCGCTTTACGCCCAGTAATTCCGATTAACGCTCGCACCCTCCGTATTACCGCGGCTGCTGGCACGGAGTTAGCCGGTGCTTCTTCTAAAGGTAACGTCACAGCTGTTACGTATTAGGCAACAACCTTTCTTCCCAATTGAAAGTGCTTTAAACCCGAAGGCCTTCTTCACACACGCGGCATGGCTGCGTCAGGCTTTCGCCCATTGCGCAATATTCCCCACTGCTGCCTCCCGTAGGAGTCTGGGCCGTGTCTCAGTCCCAGTGTGGCTGATCATCCTCTCAGACCAGCTAAGGATCGTCGCCTTGGTGAGCCTTTACCTCACCAACAAGCTAATCCTACGCAGGCTCATCTGATAGCACGAGGCCCGAAGGTCCCCCGCTTTCCCCCATAGGGCGTATGCGGTATTAGCATGAGTTTCCCCATGTTGTCCCCCACTACCAGGTAGATTCCTACGCGTTACTCACCCGTCCGCCGCTGTACTCAGCCCGAAGGCCTTTCTCGCTCGACTTGCATGTGTTAGGCCTGCCGCCAGCGTTCAATCTGAGCCATGATCAAACTCTTCAGTTTAAATCTTTTACCTCTGCAAACATCACCACTACAGCAACACCCGCAAGAGGGAGCATCAGTGCGATTAACCTCGCTCCAATACCCAAATCCAAGGCTCAGACACAATTCGAAATCAAAAATTACTATGAATCAATGAGTCACTTGTTGTGTCTGAATAGTCGTGACAACTATCCCAACAAGTGCCCACACATCTGTCTTCATTTGACTGTTAAAAAACACCTCACCGCCAGGGCGAGGGGGTCGGGTCGAGAGGCTTGCCCCCAACCGAGGATGCGCATTATACGGATCGATTTTGCCCCTGCAAGGCCTTTTACAGAAATATTTTCTACTCCCTGCAGCGCCTCGCCCAATCGCCTGAATATTGACCAGAAGCACACAAAATCAAGGGTTTAGTTGCCAATGCTCAATCAGCCAGCAGCCTAGAGCGGGCGCGCGGCCAGCAACCGGTTACCGCGTAAGTGCCGCCATACCCGCCAGCCCAGCAATACCGCGGCCGCCGCTATATACACCAGCGCTTCCCCGATATCCGACCTGGCCTGCCACAGCAGGTGACAGCATGCCAGCGCAGCCACCAGGTATACGGCCCGATGCAGGCGCGCCCAGTTGCGCCCAAGGCGCCGTTGCATGGCGCGCGTGGAGGTCAGGGCCAGGGGGAGCATGCACAGCCAGGCGACAAACCCCACGGTGATGTAGGGACGCTCGACCAGTTCCTCTGCCAGGATAGCGGCAGTCCAACCCAGGTAGAAATGGCAGAAAGCGGCGAGGTGTACAGTGGCGTAAAAAAAGGCATACAGGCCCAGCATGCGCCGTAACTTCATTACCCACCGCCATCCAGTCCACTGGCGCAGGGGCGACACCAACAGGGTGAGCAGAAGCAGACGCAGGGCCCATTCCCCACTGCCATGCATGACCGCCTTGGCCGGGTCGGGGCCGAGGTTCCCGCCGGCGGCGGCATACAACAGCCAGGCCAGGGGCAGGAGGCAGAGCAGGAATACTGCCAGGCGCAGTGACCGGTCGCCCATCAGTAGAGCCGGCTCAGGTCCATCCCCTTGTACAGCCCCGCCACCTGCTCGGCATAACCGTTGAACATCCTGGTGGGAACGCGGTTGGGCCGCAATAGTGACGACGGCAGGCGCCGCTCATACCGCTGGCTCCAGCGGGGATGGTCAACCTCCGGGTTTACGTTGGCGTAAAAGCCGTACTCCCGCGGCGCCAGGGACTGCCAGGAGGTGGCCGGTTGGCGCTCCAGCAGGCGAATCTTGACAATGGACTTGATGCTTTTGAACCCGTACTTCCAGGGAACCACGAGACGCAGGGGCGCGCCATTCTGGTTGGGCAGGGTCCTGCCATAGAGCCCGACTGCGATGAGCGTGAGCGGATGCATGGCTTCATCCATGCGCAGGCCCTCACGATAAGGCCAGTCGATAATACTGGTAAAGGAGCGGGTGCCGGGCATCTCTTCCCTCCGGTAGAGAGTCCGAAATTCCACGAAGCGCGCACTGCTTTGCGGCTCGAATCGCTGCAACAGGTCACCGAGAGGGAAACCTACCCACGGTACGACCATCGACCAGGCCTCGACGCAGCGCAAGCGATAGATGCGCTCTTCGAGGTCGAAAACCGCGAGGATATCCTCCAGATTCAGCTTGCCCGGTTTGCCCACCGCACCATCGACCTCTACGGACCAGGGGTCTACGGTCATCTGCCCGGCGTAACGCGCCGGGTCGCTCTTGTCCGTTCCGAATTCGTAGAAATTGCCGTAGGACGCCACGTCCTCAAAAGGTGTTTGCGCTTCGTCGGTGTTAAATCCCGCAGGGCCGGCAGCGGCGTCGGCGTAGCGCAGCGCCATTCCCGAGCGAGCTTCGGCCGCCAGCAACGGCGATCCGACGCCTGCCGCCAACGGCGTGGCCAGCAGGGCGGCGCTGCGCATGAAGGCGCGCCGGCTGATGTAGGCCGACTCGGCGGTGATTTCAGACGAGGGGATAGGCGGAATCCGCAAACGGCGGGACATAGGCGCTCCATCATCGGGCAGGCACTGTCCCTGTTATGATCGGTGATCGCACAATTGGTTCAATTCAGTTGTTGCCCGAGACTGACCTGCACCGCCGACTCAGACGCCCCGGCGCCACTTGAGAAACCGCGTCACCGGGCCGGAGGCAGCATAGACAAGGAAGGCGAGCAACAGAATACGCGGCGGATCGACCGTCACCAGACCAAACACCAGCACCACCAGAATCATTACCACGAAGGGCACTCGCCCCTTGAAGTCGATCCCCTTGAAGCTGTGATAGGGGAAGTTGGCGATCATCAGGACACCCACTACGGCCGTCAGCAGCCCCACGATCACCGACAGTTCGTAGGGCAGGCCGGCGCCTACCCAGCCCTCGTCCTGGCAGGCCCACACCGTGCTGGCAATAATCGCCGCAGCGGCAGGGCTGGCCAGGCCGGTAAAGTAATTCTTGTCCGCAGTATCGATACGGGTATTGAAGCGCGCCAGGCGCAGGGCGGCGCAGGCCACATAGATGAACGCCACACTCCAGCCGAACTTGCCCAGGCCGTCCAGCGCCCAGCTGAACACCACCAACGCCGGCGCCACGCCAAACGACACCATATCGGCCAGGCTGTCGTACTCGGCACCAAACTTGCTCGACGTATTGGTCAGGCGCGCCACCCGGCCATCCAGGCCATCGAAAACCATGGCCACGAACACGGCGATGGCGGCAGCCTCGTAGTTGCCGCGCAGCGCGGAGATGATGGCATAGAAGCCCGCAAACAGGGCCCCTGTGGTGAACAGGTTGGGCAGCAGATACACGCCGCGATGACGCTCGGTACGCCCACCGACCGAAACCTCCTCCTCATGCTCGTCAACCAGCAGTTCCAGGCCCGCGGTGGAGCCGGTCGTGCCCTGTTGTTCGCCGGTGCCGGCCTGCTCCGGTGGAGCCCTGTGAGCACCCGGATCGTGATTGTCCATATTCGCCACTCCTGCCGCAGACACTGCTATGGTATCAAACTGCGCCGTTGTAGGTCTGCCCCGCCACGTCCCAGAGGGATTTGACCAGGGGGTTCTGCAGGCGGCGGCGCAGACCGCACAGACCGATAGCCAGCGGCGGCAGGCTGTTGGCCATATTCAGGGGGCTGACGCTGTCCGCCATGCCGCTGGCCCGCACCACCAGTTGCGGGGCAATACCGATACCCAGACCCAGGCCCACCATCGCCACGATCGCCTCGTGCCCGGCCACCTGAGCATATACCCTGGGCCGGATACCGCGCTCGCGCAGCCAGGCGTCGAGAATATCTTTGGTAATACCGCGTTCGGGAACAATGAAAGGCAGCCTGTCCCAGTCGAAGCCCGGCGAGTCCGCATCCCCCCCAAGGGCTACCTGCCGGACGGCACAGTCGGCGGTGGGCACCCAGATGCACAGCGGTGATTCCAGCAACGGCAGGAATTCCAGGCGCTGGGGCAGGCGGGGTGGCCGGCCAGTGACCGCCACATCGTCCTGGGCAGACAACACCCGGCTGATCCCGTCGGCCTGGTCACCGGTGTGCATCATGATTTCCACTGCCGGATGCGCGGCCCGAAACGCCGCGAGTATCGGCGCCAACACGCTGTAGGTGGCCGTCACAGAGCAGTACAGACTCACCTCGCCGACCAGCTCCGTCGCGCTGCCCAGCTGGCGCCGCACCTGCTGCCATTCATCCACTGCCCGGCGAGCGTACGCGAGGAAGTCCCTGCCGGCGCCGCTGAGGCGGACGCTGCGCTTGTCGCGGATCAACAGGGCCTGCCCCAGTTCGTCTTCCAGACGCTGGATCGTGCGACTGACCGCGGACACGCTCATGTGCAACTGCTCCGAGCTGCGGCTGAAGTTGAGGCAGTCCGCCACGGTGACAAAAACGGCAAGCGCGCGCGTATCCATTCCCCACCCCTATATTGCATAAATCGCAATACAGTATTACCTATATATCGTTTCACGCAAGACACATATTCACGTAAGCTTCGTCGACGTCAAATCACCCACCCACCGAGGATTACCACCATGGGACAAAATTACTTCAACTCCCTTCCCCTGCGCCTGCAGCTGCAACAACTGGGCAGGTGCCGGTTCATGGACCGCTCCGAATTCGCCGATGGCGTGGACAAGCTGCGCGGCAAGAAAATGGTCATCGTCGGCTGCGGCGCACAGGGCCTGAACCAGGGCCTGAACCTGCGCGATAGCGGCCTGGACGTATCCTATGCCCTGCGCGACAGCGCCATCAGCGAGCAGCGCCAGTCCTGGAAGAATGCCACGGAAAACGGCTTTACCGTCGGCACCTACGAGGAGCTGATACCGCAGGCAGACCTGGTGCTCAACCTGACCCCCGACAAGCAGCATACCGCCGTGGTGAGCCAGGTCATGCCCCTGATGAAGAAAGATTCCTGCCTGTCCTACTCGCATGGCTTCAATATCGTCGAAGAGGGCATGAAGATCCGCGAGGACATCACCGTGATCATGGTCGCACCCAAGTGCCCGGGAACCGAAGTGCGCGAGGAGTACAAGCGCGGCTTCGGGGTGCCCACCCTGATTGCGGTACACACCGAGAACGACCCCCGCGGCGAAGGCCTGGAACTGGCCAAAGCCTACGCCGCCGGCACCGGCGGTCACCGCGCCGGGGTGCTGGAGTCATCCTTCATAGCCGAGGTGAAGTCGGACCTCATGGGTGAGCAGACCATTCTCTGCGGGATGCTGCAGACCGGGGCCATACTGTGCTTTGACAAGATGGTCGAGAAGGGGATCGAACCCGGCTATGCCTCCAAGCTTATCCAATACGGCTGGGAAACCGTCACCGAGGGCCTGAAGCACGGCGGCATCACCAACATGATGGATCGCCTGTCCAACCCTGCCAAGATTCGCGCTTTCCACCTGGCCCAGGAACTCAAGGACATCATGCGCCCGCTGTACGAACAGCACCAGGATGACATCATCAGCGGCCATTTTTCCGCAACCATGATGCAGGACTGGGCCAACGACGACGCCAACCTGCTCAAGTGGCGCGCCGCGACCGCGGAAACCGCCTTCGAGAAGGCGACGAGCACCACTACCGACATCAGCGAGCAGGAGTACTATGATCACGGCATCCTGCTGGTGGCGATGGTCAAGGCTGGCGTGGAACTGGCGTTTGAAACCATGGTGTCCGCCGGCATCATCGGCGAGTCCGCCTACTACGAGTCGCTGCACGAAACCCCGCTGATCGCCAATACCATCGCCCGTAAAAAACTTTACGAGATGAATGTTGTGATTTCCGACACCGCGGAGTACGGTTGCTACCTGTTCGACCACGCCTGTCGCCCGCTGCTGGCGGACTTCATGAGCAAGGTAGATACCGATGTCATCGGCCGCGGCATGGAGGGTGATAACGGCGTCGACAACGCCGAGTTGATCGCTGTAAACGAAGCGATCCGCAGTCATCCGGTGGAAATCGTCGGCAAGGAGCTGCGCGCCCACATGACCGCCATGAAACGGATCGTCTAGGCGCCACACGGGGCCGGGTCTTTATCCCCCGGCCCGGTGCAGGGCTGGCCGGGCGGATCGAGCGCAGGGACCGACCCCGACCGCAAAAGGCGGCCGGGGGAATAGCTTTCAGGTAGGTATAAAGGAAGATTGATGACCGCCCGCTCCAGCGCCACGCCACAGCAGAACCGGGCCGATGACGCCTGGAACATCGACCTCAGCACCCAACTGTACGGCATCAATGCCTGGGGTGCCGATTACTTCAGTATTTCGGCCGACGGCGAGGTGCAGGTATCTGTCGATTTCGGCGACGGGCCGGTGACAGTGCCCCTCATGGAGATCGTGCAGGGTATGCACGACCGCGGGCTGCACATGCCAGCCATCCTGCGAATCCGCAACTTGCTGGATCACCGCATAGAACTGCTCAATAAATCCTTCGCCAGGGCCATACAGGATGGTGGCTACCGCAACACCTACCGCGGGGTCTATCCCATCAAGGTCAACCAGCAGTGCCACGTGGTCGAGGAAATCGCCGACTATGGACGCGCCTACCACCATGGCTTCGAGGCGGGCAGCAAGGCGGAGCTCATCATCGCCATGTCCCAGCTACGGGACTCCGACAGCCTGATCGTCTGCAACGGCTACAAGGACGCCGAGTTCATAGAGCTGGGGTTGTATGCCGTGCAAATGGGCGTTCCCTGCTTTTTCGTGGTGGAAACCCTGTCGGAGCTGCCCATCATCATCGAACGCAGCCGTGCCCTGAATATCGACCCGCTGATCGGGGTGCGCATCAAGACCACGGTTGCAGTGGACGGGTACTGGAGCCAGGACAGCGGTGATCGCTCGATCTTCGGCTTGTCGACCACCTCGCTGATGCGCCTGGTAGACGAGCTGCGCCAGGCCGGCCTGTTGCATTGCCTGCGGCTGTTGCACTGCCACCTGGGTTCGCAGATCCCCAACATCCGCAACGTTCGCAGCGGGGTGCTGGAGGCGTGCAGGTTTTATGCCGGCCTGGCCCAGGAGGGCGCACCGATGGGATACCTGGACCTGGGCGGCGGGCTGGCGGTGGACTACGAGGGAGCCCGCACCAACAGCACCCACAGCATGAACTACCGCCTGGACGAATACTGCGCCAATATCGTGGAGAGCATCCGCGAGACCCTGGACCCACTGGATGTCGCCCACCCGGTGATCATATCCGAATCGGGGCGCGCCACGGTCGCCTATTCCTCCATGCTGTTGTTCAACATCCTCAATGTGAGCAGCAGTTCCCCGGCCATGCCCGCCGAGCCGCCCCCGAAAGATTGCGCCGACGCCCTGCAAAACCTTTTCGAGCTACAACAGCAGGTAGCCGCGCAAAATTTCCAGGAATGCTACAACGACGCGCTGTTCTACCGCGACGAGATGCGCGAGTTGTTCCACCACGGCCAGGCCACGCTGCGGGAACGCGCCCTGGCGGAAAATATCTGCGTCAGCATATTGCACCGTATCGCCGCGATGTTGCCCGACCTCCCTCGGGTGCCGCCGGAACTGCAAAACCTGCCAGAGCAGCTTTCCGACATCTACTACGGCAATTTCAGCCTGTTCCAGTCGTTGCCGGATATCTGGGCAATCGACCAGTTATTCCCGATCATGCCCATCCACCGTCTGGGAGAAAAGCCTGAACGCTCGGCCATCCTGGCGGACCTGACCTGCGACTGCGACGGCAAGATCGACCGCTTTTCCACTCCCGAGGGGGAACGCAACACCCTGCAACTGCACGCACTCAAGGCAGGCGAGGAGTACTACCTGGGCGTTTTCCTGATCGGGGCCTACCAGGAAACCCTGGGAGACCTGCATAATCTTTTCGGGGACACCAATGTAGTCAATGTGGCTATCGAGCCCGACGGCAGTTTTGAATTTGCCCGCGAATTCCACGGCGACAGTATCGCCGATGTGCTGAGCTACGTGGAGTATGAGCCCAAGCGATTGCAGGAGAACTTCCGCCTGGTTGCGGAGAAGGCGGTGCGCGACGGCAAGATCGATGTCGCCCAGCGCAGCCGTATCGTGCAGGCCTTCAGGGAAAGCCTGCACGGCTACACCTACTTTGAGAAACACTGATACCGGAAAACGGCGTTTCCGCCAGCTACCCCACTGCTTACAGAGCGAGGAGTGAACACGTGTCGAAAGTAATGATCATTGGTGCCGGCGGTGTGGGCGCGGTGGTAACACACAAGTGCGCGCAATTACCGGAGGTCTTTAGCGAGATCGTCCTGGCCAGCCGCAACGAGGCGAAATGCAAGGCCATTGCCGGACAGCTCGACCGCCCGATCAAGACCGCACAGGTGGATGCCGACAATGTCGGCGAGCTGACAGCACTGCTGCAGAAGGAGCAGCCGGAGCTGGTTATCAACGTGGCCCTGCCCTACCAGGACCTGACCATCATGGACGCCTGCCTTGCCGCCGGCGTGCACTATCTGGATACGGCCAACTATGAGCCGCGTGACACCGCCAAATTTGAATACAAGTGGCAGTGGGCTTACCAGGACAGGTTCGCGCAGGCCGGTCTCACGGCGATACTCGGCAGCGGCTTCGATCCCGGGGCCACCAACCTGTTCACCGCCTATCTGGCCAAACATTATTTTGATGAAATCCATGAACTGGACATCATCGATGTCAATGGCGGCGACCACGGCTATCCCTTTGCAACGAACTTCAACCCGGAAATCAATATCCGCGAGGTCAGTGCCGAATGCCGTCACTGGGAAGGCGGCCAGTTTGTCACCACGCCCCCCATGTCCAAAATGGCCCGCTTCGAGTGCCCCGAGAATGTGGGCGCCTTCAACATCTACCGCATGTACCATGAGGAACTGGAGTCGTTGAGCAAACACTTCCCGGGACTGCGCCGCGCCCAGTTCTGGATGAGCTTTTCAGACAACTACCTGAAGCATCTGGAAGTGTTGGAAAACGTCGGCATGACGGGCATTGAGCCAGTGGAGTACCAGGGTCAGCAGATCGTCCCCATCCAGTTCCTCGCGCGCCTGCTCCCCGACCCATCCAGTCTGGGTCCGCGCACCAGGGGAAAAACCTGCATAGGCTGCATGGTTCGCGGGGTGAAGCAGGGCAGTGAGCGGCTCATGTACCTGTACAACATCTGCGATCACCAGGAGTGCTATCGCGAAGTACAGTCCCAGGCCATCTCCTATACCACCGGCGTGCCGGCCATGATCGGCGCCAAGATGCTGCTGGAAGGCAGCTGGCGCCGGCCTGGAGTGTGGAACGTGGAACAATGCGACCCGGATCCCTTCATGGCGGACATGAACCGCTACGGGCTGCCGTGGAAAGCGATAGAGCTGGACCCGCAGTTCCAGCTGGACCTGGTCAAGGGCGCGGACCTGTAGGCAACGTGCAGTTTACCGACTTCAGCAAACTCGACCTCGGGCGCTTGCCCTCCCCCTGTTTCGTTGTCGACGAGGTGGCGGTGGAACGCAACCTGCGCATCCTGCGGCAGGTGGCGGACGCCAGCGGGGCACGGGTACTGGCGGCCCTGAAAGCATTTTCCATGTGGCGCCTGGCACCGCTGGTCTCCCGCTACCTGCACGGCACCTGCTCCAGCGGCTTGCACGAGGCGCGCCTCGGCAGCGAGTACTACGGTGGCGAAGTCCACGTTTTCAGCGCCGCCTACAGCGAACAGAGCCTGCGGGAGATCCTGAACCTGGCAGATCACGTGGTGTTCAACAGCTGTGGACAGTGGCAGCGCTTTGCGCCACTGATCAAGGCTGCCAGGGAGCAGCGCGCCGGACTGGAGTTCGGCCTGCGGATCAATCCCGAGCACTCCGAGGGCACGGTGCCCATCTACGACCCCTGCGCCCCGGGCTCGCGCCTGGGCATACCGCTGTCACAGCTCGACGAATCCGCCCTGGAGGGCATCAGCGGCCTGCATTTCCACACCCTGTGCGAACAGGATTTTCCGCCGCTGCAGCGCACGCTGGATGTGGTCGAGGAAAGATTCGGGCACCTGCTGCCGCGCATGCGGTGGGTAAACTTCGGCGGTGGCCACCACATAACCCGGCCCGGTTATCAGATCGATGATCTGGTGGCACGCATCAGGGACTTCTCGAACAAATACCACGTGCAGGTCTATCTGGAACCCGGCGAGGCCGTGGCCATAGGCACCGGCGTGCTGGTGGCGGAGGTGCTGGACCTCACCTGGAACCAGGTCAACCAGGCCATTCTCGATACCTCGGCAACCTGCCATATGCCAGACACCCTGGAGATGCCCTACCGCCCGGACATACTCGGCGCGGGGACGGCCGATACCCTGCCGCACAGCTACCGCCTGGGGGGGCTCACCTGCCTGGCCGGGGATGTGATCGGCGACTACAGTTTCGAGCAGCCGCTGCAGATCGGTCAACGCCTGGTATTCAGCGACATGGCGCACTACACCATGGTGAAGACATCCACTTTCAACGGCACCCACCTCCCCGCCATTGCCCTGTGGAACTCGCTCACCGATGAGCTCGAACTGGTGCGCGAATTCGGCTACAACGATTTCAGGGAGCGGTTGTCCTGAGGATTCCTAGCCCGGCAAGCGACCGCGAGCGTCCCCGGTAGCGGTGGTGACCCACCTCCTGCCGGCCAGCCTCAGAGCAGGGCGCTGTAGTCCGCCTGCAACTGGTCGAAGCTCAGGCTGGAAATGAAACGTGAAAAACTCATCCAGGTCGCCACCCCCTTCAGGTCGGCGAAGTGCGGGGGGATGAATTTCGGGCCGACGATCACGCCCTCGTCCATGAGCAAACGATAGGTGCTGACGTCTTCCAGGGTGACCTTGCCACAGAACAACAGGGGCAGGTTGTCCAGCTTGCCCTCGCTCATGGCGAGGCGCAGGAAATTATAGGTCTGTACGAATCCCCGCATATAGGCCAGGTCCTTGGTGAAAGGCCTGCCGTCAGGGGTGCTGCCGCGGAAGATACGCACCGCAATGGCGTAACTGTCCTCCTCGGACATTTCGTGCTCGCGCAGGTAGTTGAAGACATCGATAAAGTCAGCGCCCTCCTCCGCCAGGGTTACCGCACGCACCCGGTTGATCAGGCGATACAGGCGCGAGGGACTGGAGCGCAGGGTGAGAATCTCCGTCAGGACGGCCAGGCCCTCCTGAGTGGTGGTGGACGATGGGGGACCCTTGCCGAGAAAAGTACAGGCGGGCTGGGCCATGCCGTTGAGTGTGGTGCCCAGGTGAACCCAACCCTCGTGCACTTCCAGCACGTCGATATCCAGGGAATTGAAGCAGGCATCGCTGCGTATTTTCAGGTAGTCGGAACCGGCGGCCGCATCGGCCGTCATCTGGTCGTTGAGCAAAACCCTGATACCGGCGTCGGGGAACGCGGCCAGCAGGCGCTGGTTCAGTATCTCGACAGCCTGGGGTGCCGACACTGTCTTCGGGGCTTCCTCCATGGAGCGATTCTTGAGCAGGTTGATGAGGGTCGCCTCCATCTGCGTTCCCAGGTCAGCCAGCGTGGGGTCTCCGGCATGGAATACGTCAGACGCCGAGCCATACAACTCCTCCGAATACAGCCCGAAATCCGCAGTGCCGCGCGCCTCGAGCATACGCACCACGGTCTGGTACTCGCGGCAAATCCGCCGCATGATGGTTGCCAGCGGATTCAGCTGCCCCAGTTTGCGGGCGATATCGCGCTCGATCTGATGGAGTTGACCGCGCAGGACGGACGGGTCGTAATCCAGCGGGTTCTTGCGCCGGTAGTAGTCCGTATCAACACCCGGCAGTTCCCTGCAGCCGCTGGCAAAGAATGCGCCGCGCACTTCGCCACACCACTTGATGGAGTCCAGGATACGGATGGGGCGCTGTGCCTCGACAATCCGGTCGGACAGCTCTCTCACCAGTTCCAGGTATTTCGCATGACTGTCAGGCATGGGCATCTATCCTCGCGAAAAAAGGCGGCACACAGAGAAGCTGGCGGCGGTAGCGACCGGGATCATTTGCGTAAAATCACCGCAGTGCGCAGGCGGCTGCCCCCGAACAGGCTCATGGAGGCAAAATCGTCGCGCGCGATGGGCACGTGGTGGCACTCGATGGCCTCACGCTGCTCTTCGGCGATGGTGGGATGCGGCCCCACTTCCAGATCCGGGTCATGAAAATACAGGCAGTTCTCGTCGTAGCCACTCACCACGACCCAGTGTGGGGTTTTGCGACTGTCCATCCTGTAAGTGGAGATGAGTACCAGCTGGTTGGCGCCCTCGGCATAATTGGCGGCCAGTGTCGACTGGTCTATGTTCTCGTAGTAAACGGGAATCGAGCGCTCCCTGGCCTGCTCCACAAACGCCTCGTGAACCAGGCGCAGGACCCGCTTCTTGTTCGGGTCGCGCACCCCCTCAACGAACAGGGGACCGCGCTGGTTAATCCACACTTCGGCAGCGAAGCCCCTGTCGACAGCGGCCAGGGCCAGGCCGAGCGGGTGGCAGCCACCGTGGCCGGAGGTCATGAAGATGGTGGTCGCCTCGCGCCAAATCTGGATTTCCTCCACGGGGCTGGGCCGGTAGGCGGGATCCAGACCACTCATGGCCATCATCAGGGAAGCGGGGCCACAGGTAAACGACGTGGTCTGCGACATCCAGGGAATCACCCGACTGTCGCCACCGGATTGCAGGCGATGGATGCACTTTTCCATGCGCAGGGCATCGCTGTGGTCCTCGTAGTAGTCCCGGTACAGGCCAAACTGCTGATAGCCCAGCTTGCGATAGAGACTGATCGCAGCGCTGTTGTTACCGGCCACCTCCAGGCGCATATACAGAGAGCCGGTGTCCCTGGCCACCCGTTCCCCCTGGCGGATCAGGTCGGCGGCCACACCGCGGCCGCGGTACGCGGGATCCACCGCCAGCGAGTACAGCCGCGCCAGGCGCGTGCCGCGGCGCTGAATGACCAGTATATAGCCACACAGCGAACCGCCTTCCTCACCCACCAGGAACACACAGCCGCGGTGCTTTAGCCAGCGTTTGAAACTGCGTCTGCTGAGACGGTCGCCCTTGAACGCCTGGGCCTCCAGCCGTTCCAGTTCGTCTATGTCGCCGGCGACGGCCCTGCGGATTTCGGTCATAAATTGTTAATCCTCAAGCGCGGAAATATATCCTGAGCGGCAATTGACTACCAGCGACTGCTGTAAAATACTTGGCCGACTATTCTGCCGGGCGCGCTCGCGCCGGCTGCACACCCGGATGTTCTTATGTCGCAAACCCTGATCGTCATTCACAGCCCCAAGGACTGGGCGCCCTACTACCCCAGCGACAATGTGATCACCTTTTCGGATTACATGAACAGCAGCCAGCTGGAATCCCAGCCGCGCACCCGGGTCATCAACCTGTGCCGCAACTTCGATTACCTGTCCGAGGGCTACTACTGCTCGCTGCTCGCAGAAGCCCGGGGCCACAAGGTAATCCCCTCGGTGCGCACCCTCAACGACCTCAGTAAACGCGCCCTTTACCGGATCCATATCGACGATTTCGGCCAGGCGGTTTACAAGTCACTGCAGGAAGCCGACACGGAGCAGCCGGTGGTGCTGTACAGCTACTTTGGCCAGACTGCGGACAGCCGCTACCAGGACCTGGCACAGGAGCTGTTTGAAGCATTCCCCTGCCCCATACTGGAAATCACCCTGCGCCACCGCAAGCGCTGGGAGATTGCCAGCCTGAAGCCGCGCTCGCCCAAACAGCTCAATGACGGACAGGCCGATGTCTTTGCCAGGGCGCTGGACGAGTTCAGCCGCAAGGTCTGGCGTAAACCCCGCAAGCAGAAGGCCGCCCGCTACGACGTGGCGATTCTGTGCGACCCCGAGGAGGCGATGCCACCGTCGGACATGGCGGCCCTGAAGCGGTTCATCCGGGCGGGCAAGGAAATGGGCATAGACTGCGAGGTGATCCGCCAGCGCGACTACCTGCGCCTGCCCGAGTACGACGGCCTGTTCATCCGCACGACCACCAATATCGACCACTACACCTATCGCTTCGCCAAAAAGGCCGAGAACGAGGGGCTGGTCACCATAGACGACAGCACCTCGATACTGCGCTGCACCAACAAGATCTACCTGGCGGACCTGTTCCGGATCAACAAGGTACCCTCCCCGAAAACCGTGGTCCTTTACAAGGACCAGCCATCCCAACGGGAAAATCTGGAGCAGACCCTGGGCTTTCCCATGGTGGTTAAAATCCCCGATGGTGCGTTCTCCCGGGGAGTGGAGAAAGCCGGCAACCCGGAGGAACTGGCGGCGATATGCAAGAAGCTGTTTCGCCACTCGACACTGCTGCTGGCGCAGGAATTCCTGTATACCGACTTCGACTGGCGTATCGGGGTTCTCGACAACGAACCACTGTTTGCCTGCCGCTATTACATGGTAAAGAACCACTGGCAGATCTATCGCCACGGCAAGCGCACCGATTCAGGCGGGTTCGATACCCTGCCCATCGCGGATGTACCGCACGCAATTCTCGATGCCGCCCTGCGGGCCACCCGCCCGATCGGGGACAGCCTGTACGGCGTCGACCTCAAGGAGCGCAGTGGCAAAGGCTACGTGATCGAGGTCAACGACAATCCCAATATCGACAGGGGCATAGAAGACAAATACCTGGGAATGGACCTGTACCGCCGCTTCATGGCGACCATGCTCAAGCGTATGGAGGCCCGCCGGGGCCACTGAGGGGCCCCGGCGGGATTAGCAAGCCTACAGACTGAGGATTTTCTCGCCGCGGGAAATGCCCGCCACCCCGGAGCGCACCACCTCCAGGATATCCACCTCGGACATGGCCGCCACAAAGGAGTCCAGCTTGTCGCTGGTACCCGTCAGCTGGATGGTATAGACATTGGGGCCCACATCGACGATCTGGCCGCGGAAAATATCCGTGGTGCGCTTCACCTCGTCCCGGAGCGCTCCCTGGGCCCGCACCTTGATAAGCATCAAATCGCGCTCTATGTGCGCGCCCTCGGTGAGGTCAACCAGTTTCACCACGTCCACCAGCTTGTTGAGGTGCTTGGTGATCTGCTCTATCTGCTTGTCGTCACCCACGGTCGTCAGGGTCAGCCGCGACAGGGTGGGATCGTCCGTCGCCGCCACGTTGAGGGTTTCGATATTGTAGCCCCGCTGGGAAAAGAGGCCCACCACCCGGGACAGGGCACCGGGCTCGTTTTCCATCAGCATCGAAATTATCCGCCGCATGTCAGGTCCTCTCGTTCTTGCTGAGCCACATGTCTTTCATGGAGCCGTTGGGAGCCACGTGCATGGGGTAGACATGCTCCATCGGGTCGACAAATATGTCGAGGAACACCAGCTTGTCTTTCATGGCGAAGGCCCGCTCCATCGTGGCATCGAGCTCCTCCAGTTTCCTGACCTGCATGCCGACGTGGCCATAGGCCTCCACCAGCTTGACGAAGTCCGGCAGGGAATCCTCGTAGGTGCTCATCGCGTAGCGCCCCTCGTACTGCATGTCCTGCCACTGCTTGACCATGCCCAGGTAGTTGTTGCGCAGGTTGATGATTTTCACCGGCGTGTTGTACTGGGTACAGGTCGACAGCTCCTGGATATTCATCTGGATGCTGCCCTCTCCGGTAACACAGGCAACGTCCATATCCGGAAAGGCCAGCTTGACCCCCATGGCAGCCGGCAGGCCGAAGCCCATGGTGCCCAGGCCACCGGAGTTGATCCAGCGCCGCGGCTTATCGAAGCGATAGTACTGGGCTGCGAACATCTGGTGCTGCCCGACATCGGAGGTGACATAGGCATCGCCGCCGGTCACCCGGTACAGGCTCTCTATCACCTGCTGGGGCATGATATGTTCGCCCTGGGTGTAGCGCGTGCCGGTCCACAGGCCGTGCTGGGCCCGCCACTCATCGATCTGCTTCCACCAGCGCTGCAGCGCCGCCTCGTCGGGGAGACTGCTGTCCCGCTCACGCAACTGCTGCAACTGGTTGAGCATTTCCTCCAGCACTGCGCACACGGGCCCGACGATGGGAATGTCCGCCGCCACGGTCTTGGATATCGAAGCCGGATCCACGTCGATGTGAATGATCTTGGCGCTGGGGCAGAACTTGCTGACGGTATTGGTCACCCTGTCGTCAAACCGCGCCCCGACTGCCAGGATCACGTCGGAATGATGCATGGCCATATTGGCCTCGTAGAAGCCGTGCATGCCGAGCATACCCAGAAACCGGCGATCCGTGGCCGGGTAAGCACCCAGGCCCATCAGGGTATTGGTGACGGGGAAATCCAGTTCCCTGGCCAGCCGGGTCAGCAACTCGCTGCCATCGCCCTGCACCACCCCGCCCCCGGCATAGATCACCGGGCGCCTGGCGGACAGCAGTAGCCTGGCCGCTTTCTTGATCTGGCCGGTGTGGCCCCGCTGCGCCGGCGAGTAGGAACGCATCTTCACGCTCTGGGGGTAGTGGTATTCGAACACCTCGTCGGGACGGGTTACGTCCTTGGGGATGTCGATGACCACGGGGCCGGGGCGCCCGGTAGAGGCGATATAAAAGGCCTTCTTGATAGTCGAGGGAATATCCTGGGCCCGCTTGACCATGAAGCTGTGTTTGACGATGGGACGGGATATCCCGACCATATCGGTTTCCTGGAAGGCATCCTCGCCGATCAGGTGACTTTGCACCTGGCCGGAAAGCACCACCATGGGTATCGAGTCCATATAAGCGGTGGCAATACCGGTGATCGCATTGGTCGCTCCCGGGCCCGAGGTTACCAGCACCACGCCCGGTTTACCGGTGGCGCGGGCGTAACCATCGGCCGCGTGGGTCGCCGCCTGCTCGTGACGAACCAGCACGTGGGGCACCTTGCAATCCTTGAAAAGGGCATCGTAAATATGTAGAACGGCACCGCCTGGATAACCGAAGATATACTCTACACCCTCATCTTCGAGGGCGCGGGCGATCATCTCGCCACCCGATAACAACTCCACAGTCTTTCTCCCATAATAAGGACCGACGCGTAACCCTCGCCGGAAAACGCTGACATCTTCGTGTGGACGTTGCTGTGGAACACCCGGAACAGGTGCCCTGTTGGCGACGCCACCCCTGCAGGCTCGATACACTGCCCGGGAAAGACTCTCCCCCGGAGACGCTCCTTAGGGGGGAAGTACGATCACGAACACCCGTGTATCGGTCGCCCTGCGGGATAGCGCAGTGTCTGGCCCTCAGACCCGGCCCATGCGGCGCGAGCTGAATACGGGACTTACAAACAGCCGGCACCGAATAATCGGATCGGCGCGGTGGGCCAGAGATCGAGGGTACCCGACATTAGCCGTTGCCATCTGCAAGACAGGCGTATTGTTCGCAGGATTACCCCCGAAGTCAACCGCGCAGGACAGCAAAGCGAGCAAAATGCCCAAGACTTCCCAGGATTGCATCCTCCGGACCATCGGGGTACGGTATCCTGACGCCAAGCAACACAAACAAAGGGATAGGGAAGTGCAACACCATTTACGAGCCTGCCTGTCGCTGGCCGCGGCTGTCCTGTTGCTGACGCACATCGGTGTCAGCGCCGCGGAGAGTGTGCACTACCGCTGGACTGACTCGCGGGGCAACCCCGTGCACAGCGACCGCCCCCCGCCCAAAGGCGTACCTTACGAAGTCGTATCCACAGGCTCCAATCTGGTGCGCAAAGTCAAGCCAGGGGTGGGAGCGGTGCCGGCGACCACCGAGCCCAGCCCGGGCAACGAGTTCGAGCAGGTAAATGCCAAACCCACGCCCGTCAAGAAAAACTCGGAGCAGTGCCGGCGCGCCCGGCAGAACCTGGAAACCCTGAATACCAAGAAAAACATCCAGCTGCGCAACGACCAGGGTGAGTTGCGAACCCTCAGCGACGAGGAAAAGGCGATCCAGCGCAAGAAAGCCGAGGACGCCATCGCCGTACACTGCGACTAGCTCCCCGGCCACTCCGGGCCCCTTGCGAGGCCCTGGCCGGTTCAGGCGCTGGTGAACACCGGCCTGTCCCCCTCCAGATCTACCCGGATAGTCTGCCCGGGCTCGAAATCGCCCGCCAGCAGCCGCTGGGCCAGGGGGTTTTCCAGTTCCTGCTGGATCGCCCGCTTCAGCGGCCGGGCGCCATAGACCGGGTCGAACCCGAGCTCCACCAGGTGATCCATGAAAGCCGCACTGATATCCAGTACCAGCTCACGCTCCGCCAGGCGCTGTTTGAGGAACTCCAGCTGAATCTCGGCGATACCGCGGATCTGCTCTTTCAGGAGTGGGTGGAATACCACCGACTCGTCCACACGGTTGATGAATTCCGGGCGGAAGTGCTTACCCACGACATCCATTACCGCGGCCTTCATGGCGGCGTAGTTTTCCTCGCCCGCCATTTCCTGGATCAGGTCGGAGCCGAGGTTGGAAGTCATCACCACAACCGTATTGCGAAAATCAACGGTGCGCCCCTGGCCGTCCGTCAGGCGCCCGTCCTCGAGCACCTGCAGCAGGATATTGAAGACATCCGGGTGGGCTTTCTCGACCTCGTCCAGCAACAGCAATGAATAGGGTCGACGCCGCACTGCCTCGGTGAGATAGCCGCCCTCTTCGTAGCCGACGTAACCCGGGGGCGCCCCGATCAGGCGCGCCACCGAATGCTTCTCCATGAACTCGGACATATCCACCCGCACCATGGCGTCTTCGCTGTCGAACAGGAAATCGGCCAGCGCCTTGCACAGCTCGGTCTTGCCCACGCCCGTGGGGCCCAGGAACAGAAAGGAGCCGTTGGGACGCTTCGGGTCGGCAAGACCCGCGCGGGAACGGCGCACCGCATTGGCTACCGCCGTGATGGCCTCGTCCTGACCGACCACGCGTTCGTGCAACTCCTGCTCCATACGCAGCAGTTTTTCCCGGTCGCCTTCCATCATCTTGGACACCGGAATACCGGTCCAGCGCGACACGACCTCGGCGATTTCCTCGTCGGTGACCTTGTTGCGCAGCAATACCGTTTCCTGGGTTTCGGACTCCTGGGCCGCAGCCAGCTGCTTCTCCAGTTCGGGCATGCGCCCGTACTGCAGCTCCGACATGCGGGTGAGGTCGCCGGCGCGACGCGCCGCCTCCATATCCAGTTTGGCCTGTTCCAGCTCGCTTTTGATCTGCGCCGCGCCCTGCACCGAGGCTTTCTCGGCTTTCCAGATCTCTTCCAGATCGGAGTATTCCCGCTCGACCTTTTCGATCTCCTTGTCCAGCAACTCGACCTGCTTGAGGGCTGCCGGATCAGTGTCTTTTTTCACCGCCTCGCGCTCGATTTTCAACTGGATCAGGCGCCGCTCCAGCTTGTCCATGGACTCCGGCTTGGAGTCGATTTCCATGCGAATACGGCTGGCGGCCTCGTCCACCAGGTCGATCGCCTTGTCCGGCAGCTGCCGATCGGTGATATAGCGCTGGGACAGCTTGGCCGCCGCAATGATGGCACTGTCGGTGATATCCACACCGTGGTGCACTTCGTAGCGCTCTTTGAGGCCGCGCAGGATGGCGATGGTGTCCTCCTCGTTGGGCTCGTTTACCAGCACCTTCTGAAAGCGACGTTCCAGGGCGGCATCCTTTTCCACATACTGGCGGTACTCATCCAGCGTGGTAGCGCCGACGCAGTGCAGCTCGCCGCGCGCCAGGGCGGGCTTGAGCATATTGCCCGCATCCATCGAGCCCTCGGCTTTACCCGCGCCGACCATGGTGTGCAGCTCGTCGATAAACAGGATGATGCGCCCTTCCTGCTTGCCCAGTTCGTTGAGAACGGCCTTCAGGCGCTCCTCGAAATCACCCCGGAACTTGGCCCCCGCCAGCAGTGCACCCAGGTCCAGGGACAGGATACGCTTGTTCTTGAGACCCTCGGGGACCTCGCCATTGACCACCCGCTGGGCCAGGCCCTCGATGATCGCTGTCTTGCCCACCCCGGGCTCGCCGATCAGCACCGGATTGTTCTTGGTACGGCGCTGCAGCACCTGGATAGTGCGGCGTATCTCGTCGTCGCGACCGATAACCGGGTCCAGTTTGCCCTGCTCGGCGCGCTCGGTGAGATCGATGGTGTACTTGTCCAGGGCCTGGCGGGACTCCTCCGCCTCGGGGTTGTTGACGGCCTCGCCACCGCGTACCTGTTCGATAGCGCCCTGCAGCGCAATGGCCGTCAGGCCGCTCTTCTTGAGCAGCTCTCCCGCGGAGGTCTTGCTCTCCAGCATGGCCAGCAACACCAGCTCGCTGGAGATGTAGGTATCACCGCCCTGCTGGGCCAGCTTGTCCGCGACATTGAGGATCTTCCCCAGTTCGTTGGACAGGTGAACCTCGCCGCCGGTGCCACTGACCTGGGGCAGCGCTTCCAGCGCGGATTTCAGGCCGGTAGCCAGACCGGCGATGTTCGCTCCCGCCTTCTGCAGCAGGGGCCGGGTGGCACCACCCTGTTGCTCGAGCAGCGCGCTCAACAGGTGCACCGGCTCGATAAAATTGTTGTCCTTGCCCAGGGCAAGCGACTGCGCGTCCGCCAGTGCCAGCTGCAACTGGTTAGTCAGTTTGTCCATCCTCATGGGTACGATTCTCCTTTGCGATCCACCACCACGCCGGTGGTGATCAATATTCACTCCCGCATATATGGGGGCGCAACAGCCCTATTTCAAGCAGTGACTAGCCCGGTTCCAACAGGATGAGACTGGCCATGCGCCCGGTTATGCCATCGCGCCGGTAGGAGAAAAACCGTTCCCGATCACTCAAGGTGCACTCCCCGCCGCCGAACACGCGGCGCACACCGGCTGCGGCCAGACGCAACCTGGCCAGGGCGTAGAGGTCGGCAAAATAGTGCCCGGAGCGGTTCCCGCTGGGGCTGAACAGGGCATCCGTGGCCGACACATCAGCAGCGGGCGCTGCTTCCAGGAACTGCTCCCGCACTTCGCTGCCCACCTCGAATGCGGCCGGCCCGATGGCCGGCCCCAGCCAGGCGAGCACATCCCCGGCGGCGGCACCCATGGCAGCCAGCGTGGACTCCAGGACGCCGCCGAGCAGCCCGCGCCAGCCGGCATGGGCGGCGGCCACGACATCGCCCTGTCGCGAACACAACAACACCGGCAGGCAGTCGGCGGTCAGTACCGCGCAGGCCAGCCCCGGAGCGCGGGTCCAGCAGGCATCGGCCTCGGGCACTTCCTCACCCTGGCCGGCCTCCACCACCGTGGTGCCGTGCACCTGGGACAGCCATTGCACGCGGCAGCCCGGGGGCAAGGCCTGCGACAGTATCTCCCTGTTGGCCTGTACCGCCGCGGGGTCGTCGCCGACGTGAGCCGCCAGGTTGAAACCGTGGTAGGGCGCGCCGCTGCGGCCGGCCTGGCGCAGGGTGCTGAGAGCCAGGACAGTGGCCGGGGCCGGCCAGTCGGGGCGGATATAACTACTGGCCATCGCTCGCCACCGGGTCCTCCCGTTCCAGCACGGCCAGCAGGTCCCGCAGATCGTCGGGCAGGGGGCAGGCAAACTGCACCGGCTCACCCGATGCCGGGTGCACCAGCTCGAGCGCCCTGGCATGCAACGCCTGCCTGGGAAAACCTCGCAGGGCCGCAATCAGCTCCGCGGACGCGCCGGGGGGGATACGCGGCCGGCCACCGTACACCGGGTCGCCCACCAGCGGAAAGCGACGGTACGCCATGTGTACCCTTATCTGGTGAGTGCGCCCCGTCTCCAGGTTGACCACAATCCGCGTGTGATGCCGGAAACGCGTGGCCACCCGGTAGTGGGTTATGGCGGGCTTGCCACCGGCGGCCAGCACCGCCATTTTCTTGCGCTGCCGCGGGTGCCGCCCCATGGGGGCATCCACCGTGCCCCCTCCGGTCATGGCACCGATACAGACCGCGCAATACTCCCGGCTGACGGTGCGCGCCTGCAGCTGCGCCACCAGGTCGTGGTGAGCCGTCAGGGTGCGAGCCACCACCATGATGCCGGACGTGTCCCTATCGAGGCGATGCACTATTCCACCGCGGGGCACACAGGCCAGCTCCGGGGCGTGATCCAGCAACGCATTGACCAGGGTGCCGTCGGCGTGTCCGGCTGCCGGATGCACCACCAGGCCGGCGGGCTTGTCCAGGACGATGATGCTGTCGTCCTCGTAGAGGATATCGAGCGCCATGGGCTGGGCTCGCCAGCTGATTTCCGCCACCGGATCGGCCGCGAGCTCGAGCCGCGCGCCAGCAGTCACCTTGTCCCGGGGGCGGCAGCGCTTGCCGTCTACCTGCAGGTCGCCCGCCCGGATCCAGTTTTGCAGGCGCGACCTGGAGTAGTCCGAAAACAGGCGGGCTGCAATCTGGTCGAGGCGCTCGCCGTCCAGTTCCAGAGGCACGATGGCCGCCATTTCTATACGCTGGTCCATTGGATTTCCTGTTTATGCCCCCGCCCGCCTGTGGTTAAATAACGCCGCGATAGCCCCGGTAGCGGCCGCTATTTTAGCACGCCGACCCGAGCCCAGATTGGTGATACCGTTGAAATACATTCTCCTCCTGTTAGCCAGCATCGCCCTGTGGGGCTGCTCCAGCAATGACGAACTGCCAGATATGGCCGACGCGGGCGAACAGGTGATGTACGAGGACATCCAGCGCTACCTCAAGAACGAGAACTACAACGATGCGGTCAAGGGCCTGCAATTGCTGGAATCGCGCTATCCCTTTGGCAAGTATGCCGAGCAGGCCCAGCTGGAACTGATCTACGCTCACTACCAGGCCTACGAACACGAGGCGGCCGTGGAGGCAGCAGACCGCTTTATCCGCCTGCATCCGCAGCACCCCAACGTCGACTACGCCTACTACATGAAAGGCCTGGCTGCCTATACCATGAGGGAGGACGTGTTCGACCGGTTCGTTCCCACCGATGCCGCGCAGCGCGATACCGGCCATGCCAAGGAAGCCTTCGCCGAGTTCGCCCAGCTGGTGTCCCGCTTCCCCGCCAGCCCCTATGCCGCCGATGCCAGGGCCCGCATGATTTTCCTGCGCAATCTCCTGGCGCGCCACGAGATAGCCGTGGCCAACTACTATTTCCGTCGGGGAGCCTATCTGGCGGCGTTGAACCGGGGCGCCTACGTCGTCGAAAACTTCCAGCGCACACCCGCCGTGGCCGACGGCCTGGCCGTCATGGCCCAGGGTTATATCCTGTTGGGCTACGACGAACTGGCGCGCGAGACGATCTCGGTGCTGGCCCTGAACTACCCAGATCACTATTCACTGGATAAAAACGGCGAGTTCCAGAGTGTCTATACCCTGGATGGCCCGCAGCGGTCGTGGATAAACAAGCTGAGTTTTGGTCTGTTCGACCCGCCGGAGGCGCCACAGTTCGACAACCGCCCGGACGTCTAGCCAACCGGGGTACTCGCCGCTGCCGGCGCTCCTCGCTCCAGCGGGCATCTTCGCTATTTTCGCGGCGATGCCTGTTACACTGTGCGCACCCAGCCACCATTCCTTGTACAAGGACAGGCATTTCGCAATCGTGAATCGTCCGGCCATACTGACACAGCCACCGCTGCATGCTCCCGGCCAGCAAAATATCGCTCTGTTCAGGATATACGTCGCCTATCGCTCGCTGCTGTCGGTGGTATTGCTGATCATGCTGGTGAGCCCCAATACCCGGCAACTGGTGGGTGCGCTGAATCCCACCCTGTACCTCGGGGTGGCACTGGCCTACCTCGCTACCAGCGCCCCCCTGCTTGGCTCGCTTTCTTCGCGCCTGCATCGCAACCAGAAGATGTTGTTCGTGGTATTTCTGGTGGATATTGCCGCTATTATGCTGCTGGCCGATGCCAGTGGCGGCATGGTCAGCGGCTTGCCCATTCTATTGATCATCACCGCGGCGGCCAGCTCGGTACTCATCGGCAATCGCACCCTCGCCATGCTCATCGCTTCGGTCAGCGTATTGGCCCTGCTGTTCGATACCGTGAGGTTGATTTTGGCCGGGGTACTGACCCCCAGCGCCCTGTTCCCCGCCGGCCTGCTGGGTGGTTTGATCTTTGGCGTTTCGATCATGGTGCAGGTTATTGCCGGTCGCCTGGGCCGCGCCGAGGAACTGGCTCGCAATCGCGCCAGCGACCTGTACAACCTGCAACGCCTCAACGAGCAGATCGTGCAGCACATGGAGACGGGTATTCTGCTGGTCAATCACGATGGCCTGGTGCGGGTAATGAACAAGGCGGCTACCACCCTGTTGGCGCCCGAGCGCCCGGTAGCGGTTGAACAGGGGCGCCAGCTGGCCGATTACAGCGCGGAACTCGCCTACCAGTTCGAGCACTGGAAGGATACCGGGCTGCACCGCGCCAAGCCGTTCAGCATCATCGAAGGCTCCCCCCAGGTGATCGCCCACTTTCGCGAGTTGCAGCCCAATACCCGGGGCGAGGCGCTGGTCTTCGTCGAAGACTACACGCCCGTCACCCAGTACGCGCAGTCCCTGAAGTTGACCTCCCTGGGGCGCCTGACCGCCAGTATTGCCCACGAAATACGCAACCCGCTGGGGGCCATCAGCCACGCCGCCCAATTACTGCAGGAATCCACCGACCTGACGGAAGCCGACCGGCGCCTGGCCGATATCATCCAGCAACACTGCGTGCGGGTGAACGAGATCGTCGAGAGCGTAATGCAGATCTCCCGCAGGGAACCCCCCAAACCCGAGTACATCATGCTGTCGGAGTGGCTGAACGATTTCGTGGTGGATTATCTGAAGGCGCTCAATCGCCCAGCGGATATCAGCATTGATTGCGACTACCGGGAGCTGCTTGTCGAGTTCGACCCCGAGAACCTGCGTCGGGTGCTATCCAATCTGCTGGACAATGCCCTGCGCCACAGCAAAATCGCCACCGGCAAGGAGACGGCAAAGCTGGCGGTCGGCATCGATTTCGGTAGTCACCAGTGCCTGGTGGATGTCATCGATGCGGGTACCGGCGTACCCGCGACCGACCAGGCCAAGTTGTTCGAGCCCTTTTTCACCACGGTCGAGCAGGGCAGCGGCATGGGCTTGTACCTGTGCCGGGAATTGTGTGAAATCAATAACGCGGACCTGCATTACCGACACACCGCAGCGGGAGAGAGTTGCTTCCGCATATCACTGAACCAGCGCGCCATGTAGGGTAGCAATGAGCAGACAGAGTGTCCTGATAGTAGATGATGAGCCGGATATCCGCGAGTTGCTCGATATAACCCTCAGCCGCATGGGGCTGGCCACGCATACCGCCGCCACCCTGGCAGAGGCCAGGGAAGCGGTGTCGCGGGAGCTGCCCGATTTATGCCTTACCGATATGCGCCTGCCCGATGGCAACGGTATCAGCCTGGTGGAACACATCCAGCAGGATTTTCCCCAGATCCCGGTCGCCATGATCACTGCCCACGGCAGTGTCGAGGCCGCTATTGCCGCGCTCAAGGCCGGGGCGTTCGATTTCATCAGCAAACCCATTGAGCTGGATACCCTGCGCCGCCTGGTCACCACCGCCCTGCAACTGGAGGGCGATACCAGCCGCGCCGACAGCGCAGTGGACCAGGACCTGATCGGCTCCGGGAGCAGTATTGCCCAGCTGCGCCGGCAGATAACCAAGCTCGCGCGCAGCCAGGCACCTGTCCATATTCATGGGGAGTCAGGCAGCGGCAAGGAAGTCGTGGCGAGGCTCATTCACAACAATGGCCCCCGCGCATCCGGTGCCTTCGTCGCCGTCAACTGCGGTGCCATCCCACCCGAGCTGATGGAAAGTGAACTGTTCGGTCATGTCAAAGGCAGCTTTACCGGCGCCAACCAGGACAAGATCGGCCTGTTCCAGGCTGCTGCCGGCGGCACCCTGTTTCTGGACGAAGTGGCGGACCTGCCACTGGCAATGCAAGTCAAGCTGCTGCGCGCCATCCAGGAGAAGGCGATCAGGCCGGTGGGGGCCAATGCCGAACAGGCAACGGATATACGCCTGCTCAGTGCCACTCACAAGAATCTCGCCGCCGAGGTCGAGGCAGGGCGCTTTCGCAACGACCTGTACTACCGGATAAATGTCATCGATCTCAAGGTTCCCAGCCTGCGCGAGCGCAAGGAGGATTTGCCGGAACTGGCCGCGGCACTGCTGCGGCGCATAGCCCGCGAGGAGGGCAGCGATGGCGCCGAGCTGGAACCTTCGGCCCTGGAAGCCCTGCAGGGATACGATTTCCCCGGCAATGTGCGTGAACTGGAGAACATGCTGGAGCGTGCCCTGGCGCTGTCCGACGGCACCAGCATTACCGCCGACGATCTGCAGTTTGCCAGCGCCGCACCGCGCCAGCCAGCTGCCCCGGCGGCCGTTGACGCGCTGCCGGCACAGCGGGGGGCCGCCACAGTGCCCGAGTTGGAGGCCGCTTACGGCGATCTTGAGGGTTATCTGGCAAACATAGAGAAGCAGGTGCTCAGCCAGGCCCTCGAGGAAACCCGCTGGAATCGCACCGCCACCGCCAAGTTGCTGGGCATCAGTTTTCGCAGCCTGCGCTACCGGCTGAAAAAGCTGGGGCTGGACGATTAACGACCGTCTCGACCATTAGTTCCAGCACTGCGCCGGCTGCGCGGACAGGCTGCCGGAAACAGCCCGCCTGCCGGTGCGATCCAGGGAGAATGTCATGCAGGCTTCGTCCGCTGTCTGCCGGTTGACGGGAACGGTCAGCACACCGATGTAAACGCCCTCCCGGACATCCAGGGCCACGCGATAGCTGGCCTGGGCTTCCGCTGCGGCCTGCGCCTGACGGTCAATGTAGTACGGTTCCGGCAGCTGCAGTTCCGCCAGGCTGGTGGCATAGCGCTTGCTGTTGATAAAGTACTGCTCCTGGCGCGTCATGACATCCATCAGTACGCCCCGGGCAGCGGCGCGACCACTTTTGACAACGACCGACTGGTAACCAGGCAGGGCGACAAAGTAGAGGATGGCGGCGATCACCAGCACTGTGATCACTTCCAGCAAAGTGAACCCAGCCACGCGCCACTTGCCCGGAGGTGAGGAGCCAACCCGGCCGGCCCTGCGGCTGGCGGGAGTTCTAGGGTTCATCTATTCCCGCCTGTCGCCAGTAGGCGCGCCATACGGAAGGACCCGGCAGCCGATACAGGCCGTCACCCGCTATCCCCGCTCCCGGCAGCAACACGAGATCCCCGATTGGGATAGCGTCCACCGGCAGGCCCGACCCCGTGTCCTGAAACAGCACCGGCTCTGCCGCAGGTTCCAGGCTCCCTGGCGGTGGTACCAGGCTTCCTTCGGGCGCCATGCGCGGAGCACCATCCTCCAGGGAAAACGTATAAACCCTGGTGGAGCCACGCACCTCGGTGCAGGACTGCTCACCCCCGTTTGTCGGCGGCACATAGGAAGTTAAGATTACCGTGCCCTTGCTCACCAGCGGGGTGGAGAGTCCCTTCTCACCCGGGGCGCGCAGTGCCAGCCGCCACCCGTTGGCAAGTTCTCCCGTATCACAGGCCGATTCACCCTCCCCCGCACAGGCCGCGCCGATCTCCTCCAGGTGATCGTGGGCGATCGGCACCAGGTTGCCGACCTGATCGCCCGGCCCGGCGCCGGCCGTCAACCGATCCTTGAGCAGGTAGGCGTAGTCGCGAACCGAGGTATCGCCCGGCGCTGCCCGATTGCCCGACAGGATAACCACGCCGTCGTAGTCGCCCAGTCGATCGCGGCTCTGCACCACATCGGGGGCGTGAAAGAAACGACGGTCCGCTATACCGGAACCACCCAGGACTGCCAGTCGCCGCAGGCGCCAGCTGCCGGTAACTGCGCTTTCGGACAAATCGGCGAGTTGCGAGTGCTCGGCCAGGTCGAGACGCCAGACATTGCCGCCACTGTCACCGACGTAGGCCCTGTCGTCCACGCCGTTGTGATCGGCGTCGATAACCGTTAGCGCAGAGGGAATGCTGTCCCTCAGCTCGGGAACGAACAGCGAATTGTCATCGCTGGTAGCCGCCACCGCGGCGCCCGGCCCCACTGCTTTCCACAGCAGTGCTCCGGTGGCGGCGTCGACGACATAGATGGCGTTGCCCACGGTATCCGCCCCATCCCCGGCGTCCTTGCCGACCCTGGCGCCTTGCTCCACACCCCCGTTGTAGCCACCACCGAAAATCAGCACCGCCGTGGGTGTCCCCGCGCCGAGGTCGAGATGCGCGACTCGCGGCGTGGAAAAGGTCAGTGCCAGCTGTTCGAAACCGGCGGAGGTGCTGTTGATTCGCCACAGGAAGCCCGGCTCGTCCGGATCGCTCATATCAAAGGCGAACAGGCTGCGACCGCCACGCCGCTGGCCGATATAAACCCAGACCCGGTCGCCCAGTGCAGCCTCGATCGTGCCATTGCCATCGCGGTCGACAACATGGGCCACTGCCTCGCCATCCATGCCATAGCGGTGGAGGCCAGCGGGCAACTGTGAGCCCGTCGCCCTGGCTGCCTGCACCGCCAGCAGGGAGGGAGGCATAAACGCCCAGGTCTCGCGCCCGGACTCGGCGGCAGCGGTATTACCCTGGGTATTGCGCAGCATGTGAACAAAACCGTCATTGCTGCCGTAGAAGAGCCGGACCTCGGGGTTTGCCGCACTGTAGCCGGTTCCCGGGCGAACACCATACTCAACCGCCAGTGGGCGCGAATGCAGGGCGTCCGCAAGCAACCACTGGCGTGCCTCGAGGTAGTCACCATCCGCATCGGCATCGTAGCTGTCCAGGCCTCGTACCCAGGCGAGCACCGCGAGTGCCGCCTCGGCGCTGAGTTCCCCCTCCGGGTCGAGAATCGGCCCCAGGGTCGGCAGGCTGGCTGGCGTCGCATCCAACGGCAACAGCGCTGTGCCCGTGGTCGGCTCGACGGTATACAGTTGCCGCGCTCCGGCATCGCTGTTCCGCACCCCCGGGCTGCCCACGAGGTAACCCGGTATTTGCTGCCCTGCTCCACCGCGACTCACGGAGCGACCGTCCCTGCCGGGCACCTCGCCCCGCGCGGGATCGAAGGCCAGCACATCCGCGCCGGCAGGATCGGTCCAGAACGTCAGCGCATCCGGCAGTATCTGGCCATCCTGTGGGGACACGGCGGCAACGGGTGGATCAGTCAACGGCGCCTGGGCGATCACCGCTCCCGCATCCCCGGCCGACTCCCCAGGCGTTACCCCGGCAGGCATATCTGCCGCGGTATCGACTGTCGCAATTTTCAGTTTCTTGATATTGCCTCGCCAGCCGTCTCCAGCGCCAGGTTCGAACAAATTGAAATAGATATCCCGCGCCAGTGCGCCGTGACTGTGCCGTCCCGCTGCCAGAGCGCCGGCCACAAGGGAAGCGCTTATCCCGGCGCACGCCGTGGGTTGCGCCCCGCCAGCCGCCCGGTATGTGTCGATATCGTCGGCGAAAAGCGGATCATCGCCCAGCGCCAGGGCCAGGATGCTGACCAGTCCGGCTGCAGTACCCCTCATCCTCCGGCTGTTCATTGCGCCATCCTCACCAGCACGCCCTGGGTGACCTCCGCCCGGCCCAGATCGAGGTCGGCACCATCATAAAAACCACGCACTTCATACTTTGCCACCCGGTAAAAGACAGTGCTGCTGGCACCTGCCTCCCCCAGCCGCGGCATTCGGGCGGCGGCCGGTGCCACCCGTTCTACGCTGACGCCGAGCCGGGCCGATTCCGGCTGCAAGCCGCCAGGGAGTTCCAGATCGGTGGCATCACAGACCAACTGCTCGGGCACCTGCGCCGAGCAGGCGCGATAACCGACCGGGAGTGACAGGTCCAATCCCTTGCCTGCCGCCAGGGCGCTGTCCACCGCGGCCATGGCCTGCTGCCTGGCGCTGCTGCGGTGTTCGTCGTTACCGGCCATCTGCATTTGCAACAGGCTGGTCCGGGCAACCGTGGTGCCCAGCAGGGCGAGCATCAACAGAACCAGCAGTGCCATCAGCAGCACCGCGCCGCACTGGCACCCAACGGCCCTTCGCCCGCTCACCGCTGAAACACCGCATTGTTGCGCAGCAGCAAGGTCGCCTGCACCAGCCGCCGGTAATATGCATCGTGACTTGCCGGAATATGCTTGCCAGCCAGCTGGTAGTCATTGTCGTCGCTGTGCCCGGGCACTGGCTGCACACTGCGCACCAGCAGGTGGATGCGGGCGGCCACCGCCCGGCGCAGCTCTGCAACGGCCGGCCGGGTGGCAAAGCGATCCGGCTGCAGGTCGCCATCGTCATCAATACCGAACTCCAGCTGCAGGTTCTCGATGCCCTCCACCAGGCATTCCACCGGAGCCATGCGCTCGTCGGTGCGGCCAGGCCGCTTGCGGCACAGCGTGGGTATCCCGTCGCCGCGAATTCGCGAGTGGCTGCGTACGAAAAAAACCGCGGGCGTGTATTCCCACAACTCGCCGGGCACCCCCGGATCGCCGCCGCGAGCTATGGCCGCCGGTCGCTGGGCGGCTCTGGAGCGCAGGTAGAGCGCGTCGGCGTCCGGCGCGGCGCGCACCTCGCCCGCCGCAACCAGGGCCTCACCGCTGGTACGACGTACCACGAGGATGTCGCTGCCGGCCTGGTGCTGGCGCGACGGCAGGCAGTCCTCCGGCAGGGAACTCCCGCCGGAAGCGGAGACCCCTGCGACATCGCCATCGTTCACGTGGGCGACGGCGGAGGTTGTGTCCAGCAGAAATTCAAAGCAGGCACTGCCGCGCAGACTGGAGGCGATGCTGGCGCCGGGAATTTCCGAACCCAGGTGACCAGCCATGGTGAGTTCGTGAGAGAGCAGGCGCAGGGCATAAAACCCGTTTTCCCGCAGCCGCGCCAGTTCATCGGACTGCAGGAAGCTGAGTTTACTGCGCAGCAGGAAATGGGTGGCGGCAAAGGCCAGAACGACCCCAATCGCCAGTGCGACCAGCAGTTCAACCAGGCTCAAACCGCGAGCTGCCGGAGAACCTCTGTATACCCCCCCGGCCACCGTTAGTTGCTCGCGATCCAGGTGGTCATACGCAGTCCCTCGCGTTCCGCCGCCAAGAACGGCCCAGCGGGCTCCCCGCACTGATCTGCGCTGGGTCCGGCATCCAGCTCCTGGGTGCCGGCCCAGCTGATTGCTACTGCCACATGCCGGCCGTCGACGGCCACGCAGGCAAAGGGGCGCACCAAGCCGCCGCCGGCCCGGGAAGTCAATTCACCGTTGAGTATCCGTTCCCACTCCCACAGATCAAAAAACGCACGCTGCGCCGGCGAACATTGCTGGGACTCACAGGATGCCAGTGGAGCAGGCAACCGGCCTCCAGCGGCCGCACCCAGTCCGGAAACCCGATAGTTCTGCAAAACACTGCGGTTGGCCCGCATGCGCTCCAGCAGGTCTACCGCCATGCCGGCAGCCGCACTGCGCTGCACCGCCTGGTAGCCCATGCGCTTGGCGGCCAATTGCAGCCCCGCCAGGCCCAGGGTGCCCGCGGAAACCAGCAGCAGGGCGATGGCGACCTCGACCAGGCTCGCACCGCGGGCGCTGTGTCGCTTCATGGCAGGACGGTAGGGCACCGACCTTCTCCCCTGCCCATACGGGCCCGCCCGACGTTATTCAGCACCACACTCCACGGCTGCAACGGCAGTTCCTGCGGCGGGCAGACCAACAGACTGATATTGCGCCGGGAGGTGCCGTCGGGGAGGTAGCTGATCGGCCCCCGGGTGCTGCTGCCACCCGCGAGGTCGGTCAGCGTATACCCCTGCGGGAGCGGCTCGAAAACCCGGATCAGTTCGTCGCTGCCAGCGTCGAAGCGGCCATTGCGAGCGCTATCGCTGAACACCAGCCAGCCGTTGGCGAAGAGGCCGTCGCAGCTTGCGTCATCCTCGCCCGGTGCCGGCCGTGGGCAAAGCACCACCGGGTTGTTGCGCATAACGGCCTCGCTGCGCGCCAGGTTGAGCGCGTCGAGCAGGCGGGTTGCCTCGGTACGCAGGCGGTTGCCATGCTGCAGCGACTGCATCGCCGGCGCGACCACGGTCACGGTGACAGCGAACACCGCCAGGGTGATTACCAGCTCGATCAGCGTCAATCCCGCGTTTTGGTTGGATGTCCTGGGCACGATCTACCTCCCTTGCCGTGACAAGGTAGGCGCGGGCCGCCACAGGCGCCAGCAGACGCCTGAAGATGGTGAAAAGTGAACGCTAAGGACCCCTGGACGGGGAGATATGGGACGGGAGCTAGAGGTTCCTGGCCTCGATACGCAACTCCCGCGGCAGCGAGAAGGTGACATTTTCCGGGCGCCCGTCCACCTCGACCGGCTCACCGGCACCGAGGGCGCGCAAACCCTCCAGCACCTCGCGCACCAGCACTTCCGGGGCGGATGCACCGGCGGTCACCCCGATACGCGATTTACCCTGCAGCCACTGCGGGTCGATATCCCCTGCCCCGTCAAGCAGGTAGGCAGCAGCGCCCATGCGCTCAGCCAGTTCCCGCAGCCGGTTGGAGTTCGAACTGTTGGGGGAACCGACTACCAGCACCAGGTCGCATTGCGCCGCCAGTTGCTTGACCGCGTCCTGCCGATTCTGGGTGGCATAGCAGATATCATCCTTGCGCGGCCCCTGGATTTTCGGAAAGCGCTGGCGCAGCGCTTCGATGACCCGCGCGGTATCGTCCATGGAAAGCGTGGTCTGGGTGACATAGGACAGCCGGGCGGAGTTGCGCACCACCAGCGAGGCAACCTGCTCCTCGTTCTCAACGAGGTAGATATCGCCACCGGCAGTGGTATCGTACTGCCCCATCGTTCCCTCCACCTCGGGGTGGCCGCGGTGCCCGATAAGGATGCATTCGCGCCCCTCGGCGCTGTAGCGAGCCACCTCGATATGCACCTTGGTCACCAACGGGCAGGTAGCGTCGAACACCTTGAGGCTGCGGCGCGAGGCCTCGGAACGCACCGCCTGGGAAACCCCGTGCGCACTGAAAATGACGATACTGTCGTCGGGCACTTCATCAAGTTCGTCCACGAACAGCGCGCCCCGGGAACGAAGATCCTCCACCACGAATTTGTTGTGCACCACCTCGTGGCGTACATAGATCGGCGCGCCGAACACCTCCAGGGCACGGTTGACGATATCGATAGCGCGATCCACACCGGCGCAAAAGCCGCGCGGGTTGGCCAGCAGCACTTCCATCAGTGCAACTCCACCGGTTCGACCCGGTGCACGAGCACGTCGAACAGGATACTGCGCCCCGCCAGGGGATGGTTGAAATCGACGGTGACCTGCTCGTCGTCATGGGCGACCACCATTCCGGGCAATTCGCCACCGCTGGCATCGGCAAAGGAAAACACCAGGCCGATCTCCAGTTCACTGTCGTCATCGAACTGCGCGCGGGGAATGCGTTGTACGTTGTTCTCGTTGGGCTGGCCAAAGGCGTCCTCGGGAGGCACGGTGAATATCTGTCGCTCCCCCGCGGACATGCCAAAAAGCAGCCGCTCGAAACCGGGCAGCAGGCTGCCATCGCCCACCTCGAAATCAACCGGGTCGCCCCCGAAGTTGGAATCCACTTCCGAGCCATCTTCCAGGCTGACTGAAAAATTCAGGAAGACCCGGGTTCCCTCGCTTACCGCCATATCGCCATTTGTCATCCCGTGGGCCGCTCCCGTTTCACCTGTTTGCCGCGCTGTCCTGAAAACAGGCTGTCGAAAATCATCAGTGCCGCCCCCACGCTGATGGCGGCATCGGCGAGATTGAATGCGGGGAAGAAATATCCGGCATAATGCACCGATATGAAATCCACCACGTGACCCAGCACCAGGCGATCCCATAGATTCCCCAGGGCACCGCCCAGTATCATCGCCAGGGCCACGGCCAGCAGCTTGTCTTGCCGCGGCATTTTATACAGCCATACCACCAGGGCCAGCGAAATGGCCAGGGCCACCGCACTGAAAAAATAGCGCTGCCAGCCACCGGCATCGCTGAGAAAACTGAAGGCCGCGCCGGTATTGTACTGCAGGGTGAGGTTGAACCAGGAAAACACCTCCACCGGCCGCCCGTAATCCAGTGATCCCTCTGCCAGCAGCTTGGTATACTGATCGAGCGCGATCACCAGCAGCGCGAGCCCATACCATCGCAGGCTGTTCCAGCCACTACGCATAGCGACGCAGTTCCCCGTCTCCAAACACATTTTCCACGCAACGGCTGCACAGTGTCGGGTGCGCTTCAAGCTGCCCGACTTCCGGGCGGCGGTGCCAGCAGCGCTCGCACTTGTCATCGCCGCTGGCCACTACCTGCAGGCGCAGCCCTGCCAGTTCGGTGACAGCGGCGTCCGCCGGCGCCTGTTCCAGCGGCGCCAGCCGCGCCGAGGAGGTAATGAGTACAAAGCGCAACTCGTCTCCCAGCTCCCGCAATTGCTCCAGCAGCTGTGAGTCCGCATACAGGGTGACGGCCGCATCCAGCGAGCCGCGCAGTTCACCCGCTCCGCGGCGGGCCTCCATCTCGCGATTGACAGCGGTGCGCACCGCCATCAGTTGGCGCCAGTATTCCCGCCCCATGGCCTCACCTTCCTGCAACGACTGCAGAGCGGCATACCACTGCACCAGAAACACCGATTCGGGGCGCTCCCCGGGCATATTTTCCCAGATCTCTTCCGCGGTGAAACTCAGGATGGGGGCCACCCAGCGCACCAGGGCCTCGGCAATCATGAACATGGCGCTCTGCGCGGAACGACGCGCCAGGCTATCTGCCTGGGTGGTGTACTGGCGGTCCTTGATGACGTCCAGGTAAAAGCCGCCAAGGTCGACGGCACAGAAGTTGTGCAGCTTCTGGTAGACCTGGTGGAACTGGAAGCTGTCGTAGGCAGCCCTCAATTCCGCCTGCAGCACCGCGGCGCGATCCACTGCCCAGCGATCAAGGGACAGCATGTCCCCGAAGGGCACCATGTGGACGGCGGGGTCAAAACCCTCCAGGTTGGAAAGCAGGAAGCGCGCGGTATTGCGGATACGCCGATAGGAGTCGGCAGTGCGCTTGAAGACCTCGTCGGACACGGTCAGCTCGCCACGGTAGTCGGTGGCGGCCACCCACAGGCGCACGATATCGGCGCCCAGGTCGTTCATCGCGGTCATGGCGGGGACGATATTACCGAGTGACTTGGACATCTTGCGACCGTCGGCATCGACGGTAAAGCCGTGGGTGAGCACGCCGCGGTAGGGAGCGGCGCCATCGATGGCTGTGCCGGTGACCAGCGAGGACTGGAACCAGCCGCGGTGCTGGTCGGAGCCCTCCAGGTATAGATCGGCGGGCTTGCGCAGCTCCTCGCGGCGCTCCAGCACGCTGACGTGGGTCACACCGGAATCGAACCACACGTCGAGGGTGTCAGTGACCTTCTCGTACACATCGGCCTCATCGCCCAGCAGCTCGGCTGGATCCAGCTCGAACCAGGCGTCGATACCCGACTCCTCCATGCGCAGGGCGACCTGCTCGATCAGCGCCTGGGTATCGGGGTGCAGCTCGCCGCTCTCCCGGTGGACGAACAGGGCGATGGGCACACCCCAGGTGCGCTGGCGCGAGATACACCAGTCAGGGGCACCGGAAACCATAGCGGTAATCCGCGCCTCGCCCCACTCCGGGTGCCACGTGACTTTTTCTATCTCGGCGAGCGCCCTGGCACGCAGGCCGTTCTGGCTCATGCTCACGAACCACTGCGGGGTGGCGCGAAAAATGATCGGCGTTTTGTGGCGCCAGCAATGGGGGTAGGCGTGTTCGTACTGCTCGGCGTGCAGCAGGACGCCCCTCTCCTCCAGCATCTGGACGATCACCGGATTGGCTTTCATCACGTGCTGGCCGGCGAAGTACTCGGTGCTATCCAGATAGATACCGTTGCCACCCACCGGGTTGTATACCTCCAGGTCGTACTTCTGGCCGACCTGGAAGTCATCGGCACCGTGGGCCGGGGCCGTGTGCACCGCGCCGGTACCCGCCTCGGTGGTGACGTGCTCGCCGAGGATCACCGGCACCCGCCGCTCGAGGAAGGGGTGCTGCAGCAGCTGGTTTTCCAGCGCGGCCCCCTTGCAGCGGCCGAGTATCACCGGTTCGCCGAGGCCGAAACGGGCGGCGCAGGACGCCGCCAGCTCCGCCGCCACCAGCAGGGCGCGGCCCGCGCCCTGGATCAGCACGTAGTCCAGCTCCGGGTGCAGGCTCACGGCCATGCTCGCGGGCAGGGTCCAGGGCGTGGTGGTCCAGATGGGAATGGCGATCTCGCCCACATAGTCGCTGCCGCAGGCCGCGTTAATGGCCGCGGCGTCCAGCGCCGTATAGGCCACGTCAATTGCAGGAGAGAGCTTGTCGGCGTACTCCACCTCGGCCTCGGCCAGGGCGGATCCGCAATCCATGCACCAGTGCACCGGCTTGAAGCCCTTGAGCAGGTGGCCGTTGGCCGCGATGCGGCCAAGGGCGCGGACGATATCCGCCTCGGTCTGGAAGTTCATGGTCAGGTAGGGGTTGAACCAGTCGCCGATCACGCCCATCCGCATAAAGGTTTCGCGCTGCTTGTCCACCTGTCGCGCGGCATAGTCGCGGCACTTCTGGCGAAACTCGGCGGGGGTGACCTTCACCCCGGGCTTGCCGACTTTCTTTTCCACATTGAGTTCGATAGGCAGCCCATGGCAGTCCCAGCCCGGCACATAAGGGGCATCGAAGCCGTCCAGGGTCCGCGATTTGACGATGATGTCCTTGAGAATCTTGTTGACCGCGTGCCCGAGGTGCAGATCACCGTTGGCATAGGGCGGGCCGTCGTGGAGGATGTATTTGGGCCGCCCGGCGCTCGCCGCGCGAATTTTTCCGTACAAATCCATCTCCTGCCACTGTTGCAGACGCTGTGGCTCCCGCTGGGACAGGCTGGCCTTCATGGGGAAGGCCGTGCGGGGCAGGTTCAGGGTATCTTTGTATTCACTCATAAATAAAATGCCAAGAAAGTATCAGTGCCCGGCAAACCAGGCCCGCGTATTTTCTATATCCTTTGCGATGTTTTCCCTGAGCTCATCCACTGAGCCGAACTTCTTTTCATCCCGCAACTTGTGGCGGAAGGTTACCTCTATGTGTTGGCCGTACAGGCCGATTTCCCGATCCAGCAGGTGCACCTCCAGGTTGGCCTTGATGCTGTCGTCGACAGTGGGGCGCACGCCGACATTGGCCACCCCCAGGGCGCCCTCCAGGCCGGCGCCACTGACCTCTACCGCGTACACGCCGCACAGCGGTGCCCGCAGACGCCGCAACTCCAGGTTGGCGGTCGGCGTGCCCAGGGTCTGCCCCAACTGCCGTCCGTACACCACCTTGCCGGAGATGCTGTACGGCCGCCCCAGCATGCGGGCGGCCTCGGCAAAATCCCCCTGCTCCAGCGCCTCGCGGATGCGCGTACTGCTCACCCGCTCACCGTTTATGGACAGCGTCGGCGTGGGCCGTGCCTCGTAGCCGTAGCGCGGCCCCAGTTGCCGGATGAACTCCAGGTCCCCTTCCCGGTCGTTGCCGAACCGGAAGTCATCGCCCAGCACGACATAGCGCACCCCCAGCCCGGCGACGAAGATATCGTCGACGAACTGTTGGGCGGACATGCCCCGCAGGCGCTCGTCGAAACGCACTCTCAGCAGGCGATCCACGCCCAGTTCCCGCATCGCCATGAACTTTTCCCGAAAGCTCATTATCCGGGCAGGCGCCTTGATCGGGGAAAAATACTCCCGCGGCAACGGCTCGAACACGATAATCGTCGAAGGGAGCGCCAGTTCCGCCGATTTGTCCAGCAGGTGCCTGATAACCGCCTGGTGCCCCAGGTGCACACCGTCAAACGCCCCGATTGTCACCACGCAGCCGCGGTGTCGAGGCCGCATGTTGTGCAGGCCGCGGATCAATTCCATCGGGTCAGGAGACACTCAAGCAAACCAAACGTCCGAGTATAGCGAAAGCGGCGCCACTAGCCTATGTCTGGCGAATCAGGGAAAGGGTAAAAATGCCGGGATGACCGGCGCCTCAAAGTGCCGAAGGGCGCCGCAGATGGCGCAGCCTGGTGCCCAGCAGAAGGTGGATGGACAGGTAGGCTGCCGCCCCGGCACAACACACCATGGCTATTTCCAGGACGCGGCGCTGCCAGTCCCAGGCCAGCCAATCGACCGGGTCCCGGGACAGCAGCACGACGGTCAGGGCCATTCCGGAAGTGGCGACCAGCAAGCGGGCGGTATAGCGGGCCCAGCCCCCATGGAAACGGTATACGCCATCGCGCAACAGGCCCCGCAGCAGCAGTCCGGCATTGAGGAAGGCCGCCAGGCTGGTAGCCAGCGCCAGCCCGACATGGCCAATGCTCCAGTAATGCATCAGGGGCAGCACCAGCGCGATGTTGAGAACCATGTTCACGACCATGGCGACAATACCGATCTTCACCGGGGTCGCCGTGTCCTTGCGGGCGTAGTAACCGGGAGCAAGCACCTTCACCAGCATGAAGGCCACCAGGCCGAGGCTGTATGCCTGCAGGCTCAGGGCCGACATGGCGACGTCGCGGGCACCCAGTTCACCGTACTGGAACAGGCTGATCAGGATGGGCTGTGCCAGCAGCACCAGGGCCACGGCAGCGGGCACCCCGATCAACAGCACCGCGCGCACCGCCCAGTCCAGGGTCAGGCTGAAATCGTCCTCCCGCTCGGCGGCACGGTGGGCGGACAGGTTGGGGAGGATGACGGTGGCGATGGCGATACCGAATACCCCCAGCGGCAATTCGGCCAGGCGATCGGAATAGTACAGCCAGGAAACGCTGCCGGTGGGCAGGAAAGACGCCAGCACGGTGTCCAGCAACAGGTTTATCTGGCTGACCGACACCCCGAACAGGGCGGGCACCATCAGCTTGAGAATACGGCGCACACCGGGGTGCCGGGTATCCCAGATGGGTCGGGGCAACAACTCCAGCCGGTACAGGGAGGGCAACTGGAACAGCAACTGGATGATACCGGCAAAAAACACCCCCCAGGCCAGGGCAAATACCGGTTCGGCAAACCAGGGAGCGGCCACCGTGGCGGCAAAAATCAGCGACAGGTTGAGAAAAACCGGGGTAAATGCCGGCACCGCAAAACGCCCGTAACTGTTGAGTATGGCGCCACAGAATCCGGTCATCGAGATCAGCAGCAGATAGGGAAAGGTGATGCGGATCATCTGCGCGGTCAGCTGGAACTTCTCTCCCTGGTCGATAAACCCCGGGGCAAACAGCGCCGCGACCAGCGGCGCGGCGAGCACGCCCAGGGAGGTGATCAGCAACAGGGAGCCACCCAGGACACCCGCCACCCGGTCGACCAGGGCCCTGGCAGCGACGATGCTGCCCTCCTCCTTGTAGTCCGCCAGCACCGGCACGAAGGCCTGGGAAAAGGCCCCCTCGGCGAACAGGCGCCGCAGGAAGTTGGGAATCTTGAACGCCACGAAAAACGCATCGGCATTGGCGGTGGCGCCGACGAAGGCCGCTATGACCACGTCGCGCACCAGCCCCAGCACCCGCGAAAGCATGGTCATCGCGCCGACCAGGGCGCTGGAACGCAGCAACCCGGGGCTGTGCCGCGGACCGACCGGAGGGTCGGGCGGAAGGCTGGATGCGGGATCGGAGGCGGACATCGGGGTGGGGGAGCGGGACGGCGCCGCTCAGCGCCAGCGCTGGCGCAACTCGGCACCGTGAATCTGCAGCCATTGCAGGGCAATCAGGGTATGGCCGTTGGGTACCCGGTCGCGCGCCAGCAGTTCCAGGGCCGCTTCACGCGGCACCCCGTGCACCAGTATATCCTCGCCCTCTGCTGCCAGGCCGTGAATCCCTCCCACGGATGCCCGGCTGACCCGACCGCAGAACAGGCGCACCTGCTCGCTGCAGGCACCGGCGCTGGGCAGCACGGTGGCGATGGGGACCAGTTCCGACATCTCGCACCCCGCCTCCTCCAGCGCCTCGCGGTGGGCGACGGATTCGTCGTCCTCCCCTTCCTCGACCACTCCGGCAACCAGCTCCAGCATCCAGGGGCTCGCCGGACCGCGCAGGGCGCCAGCGCGAAACTGCTCGATCAGGACCACGCTGTCGGTCTCGGGGTCGTAGGGCAACACGCCCACCGCATCGCCGCGCTCGAAAACTTCGCGCACCTGGGGCTCGCTCCAGCCCCCGCCAAAGCAGCGGTACTGCAGGGTGAGCCGGCGCACGCTGAAGTGCCCGGAAAAAGCTTCCTCGTCGCCGAGAATGCGCACATCCTGGGCGCCAAAGGTCAGCTCCAGGTTCATCAGAAGCGGCCCGCGGTATACCAGTTGACGTCCCTGGCATGGCGGTCGACCTGGTCGACCACGTCCAGGGTCAGGGCGAACAGGGCCATGCGCACCAACATGCCATTATCGGTCTGGCGAAAGATGGCGAGATTGGGGTTGTCATTGAGATCGTCATCCAGTTCACGGGCATTGTCCCTGGAATCCCGTGGCAGCGGGTGCATGATGACGGTGTTCGGCTCGCAGTGGTGGGTATAGATACTCTGGTTCAGCCGATAACGCCCCCGGTACAGGTCAGCCTCCGCCAGACTGCTGAAACGCTCTTCCTGAATACGGGTGGAATAGACGATGTCCACGCTGGAAATACCCGCTTCCAGGGCGTCGGACTCAAGCACCTGCAGGCCCGCCTCGCGCATCTCCTGCACGATCTCACCCGGCATGCGCAGCTCCTGGGGCGACACCAGCACCACCTGTACGCCAGTGAAGAGGCACAGCAATTTGCTCAGGGAGTGCACCGTACGGCCATAGCGCAGGTCGCCAACCATGGCGATGCGCAACCGATCTATGCTGCGTCCGCGGGCGGTCAGTTCGCTGCGGATGGTGTACAGATCCAGCAGTGCCTGGCTGGGGTGCTCATTGCTGCCATCGCCGCCATTGATTACCGGCACCCGGCTGGCGGCGGCGAATTCCGCCACCGAACCGGTCGCAGGGTGACGCATGACAATCACGTCGGAGTAGCCGCTGAGCACCCTGGCGGTATCGTACAGCGACTCACCCTTGGCGATCGCGGAATTCTCGAAGCCGGTGGTTTCGCGCACCTCCCCGCCCAGCAGGTTGAAGGCACTGCCGAAGCTGACCCGGGTACGGGTGCTGGGCTCGAAAAACATGGAGCCTAGAATGGCCCCGTCCAGCACCCGGGTGACACGGCGGCGGTGGGCATAGGGCACCATGCGGTCGGCGACCGCGAAGATATGCTCTACGTCGCCGCGCTCGAACTGCTGCACTGAAAGTATGTGACTACCGGCAAACTGCAAGGGATGGCTCTCCAGGAAGTTGACCCAGGACAGGCAGGGTTGGCCCTGCCTGCGGCCATTATACGGGGAGGCCCTGCTCCTGCCCATGGGCGCAGGGGCAGAATCCACCGGTCGCGGTCAGGCCAGCAGCTGATCGCCGTAGTCCTGCAACTCCGCCAACAGGCTCCGCCGCTCCGCGCTTAAGGTGCCAGAGGCCAACATGTGCTCGATCAGCTCGAGGTACTGCTCCATACAGATACTGGCACCGGCCTCGGGCTCGGTGAGGCGCTGAAAACGGAACGCTTCCCAGCGGGCCCGCTCCTCGACGGAGAGGCATTGCGGGAAATTGCGGGCACGGTAGCGAAACAGCATCTCCGGGAGGCGCTGGTCCTCGAACACGAAGCTGGCCGAGGCCAACTCGTCTGGACTGCTGGCGCGGACCGCGTCCATCGCCCGCCGGTCGCTGTCGGAAAAGAATCCACCACTGTAAAGCATGCGGTCCGGATCGGTCACCGGTTCGAAACTGCGGCCACTGTAGATGGCCTGGACTTTAGCCTCCAGGCCCGCGGTGTCGCGCTCGCGAAAGGCGCGCAGCGCGGCGAGGTGCGCTCGACAGCGCTGGCCGCTGATGCCCAGGCGCTCGGCAGTGGCCGGATCTGCCATTTTCGCGGTCACCAGTACCGGGCAGCGATTGACATGCACCGACTTCAGGCCCGGGCGCTGGCTACCCTCGGGCAGGGCGCTGGCCGGGCTGAACAGCAACTCCCCCAACTGCTGGGGCGCCAGTTCGAGCAGCGGCGCCGGATCGCAGTCCAGGTCGAAACAGATGACTTCATTGCCGTTCACCGGGTGCATCGCCAGGGGCACGATCAGGGCGATGTTGTGGCGCTGCGCCCCGAACATACCCGAAACGTGCAACACCGGCTTCATGTGTTCCAGGTCCAGCATGGCCCGCGCGGAGCGCTTGTCGCGATGCCGCAACACGTAGTCATACAGGCGCGGCTGGCGCTGCCTGATCAGGCGCGCCAGGGCAATGGTGGCGCGCACGTCGGACAGGGCGTCGTGGGCCGCTTCATGGGCGATGTCGTTCGCCGCCGTCAGGTCCTCCAGCCTGAAGCTGGGCAGGCCGTCTTCTCGCAGCGGCCAGTGGACACCCTCCGGGCGCAGGGCCTGGGCAGTGCGGACCAGATCGATGATATCCCAGCGTGAATTGCCATTCTGCCACTCGCGGGCATAGGGATCGTAGAAATTGCGGTACAGGGTATAGCGGGTCACCTCGTCATCGAAGCGCAGGGAGTTATAGCCGACCCCACAGGTATTGGGCCGCGCCAGCTCCTCGTGGATGCGACCGATGAACTCGCACTCAGGAATCCCCTCCGCCAGCGCGCGCAATGGGCTGATACCGGTGACCAGGCACGCCTCGGGATGGGGCAGGCAATCTCCGGCGGGACGGGAAAATACCACCAGGGGCTCGCCGACCGGGTTGAGATCCCGGTCGGTGCGCAGCCCGGCGAACTGCACCGGACGGTCTCGCGAGGGGTCGGCGCCGAATGTCTCGTAGTCGTGCCAGTAAAACGTGTCAGGCAACGCTGATCGCCTGCTCTTCTATTTTCGCCCGCCAGATTTTCGGGCCGGTTTCATGTACCGAAACGCCCCGGGTATCCACGGCGACCGTTACCGGCATGTCCTTCACCTCGAATTCATAAATGGCTTCCATGCCCAGTTCCTCGAAGGCGACCACTCGCGCGGAAGTGATGGCCTTGGAGACGAGATAGGCCGCGCCGCCGACGGCCATCAGGTATACGGCCTTGTGCTTCCTGATCGCCTCGACGCCTGCGGGCCCTCTCTCGGCCTTGCCTATCATCCCCAGCAGGCCGGTGTGTTCGAGAATGAAATCGGTGAACTTGTCCATGCGGGTAGCGGTGGTGGGTCCGGCCGGGCCCATCACCTCGTCCCGCACCGGGTCGACCGGGCCGACGTAGTAGATGAACCGCCCCCGGAGATCCACCTGGGGCGGCAGCCCCTCACCGCTCTCGATAAGTTCCTTCATTTTCTTGTGGGCGGCGTCGCGCCCGGTAAGCATCTTGCCGGAAAGCAGCAGGGTGTCGCCGGGCTGCCAGGTGGCCACATCATCCGCCGTGACCTTATCCAGATCCACCCGGCGCACCTGCTCGCTGACTTCCCGGGTGATTTGCGGCCAGTCGCTGATATCCGGCGGCGTCTGCAGGGCGGGGCCCGAACCATCGAGGACGAAATGGGCGTGACGCGTTGCCGCGCAGTTGGGAATCATGGCCACCGGCAGGGAGGCGGCATGGGTGGGATAGTCGCGGATCTTGACGTCGAGCACGGTGGTGAGCCCACCCAGGCCCTGGGCGCCTATGCCCAGTTTGTTGACCGCGTCCATGATCTCCAGGCGCAGTTCCTCCGCGCGGTTGGCCGGGCCGCGCTCGCGCAGTTCGTGTATATCGATAGGGTCCATCAATGCTTCCTTGGCCAGCACCGCCGCTTTCTCGGCGGTGCCGCCTATGCCGATTCCCAGCATGCCCGGCGGGCACCAGCCGGCGCCCATGGTGGGGACGGTTTTCACCACCCAGTCGACGATGCTGTCGGAGGGGTTGAGCATGGCCAGCTTGGACTTGTTTTCGGAACCGCCGCCCTTGGCCGCCACCTGCACGTCCACGGTATTGCCGGGCACGACCTCCATGTGAATAACCGCCGGGGTATTATCCCGGGTATTTTTCCGGGCGCCGGCCGGGTCCGCGAGTATGGAGGCACGCAGCACATTGTCGGGATGGGTATAGGCCCGCCGCACCCCCTCGTTGACCATGTCCGCGACCGACAGGGTGGCATCCCACTGAATGTCCATGCCAATCTTGAGGAAAACCGTGACGATACCGGTATCCTGGCAGATCGGCCGGTGCCCCTCGGCACACATGCGCGAGTTGATCAGGATCTGCCCCATGGCATCCTTCGCCGCCGGATTCTGTTCCTTCTGGTACGCCTCGTGCACGGCCTGCACGAAGTCCACCGGATGGTAGTAGGAAATGAACTGGAGGGCGTCGGCGACGCTGTCGATGAAATCGTCCTGGCGAATAACGGTGGTCATGCTAACTCCTCAAGGCGTGGCGGGGGTGGTGGTTTGGGCACGCAGCGCGGCCTGCAATTCGACGATATTGGCGTTGACCTGCTTGCGGAAAGTATTGATCGACTGGATCCACTCCTCATTGCCCTGGACACGCTTGTTGAGCTTCGCCAGGTCCAGGTTGACGCGGTTGATGCTGTCCGCCACCCGCTCTACTTCCGCCTGGTTGGCTTTGCCGCTGGCGACGATTCGATCGAGTTCCGCGGCGACGCCCTTCAGCCTGGCGAGTTCCGCCGAGGCGTCCTTGGCCTGTTTTTCCAGCGCCGTGACCGAGGCTGCCGAAGCGGTGATCTTCTTGCCCTGGATGGCGTTGTCGTTCTCCAGTTTGGTCAGCCGGTCGCTGGCCTGCTTCCAGACATTGTCCCAGAGCTTGCGCACTTCCGACTCCAGTTCACGGATCTTGCTAGCCTGCACCTGCGCATTCTGGTTCATACCCTCGTCGGTATCGGACAGCCGGGCCTCCAGGTCCTGGATTCGCTGCGCATAGTCATCGGCCTGGACCCGGTTCGCCTCCAGCGCCTGCTGCAATTGCCACGCCCAGGCGCAGGCGACCCCGGCCACGACCAGCGCGACAGTCAACAGCAAGCGCGCCAGGGGGCCAACCCCGGATCCGCTCGCACCACGCGGGCTCGCAGAGGCCTTCTTGGCACCCGCTTTCTTGGCGCCCCGCCCACCGGCTGCCGGCCGGGGAGTAATCGGGTCACGGGTCGGCACGATAGAGGGAATATGGTCTAGATCGTCGTTGGACATGGGCTGAACCCCTGTTAGCGCCAAAGGCGCCGATTATACATAGCGTCCGCCCCGGCAGAAAGAAGCGCCGCCGTGGTGTACACTGGCACCCGCAGCTTGTTATGCTGCCTTATTGCGTACCGCCCACTGCACAGGAGTGCGCCAGGCTCAACGGACGCACTTCACGATCAACCCCAACTCCATAGTGAGGATGATTATTATGGCTTTTGAATTACCCGCCCTGCCCTATGCGCAGGATGCCCTGGAACCTCATATCTCCGCCGAGACTCTGGAATACCACCACGGCAAGCACCACAAAACCTACGTGGACAAACTCAACGGTCTGGTCGAGGGCACCGACCTGGCAAGCAAGAGCCTGGAGGAAGTGGTCAAAACCTCCGATGGTGGCGTATTCAACAACGCCGCGCAGATCTGGAACCACACTTTCTACTGGAACTGCCTGAGCCCCAATGGCGGCGGCGACGCCAGCGGTGCAGTCGGCGAGGCCATCAATGCCGCCTTCGGCTCCTTCGATGCCTTCAAGGAGGCGTTCACCAACAGTGCCATCGGCAACTTCGGCTCCGGCTGGACCTGGCTGGTCAAGAAGGGCGACGGCAGCGTGGCGATCGTCAACACCAGCAACGCGGGTACCCCGCTGACCGACAGCAGTGTTACCCCGCTGCTGACAGTGGACGTGTGGGAGCACGCCTACTACATCGACTACCGCAACGCGCGCCCCAAGTACATGGACGCCTTCTGGGCCCTGGTCAACTGGGATTTCGTCAACGCCAACTTCGGCTGAGCGCACGCCCTCCCCGAGAACCCCGGATCATCCGGGGTTTTTTTTGCCTTCCGGAAGACAAAAAAAACCCGGCCGAAGCCGGGTTTATGGCAGATGGCGGGCCGGCTTACATCATGCCGCCCATGCCGCCCATGCCGCCCATGCCGCCCATGTCGGGCATGCCACCGGCACCGCCCTTGTCCTCTTCAGGCGCATCGGCAATCATCACCTCGGTGGTGATCATCAGGCCGGCAACCGAACCGGCAGCCTGCAGGGCGACGCGGGTCACCTTGGCCGGGTCGAGGATACCCATGTCGATCATGTCGCCGTACTCGCCGGTACCGGCGTTGTAGCCGAAGTTGCCTTCGCCCTGACGGACCTTGTCCAGCACCACGGAGGCCTCGTCACCGGCATTCTCGACGATCTGGCGCAGCGGGTTTTCCATGGCGCGCAGACAGGCACTGATACCGTGGTTCTGGTCTTCGTTGGCACCCTTGAGGTCGCGGATAGCGTTGACGGCGCGCACCAGCGCGACACCGCCGCCGGCCACAACACCTTCTTCAACCGCGGCGCGGGTCGCATGCAGGGCGTCTTCCACGCGTGCCTTCTTCTCCTTCATCTCGATCTCGGTGGCGGCGCCAACCTTGATGACCGCAACACCGCCGGCCAGCTTGGCCACGCGCTCCTGCAGTTTCTCGCGATCGTAATCGGAGGAGGTGTTGTCGATCTGCACGCGGATCTCGCTGACACGGGCCTTGATGGCATCGTGGTCACCGGCACCATCGATGATGGTGGTGTTGTCCTTGTCCATGGAGACGCGCTTGGCGCTGCCCAGGTGCTCCAGGGTGGCGGATTCCAGATCCAGGCCCACTTCCTCGGAGATAACGGTACCGCCGGTGAGGATCGCGATATCCTGCAGCATGGCCTTGCGGCGGTCGCCGAAGCCGGGCGCTTTACAGGCAGAGACTTTGACAATGCCGCGCATGTTGTTGACCACCAGGGTCGCCAGGGCCTCGCCCTCGACGTCCTCGGCCACGATCACCAGCGGCTTGGAAGCCTTGGCTACCTGCTCCAGCAGGGGCAGCAGTTCGCGGATGTTGGAGATTTTCTTGTCGACCAGCAGGATGTAGGGGTCTTCCTGGTCGGCGCTCATGCTCTCCTGGTTGTTGATGAAGTAGGGAGACAGGTAGCCGCGGTCGAACTGCATACCTTCCACCACGTCCAGTTCGTTTTCCAGGCCAGAACCTTCTTCGACAGTGATGACGCCTTCCTTGCCGACCTTGGACATCGCCTCGGCAATGATATCGCCGACGGCTGAGTCGCTGTTGGCGGAAATCGTGCCCACCTGGGCAATCGCCTTGTTGTCTTCACAGGGGATGGACGCTGCCTGGATCTGCTCCACGGCGGCCGCCACGGCCTTGTCGATGCCGCGTTTGAGGTCCATCGGGTTCATGCCGGCGGCGACCGACTTCAGGCCTTCGTTGAGGATGGCCTGGGCCAGTACGGTAGCGGTAGTGGTGCCGTCACCCGCCTGGTCGCTGGCCTGGGAGGCCACTTCCTTGACCATCTGGGCACCCATGTTCTCGAACTTGTCTTTCAGTTCGATTTCCTTAGCCACGGACACACCGTCCTTGGTCACGGTGGGCGCACCGAAGGACTTGTCGAGGATGACATTGCGGCCCTTGGGACCCAGGGTTGCCTTGACGGCGTCAGCGAGAATATTCACGCCCTTGAGCATGCGCGAGCGAGCCTTGTCGCCAAAATATACATCTTTAGCCATGATCAGATTCCTTTATTTACCAATTCGATTGATTTGTGAGGGAGCAGCTGCGAGTTACTCGACCACCGCGTAGATTTCGCTCTCGCCCATGATGATCAGCTCTTCACCATCGACCTCGATGGTGTTGCTGCCGGCATACTGACCGAACACCACTTTGTCGCCGACCTTCACTGCCAGCGGGCGCACTTCGCCGTTGTCCAGCACCTTCCCGTCGCCAACAGCCACGATCTCACCCTGATTGGGCTTTTCCTTGGCAGAGCCCGGCAACACGATGCCGCCAGCGGTAGTTTCTTCCTCTTCCTTGCGACGAACGACGACACGGTCGTACAGCGGACGGATTTTCATCTGTAGTAGTCTCCTGGTAACAATGTTATGAACACCCTCGCGGGGCTAGCCTGATCTATTGGGGCTGCTATTTTGCTTTTCAAGCCCCGCTTAGCACTCTTTTTGAGAGAGTGCTAATTCTAGGCCGGACGCGGCCGCTGTCAAGCCGACCAGGAGAGCGTGCCGGAAGTTATGGAAGTATAATATTTTACTTATTTTTCAATATGTTACTAGGATTTGTCGTCATCGATCCGGGAGTATTGACCCTCTATCGTCACGTGACTGGAGGCGTCCCGCTGCGGGGCGTAGGGCTGCGGCGGCGGGCCGAAGATCCAGTTGCGCAGGCGGCGCCGCAGTGGGCCTATCATGACCACCAGGGCGGCGGCATCGGAAATCATGCCCGGTACCATCAGCAGCAGGCCGGCGAGCCCCATGGCCATGTCGTCCAGCAGCAGCTGGGGCCCGACGATGCGGCCCTCCTGGCTCTCCCGCAAGCGCTCGAACATGCCCTGCCCCTGGCGCTGCAGGATAGCCATGCCCAGGACGAAGGTCAGCAGCACGTATCCCAGGGCCGTGAGGGCGCTGGTTTCGATGCCCAGCTGAATAAGGGTGAGCAGCTCCAGCCAGGGGAGCAGGAAGACGAGTAATCGCATGAAAATTCTCCGTAACGGAAAGTATGGGGGCAAGCCCGCCGATTGCAAGCCGGCCGGCGCGCCTTTGCCCGCTGGCCGCCCGGTGATAGACTCGCCCCACGTTCGCAGCCGCAACGCGCCATGACCACCAAGCACAACGATCTCGACCAGCGTATCTGGCAGGTGATCATGCTGATCCCACCCGGCAAGGTCAGTACCTATGGCGATGTCGCGTGCATGGCCGGCCTGCCGGGCGCCGCCCGGCGCGTGGGGCGGGCACTGCGGGGGCTGCCCGAAGACACCCTGCTTCCCTGGCACCGGGTGGTCAACGCCCAGGGAAGGATCGTGGTACCCGGCGGGTCCGGGGCGCGCACCGAACAACGGACAAGACTGGAGAGCGAGGGCATACAGTTCCGCTCCGATCTCGGGGTAAGCCTGCGCAAGTATCGCTGGCGGCCGGGATGACAACGCTGCGGGGACAGGTTTTGAGCAATCATTCCACTGCTGGTAACGCGAGCGCGACGACTGCAAGCACGCCGCCGAACTGGGACAAGATCGACGTCGAGGCCGCCGCCAGCCTGGAACTGCTCGGCAAGCAGAACCGCGGCTTTCTCGAGGTAACCCTGACCAATCATTCGGACGGGTCCTTGCAGGCGGGGCCGCGCGGGGAACTGGCGCTGTCCTACAAAGTACTGGATGTCGATGGCCAGCAGCTGCCGGTGGACGGGATTCGCACCCCGCTGGATGGCCCCGTGCCCGCCGGCGGCAGCCACCGGCAGAAAATCGCGGTCATCATTCCCCGCGACCGCCTCTCCAGCGTCGCGGCTGTCCGGGTCGGCCTGGTCATGGAAGGCCAGTACTGGGTGGAGCAGCGCAACCCCGGGCACCCCGCCACGGTACAACTGCTCACCAGGGAGGACCTCTCCCCTGCCGAGGCCCGTTTGGCAGCCGCCAGCCAGATCTGGCCACAGCACCAGGGCAACGGCCTGCGCTGGCCCTACGGGCCGATGATGGTGTCCGAACACCACAGGCTGTTCTATATCCCGGTAGCCAAGTGCGCCTGCACTTCGTTGAAGTCCATGATGGTCCGGCTGGCGGGGATCCAGCAGGCGGAAATCGCCATGGAGCTGGGAGTGCACCTGGTCACCGACCGCTTCAATACGGGGGTGCAGCTCAAGGACAAACCCATCGACCTGGCGCGAGACATTCTCGCTTCGGACGAGTATTTCAAGTTCAGCGTGATCCGCGATCCCTTCGAGCGGCTGGTCAGCGCCTACCTGGAGAAATTTGTCTACAAACGCCACAGCCAGCGCAACCTGTTGCACACCCGGCAGGTGATCGCCGCGGTGCAGGGCCGCGCAGACATCGACCTGCAGCGCGGTATCAGCTTCGATGAGTTCCTGGCTTACATCCTGCAGCAGGACCCGTTCGAGCTGGATGCCCACTGGCGGCCGCAACACCTGTACTTCCGCGGCGTACCGCATATCAGCCGCATTTTCCGTCTGGAAGACATCGGCCAGCTGCAAGCTTACCTGCTGCAAAACCACGATGTGCGACTGGGACTGGGGCACGAGAATCGCACCGCGAAATCGAATGAGATACTCCCCGCTGCCGCGACACTGACGGCAACCGAGTTCGATCAACTGGCGGCCATCGACCCGGATTCATTCAAGGCGAGCCAGCACCTGGCGGCCATCCGCACTTACTATAGTGAGGATTTTGCGTTCTACGAACGCGCCGGTTAGATCTCCCAGAAATCCGCCGGTTTCCCGAACGCCTGCAGAAAGCGCCGGGCGTCGGGCGCAACCTGCTCGCGAACCATCGCCAGCGAACGGGCATCCCACTGGATCGGGCGCTTGAAGGGGCGGCGCAACCCCAGGGGAATGAGCAGGCGATCCTGTTGCTCCGGGTTGAGGCGGGCCAGCTTGAACCCGGTCCAGGGTTTGCTGCGGATATGACGCAATATCCGCGAGTCGTAGTACTTCGAGCTGCCCCGGTTGAGGCGCGGCGCCTGCTGCACCCGAAACCCGCTGTCCACGCCCAGGTGCCTGAAGCACTTTGCCATTTCCGCCTGCGGATCGGCCTTCAGGTCCTCGAGGAAGATCACCCGGATGGATTGCTCGCCGAAGGCCGCCAGGTATTTCGATATGCGGGCAAAAAACTGCGAATCCTTGATCATCTGCGGAAACATCTCCAGGTTTTCGGCCAGTGAGTAGGGCGCGTTGAGGCCGAACTTCACCCCGCTGTGATGCATTTCCCGGTAGCTCGACTCGATCCGGCGCAGCGGGTTCCTGGCGATGAAAATAAACCGGCAGGCGGGGTTGTTGTCGCGGATGCGTGCTATCGAGATATCTTCCTTCTGGTAACCCGAGTAGTTGACGCTGCCCTCCCCCAGCAGCTGCCCCGGCAGGGCCGGTGAAAAATGCTGGATGTAATCCGCCTGCTTGGCCGGGAAGTCGTCGGAGCTGAAGTACCAGGGCTCCTTCAGCTCGGGAATATAGATGTCCGGATGCTGCGCCAGCATGGCACACAAGGTAGTCGTGCCACACTTGCTGAACCCGGGAACCAGGAAGTCGATTGTAATCATGCCGGCTGTCGCTGCCTCATTGAGTGGTTCGCCTGTCATAACTGCCAGAAATCCTCTGGCTTGCCAAAGTACCGCAGGAACCTGCGCGCATCGGGGACCACGCTCTGGCGAACCATGGCGAGGGAGCACTCGTCCCATTGCACCGGCCCGGCAAAAGCCCGTCGCAGGCCCACCGGCCTGAACAGGCGGTCCTGCTGCTCACGGGTGAAGCGGTTCAACAGCGGCGCGAGCCAGGGTGTTGCCCGCAGCCTGCGCAGGCCCGCCGTGTCATACAACTTGGATCCGCCCTCGTTCAATGGCGGCAGCGGCCGCACCGTGAAACCGCTATCCACACCCAGGTGACGGAAACACTTCTCCATTTCGCGCTGGGGATCTTGCCGCAGGTCTTCCAGGAACAGCACCAGGACGGACTGGGGACCAAACGCTTTCAGGTAGCCGCCTATCCGCTGGTAGAACATCGAATCCCTGATCATCTGCGGAAATCGCTCGAGGCACCCGGCGAGGTCGAAGGGTGCGTTGACGCCGAACATGACACCACTGTGGTGCATCTCGCGATAGCTGGACTCGATCCGCCGCAGCGGGTTCCTGGCCAGGAAGATAAAGCGGCAGCGCGGATTGTGCTCACGTATGCGCGCAATGGACACCGCCTCGTCCTCGTAGGTGCTGTAGCTCTGGCTGCCCTCCCCGAGCAACTGCCCGGGACGCGCCGCGGCAAAGTGACGGGCATAGCCGGGTGCGCGCGGGACGTAATGTTTGGAGCTGAAATACCAGGGCTCCTTGAGTTCAGGCAGGTACAGTTGCGGATGCTGCGCCAGCAGGGCACACAGGCTGGTGGTGCCACATTTGCTGAATCCCGGCACCAGGAAATCCACGGTAATCATTTCCCAGCACGCACCTCAGCCGGGTTTGCGCGCCACGATGGACTGTGACTTGGGTAGCAACTGGTTGAGGGCATCGCGAATCCTGTGCCCCTGGGGGTGGCGCTGCAGCTCGTGCCACAGCCGCGTCCAGTGATCGGGAATGGGATGTGGGTTGTCCAGGGGCAATCCGGAATCCGGCTCACAGGTAAGCCAGGCCAGCGGCCAGTAAATGCTCTCGAAACACCCGACAAAGCGCTGGTTTTCCACCACCAGCCCCGCCGTCTCAACCAGGTTGCGAAACGCATCGGCGCTGAAGGTGCGTATGTGGTTGGGCTCCTCGAAGTACTGCGGTGGCGCCGTGGCCGCCACCAGTTGCTCCGAGCGGGCATCGGGCACGGTGAGCAGCAGGCGCCCGCCGGGCCTGGCCACCCGAACCAACTCCGCCAGGAACGCCCCGGGGTCGGGCACGTGCTCCAGCACTTCAGTGCAGATCACCAGGTCCCCGGCGCCGTCGGCCAGGGGGATGGGGTCGCATTCCGACAGTATCCCGTGGTGGGCCCGGGCCGCCGAGCCGGCAATCTTGGCCGACGTTTTCGCCAGTGCCGCTTCACTGCGATCGATGTAGATCACCTCGGCGCCCTGCCTGGCGCAAAAATGGATGAATACGCCGTCGCCACAGCCCACGTCGATTACCGTGTCCGCAGCGGTGACGGGCAGACCGCGGGTGAGCTCGCCGGTCTGGCTGTTCATCCAGCCGTCCAGCCCCCGGTCACGCCAGCCGATCGGGCCCGCCTTGGGCCTGCTGTCATCTGTCATAAGCCTTCCAGATATTCATGCGGGGCTGCTCGCCGCGGCGGCCGCCGCCCGGGCGGCCAGCCGCCGCGTTTCCATTTTTTGCGCTATGGCGACTCCCCGGCGGCGCAGGGGGACCTCCAGGACGCGATAATTGAGTTCGCTCAGGGCCAGCAACAGAACCAGCGCGGTGGCCAGGAACTCCCAGGTATAGGCAGCATTGAAACGGGTACCCGCCGGCTCCAGCCGCAGCCAGATTTCCCGCGTCAGGAAGTAACTGGGTATATGGATCAGATACAGGGCGTAGGAGCGGGTGCCCACCCACAGCAGCGGCGCCCTGAGCCAGCGCGGCCGGGCAAAATAGTCCTGGTCATGGGAGGCAATGAATACCAGCAGGCCGGCCAGGCAGGTCACCAGGGCGTAACCGTACTCGATGATCTCCAGGCCGGGCGCGCCCACCAAGGCCAGGGCACCCACCAGCAGGAGCACGGCCGCCACGGACGCCGCCGGGTGCCGCAAAAAGCGCGGCCGGAACAGTCGATAGGAGGGATATTGCTGCCACAACGCGAGCAGCACGCCGAGGAACAGGGCATCGGTGCGCACCAGCGCCAGCAGCGCGGTATCGCGCTGCAGGAACAACTGGGGTATGACCAGCGCTGCCAGCAGCAGGGGCAGCTTGCCGCGACTGACGAACACCAGCAGTGGCAACAGCAGGTAAAACTGCTCCTCCAGTGACAGGCTCCAGTACACGAAAGCCGCACCGGAAAAAGCCTCGCCGAATACCCGGGCGACGTGGAAGTTGGCAATCTGCAGGGCCGCCGCGACCACCATCTCGACGTTGTTGGTCACGCTGCCCCAGGCACCCGAGCGATTGAAAAATACCGAGGCGAGCAGGATTATCGCCAGCCAGGTCCAGGCCGAGGGTAACAGGCGCCAGCATCGACGCACCCAGAACACCAGGGTCACTCCGACGTAGGCCTGCCGGTCGCCGGCACCGCGCAGGCGCGGCACCAGGTCCCTGGCAATGACGAAACCCGAGATGGCGAAAAACAGGTCGACCCCGGTCCAACCGCCAAAGTAGCGATAGAAGGATTCAAGCGCCGGCGTGTTCCAGGCAAACAGGTTGAAATGCATGTGCTCCACGATCACCAGGATCACGGCAAAGGCGCGCAGTACCTCGATGTCGTCGATGCGTTTTTTCATGGCCGCTATTGTGCCCTATCGCGGCCTGCGACGCGCCCCGGGATAGCGGTCCCCGCCGCTCCCCTGCGGCGTACGCGCGGCCACAGCAGGCACCCGAGCAGGGCGCAGCCACTGGCCAGGCTCAGGACCAGGCCGACTCGAAAACTCCAGGGCTCGAATACCAGCTCCACGGTATGCTCCCCGGCCGGCAGGTAAATTGCCTTGCCCAGCAGCTGGGCGCTGTAAACCGGGGTGCGGGCGCCGTCCAGGTAGGCGTGCCAGCCCGGGTAATTGGCATCGGCCAGGTACAGCCAGACCGGGCTGCTACTACCCGCTGTGAGCACATAGCGGTCGGAACGCTCCCGCAGCAGCGTCATGTGCTGCTCCCCGCGGGGCAGCCGCGCGCTCGCCGGCACCTGCCCTCCGCCCAGTTCCACCACCAGCGCGCGCCGCTCGAGGTTTGCCAGGGCGGCAGCCGCCTGCTGCGCATCGCCCACGAACACCGCCTCGTCAAAAAACTGGAAGCGCGGGTAAGCTGCCGGGTTCTCAACGATACGCACCTGCAGCGCCTCGTCGGCAAACGCCTCTTCAAACCCCGGCATGGCAAAGTGTTGCCCCACGGTCAGGTACTTGACCGCGGCAAAGTCCAGCAACCGCAGACCCGCTGTCTTTTCTTCACCAGCCCCCAGTTCGGCATCCAGCAGCTGCTCCGCGAGTACATGGCGCTGCAGTCCGAGCGCCAGGTTGCCCGACACCGAGGCAACGCCCCACAGCGCATTGGCGGCTGGAGACACCGCCTGCAGCAGGGTGCTCAGGCCTTCCTCCACCTCCGGGGATTTGGGGTGCAGCAGTGCATAGGTCCTGACATAGGTGCGGTCGGCAAACTTGAAGTCACGCAACCGGGGGTCCCGCTCCAGGGTCTGGATTGAGGCGGGCTTGCTGATCAGTTCTGCCGGGCCGAAGTCATAGGAATCGACCCGGTATAGCAGTATATCGGCACACAACAGCAAAACGCTGGCCAGCGGCAGCAGCGACTCCCTGGCGCCGGCCAGCGCCAGGATACATAACAGCAGCCACAACAAGGCGATGTAGTACTGTCCTGGAGCTACCTCGGGCACATGCAGGCAGGCCAGCGCCACCAACCAGCAACACAGCCAGGCGGCGCACAGCATCACCTTGCCCCGTGTCGGGCGCCAGCCGGGACCGCCGCGAACCTGCCCCAGCCTCGCCAGTGATTCCAGGCAGATACCGCTCACCAGCGTGAAACCCACCAGCGCCACGAACAGATAGATAAAACTCACCCGGAAGTAGCGCAGCCCGGGCACGAGGTGCCAGTCGTAGAGAACCTGGAAGATAGGGGAACCGCCGCTGCCAAAACCCAGCACCAGCAGGGCCAGTGTGGCCCACAGGTGACCCCGCGCCTGGGGCGTCATCCTGAAGAACACCAACAGGCTGAATGCCAGGCACACGAGCAGACTGCCCGCGGCGGTGAAATAGACCGTACCGGAACCCGCGCTGATATCCGGGAACACCTGCGGGTCGTTGAAGGTGTACAGGAAGCCGCGCAGGAAGGCCGCGGTGCCGGAACTGTCCTGGGGAATGATCCCGATACCGGCGCTGCGGTGAGACTCACGGGCCAACTCCAGCAGGGGCAGCCACTGGATCGCCGACAGCCCGACAGCCAGCAGGATGGCCACTGCCAGACTGGTCAGCAGCGGCTTGCGCCGCTGCCACAGGTCCAGGCGCGACTGCCGCTGCAGCAACTGCGCCGCCAGGTATACACACATGTAGATCAACACGCCGTGCACCAGCTGCGGGTAGCCCGACAACACCATCAGCGCCACCCCCAGGGCGAACAGGCCGGCGCTCGCCAGGTCGGCCTGCCGCAACCAGATCTGCAGCGCCCACAATACCCAGGGAATCCATGCCATGGTACTGGCCACCGCAAGGTTGTTGACGCCGCCGATCCACAGCGTGCTGAAGGCCAGCGCCAGGCTGGCGAAGGCTGCTGCGCCGGGTCGGCAAGCACAGCTACGCGCCAGCCCGTAGGCTCCGCCGGCGCCCAGCACCATACACAGGAACTGGTTTACATTGTAGGCTGCCACCGGCGTCAACAGCCACGCCAGCAGCAGATGCAGGGGGTTGGCGAACCCACCCTGCCCCTCGGCGAAAATGGGATGCCCGCCATAGATACTGGTGGTCCACAGCAAGCCGGTATCGCCCTGCAGGGCACTGGCGAGCATGTGCATCAGCGCGATCCCCAGGGACACGCCCTCCGCGTGTATCTGGGTTTGCTGCTGGAACAGCACCGGGGAGTAGAACAATACCGGCATGGCGACAAGGGGCAGCAGCCAGGGCCAGTTGCGGCAAGGGGAGCGGGCGTTCACGGGCCTACCGGGAGCCGCTGACGGTAACGCACGGGAACACGGTTATCCCCACCTGAGGCCGTTGCACTTTTCTTGGCACCGACTAGCCCGTAATATCGGCGTGTCCGCCATAACCATAAACCCTGGCCCTGGATAAACTCCGGCGGATACTGCTGATATGCGGCCCACCAGCGCCGGATACTATCACACTTGACCCCGGGTAATTCGACAATGAGCTCCAGGAACAGTGACATCGAAGTGCTGCGAGGCATTGCCGTGATCTACGTGGTCGTCTATCACGCCTACGGCAACCTGATCACCTGGAAAACCCCCGAGCTTAACGCCGTATTTCGCTACTTCAGCGGCTGGTCCGGGGTAGACCTGTTCTTCGTCATCTCCGGCTTCGTGATCGCCCGCAGCCTGGTACCGGCGCTGGCGGACTGCCGCGACCGGCAACAGTTCTGGACCACCAGCATCGCTTTCTGGATAAGGCGCTACTGGCGCCTGCTGCCCTCCGCGTGGCTGTGGGTCGGCCTGGTGTGGCTGTGCTGCCTGTTGTTCAACTCCTCGGGTGCTTTCGGCAGCTTCAAGGTGAACTTCGAGGGAGGGCTGAGCGCGATTCTGCAGGTCGCCAACCTGCACCTGGCCGCCACCTTTGGCACCCCCGGCGGCGCCGGCGCCCTGTTCCACCTGTGGAGCCTCTCCCTGGAGGAGCAATTCTACCTGCTGCTGCCGATCGCCATCCTGGTGAGCGGCCGCTGGCTGCCCTATGTACTGGGTGCGGCGGTACTGCTGCAACTCGCCTCGACCCGCGCGGGGTTGTACGAAATGCTGCTGCGCACCGACGGTATCCTGCTCGGCGTGCTGCTGGCGATAGGCTCCCGCAGCGAAGCATATCGGCTGTTCGAGCCCGTGTTCCTGAAACGAAGCCGGCTGTTGAAACTGCTAACACTCACAATCCTGCTGTCATCCCTGGCAGTCATGGGCAGTGAACACCTCGACATTGTCAGTCACCGGGTCTCGATGATTACCGTGATTTCGCTGCTACTGGTGTTCATCGCTTCCTACGACGGCGACTACCTGATGCGCAAGGGACCGCTGAAAAGCCTGCTCACCTGGGTGGGCGCGCGCTCCTATGCCATCTACCTGATCCACATCCCGGCCTTCTGCCTGGCCCGGGAAATCTGGTACCGGATCGGCCAGCCGGCCACTCCCAGCTTCAACCCCGCCTACCTGGATCAGCTGGTGCTGACCGCGCTGGTGTTGATTCTCCTGCTCAGCGAGCTGAACTACCGCCTGGTGGAGATGCCGCTGCGCCTGAAAGGGCGGGCACTCTCCCAACGGATCCTGGCCGCCGAGCAGGAACAGGTGCCGTCGCGCGGTGCCGCGGCGCCGCCGGACAGTCCCGACCGCCCTCAGCAGCCGTAATCGCTCGGCGGCGGCTGGCCATCGCGGAAGGGGTCGGTCAACTCGTCCGAGTAGGCCTGCATCAGCAGGCGTTGCCTGGGCAGGAAATGACGGCGGAAAAAACGACTGAATCCCGCCAGTACCTCACCCCGCGGCGTGAGCCTGACACAATCCCCGTCGATGACGATGGTCCCGGAGGCCTGCTGCTCGGTGAGCCGCACATCCACCAGGCGGTGCTCTTTCACGTATTCGCGGGTGAAGACGTCCTCGAAGCTGGCCAGCTGGATGCCACCACCGCGCTGAGCCAGTTTTTCAAGAATATAGAAGGACAGGGAGCGATCGATCAGGGTGGGAACCGATATCGCCAGCGCATAGCCGACCAGCAGCCAGATAAGCACCAGCTGGCATTTCTCGAAGGGGTTGAAAACGCGGAAACTGCGCAGGCCGAACAGGGCGCCAGCCGCGACCAGGGCCGCCAGGACCACATCCTGCAGGGCATCGTAAAACACCACATCGACGCGCAAATAGCGGGTGTGCACCAGGTACACGGCGAGCAGTAGCCCGAGAAACAGTGCACTGGCAAGCGCCGCGCGAACAATTTTCATACCTTGAACACCAGGCGTTTATTGAGCCAGTAACTTAGCAGGAACTGCAGGAAGGTGGCGAGCAGAAAGCCCAGGCGGTAATCGAGCCCCCACCAGTCGGTCCAGGCCAGCAACACCAGCCCATGCAGGCCGGCGATACAGGCGTACAGCAGCGCGAAGCTGCGCGCCTGGTGAAACAGCGCCCCGTCGTGCCCCCTGAATACGAAATAGCGGCTGCCCAGGAACGACGAGGTGATCCCGAACAGGGCCGCCACCACATTGGCGAGCCCTGCGGACTGCATGGCGAACACCTCCAGGTTGAGGGTGAGCACGCCGTAGTGGACGGCGGTCGCGACCAGGCCGTTGACGATGTAGCGGAGGAACTCCGGGGGGTCGAGAATGTCAGTCAGCCTGTCGATCACCGGTCCTGCCGACCCTATCGATAAAGGACTGGTAGTCCACCGCGGCGACCGTGCTGCCTTTCACCACCCCGGTGAGCATCAGCGTCATCAGGGTCAGGGCGCCGGTCTGCAGGAACACCAGTAACAGGATGCCCAGGGCCACCGAAAACCAGCCAGGCGTGGCAAAGTTCAGTACCTTCAGCACCACGGCCGCGGCGCCGCCCAGCACCGAAAACATGGCAATCAGTGCACAGGCCAGGCCGACCCGGACCAGCACATCCTCGGCAAAGATCATCAATCCGCGAAAACCGTGCAGGGCCAGGCCGACGAAATTCATCTTGCTGTGCCCTGCGTAGCGGGCCCCCCGGTCGAGGGTACACTTGCGCACCCTCAGCTTCGACAGCAGCACGCTGCCCGCCACGTGTATCCACAACTCCGGCATGGCCACCAGGCGCTGCAAAGCGGGGCGCTTGAGTGCCATGAAATTGCCGAAACTGATGGCGCGGCCGGAGAGCAGCCGGAACAGGCCCTTGTACACCACGTAGAAGGCGCGGAAGCGGCGCGATTCCACGCGATTCCCGCGCTCGGCCACCACCACATCGACCGCCTCCGGCTCCAGCGCCTGCACCAGCGTGGCAATGGAGGCTGGCAAATCCTCGCCATCGGAGTCCATGACCACCACCCGTCGCGCATCCGCCAGCTGGTCGGCCACGTAGCTCAGGCCCACGGCTATGGCTCGCTGGTGGCCGACGTTGCGCCGCAGGGTGATGACTGCGCCTTCCAAACCGGCCGTCGCTATCATGCCGGCGTCCAGCGGCTGGCGCACCGAGCCGTCGTCGACGGCGACCACGTAGGCCTCGCTCCCCAGGGAGGCGGCAATCTCCGTAAACAGCCGTGCACACGCCTGGGCGTCCTCGAACACGGGCGTCACGATTACGGTGCGATGGGTGGCGGATTCGCTCATGATGCCTGTATCTCAGATAGCCGTATCAGGTCCGCTATTGTCACTGCGGCTTGCGCGCCACGATGGAGTGGGTGCGCGGCAGCAATTCGTTGAGTGCCTGCCGCACCCGGTCGCCACCGGGGTAATCCTGCAAGCCCTTCCACATGCGTGTCCAATGATCCGGGATGGGGTGCGCGTTGTCTATGGGCAGGGGGCTGCCGTCACTGGCGGTGAGCCAGGAAAGCGCCAGGAACACGCCCCAGAACGCGCCCATCCACTGCTCACTCTCGATCTCCAGCCCGGCGCCCAGCAGCAGTTCGCGCAGCTGTCCGGGTGCGAATACCCGCACGTGATTGGGCGCCTGGAAATACGCCGGCGGTGCGGTGGCGCCGATCAGTGCCTCCGAGCGGTAGTCCGGCACGGTAATCACCAGCTGCGCCCCGGGCCTGGCGACCCTGGCCAGTTCGGCGACGAAGCCCTCGGGATTCTCAACATGTTCCAGCACCTCGGTGCAGATCACCACATCGCCGACGGCGTCCTCCAGGTCGATGGGGTCGCAGCTGGAAAGAATAGCCCGGTAGGCGTGGGCCGGGGAGGCCCTGACCTTGGCTTCGGTGGTCGCCAGGCGCGCGGCGTCGCGGTCGATGAAGATCACCTCGGCACCCTGGTTGGCGCAGAAATGTATGTGCGCACCGTCTCCGCAGCCCACATCGATAACCGTGTCGGTTGCCCGGATCTTGACGCCCCGGGTCAGTTGACCGCTCGCCACGTCCAGCCAGCCGTCCAGCACCACGTCACGCAGGCCGACGTGCGACGCCCGCGGTCGTTTATCCTGCACCATCGTTCAAACCTCTCCCTTCAAGCTGGTAATCACCTGGTGAACCACCGCCAGGGCACGGGCCGCGGCCGTGCCGTAGCGCCCAGGAACTTCGCCAGGCGGCGGGACACCACCGCCGAGGCATAATGTTTCGCCACGGTCTCCTTGGCCGCCCGCGCCATGGCGGCATAGCGCTCCGGCTGCTCGGCCAGCACCCTGGCGCTGTCCACATAAGCCTGGCGCAGGGAGTCCCAGTCGATACGGTTGGAGAGCGTGCGGTAACACTCCCGCGGGTCGTTGGGCCAGATGTGGGGCTGGTGGCTCGAGCGCACCACAAAGGCGTTGTCGGGGTGGATATAGGTTTCCATGGCGGTGTGGTCGGGGGATACCGCGGGCACGCCCTCGGCCATGAATTCCAGCAGCGGCAGGCACTGGCCTTCGGCCACCGAGGCATTGACGAAATAGTCCGTCACCGCCACCAGATCCTGCAGTTCCCGGCTAGAAAGGTAGCCGTGGATGGCCACTACCCGGCAGCGAAAGGGGGCCAGCCTGGCAAACATGAGAAACAGGTCGCCCAGGAAGGTGGAGCGGTTGTGGTGCGACATTTTCAGCAGCAGGGTCTTGTCCGGGTCGTCGCGAAAAGCCCATACGAAGGCGGTGACGATATCCAGCCAGTTCTTGCGCCCGTCGGCCGGATTGAACACCGAGGCATAGACGGTGCCGCGCAGCACCAGGGTGGTCGTCACCACCTGGGGCTCCCGGTCGGTCGCACCCCCCTGTGCCGGGGTTGCGGTTGCGGCGTCAGTCGCGCCCGGGCGACGCAGGGACAGACGGCTGAGCCCCAGGCCCAGGGTGCGGTGATCGCGCGCCCCGGGCTCCGGCTCCGCGGTGAGGCCGGTGAAGTACAGGTTGTTGACCGCCTGGCCGGGGGCGAAGTGCAGCACATGAGTGTGCAACTGGCTTTGCAGTTCGAGTTCGACGGTTTCGTCACCCATGTGCACGCCGATCATGCGACCCTGGTTGGCCCCGTAACCCACCAGCTCGATGGCGACCTCCACCTCGCCGCTCAGGCTCCAGGGAAAAATCACGCTGGGACGCGCAGTCTTGGACCAGCTGCCCCAGTGCTCCTCGCCGTAAAAGCCCACCAGGTACTGGCCGGAGGTTTCCGCCCCGGAGGAGAACCCCCAGTGCGCCGTGCGGCCGTCCCAGCTGCCCTGCTCATGGCCCGCCGCCGCGGACACGGACAGTTTCGGGGTGACGCTCTCGCTATCGATATCCAGGCACTGGGTGTCGAATACCGCGGCGCCCAGGGTCAACCGGCGCGGCCCCGCCTCGCCAGGAGCAACACGCACCATGCCGCCATCCCCGTCAGCGCCCGAATCCACCGGGGCCGGAATGGTCACCACCTTCGGGCCGCGGCCGACCTGGCGCCTGATAACCCGGGTGGCGTAGTCGGAAATGGTGATGACGTTGCCTATCTCGCGTATCGCCTTCACCCAGTTCTGCCAGGGCTGCGCGGGGTCCCAGTCATCGCTGGGTATATTGTCGAACTCCCAGGCCAGCACGCACACCGTGGGACACTGCAGGTTGCCGGCGGTGCGATGCGGCGGGGTGAAGGACAGGAACACCGCCGGCGTGCCCGCGGCGGCGGCCTCCCGATACAGGGCGTCGACCTCGCTGGCCGGGTCCTGCACCTGCACCACCTCGCCCAGCTGCGCCAGGCATGGCAGGTATTTGTTGAGGATGAAGTAATAACTGTACTCGGGCAGGCCGAGATTGCCGCCCACGGTGGCCGCGGTGGTCTCCGAATAGACGATGATGCGCATTTCAGTCCCCTCCCCTGCCCGGCAGCCGTTCCAGCAAGCGGGCGAACCGCTCGCGTGCCACGTCCATGGAACAGAAGCGCTGCAGCGCGATAACCGCTGCCTCGCCCATGCGTCGATAGCGGCGCGGTGACCTGCGATACAGCGCCTCGCTTTCCCGGAAGGCCCGGTGCAGGGTCTCCCAGTTGATGCGGTGCCAGCAGGTCCTGAATACCTGGCGGGGGTCATGCGGCCAGTAGGCCAGTTCCGGCGACGATTCCACCAGGAAGGCGTTGCCACTGTCGACGTAGTCGAGCATCGCTGTGTTGCGCGGTGCGATGGCCGGCACCCCGGACGACATGAACTCCATCAGGGGCAGGCACTGGCCCTCCCCGCGGGAGGCATTGACGATGAAATGACTGTGCAGGACCAGCTGCCGGTACTGCTCGTCCGGCAGGAAGCCGTGAATGAAGACCAGGCGGCACTGGAAGGGATGCAGGCGCATGTAGAAGGTAAAAATATCCTCGAAGAACATGTCCAGGTTGTCGTTGGCGATTTTTACCAGCAGGGTCGCCCCGGGGCGCTCGCGCAGCGCATAGACAAAGGCGGTGATGATGTCTTCCCAGTTCTTGCGACCGTCGTTGGGGTTGAGAATGGTGGTATAGAGCAGCTGCTCGCCAACCGCGCCGCCACGCCTCGCCGCCGGCCTTGCCGGCTCCGCCAACGCCTGCGCCGCTGGCGGCTCCGCCACGGCGAGGGCAATGCGGGCAATGCCCAGGCCGAACTCGCGGGCGTCGCTCTGCTCCCCGCTGGGGCCGTGGCCCAGCCCGTCGAAACGCAGGAAGCGGGTGACCCCGCTCCGAGGCAGGGTGAGCTGGTAGACCGCCGTGTCCTTGTCCAGGGTAAGCCGTTGGCGGCTCCCCCCCAGCCACACCTCGATCTCCCGACCGTGGTTGTGCAGCAGGTGGAACAACTCGATCCGCAACTCGATGTCCCCGGCTATGGCCCGCGGCAACTCGATGGTGCAACGCGAGGCGGCGGTCCAGCAGCCGGCCGCCTCCGGCGGGTTGAAACCGGTCAGCACCAGCGCATCCGCGGCGAGATCCAGCTGCTGCGCCGCGCCCAGCTGCGGCGGGCTCTGCAGCGGCCTGATCCTCAACGCGGCCAGGCCAAAGCCGATATCCCGGGGGTCGTCCATACCCTCCGCCCGCTTTTCCACCCCGTTGAAAGCCAGGAACGCAGCCGGCGTATCGACATGCATCTGCAGCGTATGGGTCTCCAGGCTGTCGGTCAGCAGCAGATAGGCGGTGCAATTCCCCAGTTCCAGCCCCAGGGGTTGGTCGATATTGTGGGCGTAGCCGCGCAGGCTGATTTCGATTTCCACATCGCCACTGATGGCTTCGTCCAGCATCACCCAGGGATAGCCGGAACGGGACCAGACCCCCCAGGGTTCGGCGTCGTTGAAACCCACCAGGGTAGGGGCCTCTTCTCCCCGGGCGAAGGAGTAGGCCAGCGGCCGGCCATCCCAGGGGCGCGCCAGCAGGCGGGCCCGCTCGCCGTCGCTGCCCGCTTTCGGGCGTACCGAGGTATTGCTGATGTCGTAACTGTGACTGTCGATCACCTTACAGGCGAGTTCCAGCCCCGCCAGCCCTCGCGGCGGGGACTGCCGGCGCTGTTCCCGCAGCGGCGCGCACGCGTCCCACAGGGGAGCGGGAATGCAGGCGATATCGTAATCCTCACCCAGTTGCTCACGCACCACTGCCGCGGCGTAGCTGGAGTGGGTAATGGCCCGACCGGTGGCGCGCAGGTCGGCGACCCAGTTGTCCGCCGGCTGGCGAAATGCCTCATAGGGAATGGTGCTGTATTCCCAGGCGAATACCGGGACCACTGGGAACCCGCGTGGTCCCAGGGCCTTGTCGGGCGGGGTAAAAGCCAGGTACACGAGTTCCCCGTCCGCGGGGTAATCGTCGCCGGGCGGCTTCTCCAGCACCTCGACATCGCCGAACTCCTGCAGCAGTGGCAGGAAGCGCTGCATCACGAAGTAATAGCTGTAGTCCGCCGTGCCCAGGCTAGTGGCGATATTGGCGCGGTTCAGCGGGCAGTACACCAGGAACTTCATTGCAGCAGTAACCTCGCCATTTTGTTCGCGGAGTCATCCCAGCTGTAGCGCTGCGCCTGTGCCAGCGCGCGCCCGGCCAGGCTGGCGTGCAGGGCGGTGTCCCTGTCCAGCTTCGCCAGGGCTGCGCAGATGTCGGCTTCCGACAGGGGGTCCACCAACACGCAGGCGGCGCCACCCACCTCTTCCATCGCGGAATCCCGCGACACGATGGCGGGCACGCCCACCGACAGGGCCTCGACCACCGGCAGGCCAAACCCCTCGTACAGCGAGGGCATCAGCAGGGCGTGGGCGCCGCGGTACAAGTCCAGCAGGCGCTCCCCGTCGACCTTGCCCATCAACTGTACCTGCGATTCAAGGCCCAGTTCGGCAACCAGGGCGCCGATATCCTGCCCGCCCCAACCGCCGCCTCCGGCGACCCTGAGAGAGCGCGGCTGCGGGGCTTCCCGCACATAGCGGGCATAGGCGCGCAACAGGCGTGGCAGGTTCTTGCGCGGTTCCAGGGTGCCCACGAACAGGTAATAGCCGCTCCCGGTGCCGCCAGATTGCAACGGAGCGCTGCCGTGCCCCAGCAGCAAACTGGCACCGGGCACCAGCGTGACCTTGTGCGCCCACTGGGGAAAATACCGCTGCAGTTGCCCGCGGGTAAACTCCGAGACCACGGCGATCACGTCGGCCCGCGCCAGGGCCCTGGGTGTGAGCAAGCTCTCCACCTGGCGCCCGGGAAAACGCATGGTGTCGCCGTACTCCTTCCACACCAGGTCATGCACGGTCAACACGGTTCGCAACCCGGCCGGCAGCAACGGTGGCAGCTGGTGCCGCGGCCCCCACAAAGCCTGCACCCGGTCGCGCCTGGCCCACAGCGGGAACCACAACTGTCCCAGCTGACTGCCGCGCAGGGCCGGTGGAATGCCGGCGCTACGGTGATGCACGTTGGGCAGGTCGAAAGCGGCGCGGTCATAGTCCTGGTGGGCGTACAAGAACCACTCCCCGCCCATATGGCACAGGCGGGCGAGCAACTCGTGGGTATAGCGGCCGATCCCGGTTCCCGGGTAGCACAGCGGGCGGGCGTCCACGGCGATGCGCGCGGCACTCACGCCGCCAGCTCCGCAAACACCTGCACCAGCTCGCGGGCGCTGCGCTGCCAGGTAAACTCGGCGGCCCGCGCCCGGCCCCGCTCACCGGCCTCCCGGCGCCAGGGTTCATCTTCGAGCGCACCTTGCAGTGCCCGATGCATGGCCATGTCGTCCCGGGGGTTGGCCTGCGCTGCAACGCCGGCACACAGCTCGTCCAGGGCGGAACCCTCGGCGCAAATCACCGGCACACCGCTGGCCATGGCCTCCAGCACCGGCAGGCCGAAGCCCTCGTAGAAGGAGAAATAACAGAAGGCTGCCGCCCCCGCATACAGTGCCGGCAGGTCCTGTTCGGGAACGTAGTCGAGGTAGACCAGCTCTCCCGTGCGGCGCAGCCGTTCGATGTCCTCCAGCAACGGGGCGCTGTTCCAGCCATATGCCCCGGCAATGACCAGCGGGTAGCGGCGACGCAGGGCGGGATCGAGCTGGCCGTGGGCGCGCAACAGGCCGGCGAGATTCTTGCGCGGCTCGATAGTCCCCACGCTCAGCAGGTAGGCGCCGGCGTGCAGGCCGTAAGGGGCCAGCGCCGTCTGCAATTGCGCGACGGGGCGCGGCCGGAAGGCGGCATCCACCCCCAGGGGCACGGCCGTCACCCTGGCCGCCGGCAGGTCGAACAGGCGCAGCAACTCGGCGCGCACAAACGCTGAATCCGTCACCAGGCGATCCGCCCGCTCTATGGAGTGGGCGATCTGGTCGCGCAGGTAGTTGACCCGGTCGCGCGGGTGAAACTGGGGAAAGTGGAATACCGACAGATCGTGCAGGGTAACCACGGCCGCGCTTGCCACCGGGGGCAAGCTGAAATTGGGCGAGTGGTAAAAGTATTCCCGGTAATCGTGCAGGCTGGCGGCCAGGGCCCGCGCCCGGCGCGCCCGGTAGGGGCCCAGCAGCAGTTTGTAGGGCAGCAGCGGCTTCAGCCACTGCCTGAATTGGCCGCCGGACGGAGGCGCCGCGCCCGCCGCGGGATCGAAACGGCCCTGCACCCGATCCCCCACCAGGTACAACACCTCTTCCACTCCCGGGCAGGCCGGCAGATGTTGCGCGAGTTCCAGGGCGTAGCGGCCAATACCTGAAAGCGGCTGGCTGACAGCGGTGACGTCCAGCAGTATTTTCACGCGTCCAGCTGGCTTTGGTACATCCACTGCAGCGTCGCCGCCAGCGGAATGTGCTCGATATCACCGATGGCGTCGCGCAGGCGTCGGTTGCACCCCGCCAGCCGCAGCACCTCGTTGGCGCGCACATAGGCCGGGTTGATATCCACCTCGATCTGGTAGCCCGCCAGCTGCGCCAGCATGTCCAGCACGTCGGCGATGGAGTGGGTCACCCCGGAACAGACATTGTAGACTTCACCGGCCGCCCCGCCGGACAACAGCCGCGCATAGGCGTTGGCGACCATGCGCACATCGGAAAAGTCCCGGTACACGTCGATATTACCCAGTTCGACCCGGGGTGCGCGACGGGCGAAATGGTCCACCAGCTTGGGCAGCAGGAAGGATTTCGACTGGCCCACGCCGGTATAGTTGAACGGGCGGGCGATGATGATGGGCAACGTCTCCAGCCAGTGCCTGGACATGAGCTCCATGGCGTACTTGCTGACCGCGTAGTCGTTGGCCGGCTGTGCCGGGCAGCTTTCGTCGAGCACTTCCACCGCCGCATTGCCGTAGACGTTGGCACTGCTGGCCAGCAGCACCTTCTGCGGTGGGCGGTCGCAGGCGGCCAGGGCCGCCAGCAGGTTGCGGCTGCCGACGATGTTGCTGCTGTAGATATCGCTGGCATCGCCGTGGGCGACGAAAGCGATCGCCGCCAGGTGCACCACTACCTCCGGCTGGATGGTGGTCACCACCCGGGTGAGCCGCTCCAGATCGCGCAGATCGACACTGTGAAAATGCGCCGCTACGGACGAGCCCTGCCCCAGACCGTGCACCTCGTAGCCCAGTGCTTCCAGTTCCCGGGCGAGATAGTGCCCGGTAAAGCCGGACAAACCCGTCACCAGCGCCGTGGCGGCCATGCCTAGAAAGAGGCTCCGCGCTCGACCCGCACCAGATCGGCACGCACCATCATGTCACACAGCTCTTCCAGAGTGACCACGGGCTCCCAGCCCAGTTCCCGCCGCGCCTTGGCGGGATCGCCTATCAGCAGGTCCACTTCCGCGGGGCGGTAAAACGCCGGGTTTACCGCCACCACCACCTCGCCGCTGCGGGCGCAGCGACCGCGCTCCTGATCGGCGGAGCCCTCCCACTCGAGGCTCCTGCCCACGGCCCTGAAGGCCATTTCCACAAAGTCGCGCACGCTCTCGGTACGGTTGGTGGCCAGCACGTAGGTGTCCGGCCGCTCCTGCTGCAACATGCGCCACATACCCTCGACATAGTCGCCGGCAAACCCCCAGTCACGCTTGGCATCGAGATTGCCCAGCTCCAGGGTCTCCAGCAGGCCGAGCTCGATGCGGGCCACGGCATCGGTGATCTTGCGGGTGACGAACTCGCGCCCCCGCAGCGGCGACTCGTGATTGAACAGGATGCCGCTGCAGCCGAAGATATCGTAGGACTCCCGGTAATTGACCGTCATCCAGTGAGCGTAGAGTTTGGCCACGCCGTAGGGGCTGCGAGGATAGAACGGGGTGCTTTCATTCTGCGGCACCGCCTGCACCATGCCGAACATCTCTGAGGTGGAAGCCTGGTAGAAACGTATAGCGGGGTTCACGGTGCGGATGGCCTCCAGCAGGTGCACCGCGCCGATTCCGGTAATCTCCGCGGTGGTTGCCGGCTGGTCGAAGGACACGCCGACAAAACTCTGGGCCGCCAGGTTGAATACCTCCTCGGCGCCGCTGCGATCCAGCAGGCGGATAGCGGCGCCGGGGTCGGTCAAATCGTAATCCACCAGTTCGAGGTTCTCGTGGCCGAGTACGCCCACCTCCTCCAGACGCCAGTGATTGACTGAACTGGTGCGGCGGGTGGCGCCCCATACCCGGTATCCCTTGTCGAGCAGCAGCCTGGCTAGATAGGCGCCGTCCTGACCGGAGATGCCGGTAACTACAGCATTTTTCATTGGTATGTTCCTGTATCAGGCCTGTTCCGGCAGGAACGTGGCGACCGCAGTCTCCAGCGCATTGCGGAACAGGCGAGTATCGGTATCCGTGTCACACATGGAGGCGATGATGGCGACCAGCTCCCGCTCCAGTGTCCTGTGGGCCAGGCGCTGTGCACCCAGGCTGGCGGCAAACGCCACCAGTTCGCGCGCATAGAACTCCGCGCTGTGTGCCCGGCGCAGTCGCTCCCGCCCCTGCAGGCCGACCTGCCGGTATTTCTGCGGTGAGGTGAGCGCGTCCTCCAGCAACGCCCGCAGGTCGGCGGCCTCGTTACCCACCGAAATCCTGCACACGCTGTCCGCGGGCAGCTCCCCGTACCAGCCGACATCGCTGACCAGGGTAGGCAGCGCGGCCGCCCAGTAGCGCAACTGGCTGGCGGAGGCCTCCCCCATGGTCGGCCACCGCAAGTTTATAGCGAAGTCGGCGCTTTGTAACGCCCGCTCCAGCTCGCCGTCGCTGACATAGCCGTTGATGCGGATGTACTGCTCAACGCCGAACTGGGCGGCGTGTTGCAACAGTTGCCGGCTGCTGCTGATATTGCCGAACAGATCCAGGTTGATGCGCTCCGGGGCGGGCAGTGAACCCCAGGCCTGCAGGAACTCCACCAGGCGGCGATTGGGCCCCACATGCCCGCAGAACACAAAACGCAACGCACCGGAAGCAGTCGGCGGCGGTTCGCCCGCGGCCGCAGTGGGTGCCGGCAGGTTCAGGCGCAACAGCGGCGTTCCGGGCACCAGCTGTCGCTGCAGGGCCTCCAGGGCGTAGCGCGAATGCACCAGCACCCCCAGCGACCCGGCGACAAAGGGCTGGAACAGCGGATAGTTGGCCACCATCTCATTGTAATCGGCCACCGATTTCTCGCTGCGGTTGACCAGGGCGCGGACGTCGTCGCCGTACTGGCGACACATCATGTCCTTCCACAGCTCAGGTTGATCCAGCTGGTGGGACAGATGCCGCGCCAGGTCCACCAGGCTCAGGTCGTGCAACACTACCAGCCCCGGCTCCTGTAGCGCGCGCTGGTAAATGGGCAGGTGCAGCGGATTGTTGCCAATGTGGTAAACCGGTAGCGAGGCCACGCCGGCATCTTCCGGTGGCGCGGCCCACTCCTCCGGCCCCGTTGAAGCATCGCTCACCGAGACCACCTCGGCATAGCGCTGCAGGCTGGGCAGCAACTGCTCGCTGTAGCGGGCGATTTCGCTGCTGGCGGCGTCCAGGGGTGAATACCAGCGGATTTTCATGCGCGCAGCAGGCTCTGCACGATCTTGTCCCAGGACAGGTCGATGCGCTCGATGCGCTGGCGCGCCGCCGCGCCCAGGCGCTGCGCCTCCTGGCGATCGTTCCATACCCGGCTGATGGCCAGGGCCATGGCGCGCGGGTCTGCCGGGACAGTCAGGCCGCACTGCTCGTGTACCACGAACTCGGTGGCGCCGCCGGCGTCGTCCAGTGTCAGCACGGCCTTGGAGGACAGCATGGCCTCCGGGGTGACGTAGCCGTAATCCTCATCGACCGGGGTGAAAATCACCATCAGGGCGTTGGCGTACAGCTCGAATTTCTCCTCCTCCGTAATTCGCCCACGCCACTCCAGCTTGCTTTCCACACCCAGTTCCCGGGCGCGCTGCCTGAGTTTGTCCAGATACTGGGGACTGTCCGGTTCACCGGCGAACACCACCTTTACCGGCTCCGGTACATGCACCAGGGCTTCCACCACCAGTTCCTGGCGCTTGATAGGGGTGATCCGGCTGGGGAAGAAAAAATAGTCCCCGTAGCCGTCCACCCGGAACCGCTCCATGGAGCGCGGCGGCGGATACAGCACTTCGGAATCGATGCGGTTGTAATGCTTGAGCCGGGCGCTCACGTTGCGGGAGATCGTATAAATGTTGCGACAGGCCTGGATCGCCTCGGTATCCTCGCGGCGGATGAGGTCGCGCAGGGCCAGGCCATCGGGCATCGCCGCCAGGTCCGACAGGCTGGAGTCCCACAGGTCGTAAGCGCCGCGGTGCTGGTGCAGGATCCACAGCGACATGGCCGGGTGGGGTATCAGCCACATGGGAAACTTCAGGGCGATCACCCGGTCAATGTTGACCCCGTTGAAATTGCTCACGTCCATCAGCTTGCTGGCCAGGATGGTATTGGCCAGGGTCTGCTGCGGATACCACTTGAACGGCAGGGTCAGGATTTCCGCCCGGTGCCCGGCCAGCCGCAACTGCGCCTGCAGATCCTCGGCCAGCACCTCTGCACCGCCGTAACAGAACGGCACCTGGGTATTCAGTATCAGTATATTCATGGGATAACCAACGCTTTGTCCGGCCTCACCTTCCCAGGTGGCGCACGATTTTTGCCAACTGCTCGTTTTGAAAATCCACAATGGCCCGGTCCCGGTCGTCCAGGTCGTTGCGGTGCATGGCGATCAACCCCCGCAGTTCCTCGATATCCCGCTGCATCCGTGGCAGATAGAGCAGGGCCCGCAGGTAGCGAGGAATCACTCCCAGCACCGGCACCCGGCAGGCGCGCTCGATGACGAAGGCCCGCAACAACCCCTTGACCACGGTATTGTGCTGTTTCCCCTCCGGGCCATAGCGCAGGCGGAACAGCAACTCCAGGCGCGACAGCGCACCGCTGTGCAGTTGCTGCAGGCGGCTGGTGAGACCCTCCACATCGGCATCGCGCTTGAGCAACACCAGGTAGGCATGCTGCACGAACTGGCGGTCATGGTAGGCCAGCAGCTCTCCCACGGACCAGCGCTGGCGCTGGTAATCGCGGCCGACGCCGGCGCCGCTCACCGGCAGTTGCAACGCCGTGAAACGCAACCCCCCCAGGCGCGGGGTATCGCTGTGATCATAGCGGTCCTGCTGGATGCGCTGATGGATCAACGCCTCCAGGCGATCGGCCGGGCCAGTCATGTGCGCGCCACCTCCAGCGTGTCGTCTGCGGTGCGATTGTACAGCGTGAAGTCCCTGGGGTAATACGCCTGGATCTGCCGGTACAGAGGGGCGTCCACCAGTTCAGCCAGCCAGCTTGTGGAGTCTGCCGGCAGCTGCCCCGCCGGCGTGTCGGCGTAGGCCGCGGCGGTCGATGGCGGGCCGCTGAAGGGCGGACAGGTCGTGGCGGATTCCGGGGCGCGCTCGATACGCACTGCCAGCTGGCGCTGCCGCGCCAGGTCGCGCTCCAGCAGCGCCAGCTGCTGTGGGCGGTACAGCGCGTCGCAGCTATCCGGCCACGGCAAACAGCGACTCTGGCGCTGCCACAGGGGGTGGGCGAAGCGGCCGCTGGTGACGGCGCTGACAAACTGGCGAAAGCTGATACCGCGATCACAATCCGGCTGTGCCATGCCCTGGACGGCGGCCAGCAGTCGATACATGCGCGGCCAGCGGGCCAGTTCCCGGCGCCGCTCGACGAAGTGCCGGCGGTAGATCTCCACCAGCCGGGCCACCGGCTCGTAGACGATGGCGAAACGGAAATAATCGCGGGAAGCGGCGATACGTTGTACCTCTTCAGGCGAGTAATCTCCCAGCACCAGGCCGGTGGCGTAGTCGCGGACCACGCGGTCGATACCCAGCTGCTGCAGCGCCTGCTTGTGCGGCACCGAGGACAACTCCAGCATCATGCGCTTGATGCCGGCATCCACGGCCCCCGGCGAGGGCAGGTAGACCAGGCGCGCGGGTTCGGCCACCAGCATGCGGTTGAGTGGCCAGGGCAGGTTGTCCCGGCCCCGCGACGGCCACAGGGTGGCGGCGTCCGGCCACTGCCATTGCCGCTGGCGGCGCATCCCCGGCCGCAGCGGCAGCGCCCACAGGCGCCTGCGCCGCTGGTGCAGGTCGGCAACACTGCTCCACAGCCCTCCCTGCTCGGCCTGCACCCAGCGCACCAGCTTGTCATCCTCGCCGTTCAACTCGGCGATCAGGGCCACCAGCTCCGCGTCCTGCAGGAAGCCGCGGGCATAATCATCCCGACTGCGATTGGCCTGCAGTGGGGGGGCCGGCACCCAGTCCAGTAATTCGGCCAGCCGGTCGTGGAAGAGCTGGTGGTGGGCCACGCTGCCGATGAGGAAATCATGCCCCTGCAGGCTCTTGCAGACACTGGCAAAACGGGCGCGGCCGCGGCTGAGGTAGCGGCACTGGAAGTTGCTGATCTCGCGCCGAAACGGCCGGCAGTTGCGGATGGAGGCGGACATGGAATCCGCATCCAGGCCACGGCGCTGCCACTCGCGGATGTGCGCCTCGCGTATCCTGCGCTCGCGCTCGGAATCGGCCAGCTCCGGGCGGGTATAGTAGACGAATAGCGAGATGGCCCGCTGCACGGGGTCGCGCACCAGGGCGCAGTACAGCGCGTCCAGGTTGCGGGGATAAAACGCCAGGTGCTTGTGCCCCCCCACCACCGGGCGCGCCCCGATGAGGCCCGCCGGGTAGCGGCGGATATCCGGGTCGCAGTCCCGACCTATCCAGAATACGCTGTCGCGACCATAGTGTTCGTTGAACATGGTCTGCTGGCTGGTACCGGCCGTCTTGGGGATATGCAGGAACACCAGTTCGGGCGCGCTCATATCAGGCAGTGGCCGCGCTGGCCCTGGCGGCCAGGATCCGGCGGTAGGCATCGGCATAACGCGCGCCCATGTTGCTACCGGTAAACAGCTGTTCATAACGCAGCCGGGCGCGAGCGCCCATGCGCCTGGCCTTGTCGGCATCCCGGTACAACTCGTCCATGGCGGCGCGCAGCGCCACGCTGTTGCCCGGCGGCACCACCAGCCCGGTTTCACCGTGGATATTGACGTGGCTGGTGCCTGAACCGACCTCCGCGGAGATCAGCGGCCGCGAGCTCATGGCGCCCTCCAGCAGGGTGACGCCAAACGCCTCGGAGCGCAGATAGGAGGGAAATACCACCGCCCGGCACAAACTGAACAGGGCCATTTTTTCCCGGTCGGAAACAAAGCCGGCGAAAATCACGTTGTCCAGCCCCAGGCGCATCGCCTGGCGGCGCAACTCGGCTTCCACCGGGCCGCTGCCGACGATAACGACCTTGTATTCCGCGCCCTGTATGGCGTCCAGCAGGATATGCAGCCCCTTGTAATAGCGCAGCACCCCGACGAACAGGAAAAAGTCCTGCCCGTAGCGCTCGCGCACGCGGGCCCGGTCTTTGTTCTGCTCGTCCAGCGGGGGATAGGAGGGTTCATTCAGGCCGATGGGAATCACCTCCACCTTGTCGCCATAGCGGGCCAGCACTTCGCTGGTTGCGAAGTAGTTGGGGGAGGTCGCCACGATCATATCCATGGCGTCCAGATAGCGACTCATCAGCGGCCGGTACACCGACAGCAGGAACTGCTGGCGCACGATATCCGAATGATAGGTGAGTATCGCCGGCCGCTGCCGCCCCACCATCAGGTACATCAGGTCGGAGAAAGGCCAGGGATAGTGGTAGTGCACGATGTCGGCCCACTGCACCTCGCGGGCGAAGCGGCGCATGCCGGTCAGGGCGAAGCCGCAGGAGGCGATTTCAAAGGTCTTGCGCACCCTGATCACCTCCGCCTCCACCCGGGGCAGGAAATGCGGAAAGGGTTCGTCGCTGAGGGTGAATACCCGGCTGCGCACCCCGTGACTGCCCGAGGCGAGGCAGATCTGCCGTATCACCTCCTCCAGCCCGCCCTGGGAATCCGGAAAATACGTCCTGTATACGTGGAGAACCTTCACCGGGCCCCGCTCTTGTTATAACTGTAAGACCGCACCGCCTGGTCTATCCGCCCCGCCGTGCCTGAGGGGCGCAGTTTACCAGCGATTGGCGCGCCGTGGCCGGATTCGCCGAGAATTTATCGCCTCTCGTCACCGTGCCAGGGTGCCACCCAGATCAGCAACAGCATCCCGGGCACGGCGATCACCGCGCAAAACAGGAAAAAGTTGAACCAGCCCACCTGCTCCACGATCACCCCGGTACTGGCGTTGGCAAAGGTACGCGGCAGCGCCGCCAGCGCGGTAAACAGGGCAAACTGGGTGGCGGCGTAGGTCTTGCTGGTCTCGCGGGCGATGAACGCGGTGAAGGCCGCCGTGCCCATGCCCACGCCGAGGTACTCGAAGCTGATCACCACGGCCAGCATCCACAGCACCTCGCCGTGCTGGGCCAGCACCGCGAACCCGAGGATGCTGATCACCTGCACCACCCCGAACAGCCACAGCGAGCGGTTGATCCCCAGGCGCACCATCAGCAGCCCGCCCAGCAGGCCGCCGAAAATAGCCGGCCACAGGGCGGCGTGCTTGGCGACCAGGCCGATCTCGGTCTTGCTGAAGCCCATGTCCAGGTAGAAAGGCGTGGCCAGCGCGGTCGCCATGTTGTCGCCGATCTTGTACAGGAACATGAAGCCCAGCACCAGCAGCAGGCCGGACCAGCCGCGGCGGCCCAGGTACTCGGCAAAGGGCGCGACCACGGCCTCGCGCAGGCCGGTGCCGGTGGGCAGCTCCGAGTCGGGCTCGCTCACTGCGAGGGTCATCGCAATCCCCACCGCCATGAAGCCGCCGGTTATCCAGAACACGCTGGACCAGGGCAGCATGTCCGCCAGGATCAGCGACAGGGAACCCGGCACCAGGCTGGACACGCGGTACGCCTGCACATGGATGGCATTGCCCAGCCCCAGTTCCTCGTCGGGCAGGATCTCCCGCCGGAAGGCATCCAGCGCCACATCCTGGCTGGCGCTGAAGAAGGCCACTGCCACCGCCAGCCAGGCCACCAGCCAGGTGGACTGGGCGGGCTGGTACATGCCCAGCACACCGATAAACCCCATAAGCGCCAGCTGGCACACCAGCATCCAGCCCCGACGGCGCCCGAGGAAGGGCGGCGCCCAGCGGTCCATCAGCGGCGCCCAGGCGAACTTCCAGGTGTAGGGAATACCCACCAGCGCAAACAGCCCGATCTCGGTGAGCGACACGCCGCCCTCCTTCAGCCAGGCGGGCACCAGCTGGAACAGCACGTACAGGGGCATCCCCGAGGAAAAACCGGTGAAAATACAGATCAGCATGCGCCGGTTGAACACGGCGTCACGCCAGGGGTGGGCGCCGCTACTCACCCACTGGTACCGAAACCTCCGGCAGCGCCGGGAGCACTCACAGCCACTGGCCGAGGGCTTCGCGGCGGGCCGCGCCGAACTCGTCCCACAGATCCTGTTCAGCCAGCATCAGCAACATCGCCCGGGCATACAGGCTGCGCTGCGGCCCCGCCGATGCGGCGTCGAAGTAGGCGTACAACTGCTCCAGGCACTGCAGCAGGGCGCGGGGGTCGGTCTGGTAAACAGCGATCTTTTCGGCCGGCGGTATGGGCTGGGCAAACAGCGGCTCCCCATCCAGGTAGTCGCGGGCCAGGCGCGTATTGACCTGGATCCACCTGCTGCGGTATTCGCGATACAGCCCGCGGTGCACGTACATGCAGTGCTCTACCGGCTGTTCCGGACAGGCCGCCAGCAACAGCCCCAACACGTTCTCGTTCTCGCCCTTGTCGTAACCGACCCTGTTCAGGCAGCGCTTGATATAGAGCTGGTTGGGGCCCAGGCCGGCGTTGACGCTGAGCTCGGTGCTCGCGGCCAGTTCTATGCCTGTCGCGGCGCAGAAATCCCGGACGATATCGCCACCCACCCAGCGCTCCGCCTCGTAGGGGCGGATGAGTATGTTGTCGCGCCCCACGGCATTGCTCCAGATACCCAGCAGCTCGTCGTAGTCGTGGCGGAAAATCTGGTGGGTCTGGTAGAACTGGTAGGCACTGAAAGCCCACTGGCGGGCGCCTTTGACGTCCTGGTTGTAGAACGAGCTGTACAGCTGGTCCTGGCGGCGCAGGTAAACCACCACCTTGAGCTCGTGCCCGTGGAGGCGATGGCGGATGTCGGCCAGCATGTCCTCGAGCTTTTGCGTCTGGCCGAAGAACAGCTCGGAGCTGAGCACGATCCTGTCCACCTGCCCCTGATGCTGCTCGATTTCCCGCTGCAGGTCGTCCCAGGCTGCGCCCCGGGTCCGCTCCCCATACCACAGGTCGGCCATACTGTGCCCCTGGTAGGCCTGTATCAGGTCGCACACCAGGGTGTGGTGGGCATCGCCGTTACGCAGCAGCCTGGGATAGAGGACCCCCTGGCGCAGCAGCGCCTTGTAGTTCTTCGCCAGCACCCGCTGC
>JACKNV010000008.1 GCA_024234735.1 Pseudomonadales bacterium
GCGCCGGCAGGTAGGGCCGGAGCTGTTCCGCGCGCAGCATGTAGAAGGCGATCAGGGCCGGGCTGAGCCACATGGAAATCGCCGTCGCCCAGCCACAGCCGCGGGCGCCCAGCTCGGGAAAGCCCCAGGCGCCGTACATCAGGGCATAATTGAGCGGGATATTGGCGAGAAAGCCGAGCACACTGGCTACCGCAAAGGGTCGCAGCACGCCGATGCCCTGGTTGTGGCAACGCAGGGCCTCGAACAGGGCCGCGCCGGTCATGCCGAAGGCCACCGCCTGCAGGTAGCCCAGGCTCCGCTCCTGGGTTGGCTCCTCCAGGTCCAGCAGCGCCAGCAGCGGTTCGCTGTGGTAGCACAGCGGGCTGACCATGAGCCCCAGGGCCAGGGCCAGCCACAGGGCCTGGGGCAGGGATTCGCGGACCCGCGCAATGCGGCCGGCGCCGACGTGCTGGGCGATGATATAGGTGGAGCCGAGAATGACCCCCAGGATAAACAGGTAAACGGGCAGCCAGATGTTATAACCAATGGCGATCGCCGCCAGGTCGATGGCACTGTAGTGGCCCGCCATGACTGTATCCACGACCCCGGTACCGACCTTGGCCAGTTGCGCGATCATCATGGGCCAGGCCAGCGCCAGCAGCGCGCGGCCTTCACGCAGTACGGCGGGTGCTCTCCCGCGTCCCGGCCGGGTCTGCCTGTTGTTGTACACGATAGCGCGTTATTCCAGTATCTCGGGCGGCTCCGCCACGATCACGTCGTACAGGGGCCAGGAGCTGAACCGGGCCGCCAGGTGGGTGTCTACAGTATCACGGGTCGGCGCGGCGCGCCCGCTGGTGAACCCCCGGACTGCATGACCTTGTTAGCGGTGGGCTTCGTTGTTAATCTCCCGGCGGTGTTTGCCAGCGTCACCGCTACACTTCCGCCGCGGGCAGGGCGCGATGCAAAACTTTCAGGTGCTTCCGTTGTCACAGCTAGCAAGCCCAGAGGGGATCCTCCCATGAATACACTGGTCGCCTGGTACGCCAGCGTGCACTCCGCCATCTTCACCCGCCTGCAGCGCTGGGACGGGCTCGCCCCCCTGGCGCTGCGCCTCTACCTGGTGCCGGTCCTGTGGGCAGCCGGCACCCACAAGATAGCCGGGATCGACCAGACCATCGAGTGGTTCGGCAATCCCGAGTGGGGCCTGGGCCTGCCTTTTCCCGCCCTGCTGGCCTATCTGGCGGCCTATACCGAGGCTATCGGCGCGCTGTTGTTGCTGTTGGGCCTGGCCACGCGCTGGATATCGATACCCCTGATCGTGATCATGCTGGTGGCGGTCTTCGCGGTGCACTGGGACAACGGCTGGGCCGCTATCGCCGATTCCAGCGCCCAGGAAGTGGCGGTGCGCCTGGGCACTGTCCGGGAGATTCTGCAGGAGCATGGTAACTACGCCTGGCTCACTGAGCAGGGCGGCCTGGTGGTGCTGAACAATGGTATCGAGTTCGCGGTCACCTACCTGGTGATGCTGCTCAGCCTGTTGTTTACCGGCGGCGGTCGCTACGTCAGCGTCGACTACTACCTGTCCCGGCGGCTCGCTCCCGGTCTGTAAGCGGGCCGCGCGCGGCTATCACCTTTTTGGTCCCGGAGTGTTAGACTAGCGCGTTTTTTGAGCAGACACGGGAAGTCCACTCCAGATGAATAGTGCAGAAGGGCGCGGCGCGGGAACAGGCGGCGTCGCGAAAGAACACAATCCGGCCAACTCCGGCCACGGTACTCCGCCGCGGCACGAGCCCTCCCACAAAGACGGGGCAGACGGTGGCGACAGCGGCGGCAAGAGCCGGCGCGGCAGGCGGCGGCGCGGCGGCAAGGACAGGGTCGAGGCGCCTTCCTGGAGCCCGGAGGACTTCCAGGTGGAGCCCAGTGAGGGGCAGACACGGTTTCACGACCTCGGCCTGCGCGACGAGCTGATGCACGCCATTGCCGACCTGGGTTTCCGGTACTGCTCGCCCATCCAGGCCTCGATCCTGCCACATACCCTGCAGGGCAGTGACGCCATCGGCAAGGCCCAGACCGGTACCGGCAAGACCGCTGCCTTCCTGATTACCATTTTCAACGACCTGCTGTGCCATCCACCGGAAGGCGAGCGCTTCGTCGGCGAGCCCCGGGCACTGGTGATTGCGCCCACCCGGGAGCTGGTGATGCAGATCGCCCAGGATGCGGCCGACCTGGCGCGGCACACCGAGCTGCAGGTGATCACGCTGATCGGCGGCATGGATTACCAGAAGCAGCTCAATCGCCTGCACAACACCGTGGTGGACCTGGTGGTGGCGACCCCGGGACGCCTGCTGGACTTCATGAGCCGGCGCGACCTGTTTCTCGACCAGGTGGAAATCCTGGTGCTGGACGAGGCTGATCGCATGCTGGACATGGGTTTCATCCCCCAGGTGAAGCGCATCGTCCGCGCCACGCCGCGCAGGGAGAATCGCCAGACGCTGTTGTTTTCCGCCACCTTCACCCAGGACATCATCAACCTGTCCCAGCAGTGGACCTACGAGCCGATAACCATCGAGATCGAGCCCGAGCACGTGGCGACCGATACCGTTGACCAGAAGGTCTACCTGGTCAGCAGCGAGCAGCGCTACCGGGTGCTCAACAACCTGTTGCGCAGCCCCGACGCCACCAGCGTCATCGTGTTCGCCAATCGCCGCGACCAGGTGCGGCGCCTGCACGAGCGCCTGCGCCGCTCGGGGGTGGCGGCGGGCATACTGTCCGGGGAGATTCCGCAGCAGAAGCGCACCCGCACCCTTGAGCAGTTCAAGCAGGGGGAGATCAAGGTGCTGGTGGCGACCGACGTCGCCGGGCGCGGCATTCACGTGGAGGGGGTCAGCCATGTGGTGAATTACAACCTGCCGGAAGACCCCGAGGACTACGTGCATCGCATCGGCCGCACCGGACGTGCCGGGGCCAGCGGGGTATCCATCAGCTTTGCCAGCGAGGACGACGCCTTCCTGCTGCCCGACCTGGAGGCCCTGCTCGGCACCCGCCTGGAGTGTACCCACCCCCCCGAAGCGCTGCTCGCCTAGCGCTGCCTCAGGCGGCGCGAGTGGGCCCCAGTTCCTCGCACCACAACAGGGTGGCGCCCACCACCGCGGCGGGTACCACGAAGAAGTTGATGATGGGAATACCGGTGCACAGCGCCACCAGGCCGCCGAAACCCATGCTGCTCAGGCGCCGCGAGCGCACCGCTTCCTTGACGTCGGCAAAACTCAGCTGGTGGTTGTCCATGGGGTAATCCACGAACTGGATACTCATCATCCAGGCGCCCAGCAGGAACCACAGGAAAGGCGCCAGCGGCGACAGCACGAAGGAAACCAGCAGGACGAACAGCGCCATGGGCAGGTAATACACCAGCTTGGACAGTTCCCGGACGATGCTGCGCGGCACGGCAGCCAGCGCGGCCCCCAGGCCTTCCAGCGAATCCACCGGCCTGCCGGTCACCAGTTCCTCGGCTTTTTCCGCCAGCAGGGCATTGAAGGGCGAGGCGATGAGCAGTGCCACCGCGGTGAACAGGTAGCCGGTGAGCAGGCTGACGGTCAGGCCGATCAGGGGCCAGAGAATCCAGCGGATGAAGTCCAGCCACTGGGGAATCCGCCCCAGCCAGTCGGTCATCAACTCGTCGAGGTAACCCAGGCCGTACCAGATCAGCGACCCGAAAATGGCGATATTGACCAGCAGCGGTATGAGTACGAACATCCGCAGGGAGGGGTGGCCCAGCAGCTTCGCCCCGCGCACCAGATAGCCCGCACCGTGGGCGACGTTACCTTGCATCCTGATTTCCTCCACTGTCGCGGCCGCAGGCGGGACACAAACAGCGCTTGCCCGCCGACTCCGGCGGCACTGCCGCCAGCGCCGCCGGCGACAGGGTCGCCCCGTAGCACCAGCAGCTGTCGACCGCGCGGCCCGCTGCCACGGCACACTTGTTGGCCCTGCCGCACAGGGGGCAGGTCTGCAGCCACTGCTGGTCGGTTGTCATTGCACTCGCACTCTGCCCCGCTGTCTGACGCTATAATAGCGAACTCATGGCGGGGTGTAAGTATGGCCAATAGTGACGACGGCGATTTTCGAGACGCAATGGCCGATGTGGTGCCGCTCAGGCGGTCGCCGCGGGCGAATATACGCAGCGGAGCGGCAGCGGCGCGCGACGCCTCCCTGGCGCAGCGTCGCGCCGCGGCGGAACAGGGCCCGGCTCGCGATCGCAATACCCTTAGCGAGGAGGGAATCGCCCCGCTGGACGCGTGGTATGTGCTGGAATTCAAGCGCCCGGGGGTTCAGAACGGGGTGTTCCGCAAGCTCAGGCAGGGCAGGTACGACAGCGAGGCCAGCCTGGATATGCACCGCATGAGCGCTGCCACCGCCCGCCGCGAACTGTTCGCCTTCGTCGGGGAATCACACCGGCTGGGCCTGCGCACGGTGATGGTCATTCACGGCAAGGGCCAGGGCGGCGCCGAGCGGGAGCGCTGCTCCCTGCTCAAGGGCTGTACCGACCAGTGGCTGCGTGAGCTCGACGTGGTGCAGGCCTTCCACAGCGCCCAGCCCCGCCATGGGGGCACGGGGGCGGTGTATGTGCTGTTGCGCAAGAGCGAGGAGAAAAAGCGCGAGAACCGCGAGCGGATCAACAAGGGGCGGGTGCCGTACGATCCGGTTTGACCTTTACTTCATTTGGCCACCGGCAGCGTCGACGAGGAGCGCTGACGCTGGACTCGCCGTGAATACGTCCATGTAGGCTCGTATCGCGCATCCATGCGCTCTACGGTCCAGCATCAGCGCTCCTCACCGCCCCTGCCTCCAGCTGGCGTGCAATATCGGGGAATGTATCGGTAACGATGGTAGGCCGTCGTCCGGGCAGGGGTCTCGAAAATATCAGGTCACGCCTAGCGCAGTCACCCGGTTCGGGGATTTCTGCGAGCACTGTGCGAATCCGAATTTTTTGCGTAGCAAAAAATCGTTGAGTTGCGCAGCAGCCGAATCGGGTGACGGAGCTGTGGCCCTTTCGGGACCCCTGCCCGGACGGCGGCCGGCGCAGTCGATTAACGTTTTCTCAAACTGCTCCGGCGGCGACAAGAATTTCCGCGTACTCCGCCCCGTGCCGGTGTTCCTTGACGATATCCAGTACCGAGCGGCCATCCCTGCCGGTGGCATTTACGTCGCGGCCCTCGTCCCTGAAAAAGCCCACGAACAGGGCGAAGTCATCCGCCCGCATGCTCTGGTAGGCTTTCAGCAACATGTGGAAATTCTCGTCGGTGCCATCGTGGGAGCGCACCTGCAGGAAACTGCGGACGTGATCCTCCGTCCACACCTCGTCCAGTACCTTCTCTTTGTCCTTGCGCATGATGACGCTCCCCTCAAACCAGTTTTTTCGCCAGTAGTTCGTTTACCATCTGCGGGTTGGCCTGGCCTTTCGACAGTTTCATCACCTGGCCCACAAAGAACCCGACCAGCTTCTTGCGCCGGTCCGGGTCAGCGGCCAGGTACTGCTCCACCTGGGCGGCACTGGCGGCGATTACCTGGTCGACCATGGACTCCAGGGCGCCGCTGTCGCTGACCTGCCTGAGGCCGCGGGCGGCGATGATGTCGTCGGCACTGCCCTCACCCTGCCACATCGCCTCGAACACCTGCTTGGCGATCTTGCCGGAAATGCTGTCGTCGAGAATGCGCGCGATCAGGCCGCCCAGTTGTGTTGCCGCAACCGGGCACTCGGCCAGGGCGAGCTCGCTCCTGTTCAGCTGTCCCAGCAATTCCACCTGCACCCAGTTGGCGGCGATCTTGGCGTCGCCGCAGGCGGCGGCAACCGCCTCGAAGTAGTCCGCCAGGTCGCGGCTGTCCGCCAGCACGTTGGCGTCGTAGGCACTCAGGCCGTACTGGGCGATGAAACGATGGCGCTTTTCCACCGGCAACTCCGGCAGGCCGGCGCGGATTTCCTCGATAAAGGCCTCGTCTATCACTACCGGCAGCAGGTCCGGCTCGGGAAAGTAGCGGTAGTCGTTGGCCACTTCCTTGCTTCGCATGGACCGGGTCTCGTCCAGGTCGGCATCGTACAGGCGGGTTTCCTGCACTACCTGGCCGCCGTCCTCGAGGATGTCCGCCTGGCGGTCGATTTCGTGGCGAATCGCCTTTTCCACGAAACGGAAGGAGTTGACGTTCTTGATTTCCGCCCGGGTGCCCAGGGTGTCGGAGCCGGCCGGCCGCAGGGACAGGTTGATGTCGCAGCGCATGGAGCCCTCGGCCATGTTGCCGTCGGAAATGCCCAGGTAGGTCACCAGGCTGTGCAGGGCTTTCAGATAGGCCACGGCCTCGGCGGCACTGCGCAAATCCGGCTCGGAGACGATTTCCAGCAGCGGGGTGCCCGCCCGGTTGAGGTCGATACCGGTCTGGCCATGGAAATCCTCGTGCAGGGATTTGCCGGCGTCCTCTTCCAGATGGGCCCGGGTGATGCCGATGCTGCGGGTGCTACCGTCCTCCAGCTGGATCTCGAAGCTGCCGCGGCCGACAATGGGCGCCTCGAACTGGCTGATCTGGTAGCCCTTGGGCAGGTCCGGATAGAAGTAGTTCTTGCGGTCGAACACGGAGCGCCGGCCGATTTCGGCACCGATGCCCAGGCCGAACATGACGGCGTAGCGCACCGCCTCGGCGTTCAGTACCGGCAGCATGCCCGGCATCGCCAGGTCGACGGCACTGGCCTGGGTATTGGGCTCGGCGCCGAAGGTGGTGGGCGAGCCGGAAAAAATCTTGGAGCGGGTGGCCAGTTGCAGGTGGACTTCCAGGCCGATGACGGTTTCCCACTGCATCACGCCACCTCCACTGCCAGGTTTGCCGGCCGGCGCAGATGCCAGTCGGTGGCCTGCTGGAAGCGGTGACCCACGTTGAGCAGGCGCGCCTCGCCGAAATGCTGGCCGATCAGCTGCATCCCCACCGGTTTGCCCTCGACCATGCCCGCCGGTACCGACATGCCCGGCAGTCCGGCGAGGTTGACGGCGAGGGTGTAGATGTCCTCCAGATACATGGCCACCGGGTCGTCGGTCTTGGCGCCCAGGGGGAAGGCGGGCCCGGGGGTGGTGGGCCCGGCGAGCAGGTCGACCTGCGCGAAGCAGTCCATGAAGTCCTGCTTGATCAGGCGCCTGATCTGCTGGGCCTTCTTGTAATAGGCGTCGTAGTAACCCGCCGAGAGGGCATAGGTGCCCACCAGGATGCGCCGCTTCACCTCTTCGCCGAAACCCTCCTCGCGGGTGCGGGTATACAGGTCCAGCAGGTCGCTGGGGTTGTCGCAGCGGTAGCCGTAGCGCACACCGTCGTAGCGCGACAGGTTGGTAGAGGCCTCGGCGGGGGCGATAACGTAGTAGGTGGGAATGGTGAGGTGGCTGTGGGGCAGGCTGACCTCCACCAGGGTGGCCCCCAGCGCCTCCAGTTCCCGCAGCGCCTGCTGGATGCAGGCGCCCGTGGCGGCATCCAGGCCATCACCGAAGTACTCCCGCGGCAGGCCGATGCGCAGCCCCTTCAGGCTGTCCTCCAGGCCGGCGCGATAATCCTCGCCGGCCCGCGGCGCGGAGGTGGCGTCCCGCGGGTCGTGGCCGGCCATGCTGTTGAGCAGCCAGGCGCAATCCTCGGCGGTATGCGCCATGGGTCCGGCCTGGTCCAGGCTGGAGGCGAACGCCACCATGCCCAGGCGGGAGACCCTGCCATAGGTGGGTTTGAGGCCGGTGATGCCACAAAACGCCGCGGGCTGGCGGATGGAGCCCCCGGTATCGGTGCCGGTGGCCGCCGGCGCCAGCAGGGCGGCCACCGCGGCGGCTGAGCCGCCGGAGGAGCCGCCCGGCACGGCGCCGGTATCCCAGGGGTTTCTGGCCGCGCCGTAATAACTGCTTTCATTGGAGGAGCCCATGGCGAACTCGTCCATGTTGGTCTTGCCCAGGGTGACCGCGCCATCGCGCTTGAAACGGGAGATCAGGGTGGCGTCATAGGGCGGGACGAAATTGTCCAGCATGCGGGAACCGCAGCTGGTGCGCAGGCCATCGGTGCAGAAAATGTCCTTGTGGGCGAGGGGGATGCCGGTGAGGGGGCCTGCTGTTCCGGCCGCGATGCGCTCGTCCGCGGCGGCCGCGGCGGCCAGTGCCTGCTCCCCGGCGACGCTGATGAAGCTGTTGTAGACCCCGTCCAGGGCCGCGATCCTGGCGAGGAAGCTGCGGGTCAGCTCCACGCTGGAAAATTGTCCGGCTTGCAGCCCGGCGGACAGCTGGGCGACCGTTTTGTCGTACATGTGAATGTCCTGTGAGGGGCCGCGCCGCCTATTCGATGACTTTGGGCACCAGGTAGAGCCCGTTTTCCACGGCCGGGGCAATGGCCTGGAAGGCCTCCCGGCGGTTCACCTCGGTGACCTCGTCGGCGCGCAGCAGCGCGGTGGCGTCCAGGGGGTTGGCCATGGGCTCGATGTCGCTGGTATCCACCGCCTGCAGCTGGTCCACCATGCGCAGTATCTCGGTAATCCGCCGCGTGACCTGGCCCACCTGCGCGGGCTCGATGCGGATGCGCGCCAGGGCCGCAATCTTTTCTATCTCGTCTTGCTCTATCGCCATTGTTTTTTGAACCGGGAAGCGCTGCCCCAGGAGGCAGCGGGGGCGTAAAGTTATCATATTTGCGCCTTGCCCAAAATCCCCGCGATTGATACAGTTGCCCAAATTTACAACTCCAAAAATGACATCTGTCACCGAAGCGTTAGCAGGGTCTCCATTGCGGCCCGGCCGAGGCATCCGCAATGACCTCGAGGCGACGGGTAGGGAAGCATGCAGGGCTCCGCACCGGGAGTTCCCCGTTGTACTCAAAAGGTAGTAACAATCAATGTTGAAGAAGCTGCGCGGAGTGTTCTCGAATGACCTCTCCATCGATCTGGGTACGGCCAATACCCTCATCTACGTGCGCGACAAAGGCATAGTGCTCAACGAGCCGTCCGTGGTGGCCATCCGTATCCACAACGGCCAGAAAACCATCGAGGCGGTGGGGATGGAAGCCAAGCGCATGCTGGGCCGCACCCCGGGCAATATCACCGCCATCCGCCCGCTCAAGGACGGAGTGATCGCCGATTTCCAGGTTACCGAGAAAATGCTCCAGCACTTCATAGCCAAGGTGCACGAGAGCAAGTTCATCCGGCCCAGCCCCAGGGTGCTGGTGTGCGTGCCCTGCATGTCCACCCAGGTCGAGCGCCGGGCGATCCGGGAATCCGCCCTCAGTGCCGGAGCCCGGGAGGTCCGCCTGATCGAGGAGCCGATGGCGGCCGCGATCGGCGCCGGCCTGGATGTCGAAGAGGCGACCGGTTGCATGGTGGTCGACGTTGGCGGCGGCACCACCGAGATTGCCATTATTTCGCTGAACGGCGTGGTCTACCGGGATTCCGTGCGGGTGGGCGGCGATCGCTTTGACGAAGCCATCGTGGCCCACGTCCGGCGCCGCTATGGCAGCCTGATAGGCGACGCCACCGCCGAGCGCATCAAGGAGGAGATAGGCTGTGCCTTCGCCGGCAGTGAATTGCGCGAGATCGATGTGCGCGGGCGCAACCTGGCCGAAGGGGTGCCTCGCAGTTTCACCCTGAACAGCGACGAGATCCTGGAGTCGTTGCAGGATCCGCTGTCCTCGATCGTGCAGTCCGTGAAAACGGCCCTGGAGCAGTCCCCGCCGGAACTGGCGGCCGACATCGCCGAGAGCGGTATCGTACTGACCGGCGGTGGCGCCCTGTTGCGCGACCTGGACCGGTTGATTTCTGAAGAAACCGGCCTGCCGGTTATTGTGGCGGAAGATCCGCTGACCTGCGTGGCGCGCGGTGGCGGGATGGCAATGGAGCGGATGGATCGGCGCACCATCGATTTGCTGTCCACCGAGTGAGGCCTGCCCGGGGTCGCCGCCCGGCGGCGACTGCCGGCTGAATGACTGAGGACGCCTTATCAAGCCCCTATTCGTCAAACAGTCCTCCCTGGGTTTGCGCCTGTTGCTGGCGATAGTGGTAATTCTGGGCCTGTTCACTGCCGATCTGCGCTACAACCGCCTGCAAACTACCCGCTCCGTACTCGCCACCCTGGTCACACCGGTCTATTGGGTCGCCGAACTGCCCGAGCGCGTCGCCCAGTGGGGCGACAAGCACCTGCATTCGCGCCTTGCCCTGGAGGAGGACAACGAGCGCCTGCAGCGGGAAAACCTGGTGCTGCAGGGCCGCTCCCAGCAGATGGCGTCGCTGCAGGCGGAGAACGTGCGGCTGCGTGCGCTGTTGAACTCCACCGCCCTGTTGCGCGACGACGTGCTGGTGGCCGAACTGATCGGCGTGTCGCCGGACCCGGTGCGCCACCAACTGGTCATCAACAAAGGCCTGGCGGATGACGTTTACCCGGGCCAGCCGCTGATCGACGCTGACGGCCTGATGGGGCAGATCGTCGAGGTGAGCAGCAATTCCTCGCGGGCCCTGTTGATTACCGACGCCACCCACTCGATCCCGGTGCAGGTCAATCGCAACGGTGTGCGCGCCATCGCAGAGGGCACCGGCTCCCTCGGTTCGCTGGAGATTCGCCACGTGTCCGCCACCACCGATATCCAGCTGGGAGACCTGCTGGTGACGTCGGGCCTGGGCGGGCGTTTTCCCGAGGGTTACCCGGTGGCCGTGGTGACCGAGATCGAACGCGACCCCGGCCGCACCTTCGCCCGGGTAGTGGCCCGCCCCAGCGCTGCCCTGGATCGCAGCCGCCACGTGCTGCTGGTGTTCTCCACCAAACACGGGCGGGGTGACTGAGCGGTGCAGCAACAGGGTTACTGGGTCATCCTGCTGAGCTTTTTCACAGCCTATGTACTCGCGGTACTGCCGCTGCCACAGTGGCTGCAGTGGCTGCGTCCCGAGTGGGTGGCCCTGTGCCTGATTTACTGGGTGCTCGCGCTGCCGCATCGCGTCGGCATCCTGACTGCCCTGGTGCTGGGCCTGGGACTGGACGTTCTCGAGGGCGCCCTGTTGGGGCAGAATGCCTTTGCCCTGGTGGTGGTGGCCCTGCTGTGCCTGACCCTGTATCAGCGCCTGCGGGTGTTCAGCCTGTGGCAGCAGGCCGGTACGGTGTTCGTGCTGGTCGGTGTCAACCAACTGGTCTGCCAGTGGGTGCAGAACCTGCAGGGTGTGGGCGCACCCTCGCTGCTGTTCCTGCTCCCGGCGGTGTCCAGCGCGCTGCTCTGGCCGCTGGTGCTACACCTGCTGCGCCAGCTGCGCCGCCACTACATGGTGGCCTGAAGCGGTGGTCGGGCAACTGGTACTGGCCTCCGCCTCGCCCCGGCGGCGGCAGTTGCTCGACCAGCTGGGCGTGCAGTACCGGGTCGACCCGGCGGAGATAGTCGAGACCCAGCTGCCGGGAGAATCCCCCGCCGCCTACGTGCAGCGCATGGCCGTCGAGAAAGCGCGGCGGGTGGCCGCGCGCCACCGGGAAACCGGCCTGGCGGTGCTGGCGGCGGATACCACGGTGCATCTGGACGACCGGGCGCTGGGCAAGCCGCGCGACCATTTCGACGGCCTGGCCATCCTGGCCCTGCTCAGCGGGCGCAGCCACAGCGTGCTGACCGCGGTATGCCTGCACGGCCCGGCCGGCAACGATGTGGTGCTGGTGGAGACGCAGGTGGAATTCATCCAGCTGACCCGCGAATTATGCGAGGCCTACCTGGCGACCGAGGAGCCCTGGGACAAGGCCGGAGGCTACGCCATCCAGGGCCTGGCCGGCGCCTTTGTCCGGCGCATCGAGGGCAGTTACAGCAACGTGGTGGGCCTGCCGCTGAGCGAGACCCGCGAGCTGCTGGTGGCGCACGGTATCGCCACCGCCCTGGACCCGGCGCCTGCTTGAGCGACACTTCGACATTCCGCCCCGATAAACTCCATAATAGCGGGGTTTGCCACCGGTGGATGCCAACAGGCCGGCGCGAGACCATTTTTTGAAACCTTCCATTTTCCACAGGCTCAGCAGCGTGCTCTGGGCTGTCATCGTCAGCGTTATCGTGCTGCTGGCCATCTACGTCAGTGTCGGCAGAATGCTGGCTTCCCTTACCGCCAGCCACCAGCAGCTGATTTTGCAGGAACTCAATCAGCACCTGCCCTTCCGGGTCGAGGCGCGCCGGGTCAGCGCCGAGTGGCATTCCTTCACCCCGACCCTGGTGCTGGAGGAGTTGCGGCTGACGCTGCCGAGTGCTCCCGGGCATCCCCTGCAGCTGGCGGGGGGCAGGGTGGGGCTGGACGTCGCCGGCAGCCTGCGCAGCCAGACGCTGAAGAGCAGCCGGCTGCGCCTGGAGGGCCTCAGCCTGGCGGGCCGGCTTGACGGCTCCGGTCAGATACATATCCAGGGGTTCGAGGGCGGGGGTACGGGCCTGGCGGAGTGGGCGGAGGAGTTCCTGCGGACGGTGGACGAGGTGGCACTGGACGATCTGCGCCTGAATCTGGGCCTGCCCACCGGGGAGCAGCGCGAATTCGAACTGGACCTGGCGCTGCTGCGCGACGGCAGCCGGCGCTGGCTGGAGGCGCAACTGGCCTCCTCGCGGGGCCTGCGGGTGCACGCGGCGGGCGAGGGCGTGGGCAACCCCTTTGCCCCCGAGGCCTTCTCCGGCCAGCTCTACCTGGATGTAAAGGCGGCCGAAGTGGGGGCACTGCTGGAGCTGGCGGGGGAGCGCATGCCGCCGCTGCGCCTGGGCGGGGGTGTGGATCTGCAGACGTGGTTTACCTGGGAGCGCGGCGAGCCTGCGATAGAGGCCCGGGTGGGGCTGGATCAGCCGCTGCTGGGTGCCGCGGATGACAGCTGGACGGTGTCGCTGGACCGACTGAGCTTCGTCGCCAGCGCCCGGCAGCGCCAGCAGCGCTGGGATTTGTCACTGGCGGACCTGGTGCTGGCCAGGGGGGACGTGCAGTTGCAGGTAGCGCGCGCCCAGCTGGAAGCCCGCGGTTCCACCCTGCAGCTGCGTGCGGCCGGGCTGCCGCTGGGTCCGCTCGGGGCGCTTGCCGCGCACACGCAATCCCTGCCCGAGGCGGCGCGCGAGCTGCTGCTCACGCTGGCTCCCGAGGGCGGGTTGTCTTCCCTGCAACTGGACATTCCCGATATCGGGTCGCCCCTGCAGGAGTGGAAACTGAGCGCGGCCCTGGACGGGGTGGCGGTGCGGCCCTGGCACGGCGCGCCGGGGGTTACCGGGGCCAGTGGTTTTGTGGAGCTCGCTCCCGGAGGCGGCAGGGTGATTCTGGACAGTCGCCGGTTCAGCATGGACTTTCCCACGGTCTACCGGCAGCCGCTGGTCTACGACGATTTCCACGGCACCTTCAACGTCGCCTGGAATGACCAGGAGGTCAGGCTCTCCAGTGGCCTGGTACAGGCTGCCGGCGCGGAGGGGCCGGTGCGGGTGTTGTTCGCGCTGTCGATTCCCCTCGCAGACAGCGAGGTCGGGCTGGAAATGGACCTGCTCGTGGGCTTGCAAGGCTCCCGCCCGGTGCACCGCGGCAAATATCTTCCCTATACCCTCGCCCCGGGACTGCTCGGCTGGCTTAAGGACAGTATCGGTACCGGTCGGATAGCGCAGGGCGGCTTCCTGTGGCGCGGCGCTCTGGTCGCGCCGTCGCCGCTATTGCACACGGTGCAGCTGTTTTTCAATATCGAGGACACCGCGCTCGAATACCATAGCGACTGGCCGGCGCTGACAGCGGTGGAGGGTATCGTGTTCATAGATGACAGCCGTGTCAGCGTGTGGGCGCCCTCTGCGCGCCTGCTCGACTCGCAGGTGAAGGACCTCGGCGTGGAGGTATGGCAGGATGCCGGCGACCAGCTCATGCTGGACGCCAGGGCCCATATCAGCGGGCCCGCCGCGGACGGTCTGGCGGCAATCAACGACTCCCCCCTGGGGCCGGCTTCGGGCGGCGTGTTCGCACAGTGGTCGGTGTCGGGGGACCTGGCAACGGACCTGTCGCTGCGGCTCAACCTGAGTGACCAGCGCGCTGCTCCCCAGGTCGATCTCAGGGCGCGCCTGGACGACGTAGACCTCGATATCGTGCCGGGCGAGCTGCCGCTGCGAGGCGTCGGTGGTGAACTCGCCTATTCCAGTAACAGCGGCTTTTCCGCCGACGCCCTCGCGGGCCGCTTGTGGGGCCAGACGTTGCGCGCCACGGTCACACAGCAGGCGCCGGGGGAGGCTGCCGGTGGCCATCCCGCCACCCGCATCGACATCGCTTCTCGCGTCGCCATGGAGCCGCTGCGCGAGTGGCTGGGCCAGGACTGGCTGGCCTTCGCCCAAGGCAGTGCCGCCGTGGAGGCCCGACTGGCGGTGATCCCCGGGGCACCGCTTGCCCTGTCCCTGTCCAGCTCGCTGGAGGGAGTCAGTCTCGACCTGCCTCCGCCTTTCGACAAGGCGGCAGACAGCAGGCGAGCGCTGCTGCTGGAGCTGTCCCTGGCAGGGGAGCATTCGGAACTCGGGGTCGAGCTCGAAGGTGGCGTTGCCGCCGGCCTGAGTCTCGGGGCGGCCGTGCCGGCGGATGGGGTGGCCCGAGTGAGCGACGACGAGACGGCGACCAGCCAGCTGCGCGCCGCGGGCCTTGCCTTCGGTGGGGAGGCCGTTGCACTGGAGCCAGGCCGGTTTGTGGTCGCGGGCGCCCTCGAGCGCGCCGACCTGGACCTGTGGCAGGATTTCTACGCCGCTTACCTGCGCCCCCCGGAGGGTGAACAGGGTGCCCCCCAAGCGCAGCCGCTGGCGCTGCAGGTTTCCGGGCTGCAGGTGCAGCAGCTGCTGTGGCGCGGCAGTGACCTGGGGCCGGTGCGGCTGCAGTTGGCGGAGCCCGAGGGCCGTCTGCGGGCCGCTGTCCAGGCCGACTGGGTACGCGCCCAGTGGTCGTCCCCGGCACAGGGCCTGTCCCTGCTGGAGGTCGGCTTTCTGGACCTGGACCGGCTGGGCGAGCTGCAGTTGACCCCCGGCGACGGCTCGCAGACGCTGGAGCTGCCGTCCATGGCGGTCAGGCTGGACGGACTGCAACGTGGCGGTGAGGACCTGGGCAAACTTGCCTTCGAGTTGCGCAGTGGTGGGGGAATCCTGCAAGCCGATGCCATCAGTGGCGAGATTGCGGGCCTGCGACTGCCCGCCGACCAACCCGGACAGCTGCGCTGGCAGCAGGGAGAGGGCGGCCGCAGCAGCCTGGCGGCGAGCCTGTATTTCGACAACCTGGGCGACACCCTGCAACGATTCGGCTACCAGAACATGATAGAAACCGAGGACGGCCACTTCGACCTGGCGCTGGAGTGGCCGGGCGCGCCCCAGGATTTCACCCTCGCCGCCGCCAGCGGATCGGTGGGGGTGGCGATCGGGGAGGGTCACTTCCCGGAGGTGTCCGCGGCCGCCAGTGGCACCCTGCGGGTGGTAAGTATTGTCAACCTGGCGGAGATCGTCCAGCAGTTGAGCCTGGCGCACATGTTCGAGTCGGGCATTCCGTTCAACGCCATCGCCGGCCAGGTCGACCTGCAGGGGGGCGCGATCACCGTGCAGGACATGGACGTACAGGGCAGTGCCAGCCGCTTCCAGTTCACCGGGGTGAGCGACGTGGCCTCGGAATCACTCGATGGCGAACTGATCGTTACCCTGCCGGTGGCCAACAACCTGCCATGGGTGGCCGCCCTGACGGCGGGCCTGCCGGTCGCCGCCGGTGTGTTCGTGCTGAGTAAACTGTTCGAGAGCCAGGTCAACCGCCTCACCAGCCTGGTCTATACCGCCACTGGAACCTGGGACGAGCCGGTGGTGAAATTTGACCGGGTGTTCGATGATTCCGCGGTGAAGGCGAACGCGGGCTCTCCTCAACCGGAGCGCCCGTAGAGTTCCTGCAGCTCCCGCAGGTAGCGAAACAGCTTGCGGCTGGCGGCAGGGGGCTTGCCACCCTGGGATTCCCGCTGGTGTTGCAGCAGCAGTAGCCGCAGTTGCTGGCGATCGGCCCTGGGCCACCGCGCGGTGGCCAGTTCCACCCCGGCGGGCCCCGCCGCCAGCATCTCGTCGCGCAGGCTCTCCAACTGGTGGAAGGCATCGGTGCGGTCGCGGTGGCCGCGGTCCAGCTCCCGAAGCGCGTTCTCGATAGGCTGTGGGTCCACCTCCCGCATCAGCTTGCCGAGCAACTGCAGGTGCCGGCGCCTGGCGCTGTGGCTGCGGATACTCCGGGCTTCGCGGATCACCTGCAGCAGGCGCTCGTTGTCGATGGGTAGCTGCTGCAACTGCTTGTCACTGAGCCCGGTCAGGGTTTCCCCCAGGCGCTGCAGGGCGTGCATGCGTCGCTTGAGCTCGCTCTTGCTGGGGCCATCGAAGGCGTCGCCCCGGTTGTCCGGATCGGTTCCCTCAGGCATAGAGCAGGGTCGCCAGGCCCAGAAAGGAGAGAAAGCCGACCACGTCGGTGACCGTGGTCAGAACCACCCCGCCGGCGAGGGCGGGGTCGATATTGACGCGGGTCATGAGCAGCGGCAGGACCGCGCCGGTGAAGGCGGCGGTGACCAGGTTGATGACCAGGGCCGCGGCGATGACCACGCCTATGGTCCAGTCGTCGAACCACAGCGACGCGGCCACCGCCACCACCAGCGCCCACAGGGCGCCGTTGAGCAGGCCGATCAGTACCTCGCGGTTGATCAGCCAGTTCTGGTTGTTCTTCGCCACCTGGCCCATGGCGATACCGCGCACCAGGACGGTGAGGGTCTGGGTGCCGGCTATGCCGCCCATGGAAGCGACAATGGGCATCAGTACGGCCAGCGCCACCACCTTCTCGATGGTTCCCTGGAACAGGTTGATGACCCCGGCGGCGATAAAGGCGGTGATGAGGTTGATTCCCAGCCACATGGCCCGCCGCGGGGCGGTGCGGAAAACCGGGGCGAACGTGTCCTCGTCCTCGTCCAGGCCGGCCATCGACATGAAGGAGTGATCGGCATCCTCGCGGATCACGTCCACCACATCGTCGATGGTGATGCGCCCCACCAGGCGACCGTCCTCGTCGACCACCGGGGCCGATACCCAGTCGTTGCGCTCGAACAGCCGCGCCACCTCGGCATCTGGCAGGGTGACCGGTATCGGCTCGACCGCCGTGACCATCTTGTCCCGCACCGTGGCCGAGGGATCGGACACCAGCAGGGTGCGCAGGGGCAACAGGCCGATAAAGCGGTCCGAGCGGTTGACCACGATGAGGTTATCGGTCATGGCCGGGATTTCCTCGTGGCGACGCAGGTAGCGCAACACCACATCCAGGGTCAGGGGGGCCCGGATGGTGATGGTGTCGGTATTCATCAGGCCCCCGGCAGTGTCCTCGGGGTAGAGCATCACCCGCTCCAGACGGGCCCGGTCCTGCTGGTCCATGGAGTTGAGGACTTCCCAGGTCACCCGGTCTGGGAGTTGCTGGAGGATGTCGGCGACGTCGTCGTCCTCCAGGCCCTCCATCAGCTCGGCGACCTTGGCGGCTTCCATATCGCCGAGGAACTGGATGCGCAACTCGTCGCTCAGCTCATTGAGGACTTCGCCCTCGTTGTCGTCATCCAGCAACTGCCAGAGGATATGGCGGAACTTGGGGGTGGAGGATTCCAGCAGGTGGGCAACATCCGCGGGCGGTAGACCATTGAGCATGCGGCGGACGTCGACGAAGGTGCCGCTGTCCAGGGCGCGGTTCAGCCTCTCGAGGGTTTTCCTGTGTGTGGATTCTATCTGGGTCACAAGCTTTTCCCGCGGCGGCCGGCCAACAGGGCCGGTCCGGTTGCACGGGATTATCAGATAAAGCGTGGACTACAACAACGTGATTAGTGCCGGATCGACTGTTACTCGGGCTCGTCGAATCGATTTTCGATCAATGTTTTCAGGGCCTGGAGCGCTGCTTCCTCGTCGCGCCCCTGTATCTGCAGGTCGAGCACGGTGCCCTTGCCCGCCGCCAGCATCATCACCGACATGATGCTCTTGCCATCCACCAGCTGGCCGTCCCGGCCCGCGCGGATGGTACTGGAAAAAGCCGTGGCGCAGGCGACGAACTTGGCCGCCGCCCGGGCGTGCAGGCCAAGCTTGTTGACGATTGTCACCTGGGTTTCGATCATGAGCTCACTGCAGTTCCCTGTGGCGTACATGGGTGTTGGCGAAGCGGGCACGATAGTGCCGGTGCAGGCGGTCGGCGAGATATACTGACCGATGTTGGCCGCCGGTACAACCGATCGCCACGGTCATATAACTGCGGTTGCTGTCCATGTAGCGCGGCAGCCAGGTGTCCAGGTAGGCGCGGATGTCCCGGTACAGTTCCTCCGCCAGGGGTTGTGATTCCAGGAAATCCTGGACCTCGCGGTCCAGGCCGTTTTTCAGGCGCAGGGCCTTGACCCAGTGCGGGTTGGGCAGCATCCGCACATCGAATACCAGGTCGGCGTCCGTCGGCACGCCGCGCTTGAAACCGAATGACTGGAACAGCAGGGACATGCTCCCGGTGCTGTTTTTGAGCAGGCGTTGCTTGATGGCGTCGCGCAATTCGTAAATGGTCAGCTGCGAGGTATCCAGCACCAGGGAGGCGTCGCTGGCGATCGGACCCAGCAGCACCCGCTCCTTGTCTATCGCCTCTGCCAGGGGCGTGCTGTCACTGCTCAGGGGGTGGCGGCGCCGGGTCTCGCTGAAACGCTTGATCAGGGCGGCGTCGTCCGCGTCCAGGTAGAGAATCTCGCGGTGCAGGCTGGCGGGCAACTGGTCGACGATATCGCCGAAGCTGGCCAGGTCCTTCCAGGCATTGCGGGCGTCGATGCACACCGCGGTACCGCGAAAATGCCGAAAATCCTCGCGGCTGGTCTCTTCCACAAGGGCCGGCAGCAGGGATACCGGGAGGTTGTCTATACAGTAGTAACCCTCATCCTCCAGTTGATGCAGGGCGGTGCTCTTGCCGGAGCCGGAGCGACCACTGATGATGACCAGTTGCATGATGCCGGGCTCACATATCGTGCTGGGTGGCGAGCTCGAACAGGGTCCGGGCATCCGGGGCCGCCCGCAACTGCCGGCAGAATTCCTGCTGCTGGAACAGGCGGGCGAGGCCGGCGAGGATGTCGAGGTGTCGCTGGGTTGCCTCGCCGGGTACCAGCAGGGCAAACAACAGGTCCACGGGCTGGTCGTCGGGGGCATCGAAGTCGATGGCCTGCTCCAGGGTGACCAGGGTGCCCAGCGGCTGCGGGCAGTCATCCATCCGGCAATGGGGTATGGCGATGCCATGGCCCAGGCCGGTGCTGCCGAGTTTCTCCCGGGCGGTCAGTTGCGCGAATACCTGCTCGTAGTCCAGTGCTGGCGCATCGTCGCTGATGATTCGGGCAATGGTTTCAAACAGGCGTTTCTTGCTGACGCCCGGCACCTGGCAAGCCGTGCGTGCCGGGGTCAGAATCTCCTTGATGATGGGCATGGTGAGGGAATTAATGCCCCCTGGCTTTTTCTTTGTGTTTGATCAGTTGGCGATCCAGCTTGTCGGCCAGGGCGTCGATGGCGGCGTACATGTCCTCGGACTCGGAAGCTGCAAAAATGTCGGCGCCGGATATGTGGATGGTTGCCTCCGCTTTCTGGACCATTTTTTCCACGATCAGGGTGACCTGGGTATTGGTGATCTGGTCGAAGTGCCGTTGCAGGCGTTCGAACTTGCTCTCGACATACTCGCGCAAGGGATCAGTAACCTCTACATGGTGACCGCTGACATTCAGTTGCATGGATAGCTCCTTCTTCCAGTTAAGCCGGGATGCAGTTCCCGACACCGGCACCGCCGGATTTTAACGCTGACAGCCGGAATTCTAGACCACAGCCGGGTTGGAAACGAGTAATTTCACCCGCCATGGCCTACACCAGTCGCTTGCGTTCATTGGAGGGCGGGATCATCAGCGTTTCGCGGTATTTGGCGATGGTGCGACGCGCCACTTTCACGCCCTGTTCCTCGAGCAGCTGGGTGATCTTGTTGTCGCTCAGGGGTTTGCGGGGATTCTCCGCGGCAACCAGTTTCTTGATGAGGGCGCGGATCGCGGTGGACGAGCACTCCCCGCCCGAGGTGGTCGCCACGTGACTGGAGAAAAAGTACTTCAGCTCGAATACCCCGCGCGGCGTGTGCATGTACTTCTGGGTGGTCACCCTGGAAATCGTCGACTCGTGCATCTCCACCGCTTCGGCGATGTCGTGCAGCACCAGTGGTTTCATGGCCTCCGGGCCGTAGTCGAGGAAGTTCCGCTGGTGTTCGACGATTTTGGTGGCGACCTTCATGAGGGTTTCGTTGCGACTGTGCAGGCTCTTGAGAAACCAGCGCGCCTCCTGCAGGTTGTCCCGCAGGAAGGTGTTGTCGGCGCTGGTATCGGCGCGCCGGATCAAACCGGCATAGTTGCTGTTGATGCGCAGCTTCGGGGCGATATCCGGGTTGAGCTCGACCACCCAGCGCCCGTCGCGCTTGCTCACGAAAACATCGGGAATGACGTACTCGGTGCTTGCCTGGGCCACCGATTGCCCGGGGTTGGGATCCAGCGACTGGATCAGCCCCAGTACTTCTTTCAGCTCCTGTTCCGACAGCCGGGTGCGGCGCATGATCTGCCGGAAGTCGCCGCTGCCCAACTGGTTGAGGTGCCGGGTGAGAATCACCCGGGCCTGTTCCAGCCACGGGGTGGAAGCGGGCAGTTGCCGCAGCTGCACCAGCAGGCACTCCTGGAGATCTCGGGTGCATACGCCCGCTGGTTCGAACTGCTGCAGGCGATGCAGCACCGCCACCACTTCGTCCAGGTCAATGTCGAGTTCGGTGCCTTCCAGCAGGGCCTGGTGAAGCTCCTCCAGATCCTGCTCCAGGCGCCCGTTTTCGTCGGTGGCGTCGATAATGGCCAGTGCTATCAGGCGGTCGGTGTCCGACAGGCGGGTCAGGTTCAGCTGCCACAGCAGCTGTTCCCGGAGGCTCTCGCTGGGCGCGTTGCGCGCTTCGAAGTCGCTGTCGCCGTTATCGTCCGCCAGGGGCATGGGGGCAGAGCCGGAAGGCAGCAGGTCGTCCCACTGGGTGTCCACCGGCAGGTCCTCCGGCAGCTTGCCGTCCCATTCGCCGTCGGCCGTCGGCTCGCCGGCGCTGTCCTGGCTGTCCATGGGCCCGTCCTGGCGGATGAGGTCCGGCGCCGCGTCCTCGTCACCCCGGTTGTCGCCGCCATCGGGGGGCGCGTCGTCTTCCTCCAGTTCCAGCAGCGGGTTGCTTTCCAGGGCCTGCTGGATCTCCTGCTGCAGATCCAGGGTCGACAGCTGCAACAACCTGATCGCCTGTTGCAGCTGCGGCGTCATGGTCAGCTGTTGGCCCAGTTTTAGTTGCAGCGATTGCTTCATCAAGCTGTGTAGTGCTCCTGCCTGTAGCCTGTCGGGGGCGGCATCGACCGCAGTGTAGCCTCGGCCGCCGCCGCGAAGCAACACTTTGGCGTGATTTTTGCTAGTGCTAGTTTGCGAGTGCCCCGGGGAGAGCGGCCGGCTGGCGTCCGGGACTACATGTGGAAATGGTCGCCCAGGTACACTTGCCGGACCCGCTTGTGGGCGAGGATTTCCTGGGCGGTACCGGCGGCGATGATATGGCCCTCGCCAACGATATAGGCCTTCTCGCAGATATCCAGGGTGTCGCGCACGTTGTGGTCGGTAATCAACACGCCGATGCCGCGAGCCTGCAGGTGGTGAATGATGGTCTTGATGTCGTTGACCGAGATCGGATCCACCCCGGCGAAGGGTTCGTCCAGCAGGATGAAGTCGGGTTCCGTGGCCAGCGCGCGGGCAATCTCCACGCGGCGGCGTTCCCCGCCGGACAGTGATTGCCCCTGGCTGTCGCGCAGGTGTTCCACGTTGAATTCGGCAAGCAGTTCGTCCCGGCGCTCCAGGCGCTGTCGCTTGTTGAGGTCGGCGCGGGTTTCCAGAATGGCCATGAGATTCTGGCCAACCGTCAGCTTGCGGAAGATGGAGGCCTCCTGCGGCAGGTAGCCCACTCCGCGGCGGGCGCGCTGGTGCATGGACAGGGCGGTGATGTCCTCGCCGTTGATGGTGATGGTGCCGCAGTCGGCGCGGATGATGCCGATGATCATGTAGAAACAGGTGGTCTTGCCGGCGCCGTTGGGCCCCAGCAGGCCGACGACCTGGCCGCTCTCCATCTCCAGTGATACGTCCCGGACGACCTCCCGGCCGCCATAGGCCTTGGCGAGATTAGTTGCCTGCAGTATTGCCACTGTCGGCTGGTTCCTTGTCCTCGTCTTCGCGCAAGACCTGCGGCTCGATGACCACCACCACGCGATCACCGTCAGAGTCTTTATCCGACTCGGCCTTGATTAGTTGTTTGGCGATATCGTAATCGATGGAATCGCCGGTTACCGATGATCCGTCCTGGGTGATATGCGCATCCCTGGTGAGGTGCACCCGATTTTCGTTCTTGAAATATTCGATGACCAGGGCGCGGGCTTTCACCAGGGGCTCGTCCACGGCGGGCTGTTGCTGCATCCTGGCTGGATTGCCCTCGGCGACGATCTTGTCCGCCTGCGCGGTGGTATGGTAGATGGTGATCTTGTCGGCCTCGATATCCATGCTGCCCTGGACCATGTGGACGTTGCCGCTGTAGACGGTAAAGCCCTGTTTCTCGTCGCGGATGGCGGTATCCGCGGTAATGTTGATCGGCTGGTCGCTGTCATCGGGCAGGCCGTGGGAAAACATCGCCGGCAGGAGCGCGAGTGCAACGGCGGCGGCGCGCAGCGTGACAGGCCGGAGTGCGCGAAGTTGTCGGTAACTAGGCCGTGGCATGTGGTTCCCCGGCGGAGTGCGTCGGCATGACTGGTTCCTCAATGCGGCGCACCGGGTGTTCACGCCCTGCGCCTTCGTGGGTTTTGACTCGTGCCGATGGTAACCGGTTCACCGCCAGAGGCAATTTAATTTTTTTGCCCGGGTGGCGGCCTGTTTCAGGCAAAGCCCTGTTCCAGGGCGTCCCAGGCTCCGCGGGCCCGGAGAATGAATTCACAGGCCTCCCGCACGGCTCCACAGCCGCCCGGCAGGGTGGCGCACCAGTTTGCCACGCTGTGCACACTGGCGCTGGCATCGGCCACTGTCATGCCCAGGCCCGCCGCGGCAATTGCTCCCAGGTCGGGCAGGTCATCGCCCATGTAGGCGCATTGCTCCAGGCCCAGTTGCAGTTGCCCGCACAACTCCCGCAATGCCACCAGTTTGTCCTCGCGCCCCTGGACGACTGCATCGATTCCCAGTTCCCGCGCCCGGCGGGCCACGATCTCAGACTGGCGCCCGGTGATAATGGCCACCTGCACGCCGCTGCGCTGCAGCAATTTGATACCCAGGCCATCCTTGATGTTGAACGCCTTGAGTTCCTCTCCGCTGTTGCCATAGTAAATGCGGCCGTCGGTGAGTACGCCGTCCACGTCCAGTGCGAGCAGTTTTACTGCCGCTGCTTTTTGTTCCAGTTCGGTCATGGTGCCATTCCCCGTCAGGCCAGCCCGGCATGCAACAGGTGCATCAGGTGGATGACCCCCGCGACCCTGCGATCCTTTTCGATGACGACCAGGGAGCTGATCTCGTTCTCTTCCATGATGCGCATGGCTTCCGCGGCCAGCATGTCGGGGGTGACGGTTTTCGCCCCTTTGCTCATAAGCTCCGCAATCGGGGTCTCGTTGATATCCACCCTGGCCTTGAGCGTCCGGCGCAGGTCGCCATCGGTGAAGATGCCATCCAGGTTGCCGCGCTCGTCGGTGACCGTGGTCATGCCCAGGCCCTTGTTGCTGATTTCCAGCAGCGCCTCGGACAGGGTGGTGTCCGGCCGCACCTGCGGAACGCCGTCGCCGGCGCGCATGATGTCGGCCACTTTCAGCAGCAGCTTCTTGCCCAGGGTGCCGCCGGGGTGGGAAAAGGCGAAGTCGTCGGCGGTGAAGCCGCGTGCCTCCAGCAGCGCGATGGCCAGGGCGTCACCCATGACCAGGGCCGTGGTGGTACTCGAGGTGGGCGCCAGGTCCAGCGGGCACGCCTCGGTGGCAACGCCGGTATCCAGGTGCACATCGGAGGCCATGGCCAGCACTGACTCGGGGTTGCCGGTCATGCTGACCAGACGCGTTCCCATGCGTTTGAGCAGTGGCAGCAGGGTGACGATCTCGGCGACCGCGCCGCTGTTGGACAGGGCTATGACGGTGTCATCGGCGGTGATCATGCCCATGTCGCCGTGGCTGGCCTCACCGGGGTGCACGAAAAAGGCCGGTGTGCCGGTGCTGGCGAGGGTCGCCGCGATCTTGCGCGCTATGTGCCCCGACTTGCCCATGCCGGTGACGATAACCCGGCCGCCGGTCTGCAACAGCAATTCGCAGGCGCGCTCGAAATCGGCGCCGACGCGCCCCTCCAGGGCGGCTACCGCCTCGGATTCCATCCTGATGGTGCGCCTGGCCGAGGTCGCAAAGCCACTGCAAGCTGCGTCCGACATGTGGTGTCCTTGGGTCAGAGAGTGAGATATAACCAGCAATAATACAGCGCGTAGATAATCACTAACAACACCCCGGTGAGGCGCCCGAGGTAGGCGTGACCTGCCGGCGCGGCGCGGCGCTTTCCGCCCAGATAGAGGGCCAGGGCGAGCGCCAGGGTGAGCGCCAGCATCACGGGGTAGTCCCTGGTCATAACCGCGCCGTCCAGTATTTCCGGCCCGAGCAGGCCGGGTATGGGCATGACCGCCAGCAGGTTGAACAGGTTGGATCCCACCACGTTGCCCAGGGCGATCTCGCTGTGCCCGCGCAACGCGCTGGTGGTACTGGCGGCCAGCTCGGGCAGGCTGGTGCCCACTGCCACGACGGTGAGCCCGATCACCAGTTCGGACACGCCCAGGATGCTGGCGGCGGTAACGGCCCCCCACACCAGCAGGCGGGAGCTCGCGATCAGCAATACCAGGCCCAGGACAAAGATCAGCCAGGCTTTGGCCAGGCCGATCTGTGCCGGCCCGTCCTCCGCCGTGGCGGCTCCCAGCTCCAGGTCGGTCGACTGGCTGCGCAGCATGTAACCAAGGCTGAACACCAGGGCGGCCAGCATCAGGCCGCCATCGATCACCGACAGGGTGCCGTCTCCCAGCAGCAGGCCCGCCGCAACCGTCACCACCAGTAACAGGGCGAGTTCATTCTGGATCGTGCGCCGCAGCACGACCAGGGGTGCCACCAGGGCGGTGCAGCCCAGTACCAGGCCGATGTTGGCGATATTGGAGCCGATGGCGTTGCCGACCGCGAGTTCGCCGGCGCCGGTCAGGGCCGCGGCGATGGATACCAGTATTTCCGGCGCGGAGGTGCCGATCGAAACAATGGTCAGGCCGATGATTACCGGTGGCAGGCCCAGGTTGCAGGCGATGGCGGCCGCGCCGGCGACGAACCGGTCGGCACTCCAGATCAGGATCAGAAAGCCCGCGAACATGGCAGCGGAGGCTATCAGCATACGGATGGATTTCCTGTTAAAGTATTGGCCCGCGTGCCCCCCGGGAACCGGCCCTGGCGGTCGGCTGTCAAACGCCTGGCCGGTAGACAGCGGGGCAGGAGCGGGATTATACAGTGACCCCGGGGCGAGCACAGGCATTAATATGGGATGCAAGGAGTTGGGAACAGTGAAATCAGCTTGGTTGTGGGGGTTGTGCCTGCTATTGGCGGGGGCATGGGCGCAGGCCACGGCGCAGCAGCCCAGCGCCCACGAGGTGGTGGAGGACGCCACCCAGCGGGTGATGGCCGTGGTCGCCGAAGCCAGTGAATATGCCGACGAGGATCCGGAGCGCTACTACCAACAGGTGCAGACAATCCTCGACCCGGTCATCGATTTTCGCGGTTTCGCGCGCAGCGTCATGGGGCCCTATGCCACCAGCAAGCGCTACCGCTCCCTGGACGAGGCGGGCCAGGCCCAGCTGCGGGCGCAGCTGGACCGGTTCACCGAGGTGATGCGCGTGGGCCTGGTGCGTACCTACAGCAAGGGGCTGCTGGCCTACAGCGGCTCGCGTATCGAGGTGTTCGCCATTTCCGACGAGGAAGAGGCCAGCGGGCGGGCCGCGGTGCGCCAGCTGATCTACAGCGGCCAGCCGGACCCCTATCTGCTGCTGTACCAGATGGGGCGCGACAAGTCCGGCCAGTGGCTGTTGCGCAATGTGATCATCGAGAGTGTCAACCTCGGTGAAATCTATCGCAGCCAGTTCGAGGCCGCCGCCCGCAAGTACGACGGCAACCTGGACGCGGTGATCGATAACTGGGAAACCGTGGAGGTGAACACCTCCGAACAGGAAGGCTGAACGCGCGGCGCGGTTGAGGCAGTCGCCAGCGCGCCGGTTTTCTCCTAGAATGCCCCCTTTTTTATCGCCGGGCCGTGTACCCGGCCGGCTGGGGAGACAATTGATGGATGCCGCTACAGTGAAGTCGCTGCTGGAAAACCACCTCGCGCAATGCGAGTTCCACGTGCAGGGCGAGGGCAGTCATTACGAAATCGTCGCCATCGGTGAGGTCTTCGAGGGGCTGCGGCCGGTGAAAAAGCAGCAGCTGGTATACGGCGCCCTGGGCGAGTGCATCGCCGATGGCAGTGTCCACGCCGTGAACATCCGCACCTACACGCCTGCCGAGTGGCAGGACCGCGGTCGCTCCTGAGCTGCCCGCGCGCCCGGATATGACAGGACAGTTGACCATAGCGCTCACCAAGGGGCGCATTCTCAAGGAAACCTTGCCGCTGCTGGCGGCAGTGGGCATAGAGCCGCTGGATGACGTGGACCGCAGCCGTAAACTGGTGTTCGCCACTACCCACGACGATGTCCGCCTGGTGATCATCAGGGGCACCGATGTGCCCACCTATGTGCGCCACGGTGCCGCCGACATGGGTGTGGTAGGCAAGGACATTTTGCTGGAACACGGCGCCGAGGGCCTGTACGAGCCACTGGATTTGGGTATCGCGCGCTGCCGGCTGATGACCGCCGGGCGGGTGGGCTGGCGCAGTGACGGTGGCCGCATCCGCGTCGCTACCAAGTTTGTCAACATCGCTCGTCGCCATTTTGCCCGGCGGGGTGTACACGCCGATGTCATCAAGCTCTACGGGGCGATGGAACTGGCGCCGCTCATGGACCTGGCGGATCTGATAGTGGATATCGTCGACACCGGCAACACCCTGCGCGCCAATGGCATGGAGCCGCTGGAGGAAATCGCTGCCATCAGCTCGCGCCTGGTGGTCAACAAGGCCGCCATGCGCTCGCGCCATGCCGACATCCAGCGCCTTGTCGACCAGTTGGCAACCGTGGTGGCGGTCAGCTGATGGGTACCATTACCATGCAATGGCTGGACAGCGCTGCGGGGGATTTCGCCACTCGCCTGGCGCGCCTGGGGGCGCGGCGGGACGAACTGGATCGGGAGCTCGAACAGACAGTGGCGGCGATCGTCGCCGATGTCGCCCAGCGCGGCGACGCGGCGGTGCTGGAGTACACTGCGCGCTTCGATCGACTGCAGGCGGATTCCGTGGCGGCACTGGAAGTACCGGCAGAGCGCCTGGCGGCGGCACTGGCCGGCATCGACCCGGCGCGGCGCGAGGCCCTGGAATTCGCGGCCGAGCGGGTGCGCGGCTACCACCAGCACCAGTTGCAGCAGAGCTGGCAGTACCGCGATGCCAGCGGTAACCTGCTGGGCCAGAAGATAACGCCGTTGCAGCGGGCGGGTATCTATGTGCCCGGGGGCAAGGCCAGCTATCCCTCCTCGGTGCTGATGAACGCGCTGCCCGCCAAAGTCGCCGGCGTGAGCGAGATCGTCATGGTGGTGCCGGCCCCGGCCGGCGAACTGAGTGAGCTGGTACTGGCGGCGGCGCGTATCGCCGGGGTGGACCGGGTATTCACCATAGGCGGCGCCCAGGCCATCGCCGCGCTGGCTCACGGCACCGCCACCATACCGGCAGTGGACAAGATCACCGGCCCGGGCAACATCTATGTCGCCACCGCCAAGCGCCAGGTATTCGGCCGGGTGGGCATCGACATGGTCGCCGGGCCCTCCGAGATCCTGATTATCTGCGACGGGAGCACCGATCCCGACTGGGTGGCCATGGACCTGTTTTCCCAGGCGGAGCACGACGAGGAGGCGCAGGCGCTGCTGTTGTGCCCCGACCCGGCTTACCTCGATCGCGTGCAGGACAGTATCGAGCGCCTGTTACCGACCATGGAGCGGGGCGCCATCATTCGCGCCTGCCTGGAAAGCCGCGGCGCGTTCATCCGCACCGCGGACCTCGCCGAGGCCGTGGCGATCAGCAATCAGCTGGCGCCAGAGCACCTGGAGTTGTCGGTTGCCGACCCCCAGGCCCTGCTGCCGCTGGTAACCAACGCCGGAGCCATTTTCATGGGGGCGTATACCTCCGAGGCCCTGGGGGACTACTGCGCCGGTCCCAACCACGTCCTGCCCACCGCGCGCTCGGCGCGTTTCTCCTCGCCGCTGGGCGTCTACGATTTTCAGAAGCGCAGTTCGCTTATCATGTGCAGTGAACTCGGCGTGCAGGAGCTGGGACGGGCCGCCTCGGTGCTGGCCCGGGGCGAGGAACTCACGGCTCACGCGCGCAGTGCGGAAATGCGCCTCGACAAGCCCGAGCCCTAGCCTCCGGACTGACTCAGCACACCCACCACGGCCGTCATTTCCATGCTCTGGCGGTTGCGAACAATGGCGATATCCACGCTGTCTCCCGGGCGCAGCAGGGCGATGCGGTGCATCGTCAGGCGGCCATCCTGGACCGGTTCACCATTGATGTGGGTGATCAGGTCACCCGGCAGCAGGCCGGCTTTTTGCGCCGGGCTGTCCGCCGCCACCTCCAGCACGGCCAGCGCGCGCCCGCCCGGGCTGCTGTCACCCAGGGTCGCCGCGGGCTCCACACTGACCCCCAGCCAGCCGCGGATGACCTCGCCGTAGTCGATCAGGTCCTGCATGACGAACACGGCCAGGTTCACCGGAATGGCCAGGCTGATACCGATACCGGTGGCGGTGCCGCCACCGGGGTTGTTACCGGTATAGATCAGCGTGTTGATGCCCAGCAGGCGACCGCGCGTGTCGACCAGGGCGCCACCGGAATTGCCCAGGTGAATGGTGGCGTCGGTCTGGATGTAATCCTCGTAGGCGTTGGCTTGCAGGCCGTAGCGCCCCAGCGCCGAGACAATGCCCTGGGTTACCGAACTCCCGAAGCCCAGCGGATTGCCGATGGCCAGCACTACATCACCCACCCGTGCAGCATTGGAATCCCCCAGTTCTATGGGTTGCAGCCCGGGCAGATCCAGTTTCAGCACGGCCAGGTCGGTGGCCGTGTCCGAGCCGATGACCACCGCATTGGCCGAGCGCCCGTCGTGCAGCAATACCTGGATGGCATCCGCCCCGGCAATGACGTGATTGTTGGTGAGGATGTGCCCCTGTTCGGTGACGATCACCCCGGAACCCAGGGAGCGTTCTATCCGCTGGCGCCTGGGCTGTTGTCCCGGCGGCACAAAACTGCGAAAGAAGCCGTCCTCGAGCAGTGGGTTGCGCTGCGAAGTCACCAGTTTCGCGGTGTAGATGTTGACCACCGCGGGAGTAGCCCGGCGCACCGCGTCGGCGTAGCTGACCACCTCGCCGGCTCCCGCTTCGCGGTACTGTGGCAGCACCCAGCGATCCAGGATCAGCAGCGCCGCCAGCAGGCCGGCAACGGCGGGCCAGATGTAGAGTTGCAGGCTGCGCATCGAACGGACCGGCAGGCGACTGTCAGTGCTTGGTGGGAGGGGTGTCCTGCTCGGCCGCCGTCACCGCGGGCTGCGCGGCCCTGTCGCGCTCCAGGCCGAACTCCTCGGCCAGCATGCCCTTGGCGTCCGGGGACGTCCTCGGAGCGTAGTCCAGGGGCGGCTTGATATCGGCCAACTGGGCCGGGATCTCGCTGTCATCGGTGTCGTTGTCCAGCTGCCCCAGGGCAACCGGCCCGCGCCCCTTGCACAGTTGGTCGGCTCCCCTGGCGAGATGGTTGTGCACATCGCGGTAACGGCCGGTCAGCTCGTTGAGGAGTTTGGCAGTGTCGGTAAAGTGTTCCACGACCTCGTCTTCATAGGCCCGCTTGTCTTGCAGCAGCTGATCCAGCTTGCGCTCGGCCTCGCGCTGCTTTAGCGCGGCGCCGGAAGTGCGCCGGCCCAGCAGTGTGCCCAGGCCCAGGCCCAGCAGCAGCAGGGCAGCGCCCCCTGCGATCAGCATGATCAGGTTGTATTCCGGAGCTTCCACAGGCGGGTCCTCTTGAGCCGGCGATTTTCGCGAGGCGCAAGTATAACCCCATGGGCGCGCGACTGTCAGCGCCGGGGTCCGAATTGCCGCCTGCGTTGCCAACCGCCCGACCTGTGGGTAAAGTGTGCCGCTCGCAAGGCCGGGGCAGCGTGTCCCGGGAGCAGCCTGGCGTGACATCTGTAAATGAGTGACGAGGCACGCTCAATGCCGACACCCTGGCAGCGCTACCAGGCCGACCTGCAACGAGAAGGGTTTACCTACGATCCCGCCCAGGAAGAGGCGGTGCGGCTGCTGCAGGACCTTTACCAGCGCCTGGTGGCGCGCCAGCAGCGGCAGCACGGCGGCGTGTTCGGCTGGCTGGCGCGGTTGCGGGCGGCGGATGTCGAGCCTGAAACAGGGCTGTACCTATGGGGCGGGGTGGGCCGAGGCAAGACCTACCTGGTGGACAATTTCCACGACTGCCTGCCCTTCCCGCAGAAGATGCGGGTGCACTTTCACCGCTTCATGCGCCGGGTTCACGAGGAGCTGAAATCCCTGGAGGGGGAGAAGAATCCGCTGGACAGGGTGGCCGATGCCCTGGCCCGGGAGGCCCGGGTTATCTGCTTCGACGAGTTCTATGTCAGCGATATCGCCGACGCCATGATCCTGGGCGGCCTCATGCAGGCCCTGTTCGCCCGCGGGGTCACCCTGGTGGCCACCTCCAATATCCAGCCCTCGGGGCTGTACGAGAACGGCCTGCAGCGGCAGCGCTTCCTGCCGGCCATCGCGCTGATCGAAAAATACACCCGCGTGGTCAATGTGGATGCGGGTATCGATTATCGGCTGCGCACCCTGGAGCGGGCGGAACTCTACCATTACCCGCTGGATGCGAGCGCCGAGGCCAGCCTGCGCGACAGCTTCGAGCGACTGGCGCCGCAGGCGGCCAGTTACTGGGAGCGCATGGAAGTCAACGGCCGTTACCTCACCTGCCGCTGTCGGGCGGATGACGTCGGCTGGTTCGATTTCGCGGAATTGTGCGATGGGCCGCGCTCGCAGAACGATTACATCGAGCTGGCGCGGATGTTCCACGCCGTGCTGTTGTCCGGGGTGCCGCTGTTTACCCCGCAGATCGACGACCAGGCGCGGCGCTTCATCAACCTGGTGGACGAATTCTACGATCGCAACGTCAAACTCGTGCTGGCCGCCGCCGCGCCTCTGGAGGGGCTGTATGGCGGGGGTGGGCTGGCGTTCGAGTTCCAGCGCACGGTGTCGCGCCTCCAGGAGATGCAGTCTCACGAGTACCTGGCCCGGGAGCACAGGCCCTAGCCAGGCGCCGGTGGGCACGGTGCGACATGGGTAGAAAGTCCTGAATTTACTTTGGCCGTTGTGCTTGAAAAAGGGTGCCCCTTTGATTAGTATTCGCGCTCTTTAAATTTGAGCCCCCCATGGAGGCTGGATCAATGAAAACGTATAGCGCCAAAGCCGGCGAGGTAAACCACGACTGGTTCGTGGTGGATGCCGCCGACAAGACCCTGGGTCGCCTGGCCAGCGAGATCGCCCACCGCCTGCGTGGCAAGCACAAGCCCGAATACACCCCTCACGTCGACACCGGCGACTACATCGTGGTGATCAATGCCGAAAAGGTGCGGGTGACCGGCGCCAAGGCGACCGACAAGATGTATCACCGGCATACAGGTTATCCCGGTGGCCTCAAGTCCCTGTCCTTCGAAAAGCTCATCGACAAGGCGCCCGAGCGGGTGATCCAGGGCGCGGTCAAGGGCATGTTGCCCCGCAATCCGCTGGGTCGCGCCATGTTCAGGAAACTGAAAGTGTACGCCGGTACCGAACACCCCCATGCCGCCCAACAGCCGCAAGCTTTGAACATTTAACGGATACTACTACTCATGGCAGCTACCCAATACTACGGAACCGGCCGTCGCAAGACGTCCACGGCCCGCGTGTTCCTCAAGAACGGTGCCGGTAACATTACCGTCAACCAGCGCCCCCTGGATGTGTACTTCGGTCGAGAAGTCGCCCGGATGATCGTGCGCCAGCCTCTGGAACGCGTTGATTTGAATGACAAATTCGACATCAATGTGACCGTGCAGGGCGGCGGCAGCTTCGGCCAGGCGGGAGCCATCCGCCACGGCATCACCCGCGCCCTGATGGAATACGACGAGTCGCTGCGCGGCACCCTGCGCAGCGCCGGCTTCGTGACCCGCGATGCGCGCGAAGTCGAGCGCAAGAAGGTCGGCCTGCGCAAGGCGCGGAAGCGTCCCCAGTACTCCAAGCGTTAAGCGATCGGGAGCAGCCCGCCCGGTGCGGGATCCCAGACCAAGAGCAAGCGCCCGGCTGCCAGTGCAGTGCGGGCGTTTTTTTTATGTACAGGAGGTGCCGGTCCGCGTTCGGGGTGTGGCGCCAGTGGCGTGGATGGCGGCCGCCACGATGCGCCCCCAGGCACTCGGGGCCGGGCCCGAAACAGGCGTTTTCCTTGTAAAATCAAGGCAAAATCATTACCATTTGACCCCTTTTGGAAACAGCCGAACCGGCGGCATGGAACGGGCTGTTCGGGGACGGGCAATCAGGAGAAGAAAGCATGAGTAGCGATGGCGTAAACTCCGGCAGGAGAAAGTTCCTGACGGCTGCCACCAGTGTTGTCGGCGTGGCTGGCGTGGTCGGAGTAGCGGTTCCCTTTCTCGGGTCGTGGAACCCCTCGGCCCGGGCCAAGGCGGCGGGCGCGCCGGTGAAGGCGGACGTCAGCAAGCTGGAGCCGGGCCAGATGGTGGTGGTCGAGTGGCGCGGCAAGCCTGTCTACGTCGTCAATCGCACCGCTTCCCAGCTGGAGGAACTGCCGCAGCTGAACGGGCTGCTCAAGGACCCGGACTCGCTCATTTCCCAGCAGCCCCCCTATATCAAGGGCATAGACCGCTCCCTGCAACCCAATTTGCTGGTGGTCGTCGGCCTGTGCACCCACCTGGGCTGTGCCCCCAAGTACCGGCCGGAGGTCGGCGCCGCCGACTTGTCGGTAGCCGGAACGGAATGGCAGGGCGGTTTCTTCTGCCCCTGCCACGGCTCCAAGTTCGACATGTCGGGCCGCGTCTATGCCGGCGTGCCGGCGTCCACAAACCTTGTGGTGCCCCCGTATAGCTTCGAGGGTGACGATGTCCTGGTAATTGGCGTGGATGCGGAGGCTGCCTGATGAACAATATGCTTGTTGGATTGCGCGATTGGGTCGATGCCCGCCTGCCCATCGTCAGGGCCTGGGACACCCACATGGGAAAGTACTACGCTCCCAAGAACTTCAATTTCTGGTATTTCTTCGGGGTGCTGTCGCTGCTGGTGCTGGTCAACCAGCTGCTGACCGGCATCTGGCTGACCATGAGCTACAACCCCAGCCAGCAGGGCGCCTTCGCCTCGGTCGAGTACATCATGCGCGAGGTGGATTACGGCTGGATACTGCGGTACATGCACTCCACCGGAGCCTCGGCGTTCTTCGTGGTGGTTTACCTGCACATGTTCCGGGCCCTGTTGTACGGTTCCTACAAGAAACCGCGGGAGCTGATCTGGATCTTCGGCATGCTGATCTTCGTGGTACTCATGGCGGAGGCCTTCGTCGGCTATGTACTGCCCTGGGGCCAGATGTCCTACTGGGGCGCGCAGGTGATCATTTCCCTGTTCGGCGCCATTCCCGTGGTGGGCGAGGATCTGGTCACCTGGATTCGCGGTGACTACCTGATCTCCGGTATTACCCTCAACCGCTTTTTCGCCCTGCACGTGGTGGCCCTGCCCATCGTGTTGCTGGCCCTGGTGGTCTTGCACCTGCTGGCGCTGCACGAGGTGGGATCCAACAACCCCGACGGTGTCGAGATCAAGAAGAACAAGGGCCCGGACGGTATCCCGCTGGACGGCGTGGCCTTCCACCCCTACTACACGGTGCACGACCTGCAGGCGATCGCGGTATTCCTGTTCGTGTTCTGTGGCGTCATCTTCTTCATGCCGGAAATGGGCGGCTATTTTCTCGAGCACGCCAACTTCGAGGAGGCCAACGCCCTGAAGACCCCCGAGCATATCGCCCCGGTATGGTATTTCACCCCGTTCTACTCGGTGCTGCGGGCCGTTCCCGACAAGTTCTGGGGCTTCGTGGCGTTTGCCGCCTCGGTGGCCATTCCCTTCCTGCTGCCGTGGCTGGATCGCAGCCCGGTGAACTCCTGGCGTTATCGCGGCAATATCACCAAGGTGATGCTGGTGGTGTTCACGGCCTCCTTCCTCATCCTGGGGGTGTTGGGTGTCAAGGCGCCCACCCCGGCGCGCACCACGCTGGCGCAGGTCTGCTCCATCATCTACTTTGCCTTTTTCCTGCTGATGCCCATCTGGAGCGCGCTGGACAAGACCAAGCCGGTGCCCAAGCGCGTGACCACGGACGGCGGCATCGGTTTCTGGGGCAGCCTCGCCGGCCTGGCGCTGATCCTGGCGCTGACCATCCTGCCCCTGAAGGCGGTGGGTGCCGAGTCGCATTTCGACTGCGGCAGCATGCCCTGTGATCACATAGATGTGGACTCCGGGGACAAGGCCTCCCTGCAGCGCGGCGCCAAGTATTACATGAACTATTGCATGGGCTGTCACTCCGTGAAGTACGCCCGTTACAACCGGGTGGCCGCCGACCTGGGCATCCCGGAGGACCTGGCCGCCGCGAACCTGATCTTCGATCCGAATACCAAGATCGAGGCATTGATGGACAATGCCATGGATGACCGCACCGCCAAGGCGTGGTTCGGCGCCACCCCCCCGGACCTGACCCTGGTATCCCGGGCGCGCCAGCCACAGTGGCTGTATACCTACCTGCGCACCTTCTACCGGGACGACTCCCGTCCTTACGGGGTGAACAACAAGGTGTTCAAGGATGTCGGCATGCCCCATGTGTTGCTGGAGCTGCAGGGTATGCAGGAGTGCGCGCCGGGTCCGGTGATGGCCCACAACGGTGGCGTGAAGCGCGACCCCTTGTCCGGCGAGGACATCCTGGAAGATCCCTGCGGCGCGTTCAGCATCAGCGAAGCGGGCGAGATGACGCCGCCGGAATTCGATAGCGCCATGTACGACCTGGTCAATTTCCTGGCCTATATGGCCGAGCCGATGGCGACCGATCGCAAGCGCATAGGCACGTTCGTGTTGCTGTTCATCGCCCTGTTTTTTGTATTCGCGTGGCTGCTCAACCGGGAATACTGGAAAGACGTACACTGATAGCCGGATACGTTACAGCAGCGCGGTGACTCTGCCGCGCTGCGTCGTTTTACCCAAGAATCAACTGAGGACTCCCCGATGGGTGTTGTGGCAAAGCGGTCTTCCATGACCTTTTTCTCCGATAACACGAGCCAGTACAGTCACCGCGTGCGCATCGTGCTGGCGGAAAAAGGCGTGACGGTCGACCTGATCGAGGCGGATGCCGCGCATCCCCCCGCTGAGCTTGCGGACCTCAACCCATACAACTCGCTCCCCACCCTGGTGGACCGGGAGCTGGTGCTGTACGAATCCAAGGTGATGATGGAGTACCTCGACGAGCGTTTTCCGCACCCGCCGCTGCTGCCTGTCTATCCGGTAGCCAGGGCGGAGAGCCGGCTTTACATCCACCGCATCGAGAAGGACTGGTGCAGCCTGGTGGACTCGATCCAGCATTCGCGCAGCGATAACGTGGTGAAGAAGGCCACCAAGGAACTGCGCGAGAGCCTCGTGGGCATCGCGCCGATCTTCGCCGAGAAGCCGTTTTTCATGAGCGATGAGTTCACCCTGGTGGATTGCTGCCTGGCGCCCATTCTCTGGCGCCTGCCTTCGCTGGGTATCGACATCCGCTCGAGCAAGCAGTCGAAGCCGCTGCTGGCGTATATGGACACGTTGTTCAATCGCGACTCCTTCCAGGAGAGCCTGACCGAGCAAGAGCGGGAAATGCGCCTCTAGCGGCCGCTTTTTGCGGTTGGCGGGAACAACGATGACACCCAGTCGTCCCTATATCATGCGCGCCCTGTACGAATGGATCGTGGACAACGACTGCACCCCATACGTGCTGGTGGACGCCACGGTAACCGATGTCATGGTGCCGCAGAAATTCGTGAAAGACGGCCAGATCGTACTCAATATATCCCCGGGTGCGGTGATGGATCTCAATATCGGCAACGACGCCATGGTGTTCAACGGGCGTTTTGGCGGTGTGGCCACGGACATTTACGTGCCGGTTGGCGCGGTGGTCGGCATTTATGCCCGGGAAAACGGCCAGGGCATGGTGTTCGAACCCGAGGACCAGAACGGCCCGCCCGATGAGCCACCCCCGGATCCGATCAAGCCCGAGGGACGGCCCTCACTGAAGATCGTGAAATAGCCGTCAGTTGATGATCTCGAACAGTTGCACCACCCGCTGGACCCCGGAGATGTCTGCCGCGACCGCGGTGATACGCGCGGCTTCCTCGCGGGTCACCAGGCCCATCAGGTAGACCACCCCGTCCTCGGTCACCACCTTGACGCGCTGGCCCTCGGTGTCGGAGCGGCCCAGCAGCCAGGTTTTCACCTTGGCGGTGATCCAGGTGTCGCTGGTGCGGGTCAGCGCCGAACTGGGTGCGGCGATTTCCAGCTCGTTGTAGATCCTGCGCACCCCGTCGATCTTGCGCACCACGTTGGTGGCCAGAGCCTTGAGCTTGTCGCTGCCGACCTGGCCCGCGATCAGGACGTAGCCGTTATAGCTGACCACCACGATGTTGGCGTCGTACAGGGCATCGTCCGCGGCGTGGATATTGACCTTGGCCTTGGTCTCGATGCTTTCGTCCTCCACCTGCTGGGCAAAGGTGCGCTCGGCGGGGTCATCCTCGATGGGTTCGCTCTGCAGGGTCGCCAGCAGACTGCCGCAGCCTGTCAGCAACAGGCTCGCGCACAGCGCCGCGATGAACCCTCTGGGAAGGCGGGGCACGGGTCTCAATCCTCCGCGTAGGCGCCGAACAGGCTGTGGTCGATGAGCGTGCACAGGCAGTGCAGCACCATGGTGTGCAGTTCCACCACCCGGGCGCGGCGGGGTTGGTCGACCTGAATCTGCACATCCTCGTGGTGCAGCAGGCTGCCCAGTTCCGTGTCGGGGGCGTGCAGCAGGGCAACCACGGCCATCTCCCGTTCGTGGGCCGCCTGGACCGCGCGCAGCAGGTTGGTGGCGTCACCGGCGCTGCTGATGCACAGCAGCACGTCGCCCGGTTGGCCCAGGGCCCGGACCTGGCGGGAAAAGGTCTCGTTCAGCCCGCTGCCCTGGCTGATCGCCATCAGGCTGGCACCGTCACAGTGCAGCGCCAGCGCCGGCAGCGCCGGCCGTTCCTGCTCGAAGCGGTTGAGCAGGTTGCAGGCGAACAACTGGGCCAGGGCGCCATCGACGCCATTGCCGCAGCCGATGATCTTGCGGTCCTGTAGCAGGCAGGAGACCAGCACCTGGCTGGCGTCGCTGATGGCGGGCGCCAGCGCATCCACGGACAGGGCGATCGTTTCTATGGTGTTCTGGAAGCTGTCGGATATTAACAGGTAGTGGTCCACGCAGAGTCTCGTTCAGGCGGTAAAGGCCCCGGCTATCCAGCGGATATCGAGGTCGGACCCGGATTGTCGCGGCTCGAAGGCGATCACGTCAAATCGACATGGCAGGTTGGCCAGCGCCGGGTGCCGTTGCAGGAATACCTGGGCGGTGCGCAACAGGCGGCGCTGCTTGGCCTGATCCACGGAGCCCGCCGCGGAGCAGTAGTAGCGGTTGCTGCGGGCGCGCACTTCGCAGAAGACCAGGTGGCGGCCGTCGCGGGCGATGAGGTCGATCTCGCCCGTCCTGGCGCGGAAGTTGCGCGCCAGCACCCGCAGGCCCTGGCGCTGCAACCACAGGGCCGCCCGCTCTTCGTAGTCGTCTCCCAGGCTTTTCATCGCGATGCACCACGGGTCGCTGCTTCGCTGCCAGTGTAACTAGCGGGGAGTGATGGCGCCCTCATCAAATGTGGCCAGTACCAGTTCCCGCTGGATCTGCAGTTGCGGGTTCATGCTCAGCAGACCGGTATTGCCGCGCAGCAGGGCATCGGGCCCGGCCTGCAGCCGCCGGAACTGGGTCTGCAGCAGGAAGGCATCCGCACCCAGGGCGTTCAGGCGGGCGTAGCTGGCCCCGCCGCTGCTGCCCGCGGTGAGGGTCCCCTGCAAATCCGGGTTGGCGCCCAGCAGCCAGGGCATCTCCACCAGGTAGATACCGTCCAGGTCGCGGTCGCGTGGATCGGCAACGCCGCCGTATATGCTGGAGATCGCGTAGACCGGCACGTTGCCCGCATAGTGAAAGGCCAGCAGCGGCTTCAGGGAGCGCGCCTCCGCGCTGCTGCCGCTGAGCAGGAAAATAACATCGATGTCCTGGCGGCGGCGGGCGCTGTACTCCATATCGCTGCCGAATACGCCGCGCAGGTCGCGGGCGCGCTGCTCGCTGGCGGGGATATCCAGGGCCTCCTTGACGGTGGCGGAGTAATCCTCGCGACTGTTGTAGGTGACGCTGTTGGCGATGGAGCCGCCGAGGCCCTGCCAGTTCGCCACGAGGGCTTCGGCGGTCTTGCTGCCCCACTCACTGTCGGGACGAATAAGCAGGGCGCGGCGGGCCCCCTGGCCGAAGGCCAGGGCGGCGACGGTGGCGGCCTCGTCCTCGGGCGCCAGGGACAGTTGCACCAGGGCGCTGCCGCCGACCACGGTGGCGGGGCTGTCTTCCAGCCGGTTGAGTGCCAGCACCGGGACCGGCAGGGGGCCGCGCGCGCCCAACTCGGCTACCGCTTGCTTGCTCAACGGGCCCACCACGATACTGGCACCCTGTGCCAGGGCGGCATCGTAGGCGGCGCTGGCCGACGGGTAGGCATCCTGGTCCAGCACCAGTACGTCGAATGCGGCCGCGCCGCCGCTGCTTGCCACATATTCATAGTAACTGGCCAGGTAGCCGTCACGCACGGCCCTGCCCGCCGCCGCCAGGCGGCCGCTGAGGGGCAGGATCAGGGCCACCTTGTCGAGCCTGGCCGGCGCCGCCAGCAGGAAGCCCAGGCCCCCGGGCAGGGGGTTTGCCGCAGGGTGGCGGGGGTTGTCCTGCAGCCACGTCGGCAGCTGCACCAGGGTTTCCTGCAGCGGGGCGCGGGTCAACAGCGCCAGGGTGAGCCAGCCCCGCCACTGCGGGTCGCTGGCCTGTGCCGCGGCCTGCTCCAGTTGCGCGCTGTCGAGCTTCTGCAGATCGCGCCAGATACTGCGGTTGAGGGCGGCAATGTCGCTGCCGGGGGCAAAGCGCAGCAACTCGTCACCCAGCTGTGCGCTTTCGAGGTAGTGTCCCGACAGGTCCAGAATATGGCGCCGCAGGTTGAGGATGCGGTAGCGCAGGGCCAGGTCCACACCCGGTCTGTCCAGGCCGGCCAACAGATTCAGGGCCTGGTCCTGGTGGCCGCGAAGGAAGTCGATACGCGCCTGCAAGTAGCCCCGGTAGGCGGTGTCGTTGGCATTGAGACCACTGGTGGGCAATTGCGCCAGGAGCGTGCTGGCGGCCATCCACTGATCGTCTGCCAACAGCGTATCGGCCTGGCGGAACTGGCTGGCGTAGGTGCTGGGCGGCAGGCTGTGGCTGGCCCGCTCCTGCTGCACCGGCGGCTCCTCGACCGGGGGCGGGGTGACCGGCTCCGGCTGCTGTGGCGCCGGGGGGGCGCTGCCGCAGCTCCACAGGGCGAGCAGCGCCAGGCCCAGGGCAAGGCGGGCGAGTAGGGAGTAGGGTCCGGGCGGGGGCTGTGTCATGCTATGCTCTGTCGCGATCGATCCAGGTATTGTCGGGTCTTGCATTATAAGGGGAAAACGTGGAATCCGGGCTGTATGTTGTGGCGACACCGATCGGCAACCTCGAGGACATCTCCCGGCGCGCCCTGGCAACCCTGGGAGCCGTCGACATGATTGCCGCCGAGGACACCCGCCACAGCCAGCGGCTGTTGCAGCATTATGCGATAGATACGCCGCTCATGGCATACCACGATCACAGCGACGACCGGGCAGTGGCGAAGATCCTCGCCACCCTGGCGCGCGGCGGCAGCGTGGCCCTGGTGTCCGACGCGGGAACGCCGCTGGTTTCGGACCCGGGCTACCGACTGGTGCGGGCGGTGCAGGACCAGGGGCATCCGGTGCACCCCCTGCCCGGTCCCTGTGCGGCCATCGCGGCCCTCAGCGCGGCGGGGCTGCCCACCGATCGCTTCCTGTTCGAGGGCTTTCTCCCGGCTCGCGAGGGGGCCCGCAACAACCGCCTGGCCCGCCTGGCGCGCGAGCCGGCCACCCTGGTTTTCTACGAGGCGCCCCACCGCCTGACCGAGTCCCTGGCCGCCATGGTGGAGTGCCTTGGCCCGCAGCGCGAGGCGGTGCTGGCGCGCGAGCTCAGCAAGGCCTTCGAGACCGTTAAGCGCGACAGTCTCGAAGGCCTGCACCAACTGGTGCAGGCGGACAGCAACCAGCGCAGGGGCGAGATCGTGCTGCTGGTCGCCGGATGGCGGGAGAGCGGGCAGGAATTCAGCGAGGAACTGGCCGCCCTGCTGCGGCGGCTCGCCCGCGAACTGCCGGCCAAGACCGCCGCGGCGGTGGTGGCCGAGTGGAGCGGGGTGCGCAAGAAGGTGCTCTACGACTACCTGCTGGCCCATCGGGAATCCTAGCTGCGTTGTTGCCCGGGCGGCATGTCCCTATACTAGCGTCCGTCGCGTCCGCTGGGCGCGCCGTTCTCGGGCAGTACTGACAGGTGAACATGAACAAAATCAGGCATATCATCGCCGTGGCCTCCGGCAAGGGTGGCGTCGGCAAGTCGACCACCGCCGTCAACCTGGCACTCGCCCTGCTGGCCCGGGGCAGCCGGGTGGGCCTGCTGGACGCCGATATCTACGGGCCCAGCCAGCAGCTGATGCTGGGGGTGGCCGAGGGGGTGCGCCCGGAGCAACAGGGCGGCCAATACCTGCTGCCGGTGGAAGCGCACGGGCTCAAGACCATGTCCATGGGCTACCTGGTCACCGAGCGCACCCCCATGGTGTGGCGCGGCCCCATGGCCGGTGGTGCCCTGGGGCAGATGCTGGAGCAGACGCTGTGGGGCGAGCTGGACTACCTGGTGATCGACATGCCGCCGGGCACTGGTGACATCCAGCTGACCCTGTCGCAGAAGGCCAGCGTGGCGGGGGCCATCATCGTCACCACGCCACAGGATATCGCCCTGCTGGACGCACAGAAGGGCATTGAGATGTTCCGCAAGGTCGGCGTGCCCATCCTCGGGGTAGTGGAAAACATGGCGGTGCATATTTGCAGCCAGTGCGGCCATCGCGAGCATATTTTCGGGGAGCACGGCGGCCAGCGTATCGCCGTGGAATACGGTGTGCCGCTGCTGGCCAGCCTGCCGCTGGCCCTGTCCATCCGCGAGCAGACCGATGCCGGGCGTCCGCCGGTGATTGCCGAGCCGGAGTCGGCGGTGGCCGCCACCTACCTGGAGATGGCGGCGGCGGTGGAGGCGGCCCTGGCGGACGGCGCCGGCGGCGCGGTGCGCCAGTTTCCTGAAATCAATATTGCTGATGACTGATAGAGCGGAGCGCGAGTGAGCATAAAGTCGGACAAGTGGATACGCCGCATGGCCAGCGAGCACGGCATGATCGAGCCTTTCGAGGCGGGGCAGGTGCGCTCCGAGGGCGAGCAGCGGCTGATTTCCTACGGCACCTCGAGCTATGGCTACGACGTGCGCTGCTCTCGCGAGTTCAAGGTCTTCACCAACATCAATTCCGCCACTGTCGACCCCAAGAACTTCGTCGAGGACAGTTTTGTCGATGTGGTGGGCGACGTCTGTGTCATCCCGCCCAATTCCTTCGCGCTGGCGAGTACGGTGGAGTATTTCCGCATTCCGCGCAACGTACTCACCATCTGCCTGGGTAAATCCACCTACGCCCGCTGCGGCATTATCGTCAATGTGACGCCGCTGGAACCGGAGTGGGAAGGGCACGTCACCCTGGAGTTTTCCAACACCACGACCCTGCCGGCCAAGATCTATGCCAACGAGGGCGTCGCCCAGATGCTGTTTTTCGAGTCCGACGAGGTCTGCGAGGTCAGCTACCGGGACCGGGGCGGCAAATACCAGGGCCAGCGGGGAGTGACCCTGCCCAAGGCCTGACCGCGGCGTCCCCGGCCGTCCCCGGTCCGCAGCGGCCAACAGTATGTGGAGGTGGTCATGAACATCGTTATCGTGGGCGGCGGAGCCGGCGGCCTGGAACTCGCGACCCGCTTGGGCCGCAAGCTGGGCCGCAAAAAACGCGCGACCGTTACCCTGGTGGATCGCAGTTCCATCCATATCTGGAAGCCGCTGCTGCACGAGGTCGCCACCGGGGCCCTGGACGCGGGGCTGGACGAGGTCAGCTATCGTTCCCACGCCCGCCTGCACGGCTTCAATTTCCAGCTGGGCACCCTGTGCGGCATCGACCGCGAGCAGCGCTACGTCCTGCTGGCGCCGCTGCTGGACGAGGATGGCCGCGAGGTGCTGGCGCAGCGCCGCGTGGATTACGACTACCTGGTGCTGGCGCTGGGCTCGGTCACCAACGATTTCGGCACCCCGGGCGTCGCCAGCCACTGCATCTTCCTCGACGATCCGCAGCATGCTGAGCGCTTTCACAAACGCATGCTCAACGGTTTCCTACGGCTCAATGCCCGCCCCGACGAGGGAGAGCTGCTGCGGGTCGCCATCGTCGGCGGCGGGGCCACGGGGGTGGAGCTGTCTGCGGAACTGTACAACGCGGCGCGCTGGCTCACCTATTATGGGCTGCCCAATATCCGCCCGCAGGACATGCGGGTCACCCTGGTGGAGGCCGGCCCGTCCATTCTGCCCGCCTTGCCGGAACGCATTTCCTCCAAGGCGCACCACGAGCTGGTCGACCTGGGCGTGCAGGTGCGCCTGGATACCCGGGTGTCCGCCGCCGAGGCCACGGGCCTGCGCACCAGCGAGGGCGAGCTGATAGAGGCCGACCTGATGGTGTGGGCGGCGGGTATCAAGGCAGTGGACATGCTCGCCGGCATTGCCGGGCTGGAGACCAATCGCATCAACCAGTTGCTGGTCGGGCCGACCCTGCAGACGACTCGCGACGAGCGCATCTTCGCCATGGGAGATTGCTGCGCCTGCGCCATGGCGAACGGTCGCAATGTCCCGCCGCGCGCCCAGGCGGCGCACCAGATGGCCAGTAACGTGGCTGACAATATCCTCGCCATCCTGGACGACAAACCGCTGCGCCCCTATGAGTACCGCGATTACGGTTCGCTGGTGTCGCTCAGCCAGTACAGCACCGTGGGCAGTCTGATGGGCAACCTGACCCGCGGCAGCATGGTGGTCGAGGGACGCCTGGCGCGCATCGTGTATATTTCCCTGTATCGCATGCACCAGATCGCCATCCACGGCTGGCTGCGGACTATCCTGTTCGTGATGAGCGAGAAGGTCGGCCGGGTCATCCGCCCGCGGCTGAAGCTCCACTGACACGGGGGCGGCCACTGGCGGGCAGCGTGCCTGGCGCGCTAAGGTTGGCCGGGCGGGTCGCCGAGAAGACTGCAAGCGCGGCCGGGAGGGAGCGTTGCTGGACAGACTGCTGGAGTGGTTACTGATACCGTTCCTGAACCTGGTACTGGGGGTGTTCTTTCGCCGTATAGAAATCAGTGGAGCGGACCGGGTACCCGTCGACGTCCCGCTGATCTATACCCCCAACCACATGAATTCCCTGGTCGACGGCCTGCTCGCCAGGACGCGTTTGCCGCGCGATCCGCGGCCCCTGGCCAGCGCCACCCTCTGGGGCGTCACCCCCCTGCGGCCGCTGCTGGCGGCAGCGGGAGCCATTCCGGTGTACCGCAGGCAGGACTCGACGGACCCGGGCTATCGGGAAAAAAACCGCGAGATGTTTGCCGCGTGTTACGAGGCGCTGGCGGCCAGGTCCGCCATCGTGTTGTTTCCCGAGGGCGAAAGCCATGCCTATCCCTCCCTGCAACAGCTCAAGACCGGGGTCGCCCGTATCGCCCTGGGCGCCGAACAGCGCCACGGCCCCCTGGGTGTGCGCATTGTGCCGGTGGGGCTCAATTTCGACGCCAGGGCGAAATTCCGGTCGCGGGTCCTTATCGCGATAGGAGAACCCATCGATCCCCTGGCGGGACTGCCGGCAGGCGATGTCGAGTCGGCGCAGGCTGTCGATGCGGTGATGGAGAAGGTGGAGGCGGGGATCAGGGCGGTGACCCTCAACTATCCCAGCTGGGAAGAGGCGCGGACCATCGGCCGCGCGGCCTCCCTGTATGCCAGCCGCGAGCGCCGCGCGCCCGGCCAGGACAACATGGCGGACGAATTTTCGCTGCACAAGCGCCTCGCCGATGCCAGCGAGCGGGCCAAACAGGCCGCTCCCCTGCGGGTGCAGCGCGTGGTGGAGGCCGTGCGCAGCTACGATCGCCTGCTCAGGGTTTTGTCGGTGCAGCACGAGCACGTGGTACAGGAGCATCCGCGTCTGTTGCAGGCTATTTTCAGCTTTCGCAAGTTCTCCCTGTTCCTGATCCGCCTGCCGCTCTCCGTGCTCGGCATTTTCCTCAACGCGGTGCCGTTCCTGCTGACCCGGGGAGTCAGCCGCCTGAAGATTCGCGCGGACCGCGAGTCCACCGCGAAGATTTTTGCCGGCATGCTCATCTACCCTGCCTGCTGGACAGTGCAGTCCCTGCTGCTCGCGGGGGAACTGTTGCCGACTATCGGCTGGTGGCTGCTGGCGCCGCTCAGCGGTGTATCCTCGCTGTTGTTTCGCGAGCGCCACGCCCAGTTGCTCGATGAACTGCGTACCTACCTGCGGCTGAATTCGCACGCCGAGATGAAACAGGAGCTGGGCCAGCGCCTGGAGCGCGTGTGCCTGGAAGTGGAAGAACTGCTGGCGGTCGCGCCCGCCGCCACGTCGCGCCCCGAGGGGCAGGCGGCGACCGGCCCCGGGTGACCCCGCGGCGCTAGTCGGCGCTGACCGGTACACCCCCGATAGAGGCGCCGGTCAACACCATCTCGACCGGCTGGTCGTGCTCGATATGCACCGTTTTCACCATCAGGTAATCCCATTGCGGCGCCACCCAGATGTCGGAGGAGCGCTCCGCTGAATCGTGCAGGCGGGTGTAGTGCAGGGTGTCGATGCTTCCCAGGGGCGTCTCCAGGGTCTCCTCGCCCACCAGTTCGAGCCGCGAGTCCTTGACCCGCTTGCCGTCGGCCACGCGCATTTCGATGCCGGCGGGTTCGCCGTCGCCGGCCAGCAGGGTCAGGCGCAACTGCTCCAGTTGGGTCATGCGATCCACCGTGGTCTCCGAGTAGGGCAACTGATACCAGTTGTCCTTGTAGAGACTGTCGATGCGGCCCGCCTCCCGGTCGAAGTGCAGTTCCCGGCGGCGATTCACCAGGCCGCTGCCCTGATAGACATAGGATTGCGGCTTGACCTGCTCGTCCTCGACGTGAAAAACCCCGACCTCGTGAAAGCCCATCACCAGTATCTTGCCTCCATTGGTCAGGACATAGGCGTTGCCCTCGCCCAGTTCCAGGGTGCGCGTGACGGCCATGCCGATGCCGCGGGCAGTGGTCTTGTAGTGCGCTGTGTAGGGCTGTAGTTCGGGGGGGGCGGCGGTGGCGTGTAGCGGCAGTGACGTGGCTACCCACAGGGCGAGCAGGGCCGGTCGCGCAAGGCGCTCAACAGCCTCCGTCCAGGTAGTCGAATCCGGTTGCAGGTAGTGCTTCGCCATCCAGGCGGGCTCCGTTATCCGTCAGTTGCAGCCGTCCGCTGATGAACCACTGTGCGGCCAGCGGGTAGATGATGTGTTCTCTCGCTATGACCCGGTCGGCCAGGGTGTGGGCCGTGTCACCGGGCAGGATGGGAACACGTGACTGAATGATAGGCGGTCCGCCGTCGAGTTCCAATGTGACAAAATGCACTGTAACGCCCGCTTCCGTATCGCCCGCGTCCAGGGCTCGCTGGTGGGTATTGAGCCCCGGGTACTTGGGTAACAGCGACGGGTGGACGTTGACCAGGCGGCCGCTGAAGGCCTGCACGAAGGCCGGGGTGAGAATCCGCATGAAACCGGCGAGGATCACCAACTGCACGTCCCAGTTGGCCAGCTCCGCAGCCAGGGCGCGGTCGAAGGCCTCCCGGGAGGCAAAGTCCCGGTGGTCGATGCAGCGGGTCGGAATGCCGGCTGTGGCGGCTCGGCACAGGCCCGCGGCGCCCGGATTGTTGCTGATGACCACGCTTATCTGCGCATTCAGGGTGCCGCCGGCAATGGCGTCGATGAAGGCCTGCAGGTTGCTGCCGCGCCCGGAAATCAACACCGCCAGGCGGGCCGGTGCGGCCGCGCTCACGGGAGCAGTTCAACCTCGCCAGCGCCCGCCGCGACCTGGCCTATGTGCCAGCAGTGGTGGCCGGCTGCGGACAGCTGTTGCAGCGCCGCCTCGCGGTCGGCGTCGGCCACGCAGATCACCATGCCGACCCCGCAGTTGAACGTGCGGTACATCTCCGCGGTCGCCACGTTGCCCTGCTCCTGCAGCCAGTTGAATACCGCTGGCCACTGCCAGCTGGCGGTGTCGATCTGCGCTTTGCAGTCGGCCGGCAGCACCCGCGGCAGGTTTTCCAGCAGGCCACCCCCGGTGATGTGGGACAGGGCCTTCACCCGAACCGCGGCAAACAGTTCCAGCAGGGGTTTGACGTAGATGGTGGTGGGCTCCAGCAGGGCTTCACCCAGGGTGCCGGCACCCAGTGGCTGCTCGAGGTCGGCCCCGCTGCGCTCCAGGATCTTGCGAATCAGCGAATACCCGTTGGAATGCGGGCCGCTGCTGGCAATCGCCAGCAGGGCATCGCCGGGGCGCACCGCGCTGCCGTCGATGATGGCCGATTTTTCCACCACCCCGACGCAGAAGCCCGCCAGGTCGTAGTCGTCGCCCTCGTACATGCCGGGCATCTCCGCGGTCTCGCCCCCCACCAGGGCGCAGCCCGCCAGCTCGCAGCCCCTGCCTATGCCCGTGACCACGTCCGCCGCGGTGTCCACATTGAGGGCGCCGGTGGCATAGTAATCGAGAAAGAACAACGGCTCGGCGCCGGCCACGACCAGGTCGTTGACGCACATGGCCACCAGATCGATGCCGATGGTGTCGTGCCTGCCCATGTCCATCGCCAGGCGCAGCTTGGTGCCGACCCCGTCGGTGCCGGAAACCAGTACCGGCTGGCGGTAGCCGGCGGGAATCTCGCACAGGGCCCCGAAGCCGCCCAGGCCACCGAGCACCTCGGGGCGCGCCGTGCGCCGGGAAATTCCCTTGATGCGCTCGACCAGGGCGTTGCCGGCATCGATATCGACCCCGGCATCCTTGTAGCTCAGCGAACTGGGGCTGTCCTTGTCATTCATTGCCTGTGGTATCCGGTAGCAGTGGGCGGGGTAGTGCGTAAAGGCGGCTATTCTAGCGGCAATCACCGGGCAGATCATCCTGCCCGGGCAAATTTGCGCTACCCCGGGGGGCTCGCTCTGCTGTTACAATGCGGCTTTTGCAACGGGTGCGGGAGAGCGGCTTGAACAGGCTGAGAACGGGGACGATCGGGCTGGCGCTGATGCTGCTGTGCTGGCCGCTGCTGCTGCGGGCCGAGCAAGTCGCGCAGTTGTATACCGCCACCGTGCCGGTGGCCGACCAGGCGTCCGCGACCCTGGCGAAGGCGTCCCGCGCGGCGCTGTCCGAGGTGCTGGTGAAAGTAACCGGCAGCGAGGAGGTGTTGCGCAATCAGGCGATTTCCGCGGCGCTCGGCGAGGCCCGCGGCGCAGTGCAGCAGTATACCTACGAGCGCGGCGAGCCCCCGGAACGCGCCCTGCAGGCGCGTATCGAGTTCGATCGCGGCTGGGTAACGTCGCTGGTGATCGAGGCGGGTGTCCCCCTGTGGACGGCCAATCGCCCGGCAGTGCTGGTGTGGCTGGTGGAGGACGGTCCCCAGGGCCACCAGCTGGTCGGCGCCGATACCGCTCCCGCCCTGGTGGCGGAGTTGCGGGCGGCCTTCGCGCGGCGCGGGATTCCCCTGCAATTGCCCCTGCTGGACCTGGTGGATGCCGCGGCACTGCCCCCGCAGGATGCCTGGCGCCTGGATGCCGCCGCTATCCGGGCCGCCTCGGCCCGCTACAACGTCCAGGCGGTGTTGGCGGGCCGCGTGGCCGGCCTGTCGACAGGCGGCGTCGCCGGGGACTGGTTGTTCCTGTTGGGTGAGGAGCGCCAGGGCAGCGTGCTGACGGAGACGGACGCCGCCGCATTTATCGGTGCCGGGGCGGCCATGGTCGCGGAAACCATGGCGGCACGCTACGCCGTGACCGCTACCGCCGGGGACGGCGAAGGCATACCCATGACCATCAGCGGGGTGGGCAGCTATGCGGATTACGCCGCTGTCCTGGCCTGGCTGGAAAGCCTCGAGCTCATAGAGCGCGCCGAGGTCGAACGGGTGCGCGGTGAACAGCTGCAACTGCGGTTGGTGGCGCAGGTCGATGCCGCCCAGCTGGCGACCATGCTGGAACTCAACAAGCGGCTGCTGCCGGTTGCGCCCGGGCCCGGGCAGGGCCTCAACTACCAGTGGCAACACTAGAGCCCGGCTCGCCGTCACTGGTGCGACGCTGGCCGCTGGCGCTGGCCGCCGGCGCCGCCCTTGTCCTGCTGCTGTACCTGCTGGAACCGATTCTGCTGCCCTTCGTGCTCGGCGCCCTGCTGGCCTACCTGGGCGACCCGCTGGTGGACCGGCTGGAGCGACGCCATGTGAATCGTACCCTGGGGGTCGTTATCGTGTTCCTGGGTTTTGCGCTGCTGCTGGCGGCGGCGCTGGGCCTGTTGCTGCCGCTGTTGCTGCACCAGCTGGATCTGCTGGTGAGCAAGATCCCGCTGGTCTACGACTGGGCGACACAGGTTGCCCTGCCCTGGGTGCAGGGGCGCCTGGAGCTGCCGCTGGAGCGCCTGCCGCGCCTGGACTGGACCGGCCAGCTGGCCGACCACTGGCAGTCCGTGGGCAGGGTTACCGCCCAGACCCTGAAAAAACTGTCCGGATCCAGCGCCAGCCTGTTGCTGTGGCTGGCCAATCTGGCGCTGGTGCCGGTGGTGGCTTTTTACCTCATGCGGGACTGGGACCACCTGGTGGCCAGGGCGCTGGATATGCTGCCCCTGGTGTGGCAGGACCAGGCGGCCTATATGGTGGCGGAGGCGGACGAGGTGGTCGGCGCATTCCTGCGGGGGCAGTTCCTGGTCATGTGCGCCCTGGGGGCGGTGTACGGAATCGGCCTGTGGCTGGTGGGCGTACAGCTGGCCCTGCTGCTCGGCCTGCTGGCCGGACTGGCCAGTATCGTACCCTACCTGGGTTTTACCGTCGGCGTGCTGGCGTCCTGCCTGGCCGCCTATATCCAGTTCGGTGAGTGGAGCGCGTTGCTGTGGGTGCTGCTGGTGTTCGGCGTCGGCCAGGCACTGGAGAGCATGGTCCTCACGCCGGTGCTGGTGGGCGATCGCATCGGCCTGCACCCGGTGGCCGTCATCTTCGCCCTCATGGCCGGCGCCCAGTTGGCGGGCTTTGTCGGGGTGGTGCTCGCGCTGCCGGTGGGCGCGGTCGTCATGGTGTTTGCGCGGCATGCGGTCACCCGCTACCGGGCCAGTGATATCTACAGCGGCGACTGAATGACAGGCCCTCGCCAGTTGCCCCTGCAGGTACGTCTGCGGGACGAAGCCACAGTGGATAATTTTCTCGCCAGGCCGGCCCTGCAGCCGCTGCTGGGCGCGTTGCGGGCCCAGGCGACGGGCAGCGGCGAGGCCGTGATCTACCTGCACGGGCCCGCCGGAGCCGGCAAATCGCACCTGCTGCAGGCCAGCTGCCACCTCGCCGGGGGCGCCGCCCAGTACCTGCCGCTGGCGCAACTCGACGGGTACGCGCCGCAGGATGTCTTGCAGGGTATGGAGGCGCTGCGGCTGGTGTGCCTGGACGATATTCACGGGGTGCTGGGCCGGGAGGACTGGGAACTGGCCCTGTTCGACCTGTACAACCGGGCGCGGGAGCGGGGCTGCGCCCTGCTGGTGGCGGCGGAGGCCGCCCCCAGGGCGCTGTCGCTGGGTCTGGAAGACCTGCGCTCGCGCCTGGCCTGGGGCAGCGTGTTCCAGCTGCAGCCCGGCGGCGACGAGGACAAGGCGGCCATTCTGCGCTTTCGCGCCGCGCGCCGCGGGCTGGTACTGGGGGCGGAGGTCGCGAACTATATCGTGGTGCGGGCGGCCCGGGACCTCGACGCCCTGCTGGCCCTGCTGGACGAGCTGGATCACGCCTCGCTGGTGGCCAAGCGCCCGCTGTCGATCCCTTTCGTCAAGCAGGTTCTGGGCTGGTAGCGCTGCCGCGCAGCGCGCGGGGGCGGGCCTAATATCACCATAAAAACCACTGGAAATAGCCGGGAGGAGTGTTATTCTTCGCGCGTAGTAACCAACTACGGACAGGAGTTCAAAATAAATGAAGAAAAAAATACTGGCTGCCGGCGCAGCACTAGGGTTCGCCATGGCGGGGATGACCACGACAGCTGTGGCCCAGACAGCGGCGGGGGAGGCGGATTACCCCACCGGGAGCACACCCATCACCTTCAGCGCGGGCGCCGCTCACTGGTACTTCGCCAGCGACCGCGACCTGAAAAACATGAACACCCCCTGGGTCGGCCTGGAATGGGCTTTCACCAACCAGTGGTCGGCCGAGATTTCATTCGCCCAGGATGACGCCCAGAACGAGGCCTACCCCGGCACCAAGACCGAGGTCACCCTGGCCAACCTGGGCATGAAATACTACGGCGGCAGCTTTATCGGTGACGGCGGTACCCTGCGTCCCTACGCCGTGGTCGGCGCCGGATACTTCTCCACCGACCCCAAGCGGGCCGGCGGCGAGAGCAATGACGACACCACCGTGAACGCCGGCCTGGGCGTGCGCTGGATGATCACCAGCCGTTTTGGCGCCAGCCTCGACGGCCGCTCGGTGTACAACATCGACAAGGGCAACGCCGATACCATCGCCTACCTGGGTCTGAACTACTATATGGGCAACGTCGCCCCGCCGCCGGTGCAGCAGGATGCCGTGTGCCTGGACGGCGATGGCGATGGCGTGTGTGACGAGCTCGACGCCTGTCTCGATACCCCGCCCAACACGCGGGTAGACAGCAAGGGCTGCCCGCTGCCGGTGGCGCAGGTGGCTTCCATCAAGCTCAAGGTCAATTTCGCCTTCAACTCGGCCGTGGTGCAGGAGAAGTATTTCACCGACCTGGGTGAACTGGCCAAGTTCCTCAAGCGCTTCGACGAGGTCGACGTGAGCATCGACGGTTACACCGATAGCGTGGGCCCCGACGACTACAACCAGCAGCTGTCCGAGCGCCGCGCCCAGGCCGTCGTGGATATGCTGGTCAACACCTACGGCATCGCCCCCAGCCGCCTCAAGGCGGTCGGTTACGGTGAGTCCGACCCGGTTGCCAGCAACGATACCGCCGAGGGTCGTGCCGAAAACCGCCGGGTGATGGCTTCGCTGGAAGTCGAGTACAGCGAGTAAGGGGCGCCTAGTCCAGCTGGAAGCTATCGGCATCCAGCTGGCAGGGGAAACGCTCCCGGTAAGCCAGTAACGCGGCGCCGTCCAGGACCACCTGGGCGGCGCCGTTTTCATTTCCCATATCGCGCAACAGTGTACCGTCCGCGGCGACCGCCAGGCTGTCGCCGCTGTATTCCAGGCCATTGGCGTCGCGGCCGATACGATTGACTCCCACCACACAGGCCTGGTTCTCGATGGCCCGCGCCTGCAGTAGCTGGCGCCAGTGCTGGCTTCGCTGCGCCGGCCAGTTGGCCACGTACAGGGCGAGGTCATAGTCGTCGCGATTGCGGCTGAATACCGGGAAACGCAGGTCGTAGCAGACCTGCAGCAGGATGCGCCAGCCGCGCCAGGCTACCACCACCCGCTCGCGTCCGCCGCGGTAGCGCTTGTGCTCCCCGGCCATGCGAAACAGGTGGCGCTTGTCGTAGTGGCTGATACCCACGGGGGTGGCGAACAGCATGCGGTTGTAGACGCTGCCGTCGTCGTTGACGGCGATACTGCCGGACAGGGCACAGTCGTAGCGCCTGGCCAGTTCGAGCAGCCACTGCTCGGTGGCATCACCGGGAGACTCGGCGTTGGCCAGGGCATTCATGGAAAAGCCGGTGGTGAACATTTCCGGCAGCAGTACCAGGTCGCCGGTTTGCTCCAGGCCGGTGATGGTCTGTTCGATCTGGCGGCGGTTGTCCGCCGGCTGCTCCCAGGCCAGTTCCGGTTGTATGAGGGTGACACTCAGATCCTGCATAGTATCTCCGCTGCGGCCTCGAGCACCGCGTCATTCTTGGCAAAGCAGAAACGCAGCAGCCGCTGTGGCGGCGGCTGTTCGTAGAAAACCGAAACGGGTATGGCGGCGATGCCCCGCTCGCGGGTCCAGCGCTCGCCCAGCCCGGCGTCGTCCTCCTCGCTGATGCGGCTGTAGTCCAGCAGCTGGAAGTAGGTGCCGGCGCTGGGGGTGAAGCTGAAGCGCGACGCATGCAGTGCATCGCAGAACAGGTCGCGCTTGCGCTGGTAGAACGCGGCCAGGGTGGCGGGGTAATCGGGCTGTTCCCGCATGAAATCCGCCAGCGCCAGTTGTACCGGGGTCACCGCCACAAAGGAGACAAACTGGTGGACCTTGCGCAGCTCCGCAGTCAGCGCCGCCGGCGCAATGCAATAGCCTGTCTTCCAGCCGGTCACGCTGAAAGTCTTGCCGAAGGAAAACAGGGCGAAGCTGCGCTCGCGCAGGGCCGGAAACTGCAGGGCGCTGTGATGCGCCCGGCCATCGAATACCAGGTGTTCGTATACCTCGTCGCTCACCACCAGCAGGCCGTGTCGCTGCACCAGCGCCTCCAGGTACAGCATGTCCTCCCGGGACAGGGTACTGCCACTGGGGTTGTGCGGGGAGTTGAGTATCAGCAGGCGGCTGCGCGCGCCCAGGGCCGCTTCCAGGCGCTCGCGGTCCAGGGCGAAGTCCGGCTGGCGCAGCGGTACGTGGATCGCCCGGCCGCCTGCCAGCTCCACGCAGGGCTGGTAGCTGTCGTAGCAGGGGTCGAGCACGATGACCTCGTCTCCTGGCGCCACACAGGCCATCACCGCGCAGAATATTCCCTCGGTGGCGCCGGGTACCACCGTGATCTCGGTATCCGGATCGCAGCTTACCCCCCGGCAGCGCAGCACCTGCAATGCAATCTGCTCGCGCAGCGCCGCCAGGCCTTGCATGGGCGCGTACTGGTTGTGGCCCGCCATGACGTGACGGGCCATGGCCTCGCGCAGGGCCTCGGGCGCGTCGAAATCGGGAAAGCCCTGGGACAGGTTGAGGGCCCCGTGCTCGGCGGCCAGGGCCGACATGCGGGTGAAAATCGTGGTGCCCACCCGGGGCAGCTTGCTCGTTATCATCGGCTGCATCACTTACGGCCCGTGGGCCGCTTCCTCCATGGAGGCGACGGTCTCGATGCCAGGCAGCTGCAGGTAGCGGCGCAGGCAGTATACCGCCAGGTAAAAAGGCCCGGTGTCGAGGATAGCCACCGTGGCCTTGAACAGGTAGTTACTGCCTATCAGCACCAGCAGCGCCTGGAGGGCGATGTCGCCGCGCAGGAATGCCGCCCCGAAGGTCACCGCGATGACCATCAGGGAATCCACCATCTGGCTCAACAGGGTGCTGAAGTTATTGCGTATCCACAGGTGCTTGCCCCGGGTGACGCGTTTCCAGAAGTGAAACAGCTGGACATCGCAGTACTGGGCAGCGATATAGGCCAGCATGGACGCGAACACCGCACCGGAAGTGGTAGCGTAGATCAACTGGTACAGGCCGACGCTGTGCTCCACCATCTCGCCGTTGGGCAGTGCCACGGGCGCCGCCAGTTGCAGGATCTGCCAGGGAGGCATCTGCTCGACGGGCACTTCGGGCATGGAATTGCCCAGCAGCAGCACGAACAGGATGAAGAAATTGAGCGCCAGGCCGACAGTCACCAGGAAGTTGGCGCGGCCCCGGCCGTACAGTTCACAGATCAGGTCGGTGCACAGGAAAGTCAGGGGATAGGGCAGCACACCGACAGCCAGGGCCATGGGACCCAGTTGCACGAAGCGGGTGATACCGATCACGTTGAGCAGGGTCATGGAGCACAGAAACAGGCCCGCCAGCACCAGGAAAGTGCGCTCCCTGCGCTCCCTCAGCGCGGTGGTGATCAAGGCTAGCTCTCCTTCTGGCCCAGGTTGGCGTGCAGCACCGAGCCGTTGATCACCGGGTTGTGGTGGGCCCAGCGAATCAGCTCGGCGATCTCGGCGGGATCTATCAGGCGGCCAAAGCTGTTCATCTCCGCGAACATCCGCTCCAGCGACGGGTCGCCGCCGAGGTGGGTGCGCAGCATCTCGGTGTCGGTGAAACCGGGGCAGATGAGAGCGGTGTGCAGGCCGCTGCCCATCAGGTCCTGGCAGGTGGCGCGCATCATGCCGAGCTGGGCGTGTTTGCTGACCACGTAGCTGAATGACCCGGGAACCGCCTTCTCCGACAGGGTCGAGCCCACATAGAGTACGCTGGAGGAGCGCGGCAGCCTGGGCAACAGCTGCTGGTTGATGCTGTTGATGGCGACCACGTTGGTTTCCAGCACCTGGCGCAGGGCACCACTGTCGCAGTGGCCGGCGCTGTCCTTGAGCATCTGGCTGGCGTTGTGCACCAGGGCCACGGAGCCGGCGCCGACGATTTCCGCCTCCAGGGTGTGGCAGGCCAGGGTAATGGCCGCCGGCGATGCCAGGTCGCAGGCCAGGTTGGCGACCCCGGGCACCGGGCAGGGGCGTCGCGACAGGTTAAAGACCTGGTAGCCATCTGCCAGGAAGGCTTCCGCGGTGGCCCTGCCGATACCGACGCTGGCGCCGGTGATGATTGCGGTATTCATGGGGCTTGCCTTCGCGTGTCTATGGACTGGCAATCATAGCGCACTGTGGCCGCGCCTGTCGGCCACCCGGTCTTCCCGGCCGGGTGGGCGAGTTGCGCCGCCGGCGACCAGGCGTAACAATGTCGCCCACCAGGAATGAAGGAATCACGCGGGCATCGCGATGGAAGAGTTGACCACGCTGTATATCGACAAGGAGCGGCACAAGTTCTCGGCGGCGCACTTCACCATATTTTCGGCCACAGAGCGGGAGCGGCTGCACGGCCACAATTACTCCGTGTCCGCCCGTATCGTCGCACCCATGGGCCCCAACGGCTTTGCCGCCGACTACAACCTGTACAAGAGCCGCCTGGCGGCCCTGTGCGAGGAACTGGACGAGTATCTGCTGTTGGCGGGGGAATCGCCCTACCAGCAGGTGGAGGAGGAGGGGGCCTGCTACCGGGTGCGCTTCGCCGACCAGGAGATGCGCTTCCTGCGCTCCGATACCCTGGTGCTGCCGATACGCAACGCCACGGTGGAGGAGTTTTCCCGCTACCTGTTGCAGCGCCTGCAGCGCCTGTCCGCCGCTGACGACCTGCGGGAAATCGAACTGTGCGTCGCCTCCGGCCCGGGGCAGAAAGGCTGTGCCACCTGGCGGGCTGCGCAGGGTCAACCTGGATAGCGGGAACAGGCCCTAGGCGGCAGCGGGCGGGGTAATGCCGCTGTGGCGCAGCAGGGGCTCCAGGCTGGGGGGGCGGCCGCGGAAGGCGACAAACAACTCCATGGCGTCGCGGGAACCGCCGCTGTGCAGGATGTGCTCGCGGAAGGCCGCACCGGTTTCCCGATTGAATATGCCCTCTTCCTCGAACCGCGAGAACGCGTCCGCCGACAACACTTCCGCCCACTTGTAGCTGTAGTAGCCGGCGGCGTAGCCGCCGGCAAAAATGTGGGTGAAGCTGTTCTGGAAGCGGTTGTAGGCGGGGGTGGGCACCACCGCCACGGCGGCGCGTACCTCGTCCAGCAGGCCCTGCACCGAGCCGCCCCCGTCGGGTTGCAACTCACTGTGCAGGCGCAGGTCGAAGAGGGCGAACTCCACCTGCCGCGCCAGCATCATGGCGGCCTGGAAACTGCGGGCCGCCAGCAGCCGGTCCAGCAGCGTCGCCGGCAGCGGCTCACCGCTCTGGTAGTGGCCCGAAATCAGTTCCAGCGCCTCGCGCTGCCAACACCAGTTCTCCAGGAACTGGCTGGGAAGCTCGACCGCATCCCAGGCCACACCGTTGATGCCGGATACCGCGGCCACCGTCTGGCCGGTCAACATGTGGTGCAGGCCGTGGCCGAATTCGTGGAACAGGGTGGTCAACTCGTTGTGGCTGAGCAGGGCAGGGGTGTCGCCCACCGGCGCGGTGAAATTGCACACCAGGTAGGCGACCGGGATCTGCAGTTCGCCTCCCTGCAGGCGGCGCGCCCGACAGGTGTCCATCCACGCGCCGCCGCGCTTGTGCGGCCGGGCGTACAGGTCGAGATAGAAGCGGGCGATGACCTCGTCGCCCTGGCACAGTTCGAACAGGCGCACGTCGGCGTGGTAGCGATCGAAATCGGTGGTTTCCCGCACGCTGATGCCGTACAGGCGCTCCACAATGGCGAACAGCCCCGGCAGGACCCGGGTTATGGGCAGGTAGGGTCGCAGCTCCTCCTGGGAAACCTGGTAGCACTGCTGGCGCAGTTTTTCGCTGTAGTAGCTGACGTCCCAGGCGTTGACGTCCGCGGCGCCATACTCATCGCGGGCGAAGGCCTGCAGGCTGTGCCACTCGTCCTCGGCCTGGGGTCGGGATTGCTGGGCAAGCTGCTCCAGGAACTCCCGGACCTGGGCAGGGGTGTCAGCCATTTTGGTGGCCAGTGAGAGTTCGGCGTAGTTGGCAAAACCCAGCAACCGTGCCAGTTCGTGGCGCAGCGCGAGCGTCTCCTCTATCAGGGCGCTGTTGTCCCACTGGCCCGCGTTGGGACCCTCGTCGGAGGCGCGGGTGCAGTTGGCCCGGTAGACTTCCTCGCGCAGGCCGGCGTCGTCGCAATAAGTGAGCACCGGGTAGTAGGAGGGAAACTCCAGGTTGATAAGGTAGCCTTCCAGCCCCGCCCGTTCAGCGGCCTGCCTGGCGCTGGCCAGGGCGGTCTCGGGCAGCCCGCGAAGCTGCTCTTTGTCGACCTGCTTGGACCAGGCGTTGGTGGCGTCCAGCACATTGTCGCTGAAGCGGCTGCCCAGCTCGCTCAGGCGCTTGCGCAGCTCGGCATAGCGGGCTTTTTGCTCGGGAGGCAGGGCGACCCCTGCCAGGCGGAAGTCGCGCAGGACGTTTTCCAGTGCCTTGCGCCGGGCGGCGTCCAGGGCGGTGAACTCCGGGCTTTCGCTGATCTGCAGGTAGGCGCGGTACAGGTGCTGGTGTTGCCCCATCCAGGTGCCGTACTCCGACAACAGTGGCAGGCAGGCGTTGTATGCTTTGCGCAGTGCATCACTGTTGCATACTCCGTTGAGGTGGGCGACCGGCGACCACGCCTGGGACAACTCGTCCTCCAGCTCCTCGATCGGCTGCCACAGGTTGTCCCAGGTGTAGCGTTCGTTATCTGCCAGCAAGCGCTCGATAGCCTGCTTGTTGCGCTCGATCAGTTGCCGTATCGCCGGCTCGACCTGGCTCGCCTGGATGCGGCTGAAGGGTGGCAGTTGGTGTTGTTCCAGGAGGGGATTGCTCATAGTGGCGGCGACCCGGTTGTGGCTAAGGGGCGCTATCTTACCCGAACAGGGCCAGCCCAGACAGGGTCAGCCTGGCGCCGTTTCGAGCTGCCAGTGGCGCAGGGGGCGATAGTGCATCCCCGCCCTGCCGCGCTGCGATTCGAACAGGGTGAAATGGCTGTACGCGAAACGGAACGCGGGCAGGCCGGAGGGCGCCGGCGGCGCGCGGTCGCAGCTGCGAAACAGGGTGACGTGGGGTTGCAGCGAGCGGCGCTCCCGGGGTGCCCCCACGGCGCTGCCCAGCCGGCCCAGTTTGCGCGCCAGTTGGGTGAGGCCCTCGGGCCAGGCGGAGGCGCCCAGCCAGTAGACGCCCGGCCGCGGCCAGTAACCGAGGCGATCGAGCAGCAGGGTGTCGCCACACAGCGGGTGTTCCGCCAGCCACCCGTCCACCGAGGTTTCCAGTCGCTCCAGGGCGGCCACCGGCAGGCTGCCGAGAAACGCCAGGGTGATGTGGAAATTGGCCGGCGGCACCGGCCTGCCACTGGCGGGGAACTGGCGGTCCCGCCAGCTGGCCACCTGCATCACCAGCTCCGCGGGCAGCTCCAGGGCAAAGAATGCGCGCATCAGCTCCCGGGTTTTTTCTTCATCAGGGGGCCAAAGCCGTCGTTGGCGGTTGCCTGGCCGCCATCGCCGGCCCGTTTGCCTGGCTTGCCACGGCGCCCCTTGCCCCCCGCTGCCGTGGCGCCGGCGGGCTTCTTCGCCCCTTTCTTCTTTTTGCTGCCCGCGGCCTTGCCGGAGGACTTCAGCTTTTTGGGGCCGCTGAAGCGGGCTTTCAGCCCGGGCAGCGCGTGGCGCTGAAAATCCAGCTTCAGGTAGCGCTGGATACTGATCATCAGGTTCCAGTCGCGGGCGGTGACCAGCGACAGGGCGGCACCCGCGGCACCGGCACGGCCGCTGCGGCCGGTGCGGTGCAGGTAATCGTCACCGCTGTGGGGCAGGTCGTAGTTGATCACCAGGTCGATGTCGGGAATGTCCAGGCCGCGGGCCGCCACATCGCTGGCGCACAACACGTCGATCTTGCCTTCCCGGAACAGGTCGACCACCCGGCGGCGCTCCTCGGTGCTCAGTTCGCCGTGCAGGCAGGCACAGCGCAACTGCCCGGATCTGGCCAGGCTCTCCAGGCGCGTGGCCGTGCTGCGCTTGTTGGCGAACACCAGGCTGCGGCGCCGACCCTGCTGCGCCAGCAGGGCGAGCAGCAGCTCGTCCTTGTGTTGCGGCGAGTCCGCCAGCACCACGCGATGGGTGATGCTGCTGTGGGGCGCCCGGCTGCTGCCGATGGCAATGGTTTGCGGCGTTTTCAGCAGCGCCCGGCTGACGCTGCCGAGGTCGCGCTGCTCGAGGGTCGCGGACACCATGACCACCTGCCTGTCCGGGGGGCTGGCCGCGGCGATCTGCAAGACATCATCGCGCAAGCCCAGGTCCAGCATGCGGTCGGCCTCGTCCAGCACCAGTTCCTGCAGGGAATCCAGGCTGACACTGTTGCGCTGGCAGTGCTCCAGCAGGCGGCCGGGGGTGGCGACGACGATCTCCGGATTCTTGCGAAACAGGGATTGCTGGTAGCGGAAGTCGGCGCCACCGGTAATGGCGTATACCTGCAGCGGCGTTTTCGCCAGCAGCGCCCGGCACTGCTTCAGCACCTGGCGCGCCAGCTCCCGGGTAGGCACCAGGATCAGGGCGCCCGGGCCGTCCGCGGCCGGGGGCTGGCGGGTGAGCAGGCGCTGAACCAGGGGCAGCAGGTAGGCGAGCGTCTTGCCGCTGCCGGTTTCGGCGCTGACCAGCAGGTCGCGGCCCTGCAGGGCGGGTGGAATCACCTCGAGCTGTACCGGGGTCGGCTCGCTGAAGGCCAGGGTATCCAGCGCCAGGCGCAGTCGTCTGTCCAGTTCCAGTTGTTCCAGCACGCCGGGTCCCTTTTCCAGCCGGTGGTTGTTGCGCCCGCGGGTGGCCGGGCGCCGCCCCGCTGGCTTCGCCCGCCCCCGGCATCTGCTATCATTGCGGCAGTTTACCGCAGGGACATACACCATGGCGCGAGCAATCAGGATACACGAGACCGGCGGGCCCGAGGTAATGGTCATGGAAGAAATTGCCGTGCCGGCACCGCAGGCCGGGATGGTGACCGTGGCCAACCGCGCGATCGGCCTCAACTACATCGATACCTACCACCGCAGTGGCAGCTATCCCATCCCCCTGCCGACCGGTATCGGCCTCGAGGGGGCGGGCGTGGTCACGGCGGTGGGAGAGGGCGTGGACCTGGCGATAGGTGACCGGGTGGCGTATTGCTCGGCCGGCTTCGGCGCCTATGCGGAAGCCCTCAACCTGCCGGCGGATCGCCTGGTGACACTGCCCGACGGCATCGACTTCGAGCAGGCCGCCGCGCTCATGCTGAAGGGGCAGACTGCGGAATACCTGCTGCAGCGTACCTATGCCCTCAAGGCGGGAGAGACCTGCCTGTTTCACGCCGCGGCGGGTGGCGTGGGGCTGGTGTTCGGCCAGTGGGCAAGCAGCCTCGGCGCCAGGGTGATCGGCACGGTGGGGTCGGCCGCGAAGGCGGAACTGGCGCTGGCGCACGGCTATGACCACGTGATCAATTATCGCAGCGAGAACGTCCTGGAGCGGGTTCTGGAAATCACCGGCGGGGAAAAACTGCCGGTGGTCTACGACGGTGTCGGCCGGGATACCTTCGTCACCTCCCTGGACTGCCTGCGCCCGCGGGGCCTGATGGTCAGTTTCGGCAATGCCTCCGGCCTGCCCGACCCCCTGGACCTGCAGCAGCTGTCCGTGCGCGGCTCCCTGTACCTGACGCGTCCCACCCTGTTTACCTATACCGCCACGACCGCGGAGTTGCGGCAATCCTGCGCGGACCTGTTTGCAAAGGTACTGGCCGGGGCGGTGCGGGTGGAGATAGGCCAGCGCTACCCGCTGGCGGATATTCAGCAGGCGCATCGCGATCTCGAGGCTCGCAACACCACCGGCTCGACGATCATCCTGCCGTGAGCCTCGGCCTGCGCGTCCAGCCGGTGGTGCTGCAGGGCGAACTGGTGCGCCTGGAACCCATGTCCCAGGATCACGCCCAGGGCCTCTACAATCGCGGGCGCACCGCCACCGACTGGCAGTACCTGCCGCGCGCCTGCTTCGTCGACCTGGCGGATGCCCGCCAGTGGGTCGCCGAGGCACTGGAAGCCCCCGACCAACTGCCCTTCGTGATCATCGAGAGAGGCAAAAACAAGGTGGTGGGCAGTACCCGCTACCTGAACATCCGCCCGGCGCACCGCTCGCTGGAGATAGGCTGGACCTGGCTGGGGCAGGAGTGGCAGCGCACCGGGGTGAACACCGAGGTCAAGCTGCTGCTGCTGACCCACGCCCTGGAGCGGCTGGGCTGCCTGCGGGTGGAGTTCAAGACCGATGCCCGCAACCTGCGCTCGCAACGGGCGCTGGAGCGTATCGGCGCCACCCGTGAGGGGGTGATGCGCAAGCACATGATCGTGCAGGGCGACTACCCCCGCGACTCGGTCTATTTCAGCGTGATCGACAGTGACTGGCCCCAGGTGCGGCAGCGGCTCGCGCTGTTGCGCGAGCGCAGCTGACCGGCCGGGAAGGCGCTGACTAACTGACCGTGGACTGCACTGTCTCGTTGTCGGAGAAGCGGCCGGCAAACAGTGGCGAGCTCAGGTAGCGCTCCCCCGAGTCGGGCAGGATCACCACGATGGTCTTACCGCGGTGGGCCTCCTGCCGGGACACCCGGTGGGCCACCGCCATGGCCGCGCCGCAGGACACCCCGGCCAGGATACCTTCCTCCTGCATCAGCTTGTGGGCCCACTCCATGGCCTCTTCGCTGGAGACCTGCTCCACCTGGTCGACCATGTCCAGGTCCAGGTTGGCGGGCACGAAGCCGGCCCCTATACCCTGTATCTTGTGGGGGGCGTGGCTGGGGTCGGTACCCGCCTTGGCGGCGGTAATCATGGTGGTGGAGTCCGGCTCCACCGCCACCGTGGTAATGGCCTTGCCGCAGGTGTTCTTGAGGTAGCGGGAGATCCCGGTGAGGGTGCCGCCGGTACCGACCCCGGCCACCAGGATGTCGACCTCGCCGCCGGTATCCTCCCAGATCTCGGGGCCGGTGGTGGCCTCGTGAATGGCCGGGTTGGCCGGATTCTCGAACTGATGGGGGCCCCAGTATTTGCCCGGGTCGGAGGCGATGATGTCCTCGGCTTTCTGGATGGCGGCGGGAATGCCCTTGGCGCCGTCGGTGAGAACGATCTCGGCGCCCAGGGCCTTCATCAGCATGCGCCGTTCCAGGCTCATGGTATTGGGCATGGTGAGGATGCAGCCGTAGCCGCGAGCCGCCGCGACAAAGGCCAGGGCGATACCGGTGTTGCCGCTGGTGGGTTCCACGATGGTCATGCCGGGTTTCAGGCTGCCGTCCCGTTCCGCCGCCATGACCATGCTGCTGCCTATCCGGCACTTGACCGACATGGCGGGATTGCGGTTCTCCAGCTTGGCGTAGATATTGCCATCGCTGATATGGTTGATCTTGACCAGCGGCGTGCCGCCAATGGTTTCCGCATTGTCCTTGAACAGTTTGCCCATGATGTCTCCTCGATTATTGTCCAGGCCGGGGTGTGGAGCAGCAAAAAGACTAGTCTGCCGGGCAGGTATTGTCCACGTCGGGCCGCGGCCGCCGGCCCGCGGAAAACTTTTGCACCCGCCCCGGAACTTTCCCGCCGCCCCCGCGGTCATACAGGGCAGTGACGGTAAGGTACGCGGGCGTCAGACAGGCGCGGCCGGTACATTCCATCCAGGTCCCAATGCTAGTTTTCGTGAGCAACTCCTGAGTCGCCGGCCCCCTGGGCCGGTTTTTTTTGGCCGCTGGCCAGGGCCAGGCTCGCCAGTGTCTGGGGGCCGACCAGGGCGGGGCGCAAGAGCCCCTGCGGGTCGATTACCAGGGTCGTGGGCAACACTGCCGGGCGCTCGACGCCCAGAGCGGCGGCAGGGTCCTCTTCCAGCACGGGGAAGGCGATTCCCATCTCGCGCACTTCCTGCGCCAGTTGCTCCCCGAGGCTGCCATCGAAGTTCACGCCCAGCACGGCAACCTCCGGATACTGACTGGCCAGGGCGTTGAGTTCAGGAATTTCCTGGCGACAGGGCTTGCACCAGGTCGCCCAGTAGTTGATGAGCACCCACTGGCCGCGCAGTTGATCCAGTTCCAGGCGCTTGCCCGGTGGTGGCGCCGGGGAACAGCCCGCCAGTATCAGCAGCAGGAGGATGACCGTCCGGGCTCTCATTGTGAAAACAGGCTCACCAGGTCGGTATCCAGGCTGGCGCGCTGTTGCCGGCGCTGGTCCTGCAGCAGGCGGTAGGCCCGCTGCTGCCAGGCCATGGTCCCCGGCGCCTCCTCGGCGTCCAGACTGTGCTCCTGGTTGACCCACTCCTTGAGCTGCCAGAAGGTGATGTCGTGCAGGTCGCGGCTGAGCAGGTACTGCCCCCGGTCATTCTCCGCGATCAGTTTCTTGAGCAGGAACAGGTCGCGCAGTTGCCGCCAGCTGTCGCTGTCCAGACCGCGGGTGGCCTCGTGGCGCCGGTTGAGCAATTCGAGTTCCCCCACCGTCTGGCCGTTGCGCTGTTTCTGCCAGAACAGGTAGAGCACGTCCAGGGCCTTGAGCACCAGGGGGCGATTGGCCTGCTCACGGCTCTGGTAGGCGGACAGGCTGTGCACCAGGATGCCGCCCATCAACACGATGTTCCAGGACAGGTATATCCACAGCAGGAACAGGGGCACGGCCGCGAAGGCGCCGTAAATGATGCTGTAGTTGGAGCCGACCACGGCCTTGGTGAAACCCCAGCGCGCAATGTGGAAGGCACAGGCGGCGACAAACCCCCCGATCAGGGTGTGCCTGAAGGGTACCCGGCAGTTTGGCACGGCCAGGTAGATGAGGGTGAAACCGGCGGTGGTGAGCAGCAGCGGGGCAACCCGCAACATGAAGGCCTGCACGCCGATTACGTCGTAGTCCTGCAGCACGTGGGCGACAGACGACAGGTAGGTACTGATGGCCAGGGCCAGGCCGATGGTTACCGGCGCCAGGCTCAGCACCGCCCAGTACAGCAGGAAGCTCGATACCGGGCTGCGGTTCTCGCTGGCGCGCCAGATCTGGTTGAGCGCTTTTTCGATGTTGCGCAGCATCAGTACCGCGGTCACCACCAGGAAGACGATGCCCGGGCCGGTCAGGTTCTTGGCCTGCTCGGAGAATTCCTCCAGGTAGGCCGAGATCTCCGAGCTGGTGTCCGGCATCAGGTTCTCGAACATGAAGGTCTGCATCTTGGTTTCCAGCCCCTGGAATGCCGGCACAGCGGAGGCCATCGTGTACAGCACCGTGAGCAGTGGCACCAGCGCGAACAGGCTCATATAGGTCAGGGCCGCGGCGTTTTCCGAGCAGCGGTCGGCGAGGAACCGCGAGAACAGGTATTGCAGGCGGCGCCACAGCTCGGCAGGTTGGAGGGAGTCGAAATTCATGGGCCGCATTATGGCATGAACCCGCTTGCCTGGGCACTGCTCGCCGCTACTCGGCATCGGCGCCTCTGGTATACTGTCGCGCTTGTTTGCATGGCCACGGGGCACACCATGAGCGAATACATCATCTATCACAACCCGCGCTGCTCGAAGTCGCGCAATACCCTGGCGCTGCTGGAGGAGCACGGCATCACGCCGCGCGTGGTGCTGTACCTGGAAGCGCCGCCCGATGCCGCGCAGATCAGGGAGCTGTTGGGCAAGCTGGGCATCGGCGCCGCCGAACTGGTGCGCCGCGGCGAGGCGCAGTACAAGGAGAGCGGCCTGGGTCGCGAATCCAGCGAAGAGGACATCATCGCGGCCATGGCGCGCCACCCGAAACTGATCGAGCGTCCCATTGTGGTCAAGGGCCGGCGGGCGGTGCTGGGCCGGCCACCTGAAAACGTCCTTGAGCTGATCGACTGATGGCCGAGCCATTTGTCCTGGTGCTGTACTACTCGCGCCACGGCGCCACCGCCGAGATGGCGGCCCAGGCGGCCCGCGGCGTGGAGAGCGTTGCCGGTGTCGCCGCCAGGTTGCGCACTGTGCCGCCGGTGTCCGCGGATTGCGAAAAGACCGGCGACGAGATTCCCGCCGACGGGCCCCTGTACTGCGAGCTGGATGATCTGCGCGACTGCGCCGCCCTGGTCATGGGCAGCCCCACGCGCTTTGGCAACATGGCGGCGCCGCTCAAGTATTTTCTCGACCAGACCTCGTCCCTGTGGCTCAGCGGCGCCATGATCGACAAACCCGCCGGCGTGTTCACCTCGACCTCCAGCCTGCACGGCGGGCAGGAAACCACCCTGTTGAGCATGATGTTGCCGCTGTTGCATCACGGTATGGTCATCGCCGGTCTCCCCTATAGCGAGGCCGGCCTGCTGAACACCACCTCCGGGGGCACACCCTATGGCGCGTCCCACTGGGCGGGAGCGGACAACGGTCGGGCGGTGGACGCGGTGGAGGCCGGGCTGTGCCGGGCCCTGGGGGCCCGGGTGGCGCGCCTGGCGGTCGGTCGCCGCGCATGACTGCCACGGGTCGCGGTGGCGCCAGCCTGGTCGCCTGGCGGGTCACCTGGCTGGCCTGGGCAACGCTGTTTACCCAGCAGGTGGCCGACGCCTGGCTGTACCAGCTCCCCTGGATCATCTGGCTGGGCAAGCTGGTGCCGTTGCTGCTGTTCCTGCCGGGCATGTTGCGTGATCGTTTGCGCAGTTATATCTGGCTGTGCTTTGTCTGCCTGCTGTATTTTATCGCCCAGGTCGAGCGCCTGTTCGCCCTGCCGGGCAATGCCCTGGCGATCACCGGCACGGTCGCGGTGGTGGCCCTGTTTATCGCCGCCATGCTGTACGTTCGCTGGCGCGCCCGGGAACTTCGGGCAGACATCGCGGCCCAACAGGGCCAGGAGAATGAATCATGAGCAAACCCTCGCGCCTGCGGCGTATTCTGGCCGCGATCTGGAACGGCATCACCTGGCTGCGCCTGGCGCTGTCGAACATCCTGTTCCTGCTGTTGCTGGCCGTGATCTATTTCGTGTACATGGGCGGCGGCGAGGAGCCGCCGCCGGAGCGGGCCGCGCTGCTGCTGAACATGATGGGCACGGTGGTGGATCAGCGCAGCCAGGTGGAGCCGATCGCCGCGCTGCTGGTCGAGCCGTCGCCCGCCGAGCACGAAGTGGTGTTGCGCGACGTGATCGACGCGATCGACTACGCCAGCGACGACCCGGCGGTGAGCGCGCTGGTCATGGAACTGGACGAGCTGGTGTACGCCGGCCTCAGCCGGGTTCAGGAGATCGCCGTGGCGCTGGAGCGTTTCAAGGACAGCGGCAAGCCGGTGGTGGCCGTGGGCGACTTCTACACCCAGGACCAGTACCTGCTGGCCAGTTACGCCGACACCGTGATCGTCAATCCCTACGGGGGCGTCGCCCTGGAAGGCTTCAGCAGTTATCGCAATTACTTCCGGGATGCCCTGGAGAAACTGTCCATCAACATGCATGTATTCAAGGCGGGGGAGCACAAGTCCGTGGCCGAGCCGTTCCTGCGCGACGACATGTCCGCCCCTGAGAAGGCGATTACCGAGCGCTGGCTGCAGGTGCTGTGGGGGCAGTACGCGGCGGCCGTGGAGGCGCAGCGCGACCTGGCGCCCGGCACCATCAACGACTACGTCAATGAGTATGCCGACCGGCTGGCCGCCGCGGGCGGTGACAGCGCCGCCCTGGCGCAGCAGGCGGGGCTGGTGGACGAGGTGTACAACCGCGACCAGAGCAACGATTACCTGGTGGCCACGGTGGGTGCCAGCGATGCCGAGGGCCGCTACGAGGCCATGCCGTTCGAGCGCTACGTCAGGCGCCAGCGCCCCAGCGAGCTGCTGCCGGTAGAGGGCGAGCGGGTGGCGGTGATCACCGCCCAGGGCGATATCCTTCCCGGGGAGCAACCGCCCGGTGCCATCGGCGGCGAGTCCCTGGCGGCGCAGCTGCAAGCCACGGCCGAGGCCGATGGCGTGGCGGCCATCGTGCTGCGGGTCAACAGCGGCGGCGGTAGCGTGTTCGCCTCCGAGGTGATCCGCCAGCAGGTGCTGGCCACCCGCGCGCAGGGTATCCCGGTGGTGGTGTCCATGGGGGCGGTGGCGGCCTCCGGCGGTTACTACATCGCCGCGGAAGCGGACGAGATCTGGGCGACGCCGGCGACCATTACCGGCAGTATCGGGGTATTTGCCGCCATACCCACCTTCGAGAACCTGTTGCAGCGGCTGGGGGTATACACCGACGGGGTGGGCACCACGGAACTGGCCGGCTCACTGCGCCTGGATCGCCCGCTCAACCCGCAACTGGCCCAGGCCCTGACCAGCGGCGTCGCCTTCAGCTATCGCAACTTCGTGGAGCTGGTGGCCGCCGGGCGCGGCATGGCGGTGGAGCAGGTCGACAAGGTCGCCCAGGGGCGCATCTGGAGCGCGCCCGACGCCCTGGACCGGGGCTTGCTGGATGGCCTGGGATCCCTGCAGGACGCCATCGCCGCGGCGGCTGCACTGGCTGACCTGGACAGTTACGAGGTCGAATACGTCGCCCCGCAGCTCACTCCCAGGGAGCTGTTCCTGCAGCAGCTTGCGGAGCGCACCGGCGCGCTGGGAATACCTGTCGCCAACCGGGTCGGCAGTGTGCTCGCCGGCTGGCTGGCACCGGCGGTCGATGCCGCGGCGGAACTGGCCAGCCTGCGCGACCCCCGGCACCTGTACGCGCGCTGCCTGGAGTGCGGGCTGGTTCGCTAGCCCGGGTGGGAAGGCGCGTCGAGCGCCGGCTGCGGGTAACCCGCCCACCAGCGGCGCAGGTCGTCCAGCATCATGTACAGGCAGGGAATCAGCAACAGGGTGATGACCGTGGCGAACACGATGCCGAAGGCCAGGGAAATGGCCATTGGCACCATCACCTTGGCCTGGGCGGAGCGCTCCAGCAGCATCGGCGCCAGCCCCATGAAAGTGGTGACCGAGGTCAGCATGATGGCGCGAAAGCGCCGGCGGGTGCCGTCCACCACGGCGGTATACCGGTCCGCGCCTTCGGCCACGGCCTTGTTGGCATGGTCGACCAGTAACAGGCTGTCGTTGACCACCACGCCGCTGAGGGCGATGACCCCGATCATGGACATCATGCTGAAGGCGTAGCCGGTGACCCAGTGGCCGACGATGGCGCCGATGATGCCAAAGGGGATGACCCCCATGATGATCAGCGGCTGCAAGTAGGATCGCGTGGGGATCGCCAGCAGGGCGTAGATGCCGAACAGGGACAGGGCGAAACCCACCAGCAGGCTGACACCCAGCTTGCGCTCCTCATCGGCCATCCCCGACAGCTCGTAACTCAGCCCCGGGTACCTGGCCAGCAGGTCGGGCATCACCCGCTTGCGGATATCGGCAATCACCTTCGCGGGCTCCACCAGTTCCTGGTCAGCCTCCGCGGTCACTTCCGAGGCGCGCTGGAAATTGATGTGGGTGGCCTTCAACAGACCCTGGGCGACGTTCATCCTGGCCACCGTGTCGAAGGGCACCTCGTCGCCTGTGGGGGTGCGGATGAACATATTGCCCAGGCTGCTGGTCATTTCCCGGTCGGCCCTGGGATAGCGCACCATGACCTTGACCTCGTCGATACCGCGCTGCACTCGTTGTGCCTCGGCTCCGTAAAAGGCATGGCGCACCTGGTTGCCGAGGTCGTAACGGGTTATACCCAGCGATTCGGCCTCCGGTAGCAGTTCCAGATGGAATTCATCGGCGGTGTCGCTGGCGCCGTTGCGAATGTCGTACAGGCCCTGGTAGTGGCGCAGCGCGTCTTCCAGTTCTTCGGATGCGGCCCGCAGGGTGTTGAAATCCTGATGCATCAGGTCGAAGGCCACCGCGGGCCCGAAGCCGCCCCCGTCGTCGCTGCTGATTGCCATGACCTCGGCGCCGTGAATGGTGCCGATGGCGTCGCGCCAGCGCTGTTCTATTTCCACGGTGGAGACGTCGCGCTGGTCTTCCTTGGCCAGTTCCACGTCCACGCGGCCGTTGATGCGATCGAAGCTGTGGGCGGCGACATGGGCGACCAGCCGCGCGCTGCTGCCGGTCTCTTGCTGGTAGTCCTGCTGCACCTTGCCCAGCGCCGCGGTGATACGATCGACGGCCTGCAGGGTGAGTTCCTCCGGTGTGCCGTTGGTCATCTGCAGTTCCGCGGTAAGGAACTCCCCGGGCTGGTGGGGCGAGAGAATCAGGCGCACCACGCCCGACGCCAGCAACCCGCCGCACAGTATCAGCAGGGCCAGGAAGGCGGCCAGGGTGATATAGCGGTTGGCGACACAGCGGCGCATGAACGGGCTGTAGCGCTCATCGATGAAGTGTCGCAGGCGCCTGTTACTGTGCTCCTGCAGGCGGTTGATTGACAACAGCAACGGGTTGCTCGCCGGTTTGCTGTGCGCCAGGTGGGCCGGGAGAACCCATTTCGACTCCACCAGCGAGAACGCCAGGCAGAGTACCACCACGATGCCGCAGGCCTCCGGGAAGGCGCCGAACACCCCCTGTACGAACAGCGTGGGGGTGAAGGCGGCAATGGTGGTCAGCACTCCGAAGGTCGCGGGGGTGGCGACCCGGTACACGCCGTTCACCACGCTGGTGACACTGTGGCCGTGCACTTCCTGCTCGGCGTAGGCGCTCTCCCCCATGATGATGGCGTCGTCGACGATGATGCCCAGGGCCAGGATGAAGCCGAAGATGCTGATCATGTTCAGGCTGGCGTCCACATAGGGTGTGCTGATGACCGCCATCGCCCCGAGGAAGCAAAAAGGTATGCCCACCATGACCCAGAAAGCCAGTTTGATTTCCAGGAACAGGGCCAGCACGATCAGCACCAGCAGGGCTCCCATCGCCAGGTTCTTCATCATCATGCCCAGCCTGCCCTGCAGGTAGTAGGTCAGGTCGGACCAGGCCACCAGCGAAACGCCCTCGGGCAGCTGTGCCTGCTTCTGTTCCATGTATTCCCGCGTTACTCGGGCGGTGTCGATGATGTCCTGCTTGCCCATGGCATAGACATTGATGCCCAGGGAGTACTCGTTGTCGAACAGGGCCACCCCCCGCTCGTCCACGAAACCGTCGTCGATGTGGGCGATGTCACCCAGCAGCAGCCGGGTGCCGTCCGGCCAGGTGCGCAGCACGATATTCTCGAAGTCCCGCTGCACGTAGGCCTGGCCGAGGGTGCGCAGCATGATGTCGCCGTTGCGGGTCTGCACCGAGCCCGCCGGGATATCCAGCGAGGATGCGGAAATGATCGCCGCCACCTGGCCCAGGGTCAGGTGGTATTCGCGCAGCAGCTGCTCGGATATCTCCACCGAGATTTCGTAATCCCGGGCGCCGTTTATTTCCGCGGCGGATACCTCGGGGTAGGTGAGCAGTTCACGCCGTATTTCCTCGGCCAGGGACTTGAGGCCGCGCTCCCCTATATCGCCGGACAGTTGCAGGGTGAGGGCGGCGAACTGCAACTCGGGCTGGCGCACGATGGGCTCCTCGGCCGCTTCCGGGTAGTGTGCGATGGCGTCGATGCGGTTCTGGATCTCGTCCATGAGCTTGGTCAGGTCGTAACCGTCGATGGGCTCGATCATGATGCGGGCGTAGGATTCGTAGGCATCCGATTCCACCCGCTTGATGCCGTCCACGTCGTTGATGGCCTCCTCGATCTTGAGTACCACCCCCTGCTCGACCTCTTCCGGGGCGGCCCCGGGATACGGCGCGGTGATGAAGATCAGCTCGAAATCGACTTCCGGCAGCATGGCGCGCTGGATGTTGAAAGCGGCCGCCAGGCCCAGCACCATGATGACGACCATCAGCAGGTTGGCGGCGACCGGGTTGTGGGCAAACCAGGCGATAACGCCCCTGCGCGGCGCGCTCACTGCCCACCCGCGACGCTGCTGGCCCGTTCTGTCGCCGCCGTCTCGTCAGTGCGAGGCCGGGGCGGCTCCGGGGCAGCGGCTGCCGGCTCATCCAGGCGGTCGCTGCGCACGCGTGAGCGTATTTCCACCTCGGCGCCAGCAAAGGAGGCGTTCAGGTTGGTGAGCGACACCAGGTCGCCCTCGGCCAGCCCCGCGTCGATATAGACCCTGTCGCCCCCGGCGCGCAGCGTGCTCACCTTGCGGTTGCGCAGGCGCATGCTGTCGTCGACCACCCACACGTATTCGCCGGCGCGCAGTACGTAGCGCGGCAGAACCACCGCACCCGGGAGCTCCCTACCCTCGATATCGGCGTTCACGAAGGTGCCGATGCGCAGCGGCTCGCGGGAGGGGTCGCGCAGGGCGTAGGGGTCTTCGATACGGGCCACTGTGAACAGCACCCGGGAGCGTTCGTCGAAGACGCCCTCGGTGCGGTGCAGGCGGGCGGTCCAGTGTTTGATGTCGCCGCCGACATCGGTGTAGAGATCGATCAGCGAGCCGTCTCCGTAGCCTGTGACGCCTGGCAGTTCGAGGTACTCCAGCTTGCTTTGCGGTATCGGCAGGCGCACTTCGGCGGCCTCCACCGAAAATATCCTCGCCAGCGCGCTGCCGGCGCCCACGAACTGGCCGAGGTCGCCCTGTTTCTCGCGGATCAGCGCGTCGTAGGGGGCCCTGATCTCGGTGCGCTCCAGGTTGTCCCGGGCGGTATTGAGATCCGCCTGGGCGGCGAGCAACTGGGCGCGGGCCAGGTCCAGTTGCGGCTTGCGCAGATACAGGTCGCGGGCCTCCTCGCTGCGCTGGCTGCCCCTGGGCAGTTTCTCCCATTCCCGCAGGGCGACCTCGGCGCGGCCCTTTTCCTGCACCAGGGCGCTCTCGGCCGACTCCACCGCCGCCTCCGCGTGCAGCAGGGCGGTCTGGTAGTCGCGCGGATCGATGCGCACCAGCACATCGCCGGCAGAGACGAACCCACCCACGTGGAAATTATCCGCCACCTCGACGATGCGGCCCTTTACTTCGGCCAGCAGGGTGGTTTCCTGCACAGGCGACACGGTGCCCTGGGCCTGTATCTGGATACGGGGGTTGACCTTGACCACTTCCGCCACGTCCACGGTCACGGTCGCATACTCCGGCTCGGCGATCTCGGCGGAGGGTCGCTGCAGGTAGAGCAGGGCGCTCACAGCCGAGGCGCCCGCCAGCAGGACGAGGGAAATGATTGCCTGTTTTCGTATGCTTGCCACGCCGCCGCCGATATCGATCTGCCAGGTGCCAGCGCGGGTGTGCCACTCAGCCGCGCTGGAGGGGAAAAACCAGACTCCGGTTATACCACAACCAGCCGCTGCTGGACTCGCAAAAAACTGGCGGAAAATCCGCGCGCCGGCGGCCCGCCGCCGGTTGTTATGCGGCGGCTGGGTTTACTCGCCCTTGTCCAGGTGCACATCCATCTGCGGATAGGGTATGGAGATACCTTCGGCATCGAAGCGCAGCTTGACCTTTTCGGTGGTGTCCCACAGCAGGGCCCAGTAGTCCTCGGCTTTGGCCCAGGGGCGCACCAGGAAATCCACGCTGGAGTCGTTCAGCGCGCCCAGGGCAATGACCGGGGCCGGATCCTTCAGCACGCGCGGGTCCTCGTCGATGATTTCCTGCAGCAGCTGCTTGGCCTTGAGCAGGTCGTCGTTGTAGGAAATGCCGAAAACCATGTCCACCCTGCGGGTATCTCGGGCGGAAAAATTGGTGATGTTGCCGCCGATGATGGCGCCGTTGGGCACGATCACTTCCTTGTTGTCCGGCGTGGTCAGGGTGGTGGTGAAGATGCTGATCTTGTCGATCACGCCCGTGGCCCCCCCGGCCTCCACAAAGTCGCCCTTGGTGAACGGCCGGAAGATGATCAGCATTACCCCGGAGGCGAAATTCGACAGGGAGCTTTGCAGCGACAGGCCTATGGCCAGGCCCGCGGCTCCCAGCAGGGCTATCAGGGAAGTGGTATCGATGCCCAGCTGACTCAGGGCGGCGATCACCACGAACAGCAGCAGCACCCAGCGCAGAATCGCCAGCAGGAAACCGGCGAGCATGTCGTCCATGTTGCGCGAGCGCATCAGCTTGCCGACGAAGCTCACCACCACGGAGACCACGATGCGACCGACGATGAAGATCGCCAGGGCGAAAAACAGTTTCAGCCCCCAGGGAATGACGTAGGTCTGTAACAGGGCGGGTATATCGAGGTTTTCCATGGCTGAAGTTCCTTTCCAATCCAGTTCGGCGGGAACCGCAACTATAGACGTTTTGCCAGGCATTGCCAAAAGAGCCGGGATTCGTTTGAAAAACCACACCTGTCCTGCTGAATGCGGCCGCCCGCGGGTGCTATAGTCACTTTTTTACGATTGCAGAGCGAAGCGATGACGACAGTATTCAAGCACCCCGATGAACTGCTGGCGGCGACCGGCCGCCACCTGGGTTATAGCCAGTGGTTGCAGATAGACCAGCAGCGGATCGACCAGTTCGCGGAGGCCACCGGGGATCGCCAGTGGATACACGTCGATCCCGAGCGCGCCGCCGCCGGCCCCTTCGGCAAGACCATCGCCCACGGCTACCTGACCCTGTCCCTGGCCAACCTGTTCCTGCCCGAGATCATGCGGGTCGAGAACGTGTCCATGGGGGTCAATTACGGCTGTGAAAAGGTGCGCTTTCCGGCACCGGTGCCGGTGGGCAGCCGGGTGCGCGGGGGCGGGGAGATCATCAGCGCCGAGACGGTCAAGGGCGGGGTGCAGGTGGTGGTGCGCATGACCATCGAGATCGAGGGCGGGTCGCGGCCAGCCTGTGTCATCGATACCATCAGCCGTTTCTTTGCCTGATGCTGGAACTGAGCGAGCAGGCGGCGACCGCGCACCCGGCGGCGACGGTGGTGCTGGTGCGCGATGGCGACGAGGGGCTGGAGGTCTTGCTGGTGCAGCGCAACAAGGCGCTGGCGCACATGGGGGGCATGTGGGTATTCCCCGGGGGCAGGGTGGATGCCGTGGATCGCGGCCCGCAGGCGGATGCCTACCAGGCGGCCCTGAACGCCGCCATCCGGGAGACGCGCGAGGAGACCGGGCTGGCGCTGGCGGAACAGCAGCTGAGCTACCTGTCCCACTGGGTGACGCCCGAGGGCGTCAGGCGCCGCTTCGACACCTGGTTCTTCCTGGCGGTGCTGGACGACGACCAGGACGTGATCGTGGACGGCGGGGAAATCGCCGATCACCGCTGGGTCCGGCCCGCGGTGGCGCTCGCCGAGCTGGCCGATCCGGCGCACCCGTTCCGCCTGATGCCGCCCACCTATGTCAGCATGGTGGAGCTGGCGGATTGCTGCGACTGCGGCGCCGCCCTGGCCCGGGTGGGGGCGCGTGAGGCACCGCGATTTGCGCCGCGTATGGTGTTCGTACCGGACGGCATCTGCTTCCTCTACGAGGGGGACGCCGGTTACGATTCCCTGGAACTGGAGGTCGCCGGTGCACGCCACCGCACCTATATGGTGGATGGCCGCCTTGAGTATGTGCGCGAAAACTGAGCCCGCCCGGGCGCGGCGACGCCTGCCGCGGAGGCCCGCATGAAGCGGCGCCAGCTGCTGGCCGGACTGGGCGCGGCCGGTGCCGCCGGCCTGGTGGGTGGCGCGCGGGCGCAGCCCGGGGCCCGGGTCGGGGCCTGGGATATGACCACCGATGTGCTGGTGGTGGGGTCGGGCTCGGCCGGTGCCAGCGCCGCCATCGAGGCCAGCCGCGCCGGCGCCGCGGTGCTGGTGATCGAGTCGCTGCCGCGGTTCGGCGGTTCCTCGGCGATGTCCGCCGGGGTGGTGTACGCCGGTGGCGGCACCGCCCTGCAGCAGGCCCTGGGAGTGACCGACTCCGTCGCCGCCATGGCCGCTTTCATCACCGGAATGAGTGGTCCGCAGCCGCCGCTGGAGAAGATCCAGCTCTACTGTGAGGAGAGCGCGGCGCATTTCGACTGGCTGGTAGCCCAGGGTGTGCGTTACGGCGACAGGCTCTACACCGGCATGACAGTACCCATGGACGGCGAATCACTGTATTTTTCCGGCGCCGAGCGGGCCTGGCCGGCGCGGGAGCTGGCGCCGCCGGCCCCCCGGGGACACGTCCCCCTGGCGGCCAACATGACCGGCGGGCGGGCCTTGATGGAGGCGCTGCTGGCGCGTGTCAGGGAGCTGGGTGTCTCGCTGCTCTCGGGGGTAGCCGCGCAGCGCCTGGTGGTGGCCAGCGACGGCCGCGTGCTGGGCATGGAGGTGAGCATGGGCGGGGAGCGCAAGACCGTGCGCGCGCGCCGCGGGGTCGTGCTGGCCAGCGGCGGCTTCATCCACAATCGGGAGATGGTGAGCCTGTACGCGCCACACCTTTACCAGTGCTCGGTTCCGTGGGGCAATATCGGTGACCAGGGGGTGGGTATCAACATCGGGATCGGGGCGGGAGCGGCCGCCCTGCGGATGCACCAGGGCTTCGCCATCGTGCCGCTGTATCCGCCTGAATCCGTGCTGTCGGGCATCGTGGTCAATGCTGCGGGGCAGCGTTTCGTGCCCGAGGATACCTATTACGGCGTGCTCGGTGACGCCATCGCCTACCACCAGCAGGGTCGTGCCTGGCTGATCACCGACAGCGGCAGCCACCTGCCGCCGCAACAGGATAATTTTCCCCAGGTGGCGCAGGCGAATACCGTAGGCGACCTGGCCGAGCAGTTGCAATTTCCCCGCGGCGCCCTGCAGCAGACGGTGGCGTATTACAATCGCAATGCCGGTAACGGCGAGGACCCCCAGTTTCACAAGAGCGCGGCGTTCCTGCGCCCCCTGCAGGGTCCCCCCTACCGCGCCTGGGATCTGTCGGTGGAGCGCGCCTTCGTGCCCGCCCACACATTCGGCGGCCTGCATACCACGGTGGACGGGCAGGTACTGGACGGTTTCGGGGACGCTATTCCCGGCCTCTATGCCGCCGGTCGCACCGCCTCGGGGCTGCCCGCCGCACCCTATATCGCCAGTGGCCTGTCGGTGGGGGACTGCACCTTCTTCGGGCGCAGGGCGGGGCTGGCGGCGGCCAACAGGAGCGTGACGTGAGGCGCGTCACCCTTGGCGTCCTGCTGGTGCTGCTTGCCGGCACGGCCGGCGCGCAGACCACCGCCGGAGCGCCTGTCCCCTTCATCGGTGGCGACCCTGAGCGGGGGCGCCTGGTGTTTGCCACCTGTCGCACCTGCCACTACACCGATCCGCGCCAGGGGCACGGCAACGGCCCCAACCTGCACCGCATTTTCGGCAAGGTCGCCGGCCAGCAGCCGGGCTTCGACTACTACTCCGCGCCGCTGCGGGCAGCCGGTTTCGTGTGGACGCCGCAGGCGCTGTACACCTGGTTGGAAAACCCCATGCAGGCCACCCCGGGCACCACCATGATGAGCTACGGGGTGCCGGACCCGGGTGACCGCGCCGATCTCATCGCCTACCTGCAGCAGGTCTCGGTGTTGGAATTTGAAGAATAGCTTGTTGCCCAGGCTGTATCGGTGAGTGTTGGTCGGCGCCAAACCAAGGGTGGCCGGACGGGACTCGCCGTAAACCCGTCCATGGGGGCTCGTATCGCGCATCCATGCGCTCAACGGTCCCTTCCAGCCACCCTTGATTTAACGCCTTTGCACTGCTCTTGGGGTTTGGCGCCGGTCGTTCAGGCAAGGCAAGTTCCGTTAATTTATATCTATTTTTTCACAATCACCGAACTGCCGTGCCCGAACAGGCCCTGGTTGGCGGTGATGCCCACTTTGGCATCCTTGACCTGGCGGTCGCCCGCCTCGCCGCGCAACTGCCAGGTGAGTTCACAGACCTGGGCGATCGCCTGGGCGGGTACCGCCTCGCCGAAACAGGCCAGGCCGCCGGAGACATTGACCGGGATCCTGCCCCCCAGGGCCGTATCGCCCTGCCGCAACAGGGCGGCGGCGCCGCCGCGGGGCGCCAGGCCCAGGTCTTCGATCCAGTCCAGTTCCAGGGCGGTGGAGAGATCGTATACCTCGGCCAGGCTCACGTCTTCCGGGCCAATGCCGGCTTCCTCGTAGGCTTTTACCGGTATCGAAGCGCGATAGGCGTGCGCCTCCACTCCCGCCGCCGCCGCGGAGTCGGTGGCAATATCGGGCATCTCCACCACCCCGCTGGCGAACGTGGGGGTGACCGTGGAGATGGCGGCGACCCGCGGCGCATCCCCCTTGCCGATGCGGCGGGCGTATTCCAGGCTGGACACGATCAGCGCCGCGCCCCCGTCGCTGGTGGCGCAGATGTCCATCAGGCGCAGGGGGTCCGCGACCATGGCGGAGGCGGCCACATCCTCGGCGGTGAAACATTTCCGGTAGCGGGCCCGCGGATTCATGGCGCCGACCCGGGAGTTCTTGACCTTGACCGCGGCGAAATCCGCCAGGGTGTCGCCGTACAGGTCCATCCTGCGGCGCGCGTACAGCGCGAAGTAGGTGGGATTGGTAATGCCCAGGTAAAACCGTACCCAGTCCGGGTCCTCGGGGCGGTAGCCTCCCGCGGGCGCCAGAAAGCCCTTGGGGGTGGTGTCGGCGCCGATCACCAGCGCCACTTCGCACTCGCCCGCCAGAATCTTGTTGCGCGCCGCCGCCAGTGCCTGGGAGCCGGAGGCGCAGGCGGCGTAGGAGGTGTTGACCTCGGCGCCCTGCCAGCCCAGGGCCTGGGCGAAGGTAGCCCCGGCGACGTAACCGGGATAGCCGCAGCGCACGGTGGCGCCGCCGGAGACGAAGCGCACGTCCTGCCAGGGGATACCCGCGTCGGCGAGCGCCTCCCGCGCTGCCGCCACCCCGTACTGGACGAAGTTGTGGCCCCACTTGCCCCAGGGGTGCATGCCGGCACCGATGATGGCGATATCGTTGGCCATGGTGTTACGCCCCCGCCTGGGCAGTGGCGTCCGCCGGGAGCGGCCGCCATTTCCAGGTCACCTTGATGTCGTCGTCGGTCTCGTGCAGCGGTTCCAGCACCAGTTCCACGGGCATGCCCACTTTCAGGTCTTCGACGCCGACGCCTGTCACCACCTGGCCCAGCACCACCATCTCCTCGCGCTCCAGCTGTACCGCGGCGATCGCGTAGGGCTCGAAGGGATCGGCCGCGACGAAGGGGGCCGGTGGCTGGTAACAGGCATTGGTGTAGCTCCAGATGTGGCCGGTGCGGCTCAGTTCGACCTCGCGAAAATCAGTACTGTCACAAGCCGGGTTGCGGCAATACTGCGCCTGACTGGGGAAGAAATAGGTGCCGCAGTGCGTGCACTGGCTGCCTATCAGGTGTGGTTTACTGGCCATGGTGTGCCAGCCTTCTATGGCCGCGGCCAGGGGTTTGTCACTCATGTCGTTCTCCGCGCTGAAGCGGGCGACAGGGTACTACCGGCCGCGGTATGCGGGCAAGGAAAGCGCGGAGCGACCGGAAGGAGGCCCCCAGCGAGCCACTCGGGGTTTACTATGCCAGACCTGTGAGCGTCCGTTGCTGTGTAATCGGGCACGGTCGCCGCCGAACGCTGCGGCGCGCAGGGCGCACGGGAAGCGGCCAGTGCGGGTGCTGCGACGAATCGCCAGCGCCGGGCGGGCTGCCCGCGACGGGCTATTGTCTCGGGGCGGGTCCTGGTGCATATTGGCGCCTATAACAAAAGACTTCGCTCTTACAGAATCAATATAAACGTGCTGCGCGCGTTGCTTCGGGGGAACATCATGCCAGGCCTGCCGTCCTTACCTGTTCGTCGTTGTTTGCCGAGCCTGTTGGCGCTGGGCCTTTGCTGGCCGGGGCACCCGGTCTTTGCCCAGGGCCTGGAGGAGGTCGTCGTCACCGCCCAGAAACGCGAGGAGGGCCTGCAGGATGTGCCCATCGCGGTGGAGGCATTCAGTTCCCAGCAGATCACCAACCTGTCTGCCCAGGACATCGGTGACCTCGGTACCTTTACCCCCAACGTCACCATCTCCAAGGCTGCCAACCAGCCCAACTACGCCATTCGCGGCATCGGCACCGATGACTTCGGTATCGGCGCCGATCCGGCGGTGGGCGTCTACCAGGACGGTGTTTACATAGGCCGTTCGGGGGGCTCCAAGGTGGCCTTCAACGATCTCGCCCGGGTGGAGATACTCAACGGTCCCCAGGGCACCCTGTTCGGGCGCAATGCCGCTGCCGGCGCGATCCAGTATGTCTCCAACAAGCCGGAGGAGGAGTTGTACGGCTGGGCGCGGGCCACGGTCGGCGACTACAACCGCTACCAGCTGGATGGCGTCGCCAATATCCCCCTTGCGGAGAACCTGTACTGGCGCACCGGGCTGCTGTGGAACAAGCGCGATGGCTGGGTGGACAATGTCTATAACGGCGAGGACCTGGCGCGGGAGGGCAATGCATCCGTGGTGACCCAGCTGCGCTGGCTGCCCAGCGATCGCCTGGATACCAACCTGCGCCTGGAGTTCGACCAGACCGACCAGGATTCCCGGGTGCGCTCCAGCGCCGTGTGGGGGCCGCGCGATAACGGCGCCGGCTTCAACAAGGTGGCCAGTGATTCCAGCCTGTCGGAGAAGCGCAACCTGTTCGGGGCGGCCTACCACCTCACCTACGATATGGACTGGGCAACCCTGACCTCGATCAGCGCCTACCGCTATTTCAAGCTGCACAACCCGGAGGAGAAAGATGGTTCGGCGGAGCTGTACTATTACTTCAACGACCTCAACCGGGAAAAGAACGATCAGATAAGCCAGGAGTTCCGGCTCGATGGGGAGTACGCCTCCAGCTGGCGCTGGACCACCGGCGTCAATTTCACCTACGAGCACGCGCGCCAGACCAGTGGCATACACCTCAACCCGCAGACCCTGGACATGCTGATTGCGGAAGCCGAGGTGGGTGTGCCCTACGATACCCTGCCGCCGGGAACCTATATCGACCTGGCCTTCACCCAGTTTCCCGACCCCTTCGACGAGCGCACCGTCAGCAGCGGCGCGCAGGCCCTGGCGGACGATGTCCAGTACCGGGAACAGACCCGCATCAACGCCAAGTACAAGTCCTACGCCGTCTTCGCCGACGTGACCTGGGATATCACGGACGCCTGGTCGCTGACCGGCGGCCTGCGTTACACCTACGACGACAAGAATTTCGGGCGCTACGTCCAGTTCAACGACTATGTGATCGCCTTTGCGTTCACCACCGAAACCCGCCTGGATGGCAACGGCAATTACGATCCGGACGGCGAACTGGGTTTTCTGCAGCAGAACAAGCACTGGTCCAAGCTCACCCCCCGGGTGGTGCTGGAGTGGCAGGCCATGGATGAGGTCATGTTGTACGCCTCCTATACCGAGGGCTACAAGGCCGGCGGCTTCAATAGCGCGGCCGACGATATCCTGGCGGGGCCTTTCGATCCGGAGGAGGTGACCAATTACGAGCTGGGCATGAAATCCAGCTGGCTCGACAATACCCTGCGGGTCAACACCGCGCTGTTCAGCTATACCTACGACAACCTGCAATCCCTGGAATTCATCGACGCGGCCTGCCTGCCCAACTCCACTGTGGGCACCTACCTGTTCGAGACCTCGGATGTCGAGGGCGACGGATTCGAGTTGAACGTGAACTGGCTGGCGCTGCCCTCGCTGGAGTTGTACTTCAATACCGGATACCTGGACGCCAAGTACACCGAGCGGCAAAGGCGGGAAGTGATCGATGGCCAGTGTGTGGTGCGTGACGAGTCGGGGGAAAGCTTCTCCAAATCGCCGGACCTCAACTTCACTGTGGGAGCCAACTACAGCTACGATTTCGACAATGGTGGCGAGGTGGTGCTGGCGGTGGCCTACAACTATACCGAGGGACTGCCGCAGGACAGCTGCTACTACGTGGTGAACAACAAGGCCGAGGGCGAGCCCAACGATGTCTACGGGCTGACCAAGGTGGATGGCCAGCTGATTATCAGCGATCCCTCCGCCACCGGCGATCTCACCGAACCGCCCTTCAAGAATTGCCCCGACACCGATGACCAGGAACAGCTCAATGCCAGGCTGGCCTATAACAGCCCCGAGCGCGACTGGACGGTGGCGGCTTTCGTTACCAACGCCACCAACTGGACACCGAAGGTATTGGCCGGAGAACCTGGTGGTCTGGGCAGTCAGCTGGCTTCGGCCTTCTCCGACGGCTCGCCCTCCTACCCGCGCACCGACGAGCCGCGCATGTACGGGGTGGAGTTCCGCTACAACTTCCAGTAGCGACCTGGCCTTGCCGCTAGCCGCCCGGCAGGGCTGCGGCGGACGCCGTGTCGGCGGCATCCGCGGCGCCGATGACGGCGGCGATCTGCTCGCTGAGCTGGTAAAACAGCGCACTGTAGGCGGGCGCCAGCTCCGCTGGCTGTATCGGCCCGGGTGGCAGGGGGTGCTGCAGCCGGGTGATGTCGCGGGTGACGCTGCGGCCGGTGGCCGCGTGCTTCACCACCCAGTCGGTCACCAGCACCGCCTGGTTTGCGCGGGTATCCAGCTCCAGCACCACCACCTCGACCGTGTAATCGGGCATGTCGTCCAGTTGCCAGGGGAACAGCCGCAGGTTGTCGGTTTGCAGCAGGCGCGCCAGGTTGATGGCGAGCACCCGCTTGATGCCCTCGTCCAGGGGTTCGGCCCAGCGCTGCAGCTCGGTAATGATCAACTGGTTGCCACCACCGCTGTAGACGATGCCGCTGCGCCGGAGGTAATCCGGTATTTTGATCGGGCCCACTCCCAGAGACGGTTGTTGTCGTGCGGTGGTGGGGTCGGCGTGGGGCATCAGCCGGTAGTACTGGTTGGGCGGGCTGCTGCCGCAGGCCGCCAGGCACAGCAGCATGCCGAGCCCGGCCAGTGGGCCGATCCGCAAAAATCTCATGGCGTCTCCTCGCTCTTGCCGCGCAACAGTGATTCGGGCTGTTCCTGCAGGGTGTTGGCCAGCGCCTGAATCGCCCGGCTGGCACGGGTCACCTCCTGCAATACCTGGTTGAGCTGGTAGGTGGTGGGCGAATTCGGCGCCACCAGGCCGTCGACATTGCGCATGGTGCTCTCGAAAGCGGCTATCGCCTGGTCCAGCACCTTGAGGTTCTTTTCCACCAGGGCCGATACGCGGGGCAGTTCCCGGCTGGCACTGTCCAGGGTCTCGGTGGCACCGTCCAGGGCCGCGTTCAGCCTGGGACCCGAGCTGGCTACCTGACTCTGCAGCTGCCTGCTGAGGGCTGTCACTTCCCCCAGGCTCGCCTGCAATTGCGCCGGCAGGTTCTGGAAGTCCGCGCTGGTCACGAAGGTATTGAGCGAGGCGACGATACCTTGCACCTCCTCGGCGAGCTTGCCCAGGTCCATTTCCTCCAGCTTGCTGGTCAACACCTCCAGGTCGGTGGGGATGGTGGGAATCTGCACATACTTGGATTGCACCTGGGCCAGCACGGGTTTGGTATCGGGGTGGAAATCCAGCTGGATATAGAGAAGCCCGGTGAGCAGGCTCTGGGTGCGCAGCTGGGCGCGCATGCCCCGCTCGATCAACTGGTCGGTAATGTGCTCGGGATTGCTGCCCAGGCGGCGGATGTTCTTCTCGCTGATTTCGGCCTCCACCAGCATGATGAGGCCGATGGCGTCGGTGTCGAGCATCAGCTCGATATTGGTCACCTGGCCGATCTGCACGCCGCGCAATGCCACCGGCGCGCCGATGGACAGCCCCTTCACCGAGCCGTTGAAGACCATCACCACCGTTTCCCGTTTTTCACCGAAGCCCGTGCCCAGGGCGAAGATGATCATGGTCACCGCGATCAGGATCGCGCCGGATACGAAGGTGCCGATGGCGACGTTGTGCGCCTTTTCACTCATTGCCTGTCCTCTGTGGCGACCGCGTCGCCGCTGGCGCTGCGGGTTAGAAACTGCCTCACCACGGTGTGCGTGCTGTGCTCGCGCAACTGTCGCGGATCACCGTAGTCGATCATAGTGTGTGTTTCCGCGTCGAGAAACACCGAGTTGGTGGCGATCGCGAAAATACTGGGCAGTTCATGGGTCACCATGACCACGGTGGCCCCCGTCGATTCCTGCAGTTGCACGATCAGGTCGTCCAAGAGCCGCGAACTGATGGGGTCCAGGCCCGCGGATGGCTCGTCGAAGAACAGGATTTCCGGCTCCAGCGCGATCGCCCGGGCCAGCGCCGCGCGCTTGCGCATGCCGCCGCTGATTTCCGAGGGGTAGTAGGCCTGGAACCCCCCCAGGCCGACCAGGGCCAGCTTGTAGGCCACGATGTCGTCTATCTCTTCCTCGCGGTAGGAGGTGTACAGCTGCAGGGGCAGGGCCACATTCTCGCCCAGGGTCATGGCGCTGAACAGCCCGCCGGACTGGTAGGTTATCCCCCAGCACCGGCGCATGGCTTCCTGTTCACTGGGCTGGGCCCTGACGAAGCTCTCCCCGTTGTACAGAATGTCTCCGGCGGCGGGCGGAATCAGGCCCAGCATGTGCTTGAGCAGGGTGCTTTTGCCGCAACCGCTGCCTCCCATGATGACAAAGATATCGCCGCGCCTGACATCGAAGCTGAGGTCGTGCTGGATGACCCGGGCCCCGTAGGCCATGGTGAGCCCGCGCACGCTGATATGGGCACTGTCCTCGCGCTCGGTCATCAGAACTTGATCTGCTGGAAGATGATATTGATCGCGGCGTCGGCGATGATCAGGTAGACGATGGCGGTCACCACCGCCTCGGTGGCGGCCTGGCCCACCGCCGCCGAGCTGCGGCCGGAGTTGATCCCGGCGCGGCAGCCGGCCACGGCGATCAGGATGGCGAATACCACGCTTTTGATCAGGCCCACCGACAGGTGACTGATTTTAATCGATAGCTCACTCTGGCTGATGTACTGCAGGGGGGTAATGCCCATGCCGCCGGCGACCAGGCCGCCGCCGATGATGCCCAGCAGGTCGGCGTACAGGGTGAGCAGGGGCATGGTCACGATCAGTGCCAGGATACGCGGTAGCACCAGGAACTCCATCGGGGAGATACCCATGGTGGTGATTGCGTCAATTTCTTCATTGGTCTGCATGGTCCCCAGTTGCGCGGCGTAGGCCGCCCCGGTGCGGCCGGCCATGACCACTGCGGTCATCAGCACGCCCATTTCCCGCAGCATCCCTATGGTGACCAGGTTGGCCACGAACAAACCGGCGCCGAACTGTTGCAGCTGGACCGCGCCCAGGTACGCCAGGATCATGCCCACCAGCACGCTGGTCAGGCTGATGATGGCAAAGGCGTCCGGGCCGGCCTGGTAGCAGAAGTGACGAAAATCCACGAAACGGGTGTTGGAGCGGCCGGTCACCAGGCGCGCCAGGGCCAGCGACAGCTCGCCGATGAAGGCCAGCGATTCGCCGACCCGGTCGCGTGCCAGGGCGAGCCAGCGCAGCGGATTGAGGTGCGTGGTCAGCGGCGCGGGTGTCTCCCGCGGCGGCTGGTGGGTATCCACGGCGGTCGCCAGTGCCAGCAGTTTGGTGGCGCCCTCGGGCAGCGCGCGGGCGGAAAACGCCAGTTGCTCCTGCCGGCAGTAGGCGTGACACTGCAGCAGGAAGGCCATCAGGGTGGAATCCCAGCGCCCCAGTGCGGTGCCGTCGACGACCAGCTCGCCGCTGCTGCGACCCTCCAGGGCCGCGGCCAGCTTGCCCATATCGGCGGCCGCGCAGCCCTGCACCCAGTCCCCGGACAGCTGCAGCACCGCCTGCTGGTCGCTGTGGTCTACAAGATTGAAGCCGGCGGGTGTATTGGTCATGGGCCGTGACGGTTTGACTGTGGTGCCTCGAGTGTATCGGCTTCGCGGGCGATACGCCAAGGCCTACTGATAGGGCCGGGGCGACAGCATCGGGGTGATGCTGGCGCGCGCCTTCTGGTAGATATCGGCGACCGGCGTCTGGTTGCCGACCTCCCGGCGCCGGGAAATCATGGTAACGGGAAACAGGTACTCGTCGCTCTGCCGGTAGCGCAGGGCGCGGCTGCGGCCCACCTGGTCCTCGTAGACTACCCATTGCATGTCCAGGTCGGCGGCCAGCAGGTCGCCCAGGATGATGCCCATGGCCTGCAAGGCCCCGGTCTGGTCGGGGCGGACCACGCGGCGATCCAGCAATAGCTGGAGAATTTCCAGGTCGTTGGCCGGGTCGCCGTTGAAGCCGCGTCCCAGTTCCAGGGAGGCGAGGTCGCCGATCAGTTGGCGCTGCCCGGCCATGTACTGGCGGTCCACATAGGACAGATCGGATATCCTCGCGTCGTCGGCGGCAGTCGCCGGCAGGCCCGGCACCAGGATCAGCAGGGCCAGTAGCGGCGCGGTGCAAAAACGTAGTGTGTTCATGGTTGTCATACTCCCGCGATAGCCCGCCATGGCGGGCGGTAAGCCCTGTTATTTTAGCCCAAGTCGGTTGTCTTACGGCCGTTGTCATGGATAATGGCGGACTTCCCCGGGCCCGCTGAGATGCCGGCCTCCCGACCCGCGACTGATTCGGAGAACGTAAATGATTACCGGCAGCATTGTCGCCCTGGTCACGCCCATGCACGCCGACGGCGGTGTCGACTGGGATAGCCTCGAGCGCCTGCTGGACCTGCACCTGGAGGCTGGCACCAGCGCCATTGGCGCGGTGGGCACCACCGGCGAAAGCGCCACGTTGAGCGTGGACGAACACTGCGAGGTCATCCGCCGTTGTGTGCAGCACATGGCCGGGCGCCTGCCGGTGGTCGCCGGGACCGGCTCCAACTCCACCCGCGAGGCCATCGAGCTCACCCGGGCAGCGGCCGAGGCGGGGGCCGATGCCGCGTTGCTGGTCACCCCCTACTATAATCGCCCGACCCAGGAGGGCCTGTTCAAACACTTCGAGGCGCTGGCCGAGGCCGTCGACATTCCCCAGATACTGTACAACGTGCCGGGGCGCACCTGCGTGGACATGAGCAATGAAACCGTCGCCCGGCTGGCGGCGCTGGAGCGGATTGTCGGTATCAAGGACGCCACCGGCGACCTGCAGCGAGGGCGCGAACTGATCGCCCTGTGTGGCGACCGGATCGCCGTATACTCCGGCGACGATCCCACCGCCATGGAACTCATGCTGGCGGGCGGGCAGGGTAATATCTCGGTGACGGCCAACGTGGCGCCGGCGCTGATGGCACAGCTGTGCCGCCTGGCCATGGCCGGGGAGCGGGCCGCGGCCACCGAGATCAACGACCGCCTGGCGCCCCTCAACGCCGCGCTGTTCCTGGAGGCCAATCCCATTCCGGTGAAATGGGCGCTGTACCGGCGCGGCCTCATAGAGGAGGGCATCCGCCTGCCCCTGACCGAACTGGACGCCCGTTACCGCGGCGAGGTGCTGGCGGCCATGGAGGCGGCGGGCATCTGATGGCGGCTACCCGGGCAGTCATGGGGGCGGTGGCGCTGGGCGTGCTGGCGTCACTGTGCTCGGGCTGTGGCTACCTGTTTGGCGACAAGGGCGTGTTTCGCGACAGGTCCGAGGACTACAAGAAAGCCCACGAGGTGGCGGTGCTCGAGGTGCCGGAGGGCGTCGATAGCGCGTCGCTGGGGGAAATCTATCCCATTCCGCCGATTACCGACGATATTTTGCTGGCGGGTGAATTCGAGGTGCCGCGCCCGGCTCCGCTGGTCGCCGGCGCCGTGGATGAGCAGGTGCGCATCCAGAAACTCGGGGACGAGAGCTGGGCGCTGGTCAACACCGCACCAGGCCAGGTCTGGCCGCAGGTGCGCAGCTTCCTCGCCGCTTCGGAGATACCTGTCAACCGCGTCGACGCCCGCGCCGGGCTGATCGAGACGTCCTGGGTTTCCCTGCAGGGGCAGGCCATGGCCAGCCGTTTTCGCTTTCGCATAGACCAGGGTGTCCAGCGCGGCACCAGCGAGCTGCACGTGCTGCAAATGAATCAGGCCGGCGATGTCGACAGCTGGCCGCTGCAGTCCAACGACCTGGCGCTGGAAAGCGAGATGCTGCGGTCGGTCGCCCAGTTCATTGCCAACAGTGCCGATTCCACACCGGTATCCATGGTCGCCGACCAGGCCATCAGCGCAGCGGGCAAGATCTCCATGCAGGAGGGCCCCGGCGGCGATATCTATATACGCCTTGGCCTGCCCTACGATCGCGCCTGGGCGTCAGTGGGGCGCGCGGTGGAAGAGTCCAGTTTCGAGATTACCGACCGCGACCGCAGCGCGGGCAAGTACTATGTGCGTTTCCTCGGCCCCCAGACCGAGGAGGACGATGGCTGGTTCGACTGGCTGCTGGACAGCGACAGCGACGACCCGCTGGCCGGGATGCTGTTCATCGTGTCGGTGGAGTCGCTGGATGACAAGGATGTCGCCATCAGGATAAGCCCCCAGCCGGCCGAGGCCGGGGACGAGCCGCCGCAGATCGAGCAGCGCGACGAACAGGCGCTGCTGGCGTTGATCAAGGGCAATATCGACTAGGCTGACGGGACGGTCGCTGTCATGTGGTTTGCATCGCTGGGCTCCGGTAGCAAGGGCAACGCCACCCTGGTGCGCTCCGCCGACACCCTGGTGATGGTCGATTGCGGGTTTTCCCTGCGCGAGACCACGCGTCGCCTCGCCTCCCTGGAGGTTGAGCCCGGCCAGATCGATGCCATCCTGGTGACCCACGAGCATTCGGATCACTGCACTGGCGTTGCGGCCCTGTCGCGCCGCTACGGTATTCCGGTCCACCTCAGCCACGGCACGGCGAGCACCGGCCGCTGCGACGGCAGTCACCAGCTGCAGTGCTTCAACAGCGAAGACAGTTTTGCCATCGGCTCCCTGCGGATCAAGGCGGTCACCGTGCCCCATGACGCGGTGGAGCCCTGCCAGTTTCTCATCTCCTCGGGCCAGCGCACCCTGGGCATCCTCACCGACCTGGGCAGCGTCACGCCGCACGTGCTGGACAATTATCGCGACTGCCACAGCCTGCTGCTGGAATTCAACCACGACCTGGGCATGCTGCAGGCGGGGCGGTACCCGCCGGCCCTGAAGCGCCGGGTGGGCGGCGACTGGGGTCACCTGAACAACCTGCAGGCGGCCCGGTTGCTGCGCGACCTCGGTGGCGCCCGGCCCGGTCACCTGGTGGTCGCCCATGTCAGCGAACACAACAACTCGCGCTCCAAGGCGGAGGAGGCGCTGCTCTCGGTTCTGGATTCCCTGGACGGGGTGGTCTGGGCCGGGCAGGCCGCGGGTTGCGACTGGCTGGCGGTGGGCTAGCGCGCCTCCCGCCGGCGATCGCGCTTCCAGCGCCGGTTGCTCCACAGCCAGCTTTCCGGCTCTGCGCGAATCGCCTGTTCCGCCCTGCGCACGTAGGAATCGATCACCGGGTGCCCGGCCTGTGGGTAGGGCGGGGTTGCCACGCACTCGAAGCTGACCTGGTAATGCCCCCGGGAAAGGCGCTGGCAGCGGGCGAACAGCACCGGCATATCGGTCAGGCGGGCGATGGCCTCGGCTCCCCCATAGAAGGGTGCCTCGGCGTTGAGAAAGGACGTCCAATAGCTGCGTTCGCGACGGATCGGCGCCTGGTCGGCGACCATCACGAACAGGCGAAACTCGCGACGGCGGCGCAGGATGTCGCGGGCGGCGCCGGCCATGGGAATGGGGCGCGAGCCGAAACGGCTGCGGATTTCCAGCATCAGGCGATCGAGGCCGGCGTGGTGCAGCGGTTTGTAGACCGGGTCCACGGGTATGTCCAGGCCGAGGCGGACGCCGTGCAGCATCCACTCCCAGTTGCCCTGGTGGATGGTCAGGACGATGACAGGCTCCCTGAAGTTCCCGGTATGGTGCCGCAACAACTCGGGGTTGCCTACCCGGACCCGGCGGCGCAGTTCGGCAGCACTCATGCGGCGCGTCCTGAGGGTTTCCAGGGCCACGTCCACCAGCTGTCGATAGAATTTCTTTGCCAGAACTGTGATCTCTTTCTCGCTTTTTTCCGGAAACGCCTGGCGGAGGTTCTGCAGCACCACCGCTTTGCGGTAGCCTGCAACGTGGTAGAGCAACAGGTAGCAGGGCGTTCCCAGGGCATACAACAGCCCCAGGGGCAGGTAGCTCAACAGGCGGTACAGCATTCCGCTAGCGGCTGCAGTTGCCAGGTGTCGGCGCCTGCATCCTAGAGGCAGTGGCGTGGCAGGGCGATGGACCCGACCCGCAACAGGCTGCCGCTGGCCGGGCAACGCAGCCCGGGGTTGCCGGTCAGGTCGACCAGGCGCAGCGCGGGCAGGTTGTACAGGGGTACCGCATCGACAACCTGATTGTTGTCCAGGTACAGCACCTGCAGCACGGTCAGCGAACCCAGCTCGCTAATGTCACTGATATCGTTGGAGGACAGGGTCAGCTGCTCGATCTGGGTAAAGGTGGACAGGCCTGCGAGGGAGCTGATGCCGGCCTGGCTGCAACTGATACCTTCGAGTTCGCTGGCGGCGGTCACCAGGTTGTCGTTGATAGCCTCCTCGACGCATTTGCGCAGGCCGGGATCGGGGATGTCAAAATCGGTAAACAGCGGGTCGGGCGTGTACACGACCCGGTTGTTGATGGTGAAGTCGTAGTTGCCGCAGCCACACAGCAGCGCAAGGATAATGGCAGTGGCTGGCAGGTTGCGCATCATGGTTGGGTACTCTGCTTGCATGGCAGCGCGCTGACCCGGGCGCCGCTGGCGGGTTGCGGGCAGTGTAGCCGCCTGTGGCGGGGAATGCCTATAATGCTAGCGTGTAAGGCTGACAAAAACGAGTACGGAAATGGATAATAGCCACAATCCGGATAAACCGTCAGGGCGGGAGGAGGCGCAGTCGATCAGCATTGTCCAGCGGGGCAACCTGAAGACGCTTGAGCAGACCCTGCGGCGCCAGTGGCGTCTCGGCCAGAACATCGTGCTGTGCTGGAGTGCCGATGAGCGCGGCGTGCTGGTCATCTTCGTACCGCATTATTTTCTCGGTAACTACTGTGCCGCCGGCGAGGTGGCGGCCAGCGGCGGGCAGGACAACGAGGCCTTTGTTCGCGGCCTGATATCCGGGCGCCGGCGCAAGACCCGCGACCAGTTGTTCGAAATCAGCGAACGTCTGGATATCGCCCCCACTTTTATTAAACTCAACACGGCGCTCACCGAAGAGCGCAATGTGCTGCAGGCGGTGGAACAACTGATCAAGCGCTACGGCCTGAGTTACGTCGAAAGCAGGGCGGTGCTGCTGTTCGATATCGTCGAGTTTTCCCTGCATACGCCTTTCGAGCAGGCCAGCCAGCTCAACAGCCTGTCCTACTCCCTGAACTCGGCCTACAACAAGCTGCTCGCCAGGGGGATAGAAATCAATTTCGCGCGCACCACCACCGGCGACGGCTACTATATCTGGAACCGGGACCTGGGGCCCGCTGCCAACCGGGACCTGTTCTATTTCATGTTGCTGGTGGTGGCGGACAACGCGGTGGCGCGAGCCGCCTCCAGGGGCAATACCGTCCCCGTTATCCGCACCGGGTATCATATCGGCGGGCACTATGAACTGTACCAGGCGGAGGGCGTCAACCCCACGGTATTCAGTTACATCGTAGGGGATGTCACCATCGAACTGGCGCGCATGGTCGACTTGGCCCAGCCCAACCAGATACTGGTGGGCGATTTCAATTGCGAGAGCCCCATCTGGGAGGCCAGCGATGCAGGGCGCCCGGTGCCCCGGGCGGCGCCGATGATTGCCGCGCCGGCCTTCGTCAGCGCCTGCAACCGCGGGCTGGATGCGGTACAGGGCACTCAGCTGTCGAGTAAACCGATCAAGTCGATGAGTTGTTACCTCAGCGCCAGCGACACCGAGCCGGCGGCGTCAAGCCCGCGCCGGTTCCGCATCGTCGACAAGCATGGTTTGTCGCGCCACGCCTACAATCTGCAGATCGAGATGGAGCTGGACGGCCAGAAACTGACTCTTGGGCTGGACGCGAACAAGTTGCCGCACCGCTCCACCCGCCCTGCCGAGAGCGGCGAGGACGGGCGCGAACGCAGCGCCGCCCCCAGTGCGGACGAGGTGATCGACGACCTGTCCAGTTTGCTGCGCAAGCGCGGCACCAAGGCCATGATGGAGGATTAGTCGCATCATGCACTCGCGCTTTCCCCCCCGGCCCGGACACATGGACGTCAGCAACAGCGTGGACGTCAGCGACCCGGTGGCGGTGGAGGCGAAGGTGCGCGGTATACTCGAGGGTCGCTACCCGGGCTTCGACTTCGCGCCGCTGGCGTTGCTGTTCCGGGATTTTACCGCCCTGTACGCGGGGGAGTTTCCCGGCTTCAGGGGCTGCGAGATGAAGTACCACGATACCCAGCATGTGCTGGACGTCACCCTGGCCATGGCGCGCCTGCTGGACGGTCACGAGCAGCAGTCCGTCGCGATGGGGTCGCTCGGTCCCGCGCTGGCGCTGGCGGGGATAGCCGCGGCCCTGTTTCACGACTCCGGCTACATCAGGCGTACCCGCGATACCCGCCACAAGAACGGCGCGGCCTATACCCGTACCCATGTCAGCCGCAGTGAGCGCTTCATGGCAGAGTACCTGCCCGGTGTCGGCCTGCAGCACATGGCGGGCACCTGCAGGCGCATCGTGCACTTTACGGGTTACCAGCAGGATACGCGCTCCCTGCCCGTGGCCGATCGGCGCGAGCAGCGCCTGGGCGCCATGCTGGGCAGCGCCGACCTCATCGCCCAGATGGCCGATGTCAATTACCTCACCAAGTGCCGCGATCACCTCTACGAGGAGTTCGAGATCGGCGGCATGGCCGGCCGCAACGCTCACCCCAATCACGCCGGCGTGGTCTACCGCTCCCCCGAACACCTGCTGGAGTCCACTCCCTCGTTCATCCGCGAGGCCATCGACGGGCGCCTGGAAGGCGAGTTCGATGGGGTGCACCGCTGCGCCGCCGTGCATTTTGGTGGTCGCCACCTCTATATGGAGGCGATCACCGACAACAGCCGCCGCCTGGAACAGCTGCTGACCAGCCAGCGGGCGGCGCTGGCCGTCGTTCACTATTGAGCGGCGCTGCCCTGGCGGTGGTGGTGGCGCGCGAGCAGGACAGTGCGCGCGGCGCCGACCTGGCCATGCGCCTGGGCCTGCCCCTGCTGGGTGTTGCCGCTGTCTCCCAGTGGCAAGAGGGTGACTACGCTGCCCTGCTGCTGCTGGATGGCGAGCATCTCGCGCTGCAGGCATTGTCCCCCGTTGCCGCAGACGGTCGCCGCGCGCGCGGTGCACTGCCCGGGCAGGTGTCTGCGGAGTTTGGCGGTCGCGCCATGCGCCACCGGCGACGCGGCGGGCAGAACGAGCTGCTGGGCAGGGCGGTAGGGGTGAGCGCCAGGCTGCGGCCACACGTGCTGGATGCCACCGCCGGGCTGGGCAGGGACAGTTTTGTGCTGGCCGATCTCGGCTGTACCGTCACCCTGTGCGAGCGCGAGCCGGTGTTGGCGGCGCTGCTGGAGTACGCCCTGGCCGCCGCGCTGGGCAGCGAGGACGACTGGCTCGTCGGGGTGGCGCGGCGCATGCGGCTGTTCCCGAGCGACGCCCGTGCCTGCCGGGCGCCGGCGCAGGTTATCTATCTCGATCCCATGTTTCCGCCGCGGGACAAAAGTGCCGCGGTAAAAAAGGAGATGGCCCTGTTGCAGTGGTTGCTGGAAAGCGAAACCGGGCAGTCCGACGCGGCGCAACTGCTGGCCTGGGCCCTGGAGCAGGACGTCGCCCGGGTGGTGGTGAAGCGCCCGGCCCGGGCGCAGCCACTCGCCGGCGCCGCGCCGTCGCACTGCCTGCAGGGCAAGGCGGTGCGCTTTGACGTGTACGTGCGCCGCTCTTTGGGCTGAGCGGCTCCTGCCTGGGCGCAAGCCGCCGCGCGCGTTATCATGGCCATCACCCGCCTGTTCCAGCTGATTCCAGGAGTGCAATACCGTGTCATCGCAAACAATTGTCGCAATGGTCACCGGCGCGTCGTCCGGCATGGGAGCGGATTTCTGCCGCCAGCTGGCCGGGCGTTGTGATCGCATCATCGCGGTGGCCCGGCGCGGCGACCGCCTGCAGGCGCTGGCGGACGAACTGGCCGACCAGGTCGAGGTGTACACGGTGGCCGCCGACCTCAACACCGTGGAGGGCGTGACCCGCGCCCTGGAGGCCTTGCGCCAGCGCGGGCCGCTGGATTATCTGGTGAACAACGCGGGCTTCAGTACCTACGGCCTGTTCGCCGACCTGGACATCCAGGGGCAGCGGGATATGGTGGGGCTGCACGTCGATGCCACCATTTCCCTGTGCCGGGCGGCCATTCCCTTCATGCGGGAACGGGGCGGCGGGCATATCATCAACGTATCGTCGATTGGCGCCTTCCTGCCCGGCCGGGGGCTGGCGGTATACGGCGCCACCAAGGCGTTTCTCAATTTCTACTCGCTGGCCCTGCAGGCGGAGCTGGAGGGTACCGGCATCGCGGTTCAGGCCCTGTGCCCGGGCTACACCCACACCGAGTTTCACCAGGCGCTGCAGGGTTTCGACAAGGGCCAGGTACCGGCGCAGATGTGGATGGAGTCCGCCGAGGTGGTAGCCGCCAGCCTGGCGGCCCTGGACAGCGGCAAGGTGCTGGTGGTGCCGGGGGAGGGCAACCTGGAGCTCGCGCGCACGGGTGTTCGCCGCCAGCTGGAGGGTCTGTAGGCGCTCAGCCCGGGGGCAGCAGCAGGCGCTCGATGATTCCCCGGTAGATCGCCGCCAGGCGGGGCAGGTCGGCGGCGAGCACCTGTTCATCCACCTTGTGGATGCTGGCATTGACAGGCCCCAGTTCCACCACCTGGGCCCCGGTCGGGGCGATAAAGCGGCCATCCGAGGTGCCCCCGGAGGTGGACAGCAGCGGTGCCAGGCCGGTGTGCGCTTCGATACTGGCCACGGTCGCCGCCACCAGTTCCCCACTGACGGTCAGGAAAGGTTCACCGCTCAGTGACCACTGCAGTTCGTAATCCAGCTCGTGCGCGTCGAGAATGGCCTCGGTGCGCTGGCGCAGGCCGGCGGCGGTGGATTCGGTGGAAAAGCGGAAGTTGAACAGCACCTGCAGGGTCCCGGGGATGACGTTGGTGGCGCCGGTGCCGGCGTTGATGTTGGATATCTGCAGGGAAGTGGGCGGGAAGAAATCGTTGCCCTCGTCCCAGGTTTCGGCGGTGAGTGCCTGCAGCGCCGGCAGGGCCTGGTGGATGGGATTGTCCGCCAGCTGCGGGTAGGCGATGTGTCCCTGCACGCCGCGCACCGTGAGCACCGCGCCCAGCGAGCCGCGGCGGCCGGTCTTGACGACGTCACCCAGGCGCTCGCCGCTGGAGGGCTCGCCCACCAGGCACCAGTCGATGGACTGGCCGTCGCGCTGCAGCTGCTGCACCACTTTGACGGTGCCGTCCACCGCATCGCCTTCTTCATCGGAGGTGATCAGAAAGCCGATGCGGCCGGGGTGGTCCGGGTAGCGGGCCACGAATTCCTCGCAGGCCACCACCATGGCCGCCAGGCTGCCCTTCATATCGGCGGCGCCGCGGCCGTAGAGGACGCCGTCCACCACAGTGGGCTGGAATGGAGGGGAGTGCCACTGCTCCAATGGCCCGGGGGGCACCACGTCGGTGTGGCCGGCAAATACCAGGATGCGGCCGCCGCTACCGCGCTCCGCCCAGAAATTATCGACCTCGCCAAAGCGCATCGCGGTGCAGTGAAAACCGATGGCCCGCAGGCGCTGCATCAGTTGCTGTTGGCAGCCGGCGTCCTGCGGGGTCACCGAGGGTTGGCGAATCAGGTCACAGGCCAGGGCCAGGGTTTTTTCCATGATAACGGCTCCCGCCCGGCCACTCAGTTGTGGGCGTGCAACGCCTCGTTGAGTTCTATCGCCGAGCGGTTGGTCAGGCATTCCACCGCGCCGGTGGTGGAGTTGCGGCGGAACAGCAGGTCGGACTTGCCGGCCAGGTCCCTGGCCTTGACGGTTTCGACCGGCATGCCCTCGGCATCCAGCATGGTCAGTTTGGTTCCGGCGGTAATGAACAGCCCGGCCTCCACGGTGCAGCGATCCCCCAGCGGAATGCCGACCCCGCCGTTGGCGCCGATCAGGCACTCCCGGCCGATGGAAATGACGATATTGCCACCGCCCGACAGGGTGCCGATGGTGGAGCAGCCGCCGCCGAGATCGGAGCCGGCACCGACAAACACACCGGCGGAGATTCGCCCCTCGATCATGCCCGGGCCGTCGCTGCCGGCATTGAAGTTGACGAAGCCCTCGTGCATGACGGTGGTGCCCTCGCCCAGATAGGCGCCCAGGCGAACCCGCGCGGTGTGGGCGATGCGCACGCCGCCGGGAACCACGTAGTTGGTCATCTTGGGGAATTTGTCGACGCAGCTCACTTCCAGCAGCTCGCCGCGCAGGCGCGCCGCCAGCTGGCGTTCGCCCAGTTCGCCAAGATCCACCGCGCCTTCGTTGGTCCAGGCGACGTTGGGCAGCACGCCGAACAGCCCCTCCAGGTTGGTACCGTGAGGCTTGACCAGGCGGTGCGACAGCAGGTGCAGTTTCAGGTAGGCCTCGGGTACGTTGGCCGGCGGCACATCCGTAGCCAGCAACACGGCCACTGCCGGCCGGCCGCTGTCCATCAGCCTGCCGGCGAGTTCCGCCTGCTCGGCGGCACCGGCTGCACTGAGGGCCGCCTTCAGTTTGCGCAGCTCGGACTGTTCCAGCGCGGCCCCGGAGTCGACAGTGCCGAGGGCCGCCACCAGGTCCGCGTCCGGTGCCAGCAACGGGCGCGGGAAGAACACCTCGAGCCACTGCCCTTTGCTGTTGTGGGTGCCCACGCCGAGGCCGAAGGCGAATGCGCTATCCGTCATGCTCTGTCCTTGTTCCGGTTACCCCGTTCAGAGGGTGTGTTGATTGAATATCTTCTGGTAAGCGGCGGCGGAAAAGCCGGTAAAGCGCTCGTGGCCGGTGTCCAGCAGGGGCCGCTTGATCAGGGTCGGCTGCGCCATGATCGCGGCCAGCGCGGCCTGCTCATCCATGGCTTCGCGCTGGCTCGCCCCCAGCGCCTTCCAGCTGGTGCTGCGCTTGTTGAGCAGCTGCTCCCAGCCCAGCTCGGCCAGCCACCGGGCGACTGTCGCCTGTTCCAGCCCGTCCTCGCGAAAGTCGTGAAAACGGTACTCGATGCCGTGCACATCCAGCCACTTGCGGGCCTTTTTAACCGTGTCGCAGTTTTTGATGCCGTACAGAGTGATCACAACGTCGCGTTACCCGTGGTGCAAAGGCCGCGTAGCATAGCAAATCGGGCGCAGCAAATGTAGCGAGGGGATGCCCGGCCTAGGCCTTGCGGGTCTTTTTGGGGTGCTTGCGGCCGGGGTAGCAGGTGCGGCATATCTCGCAGACGCGACCATCGCAGCCGCGAGCGGTGCAGTGCTCCCTGCCGTAGTAGATGATCTGCAGGTGCAACCGGTTCCAGGCCGTTGTCGGGAACAGGCGCTTCAGGTCCTTTTCCGTCTGCGCCACGTTCTTGCCGCTGGACAAGCCCCAGCGCTGTGCCAGCCGGTGGATATGGGTATCCACGGGGAAGGCGGGCACCCCGAAGGCCTGGGACATGACCACGGAGGCCGTCTTGTGGCCCACCCCCGGCAGCCGTTCCAGGGCCGCCATGTCCGCCGGCACCTGGCCGCCGTGCTCCTCCACCAGGATTTCGCTGAGGCGTTTGATCGCCCGCGCTTTTTGCGGGGATAGCCCGCAGGGACGAATGATGGCCTGGATCTGTTCCACGTCCAGGCGCGCCATATCCGCGGGGTTGTCCGCCAGGGCAAACAGCGCCGGCGTCACCGTGTTGACGCGCTCGTCGGTGCACTGGGCGCTTAGCAGCACGGCTACCAGCAGGGTGAACGGGTCGCTGTGATCCAGGGGAATCGGCGTCTCCGGGTACAGCTCCTGCAGGCGCTGCAGGATGTAGGCGGCGCGCTCGGCCTTGAGCATGGCCCGGCCTAACCGGCCTGCAGGCAGCGCACGATGCGCCGGGCTGCTTCCACGCACTGCCCGGGCTCGGCCACCAGGGCCAGGCGCAGGCGGTTTTCCCCGGGGTTGATGCCGTCGGCCTCGCGCGCCAGGTAGCTGCCGGGCAGCACCGTGACGTGTTCGCGCTCGAACAGGCGGCGGGCGAACCCGGTGTCGCTGTCGGCCAGTTGCGGCCACAGGTAGAACCCGGCGTCCGGCGCCGCGACCTGCACCTTTCCATCGAGCACCGCCAGTACTGCCTGGAACTTGTCGCGATACAGCTGGCGGTTGGCCCGCACGTGCTGTTCGTCATGCCACGCGGCGATACTGCCCAACTGGTGGTGCAGTGGCATGGCGCAGCCGTGGTAGGTGCGATACAGCAGGAACTGGCGCAGCACGGCGGCGTCCCCGGCAACGAAACCGGAACGCAATCCCGGCAGGTTGGAACGCTTGGACAGGCTGTGGAACACCACGGCGTTGCGGTAGTCGCGGTTGCCCGCGGCGACGCAGGCCTGTAGCAGTCCCGGCGGGGGCGAGTCCTCGTCACTGTAGATTTCCGAGTAGCACTCATCGCCGGCGATGATGAAATCGTGCTCCAGCGCCAGGCCCACCAGCTGCTGCAGTTGCTCCAGTGACATCACCGCGCCAGTCGGATTGCCTGGGCTGCACAGGTAGAGCAACTGGCAGCGCTGCCACTGGTCGGTGGTGACGCTGGCAAAGTCCGGCAGCAGACCCGATTCCGGCGTGCAGTTGAGGAAGTGGGGTTGCGCCCCGGCCAGCAGGGTGGCGCCCTCATAAATCTGGTAGAAGGGGTTGGGGCTCATGACGAGCGCCCCGCTGCCCGGGGCCACGCACGCCTGGGCAAAGGCGAACAGCGCCTCGCGGGTACCGCTGACCGGCAGTACCTGTTCCCGCGCGTCGACAGCGGGCAGCCGGAAGCGGCGCTGCAACCAGGCGGCGATGGCCTCGCGCAACTCCGGGATCCCGGCGGTGGCGGGATAGTTGGCCAGCTTGTCCAGGTTGTCCGCGATAGCGCGCAGTACGAAGGGCGGTGCCGCGTGGCGCGGCTCGCCTATGGACAGGTTGATGTGCTGCCGGTCCGCCGCAGGCGTCAGGCCGGCAAACAGCTGGCGCAGGCGCTCAAAGGGGTAGGGCTGCAGCTGCTGCAGGTGCGGGTTCATATCCGCTAGGCCGCCGCCTGCTCGTCGAGTTCCCTGCAGATAGCCTGTTGGATCGCCTGGCAGCGCTGTGGATCGGTAATGGGCTGCTGATGCTCGTCGGTGATGAAGAACACGTCCTCCACCCGTTCTCCCAGCGTCTGGATCTTGGCGGCCTGTAATTCGATACCGAATTCGACGAAAATCCTGCCGATTCGCGCCAGTAGGCCGGGCCGATCCGGTGAGGCCACTTCCAGCACCGACACGTTCTTGATGCTGTCATGATACAGGCTGGTCTCGGTGGGCATGGTCAAGGAGCGCACCCGCCGCGGCGTGAGACGCTGGATGATCTGCGGGCTGCAGGGCGCACCGGAGAGAGACTCGGTGAGATGTTGCTTGATGTGTTTCAGGCGCGTGCCGTCCTCGTCGATAGGCTTGCCGTTGGAGTCCAGCACGAAGAAGGTATCCAGGCTCATACCGTCGTTGGCATTGTAGATCCGCGCATCGTGCACGCTCAGGTCCAGTTGTTCCAGCTCCGCGCAAATGCGCGAAAACAGCTGGGCGTCGCTGCGGGCATGGATAAATATCTGGGTGGTATTGGCGACCACGGAGTCGATGCTGTTGCGAATCAGCACCAGCGGCTTGTCGCGGTTGTGGTGCCCGGCAATGGCTTCGGTATGCCAGGCGATATCCTCAGCCCGCTCGCGCAGGAAATAATCCTCCTCGCGCTCCTGCCACAGCTCTTCCAGTTCCTCGACGGTGAAGCCGCGGTCCTCGAGGAGTTCGCTGGCGTGCTGGCGGTTCCTGTCGACCCAGGACTGCTTGTCAACCGGGTTTTCCAGGCCGCGGGTCAGTGCCCGCCGGGTCTCGGTGTACAACTGGCGCAGCAGGCTGCCCCGCCAGGCGTTCCACAGGGTGGGGTTGGTGGCGTTGATATCGGCAACCGTCAGGCATAGCAGGTAATCCAGGTGTTCCTGGTCGCCGACGTGGCGGGCAAATTGCTGGATGACTTCCGGGTCGGAAATGTCCTTGCGCTGGGAAACGGCGGACATCACCAGGTGGTTGCGCACCAGCCAGGTGACCAGCTCGGTATCGCGTTCCGCCAGTGCGTGATCGCGGCAAAAACGCTCCGCATCCACCGCGCCCAGCTCCGAGTGGTCTCCGCCGCGGCCCTTGCCGATATCGTGGTACAGCGCGGCGATGTATAAAAGCTCCGGCGCGCGCAGCCGGCGGGCGACCCGGCTGGAGACCGGAAAGCGCTCCTCGTAGTCCGGGTAGCGGAAACGGCGGACATTCTTGACCACTTCCAGAGTGTGGGCGTCCACGGTGTAGGCATGAAAAAGGTCGTGCTGCATCTGGCCGACGATGTCGCCGAACTCGGGCAAGTAGCAGCCGAGAATGCCGAAGCGGTTCATGCGGCGCAGCTGGCGAGCCAGTTTATTGGGGGAGCGCAGGATGGCGAGGAACAGCCGCCGGTTCTCCGGGTCGGCCCGGAAGGCGTCATCGATGAGGTGGCGATGGTTGCGAATGAGGCGGATGGTCGGCGCCGCCACGCCTTCGGACTCTTCCAGGTTGCCACACAGCAGAAACGCCTCCAGCAGCGCCGAAGGGTTGTTTTCGAAAACATCGTCGCTGCGCGCTTCCAGGTAGCCGTTACGCAGTTGGAAGCGCTCGTTGATGACCTTCACCACGTTGGGTTGGTCGGAGCGCAGAATGGCCTGCTCGAAGTTCTGGATCAGCAGCTCGGTCAGCTGCGCCAGGGCCAGGGCCCAGCGGTAGTAGGTCTGCATGAACTGTTCCACCGCCAGGCGCTCACCGTCCTTGAAGCCCCACAGTTCCGCCAGGGTGCGCTGGTGTTCGAACAGCAGGCGGTCTTCCTCGCGATTGGTGACCATGTGCAGGGCGTAGCGGACTTTCCACATGAACTCGCGGCCGCGGGTGAGAATCTCCCTGTCCTCGGGGCCGAGGAACTCGCTGTTGTCGATCTCTTCTATGGAGTTCACCCCGAAGTGGCGCTCCGCCAGCCAGCCTATGATCTGCAGGTCGCGCAGGCCGCCGGGGGAGCTTTTGACATTGGGTTCCAGGTTGTACTCGGTATCGGCGAACTTGGTATGACGCTCGCGCTGCTCTTCCAGCTTGGCTCGAAAAAAATCCGGGCTGGGCCACATGTGCTCCGGGCCGGTGAGTTCGTGTACCCGCTGCATGAGTTCCCGGGGGCCGCGCAGGGTCCTGGCTTCCATCAGGTTGGTGAGTATGGTGATGTCACCCCGGGCTTTCTTGACGCACTCCTTGACGGTGCGGACGCTGTGGCCGATCACCAGGCCGATATCCCACATCAGGGCCAGAAAGCGTTCCAGCACGGGTTTGCAGTCCAACTCCTGTTCGCCCAGCAGGATGAGAATGTCGATATCCGAATGGGGGTGCAGCTCTCCGCGCCCGTAGCCGCCCACAGCGACCAGTGCCAGCTCGGCCTCGCCCCAGTCCTGGTGATCCCAGAGTGCACCCAGCAGGGCGTCTATGAAGCGCGCCCGCAGGCGGATGAGGTCGCCGGCTGCGACGCTCTCGCGAAACTGCTGGTCCAGGTAGCCCCGGGCCGTGGCCAGGGCCTGTTTGCAGCAGTCTATCGCCTCGCCACTGCGCAGGCGCTGGGCCAGGTCCGCGGCATCGAACAGGGCAGGGGGCAGGGTATCGGCGTTGGTGTCCATGGTCATACCGGAAGGGATTCGTCACGGCGCCGGGTGAACACCTCGCAGCCGGTTTCGGTGACGCCCAGGGTGTGCTCCCACTGCGCCGAAAGGCGCCCGTCGCGGGTCGTAACCGTCCAGCCGTCTTTCTGGTTCAGCTTGGTGTGGCGCCTGCCGGCGTTGATCATGGGTTCGATGGTGAAGGTCATGCCCGGCTCCAGCACCATCCCGGTGCCCTTGCGGCCATAGTGCAACACCTGGGGGTCCTCATGGAAGACCCGGCCGATACCGTGGCCGCAGTATTCGCGCACCACGGAGTAGTAGTTCTTTTCGGCGTGGCGCTGGATGACGTGGCCTATGTCGCCCAGGGTCGCCCCGGGCCTGACGACCTCCAGGGCAAGGTACAGGCATTCCTGGGTCACCTGGATCAGGCGCTGGGCGTGCGGTGCCACCTCGCCCACCTGGACCATGATGCTGGTGTCCCCGTGGAACTCGTCCTTGATGACCGTGACGTCGATGTTGACGATGTCGCCGTTCTTGAGCTTGCGCGAGTCTGAGGGAATGCCGTGGCAGATCACGTCGTTGACCGAGGTGCAGATGGAGCGCGGAAAGCCGTTGTAGTTCAACGGCGCCGGTATGGCCTGCTGGTTATTGGTGATGTAGTCGTGACAGATCCGGTCGATTTCCCCGGTGGTCATGCCGGGCTCCACCAGGGGCTCGATCATTTCCAGCACCTCGGCAGCCAGGCGACCGGCCACCCGCATTTTTTCCAGCTCGGCTGCGCTCTTGATTGCTACTGCCATGTGTGAACCTTTTATAACCATCTAAAAAATAAGGGAAAATCGAGAAGTACCGCAGCGCGGGGATAGGGGTATTCTACCCTAAATACCCGGCCAGGTGGGTAATTCCTCGCCCCCCCTCGCCACAGCGCTTTAACCCGGCGCCCGGTTGTGGTATAAAGCGCGCCTTCGCGAGCGCCGGCTCCTTCGGGACACCCGGCGCCGCGCGGAAAACGACGCACACATATCGATACCCGCTCCAGGGTGCCGGCCCGGTCGGTTTGGCAGCGGGGGTATGTGGAGGACTAACCCACACAAAGGTAATGACACTATGTCGCAAGTAAGCATGCGCGACCTGCTGCAGGCGGGCGCCCACTTTGGTCACCAGACCCGTTACTGGAACCCCAAGATGGACCAGTACATCTTCGGTGCCCGCAACAAGATCCACATCATCAACCTCGAGCACACCGTGCCGGCCTTCAATGAAGCGCTGGAACTGGTGAAGCGCCTGTCCGCCAGCAAGAACAAGATCCTGTTCGTCGGCACCAAGCGCGCCGCGGGCAAGATTATCAAAGAGCAGGCCGAGCGCGCCGGTATGCCCTATGTCAGCCATCGCTGGCTGGGCGGCATGCTCACCAACTACAAGACGATTCGCGCCTCCATCAAGCGCCTGCGTGACCTGGAGACGCAGCTCGGCGATGGCACCTTCGCCAAGCTGACCAAGAAAGAAGCGCTGATGCGTACCCGCGACATGGAGAAGCTGGAGCGCAGCATCGGCGGTATCAAGAGCATGGGCGGCCTGCCCGATGCCCTGTTCGTGGTAGATGTGGATCACGAACGCATCGCCATCACCGAGGCCAACAAGCTGGGCATACCGGTGATCGGCATTGTCGACACCAACAGCAACCCCGACGGTGTCGATTACGTCATCCCGGGCAACGACGATGCCATCCGCGCCGTCAAGCTGTACGTGACTGCCGTCGCCGACGCCTGCCTGGCGGGCCGGGCGGAATCCGGCGAGGCGGTGGTGGTCAGGGACGAGTTTGTCGAAGAGGCCGCCCGGGAGCCTGCCGAGCCGCCGGCAGAGGCCACTGCCGAAGTACAGGAAAGCACCGGCGGCTGACAGGCGGGCCGCGATGACAAGCCGGCCCCGCGTCGCGCGGGTGCCGGAACCCGTTTCCCCCTGGTGGCGAGGCCGCCGGGGTTTTTATTTTTAAGCCCCGGGTTGCCGGGGTTTCGAGAGGAGGAATAGCTATGTCTGCAGCACTGGTCAAGGAACTGCGCGAGCGCACCGGGCTCGGCCTGCTGGAGTGCAAGAAAGCCCTGGCCGCCTGTGGTGGCGATATCGAGCAGGCTATCGAGGAACTGCGCAAATCGAGCGGCATGAAGGCAGCCAAGAAAGCCGGCCGCACCGCGGCGGATGGTGTCATTGCCGCCCGGGTAGCCGATGATGGCAGCTACGCCGTACTGGCGGAGGTCAATAGCGAAACCGATTTCGTGGCCCGCGACGCCGGCTTCCTGGCCTTCGTGGACAAGGTGCTGGACGCGGCATTCACCGGCAAGCAGACCGATGTCGAGGCGCTGATGGCCGGCGAGCTGGAGGCCGCCCGCGAGGCCCTGGTGCAAAAGATTGGCGAGAATATCGGCGTGCGCCGCATCGCCATGCTCAGCGCCGACAGCGGCGTGGTGGGCGCCTACGTCCACGGCAATAACCGCATCGGCGTACTGGTCGCCCTGAGCGGCGGCGACAATGACCTGGCCAAGGACGTGGCGATGCACGTTGCCGCGGTCAACCCCCAGGTGGTGGCCCCCGCCGACATGCCTGCCGAGGTCATTGCCAAGGAAGAGGAAATCTACACTGCCCAGGCGCAGGACTCCGGCAAGCCCGCGGAAATCATCGAGAAGATGATCGGCGGCCGTATCAAGAAATTCCTGGCGGAAAACAGCCTGCTGGAGCAGGCCTTCGTCAAGGACCCGGATATCACCGTGGGCAAGCTGGTGGGCAATGCCGGCTCGGCAGTGAGCGCTTTCGTCCGCTTTGAAGTGGGTGAGGGCATCGAAGTGGAAAAGGTCGATTTCGCCGAGGAAGTGGCGGCCCAGCTCAAAGGCTGACCTGCGGCTTGCCAACAGTTTGAAAGCGGGGCCATGGCCCCGCTTTTTTTTGCCCCGGCAGCGCCATTCCCATACCCGGCGCAGCGCGCCTTGCCACGCGTGTTCCCGGGTGCCCTGAAAATATGCGAACTTATGACTCGCGACACTAGGGTGTTGCTGCCGAGTCCTGTAAGATACGCCCCAGCTCAGGAGAGGACGGATATGCCCCAGTCAGTGGGAGAAAAAAAGTACAAGCGCATATTGCTGAAGCTCAGTGGCGAGGCGTTGACAGGCAGCCAGAGCTTCGGTATCGACCCCAGGATTCTCGACCGCATGGCGCTGGAAGTGGGGCAACTGGTGGGCATCGGGGTGCAGGTGGGCCTGGTGGTCGGCGGCGGCAACCTGTTTCGCGGTGCCGCGCTGCAGGCGGCGGGCCTGGACCGTGTGACCGGCGATCACATGGGCATGCTGGCGACGGTGATGAACGCCCTGGCACTGCGCGACGCCCTGGAGCGCTCCAATATATCCACCCAGGTCATGTCCGCCATCCCCATGAGCGGCGTGGTCGATCACTACGACCGGCGCAAGGCGATTCGCGCACTCAGCAACGGCGATGTAGTCATTTTCGCGGCGGGTACCGGCAACCCCTTCTTCACCACGGATTCCTCCGCCTGCCTGCGCGGCATAGAGGTGGATGCGGAACTGGTACTCAAGGCCACCAAGGTTGACGGCGTGTACTCCGCCGACCCCATGAAAGTGCCCGATGCGAAGAAGTACGACCGGCTCACCTACGACGAGGTGCTGGACATGAAGCTCGAGGTGATGGACCTGACCGCCATCTGCCTGTGCCGCGATCACAACATGCCGGTGCGGGTGTTTGAAATGGAGAAGAGCGGCGCGCTGCTCAATATTGTCAGGGGCGGCAACGTTGGCACGCTGATCGAATAGGGCCGCCCGAAGGAGAGGACAGTTGATTGACGATATAAAGAACGAAGCCCGCGAGCGCATGGAGAAAAGTCGCGAGGCCCTGGTGCACAACTTCAACAAGATTCGCACCGGCCGCGCCCATCCCAGCCTGCTGGACGGCCTGCGGGTGGATTATTACGGGGCGGAAACCCCGGTAAACCAGATGGCCAACGTCACCGTGGAAGATGCCCGCACCCTGGCCCTGACGCCCTGGGACAAGTCCACGGTGCCGCTGATCGAGCGTGCCATCATGAAATCGGATCTCGGCCTCAACCCCTCCACCGCCGGTGGGGTCATTCGTATTCCGATGCCCATGCTCACCGAGGAGACCCGCAAGGGGTTCAGCCGCCAGGCGCGCCACGAGGCGGAAGCGGCCCGGGTTTCGGTGCGCAACGCGCGCCGCGATGCCATGGCCATGCTCAAGGAACTGGTCAAGGACAAAGAGATCGGTGAGGACGATGAGCGGCGCGGGCAGGACGAGATCCAGAAACTGACCGACTCCTTCATCGCCCAGATCGAGAAAATGCTGGTCGAGAAGGAAGCCGACCTGATGGAAATCTAGGCGGCGCGGCCTCCCGCCATGGGCAGCAGTGTAACCCCCGCCGCCACGGGCGATGACCAGGAGCAGGTCATCCCCCGGCACGTGGCCATTATCATGGACGGCAACAATCGCTGGGCCAAGCGCAGGTCGCTGCCCGGTGTGGCCGGTCACCGCGCCGGCGTCGAGGCGGTGCGGGGTGTGCTGCGGGCCTGCCGCGACCACGGCGTCGAGGTGCTGACCCTGTTCGCTTTCAGCAGCGAGAACTGGGGGCGGCCGCAACCGGAAGTGCGCGCCCTGCTGGCGCTGTTGTCGCGCTACCTGCGCAGCGAAGTCAGGGAACTGCACAAAGACGGCATTCGGTTGCGTTTCATAGGCGAACGCAGCCGCTTCAGCGAGGGCCTGCGCAGCCTGATGCAAAAGTCGGAGCAGTTGACGGTCGACAATACCGCGGCGACCGTGGTGATCGCGGTCGATTACGGCGGGCAATGGGACATTGCCCAGGCCGCCCGGAAGCTGGCCACAAAGGTGCAGCAGGGGAGTCTGCGGCCCGAGGATATCACCCCACAGATGATCGATCGCCATGTCGCCATCAGCGATCTGCCACGGCCGGACCTGTGCGTGCGCACCGGGGGTGATGCCCGTATCAGTAACTTCATGTTGTGGCATTTCGCCTACAGTGAGTTGTACTTCACCAACGTGCTGTGGCCCGATTTCGACGAGGCGGAGTTCGCCCTGGCCCTGGCCGATTACAGTCGCCGGGAACGCCGCTTCGGCCTGCGCGAGCCGCCCGCCGACGAACCCCTGGGCGCCGTCGATGCTTAGGCAGCGAGTCATCACCGCACTGATCATGGCGGGCCTGTTCCTGGCGGGTATCGCCTTCCTGCCGCTGCCCGCGCTGGCGCTGGTGTTTGCCGTACTCATCGCCATGGGCGCCTGGGAGTGGTCCCGGCTGGCGGGCTGGCGGGCGCCGGTGGCGCGCGGGCTGTACGTACTGGCAATCGGCGCCGCCCTCGCGGGCTTGTACTATTACTGTCGCCTGGGTTCCGCTCCCCTTCCGGAGCAGGTGCAGCCCTTTCTCGGCGTGGCCTGCCTGTGGTGGTCCCTGGCCCTGCTGTGGATCAGGTCGTATCCCGGTAGCGCCGTGTTCTGGCGCTCGGTGCCCATGCGCAGCCTCATGGGGCTGCTGGTGCTGGCCCCCGCCTGGCTGGCGGCGGTGTTCCTGCTCAGCTTTCCCAGGGGAGGCGGCCTGATGGTGGTGCTGGTGCTGGTGGTGGCCGCCGCCGATATCGGTGCCTATTTTGCCGGCAGGGCCTGGGGGCGGCACAAACTGGCGCCGGTGGTCAGCCCGGCCAAGACCTGGGAGGGTTTCTGGGGCGGGGTGCTGGCGTGCTCCGCGCTGGCGCTGCTGCTGTGGACGCAGTTGCCCAACCAGCAGGCGCACATCAGCCTGGCGGCCGTGATGACGGTGATCATTGCCATGGGCCTCGCCTCGGTGGTGGGCGACCTGACAGTCAGTATGGTCAAGCGCGAGAGTGGGCTGAAAGACAGCGGCAGCCTGCTGCCCGGTCACGGCGGGGTGCTGGATCGCCTGGACAGCCTCTGCGCGGCCGCCCCGGTGTTCGCCCTCGGCCTGCTGCTGGCGGACTGGTAGCTCATCATGAACGGGCGGCGCATGGTCAGCGTGCTGGGTTCGACTGGCTCCATCGGCATCAGCACCCTGGATGTCATCGAGCGGCACCCGGACCGGTTCGGGGTCTATGCCCTGGCCGCCAATTCCTCGGTGGAGCTCATGTACGCCCAGTGCGAGGCCTGGCAGCCGCGTTTCGCGGTGATGGCCGAGGCCGCCGCGGCCGAGCAGCTGCATGCCCGGCTGGGCGCCGGCTCGCCTACCGAGGTACTGCAGGGCGAGGCAGGCCTGGCCCGGGTGGTCACGGCGCCCGAGGTGGACGCGGTCATGGCGGCCATCGTCGGTGCCGCCGGCCTGCCCTCCACCCTGGCGGCGGCCCGCGCCGGCAAGACCGTGTTGCTGGCCAACAAGGAGTCGCTGGTAATGGGCGGGCAGCTGCTGATGGCAGCGGTGCGCGACGCCGGTGCCCAGCTGCTGCCGATCGACAGTGAACACAATGCCATCTTCCAGTGCCTGCCGGTGTCGGATACTGCGCGGCCCTCGCTGGCCGGGGTCAGCAAGGTGTTGCTGACGGCCTCCGGCGGCCCCTTTCGCCAGTGGACCCAGGCGCAGATGGAGGCCGCCACGCCCGACCAGGCCTGTGCCCATCCCAACTGGTCCATGGGGCGCAAGATCTCGGTGGATTCCGCGAGCCTGATGAACAAGGGCCTGGAGTTGATAGAAGCTTGCTGGCTGTTCGACCTGCCCCAGGAAGCCATCGAGGTGGTGGTGCATCCCCAGAGCATCATCCATTCCATGGTCCAGTACCTCGACGGTTCGGTACTGGCGCAGATGGGCAATCCGGACATGCGCACGCCCATTGCCTACGGCCTGGGCTGGCCGCAGCGGCTGCAGGCCGGCGTTGCCCCGCTGGATCTCATCGCCACTGCGCGGCTGGATTTCGAGCCGCCCGACGAGGGGCGCTTTCCCTGCCTGCGCCTGGCCCGGGAAGCAGTTGCCGCCGGCGGCACGGCGATGGCGGTATGCAACGCCGCCAACGAAGTGGCGGTGGCGGCCTTCCTGGAGGGGCGGATCGCCTTCACCGGAATACCCCGGGTGATCGAGTTCACCCTGGAGCGGGTGCCGGTGCTTGAACCCTGCGCGCTGTCCGTGGTCGAATCAGCGGATACCCAGGCGCGCCAGGTGGCCGCGCAGTGCATTGCGACACTGGCCACGAAGGACAGGAAAACAGGTTTGGCTTGATGGACATGCTCTACACCATTGCAATCACCCTGGCGACACTGGCCGTGCTGGTGGCGGTACACGAATTCGGCCATTTCTGGGTGGCGCGGCGCTGCGGGGTCAAGGTATTGCGCTTCTCCATCGGCTTCGGCCCGCGCCTGCTGCGCCGTACCGACCGCCAGGGTACCGAGTACAGCCTCTCCGCCATTCCCCTGGGAGGCTACGTCAAGATGCTGGACGAGCGCGAGGGGGAGGTCGACCCCGGGGAGCTGGACAGGGCCTTCAACCGCAAGCCGGTGATGCAGCGTATTGCGGTGGTCAGCGCCGGGCCGCTGGCCAATTTCCTGCTCGCCATCGTCGCCTACTGGGCGCTGTTCATGGCGGGAGAGAGCGGGTATGCGCCGGTCATCGGCGAGGTGGAGGCTGACTCTATCGCGGATGTCGCCGGCCTCGAAGCCGGCCAGGAGATTGTCGCCGTCGACGGCGCCGAGACACCCACCTGGCAGGCCCTGAGTTTCCGCCTGCTGGATCGCATCGGCGACACCGGCACCATCAGGTTCGCGGTGCGCTACCCCGACTCCAGCATGGTCTACGAGTCGCAGGGGCACCTGGACCGCTGGCTGGCCGGCGAGGAGCAGCCGGATCTGTTCGGCGGCCTGGGCCTGGCGATGTATACCCCCGAGGTGCCGCCGGTGGTGGGCCAGGTGGTGGCCGGGGGCGCGGCGCAGCAGATCGGCATGCAGCCGGGGGACCGGGTGCTCAGCGCCGACGGGGTGCCCATGCCGCTGTGGATGGACTGGGTCGAGTACGTGCGCCAGCGCCCCGGGCAGGCGATCGCGCTGCAATACCAGCGCGGCGACCAGGTACTGACCGCGCGCATCGTGCCGGAGTCCATGGTGGAGGACGACGGCCAGACCATCGGCCGGGTGGGCCTGGGTGTCGAGTTGCCGCAAATGCCCGAGGAACTGCTGCGGCGCTTCGACCGGGGGCCGCTGGAAGCCTTCGGGGCCAGCCTGGAGCGCACCGGCGAACTGGTGGTGTTCACCCTCAGTTCCATCAAGAAGATGCTGGTCGGCCTGATCTCGCCAAAAAACTTGAGCGGCCCCATCACCATTGCTAAAGTTGCGTCCGCGTCTGCCAAATCAGGCCTGGAGTCGTATATCAGCTTCCTGGCCCTTCTCAGCGTGAGTCTCGGAGTCCTGAACCTGCTGCCCATACCGGTGCTGGATGGCGGTCACCTGCTGTTTTACTTCGCCGAGCTGTTGGCTGGACGACCGGTTCCTGAGAAGATACAGGCCCTCGGGTACCAGGTGGGGTTATTCCTGGTGCTCGGTATAATGGTGCTGGCACTGTATAACGATTTTTCACGCCTGTAGGGGATTCCGACAGAGGCAGCGCCGACCTTGCCCGGCCCGCAGGCACTACCCGTTGAGTGAGAATTGACTAAGCGCATATCCACATTTCTGGCCCTGGCCCTGTTGCTGCTGGCGCCGCTGGCCTCCGCCCAGACATTTATCGTGGCCGATATCCGCGTGGAAGGCCTGCAGCGGGTGTCCGCCGGCACGGTGTTTGCCGCCCTGCCGGTTGCCGTGGGCGACGTGGTCGACCCGCAGATCCTGCGCGCGGCATCGCGCAGCCTGTTCGCCACCGGCAATTTCGATGACATCCGCATCGGCCGCGACGGCAACGTGCTGGTGATCGTGGTGGTCGAGCGGCCCAGTATCAGCGAGATCAATATCGAGGGGAACAAGGCCATCGAGACCGAGGCCCTGCTGGATGGCCTCAAGGGGGCCGGCCTGGCGGTGGGCCAGGTCTTCCAGCGCTCCACCCTGGAGGGCATGCAGCTCGAGCTGCAGCGCCAGTACGTGCAACAGGGGCGCTATGACGCCAGTATCGAGACCGAGGTGCTGCCGGAGCCGCGCAACCGGGTGGCGATCAACATCAACGTGGACGAGGGCACGGTCGCCGCGATCAAGCATATCAACGTGGTGGGCAACGAGGCCTTCAGCGACGAGGAGATCGCCGATCTGTTCGAGCTGCAGACCACCGGCTGGCTGTCTTTCTTCACCAACGACGACAAATACTCCAAGGAAAAGCTGACCGGCGACCTGGAAAAGCTCACCTCCTATTACATGGACAGGGGCTACCTGCAGTTCACCATCGACTCCACCCAGGTGTCGGTGTCTCCCGACATGGACGCGGTCTATATCACCGCCAACATCACCGAGGGAGACGTGTTCACGGTGAGTTCCGTGGGCCTGTCCGGCGACCTGGTGTTGCCGGAAGCCGACCTCAGGCGCTTCCTGCTGGTCTCCGAGGGGCAGATATTCTCCCAGCAGCTGGTGACCGCTACCGAGGAATACATTACCCGTCGGTTGGGCAACGACGGTTACAATTTCGCCAAGGTCACCGGCATTCCCGAGGTGGACGAGGACAACAACACCGTGTCGATGAAGTTTTTCGTCGACCCCGGCAAGCGCACCTACGTGCGTCGCATCAATTTCGCCGGCAACCAGAAAACCGCCGACGACGTGCTGCGCCGGGAAATGCGCCAGATGGAATCGGCGCCCGCGTCGGCGGCCAACATTGAGCAGTCCAGGGTGCGCCTGGAGCGCCTGGGCTATTTCAGCAAGGCCACCGTGGAGACGCCCGAAGTGCCCGGCCACGACGACCTCATCGATGTGGATTTCACCGTCGAGGAGCAATCTTCGGGTAGTATCGGCGCCAGCATCGGTTATGCCCAGGATGCCGGTATCATCCTCGGGCTCAACGTGCAGCAGGACAACTTCATGGGCACCGGCAAGCGCATCGGCCTGGGCCTGAATTCGTCCAAGTACCAGGATCTGTATAATTTCAGCTACACCAACCCCTACTTCACCGAGGACGGTGTCAGCCGCGGCTTCAATATCTACTACCGCTCCACCGACCTGTCGGAAGTCAACGTCGCCAGCTACTCCACCAACACCGTGGGCGGCAACATCAACTTCGGCTACCCCATCAAGGAAACCCAGCGCCTTGGCTTCAGCTTCGGGGTCGCCAACACGGACGTCACCGCCGGCCGCTACGCGGTGCAGGAGATCAAGGCCAGCCCGCGCCTGGAGAAATCGGTGGATGACTGGTTCACCAGCACCTGGGATCCCGCGACCGGGCGCTACACCGACGTCGAGGTGCTGGAACCCATCGAAATCCTGCCGCCGGAGTACGAGATCATTCCCAAGAGCCAGGGTTTCCTGGACGAAAATGGCAATCAGTTCCTCAACTGGACCATCACCGGCAGCTGGAGCCAGTCCACCCTGAACCGGGGGCGGATGGCCACCCGGGGCGCCGCCCAGACCGTGGCCCTGGAGGTGGCGGTGCCAGCCTCCGACCTGGAATTCTACAAGCTGACCTACCAGGGGGAGATCTACTTCCCCATGCCGGTGCTCACCAACTGGACGCTGCGCCTGCGCACCGAGCTGGGCTACGGCGACGGCTACGGCGGCACCGATGGCCTGCCGTTCTTCGAGAACTTCTTCGCCGGTGGCTTCGGCTCGGTGCGCGGCTACCAGAGCAATACCCTGGGTCCGCGCAGTACGCCCGCGGTTCCCTATCTGGTACAGCAGCCGGTTACCGAGATCAACGAGGACGGCGAGGCCACCCAGATCGGCGGCCCCAAAGGCAATGAATACGGCTATGTCTACCTGCCCAGGGTCGGCAAGCTGGACGTGCAACTTCCCAACAGCAACGGCGACCCCTTTGGCGGCGACGTGCTGGTAGAGGGCAGCATCGAGCTGATTTTCCCGCTGCCCTTCATCAAGGACCAGAACAGCGTGCGCACCGCATTCTTCATCGACGGTGGCAACGTGTTCAGCACCACCTGCCAGTCCAGCCAGCTCAATTGCTACGACCTGGATTTCGGCCAGTTGCGTTATTCGGCGGGGGTCGGCCTGACCTGGATTACCGGCTTCGGTCCGCTGACTTTCAGCCTGGCCAAGCCGTTTAACCAAGACGAGTATGACCAGGACGAGGTGTTCCAGTTCACCCTCGGCCGAGGCTTCTGATGTTCAATTTTGCTACTACCTGGAGAAAACCGTGAAGACATTGACCAAACTTACCTTCGCCGCCCTGCTCCTGGCCGCGCCCGTCCTGGGTATGGCCGCGGAGAAGATAGCAGTAGTCGACCTGCAGGAGGCCATCCTGCAGACCGATATCGCCCAGAAGCGCCTGGCCGAGGTGCGCAGTCAGGATGACTACAAGACGGACAAGGCCGAGTTCGACCGGCTCAAGAAGGAGTTCGACGAACTGGTGCAGAAGTTCCAGAAAGACGCTGCCGTCATGAGCCAGGAGCAGCAGGCCGCGGCCCGCCAGAAACTGGCCAGCAAACAGGCCGACCTGGAGCACGTCACCGGCAAGTTGCAGCAGGCCGAACAGGGCGCCGGGCAGGCCCTGTTGCAGGAACTGGCACCGCGCGTCCAGGAAGTGTTGCGCGAGATCATCTCCAGCGAGGGTATAGGCCTGTTGCTGCAGCGCGGCGCGGTGATTCACGCCGACCCCAGCTACAGCATCACCGCCCAGGTGACCGACAAGCTCAACCAGATGGCCGCGAAGTAGGGCCACGTGTATTCACTGGCTGAACTGGCAGACCGGCTCGGTCTGGAGTTCGCCGGTGATCCCGCGAGAATAGTCCGGGCCCTGGCCTCCCTGGAGGCGGCCGGGCCGCAGGACCTGTCCTTTGCGCTCGATGGCAGGTATCTGGCGCGGCTGGCCGCCACCCGTGCCGGCGCGGTGATCCTGCCTGCCGAGCTGACGGCGCAGTGTCCCTGCGATCACCTGGTCAGCGCCCAGCCCTACCTGGCATTTGCCCGGGCCTCCCGGCTGTTCGCCAATGCGCCCGGTGCCGCGCCGGGTATTCACCCCACTGCCTGTGTCGACAAGGCGGCCAGCGTGCACCCCGATGCCGCCGTGGCCGCCCATGCCGTCATCGAGGCGGGAGCAGTACTGGAAAGCGGCGTGGTGGTGGGCGCCGGGGTGTATGTGGGCCACGGCAGCCGCCTGGGCGCCGGTACCCGGGTGTATCCCAATGCGGTGATCTACCACGATGTCTGGCTGGGCAGGGACTGTGTCATCCACTCCCAGGTGGTGCTGGGCGCCGACGGCTTCGGATTTGCTGCGGGGCCCGACGGCTGGGAAAAAATCTGCCAGCTGGGGGGGGTGCGCATCGGCGAGCGGGTGGAAATCGGCGCCGGGACCACCGTGGATCGCGGGACGCTGGGCCACACCGAGATCGCTGACGGTGTCATCATCGACAACCAGGTGCAGGTCGGCCACAACTGTCGCATCGGCAAAAATACCGCGATCGCGGGTTGCGCCGGTCTGGCCGGAAGCACGATTATAGGCGCCAACTGTACGCTGGCAGGCGGTGTCGGGGTGGTCGGTCACGTGGAGATTTGCGACGACGTCCACGTGACCGGCATGACCATGGTGACCCGGTCGATCACCCGCCCGGGGTCCTATTCGTCGGGCACACCCATGAGTGGTACCCGCGACTGGAAGCGCAATGCGGTGCGGTTTTCCCAGCTGGACAGTATCCAGCGCAGGCTGGCTGGCCTGGAGCGGCAGCAACAAAAAAATTCAGATAAAGGATGACCGGCCGGATGATGGATATCATCGAAATTCGCAAGTACCTTCCCCATCGCTACCCTTTCCTGCTGGTGGACAGGGTGGTGGAGTTTGTCCCGGGGGAATCGATTCTGGGCTACAAGAACCTGAGTGCCAACGAATCCTTTTTCGAGGGGCACTTCCCGGGCAAGCCGATCATGCCGGGGGTGCTGATCCTGGAGGCCATGGCGCAGATCGCCGGCATCCTAGGGTTCAAAAGCAAGAACAAGACGCCCGAGGATGGCTCGCTGTACTATTTTGCCGCGGCCGACGACGTGCGCTTCAAGCGCCCCTGCGTGCCCGGCGACCGGGTGATGTTGAGGGCCAGGCTGCTGTCGGAGCGGCGCGGAATAGCCCGCTTCGAGGTCAGTGCGGAAGTGGACGGGGAACTGGCGGCGTCGGCCGTCATTCTCTGCGCCGATCGGTAGCCGTGATCCACGAGCAGGCCATCGTCGACCCATCCGCGCGGCTGGCCGACGATGTCTCGGTAGGGCCCTGGACGTTCATCGGCGCGGATGTCGAGATCGGCCCCGGCTGCATCATCGAGCCGCACGTGGTGATTCGCGGCCCCACCCGTATCGGCGCGAACAACCATATCTACCAGTTTTCGACCGTGGGCGAAGGCACGCCTGACCGCAAGTACCACGACGAGCCCACCCGTCTGGTGATCGGCGACAACAACATCATACGCGAGAGTGTCACCATCCATCGCGGCACCGTGCAGGACCGCTCCGAGACGACTATCGGCAACAACAACCTGATCATGGCCTACGTGCATATCGGTCACGACTGTGTGCTCGGCAATCACACCACCTTGGTGAACAATGTCGCCCTGGCCGGGCATGTCCGGGTGGGCGACTGGGCAAACCTCAGCGGTTACACCCTGGTGCACCAGTTCTGCCAGATTGGCGCCCACAGTTTCAGCGGCATGGGTACCGCCATCGGCAAGGATGTGCCGGCTTTCGTCACGGTCAGCGGCGCCCCCGCCGAGGCCAAGACCATCAATATCGAGGGTTTGCGCCGGCGCGGCTTTTCCGCGGACGCGATCAGCGAGTTGCGGCGGGCCTACAAGATCGTCTACAAGCAGGGGCTGACGCTGGATATCGCCATCCAGCGGCTGGAGTTGATGATGAGCGGATCGCCGGAGGTGCGCCTGCTGATCGCCTCGCTGCACGCCTCCGAACGCGGCATCGTGCGCTAGGGGCAGGCGGCTTGCGGGCAGTGCGCATCGGGGTGCTGGCGGGCGAGCCCTCCGGGGACATGCTCGGCTCACGGGTGTTGCAGGGCCTGCGCGCGCGGGTCGCGAACCTGCAGGTCGAGGGAGTCGGTGGCCCCCGCATGCAGGCCCAGGGCCTGGACAGCATGTTTCCCATGGAGCGTCTCGCGGTGATGGGCCTGGTGGAACCGCTCAAGCGCCTGCCGGAGTTGCTGCGCATGCGCCGCGCGCTGCTGCGGCACTTCAGCGCCAACCCGCCGGACCTGTTCCTGGGCATCGACTCGCCGGATTTCAATCTCACCCTGGAGCGGCGGTTGCGCCAGCGGGGCATTGCCACGGCCCACCTGGTGAGCCCCTCGGTGTGGGCCTGGCGCCGGCGCCGCATCCACAAGATCCGCCGCGCCGTGGACCTGATGCTGTGCCTGTTTCCCTTTGAAACGGCGGTCTATCGCCAGCATGGCATCGCGGTGCGCTGCGTCGGCCACCCGCTGGCGGACGAACTGCCACCGTACTCCGACCGGGAGGCCGCCAGGGCACAACTGGGCCTGGCGCCGGCCGGCAAGCTGCTGGCGCTGTTGCCCGGCAGCCGCGCCGGGGAGGTGCGCCTGCTGGCGCGATCCTTCCTGCAGGCCGCCAGCCTGCTGCGCCGGGCCGATCCGCTGCTGAGCTGCGTGCTGCCTGCCGCCAGCGCCGGGCGTGCCGCCGAGCTGGCGCCGCTGCTGGCAGAGTTCGCGGATCTGCCGGTGACGCTGGTGGAGGGCAGGTCCCGCGAAGCCATGACGGCGGCGGACGCGGTACTGCTGGCCTCCGGTACGGCCACCCTGGAAGCGGCCCTGTTGAAGCGTCCCATGGTGGTGGCCTACCGGATGGGCGCCCTGAGCTGGCAGTTGATCTCCCGGCTGGTGAAAACTCCCTATGCGGCGCTGCCCAATATCCTGGCCGGGCGGCCCCTGGTGCCGGAGCTGTTGCAGGGCGCCGCCACCGCGGACGCCCTGGCGGCCGCGCTGCAGCCTCTGCTGGCCGGGAACGATGCGGCGCGGCAGCAGCAGGCGGCGTTCGACGACCTGCACTGCCAGCTGCGTCACGATTTCGCCGCATCCAGTGCGCAGGCCCTGCTGGAACTGGTGGCCGCCCGGCAAGGAGGTCGCGGTGGATGACCTGTTCCGGCCTGACTTCGACGCCGCCGGAATCGCCGGCGTGGACGAGGTCGGTCGCGGCCCCCTGGCAGGTGACGTGGTGGCGGCCGCTGTCATACTCGACCCGGCCCGCCCCATCGACGGGTTGCGCGATTCCAAGAAGCTCAGCGCCGCCCGCCGTGAAGCGCTGGCTGCCGTGATCTGGCAGCGGGCCCGGGCCTGGTGCGTGGCGCGGGCGTCGGTGGCCGAGATCGACCGCCTGAACATCCTCCAGGCTTCCCTGCTCGCCATGCACCGCGCGGTGCAGGGGCTGGAGCCGCAGCCGCGCTATGTGTTGGTGGACGGCAACCGCCTGCCGCGCTGGGACTACGCCGCCGAACCGGTGGTGAAGGGCGACGACCGGGTGGCGGCGATCGCCGCCGCCTCCATCCTGGCGAAGGTGCAGCGCGACGCCGAGCTTGTGGAACTCGACCGGCAATACCCCGGCTATGGCTTCGCCCGCCACAAGGGCTACCCCACCGCCGCGCATCTGGCCGCCCTGCGCGAACGGGGGGTCACACCGGTACACCGGCGCAGCTTCGCGCCGGTGCGCGCCCTGTTACCCGAAACTTCGGCCGAATAAATTCGCTTGCGGGCCGGCAATCCCGCATTCCCGACCCGTGGCAATACAACAATCGGGGCAAGCGGAGTAGAATCCGTGGCATGACCGATTTCGTCCACCTGCGCCTGCATACCGAATACTCCCTCGTCGACGGCCTGGTGCGGGTGAAACCGCTCATCGCACGGGTAGCGGAGCTGGGCATGCCCGCGGTGGCGGTCACCGATGTCTGCAATTTCTACGGCCTGGTCAAGACTTACAAGGCGGCGACGGCGGCCGGGGTACAGCCGATCTTCGGCGTCGACCTGCAGGTGATGGACGGCGACGACCCCGAGCGCAGCTGGCCCCTGTGCCTGCTGGCCATGGATATGGCGGGTTACCGCAACCTCACCCTGTTGATTTCGCGGGCCTATACCGAGGGCCAGCACCTGGGCATGCCCCACGTTAGCAGGGCCTGGCTGGAAGAGTGCGCCCAGGGCGTGATTGCCCTGTCGGCGGGTGCCGCCGGGGAAGTCGGGCAGGCGCTGCTGGCCGGCAAGCCCGAGCTGGCGGCACAGCGGGCTCGAGACCTGATGGCGCTCTATCCGGGCCGCTTTTACCTGGAGCTGCACCGCACCGGGCGCGAGGGCGATGAAAGCCACCTGCACGCCGCCGTGGAGCTGGCGGCGCAGCTGGGCTGCCCGGTGGTCGCCACCAATGACGTGCGCTTCCTGGACGCCAGCGAATTCGAGGCCCACGAGGCCCGGGTCTGCATCCGCGAGGGCCGCACCCTGGACGACCCGCGACGGGCCCGGCTGTATACCGAGGAGCAGTACCTGCGCACGCCCGCGGAGATGGCGGAGCTGTTTGCCGACATTCCCGAGGCGCTGGCCAACTCCGTGGAGATCGCCCGCCGCTGTGGCCTGGTGCTGGAACTGGGCAAACCCTACCTGCCGGATTACCCGGTGCCCGCCGGGATGAGCATGGACGAGTTCTTCCGCAAGCTCTCCCACGAGGGGCTGGAACGGCGCCTGCAGGTGATCCTCGAGCCGGCCGCCGCCGATCGCGACGCGCGGCAGGCCCAGTACCGGGCGCGCCTGGACTTCGAGCTGGATACCATCATCCAGATGGGTTTTCCCGGCTACTTCCTGATCGTGATGGACTTTATTCGCTGGGCCAAGCAGCACGATATTCCGGTCGGCCCGGGGCGTGGTTCCGGCGCCGGCTCGCTGGTGGCCTACGCCCTGGAAATCACCGACCTGGACCCTCTGGAATACGACCTGCTGTTCGAGCGCTTCCTCAATCCCGAGCGGGTATCCATGCCCGACTTCGACGTGGATTTCTGCATGGAGAAGCGCGACCGGGTGATCGACTACGTGGCGGACACCTACGGTCGCGAGGCGGTCTCGCAGATCATCACCTTCGGCACCATGGCGGCCAAAGCGGTGGTGCGCGACGTGGCCCGGGTACAGGGCAAGTCCTACGGGCTGGCGGACAAGCTCTCCAAGATGATTCCCTTCGAAGTCGGCATGACCCTGGAAAAAGCCCTGGACCAGGAGGAGCCGCTGCAGGAGTTCCTGCGCGACGATCCCCAGGCGCAGGAAATATGGGACATGGCGGTGCAGCTGGAGGGCATCACCCGCAATGTCGGCAAGCACGCCGGCGGGGTGGTTATCGCGCCCTCGAAACTGACCGATTTCTCGCCGCTGTTCTGCGACGACACCGGCGGCGGCCTGGTGACCCAGTACGACAAGAACGACGTGGAAGAGGCCGGCCTGGTCAAGTTCGACTTTCTGGGACTGCGCACCCTCACCATCATCGACTGGGCGGTGAAAATGATCAACGGCGTGCGCCGGGAGCAGGGCGAGCAGCCCCTGGACGTCGCCCACATCCCCCTGGATGATCCGGCCAGCTTCGCCCTGTTGCAGTCCGCCGAGACCACTGCGGTGTTCCAGCTCGAATCCCGCGGCATGAAGGATCTGATCAAGCGCCTGCGCCCGGACTGTTTCGAGGATATCGTCGCCCTGGTGGCGCTGTTCCGGCCGGGGCCGCTGCAGTCGGGCATGGTGGACAATTTCATCAACCGCAAGCACGGGCGGGAGGCGATCTCCTACCCCGACGCCCAGTGGCAGCACGAGTGGCTGCAGCCCATCCTGGAACCCACCTACGGCATCATTCTCTACCAGGAACAGGTGATGCAGATCGCCCAGGAGCTGGCCGGCTATACCCTGGGTGGCGCCGATATGCTGCGCCGCGCCATGGGCAAGAAAAAGCCCGAGGAGATGGCCAAGCAGCGCGTCGTGTTCGAGGAGGGCGCCCGCGCCAGGGGGGTGGACGGCGAACTGGCCATGAAGATCTTCGACCTGGTGGAGAAGTTCGCCGGCTACGGCTTCAACAAGTCGCACTCCGCAGCCTACGCGCTGGTCTCCTACCAGACCGCGTGGCTCAAGGCCCACTACCCGGCGCCGTTCATGGCGGCGGTGATGAGCTCGGAACTGCAGAATACCGACAAGATCGTGGTATTCGTGGAAGAATGCCGGGCCATGAAGCTCACCCTCAAGTTGCCCGATGTGAACGAGGGAGAGTTCATGTTCACGGTCAACGCCAGCGACCAGATCATCTATGGCCTGGGTGCGATCAAGGGGCTGGGAGAGGGGCCGATCGATAACATCCTGGCGGCCCGCGCGGCCGGCGGACCCTTCCTGGACCTGTTCGATTTCTGCGCGCGCACCGACCCGCGCAAGGTCAACCGCCGGGCCATCGAGGCCCTGGTGCGCGCCGGCGCTTTCGATTCCCTGAAAGTAGACCGTTGTATCCTGATGGCCGCCCTGGACGATGCCCTGAAGGCGGCCGAGCAGAGCGCCAGCAACCGCGACAGCGGCATGCAGGACCTGTTTGGCGAGGTGGTGCCCAGCCAGGGTAACGGCCACGGGGATGTCTACCAGGCCTTCCGCCAGGTGCGCCCGTGGCCCGACAAGCAGCGGCTGGCGGGGGAGAAGGATACCCTGGGGCTGTACGTGAGCGGCCATCCCATCGACGAGTACGAGGCCGAGGTGCGCCAGTTCGCCCCCACCCGCATCGCCGAACTGCGCGCCGACAAGCAGGGCAGCCAGTACATCGCCGGCCTGATCGTCGCCGCCCGCACCATGAAAACCAAGCGCGGCGACACCATGGCAATCCTGCAACTGGACGATCGCAGCGCGCGCATCGAGGTCACGGTGTACGCCGACACCTATGCCGAGCACCGGGAGCTGCTGGGCAAGGACAATATCGTCATCGTCGAGGGCAATGTGGCCCATGACGATTACTCCGGTGGGCTGGCGGTGCGTGCCAGGGGCGTGCGCAGCCTGTTGCAGGCACGCCAGGATCACGCCTCGGAACTGACCATCGAAGTCAGCCGTGAGCAGCTGGACGGGCACTGGGCCGACTGGCTGGAGCAGTTGCTGGCCAGCGCCGGCCGCGGCAGCTGCCCGGTTGCCCTGATCTACCGCCAGGCGGGGGGACAGGGCAGGGTGCGCCTGGGCGAGCGCTGGCAGGTGCAGCCCAGCGACGAACTGTTGCAGGAACTGCGCGAGCGGGTCGGCGCCGGGCGGGTGGCGCTGCAGTACAGCTGAAGCCGGCGGCAGGCGCGCCGGGCGCAATTGGGTCTTACAGGGAGCAGCGATGTTATTACAGGACAAAGTGGTGATCGTGTCGGGCATCGGCCCCGGCCTGGGCCAGGAGCTGGCCGTGCTCGCCGCCCGGGAGGGCGCCCGTGCAGTGGTGCTGGCCGCCCGCACCCTGGCCAAGCTGGATGCGGCGGAGCGGGATATCCTCGCCCTGGGACAGGGTACCGAAGTGTTGAAAGTGGCCACCGATATCGCCGATAAGGCGCAGTGCGAGGCGCTGGCGGCCCGCACCCGGGAGCGCTTCGGGCGAATCGACGTGTTGTTCAACAGCGCCTACGACCCGGGCAGCTTCGAACCGATAGCGACGGCCGACCTGGACGGCTGGCGCCGCGCCATGGACGTCAATTTTTTCGGCACCATGCAGCTCACCCAGGCCTGCGTGCCGGCCATGATCGCCGCTGGCGGCGGCGCCATCGTGATGATAGCCACCATGGTGGAACACAAGCCCCTTGCGACCCAGGGCGGCTACGGCGCCTCCAAGTCAGCCCTGCGCAGCGCCACCAAACACCTGGCCCTGGAGCTGGGGCAGTACGGTATCCGCGTCAACAGCTGCCACATGGGTTGGATGTGGGGGCCTGCTGTGGAGGGCTACTTCGACTGGCAGGCCAGCGAAACGGGCACCGCGCGCGAGGAACTGATCGCCGCGGTGACCCGCAATATCCCCCTGGGCGCCATCCCCGAAGACGGCGACTGCGCCAGGGCCGCGATCTTCCTGGGCTCGGACTACGCCAGTGCGGTCACCGGCGCGGCCCTGGATGTCAACGGCGGCGAATACATGCCGGTGTGACGCGCACCGGGGCCGATTGCAGCCGGCCCTACAATTTCTTGAACGACCGGGAGCCCCCCACATGACTGACAGCATTTCACCGGAACAGGCCACCCGCATCGAGGCGGCCGTCTTCCGACGCCTGCTGGAACACCTGGACAGTCGCAGCGATGTACAGAATATCGACCTGATGAATCTCGCGGGTTTCTGCCGCAATTGCCTGTCCAAGTGGTACCTGGCCGCGGCCGAGGAAGAGGGGCTGGCGGTGGATTATGACGCCGCCAGGGAACGGGTGTATGGCATGCCCTATGGCGAGTGGAAACAGCGCTACCAGGGCGAGGCGAGCGCGGCCCAGCTGGCCGCTTTCGAGCGCAACAAGCCGCGGTAGGCGGGCGCTCAGTTGTCCCGCAGGCGATCCCGCAGGTAGTTGAAGCGGCTGGAGTAGGGTTCGCTCGCCTCGTCGGCCACCCGCCGCAGGGTATGGCGCAGCGCGTCGGCGGGATTGTCGCCCGGCTCCTCGCCACTGGCCAGTTGGCGGCCCAGCTGGCTCAACCCGTCACCGATGGCCGTGGCGCTTTCGATGGTGGCGTACACCAGGAACATCTCGGCGATGATCAGTTCGTCCACTGCGCGGCGCAGACGACTGCGGGTAAACTGTTGCATGGCGATGTTCTCCACAGTGGTGGCGGGCGGCGCGGTGCACGCCGCTGGTGCATGTCTGGCCCAGCTGCCTGCTGCTGGGGCAGGGCCTGCCGGGCAGGGGCCCGAAATCTGTTCATTATGGCGCCGCCTGCAGCCCTCCAGCCAAACCGGTGCAAGCCTTGTGCCAGCGCGGCGCTATCATAGTCATTCAATGTGACAAGGCAATGGCCGCGGCGTTCAAAAGCCGTGAATAATGCCGCGATTGTCCGGGGGTTGCATTATTCCGTGCCTGGGCAATACTGTGCGCCGGGTTGCTTCGTAGCATCTGCAGCCATAACTCCAAGAACACAGCATTCACAGAGGAATACCCAATGAGATTTCTTGACCACAAGCGGAGCAACTGCCGGCAGCTGCTGGCGGGAGGCCTGCTGCTGCTGGGCGCGGGGTTCGCCAGCCTGTCACAGGCCGCGGACAAACCCAATATCCTGGTGATCTGGGGTGATGATATCGGCATCACCAATATCAGCGCCTACAGCGACGGCATCATGGGCTACCACACCCCGAACATCGACCGCATTGCCGACGAGGGTATTCGTTTCACCGATTACTACGGCGACCAGAGCTGCACCGCGGGTCGCTCCACCTTTATCACCGGCCAGTCGGGGCTGCGCACGGGCCTCACCAAGGTGGGGCTGCCCGGCGCCGAGCTGGGGCTGCAGGACCGCGATATCACCATCGCCGAGGTCCTCAAGACCCAGGGTTACACCACCGGCCAGTTCGGCAAGAACCACCTGGGCGACCAGGATATCTTCCTGCCCACCAACCACGGCTTCGACGAGTTTTTTGGCAACCTCTACCACCTGAACGCGGAGGAGGAGCCGGAGGACCCCGACTATCCCACCGACCCGGGCTTCCGCAAGATGTTCGGCCCGCGTGGCGTGATCCACTCCTACGCCGACGGCCGCATCGAGGACACCGGGGCGCTGACCCGCAAGCGTATGGAGACCGCCGACGAGGAATTCGTGGCCGCGGCGAAGAAATTCATCGACAAGGCGGTCAAGGCCGACAAGCCCTTTTTCGTGTGGCTGAATACCACCGGCATGCATTTTCGCACCCATATCGCCCCCAAGAACGTGGGCCTTTCCGGGCAGGGTTTCTATAACGACGTCATGGTGGCCCACGACCGCCTGGTGGGGCAAATGCTGGACCAGCTGGACCAGCTGAAGATTGCCGACAACACCATCGTGTTTTACTCCACCGACAACGGCGTGCATTTCAATACCTGGCCCGATTCCGGCATCACGCCGTTTCGCAGCGAGAAGAACACCAACTGGGAAGGCGCCTACCGGGTCCCCGCCATGGTGCGCTGGCCGGCAAAAATCAAGCCCGGGCAGATTTCCAACAACGTGATGGCGCACCTGGACTGGATGCCCACCCTGGCCGCGGTGGCCGGCAACCCCAACCTGAAGCAGGAATTGCTCAAGGGCAAGCAGGTGGGCAGCAAGAAAGCCAAACTGCATCTGGATGGCTACAACTTCCTGCCCTACCTGACCGGCGAGACCGACAAGTCGCCGCGCCGCGAATACATCTACCTGATGGACAGCGGCATGCCGGTGGGTATCCGGGTGGACGACTGGAAGCTGGTGTTCGCGGAAAACAACGCCCAGACCATGGCGCTGTGGGCCGAGCCCTTCAAGACCTTGCGCATGTTCAAGATCTTCCACCTGCGCCGCGACCCGTTTGAGCGCGCCGACCACAATTCCAATACCTACTGGGACTGGATGATAGACAAGGCGCCCCAGGGTTACAAAGGCATGGCGGTCATGGCCCAGTTCCTGAGCACCTTCAAGGACTTCCCGCCCAGCCAGAAGCCCGACTCCTGGTCCATCGACAAGCTGACCGAGCGCTTTCTCAACGAGAAGTAACCGCTGCAGCTGCCGTCTCCAAGCCCGCGCCAGCGGGCTTTTTTATGCGCGGGACGTGACGGTCCGTGTGCGGGGTATGCCGCCGGAGTCAGCTGCCGTCGAGCTTGTCCCGGTAATGGCGGATGCGTTCGCCGATAAAGGGCGCATCCGGGCGCAATTCGCCGGCCAGGGACATGAGGTAGTAGGCCAGCTCCGGTGAGGCGCGCTCCATCTGCAACGCGGCAAATTTGAAATAGTCCGCGCCCAGCCCCTCCAGCGCCCTGGCGGGCGGGCACTCCCCCAGTGTTTCCAGCCTGGCGGCGACAAACTGCAACAGCGTGGCCGTGGCGGCGTGGTCGGCCGCCAGCACCGCGGCCTCCTCCCGCAGCGCCAGGGTGGCGCAGTGGCGCAGCCGGGCGTCGTCCAGTTTGCTGACGGCGGACTCCACGGCAAGCAGGGTGGGCAGTTGCCAGGGCGCGTCCGCGCCCCCGGTGGCGGGCGGTGGAAACGTCCAGCCCAGTTCCTGTTCCAGCCACTGACCCTCGCGCGCCAGGGCCGTCGCCAGCTCGGGGTCGGCGCCTGCGTCGATGAAAAATGTCCGCCCGGGAAGCGCCTGCAGCGAGCGCATGTCGTGGTAGTGGCGCTTCACCCCGTGTAACCGCTCTCCGCCCGCTGGATAGGCCAGGTTGATCGCCTTTATCAGGTAGTAGGCCTCGGCGGAGATGCGCGAGTTGGCGTAGCTGAAACTCAGCGGCTCGATCGCCTCCGGGGGCAGGCCGCAGAGTTCGAAGAAGTGGCCGAGCAGACCGCCGGGGTGATGTATCGCCTGGTGAAAATTGTGCGCCTCGAGCCGATCGTGAAATGTCCCTCGTATGCGCTCGAAGCGATTCCTCACGACGTCGGTCAGGTCCTGCGGTTTGCCGGCAAAACCCGCCAACGCCCGCTGTTGCAGGATGCTCGCCAGGGAACTCTCCGGGCTCCGAACGTAGACAATTACCCGCAACTCATCGCAACTGTCCTCCAGGCGGTTGCGCAGCTGCCGCATGTCCGCGCTGTTGAAGTCGGCGACCATCTCGGCCGAGAGCAGCAGGGTTTGGCCGCGCGGCTGTGTCAGGATCTCTTCCAACTGGGCGGCGAAGGTGGCGATTGCCTCTTGTGGGTTGTCTTCCACCCCCTGGCGGCGGGCCATCCCGTAAGCCTGGGGCCGGGAACTGAACACCCCCGCCAGGGGATCGGAGTGGTTGACGATTTTGCGCTCGCGAAAGTGAAAGACCGGATAGACGATGCCGTGCTGTAGCAGCAACTCGCTGTGGCGCGCACTGTTTTCCTGCACGCTGGTGGTGCCGGTTTTGTGCAGGCCGGCATGCAGGATGATACGGTGGTAGCGCGTCATGGAAACCTCGTCCAGCTGCTGCGCAGCAGGCGCAACAGCAGATAAAAAAACAACAGGGGAATGGCCACTGACTTGAGCAGCAGGGAGACCAGCAGATCGATGGTATTCTCGGCGAAGGCGTTGACGCTGCCCTCCAGCTCGGTGATCTTGTCGCGCAGCTGCTGCGGCGACACCGCGCTGCGCACGCTGTCCAACAGGCCGCAGCGTTCGCCGCGGGCGCGCTTGTGCAGGCATTCCAGGGCCTCTTCCTGGTCCTCCACCGCCGATGCGATCTGGGCGGATTTGTCGCGCAGGACGTCCGCGGTCTGCTCCAGCTGTGCTTCCGTTGTGGCGGCGCGCAGCACCGCCGGGGAGCAGGTGTGGCGCGACAGGGTGAGCCGGGTACAGCTCAGCTGGTCGGCGCTGATCAGCTGATCGAGCTCGGCCTCGGCAGCGGCCAGCTCGCGCCCGACCTCCTGCAGGGATTGCTCATTGCGCAGCCGCTGGCTCGCCAGGCGATTGAGCTGCGCCTCGGCCTGTTCGATCTGAACGTCCGGGGCGGCCCCGGCGCCGGCCAGTGCGCTGGCCTCGCGCAACTCGCCCTGGAACGATTCCATGGCCGCATGCCGCTGCAAGTCCTGCTCCAGCAGGAAGGTGCGGTCGACCCAGTTGTTGGCCAGCACCACCAGGCCCAGCGAAAAGCGCAGGAAAGCGATCACCAGGAAGGCTCTCAGCAGGGGGCGGTAGAGACGGATATCGCGGCGCAGCAGGGTATAGGCGACCGCGGCCGCCAGCGCTGTGAGCAGGGCGTTGAACAGGTTGTGGGACACCAGCCCCAGCAGGATTTTCTGCAGCGCCAGGGAGCCCAGGGCCACCAGGATGAAATCCGAGAAGCGCTCTATCAGGTCGTTGATGGGGTCCAGCGCCTCGCCCACCGCAACGGTGACGAATACCACGTCCAGCTCGGTGCCCTGCAGCACCGAGACCAGCGCGTTGATGCCGCGGGCGGTGGCGTAGATGAGGCCCGCCCCGGCGAAAGCCCGGTTGACGTAGTCCTCGGAATAATCCTCCAGCAGCCCGGACCAGGCCACCGCTGTCGCGAGAACCAGGCCTATCACCAGTGCCGCGGCTCGCCGCTGTGCTGGGAGCGTGTACGCCATGCTTGTCGCGAAAACCTCCTCGGTGGCAGGGGCAGGTGTCTTGGCCGCCGGTTGGTGGCCGCGGTGTATGGTAGCAGACATTCAACCCGGAAAACCCATCCCCCGGGCCACGCCGAGCTGCTATGATCCGCGGCTTCGCAACTGTATGGAAAACACCATGCGGCAGACCGGCTTGTTGCTGTCGATAATCCTGCTCGGCGCGCTCGCGGCCTGTGGTGAACGCGCCGGCCCGGCGGCCGTCGGGCGCGACTCGCGACCCAACTTCATTGTGATAGTGCTGGATGACTGGGGCTGGCGGGACTATGGCTGGGTAACTCCCGGCATCAGTACACCGAATCTGGATGCCATCGCCCGCGACGGCTTCCGCTTTGACAATGCCTTCCTGACTACCAGCAGTTGCTCGCCCAGCCGGGCCAGCATCCTCATGGGCCGCTACCCCACCTCGACCGGGGCGCCGCATCTGGGCGACGAAGTGCCCCCCGGTTTCAGCAGTATCCCCCAGGAACTGGGGAGTAGCGGCTACTACACGGAGTCGTTCGGTAAATGGCACCTGGGCGATGCGTTCAAGACGCGTTTTCAACGGGTCCGGGCGGACCGGAAAGGGGCCGGCGAGGCGCACTGGTCGCAGTTGGCACGGGAACTGCCCCTGGACCGGCCGTTCTTCCTGTGGCTGGCCAGCTTCGACCCGCATGTGCCCCACGCGGCCGAGGACCGTTTCAGGGTGCACGACCCCACGCAGATCGCGCTGCCCGAATACCTGGTCGACACGCCTTCGGGCCGGCAGGCTTACGCCGCCTATCTGGACGAGTTGCACCGGGTGGATTACTACCTCGGCGAGTTCCTGCGCACGCTGGGCGAGCGCGGTTTGCTGGAGAATACCTGGGTATTTGTCCTGTCCGACAACGGCGCGCCCACGCCGTTCGCCAAGGCCACCCTGTACGACAGCGGAATCAGGACCCCGCTGCTGGTGCTCGCCCCACAGCTTCGGGGGGACTATTCGGGACTGGTCAGCAGTGTCGACCTGGCGCCCACCATTCTCGAACTGGCCGGCCTTGCGGCGCCGGGTGTCCTCCAGGGGCACTCCTTCGCCGAGGCCTTCCGCAATCCGGCTTACCGGCACCGCGAATACGTGTTTGCCGAGCTGAACAATCACGGCAGTGCGCGCAGCCACACCGCGGTGCGCTCGAGCGACTACCTGCTGATCCGCAACCACTTCCAGGACAAGGTATGCGTAAAGGAAATGGGTCCACTCTGGCGAGATCTGGTGCGCGCCAACAAGGCGCGCACGGCGGCGCCCCTGCAGAAACTGTGCTATCGACCACCGCCGCCGGTGCAGTTCTTTCGGGTCGGGGAGTCAGGATACGAGGCGCGCAACCTTGCCGGCCGCCCGGGCGTCGCCGCTGAGCAGCAGCGCCTCGAGCATGCGCTAGACGGCTGGCAGCAGCTGTATCGGGCGGATACCTGCCCGGATATCGTCTGCGCCCGGGGGCTGCTGCCCTAGCGCCTTTTGCGGGGCGTTTTCCGTGCAGACGGGTCTGGTGCACGCGGCTGCGGGAGGTTATGCTGCCGGCCCGGCAACCGAATTTCGCCTCTCCGCCATGCTCGATTCCACCCAGCTTGGTCGCCTGGTCAGACGGCGCACCCCCTACCAGCACCCCGATGTGCCCTTCGTGGTGTTGTGGGCGCAGAAAGCGGGCTGCACTTCGGTGTTCAAGTGGTTCCTGTGGCACGCCGGGCTGCTCGATACAGCGGCGCAGTACCGGGCCGATGAAGAGGGCCTGTCGATACACAACTACGAGACCGAGGTATTCAAGAAGACCCCCGGCTACCTGGACCGGCTGGTCACTCGCATCGAGGCCGGGGTAGCGGTGGTCAATTTCCTGCGCTGTCCCTATAGCCGCGCTTTCAGTAGCTACATGCACTTGCACAACCGCTTTTACATCCGCTTCGAGCGCGATGGCATCCGCAACCCGGGGCTGGAGTTGCGCTATGAGATCCTGGAGGCCGTATACGGTTACCGGCCGCCGGTGGAGTACCCGTTTTCCTTCATGGACTACCTGCAGTGGCTGGACGGGCACGAAATCGCCGACATCGAGCCCCACCACGCCACACAGTACACGCCCCTGTATGCGCTGCCCGGGGTCACCCACTACCGCCTGGAGGACTTCGACGCGGCTGTTCGGGCCATAGAGCGGCAATACGCGCTGCCCGACTCCAGCGGGCAGCGCACCCGGTTTTCCTCGGCTCATCACCTTGCGAAGTCTCCGCTGCAGGGCGCCGCCCTGGCGAAATTCCTCGAGCGCGGCGTGTCCCTGAGCCGCTCGCCCAAATACCTCATCCCGGAGGTCGGGCGCGAGGCGCTGGCGGGTACCGCCTACGGGGACCTGATCGAGCGCATATTCCACCGGGATATCGCCCTGTACCAGAGCGTGTGTCCGTGAAGGCCCGCCTGTCACTGAAATGGCTGCTCGGCACCGCCCTGCTCGGCCTGCTCGCCGCGGCGGCGGGCTACAAGATCTACCAGGGGATACGCGCCCACCTGCACACCGGCGCCGTCTACCAACAGTACGGTGTGGACCCCGGCAATCTGCCCTATCCGGAGCATGCCGACCCCCGGGCGGACCTGGCGGTGGCGCAGCGCCGGGCCGCCGCGCAGGACAAGCTGGTGATGGTCATCTTCGGAGCCAACTGGTGCCCCGATTGTCTGGCCCTGAACGCCGCCCTGCAAAGCGATGTGGTAAGTGCCTACGCGCAGCGGAATTTCGAGGTCGTCAAGGTCGATGTCGGCCAGTTTGACAGGAATCAGGACTTTGCCGAGCAGCTCGGCGTCACCAGCCGGCGGGGTATACCCGTGGCCGTTTTCCTCGACCGCGATGGCCAACTGATCGGCGTCACCAATGACGGCGAGCTGGAACCGGCCAGGGCCTACACCTCCCGGCAGATCCTGGCGTTCATACAGGAAGTCGCCGCCAACAGACAGATTGTGCGACCCTAGTCTCGGCCCTGCCGGCCAACCCCGGGGGGATCTCCACTGCGGTGGCTCCGGGTTATCGAAGTTTCGCTTGCCACGGGAAATGGGTAAGCTGCACCGGGTTTGTATCGATTCACCAGTCCAAGAGGAAATAATGCAATGCTGAATCACGTCATGATCGGTTCCAGTGATATTGAAAAGACCAGGCGGTTCTATAACGCCGTACTCGGGGTTCTGGGGGCCGGCGAACCCATGGTCCATGTCAACGATACCGGGCAGACGCGCCTGTTCTACATCCACGGGGGCTCAACCTTCAGTATCAGCGAGCCCATCAACGGCGAGCCCGTGACGGTTGCCAACGGCTCCACCATCGGTTTTCGGTGCAACTCGCCGGAACAGATCAAGGAGCTCCACGACGTCGCCGTCGCCAACGGTGGCACCAGCGTGGAAGACCCGCCGGGCCCGCGGGAAAGCAACATGGGTGTTATGCACCTGTGCTACTTCCTGGACCCGGACGGCCACAAGATCTGCGGCATTCACCGGCCGGGTTGATTCCTGCGGGCAGGCGCTGTCCAGGAGCCCGGTTCGCCCATCCCGGCAGCCGTATTCAGGTAGCCGCGCCTTGCCCCATGATGGCCTTGATGGCAGGCCGCGGCTTTCATCGATATTGCCGGGAAAGCGGACATTTCTCTGAGCGGCACAGGATATTCCCGCTGTAAGCCCGCGCGGGTATACCATTCAAAAATGAGAGGCGCGATGCGCATTGTGAATCTCTGGTCGGGACTGGCCGTCCTGACGCTTTGTTGCACTGTTTCCGCGGTTGCGGAGGACGAATACGTCGCGGCGAAACTGCTGGAGAAGACGCCGCTGGAATATCCGGGTAGCGCCAAGGCAAGGCGGCTGGAGGGTTGGGCTTACTACTCCTATGTAGTGGGCATCGATGGCAAGGTGGATAAGGTGACCATCCACGACTCCAGCGGTATTGACGTGCTGGATCAGGAACTGGTCCGGAGCCTTAGATCGCGGGTGTATGAGCCTGCCACCCTCAATGGGCTTCCGGTTGAGGAATATCACGGTGTCCTTCCCTTTACCTTCAAGCTGATAGGCGCGCCCCGTGGTGCGCAACGCGGTTTTACCCGGAAATACAAGCAGGCGTTGACGGATATAGCCGAGGGTGATCTTGATGAGGCCCGCATCAAGATCTCGGACCTGGAGGCGGTGAAGCAACGCGGACTGTACGAAGAACTCTATTTGCAGGTCCTGCTTGCCGAGTTCAACAAGGCGACAGGTGATACAGACCGGGAAAGGGTTCACCTTTCCAGGGTTATGGATTTTTACGATGATGGTGCGGACAAGGGGGAACAGCTGGTTCCGCCCGAATTCTTTCTTAAGTACCTCGCCCGATCCTATCAACTGGAAGTGCAGCGCATGATGCTGGGCGAGGCGTTTGGCTCTGCCGACTGGATGAAGAACATCGATCCCGACAGCGAGCTGACCCGGAAGGTGACGGCACATGCGGAATCACTGGCGGCACAAATCGAAGGGCGAGAGTTCTGGATGAAAGGCGAGCTGCTCCAGCCGGTTTACGGTGGTGACGTGGGCATGTGGCAGGCGAGGCTGATTCGTAAAGAAATCGAACTGAAATCCGTGGTCGGCAGGCTGGACAAAATCCTGCTGGTATGTGAACGGGGCAGGCGCAGACTGCCCAACGATGCTGCAGAAATAGGCTGGATCATTCCAGACAGCTGGGGCACCTGCGACCTGGGGATCTGGGGTGAAATCGGTGCCAGCCTGGTGGTGGCTGAGTTGCCTGCTGGTTCGCTGGCGCCGGGCCTGGCACAATGAACAAGCGCGTTTCGTGCACGATAACAATATAAACACGCTGCGCTTCATCGGCGCATTCCTGGTCCTGTTCGGCCACGCCTTTGTCCTCTGTTACGGACCTGGCGGCGGCGAGGATCCGATCTCCGACTGGCTGATGCGCTATACCGGGTATCGGGCAAAGCTGCCCGGCCTTGGGGTGGCCATGTTCTTTGTGTTATCGGGGTACCTGGTAACAAGGAGCTACGTCAGCCGCCACAACCTGTTGGTCTATCTCGAGGCAAGGGTGCTGCGTATATACCCGGCACTCTGGGTAACACTGCTGTTTACCGTGTGCATTCTTGGCCCGCTGGCCAGCTCGCTGAGCGTGGGAGACTATTTTGCGCATCCGGCCACCTGGCACTATCTGGAATATAACGCCAAACTGTTTCCCGATGTCATCTACCGGTTGCCGGGTTCGTTCCCGGACAATCCTCGCCCTGGCGGGGTGAACGGGTCGCTGTGGTCCCTGCCGGTTGAAGTGCGGATGTATCTGATCGTTGCGGCACTGGGTGTCTTCGGTGTGTTGCGCCGGCGCTGGGCATTCAATCTCGTCGCGGTTGGCATAGTCGTTTTCTATGTCGTGGCGCCAGAGCATTTTTTCCTGTTACCGGAGCTGCGCCGCGAGCGGGTAGGCGTTTATTTCCTGCTCGGAGCCCTGTGCTATATCAACAGGGATGTGCTGGTCCTCCATTGGGCGGGTGTGCTTCTGCTGGGCACAGTGGCGGCTATCAGTTTCAGTTACGGCAAGACATTCTACAACCTGCTCTTTGCGATCTGGTTTTGCTACCTGACGCTCTACATTGCCTTTCACCAGCGCATCCGGCTTCCGGACCTGGGGTCGCGGGGGGATTTTTCCTACGGCCTCTATCTCTACGCCTTTCCGATGACTCAACTGGGGATCATGCTGCTGGGTCCGGAGCATCCCTGGCTAATCGTCGTTACCACCTTTATCAGCTCGATGCTGCTGGCGGTGTTGTCCTGGCGTTATATCGAACAGCCCTGCCTGCGCTTGAAGGGCAAACTCCCGGCAGGGCTGAAAAACCTGTTCGACAGTCGCAGACGGACGGCGCGCTAGCGCTGCGAAGGTATGCGCGAGCCATGCGCCGTCGGAATCCGGTAGGGGACGTGCCGGGGTGCAGGCCGGCTTTCTGTCTACAGCCTGTGGTGCCAGCCAGCGGCCGACGAGTGGGCCGCGGAGCGCATATTGCTAGGTGTCGGGCCTGGTATCCTGTACCGGCCTGTAGTCCCAGTCTCGCACATCCTGAATGACCTTTTCGATGTCCGAGGAAGAAACCTGCAGCATGTCGAGTGCTGTCGCACCCAGGCGGAGGCTCGCCTCGATGGTTTCCGGATAGGCGTGAAGCGCACCGGCGCTCAGCAGGCGTGAACTGGTTTCCAGGTCCCGCGCCCGGGCAATCACCGCCACCTGCGGGCATATCCCGCGCAAACAGGATACAGCGCGCAAAGCCGTGGTGGCTTCATCGACTGTAATCACCGCCAGCGAAGCACGTTCGGCATGAATAGTTGCCAGCAGTTCAGGGTCGGATACGTCGCCATAGAATACCGCGTGGCCGTCCGCTCTGCCCTGTAATACCCGTTTCGGGTCGGTATCAAAGGCCACGAACGGCACGCCACTGGTATGGAGCAGCACGGCGATGGTATGGCCTACCCGGCCGTAGCCACCGATCAACACGTGTTTTTCAGGCGTATCCGGCAGTTCGGGACTGGCGGGGTGCTCGACGGCTTTCGGTTTCGCCAGAGATGACGCGATCCGACTGTTGAACTTTATCAATACGGCACCCGCAATCATCGAGAGCAATACCGAAGTGATGGCGATCTGGCCCATTTGCGTATCGATGACGCTGTAATCCAGGGCGATGGCCGTGAGCGCAAGGCCGAATTCCCCGCCGACGCTCAGCAACAGGCCGGTACGCAGGGCGATTTGGAATTCCACTCCGGCCCTGCGCACCAGCACCGCAACAATCAGCAGCTTGCCCGCCAGAATGAGCAACGCGCCGAGCACCGCCCAGGTCCAGATTGGCGGTATCGCAGCCGGGTCGAAGCGCATGCCGATACCCACAAAGAACATCCCCAACAGCACATCTCGAAACGGGCGCACACTTGATTCCACCTGGTGGCGGAACTCCGTCTCCCCCAGCATCATGCCCGCGAGAAAGGCGCCGAACGCCAGGGAGAGCCCCAGGCTGTGTGTCGTCCATGCCGCCAGTAGCGCCACCAGCAGCACGGCCAGCGTAAAGATTTCCAGGGAACTGCGCTCGGAAACCAGATGGAACAAGGGGCGAAGCAGCCAGCGCCCGGCCAGGAACACCAGCGCCAGGGCCAGCACTGCTTTGGCAAGCGCCCATCCCAGTGCGCCGGCCAGTGCCAGGAAGGCCACTGACGAACCGAGCACCGGGATAATCACCAGAAACGGAACGGCCATCACATCCTGGAAAACCGATATGGCGAGACCAAAGCGGCCATGCTGGGTGTTTTCCTCGCCCTGTTCCTTCAACAGGCTGGAGATGATCGTGGTCGAGGATTGGGCGAATACCGCACCGAATACAAACGCAACGGCGCCGGGCAGCCCGCCGAGCCAGAGGATGAGGCTAACCAGTAACGTGGTGAGTGCGACCTGGCCTGTTCCCAGCCCCAGTACCTGGTGGCGCAATGCATTGATCTGTGGCAGCGAGAAATTGAGCCCTATGGTAAAGAGCAGGAACACGACGCCGAACTCGGCGATCGAGTCGAACTCCGGGACGGAAAGTGTCGGCCCCAGCGTGTATGGGCCGAGGATGACACCCACCAGCAGATACCCGAGGCTGGTCGGAATATGCAGGCGCTGGAAGGTGACCACGACGGTTATCGCCACGGCCAGGAGCAACAGAATTTGGGCGAGGTTTTCCATGCGGCACTCGATCGTTGTGCAAACCCGACGCTTCAACTACCAGCGTGGCAAGCCGTTACAGACTGCCGGCTTCCGCCGGCGGATTCAACCGATATCAGGCCTCGTCCGCTACCTTCGCGTCCTCGCGGTAGGCATCTATGGCCGGGCAGGCGCAGAACAGGTGCCGGTCGCCGTAGACATTGTCCACCCGGTTGACAGGCGACCAGTACTTGTAGCGGCGCAGTGACTGCACCGGGTAGGCGGCCTGCTCGCGGGTGTAGGGGTGGTCCCACGCCGTGGCGGCGACGTCCGCCAGGGTGTGGGGGGCGTTGGCGAGGGGGTTGTCGGTGGGGTCCAGCCCGCCCTCCTGCACCGCGGCTATTTCCTCGCGGATGGCGATCATGGCGTCGCAGAAGCGGTCCAGTTCCTCCAGCGACTCGGACTCGGTGGGTTCCACCATCAGGGTGCCGGCTACCGGAAATGACATGGTAGGGGCGTGGAAACCGTAGTCGATCAGGCGCTTGGCGATGTCTTCCTCGCTGACTCCGCTGGCTTCCTTGAGGGGGCGGATGTCGAGGATGCACTCGTGCGCCACGTTGCCGCTGGTACCGGTATAGAGCACCGGATAGTGGCCCTGCAGGCGGTGGGCGACATAGTTGGCGTTGAGGATGGCCACCCGGGTGGCCGCGGTCAGGCCTGCGCCGCCCATCAGGGCGATATACGCCCAGGATATCGGCAGGATGGAGGCGCTGCCGTAGGGCGCCGCGGAGACCACGTCGTTGCCCGCCGGCAGGCCGGGCACCGGCTGCACCGGGTTGGTGGGCAGGAAGGGTTGCAGGTGCGCCCCCACGCCGATCGGGCCCATGCCGGGGCCGCCGCCGCCGTGGGGGATGCAGAAGGTCTTGTGCAGGTTGAGGTGGGATACGTCGGCACCGAACTTGCCGGGCGCGGCCAGCCCCACCAGCGCGTTGAGGTTGGCGCCGTCCACGTACACCTGGCCGCCGTGCTCGTGGACGATGTCGCACAGCTCCATGATGGCTTCCTCGAACACCCCGTGGGTGGAGGGGTAGGTCACCATGATACAGGCCAGGTCCTCGCGGTGGCGGCCGGCTTTGTCCCGCAGATCGTCCAGATCGACGTTGCCCAGTTCGTCGCACTCCACGATCACCACCTTCATGCCGGCCAGCGCCGCGCTGGCCGGGTTGGTGCCGTGGGCGGAGGCGGGTATCAGGCAGATGTTGCGCTGCGCCTCGCCGCGGCTCTCGTGGTAGCGGCGAATCGCCAGCAGGCCGGCGTACTCGCCCTGGGAACCGGCGTTGGGTTGCAGGGAAATGGCGTCGTAACCGGTGCACTCCAGCAGCATGTGTTCCAGCTCGGCCAGCATGGCCCGGTAGCCGGCCGCCTGCTCGGCGGGGGCAAAGGGGTGCAGGCCGGCGAACTCAGGCCAGGTCACCGGCAGCATCTCGGTGGTGGCGTTGAGCTTCATGGTGCAGCTGCCCAGCGGAATCATGGCGCGATTGAGGGCGATGTCCTTGTCCTCGAGGTAGCGCATGTAGCGCAGCATCGCTGTTTCCGAGTGGTAGTCATTGAACAGCGGGTGCTGCAGGTAGTCGACTTCGCGCGCGAGCCCCGCGGGGATGCCGGTATTCGGCTCCAGTCGCACGCTCAACTGGGCCAGGTCGGGGCCCTCGCCAGCGCTGAACACCGCCCACAGGCGCTCCACGTCCGCCGTCGTGGTGGTCTCGTCCAGGGAGACTCCCAGGCGGTCCTCGCCGATCAGGCGCAGGTTCATGCCCGCCGCCAGCGCCCGGTCCACGATGGCCTGGCGACGCTCGCCGACTCTGTAAGTGAGGGTATCGAAGAAGCCGCTGTTCTCGGCGCTGAAGCCGCACTGCTCCAGGCCCTGCGCCAGCAGCGCGGTGAGGGTGTGGATACGCTCGGCGATACGGCGCAGCCCCGCCGGGCCGTGGTACATGGCGTAGAAGGCGGCCATGATGGCCAGCAGTGCCTGGGAGGTGCAGATATTGCTGGTGGCCTTCTCGCGGCGGATATGCTGTTCGCGGGTCTGCATGGCCATGCGCAGGGCCTGGTTGCCGCGACGGTCCACGGACACCCCGATGATGCGCCCGGGGGTGGAGCGCTTGTAGGCGTCGCGGGTGGCGAAATAGGCCGCGTGGGGGCCGCCGAAGCCCATGGGCACGCCGAAGCGCTGGGTGTTGCCCAGCACCACGTCGGCGCCCAGCGCCCCGGGGGATTTCACCAGCAGCAGTGCCATGATATCGGCGGCCACGGCTGCCAGGGTGCCGGCGGCATGGGCCCGGTCGATCAGGCCGCCGATGTCCCGCAGGTGGCCGTAGCTGCCGGGGTACTGCAGCAGCACGCCGAAGGCATCGGTGCTGCCCAGCAGCTCCTCGGGTTCACCGACCACCACCTCGATGTCCAGTGCCTCGGCGCGGGTCTTCACCACGGCGATGGTCTGGGGGTGACAGTCGGCTGCGACCAGGAAGGTGTTGCTGCGGTTTTTCTTGTTTACCCGGTGCAGCAGGGTCATGGCCTCGGCTGCCGCAGTGCCCTCGTCCAGCAGCGAGGCGTTGGCCAGATCCATGCCGGTCAGGTCCAGAATCATCTGCTGGAAGGTCAGCAGCGCCTCCAGGCGCCCCTGGGATATCTCCGGCTGGTAGGGGGTGTAGGCCGTGTACCAGCCGGGGTTTTCCAGCACGTTGCGCTGGATCACGGCGGGCGTGTAGGTGTCGTGGTAGCCGCAGCCGATATAGGATTTGTTGACCACATTGAGCGAGGCCAGCTCGCGCAGCCGCGCCAGCACCGCCTGCTCGGTCTGCGGCCCCGGCAGGTCCATCGGCTGCCGGCGGCGGATGGCGGCGGGTACCGTGGCGTCGATCAGCGCGTCCAGGCTCTGGTAGCCGATGGCCCGGGCCATTTCCGCCTGTTGTTTGACAGTGGGGCCGATATGGCGTTGGATGAAGTCCGCGTGGTTTTCCAGGTCGGGCAGCGACGGGCCAGTCATAGGTACTCCGGGGCAATGCGGGTGCCCACTGCGGTGGGCTCGGGAAGGACGCGATATTAGCAGTTGAGGGCTTTGCCGGGCAATGACGTACCGCCGGAGCCCGGAGCCTTGGTATTTCGGATCACGGTGGAGAACGGTGGGCGAGCGCGACCACGATATCCCGCTGCGGGACCTGCTGGCGCAGGTGCGCGCCTGTCGCCACTGCGAGGACACCCTGCCGCTGGGGCCCAGGCCGGTGCTGCGCGCCAGCGCCAGCGCGAGGCTGCTGATCATCGGCCAGGCACCGGGCACCAGGGTGCACGCCAGCGGCATCCCCTGGGATGACCCCAGCGGCGAGCGGCTGCGTCAGTGGCTGCAACTGGACCGGGAGCAGTTCTACGACGAATCGCGCATCGCCATAGTGCCCATGGGGTTTTGCTATCCGGGGCGCGGCAAGTCCGGCGACCTGCCGCCGCCCCCGGCCTGCGCGCCGCGGTGGCACGCCGCGCTGCAGCGGCAGATGCCCGCCCTGCAACTGGTGCTGCTGGTGGGCAGCTATGCCCAGCAGTACTACCAGGCGCAATCCCCGGCGGCGCCTGTTCCCCGCGAGACGCTCACCGCCCGGGTGCGGCGCTGGCAGGCCTTCGGGCCGCGCTTCTTCCCGCTGCCGCACCCGTCGCCGCGCAACACCCTGTGGCTGCGGCGCAATCCCTGGTTCGAGGCCGAGGTGCTGCCCGCGTTGCGCCAGCGGGTGGCGGCGGTGTTGGACCTGTAGGGGCTTGCCAGCAGGGGGCGCCGCGGGTTTCACTGTCGGCCCCAGGCAGCACCACAACAGGAGCGAACATGGTACCGGATGGAGTGACACCCGAAGCGGTGGGGATGAACAGCGCCCAGCTGGAGCGCGTGGGTGAGCACCTGCGCCGCCGCTATATCGAGCCGGGCAAGATACCTGGCAGCATCACCCTGGTGGCGCGCCGCGGCCAGCCCTGCTATCTGGACGTGGCGGGCCGCCGCGACGTCGAGCGCGACACCCCCATGACCGCCGACACCATCGTGCGTATCTACTCCATGACCAAGCCGGTGACCTCGGTCGCCCTGATGACCCTGTACGAGCGCGGGCTGTTCTCGCTGGACGATCCGGTGCACCGCTATATCCCGGCCTGGAAGGGCCTGCGGGTGCGCACCGGCGGTTCCCACCCGCTGTTCGCCACCCGCGCCTGCGAGCGCCCCATGACCATCCGCGACCTGCTCATGCACACCTCGGGGCTGACCTACGATTTCATGCACGCCAGCAATGTCGACGCGGCCTACCGGGAACTGAGCGTCGGCCTGCCGCGGCGCGGTTACACGCTGCAGCAGATGATCGACCAGCTGGCGGGCCTGCCCCTGGAATTTTCCCCGGGGGAGCGCTGGAACTACTCCGTGGCCACCGATGTGCTGGGCTACCTGATCGAGGTGATCAGCGGCCGCAGCCTGCCGGATTTCCTGCGCGAGACGCTGTTCGAGCCGCTGGGCATGGCGGATACCGGCTTCGAGATCCCGGCCGCCAAGGTGGACCGGCTGGCCTCCTGCTACGAGCGCAACCTGAGCAAGGAAATGGTGTTGCAGGACGACTGCCGGGACAGCCATTTCGCCAGCCGCACGTTCTGGTCCGGCGGCGGTGGCCTGCTGTCGACGGTGGCGGATTACTATCGCTTCAGCCAGATGCTGCTCAACGGCGGCAGCCTCGACGGACGGCGCGTCATCGGTGCGCGCACCCTGCAGTTCATGACCCGCAACCACCTGCCGGGCGGGGTGGACATGTCCCGCTTCGCCACCGGCAGCTTCAGTGAAACGGCCTACGAGGGGGTGGGCTTCGGCCTGGGTTTCGCCACCAAGCTGGACCCGGTGCGCAACGGCTTTCCCGGCTCCGTGGGCAGCTTCTTCTGGGGCGGGCTGGCCAGCACCCTGTTCTGGGTGGACCCCGCCGAGGAGCTGGTGGTGGTGTTCCTGACCCAGCTTATTCCCTCCAGCACCTTCAATTTCCGGGGGCAGCTGGAGAGCATCATCTACGCGGCACTCGACTGACCGCGCTGCAGGTGTGCTATCCTGCAGTACCCGCGAAACACGACTATAAGGAAAAAGTGCTCATGCGTTTATCAACCTGCCATCTGCCCGTGTTGGCGGTAGCCCTGCTGCTCGGCGCCTGCTCGGACAACAACAATAACAACAAGGATAAAGACCCCGAACCGGTGCCGGTCAGTATCGAAACACCCAATGCCGATCGCTGCGAAATTCTCGACTCCGACAACTGCATGTTCCCCTGGCCCAGCAACGTATTCACCGTGGCCGACGAGGGCAGCGACACCGGTCTGCTGATCAACTTGAACCAGGAGTCGCTGCCGGCCAACAAGCAGGGGGTGAAGGTCGACCCCAGCGAGTGGAACCGCAACGACGGCTTTTCGCCCTCGCAGATGATCGTCGCCCAGATACCGGGTGTCGACCTGGCGCAGACCGGGGCGCCGGCGATCACCGATCTGGAGCAGTCCCTGGATCCGGACTCCCCGGTGGTGGTCATCAATGCCGCCACCGGCGAGCAGCACCTGGTGTTCGCCGAACTGGATGCCAACACCGACGACCCCGCCGAGCAGAGCTTCATTGTCCGCCCCATGGTGCAGTTCGAGCGCGGCCAGCGCTACATCGTGGCACTGCGCAACATGCGTGACGCCGATGGCGAGCTGATCGCGGCCCCCGAGGTCTTTGCCGCCTTCCGCGACGACACCCTCACCGACAACGATGCCATCGAGAATCGCCGCGCCGCCATGGAGGACATTTTCAGCGTGCTGGGGGATGCCGGTGTCGCCCGCGAGGACCTCTACCTGGCCTGGGACTTCACCGTCGCCAGTGTCAGCAATATCACCGGTCGCGTGCTGCATATTCGCGATGACGCCTTTGCCAGCCTCGGCAACGCGGCGCCGGATTTCACCGTGGAGGAGGTTGTCGATTACGCCCCCTGCGCCGAGAGCGGCTGCGAGGAGGGCCAGGACGAATACAAGTCGCGCACCATTACCGGCACCTTCCAGGTGCCCAACTACCTGGCCTCCGACGAGGGCGGCCCCGGCTCGGCCTTTTACTATGCCACCCCTGATGACGGCCTGCCCGATCGCATGGGCGGCGACAACTTCTTCACCGCGAAATTCTACTGCAGCGTGGCCCGCTCGGTGGCCGAGGACTTCGATGCGCCGCCCAAGGCCATTGCCCGTCCCTCGCTGTACGGCCACGGCCTGCTGGGCAGCGGCTCCGAGGCCCTGCGCGGCACCGGCGCCAATATCAATATCATGGCCAACGACCACCAGATGCTGTTCTGCGGCACCGACTGGAGCGGGTTCTCTTCGGAGGATGTCGGCTACGCCACCCAGGTGTTGCAGGACTTCTCGCTGCTGCCGGCCTTTTTCGATCGCCAGCAGCAGGGCCTGCTGAACTTCATGTACCTGGCGCGCCTGCTCAAGCATGAGGACGGCCTGGGCAGCGATCCCGCCTTCCAGGCCGGCGGCGTGCCGGTGTTCGACAACAGCAACGTGTACTACGACGGCAACAGCCAGGGCGGTATCCTCGGGGGCGCGCTGATGGGGGTGATCCAGGATGTCACCCGCGGCGTGCTCGGCGTGCCGGGGATGTCCTACAGCATGCTGCTGCGGCGCAGCATCGATTTCGCCACCTACAGCCTGTTCTTCACTGGCAGCAGCACCGGGGATACCGGCGGCGGCTACCCCAGCGTCAAGGACCAGACCTTCCTGCTGTCCATGGCGCAGATGCTGTGGGACCGCGCCGAGTCCAGCGGCTATGTCTATCACATCCAGGATCACCCGCTGCCCGATACGCCGGCCCACGCGGTGCTGTTGCACGTGGCCTACGGGGATCACCAGGTGAGCATGTGGACCGCCGAATTCATGGCCCGCACCATCGGCGCGAAACTGCGTATTCCGGCGGTGGAGGCCGATCGCCACCCGGACACCAACTCCTATGTGGCCCTGGAGCCGGTGCCGGCGGGTGATTTCACCGGCTCGGTACTGGTGATCTGGGACAACGGGCCGGTGGGCGCGGGCGCCGCGGACGGCGGTACCGCCGCCCCGCCCATTACCAACCTGCCGCCGTTCGAGCCGGACTATGGCGCCGACCCCCACAGCCTGCCGCGTAAGGACCCCAACGCCCAGGCGCAGAAGTCGTTCTTCCTGATGCCAGCGGGGCAGGGCATGTTCGTGGATACCTGCGACCCCAGCCTCCCTTGCACCACCGACGGCTACGTGCCCGGCGGCGGCTGAGGCCCCGCGACGCGCTTTGACGGGTTTTGTGAAACGGGCCACTGCAGTGGCCCTTTTTCATTTTGGCCGAATCTATTCGGCCGTCGGGCGGTAGCTGATGTCGGTCACATAGTAGGTCTGCTCCCCCGACGGGCTGCGCACCTGCACCTCGTCGTCCAGGGCCTTGCCCAGCAGGGAGCGAGCCAGGGGGGAGTCCATGCTGAGCAGGCCCTGGCCGAGGTCGAATTCGTCCGGCCCGACGATGCGCCAGCGCTGCTCCGCGCCGGCTTCGTCCTCCAGGCAGACCCAGGCGCCGAAGTAGATTTTGTCGGTATTGTCCGGGGGGCGGTCCACCACCTTGAGTTCGTCGAGGCGCTTGTTGAGGAAGCGCACCCGGGAGTCGATCTCCCGCAGGCGGCGCTTGCCGTAGATATAGTCGCCGTTTTCCGAGCGGTCGCCGTTCTTGGCGGCCTCGTGGACCGCGCTGGTCACCTGCGGGCGCTCCACCTTCCACAACTGGTGCAGTTCCGCGCGCAGGCGCCGCTCGCCCTCGGGGGTGATATAGGCTGAGCCGCGGCGGCGCGGCGGTCGGTATCTGCTCATGGGGCGCTATTGTAACGGCGCCGGGGCGGTTACCATATCCCCTGTCGCAGGTTGGTGTAGAGGTGATGCAAGTGAAGCGTTTTTTCCGTCTGGTCCCGGTTATTGCCGCGGCCCTGGTTGCCCCGCTGGCGCTGGCTGACTGCCCCGAGTTCGAGGGCGCGCTGCAACAGGGGGGCTTCATCTGGGGCAGGGTGGCACCGGGCAGTGTGGTGACCCTCGACGGCGAACGACTGGATGTGCTGGCGGACGGCACCACCTTTGCCGGGTTCGGCCGGGACGCCGCGGGTACCGCGGAACTGGTGGTGACCGGCGCGCAGCCCTGCCGCGAAACCCTGCAGGTGGCGCGTCGGGAGTATCTGATACAGCGGGTGGAGGGCGTGCCCCAGAAGACGGTGACACCACCGCCGGAGGACCTGGAGCGTATCCGCCGCGAAGCCTCGCTGGTGGCCGCCGCCCGGGCTCCGAAACTGGCCCGCCCGGAGCTGCTGACCGCCGTGCTGGGCGGCTTCCAGTGGCCGCTGGTCGGGCCCATCTCCGGGGTGTACGGCAGCCAGCGCTTCTACAACGGCGAGCCGCGCCGGCCCCATTTCGGGGTGGATGTGGCGATGCCCGCCGGCACCCTGGTGCGGGCGCCGGGACCGGGGGTGGTGACCCTGGCGGAGCCGGACCTGTACTTTTCCGGCGGCACCGTCATTCTCGATCACGGCTACCGCCTGTCTTCCAGCTTCCTGCACATGAGCGAGGTGTTGGTGCAGGTGGGGGACGAGTTGCAGGCCGGCGATGTCATCGGCGCCGTGGGCGCCACCGGGCGGGCCACGGGGCCGCACCTGGACTGGCGCATGAACTGGCGGGAACAGCGTATCGACCCGCAGTTGCTGGCGCCGCCGATGCCCGAAGCCGGGCCAGAAGCCGGCTCTGGACCCATGCCCAAACCCTGAAAAACCCGTATAATGTCGCCTCGCTTTTTTACCTGCTCGAGGCGTTGATGATAGACAAGAAGTTGCTCAGCATCCTGGTGTGCCCGGTTACCAAGGCGCCCCTGGAGTACGACCGCGAGAAAGAGGAGCTGGTGTGCAAGGCCAGCGGCCTGGCCTACCCGGTGCGCGACGGCATTCCGGTGATGCTCGAGAGCGAGGCGCGCCAGCTCACCGCCGACGAGAAGCTGGGGTAGGCATGTCCGATACCATCTTCGGCAAAATCGTCAGTGGCGAGATTCCCAGCGAGTTCCTCTACGAGGACGAGCACTGTATTGCCATCAACGACATCAACCCGCAGGCCCCGGTACACGTGCTGGTGATCCCCAAGCGCGGCATTCCCCGCCTGGTGGATGCCCGGGCGGACGACCAGGCCCTGCTGGGGCACCTGCTGCTGGCCGCCGGCAAGGTGGCGGAGCAACTGGGGGTGGCGGACGCCTTCCGCCTGATCATCAACAACGGCTCCGGCGCCGGCCAGACCGTGTTCCATTTACACCTGCACATCATCGCCGGCAGACCCTTTGCCGAGGGGCATATGGCCGGCTAGGGCCCACCCCTGCCGCCATCCATCATCGAGACCGCCTATGAAGACCGTGGAAATACGCGAGGCTTTCCTCGCCTACTTTGAGCAGCAGGGTCATACCCGGGTTCCCAGCAGCTCGCTGGTGCCCGCCAACGACCCCACCCTGCTGTTTACCAATGCCGGCATGAACCAGTTCAAGGACACCTTTTTGGGGACCGACCCGCGCCCCTACAGCCGCGCGGCCAGCAGCCAGCGCTGCGTGCGCGCCGGCGGCAAGCACAACGACCTGGAGAACGTGGGCTACACCGCGCGCCACCACACCTTCTTCGAGATGCTGGGCAATTTCAGCTTTGGCGACTATTTCAAGCGCGAGGCCATCCAGTTTGCCTGGACCTTCCTGACCGAGGTGCTGGAGTTACCCCCGGAGCGCCTGTGGGTGACTGTGCATATCAGCGACGACGAGGCCGCCGATATCTGGCTCGAGGAGATCGGCGTGAGCCCGGAGCGCTTTTCCCGCCTGGATGAGGACAATTTCTGGCAGATGGGCGACACCGGCCCCTGCGGGCCCTGCTCCGAGCTGTTCTACGACCACGGCCCGGAGGTGCCCGGCGGCCCGCCCGGCAGCGCGGACGACGACCTGGATCGCTATATCGAGATCTGGAACCTGGTGTTCATGCAGTACAATCGCGACGCCGCCGGCGAGTTGCACCCGCTGCCCAAACCCTCGGTGGACACCGGCATGGGGCTGGAGCGTATCGCCGCGGTGATGCAGGGCGTACACAGCAACTACGAGATAGACCTGTTCCAGGCCCTGATCGGCGCCGCCGCCGGCATCCTCGGAGTACAGGACCTGGCGCACAACTCCCTGCGGGTGATTGCCGACCATATCCGCTCCTGCGCGTTCCTGATCGTCGACGGCGTGCTGCCGGGCAACGAAGGCCGCGGCTACGTGCTGCGCCGCATCATCCGCCGCGCCATCCGCCACGGCAACAAGCTGGGCGCCAGCGGCCCGTTTTTCTACCGGCTGGTGGCCACCCTGGCGCAGCAGATGGGCGATGCCTACCCGGAACTGGTCGCCCGCCAGCAACAGGTGGAGCAGGCCCTGCTGGCGGAGGAGGAGCAGTTCGCCAAGACCCTGGACAACGGCATGCAGATTCTCGAGGAGTCACTGGCGGACATCCAGGGCAGCGAGATACCGGGGGAACTGGTGTTCAAGCTGTACGACACCTACGGCTTTCCCACCGACCTGACCAACGATATCGCCCGCGAGCGCGGCCTCAGCCTGGACATGGCGGGCTACGAGGAGGCGATGGCGCGGCAGCGCTCGCGCTCCCAGGAAAGCGGCAGTTTCAAGGTGGATTACAACGCGGTACTCACCCTGGAGGGCAGTACCGAGTTTACCGGCTACCAGGGCGTGACGGGGCAGGGCAGGGTGACCGCGCTGCTGCGCGATGGCGAGCAGGTGGACGCCCTGGGCGAGCAGGACAGCGGTGTGGTGGTGCTGGACAGCACCCCCTTCTACGGCGAGTCGGGCGGCCAGGTGGGCGATTGCGGTACCCTCAGCGGCCCGCAAGTGCGCCTGGACGTGGTGGATACCACCAAAGCCGCGGACCAGCACCTGCACCACGTCAAGGTGTTGCACGGCACGCTGCGGGTGGGCGACACCCTTGAGGCACAGGTGGACGCCACCCTGCGCCAGCGCATCCGCCGCAACCACTCCGCCACCCACCTGTTGCACGCGGCCCTGCGCCGGGTGCTGGGCGAGCACGTGGCCCAGAAGGGCTCGCTGGTGGACTCCGAGCGCCTGCGTTTCGATTTCTCCCATCCCCAGGCGGTAACCGCGCAGCAGCTCAAGACCATCGAGCAGCTGGTCAATGCCCAGATTCGCGCCAACACCGCGGTGAGCACCCGCCTGATGTCCATGGAGGACGCGGTGGCCGCCGGCGCCATGGCCCTGTTCGGGGAGAAGTACGGCGATGAAGTGCGGGTACTGGCCATGGGCGAGGACGACTTCTCGGTGGAACTGTGCGGCGGTATTCACGTCGACCGCACCGGCGACATCGGCCTGCTGCGGATCACCGCGGAATCCGGGGTCGCCTCCGGGGTGCGCCGCATCGAGGCGGTCACCGGCAGCGCCGCGCTGACCCTGTTCGATACCCTGGAGCAGCGCCTGGCGGCGATTTGTGAGGCCGTGAAGGGCAGCCCCGACAATGTGACCGACAAGGTAACCGCCCTGCGGGCCGAAAACCGCGACCTGGAAAAGGAGATCGCCCGTCTCAAGCAGAAACTGGCCACCTCCGCCGGTGGCGACCTCACCGCCGGCGCGGTGGAGGTGGCGGGGGTCAAGGTGCTGGCCGCCACGGTGGACGGCGCCGATGCGAAATCCCTGCGCGATACCCTGGACCAGTGCAAGAACAAGCTGGGCAGCGGCGTGATACTGCTGGCGGCGGTCGGCGATGACAAGGTGGCGCTGGCCGCGGGTGTGACCGCCGACCTCACCGGCCGGGTGAAAGCCGGCGATCTGATGCGCGAGTTCGCCCAGCGCCTGGGCGGCAAGGGTGGCGGGCGCCCTGACATGGCCCAGGGCGGTGGCAGCGACGTGGCTGCCCTGCCGGGAGTGCTGAAGGACGTGCCCGCCTGGGTCGAATCCACCCTGCAGTAGTGGTGATTTTTGGCAGGATGCAGCCCCTCTCAGCTGTTTAATTATTGCCCAGTTTGGTGTTTAATGGCGCCCTTTTTTCGGCGGCTGCGTGCAAGCGGCCCCCGATGCGCCTGTTCGGGAACACATGAGTCTGATAGTACAGAAATTCGGCGGCACCTCGGTGGGCTCGGTGGAGCGCATCGAGCAGGTCGCCGAGAAAGTGGCGAAGTTTCGTCGCCAGGGGCACGATGTGGTCGTGGTCGTCTCCGCCATGAGCGGCGAGACCAACCGCCTGATCGAGCTGGCCCACCAGGTGCAGGAGCGCCCGGTGCCGCGCGAGATGGATGTCCTCATTTCCACCGGCGAGCAGGTGACCACCGCCCTGCTCAGCATGGCCCTGGACAAGCGCGGGGTGAAAGCCAGGTCCTATACCGGCGGCCAGGTGCGCATCCTGACCGACGATGCCCACACCAAGGCGCGCATCCGGGAAATCGACGACCAGCGCCTGCACGCCAGCCTGGCGGAGGGGTATGTACTGGTGGTGGCCGGCTTCCAGGGAGTGGACGAGCACGGCAATATCACCACCCTGGGCCGCGGCGGTTCCGATACCACGGCAGTGGCGCTGGCCGCCGCCCTGAAGGCGGACGAATGCCAGATCTACACCGATGTCGACGGGGTGTATACCACCGACCCCCGGGTGGTCGATGGCGCCCGCCGCCTGGACCGGATCACCTTCGAGGAGATGCTGGAAATGGCCAGCATGGGGTCCAAGGTGCTGCAGATCCGGGCGGTGGAGTTTGCCGGCAAGTACCAGGTGCCGCTGCGGGTGCTGCACAGCTTTCAGGACGGCCCTGGCACCCTCATTACTCTGGAGGATACGCAGCAGATGGAAACGCCCACAATAGCGGGTATCGCCTTCAATCGCGACGAGGCCAAGCTCACGGTCGAGGGCGTGCCGGATATGCCCGGTATCGCCTATCACATACTGGGGCCGATCGGTGATGCCAATATCGAGGTGGACGTCATCGTGCAGAACATCTCCCACGACAAGACCACCGATTTCACCTTCACCGTGGGCCGCAATGACCTGCCCCGGGCCAGGGAGGTGCTGCAGCAGGTCGCACAGGAGATCAACGCCCGCGAGGTGACCGCCGACAGCCGCATTGCCAAGGTTTCCGTGGTGGGGGTTGGTATGCGCTCCCACGCGGGAGTGGCCAGCCAGATGTTCCAGGCGCTGGCCGAGGTGGGTATCAACATCCAGATGATCACCACCTCCGAAATCAAGATCTCGGTCATCATAGAGGAGAAGTTCCTGGAGCTGGCCGTGAGGGCATTGCACTCATCTTTTGGCCTGGACAGGGAACCCATGGACGAAAGCGCTGCCTAAGCAACGCCATTCCAAGTAAAAAACAGACTGAGACAACGCATTGCGTTATCGGCGATCTCAGCTAAAACTAATATAGCCGATTCAAAGGGACCGGGCCCGGATGCCCGGTCATCGAGCTGTCGTGTGTATGTAGGGCCACACCGCAGGCACATGATTGGAGAGAAGGACCAATGTTGATTTTGACTCGCAGGGTGGGAGAATCCCTGATGGTCGGCGACGAGATTACCGTGACAGTACTGGGTGTGAAGGGCAACCAGGTGCGTATCGGCGTGAATGCCCCCAAGGACGTGGCCGTGCACCGTGAAGAGATCTACAACCGGATCCAGGACGATAGCGACACGGGCGCCCAGAACACGGAGTAACCGCCGGCCTGGCACCGTATGACTTTGAATTTACTCTGGTTGTGGTATTATGCCGCGCTTCCGGAGAGCTGGCCGAGTGGCTGACCCGTAGCCAGCGAAGCTGGCGCAGGGAGCGCCGGAGGTACGACGGCGAGTCGGGCGCGACCCCGGCCGCAGGGGCGAGGAGCGCAGCGACGAGTAATGCGCACCCCTATTGAGCCGCAGGCTCAACGAAGACCTCGACAAAAAGTTAAACGGAGAGCTGGCCGAGTGGCTGAAGGCGCACCCCTGCTAAGGGTGTATAGGCTAATACCCTATCGAGGGTTCGAATCCCTCGCTCTCCGCCATTTGTCCGCTGTAACTTGCTGAATTTAAGGTAAAATACACCCTATCAATTTTTCATGGGACCAAATTGGGACCACCGCCTCGAAAATTCTAGATCCCAACGACATGATTTTCAGCAACAATTGCGGCGCAGATTTTCGTCTGTACGCATAGTCCAACGCGGTACTCTTCTTATCTTTATTTTTAAATGCTTGAATTGCGGTGCGCCTGGCTGCCTGAAAGAGTAACGTTGGCCTGATCGTAGTCAACTACAATAACGATACGGTAGAGAATACGAGCAGGAGAAAAGCATGGTTACTCAAGCTGAACGACTGTTGCACCTTGATTAAAATGTCACCCGCTCACTGCTGCCGGCGATTTTCAAAATCTTCAGCCAATGGCGCCTGACCTGCGCCGAGCAAATGACCCTACTGGGGCTCAGCAACAAGAGGGCCCTGTACAACTTGAAGAGCCAGCCGGATAGGGCCAAGCTAACGCGGGATCAACTGGAGCTGACCAGTTACATTCTGGGTATCTCCAAGTCCCTTCAGGTTCTGCTGCCCGAGCAGTCGCAGGCTGACCGGTGGCTGGTTACCCCGAATGACAATCCGCTGTTCAGCGGTACAAAACCACTCAATCACATGCTGGCCGTCAGGTGATCGATCTGGCGGTAGTTCGGAGTTTCCTAGATGCGGAAAGGGGAGGTTGTTGATCGATGTTGTGACACTGCTGGGCAGCGAAGAGGGTATGAGTTCACACCTCAAACACTCTCCTTGAGTTCGTGCTCAAACCCCATCTCCACCAGTTTATTCAGACTGATTCCTGCAGCTCTGGCTACCAGCACAGCCTCCTCATGTAACTGCGGATCAACCCGGCATTTGAAACGGCCTGAGTAGTCCTTTTTTACAGGCAGACCCCGCTCCTCGCAGAAGGCTACAAACTCCTGGAGGGAGCGTTCAGCTTCCCGCTTCAGGCCCTTCACGCTGTCTGAGTAAAAATCAGCGCCACCGTTGAGGCCAACGAGTTCATCGCGAAACATTTCGATATCCGGGTCTTAGTCAACTGTTGCTCGAAACCCATTTACTTCCATCATCTTGATCATGGCATAATCCCGTGACTTTCCAGCCATTTCTTAACACTTACCACAGCGCCTTTGTCAGTATCAGGACGGGGGTGTGGCCTGTGGAATACCCAAACCTCGTTTTTCCAAACCACTGCTACGCGGCTTCCAGCGCTTTGTTCAACTTCAGCGCCCAGCGCCTGCAGTAAGGACTCGATCTCCTTTCACGGAATCGAGCCGCTTACACGGCGGAAATATGTCCTCTTAAGAGTGCGGTGCTGGAAGTAGAGACCAACAGGTACTCTCTCAGAACGGAATGCTCTCTTTGCCAGCAACAGTAGAGAGTCACTTGTTCGCTTCAGGCGCGCTGATACGGATCAAGATATGGGTGGAGCATTTCTGTACAATCACAGAAAAAAGTAGGCGCTTTCCACATGGGTTTTAGAAGGTTTTGCAGGTCATCGTTGGCAATTGCGGTACATGTGGCGTTCGGCTCGCCAGTCGCGTGGGCTGCTGAGGAAAGCTTCAAGGCGTCCAGTGAACTGGAGGAGATCGTGGTGACAGCCAGTCGCAGCCGCGAGCGTCTGTTCGATAGCCCAGTCTCGTTGAGCGTTATCGATGACAAGGAACTGGCGCGCGCCACGGTGCCGAGCCTCGCCGAGCTGATGCGCGACATTCCCGGCGTACAGGTAACCGACTCTGGCCAGCCCGGTCTGGGACGCATACGTATACGTGGTGAGGAATCGCGGCGTACCGCCATCCTGGTGAACAGCCAGGAGGTCACCGACCACTACGAGGTAGGTACGCCTCTCACCTTGCAACCGGCCATGGTGGAGCGGGTGGAGGTAATGCGCGGCTCCGGGTCCGTGCTGTACGGGTCGCGCGCGCTCAGCGGGGTAGTCAACTTCATTACCCGCAAGGGTGGCACCGAGCCGCTACAGGTCACCGTGGAGGGTGGGTACGACAGCGCCACGGACGGCTACAATGCCTTTGCCAGCCTTTACGGCAATATCGATGGGCTCGAATACCGGCTCGCCGGCACCATGAGCGATCACGATGATCGCTCCACACCCGCGGGCAGCATGGAGAACACAGCCTACGATAATGACGGTATCTATTTCTACGCGGGCTACGGTTTCGCCTCGCAACGCCTGGAGTATACCTACGAGGAATACAAGTCCAGCAGCAACGTGTACGTAGAGGACAAGGTCAAGAACACCTACCCTCTGACGGATTTCTACGTCGAATCGCCCAGGCGTGACCGCGACAAGCACGGCCTGTTTTACCGCTGGGAGCTGGACAACGACTGGCTGCAGGGCTTCTCGGCCAATGCCTACCGGCAGCAGAGCGACCGGCACTTCTATACGTACACGGAAACGGTCTGGTACAGCCGGGACATTAACAGCTACAGCACCCTGGATACTGATGGCGCCCTGGCCCAGTGGGACTTCCAGCCGCTGGGCAACCACCGCCTGATTGCCGGTGTGCAATACCTTTACGACGAGGTGGACCAGAACCGGCACGTGGACACGGACTCCTGGACGCCACCCATCGCGCCAAGCGGTGTCGAGGTTATACACGACAAGGCCAACACGCAGACCTGGGCGCTGTTCCTGCAAGACCAGTGGGAGGTCAGTGACCGGCTCTCGCTGACAGCCGGGTTACGCCAGTATTATGTGGAGGGCAAGCTGGACGATACTGATCGCGAGAGCCTGGAGCCAGGCAAGCTGGACAGCGATGACGAGCTGATCGGCTCGCTGGGCCTGGTGTGGTCGGCCAGTGAGAGCGCGCGTCTGCGCGCCAACGTGTCCCAGGGTTATGTCTATCCCTCCCTGACCCAGCTGGCGACCGGCGCCTACGCGGGCTCCAACTTCGTCAACCCGGACGCGGGCCTGGATCCCGAGACCTCGATGAATTACGAACTGGGCGTGCGCCTGCAGGGCAATATCCTGACCCTGGATACCGTGGCGTTTTACACCCGATCCAGGGACTACATTCACCACCTGCCCTGTACCCCCGAGGACGACTGCCCCGGGAGTCGCGATCGCCTCTACCAGAACGTCGGCAAATCCGAGGGTCACGGCGTCGAGCTGTACCTGGTGTACGGCGGCCTCCCGGCCAACCTCGAGCCCTACACCAGCCTCACCTGGATGAAGCGCAAGATCGAGTACCAGGCGTTTTCTACCTGGGACACCGCCGTGCCGGATATTAGCGGCCGGCTGGGCCTGCGCTGGCAGGGCACGCTGCTGGCGGTGCCCAATCTGTGGGCGGACCTGTACCTGCGGGGGGAGTCCTCTTCGGATCTGAAGGAGCCGGGTACCTCGCGCGATGTGATCGAGGACAAGGGCGGCTGGGGAACCATCAACCTGTCCAGCGGCGTCGAGTTCGGCCGGGACAACGCCTATCGGTTGACGCTCAACCTGTTGAACCTGGCGGACAAAAAATACATCGCTTCCACCGAGAACCTCTACGGCGCTGAACGCAGCGTGGCGATGAAGTTGTCGCTTAACTGGTAAGCGCTCTACCGGCACGCCCGATGTTGCGGGGCCTACATGCTTGGCGTGACATGATGCGGCTCGTGGCCCCTAATACTGGGGCCGGTTGAAATCGGCCCTTGGGAAGGAGTCTTGCAGCGCCAAACTCAATCGATAAAAAACCGGCGCTTGTGGCGCCGGTTTTTGTCACGTACCCCGGATGGCCCTAATAGATATCCTTGCGGGTGTTGTAGACGTTGAACTTGCCGGTGGGCGTGATCAGGCGTTCGTCCTTGATGACCTCTTTCAGCTTGCGCGTTTTGTCATCCACCACCACGATGGCCGAGACCTGGTCCTTGCCGTTCCACACCGAGAACCACACCTCGTCACCTGCGGCATTGTACTCGGGCTGCACGACTCGGGCCGGGCCTTCGCCCACATCCGCCCACTCGGCGATCGGCAGCACTTCATAGCCGGCGTCGAGATTGTTCACGTCGTACACGGCTATGGACTGGCTGACCTTGGCGTCCGGGTGCAGGGTGTTATCCACCCACAGGTTGCTGGATTTGGGATGGGTTTTCACGAACAACGAACCGCCACCCTGGGAGGGGAGGACCCGTACCACTTTCCAGGCATTATCGGGGTGCCCTTCCGGGTCGGTGCCGATGAAATTGATGTTCTCGTTGCCAAGGCCGGAGGTTACCCATACCGGCCCGAACTCCGGGTCCTTGATGTTGGCGCCGCGCCCGGGGTGGGGAATTTTTTCCGCGGGGATCAGTGCCTCTATCTCCCGCTCTTTGGAGTCGACCACTGCGATAATGTTGGACTGGTTGGCCGCGGTCAGGAAGTAGCGATGGCTCGAGTCCCAACCGCCGTCATGCAGGTAACGCGCGGCCTCCAGGGTGGTCACCGTGATCGCGTCGAGGTCGCTGTAGTTGACCAGCAGGATCTTGCCGGTCTCCTTGACGTTGACGATGAACTCGGGGTACTCATGGGAGGCCACGATGGCTGCCACGCGCGGCTCCGGGTGGTATTCCTGGGTGTCCACGGTCATGCCGCGGGTCGACATGATCTTGGTGGGCTCCAGGGTGGCGCCGTCCATCAACACGTACTGGGGCGGCCAGTAGGCGCCGGCAATGGCCACCTTGTCCTCGTAGCCCTTGTACTTGGAGGTTTCCACCGAGCGCGCCTCCAGGCCCACCTTGATGGTGGCCACGATCTGCGGCGGGTCCATGAACAGGTCGATCATGTCGACCTTGGCGTCGCGGCCGATGGTGTAGATGTAGCGCCCGGAATCCGAGGAGCGCGAGATATGCACCGCGTACCCGGTCTTGAGGATGGCGACGATATCCTTGCTGTCGCCATCGATCAGTGCCACTTCGCCGGAATCGCGCAGGGTCACGGCGAAGATATTGTCGATGTTGTACTTGTTCTGCTTGGTCTTGGGTCGCTTGTCCTCGGGGACATAGACCTGCCAGGTTTCCTTCATCTCCTGCATGCCCCACTCTGGAGGCGTGGGCGGCTCGTGCTGCAGAAAGCGCGCCATGATATCGATCTGCTCCTCGGTAAACTCGCCGGAGGTGCCCCAATTGGGCATACCGGCAGGGCTGCCGTAGTTGATCAATACCTTGAGGAAATCGGTACCGCGCTGCTGGGTGATATCCGGGGTCAGCGGCTTGCCGGTAGCGCCCTTGCGCAACACACCGTGGCAACCGGCGCAGCGCTCGAAGTAGAGCTTGGTGGCGATATCGAATTCCGCCTGGGTCATATCCGGTGCGCCGGGTGAAATCACACGCTTCATCTCGCCGGCGGGTACCGGCGCGCCCTTGTAGGCCATCTCGCCGGGAGTGACTCCCGGGTGGTCGGTCTTTTCCTGGGCTAGGGTGGCGGCCCCGGACAGCGTCAGGCCGGCGAATACTGCCGCCAGCGTCAGGAATCTTCCCTTGTGTTTGCTTTGCTTTGTCATTTTTGTCCCCTCCTCGGGCAGTGCGGGTCTTTTGCGCACCTTAAGGGTAAGCCGGTTGGCGCGAACTGCCTTGACCCAAGTCAATTAATCCCAGCAAATCACTCAGGTATCGGTGGCGATGACCTCCTGCCGCTTGCGTTCCCTGGCTTCGCGCTTCTTGCGTTTCTCCACCAGCGGGGGGCACAGCTGCTCATCCCAGTAGTTCACCTGGCATTCCAGGCAGTAGTGGCATTCGTTGTCGATGATTTCCCCGGTGGGTTTGATCGCCGCGATCTGGCACTGGTGGGCGCAGGCCTGGCAGGGCTTGCCGCACTCGCGGCGGCGGCGCAGCCAGTCGAAGATGCGAAAGCGGGTGACGAAGCTGAGCCCGGCGCCCAGGGGGCAGATGTATTTGCAGTAGAACTTGCTGTTGATCGCCGATACCGCCAGCATGGCCAGCGCATACGCCACGAACGGCGGCTCGCGCATGAAGTGCAGGACGAAGGTGGTCTTGAACGGTTCCACCTCGGCCAGCCGCGCGGCGTTGACCATGGAATCCAGGGAGAGCCCCACTAGGGCGATGAGGATGAAGTATTTTATCGCCCACAGCCGCTCGTGCACCATTTGCGGCAGGCGATACCCCTCGAAACCCAGGCGCCGGGCCAGCTTGCTGATCAGATCCTGGGCGGCGCCGAAGGGGCACAGCCAGCCGCAGTACACCCCGCGCCCCCACAGCAGGATACTCACCGCCACGAAGGCCCACAGCAGGAAGATCACCGGCTCTATCAGCAGGGTATCCCAGGAAAAGCCGCTGGTGAGGCTGTGAAAAAACGCCAGCAGGTTGATGACGGACAGTTGGCCGGCGCAGTAGAAGCCCAGGAAGAACACGGTAAACAGCAGGTACCCCACCCGCAGGCGGTGAAACAGCACGGTGCGCTCGACCAGCCAGTCCTGGAAAAACAGGATTGCCATCAGCAGCAGAAGCGCCAGGGTGACCACCACCAGCTCCACGGTACGCTCCTGCCACAGCAGCGTCCAGGCGGGCTCATCGGCGGCGGGGGTGGCGCCGGCGTCCGGGGCCTGCGCCTGCGCATCCGGCGTCCCCGGTGCGGTGCCTGCAGGTATGTCGTAGGCGCTGGCGACGCTTTGCACTGCTTTGCTGACCGAGCTGGTCATCACCATTGTGGTGATAGTGGCGCCGCTGATGCCGTCGATGCCCACGTATCCGGGACGCCCCCGGGCCCCTACCCGGATACGGTCGGTACTTTTCCTGCCCTTGAACTGGTCGATGAAGTCCTGCAGGTCCTGGTCGGAGATGCCAATAACCAGGATGGGTTCCTCGTGGTGGAGGATATGGACACCGCGGATCAGGCCGTCCTCCCCCAGCCCGACTACGGTATTGATGGGCTTGCCGGAGTAGGCCGAGATCGGTGCCAGTTCTTCGGTGCTGAACGCGTAGCCGAGGGTGCCGCCAGGGCCGCGCACCAGGTAGGCAGCGGCCTTGCCATCCAGCGCCGAGATGGAGACCGCCGCGGGGAACACCTGCTGTACGTCGCCCAGGGTCAGCTCCGCGGAGCGGGCGGGGCCGGCCAGTACGATCTGGAGCAGCAGGCACAGCAGCCCCAGGATGTGTCGATGCGGTGTGTGCATAGTGTTGTTTCCCGCGGCGGAGCGCATTACGCTGCCAATCATGGCAGGCAATGCCATGCTCTGCCAGTGCCGGCGCCGTTGATCTGTATTAGGCCTTGCCGGTTACGCCACTTGGGGGTGACGACAGTCCATGCCGAGAAGCTTGCCGATATTACTCCTGCTGGCCCCCCTGGCGGTGGCCCAGATGGCTCCACCGGATCTGGTCAACGAACGTCTGCCAGTGCACCGCAGTGAGCTGGAGGCGCACTGGGGCGTGGACTGCGCCGCAGCTTGGGCGGAACTGGAGCGGCTCGCCCACGCGGGGTCAGATTGCGGTGCAGCGCCCGAGCTGCGGCAGGCATTGCGACTGTGTGCCTTCATTTACCAGCCCCCGGGCGAGACGACGGGTCCGGTCTGCCGGGATTTTCGCGCGGCGCAGGCCATATTCCAGCCAAATGCGGCCCCGGGCCGCTGCCACGCGCTGGCACGCCTTATGGCCTCGCCAGGGCAGTGCCCCCTCACCCGGAGTGAATAACCAAGTTTTTAGTTCAGGTATCCAGTTTGATTGACAGGGATCAACACTTGCCCCGCGAGCAGGCGTAGCATGATCGAAAATGGTGCATCGCAAGCGGTACAAATAAAGGTCTTGTGAACGGTCCTGTGAGCTTGAATTACCTAGCGGATATTGCGACTCAAGCTGAAATTCGCACGCAATTACCCGCCTGGAGAAAGGAAATTTCCGTTCGCGATGGGCCGACCAGGACTGAGAGGGAAACCCGGAGGGGCTTGTTATGAAGACTTTGGCTTATTGCGTGGGTATGAACTTGCTGTTGGTCACGGCTGAGGTAGCTGCGGAGCAGGGATTTTCGGAGGATCTCGCGGCCGCGGTCAAGGCAGGTACGGTGGCGGTCGAATTTCGCTATCGCTATGAGTGGGTCGATCAGGACGGGATCGCCAAGGAGGCGAACGCCTCAACACTGCGTTCCCGCCTGGCCGCCAGCTCCGGGGATTTCCACGGCTTCTCGGTGCTCGGCGAGGCGGATAACGTGACGGTAATCGGCCCGGAGGACTACAACTCAACTGAGAACGGCAAGACCCAGTATCCCGTGGTCGCTGATCCCAAGGGCACCGTAGTCGGCCAGGCCTACCTGAAGTACAGCGGCACTGACGGTCATGGCATCTACGGGCGCCAGCGGGTTAATATAAGCAACCAGCGATTCGTGGGTTCTGTGGGTTGGCGCCAGAACGAACAGTCCATGGACGGCTTTCGCGGCTACTGGCAGGCGCTGGACAATCTCAGTGTCGATTACACCTACACCTACCGGGTCAATCGCGTCTTTGGCCCGGACGACGGAACCTTCCCGGCGGACTGGCGAGGAGACAATAGTTTCCTCTACATCGACTGGGGGCCTGCAGAAGGACAGCGAATCGGATTGTTCGGCTATTACATTGACGTGGATTCGCAGCACAGTTATCCCTCGTCCAAGACGGTCAACAACTCCAGCCAGTCCTTCGGCGCCGAGTATATCGGCAACATCGGTGCCCTGCGGATGAGGGCGTCTTTCGCCCGGCAGTCCGATGCGGGGGACAGTGAACTCGACTACGACGCTGATTACTACTTGCTGGAACTGGGCAGTGACTTGGGGCCGTTGGCGGTGTTGGCGGGCTGCGAGGTATTGGCTGCCGGCGACGGGGTGGGCTTTGCGACCCCGCTGGCGACCCTGCACAAGTTCCAAGGCTGGGCGGACAAGTTTCTCAGCACCCCTACCGATGGCCTGGAGGACTTCTACGGGAGCGTGAGCGGCACGCTCGGCCCGGTGAAGTTGAATGCGGTCTATCACGATTTCCAGGCCGAGGACGGGGGTGGCAGTTTCGGTAAGGAACTGGACCTCGCCGCCACCTGGCCGGTCAACCGTAACTTCAGCACCCAGTTAAAGTTCGCCGGTTTCGAGGGTGACAGGGAGGGCTACAGGGATACCTACAAGGTATGGGTCACGCTGGAAGCGAAAATCTGAGAGGCTGGCGCTGTTAAACTTATGCTAGCGCAGCCGGAAGAGAGCACGGAGGCGCTCTGGGTCACTGCTGAGATGCGCACCTGAGCCGGTTGTGCCCACGAGGTCATTGCGTTTGATGCGATAAACGAAGAGTGAACGGCTTGCCGCCCATTGGAACCGCAGGTCTGGGGACATCAAATGATCAAAGTCAAGCAGGTATACGATGCATCTGGCTTACATGACGGTTATCGGGTATTGGTCGATCGCATCTGGCTGCCTGGCCTGAAGAAGAAAAAAAGGCTGTAATTGCCTGCAAGTTGAAGGGAGTTGCACCGAGTACAGAACTAAGGCGCTGGTTCGGGCATGACCGGAAAAAATGCCCAGAGTTTTGCCGACGCTATGCAGTGGAGCTCGAAAGCAAGACGGATGCAATACAGTTTCCGAGGGAACAGGGCCGAAGCGGTACGCTCACCCTGATCTTCGCGGCCCGGGATATCGAGCACAACAACGCGGTCGCGTTGAAAAATTTTCTCGAATCGAAACTGACGGAACGCTGTCGCGAGTAGCCACCGCTACCAGAGAGAACATGGCAAGGGCGCGCACTCGGCATCAGGATTTCATTCGCTGGAATTACCGTCACTACCTGGCGTTTACAGGACTGGCAGGGACAAGGTGATGACACCAAGGCTACGGTGACGCACGCAGGGTTAGGTCTGGTAGCTGGAAGGCAGCAAGTCGCCACCCTTGTCAGTATTCAATACAGCCACCCTGTCCTGAACGACACGCCAACAACGACAAACAGAATGGAAAATATTGTAACCGGGATGATATGCCAGGCCATCACGATAAGATTGCCTGGTGATAGGACCGGGATCACCCTCAGCCTGGCGTCAATGGCAAAACCTATGGTCAGAGCAAGCAGTATGAGCTTTGCCATAATTGGGTGGGCAACCGGATTGGCTGGATCAAACCAATGGCTGACATCCGGTAGCAAACGGTGCGCGAGCAGGACTCCCGTGATGACCTGTACGACAAGCGCCGGCATGCCGATTTTTTCGTATACAGACTCAAAGTCGAGCAACTGTTGTGGGGACTGTTCTTTAAGCACTTTCGGCAGTACAACCAGTGACAGGACAACATGCCCACCTGTCCAGATCGTGGCGGCGAGGATGTGAAGCAGCAATAAAAGTCCGTACATATACTCCTACCCACAGGCCCCGGGGAGAGTCTGATCAATAATTTTAATGGCACGAGACACGGCAGTCGGCGCAGTGGAGGTACCTACACCAGCAGGTGGCGTTGTGCTGGTTGGCGCAGCCAGGTCCCTTTCTCTCGAGACAGTCAGGTTATTGTATTATATGATATATTATCAATGCCTCTTAAAGAGAGCAGGTGATCGTGCGCTCGGCGCTTGACTGACCGTAACCCGGAACCGCCTTTTTTCACCGGCTACACCTGAATAACTTGCAATGACCCAGAATTCCAACGCTTCTGCAACACCCGGCCGGGAGATCTGCGACAAGAGTGCGCCCGGCCGGGGTTATGTCGTGGTTATTTACGGACTGTATATGGGCAGCGTTATCGCTGTAGTGACCGCCCCGGTGGGTGCGCTCATCGCGCACCTGCGGCTGGGCCGTGGAGCTCCATGGTTGGACACGCACCTGCGGTTTCAGATTCGCTCGTTCTGGATTGGTGTCCTGGCGGCGGCGGTGGCCTTGTTCTTGTGGAGGCTTATGGGATTGTCTGGGCTGTCGCCGATTTATGCCTGGTCACTTGGCTATCTCTTTTTCACCATCGGAATGGTGTGGATGATAGCGCGTTGTGCTGTGGGCATTCACCGACTTACCTCCAACCGCGCCATTGAAGCCCCCAAAAGCTGGTTGTTTGGTGTGAGTAAGCAAAATTAACCGACACTGTCGATAGAAAGCATCCGCACCCCGGGATACCCCCTATGTGCGATCCTCGGGAAAGTCGGGATCCGGCGGCGGACCATCCGGTTTATGGCCCGCCCAACGCTCAAGTGCCCTGCCGGCCCGCAACAGCAACCAGACGAGAAGTGGTGCCACCAACAGCAAGCCCACCCCCCAATCGAAACGGTTGATCGCCAGCGCAAAGGGAGTAATAACGCCGATACAAGCTGCGACGCCCACTGAAATAGCGATTGCCTTGCGTTGCCGGCCTGAGGTTTGCGGCGTCATATCAGCTGGCAATTATCTGCCGGTATATGCCGGGCAGCGCCTGTGAGAGATGCTCCGGTTTGTGCACCATGGCATAGCCGCCGCGGCCAAACAGGTGCGCAATATAGTGTTCGGCGTCCCGGTCGATCGTTATACCAAAGACCCTGAGTTCCTGCTGCCTGGCATCCAGAATCGCACGTCTGGTATCTTCGATTGCGTAGCGCCCCTCGTAGTAGTCACAGTCGCTGGGTTTGCCATCGCTGAGCACCAGCAATAGCCGGTGTCGATTGGGACGCTGGCACAACGCAGCAGCGGTATGCCGGATAGCCGCGCCCATGCGGGTATAGCGCCCGGGCTTGAGCGCGGTAATGCGACGCTCGGTGGCTTCATTCATGCCCTCATCAAAATGTTTGAGTGTCTTCACCCAAACCCGATGGCGGCGGTGGGAGGTAAAGCTCTGGATGCTGTAGTCGTCGCCACAACCGGCCAGCCCATGCGCTAGTACCAACAGAGCCTCCTTCTCAATATCGATCACGCGGCGGTCCTCGACCCAGGCATCGGTGGAGAGGGATACATCAATCAGAATTGAAATCGCCAGGTCCCTTGCCTGTGCTCTGGTAGACAGATACAGCCCGTCGCTACTGTCACCGACCGCCGCAAGGTCGCAGTGCGCGCGAACCGCCGCGTCCATATCCAGCTCATTCCCATCGACCTGGCCGCGTAGCCACTCCCGGCGTGGGCGAAGTGCCTCAAACTGGCGCCTCACGCGACGGATGCGTCGCCTGGTCTGCTCATCTATGACGCCACTGTCAGCCTCCTCCTCGTGCAGGGCGGTGAGTACACGACAATGATCCGGGAGATGGCCTTGCTTTCGATAATTCCACTCCGGGTAGGTGTATGCTCCGCGCAGGCATGAGCCGTCTGCAGCGCGCGGGGCCAGGTCCAGATCCATCTTCAGTTGCGTCGCGGCGGTCTGCTGATTCTGACTCAGGGTAATCTCGTCCATCTGTTCCGCGTTGCTACTGGCGTTTTCGTCCTCCTCGTCATCGATCATCCGGTTGACGTTGACCATTTCCGCAAATGACAGGATCTTCTCGAAGCGGTTCAGCACTAGCGGGTCGTCGCGTTCGGACTGGTCCTGCCGTCGGCGCTCGGCCTTGCGTTTGTCCGGGGTCCGGGCCGCGGTAGGCGAGGGCGGTTGGAGTGCATCATCGGCCTCGATCAGGCCGGTGTCAGCCGTCCCCAGATGATTGAGGTCAGCCCACAGGGGAACGGGCAGTGGCGGCCGATAGTGGTTCGGGGCGCGAAAGGGCCGCAAACTGATCGTGGGGTCCAGAACCGCCATATGGTAGCCCGCGGCTTTCTCCGACAGCGGTTCCTCGGCGCCCAGCAGGCGGCGAACCACAGCCTCCACAGCTGCCTCGGTGGCCGGCAGGCGCCGGATGGGGCGTATGGAAAGTATTCCCCGCTGCAGTCTCCCGTGCCGCTTATGTAGCCCGGGAAAGGCGGAGAGTGCTGCCTGGGTGGCCAGGACGACTTGCCGCAGATGACTGATATCCCGACGCAGTGGATCCTCGAATTCACGTGAGGATGTCATGAACGCGAGCAGCGCGGTTAGCCAGAAGTATAGATCGCGATTGAGGCAGGGGTCGTCGAACAGTGCGATCTCCCGCGGCAGCAGCAAATTCTCCTCATCGAGGCGAGCCAGGTCCAGAGATTCCCGGTCGAAGCCCAGGCGCTGGCGCACATTGAGTCGATGCGAGGAGGCTCTCGCCGCGATAGAGGCAACAGCTACGCCGGCCGCCCCCCCGCTGGAGCGGAAGAAAACCGCCAAAGGTCTAGCAATCGACTCCAGTGTGACGGCTGCCTCGGCATACCTGGGATAGCTGTGGCTGTGGGCGGAGACCCAGCCATGCCATAGTCGGCCGACCTTTTCCTCCAGTTCCAGCCATTCCAGCATGTCGAGATAGGGCTGTCAGTCGTCGCCAAACGTGGCGCGTACTGCTTCCCTGAGCCCTTCCTGCACATCGACATCGTCGGTCAGTGGTTCTACCAGGGTCGCTTGTGCTGCTTGCGAGATAGGCATGCCGTTGGCGATGAGGGTGGCGCAGTAGATCAGCAGCCGCGTAGACACGCCCTCTTCGAGGTCCTGTCCTTTCATGGCGCGCAAGCGCACGGCGAGGTTGATCAGCGTTGCGCATTGCGGTGACGGCAGACCGCTCTCCCTGGAGACAATATCGCGTTCCAGGTGGGGTGGCGGAAAGTCGAAACTCTTCGCCACAAACCGTTGTCGTGTGCTGGGTTTGAGCGATTTGAGTATGTGTTGGTAGCCAGGGTTGTAGGACACGACCAGCATAAAACTGTCTGGTGCCTCCAGCATCTCGCCGGTCCGTTCCAGCGGTAGCAGCCGGCGGTCGTCCGTCAGCGGGTGCAGCACCACGGTGACATCCTTGCGCGCTTCGACGACCTCATCGAGGTAACAGATTCCTCCTTCTCGCACTGCCCGGGTCAGTGGCCCATCGACCCAGCGGGTTTCGCCTCCTTGTAACAGGTATCGCCCGGTGAGATCTGCCGCAGTGAGATCGTCATGGCATGAAACAGTAAACAGCGGCCGCCCCAGCTTTGCGGCCATATGACTGATAAACCGGGTCTTGCCGCAGCCGGTGGGCCCCTTGAGCAGCAGCGGTAAGCGTTGGTGGTAGGCCTGTTCAAACAGCAGGCACTCGTTTCCAACGGGTTCATAAAATGGTATTTCACCCGATGCGGCATCAGTGCTCATCACCTTGTCACCCAAATCTGCATCGCCGGCTGGACGCCATGGCTGAGAGGGAGCGAGGGGCATGCGCTATCCTGCGGCGCCGGCCAGCCGGTTCTCGCCGGTGGCAGGGGCCTGCTCCTTCACCGGCCCGAAAATCGCGATAAAATAGATGATCGCCGCGATGGCCACCACAATTCCAGCACCCAGGCGCATGTAATAGAACAACTGTAGCTGATCCTGCACTTCCATGTAGTTCATACCCATGACGCGTTGCAAGTGGGTCTGTACCACGCCGGCGAAAGTCAGGGTAAAGGTCATGAAACACATGGCCGAAGTCATCAGCCAGAAGCTCCACATATTGAGAATCTGGTTATAGGGTTGTGCCCGCCGCAATTGGGGCATGGCATAGGTGATCACCGCCAGGATCATCATGACGTAGGCGCCGAAGAATGCCAGATGCCCGTGTGCGGCGGTTACCTGAGTCCCATGACTGTAGTAGTTGACGAAGGACAGAGTGTGCATGAAACCCCACACGCCGGCGCCGAAAAAGGCCAGGGTGGCGCTGCCGAGGGTCCATAACATGGCTGCCTTGTTAGGGTGATTTCGCCGGCCTTTCCAGAACATGAAGAAGGAAAACATCACCATGGCGAAAAAGGGAAGTACTTCCAGGGTAGAGAATATGCTCCCCAGCGGCTGCCAGTACCCTGGCGAACCAATCCAGTAGTAGTGGTGCCCGGTACCCAACAGGCCAGAAAACAGCGCCAGACCGATGATGACATACAGCCATTTTTCGATAATTTCCCGGTCCACACCGGTCATTTTGATCAGCAGGTAAGCAAGCAGCGATGCCATGATCAGTTCCCATACGCCCTCGACCCAAAGGTGAACGACCCACCACCAATACAGCTTGTCGACCGCAAGGTTGCCGGGATTATAGAAAGCGAACAGCCAGAAAACAGCCGCCAACCACAGCCCAAGCATCAAGATCAGGTTGATAGCGGTTTTACGCCCTTTGACCAGGGTCATGCTGGTATTGTACAAAAACATCAAGAAAGAGACGGTGATCAGGATTTTTGACCACAGGGGCTGTTCAAGAAACTCGCGGCCCTCGTGAATACCCAACTGGTAACTCAGCAGTGCCCCCGCGCCCGCGATCGCAAATATTGCCAACTGCAGGTAGGCGATCATAGGGCTGTGAATCTCCGCCTCGGCTTCTTCCGGCATCAGATAATAGGTACAGCCCATAAACCCCATCAGCAGCCAGACAATCAGCAGGTTGGTGTGGCTCATCCGAATGATATGAAAGGGCATTGCCTCTGCCAGAAACTCTGGCATAACGTATACCGTAGCGGCCATGATTCCAAAGAGAACCTGCAATGCGAAGAGCGCCATTGCCACCGCGAAGAAAGGATAGGCCACCCGTTGTGTCTCGTACTTCATCGATACACTCCTGTCACAGTAAACTCGATGCGATTATGTTGGCTACACTTCTAACCAGCGGGAGTCGGTGGCCAGTTCTGGGTATTGATGGAATCAGTCCATTCGAGAAATGCAACCAGCGCATCCAGCTCCTCTTCGCTGAGATCGAATTTGGGCATGACGCGCCGGCCGCGAACGTTCAGCGGCTGGGCGCGAATCCAGCCTTTGAGGCCCGCTCGTGCACCCTCAGCGTTCTCGCGCCCGCCATAGCGCGTCCACACATTGCCGAGTTCGGGCGCAAAATACGCACCTTCCCCGAGAATGGTGTGGCAGTTGATACAGCTGTTTTGTTCCCAGACATGCTTGCCGTACTTCACTTGTTCGGTGAGGCCTTCATGGTCGGTGGAGACGTTCAGCATGTACCAGTGGGTATGCGCAGTCAGTCCGGCGAAGAGGATAAAGAACACGAGCGACCCGCCGTAGAAGATATTGCGGGCCGCCGACCTGGTGAGCACTTCGGCCATTGGATTTCTCCCTGGTATTGAAGTGGGTATTAGTAACGGTTCCCGGAGTATAGCCCGGTTGGCCGCATTAATAAGATGCATATACTATACATAAATAGTGTATTCCGCAAGACTACTGCCCGCGCCGGCCACCCTTATCGCACTGATGACGATCAATGTTCCAATGGCGCGTATAAGATGCAAGTTGTATTCTGCTTTCTCTACAGTAAGGAACAGGACCGGGTTGCGGAGGCCTGTCTATGCGGTTGACCACTTTTACCGACTACTCCCTGCGAGTGCTCATCTACCTTGCCGTAAATGATGAGCAGAAAACGACCATCGCCCAGATTGCACAAATATACGGCATTTCCAAGAATCACCTGATGAAGGTAGTGCACGAACTGAGCCAGAGGCATTACCTGATCGCCCTGAGAGGGAAGAATGGAGGTTTGCGCCTCAATCGGCCACCTTCCGAGATCAACATTGGCGAACTGGTCAGGGCAATGGAGAGCGATTTCGCCATCGCGGAGTGTTTTGGCCAAAATAATCAGTGCGTTCTCACTCCCGCCTGTTCGCTCCGGACGGTACTGGGCGAAGCGTTGGAAGCATTCCTTGCGGTGCTGGACGGGTATACCCTGGAGGATATCCTTCCCGGGCGGCGGCGGAAGGCGTTGGTAAAGATACTGGATATCGCTTGAGTTCCATAGCTGTGTATCCCGCGTCCTTACTCCGGGACCTGGTTGTGGCCATCACTAAAGGTATAGATGGGTGCGTTGGTTCGACAGTGCAGGGTAACATCCCCATGGAGCTGAAAGGAGTTACCGGTGTGTTCGCCCTAACCGAGATCCTCCTCGAGTATGTTTCACCGGGTCTTTGCCGGTCATTGGATCAGTAGCGCGGTGGCTGGACTACCCGCTCGCCGCGCGACCTTGTTCTATTGCCCATCGGGCATAATATCGTCCAACAGCAGCTGATCATGCACAATGATTAATTGCCAGCTTTATAAAATGTATATAAAATACATGTAAACAATGTGGTGTGTCAGGTGAGGCGATAAAGAAGGGCCCCGCCCCAGCGCGAGGAGAGATCATGACGAGAAAGGGCGATGACGACTCCCCGGCAGCAAGCTTAGTCTCTCCACTTTGCTCAATGCACGAGGCAGACCCGACTTATATGGGTCTGGAAAAGGAAACGAGTACGTTCGGGTCTCCAGGTGAGAATGAACTGGCGCGCCTGAAAAACGTATTATTGCATGAGCTTCCCGACGCGGTTATCTACGCAGACAACGGTGGACTCATCCGTTTCTGGAATCGTGGCGCTGCGCGAATTTTTGGCTTCAGTGCCGCCCAGGCTGTTGGTCAATCCCTCGATATCATCATCCCCGAGCAGTTGCGGCAGCGTCACTGGGAAGGCTACCACCGCATGATGAGCACCGGGCATTCGCGGCACGAGGCACATGAACTACTGGCAGTGCCTGCGGTAGACCGGTCGGGACGGACCCTCTCAATCCAGTTTACGGTTGCGCCTGTCGCCGACGAAAATGACTCCCTCATTGGCATCGTTGCAATCTTGCGGGATGTAACTGCAACGTTCGAAGAGATAAAACGATTGCGTGCTGGTCGGTCATGACGAGCACCTTCAAGAACGCCCCTGCCATCATTGCCGAGCAGTGGTACAACACTCATCAGGCTCCGGACCTGAATCAGCTGCGCGGAAGGATGGTCGTCCTGGAGGCCTTCCAGATGTTGTGCCCCGGCTGTGTCCAGCACGGGCTTCCGCAGGTTCAGCGGATTCACGATGTATTCTCGAGGGAGGACGTCATGGTGCTGGGTCTGCACACAGTATTTGAGCACCACGCCGCCATGACCCCGGTCTCGCTTGTAGCATTTTTGCAAGAGTATAAGGTGACGTTCCCGGTGGGGGTAGACAAGGCGCAGGGCGTTGGGATGCCGGTCACGATGAGCGCCTACCGGATGCAAGGCACACCAACCCTGGTCTTGATCGATGGCCAGGGGCGGTTACGCAACCAGTGGCTTGGCGTCGTGCCCGACCTGATCGTGGGGGCTGAACTAATGCGACTTATACTCGAGCGACGTCACGATAATGGGGAGCTTCGGTAGCCTGCGGGAATTATAGGCCGGCTTTTTGTGAGAGGGCGATGGTATTCGGCGATAGCAAGACCTCGAGAACATCCATCCAGGCGTTTCGGTTCGCAAGTGAGACGACGAATCCAAAACGAGGGAGGGTTTCGATGAGATTAACCAGTGTGTGACATGGAAGGTTGGAAAGAATACGGCGAAGGGCGGGAGTTTGTGCGTATGAGTACAGCCTGATGTCAGAGCTGTGCGCGGCATGAAAGTGGGCACTCTTGATATACCGCGATCGGGAGGTAACGGAAATGAGTACATTACTGACGACGGATAAAGTTGTTGGCGAACGCCAGTCCAACCCGCCAGCGATATTACGACTGGCGTTCCGTCCCTTTTTCCTCCTCGGGGCGCTTTTCAGCATGATCAGTCTGGCATTGTGGGGCGCTGCGATGAGTGGGGTGATGGAACTGGTGGTATACGGCAGCGCCCAGTGGTGGCATATGCACGAGATGCTATTTGGCTTCGTAAGCGCCATCTTCGTGGGCTTTCTTCTGACAGCGGTACGGACCTGGACGGGGCAACCCGGTTTGCAGGGTGTCTCCCTGGCCTGCCTCGTATTGCTGTGGTTGGTTGGGCGGGTGGCGTTATTCTTCCCCACTTTGCTGCCACTCTGGGCGACCGCAGTGGTCGATCTGGCGTTTCTACCGGTGGCGGCGCTGGTTCTGGCAATCCCAGCCGTCCGGGTAAGACAGTGGCGCAATATCGCTTTTGTGCCGCTGTTGCTGGTGATGACAGCGGCCAATGCAGCAATGCATTGGTCTGCGTACACGCGCGACGCATTGCTCCAAATTCAGGCTGGCACTGCCATGGTCATGCTGGTTACCCTGTTAATGACCATCATGGCGGGACGGGTAGTGCCGATGTTCACCGCTAACGGGACAGGCACCGAGCGGGTTGCCGCAATTGAATGGCTGGAGAAAATGGCGCTTATCAGCATGCTGTTGGCAATAGCCGCCAGCTTGGTCCCGTCGGGGGAATATCCCGGCACGGTGGCATCGTGCTTTTTCCTGGCAGCCCTGGTTCACGGTGTACGAGCATTCCGTTGGCGCATTTGGGTAACGTTCCGGACGCCCCTGGTGTGGTCGCTCCAATTGAGCTACTGGTGCATCCCGCTGGGTTTGCTGCTGTGCGGGCTGAGTAGGGTGGTCCCTGGGATAACGCATTCACAGGCTACCCACGTGCTGACAGTCGGTGCGATGGGGATGATGATCCTGGCCATGATATCCCGCGTGTCCCTGGGGCATACTGGTCGCCCCCTCAGGGTAGGTAAGGTCATGGCTGGGGCATTCGTGGCCCTGTTCACTGCTTTTGTGGTACGGGTATTTGGTGTGTACTGGGTTGATGACTACACCGATCTGATCTCTACGGCCGTGCTTCTTTGGGTGGTCGCCTACGGCTGTTTTGCTGTGTTGTATCTGCCAATTTTGATCAGGCCACGTATTGATGGGCAGCCGGGATGATCTGGAGCAGAGGACGTTGAGTCTATCCGGCTTGCATCAGACGGCCCGCGCAGCGTTTGCCATCAGCGAGCGTGAGCCGAGAGATCGTGACGTCAATCTCCAACTCACTACAACCCACCTCACCATTTTTAACAGATCGAGCTATTTGTCAGCGTGAATACCCTTGGAGAAAAATGCACTCTGTGGTGGACTGTACTTTTAGCGGCCTACGGACACAACAGGTTTTTTCCCCATCCGCCGCCCTGTTCGCTGCAGTGGCGCCTTGGCTGCTGCTGGGGTCGCTATACGGCTGGTTCCAGCCCCTGGTTGATGTCGCCATCCATGCGCGTGGAATGCTGTTCGGCTATGTTGGAGCACTGATTGCTGGTTATCTGGGTGGAAAACTGGCGGCAAGTCAGATGGCCGCTCTCTTCGGGTCCTGGTTGGCGGGTCGTATATTGGAATTATGTACTAACGAGCCCTTAATCGTTAATTTGGTCTATGCCGCATTCTGTCTCTACCTGACAATCATCGTGGTCCCCTGATTCGCATCGGCTAAAAAGTGGCGTAATCGGATAATTGGTCCGTTAATT
>JACKNV010000009.1 GCA_024234735.1 Pseudomonadales bacterium
CGCGGAACGCGACAAGATCGAGAGCGAACCCCTGCCCCAGGCGGTCGCCGATCTCGGTTACGAAGTGGAAGCACCGGTGGAGCAGGTCGTCGACTGGAACCTGTACAACTGGCAGGCAGTCGACCAGCACGCGGTCATCATCTGGGTGGACGCCTTCCACCCCTACCTGTTCACCCTGCGCCAGGATTGCCCGGCGCTGGACTTTGCCCAGACCATCGGCGTATCCAGCACCGCCTCCATCGTCACTCACATGGATTCGATCGTGGTTCCGAATCCGCCAGGCGGCGGCGAGAGCTGCTGGATAGACAAGATCTATCCCCTGAAGAAAAAGGCCGCCACCGCCACCTCCTCGGGTCAGGGGGCGACAGCTCAGTAAACCAGTTCCACCCAGCGCTGCCCCGCCTTCAGCTCCGCCTTGCGCCGCGCCCACTGGTCGGCGCAGCCGATGATGCGGGCGAACACCCGGTCCAGGGTTTCCAGGATATCGGCCCGGCCCGCCACGTAGACCCGGGTGTGGGGACGGTCCAGCATTGACAGGATTTCCTCGGAGCGCTCCTCCAGGGCAAAATCCATGGCGATGGGATCGGCCCAGTTGGGACGCGGGCTCAGAGCCTGGAAAGCCTCGAAGGTCTGCTGGTCGTAGTACTGGCTGAAATCGTCTTTCTCCTCATTCATATACAGCAATTCCAGCCCGGTCTGGGCGCCGTAGAACAGCCGCACCCTGCCCCGCCAGTCCTTGACGTCCTGGTAGATATGCTTGATCAGGGCGCGGAACGGGGCGATGCCGGTGCCCATGCCGATCAGCAGCAGGTCCGCGTCCTTGTCCTCGGGCACCTCGAAGGGGATGCCAAACGGGCCGTTGATGGTGACGCTGTCACCCGCGCGCAGGTCGCACAGGTAATTGGAGGAAATCCCCTGGTAGCGCTCGCCGCTGTACTCGTCGATATAATTGCAGCGCTTTACGCACAGGGTGATACGGGGTTTGCCGTTGTCCCCCGTGGCGGGGGTGTCGGCGACGCTGTAGAGGCGAAAGTGATGCTTGTGTCCCTGGTCGTGTTCCCCGGACACAATCACCCCGACACTCTGGCCGGGCTGGTAGTCGAACTGTTCGCGCTCCACCTCCAGCACAATCTCGCGTACCTCCTCGGCCTGCTCGGCGGTGATCCGCTCACTGGACAGCACGCGGGCCTGGTAGGTGGTGCCGGTATCAAAGTCTTCTAGGCGCATGTCAGTGGGCCTCCCTTGCTTGTTGTGAGGACGATTGTGGTGGCGAATTGGGTGAGTGTGTGCAGTTGCAGCCCTGGCAGCCGCTGCGGCCGGCCAGGGCGTCGTTGTCCGCGGCGCCGTGTTCGGGGAACTGGCGCTGCCACAGGCGCTGCACCGCCAGCCAGCAGCAGCTGATGACGACCATGCCCGCCAGCGCGGTGAGATAGGTAGTCAACATGCTCACGCCCCCAGCCCCGCGAAGCCCATAAAAGCCAGCGACAGGATACCGGCGATCATCAGGGTCAGCGCGGTGCCCTGCACCACGTCCGGCACCGTGGCCAGTTCCAGTTTCTCGCGAATGCCCGCCATCAGGATCAGCGCCAGGGTAAAGCCGCTGCCCGCCCCCAGCGCGTAGACAATGCATTGCAGCAGGTCGTAGCCCTTGTTGGTCTGGAACAGGGCCAGGCCCAGGATGGCGCAATTGGTGGTGATCAGCGGCAGGAAAATGCCCAGTGCCCGGAACAGGGCCGGGCTCATCTTCTTGATGAACATCTCCACCAGCTGCACCGTGGAGGCGATCACCACGATATAGGAAATCAGCCGCAGGTAGGGCGCGTCGATGGCGACCAGCAGGGCGTTGATGGCAAAGGCGCACAGGGAGCTGACCAGCATCACGAAACACACCGCGCCCCCCATGCGGGTGGCGGTGGCGAGCTTGCCGGACACCCCCAGGAAGGGGCAGATGCCCAGGAAATAGGCGAGCACGAAATTGTTCACCAGGCTGGCATTGAGGAAGATGGTCCACAGGGAGTCGTCGTTCACGCCGCGGCCTCCCCGGTGACGCCCCGGGCGGCCTTGCGGGCTTTGAGGCGATTGAACAGCAGCAGCCACAGGGCCAGGGTAAAGAACCCGCCGCTGGGCAGGATCATCACGATCCAGGGCTGGAAGCCGGCGGGGAACAGCGCGAAACCGAACAGGGAGCCGCTGCCCAGGATCTCCCGCACCCCCCCCAGGCACAGCAGGGCGAAGGTAAAGCCCACGCCCATACCCAGGCCGTCCAGGATGGAGCGGCCCAGGGTGTTTTTGGAGGCAAAGGCCTCGGCCCGGCCGAGGATCAGGCAGTTCACCACGATCAGGGAGATAAAGGCGCCCAGGGCCCGGTGCATATCCAGGCTGACAGCCTGTATCAGGTAGTCCACCACGGTGACGAAGGTGGCGATGATCAGGATGAACGTGGCGATACGCACCTGTTTCGGGATAAAACTGCGCAGGGCGGACACCAGGGCATTGGACAGTACCAGCACGAACGTGGTGGCCAGCCCCATGGCCAGGGCGTTGGCCCCGGAGTTGGTCACCGCCAGCACCGGGCACATACCCAACACCTGCACGAATACGGGGTTCTCGCGCCACAGGCCCTTGATGAACTCGTCGGTGGACGGGGCCCGGTCAGAGGCGATGATGGTCACGGGCTTGTCGCTAACCGCCATGCTCACCTCCCCCCCGGGCCAGTTCCCGCTGCAGCGGATACAGGCGCGGCACCCAGTATGCAGTGCTGTGCCACAGCATATTGCCGATCGCCTTGGAGGAAATGGTGGCGCCGGTTATGCCGTCTATCTGCCAGGGCGATGTTTTCGCGCCGCTCTTTACCACGCTGACGGGCTGCGCCAGGGACTGGCCATCGGCGGCCAGGGCGACGTCCAGTGCCCTGAAGTTGGCCAGGAAGGCCGGGTCCTTTTCGATCTTGTCACCCAGGCCAGGGGTCTCCTTGCTGGCCAGCACCTGCATACCGACAACCGCCTCCCGCTGGGGCGAGTAACCATAGAGAATACGGATCACATCCTGGTAACCCATGCCCTGGGCGGGAATGGCGATACCCAGCAGTTCGCCCATGGCGTCGTAGCCCGCGTGCACCGTCGCCTGGGGATCGTCACCGTCCACCGCCGGGCGCAGGCTGTCGTCCCCGGCCAGGGTGAAAGAACGGCTGCTCACCGCCCCGGGCAGCACCTGGAATACCGCGGCCTGCAGCGCCGCCGCCTCGTTGCGGACGATCACCGGTCCGGTCAGCACGAACACGGTGACGATCAGCAGGCCACAGACCAGTCCCACGCCTACCAGCGCCCGGTACATGGGCCAGGCCGGGGGACGGGAGGCGCCGGATTGCTGCGCGGCCGGCGACATCATTTGCCCCCCGCGGTGCCGAACACCCGGGGCTGGATCAGCCCGTCGATGTGGGGCGACACCGCATTGGCCAGCAGGATGGCGTACATCACCCCTTCGGGCATGCCGCCCCACAGGCGGATGACGGTCACCAGCACCCCGATCAGTACGCCGTAGACGACGCAGCCGGCATGGGTGATGGGTGAGGCCACCATATCCGTGGCCATGAACACCGCGCCCAGCATCAGGCCGCCCGACAACAGCATAAAACCGGCCGGCGGGTAGTGCAGCGGGTCCGCCAGGTTGAATCCCCATGCCAGCAGCGCCACGGTCCCCAGGATGGCCACGGGGATGCGCCAGTTGAGCATTCTGCGGGCCGCCAGGTAGACACCCCCCGCCAGGATCAGGGCCGCGCAGGTCTCCCCCGCGGAGCCGTTGGTCAGGCCCAGCAACAGCTCACCGCTGGCGGTGAGTTGCTGCTCGAATTTCATCAGCGCCAGCGGCGTGGCGCCGCTGATCACGTCGTACTCGGGGGCGGCAAAGGGAAAGGTAAAAGTGCTGGCGGGCAGGCTGCTGAAGCGCCCGTCCGCAAACGCCGGCGTCCAGCTGGTCATGGCCGCCGGGAAAGCGGCCTGCAGGAAGGCCCGGCCCACCAGCGCCGGGTTGAAGGCGTTGTAACCCAGGCCGCCGAACAGGCACTTGCCCATGGCCACCCCGATGATGCCGCCGCAGGCCACCATCCACAGGGGCAGGGCCGGTGGCAGGGTCAGGCCGTACAACAGGCCGGTGATGGTCACCGACCAGTCCCGCACCGTGCTGGGCGCCGCGGCGAGGCGGCACAGCACCTGCTCGGTGGCCACGCAGGACAGCACCGCCACCGCCAGGGTAAACAGGGCCGCCAGGCCGAAACTGTATACCGCGAAGGCCGCAACGGGCAGCAGCGCCCACACCACGTTGCGCATGATCACGTCGACGCTGGCGCCGCTGGCGATATGCGGCGAGCTGTGAATCTCCAGGGTGCGGGGGGGTTGGCTCATGAGGCCGCTGCCCGGCGCTTGCGCACCACGGTCTTGGCGGCGCGAAAGCGCTGCACCAGCGGAATATGCGCCGGGCACACATAGGAGCAGGAGCCGCACTCGAAGCAGTCCAGCAGGTGAAACTCATCGGCCATGCGCTCGTACTGGCCGCTTTTGGCCAGCAGGCCCAGTTGCGAGGGGTTGAGGAACAGCGGGCAGGCGTCCACGCAGTAGGCGCAGTGGATGCAGGGATACTCGCCTGGCGCGCTGGTCTGGGCGGTGGTAAAGGCGGTAAAACCGGAGGTGCCCTTGGTGATCGGTATATCCAGGCTGGGCAGCGCCTGGCCCATCATGGGCCCACCCAGGAAGACCCGGCTCAGGTTCTCTTCCATGCCCGCGTACTCCAGGGCGAAGCGCAGCGGTGTGCCGATGGGGATGCGGTAGTTGCCCTTCTTCCTGATGGCCGGGCCGCCGATGGTGATCACCCGCTCCTGTATGCCGCGACCGTGGGGCAGCAGGCGGCCGATCTCGGCGGTGGTGGCGACATTCACCGTCACCACGTCTACATCCGAGGGCAGGCCCCCGGAGGGCACTTCCCGCCCCAGCAGCGCCCTGATGAGCATTTTTTCCGCGCCCTGGGGATACTTGACCGCCACCACTGCCACGCTTACCGGCAGGTCGGCGGGTACTGCGTCGCGCAGCGCCGCCGCCACCTCCGCCTTGTTGGCCTCCACCCCGATGATGGCCCGCGGCGCCCCGGTGACCTTCAGCAGGTAGCGGATGCCGGTAAAGATATCCTGCGGCTGTTCCACCATCACCCGGTGGTCGGTGGTCAGGTAGGGCTCGCACTCCACCCCGTTGATGACCAGGGTGTCGATGGTCCTGTCCTCGGGCACCTTCAGTTTCACGTGGGTGGGAAAGGCCGCGCCCCCCAGGCCGACGATGCCCGCCCCCTGGATGGCCAGCAGAATCTCGTCGGCACTGGCGGCGTCCAGGTCACAGGGCGTGCCCTCGGCCACCTCCTGGCTGGAACCGGCAAAGGGCTTGATATAAATTGCCGGCCCCATTTTGCCGTTGATCGCCGGCGCCAGGCCGATACGCTGGATCACCCCCGAGGCGGGGGCGTGCATGGCCACCGACACGAAGCCGTCGGGCGCGGCGATCAGTTGCCCGCGCTCCACCTCCTGGCCCTCGCGCACCACCGCCAGGGCCGGCTTGCCGATATGCTGCTGCAGGGGCACGATCATCACCGGCGCAAAGGGGAACTGCTTGATGGGCAGGTCTTTGGTGTCGTCTTTCGCCTCGGGCGGGTGAATGCCGTGGGCGAAGCTGGGATGCTGGCGGCGCAGGCTGAACATCAGTTGTATTTCGCGCCTCGCACTATCCACTTGTCGACATCTTTCTCGTTGGGATCCGCCGGCGTGCCCGGGTGGATGACCTGGGCGGTGCACTTCTCCGCCGCTTTCACCAGGTCCCGGTAGGGGCCGCCCTTCGGGTCCTTGATGTAGGCTTTTTTCTGCTCGTTATAGGCGAAGATAGCGCCGTTGAGGTTGGTGCACTCGTCGCAGGCGGTGCAGTCCTCGGTGTCGATCCAGGGTGCCATATAGCCCTCCCCGGCAGGTGCCGCAGCCGGCTCTGCACCGGCCTCACCCGCAGTGCTGGCGATGAGGTCATCCCCCGGATCGGCGGCCAGCTCCCCGCCCTCGGCCAGCCGTAACAGGCCGCTGGCAATCTTGCGCACCACGTCCCGGCGGGCCTGCTCCTGCAGGTCGCCGCTGGTGTCCGGCGCCGCGGGCGCCACACCCGCGGTGGCCTTGAGCATGATCCAGAAATCCCGACGCTCCTCACAGGACCTGACCATGGTGGCGTCCACCAGCAGGCGGCTCAGGTGCTGGCGCTTGTCGATGGTCCAGATGAATGGGAACTTGCCCTCGCGGTCGCCCTCCTCCAGCTGCAGGAACTCGGCCAGCGGGACCATGTTCTCATGCCAGGTATCTGGCGGCGCCATGCGGAAGTGCTTGCGAAACCGCGCCTCGGTCATGGCGAAGTCGGCGAAGGTCATGGGCAGCTCCATGGTCTTCTCGCGGCTGCCCTCCAGGTAGTTGAGGGTATAGCTGGGCCAGTCCTCGTAAACCGCCGGGTTGCCGTCCAGTTCGAAACACTCCTGGGGTGTCTTGCCCAGGTCGGGGTTGTAGCGGAACAGCGGGTAGGCCCGCGATTCCACCGCCAGCTTGGCCTGGTGATGGCCCATGTCGTCGCCTATGCCGTGCTCGGGCTGGCAGGAGGTGTACAGGTTGAACAGGGCCGGCCGCCTGGCCATCAGCCCCTGGATAAAGCCCTCGATCATGTGGTTGGCGTGGGCGATGGTGCCCTGCAATACGTAGGTGGTGCGGTGGGCCATGGCGATCAGGCCGATCTCCTTGCGCACTTCCTCCTTGCCCTTGTTGACCTTGCCGAACTGGGCCATGTCGGACACCTGGCCGACAAAGCCCGAGGTGCAGGCCTGGCCCCCGGTGTTGGAGTACACCTGGGTGTCCACCACCAGTATCTTGATGGGCTTGCCGGACATCATCGCCCGGGACAGGTTCTGGAAACCGATGTCGTACATGGCGCCGTCACCGCCCACCGCCACCACCGGCGGGCACAGCAGGAACTCCTCGTCGCTGAACTGCTCCCAGGTGAAGTAGCGGAAGAACTCCTCGTGCTCGCCTTCGTTGTACTGGCCGGCCAGCTCCAGCTCGGCGGCGCGAATGGTCTTGAAGCCCTCCGCCATCTTCGCCATGTGGCCCTCGTACACGCCCATGGCGAGGGAGGCGCTGTCCTGGAACAGGTGGTTGGACCAGGGGAAGGGATAGGGGTTGAAGGGATAGGTGCTGCCCCACACCGAGGTACAGCCGGTGGCATTGAGCATGCCCATGGGCGCGCGACCGCGGCCGTTGCTGCCCTCCACGTAGCGCCAGCGCAGGTCCTTGAGCTGCGCCAGCAGGCGCGATACCCGCTGCAGCCAGGCGGGGTCGATGGGGTGACTGCCCTGCATGGCCTCCATCTTGCTGGCGATATCCGACAGGGTGATATCGTGGTCGCCGTTGTTGGCCAGGATATTCGCCAGGGCGTCGCTGTCGCTGACGTTGACCTCCTGCACCAGCTGCAACTGGATATGCTGTTGCAGCCGCGCGATCAGGTCATCCAGCCTGGCGACCTGGGCCTTGACCCGGGGCTGCATCAGCGACTCCACCGTAGCCACGAACAGGTGCATCACGGTTTTCTCGGAGCAGCCCAGGCAGGCACCGTCGCCGCTGGCCAGGCCACCGTAGGCCTCCTTGTCCAGCAGGATGGTTTCCAGTGCGCCTATGCCCTGCTCCAGGTCGTCCACCCGGATGTACCTGGGCGGCGTGGTGGGCAGGTCCAGCCACAGGTCCCACTGGCTCTTGAGGCGCTGCACCGATTCGCCGGTCTGGCGCACGGGGATGAGCGCGGCGTCCTCGCAAACTGCCACGCATTCCATGCAGCCCTTGCAGGTATAGGGATTGACGGTGATGCTGAGCAGGCCGCCACTGCCCGCTGCCTTCTTCTCCGGCAGGGTATAGTAGGGCCGGCTGAGGGCGAACTGGAACCCGTCCAGCTCCTCGTTGAACCAGCCGAACTCGCGCTTGAGCTCCGCCCGCTCGTCCTCCCCCAGGCCCGGGGCGTTCACGGTGGCGGTGATGGCCTCCTGCAACAACTCGCCCACCGGGTCGGTCTCCGCCGCCGTGCCCAGCAGGCCCCGCAGGCCCTGCTCCAGCTTGCGCACCGCCCGCGGCAGATGCTGTACCGGGTGGCCTTTTTTCCGCACCCGACCGACCACCGTGTCCAGCACCTGGGACACCTCGTTCACCAGGCCGGGGATGGCCGTGTCCGGGCACACCGTGTAGCAGTTGCCGCAGGCGGTGCAGTTCTCGGCGATCCACTGGGGATGCTCGAAGCGGATGCCGGTCATATCGCGGAACAGGGCGCTGGTGGCGGGCATCACGCCCAGGCCGATAAAGGGGTCGGTAATATTGTCGTTGCCCATACCGCGGGCGTAGAAATTGCCGGTCTGCTCCCAGAAGCGGTGGATATCGGCGCTGGGGGACTGCCCCTGGGGCAGGCGCTTGACCATCACCGGTAGCTTCGGCTCGGCGCGGGCATCCACCAGCCGGGCGGCCTGCACGCCCACGTCCTTGTCGACGACCTCGGTTATCTCGTCATAGCCGCGCTGCACCACCCGCACGTTGTCCTCCACCACCCGGGCGCCCTTGGCGCCGAACTTGTGTTCCAGCTGGCTGCGGATGGCCTCCAGCAACTGGGCCTCGCCCAGGCCCGCCTGCCTGGCCAGCGGCGAGGCGGCAAAGAAAGCGCCCTGGAACGCGATGCCCTGCATGCGCAGCTGCAACTCGGTGTCGGTGGCCTCCTCCCGGGCGATCCTGAAGGCGTCCAGGTAGTAAAGACGTATGCCCTTGTCGACGATGATGCGCTGGTAGTGCTCGGGAATGTCGGCCCACACCTGGTCCGGCGACGGCCGATCGCTCTGGATGATGAATACGCCGCCCTCCTTGAGCCCGGCCACGGCGTTGGTGTGGTGGAACACGTTGGGATCGGGGGAGAGCACCACGTCCACGTAAAAGTACTCACAGTTGATGCGTATGGGCTCCGGGGCCGCGGACAGGTAATAGGTGGTGGGCTGGCCCTTTTTCTCGGAGCCGTACTTGGGGTTGGCCTTGATGTGATAGCCCAGCAAATCGAACAGGGTCATGGCCAGGTTCTTGCCGGTGGTGATGGCGCCCCAGCCGCCGATTGAGTGGAAGCGCACGGTCACGCTGTCTTTCGGCATCAGGTTGGGGTTCTCGCTGCCGTGCACCGCCAGCTCCCGCACCCGGGGGTAGACACCCTCGATATTGTCCTGGTGAATTTCCTGCTTCGGCGTCAGCGGGTCCTTGCGCAGGAAGTCTATGGACAGGTAGAAATATGTCTTGCGGGAGCCCTCCGGCAGCATGTTCTCGATGGCCCCGATCAGCCCCTCCGGCTGCAGGTCGCGGCTGCCCAGGCCGAAGGAGCCGGAGTACAGCGGCGGACTGTCGGCGAAACTGCGGTAGGTCTCCAGTTCCGGATAGGGGGTGTGGTGCTTGTCGCGGCCGTTTTCCATGGCCTTGCCCAGGGTGGAGCGTATTTCCCGCATCAGCGGCAGGTCCGCCGCCAGCGGCTGGTCCAGGCGCTCCAGCACCACCACGCCCTTGCGGCCCTTCAGCAAGCGGCTGATATCGGCACCGGGGAAGGGCCGGAACATGGTGAGGTTCACCACGCCCACCTTGAGGCGGCGGCTTTCGCGCAGGTAATCCGCCACCGCTTCGGCACTGGGTATGAGGCTGCCCTGGCCGACGATCAGGTAATCGGCATCCTCCGCCCGGTAGCTGGCAACGGGACCGTACTGGCGCCCGGTCAACTGGTGAAACTCGGCGAAGGCCCGCTCCGCCAACTCGCCGAGGTGATCGAAAAAGAAGGGGCGCTGGGCCGCCACGCTCTGCATATAGGCGTCCTGGTTCTGCACCAGGCCGGACATGATGGGGTTGTCCACGTCCCACAGTTCGGGAATGCGCCGGCGTTTGTCGCCGTAGATAATGCGCTGGGCCGGGGTGGGGGTATAGATGATATCGTCGGGGCGCCCCAGGTACTCGGCGATCAACTCCCGCTCGGGCACCATCAGGGACTCGATCAGGTGGGTGGTGAGAAAGCCGTCCTGGGCGACGATACCCGGGGTCAGCGCCAGTTCGGCGATGCGGTGCGCGATGATGTTGAGGTCGGCGGCCTGCTGGGCATTGGCGGCAAACAACTGGAAAAAGCCCGTGTCGTCCACGCAGTGGTAGTCATCGTGGCCGGCGTGCACGTTGAGGGTGGCCTTGGTCATGGCGCGAGCGCCCATGTTCAGCACATAGGTCAGGCGCTTGCCCACCGCGGCGTAGAGCGACTCGTGCATGTAGGCGATGCCCTGGCCGGAGGAGAAATTGGCGGCGCGCAGGCCGGTCATCGCCAGGCCGGCGGTCACCGCGGCGGCGGCGTGCTCGCCCTCGGGCTCGATGAAAATCAGCGGCCGGCCGGAGATGTTGATATGCCCCTGGGCCGCGGCCTCCGCCCAGTACTCCCCCATCTGGGTCGAAGGGGTGATAGGGTAGGCACCGGCGGCGTCGCTGGATTCGCGTTCACACATGATAACCGCGGTATTGCCGTCCATCGCCGCGCGCAGGCCGGGATACTTGTAGGCGGTGCCTTTGTCGCTCATCTCATAATCCTCGTCAGGTCTGGTTCCGGCACGTCGCCCTCAGGTGGGCGCGTCCGGCAGTGCGCCGTGGCGCAATATCTTTTTACTGGCCGCACCCTTGACGACACCGGCCTGCGCATCCAGCCAGACAATGGCCCCGGTCGGGCAGCGCTGTATGGGTTCGGCGGTGGCGTGGGGCCGGCTGTAATCCACTACCGGCAGGTTGTCCCGCATCACGATGAGGCCGCCGGGGGCGTCCATCGCGCAGCGGCCACAGGCGGTACAGGCCACCTCACAGGCGGCCAGCACGCCATCGCCCTCCTCCTGGTTCTTGCAAGCCACCCACAGGCGATGGTTTTCCGGGTGCAGCGAGAACAGGTCCTTGGGGCAGATCTCCACGCAGTCGCCACAGGCGGTGCATTTCGTGGTATCCACCACCGGCAGGTCGTGGCTGTCCATCCGTATCGCGTCGAAGTCACACACCCGCTCGCAATCACCGTGTCCCAGGCAGCCCCAGAAACAGGCCTTGCCGCCCCCCGCCACCTGGGCGGCGGCGACGCAGGAGGCGCTGCCCGAGTAGTGCGCCCGCTGGCGGGCCACGTTGCTGCCCCCGGCACAGGCCAGCCTGGCCACGATCTTCACCTGCTCACCCACCGCGATGCCCAGGTAATCGGCTATCGCCCGGTGGCCCTCGGCGTTGCTCACCGAGCACTTGCCGGGGGGCACCAGGCCGGCGACCACCGCCTCGGCGAAGGGGCGGCAACCCGGGTAACCGCAGGCCCCGCAGTTGGCGTGGGGCAGCATTTCCTCCACCACGTCGATGCGCAGGTCCTCTTCCACATACAGCCTGCGGTTGGCGACAATCAACAGACTGGCGAGCAGGAAGGTGAGCCCGCCGATGGCCGCTACCGCGGTCAACAACTCCATGCTAGGGATCGAGTTCCAAGGGTATGTGTCCTGAATGCGGGATTTAACCCTGAAGGGAAAAATGTAGGCCTTGCCCCAGCCCGAGTCAAACCGCAAGCGCCACCCTGGCCCACGGGTAGGCATTCACTTGATCAAGCTCAATTTTCCGCGCCGGCGGAGCGGTCTCAGGCGGAGCCCCCCGCCCTTGCACCCAGCCGCCCGACCAGCGGGTTGGCGCTGAGGCCGTGCAGCAGCACGCTCAGCACGATGGTGCAAACCACCGCATCGATAATGGTTTGACCCGCGGGCAACCGGGCACCGAATACAATCACTGCGAACACGATACTGGCCAGGCCCCGGGGGCCAAACCAGCCCATGAACAGCTTCTGTCCCGTGGTGAGAGTGCTGCCCCACAGGGACAGGAACACCGGCAGCATGCGCACCACGGTCAGGCTGCACAGGGCGTACAGGAATACCTCCCAGCCCAGGCGCTGCAAGGCCTGTCCCACGACCCCGGCACCGAAAACCACCCAGGTGAGCAAGGCGAGACTGTCCCCCAGGCTCTCCGCCTCCAGCAGCCGGGCATGGACCCCGCGTTTTTCAATCGCCCCGAACAATATCCCGCCCACGAAGCAGGCGATAAAGCCGCTGCCACCCAGCAACTGGGCCACCGCAAAGCACACCAGCGCCAGCGCCGGCAGCGTGAGTTGCCCCCAGGATTCCGCCAACCGGCCGGCGCTGCCGACATGCCTCAGCAGGCGCACCGCCAGCCAGGTGACAACCACGCCCGCCACCAGCCCCAGCCCGATAGACTGACTCACCAGTTGCAGGGCAAACTGCGGCGGGCTGCCGATGACGTCGGCGTCTATCGCCAGCGTCAGCAACAGCAGGATCAGCGGCACGCAAATGCCGTCATTCAGGCCGCTCTCCACGTTGAGACCCTCGCGCATGCTGGCCGGGACCGCGGGATCGGTGACCACCGCCTTGCCCAGGGCCGCGTCGGTGGGCGCCAGCATGGTCGCCAGCAGCAGCAGCGCGATCCAGTCCAGTGAGTCCAGCAACAGCAGGCCCGCCACATAGCCCAGCCCAATGGTCAGCGGCATGCCGAACAACAGCAGGCGCAGCGGAATACGCCAGGAGTGCTGCAGCTCGCGCTGGTTGGCCTCCGCGGCGTCGGTGAACAGCACCAGCGCCAGGGTGAGTTCGGCCAGGGTGCGCAGCCCCTCGGCGTCCACATCCAGGTGCAGCCAGCCCAGCCCGACCGGCCCCGCCACCAGCCCCAGGACCATGTACACCACCGCGCCGTTGACCGGTGAGCGCGCCAGGCGCGCGCTGAAAATGCTGTAGAAAAACAGGAAGGCGCCCAGGATGGCCAGGTTCTGGTACATCTAGGGCCTGTTCACACTAACTGGGATGGCCCTGCTGCCACTGGTTTTGTTGCCTGCAAGGCAGGAATTGCGCAGTGTGGTGGGCCCACATAAGCAATTTCTAACGCAGCAGGGCGCAAAACCAGTGGCAGCCCTTCGGGTTGCGGCAGAAAAAGCGCCACTCTTCGTTGCTCGTCGTTCATTTGGAACAACCAAACTTCTCTCCTCGCGGCGGTATGCCGCACCACTCGATTGGCGCTTTTTCTGCCACAACAGGGCCATCCCAGTTAGTGTGAACAGGCCCTAGAGACTCACCTGTGCAGGGGGATGGAAAAACCGCAGCAGGTCATCGCGATGGGCCATGGCGTCCCGGTAGCCATGGTCTATGAGCTCGCGACAGAAGGGGCCTTCGAACATCAGGTAACTGGCCATGCTGCTGCCGCCCCCGGTGGGGGTGGCGCCGGTCATTTTCAGGATCCGCCGCACACTGCGCGGCAGGCTGCCCAAATGCCGGGCGACCACCTCGCTGATGTCAATGGAGGGGTTGATGCAGATAAAGTCCACCAGGCGCATGCCGGCGGTCTGGGCATAGGGCTTCTCGTTCATCAGTATGCCCAGCAATTCGTTCACCCGCGCCACGTTCTCCATGTCGTTTTCCAGGGCGTCGATAAAGGCGCTGTTGAACACGTGGCCCATCATTCGGGCCAGCGACGGCGAATGGGGTTCATGCTGCGGTACCGGTTGGGTATTGGGATTGCCGCTCACCCCCACAACCATGATGCGCTCCGCGCCCAGTTGCAGCGCCGGGCTGATCGGCGCTAGCTGGCGCAGGGCGCCGTCACCGAAATAGCTGTCGCCGATGCGGGCGGCAGGCAGGATGGTGGGAATGGCGGAGGAGGCCAGCAGGTGCCGGACCCCGAGGCGGGTGGCAACCCCGCGGCGCCGGGATTTCTGCCATTCGGGCAGGACCTGCCCGTCCAGGTTGCTCTGGTAGAAAGTGACCGACTCTCCCGAGTCGTAGCTGGACGCCGTCACGCCGATGGCGTCCAGCAGGCCGCCTTGCAGGCGCCGTTCCAGGTCGCCGAAATCGATAACCTTCGAGAGCAGTTCCGCCAGCGGTGCGCTGTTGAGCAGCGACAGGGGTTTGTGCACCCCCACCCCCTGGTGGAACAGCGAGGTAAACAGTCGCAACACCCCGCCCAGCAGGTCCAGGTAACCGGCCCGGTAAATCTGCTCCACGTGCAGGTTGCTCCAGATTCGCTCGACCTTCTTCACCGCCAGGCGAAAGTTATTGGCCGAGGCGCCCAGGGCCACCGCATTGATCGCGCCGGCGGAAGTCCCGGTGATGATGGAGAAGGGATTGTGGGCCCGCTTGGGCAACAGCTCCGCCGCCGCCTTCAATACGCCCACCTGGTAGGCGGCCCGGGCGCCACCGCCTGTCAGCACCAGTGCCGTGCGATCCGCTGCGGGTTGACGCTGATTCATGTTGTTGCACTCCTTGTAGGGGCAGCCTAACATAGCCCCCATACCAACAATAACAGGGACGTCGAAATGCCACACCCGGGCAGCAAGTTGCACGCACCGGGCGGTATCGCCCTCCTCGCCACCTGCTGCCTGTTGGCAGCAGGCCGGCCGCGGCGCAGCTGGAAGAAATTGTCGTCACCGCCCAGAAACGCGCGGAGAATCTGCAGGACGTGCCTATCGCACTCACCGCGTTCACCGCCGAGGATATCCGCGCAAGGCAGATCGATACCGTGGCGGACCTGCGCTTCAGCGCCCCCAATGTCAGCTACTCAAGGGCAACTTCACCGGCAGCAATTTCAAGATACGCGGCGTGGGCACGGACCTGGTGGCGGCCACCGGCGATGGCGGCGTGGCTTTTCATATCAACGACGTGCCCCTGATCACCCGCGGGATACCGAATATTTCGATATCCAGCAGCTGATCATCCTGCGCGGCCCCAGGGCACGCTGTACGGTCGCAACGCCACCGGCGGCACGGTCAACATGATTACCAATAGCGCCGACCCGGAAGCCCTGGCGGGCAACATCGAGGACAGTACGGCAATCACGACACCCTGCGGACCGGGTATGATCAATGTACCCTGGGGACGAGCTGGCGGTGCGCCTGGCGGGCTTCAGCCTGCAACGGGACGGCTATACCGATAACATCGCCACCGGCAACGACATCGACGACCGCGACCAGTGGGCATTGCGGGGTTCGCTGCAATGGCGGCCCGGCGAAAATACCACTATCAGCTGATGAGCTCCTACATGAAGGAGGACAGCAGTCGCACCCGCAGCCCCAAACAACTGTGCCACAACGACCCTCTGCCCTGCTGGGCTGCCTGCCGGACAAGCTGGCCTACGATGCTGTCAATCCCCTGGCCCAGTTGACCGGCGTGATTCCCAACCTGTTGGGCCCGCTGGGGCCGCAGCCCGCGCTGACCAACGATACCGCCGGGGTGCCGCGCTCGCTGCGCAAGGTGGCGGCCGATACGGATCCCAGCTACAAATCCCATGACTCGCTCACCATCCTGCGCCTGGATCACGCCTTCAGGCGCCACGAGCTCACCCTGATCGGCAGCTACGACGACAGCAAGTTGAAGTCCCTGCAGGATTACTCCATGAACTCCAGCGATACCCAGTTCGTGCCCTCACCACTGCTGCCGGTGCTCGCGCCGATCACCTGAAACCTACTTCGCCGACAACACCCTGCCGATCTCGGCGCCCTCGAAAACCAATACCGGTATCGTGGGCGGCAATATAGCGGACCGCCTCACCTATCTCGACGGCAGGGACATTTCCGCCGATTCCAACAAGCAGTACACTTTCGAGGCCAACCTGGCGTCCGACTATGACGGCCGCTTCAACTTCATGGCCGGCGTATTCTACCTGCACGCCAAAATCGACAACGAGTACTGGGTGCTGGGCAACGGCCTGGATTACTTCGCGGTGGTTTTTCCGGCGGTACCGATTTCGCTGGGCGGTCTGGTGGGCGAGGATGGGCTGGGCTGGGTCAGCCCCAGCTTTCACAACCAGACGAAGGACTATCAACTGGAGTCCTGGGCCGCTTTCGGGGAAGTGTATTACGACCTCAGTCCCACCCTGAAACTCACCACCGGCCTGCGCTATACCCTGACAACAAGGACGCCACCAGCGCCAGCTACCTGCTGAATTTCGGTCCGGACGGCAACCCCATCCTGCAGGCCTTCGGTGCCGACGAGGACTACACCGACCTCAACCCCGACCACAACGACAGCCGGAGTGGGGGAGTGGACCGGCCGGGTGGTGCTGGACTGGACACCGGCGGTCAGCTGGAGCGATGCAACCCTGGTGTACGGCTCGCTTTCCAGGGTTACAAGGGGCGGCTTCAACCCGGCCTTCGATCCCAGGGAATTCCCCGGCACCTCCGCCACCTTCAAACCGGAGTTCGTCAACGCGGTGGAAATCGGCACCAAGAACCAGTTCTGGACAACCGCCTGCAGGCCAACCTCTCGGCGTTTTACTACGATTACCAGGATCTGCAGATCTCCCGCATCGTCAACCGCACGTCCTTCAACGAGAACACCGACGCCGAGATCTACGGGCTGGAGTCGGAATTCCTGTTCAGCCCGGACGGCAACTGGCTGCTCAACGCCAATATCGCGCTGTTGCAGACCGGCATAAAGGGCTTTTCCGCGGTGGACACCCGCGATCCCACCAGGGCAGCAATGCGGTCACCCTCATCAAGGACAACCAGAACGCGGCCAACTGCGTGGTCTTCCACAACGGCGCGCCGGCGCCCAGATGTCAAAGTCGATCACCCTGGACAGCAGCTCCGCCAGCGGCGCGCTGTTGAGCACCGCCAGTGGCTTGCGCAACCCTACTCCCTGGTGAAACAGCGAGGCGAACAGGCGCCACAACCCGCCCAGCAGATCGAAGTAGCCAGCGCGGTAAACCTGCTCCACGTGCAGGTTGCCCCAGATGCGCTCGACCTTCTTCACCGCCAGGCGAAAGTTGTTGGCCGAGGCCCCCAGGGCCACCGCGTTGATCGCCCCGGCCGACGTGCCGGTGATAATGGAAAAGGGATTTTGCGCGCGCTTGGGAAGCAGTTCGGCGGCCGCCTTCAGCACGCCCACCTGGTAGGCGGCGCGGGCGCCGCCGCCGGTCAGTACCAGTGCCGTGCGATCCGCAGCCGGTTGACGCTGATTCATGTTGTTGCACTCCCCCGTGAGCACAGCCTACCATAGCTGCCAGATTCCAGGGAGTTCCCCACCGAGCCGCGCCTGTACCGCATGGCCCTCGGCTATCACTTCTGAAGGTGAACATGAAACCTGACACACGTAACCTGGCATCGCAAAAGGCGGGCCTGCCTCCGGGCTCCCTGGTGCACGTCGGCAAACTCCTGGCCAGGGAGACCACCATCAGCGTGATCAATTACCACCGCGACGACATGGTGGAGGCCCAGGCGGCATCGATCCAGGAGGCCATGGAATATTGCAGCGATGATTCGGTCACCTGGGTCATTATCGAGGGGCTGGCCGACGTCGACGTAGTGGAGGCCATCGGCGCGCAATTCAACATCCACCGCCTGGTGCTGGAGGACATACTCAGCACCCACCAGCGCCCCAAATTCGAGGAATACGAGGATTACCTGTTCCTGGTCCTCAAGGGCTTGATATCCCGGGACGCCGGGTTCAGGGTCGAATACGAACAGATCAGCCTGCTGGTAATGGAACACGTGGTGTTCACCTTCAAGGAAAAGCAGGACGACCTGCTGCTACCGGTGCGGCAGCGCATCCGCACCAGCAAGGGCCGCTTCCGCAGCCAGGGCCCGGACTTCCTCGCCTATTCGATCCTCGACGCCATTATCGACCAGGACTTCGTGCTGATGGATTCCCTGGACGAGGCCATCGTCGCGCTGGAAGACGCCCTGCTGGCGGGCGAACACACCACCCAGACGCTGCACTCGATCCAGAAACTGAAGCGGGAAGTGGTCGGCATACGGCGCTTTATCTCGCCGGTGCGCGACCTGGTCAGCGAGATGCTGCGCAGCGAATCGGCGCTCATAGACGAAAAAACCCACATCTACCTGCGGGACGTGTCCGACCACGTGATCCGCATCATCGAATCCGTGGAGCTGCACCGGGACATCATCTCCGGCTTGCTGGATATCTACATTTCCAGCGTCAGCAACAGGATGAACGAGGTGATGAAGGTGTTGACCGTGTTTGCCTCGATCTTCATCCCGCTGACCTTTCTCACCGGCATCTACGGGATGAACTTCGAGTACATGCCGGAGCTGCGCTGGCACTGGTCCTACCCGGTGCTGTGGCTCGCATTCATCACCATACCGGCGGTGTTGCTGGTGTATTTCAAGCGCCGGAAATGGCTGTAACCGCCGCGCCCGGCGGGCGCCTGCAAGCCCGCCCTACCAGGCCAGCGGGTAGATAAGCCGGGTTTCCGCCAGGTCGGTGGGCGCGACCAGGTGACGGCTGCCGCCCTGCCACTGGAACAGATAGTTGTTCTTGCCCACCTGGCGGCCGTCCGCGGCCACCTTGTAGATACCCATCAGGGAATTGAACACCATGCTGTGCAACTGCTCGCGCACCGCGGCGTGATCGGTGCTGCCAGCCAGGCGCACCGCGGCCTCCATCACCTGACCACCGCTGTATCCCAGGGCGGCATAGGCGGCGGGATTGACCCCATAGCGCTGGCGAAAACGGTAGGCAAAGTCCTGGGCACCGGGCAACCTGATACCGCGCAGCCACTGCGTCACACCGACCACGCCCTCGGCGTCGTCCTGCAAGATCTCGCCAAACTCCTTGAGCGAGGCGCCCACCCCGAAAACCAGCATTTTCGGCTTCACCCCGGCCTGCCTGAGGGCCCGCACCAGTTGAGTGGAGCCCTCCAGGTATGCCAGGGTCATGATGACGTCGGGGTTGACGGCCTGCAGCTGGCGCACCAGCTCGGGTATGTTATCAAGGCTGTCGGCGGGCTGGTCCAGCACGATGTCGACACCCAGTTCCGCCGCCCTCACGTGCACGCCGCCGACCACGTCCCGACCGAAGTCGTTATCCACCCACAGCAGCGCCATGGTCCTGGCGCCCTGCTGGACCGCGACCTCGATGGCAATGTCCATATAGCGCGTCGAGGGGGTATCCAGGCCGATGATGTTGTCGTAGTCCTGGTTCCAGATATCGTCGGCGGAGGCCGCCAGGGTCAACATCGGAAAGTTGTGGGCCTCCGCCACCTGAGCGGCCGCCATGGTGATGTTGGAGGAATACGGGCCAACCAGTAGATCGACCTTGTCCTCCCCGATCAGCTTTTCATACAGCTCCGCGCTGCGCTGCGGATCCGAGCCGTCATCGTAGTGCACCAGTTCCACCGGCCTGCCCAGCAGCGCGCCACGGCCGTTGACGTCGTGCACCCACATCTGCAGACCGCGCAACTGGTTGATACCGAAGTCCTGAAGCGGGCCGCTCAGGGACTGGGTAGTGCCGATCCTGATTGGCTCGACACTCTGCGCCGCGGCCGCCAGGGCCAGGGTAGCAAGGAAAAAGGCTAGCAGCAGCTTACGGATCACAGGGTTCCCCGATTACTTTTCTACGTCAAGTTCGCGCTTGGTGGTGTATAGCCAGCGCACTGTCTGGTACTCAAAGGCCGAGCCGGTTTCATAGTAGCGAAAGGTCGTGTGGGCCCGGGTATCGATGCTGTCGAACAGGAACGCGGTGGCCCGCACCGGCTGGGCCAGCAAGTCGTTCTGTATATAGTCCTGCAGCATGAAATCGGGCACCAGGCCGACGCCGTCGCGCAGGTTGGACGGCCCCAGCAGCGGCAGTACCAGGTAGGGCCCGGTCCCCACCCCCCAGTGACCCAGGGTCTGGCCGAAGTCCTCGTCGGGTTTGGGCATGCCCATGCTGCTGGCCACGTCGATCAGCCCGAACAGGCCGATGGTGCTGTTGACCAGCACCCGCCCGGTGCTCTGGAAAAACTTGCCGGGACTGGCCTGCAAAAGCGAGTTGGCCATGGTGCGCACGTCGCGGAAGTTCTCGAAGAAATTGTGCACCCCGACCCGGGCCGGGCGCGGCACCGCGGCTTCCCAGCCGCGCACCACCGGCAGGAAAACCCAGCGGTCGAAATAGTAGTTGAAGTTATAGATGCGCTTGTTCATGCCCTCCCAGGGATCGTAGACCTTCTGGATATCCACGGCGTTCGCGGGAACGATGCGCTGGGCGGCGAACACCGGCTCGGGGTAATCCTGGTGTTTTGCCGGAGGGCTGGAGCCGCAGGCGGCGAGTGACAGGGCCAGGCAGATAATGGCCGCGCGGGCGCTGGGCTGGTCCATCATTGCGCCTCTCCGGTGAAGGTGGCCACCATATGGGCCACGTTATCGCGGTAATTCATGTTGCCGCAATGTCCCCCATGGGGATAGATAGTCGCCCGGTCCCCGAACACTTCGTTGAAGAATTCGATCTCTCCCGGTTCCAGGATGATATCGTCCTGGTTGTGCATCACCGTAATCTTCGGTGAGTTACGCAGGTAGTCGGCGATGGAGTGCAGGCCGATGGCGGCGATAAACTCGTCGCGGCTCATCTGCGGGTAATCCGCCTTGTAATAGGGGTAAAAGAAGTCGTGGTAGTAGTCGGTAAAGCCGACCCGACTCAACACCTGGTCGTATACCGTCAGGTCGGCGTAGCGATCCAGTTCCAGGCCCTTGGGCTTGACGAAGCCGTAGTCGGTCATCACGTCGGAGGTGAACACCATCGAGCCGGACGAGATGCGGAAGGAAACCCCGATCAGCGCCGCCAGCTCCTCGTTCTGCAGATGCATTGCCTTGTAGGCCTTGTAGAGAAAATCGCCGCCGATGTCGTCCTCGTCCTTGTAGATCTTGCTGAAACCCTGCACCAGGCGCTCAAAGAAGCCGGCAAAGTTATCTTCCCCACCGGGAATGCTCTGGGTCATGCGATCCAGCAGCGAGATCGAGTTGTACAGCGACACCGGCGGGTTGATCAGCAGTACCCGGCGGAAGTTGAAGGTCTTGCGCTCCTCGTCCAGCTTGGCGACGTAGGCCGAATTGAATCCGCCGAGGCTGTAGCCGGTGAGGTTGAAAGACGTGGCATCGATGTCCTCGTCCAGTTCCGCCCAGATCATTTCCATCACGTGATAGAGATCGGCTGCATCCCGCTGCGCATCGCCGACCACCCCGGTACTGGAGGCGGAGGTGACGAAGTTGGGATAGGTCGGCGAAGACAGCGCCACCACATGGAACCCCGCCTGGTAGAAGGCCCGGGCCATGTTGGTGTTCTTGCCACCGTTGTGGGCCGCGCCGGTGCCGGCGATGAGGAATATCAGCGGCGCCGCTTTTTTCTGCAGCGCCACCGAGTAGATCATCTCCTTGCCATACCACAACAGGTCCGGCAGCTGGCGCTCGGGGAACACGGTCAGCCAGCGCTTCTTGAAGGGAATGTACTCGGGGAGCCTGGCCTCGTAACCCTCGGGGGTTCCCACCACGGTGGCGGCATAACGATCGGTGAGCGGGTAGCCGTAGTCCTTTACTGTAACGGTGGCCGAGGCGAAGGATGCCAGCATCAGCAGGATAAACCCCACCACCATTCGCTGCGAGAAGTCTGCGATAGTCACGTTATTTCCAGAGTTGTCCCCAGTGCAGGCTGGCATTCTGGCACGAAACCCCCCGCCTGGCATCCATTATCGTGGCCCGGGCACTCCTTGCGGGCCGGCTCGCAGGCAAAGAACCGTTATTTTCCGCCAATAAGCAATCCCGGCCTCACATGGGCAGCGGCAGGAACACCGAAGACACGGCGTGGACGGCGCTGGTCACCGTGCGGTCACCCCGGTCGCCGGCGATCCGCGCCATCATCTCCTGCAGGACGATGAGCTTGCCGAACAACCGCTCGAAGCTGAGGTTGTCGATCCTCCCCTGGTATTCATAGGTGATGAGGTAGGGCGAGCCGTCGGGCTTGCGCGTGTTTTTCAATTTCCACACCAGCACCTCGACGTTGCGGGCGCTGGTCAACAGCGCTTCGCTGTTGAGCTGATCGTGGATGAACAGTTCGGGCTTGTAACTGTAGGCCTGGCGCAGCATGCCCCCGAGGCCCACTACCAGCGCGAATACCCGGTCGCCGCGAAAACCCGGATCGAAGGTCAGGTTCATGGCATCGATACCCTGCAGGCCGTCCAGCTCGGGAAAATCCAGCACCCCGTGGGCGGTCTTCAGTTGCGCCAGGCGCCCCGCCACCGTCATGCCCGGTATTTTCGCCAGTTGGTCGGGGTTGCGCTTGTACAACTTGACCAGCAGTTCGCGCACCTCGCGGCGGCTCTCGTCGATGAACTCATCCGCCACCATGTCGATATCGGTTTTGGCCAGGTTCTTGATCTCATAACCGCCGCAGGCGCCGAGCGGGACGCACAGCACTAAACACAGGATCAGGGTGAGGGAACGCATCGGCCCATTCTAGCAAGCCCGCCCTGCCGCCGGGTGATTTGTGTAAAATTGCCGCTTATCCCCGGGGCAAGGGGTGGCGACAGCCGGAGGACAGCTCATGCACCGACAACTTCTGGGCGCTATCGCCCTGTTCGCCTGCTGGACGGGCCACTGCGTGGCCAGCGCGCCGACGCTGGCGGCCTGCGCCGCCCTGGACGACGACCAGGCCCGGCTGGGTTGCTACGACGCGCTGGCGGGGCGCCTGCCCGGCACCCTGGAATCGGCCGAAGCCGTGGACGGCAAACCAGGCAGTGATAGCGAGACAGAGGCGGACTACATCCCCCCGCGCCTCTACCAGGAAGAGGCCCACGCCACCAACCGCTTCGTGATCATTCCCTACGAGCGCAACTACCTGCTGCCGATCACCTACAACAGCCATATCAATGAGCAGGCCTGGGAGATCGCCCACCCCGGCACCGGCATGGACAAGGCCGAGGTCAAGTTCCAGCTCAGCATGAAGGCCATCATCTGGCAGGACATTCTGGGCCACGACCTGGACCTGTGGGGCGCCTATACCCAGACCAGCTGGATGCAGGCCTACAACACCGACGCCTCCTCCCCGTTCCGGGAGACCGACTACATGCCGGAGCTGATCCTGAGTATCGCCAACAGCTGGAAGGTGCTGGGTTTTCACAACACCCGGGTAAACATTCACTTCAACCACGAATCCAACGGCCAGTCGGAGCCCCTGTCACGCAGCTGGAACCGGGCCATCCTGTCGGGCCTGTTCGAACGCCGCAACTTCTCCCTGGAGGCCAGTGCCTGGTACCGCATTCCCGAGCGCAGCAAGGATGACGACAACCCGGATATCGACGACTACATGGGCAACGGCCAGCTGCAGGGCCTGTGGAAATGGCCCCGCTACACCCTGGGATTCACCCTGCGCAACAACCTGCAGAAGGATAACAAGGGCGCCATTCAACTCGACTGGACCTTCCCCATCAGCCAGCGGTTCAGCGGCTACGTGCAGTATTTCAACGGTTACGGCGAGAGCCTGATCGACTACAACGAGAGCACCAACCGTATCGGTATCGGCGTCAGCCTCACCGACCCCTTCTAGGGGACCAGCGCCTAGACCAGGCTGAAGGACACCGCCACACCCGCCATGGCGATGGCGATGATGCTCATCAGCTTGACCAGGATGTTCAGGCTGGGGCCGGAGGTGTCCTTGAAGGGGTCGCCCACGGTGTCCCCGATCACCGCCGCCCGGTGGGCCGCGGAGCCCTTGCCGCCGTGCTGGCCCTCCTCGATATATTTCTTGGCGTTGTCCCAGGCGCCGCCGGTATTGGACAGGAATACCGCCATCACGAAGCCGGTGCACAGGCCGCCGACCAGCAGGCCGATCACCCCGGGCACGCCCAGCAACAGACTCGCCGCCACCGGCGCCGCCACCGCTATCAGCGACGGCCCGACCATCTCCCGCTGGGCGCCCCGGGTGGAAATGGCGACACAGCGGGCGTAATCCGGGCGGGCGGTGCCCTCCAGAATGCCGGGCTGCTCGCGAAACTGGCGGCGCACCTCATCCACCATCAGGCCAGCGGCGCGCCCCACCGCCTGCATGGTCAGGCCGCTGAACACAAAGGCCGCCATGGAGCCGACAAACAGCGCCGCCAGCACCACCGGGTTCAGCAGGGTGACCTCGAAGTAGCTCATGAAATCCGCCAGGCCGGCGTCGCGCGTGGCAATCTGCACGCCGCGGCCCAGGTCGAGCAGCTCCCGCCCGCTGTTCAGCAGCTCGATGCGCACCACCTCCAGGTAGGAGGCGATCAGCGCCAGCGCGGTCAGCGCCGCCGAGCCGATGGCGAAGCCCTTGCCGGTGGCGGCGGTGGTGTTGCCCAGGGCATCCAGGGCGTCGGTGCGGGCCCGCACCTCGGGGCCCAGTTCGCTCATCTGGGCGTTGCCGCCCGCATTGTCGGCAATCGGGCCATAGGCGTCGCTGGCCAGGGTGATACCCAGGGTGGAGAGCATGCCCACCGCCGCCAGCGCCACGCCGTACAAACCGGCGGTGAGCTCCCCGGCATCGAAGCCCGACCCCAGGGCGAAGGCGCCCAGGGTGCCGCCGGCGACCGCCAGCACCGGCACCACGGTGGACAGCATGCCCGTGCCCATGCCGGCGATCAGGGTGGTGGCTGCCCCGCTCTCGGCGGCCGCGGCGATATGCCGGGTGGGCCCATAGCTGGCCGAGGTGGAGTACTCCGTGGCGCGACCGATCACGACCCCGGTCACCAGGCCGACCACCACCGCGCCCCAGGTACCCCACAGATTGGGCACTCCCAGCAGGTACAACACCGCCAGCGAGCCCAGCACCACCAGCGCCGCGCTGCTGTTGATGCCCCGCGACAGGGCGCCCAGCAGCGCTTTCTGGTCGGCGTCCTCCCCGGTGCGCACCAGAAACACCCCCGCCACCGACACCAGGATACCCAGTCCGGCGATGGCGAAGGGCGCGGTGACGGCCTTGAGCTGCAGGGCGACATCGCCGACGAAAGCCGCCGCGCCCAGGGCGGTGGCGGCCAGCAGCGAGCCGCAATAGGATTCGAACAGGTCGGCGCCCATACCGGCCACGTCGCCCACGTTGTCGCCGACGTTGTCGGCGATGACGGCGGGATTGCGCGGGTCGTCCTCGGGGATCCCCGCCTCCACCTTGCCCACCAGGTCGGCGCCGACATCGGCGGCCTTGGTGTATATGCCGCCGCCCACCCGCGCGAACAGGGCCTGCAGGGAGGCACCCATGCTGAAAGTCAGCACCGCGGTGGTCACCAGCACCATGCGGTAGCCGTTGTCCGAGGCCGGGGTCAGCCAGTCCACCAGCAGCAGCCAGGCGGCGCAATTGCCCAGCCCCAGTCCAACCACCACCAGGCCGATCACGGCGCCGCTGCGAAAGGCCACCCGCAGGCTCTGGCCGAGGGAAGTGCGCGCCGCGGCGGCGGTGCGGGTCGACGCCAGGGTGGCGGTCTGCATGCCGCAATAACCGGCCAGCGCCGAGAAGAACCCGCCACACAGGAAGGTGAAGGGCAGCCACGTGGACTGCACCTGGAAACCAAAGGCCAGCACCGCAAACAGCGCCGCCAGCAGCAGGAATACCGCGACCATCACCCGGTACTGCTGGCGCAGGTAGGCCATGGCGCCCTCGCGCACATGCTTGCCGATGAGCCGCATCTGCTCGTTGCCGCCGTCCTGGCGACACATGTCGCGATAAAACAACCAGGCGAACAGCAGCGCGACCACTGCGGCAACTGGTGCCAACCAGAATAGGGGTTCATTCATGCTCGGGCTGTGTCCTCGATCAGATGTCCGGCGCCGGTGCCTGTGCGGAGCGCCACCAGCCGTGGTGCCTGGCCTCCAGCTCGGCCACATCGGGAAAACGATAAAAAGCGAAGTCCTGCTGGTCGCCGACGTAGAAGCCGCCGCGCACGGTGCGATAGAACACCCCCTGGGTGGACTGCTTCATCACCAGCTTACTGTGCTTCTTGCCATCGGCCAGCAGCAAAGCGAGAACATCCCGCAGGTGCTGCATATTGGGATAGGGCAGATCGTTGGCCAGGCCGCCCGCCGGATCCTGCGCCAGGCCCCGCAGGGCCAGCTCGGAAAACACGATGCGCGGCACATGCACCGGCTGCGTGGTATCGGTGATGGCGCGACAGAACTCCAGCGGCGGCAGGCAGCTGGCCACCACTGGCTCGATGGGACAGAACTCCTGGTACAGGTGGGCGCGCCGGCCGGTCTCGCCGGTGTACTCGGCGCGCTCCAGCGACAGGGTCTTGCCATCCCGGGTAACCAGGTGGAGCCGGCCCAGGGCGGATACCGGCACCCGCGACAATACCCGGTAGATCGCCAGGTATACGGACTTCTTCGGGGTGCCATCGGCCTTGGCAACGCAGCGCTCTCCGATGAGCTCCAGGGGGAACTCCCCGGGGGGCAGCTGATCCACGTCCACCTCGAAGAAGATCGCCTCGCCCCGGGAGTGCACCCGCGAACCCACGGCAAAATAACGCCCGAATTCCACCGGCGCCAGCATCGAGGCGATCAGGGCCTGGGGAATGAGGGACAGGTATACGTGCGTGGCGCTCATGGCAACCTCCTCGCTACATAGTATCAGTCTGCACCGGTTCCGCGACCTTGATATGAATCAGCTTGCCGGCCAGTAAGCCCAATATTCTAGAGACTGACGCCGGTCCCGACATAGAGGCACACCATCGAGGCAAAATACAGCAGCGGGAAAATCCAGCGGCAGCGCCGGTCGATGCGGTCGCCCAGCTCGTGGTGCCCCTTCTTGTCCAGCGCCCCCACCCACAGGTTGATTACCACCGTGGCGCACATGGTAAGAAAACTGATAATGAGGAAGGCATGCATCAGGGTGAAGTACGATATCTCCGGCATGACCGCGCCCATGACCAACTGATAGGACACCCCGGTGAGGATGCCGATAAAGGAGACACTGGTGCGATCGCCCAGCGAGGAGCGCTCCATCCAGAATACCGAGAAGGACAGCAGCACGATGATAATCAGCGGAAAGCTGACCAGCTGCCGGATATAAAAGGAGTTGCGCTTGACCTCGACACCGACCACCAGCGCCGACGAGTTCACCCCCCGGCCGGCGTAGGCGGAGGGACCGTCCCGGGTGGTGATGGTGAGCCCGGTAACAGCCCAGTGCGGCAGGCTGGCCCCGCTCTCCAGGAACGTGTTCTCGGCGCCGGCGGCGAGTTCGAAGCGCACCTCGTCGCGATCGAAGCCGAGTATCTCGAACACGGCTTCCAGGCGATGGCTGTCGAAGGGGAACAGCCGCATGTCCATGTCGACCTCGGCGGTGGCGTTGATCGACTGCACCAGGGTGCAGGTGCCGTCGGGCAGCACCCTCAGCACCACCCCGCTCACCTCGAACATGCCGCTCTCGTTGGCCAGCACCACCGTTGGGTACCACCCGGTACCGACCTCGTCGAACTGGTAGTTGCCCTGGAAGACCAGCTCGTCGACGCCGTCGGCGGGGGTGAAGGCAACCCGTGGGTCATTCCACACCAGCGTCAGCACACCGGTAAATTCGAACGTTTCATCGACATCGCTGATCCGGTTGATATCGTGCAGCTCGAAGCGCGGATACACCACCACCGGGCCATCCACTGGCGGCGGCGCCAGCAGGCGCAACTGCGGGGGAATTGCCGCCGGTGCCGGCGGCGGTGCGCCGGCCACACCCTGGGCCAGGGGAACCTGTGCCCAGCAGGCCAGGGCCACGCCCAGCAGTAATATCCTGATCAGGTTTTTGATAGCCGAGCGCTCCACACCTGTTGCACTAATGATTCCCCCGACACAAAGTATGCAAGGGCACCGGCCGGCTCGCAACACCGGGTTGGGCGCCCGGGAAGGGCCGCTCACCTTCACGCCCCCGATAATTGGCCAAGGAAACCGCGCAATGCCAAAGACAATTCGCCGCCTGGCGGCCCCGCTACTGCTGAGCGCCGCTGCGCTCGCACCGGCCGGCGAGCTGCGCCTGGACAACGGCGCCGTGATTCCGGGGACGCTGGTCAGCATCGACGCCACCACGGTCTCGTGGAAGGCCGACAAGATTGGCAAGATCAGTGTCGCCAAAAGCGATGTGAAGGACCTGCAAACCACGGACCGGGCCACCGTGCGGGAATCGCTGCACCAGCCGCCACAGGACGACTGCCTGGTGCAGGTCAGGGACAGCAAATGGTCGATCGACTGTGGCCCGGGGCCGGTGCAGTCGGTCGCATTCGCCCAGTTGCGCAGCCTGCCGGCGGTACCCAGCTCCAACGGCAAGCTGACCATGGGCCTGGATATCGACCGCGGCACCAGCCCCTCCGAGGAAGTCGCCGTCGACCTTGATGCCCGCTGGCTGCGCAAGGGATATCGCCACAATGTCTACATCAATACCGACTACCAGCAGACCGACGGCAGCAAGACCACCGACAAGGCAGACGCCTACTACCAGTACGACGTGGTGCGCGACGCGGGCTGGTACTGGTTTGGCCGCACGCGCTACTACCGCAACGAATTCGAAGCACTGAAGCAGGCCTACGCCGGGGGCGGCGGCCTAGGCCGGGAATTTACCCCCACCGAGAACCTCAACCTGAGCCTGCAGGGGGGGCCTGCCATCATGTACTACCAGTTCACTGAACAGGGCTGGCAGACCAAGCCCGGCGCAATCGTATCCTGGACTGTGGTGTGGCAGACGCCCTGGCGAGAAGTCGAATTATCGCACACAGGCGACCTGGGCTGGGTGTATTCCGTGACCGACGCCTACCTGTTCCAGTCCAGAACGGGTCTTACCTTCCCGCTCTACCAGGGCCTGGTGGGGGAACTGCGCCTGGACTACGATCTCTCCGGTGTCAGGGGCGGCGGCAACAGCGACTACGACATGGAGTGGGTCATGGCCCTGGGCTACAAATGGTAAGGCGCCGGACCGAGAGCGGCGCGACCCTCACCCGACTGGGCGGGGGCAGCGGCAATCAGTTCAGGTAGCGAACCGGGTCGGCTCCATCCCAGCCGACTGCGCTGTCGGCGATCATCTGGAACAGACCGCGGTTGCCATCGTGGATGGCGATCAGCTCCTGAATCGTCCCCGGGTGCCCGGATGTGGCGAAATAGGTGAATTTGCCCTCGGGGGTGAACAGCACACCGTCCTGCTCGACGACCAGCCCCGCTTCGCGCGCCCGCTCCATGAGTTCGTCGTAATCCTCGCTGAAAAAACCCACGTGGTGCAGGCCCTCGTGCCCCGCGTCCAGGAAGTCGCGGTAGGAGGTGCGCACCGGGCTGCGCTGCTCGATCAGCTCGATCTGCAAGGGCCCGCTGTTGGCCAGGGCAATGCGCCCTTCGAAAGGCAGGCTCAGGTCCAGCGGCTCACCAAGGTAGCTGAACGCCAGCACATCGACCTTGTTGAAAACGAAAAACGGCCCGATGCGCATCGTGCCAGTCCAGTAACGCACGGCCGCGTCCAGGTCACGCACCACGATACCCAGCTGCCTGACCGGCCCGAACAGTTCATTCATCATCGCTTCCTCCGCGATTTTAGGACAATGAATGGCCATTCCGACCATTGGTGATTTAAGCTCAGCGAAGATGGAAAGCGATCTCTGGTACATCTCTTCAGCCCGCTCAAGCTCGCCACGGATCTGATATAGGTTTCTGAGGTTGCCATAGACACTGGCCACGCCTTCTTTACGACCAAGCGCCTCGTTAATGGCTAAGGACTTCTGGTACATCTCTTCAGCCGGCTCAAGCTCGCCACGGATCTGATATAGGATTCCGAGGTTGCCATAGACGCTGGCTATGCCTTCTTTACGACCCAGCGCCTCGTCAATGGCTAACTTCTGGTACATCTCTTCAGCCGCCTCAAGCTCACCCCGGATCTGATATAGGTTTCCGAGGTTGCCATAGTCACTGGCCACGCCTCTTTACGACCCAGCGCCTCGTTAATGGCTAAGGACTTCTGGTACATCTCTTCAGCCCGCTCAAGCTCGCCACGAATCTGATATAGGATTCCGAGGTTGCCATGTCACTAGCCATGCCTTCTTTATGACCCAGCGCTTCTTCAATGGCTAAGGACTTTGGTACATCTCTTCAGCCTGCTCAAGCTCGCCCTGGGTCTTATATAGGATTCCGAGGTTGCCATAGTCACTGGCCATGCCTTCTTTACGACCCAGCGCTTCTTCAATGGCTAGGACTTGGTACATCTCTTCAGCCCGCTCAAGTTCGCCCCGGATCTGATATAGGTTTCGAGGTTGCCATAGACACTGGCATGCCTACTTTACGACCCAGCGCTTCTTCAATGGCTAAGGACTTCCGGTACATCTCTTCAGCCCGCTCAAACTCGCCCTGGGTCTTATATAGGACTCAAGGTTGCCATAGACACTGGCCATGCCTTCTTTACGACCCAGCGTTTCTTCAATGGCTAAGGACTTCTGGTACATCTCTTCAGCCCGCTCAAGCTCGCCACGGATCTGATATAGGTTTCCGAGGTTGCCATACTGATCTGCCATGCCTTCTTTACGACCCAGCGCTTCTCAATGGCTAAGGACTTCTGGTACATCTCTTCAGCCCGCCTCAAGCTCGCCCGGGTCTGATATAGATTCCGAGGTTGCCATAGGCGACAGCTTTTTTCCGATGAGCTTTCATCTGAGGCACAAAGAGATAACCACTTTTCCATCGCAATCCTTGCGGCATCTAGATCGCCCAAGCGATTGTAGAACTCATAAGCTAGGAACAACACTTGAAGGCTACTAGTACTCTACCAATAGCTTCGCAAATTTCTGACGAGCAAACCTGATTTTCCTTCTTTGACAGGATTGCCGCGTCTTCGCAATTCCTAACTGTAGTTGTTCAAGACTTAGAAGAGCTTTTTTTCAGCATCACGTGCTTTTCTGCTCGCTTTTCTTTTAGCGCGATTTCACGTTTAGCTTTCTACCTCCTTCAATGCACTTAATGGGAGGACTACAATGTCTTCTGCTTTTTTGCTTCGGGCAAATCACCTTTCGCAAAGGCACGAAGGTGAGCGTCAAGTTCTGCAACAAAAGATTCCTCATCCTCGAAATAGTGATAAAGAATTTTCCTTGTTTCTTCAAGATGCTTGCGAAAATCGATAACCTTCTGAAGCTGAGGACCAGGATCAGCTTCAGAGGCAAACGTCCACGCGTTTAAAGAACACGAATATTTCTGGCTCACCACTTTTTTCCATCGTTCAAGAGCGCGATGAAACTCTTCTTCAGTGTAAGAAGAGTAGGGTTCAGCATCAGGTGCCGCTTGCCCCCAGCGTCTGTACATGGCCAAAATGAAACATCACATTTGTCTATTTCTTCGTTGATAACACTTTGATTCCGACGCCCAGTTGATGCCAAAGTGTCTTCCCATCCAAGCGGCTTATACTCAACATTGGCTCCATCACCGAAACCAACGTTCAGTTGGTGAATAGCTTTCTTAAACGAGTTGCGTTCGCTCAACAAATCGCCGGGAGAAGCTATAAAACAGATATTGTTCTTTCATTAGGCACCCAGTATTTTCATGTCAATACCCTCATTGGCTGATAGACATAACACTTCAGGCTGGGGCCAGCGTCAGTTGTTCCGCGCCGAAGGCGCCTTGCAGCCCTGACTTGTTAGAATCGCCGGATGCCTAAAACCGCGAGTCATTTTCACAAGGCACTCCATCGCGGTCGCCATCCATTTTCGTATTGGGGCAATTTTGAATGAAGAATTCAGCCTCAGCTCGACTGCATTTGGCTGCAATACTGCCGTCCATCACATCTAAACTGAGGTGCGGAACTGGGCGTTGAATATTGAGCTTGAGAACTACCGGTTAGCTCTGCTACTGGCTTGCTTTCCTGAGACGCATAGAGTTCCCAAGCGCCAAACGCAAGCAGAGCAACAATGATGAGATTTCTCATTTTATGGGCGATTCTCCAAGGCTCGCTAACAGCTATATCAAAAGACAAAATACATTGAAAAAGGAAGCTGGCTCTTCACGCTACAGTTCCTCTTCACAGGCATTAGCCGACCGTTTCTACTTGGCACATCCACAGCAGTCCAAATCTCAGGTGCGATAAACCCAACCCTCCCAGCAATGCGCAAACCGTCCGACATCCATCCAGTATCTTTTCGTCACGACGCTATTAAAGCGTAAAAATAAAAATACGCCATACAATCGCAAGTCACGTCAGCATGCCATTTCCAACATATGGGCGACACCTGGAGCCTACTCAAACCCATTATGACAATACAGCGGACAGCTAGCCGTCGACTACCTGTTCTGGCACCGCAATCATCCGATGCGACTCAGAACCAGTAGTCGCTGACGCACCTTCCGTCACTGGGTAGATCTTCGAACGAGACCAGTCCGTCAAAGCGATCGATCGGGATTTCCGCGACCTCGTCGGGCTCCGCCAGTCGCAGGTTGACAGCTATCCGACGCCGCCCATCCGAGGTGGGCTCACAGCCCCGCCAGTAAGCCACGCACCCACAGTTCGGGCAAAAGTGAAACCCGATCGTTCGGTCGCTCCACGTATACACCCGCGTTCCCCCGGATACGTTGATACGCTCTCCCTCGTAGTCGTACGCCCATAGTACTCCGTAGCGCCTGCACACTGTGCAATTGCAGGCCGTGGCCCCGTCAGGCCTCCCCTCGAAACTCCACTGCACATTCCCACAGTGACATGAACCAGCAAGCATCGTCATATACCCATTCAGTTTGTTTCGCGCCCAACGCGAGACACCCTCTTTCGTTATAGCTAGTAGTGTGCACAGGCGGAGTGGACTTTACCGAGCTTGTCAAAGTAAAACACTTCGGCGGACAGGCCACGGACGCCGTTGTAGACGATGGTAACGCTATCTACGCCCACCAATGTATGCAATTTTTCAAAATGCAGCTCCGGATAACGCGCCAAAGCCTTCGCCCAGTATTCCCTGACACTTGTCTTCCCCTTGAGCTTGCCTGTCAGTTCGCCCATTGATTCGACTATGACAGGCGAAGACATCTCGAAATCGTCCGTATAATGCGAAAGTATCGAATCGAGATCGTGGTTGTTCCACGCTTCGATCCAGTGGTCGGCAAATGCTGTCGCTTTCTCGATATCCATGAAAACCTGTGCGTCCTATCAAAAAACCCTACATATTGAGAGACGAAACCCGCCTTTCAAGCCGGCGTCCTGTCACGGCGAGTATATCCCGCCAGGCCAACGACTCAAGCGGGCTGGGTACGGCCGCCAGACTGGCCGGAGCGCTGGAATGCACTACACTTGGCTGGCCAGCTGCGTTTACTGAAACGGGCCATGGCCCACCAATCGACGGGGAGGATGACATGCAGGCCACGGGAGGATGTCAGTGCGGGCAGGTCCGCTATGTTCTGGCGGGTGAATCGCTAATGATCTATGCCTGTCACTGCCACGATTGCCAGCGGCGCACGGGCAGCGCGTTCTCCGAGGGCATGTTGATCGCGGCCGAGCAGCTCGCCCTCGAGGGGGAGCTGACCAGCTGGCAGCGCATCGCCGACAGCGGGGTGGAGAAAACCCGCCACAGTTGCGCCAGCTGCGGCAACATCATGTACGGCACCGCGGCCAACATGCCGGGGCTGATGCTGTTGCAGGCGGGCACCCTAGACGACACCCGCGCGGTGCAACCCGATGTGCACATCTGGTTGCAAAGCGCCCAGCAGTGGGTGGCCGTGCAGCCCGGCGTACCCGGCTGGCAAACCCAGCCGGACGACATGGCGGATATGCTGCGCGCCGCGCAGGCCTACCGTCAGTCACTGGCCTGACGGCGGGCAGCCATAGTCACAGTTGCCCGTGCAACTGCCACCGGCGCCACAGCAGGTAGATCACCGGCAACACCAGCAGGGTCAGCAGCACCGCGCTGATCATGCCGCCCACCATCGGTGCCGCCAGGCGGCTCATCACCTCCGAGCCGGTGCCCGCGCCGTACAGGATGGGCAGCAAGCCGACGATGGTGGCCACCGCGGTCATCAGCACCGGGCGCACCCGCAGGCCGGCTCCCTGCAGCACCGCCTCGGCCAGCCGGGCAGCGGTGATCTCCGACTTCTCCGCCTGCAGCTGCCGCCAGGCCTGGTCCAGGTAGACCAGCATGATGACCCCGGTTTCCACCGCTACCCCGGCCAGGGCGATCATGCCCACGCCCACCGCGATGGAAAAGCTGTAATCCATGAAGTACATCAGCCACACGCTGCCCACCAGGGCCAGCGGCAGGGTGCCCATGAGAATGGCAACCTGGCTGAAATTGCGGAAGTTCAGGTACAACAGCACGACGATAATGGCCAGGGTCAGGGGCACCACGTAAGCCAGGCGCGCCTTCGCCCGCTGCATGTACTCGTACTGCCCCGACCACACCAGCGAGTAGCCCGCTGGCAGCTCCACCCCGGCCGCCACCGCCGCCCGGGCCTGCTCCACGTAGCTGCCCACGTCCACCCCCTCTATGTCCACGAAGGTCCAACCGTTGAGGCGGGCGTTCTCGCTCTTGATACCGGGCGGGCCGTCCTCCAGGTAGATCGCCGCCACGTCTCCCAGGGCGATGCGCTGGCCGGCGGGCGTGACCATGGGCAACAGGGCCAGTTGTTCCGGCGAGTCCCGGTAGGACTGGGGATAGCGTATGTTCACCGGGTAGCGCTCCAGGCCCTCGACGGTTTCGGTGATGTTCATACCGCCGATGGCGGTGGCGACCACCTGCTGCACGTCCGCGACGTTGAGGCCGAAGCGCGCGGCCCGCTCCCGCTGGATATCCACTTTGATGTAGCGCCCGCCGGCCACCCGCTCGGAGTACACCGAGGCGGTGCCCGGCACCTCGACCAGCACCGTCTCCAGCTGCTGGCCGATTTGCTGGATGGTTTGCAGCCGCGGCCCGGCGACCTTGACCCCCACCGGGGTCTTGATGCCGGTGGCCAGCATGTCGATGCGGGTCTTGATCGGCATCACCCAGGCGTTGGTCAGGCCGGGCAGCTGCACCAGCGCGTCCAGCTCCTGCTTGAGGCTCTCGGTGGTCACCCCGGGGCGCCACTGGTCCCGCGGGCGCAGCTGGATGAAGGTTTCGATCATGGTCAGCGGGGCGGGGTCGGTGGCGGTATCCGCCCGGCCGATTTTGCCGAATACCGAAGCCACTTCCGGCACCGTGCGGATCAGCTTGTCGGTCTGCTGCAGGAGTTCCCGCGCCTTGCCGATGGAGAGCCCCGGATAGGTGGTCGGCATGTACATCAGGTCGCCCTCGTCCAGCGGCGGCATGAATTCGCTGCCGATACGCTGCAGCGGCCACGCGGCGCTGCCGAGCAGCAGCAGCGCCACCAGCAGGGTGGTCTTCGGGTAGCGCAGCACCCGCGCCAACGCCGGCAGGTACACGCCCACCAGCAGCCGGTTCAGGGGGTTGCGCCGTTCTGGCAGCACCCGGCCGCGGACAAAGTAGCCCATCAGCACCGGCACCAGGGTGACCGCCAGCGCCGCGGCGGCGGCCATGGCATAGGTCTTGGTGTAGGCCAGCGGTGAGAACATCCTGCCCTCCTGGGCCTCCAGGGTGAATACCGGGATAAAGCTCACGGTTATGATCAGCAGGCTGAAAAACAGCCCGGGGCCCACCTCCGCCGCCGAATCCGCCACCACCTGCCAGCGGTTGGCGGCGGTGACCGCGGTGCGCTCCATGTGCTTGTGCAGGTTCTCGACCAGCACGATGGCGCCGTCGATCATGGCGCCGATGGCGATGGCGATGCCACCCAGGGACATGATGTTGGCATTGAGCCCCTGCAGGTACATGACGATAAAGGCCGCGAGAATGCCCACCGGCAGGCTGATCACCGCCACCAGCGAGGAGCGCACGTGAAACAGGAAGGCCACGCACACCAGGGCGACCAGCAACAACTCCTCGCCCAGTTTCTGCCACAGGTTGCGCACCGCCCGTTCGATCAGGCCCGAGCGATCGTACACCGGGACGATCTCCACCCCCTCCGGCAGGCCCTCGCGCAGTTGCTGCAGGCGCTGTTTGACCCGCTCGATGGTGGCCTGGGCGTTTTCGCCAAAGCGCATCACCACGATGCCGCCCACGGTCTCGCCCTCGCCGTCCAGCTCGGCGATACCCCGGCGCATCTGCGGGCCCAGGGCGATGTCGGCCACGTCGCGCAGCAACAGCGGCGTGCCCTCGCGGCTGACCCCCAGGGGGATCGCCGCCAGGTCCTCGAGGCCCTGCAGGTAACCGCTCACGCGCACCATGTACTCCGCCTCGGCCATCTCCACCACCGAGGCCCCGATCTCCTGGTTGCCGCGCTGGATCGCCCCCTGGACCTGTGCCAGGGGGATATCGAAGGCCCGCAATTTGTCGGGGTCCACCGTCACCTGGTACTGGCGGACCATGCCGCCCACCGTGGCCACCTCGGACACCCCGGGCAGGCTCTGCAGCTCGTACTTGAGGAACCAGTCCTGCAGGCTGCGCAGCTGGCTGATGTCGTGGCGGCCGCTGCGGTCCACCAGCGCATAGATATACACCCAGCCCACGCCGGTGGCATCCGGGCCCAGCTGGGGCCGGGCCGTGGCCGGCAGCGACGGCGCCACCTGGCTCAAGTATTCCAGCACCCGGCTGCGGGCCCAGTACAGGTCGGTGCCCTCGTCGAAAATCACGTAGACGTAGGAATCCCCGAAAAACGAGAAGCCCCGCACCGTGGCCGCGCCCGGCACCGACAGCATGGCGGTGGTGAGGGGATAGGTCACCTGGTCCTGCACCACCTGGGGGGCCTGGCCGGGATAGCTGGTCTTGATGATGACCTGCACGTCGGACAGGTCGGGAATGGCGTCTACCGGCGTCTGCCGCAGCGCAAACAGCCCCGCGCCGGTGACGATGGCCGCGGCCAGCAGCACGAACAAGCGGTTGCCCACGGACCAGCGGATAATCGCCTCAATCATGGCTCATCTCCCCGTGGCCCGCATGCTCCATGTGCTGCATATCGTGGCCGGAGTCGGCGGATGCCGACCCGGGCAGCGGCTCCATGCGCCGCAGGTCCGAGGTCCGGCTGGATTCGGAATCCAGCAGGAACTGGGCGGATACCACTACCTCGTCGCCCGCACGCAGCCCCTGCAGAATCTCCGCCTGGCGCTCGTCCACCCGCCCCAGCGCCACCGCCACCGACTTGAAACGGCCGTCGCCCAGCGCCAGCACTACCCGGTCGCCGTCGGGGTCGCGGATAACCGCTTCCCGGGGCACTACCAGGCGCTGCTCCTCAGCCGGGGCCCGGATAACCACCTGGGCGAACATATTGGGCTTGAGCACGCCGTCCTCGTTGGCAAAGCGCAGCCGCACCCGCAAGGTGCGGGTCTGCTCGTCCAGCGACGGATACAGGTAATCCACCGCCCCCTGCCACTGCAATCCCGGCAGGTAATCCAGGGTCATGGTGACCGGCAGGCCGACCGCCACCAGCGGCGCCTGGCGGGCAAATACCTCGGCCTCCACCCACACTTCGTCCAGCACGCCCACCGACATCAGGGTGGTGTCCGGGCGCACGAAAAAACCCTCGCGAACCGCCAGGTTGTCCACCACCCCCGTGAGCGGCGCGTGAAAGGTGACCGTCTGGCTGATCTGCCGCTCGCGGCGCAGGCGCTGGATGAAGTCCGGGGCGATCTGCAGCGCGAGCAGGCGGTCCTCGGCGGCCCGCACCAGGCGCTGGTTATCGCGCTTGAGGGCCAGCAACAGTTCCTCCTGGGCGTTCACCAGTTGCGGTGAATACAGCTCGTACAGCGGCTGGCCAGCCGCCACCGGGTCACCGGACGCCTTGACGTACAGCTTCTCAATCCACCCCTCCACTCGCGGGTGGATGTGGACCCGGCGGTCCTCGTCGTACTGCACGTAGCCAACCGTCCTGATCTCGGTGGGCAGAGAGCCCGGGGCAACGGCCGCGGTCCGCACCCCCAGGTTGTTGACCACCTCGGGGGCTATCCACACCGTGCCCGCCCCCTCCGGCCCTGGCTGGCCGGGCTCTTCGTACACTGGCACCAGGTCCATGCCCATGGGCGATTTGCCCGGCCCGTCGCGGCGATAGTTCGGGTCCATGGGTGCCACCCAGTACAGCGGCCTGGGCCCGGCCGGTTCCGCCGTCCCGCCGGGGGTGCCGGCGGGGGCAAGCAGGTAGGTGACCAGGCCTCCGGCGACGGCCGCCAGCGCGGCGACCACAAGCGTTCTGGTGAGCTGGCTCATGAAGGCTCCCTCCCGGCGCCGGGCTCGTTGCCGGCGAAAAAGTAATTGAGGCGGGCGATGGTCTGCAGCCGGGCGATGTCGATATCCAGTGCCTCGATACGGGCGTTGAGCTCGGCAATGCGCGATCTCACGACCTCGGCGAAATCGCCGTCGTCGTTGGTATAGGCGTTCAGCGATGCCTCCGCCTGGGATTCCATCTCCCGCAGCAACCTGCCCTGGTACAGGCGGCGCCGCTGGTCCAGGCGCAACAGCCGCGCGCGCTCCGCCTCGAAACCCGCCACCAGGGAGCGCAGGGTCAGCATTTTCTCGGTGCGCAGCGCCTCGGTGCCGGCCACGGCGGACTGCACCTCCCGGTCCTGGCGGTTGGCAGTGAATAACGGCAGATCGAAGCCGACCCCGATGGAAAACAGGTCCGGCCAGTCGGGGCCGTCGCCCGGGTTACCCTCGCGGTAACCGTAGCTGGCGTTGACCTGCCACTGGGGGCGGTACTTCTGCCGCGCCAGTTGCACTTCCACCGCGCCCGCCTCTATCTTGCGCTCCAGGCTGAGCATGGCCGGGTGGCCGTCCAGCAGGCGGGCGATGCGCTGCCGCGGCACTGCGCCGGCCTCGGTGAAGAACTCCGGGTGCTGCAGCTGCAATGTCGGTGGCTGGCCGGTGGTGCCTATCCGCGCGGCGCCCTGCCACTGTCCCACATCGCCACCGGGCCACAGCCACTCACCCAACCTCGCCCGGGCGGTATCCAGCTGCTGGTGCAGCACCGCCAGGCGATCCTCCAGTTGGGTAAGCTCCAGCTGGGCGCGCACCAGGTCCTGCTGGCGGGTGCTCCCCAGGGCCGAGGCGTAATTGGATTCGGCCACATCCACCAGGTGCTCGAACAGTTCCCTGTCCTGCTCTATCAGCCCGATACTGCGGCTCGCCCGGTAGGCTTCCAGCCAGGTCACGGCGACGTCCACCGCCAGCCGTGCCCTGCGCTCGTCGCGCTGGTGGGGGAACTGCCCTGCCAGTACGTCGAGGCGCTGCTGGCTGAGGGCGCGGGTATCGCCCCGGGGGAAGGTCTGGGCGATGCCGACCTTGAACTGGGTCATCGCCTCCTGGTCGAAGTCGTAGGTGTCCGTGGGCAGGTTGGCGAAGCCCAGTTCCACGGTGGGGTCGGGCAGACTGCCGGCGGCCACCGCCTGGGCCGCCAGCGCATCTTCTCGGTAGCTGCTGGCCTCGAGCCAGGGATCATTGCGCTGGGCCATGGCCACCGCGCCTTCCAGGGTGAGGGCAGCGCTGGCCGGACGGGCGGGCAGGCTCAGCAGCACGGCCCCCAGGGCGGCGGCGGGCAATGCGCGCCACAGCGCGGGCCGCATGCGTATAGGGTGTTTCATGCAAATTCATCCTCTGTAGCGGGACGTATCCGGGCGACACGCCCGGGTCATGGCCCGCCCTGCGTGTAAACGCCGGGCGCACCTATCCTGTGCTACAGAGAAATGGGGGGTTTGAACAGCGCGTACGCCGGGCGCTCCGGGGCTGCCACCGCGCTGCACTGCAGCGGGGCACCGGTGTGGACCTGACTGCCGTGCAGGCAGGACGGCATCAACGCCGGCGGCGCCTGGCAATGGCTCATGGAACAGCGCCCCTCGGCGCAACAACCGGCGTCGGGTGCGGCCTTGCCGCGATCGGCGGTGGGCATGTGGTGGCCGGCGTGGGCCGCTCTGTCGCCGGCCGCCTCGGTGTGCGCCATGCCGCCGGGCGCCATCGCGGTGCAGGGCAGGGCGATACTGGCCAGTGCCTGGGCGCTGTAGACCAGCGCCAGCCAAAGTGCCAGGGTTTTGCGCAATCGATTCATAGACGGCTAGTATAGGCCTGCGGGGGCGGCTTTGGCATCCCCGAATAATCACCCGGGCCCGAACACATGACACTGATCACACGCTTACTGCTGGCAGCGACCCTGCTCTCAGTCACTGCCTGCGGACAGTCCGATCTGTCACAAGCTGCCCGGCCGACGGCGGCGGTTGCCGAGAAAGAGGCGCAGGCGCCAACACCTACCACTCGGGAAATCGACAGCCTGGCCGGCCAGCCACCATCGGAGGGTCCCTTTCTCGCGCCATGGGTGGGGGACCTGGACGGCATGGAGGAGCGCCGGGTCATTCGCATACTCACCGTGTACAGCGTCGGCCACTACTACATCGAAGATGGCCAGGAAAAGGGATTCACCAAGGAAATGGCGCACCTGTTCGAAACCTTTATCAACAAGCACAGGACGAGCAAACAGAAGGTATACGTGGCCATCATCCCGGTGGCCCGCGATCAGCTGATACCCGCCCTGCTGGCAGGGCGCGGCGATCTGGTCATGGCCAGCCTGTCGATCACCCCCGAGCGGGAGGAACTGGTCGATTTCAGCATTCCGGTCAGCAAGCCGATCAGGGAAATCCTGGTTACCGGCCCCTCGGCGCCGGAGCTGGGCTCCATCGAGGACCTGGCAGGCAGGACCCTGTCCGTGCGCCATTCCAGCAGTTACCGCGAGAGCCTGGAACAGCTGAACGCGACCCTGGTCGCCGCCGGCAGGCCGCCCGTGAAAATCAGGGCCGTCGACGAGTCGCTGGAAGACGAGGACCTGATCGAGATGGTCAACACCGGCCTGCTTCCCTGGGCCGTCATAGACGACTACAAGCTGCACATGTGGCAGGGGGTATTCGAGCAGCTACAGCCGCGCCCCGATATCGTCTTCCGGGAGGGCGCCCTGATCGCCTGGGCCATGCGCCCGGACAGCCCCCGCCTGGAAGCGGCGGTCAACGCATTTTTAAAGAAAAACCGGGCGGGCACCCTGGTGGGAAACGTCCTGATCAAGCGCTATATCACCGATTTCGACTGGGCCAAGAACGCCCTGTCGAGCGAGGACTACGCACTGTTCCGGCGGCTGGCACACCTGTTCGAGAAGTACGGCGAGGCCTACGAGATCGACTATTTGCTGGCGGTCGCCCAGGGCTACCAGGAATCGAGGCTGGACCAGTCGGCGCGCAGCCACACCGGCGCCATCGGCATCATGCAGATGCTGCCGGCAACGGCGAGCGACCCGAACGTGGGAATCGACGATATCGACCAGACCGAGCCCAACATACAGGCCGGCATGAAATACCTGAATTTCCTGCGCGAGCGCTATTTCTCGGACCCGGACATCGACCAGGCGAACCGCACGCTGATGGCCCTGGCGGCCTACAACGTTGGGCCCAGACGCATGATCAACCTGCGCAACAAGGCCGCCCGACTCGGCTACGATCCCAACGTCTGGTTCGACAATGTGGAGTTGGTGGCCGCCCGGGACATCGGTCGCGAGCCGGTGACCTACGTGGCCAATATCGTCAAGTACTACACCGCCTACAGCCATGCCATCGCGAGCCTGGACGAGCGCGAGAGCGCTCGCGAGCAGGCCGGCATGGAGTGACTCAGATCCAGATCATGAAGCCCATTTCGAAGGGGTGGCACAGCGCGTCGTTGTAGGGATACATGCGCAGCTTGTAGTACTGCAACCCGGCGATTTCCGGCACCAGCTCAATGCCGAAATAGGTGAACTGCTCCTCCGTCCCGGTGGCCGGCAGCTCGGCCTGCTGCATCACCTGGAATTCGCCGTCGCTGTCGGTGCGCCCCAACAGGCACTCCAGCCTGACGTCCGCCGCCTGCAGGCCATTCAGTTCGGCCCGCACCTGCAGCACGATCCTGTCGTCGTGACTCAGGTGCGCCGGCGGCATCAGCATCAGCTCCATCCTCACTCCCGGCCAGGCATTGCGCACGCGGTGTTTCCAGGCGGCCAGCTCGCGCGCCAGCTGCGCACCGTTGGCCTCCAGCCGGCGACGCTGCTGACGCGCCGGCCAGTACAGCTTGGTCACGTAATCGCGCAACATCCGCTGGGCATTGAAGCGCGGAATGGTGGATTTCATGGAGGCCTTGGACAGCGCCACCCAGTCCTCTGAATAGCCGCCGCCGTCGCGCCGGAAATAGGTGGGCAGCACCTCGTGCTCGATGATGTTCAGCAGGTCATTGGCCTCTTCCTGGTTGCGCTGGTCGTGGTCGAAGCGCGCGTCCCGCGGGGTGATACCCCAGCCGTTATAGCCGTTGTAACCCTCACCCCACCAGCCATCCAGCACGCTGAGATTGACCGCGCCATTGAGGCCGGCCTTCTGCCCCGAGGTGCCGCTCGCCTCCAGCGGGTACTCGGGCGTATTCAGCCACACGTCCACACCGGTCACCATGAGCCGCGCCAGGGCCATGTCGTAGCCCTCCAGCAGGATGATCTTGCCGATGAAATCCGGGTGCATGGCAAAGTCGTGTATCTGCCGGATCAGGTGCTGCCCGGGCTCGTCGTGGGGGTGGGCCTTGCCGGCGAAGATGATCACCACCGGGCGCTCCGGGTCATTGAGCAGACGCGCCAGCCGGGCCGGGTCGGCAAACAGCATGAGGGCGCGCTTGTAGGTGGCGAAACGCCGGGCGAAACCCATTACCAGCACGTCGTCCTCGTCGTGGTTGCGATTCACCAGGCGCACCATGTGCTGGATGACCGCATCGCTGGTGCCATTGCGGCGCTGCTGCCGGGTCACACCGGCATGCACATTTTTCAGCAACTGCTGCTTGAGCGCCTTGTGCACACTCCAGTAGTGATAGTCGGGTATCTCCTCGAGCCGTTCCCAGTACTCCTCGTTGAGCAGCTCGTTGCGCCAGTCGTCGAAACGCAAATCGAACAGGCTGACCCATTCCCGGGCCAGGAAGGTCTGCAGGTGCACGCCGTTGGTGATATAGGTGATCGGGTTTTCCTGATAGGGTATCTGTGGCCACAGGGCCGCCTCCATCTGCGCAGCCACCGAGCCGTGGATGCGGCTGACCCCGTTGTGGTAGCGGCTGCCGCGCAACGCCAGGCAGGTCATGTTGAAGCCGTTGCCGGAATTGAGGCCGAGTTGGTAGACCTGCTCGAATTCGATGCCCAGCGCCCGCACCGCGTCGGCCAGGTATTTCTCCACCATGTGCCGTTCGAAGATGTCGTGCCCGGCGGGCACCGGCGTGTGGGTGGTGAACACGGTGCCCGCCGCCACCAGTTCCAGGGCGGAATAGATGTCCAGCCCCTCCTCCATGCGAAACCGGCAGCGCTCCAGGATCTGGAAGGCCGCATGGCCCTCGTTGATATGCCACACCGTGGGCCGCAGGCCCAGGGCCCGCAGCGCCCGCACCCCGCCCACTCCCAGCACCAGCTCCTGCTGCAGGCGCATCTCCCGGTCGCCGCCGTACAACTGGTGGGTGATGGCGCGGTCCCCGGGGCTGTTCTCCGGCAGGTTGGTATCCAGCAGGTACAGGGTGATATGCCCCGCCTGCACCGTCCATACCCGCACCTTGAGTACCCGCCCGGGGGATTCGATGTCGATGGTGAGGTGCTCGCCGCTCGCGGTCAGGGTGGGCACTACCGGCAGGTCGTGGGGCTGGGAGCGGGTGTGACTGACCTGCTGGTGGCCATGGCCGTCGATGGTCTGGGTGAAGTAGCCCATCTGGTACAACAGCCCTACGGCCACGAACGGCAGGCCGACATCGCTGGCGGCCTTGCAGTGGTCGCCGGCCAGGATGCCGAGGCCGCCCGAGTAGATCGGAAAGCTCTCGTGCAGGCCGAACTCCAGGCAGAAATAGGCGATCAGGTCTTCCTCGGGATCGAACAGCTCGGTGAACTCGGGGCGCCCCCGGTGTTCCCGGTAGGCGTCGTAGGCGGACAGCACCTTGCGGTAGTCCTCTAGGTAGGAGCGATCCTCCGCGGCCTCGTCCAGGCGCGCCTGGGCCACCCGCCGCAGGAACAGCTTGGGGTTGTGTCCGCAGGCGTCCCACAGGTCGCGATCGAGGCGATGAAACAGCGAGCGAATGGAGCGGTCCCAGCTGTACATCAGGTCATTGGCCATCTCCTGCAGGCGCGCCAATTCCTCGGGTAACCGGGGCTGTATCTCCAGGGGAAACATGGAACCGGGCATGGGTCTTCTTTCACCTCACAATTCAGTGCGCGGAGCTGTATAACTCCATATACCTGGCGGCACTACGCTGCCAGGAAAAATCCTGGGCCATGGCGGTGGCCTGTACCCGGCGCCAGCTGTCCCGGTCGCGCCACAGGGCGATGGCGCGCTGCAGTGCCTCCATGAAGGCACCGCTGTGGGGCGGGCCGAACACGAAGCCGGTGGCCGTGCCTTCGGCCAGCGCCTGGGGCGTGGCGTCCACCACCGTATCCGCCAGCCCCCCCACCGCCCGCACCACCGGCAGGGTGCCGTAACGCAGGCTGTACAACTGGTTGAGGCCACAGGGTTCGAACAGCGAGGGCATCAGGAAGATATCCGCAGCCGCCTCGATACGATGGGCCATGGTTTCATCATAGGCCAGAATCACCGACATGGCATCAGGATGGGCCCCCGCCACGTGCTGCAGGTACTCCTCATAGCGCCGCTCCCCGGTCCCCAGCACCACCAGCTGGGCCGGTTGCGCCAGCATCTCGCCGAGCATCGGCAGCACCAGCTCCAGGCCTTTTTGCTCCACCAGGCGGCCGACGATACCCAGCAGCGGCCGGTCATCCGCCACCGCCAGGCCCAGGGAGCGCTGCAGGGCGGCCTTGTTGAGGGCCTTGTCCGCCAGCCGGGCGGCATCATAGTGGTGCTCCAGGCAGGGATCGCTGGCGGGGTTCCAGACCCGGTGGTCTATGCCGTTGAGAATGCCCACCAGCCGCTCGCGGCGGGACTGCAGCAGGCCCTCCAGGCCCATGCCGCCCGGCGCCTCGCAGATCTCGTGGGCATAGTTGGGGCTGACCGTGGTCACGTAATCGGCGTACACCAGCCCCCCCTTGATAAAACTGAACTGGTTGTAGAACTCCAGCGCGCTGTCATGCCAGAAGTGACCCGGCAGGTGCAGCCGCTCGAAGGTGGCGCGATCAAACAGGCCCATGTGCGCCAGGCTGTGGATGGTGAACACGGTGAGCGGCCGCTGCTCGCTGAGGTGGGTCAGGGCCACGGCGGGCCCGGTGTGCCAGTCGTTGCAATGCAGCACGTCGGGGCGCCATGCCAGCCCGGCGTCGCCGGTGCTGATCGCCGCCGCCAGCCGCGACAGCAGCATGAAACGGTCGGCGTTGTCCGGCCAGGACTGGCCGCCGGCGTCGTGGTAGGGGTTGCCCGGGCGCTGCGAGAACCAGGGGTGATCCAGCAGCCAGGTTTCCACCTGGGTGCCCGGCAGCTGGGTGGCCAACAGGCGCAGCGGTGTGCCCGCGATGTCCAGCTCGGCCACCGTGGCGGGGCTGTCGATGGTGTCCAGGATATGCCGGTAAGCGGGCAGCAGCAGGCGCACGTCCATGCCCTGCTGGCGCAACACCTCCGGCAGGGTGCCGGCGATATCGGCCAGGCCGCCGGTCTTGATCAGCGGAAACGCCTCGCTGGCGACAAACAGCAGGCGGCTCATACCTGGCCCCCGGTGAGCCGCAGCACCAGCGCCCCCAGCGGCGGCAGGCTGAGCCGGATGGAATCCCGGCGGTTCATCCACGGCACCTGCTCGCTGGCAATGCCGGTGCCGTTGCTGACATCGCTGCCGCCGTAGAAACGGGAATCGGAATTGACTACTTCCGAATACACCCCGGGACGCGGTACGCCGATGCGGTAGTCGTGGCGCACCACCGGCGTGAAGTTGAGGATGACCACATGGAAATCCTCCCCGTCCCAGCGCAGGTAGCTGAGCACCGACTGGGTGGCGTCGTGGCAGTCGATCCACTCGAAACCGCCGTGTTCGAACCCCTGGCGATGCAGGCTCGCTTGTTCACGGTAGAGGCGGTTCAGGTCTCCCACCAGTTGCTGCAGGCCGCGATGCGGCGCGAACTCCAGCAGTTCCCAGGGCAGTTGCCCCTGGTGGGCCCACTCTCCGGGCTGGCCGAATTCACAGCCCATAAACAGCAGTTTGGCTCCCGGATAGGTAAACAGGTAGGTGTACAACAGGCGCAGGTTGGCAAAGCGCTGCCAGTCATCGCCAGGCATCTTGCCCAGCAGGGAGCACTTACCGTGCACCACCTCGTCGTGGGAGAAGGGCAGCAGGAAGTTCTCGGTAAAGGCGTACATCAGCCCGAAAGTGAGCTCGTCCTGGTGATAGTGCCTGAAGATGGGCTCGCGCGACATATAGCTGAGCGTGTCGTGCATCCAACCCATATTCCACTTCATGGAAAAACCCAGGCCGCCCACCCAGGGGGGGCGGGTCACCTGCGGCCAGGCAGTGGATTCCTCGGCGATGGTGAGGGTGCCGGGGTGGGAACCCAGCACCAGGGAATTGAGTTCGCGCAGGAAGTCGATGGCCTCCAGGTTCTCGCGGCCGCCGTGGCGGTTGGGTGCCCACTCGCCCGCCTTGCGCGAGTAATCCAGGTACAGCATGGACGCCACCGCGTCCACCCGCAACCCGTCCAGGTGAAACTCCTCCAGCCAGTAATTGGCGCTGGCCAGCAGGAAGTTTTTCACCTCGTTGCGGCCGTAGTTGAAGATCAGGGTGCCCCAGTCCGCATGCTCGCCCAGGCGCGGGTCCTCGTGCTCGTACAGCGCCGTCCCATCGAAACGCGCCAGCGCATGCGCGTCCCGGGGAAAGTGGGCGGGCACCCAGTCGAGGATGACGCCGATGCCGCGGCGGTGCAGCAGGTCGACGAAATAGCGGAAGTCATCCGGGCTGCCGAACCGCTGGGTAGGTGCGAAATAGCCGGTGGTCTGGTAACCCCAGGAGTCGTCCAGGGGGTGCTCCGTGACCGGCAGCAATTCCACATGGGTAAAGCCCAGCGACTCGACGTAATCCGCCAGCTGCCCCGCCATGTCGCGAAAATTGAGGAAGGCCCCGGAAGCATCGCGCCGCCAGGAGCCGGGGTGCAACTCGTAGATGGAAATGGGCGCGTGCTGCCAGTCCCAGCTGGCGCGCCGCTGCAGCCACTCACTGTCGCCCCACTGAAACTCGTCGGGGGGGCACACGATGGCGGCAGTGGCCGGGCGCAGTTCGAAGCGGTTGCCGTAGGGGTCGGCCTTGAGCCGCACGGCCCCGTGGGCATCGCGCAGTTCGAACTTGTAGGCTCCCCCCGCGGTCAGGCCGGGGACGAACAACTCCCAGACGCCGCTGGGGCCGCGCGAGCGCATCGGGTGGCGCAGCCCGTGCCAGCTGTTGAAATCGCCCACCACGCTGACCCGCTGGGCGTTCGGCGCCCAGGTGGCGAAGCGCACCCCGGGCACACCCTCGTGCTCGCAGCAGTGGGCGCCCAGTACCCGGTAGACGTGCTGATGCCGGCCCTCGCCGAACAGGTGCAGATCGAGATCGCCGACGGTGGGGCCGAAGCGGTAGGGATCCTCCCCCTGCTGCCAGTCGCCCTCCCCCTCGCGCCAGCGCAGAAGGTACAGCGGCGGCTTGTCGCTGGCTATATCGCAGATAAACAGGTCGGTCTGCTCCAGGCGCGTCATGGGGTGGCGCCTGCCCGCCACCAGTACCTGTGCCTCGGCGGTGCCGGGCAGCAGCGCCCGCACCTGCCATCGGCCGTTCAGGGGGTGACAGCCCAGCACCTCGAAGGGGTCGTGGTGGCGCCCTTCGTGGAGACGGCGGACCGCATCGGTGACTGGCTGCTTGGGCGAAACCGTTTTCATTGAAATTCCAGTGATTTATATCAAACTCGTATAGGGACAAGCGCCGGGTTATTGTCCACAATGTCGCTTGATGGTAATGCAATACCCCTGGGCCCACCAGTTAACAGATCAATGAATTCTTTATGAGCGAACAAGATTCAGCAAGATACGTCAGTCGCCTCACCAAGGACACCCTGGCCCTGGTCCTGGCCGGGGGCCGCGGCTCCCGCCTCAAGCATTTGACCCAGTGGCGGGCCAAGCCGGCGGTGCCCTTCGGTGGCAAGTTCCGCATTATCGACTTCCCCCTGTCCAATTGCGTCAACTCGGGGATTCGCAAGGTGGGCATTCTCACCCAGTACAAGGCACACAGCCTGATCCAGCACATCCAGCGGGGCTGGGGCTTCATGCGCGGCGAGCTGGGTGAGTTCGTCGAGCTGCTGCCGGCCCAGCAGCGCCTGGAAACCTCCTGGTACGCGGGCACGGCGGACGCGGTGTACCAGAATATCGACATTATTCGCACCCACCAGCCCGAGTTCGTGCTCATCCTGGCCGGCGACCACATCTACAAGATGGATTACGGCACCATGCTGGCCGCCCATGTGGAAGCCGAGGCCGACATCACCGTGGGCTGTATCCCGGTGCCACTGGCGGAGGCCTCGGCCTTCGGGGTCATGGCCGTCGACGACGACAACCGCATCATCGAGTTCGCCGAGAAGCCGGAGCACCCCACCCCCATGCCGGGGCGCGGGGACCTCGCCCTGGCCTCCATGGGTATTTACGTGTTCCGCACCGACGTGCTGATCGAGGAGTTACTGCGCGACGCCGACGATGCCAACTCCAAGCACGATTTCGGCGGCAACATCATCCCCGACCTCATCAACCGGCTGCGGGTCACCGCCTTTCCCTTTCACAAGCCGGGCACGGACGCCCAGGCCTACTGGCGGGACGTGGGCACCATCGACGCCTACTGGCAGGCCAACATGGAGCTGATCGACATCAGCCCGGAACTCAACCTGTACGACCAGGAATGGCCCATCTGGACCTACCAGGACCAGGTGCCCCCGGCCAAGTTCGTATTCGACGACGAGGGGCGCCGCGGCATGGCCGTTGACTCCATGGTGTCCGGCGGCTGCATCGTGTCGGGCTCCTATGTGCGCCGCTCGCTGCTGTTCAGCAACGTCAACGTGCACTCCTATTCCAGCCTGCAGGATTCGATCATCTTTCCCCAGGTGGACATCGGCCGGCGCTGTGTCATCAGGAAGGCGGTCGTGGACAAGGGCTGCATCATCCCGCCGGACACCCACATCGGCGTCGACCCCGAGGAAGACGCCCGCCGCTATCACGTCTCCCCGGGCGGCGTGGTACTGGTCACCCCGGAGATGCTGGGCCAGAGACTGCACTATGCCCGCTGACGCGCCCATGAATGTGGTGTTGTGCTGGCACATGCACCAGCCCGATTACCGCGATCTGCGCACCGGCAAAATCCACCTTCCCTGGGTATACCTGCACGCCACCAAGGATTACGTGGACATGGCCGCCCACCTGGAGGCCGAACCCGCGGCCCGGGCCGTGGTCAATTTTGCGCCTATCCTGCTGGAACAGATCGAGGACTACGTCGCCCAGATCCAGGGCTATCTCCAGGGGCACGGTGTCATCAAGGACCCGCTGCTGGCGGAACTGGCGGAGCCGGCCCTGCCGGGTAACACCCAGGAGCGCCTGCGCCTGATGCAGGACTGCCTGCGAGCCAATCGCGAACGCATGATAGATCGCTTCGAGCCCTACCAGCGCCTGGCCACGATGGCCAGGTGGTATGAGGCGCACCCGGACAGCATGATCTATGCCTCCAACCAGTTCCTGGCGGATTTGTTGACCTGGTATCACCTGAGCTGGATTGGCGAATCGGTGCAGCGCAGCGACCCGCGCATCCGCGCACTGCGCGACAAGGCCGTCAATTTCAGCCTGCACGACCGCCGCGAGCTGTTGAAGATCATCCTCGAGCAGATCGAGTCGGTGATACCCCGCTACCGCAAGCTGGCGGACAATGGGCAGGTGGAGCTGAGCATGAGCCCCTACGCGCACCCCATCGTACCGCTGATGCTGGAATTCAACTCGGCCCGCGAGGCCCTGCCGGACGTCCACCTGCCGGTCAGCTGCGACTACCCCGGTGGCCGCGCCCGGGCCGAATGGCACCTGGCGCGGGGCCTGGAAACGTTCCAGCGGGTATTCGGGCGACGGCCCGCCGGTCTGTGGCCCTCCGAGGGCGGCATCAGCCAGGACGCCCTGGAACTGTTCGCCGAACAGGGCTTCAGCTGGGTAGCGAGCGGCGGCAAGGTGTTGCACAACAGCCACGACGCGAGCTCCCGATCCTGCAGCCACCGGGTCTACCGCTTCGGCGAGGTAAAGCTCGACTGTTTCTTCCGCGACGACGGCCTGTCCGACCTGATCGGTTTTGACTACTCCGACTGGCACGCCAATGACGCGGTGGCCAACCTGGTCGGCCACATGGAGAACATCGCCAGGGTCTGCCCTGACCGGGACGACTGCCTGATCACCATCATCCTGGACGGCGAGAACGCCTGGGAGTACTACCCGGAAAACGGCTACTACTTCCTCAACCAGCTGTACCACAGCCTGGCCCAGCATCCCCACCTGCGCATGAGCACATTCGAGCAGTTCCTGGCGGAGAAGTCACCACAGCGCGCCCACGAGGCTAAAATCGTCGCCGGCAGCTGGGTGTACGGCACCTTCTCCACCTGGATCGGCGATGCCGACAAGAACCGCGGCTGGGATATCCTGGTGGAGGCCAAGCGCACCTTCGACGAACAACTGGCGACGGGCAGCCTGTCAGCCGAGGAAGAACAGGCCGCGGAGCGGCAACTGGCAATCTGCGAGGGCTCCGACTGGTTCTGGTGGTTTGGCGACTACAACCCCTCGCAGACGGTGAACCAGTTCGACCAGCTGTATCGCACCCACATGGCCAATCTCTACCAGTTGCTCAATGTGGAGGCGCCGGCCTATCTCTCGGAAATCATCTCCAGGGGGGGCGGCGACCCCAGCCGCGGCGGCGTCATGCGCCAGCACAGCGAGACCGGCTGATGGCAGCGTCCGACTACCGCCAGGGCGGCGTGCTGTTGCACCCCACCAGTCTTCCGGGCGCCGGCTACTGCGGCGATTTCGGGGCCGACGCCCGCCGTTTCGTCGAGCTGATCGCCGCCGCGGGCCTGCGAGTGTGGCAGGTACTGCCGCTGGGCCCGACCCACCCCGACGGTTGCCCCTACCAGTCCTTCTCCGTGCACGGTGGTAGCCCCGACCTGATCGACCTGCAGTGGCTGGTGGACCGGGGCTGGCTGACGCCGGAGCAGGCAGCGCGGGGACAGGCGGATCGCGACAGCAAACGGCAGGCCCTGGATATTGCCTGCGGCGCGTTCCTGCACCAGCTGGAGACGGGGGCGGGGGCGGCCATGGCAGCGGCCTACGCCGGGTTCCTGGAGGCCAGCGCCTACTGGCTGGAAGACTACGTGCGCTTCCACGCCTTTCGACACGCCCAGGGTAAACGGCCCTGGACCCAATGGCCCGAAGGCCTGCGCGACCGCGACCCGGCGGTCTGCGACCCCCTGGCCGAAGACTTTGCGAGCACCCTGACCAGCCTGCGCTTCCGCCAGTTCATTTTTCACTGCCAGTGGAACGAGTTGCGCCAGTACGCCAACCAGCGAGGCGTATTGCTGTTCGGCGACATACCCATCTACGTGCACATGGAAAGCGCGGACGTGTGGGCCCACCGCGACCTGTTCCAGCTGGACGCAAGCGGCCAGCCACTGACCGTCACCGGCGTGCCGCCCGACTACTTCTCGGCAGAGGGGCAGTTATGGGGTAACCCCCAGTACGACTGGGAGAGAATGCGGAAGACCGGGTTCGCCTGGTGGATACGGCGGTTCCAGTCCGCCAGCCGGCAGTTCGACATCGCCCGCATCGATCACTTTCGCGCCCTGCAGGCCTACTGGGAGATCCCCGCCGGCGCGACCTCCGCCCGCGAAGGCAGGTGGGTGGAAGCGCCGGGCCGGGAATTGCTGCAGGCAGTGCGGCAGCAGTGCCCGCACCTGCAACTGGTGGCGGAAAACCTGGGCTCGATCACCCCGGAAGTAGAGGCGCTGCGGCAGGAGTTCGAGTTGCCCGGCATGCTGATCCTGCAGTTCGCTTTCGACGGCAATCCCGACAACCCCTACCTCAACCATATGCACGAGCCCGACGATATCGTCTACACCGGCACCCACGACAACGACACCACCCTGGGCTGGTACCAGAGCCTGGACGACGCCACCCGCAAGCGGGTTTACGCCTACTACGGCAACCCCGACGAGACCATGCCGCAGATGTTGATCCGCCAGGCCATGACCTCACCGGCCAACACCGCCATTGTTCCCTGGCAGGATTTTCTCGGCCTGGACGGCCAGCACCGCATGAATACCCCGGGCACCACCGAGGGCAACTGGTGCTGGCGCTTCAGTTGGGAACAGGTGCCGGACGCCCTGGCCGGAGAGATCAGCGAGATGCTGGCGCAGGGCCTGCGGCTGCCGCCGGGTTCCACCACTTGAACCGGCCAGCACTACAGCGCCCGATATAAAGGTATACATTTGTATACTTTTACCTTTATTGGTACAGTGGTTCCCCTTGCATCAACCCAGACAGCGCCCGCGGCGGGGTCCCCCGGACCCTCACACCGCGGGCCGAGGAACCACCATGGCACAGGCAGCAGCACCCCTCCCCCCCGTCGAGCAGGTCTTCGACCCCAATTCCGAGGCCTACCTGGCCGATCCCATAGGCCAGTGCCTGGCACTTGCGCACCGCGGGCGGCTGGTGTGGTACGCCCCCTGGCAGGCATGGATCATGACCCGCATGCCGGACATCATGGCCTGCTGGAAGGAGGAACCCCTGTCCTCGGATTTCTACGACTGGGAATTCGCGCCGCCGCGCCCGCCGCAGGACCAGTGGAGTAACTTCGAGCGCGCCATGATCGGCCACAGCCTGCTGGCGGATCACGATCACCACCGCCTGGTGCGCCGGGTCACGGCACCGGCGTTCTCACGCAACGTGGTGGATGCCATCCAGCGCAAGATCGAGCCGGATGTGAAAAAGCTGTTCGATGAGCTGGGCGAGCCGGAGACGTTTGATTACATCGACAGGATCGCCGCCCACATTCCCTTTATATCGATTACCCGCATGGTGGGCATCCCGGAGAAGTACTGGCCGGACATCAAGCAGGTCATCCTCACGTTCACCGAGACCTGGAACCCCACCATCTCCGATGAGCGTCGCGAGAAGGCGCGCCAGGACAGCAACCGCGCCATCGACATCCTCAAGCTGGTGATTGCCGAGCGCCGCACGGCGCCGGTGCAGGATGACTTCCTCAGCACCCTGCTGCGCATAGAGCAGGAAAACAAGGGCTTCGAGGAAGGCGATATCATCACGCTTATCCTGGCGCTGATCGGCGCCGGCTCGGACACCACACTGGTGGCCCAGCAGTGGTCGGTGTACAGCCTGCTGAAACACCCCGACCAGGCGCCCCTGGCACTGGCCTCGCCGGAAGCCTTCTCCAACGCCTTCAGCGAGATCAGCCGCTGGGGCACGGCCTCCAAGATGGGCTTTGCCCGCTATGCACCCCGCGACATGGAACTGCTCGGGCAGCAGCTGCGCAAGGGCCAGATGGTGCTGATGATGCCGCACCTGAAGGATCACGACCCGGAATACTACGAGCACCCCGAGGTGTTCGATGTGCAGCGCAAGTTCGACCCGGACGTGCTGTTCGGCTACGGCCCGCGCTACTGCATAGGCGCGGCCCTGGCCAAGCGTCAGCTCTACCTGACCATCTCCGAACTGTTCAGGCGTTTTCCCAATGTGGAGCTGGCGGAGGAGCCGGAGCGTGATCCCAATGACCACAACGCGGTGGTGTTCAAGCGCCTGCTGCTGCGGACCAACGGTAAATAATCGGCTAAAAAGGCATGGCGCCCGCCTGCGCCCGTCCAGTAAACTTGTGCATGGGTTCGCGCCCCCCGGGGCGCGATTTCTTCGCGAAAATCCGGAATTTCAAGCATGCATAAGAATATCCTCCGCTGTGCCGCCGCCCTCGCAATATGCCATGCCAGCGGCGCCAGCGCCGGCGGCCTGTGGTTGAACACCCTGGGCGATTTTTCCGGCGGCCGGGCCAGCGCCGGTGCCGCGGCGGGAACCGATGATGCCGCCACTATTCTCCACAACCCGGCCAGCGCCACCCGTGTCCAGAACAGGCAACTGTTCGCCTCCGGTGGCGCGATCCTGCCCGACGTCAAATTCAAGACCGAGTACAGTAACGAGCGTTACGGCTACGGCAATGGCGGGGACGCGGCGGTGGATTCCCCGGCCGGCAGCGGCGCCTACGTGCAGGACCTGGGCTCGGACAAGTGGAGTGGCGGCGTCTACTTCACCGGGCTGGCCGGCGCCGGCCTCGAATATGACGATGACTGGGTGGGCCGCCACCAGGCCACCGACGTCGAGTTGCTGGTTGCCGCGGTGGCGCCGACCATCGCCTACCAACTCACCGACCAACTGTCGGTGGGCGCTTCGGTACAGTACTGGTATGCCAACCTCGATCTCAAGCTCAAGGTACCCCGGCTGGACCCCAACCTGGCGGAGCCGACCGCCTCCATCAATGGCGACGACACCGGCTTCGGTTATACCCTGGGGGCGATGTACGAACTCACCGACCGCACCCGTTTCGGCATCTCCTACCAGAGTGAAATCCAGCCCAACTTCAACGGGGATCTGAAAATCAAGGGCGCAGAGGCCGGCGAGGTAGCGGTATCGTCGAGCACCAAGTTGAACATGGCGGAATTCGTCCGCTTTGGCATGCACCACGCCATGGATGACAAGTGGGCGGTCGAGCTGTCGCTGGGGTGGGACAACTGGAGCCAGCTCGGTAACGTGCTGCTGGCCACCGAGAATCGGGGCGCCAGCATCCCCACCAAGTGGAAGGACACCTACCACTACGCCTGGGGTGTGCAATACCAGCTGGACAAGCGCTGGGCCTTCACCACCGGGATATCCTACGACACCAACCCGGTGAGCGCCCATTACCGCAATGCCCAGCTGCCCATGGACCGCCAGATCTATTACGCCGTCGGCACCCGCTACCAGATGAGCGACACCTTCACCATGGGCGGTTATATCAACTACGCCGACCTGGGCAGTGCAAAGATATCCAACCCGCGATTCGGTGGCGAATACCACGACAACAGCATGGTACAGCTGATGGTCAACGCCACCTGGACCTTCTAGACGCGGCGGCGGATAGGGGCATTGCCGATGCGGTGGCCATTTGCGCTCGGACTGATGCTGGCGCTGGGCGCCGGCCTCGCCCTGCCCGCCCATGCGCAACCGGCCGCCGCCGAGACGGCCGGGCAGCAGAAGCAGACCATGGATATGGCCGAGGTCATCGCGCTGTTGCACCAACAGCAACGCGAGTTGGCGCAACAGCGCCAGCGCCTGGATGAGCAGGCCGCCAAAATCTCCTCATTGACGGCGGAGCTGGACGCCTTGCGGGGCGTGCCGGCAGCGGGCACCACGCCAGTGATCGCCAGCGTTCCCGCGCAACCCGAAAAACCGGGCGAGGCACTGCCCGAGGCACATGAACCTGAACCCGCAATCGCCAGCGCTCCCGAGCAACCCAAAAAACCGGGCGAGGCACTGCCCAAGGCACCTGAACCTGCACATGCCCCGCCAGAGGGACCACCCGCGCCGGAGATAGCCGTCGCGAAGCCCGCCGCCAAATCCGCCTCTGCGGGCGAACCCACCGACGAAAAGGCAGTTGCCATTGCCCAGGCGGACGACCCCACCCAGGACCTGCTGAGCAGCTTCCCCGGGGCCTGGCGGCTCCCCGGCACCAACTCGGCGTTCAAGGTCGGGGGGTATGTGAGAACGGCGATCGTCCTCAACTGGGACGTACTGGAGATACCCGACCGTTTTATCGTCGGCTCGATACCGGTGGGCACCTACAACGACCAGAATGCGGCGCAGTCCAGTATCACCGCCGATCAGTCCCGCCTCAGTTTCGACTTCCGGGAATCCACCCGGGCGGGCATCCTGCGCGCCTATATCGAGGGTGACTTCACCGGCGAAGGCAATACCTTCGAACTGCGCCACGCCTTCGGCCAGTGGGATCGGGTACTCGCCGGGCAGACCTGGTCGGCCTTCGTGGACACCAATGCCACCCCGGAGGGCGTCGATTTCGAGGGCCTGAACGCGCAAATCAACGTGCGCCAGAGCCAGGTGCGATTTTCACCGCAATTCGGGGAAAACTTTTCCCTGGAACTGTCCCTGGAAGATCCCAACCCGCAAATCCAGAACGGCAGCGGCATTACCCGCATCCCCGATGTTGTGGTCGCCGGTCGCTTCCAGCTTCACCAGCGCCTGCACCTGAAGGCGGCCCTGCTCGCCCGCCAGATCAGGGGGCAGGAGGCCTCCCCCGATGGCACGGATACCGTCGACGGTAACATCGAAAAGCAATTCGGCTGGGGTTATAGCATCAGCGGTAGCTTCAATACGCCCTACTTTGACGACCGCGACAAATTCCTGTTCCAGATCAACCGGGGAGACGGGATCGGGCGCTACGTGAACGACCTCAACAGCATCGGCAACTACGACGGTATTTTCGACCAGCGGACCGGCGACCTGCAGCTGTTCAATGTATTTGCCACCTACGGCTCGCTGCAGCACTGGTGGGGCAACACCTCGCGCTCCAACTTCACCCTGGGTTACGTGGATATCAACAACCCGGGATTCATCGAGGGTGACGCCTACAAACGCACCATACGCGCCTCTGCCAACTACATGTGGAACCCGATACCCAGTGTCGACACCGGTATCGAGTACCTGTGGGGGCGCCGCGAGAACAAAGACGGCGAACACGGTGACGCACAACAGGTCCAGATGATGATACGCTATATGTTCTAATAATAACGGCAATATGCCCGCAGGAGCGCCCATGACGATAAAGCCGCCGGCCGGCATAATACGCGCTTTTTTCCCCGGAGTGCCCACCATGAGAATGCACACAGCCGCAGTAGCCCTGGCGCTGCTGGCACCCCTTGCCCAGGCGGGCACCCTGACAGTGAAAAATCCCCAGGGCCAGCCACTGTCCCCGGTCATGGTCACCCGGACCCTTGTGCAACAGCCCGAGGCCGACCTCAGCGATGACGGTTACGCGCCCGACGGGGTCACCAATACCAGCGCCGCCGTGCTCACCCGTTTCACCAATGCCGCCGGCGAGGTCAGCTTTGCCGACGCCAGCGAACCGGTGCGCTACCGCCTGCGCGCCCAGGGCTACGTCGACGCCTATGTGGATGCAGCCCAGGGCGAGGTTGTCCTGCAGCCCATGACCGCCGAGCAGGAGATTGCCAGCTACCCGTCCAACGTGTGGCTGTCGCAACTGGATTTTGGCGGTGACCAGGCACTGAAGGAAACCTTCCAGCTCAATTGCGCCTTCTGTCACCAGCAGGCCTCGCCCTTCATGCGCAGCGAGCGCACCGAGGAGCAGTGGGTCAGTATCATCGAGCGCATGAACACCTACGGTGCCCGCCTGCCTACCGATGACCACCAGAAGGTGGCGAGCCTGCTGCGCGAGGAGTACCGCGACCTGCGCGAGCACCCTGAGCAGGTGCCCAAACCGCGACCCTGGGACGCCTACCTGGCGAACTATGAGTTGACCGAGTGGCCCATCGGCGACGGTTTCTCGCAAATGCACGATTTCCTGGTACACCCCAACGGCTTCATCTACATCGGCGACAACCTGTTCGACCGCATCTACCAGTTGGACCCTGAGACAGGCGAGTACACCGTGTACAAGGTGCCCCACGACGAGGACATGGGCCTGGGCGGCATCATGGGCAACCGCTTCAAGGTATTCCCCAAGATGTACAACTACATGGGCGTGCACTCCTTCGCCTACTCGAAGAAAGACGGCAACATCTTCATCACGCCCTCCATGCAACAGGCGCTGCTGGAGTTCGACATCAAGACCAAGCAGTTCATTACCCACGAGATGCCGGAGGGCTACTACCCCCACACCATCCGCGTGGACGACCAGGATCGGGTGTGGTTCACCCTGGCGCTGTCCTCCCAGGTGGCAATGTTCGACCGCACCAGCAAGACCTTCACCGTCTACGACCTGCCGGCGCGGGGGGTGAAGGAGTGGTTCATCCTCAAGTCCCTGCCTGTCCTGTTCAGTATCGACCCGGAAAACCGTCCAAACCCGTCGCCGGATCGCGAGGGCACCGGTCTGCCCATGCCCTATGGCATCGATATCACCCCGGATGGCAAGGTCTGGGTGGCCCGCCTCTATGCCAACGACCTGGCGATGATCGACCCCGAGACCGAAGAGGTCACCATGATCGACTTCCCCTACAAGGGGCCGCGCCGACTGCGTGCGGACGCCGACGGCAACCTGTGGATCGTGGCCTTCCAGGATTCGCTGCTGGTCAAGTACGACCCGGCGAAAAAAGCCTTCAGCAGCTGGGAACTACCGGTCATCAACGAGGTGCCCTATGCCCTGAACGTGGACCGCGAGCGCGGCGTGGTGTGGGTGAACGGCAACCAGTCCGACACCATTCTGGCCTTCGATATCGCCGCCGAGAGCTGGGAAGTCTTCCCCATGCCGCGGCAGCGCTTCTTCACCCGCGATATCGAGATATCCGAGGAGGATGGCGCGGTGTACACCACCAACTCCCACTTCCCCACCTGGCAGTCGGAGGGTGGCGTACCCACCCTGCTGCGCATCACCCCGCTGGAGAACTGAGGCCGTGCCCCGCCAGCGCGGTAGCGCCCTACAGGCCGGCATGACCCTGCTCCTGGCGTGCAGCATGGCGCAGGCCGGCGAATGGCAGCCGGGCTGGCTGTACTACGGTGGCGACCAGGGCGGCCGCCACTATTCGAGCGCGCAGCAGATCGACCGCGGCAATGTCAGCGACCTGGAGGTCGCCTGGGTATTCCGCAGTGGCGATTCCGCTGCATACGGTGAGGAGATGGCGAAGACTTCCACCCAGAGCACGCCCATCCTGCTGCCACCCGCGGCGGGGGAATCCCTGGTGTACTGCACCCCCTTCAATCGCGTCATCGCCCTGGACCCGGCCAGCGGCGAACAGCGCTGGAGTTTCGACCCCGACATCGACCGCCGCGGCGACCGCCCCTTCCGCTGCCGCGGGGTGAGCTACGCGGAAGAGAGCCGCGCGGCGCCCGGCGGGCACTGCCGCCACCGCCTGTATACCAGCACCCACGATCGCCACCTGTGGGCCATCGACGCCAGGGACGGCAAACCCTGCACCGATTTCGGCACCGGCGGCAAGGTCAGGTTGTACGGCGAGGAGGGACTGCAGCCCGGCGATGTCAGCAACTCGTCCGCGCCGGTGGTGGCCAACGGCGTGGTCGTGACCGGCTCCACCGTGATCGATTTTGCCCGCGCCACCACGCCCCGCGGCACGGTCATGGCCTTCGACAGTTACAGCGGCAAGCCCCTGTGGCAGTTCGACCCCCTGCTGGGGCACGCCGCCAGCGGCAGCGCCAACGTCTGGGCGCCGATGTCGGTGGATGCGGCCAATGGCCTGCTGTACCTGCCCACCAGCGCCGCCTCGCCGGACTACTACGGGGTGGATCGCCCGGGCGACGGGCTGTACGCCAACAGCGTGGTGGCCCTGGACCTGTACAGCGGCGCGGTGCGCTGGTACTTCCAGCACGTGCGCCACGACCTGTGGGACTATGACACACCCGCCCAGCCCATCCTGTTCGAGTGGCGCAAGGACGGCCAGCACATCCCCGCGCTGGCACAGCTCACCAAGCAGGGCTTCGTGTTCGTGTTCAACCGCCTGACCGGCGAACCCCTGTGGGAGATCACCGAACAACCGGTGCCGCCCTCGCAGATCCCGGGCGAACGGGCCTCGCTCACCCAGCCCAAGCCCATCGCTCCCCCGCAGTTACTGAACCCCTTCCTGATGCCGGGTGACGCCTGGGGCCTGACCCCCTGGGACCGCGGCGATTGCGCCGCGCAGTTGGCGGCGCTGGACAACCTGGGCCTGTTCACGCCCACCAGCGAAAACCTGACCCTGATGTACCCCGGCAGCCTGGGTGGTGCCAACTGGGGCGGCGGCGCCCTGCTGGGGGACTCCGGCATGCTGCTGGTCAACGTCAACAACGTGGCTTTTACCGGGCAACTGATCCCCACCGCCACCGACCTGGCGCCGGAAGAGGAGAAGCAGGACCACCCCGCCGCGGGACACCGCATGCGGGTGACCATGAAGGGCACGCCCTACGATATCGAGATCGGCAGTCTGCAGTCGTTCCTGGGTATCCCCTGCAACCCGCCCCCCTGGGGCAAGCTGGTGGCCGTGGACCTGCTCAAGGGCACCATCGCCTGGGAGACGGCCCTGGGTTCGGTGCATGAGATGGGCCCGGTAACGGCGCCCTTCCATATCGAATGGGGTACGCCCAACCTGGGCGGCGGCATCGCCACCGCCGGCGGCCTGTTCTTTATCGGCGCCACCATGGACCGGCAATTTCGCGCCTTCGACGTCAGCAACGGCGCCACGCTGTGGCAGTACACCCTGCCGGTGGACGCGGCCGCGACGCCCATGACCTACCAGTACCGGGGCCGCCAATACGTGGTCGTCAACGCCGGCGGCCACCACATGTTCCAGCGAGGCACCGGTGATTACCTGTACGCCTTTGCCCTACCCACCACGGGAGCCAAGCCATGAAACGATTTTTCGGCCTGATCGCGCTGTTGTTGCTGGCCGCGCTGCTATTTGTGGGCGGCGCCCTGCTATGGTCGGACCAGCCACCGCTGAAGACCATCGAATCCTTCGCCATGCGCCACGCCGACAAGCTGCCGCTGGAATACCTGGGCAAAAAGCTGTTCGACAAACACTGCGCCAGCTGTCACGACAACCCCGCCATGCACGCCCCCAGCCGCGAGGCCCTGGGAGGCTTTTCCAAGGAGAGTGTCATGGTGGCGCTGGAATTCGGCAAGATGCAGCCCATGGCCGCCCACCTGAGCAAGACCGAGCGCGGCCTGATCGCCATCTACCTGGCCGGCTCCGCCCCGGCGGATGAGTGGATCGCCGAACACCGCTGCGCGGGTCCCGCCGCCACCGATGCCACTGAATACGTCGCCAACTGGGGGCTGGGCGAGCACAACCGCCGCTACCTGCCCACCGGGCTGGCCGGTATCGACAGCGGCAACGTGGCCTCCCTGGAACTGGCCTGGAGCCTGGCCTTCCCCAAGGTGACCGACATGCGCTCCCAGCCGGCCATCGTCGGCGACACCCTGTATTTTGGCGACAAGACCGGCAAGCTCTACGCCATCGATCGCCAGCGTGGCTGCGTTCGCAACTACACCGAGGTGCTCAGCGGCATTCGCTCCGCGATCACCGTGGCGACCCTGAATGACGGCAGTAAACTGCTGGTGTTCGCCGATTCCATGGCAACCATCTACGCGGTGGACCCGGCAAACCTGGAGACGGTGTGGCAAAAAGCCGCGCGTATCTACGAGACCTCGATCATCACCGGCTCCATCAGCTATCACGACGACCGCCTGTTCGTGCCGGTGTCCTCCTACGAGGTGGCGGTTTCCGGCAGCCCCAGCCATGTGTGCTGCAAGTCCCACGGCGGGGTGATCGCCCTCGATGCCCGCAACGGCGACAAGCTGTGGGAGTGGCAGGGCACCGCCGATGCCACCCTGCAGGGCAAGAACTCAGCCGGCGCCGACATCTATGGCCCCTCCGGGGTCAGCGTGTGGAGCACCCCCACCATCGACGCCAAACGCAAGCGCATCTATTTCGGCACCGGGGAGAACCTTTCCCGGCCGGCCACCGACACCTCGGATGCCATCATCGCCCTGGACATGGACAGCGGGGAACTGGCCTGGCAGTTCCAGGCACTGGCGAACGACGTGTGGAATGCCGCCTGTCTCAACGGCGGCCCCAATTGCCCGACCGACGCCGGCGGCGATTTCGACTTCGGCGCTTCCGTCATCCTGGCGGAACTGGCCGATGGCCGCGAGCTGCTGCTGGCCGGGCAGAAGTCCGGCGATGTCTATGCCCTGGACACCGACGGCAGGCTGCTGTGGCAGCAGCAGGTCAGCAACGCCGGCATCGGCCCCGACCTGCACCAGTCCACCACCAACGGCGGGGTGCACTGGGGCATGGCCCTGGCCGGCGAGCGCCTGCTGGTGGCGGCGGCGGACCCGGAGCGGGTGCGTCCCCTGTATGATCCCAAGCCCGGGCTGCACGCCCTGGATGTGGCCAGCGGCGAGAAATTGTGGTTCCAGCCGGTGTCCCGCGGCTGCGAGATCGCCGAGGAGCACAAACCCAAGATCGGCCTGGAAAACATGCGCGCCGGCAAGAAGATAGAGCTGGCCGACCAGTACCGCTGCTCCTACTACTACGGCCTGTCGGCGGCGGTACTGGCCACCGACGAGCTGGTATTCAGCGCCGGCCTGGACGGCAAGATCCGCGCTTTCGACATCGCCAGTGGCGAGGTGCTGTGGCAGGCCGAAACCGCGGTGCCAGTCGACGCCGACAACGGCATCAGCGGCCACGGCGGCGCCATCGACGTCAGCGGCCAGGTGGTGGCCGACGGCTGGCTCTACGTCCAGTCGGGCTATTCCATGTTCGGCCAGTTGCCGGGGAATGTGTTGCTGGCCTACCGGGTCAGCGCGGCCAACTGAGCGGCTACTACCCCGGACAAGCTCGCCGCGCCTTACCGGCGCGCGGGCCGGCCCCGTGTAGCAGCCACCGCTTTGTGACCTGTGTCACAGGCTGTACCTGCAACACCTGCGGGGCGGCAGAAACATAAGGTGCCAGGCCCGCTTTTGCTACACACTTGCAGCCACCACCTAATGTCGCATTGGCCAGCGGGGATTCTTGATGAGCGACTTCAGTATCGACAGGACCGCCAGGGGCAGCGCGGCTGTTTTCGAGGCCCGCGAATGCACCGTCACCTATAGCGGTGTCAACCGCCGCCGCGGCCATCGCCGGGACAATCTGGATCGCCGCCAGGAAATGCGGTTTGAACTGGACAAGCCGGATCGCCGCTCGCACCCCGGACGCCGTGCGGACGACAAACGACCGAGGTTCTGGTAGGGCTAAGCTCCCGGCTGCGGCCTCACCAACACGTGGCTGGTATACAGAGCCGCCGTCAGCAGCAACATCGCCCCGCCCTGGTGCGCGGCCGCCAGGGGCACCGGCACATGCAGCAACAGGGTGCTGATACCCAGCACCACCTGCGCCGCCAGGGCCAGCAACAGCACACTCACCGCCCTCCGCGCCCGCCCCGCAGGCCCGCTGCGATACACCCACCCGGCAAAGGCCACGATCAGCACCACCAGTAAATAGGCGAACATGCGGTGGTTGAACTGCACGGTGGTGATGTCCTCGAACATGTCCAGCCAGGCGGGGGTACCAGCGTACAATCCCCGGGGGATAAAGCTATCTCCCATCAGCGGCCAGGTACTGTAGGCAAAGCCCGCCCGGGTGCCGGCCACCAGCCCGCCGGACAGGATCATCAGGTACAGCAGCGCCACCAGCACAAGCGAGCAGCGCCCCAGCGAAGAGATAGCCTGTGCGGAGTGTTCGCGGGGACGGTCCAGCAGCTCGAACGCCAGCCACAGCATATAGGCATAGATGGCCACCGCCAGCCCGAGGTGGGCAGTCAGGCGATACTGGCTGACCCGCGGGTTGTCCACCAGGCCGCTCTTGACCATGTACCAGCCCAGCAGGCCCTGGCAGCCTCCCAGGAAAAACAGCAGCCACAGCTTTGGCGTCAGGCCCGGGCGGAACGCGCGGCGCCAGGCAAAGTACAAAAGCGGCACCGCAAACAGCACACCGATCAGGCGCCCCAGCAGCCGGTGCAGGTACTCGAACATGAAGATGGACTTGAAGTCGTCCAGGCTCATGCCCCGGTTCACTTTGCGGTATTCGGGAAACTGCCGGTACTTGTCGAAGGTCTCCTGCCAGGCCTGTTCCGACAGCGGCGGGATCGCCCCCATCAACGGTTTCCACTCCACCATCGACAGGCCTGAATTGGTGAGCCGGGTGACGCCACCGAGCAGGATCATGCCGAAGACCACGGCGGCACAGAACAACAACCAGGTGGCTACCTGGCGATCGCGGGATGTATGCTGGGATGGCGTCATGGTCTACCCGTACTGAAGGTGGGGCGCGCAATAATACACGATATCACCCGGTGGGGCAGGCCGCCCGGCTCACCCGCCCGCGGGCCCCGGGCCCTGCGGGACATGCCTGTGCAACTGCTCGCGGTAGTGCCTGGGCGACATACCCATCCAGCGCTTGAAGGAACGGCTGAAGCTGCTCTGGTCCCTAAAGCCCAACAGGTCGCTGATCTCCACCAGGGAGAACTTCTCCTGGGATAGGTAGAGTTTTGCCAGGTGCAGGCGGGTCGCCTCCAGCAGCGCCTTGTAACTGGTGTGTTCCGCCTCCAGGCGACGCTGCAGGCTGCGCAGGCTCATGTGCAGTTGCCCGGCTATCTTCTCCTGGGTCGGCTCGCCGTCCGGGAGCTGCTCGAGCAGCAGGGCCTGCACCTGGCTGACCACCGACTGTTCATAGCGCGCCCGGATTTCCGCCTCGACCAGGTCATCCAGCTGCCGTGCCAGGGCGTGATTGGCGGAGCGCATGGCAATGTCGAGGTCAGCCTTGCGCCAGCTGATGCGATTCTCTTTGGCCGAATACGCCAGCTCACAACCGAAGACGGCCCGGTAAGGCTGCTCGTCGACGGGGGGCGGGCGACACAGATCCACTGCGAGCGGGTTGAGGTGGTTCGCGGACAACCGTCGTGCAACGCGCACGATGAGTGACAGCGATGCATCAAACGACTCGGCGCAGGGGGGCAAATCCGGATTCACCGGCAAACTGCGGACGCAGATAGTCTCCCCCATGTCGTGCAACTGGAGTTCGACAATGTTGCTGATCAGGCGATTGTGGCGCACCATCCGCCTGAGCATGCTGAACGAGCTGCTGCTGCACTGCAGGGCAAACCCGAGGGCGTGAAAGCTGGTCGCATGGATGTGCCTGGAGACCGACAGCCCGAGGGCGGGGTCACCGGTTGCCGAGACGGCCTCTTTCCACAGCCGGGTGGTGGCGGCGCCCGGCGACAAGCCCCGCTGCTCGACCAGATCCCGGTAGTTCATTCCGGCCCGCGCGAAAACCTGCTCGCAGTTCGCCCCCCGATAGCGAAGGGTATCGGCTATCGCCAGCAACCAGCCAGTGTAGACATTTGCCGAGCCGCCATGGTTCGCCACGGGATAGTCCTTTCGACAATCAGTCCAGAAATGCTAAAGGACTGACACACAATGACAAGCCCCGGCTCCCTCGGTGGCCTACAGTGGTTCCCGTACCAGCAACCACCAAAGGAGCGACAGATGTCCAGAATACCTCGAGACAAATCCAACGATTACACCCGGGAAGCCGCCGCCCGGCGCCGCCAGTTCATCGAACAGGCAACCTCGTCGACACTGGAGCACGTGGGTGGCTACTCCTTCGACCCGGCCATCCTGCCCGGCAATATCGAGAACTTCACCGGCGTGGCGCAAATGCCCCTGGGCTTCGCCGGCCCCATGCTGGTCAATGGTGAATACGCGCAGGGCGAGTTCTACGTACCCATGGCCACGACCGAGGGCACCCTGGTGGCCAGTTACAGCCGCGGCATGCGCCTGACCAGCGAGGCGGGCGGCATAACCACCACCGTGGTCGATGACGCCATGCAGCGCTCGCCCGTGTTCGTGTTCGACGACGCGCGCGGCGCCAGGGACTTCGGACTGTGGATCACCGAACAGTTTGGCGCCATCAAGGCAGCCGCCGAAACCACCACCCGCAGCGGCAGGCTGCGCAACATCGAGCAATACAGCGCCAGCAAGATGCTGTACCTGCGTTTCAATTTCACCACCGGCGACGCGGCCGGGCAGAATATGTGCGGCAAGGCCACCTACGCCGCCTGTCGCTGGATCGTTGAAAACTACCCGCGGGCCATTCCCCGTTACTACCTTTCCGGCAACATGGACACCGACAAGAAACATTCGCAACTGAACACCCTGCACTCGCGCGGCAAGCGCGTGATCGCCGAGGCGACCATTCCCCGCGCCCTGCTGCAGGAGCGTATGCGCACCACCCCGGAGGCGATGTACGCCGCCAGGATGGCATCACAGCTGGGCGGCCTGATGGCAGGCGCCGTGCACAACGGCGTCCACCCGGCCAATGGCATCGCCTCGGTATTCATCGCCACCGGCCAGGACGAGGCCAATGTCGCCGAATCCCACGCCAGCCTGGTATATGCGGAGATCACGCCCGCGGGGGACTACTACTACTCGGTGACCTTGCCCTCCCTGATCGTCGCGACCTATGGCGGCGGCACGGGCCTGGCCACCCAGCGGGAATGCCTCGAGGTACTCGACTGTTATGGTGCCGGCAAGGCGCGCAAGCTCGCTGAAATCATCGCCGCCACGGTGCTGTGCGGCGAGCTTTCACTGGGTGCCGCGGTGGTCGCCGAAGAGTGGGTCAGCAGTCACGATGACCTGGGCCGCAATCGCCCCTGAGGCAACCGCCCGGCCCGCCGCGGCCCAAGGCCAGCTCAGGCGCCGCGCTCGAACAGCGCGGCAATACCCTGGCCGCCGCCGATGCACATGGTCACCACCGCGTAGCGGCCGTCGATGCGCTCGAGTTCGTACAGCGCCTTGACGGTGAGCAGTGCCCCGGTGGCACCGATGGGATGGCCCAGGCTGATGCCGGAGCCGTTGGGATTGACCTTTTCCGGGTCCAGCCCCAACTCCTTGACCACTGCCAGGGCCTGGGCGGCAAAGGCCTCGTTGGCCTCCCAGACATCCACGTCCGCCTGGGCCACGCCGGTTCTGTCGAGCAACTGGCGCACTGCCGGCGCCGGGCCTATGCCCATGATCGCCGGGTCCACCGCCGCCAGCGAGTAGCCCCGCAGGGTGGCCAGGGGCTTGAGCCCGCGCTGCGCGGCGACACGCTTCTCCACCAGCACCAGCGCGGCGGCGGCATCGTTGATACCCGAAGCATTGCCGGCGGTGACCGTGCCGTCCTTCCTGAAGGCCGGGCGCAGGCCGGCCATGTCGGCGACCTCGCAGTCGAAACGCACGTGCTCGTCGCGATCGAACACGGTCACCCCCTTGCGGGTTCGCAATTCCACCGGCAGGATCTGGCCGGCGAAACGGCCCTCCTCGATGGCCCGTTGGGCGCGGCGGTGACTTTCCGCCGCCAGCGCATCCTGCTCCTCGCGGCTGATACCGTACTGCTCGGCCAGGTTCTCGGCGGTGATACCCATGTGGGTGTCGCCGATGGGGCAGGTCAGGGCGCCCATCATGGCGTCCTCCATGACCCCGTCACCCATCCTGGCGCCGAAACGCGCCTTGGGCAGCCAGTAGGGCACCCTGCTCATGGACTCGGCGCCGCCGGCCACCGCCGCGTCGCAATCGCCCAGCAGGATCATCTGGGCTGCTGACACCACTGCCTGCAGGCCGGAACCGCACAGCCGGTTGACGGTGAGGGCAGGCGTCTCGATGGGCAGCCCGCCCTTGAGCGCGGCCACCCGGCCCATGTACATGTCGCGACGATCGCTGTGGGTGACCGAGCCCATCACGCAGTGGCCGATGTCCCCGCCCGCCAGCCCGGAGCGCTTGACGGCCTCGGCCACCACCAGGCCGGCGAGTTCGGTGGGCGGCATGTCCCTGAGGCTGCCGCCGAAATCGGCGATGGCGGTGCGCACGCCGCTGGCGATGACTACCTGGCGCTCATTGTTCATGTTTTCTCCTTGCATACCCGGTCGAATGAATTTGACTATGTTACTGGAATGTCATTTCCGGCACCTTGTCGGGTACCACCAGCTTGCCCGCCGTGAGGTTGACGATCTCCTCCACGCTGACGCCCGGCGCGCGCTCGCGCAGGATGAAGGCCCCGTCCTCGATGTCCAGCAGGGCGAGGTCGGTCAACACCCGCCTGATACAGCCCTTGCCGGTCAGCGGCAGGGTGCACTCGCCGAGCAGCTTGGATTCGCCGTGCTTGGAGGCATGGGTCATGGTAACGATGATGTTCTCGGCGCCTGCCACCAGATCCATCGCGCCACCCATGCCCTTGATGAGCTTGCCCGGGATCATGTAGGAGGCGATATTGCCCTGGCAGTCCACCTCGAAGGCGCCCAGCACGGTGAGGTCCACGTGGCCGCCGCGGATCATGGCGAAGGAGTCCGCGGACGAGAAGATCGAGGCGCCGCGGGCCATGGTGACGGTCTGCTTGCCGGCGTTGATCAGGTCGGCATCGACCTCCTCCTCCAGGGGAAACGGCCCCATGCCCAGCAGGCCGTTTTCCGACTGCAACATGACCTCCACCCCCTCGGGGACGTAATTGGCCGCCAGGGTGGGGATGCCTATGCCCAGGTTGACGTAGTAGCCGTCGTGGAATTCCTGGGCCACGCGCTGGGCGAGTTGTTCGCGAGTCAATGCCATGGTCTGTGTCCTATGCGCTGCGCACGGTGCGCTGTTCGATGTTTTTTTCGAAAGTGCCCTGGATCAGGCGATCGACATAGATGCCGGGCAGGTGAATCTCGTCCGGGTCGAGTGCCCCCACCTCGACGATCTCCTCCACCTCCACCACCGCGACCCTGCCGGCGGTGATCGCCATGGGGTTGAAATTGCGGGCGGTGCGGCGAAACATGAGGTTGCCGTAGCGATCCGCCTTCCAGGCCTTGGCGATGGCGAAATCGCCCTGGATGGCCTCCTCGAGGATGTAGTGGCGACCGTTGAACTCGCGCACTTCCTTGCCCTCGCCCACCGGGGTACCGTAGCCGGTGGCGGTATAGAATGCCGGGATACCGGCACCGCCGGCGCGCATCTTTTCGGCCAGGGTGCCCTGGGGGGTGAGTTCCACCTCCAGTTCGCCACTCATCATCTGCGCCTCGAACAGCGGGTTTTCGCCCACGTAGGAGGCCACCATCTTGCGAATCTGCTTGTCTACCAGCAGCACGCCGAGACCGTACTTGTCGGTGCCGCAGTTGTTCGACACCACGGTCAGCCCGGTGGTGCCCCGCCGGCGGATCTCCGCGATCAGGTTCTCCGGGATGCCGCACAGGCCGAAGCCGCCGGCGATCACGGTCATATTGTCTTCCAGGCCGGCCAGCGCTTCCGCATAGCTGCCTACCACCTTGTCGAAACCGGACATTGCGCTCTCCTGGTATGTCCCCGGGGCGAGACGGGTGGCCCCGCGATCACAGCTTGCCTAGGGTGCATCCGGGTATTAAATTTATCAAATTTAATATTTCGATAATTTAATATGTTTTATTTATGAATGTGACCATCCGCCAATTGCAATGTTTCGTCGCCGTGGCTCGCAGCCGCAGCTTTGCCGAGGCCAGCACCCGGCTGCACCTGTCACAGCCGGCCCTGAGTATCGCCATTCGCAACCTGGAGGAGGCGGTGGGCGGCAAACTGCTGGAGCGCTCCACCCGCTCGGTCGCGCTCACCCCCGAGGGCACCCAGTTCCTGCAGGTAGTGCAGCGCCTGCTGGGGGACTGGGAGCGCTCCCTGGACGATGTGCGCAACCTGTTCGCCCTGCGCCGTGGCAAGCTCGATATCGCCGCCATCCCCACCTTCGCCAGCAGCCTGCTGCCGCGCATCCTGGCCGCCTACCGGCGGCAATTTCCCGATATCAACGTCACCGTTCACGACGTCATCACCGAGAGCGTGGTGGAGATGGTGCGCGCCGGGCGCGCCGAGCTGGGGGTAACCTTCGACCCGGGTGACGCGCAGGACCTGGCGTTTACACCGCTGTTTCGCGACCGTTTCGTGGCCGTGTTGCCGGCGGGGCATCCGCTGCTGCAGCGCGACTCCCTGCGCTGGCGCGACCTTGCCAGGTTCCCCTATATCACCCTGCAGCGTCCTTCCAGCATTCGCCTGCTGATAGACCGGATGCTGCAGGAGCGTGCCCTGGAGCTGGTGCCGACTTTCGAGGCACACCAGCTGGCGAGCATCGGCCGCATGGTCAGCGCCGGCCTGGGCACCAGCGTGGTGCCCGCCCTGAGCAGCAGCCAGATGGAGGAAATGGGCGCAGTCTGCCGCGCCATCAGCGCGCCGGTGGTCACCCGTCAGGTGGGGGTCATCACCCGCAGGCGGCACCCGCTGTCCAGCGCCGCGCGGGCCATGACCGAGGTCATCGCCCACTGGCGCGAGGCTAGTCCTGCTGCACCATCCTGACTTCCAGCGGGCCGTTGGTGTCCAGGTGGATATCCCGCTGCGGGAAGGCCACCACGATGCCCTCCTCGTTGAAACGCCGGTTGATTTCCAGGCGCACCTCGCTGGCCACCTGCAGGCGCTGGTCCAGCTGCTCAACGAAGAATCGCGCCCTGATCAACAGGCTGTTGTCGCCGAATTCCTCGAAAGTAATGAGTGGCGCCGGAGTGGAGAGCGCCTGTGGATGCCTGTGGATGATATCGCTGATCAGGCCCATGGCCTTTTCCAGGTCGGTGCCGTAGGCGACCCCCACCTCCAGCACCCAGCGCGTCACCTGATCCGACAGCGACCAGTTGAGCAGTTGCTGGGTGATGAACTCCTTGTTGGGCACCAGCAGCTCGCGGTTGTCGAAATCGCGGATGGTGGTGGCGCGGATGCGAATCTTGGTCACCCGGCCGGACACATTGCCCACCGTTACCACATCGCCGACCCGCACCGGTTGCTCGAACAGGATGATCAGGCCGCTGATGAAGTTCGCCACGATCTCCTGCAGGCCGAAACCGATACCCACGCTCAGGGCCGCTATCGCCCACTGGATCTGCGACCAGCTGCCGCCCAGCGAACTGATCACCAGGGCGACCAGGCCGCCCGTGGCGGCATACTGGAACACCCGGGTGACAGCGTAGGCAGAGGCCGGGCGCACGCCCATCTTCTGGCGCAACAGTATCTCCAGCAGCCCGGGTATACGCCGCAACAGCAGCCAACCCACCACGGCGACCGCGGCGGCGGCCAGCAGGCTGCCGATGGTCACCGGCACCAGTGCCTGCTCGCCGTCCACGGTGCCCGTGTAGTGCCACAATTCCACCGAATCGAGGATACCCAGGGCGGGAAACACCCCGGACCAGATCACCGTGAGGCCGACCAGGGAGACCAGCATGGTCAACACATTCAGCAGCCTGGTACCTTCGTCACTCAGCAGTTCCGGGTCGCTCTCCAGCCTTTCCTCTGCTTCGGCGCGCTCGTCCCTGTCCTCGAGGTCTGCCTGCACCCGTTCGGCGCGGGCTTTCACCACCATGCGCCGCCGGGTCATGCGCAGCCAGCGCAGGCCCAGCTCGTAGGCCAGCAGAATGAGGGTCGCCAGCACCATGGTCTTGATCAGCAGCAGGGCAAACTCGGTAACGCTGTACATATACCCCAGCAGCACCCCCAGTACGCCCAGCAGCGGCAACAGCACCAGCAGGCGGCGGACCGCGCTTCCCAGGGACGCCGATTTCGCCGTGGGTTCATACACCAGCATGGTCTGCACCTTGTCGTGCAGGAACGCCGGCAGCAGGCGGAAAAACTGCGCCATGCTGAGCAGCACCACCAGCAGGGCCAGCGCGCCCAGGGGCCCACCCACGTCGCGGGCGTCCAGCTGCAGGCAGAAAATCGTCAGCACCGCGGCCGGGAAAAAGCTCTGCTCCAGGCGCAACATACGATGATGCAGCGCCTCTGTGCGCCGTGTCGGCCAGCGAAAATGCGCCTCCACCACGCCGTTGGGCATGAGCAACAGGCGCATGAATTCCAGGGCCCACAGGTAGCCGCCGCCGCGCAGGAAGGTGGCGTACAGCGCAGTCGCCAGTTCCGACTCGTGCTGCTGCAATTCGAACAACATGGCCAGGCTGAACATGAACGCCGGCCAGGTGAACGCCAGCAGCAGCGTCAGCCCCAGGGCCAGCAGGGTTTTGCTGAAGCGGTCGGTGCGCACGTAACCGACTTCGCGCCCGCAGTCCACCACGGCGGCCCGGATGCGAGCATTGGCGAGCCACAGTAAAACCGCCAGGACCAAGCCGAACAGCAGCAGCGGCCTGGCCCGGATCTCCCCCGGCATCTGGTGCCATACCGTTTGCCAGCGCTGGGGGACAAACATGTCCCGCAGCTGGGAAACCAGTACCCCCTCGCGAAGCAGCGACAGCGGCGAACGCGAGGGAATCCACAACAGCCGCTCGGAGATAAACTTGCGGTAATCCCCCACGACGCGGGCGTACTTTCTCAGGCTGAAATCGAGGTTGGCCAGGGCGCCCGCGTAGGTGTTCTCCAGCTCCAGCGCCTGCTCGATAAGGTCCCTGCGGGCGCGCACCAGTTCCAACAGGCCGGCACGTATCTCTTCCGCAACCGGTTGCGGCTGGTCTTCCAGCAGGCCTTCGACATAGTCAAGCGGGCTAACCAGGCTGCGGCGCTCCTCCTGCAGCTCCAGCTGACTCAGGCTGGACTGGGTGATGCGCTCGGCAACCGCCGCTATCTCACGCTTGGAGGCGCGTTTCGGCGGCAGCTGGGCCTGTTGCTCGCGCAGGATCTTGCCGACAGTCAAATTCAGCCCCAGCAGATCCAGCTTGCGCTCTATCGCCTTGAGATCGGATGCCAGCTGCTCCGCGCGGGACGACACCTCGGCGTCGCGCTGCCGCGCGTCCTCGATGACGCTGCTGCGCTCCGCGAAAGCGGCGGTGAGCTCGGCGTTGCTGCTGGCCAGTTGCTGCAGCAGCGGGCTCTTGCCAAAACTGTCGGCCACCGCCATTTCCGCTTCCGCCCGGGCCTGTGCAGCGGCGCCCTGGCGCAGTTCACCCGCCCGTCGCTGCAGAGCCTGCAAGCGCCGCTCCAGCAATGTGATGTCGCGGCTGGCCTGGTCCTGCTGTGCCTTGAGCAACTCCAGGCGCATCGGTTGGCTGAGCAGTTCCTCGTCCAGGCTGGCCTTCTCCGCCCGCGCACTGGCCAGTTGCGCCTGGGCCAGCCAGAGGCTGGCCTCGTTCTCACTCCCGGAAGCGGCATCCCTGGGCAGCATGGCCGCGCCGGACGCCAGGTCGGCGATCACCGGGCCCAATTTGGCCAGGCGATCGCGTATGGCCAGCGCCCGCGCCGGCGCCTCGTTGATCCGGTTGCTTGTTTCCGCCAGGCTACCGCGGCGGGCCTCCAGTTCCGCGCCGACCAACTGGATTGCCTGTTCCAGCTCCTGCAGTGAGGCAGTGGCCAGGTGCATGTTGTCGATTGCCGAAGGCAGATCCCGCTCGGCCACGCCCAGCTCGATGTTCTGGGCCTGCTCAGCGGCGTTGGCGCGCGCGTTGGCAAAGTTCTTCTGGCTGTCCTGGAAGCCCTGGATATCGGCGAGGGTGGCGCGAATCTCGCCGTATTGCTCCAGCAGGTCGGCGCGGGCCGGGTCGTCCTCGGCCCGACCGGCACTCACCTGCTGCACCGCCGCGTCCAGCCGGGCCGGGGTGACCAGGGCAATGTCCTCCTGGGCCAGGGCGGCGCCAGCCAGCAACAACAGCAGCAGCGCTGTCCTGTGGATCAATTGTTTCACGTGCGTGGTGCTGTCCCGGGTTGCGGGCCTGCCTAAGGCCTGTGCGCGACACTCTATAACGGAAGTCCAGATGTGGCCAGCGCCACCACTGCTGGCGTAGAATGCCCGCCCCGTTCAAAATAGCGATATCCCATGCCACTGCTCCGACTGGACCGCGTCAGCCTGCACTACGGCACCCAGGTTTTGCTCGACGAGGTCGACCTGGGCATCACCAGGGGCGACCGCCTGGGCCTGCTGGGACGCAACGGCACCGGCAAGACCACCCTCCTCAAACTGCTGGCGGGCGAACTGCAACCCGACAGCGGCGAGCGCTGGCTGCGCCCCGGGGTGCGCATGGCCCGGCTGCAACAGGAACTGCCCGCTGCGGATGAGTTGACCGTCTACGAAGTGGTCGCCGCAGGGCTGGCCGAGGCCGGCGCCCTGGTCGCCGAATACCACCGCCTGGTGCACGCCGGCGGCGCCACGGATCTGGAACAGCTGGCGCGCACCCAGCAGCAGTTGGAAAACGCCGATGGCTGGAGCCTCCAGCAAAAGGTGGACACGGTGATAAGCCAGCTGCAACTGCCCGCCGATGCCAGCATGGGCCAGCTGTCCGGCGGCTGGCGGCGGCGGGTGGCGCTGGCCCGGGCACTGGTGTGTGACCCGGACATCCTGCTGCTGGACGAGCCCACCAACCACCTGGACATCCCCGCCATCAACTGGCTGGAGGAGCAGCTGCGCAGTTTTCGCGGCTCCCTGGTGCTGATCACCCACGACCGGCGCTTCCTGCAGAACGTGGTGAACTGTATCGCCGAACTGGATCGCGGGCACCTCACGCTGTGGCGCGGCGACTACCGCGGCTTCCTGCAGCATCGCGAGCAGCAACTGCTCGCGGAAGAGCGCGCCAACGAACTGTTCGACAGGAAACTGGCCCAGGAAGAAGTGTGGATTCGCCAGGGCATCAAGGCCCGGCGCACCCGCAACGAAGGCCGGGTACGGGCCCTGGAGGCGATGCGCGCGGAGCGCAGCCAGCGGCGCGAGCGCCAGGGTAAAGCGGACTTCGCGGTGGAGGATGCCGGCAAGTCGGGGCGGATCGTGGCCGAACTGCAACAGGTCACCAAGGCCTTTGGCGAGCAGGTGGTGATCCGCGATTTTTCCGCCATTATCCAGCGCGGCGACCGTATCGGTATCGTCGGCGCCAACGGTGCCGGCAAGTCCACCCTGGTGAAGCTGCTGCTGGGTGAACTGCAGCCCGACAGCGGCACGGTCAAGTTCGGCAGCAAGCTGGAAGTGGCCTACTCGGACCAGTTGCGCGGCAAGCTGGACCCGGAAAAAAACCTGATCGACAACGTCTGCGGCGGCCAGGAGTTCATCGAGATCAACGGCAAGCGCCGCCACGCCATCTCCTACCTGGGGGATTTCCTGTTCAGCCCCGAGCGGGTACGCACCCCGGTAAAAGCCCTGTCGGGCGGCGAGCAGAACCGGGCGGTGCTGGCCAGGCTGTTCAGCAAGCCGGCCAACCTGCTGGTGCTGGACGAGCCCACCAACGACCTGGACATCGAGACCCTGGAGCTGCTGGAGGAAATCCTGCTGGCCTTCGAGGGCACGGTGCTACTGGTGAGCCACGACCGGGAATTCATGGACAACGTGGTCACCAGCCTGCTGGTGATGGAGGGCAACGGTGTGGTCGCCGAACACGCCGGCAGCTACAGCGACTGGCTGGCCCGGGGCGGTCGCCTGGTGGCGGCGGAAAGCGAAGCGCCGGCCGCGGCCAAAAGCGCCCCCGGCGGCGCCCCGGTCGACGCGCCCGCCGGGGCACCTGGCAGAAAGAGCAAGCCCAAGCTGTCCTACAAGGAGCAGCGGGAGCTGGAGGCGCTGCCCGGGCGCATCGACCAGTTGGAGCAACAGCAGCAGGCGCTGGAGGCCGCCATGGCCGAGCCCGATTTCTACCAGCAGGACCACGCCCGCATCCGCGAAGTGAGCGAGCAACTGACGGCCCTGCAGACGGAGCTGGAAACGGCCTTCGAGCGCTGGGCTGAGCTGGAGGACGATGGCCGCTAGAGCACGGCGGCCACGGATTGCGCGAGGTAGTCGATATTGCGCCGGTTGACCCCGGCCACATTGATGCGCGAGGAGTCCAGCATGTAGACACTGAACTCGCCGCGCAGGCGCAGCACCTGCTCGGTGCTCAGGCCGAGGAAGGAGAACATGCCGTTCTCGCGCTCGATGAAATCGAAGTCGCGGCCGCTGCTCGCGGCCAGCTTGTGGCGCAGTTCGCGCCGCAGGCCGTTGATGCGCTCGCACATGGTTGCCAGTTCGGCGCGCCAGGACTGCGCCAGCGCCGCGTCGGACAGCACCCTGCCGGCCAGCAGCGCCCCGTGGGCGGGCGGCATGGAATAGATACCGCGCGCGGCCACCAGTGCCTGGCTGACCGCCGCCTGGGCGCTGGACTCATCGCGGCAGACAAACATGGCCAGGCCGGCGCGCTCGCGGTACAGGCCCATGTTCTTGGAACAGGAGGCGGCGATGACGACCTCGGGCAGGCGCGCCACCAGCAGGCGCAGCCCGGCGGCGTCAGCCTCGATGCCCGCGCCCAGGCCCTGGTAGGCGATATCGACAAACGGGATAAACCCGCGCTGCTCCGCCAGGGCGGCGATCTCGCCCCACTGCTCCAGGGAGAGGTCGGCGCCGCAGGGATTGTGGCAACAGCCGTGCAACAGCACCACGTCACCGGGCCTGGTGCGCTGCAGATCGGCCAGCATGCCCTCGAAGTTCACCCCGTGGCTGGCCGGATCGTAGTATCGATACGTCTCGAAGGTCAGGCCGACGCTGCCCAGCAACGGGAAATGCACCGGCCAGGTGGGGTCGCTCACCCACACCCGCGCCTCGGGGGCGGCGCGAAAAATCACTTCCGCGCCGATGCGCAGCGCGCCGCAACCGCCCGGTGCCTGCACGCTGCCCACGCGGCCCTCGGCCAGGGCCGCGCTGTCCGGCCCCAGCACCAGGGTCTGCATACCCTGGATAAAGGCCTCGTCGCCGGCAGGTGGCATGTAGGCCTTGGTGACTTCCTGCGCCACCAGCGCCTGCTGGGCGCTGCGGATAGCCTCGAATACCGGGCAGCGACCCTGCTCGTCCATGTAGATGCCGACCGTCAGGTCCACCTTGTCAGGGTTGGGATCGGCGCGGCAGGCGGCGGCCAGGCCGAGAATGGAATCAGCGGGAAGGCGTTCGAGTCGGTCCAGCATCGGTTGTGCTCCAGGTCAGGGATTACAGTTCGGCCAGCAAAGCGGTGAGAAACCGCCAGAAGGGTGCCACGGTGGCGATTTCCACGCGTTCGCTCGGCGAGTGGGCACCGCGTATGGTCGGCCCGAAAGAGAGAATGTCCAGCGCGGGCTGCTTGCCCTTGAGTATGCCGCACTCCAGCCCGGCGTGAATCGCCTTGACCGCCGGGGCGAGGCCGAACAGACGCTGGTGCAGGTCGCGGGCCCGCTGCAGCAGCGGGCTGTCGAAATCCGGCTGCCAGCCCGGGTAGCCCACCGTGGCTTCGACCTCGAGTTTGAAGGCCCGCGCCAGCGCCAGGAAGGTTTGCTGCAGGGGCCGGCTCTGGTCTTCGCTGAAAAAGCGGAAGCTGGATTCCAGGAACAGCTTGCCGGCATCCAGCCGCAGGCGTGCCAGGTTGCAACTGAGGTCCACCAGTTCCGCCGGCAAGGTCAGGTTGTAGGCCTGCGCGCCGTGCGGCATGCTGGCCACCAGGTCCAGCAGGCATCGGGTGTCGGCGGCGCCGAGCACCCGCTCGCACTGCGCCGGCTGCAACTGCAGCTGCAGGCCCGCGTCCGCCGCGGGCAGATAACCCAGCCAGCGGGCCCGCAGGACCTCCAGGGACTCGGCCAGGGCCGCGCCCGCACCGGGCGCGCAGGCGAACACCAGGCTGCCCTCCCGGGGTATGACATTGTGCGCCACCCCGGCGTCGAATGCGGCCAGCTGCACATCGGCGACGCCCTCCAGGCACTGCCCCAGCAACTTGATGGCATTGCCCAGCTGCTCCTGAATCTGGATGCCGGAGTGCCCGCCGGCCAGGCCCTTGAGCGTCAGCCGCCACTGCTCGGCGCCCGCGGGACAAGGTCGGGTGGCATATTCCCGGCGCATCTCCCAGCCGCCGCCCCCGGCGCAACCCACGTACAGCTCGTGCCAGTCCTCGGTATCCAGGTTCAGCATGAGGCTGCCCGATATCAGCCCGGGATCGAGGTTGAGGGCCCCGCCCAGGCCGGTTTCCTCGTCTATCGTGAACAGCAGCTCCAGGGGGGGATGGGCCACACTGGTGTCCGTCATCAGGGCCAGCGCCGCGGCGCAGCCCAGGCCGTTGTCGGCGCCCAGGGTGGTGCGGTCGGCCCGCAGCCAGCCGTCCTCCACCACCAGTTCCAGCGGCTGGGTGGCGAAATCGTGGGACTTGTCGCCGGTCTTGACCGTCACCATGTCCAGATGGTTCTGGATCACCACCACCGGGCGCTGTGCCAGCCCCGCCGTGGCCGGCACCGCCACCGCCAGGTTGCCGGCGGCATCGCAGCGCCACTGGTGGCCGGCCTGGTCGGCCAGGTCGATGACGTACTGGCGTACCGCCGCCTCCTGGCCCGAGGGGCGCGGAATACGGGTGATCTGGTAGAAGTGTTCCCACAGCCCGGCGGGCTGGGTGGGGTAATCTGCCGGTTTCATAGGGTGATCTGCAGGTGTCCGGGGGCGGCGATTATAACGGGCGGGCGCCGGGGCGACCACAGTCGCCCACCCTGTGCTACGCTGCGCCCTTCGCAGCGGGCCATCACGACAGGCATATGAGCAAGCGCTACATCACTCCCCAGGAGCTCCTGGCAGACGCTTTCGCCCTGGGCTGGCAGGTCTTCGCCAGCGGCTTCCGGCCCGATTACGTGGTCGGCGTGTGGCGCGGCGGCACCCCGGTGGGTATCGCCGTGCACGAGCTGTTGCAGCTGCTGGGTGTACGTGCGGATCACACCGCGGTGCGCACCGCGTCCTACAGCGGCATCGCCCGGCGCGAGGAGCGGGTCCAGGTGGACGGGCTGGACTACCTGCGCCAGCGCCTGGCTCCGGGGCAGGCCCTGCTGCTGGTGGACGATGTCTACGACACCGGCCTGTCGCTGCAGCAGGTCGTGACCGAGCTGCGGGCCGACCCCGCCGGCGCGGGAATCGATATCCGCCTGGCCACCCCGTGGTTCAAGCCCGGCAACAACCGCACCGGCATGCGGCCCGACTACTTCCTGCACGAAACCGATAACTGGCTGGTGTTCCCCCACGAACTGGACGGCCTCAGCCTGCAGGAACTGGAAGCCAACAAACCCGAGCTGGCGGCGGTGCTTGCGCAACTGAAAACCGCGCTGGCCGGGCACAAACCGGCATAGTGCACAAAATAGTCCCGTACTTTTTACGCTGATTTGACCGCGCCAGAACGTACACTTGAGCTTCCAGGGCCTACACGGCCAGAAGGCAACACGAGTACCTCATGAAAAGAGTAGACAGTGGCAAGGTGAGCCTGGTGGACTTCCTCGGAAGCATCAAGTTCAACCGGCAGCACGGCGAATCCAGCTACCGGGACACCGACACGGCGCAGTTCGCCCGCTTCGAGCAGCGCGTTCGCGGCCCGCACAGCGGCGAGGACAGCCAGCTCATCCGCAGCGCCAACTGAGGCCCCCGGCGCGGGCGACCCTCAGCCCGACACCTGGCGCACAAACGGCCTGATATAGTCGCTGTTACACAGCGACCAGCGTTGCTGCGGCTCCACCAGATGGTTGCCGATCACCGCGAACACCAGGGGGTTGAATGGAAACCCCACGTGACTGGCCATGACCGCCATATTGCGCACGTAGCGCGGGTCGCCCTCGCAGCGGGCGATACCGCTGCCCACGATACCATCGGATTCACTGAACAGCGCCAGCACCGGCACCCGCAGCTCGCCGCCGCTGTAGGTATACGCCACCCAGCGCGCCAGCGCCGCTTCGTCCACTTCCACCTGGTCGTTATAAGCCCGCCCCACCAGATTGTAAATCGATGTAGCCCGGGGGTCGCCGTAGGGTGTGCCCAGGGTGATCACCTGCCGTATCCACTGCGGGTAGCGGTGCGCCAGGGCCACAGCGTACAGCCCCCCCAGGCTCCAGCCTATCAGGCTGACCTTGCCGCCGCTGGCGCGGCACTCCTGCTCGACACGGGCCGCAATGATCTCCTCGGTTTGCCGACGGTGCTCCAGAAATTCGTCCAGGCTGCGCGGGCGCACTTGCGCGGCGTTGCGCCCCAGGCCCCAGGGAATGGCGCGGTAACCGCGTCGGTTGAGGAATTTGCGCAGGCTGGCGGTGGAGCCGTCGGCCCCCATGAAACCGGGAATGGTCATGATCGTGTGGCCGTCGCCCCGGGGCAGGCGCCGCAGGACCGGCGCCAGCATGGCGCTACTGCCCATTTCCAGCACCACCCGCCCGAACTCCATGACGCTGTGGTGCAACTTCGGGGGACGCAGGTCGGGTACCGGGCTGTAGGCAGGTATACTCATATGCAGGCCTCGCAGGTTGCTGCCCCGTCATTGTGGCCAGTATCCACTGCCAAATACAGTAAAAACCGGCTCAGTGGGTTTAATTTATCATGCTAGAATTACCGGCCTGAATACGATTCCCTGCCTCTCGATACCGGGCCCGCCGCCGTGAATGACCAGCGCGACACAATATACGCCGATGGCTATACGGACCCGCTGGCCGCTCCCGGCCCGTTCAGTTTCGACGACAGCGTGGCCCGGGTGTTCCCGGACATGATCAGGCGCTCGGTGCCCGGCTATACCACCATCGTGGCCATGACCGGCCTGCTGGCCGGTCGCTTCGCCACGCCCGGCAGCCGGCTCTACGACCTGGGCTGCTCCCTGGGCGCCTCCAGCCTGGCCATGCGCCAGAACATCCACCACCCGGACTGCCGCATCGTGGCGGTGGACAATTCCGCCGCCATGCTGGCGCGCTGCCGCGGTATTATCGACACCGACACCCACGATACGCCGGTGGAGCTGGTGTGCGCCAACCTGCAGGACGTGGCGATCGAGCAGGCCTCGGTAGTGGTACTGAACTTTACCCTGCAGTTCATTCCCCGGGAGCAGCGCGAGCGGGTCGTCGGGAATATCTACCGGGGGCTGCAACCGGGGGGCGTGCTGGTACTGTCGGAAAAGGTCACCTTCGAGGACCCCCACCTGGACGAACTGAATATCGAGCTGCATCACCAGTTCAAGCGCGCCAACGGCTACAGTGACCTGGAAATCGCCCGCAAGCGCAGCGCCCTGGAAAACGTGCTGCTGCCCGAGACCCTCGCCGCGCACAAGCGGCGCATCGCCGCCGCCGGCTTCGGCAGTTGCGACGTGTGGTTCCAGTGTTTCAACTTCGCCTCGCTGATCGCCCTGAAGCCGCGGTGATCGACTACCAGCCCCTTATCGACCGCTGGTGTGGCGGCGACCTGGACCGCTGGGCGCAGCGGCTGCCGCAGCAACTGGCCAGGGGCCTCTCCACCACACGTTACGGCGACCTGCCGCGCTGGCTGCAGGCGCTGGCGGCGCTGCCCGACCTGCAGGCCCGGGATATCCACCTGGATACCGCCCGGGTGGGCGCCGCCGGCAAGGCGCCGCTGGATTCGGCCACCGCCACGGCGCTGCGCGAGGCCCTGCAGCAGTTGCACCCCTGGCGCAAGGGCCCCTTCGAGCTGTTCGGGGTGCACATCGATACCGAGTGGCGCTCCGACTGGAAGTGGGACCGGCTGGCGCCCGCCCTCGACGACCTGGCCGGCCGCCGGGTTCTGGACGTGGGCTGCGGCAGCGGCTACCACTGCTGGCGGATGCTGGGCGCTGGCGCCGCCGAGGTGATCGGTATCGACCCGACCCCGCTGTTCGTGGTGCAGTACTGGGCCCTGCGCAAATACCTGCAGCGCGACCAGGCCTGGGTGTTGCCGGTGGGGATCGAGGATCTACCGGCCAGGCTGCAGGCCTTCGACACCGTGTTTTCCATGGGCGTGCTCTACCACCGCCGCTCGCCACTGGACCACCTGCTGGAGTTGCGCGACTGCCTGCGCCCCGGTGGCCAGCTGCTGCTGGAGACCCTGGTAATCGAGGGTGGGCCCGGTGCCACGCTGGTGCCCGAAAATCGCTACGCACGCATGGGCAACGTCTGGTTCCTGCCCAGCTGCGCCACCCTGCTGGGCTGGCTGGGCAAACTGGGGTATACCCAGGCGGAGGTGGTGGATGTCAATGTCACCTCGGTGGAGGAGCAGCGCAGCACCGGCTGGATGCGCTTCCACTCCCTGGCGGACTTCCTGGATCCACAGGACCACGACAAGACCATCGAGGGCCACCCCGCCCCGCGACGGGCCATCGTCACCGCCCGGGCACCGGGGAGCAAGTGATAGGCAACGCGCTACAGGACAAGTGGGCTTCCCGCTGCGCCGCGTCGCTGCTCGCAGCCGCGCTTATGCTGCTTAATGCCTGCGCCAGCGGGCCGCCCGCCGATTATCCCTTCCAGCAGCAGCGCCCGCTGGCGCTGCTGCCTGTTTCCCGCTCAGCCGTCACTGACCAGCGGGCTGCGTTTCGCGCCTACTTCTGCCAGCTGAGCGCCACGGAGGGTCAGTCCCTGCCGGAACCCCAACCCTGTGCCGAGGCCCTGGTGGAACTTGCGGGCGAAGGCAAGGCGGACCACCGGGTGGATGCGCAGGCGATTACCCGCCAGCGCTATCGCATCGTAATCGTGCTGGGTATCGGCTGGGACTGTCTGCAGGCCTTTGTCGACGTCGACAAACTGCCGCACAGGCATCTGGCGCAGCTGGGCTACGATGTCACCCTGCTGCATGTCGACGCGCTGTCCAGCTCGGCCAACAACGCCTCGCAAATCGTAACGCAACTGACGCAACTGGAAGCAGAAGGAGACAAGAAACCGATCATCATGGCAGGATATTCCAAGGGCGCCGTCGACATCCTGGAAGCTCTCGCCCGCGACCAACCCGGTACCCGCAACGTGGCCGCGGTGCTGAGCGTGGCGGGCAGCATAGGCGGCTCCCCGCTGGCGGACGCCACCTCCCAGGGGACCGTGGACCTGATGCGCTTCGCCCCGGGAGCCCAGTGCGACGTGGGCGATGACGGCGCCCTGCACAGCCTGCGCACCGATGTGCGCCAGGACTGGCTGGCACGGCACACCCTGCCGGACACAATCCGCAGTTACTCCATGGTGGCGCTGCCCCGGGCCGGCCGCGTGTCCGCCATTCTCGAGCCCGGCTACGCGATCCTCGAGGACATCACCCCCCTGAACGACAGCAACGTCCTGTTCTACGACGCGGTCATACCGGGCAGCACCCTGCTGGGCTACGCCAACGCCGATCACTGGGCTATCGCCCTGCCGGTGGCACGCTCCAGCCCGATGCTAGGTGCCACCGTGGTCGACGCGAATCGCTATCCCCGGGAGGTGTTGTGGCAGGCCATGATTGAGTTCATTATCAATGACCTGGAGAATACTGAGCAGGGTAAAGGCGAGTGATACACGGCGTTACCAGACCCGCTGATTTCCTGCGCAGGCGCCGCCATCCATATCCGGCTGAGGTGACGACAGTGTATTCATTTTGAATACAGTTCGCGTGACACCTTCGAGAGGACAATATGATATGAAGCGATTCACCTGTTTGGCGGCCGCGCTGGCTGCGGCCTGGGCGGCATCGGCCGATGCCGACTGGATCGATGCGGCCTGCGATATTTTCCCGGCTGGCTCGGATCACCACGACAAACTAATCCCCTGCACCTTCAGCCAACGGCAAGGCTACATCACCATCACCCGCGATGACGGTGTGGTACACGAACTGTCTCCACTGGGAGATGGCCCGGGTAACTTCGAGGACCGGGATGGCCGCCAGGTTTACCGGGAGAGCGGCCTTGGCGACCAGGGCCAGATTTTCCGCTTCCCGGATATCTCTATCTTTGTGTACTGGAACACGAGCATGCTAGAACCGGCGGACGAGGACAATCCGACCTGGCCGTTTACTACAGCCGAGTACGACGCCACGGCGCTGTTTCGCTGTAAGGCGGCGGGCGCCACCGAATTCGGCAACTGCCCGGGCGGCATTGCGCGGATGGAGGACAACCAGGCCTCGATCACGGTGAGGAACCCGTCGGGCGAGCAGTTCACGATCAACTTCATGACCGATTACGTGAACGCGACCAACCGCGAAGTCGAGGCGAGCCTGGAGGGCGACACCTGGATCCTGCGCTTCGCCAATGGCGAGGTGTGGGAAGTTCCAATTGCCGCGATCGAGGGGGGATGAGACAGTGCGCGCGCTGACGAGAGCCTGCGTGCTGGGTGTGACCATAGGCCTGTCGGCGCCGGGCAACGCCTCTGCGTCGGAACTGGAAGGCACTGGCTGGCGCCTGCTGAACATCACATCTATGGACGACACCATCGATGTGCCGGACGATCCGTCAAAGTACACCCTGGAATTCGCCGCCGAGAACCGCGCCGCGATGGTGGCGGACTGCAACCGCGGCGCTGGCACCTGGTCCTCGGACTCCCCTCCCCAGTTGACGTTCGGCCCCATCGCCGCCACTCGCGCGCTGTGCCTGCCGCCGTCGCTGTCGGAAAAATACCTCGCCCAGTTCGAGTGGGTGCGCAGCTTCATGATAAAGGGCGGCCACTTGTTCCTGGCCACCATGGCCGACGGTTCTATCATCGAGTTCGAGCCGCTGCCGCCGGTCGTGGCAACGGTACTGGGCGATGAGATCCGAGCCAGGGATGTGCCCGAAATGCAGGCCATTATCGTTACGCGGCTATTTGACCGCTATGCGGCGGATAACGGCATTGAGGTGACAGAATCCGAACTTGACGCGTATATCGACCGCGTGCGCCGCGGCATCGCTGCAGGGGGGCTGACGGCGGCGGACGATTTGACTCCGGATGAGCGGCTGGAGGTCGAAGCCATGCGTCGACAAATGGGACATGCCATGATTCGCCAGTGGAAGATCAACAAGTCACTTTACGAGAGCTACGGCGGCCGCATAATTTACCAGCAACTCGGTCCGGAGCCTCTGGATGCCTATCACCAGTACCTAGAAGAGCGTGAACAGGCCGGCGACTTCGCGATTCTGAATCCGGACATGAGGCCCGCATTCTGGCGCTACTTTACCGACGTGTCGATGCACGACTTTATGAAACCGGGCGGCGATGACGAGGCGAACGCGTTCGCCACGCCACCCTATCAATGAACTGGAAGCGGCACATCGGGAATAAGCGAATGCTTGATAGCGCAGCTGACGCGAGCCGTTTACCGCCCCGCCCGCATGCTCGACTGCATCTGCGCATCTCGCTGGCCGCCGGACTGTCCCTGCTGCTGGCCGCCTGTGCCTCCTTCACCCCCGAGCCACTGCAAAACTGGCCGGACCCGGCGCGGATTCAATCGCAGACCGAGCGTGGCGCCACCGTATCCGCGGGAATTCTCAGCGACCAGGAGGCCGAAGCCCTGTACGGGGTCGATCTCAGTGCCGTCGGCCTGCAGGCCATCTGGCTACGGGTGGAGAATCGCTCCGCGCACAGCCGCTGGCTGATGGTGTCCGCGCTGGATCCGAACTACTTTGCACCGGATGAAGCGGCGGTCCTGTTCTATCCGGTGCTGGTGGGCGATGACGAGAAGCGCCTGACAGAGCATTTCCGCCAGCTGGCAATCCCGCTGAAGACAGCGTCCGGTGAGGTGACCGAGGGCTATGTGCTAGCACCCAGGCACGAGGGTGGCCGCTATCTCACGGTGTCACTGATCGGTCGCCGGCATGTACTCAATTTCGGGTTCGCCATCACCTTGCCAGGGGACGATTTCGATTTCGCACGGCTACATCCGGCGAAAATTTATGCCGGTCTGGAGCAGCCGGAGCTGGACCTGGCGCAATTGCGCGAGCAACTGCTCGCCCTGCCCTGCTGCGTCGCCAGCGCCGAGGGCGAGGCGGCTGGCGACCCGATGAACCTGGTGCTGATAGGCAATGCCAACGACGTTATGGCTTCACTATCCCGGGCCGGCTGGTCTTTTTCGAACGTCATCAATTTCGACACGGTACGGCGCATGATCGGCGCCGCGATATCCGGGGCAGCCTATCCGGTGGCACCTGTAAGCCCTCTGTATTTCATGGACCGGCCACAGGACCTGGCACTGCAGCGCGCCCGCAACACCATCTTGCAGCGCAATCACCTGCGCCTGTGGCTCGCGCCCTTCAGTCTACAGGGTCAGCATGTCTGGGTGGGGCAGGTAAGCCGCGACATCGACATCAAGCTGACAAGCTCCAGCAGCACCCTCACCACCCACGTGATCGACCCCAATGTCGACGAGGCCCGGGAACACGTGTTGCAAAGCCTGCTGGTTGCCGGCGCCGTGGCACGCTTCGGCTTTGTCGGGGGTATCGAGCCGTCCACCCCCGACAATCCGCACACCAATCTCAGTGACGACCCCTACTTCACCGATGGCCTGCGCCTGGTGGTACTGCTCAGCGGCAGTACCACGACGGCACCGGAGGCGGTGGGTTTTATCGAATGGCGGGACAGCCGGGATCCGGTGAGGGAGGCGCAGTGAAGGTCGCCATGGCCGCGCTCGTGGCGTCCTGGTCACGTCTGAGTCTCTCCAGCCGTATCCTGGCCGGGCTGGGAGCGGGGGTGTTGACCGGGCTGTTTTTCGGGGAAGCGGCGGCTGCGCTGCAGCCGCTGGCGGATATCTATATCCGCCTCATGCAGATGCCGGTGCTGCCCTATCTGGTCACCTCGCTGGTGATCGCCCTGGGGCAGTTGGAGATGGCCGAAGCAAAACGCCTGGCGTGGCGGGGCGGGGCCCTGTTGTTACTGGTATGGCTGACCGCCTGCCTGGTCATTGTCGCGCTGCCGCTGTCATTTCCCGACTACCAGAGCGCCTCGTTTTACAGCGATGCCCTGATCCAGCCGGCGACGCCGTTCTCCCTGACCGACCTGTACTTCCCACGCAACTTCTTCGATTCGCTGGCGCGCAACGTGGTGCCGGCCGTGGTCCTGTTCAGTTGCCTGATGGGCATCGGGCTTATCGGCTTCCGGGACAGGGAGGCGTTGCTGGCGCCCCTGCGAGTGTGGAATGCCGCGATCGTGCGCATCACCCTGTTCGTGATCGACCTCACCCCCATCGGCGTGTTTGCCATCGGCGCGGTGGCAGCGGGCACCCTGCAGCCCGAGACCGCCGGCAAACTGGAAGTATATTTTATCGCCTTCACGGCCGGCTCACTGCTGCTCGCCTTCTGGATACTGCCGCTGCTGGTTACCGCGGTCACGCCATTTCACTACCGGGAGGTGTCCGGTATCGCCCGGGATGCGCTGCTCACCGCCTTTATCGCCAACAGTGCGTTTATCGTCCTGCCGCTGCTCATAGAACGCAGCAAGCAACTGCTGGCTCGCCATCAGCTGCTGGACAAGGAAACGAATTCCGCCACCGAGGTGCTGATCCCGATCATGTTCAACTTCCCCAATGCGGGCAAGTTACTGACCCTGTTGTTCGTTCCCTTTGCGGCCTGGCTCAGCGGCACTCCCCTGGGGGCAGTGGATTATGGCCAGCTGTTCACGGTGGGCATACCCAGCTACTTCGCCAAGGCCCAGGTGGCCCTGCCCTTCCTGCTGGACGTATTCGGTCTGCCGCACGACCTTTTTCAGCTGTACCTACCCACCACGATCATCACCGGCAAATTCGACTCGCTGGTTACCGCGGTGAACCTGATCGTGGTCGCCTTGCTGGGTGCCGCCGCCAGCGGCGACTTCCTGGTATTCGAGCGGGCGCGGCTGCTGCGCGCCGTTGTGGCCATCGTCGGCGGGACCCTGTTGCTTACCCTCGCGATCCGCCTGCTGCTGGTGGCGTTGGTCGACACCAGCTACACCCTGGACCAGGCTGTCAGGCACATGCACAAGTCGGAGCTGGCCAGCGATACGGTTGTCCACCGTGAGCTGCCGCCCGCCGCTGAACAAACCGAAAGCACGCTATCGGCCTGGGAGCGTATTACCCGGCGCGGCTCGCTCCGAATCGGGTTCGACCCCGACAACTTGCCCATGAGTTTCTTCAACGCCGGTGGCGAGCTGGTGGGCTTTGATGTCGAGCTGGCCCAGCAGCTGGCGCAGGCCTTGCAGCTGCGGGCGGAATTCGTGCCGGTGCGCTGGCCCGAGGTGCCGCGCCTGCTGGCCGACGGGATCATCGACGTGATGCCGGGCGTCTGGTACCGCCCGTATTGGTTCTCCACCGTGCGCCTGTCCAACCCGTACTTCATCGGCACCGTGGGCTTGGCGGTTCGCGATGAACGCCGCCAGGAATTCACCAGCATGGCGGCCCTGCGCGAGCGTCGCGGCCTGAAAATCGGCGTGCCGCTGGACGCCAGCCAGATTCGCACCGCCATGGAACGCTATTTCGGGGGCAGCGACACCGAGTTCGTGGTCGTCGAGTTCTGGCAGCCGTTCTTCGAAGGACGGCACCCGGAAGTGGACGCCTTCCTCATGCCTGCGGAGAACGCATCAGGCTGGTCGTTGCTGCATCCCCGGTACACCGTGGTGGTGCCGCAACCCGACCCCGTGCATATTCCCTCGGCCTTTGGCATGGCGCGCGATGCGGGAGAACTGGTCGACATGATCAATGAATGGGTTATTTTTGCCGACAGCGCCGGCCTTATAGAAGAGCGCCACCGCTACTGGGTGAAAGGCGAGGGCATGACGGAGACCGCGCCGCGCTGGTCGATCCTGCGCAATGTGCTGGGCTGGGGCGACTAGCCCGCCTCTTGCACCGGGCTGACGCCGGGAAGCGGGCCGTCAGATCCAGCGCAACGCCCTGGCGATAATCGGTGTGGCCCCGGTCTGCGCGCACTCGCCGTGGGCGATCAACAGGCGTTCGGCCTTCCAGCCCAGCACCTGGTCTCGCGCGGGCCGGGTTGCTGCGCGCCGCAGGAAACTCGCCCGCCACTCGCGCGGTGTGCTCCCATGCTGTCCGACCAGGCCGTCAAGGCGCATCACCATGCCCTTCCAACCCGACAGGGAAGATTCCCGGTGGCGCTGGATAAGATCGCCAATGATAGCGGTCCGCGAAGGACGGTGAAAAAAGGCGACTTCCTGCATCGCCACCGAGCCGCGAAAAATCACCTGGTCGATTTCCGCAGCCCAGGCAGGGTCGGGCTGGTCGCCAAGCTCGGCGGCAAAGTGGAGGTCGGACCGTTTGCGGGCCAGGCCAGGTGGTGCATACAGGCCTGCCTCGGGCCAGCGCTTTGCCCACTCGGAAAGGAACAGGTGATGGATCTTGTTCGGGGAGACGATATAACGCACCGTCCCCAGGGCTGCCACTGCACTGGCCAGCTCCCCACTCAGGGCGATGGGCGACCAGACCCACAGGTTGCCATCCGCGAGCCGCGCCAGCGCCATGCGGGTGGGGTACGGGAATCCGAAAAAAGGGACGGTCGGCCCCTCGGCCACATACAGGTTCGGTGCGAACGCTTCCAGCATGAGCAGACTATAGCATCGTCCGGCGCGGCTCAGGGCGCACTGAACGGCGGCGAGCTGCGCCGGAACAGGCCGTGCTCGAGAAAGAACACCACCTGCTCCAGCACTTCGTCGTTCCACATCATGAAGGTGTGGCCGACGGGCAGTTCGATGAAGTCGGTCATACCGGGCAGTATGGTTTCACTCACCGCAACCGTGCCGTCGCCGCGCTCCTCGGGCTGCCCCGGCACGAACGGCAGGTAGTTGACAGTGCCGGCGATCACCCCCAGCTCGAAGCCAGCACGGCCCAGGCGGCGCGGTACCGATTGCTCGGAGGTGCCCAGTTCCGCCACGGCGGCCGGCAGCAGGGGCTGCAGCAGGCCGAGCGATGCCACGTAATCCGCCATCTGGCTTCCCTGGTTGGGCGGCCCCAGCATGACCACCCGCTGCAGTCCGGGGATATCGTGCCGGGCGAGATACTGCCTGACCAGGATGCCGCCCAGGGAGTGGGTAACAAAATACACCCGCTGCAGTTGCAGCGCCGCGCAGCCGGCCAGGCCCTCCCGCACCGCCATATCCGCCAGCTCCGGGATGGAGTGCGTCAACGAGGGATAGGTGGGGCTGACAACCTGGTAGCCCGCCTCTTCCAGGTGCCACTGCAGCGCTTTCATGGACCAGGAAGTGCGCCCCAGGCCATGCAACAGCACCACGCAGGATGCACCTTGCGGCGCGCCCTGCCCCGCGCTTGCCGCCCGGGCCGGCACCCAGGCCGCAGCCAACAACAGCACCAGAACCAGCAACGCGCGGGGCCTGCCTGCTGTCGCACCGTTCAACCTGGCCAGCGGCGCTCGCATCGCCGGGCCTAGTGCAGCGCCTTGTCCACCTGGTGCTCCTGGAACACGCAGTCGAACACCTCGCGGTAGGTGCGCGCGAAGTGCACGTTGATGCCCTCGCGCAGGTAGTCGGGCAGCTCCTCGAAATCGCGGCGGTTGGCGTGGGGCAGGATCAACTCCATGATCTTGCTGCGCCGCGCGGCGATGACCTTCTCGCGAATACCGCCCACCGGCAGCACCTGGCCGGTGAGGGTCAGCTCGCCGGTCATGGCCAGCGGCCGCTTGATGCGCTCCTTGCGGGCCAGCGATACCAGGGCGGTGGCGATGGTGATGCCGGCGCTGGGCCCGTCCTTGGGGGTGGCGCCCTCGGGCACGTGCAGGTGCACCATGCTGACATCGAAGAAATCGGGATCGCAGCGGTAGTCCTTGAGATGGCTGACCACATAGCTGTAGGCGATTTCCGCCGACTCGCGCATGACGTCCCCGAGGTTGCCGGTCATCTTGAAGCCGCGATTGAGGGTGTGCACCTGGGACGATTCGATCGCCAGGGTGGCGCCGCCCATGGCGGTCCAGGCCAGGCCGGTGGCCACCCCCAGGCCGCGCAGCGGTTTGTCGGGCTGGAACGGCGGCTTGCCCAGCAGGCTGTCGATATCCTTCTTGCCCACCCGCAACTTGTCGTCACCGGCATCGAGCAGGTTGACGATGGACTTGCGCATGATCCGCGCCAGCTGCTTTTCCAGGGTGCGCACCCCCGCCTCGCGGCAATAGGAATCGATGACGTACTTCAGGGCCGCCTCGTTGATCTTCAACTGCTCCTCGCCGAGGCCGTGACGCTGCAGCAGGCGCGGCCACAGGTGGTTGCGGGCGATGGCGAGCTTTTCCTCGGCCACGTAGCCCGACAGGCGCAGGGTTTCCATGCGATCCAGCAGCGGCCCGGGGATGGTGTCCAGCTGGTTGGCGGTGCAGATGAACAACACCTTGGACAGGTCCACCCGCAGGTCCAGGTAGTGGTCCAGGAACTCGCCGTTCTGCTCCGGGTCCAGCACCTCCAGCAGGGCCGAAGCGGGGTCGCCCTGGAACGACGAGCCGATCTTGTCGATCTCGTCGAGCATGATCACCGGGTTGGCCACCTTGACCTCTTTCAGGGCCTGCACGAACTTGCCGGGCATGGCGCCGATATAGGTGCGACGGTGGCCCTTGATCTCGGCCTCGTCGCGCATGCCCCCCAGGCTGAAGCGGTAGAACTCGCGCCCCAGGGCGTCCGCCACCGAGCGGCCTATGCTGGTTTTGCCCACACCCGGCGGGCCCACCAGCAACAGGATGGACCCCGAAATCTCGCCCTTGAAGGAGCCCACCGCCAGAAACTCGAGGATGCGGGCCTTCACGTCTTCCAGCCCCTCGTGCTGCGCCTCCAGCACCTGCCGGGCGTGCTTGAGGTCGAGGCGATCCTCCGTGTAAACACCCCAGGGCACCGAAGTGGCCCAGTCCAGGTAATTGCGGGTGACGCCGTATTCCGGCGAGCCGGTTTCCAGCACCGCCAGTTTCTCCAGTTCCTCGTCGATACGCTCGGCGGCCGCCTGCGGCGGCTGCAGGCCCTCCAGGCGCTGCCGGAACATCTCCACCGCGGTGGTGCGGTCGTCCTTGGAGATGCCCAGCTCCTTCTGGATGACCTTCAACTGCTCGCGCAGGAAGAACTCCCGCTGTTGGGCGGACACCTTGTCATTCACCTGGCTGGTGATGCGCCCCTGCAGCTCGGCGAGTTCGCGCTCCTTGCGCAACAGGCCCAGCACTTTTTCCATGCGCGATACCAGCGGCAGGGTGTCCAGGATCTCCTGCAGGTCGTCCCCGGAGGCAGTGGTGAGGGCCGCGGAAAAATCCGCCAGCAGGCTGGGCTGGTTGGGACTGAAGTTGGCCAGGTACTGTTTGAGCTCCTCGCTGTACAGGGGGTTGAGGGGCAGCAGCTCGCGGATCTCCTTGATCAGGGCCATGGCGTAGGCCTTGACCTCGTCGGCATCGCGGTCACCCTGGCTGCGGGGGTACTCCACCTGGACCAGGTACGGGGGTTTGTCGTTCAGCCAGCGAACGATGCGGAAGCGGCGGATCCCCTGGGCCAGGAAGTGGCCGCGCTGATCGGCCACCGGCGGGCGGTGCAGGCGCACCACGCAGCCGATGTCGGGGAACTGGCGCGGCTCCACCGCGGCGGGCCCGGAGCGCTCGACGTAAGACAGGCCGAGCACGCCCTGCCCGGCCTTGCCCAGCGCCTCCAGGGTGGAGCCCCACTCCTGGGGATTGATGGCCACCGGCTGCACCTGCCCGGGAAAGAACGGGCGGTTGGGCACAGGCATCAGGTACAGCGTATCCGGCAGCACGTCGTCCACCACTGCCGGGATCGCCGCCTCGCCCCGTGCGGACATCACCTCGGGGTTGCCGTCCACCGCTTCCTCGCGTTCGCTCATCTGTGCTCCAGGCTCTTGTCCGAGATCAATTCAATCTGCTCTATATTGGGGCCGGACGCCGATTTTCAAGCTCGGCCGCTCCCGGGCCGTGCACCGCAGGGACCTCGAGCGGTATACTGCTGCCTCCCGGGGCAGCACCCAGACAGGAGAGGACCAGGCAGTGCACATAGACCAACTTTCTACCGCCGAACTGGAGCAGCAACTCGCTGCGCTGGAGGCCCGCTATGCCGAACTCGGGCAACTGGAACTGGCGCTGGACCTGACCCGCGGCAAACCCTGCAGCGAACAGGTCGCGCTATCCGACGGGCTGGACGGCGTCCTCGCCGGCAACTACCTCAGCGGCGGCGTCGATACCCGCAACTACGGCGGCCTGGAAGGCCTGGCGGAGGCCAGGGCGCTGTTCGGTTCGGTGCTCGGCCTGCCCCCGGAGGAGACCCTGGTCGGCGGCAACTCCAGCCTGACCATGATGTACCAGGTGGTCGATTTCGCCCTCAGCGAGGGCCTGCGGGGCCCGCAATCCGCCTGGGGCAACAGCGACACGGTGAAATTCCTGTGCCCGTCACCGGGCTACGACCGCCACTTCGCCATCTGCGAGCACCTGGGCATCGACATGATCCCGGTACCCATGCTGGACAGCGGCCCGGACATGGACGCGGTGGAAGCGCTGCTGCGGGAGGACCCCGCCATTGTCGGCATCTGGTGCGTGCCCCGCTTCTCCAACCCCACCGGCTGTACCTACAGCGATGCCACCGTGGAGCGCATGGCCGCCCTGCCGAGGCTCGCCGGGGAGCACTTCCTGGTCATGTGGGACAATGCCTACGCGGTACATACCCTCTACGACGACGCCCCGCAGCTGGCTTCGATCGCCGAGTACTGCCGGGCCCAGGGCACCCTGGACAATGTGTTCCAGTTCGGCTCGACCTCGAAGATCACCCATGCCGGTGCCGGCGTGGCCTTCATGGGCAGCAGCCCGGCCAACCTGGCGGCGTTCTGCAGGCACCTGGGTTACCAGAGCATCGGCCCGGACAAGGTGAACCAGTTGCGCCACGTGCGCTTCCTGCAGGATCGCGAGCGCCTGGCGGCCCACATGGCGCGCCACGCGGCCATCATCCGGCCGCGCTTCGAGAGCGTGCTGCAGACCCTGGAAAAGGAGCTGGCGGGTACCGGCATGGGCAGCTGGACCAGCCCCCGGGGAGGCTACTTCATCTCCTTCGACACCCTGCCCGGCCTGGCCCGCGAGGTGGTGCGCCTGGCCGGCGATATCGGGGTGAAGCTGACCCCCGCCGGGGCCACCTTCCCGTACGGCGAGGATCCCCAGGACTGCAATATCCGCCTGGCGCCCACCTTCCCCCCCGCCCCGGCGGTGGAGGCCACGGTGGAAGCCTTCGTGGTCTGCGTGCAACTGGCCTCGGTGCGCCAGCGACTGGGTACTTAATAGCGCAACGCCTCGCTACGAAGCCGAAATCAAGGATCCGGGCGGGGAAGCCTTTTCGAATGCGAGTATCGGGGAAGCAAGCGGAAAGGCTTCACCGGCCGGGGCCGATAGCAAGCGCTAATCCTGGAAGCACCTCAGTGAGGGTTGTCCGGATCCAGGTCGAAGGTTTCCAGCAGCCAGTCGTAGTACAGGCCGCTGGAAAGGAAATCCAGGTAGATTTCATTGACCAGTGCCAGCAACCTGCGGGTGGCGTATTCCACGTCACCGTCGCGCACCTGCAGGGTGAGGGCCACCTCTCCGTCGCGGTTATAGGTGCTGATGCCGACCTTGTCAGGGGCGCAGCGCCGGTGGTCCGGCAGGGCGCCATCCTGGCGCGCCCGCAGCCAGGCCTTCAACTCGCGGTACATCGGCGAGCCGGCCGGCACGGCGGGCAGCACGCAGGGCAGGCGCAGGGTCTGGCGGCGCTGGTTCCAGTGCACCTGGAACAGCTGCCCGCGGTGCCAGCGCAGCCGGTACTCACCGTTGCCGCCGCGCGTCTCGCGGCGGCTGAAGGCGCCGAACACACCCCGGCCAGCATAGTCCTGCAACAGCTCACCCACCTGCACAGCGGCACTCATCAGTGGGCGACGGCCCCCACCCCGGGTTCGGCGTTGAGGGAGATGCCCGGGGGATAATCCCGGGGCGAGGTGAACTCCTTGATCGCCTGGCAGTTGATCAGGCTGGACACCTTCTCGTCGCGGGCCAGTTTATAGGCCCGGGCCAGGGCCGCGCGGAAGTCCTCCGGCGTGCTCACATAGACCCCGTTGGCGCCCAACCCCTGGGCCATCTGGTCGTAGCGCAGGTGCTCCTGGAACAGGTACATCTGCAGGGAGCGGGCGGAGCGGGCGGCATTGGTCCACACCCCCCAGGCGTTGTTGTTGTAAACGATGGTAATGGTGGGCCAGCCATACTTGCTGGCGGTATCCAGCTCGAACATGCTGTAGGCCACCCCGGCATCGCTGGTGATGCAGATAGTGGGCGCCCCCTCGTAGCCTTTCTGGGGGCCGACACCGCGCTGCACCGCCGCGCACACGCCCATCATCATGGCCATGTCCGGGCCGATGGCGCCGTACTGGTAGGGTGGCACGATCGACTGCCCGGGGCGCTGCGCCCGCAGGTAGCGACCGGCGAAAATACCGCTGGTCCAGCCACCGCCGCCGGTGACGATCGCCTGCGGGTCTTCGGTTTCCGTGTCGATGAAATGCTGGGTGTCCCGGGCGATCACCGCCGGGTGCAGGTAGCCGGTCTTCTTGCTGTAGCCCAGGCCGAGCTGGTAGGTCTCGTCGATATGGGCCTGGTAGGCTTTCTTCGCCTTGGCGATCTCGTCCACCCAGGCGGGGCGCTTGCGGCTCTTGCTGGCATCCTGCAGGGCCTCGAGGAACAGCCTGGCATCGCTGACCACTCCCAGGTCCAGCGGCCAGTTGCGGCCCAGGTCCTCCTGCACCGGGTGGGCGCGTATCGCCTTGATCTCGGGGTTGAAGCGGTACTCGCCTGGGCTGGGCATGCAGTACTGGCCGACGAAGATCACCAGGTCGGCGCTGAGCAGGGCGTCGGGCGCCGCCATGACGCACAGGCGGTGGCCATCGGGGAAGGCCCCGCGGGTCGGCCCCGAGGTGGCCACGGCGATATCGCCTTTCTCGGCGACCTTGCGCAGCGCCTCCCAGCCCTCGCGCTGGAACACCCCCTGCCCGGCCACGATCAGCGGCCGTTCGGACTTGCCGAGCATTTTCACCACCTGGGCCATCTCCGCGTCCCCCGGGTAGGCCCTGGAGGTGCTGCGATACTGGCTCTTGTCGTAGAAATCCTTGAGCTCGTCGGGATTCCGGAAGCGGGCGCGGGCCACCTCCGCGGGAAAGTCCAGGTGCACCGGACCGGGCACCCCGGATTTCAGGTGGCGGAAGGCAAAGCCACCGTACTCGTGCACCCGCGTGGGGTCGATCAGGCGCTTGCCGTACTTGCGGATACCCTCGGTCTGGGGCTGCTGGTAGCCTGTCTGGATAAACGCCTCGCGATCATCGCCGGCAATCGTCATATTGCTGGCCAGCACCAGCAGCGGCGTGCGCGCCGCATCGGCCGCGGCGATGTTCATGATCATATTGGTGAAGCCCGGCCCCTCGGTGCCGGAAGTCGCCACCACCTGGCCGGTGGCGCGGGAAAAGCCGTCGGCCATCGCGCACATCGAGCTCTCCATGCGACCGCCGTAGGCGGGTATGCCGGCGGCCGCCAGGGCGTTGATGACCGTATAGTTCCCCGGGCAGCAGAACAGGCCCGCCAGTTCCTCCTTGACGCACAGCTGGGCAAAGACCTCGGCGCCGCTCATGCCACGGCCCTCGAATTTCGGGGTGACCGGCGCCTCTTCCAGCGAGGCGGTGAAATCGGCGGGAATAGTGATCGAGGGAATACTGACCTTGCCCAGATCGACCTGGTCGGCACTGAAGGCCCGGGCGCCGGCCCCGGCGGCTACCGCCGCGCCTACCCCGGCGGCGGACTTGCGCAGGAAGTCGCGGCGCGAACCGCCGTCCTCGTTGCGCTGTTCGCCTGCCGGTTGCGGGTTTTGTTGCTCATCCATGCTTGTTCTCCTTATCGATTGCTGTTCAGCTGGCGGCCAGGTGCCGCCCGCTAGTTTTCCCAGAGCGTCTTGACGAAATACACCAGGTCCCAGACCGCGTCATCGCTGCCCAGCTTGGCACGCCAGGCGGGCATGGCCACGCCGGCGCCGTTGGCGATGCTGTTGTAGATTTCCTGGTCGGTACTGCCGCTGTAATAGTAGGCGGGCTGGGTCAGGTCGGTGGCGTCGGAAATGACGTCGACCTGGGCGCGCCCGTCGCGGCCGTGGCACTCGGTGCAGTACTGCTGGAACAACTGCGCGCCGCGCTCCACGGCGGCGGCATCGTCAGGCGGGGGATCCTGCGCCAGCGCGGGACACATCGCGGTCGCGCCCAGCGCGATCGCCAGGACCCGGGCACCGGCTCCTGGCAGGGGGAAAGGCAAGCGCATGGTCGTTCTCCTGTGGTGGGGTTAGGGGCATCATAGTACCTGCCGGGAAGCCCGCGGGAAACTCCCGGGAGGAACGCCGCGCGGGGACTTATTCCTCCTGGCCGCGCTGCCCCGGCGAGCCGCCGGCAAAGGGGAAACTGGCGACGTTGCCGCCCTGGGCGTCGGACACCTTGCCGCTGCCCTCCTTGTCCACCTCGTCGATGCGGATGATCGCCTGCAGCGGAATATAGCTGCGCTTGACGCCGCTGAACTCGTTCTTGAGCTTCTCTTCGCCAGGGTCCACCACGATCCTGGAGCGCTCCCCGAAGACGAATTCCTCCACTTCGATGAAGCCCCACATATCGCTCTGGTAGATTTGCCTGGCGAACACCTCGAATACCTGGTTGCCGTTCTGGAAAATCACCTTGTAGACGGGCTGGCTTGCCATGCTGTCCTCATTCGATGCCGCGCCGGGGCAGGCGCCCCGCGTTGCACACCTGTCTCAAAAAGGGCGGCAATATTACCACCGTGTAGCCAGAATACCAGTCGGGCTGGGTTTGCACGAGGTTCCCCTGTATAATCCGCAGCCCTTTCCAGTATGGCCCAGTACGCGGCGATCCACCTTGTGAGCAAGAAACTTTACATCCGCACCCACGGCTGCCAGATGAACGAATACGATTCCGCACGCATGCGGGATCTGCTGCAGGCCAGCCATGGCCTGGTGCCCACGGAGGACCCGGAAGAGGCCGACGTACTGCTGCTAAATACCTGTTCCATAAGGGAAAAAGCCCAGGAAAAGGTGTTTCACCAGCTGGGCCGCTGGAAGCGCCTGAAGAACCGCAAGCCCGAGCTGATCATCGGCGTCGGCGGCTGCGTGGCCAGCCAGGAAGGCGCCGAGATCGGCCGCAGGGCGCCCTATGTGGACCTGGTGTTCGGCCCCCAGACCCTGCACCGGCTGCCCGAGATGATCGCCCGGCGCGGCCCCGGCGGCGCCATGGTGGTGGACGTCAGCTTTCCCGAGATCGAGAAGTTCGACCGCCTGCCGGACCCCAAAGTGGAGGGCCCCAGCGCCTTCGTCTCCATCATGGAGGGTTGCAGCAAATACTGCACCTTCTGCGTGGTGCCGTACACCCGCGGCGAGGAGGTTTCCCGGCCGGTCGACGACGTGATCGCCGAGATCGCCCACCTCGCCGCCGGCGGAGTGCGCGAGGTGAATCTGCTGGGGCAGAACGTCAACGCCTATCGCGGCGACAATCACCTGGGGGAGACCGTGGACTTCGCCGAGTTGCTGTACCTGGTGGCCCGCATTCCCGGGATAGCACGCATCCGCTACACCACCTCCCACCCGGTGGAGTTCAGCGATGCCCTGATCGAGGCCTATGCCGAGATACCGCAGCTGGTCGACCATCTCCACCTGCCGGTGCAGAGCGGCTCCGACCGTATCCTGATGGCGATGAAACGCGGCCATACGGTGCTGGAGTACAAGTCCAAGATCCGCCGGCTGCGCAAGCTGCGCCCCGACATCAGTATCTCCTCGGACTTCATCGTGGGCTTCCCCGGGGAAACCGAGGCCGACTTTGCCGCCACCATGAAACTCATCGAGGAAATCGGCTTCGACACCTCCTTCAGCTTCGTCTACAGCGCCCGTCCGGGCACTCCGGCGGCCGAGCTGCCCGACACCACCGACGAGGAGACCAAGAAGCGGCGCCTGCAGATCCTGCAGACCCGCATCAGTCAGCAGGCGCAGCACATCAGCCGGCAGATGGTGGGCAACACCGAGACGATACTGGTCACCGGCCAGTCGAAAAAGGACCCGGGACAGCTGCAGGGGCGCACCGAGAACAACCGGGTGGTGAACTTTTCCTGCCCCGACACTGCCCTGGTGGGCCAGTTTGCCCGGGTGGATATCCTCGAGGCGCTGCCCAACTCCCTGCGCGGCGTCCTCAGCGGTAGTTGACGCAAGTGAATTCCGGTATATCCTTAATCTTCAACAGCACTGCCCGGCGCGGCCCCAGAGCATCTTGACTAGCGAACCTCCCCAGCAGCAGACCACGCAGCAAAGCCTCACCCTGGAACCCAACGATGCGCGCCACCTGGCGACGCTGTGCGGCCAGTTGGACAGCCACCTGCGCCAGATCGAACAGCGCCTGGGAATCCGCATCAGCGCCCGCGGCAACCAGTTCCTGCTGGAGGGCCCGGCCGCCGCGGTGAACGCCGCCCAGCAGTTGCTCACCCACCTGTACGGCGAGGTGTGCCAGGGCGTCGAACTCGGGCCCGAATCCCTGCACCTGCAGCTGCAGCACGCGGCCACCGAGAGCGACCCGGACCTGGCGGCGGAGCAGCCGGTGCAGGCGATCCGCATGATTCGCACCCGGCGAGCGCCCATCAAGCCGCGCGGCAGGAACCAGCAGAGCTACGTGCGCAGTATCCAGCAGTGCGACATCAATTTCGGCATAGGCCCCGCGGGCACCGGCAAGACCTACCTGGCGGTGGCCTGTGCCGTGGAAGCGCTGCTGGAGGACCGGGTGCGGCGTATCCTGCTGGTGCGGCCGGCGGTGGAGGCCGGGGAGAAACTGGGCTTCCTGCCCGGCGACCTCAGCCAGAAGATCGACCCCTACCTGCGGCCCCTGTACGACGCCCTGTACGAGATGCTGGGCTTCGACACCGTCAACAAGTACATCGAGCGCAACATCATCGAGGTGGCGCCGCTGGCCTTCATGCGCGGGCGCACCCTGAACAACTCCTTCATCATCCTGGACGAAGCCCAGAACACCACCCGGGAGCAGATGAAGATGTTCCTCACCCGCATCGGCTTCGGCTCCACCGCGGTGATTACCGGCGACGCCACCCAGATAGACCTGCCCAGGGGCTCGCCCTCGGGCCTCACCCACGCCGGCAACGTGCTGGACGGCGTGGAGGGCATCGGTTTTACCTACTTTGGCAGCCGCGACGTGGTGCGCCACCCGCTGGTACAGCGCATCGTCGAGGCCTACGACAGCCACGAAGACCTGGCCACGCCACTGGACAAGACCCGGCGGTGAACCTGATGGTGGACATCCAGAACGCCAGCGGCGAGCCAGTACCCGACGAGGATGACTTACGCGGCTGGATCGCGGCCACCCTGGCCCGCCTGCAGCACCAGGCGGATACCGAGATCAGCCTGCGCCTGGTGGACGCCGGGGAAATGAGCCGGCTCAACCGCCAGTACCGCCACAAGGACGGCCCCACCAACGTGCTGTCGTTTCCCGCCGAGCTGCCGCCGGAGCTGGGGCTGCCACTGTTGGGTGACATCGTCATCTGCGCCCCGGTGGTCAGGGCCGAAGCCGCCGCCCAGCACAAATCCCTGGCGGCCCACTGGGCCCATATGGCAGTGCACGGCACGCTGCACCTGCTGGGCCATGATCATATCGAAGAGGACCAGGCGATCGCGATGGAGGCCCTGGAAAGCGCCATACTCGCCGGTCTCGACTACCCCTGCCCCTACCGGGCGCAGCCGCCTCAGGAGAACTCACCGGCATGAGCGACGACCGATCTGGCAACGATTCCGGGGAAAAGTCCTGGATCAACAAGTTTGCCGAGCTGTTTTCCTCAGAGCCCCGCAGTCGCGAGGACCTGCAGGAGATCCTCGCCCTGGCAGTCGACAACGAGGTCATCGACGCCGATGCCCGCAGCATCATGGAAGGCGCCATGGAGGTCAGCGACATGCAGGCCCGGGACATCATGATCCCGCGCACCCAGATGGTGGTGATCAAGGCCGAGTCCTCCCTGGAGGACATCCTGCCGCAGATCATCAACAGCGCCCACTCCCGCTACCCGGTGGTGGGCGAGGGCCTGGACGACATCTACGGCATCCTCCTGGTAAAGGACCTGCTGCCGCAGATCCTGTGCAAGGGCAACAGTGAATTCCACATCCGCGAGCTGCTGCGCCCCTCGGTGGTGGTGCCCGAGAGCAAGCGCCTCAACGTGCTGCTGCGGGAATTCCGCGAGAACCGCAACCACATGGCCATCGTGATCGACGAGTACGGCGGGGTGGCCGGCCTGGTGACCATAGAGGACGTGCTGGAGGAGATCGTCGGCGAGATCGAGGACGAGACCGACGCCCAGGTGGACCAGTTCATCCGCAAGATCACCGATGACGACTACTTTGTAAAAGCCCTCACCCCCATCGAGGATTTCAACGAGTTCTTCGGCACCCGCTTCAGCGACGAGGAATTCGATACCATCGGCGGCCTGGTGATCCAGTCCCTGGGGCACATGCCCAGTCGCAACGAGACCGCCACCATTGACCGCTTCGAATTCCAGGTGATCAACGCCGACCAGCGCAAGATTCACAGCCTGCGCATGCGCCCCCTGCAAGACTGATCCGGCTGCCGGGGCGATAGCGAATGAATTCCGAACCCGGGCTGCACCCGCTGCTGGTACTGGTGCTGGCGCCCCTGGCCGGGGCGCTGGTCACCCTCTCCCTGGCGCCGTTCGACCTGTGGCCGGCCGGCATCCTCAGCTGCGCCCTGTACGCCTACCTGCTGTGCACCTGCAGCCTGCGCCAGGCGCTGTGGCGCAGCTGGCTGTTCGGCCTGGGCATGTTCGGCAGTGGCGTCTCCTGGGTGTACGTGAGTATCGACGTCTACGGCGGCGCCGGGCCGGTGCTGGCCACCTTCCTGATCGTGCTGTTCTGCGCGGGGCTGTCGCTGCTGTTCCAGGTCAGCTTCGGCTGGTTCTACGTGCGCTTCGTTCGCGCCCTGCCGGGGGGCATGCTGGTGGGCTTTCCGGTGACCTGGGTGCTGTCCGAGTGGCTGCGCAGCTGGCTGCTCACCGGCTTTCCCTGGCTGTATCTGGGCTACGCCCACCTGGACACGCCCATTGCCGGCTGGGCGCCGGTGGTGGGTGTGTACGGGCTGTCCTTCATCTGCGCCCTCACCGGCATCTGCCTGTTCCTGGCCTGGCGCAGCCGCCAGGCGATCGCCTGCACCACCTACGCCGTCATCGTCATCACCCTGTGGGCCGGGGGTGCCGTGCTCCGGCCCATGGAGTGGGTGGTCAAGGCCAGCGAGCAGCCCCTGCGGGTGGTCATGTACCAGCCCAACGTGCCCCAGGAGCACAAGTGGGACCCGGCCTGGTACCGGCCCATCCTGCGCCAGCTGCGGGAGGCCAGCGAACCCCACTACGGCGCCGACATTCTGGTCTGGCCCGAGGCCGCCGTGCCCAACTACTACCAGCGCGCCCGCGGCTTCCTGGACCCCATCGACCGGCGCGCCGACGCCAACCAGACCACCCTGTTCGTGGGCGCCCCCTATCTCGGCGAGGAGGACGGCAGCTACCACAACAGTGTCATCGCCCTGGGACAGGGACAGGGGGTCTACCACAAGCAACGCCTGGTTCCCTTTGGTGAATACGTGCCGCTGGAGGGCCTGCTGCGCGGCCTGATCGATTTCTTCGACCTGCCCATGTCCGCCTTCAGCCCGGGGCCCGCCGACCAGCCCCCCCTGCGAGCCGGCCCCTACCGGGTGGCGCCGTTCATCTGCTATGAAGTGGTCTACCCCGAACTGGTGGCGCGCGCCGCCCGCCAGGCCGACGTGCTGCTGACCATCAGCAACGACAGCTGGTTCGGCAGGTCCATAGGGCCCCTGCAGCACCTGCAGATCGCCCGGATGCGGGCCCTGGAAAACGGCCGCTACATGATCCGCGGCACCAACAACGGCGTGTCCGCCATCATCGACCAGCGCGGCCGTATCGTGGCCCGCACCGAGCAGTTCGTGGAAGCCACCCTGGCGGGGGATGTGGAGGTCATGCTGGGCAACACCCCGTTCAGCAGCTTCGGGGTCATCCCGGTGGTGTCGGCCTGTGTCGTCACCCTGGCGCTGATGTGGCTGATGTACCTGGGATTCTGGCGCGAGGACAGCTGATCAGCTGGCGCTGGACTCCAGGATAAACGCCTCCAGCCGCTTGTCGATGCCGAACACATGGCGGGTCAGCCACTCGGTGAGAAAGGTGGCGATGATCTCCCGGAACTGGGCGTCCAGTTCCGTCTCGCTGCCCAGCAGGCCGGCGATCTCCTGGCGAAAGCGGTGGTGGGCCCGGATATGCTCCTCCCGGCCCGGGAAATCGAGCTGCAGCATGTACTGCTCCTCGAGCTCGAAATGGTACTCGGTATAGGCCTGCAGCCGGAGCACCACTTCCCTGTCCGCCGCCTCTTCCTTGAGCAGGTCGAGGATTTCGAACAGTTTCTGGTGCTGGGCGTCCTGCCAGATGAGTTCGCTGGTCTTGCGCATCCTATGAGCTTGGACCCAAAACCGGGGCCGCGCCATGATCGAGAATAAATTTTTGCCATCGGGCATCACCCAGGAGGGCCCGCAAGCGTCGCCGCGGCCGGCGATAACTGCTAGAATCCGCGCTTCCCTGACCGGTACCAGACTCCCCGCCAGGCCCGCGGGCGGCGCCGGTTTGCCCACTAACAAGGACGCGACCAACCCCCCCATGGACCAGCACTACGACCCCCAGGAACTCGAGCAGGCAGCCCAGGCGCACTGGCTGGAAAACAACAGTTTCGCCGTGCAGCGCGACGACAGCCGGGACAAATTCTACTGCCTGGCCATGTTCCCCTACCCCAGCGGCAAGCTGCACATGGGGCACGTGCGCAACTACACCATCGCCGACGTCATCGCCCGCTACCAGCGCATGCAGGGCAAGAACGTCCTGCAGCCCATGGGCTGGGATGCCTTCGGCCTGCCGGCGGAAAACGCCGCCATCAAGCACAAGGTGCCGCCCGCCCAGTGGACCGCGCAGAACATCGACTATATGCGCGAGCAGCTGCGCCAGCTGGGTTTCGCCTATGACTGGGACCGGGAAATCGCCACCTGCGACCCCTCCTACTACCGCTGGGAACAGTGGTTTTTCACCCGCCTGTTCGAAAAGGGCCTGGCCTACAAGAAAAAGGCCGAGGTCAACTGGTGCGAGACCGACCAGACGGTGCTGGCCAACGAGCAGGTGGTCGACGGCTGCTGCTGGCGCTGTGACAACCCGGTGGAACGGCGCGAGATCGACCAGTGGTTCTTCCGCATCACCGACTATGCCGAGGAGCTGCTGGCGGATATCGACAAACTGGAACACTGGCCGGAACAGGTGCGCACCATGCAGCGCAACTGGATCGGCCGCTCCGAGGGCGTGACCCTGCGCTTCGGCCTGGCAACGCCCCTGGCCACCGGCGAGCAGGCGCTGGAGGTATACACCACCCGCCCCGACACCCTGATGGGCGCCACCTACGTGGCGGTGGCCCCCCAGCACCCGGTCGCCCGCCAGGCCGCCGCGACCAACCCGGACCTGGCGCGCTTTATCGAGGAGCAGAGCCGCGGCAAGGTGGCCGAGGCGGAACTGGCGACCATGGAGAAGCTGGGCATGGCCACCGGGCTGGATGCCATTCACCCCCTCACCGGCGAGAAGCTGCCGATCTGGGTGGCCAATTTCGTGCTGGCATCCTATGGCTCCGGCGCGGTCATGTCGGTGCCCGGCCACGACGAGCGCGACCACGAGTTCGCCAGCAAGTACCGCTTGCCGATCGTGCAGGTGATCGCCAGGAGCGGCGGCGAACACCACTATGACGCGGCCACCTGGCAGGACTGGTACGCCGACAAGGACGCCACTGTCACCGTCAACTCCGGCGAGTTCGACGGCCTCGACTTCAAGGGTGCCTTCCACGCCATCGCGGAGCGCCTGGCGCAGCAGGGCAAGGGCGAGCGCACCACCAATTACCGCCTGCGCGACTGGGGCGTGTCGCGGCAGCGCTACTGGGGCGCCCCCATTCCCATCATCAACTGCGACAGCTGCGGCACCGTGCCGGTGCCGGCCGGGGACCTGCCGGTGGTGCTGCCCACGGACGTGGCCTTCGAGGGCGTGGGCTCGCCCCTGAAGAGCATGCCGGAGTTCTACCAGACCACCTGCCCGGCCTGCGGCGGCCCCGCCACCCGGGAAACCGATACCTTCGATACCTTCATGGAGTCCTCCTGGTATTACGCCCGCTACGCCTGCGCCGGCAATGACAGTGCCATGCTCGACGACGAGGTCGACTACTGGGCGCCGGTGGACCAGTACGTCGGCGGCATCGAGCACGCCATCCTGCACCTGCTCTACGCCCGCTTCTACCACAAACTGCTGCGCGACGAGGGGCTGCTGCACTCGGACGAGCCCTTCACCCGGCTGCTCACCCAGGGCATGGTGCTCAAGGACGGGGCCAAGATGTCCAAGTCCAAGGGCAATACCGTCGACCCGCAGGCGCTGATCGACAGCTACGGCGCCGATACGGTGCGCCTGTTCAGCATGTTCGCCGCCCCGCCGGAGCAGTCGCTGGAGTGGTCGGACTCGGCGGTCGAGGGCGCCAACCGCTTCCTGCGGCGCCTGTGGCGGCTGGTGCAGCGGCAGGTGGCGACGGCGGTGCCGGCGCTGGACGTGGCCGCCCTGGACGAGCGCCAGCAAGCGCTGCGCCGCAAAACCCACGAGACCATCGCCAAGGTCAGCGACGACTACGGCCGCCGCCAGACCTTCAACACCGCCATCGCCGCGGTCATGGAGTTGTGCAACGAGCTGGGCAAACTGGATGAGGACGCCCCCCAGGACCGCGCCCTGGCGGACGAGGCCCTGCGCGCGGCGGTGCTCATGCTGTGCCCCATCGTGCCCCATATCTGCCACCACCTGTGGCGGGCCCTGGGAGGCGCCGGAGACATCATCAACGCCCCCTGGCCGACGGTGGACGAGGCGGCCCTGGCCCGCGACAGCATCGACATGGTGGTGCAGGTCAACGGCAAGGTGCGGGCCCAGATGACCGTGGCGGCGGACGCCGACAAGCCGACGGTGGAAGCGCTGGCAGTGGAACAGCCCAACGTCAAGCGCTTCCTGGAAGGCGTGACCGTGCGCAAGGTCATTGTCGTGCCGGGCAAATTGGTTAATATTGTGGCCAACTGATGCTCCCACAGAGACCTGCCATGAACCGCCGCCTGGCCCGCCTTACGCTCGCCCTCGCAGTCACCTGCCTGCTCGGCGCCTGCGGCTTCCAGCTGCGCGGCACCGGCGACCAGGGCGCGGCCCTGCCTGCCGCGTGGCGCAGCATGTACCTGGTGACGGGCAACCCCAACGCCGAGTTCAGCCAGGCGGTGCGCCAGGTGTTCGCCACCGACGGTGTCGTCTGGACCGACAAGGCCACTGCCGGCTACTCGCTGGTGCTGGGGCCCGAGCGTTTCAGCCAGTCCAATTTGTCCCTCAACGCCGAGGCCCGGGTATCGCAGCTGGAGCTGACCATGCAGGCGAAATTTGCCGTCGTGGATGCCAGCGGGAACGAGGTGATGCCCGAGGCCACCGCCTCGGTGCAGGTCCAGATGGAAAACGACCCGCGCAATGCCATGGGCAAGGGCGATGAGATCCGCATTCACAAGAGCGAGATGCGCACCGAACTGGCGCGGCAAATCCTGCGCCGTATCGGGTTCTTCGCCAACAGCCACGACTGATGCGCATCTACCCCGAGCAACTCGCCGCGCAACTCAAGCGCCAGCTGCTCCCGGTTTACCTGGTCAGCGGTGACGAGCCGCTGTTGCAGCAGGAATGCTGCGACCTCATCCGCCGCGAGGCGCGCGCCGGCGGCTGCACCGTGCGCGAGGTCGTCGAGGCCGGCGGCGCCCGCTTCGACTGGCGGGAGATTCTGCACAACGCCACCAGCATGTCGCTGTTCGCCGAGCGCAAGCTGGTCGAGTTGCGCCTGCCCAGCGGCAAGCCCGGCGCCGAGGGCAGCAAGGCCCTGTGCGAGTTCCTCGAGCTGGCGAACCCCGACGATGTGCTGCTGATGGTCACCGGCAAGATCGACAAGCAGTCCACGAAAAGCAAGTGGTACCAGGCCCTGGACAGGGCCGGCGCCACCATACAGGTGTGGCCCGTGGACGCCGGCAAGCTCCCCGGCTGGCTGCGCGCGCGGGTGGAGAGCGCCGGCCTGCATATCGATGACGACGCCCTGCAGCTGCTCTGCGACCGGGTGGAGGGCAACCTGCTGGCGGCGGTGCAGGAAGTGGAAAAGCTCAAGCTGCTGGCCAGCGATGCCCACATCAGCGCCGCGACCGTCACCGCCGCGGTCTCGGACAACGCCCGCTACAATCTCTTTGAGATGGCGGACAACGCCCTCAAGGGGGACGCCGCGACCAGCCTGCGAATGCTCCATGGCCTGCGCGGCGAGGGTTCCGAGCCGGTGGTGGTGCTGTGGGCCCTGGCCCGGGAGATTCGCAGCCTGCATGAATTGCAGCTCGATTGCGCCGCCGGCCACAACGTGCAACAGGCCATGAAGGCGAGGCGGGTCTGGCCGCAACGCATGCCGCTGGTACAGGCGGCGCTGGCCCGCCACGACAGCGAATCGATGTCGCAATTGCTGGAGCGGGCCGCCAGGGTCGACGGCAGCATCAAAGGCTATGCCGGCGGCAAACCCTGGGACAATCTGGAAGACCTTGTACTCGGCCTGTGCCGGGGCGACCGGTAGGGGCGACCGGTAGGGGCAACCGGTAGGGGCGGCCAGTAAGCGCGCTCGCCGGCGCCCTCCCACCTGTACACTATTCGGGCATGTGCTGCGCTCCGCCGGGCAACTCCCGCTTGCTTTCCCCCTCTCGCGATACTACTGTACATACATACAGTTTATTGACGGATCTACCCCGGGAGCAGGGCCATGAACGAAGTACTCGAACAGATCACCAGGCGCGGCGACACCTGGCGCGGGCGGCGCACCCGTTTTCACTATCATGAACCTTCCGCCAACAGTGGGCACCACGGCCGCAGCGGCCTGGCCACGGGCTACAGCACCCTGGATGCGCAGCTGGACCAGGGGGGCTGGCCCCTGGATGGCGCCATCGAGCTGCTCAGTGACGGCAACGGGCTGGGCTCCATGGGCCTGTTCCTGCCCGCCATGGAAAAGCTCAGCGAACAGGGCCGCTGGCAGGCCTTTATCGCGCCGCCCTACATACCCTATGCCCCGCTGCTGGCGGCGCGGGGCATCGATACCCGGCAGGTTCTGCTGGTGCACCCGCAGAACCGCCAGGACCTGTTGTGGAGCACCGAACAGGCCCTGCGCAGCAGCACCTGCAGCGCGGTGTTCAGCTGGCTGGGGGGGGGCAATTATCGCTACGGCGAATTGCGTAAACTGCAGCTGGCCGCGGCTGGCGGCGACCGCCTGGCAGTCCTGTTCCGCCCCAACCAGGCCGCCGCCAGCCACTCCCCCGCCAGCCTGCGCCTGCAAATGCGGGAGTACCGCCGGGTACACATCATCAAACAGCGTGGCGGCAACCAGGATATAGACGTGGACCTGCCCCAGGCGGAAGACGTGCCGGGGCAGCCACAGCTATGGGAGCTGCCGACCGGGCCCGCCGCGGCATGGCAGCGGCCGGGAGAGAACCTGGCGGCGACACGCTAACGGGTCCGCCCGGGGCTGACCTGCCCGGGGCTGACCTGCCCGGGGCTGACCCGCCCGGGACTATCCCGCCCGGAACGGGACAGGGCACCCCGCCCGGAGCTATACTTGGGCCCCCAACCGGAACAAGGATGTAAATGCCATGCAGGATCTGCCCCATCACTACCATGTCAGCGCCAGCGCTGAAAACGAAGGTACCGTTACCCTGATCGCGGATAACCTGCCCCAGATCGTTACCGCCCCGCCGGCGGAATTTGGCGGCCCCGGCGACCAGTGGTCCCCCGAGACCCTGCTGGTAGGCGCCATTGCCGACTGTTTCATCCTGACCTTCCGGGCCATCGCCCGGGCCTCCAAGCTGGAATGGGTCAATCTGGAGTGCGCCGCGGAGGGCGTACTGGACCGGGTCGAGCGGGTTACCCGCTTTACCGAGGTGACTGTCAGGGCCACCCTCACCGTACCGGCCGATACCGATGTCGACAAGGCCACGCGGCTGCTGGAAAAGTCCGAGGAGGTCTGCCTGGTCACCCAGTCCATGACGGCCACGACCCATCTGGAGGCACAGGTCGTCACCCAGGGCTGATGAATGCGGCGCCCCGGACACCGGCCCGCGGCGCCTGCTTATCCCGCCGCCGGGCGGACGATGACAAACCGATGCAGGGCATGACGCGATGGATGCTTGGCTGAGCGACTACGGGGTCACCCTCGGCGTCGGGGCACTGATCCTCTTCATGATTTTCATTGTCTGGGACCTCGCCAGGCGCAGCAACGCCGGCAAGTTCGGCACCCTGATCCTCTATATCGGCCTGGCCATGGGCATCGTCGGCTTTCTGATGAAACTGGTCATCACCTACCTGTTGGAAAGTGCCGGAGTTGGCGGCTAGTTGGCACCGGCCACCAGGCGCTGCTGCTCCTGGTACTTACGCAACTCATGGTTGTACTGCTCGGCGACCAGTTCCAGTTGGGCCAGGAAGGTACTGAACTGGCGGCTGTTCATGTAGCTGCACTCCAGATACTGCTCCCCCCGCCGCAAATACCTCTCTACCGCCTCCTGGGCCTGGTACATCTCCTCCTCGGTCGCCACCGCCGCATCCGGTATCACCGGCATCTGCCGCGGCTTGGTGACAGGACAACCCGCCGCCACGTTCATGGCCAGGCACAGCGCAGGTACCGCAATCAAGGCTTTCATTTCACATCCCTCCAATTGATACAAAAGGTAACATCACCTTCGGCAAGGTGTTACCACTATCCTCCCGGAAGCCGCCAAAAACAAGCAGCACATAGGATTTTTTGTTAAAAAAACCATTATTTACCAAAGACGAGACACAGGCAGATAGCGCACCATCATGTAACATACAGTAACATTCCGGCGCCAGTATGAGGCATGCCGCGCTGCCGGCCGGCGCTGGACAGGCCCCGCGAAAATACCCGATACTGTATATATGCACAGTATCGGGTATTTCATAATGGGCGCGCTTTCCCCGCCCGAACCCGGCCGCCGGGCGGGGCAGCGGCAATGAGCCTGTGGTTGTGCCTGCGCCTGCACCAGCTTCCCCTGCAATGCCTGGAGCGCCGGGAAGAGCAGGCGGTGGCGGTTATGGCGAAACAGCGCGTGCTGCGCCGCAACGACTGTGCCGCCGCCTGCGGCATCCGCGAGGGCATGAGCACTGCCACGGTGCACGCCCTGGCCGGGGATGGCGCACTGCGCCTGCTGGAGCGGGATACGGCAGCCGAGCGGCGTTGCCTGATGCAGTTGTGCTGCTGGGCATACAGCATCACACCGCAGCTGTTCACCTGGCGGGAAGACTGCCTGCAACTGGAGATCGGCGGCTGCCTGACCCTGTTTCGCGGGTTGGAACGCCTGTTGGCGGAAGTGACCGACGGCATCGGCCGTCGCGGCTACTCTGCGGTGTATGGCCTCGCCCCCACCCCCGGAGCCGCGTGGCTGCTGTCCTTTGCGCCAACCGGGACAGCACTTGACGCGACCGCGCCCCTGGAAGAGCGCCTCGCCCCCCTGCCGCTGGCATTGCTGGATCGCTTCGCCGACGTGGTCGACTCGCTGCGGCGGGCGGGCCTGCATACCCTGGGAGACGTGCTGGCGCTGCCGGGCAGCGCCCTGAGCCGCCGCTGCGGCAGGGACTTCACCCTGTTCCTGCAGCAGGTGCTGGGGCAGCGGGAGGAGCGGCAGGCCTGTTACCAGCCTCCGGCGAGCTTCACTGATGCCTACTGGTTCGGCTACGAGGTAAAGGCCAACGGCGAGTTGCTGCCGGCCGTGCAACTGCTGCTGCAGTCCCTGTGCACCTTCCTGCGCAACACCCAGCTGTATACCAGCGAGATCCGCTGGCAATTGATCGGCCTGGACAGGACCGTGCGGGAAGTCAGCGTGCGCAGCACCAGCAGCCACAGCGACTGGCAGGCCTGGCAACAGCTGACCGCCATACGCTTCGAGCGGCTGCAACTGGCGGGCGGGGTGGAGGGCCTGGCCCTGGAATGCCATGAGCTGAGGCCGGGGCAACAGGAAAGCGGCGACCTGTTCAACCCCGGCAGGCAGGGCGAGCCCCTGGGCAGCCTGCTGGATCGCCTGTGCAGCCGCCTCGGCCTGCAGGCCATCGAGCAGGTGAGCTGCCGGGACGAACACCTGCCGGAGCTGGCCGTACACACCTGCGCCGGCCAGGCGGGAGATAGCGCCACAGTGAACCAGCCCGACGCCCAGCGCCCCTTCTGGCTACTGCCCCGCCCCCAGGTATTGCGCCAGTCCCGCGAGCAGCTGTACTGGACGAGCGCCCTGACCCTGGTTTACGGGCCGGAGCGCATCGAGGACAACTGGTGGCAGGAGGCGGTCAGCCGGGACTACTACATCGCCAGGGATCGCCGCGGCCAGCACTACTGGGTATTTCGCGACCGCCTGGCGCGCCAGTGGTTCATCCACGGCATCTTCGCCTGAACGGGCCTCAGTGAAAATAGCTGTCCCGCACCCGCTGTAGGTAGCTCACCAGGTTGTCGCGCGCCAGCCCCGCCTCCTTGACCGGCGAGGCAACCGGCGTCAGCAGGATGTTGGCCAGCAACCCATAGGCCGCCGCGTCCACGGTGGTCGCCCTGTCCCCCATGAGGAACGGCTCGTCGCCCAGGAAATCCGCTACCGCCCCCAGGTCGCGGATGCCGATGGCGTGGATTTCGCGCTCACTGTGCACCCCGAGGCCGTGCCCCTCGATGCGCCTGCCTATGCCCCGGCGGATGGCGGGCCCCGCCAGGCGCCGCACCGGCAGGGGCATTCCGCCGAGCACGATGTCCCGGAAAAACTGCCAGTTGGCATCGACCATCCAGCGGTCATACACCATGACCCAGTAGAGGTTCTCCTCCAGCAGGCGCTGCAGCGCCAGGGCCACGGCCCGCTGCCCGGCGGACAGGCCGGCATTGCCATCGACACCGAACTCGCCCTCGAGATAGTCGATGGCAAGGGTGGAATCGCCGATACGCCGGCCGCTGTGCTCGATATAGGGCAGCTTTTTCTTGGGGGCGCCGAACGGCACCTTGTCGATGACCGCGGTGAAGGGCAGCCCGACGATTCTCAGGTAGGTGTCCAGTTTGAGACAGAAGGGGCTGACCGAGGGCAGCCCCCAGGCACTGGGCAGGTGGTGAACGATCAGCTCCGACACGATATCTCCTCCAGCCACTGCGGCCAGGGCGGGTGTTCCTGCGGCTGCCAGATGGACAACATGAAGCGGTCCGCCTCCTGTGGCGACCAGATTCCCCGGTCGATGGCGTAGCGCGAGTAAAAGGCACTGACCCGCCAGTTGGCGGCGCAATGAATCAACACCTTGCGCTCTCCGACGGCCTCCATCAGCTCCAGGAAGCGCTCATAGTCGGCCACGGTGGGCGCGGCGAAGTCCACCGGCAGGTACAGGTATTCGATGCCCTGGCCTGCGACGATGTCGGCCTCTCCCGGCACCGCGTACTGGCTGGAATCGGGCATGAGGTTCAGCACCACCTCGACCCCCGCCGCCCCGAGTTGCGCCAGTTGCTCCGGCTCGACCCGCCCGGCAGTCGCGACGGTATCGCTCACCCGCCGATAGTTGTAGGCCTGCTCGACTCCCATATCCTGCTCCCTCGCCCGCTGCTATGGGCGCCTGTCAGTCAGTATCCCCCAGAATACCCGTGTCCCGGCCATCTAGGCTGGTGACATTTTTCTCCTGCCAGTACTGCTCGATGCCCTCGCGGCCACGCGTCTCGGCCCACTTTTGCAGGGTGGGGCGCTCCCCCAGCAACTCATAGCGCGGCACGGCATAGCCGCAAGAGGTCAGCACCAGTTCCAGTTGCAGGCGAAACACCTGCCGGGCGCCCACGTCCGGCGGGAACAGTGCGAGCATCGCGGCCCAGTCGCCATCGCGCGGGTGCAGGGCCGTGGCCCTGCCATACAGGCGCAGAATCAACGGCTGCTTGCCGAACGAGCAGAACATGATGGTCATGCGCGGGTTGTCCCGCACATGGGCGGCACACTCGTTACCGCTGCCGGTGAGATTGAGCCAGGCCACCTCGGTGGGGCTGATGACCCTGAAGGTATCCATCCCCTTGGGCGATACGTTCACATGGCCCTCGGCCGCCGCCGTGCCGACAAAAAACATCTGCTGCTCGCCGATAAACTCAATGTGCCGGTCTGCCAGCGCCGCAAATCGTTCAGCCATCCTCGGGCTTCTCCTGTAACAGCTCCTGCCGCTCGCGTTCGTACTCTTGGTAAGGCTCCGAATACTGTTTCATGCATTCCTCGTACTGGGTGCCGGGTAATTTCTGGCACTCCAGCTGCCGGTTCTGCTGAATGGCATCATACACCTGTTGGTTGCTGCAGGCTTGTAACAGCCACGCAGCCAGCAGGAGCAGCAGCCCACCGGTGCGGGCCTTCCCGCGGGACATTATTCAGCCTCCCCGGCGCTGGCGGACGCGGCCGTAAATGGCGCGCTCCCGGTTATCGCGGCCGCGATCACCCAGCAGGGGTCCGGTCATACTGGAGCTCGCCCCCCCGCCAGGCCCGCTCAGGTGGCTTCGGCATTGCTGGTGAACAGGTACTTGGCGCCCGAAAACCCCTCATACAAGCGCCGATGTGCCGCCTCTGAGAAGGTATCGTCGCGCTCGACATACTGCGATATCCACTCGAGCAGCATAGGCAAATTGGCATCCTGCTCTGCCCTGGAGGCATATTTATGCGGCTCCCAGGGCCGGACCCTCGCATTCTGGATACAGGCCTGGATCGGCAGATTGAGAAAGTAAATTTCATTCGCCTGGTGTATGGCCAACTCCAGCAAATCGGCATAGCAGCCCTCGATCACCCAGCCCGGGTTTGCGGCGATGAACTTGCCGATCTGCTGCCAGGAGGATTGCACGGTCCGCCGGGTTGGCGGCGATGTGGGCTCCCATGCCAGCGTGTCCAGGTCCAGATGAGCCAACCGGTACCGGGCACTGAGCTTCTGGGCGAGGGTCGATTTGCCCGAGCCGGAGTTGCCGAACACCAGTATGCGTTTCAAAGGCAAACTACCCCTGTGCGCCCTTCGCGGCCCGCGGCGCCCGCAGGGCCGTTCAGCATTTTTTGCCAGTAACCCACATCCACCCACTTGCCCTGCTTCCAACCCACTTCAGCGAAATGCGCCACCTGGTCGAACCCCATGCGCTCGTGCAGGCGCACGCTGGCCTCATTGGGCAGCGCAATGCCCGCTATGGCGGCGTGCAAGCCCTGCTGCGCCAGGCGCGGCAACAGCGCCGAGTAGAGCGCCTTGCCGTGCCCCCTTCCCTGTTGGCCGGGCTCCAGGTAGACCGTGGTTTCCACGCTCTGGCGATAAGCGCTGCGCACCTGCCAGCGGTTGGCGTAGGCATAGCCCACCACCCGCCCGCTATCCACACATACCAGCCAGGGATAGGAAACGGTACAGGCGAGCACCCGCTGCGCCATCTCATCCACGGTGAGCGGCTGCTCCTCGAAACTGATGACCGTGTTCTCGATATAGTAATTGTAGATATCGCAGATGATCTGGCAATCGCCAGGCTCTACTGGGCGAACGTCCATGACCTGCCCTTGCCAATGACAGCGGATATGAGCATAAACGGCACCCTCCCGGTTGTCGCGCCACCGGGCTCAGTTACCGCCCGGGGCGCCGTATCTAGTGTTGCACCATCCATGCGCGCCGCCCCGGTGCGAGCGAAACCGTGCCGCCGACTACGCGTTGTACAAGGTAAAAATCCCTATGCCTATGAAGCCGATACCGGCGACATAGTGCAAATAGCGCTCATTGATATATTCTGCCAGCAGGCTGCCGGCCAGCACGCCTACTGCGGATGCCACCACCAGGGCGGCGGACGCGGCAAGAAACACCGTGTATTTGCTGACCTCCTTGTCCGCCGCGAACAGCATCGTGGCGAGTTGGGTTTTATCACCCAACTCGGCAATGAATACCGAGACGAATATCGTCAAGAATATCTTCCAGTCCATGTCCTGCCTTACTCCGCTACCAATAAGTACCACCCCGGCGGGAGGATACCATTTTCTTTGCCCGAGGCCTGACGCCGGCGATTTCAGGTATCGTTCGAACCGAATACCCGCTGGATGTCAGCCCCGGTTATGCCGTGAATTTCCACTATCTTGTTTTGCGAGGCACCGCCCGCGACAATGCGCAGGGCGCTCTCATGAACAGCGAGCTCCTTACCAAGCAGTTTGAGCACCGCCGCGTTGGCGCGCCCCTTCTCCGGGGGGGCAGCCACCCGGATTTTGAGCGCATCACCGAGCCACCCGGCCACCCCCGGCCTGGAGGCACCGGGCACCACCTTGACCTTCAGCCTAACAATATCCTGCATTGGCGTGGCCACTCAATGGTAAAAAGACGCCCTCTGCCTGCTCCCCACAGGTTCCCGCCCTGCCGGGCCGGGACGACTTCCACGACTTGCCGCCGGACACCTGACGGAGCGACCGGTACGCCCTGCCGCGATCACTTGCTCTTGTGGGCAACTTTATGAGCATTCTTTTCCCAGTTTCTGCCATCAAATTCCAAGATGCGGATCGATTTGGGTTGGGTATCCAGGCAATTGACGTTTACATCGACACCGTCGGGATTTGAACGCGGCGTGTAAAACGGCTTTACTCCGCAGACTTTGCAGAAGGTGTGCCTGGCAACGCCGGTATTGAAGGTATAGGTGGACAGCGAATCTTCGCCGCTCAAGAGCGTGAAATTTCGAGCAGGCACAATGAGGTGTAGAAACCCCGACTTTGAACAGATCGAACAATTGCAGCGATCGGCCTCGATGGCTTCGGGGGCCTCGACTTCAAAAACAACCGCCCCACAGTGGCAGCTTCCCTTATATATCACCGAACTCTCCCGTATATCGTGGCGCTTGCCACAGTGGGCAAGCGGCGGCGCGGCCGAAGGCCCGGGTTCTGCCTGCACGAAAGGCTCCGGAACGTGGCGCACCCACCGCAATACCTCACCACGCCTGATCGCTTACATCACGCTCCAGATAGCCAGAACAAAGGCAGCCATAAATGCTGGTATGACCAACCCACCTATTTTCATCGCGGTATCCGTGGATTTCATACCTTCCATGTCGGAAACCAGAGCAAATTTGCGGCGTTTGAAAACAGCATATACGCAGACGATATTACAAATTATTGCCAACAGTGCGAAAATGATTTTGTACAGAAACAGGCCCGCCAGGTGGCTCTCATCAAGCATCATGGCCCCGGTAATGAACACCGCTGTGAAAGCTGGTATTTCAATCCATATATCCGTTTTGTAATGCATCCTGGCGGCTTTTATGTATGACGCATCATCCCTCATTCCATCAAACTCAATCGCAAATTCCGCGCCCACCACGCCAATCCAGATGCCGAGCGCGATCAGGTGTATAACCAGAATCAGACTCATCGTATGCCACTCGAGCAAGCAACGCACCATGTAGCGTGACAGCCGGGACGGAGTGCACAAAGCAACCCCCGGCTACCTGATACTGCAACCTGTCTGCAATGCACTACTGCACCCTCGTTAACATTACTTGCCATGACTCGTTTTTCTCCATCGCTTCAGCCAACGCGTTTGAGCCGAACTCTTTGAGTTTTTCGATGACGCGCAACCGATCTTCGGCCGGGCGATGCTGCAACCTCTTGTCATGTTCCAGCATAGCCAAACTCCCTGACGCCCTTGCGCCAGAAAACAAGGCCGAAACATGCTGCAACCAACGGTACGGCGAGCCCGAATTCATCGGCAAACCATACCGTGGCGTCACCCGATTCCGTCATGGGAGAGAAGAATTTCTGCAGGAAGACGTTGTGGCTCATGTGAAAGGTCACGGCTGGCCACAGGCTATCTGATTTGTAGCGGATGTATGCCATCACACAGGACATCGACACGAGACAGACCGTGATTGCCACGATTTGAAAGGCCAAAGGGGTTGCGGTGTTGCCGTAAAAACCCAGAAACATGATAGGCCAGTGCCACATGGACCAAAGCAAACCGCTCAGCAACGCCACATGAGTGAAGCCGAGGTTCTCCGACAGCGCCGGCACCAGAAGGCCCCGCCACCCGACCTCTTCGCCCAGGACGCCCGGCAGGAGCAGCACAAAACTTACAGTAGCAGTGAGAACAAACCGTAACGCGATAATGGATTCATCGGACCACGACTCCAGCATATAACCGGCCCGTATCTCTTCCACAAAACTACTGCCGTACCAGCTCCCCGGGGAAAGACCCCATATCCCGACATATGCAATGGTTGAGTAGGCAAGCGGGATCAGATAGCTCTGACGCTGATACTTCCAGTTGCCCCAACGCCAACCAAGCGAGCTCAACTCACGACCGCATACGAGACATGCACCAAAGGTCGCCAATCCGACGGTTAGCATCAACGGACTGGCACTTTGATACCGCAATAGCAACCAAACACCGAGCGGATACAGGCCCGCCACGAACAGGATAAACGCCACGACAATACGCCAGGAACTATTCAATGACTTAACCCGGAGCAGAGCTTGTTACAGGTGTACAACACCGGGCACCTTCTGGCAGCCCGACCAAGGCACAGACGAGGCTCATTTGTTAAACTCTGTAGGCTTTTCCAGCTCATAAATCGTTTCTGATATTTCTTCCAATCTGGCTGAATAGTAGGCCTGCGCATCGTATAACCCACGGTTGTAAAAATAGGCCCCTACTTCTTCGGCAAAAAAATCGATCAGGAACTGTGCATCAAAGGTGCCTATCTCCTGATCCAGTTCCTCTAGAAAATACAGCTTCACCTTCTGTACTATCTGGGTCTTTTCTTCGTCTGTAAATTGAAGCTTCTTCATACACTTAACCTACAGGTGCCAGGCATGCTGTTGCCCGGGTAATACCAGAACACCACAAAGCGGCAAGTAGATCCCTCCAGCCCAACATGTGGTAACAGCGGTAATCTGCAACGTAACTGAATATTTATAAGCAGGTTTTTGCGCGATTGATAACTGCCTGATGCTCAGGGCGAACTGGCATAACCTTGAATGGGCTGACATTTGCACCGCCGGTATTACCCTTTGGCACCAACCCGAACATTGTCTTTGTAGCGGCTCCGACTATACGAACCACCTGACCCGAAAACTCACCAATCCGAGAGTTTCTAAGCGCCCAGCGAAGCATGAGCACATGAGCTTTAACGTGCCAGAAAGTAGACTCCTGCCCAATGACATGGGCATTCTCATAGTGCTTGAACTCGAGATCGATATCTTGCGCTGCACGCGCCTTTTCCGCCAATTCAATTTCCTTCAATACATATGGGGCTATGTTCTTCGAAAAAGCACCAAGCATCGTCTATCTCCGATATACGCGTATACGTCGCGGGCCCAGGCGGATGAACCTGCCAGTAGTGAAATCTCACGCCGCAACATTGCCAGACAATGAAAATGATATTAACGGAATTCATGCCCTGCGCAAAAGCTTGTTAGCAGAGCATTTGCCACGCCGAATAGCCTGCCGTGAAAAATATCATCAGCGCAGTAGTATAAAAGCAGAGCGTGAACCCAATGGCCCTCGATGGCGCTCCTTGTTTATAGCCGGCAAAAAAGAGAACACGCCCAACACCAAAGGCCATGGAGGCAATCGGCACCACAGATAGCCATTTAGCCGGCATCGTCACTGACCAGAAAACGTAGGCAAAGGTAGCCAATACCGTTTGCTCGAGGGTATTCTGTATAAGCGCCTGCAACAACCTTGCTTGCTCGGTGCCATTAGAAAGCCCGCCACCATCAATATCCTCTGGGGTAAAGAAACGATGCTTCGCCAGGCGACCAACCGAAACAACCAGAAATAGTATCGGGACCAAACACCACAAGATAGCCGTGCTTAACCTCTCGAGTAATGGCATACCACCACTAAAACCAAACGGGTTCAGGTAAGCGCCAAATAACAGAATCGACAGCGCCAGTAAAAAGCCGATTATCATGCCCTTTAATACACCAAGCTGCTTGTTGCTCAAACTCATTGTTTTTCCTTGTGTCTTGCACCTGTCGCTCGCTGCAACATATTGTTATAACGCACTTACATTTTGACCCCAAAGTAATTGAGCGCCAGGACCATTGCGAAGTAACTTATTATTGTTGCCGCAACAGATGCCGAAAGACTTAGATAGAAGCCCCAGCCAAATTTCAGCAACAGTGGCAGCACGACGAACAGCACCAGAGATGGTAATACCAACCAAAAAACGCTGGTTGATAATGCGGAAACTTTTTCAATATCTTTTGTGTCGATGTATAGCCAGAACATGGCCAAAACCGAAACAAGTGGAACGGATGCCAAGATAGCCCCGATTAAAGAGCTACGTTTAGCCACCTCTGAAATTGCAACTATGAGAAGCGTTGTAACTGCTATTTTCAATACATAGTACATGATTATTTAAGCACTATCTCGATCGTCTAACGCCATGGTTTGGAGCTTTTCTCATTGCCATACTTGAATTGACCAGTTGCTTTGGCCATCAGCAATTGTCGATCTGTTCCAAGGCAGTTTGAGGCTTTAGCGGAAAACTTGGCAGCATCATTTCCCTTGAGCGTGGTAACTACCTTTCCCTTGTAGGATATCTGGACTACCCCGTTCTTTGATTCAGTAAAATCAAATGGACTGTCATCCAATTTTTTACTGCCCGTCATTTGTTTACACCAAACACCTGAAGCAGCGTTGCCCTGTTTACACGTCCCCGACTTGTATCCGAAGTCATGATTCTTTTAGGGATGTTGATTGCTGTGGGGATGTGTTCTATTTCATAGGCGTCTGGGGCACGAGCATCGATTACAATGACGTCGCCAACACTGCTCAATGATTCACTCAGATCCCACGAATCGGTTTCGTACCGTAATTTTGTTTTATAGAATTCATGTTGCCTCATAAAAATCTCCCCTTCTTCTTACACATAACGCCGTGGTAAGGGGCAAATTGAACGGTGATTAATTGTCTCGCACAGGCCCGCAGGGCCAGATTGAAATTTACCACCTTCTTATGTGTTGCTGCCATATTGATGCAGAACCTCGACCACTTGCACTTGATAAGACCGATACCATCTAGATTTACCAAGTGATTGCGCCCGCTTATGCTCAGGGTTGTTTTTCCAGGCCTGGATACTTTCCCTATTCGGCCAATAGGAAATCGCTAATTCACTGTTGCCTTCGGTTGATGAGGTAAACTCGATGCAACCATATTCGTTAATGGCCAGCTCTCTCATCCGATTTGCCATATCTGAATATGACTCATCAAGCTTTTTGATCTGGGCCCTGAAGATAACTGCGTACATTGGTCACCAGGTTTTTTAGGAAAACGCCCAGCACTCGGGCTTGAATTGCGGAGCAATGAAACTTCGAGGCGACTTTTAACCTGTGCTACCGCTGCTTTTTAAGCATTCCACGCAACTACACCTCCTCAAATTCGACTACAACAGCCTTCTGCGATGCGACCAATAGATCGTTGTCGTCTAAACTGCCATCTGGGTTTACTCGAATTTCGTGATACGCGGCATCTTGCGGAAAGGCTGCTAGATAATCCGTTAGAAGCTCACTAGTACGACCAGGATCTCTAGCCAGGACCCTGGCCTGATATGCCCCAGAGGAACCCGCGACCAGCAGGGTTACTTGAGGGTTTGCCTTGACATTGCGCCACCATTGCCCGTGGTCCGAAGTAAAACACCGAATAGAAACACCCCGACGGATGTAGCGCACAGGGGTTGAATAGGCCCTGCCCGATTTCCTGCCGGTGTATGTAATCAACAACACACTCCGACTCATTAGGGTATGAAATGGAGACTTTAGAAGCATTCCAACTACTATGTTGATTATCTTAAAAAGTGGCTCAGGAATTTTCATGGCTTCGAATGCGACACCTAACAGCCTCACCACAGGCTGACAATAGATTGTGACTGTTTCACCAAAATGCCGAAGGCATGTAGAAAATACAAGCTCTTGGCAATCCTATCGCGCCTCGTTTATTGGGCGCAGAATATCTCACAGTGGTTCTTCTCCAACTATACAGAATCCATGACCAAATGGGTCACTACAAAACGCTACAGGAGGGTAACCAGAAATTCTGTGCTCCTCTTCCAATTTTGCACCTGCTGCCAACGCTTTTTTAAGTGTCTCTTCGAAATCTTTGACGCGGAAATCAATATGCACAGGGGTCCAGTGTCGTTTATATCTCCGAAGGTCATCACTGCCTCTAGCGGGGGAAGTACCCGCCGGTTTTGCAAGCAGACCAATGGTTGTCCCATCAGCAGAAAGAATGGCAAATCCAGGATGTGGACGCGATGTTTCAATAAAGCCAAAAGCCGCGCCAAAGAACTCCAATCCTTCTTCGATAGTTGGAACATCTATCGATACTGTGACTATCATAATATCTTCGAAGTGGTTAACTGCACGCGGCCTAAAGCCACCTAATGATTCGACAACCAGCGCGCGGTACGTGCGCCCGAGCGAAGGGGGCGAGCTGACAGTATTTATCAAGTGCCGTCATTGCCAGGCCCTGTTCGCATGAGTAGTTGGTATATGAACTTGCCATACTAGAGATAGCACGCCAGGTATTCTCACTACCAATCAGATAGCGTTTTGTTTCCTGACTGAACTACCTAACGCCTTGCCCACAGCGCCGCTTGCGCCGTCCGAAGCGGCAATTGGTTAAATGTCATTATCTTCTTCCTTTAGGACCATGCTTACAAGTCTATGAACCAACGGCGAAACTACAATTATTGTTGGGAATGCGATAACAAACGCGAAAGCCCAGGCTTTTAACCATATATGAATAATATTGCTGACCAAGCCAACATTAAAAATACTTATCACTAAAGACATGATGCATGACATTAGCAATGACATAAAAAATGAAAATACGATTCTATGATGTTTGCGATCAATCATTTACATCAATTCTCTACGATATCGTGCCATTTAACACCGCATTATCGGGTGCAAACGAAGGGAGCATCCCAGCCGGTTCTCCGGCGACATAAATGCCTTATTATGCGGCGCATATGGGTTATATAGCTACCAGTTCCCTCAATACAGCCGCCTCTTCTCGTCGTCGCTGATCACCACTTCAACTGCCTCAAGTGGAGCGGGAACTTTTCCGTTAGCAGCCATGCTTTCAAGTAGCGGGGCATCACGCACAACCTCTGCCCTGCCACTAATGCGGAGAGTCTCTCGTTTTCCTGGAACCAAAAAATCAAACCTAAATCGCGCGGACTGAATCAGTCGTCTAGTAGTGGATTGTAATAGGCACATAGCTTGTTACCATCGAGGTCACGACAGTAGCCGAACGATGCCCCGTTTCCCCTTTCGCCAAAATTACCTTCATTGGTACCACCAAGTTCCAGTGCTTTAGCATGAAATGCCGCCGCTTCTTCTTCGGTGTCAAACCCGAAACCGCACATCGTGCCGTTGCCGACGGTAGCTGCACATTCGTCGCGTGGATTGAGCACGCCAAACATTTCGTTACCACTGCGGTAGATCCGCCCTCCACGCGGTGTCTCAAAAAATGCCGTCCATCCCGCGAAACCCAACAATTCATCGTAGAATTCCAGAGCCTTTTCCATGTCGTTAGTGCCAACTGTGAAGTACCCAAGTCTGCTAGCCATTATTTCCCCCTCTTATAGAAAACTATTAGGCCATGGACCGTCAGCTACGATCAAAGGCCGATGTTACAAATCAGGTTCTCGAACGCTTTTCTGGATGAATACTCGATACCAACGACCTCATAACGCCTTGGCACCGGCGCCGTTTATGGCGTCCGCGTGCTTCGACTTGTTAGCTGATCTGCCTAGTAAATATAGAACCGCACCTGCCCCCATGAACAGTGTCATAACAGCAAACCCAGAAAGGTAATCTCTAAAGGCGTTTAAACTTTCTGTATCCATAACTTCAGCTATTTCAGGAGAACATTTTATTGAGAGGATTGAGATAACAACCAATATATTAAATGTGAACTGGCACCACTTTTGTGGACACTTTCAGGCGCATAGTAGCGCCACCTCTTCGGGCGATTGATACCCGATCTGGGAGTGCAAACGCTCCCTGTTGTAGAACTCAATATACTCAACAATCTTAGCGGTCGCTTCAATTCGATCCCTGAAGGAGACCTGGTGAACGAGTTCCGCTTTCAGGGTGTGGAAGTAGGATTCCACCGAGGCATTGTCCAGTGGATTCCCCTTCCTGCTCATGCTGCGTGTCAGGCCGGATTCCTCGACCAGTTCACGGTAGTCGTGTGCTGCGTATTCAATCCCCTGGTCGGAGTGGAAGATACAGCCATCGCTGACCTTCTCTCGTGACAGGGCCATACGCAGCGCACTCATGGCAAATTCGGCACTGCGCTGCCTGGCAAACGACCAACCCACGACCTTGCGACTGTACAGATCCAGCACCACCGCGTGATACAGCCAGCCCTTGCCAGTCCGGATATAGGTGAAGTCACCCGCCCACAGGACACCCGGAGTCTCAGGGGCCGATTCCCGACCCAGCACATTGCCCGTGGAAGAGTAGAACTCATGCAGGCCTGGCCGCCATTGATACAGGCCACGGGTCGAGGCTTGCCGACCCATTTCGCGCATCAGGCGCTGCACGCGCCGGCGACTGCAGGAATAGCCCAATCTGCGCAGGTCCTGGTGCAGCCGTGCTGCACCGTAGGCCCGACGGAAACCCTGGTGACGCTCGTCAATCACGGTCTTTAGCTCCTGGTCGTAGACCCGGCGCGCGCTGGTGGGCCGGGTCAACCACGCATAGAACCCGCTGGCCGATACCCCGAACAGATTGCACATGCGTCGCACTTTGTACTCATGACGGTTCTCCGCGATAAAAGCGAAGATCACTTGTTTCTTGTCTCGAAGAACCGTTGCGCCTTTTTTAGCAGTTCAAGTTCCTCATCGCGATTCTTCAGGGCTTTTTCCAACTGCTGAATTCGCTTCTGAGCCTTGAGTAACTCCGCGTCTTTCTCTACGCGGGGATCAGGCCTGCTGGCTTTGCGCTTCGGGGATGGTTTGGAAGGCTTCATGTGTTTGTTTTCCCTCAACTCACCTCGGCGGTGCTCCATGCACCATCGGTACAGCATGACGGGATGTAGCCCCAATGATTCTGCTACGTCCTTGGCCTTAACGCCAGGGTGGCTGGCCAACATAACGGCCTGAAGTTTGTAGGCCAGGGTATAACGATCGTAGTTACGCTTCCGGGTTTGCCCCATGTCGCGGACCTCTTTGATAAAACGGTTGATGACCGTCCATCAAAGTGGTGCTAGTTCACTGACCCGGCGAAGCTGCGGCAGTCCGAGGCAGCTTGCTGCCGGTGCGTGCCTAAGCTTGTTATGTTGCAACTGTCTGCTCAACAATAGGTAGTAACCTAGAATCAATTACTGCAGCAGCTCGATGACCAATGCCAGCCATACATTCTGGGTCACTAGCAAAATCAAAGAAAGTTTGAATAGAGTTTTGTTTCACCAACATGACAAAATCCCATTGTTCATCACTAGGGCCTATAAAGTAATCGCCACCCTCTCCAATAAAAAGCAAGCTACCACCAGATTGCTCTAGAAACGGCAGCGTATGATCTATATATTTTTGAAATGCTTCTTTTCCTGATATAGGTGATTCAGGCGACAATTCTGGATTTTTGGAGTAGTCCGCTATTGCTCGAAAACGTAGTAAATTAAGCATAACGACCTCCCCAGAGATATTCCTCTGAAAAAGTTTTGTACCTGATTCTTGCGTAGGATCTAAATAATTCGATTTCATATTTTTAACTGCACTAATTTTTATAAGCAACATAAAGCCGCCAACAAGGGCGCGCTATAAGCGCGCCCTGCTGCTTGGCCTTGTTACGCGGCTGATACATTGATTTTGACGCCAAGAGAATGAAGAACTTTTTGGACTGTTTCATATCTTGGCTTTGCCCCAGGAGCAAATGCCTTATATAGGCTCTCCCGTCCCAAGCCTGACTCTTGTGCTATCGCAGACATGCCTCGTGCCTTGGCGACATGCCCAATGGCGGCAAGAAATACACTGGGGTCATCATCCTCAAGCGCAGCGGAAAGATATTCTGCGATAGTTTCCTCACTATCGAGATATGCGCTTGGATCAAATTCTGTGACTTTAACCATATCAGTTACTCCGCTCTTAATTCGGACAAAATCTGCCGAGCACGAGCTATATCCTTGCCTTGGCTCGATTTATCTCCTCCACATAGGAGAAGCACCACCAGACCAGCTTTACGGGTGAAATAAATCCGATAGCCTGGCCCAAAATGTATTCTGAGTTCATGCAGGCCGGAACCAAGAGACTTGGAATCACCAGTATTACCTTGGCGCAGTGATTCGATTCGAGCCAGTATTCTCGCGATGGCTTTTCGGTCCCTTAGCTTTGAGAGCCATTTCGAGAAGACATCAGTCTGCTGAACTTGATACATTTAGCAAGTGTATCCTATTAGATACACTCATGCAATTGGTGTGATGCTTGCAGAGGCCGCCAAACGCTCACAGTTGGGGCGGCCGGCACGGCCGTCCCGACAATCTGTGCTTGTTAAGTGTGTTTGGCACGAATCCACCGTATAGAGATGTAGAACACAGAAATTGATGCGGCTACCATGCTCACGTTACCCAATAAGACTATGAAGTTGTAATAATTTGATGGGTACTCTATTAGAACTTCCGTGTCGCCTTCACTATAGGACCACCTCAGACCAGGTAGAAACCATAAACCGATTTGACAAGCCACATATACGAAAGCGAAAAAACCCAGTGCCAGACCAGAGTTCTCTTTGCTTTTTGCATACAACCAGAATCCAGATAATGAAAGAACTATAAATGCGCTCACATAACCATAAAGATTTGAGTATACGGACAACGCAGACAGGTTCATAACGGACACTTAACGCCTGAGCTCAGGTGCGTTTGAGGCGACGCACGCTTTTGCGGTAGCAAAAGTGGGTGGCGGGTCAAACGTCACCTGCAGCGATTTGTTAGGCGCGTGTTTCACCTGAGCCGATGACCTGCTGGAGACTTCCCCACTGTTCAGCATCAATACCCTTTATAAGCATCCACAGCGCCAAAGATAGCTCAGCCACAAGAGCAGGGAGCAAAATGATCGACCCAAGGCCTGAGATTGAGTCAATGGCGAGAATAGCGCCGAAACTGTTGGCCAGATAGCACGCACCAGCAAGGATCATTAATCGTCCAATCAGTTTAGGGAGAAAACCGCAGCGCACAATCAATATGCCAAGCGTTACGCAGTAAATTCCGAAAAACACGAGCGCAACATGGTAGCCAAAAGCATGAGACCGCAACGAGTGATAGGCGATCTCTTGAACCTGGCTTGAACCCAGAGCCTCTGACGTGGAAGCACCATTAAGCCAAAGCAGCGCGTCCATATGATTGAGCAAATTCGTGCCTGAGATCGCGGCCATTACTAGCCGCAAACACGCCGCGAACAATGCCAGCAAAAATCCCACGGACCTCAAGACGACGAAGAATATGACCGCCAAGGCGACATCACACACGAGCATTAGCAGTTCAGCGGACAAGCCGGCCCTATACAAATGTTGTGAACCCAGTATGTTCGCTGCTGTAGCAGAAGCATCTCCCGCAACAATAAGTTGAGAGCGCACGAAAACTTCAGAAAATAGTCCGGCAGCAATGATGAAGAGGTAGAGAGCGCCTCCGGCACGTACGTATGATGGTACGAAGTGATCAAGCTTCGGGTCAGTCAACGATTCTTTCCCCTCTGTGTTGATTGGAGCCATTGTACCGGCGCGCGCCTAACAGCTACTTCGTTGGACCAAAGCAGAAATACGAATTGTGTATTCCTGAAACACTCCACACGCCCCCTATTCCAAAAAAGCTCAATAAATCAACGCGCTAGCCTTTCGACTACATTTCCCTCTCCCCGGCACAGTTCTTATGTCAGTGTGCGCCGCCGGGAGACGGGCCCCACTTTCCATGCCGGCCGCCAAAGCATATCCCATATTTTCAGACGCTTACATTTTTTCGTTTGGTGCACATTAGACTATTTCCCATGAAAAACGGTCATCGAGTTGATAGCCTCGGGCCGGCCATGGTTTGCTTGTTGACAGCAACCCCAGAGACCGTCATTCATGGACGATGTACGAGTCCCCATTCCCGCCGGGTCTACCCGTTTCATGGATCACCTCGCCGTTCACGCCACTGTCGCCCCGTCGACACAACGGACGGCGCTGAACGCCCTGATGTACCTGTACACAAATTACTTCGGGCGCGATCCACAAGCGCTGAATTTCAGCTACGCCAAAACCACGCGCAGGCTGCCGACAGTACCTACGCACAAGGTTCCGACATACACGCCATTAAGAAACTGCTGGGGCACGACGACGTCACCACCACCGAGATTTACACCCACGTGCTCAACCGCGGGGCCATGGGTGTGATCAGCCCGGTAGACGGTTAGCGCGAAAATTGCGCCGCTATTTGACAGCCTCCAATATACTGTATATTCATACAGTATATGTCAAGCTACGCCGAACTCCACTGCCTCAGCTGCTACAGCTTCCTGCGCGGCGCCTCCCACCCCCACGAGCTGGTGGAGCGGGCGGCGCAGTTGGGCTACGCCGCCCTGGCCATCACCGACGAGTGCTCCCTGGCGGGCATCGTCAAGGCCCACGTGGCGGCCAAGGAGCACGGCCTCAAGCTGCTGGTGGGCAGCGAGTTCAACCTCGAAGAGGGTATCAGGCTGGTGGCGCTGGCGCCGTCGCGGGCGGCCTACAGCGAGCTGTCCGGGTTGATCAGCCTGGCCCGGCGGCGCAGCCCCAAGGGCGAGTACCGCGCCGCACTGCGGGACGTGATCTTTCATCTCAAGCGCTGCCTGCTGATCTGGCTGCCGCGGGATGACGACGAGGCCGGCCGCGCCTGGGGCCGGCAGCTCGCCCGCCTGTGCGCGGGCCGGGTGTGGCTGGGCATCACGCACCTGCTGGGCAACAACGAGGTGGTGCGCTACCTCACCCTGCACCGCATGGCCGGTGAGCTGGGCATACCCCTGGTGGCCTGCGGCAACGTGCAGATGCACGAGGCGCAGCGCAAGCCCCTGCACGACGTGTTCAGCGCCCTGCGCCACAACACCAGCATCGGCCAGCTGGGGCGGCGGCGGCTGGCCAACAGCCAGCAGCACCTGCGCGCCTGCGGCAGGCTGCGGCAGCTCTACCCGCCGGCCCTGCTGGCGCAGACGCTGCACATCGCCGCGCTGTGCGATTTCAGCCTGGACGAGCTGCGCTACGAGTACCCCGAGGAGGTGGTGCCCGCCGGGCACACGGCCAACAGCTACCTGCGCCGCCTGGTGGCCGCGGGCGGCGCCCTGCGCTGGCCGCAGGGCGTGCCGGTGGATATCCAGCAGCGCATCGACGGGGAGCTGGCGCTTATCGAAGAGCTGCACTACGAGTACTACTTCCTCACCGTGTACGACATCGTGCGCTTCGCGCGCTCCCGCGCCATCCTCTGCCAGGGGCGCGGCTCGGCGGCCAACTCGGTGGTGTGCTACTGCCTGTTCATCACCGAGGTTTCCCCCGAGCAGATCTCCCTGCTCTTCGAGCGCTTCATCTCGAAGGAGCGCGACGAGCCGCCGGATATCGACGTGGATTTCGAACACGAGCGCCGCGAGGAGGTGATCCAGTACATCTACGCCAAATACACCCGCAAGCGCGCCGCCCTGGCGGCCACCGTCATCACCTACCGCTCCCGCAGCGCGGTGCGCGACGTGGGCCGGGCCCTGGGGCTGGACCCGGTGTTCGTCGACGACCTGGCCAAATCCCTGGCCTGGTGGGATCGCACCGCGGATCTCGCCAGGCGCTTTGCGGAGCAGGGTGTGGCCCAGCACAGCCGGCAGGCGGAGCTGTTTTACACCCTGGTGCAGCAGATCCTCGGCTTTCCCCGCCACCTGTCCCAGCACGTGGGCGGCTTCGTCATCACCCGCAGCCCCATCTCCGCCCTGGTGCCGGTGGAGAACGCCAGCATGGCCGAGCGCACCGTCATCCAGTGGGACAAGGAGGACATCGAGGCCCTGGGCCTGCTCAAGGTGGACATCCTGGCGCTGGGCATGCTGTCGGCCATCCGCAAGAGCCTGCAGCTGGTGCAGCGCTACTGCCCCGCCATCAAAACCGTGAGCGACGTGCCGAAGGAGGATGCGGCCACCTACCGCATGCTGCAGGCGGCCGACACCGTGGGGGTGTTCCAGATCGAGTCCCGCGCGCAGATGTCCATGCTGCCCCGCCTGAAACCCGAGAACTTCTACGACCTGGTGATCGAGATCGCCATCGTCCGCCCCGGCCCCATCCAGGGCGACATGGTGCACCCCTACCTGCGGCGCAAGCAGGGGCTGGAGCCGGTCACCTATCCCAGCGAGGCCATCAGGTCGGTGCTGGAGCGCACCCTGGGGGTACCCATTTTCCAAGAGCAGGTGATCCGCCTGGCCATGGTGGCGGCGGGTTTTTCCGGCGGCGAGGCCGACCAGCTGCGCCGCGCCATCGCCAACTGGGGGCGCAACAGCAAGCTGCTCGGCTTCGAGCAGCAGCTCACCCGCGGCATGATGGCGCGCGGCTACGACGAGGCCTTCGCCCGCCGCCTGTTCGAGCAGATCAAGGGCTTTGCCGGCTACGGCTTCCCCGAGTCCCACTCCGCCAGTTTCGCCCTGCTGGCCTATATCTCCGCCTGGCTCAAGTGCCACCACCCGGCGGCCTTCTACACCGGCCTGCTCAACAGCCAGCCCATGGGGTTTTACAGCCCCTCGCAGCTCATCCAGGATGCTCGCCGCCACGGCGTCACCGTGCTGCCCATCGACGTCAACCACAGCGGCTGGGACCACCTGTTACTCGACGCCCGCGAGGCCGGGCTGCAACAGCCCCCCCTGCGCCTGGGCTTGCGTCTGGTAAAAGGCCTCGGCGAAGAGGCTGCGCAGCGCATCGCCCAGGCGCGCCAACGGGGGCCGTTCCGCCAGATCAGCAATCTGCGCCAGCGGGCGCAACTGGGCAAGCGCGACCTGGAGGCGCTGGCGGGCGCCGACGCCCTGGCCTCCCTGAGCGGCCACCGCCACCAGTCCCAGTGGCAGATCATGGCGCTGGAGCAGGCGCGCCCGCTGCTGCAGGATGAGCAGCGCGCCAGCGCCGGTTATTTCGACGACGGCATCCAGCTGCCCGCGCCCGCCGTGGCGGAAGAGGTACTGGCGGACTACCGCGCCACCGGCCTCACCCTGCGGGCCCACCCCATGAGCCTGCTGCGCGACCGGCCACCCTTCGACCGCTGCAAGCGCCACGCCGACCTGGCGGCGCTGGGCAACAACCGCTTCGTGCGCATCGCCGGGCTGGTTACCTGCCGCCAGCGCCCGGGCAGCGCATCGGGGGTGCTGTTTCTCACCCTGGAGGATGAAACCGGCAACAGCAATATCGTGGTGTGGCAGCGCACCCAGCAGCAGTTTCGCCAGGCCCTGATGAGCGGCCAGCTGTTGCTGGTCAACGGCACCGTGGAGAGCCGCGACAATGTCATCCACATCATCGCCGGGGGCCTGTACGACTACAGCCACGAGTTGCAGGCCCTGCAGATATCGTCGCGGGATTTCCGCTGAGCCGGCCGCGGGGCGGCCGGGCGCCTGTAAGAATCGCGGAATATGGTCTAAACTGGCCGCCACAATAATCTGCACCACACGGAGTCGTGCCCCATGAAAAACATCGCCGCCGCCTCGCTGCTGGCCGCCCTGGCAACCGCCGCCGGCCCGGGCGTGTACGCCCAGGTCAACCCCACCGAACAGGATCGCGACCTGCTGTCCCGGGAGTACACCGGCAAGGTTTACTCGCCCTACGCCGAGCGCGATTTCGCCACCAACGTCTATTTCGGCGACACCCACCTGCACACCGACATGTCCATGGACGCCGGCGCCTTCGGCAACCGCCTGGGCATGGACGAGGCCTACAAATTCGCCCGCGGCGAGCAGGTGAACTCCTCCAACGGCGGCCCGGTGCGCCTGTCCCGGCCGCTGGATTTCCTGGTGGTGGCGGACCACTCGGACAACATGGGTTTCTTCCCCGACATGTTCGCCGGCAAGCCCTTCATCCTCGCGGACCCCACCGGCAAGAAATGGTACGACATGATCAAGCAGGGCAAGGGGGTGGACGTGGCGATCGAGCTGATCAGCCTGTTCTCCCAGGGCCAGTTTCCCAAGGCGCTGATCTATACCCCCGACTCGGCGCCCTACAAGGCGGCCTGGGCAGATACCGTCGCCGCGGCCGAACGCTATAACGACCCCGGGAAGTTCACCGCCTTTATCGGCTACGAGTGGACCTCACTGATCATGGGCAACAATATGCACCGGGTGGTGGTCTACCGCGACGGCGGTGACAAGGGCGGGCAGATGGTGCCCTACACCACGGTGCCGCCCCTGGGCAGCCCCAACCCCCGCGACCTGTGGAAGTGGCTGGCCGAGTATGAACAGAAAACCGGCGGCAACGTGCTGGCCATCGCCCACAACGGCAACCTGTCGAACGGCATCATGTTTCCCATCAGTGAGCAGTATGACGGCAAAAAGCTGGACGTGGACTACGTGACCCAGCGCGCCAACTGGGAGCCCCTGTACGAGGCCACCCAGATCAAGGGCGATGGCGAGGCCCACCCGCTGCTCTCGCCCAATGACGAGTTCGCCAATTACGAGACCTGGGATTTCGGCAACCTCGACCTGTCGGCCAAGAAGACCGACGCCATGCTCTCCGGGGAATACGCCCGCGAGGCGCTCAAGCGCGGCCTGCAACTGGAGGCCGAGCTGGGTACCAACCCCTACAAGTTCGGCATGATCGGCTCCACCGACAGCCACACCTCGCTGGCGGCGGTGCAGGAGGACAACTTCTTCGGCAAGCACTCCGGCGCGGAGCCTGCGCCGGAGCGCCTGACCCACGCCTTCATGAGCAACGTCAACGGCACCATCATGGGCTGGCAGCAGGTGGCCTCCGGCCTGGCCGCGGTGTGGGCCAAGGAGAATACCCGCGAGGCCCTGTTCGACGCCATGGAACGCAAGGAGGTCTACGCCACCACCGGGCCGCGCATGATGGTGCGCTTTTTCGGCGGCTGGGATTTCACCGACAAGGATCTGAACAACCGCGAGCCCGCCTTTGCCGGCTACGAAAGGGGCGTGCCCATGGGCGGCGACCTGCCGGCGGCGCAAGCCGGCAAGGCACCCAGCTTCCTGGTCTTCGCCCTGCGCGACCCCATCGGCGGCAACCTCGACCGCATCCAGATCATCAAGGGCTGGTACGACGGCAAGAAGCAGCATGAGAAGGTGTACGACGTGGCCTGGTCGGGCGATCGCAAGCCGGGCAAGGATGGCAAGGTGCCCCCGGTGGGCAATACCGTGGATGCCAAGACCGCCTCCTGGACCAACACCATCGGCGCCTCCGAGCTGGGCGCGGTGTGGACCGACCCGGATTTCGATCCCGATCAGCGGGCCTTCTACTACGCCCGGGTGATCCAGATCCCCACCCCGCGCTGGTCCACCTATGACGCCTTCCGCTTCGGCGTGCCGCTTCCCGACGGCGCCCCCGTCGCCACCCAGGACCGGGCCTATACCTCACCCATCTGGTTCAACCCCTGAGGGGGTTGGTCAGCGCGCGGCCGCGGCGGCCGCGCTGAAAAACCGCCAGGTCACCTCCGCCCCATCCAGCTCATGGCTGGTGGGGCCCAGTATCCTGGGCAGGTTGAACACCGGGTGCGGCACCGTATGCCCTCCTCCCCTGATCGTCACCAGGCTGACAGGCGGGCGCCCCGGAGCGAGCCATTCGGTGCTCTCCACCCGGGTGCCATCCCCGGGCACCCGGTCGTTCCAGACACGGTGCTCCCCGGCCCCCTCGTAGCCGGCCAGTTGCGCCCAGTAGACGGCCGTTTCCAGCGAAGACATCACCTCGCCCCGGCTGCGGTTGCCGAATATTTCCACCGTGCCGCCCTGGTAGGGGTTAACCGGGTCGTCGGTCCCGTTCATGACCAGGGCGGCCACCGCCTTCCCGGAGGGCCGGCAATCCGACCCCGCGGGTACCGGCAGGCTGGCGGCCATGGCGGCAATTCCGGCCACCAGGTCGGGCGCTTCCAGGCCCAGGCGATAGGCCATCTGGCCACCATTGGACAGGCCGACGGCAAATACCCGGGCGGGATCGACGCCCTGCTCCGCCTCCATGTGTACCACCAGGGCCCGCAGGAAGCCGACGTCGTCGATATTCTCGCGGTTGGCGGCATAGTCGGCGCCGGCGCGGCAGTCGTTCCAGTGGCGCTGGTAGCCGTCGGGATAGACCACGACAAAGCCGTGGCGCTCGGCCAGCACGTCGAAGCCAAAGCGGGTCAGCTCGCGCATTCCCTCGCCATCGCCTCGCGAGCCGTGCATCACCAGCAGCAGCGCGGGCCGTTCGGCCTTTGCCGCGGGAATATAGGCCAGCCAGCTGCGCTGCCTGTCGCCGTGAACCATCACCCCGCGCTCGCTGGTTCCGGGGAGGGCCGGCGGCTCCATGGAGTCGGCGCGCAGATACCACCACCAACCCAGCACCGCCGCCAGCAGGATAACCACTACCGCCAGGACAACGACCCTGAGTAATCTGCGCACACCTCGCCCCTCGCCTAACACCGGCCAGTTGCCAACCACTGCGCAAAGTCTAGACTCAAACCATGGTGTTTGGATATAGCAAACGGTGCGCGGCGCCAGGACTGCTAGGGTTTGTTCTGATGATGTCTATACACAGCAACGCGGGGGCGCCGCCCCCGGAGCGCGAGGCCATGCTCGAGGCCATCGCCACCTCGGTGCGCGAATCGCGCAGCTATACCGGCCTGGAAGCACTGGCCCCGCGGGTGATGGCGGCCATGGCGGCGGTTCCCCGGGAGGAGTTCGTGCCACCCGCCTACCGGCACCGCGCCTACGACAACACGCCGCTGCCCATCGCCGCCGGCCAGACGATTTCCCAGCCCCTCATCGTGGCCCTGATGACCCACCTGCTGGACCCACAGCCCGATGATGTCGTGCTGGAGGTCGGCACCGGCTCCGGCTACCAGGCCGCGGTGCTGTCAGGGCTGGTGAAACAGGTGTACGGTGTGGAGATCGTTGCCGAGCTGGCCACCGGGGCCGCCGCGGTCCTGGCGCGACTCGGCTACGCCAACGTCACCGTACGCGCCGGCGACGGCTACGCCGGCTGGCCCGAGCACGCCCCCTTCGACGCCATAGTCGTCACCGCCGCCGCGCCGCAGATTCCGCCGCCGCTGCTGCAACAACTGAAACCCGGCGGCCGGCTGGTGATCCCCGTGGGCGAGCAACACGGTTACCAGGAACTGCTGCTGATAAGCGTGGACGAAAACGGCCAGGTCAGTGAGCGCGCGATGCTGCCGGTGCGCTTCGTGCCGCTGACCGGGGAGCGCTGAACTGCGTGGCACTCAAGGTGGACGATAGAGGCATCGAACCTGGGAGGTATTTGCGGGACCGTTGAGCGCATGGACGCGCGAAACGAGCCTACATGGATGTATTCACGGCGAGTCCCGGAAATACCTCCCAGGTTTGATGCCGCCTGCCACTAACCGGCCATCAAACAGGTGGTCACAGCGGTGAACGCCCCTTGTTCGCCGCAATCCGCATACGCAGGGCATTGAGCTTGATGAAGCCCTCCGCATCCTTCTGGTTGTAGGCTCCCGCGTCCTCCTCGAACGTGGCGATACTCTCGTCGAACAGACTGTCGGCCGACTGGCGGCCGGCAACGATCACATTGCCCTTGTACAGCTTCAGCCGTACCTTGCCGTTCACCACCTGCTGGGAGTTGTCGATCGCCGCCTGCAGCATCCTGCGCTCCGGCGACCACCAGTAACCGTTGTAGATCATGTTGGCGTAGCGCGGCATCAACTCGTCCTTGAGGTGCGCGACCTCGCGATCCAGGGTGAGCGACTCGATGGCGCGGTGCGCCTTGAGCATGATGGTGCCGCCGGGGGTCTCGTAGCAACCCCGCGACTTCATACCCACATAGCGGTTTTCCACGATGTCGTCGCGGCCGATGCCGTTGGCGCCGCCTACCTTGTTGAGCGTTTCCAGCACCGTGGCCGGCGTCATGGCCTGCCCGTCCAGAGCGACGATGTCGCCGTGCCGGTATTCCAGCTCGATGTAGGTGGGCGTGTCGGGCGCCGCTTCCGGGCTCACGCTCCAGCGCCACATGTCCTCCTCGGCCTCCGCCCAGGGATCTTCCAGAATGCCCCCCTCGTAGGAGATATGCAGCAGGTTGGCATCCATGGAGTATGGTGATTTCTTCTTCGCGGTGGAGAAATCCACCGGGATATCGCGCTCCCTGCAGTAGGCCATCAGGGTTTCGCGGGAGGTCATGTCCCACTCGCGCCACGGCGCGATTACCTTGATCCCCGGCTTCAGCGCGTAGGCGCCCAGCTCGAAGCGCACCTGGTCATTGCCCTTGCCGGTGGCGCCATGGGAGATGGCATCGGCGCCGGTCTCGTTGGCAATCTCGATCAGGCGCTTGGCGATCAGCGGGCGGGCAATGGAGGTGCCCAGCAGGTACTCGCCCTCGTAGATGGTGTTGGCGCGGAACATGGGGAACACGAAGTCGCGCACGAACTCCTCGCGCAGGTCGTCTATGTAGATCTCCCTGACCCCCAACGCCTCGGCCTTGGCCCGGGCCGGCTCTACCTCCTCGCCCTGGCCGATATCGGCGGTGAAGGTCACCACCTCGCACTGGTAGTTATCCTGCAGCCAACGCACGATAACCGAGGTGTCCAGGCCGCCCGAATAGGCCAGGACCACTTTCTTTATGTCTGACATGCCACGCTCCATGAATGCTGTGCCCAAAAGCGGGCCATTTTACTCTCCGGCGGCGCCGATTCCCAGCGGCAGGCGCCCTGCCCGCGCCCGGCGGCGGCCCCTTGTTTCCGCTGCGCCGGCTTTGCGGTAGCATGCACATTCTGTTTTCCAGCCACAGGCCCATCGTGACCACACTCACCATCACCCGCCCGGACGACTGGCACGTGCACCTGCGGGACGGTGCCGCCCTGCGCCACACCTGCGCCGACATGGCCCGTTATTTCGGTCGCGCCATCGTCATGCCCAACCTGACCCCGCCGGTGACCACGGTGGCCGAGGCGGCGGCTTACCGGCAGCGCATCCTGGCATCCATGCAGGGCCTGCCGCGCCAGTTCGAACCGCTGATGACCCTGTACCTCACGGACCGCACCGCCCCGGCCGATATCCGCCAGGCGGCGCAGGCGGAGTTCGTGCACGCGGTCAAACTGTACCCGGCCGGCGCCACCACCAATTCCGCGGCCGGTGTCGCCCACCTGGAGGCCCTTCATCCCACCTTCGCGGCAATGGAAGAAGCCGACCTGCCGCTGCTGGTGCACGGCGAGGTCACCGACCCCGAGGTGGATATTTTCGACCGCGAGAAGGTGTTCATCGATCGCCACCTGGCCCCTATCGTGCAGCGCTTCCCGGGTCTGCGTGTGGTGCTGGAACACATCACCACCCGCGATGCAGTGGGCTTCGTGCGTGCGGCGGGCGAGCGCGTGGCGGCGACCATCACCGCCCACCACCTGTTGTTCAACCGCAACGACATGCTGGTCGGTGGCATCCGCCCCCACTACTACTGCCTGCCCATACTCAAGCGCAATATCCACCAGGCGGCCCTGCTGGAGGTCGCGACCTCCGGGCACCCGCGCTTCTTCCTGGGTACGGATTCCGCCCCCCACAGCACCGCCAACAAGGAAACCAGCTGTGGCTGCGCCGGGGTATACAGCGCCCACAATGCCATCGAACTGTATGCGGAGGCGTTTGCGGGTCTGGGAGCGCTCGACCGGCTGGAGGACTTCGCCTCCCATTTCGGCGCGGATTTTTACCGCCTGCCGCGCAATGCCGACACCATCACCCTGGCGCCCGGGAGCTGGCAGGTGCCCGCGCAGTTGCCCCTGGGAGAGGGCTCCCTCACCCCGCTGCGCGCCGGCGAAACAGTGGCCTGGCGGGTGCTGGACCAGGGCGGCGACTCTTGAGCGAAACCGCCGAGCACCGTATTTGCGAACGCTTTCGCGGCTTCCTGCCGGTGATTGTCGATGTCGAGACCGGCGGCTTCATCGCTGCGACCGACGCCATCCTGGAGATTGCCGCCACCACGGTGCGCATGGACGAGGACGGCATGCTGGCGGTGCACCGCACCCACGACTTCCACGTGCAGCCCTTCGAGGGCGCCAATATCGAGCAGTCGGCACTGGATTTCACCGGCATAGATCCCTGGCACCCGTTCCGCCAGGCGATCACCGAAGCGCAGGCACTGGACGAATTGTTCCGCGCACTGCGCAAGGAGATCCGCGAGCAGAACTGTACCCGGGCCATTCTGGTGGGCCACAATGCCCACTTCGACGCGGGCTTCATCAACGCCGCGGTGGAGCGCTGCGGCATCAAGCGCAACCCCTTCCACCCGTTTTCCTTTTTCGATACCGCCACCCTCTCGGGGCTGGCCTACGGCCAGACCGTCCTGGCCAAGGCCTGCGCGGAGGCGGGTATCAGCTTCGATAACAGCGAGGCGCACTCGGCCGCCTATGATGCCGAGCGCACTGCGGAGCTGTTCTGCGAGATCGTCAATCGCTGGAAGGAGTGTGGCGGCTGGACACCTGACTTCAGCGGCGACTGAAGCGCCACGACCTAGTCGGGCGCCTCCAGCGACTGCTCCGCGCCGATCTGGTTGAGGATGGCATCGAGCTCTTCCAGCAGCGCATGGACCTCATCCAGCCCCAGCAGGCGGTACTTGACCGCCTCTTCCAGGGGCAGCAGTTGCAGCAGCGTGTAAGCCACCTGCCAGGCATCGTCATAATCCGGTTGCAGGGCCATGCGCTGCACATGGGGGTGGGCCTGCAGGCTGCGCAGCACCTGGGGCAGCTGCTCCCAGCGCGGCGCCATCCGGGCGGCCGGGAGAGCCGCTCGCAGGGAGACCTCGCCTACCAGCAGCCCGCTGGCGCGCTCCGAGGTGGCATGCAGGTCGAAGCGCCGACCGCCCTCGATGGTGACCCCCAGCAGGCCGTTGGGTAACTGATCCCAGTCCACGATGCGGGCGCTGGTGCCGTAGTCTCCCAGTTGCGGGGCCGCCGCGCCCCTGACCGCCACCTCGGCACCGCGGCGAATCCACACCACGCCAAAGGGGCTGTCGTTCTTCATGCTGTCGCGCACCAGGTCCAGGTAACGCTGCTCGAAAATCTGCAGCGGCATCTTCCCGTAGGGCAACAACACCCCCGACAGCGGGAACAGCGGCAGCTCGGTCACGCGCCCTCCACGCCGGCAGGCCGGGTGTCGTGCTCCAGCGCCGCCAGCAACGCCAGTGCCTGTTCGCGGTTGTCGCCGCACACCGCGGGCTCGGCCAGAAACTGGCCGCAGCACTGCGGCCGCCGGGGGTCGCCGAACAACTGGCAGCGGCGCTCCCGGTCCAGGTGCACGCAAGTCTCTCCCGCCGGTTTGCCGCGGGGCATGCCGAAAAAGGGCTGGCTGATGGCGGGCGCCACGCAACAGGCGCCACAGTGCGGGCGGCACTGCATCAGGCGCTCTCCGGCCCCAGCGGTTTCACCAGCACGATGAGTAGCGGCAGCAGCAGCAGCGCGCCCAGCACGGCGGCCACCATGGCCAGCACGGTGAGCAGCCCGAAATAGATGCTGGGGTTGAAATTCGACAGGGTCAGCATGGAAAACCCCACGACCACGGTGACGGTGGTGTAGTACATCGCCCGGCCGATACTGTTGTGGCAGCGGTACATGGTGGCCCTGTAATTGCGATCCACCGGAAATTCGGCAATAAAGCGGTGCACGTAGTGAATGCAGTCGTCCACGCCGATACCGACCACGATCGCCGCAATGGTGATGGTCATGATATCCAGCGGGATGCCCATCAGCCCCATGATACCCAGCACCAGGCCCGCCGCCAGCAGATTGGGGGCCAGCGCGATCAGCGCCAGCCACAGGGAGCGGAACAGCACGAGGAACATCAGCAGGATCGCCAGGAACACCGCCCCCAGGGTGAGGATCTGGGACTTGAACAGGCTCTGCAGCACGTTGTTGTACAGCACCAGCATGCCGGTGAAGCGAATGCGCTCGGGGGCGATGCCCAGCTTGGTTTCCAGGGAGCTGCGCAGGTCCTTGAGAAACTGGTCGCGGCGCAAATCCTTGCTGGTTTCCATGACCCGCACCGTGACCCGCGCCTGCTCCCGCTCGCGGGAAAAATACGGATCGACCATCATCGCGCTGACATCCGGCGGCAGGCTCTTCTGCACCAGGGCGAGTTCGACACTGCCCACGTCCTCGCCCAGCAGGTTTTTCACCACCGCGAATACTGTCGACAGGGACAACACCTTGCCGGTCTCCGGCTGCGCATCGACAAAATGGTGTACCGCGTCCAGCTCGCGCATACCCTGCAGGCTGAACCAGTAACTGGGGGTGAAGGATTCCCCGGCAGTTTCGAAATCGTCCACGTCGCTGGCGAACTCATCTTCCCACTCGTCCTCCCAGCCATCCCCCGCCTCGTCCGCGGCGCCGGGCGGCGGAGCGAAATCCTGGCTGTCACCGGCGAAGGGGTCGTCCTCCGCCACGGGCGCCGCCCGCGTCCCGGCGACCGGCTCCAGGCCCGGCAGGGGCTCGTCCATGTCCAGCGGCTCGAGAATGATATCCAGGGGAATGGTGCCGCCGAGCTTTGAATCCAGCAACTCCATCCCCTGGTAGATCTCGGTGGACTTGTGGAAGTAATCGATGAAGCGGTTCTCCACCTGCAGGCGGCTGATACCGACCCCGGTGAGCACCACCAGCGCGGCGGTCACCGCCAGTATCGCGGTGCCGTGGCCATCGACGACACGGGCGAAGAAGCCGGTCATCGGGGTATCCGTGCCGGTGTGCCGGTGAGGCCTGCCGGCGGGCCACACCAGCATCATGCAGGGCACCACCAGGAAGTTGAGCACCAGGCCAAGGGCGATGCCGGTGGTCATCATCCAGCCGAAATCGATGACCGGCTGGATACCCGACACCACCAGGGACACAAAGGCCACAATGGTGGTGATGCTGGTGTAGATACAGGGCGTGGCCATCAGCCGCATGGTGCGCAGGACGCGCTCGTGCAGGTCGCCGTCGGGCTCCAGGGCATGCAACTCCCGGTAGCGCACGATCAGGTGGATGGAAATCGCCAGGGTCATGATCAGCAACACCGCCACGAAATTGGAGGAGATCACCGTCATGCGCCAGTCCAGGGCGCCCAGCAGTCCCAGCATGACCACCACCGTGGCGCTGCAGGTCACCAGGGGTATCACTACCCAGCGCACGCGGCGGAAGATCAGCGCCAGGATGAGCAGCATGATCCCCAGGATGGCCGAGCCGAAAATGACCAGGTCGCTGGCGATGAAACTGACCATGTCGGCGGCGATCATGGGCACGCCGCCAACGAAGATACTGGCGTGGGAGCGGTATCTGTCGGCGATCTGCCGCACGCTCTCCACCAGTTGGCTCTGGGCCTCCAGCATCATCGCGGTATGTGCCTTGAACGCCGCCTCCGCGCGCGCCAGTTCCAGCGCCTCGGCGCTGGACAGGCCCTCGCCGTCGCGCTTGATACGCAGCCCGTCGCGCTCCGCCAGCAGGTCGAAGTAGCGATCATCCCGCTCCAGGTTGATCTGCACCGCGGTGATCTCACCGTCGCGGCTGACCAGCAAGTCGGCGTAGATAGGGCTGGTAGTCAGCTCCCGCAGCACCAGGCTCCTGTCGATGCCGGGTTTGTCGAGACTGGGCAGCGGCTCCGGGGAGGTGATGTCGGACAGGGTGACCATGGGGCTCTCCAGCAGCGGCACGTCCCACACGGTCACCACCGAGGAGACACCCTCCAGTTGGCGCAACTCGTCGGCCATGCGCCGCAGGGGCAGCAGCGACTCGTCCCCCAGCAGGGGCCCGGGAGGCTGCCAGGTCAGCAGCAGGAAGTCCTCGGCATTGTATTCGGCACTGATCTCCCGGTAGAACTCCAGCGAGGGGTCGCCCTGCAGCATCAGCGAATCCGCCGAGGCATCCAGCTTGATCTTGCCCAACTGGCTGGCGAACCCCGCCACCAGCAGTGCCACCAGCAGCAGTATCAGCCAGGGGCGCCGCAGCACCAGCCAGTCGTAGGCCCACACCACCCGCTCAGACATGGCCGTGCGCCTTTTCCAGCCGGGCCAGCAATTTCCCGTGAATACCGCCAAAGCCGCCGTTACTCATAATCACTACCTGGTCCCCGGGCCGGGCCTCGGCCACCACGCGTTCGACGAGTTCATCGATATCCTCTGCCAGTTGTGCCGCGACCTTGCTGTCCGCCACCACGCTTTCCAGCGACCAGTTCATCGCCGCCGGCTGGAACCAGTACACCAGGTCGGCAGCGGCGGTGGAGGCGGCCAGTTGCAAGCGGTGCTCGCCCATGCGCATGGTATTGGAGCGCGGCTCGATAAGGGCGATGAGGCGCCCGTCGGGGTGGCGCGCCCGCATGCCCTGCAAGGTGGTGGCGATCGCGGTGGGATGGTGGGCAAAATCGTCATACAGGGCAATGCCGTTGACCCTGCCCAGCAGTTCCTGGCGGCGCTTGACCCCGCCGAATTCAGCCAGGGCGGCCGCCGCGACCTGCGGCGTAACCCCGACGTGATGGGCCGCGGCCATGGCCGCCAGGGCGTTTTCCACATTGTGCAGGCCGCACTGCCGCCAGCTGACCTCCACTGCCTGCTGCCCGTCGTGCTGCAGGCGAAAACGGCTGCCGTCCTGCGCCAATAACTGGGCCCGCCAGGCCGCCGCGCCGTCCTCGCCCACCCCGAAGGTGCTGACCGGTGTCCAGCAGCCCATCTGCAGGGTGGCGTCGATGGCCGCCGACGCGGCCGGGCGCACGATGAGACCGTCCCCCGGGACGCAGCGCACCAGGTGATGAAACTGCCGCTGGATGGCGGCCAGGTCGGGGAATATATCGGCGTGGTCGAACTCGAGGTTGTTGATGGCCAGGGTGCGCGGGCGGTAGTGCACGAACTTGGAGCGCTTGTCGAAGAATGCCGTGTCGTACTCATCCGCCTCGACCACGAAGAAATCCGACTCGCCGCCGCGCGCGGACACCCCGAAATTGGCCGGCACCCCCCCGATCAGGAAGCCCGGCGCCATGCCCGCGTAGTCCAGTATCCAGGCCAGCAGGCTGCTGGTGCTGGTCTTGCCGTGAGTGCCCGACACGGCCAGCACCCACTTGCCGCGCAACAGGTTCTCGGCCAGCCACTGGGGGCCGGAGGTATAGGGCAGGCCGCTGTTGAGCAGGTATTCCACCGCCGGGTTGCCGCGGGTCATGGCGTTGCCCACGACCACGCAATCCGGCGCGTCATACAGGTGCTCGGGCAGGTAGCCCTCCATCAGGTCGATGCCGGCGGCACGCAACTGGGTGCTCATCGGAGGGTATACGCTGGCATCCGAGCCGGTCACCCGATAGCCCTGCTCGCGGGCCAGCAGGGCGATACCGCCCATGAAGGTACCGCAGATACCCAGGATATGAATGTGCCCTTTCAACTCGACCTCCCCCGACGCAGCGGCCAATGGTAGCACGCAGGTCAATGCAGCCCCAGATAAGGGCCAAAAATCTGCGCCGGCGGTCCACAAGCGGCGCCAAGTCTCGTATCATGGCGACTGCCGCCAACCCGCGCGCCAGGGATCCGGCCGCTCACCAGGGGACGACGACCATGTCGAAGAAGAACGCCTTTTACGCCCAGTCCGGCGGTGTCACCGCCGTCATCAACGCCTCCGCCTGCGGTGTCATCGAGACCGCCAGGCAAAACCGCGATCGCATCGGCAAGGTGTACGCCGGCCGCAACGGCATCATCGGTGCCCTGCGCGAGGACCTGATCGACACCAGCAAGGAGAGCAAGGCGGCCATTCGCGGCCTGCTCAACACCCCCTCGGGGGCCTTCGGCTCCTGCCGGCACAAGCTCAAGAGCCTGGAGGACAACCGCGCCGAGTACGAGCGCCTGATCGAAGTGTTCAAGGCCCACAATATCGGTTACTTTTTCTACAACGGCGGGGGCGACTCCGCCGACACCTGCCTCAAGGTTTCCCAGCTCAGCGAATCGATGGGTTACCCCCTGCAGGCCATTCACGTGCCGAAAACCATCGACAACGACCTGCCGCTGACCGACAACTGCCCGGGCTTCGGCTCGGTGGCCAAGTATGTCGCGGTTTCCACCATGGAGGCGGCCATGGACGTGGAGTCCATGTGCGAGACCTCCACCAAGGTCTTCATCCTGGAGGTGATGGGGCGCCATGCGGGCTGGATAGCCGCGGCGGCAGGCCTGGCCGGCGAAAGCCGGGACGAGGCTCCCCACATCATCCTGTTCCCGGAAATCCCCTTCGATCACGACAAGTTCCTGGCGCGCGTCCAGCGCACCGTCAAGCGCTGCGGCTACTGTGTGGTCGTCGCCTCCGAGGGCGCCCAGTACAAGGACGGGCGCTTTCTCGCCGAGTCCGGGCTCAAGGACGCCTTCGGGCACAGCCAGCTGGGCGGCCTGGCGCCGTTCCTGGCGGCGCTGGTGAAGGACGAACTGGGCTACAAGTATCACTGGGCGGTAGCCGATTACCTGCAACGCTCGGCCCGCCACATCGCCTCCCAGACCGATGTCGACCAGGCCTATGCGCTGGGCAGGGCCGCGGTGGAGTTCGCCCTGCGCGGTGACAACGCGGTCATGCCGTGCATCGTGCGCGGCAAGGGCAAGCGCTACAGCTGGTCGATCGGCGAAGCGCGCCTGCAGGACGTTGCCAACGTCGAGAAAAAAATGCCGCGCAACTACATCACCCGCGACGGTTTCGGCATTACCGAAGCCGCCCGCGAATACCTGGCGCCGCTGGTTGCCGGGGAAGCCTATCCCCCCTATCGCAACGGGCTGCCGCAGTATGTACGCCTGAAAAACGTCGCGGTGCCGCGCAAGTTGAAAAAGCGCTTCGAGGTGTAAACCCCGCGCCACCGCCGCAGCTGTCAATATTTGCGCGAAAGCGGCAAGATTTTGCCGGCGGTTGCCTGTACAATTCGCGCCTCCATAGTGAACCACGAGGCAGGGATTACCCATGTATAGCAATCAGAACTTCAACCGCTGGCGCCGCCACCCCTGGCACGGGCTGCACGCCCGCCCGGATGAAAGCCCGGAAGATATCGTTCGGGTCTATATCGAAATGACCCCCGACGACGTGGTCAAGTACGAACTCGACAAGGCCTCCGGCTTCCTGATGGTGGATCGCCCCCAGCGCACCACCTCCAGCCCCCCGGCCCTGTACGGCTTTATCCCGCGCACCTACTGCGCCGAGGAAGTGGCCAAGCACTGCCCCCACGCCGAGATCGCCGACGGCGACCCGCTGGACATCTGTGTGTACTCCGAGCGCCACATCACCCGCACCGACATCATCCTCAAGGCCCGCGTGGTAGGCGGGATCCAGATGATCGACGGCGGCGAGGCGGACGACAAGATCGTGGCCGTGCTGGAAGGGGATAACATCTGGGGCGACGTCCACGACATCGCCGATCTGCCGGCCATCAAGACCGAGCGCCTGCAGCACTATTTCTCCACCTACAAGATGATTCCCGGCAAGGAGACCAACATCAAGGTCGATTTCGTCTACGGTCGCGAGGAAGCCCTGCGGGTGATAGCGGCCGCCGAGAAGGACTACCAGAACCATTTCGGCCACCTGCACCAGCAGTCCAAGAGCTGAAGCGCTGCCGGTCGGCGCGCTCCCTCAGGGGCGCGCCAACCCGGCCGGGCACCACTGCGGTGGCACCGCTATATAGCGGGCGACAATAGCAGGCAGGTCCGCCTCTATCTCATCTACCAGGGCCAATGGCTCCTCCCCCGGTGCGCACTGCCAGCAGGCGCGCATCAGCTCGGGGGTGAGTCGCCCGGCACAATCCAGCGCCAGCGGCGCGAAACTCAGGTGCCAGCGTTCCGGCGCAACCCCGCCGCGATCCCGCCCATAGGGCCGATAGAAACCGTGTGAGCGGTTGGCCGCCATGCGCTCATCCAGCCAGCAGTGCAGGGCGTCGAACAACCCCCCCGGCGCCACCTCCTGGGGCGACAATTGCAGCTGGTAGCCCGGCGGCATGGCCGCGGCGTCGTAGACATCCAGGTCCGTGCCCCAGTGGTGGCGCGAGGTGCCCGGGATGGCGGAATAGCGCAGGATGGCCCGCAACTGCTCCGCGGCCGGCAGGCCGGCCATCTCCACCTGCCGCCCGGCATCATCGTATACCGGGCGCGTGCCCCCGGCCTTGCCCTCCCAGATGGCCCGCTGGCGCTGGTAGGAGCGAAAGCTGCTGGCTATGCACAGCGCGAACCCGGCCTCGCGGGCATCCGCCTGCAGCCGGGCGAACGCTGCGGCCGCCTCAGCCTGCAGCCGGTTGCCGCAGGGCAACTCCACCAGGTGGGTGGCCTCCCGGCCGGTCAGTTGCAGCGCGTTCAGGGGCCCGGCCATCGCTAGCGAGGATCCAGCGCGAACGGCAGGGGGCCGGCGGGCGTTATCCCCCGGGTGGTCACCCGGGTCTGCCAGGCCAGCACTTCCACCCCCGCGGCCATGGCCTGCTCCAGCGCCCGGCGGTAGGCCGGGTCGATGTCCCCGGCGGGGCTGACACCCCGGATGCCATTGTGAAACACACAGAAAAACAACAGGGCCCGGGTATCGGCCGCCAGCACCGACTGGAGCTCCTGCAGGTGCTTGCGGCCGCGCTCGCTCACGGCGTCTGGAAAGGCTCCCCAGCCGGCGTCCCGGCACAGGGTCACCGACTTGACCTCCACGAACACGCGCCCGTTGTCGCCTTCCAGCAGCAGGTCGGCGCGGCTGCCCTGGCCATACTTGACCTCGCTGCGGATGCCGCTATACGCCTCGAAACCCGGTACCTGGCCCGCGGCAAAGGCCTCGCGGGCCACCCGGTTGGCCAGCGCCGAGTGGACGCAGGCCATCCCGTCCCGGGTCTTCACCAGCTCCCAGGTGTGCGGGTACTTGCGCGTCTTTGCCTGGCTGGTGGACAGCCAGACCCGGGCACCGGGGTCGGCGCAGCCGGTCATCGCCCCCGTGTTGGGGCAGTGGGCCGTGATCACCTGCCCGCCCTCCAGCTCCACGTCCGCCAGGAACCGCTTGTACCGCCGCCGCAATATTCCCGGCACCAACTTGTCAAACCGCACGCTCGAGCACCCGCTACTCCGCTTTCCTGTCAACGCAGGCCTTCATTCTAGCAGGCGGCGGGCGGCTCTTGTGGCTACGGCAAATGTGTCACGAAATAGTGGAACCACTGCGTGATATCTGGTAGTTTCTCCGCCCTTGGTTTGGGGCACCCCTTGAACGCACCCGCCACCAGGCCAGAAATACCTGTGAGTATTGCCTAGTTACTTTTAAAGTGTGGGACAAAAACCATGCCCAGAGCAGCCAAAAAAGCAGTCACTACCGATTTCAAGAACTTCACGCCCTACAAGCCAAAACGCGGCGAGGAGTACATGAATGAGAAGCAGCGCGAGCATTTCCGGGACATCCTGCAGAAGTGGAAATCCGAGCTGATGCAGGAAGTGGACCGGACCGTCACCCATATGAAGGACGAGGCGGCCAACTTCCCCGACCCCGCTGACCGCGCCACCCAGGAAGAAGAGTTCAGCCTCGAATTGCGCACCCGCGACCGGGAACGCAAGCTGATCAAGAAGATAGACTCCACCATGGAGCGTATCGAGCAGGACGACTACGGTTTTTGCGACGCCTGCGGTGTGGAAATCGGCATCAAGCGCCTGGAAGCCAGGCCCACCGCCAACCTGTGCATAGACTGCAAGACCCTCGACGAGATCAAGGAAAAACAGGAAATGGGCTGAACCCGGCATTGCCGGCCACCCCACAGACTGACCGCCCCTACCGGGGGCGCTTCGCCCCCTCTCCCACTGGCCCGCTGCACCTCGGCTCACTGATAGCCGCCCTGGCGAGCTACCTCGACGCCCGCCACCACCGCGGGCTGTGGCTGCTGCGCATGGAGGACCTCGATCCCCCCAGGGAGGAAGCCGGTGCCGCGGCGCGCATCCTCGCCAGCCTGGAAGCCCACGGCCTGCATTGGGACGGCGAGGTGCTGTGGCAGAGCCGGCGTGGGGATGCCTACAGCGCCGCCCTGGCCGAACTCGAACGCGGCCACCACCTGTTCCGCTGCGACTGCAGCCGCCAGCAGCTGGGGCCCGGGGGCGCCTGCCGCGGGCGCTGCCGGCACCGCCAGGCGCAGCTGGGCAGTCCGGCCGCCACTCGCCTGGCGGTCCCCGCGGACTGCCGCATCACCTTTCGCGATCGCATACAGGGCCAGCAGGACGTCTCCCTGGGGACGGAACTGCCGGATTTCGTCGTCCGGCGCAAGGACGGCCTCCACGCCTACCAACTGGCGGTCGTGGTGGACGATGCCTGGCAGGGCGTCACCCACGTGGTACGCGGCTCCGACCTGCTGGACTCCACCGGCCGCCAGATTCTGCTGCAACAGTTGCTGGGCCACCGCACCCCCTGCTACGGCCACCTGCCGGTCATCACCGATGCCGCCGGCCACAAGCTCAGCAAACAGACCCACGCCCCGCCACTGCAGGACGACCGGGCGGGCGACAACCTGCGCGCTGCGCTGCGCTTCCTGCACCAGCCACCACCCCCGCTGGAGGCGGAAACCGTGGCAGATATCCTGGCCTGGGCCTGCGCCAACTGGCGGCTGGAGGCGGTGCCGGCGGTACTGGGCATCCACGGGGTGCCCACCCGGTGACAGCATCCGGCCGGCGGCAACCCGCTTTACCCTCGAAAACGGCTTCAGTAGTATCGAAGCCTGTGTCCCGGCAAGGGAAGCCCGCCAAATGTACATAAATCGCCTGTTGTTGCTGGCAGTCGGGGTGTTCATGATTTTCTCTCCCGCTGTCGAGAACTGGGTATTCCAATCCGGCACGGCCTGGTACCGCCCCTACCCGCTGTGGCTGCTGGTGGTCGTTGCCGCCTACCTGAACCAGCGCACGAGATACCCGGATGAGCTTTAGCCTCACCCAGATACTGCTGTTCATCGTCGTCTATCTCAGTGGCCTGTTCGCGGTCGCCCACCTGGCGGATCGCGGCATCATCCCCGCGCGGGTAAGCAACCACCCCGCCACCTATGTGCTGTCCCTGGGGGTATTTGCCGGAGCCATGGCCAGCAACGGGGTAATGGAACTGGCCTACCGCTACGGCTACAGTTTCCTGCTCTACTATGGCGGGGTGGTTTTCATGTTCGTGATGGCGGCACTGCTGCTGCTGCCGCTGCTGCGCCTGTGCCGCGTATACCAGCTGTCTTCCCTGGCCGACCTGCTGGCGTTTCGCTTTCGCAGCCCGGCGGTGGGAGCCGCCATCACCCTGTCGATGTGCCTGACCCTGCTACCCCTGCTGGCCCTGCAGATTCAGGCCGTGGCGGACAGCATCCAGATCATGGCCGGCGGCGCCGACCAGCTGTTTTCGCGCGAGCATCGCCAGGACGGGCTGGCGCTGCTGTTCTGCGTCATCATCACCGTGTTCTCGATCCTGTTCGGCACCCGCCACATTTCCTCGCAGCAACGCAATACCGGCCTGGTGACCGCCATCGCCTTCGAGTCCCTGGTCAAGCTCACGGCCCTGTTCGTACTGCTGGCCGCCGCCGTGTACGGCGTCTTCGACGGTCCCGGGGACATGGAAACCTGGCTGGGACAGAACCCCGAGGTACACGCCAACCTGGACCATGCCATGCGCGGTGGCGCGGCGCGCGCCATGCTGCTCATTTTTTTCGCCGGCGCGGTGTGCATGCCGCACATCTTTCACATGGCTTTCGCGGAGAATACCGAGAGCTATCACCTGCGCACCGCCTCCTGGGGCCTGCCCCTGTACCTGATGCTACTCAGCCTGCCGGTGCTGCCGGTTACCTGGGCCGGCATCAGGTTGGGGCACACCCTGCCCATCGACTACACGGGCCTGGCACTGGGGCTGGAGGCCGGCTCGACCTTCATCAGCTCGATGGCGTTCGTGGCCGGGCTGTCCGCCGCCAGTGCCACGATTATCGTCACCACCCTGGCGCTGGCCAACATGTGCCTCAATCACCTGATCCTGCCCGTGCGCCTGCTGCAGATAGACCGGGAACAGAATATTTACGGCCAGCTCAAGTGGTTGCGGCGGACGTTTATCGGCGCCCTGATTCTGGCGGGCTACGGCTTTTTCAAGGCCCTCAGCGGCAGCCAGACGCTCACCCAGCTGGGCCTGGTGGCCTTCTCCGGCACCCTGCAGTTCCTGCCGGGTGTGCTGGCGACCCTGTACTGGCCGGCGGCCAACCGCAAGGGCCTGTTGGCCGGCCTGGCGGGGGGCCTGTGCCTGTGGTTCGTCGCCATGCTGCTGCCGCTGGCGGGGGACTACCCCATCGCCGCCGCGACCGCCTGGAGCGAACTGTTGCTGGGCAGCGGCGACAGCCGCTGGGCCAATGCCATCCTCTATTCCCTGGCGCTCAACGGCGCCCTGCTGGTGCTGGTATCGCTGCTGACCAGCGCCCGGGAAGAGGAGCGCATAGCCGCCGAAATCTGCTCCATGGATGACAAGGCGCGGCCGGTGCGCCAGGTACTCGCACTGCGCTCGGCTGGCGAATTCGTCGAGGCCCTGGGCTCCGCCCTGGGAGAGAAAACCGCCCGGTCCGAGGTCACCCGGGCGCTGTCCGAACTGCAGTTTTCACCGGAGGAATCGCGGCCCTATGCCCTGCGGCGCCTGCGCGCCAGGGTAGAAGCCAACCTGTCCGGCCTGCTGGGCCCGGCCGTGGCGCACGGCATCATCGAGAATTGCATACCGTTCCAGACGGGGTTGCAGGGTGCCTCGGAGGATATCCACCTGATCGAGCGCAAACTCGACCGTGCGCAGTCCAGGTTCACCGGGCTGGCGGCCGACCTCGACAACCTGCGCCGGCACTATCGCGAGACCCTGGACAAACTGCCCATCGGCGTGTGCTCGGTCGGCCTCGACGGCGAGGTGCTGATCTGGAATCGCAGTATGCAGAAAATTACCGGGATCCCCCCGCAACAGGTCCTGGGTTCGCTGCTGGAATCCCTGCCGGCACCCTGGAGCGACGTGCTGGACACGTTCAACCGGGGCGACGATCACACCGTGCTCAAGACCGAGGTGACCATAGACCCCGCGCGACCCTGCTGGATCGGCCTGCATAAAACCGAGGCGGTGACCGACGACGCCGGCAGCAGCGCCGACACCAGTATCCTGGTGGAGGACATCACCGACTTCGAACTGCTGGAGGAGGAACTGCTGCACAAAGAGCGCCTGGCCTCCATCGGCCGCCTGGCGGCCGGGGTCGCCCACGAGATCGGCAACCCGGTGACCGGCATTGCCTGCCTGGCGCAGAACCTTGCCTACGAGGACGACCCCGAGGAAATCCAGGAGACGGCGCGGGATATTCTCAGGCAAACCGACCGGATCAGCCGTATCGTGGATTCCCTGGTCAACTTTTCCCATGCGGGCTCGAGCCATGGCGAGATGTCCCTGGGGGCGGCAAACCTGGCTGACTGCGTGGACGAGGCCATTCACCTGCTCACCCTGGATCGCCAGGCCAGGCCGGTGGCGTTTGCGAATCTCTGCGACCGCGAACTGCTGGTGCTGGCGGACAGCCAGCGCCTGCTGCAGGTATTCGTCAACCTGTTGGGCAACGCCCGCGACGCCTGCGACGAATACGGCCAGGTCAGAATCCTGGCCCACAGAGACGGCACGCGCGTCAATATCGCCGTGGAAGACGACGGCTGCGGTATCCCGCCGGACCAGCTGAGCCACGTGTTCGAGCCTTTCTACACCACCAAGGACCCGGGCTCGGGCACCGGACTCGGCCTGGCGCTGGTGTTCAGTATCATGGAGGACATGGGCGGCACGGTAACCGTCACCAGCCCCCTGCAGCAGGGCCCCAATCCAGGCACCCGCGTGAGCCTGCAACTGGCGACCGCGACCTACGACGCCGCCCTGATGGGACAGGCATGAGCTGGCTGGCACGGCAGTCAGGGCGCTTTTGCTGGAATATGGGCGAACGGGGTAGTATGTTGTGTAGTCGGCACACACGAGGTAACACTTGATGCACAAAATCCTCATTGTCGAAGATGAGACTGTTATCCGCACCGCACTGCGCCGCCTGCTGGAGCGCAACGACTACCAGGTGACCGAATCCGGCTCGGTACAGGAGGCGATCTCCGCCAACGAACTGGACGACTTCGACCTGATCATCAGCGACCTGCGCCTGCCCGGCGCCCCCGGGACCGACCTGATCAGCAAGGCCGGTGATGTGCCCGTACTGATCATGACCAGTTACGCCAGCCTGCGCTCCGCCGTCGACTCCATGCGCATGGGCGCCGTGGACTATATCGCCAAGCCCTTCGATCACGGCGACATGATCGCGGCGGTGCAGCGCATTATCGCCGACCACCCCGCCCCTCGCCGGGCCCCCCAGCCCGAGAGCACCGGGGAGGCGGGCGGCAACGACAACTTGAGCGGCATTCTGGGCAATTGCCCGGCGATGCAGACGCTGTTCGAGCATATCCGCAAGGTCGCGCCCACCGATTCCACGGTGCTGGTGCTGGGGGAAACCGGGACCGGCAAGGAGATTGTCGCCCGCAGTGTCCACCGCCACAGCGTGCGCGCGGACAAGACGCTGATTTCGGTGAACTGCGCGGCCATCCCCGACACCCTGATCGAATCAGAGCTGTTCGGCTATGAAAAGGGCGCTTTCACCGGCGCCAACGCCAGCCGCATGGGCCTGATCGAAGCCGCCGATGGCGGTACGCTGTTCCTCGATGAAATCGGCGAACTGCCCATGGAGGCCCAGGCCCGCCTGCTGCGCTTTATCCAGGAGGGGGAGATTCGCCGTATCGGTTCGGTCCACTCGCGCAAGGTGAACGTGCGCCTGATCTGCGCCACCCACCGCAACCTGCACAGCCTGGCCGCCGAGGGCGGTTTCCGCCAGGATCTTTTTTACCGCATCAACGTGCTGCAGCTGGCGCTACCGCCACTGCGGGAGCGCGGCAAGGACATCCTGCACCTGGCGGAGCACCTGCTGAACACCCAGGTCGAGCGCCTCGGGAAAACGCCCATGCGCCTCTCCCCGCGGGCGATCCAGGCCATCACCACCTACCAGTGGCCCGGCAATGTGCGCGAGCTGGAACACGCCATAGAACGCGCGGTGATCCTCACCGACTGCGATGAAATCGACAACGAGGCCCTCGGCATAGACCTGGAACTGGTCAACATCAACCGCCTGCGCGGCCAGCCCCGCATCGGGCATCAGCAGCAGCCACGCAAGTCCAGCAGCAGCAACGATCCCATGGAAGACCTGTCCCTGGAGGACTACTTCCAGCGCTTCGTGATGGAGCACCAGGACTCCATGAGCGAGACCGAGCTGGCCCAGAAACTCGGGGTCAGCCGCAAATGCCTGTGGGAACGACGCCAGCGGCTGGGCATTCCCCGCAGCAAACCGGGAGCGGCAAACCAGCGCAGGAAGTCCGCCACCCAGGGAAAATGAACGTTACCCCGCCACTCCGGCGTTACAAAATACGGGGTAATTCGGTAACAACTACACCCTGTCAACACCAGCACAATCTCCCCAAACGAACGTATCCATTTGTTTTTTAACATTATTTTATTATGTGGCACGCCCTCTGCTAATAAGGGGCAGGTACAAAAAATAAAAATAACAGCTACCGCAATAAAAATAACACTGTGCACTATGGACCTGGATGGGGAAGAGATCTTCCCCTTCAATTTCCTGTAGATAAGGTAGGGTTGGCCGACACCAGTACGGCCACCTCATGCCACTGGCCGGTAAGAGCCGGGGCATGGATGTCAGCAAAGTGTATATAGCGCAATAACAATAACAGCACGGCAGAAATAACAATAACTCCTCAAGTGAGACCTGGATGGGGAAAACACTGTTTTCCCCCTCATTCCATTTGCCCGCCACCTCCCGCCCCGGGGCAAAACCGCTCCCGAACTGTGGTAGACTGCGCCGCTTGCACACACCTGTAACGGGCACCGGCCAGCTTGAAAGTCATCCCCAGGGACCAGCACTGCATATCCCGCAAGCATATCAGCGACAGCGCGCTCAAGGTCATGGCGCGCCTGCGCGATGGTGGTCACCAGGCCTATCTGGTCGGCGGTGCTGTTCGCGACCTGCTACTCGGCGGCCATCCCAAGGATTTCGATGTCGCCACCGATGCGACCCCGGAGGCGGTGCACGCGCTGTTTCGCAACTCCCGCATCATCGGGCGCCGCTTTCGCATCGTGCACGTGCGCTTCGGGCGGGAGATCATAGAGGTCACCACATTTCGCGGCCATCACGACAACGATGCGCCACAGACTGCGGAAAACGGCGGCAACCACTCCCGCCAGTCGGCCAGCGGGCTGTTATTGCGGGATAACGTCTACGGCACCCTGGAAGAGGACGCGGTGCGCCGCGACCTGACCGTCAATGCCCTGTACTACGACTCCGGGACCTTCGAGGTGTTCGACCACGTGCATGGCCTGCGCGACCTGGAACGCCGCAGCATCTGCATCATCGGCGATCCCGCCGTGCGCTTCACCGAGGATCCGGTGCGGATGCTGCGGGTCATGCGCTTTGCCGCGAAACTCGGGTTCAGGATAGACCGCGATACCGCCAGGGCGATTCCCGGCTGCGCCCACCTGCTCGCGGAGATTCCGGCCGCGCGGCTGTTCGACGAGTTCCTCAAGCTGTTCCTGTCCGGCCACGCGGCGGCAACCCTGGAACTGTTGTTGCAACACAAACTGCTGCAATACCTGTTTCCCGGCACTGCCCACAGCCTGCAGCGGGACATGCACACCCTCGCCCTGGTGCGCGCGGCGATGACCAATACCGACCAGCGGGTCGCAGCCGACAAGCCGGTTACCCCCGCGTTCCTGCTGGCCGCCCTGCTGTGGCCCGCCGCCGACCGCCAGGCCAGGCATTTGCAGGAGCACGGCGAGCCCCCCATTCCGGCCATGCACCACGCCGCCCAGGAGACCATTGCGGAAGCCACCCGGCATATCTCCATTCCCCGCCGCTTCAGCCAGCCCATGCGGGAGATCTGGGAGTTCCAGCTGCGGCTGGAGCAGCGCCGCGGCCGCAGGGCGGCTGAACTGGTCGATCACCGCCGCTTCCGCGCCGCCTACGATTTCCTGCTGCTGCGGGAGCAGGCCGGCGAGGAGACCGGCGGGCTGGGCGCCTGGTGGACCGACTTCCAGCAGCTTCCCATGGAGCAGCGCCTGCAGCAGCTGGCCGCGGACAAGGGCGGGCGCGGCGGACGCAGGCCGCGCAAACGGCGCACCAACGAGGCTACGTGATCACCACCTATATCGGCCTGGGCAGCAACCTGCTGCACCCCCTCGAGCAACTGCGCAATGCGGTGCGGGCTATCGCCGCGCTGCCACAATCCAGGCTGGCGGCTGTGTCCACGGCCTACCGCAGCCGGGCCGTTGGCCCGGGTGAGCAGCCCGACTACCTGAACGCGGTACTGCGCCTGGAGACCACCCTGGAGCCGGGGCAACTGCTGGCGGCACTGCAGGATATCGAGCGGGCCCAGGGGCGCGAGCGCAGCGTGCGCTGGGGGCCACGCACCCTCGACCTGGACATCCTGCTGTACGGAGATGCCCTGATAGACAGCCCGGCGCTGACTATCCCCCATCCCGCACTGCACACACGCAACTTCGTGCTGTACCCCCTGGAAGAAGTCAGCGGGCCCGACTTGCGGCTGCCCGCTGGCGATCGGCTCGGCAACCTGCTGGACCAGTGCCCCCGCGGTGAACTGGCTGCCACCGGGTTGCACCTGGGCCAGTAACGGAAGCACTTCGCAGTCGGGACCAAAGCGGAAAGAATGGAAGCCAATGCAGGATAAAGACTCGGTCAGTATCGATCTCAAGGGCCGCACTCCCCCCGCCTACATCGCGGTGGAAGGCCCTATCGGCGTGGGCAAAACCACCCTGGCCAAGCGCCTGGCCGCCAGTTTCAACTACCAGACCATCCTGGAAAGCGCCGAGGACAACCCTTTTCTCGAGCGTTTCTACCAGAACCGCAAGCAGGCTGCCCTGGCCACCCAGCTGTTCTTTCTGTTCCAGCGCTCCCAGAAGATCCACGACCTGCGGCAGACCGATATATTCGAACCGGTCCGGGTCGCCGACTTTCTCATCGAGAAGGACCCCCTGTTCGCCCGCGTCAACCTCGACCGGGATGAATTCGAACTGTACCGCAAAGTCTACGACCAACTGACCATCGACGCTCCCCGACCGGATCTGGTCATCTACCTGCAGGCCGCGCCGGACGTGCTGCTGGCACGCATAGAAAGCCGGGGGATTGCCGCCGAGCGGCAGATAAACAGGGATTATCTGGAGCGCCTGAACGAAGTGTACAGTGAGTTTTTTCTATATTACGATGAGGCGCCTCTGCTGATCGTCAATGCCAGCGAAATCGACCTGGCGAACAGCGAGGCGGACTACAGTCACCTGGTGGACTACATGCTGGACATTCGCAACGGTCGCCACTATTTCAATCCCACTTTTTTCGGATAGCGAACGCCATGGCCAAGGTCACGATCAGCACCCTGGACAAGATGAAGGAAGCGGGGGAGCGGTTCGTCTGCATAACCGCCTACGACGCCACGTTCGCCAGGCTGGTCAGCGAGGCGGGCGCCGAAACCATCCTGGTGGGTGACTCCCTGGGCATGGTCCTGCAGGGCCACGACAGCACCATTCCGGTCACCATCGAGCACATGGCCTACCACACCGAATGCGTCTGCCGGGCAGCCCCCGAGGCGCTGGTGATCGCCGACATGCCCTTCATGACCTACACCACCGCCGAGCAGGCGATGACCAATGCCACCCGCTTGATGCAGGCCGGTGCGCAGATGGTGAAAATGGAAGGCGGTACCTGGCTGAGCAATACCATCAGCATGCTGGTCGAGCGGGGCATCCCCGTATGCGCCCACCTGGGCCTCACCCCCCAGTCGGTAAACACCTTCGGCGGCTTCAAGGTCCAGGGCCGCACCCCCAAGGAGGCCAAGTCCATTCTTGCCGATGCGGTGGAAATCCAGGATGCCGGCGCCAGCCTGCTGGTGCTGGAGTGCATCCCCAGCCACCTCGCGGCCGATATCAGCCGCAAACTCGATATCCCGGTGATCGGCATCGGAGCGGGGGCGGGCACCGACGCCCAGGTGCTGGTAATGCACGACCTGCTGGGGCTTTCCGGCCACGCGGCGCGGTTCGTGCAGAACTTCATGGAGGGCCAGGACAACATCCAGGGCGCCCTCAAGGCTTTCGTGCAGGCGGTCAAGAGCGGGGCCTATCCCAGGGAAGAGCATTCCTACCGCTAGCAGTAGCACTTTCGGGTAACCGGGCGGGCTCCCGTCAGCCCGGCCCTGTCAAATGCGCAAGTCACGAGTAAGCAGACACTAACACACAGAGCCCGCGCCAGCGCACAAAATTGCTTCTTTTGGTAACAGGGTGCGTGAATTTTTCATGAATATTCATTGCCCGGCTCAAATCCTTGGTTCATACTTCCCCTCCCGCCGGCCCGCGAGACCCCGGCGGATGTGCAGGCCCGTGATTTCGATCGGTTTAGCATCACCATTCCGCACCCTAACGGATGAGGTCGATATGCGAACTTACAGCAACAACGCGCAGTTACAATCCGCACTTGAAAACGTCCGTCGCAAAGGCCAGAGCATCGCCTTTGTGCCTACCATGGGCAATCTGCACGAGGGGCACCTCAACCTCGTTCGCAAAGCCGCCAGCCTGTGCGACGTGGTGGTCGTGAGCATTTTCGTCAACCCCCTGCAGTTCGGTCCCAACGAGGATCTGGATGCCTACCCCCGCACCCTGGCGGCCGACAAGGAAAAACTGTTCAGCGAGGGTGTGCAGGTGCTGTATACCCCCACGGTGGAGGAAATCTACCCCGAGGGCATGGCCCGCCACACCCGGGTCGCGGTACCCGACCTGTCCGAGACGCTGTGCGGCAGCAGCCGCCCCGGTCATTTCGACGGGGTGACCACGGTGGTCGCCAAGCTGTTCAACATCGTGCGCCCCGATACCGCCGTGTTCGGGGAAAAGGACTTCCAGCAACTGTCCATCGTGCGCAAGATGGTGAAAGACCTGTGCATGCCGGTCAACGTCGTCGGGGTCGCCACCACCCGTGACCAGGACGGGCTGGCAATGAGTTCGCGCAACGGCTACCTGTCGGCCGAGCAACGCCATGTCGCCCCGGTTATCCACCAGACCCTGAACGCCTGTCGCGAGGCCATTGCCTGCGGCTTTGACAACTTCCTGCAGTTGGAATCCCACGCCCGCATGCGCCTGCTGCAGGCCGGCCTCGATCCCGATTATTTTGCCATTCGCGACGCCGACACCCTGCGAACAGTGACTCCCGACACCGAGGAGATCGCCATCCTGGCCGCTGCCCGCCTGGGCACCACCCGTCTCATCGACAACGTGCGCATCGCCCTCAACCCCGTGTCCGACTGGGGCATGCTCGCCGGCGCACACTGACCCCGACCGGCCGGCTCCGCCGGCCGCTGCTGTTCCCGCGCCCACTTAGACCTTGGTCGGCTTGCACTGGCCGGTTGGCGCAGTATCATCGCAAATCCACCATTGAACACTCAGGGGAACGACCACCATGTCTGAATTTCCGACCCACCCGGTACCCGCCAACTTCAAGGACGCCCATATCAATGCCGAGACGTACCAGGCCATGTACGAGCGCTCGCTCGAGGACCCGGACGGTTTCTGGGCGGAACAGGCCGAGGCCTTCCTCAGCTGGGACAAACCCTGGGACAAGGTGGTCAGTTTCGACTTCGTCAAGGGCGAAGCCGCCTGGTTTGCCGGCGGCCAGTTGAATGTCAGTTACAACTGCATAGACCGGCACCTGCCCGAGCGCGCCGGCCAGACCGCATTCATCTGGGAGGGAGACGATCCGGCCGACAGCAGGCACATTACCTACGCCGAACTGAAGGAGAACGTCTGCAGGCTGGCCAACGTGCTCAAGGAGCGCGGCGTGGGCAAAGGCCACCGGGTGTGTATCTATATGCCGATGATTCCCGAGGCGGCCTACGCCATGCTGGCCTGCGCCCGGATCGGGGCAGTGCACTCGGTGGTCTTTGGCGGCTTCTCCCCGGAGGCCCTCAAGGATCGCATCCTGGACTCCGATTGCCAGACCCTGATCACGGCCGACGAAGGCCTTCGCGGCGGCAGGCAGATTCCCCTGAAGCAAAATGCCGACGCCGCCCTGGCGGCCTGCCCCGATGTACACACCTGCCTGGTGGTGAAGCGCACCGGCGGCAACATCGGCTGGCAGGAGGGGCGCGATATCTGGTATCACGAGGCCACCGCGGGAGCTGCCGCCGAGTGCGCGCCGCAGCCCATGGATGCCGAGGATCCGCTGTTCATCCTGTACACGTCCGGCTCCACCGGCAAGCCCAAGGGTGTGCTGCACACCACCGGTGGCTACCTGCTGCAGGCCGCCATGACCTTCAAATACGTGTTCGATTACCGCGAGGGCGAAATTTACTGGTGCACCGCGGACGTGGGCTGGGTTACCGGCCACACCTATATCGTCTACGGCCCGCTGGCGAACGGCGCCACCTCGCTTATTTTCGAAGGGGTACCCACCTACCCGGACGCCGGGCGCTGCTGGGAAGTGGTGGATAAACACCAGGTCAACACGTTTTATACCGCCCCCACGGCAATCCGCGCCCTGCACGCCGTGGGCAACGAGCCGGTAACACGCAGCTCGCGCGCCAGCCTGCGCCTGCTAGGCACCGTCGGCGAGCCCATCAACCCCGAGGCCTGGAACTGGTACTACGAGGTGGTGGGGGACTCCCGCTGCCCCATCGTCGACACCTGGTGGCAGACGGAGACCGGCGCCCACATGATCACCCCCCTGCCCGGCGCCATCCCCCTCAAGCCCGGCTCCGCCACGGTGCCGTTTTTCGGGGTCGACCTGGCGCTGCTCAACGAGGACGGCTCCGAGGTCCAGGGGGCCGGTGCCGGCTACCTGGTCGTCAAATCCTCCTGGCCCTCGCAGATCCGCACCGTATACGGCGATCACCAGCGCATGGTCGATACCTATTTCAAGAACTACCCCGGCTACTACTTCACCGGCGACGGCGCCTCCCGGGACGAGGACGGCTACTACTGGATCACCGGGCGGGTGGACGACGTGCTCAATGTTTCCGGCCACCGCATGGGAACCGCCGAAGTGGAGAGCGCCCTGGTGCTGCACGACAAGATCGCCGAGGCGGCCGTGGTGGGCTTTCCCCACGATATCAAGGGGCAGGGCATCTACGCCTATGTCACCCCCATGCAGGGTGTCGAGCCATCCGAGGAATTGCGCGCCGAACTCATCGCCATGTGCGTCAAGGAAATCGGCCCGATCGCCAAGCCCGATGTCATCCAGTGGGCGCCGGGGCTGCCGAAAACCCGCTCCGGCAAGATCATGCGCCGCATCCTGCGCAAGATCGCGGAGAACGAGTTGGACAGCCTGGGCGACACCAGCACCCTGGCCGACCCCACGGTGGTGGACAACCTGGTCAGCAACCGGCCTCAATAGCCACCGGCTTCGGCAACCCAGGGGCATGCCGCAGGGCATGCCTTTTTTTGTATGCGCCAGGTATGGCGCATTGCGCCGTGACTGGCACACACAAAAAAGGGGACGAGCCTCTCGGCACGTCCCCTGGTCGCGGGACCGGGCAGCCTATTCGGCCGCTTCCCGGGCGGGCTCCTGAGCGCTCGCCTCGTCCTCCAGCAACTCCTTGATGGAGAGCTTGATACGGCCACGCTGGTCCACGTCCAGCACCTTGACCTGGACTTCCTGACCTTCCTTGAGGTGGTCGGATACATTTTCCACCCGCTCGTTGGCGATCTGGGAAATGTGCACCAGGCCGTCCTTGCCGGGCAGGATATTGACGAAAGCGCCGAAGTCGACGATGCGGGCTACGGTACCGTTGTAGACGGCGCCCACCTCTGCCTCCGCAGTGATCTCCTCGATCAGGGCCACGGCCGCGTCACGCGCCGCCATGTCCTGGCCGAATACCCGCACAGTACCATCATCGTCGATATCGACAGTGGCGCCGGAGGCTTCGGTGATGGAGCGTATGGTTGCCCCACCCTTGCCGATAACGTCGCGGATCTTGTCGGAGTCGATCTTAAGGGTGATCATACTGGGCGCGTTTTCCGAGGTCACCTCGCGCGGCGCGCCCATTACTTCGTTCATCTGCCCGAGGATGTGCAGGCGGGCATGCTGGGCCTGCTCCAGGGCAACCTGCATGATCTGCTCGTTGATACCCTCGATCTTGATATCCATCTGCAGGGCGGTCACGCCTTCGGCGGTGCCGGCCACCTTGAAGTCCATGTCGCCGAGGTGATCCTCGTCGCCCAGGATATCGGTGAGCACGGCGAACTGGTTGCCATCTTTCACCAGGCCCATGGCGATACCCGCCACCGGCGCCTTCAGCGGAACACCCGCGGCCATCATGGCCAGGGAGCCGACACACACAGAGGCCATGGAACTGGAGCCGTTGGATTCAGTGATTTCCGAAACCACGCGCACGGTATAGGGAAAATCGTCGGCTGAGGGCAGCACGGCGGCCAGCGCGCGGCGCGCCAGACGGCCGTGGCCCACTTCGCGACGCCCGGTAAAGCCGACACGGCCGGCCTCACCCACTGAATAGGGCGGGAAGTTGTAGTGCAGCATGAAGGGATCGCGGCGCTCCCCTTCCAGGGCGTCGATGATCTGGGCATCGCGGGTGGAGCCCAGTGTGACCGCGCCGATGGCCTGGGTTTCGCCACGGGTAAACAGGGCGGAACCGTGCACCTTGGCCAGCAGATCCACTTCGCAGGCGATGGGACGCACAGTGCGGTTGTCGCGGCCGTCGATACGTGCTTCACCGGCGAGAATGCGCTTGCGCACCAAGTTCTTCTCGACGCTCTTGAACACGTCCTTGACCTCGTCCGCAGAGGGGCCACCCTCGACCGCCAGCGCGTCGACGCAGGCGCTGCGGATTTCGCCGACACGCTCGTAGCGAGCGGCCTTGTCGGTGATGCGGTAGGCCTCGCCGAGATCGGCCTTGGCCTGGGCTTCCACAGCCGCCAGCAGTTCCTCGTTGACCGCGGCGGGCTGCCAGTCCCAACGCGGCTTGCCGGCCTCGGCGACCAACTCGTTGATCGCCTGGATGACCACCTGCATTTCCTGGTGGGCAAACAGTACCGCCCCCAGCATCTGGTCCTCACTCAGCTCTTTGGCCTCGGATTCCACCATGAGCACCGCGTCTTTGGTGCCGGCGACGACCATGTCCAGCTTGCTCTCGGCCAGCTCGGGATAGGTCGGGTTGAGCAGGTAGCCCTGCTGCTCGTTGAACCCCACCCGGGCACCCGCGATGGGGCCGTTGAAGGGGCAGCCGGAAATCGCCAGGGCAGCGGAGGTGCCGATCATGGCGGGAATATCCGGGTCGATGTGCTTGTCGGCGGACATCACCGTACAGATAACCTGTACCTCGTTCATGAAGCCGTTGGGAAACAGCGGACGAATGGGGCGGTCGATCAGGCGCGAAGTCAGGGTCTCCTTTTCGCTGGGACGGCCTTCACGCTTGAAGAAACCGCCGGGGATCTTGCCCACCGCGTAGGTTTTTTCCGTGTAGTGTACCGCCAGGGGGAAGAAGTCCCGGCCTTCACGTGCAGTTTTTTCGGCCACCACGGTGCACAGCACCGAGGTATTTTCGACGGTGACCAGCACCGCTCCGGAAGCCTGGCGCGCGATGCGGCCAGTTTCCAGAGTGACGCTCTGGCCACCGTACTGGAAGGTTTTGGTTACTGGATTCACAATTTTTCTCCAATTCTTTATATGGCTACCGGGTCACCCGGGGCGGACAGGTCGCTACCGCAGACGCCGCCACCCCGGGTAAACCGGCAGGTGATACGGCCTATCGACGCAGACCCAGCCGCTTGATCAGGCCGGTGTAGCGCGTGGCGTCCTTGCGCTTGAGGTAGTCCAGCAGCTTGCGGCGCTGATTTACCATGCGAATCAGGCCGCGACGCGAGTGGTGGTCATGCTTGTGCGACTTGAAGTGCCCCTGCAACTGCTCAATATTAGCGGACAGCAGCGCTATCTGTACTTCCGGGGAACCGGTGTCACCTTCACCTACCTGGTACTCCTTGACGATTTCCGCCTTGCGTTCAGCATTTAAAGCCATGTTACTTTCCTCTTGTTGAATCTGCCTCGGATGGTTGCCCACCCTTCATGATAAAAAGAGCCTGTCCGTGCAGATTTACAGACAGGTTCGCGTCACCGTCCTCCGGTGACTATCAGTCGACGCGGCGCCACGCGCCCATCGTCCAATATCTCTCCCACGCCCAGGAACTCGCCGCTGTCCAGGGCGACGCGCACCATACCACCACAGGGTGCGTTTGGCACCTGTATGGCCTGCCCCTGGCGCATATAAAAGCCGCCCGATTCGCTCAGCTTTACCAGGGGCAGCGCTTTTACCGCCGCGTCCGCCGGCAGCAACAGGGCGTCCATCTGGGCCTCCCGCCCGTTGGCCTTGAGCGCCTCCAGGGTCGTCAGGGACACGCTGTCCGCCAGGCTGAAGGGGCCCGCCTTGCTGCGGCGCAGGCTGGTGACGTGGGCGCCGCAGCCCAGCGCCCTGCCCAGGTCCTCGGCGATCGAGCGCACATAGGTACCCTTGCTGCATTCGAGGTAGATATCCACCTCGGCGCGGCAGCCGCCGCGAAACGCCAGCAGCTCGAGTTGCTGTATGACCACAGTGCGGGCCTTGCGTTCCACCTCCACACCCTGGCGCGCCAGTTTGTACAGCGGCTGGCCCTGGTGCTTGATCGCCGAGTACATGGGCGGGGTCTGCTCTATCTCGCCCCGGAAGGCCTGCAACGCCGCCGCCACCTGCGACTCGGTCATGGCCGCGGTATCGCAGGTTTGCAGTACCTGCCCCTCGGCGTCGCCGGTATCCGTGGCCACACCCAGGACAAAGGTGCTCTGGTAGGCCTTGTCTGCGTCCAGCAGAAACTGTGAAAACTTGGTCGCCTCACCGAAACACAGCGGCAGCACCCCGGTGGCCAGGGGGTCGAGGCTGCCGGTATGCCCCGCCTTGGCGGCGCCATACAGGCGCTTGGCCACTTGCAGGGCCCGGTTGGAACTCATGCCCTCGGGCTTGTCCAGCACCAGGATACCGTCCAGCGGGCGACCCCGCCGTTGCCGCTGCCTGGACACGGGCTAATTGCCCTCATCGCTGTCGGTATCGCCCAGCCCCAGCTGGCGATCGGCATCGGTGGCCCGCCGTATCAGCTCCTCCAGGTGGCGCCCCTGGCCCACGCTGGTGTCAAAATAAAACCGCAGCTGCGGCACACTGCGCATGGTGGCGTCCCGGGACAACTGGGAGCGCAGGAATCCCGCCGCCTTGTTGAGGGCCGCGGCGGGCTCGCTGGCATCCTCGTCGGAGTCGCATCCCAGCGCGGTAAAGTAGACCCTGGCGTGTGCCAGGTCCCGGCTCACGTCGACCCCGGTGATGCTCACCATGCCGATGCGGGGGTCGCGCAACTCGTGCTGGATGAGCGCGGCCAGTTCCCGCTGCAAATAATCCGCCACCCGCTGGGTGCGACTGTATTCCTTTGCCATGCCGTGCCCGCCGCCTACAGCGTGCGGGCAATCTCCTTGA
>JACKNV010000010.1 GCA_024234735.1 Pseudomonadales bacterium
ATCTGCACCTCCAGAACCTTGCCCTCGGGGCCCACCACCGCGGTGTGCAGGGAGCGGTAGCCGTTCTCCTTGGGGTTGGCGATGTAGTCGTCGAACTCGTTGGGGATGTTGTGCCACAGGCCGTGTACCAGCCCCAGGGTGGCGTAGCAATCGGCGATTTCCGGCACCAGGATGCGCACCGCGCGTATATCGTAGACCTGGGAGAAGCCGATTCCCTTGCGCTGCATCTTTCGCCATATGCTGTATATGTGCTTGGCACGCCCGTCAATTTCGAAACGCAGCCCGGCCCGGCCCAGCACCTGGGTCAACTGCGCCTTCACCTTGGCAATGAACTGGTCGCGCTCCACCCGCTTGCCGTCCAGCAGGCGGGCGATCTTGCGATAGGCATCGCCGTACAGATAGCGAAAAGACAGGTCCTCCAGCTCCCACTTGAGCTGGCCTATACCCAGGCGATGGGCCAGCGGCGCATATACATCGAACACTTCCCGGGCGACCGGCAGACGACGCTGCTCGTCGTTCTTAACCACCCGGATCGCGCAGGTGCGCTCCGCCAGTTTGATCAACGCCACCCGCACATCGTCAACCAGGGCGATCAGCATCTTGCGGATATTGTCATTCTGGGCCTGGGCCTGGCCGAGCACCGGCCCGTCGTTGGCGCCGCGCAGCTGGCTGATGGCCGCCATCCGCAGGACGCCTTCCACCAGGGTAGCGACGGGCTGGCCCAGTGTAGCGCCCACCTGTTCGAGAGGCAGGCGCTGCTCGCGCACCGCGCGGTACACCACACCGGCTGCCAGGCAGTCGCAACCCACCTGCAGTTCCGCCAGGATGACGGCGATATCCAGGCCCGCGGTGAAGCAGTCCGACTCCCTGGCCCAGTCACCCGGGTCGGTAGCGGGACTCCGGCGCACGCCCTCCACCATCCGGCAGGCGGCGCCCAGGCGCTCGCGCTCAGCCTGGGGCAGGTCGACGGGCAGGCGCTGCAACCACTGCTCCAGGTCGACCTGACCATCCGGGCGCAGGTGAAACTGGTCGCGAACCTGCACCACCCCGCTACACCCCGCTGAACACGCCAGTGGAGAGATAGCGGTCGCCGCGATCGCAGATGATCGCGACGATCACCGCGTTCTCGACCTCAGCCGACAGGCGCAGGGCCGCGGCAATCGCGCCCCCTGAGGAGACGCCACAGAATATGCCCTCGCGGGTGGCCAGGCTGCGCATGGTCTGCTCCGATTCCTGCTGGGAAATGTCCATGATCCGGTCGACCCTGGCGGCGTCGTAAATTGCCGGCAGATAGGCCTGCGGCCAGCGCCTGATACCGGGAATGCTGGAACCCTCCTGGGGCTGCAGGCCGACGATCTCGATCGCCGGGTTCCGTTGTTTGAGATAGGCCGAACACCCCATGATGGTGCCGGTGGTACCCATGGAACTCACGAAATGGGTGATGGTTCCCGCCGTCTGCCGCCAGATCTCGGGGCCGGTCCCCGTCAGGTGGGCGAGCGGATTGTCCGGATTGCCAAACTGGTCCAGCACCCGCCCCTCCCCGGCGGCCTGCATCTCCAGGGCCAGGTCCCGGGCGCCCTCCATACCCTCCTCCGGCGACACCTCCAGCAACTGCGCACCGTAGGCCGACATGGCCTGCTTGCGCTCTTCGCTCATGTGGGAGGGCATGATCAGGATCAGGTGATAGCCGCGAATAGCCGCCGCCATCGCCAGGGCGATACCGGTATTGCCGCTGGTGGCCTCTATCAGGGTGTCCCCGGGTCGAATCTCGCCCCTGGCCTCCGCCTGGGCGATCATACTCAGTGCCGGCCTGTCCTTGACCGATCCGGCGGGGTTATTACCCTCGAGCTTGGCCAGCACGGTGTTGGCGGTGTTCCCCGGCAGGCGTTGCAGGCGCACCAGGGGCGTGTTGCCGATACAGGCTTCGATAGTGGGATATTCGGGCATAGGGTACGTACCGCGTGATCAGGTGGCCAGTATAGCGAACTTGGTTGAACTGCGGGAGAAACTCCGCGCAGCCACCGGCCGGTGGCGGCCTCAGGGCGCCAGCACGGCGAAGGCGACCACGTAATCGACTTCATCCGCGAGGCTCAGGTGCAGGCGACTGCCGCCCAGTTCGGCGGCCACTCGCAGGGCGCCACCATCCAGGGCCACGACGGGCGCGCCCCGGGCGTCGTGGCCAATAGAGATATCCTGCCAGCTGACACCGCGCCCGATACCCGTACCCAGGGCCTTGGCAACGGCCTCCTTGGCGGCAAAGCGCTTGGCCAGCAGGCGTGCCGGCTGGCGGCTGAGCCGATACTCCTGGCGTTCCGCGGGAGTCAGTATCCGCTCGACGAAGCGGTCGCCCAGGCGTTCCAGCACCGCCTCGATACGACCCACCCGGAGGATATCGGTGCCGACGGCAATCATCCGGCGCGCTCCGGGCCTGCGGCGCTACGTTCCGCCGCACCACCGCTGCGAAACAGTTCACGGCTGTGCAGCGGACTATCCCCGAGGTGCATGGACAACACCAGGCGCAGCAGGCGCTTGGCTGTCGCCCGGGCGGGCCCGCCGAACCCCCCGGCCGCCATCGCCAGCAGATCGGCCCCGCAAAACGCGCGCGGCGACGGCCCCGTGGCCGCGTCATCGCGCACCAGCCCCCAGTCCGGATGATAGTAATACCAGCACTCCGGACACAGCGCCTCGCCGGTCAGGCCGTCCAGGTCCAGGCTGAAACCATAGCCCAGTTCTCCCAGCAGGTTGAACTCGAACTGGCGCAGCACATCATCCACGGGCTCAATGCCTGCCAGGGCGTCCAGCGTGGCGTCGTAGCAGGCGAACAGGCGCGGGTGCGGATCGTGTCGATGCAGCAGCCGCATCAGCAGTTCGTTGAGATACATGCCGCTGAACAGGCGCTGTGCATGCAACACCCGCGGACGACCCACGGTTTCGCTGGCGCCGAGGGCCTTCAGTTCGGAGCGCCCGCTGAAACTGAGCAGCAGGGGCGTGAAGGGTTGCAGCCGCGCACCGGGAGTGCCGCCGCGCCCCTTGCGGCGCGCGCCGCGGGCCACCAGGCTGATGCGGCCATGCTCGGCAGTGAACACCTCCAGCAGCGCGCTGCTGTCGCGATAGGCCCGCGAGTGGAGAATATAGGCAGGTTGCAGGGCGACACGCATGGCGCTAGTCGTCGTAGCCCAGGCTGCGCAGCGCGCGCTCGTCATCCGACCAGCCCGACTTCACCTTTACCCACAAACGCAGCATGACCTTGCAATCGAACAACAGCTCCATGTCCCGCCGGGCCTCGCTGCCGATCGAGCGCAGCCGGGAGCCCCCCTCGCCGATGAGGATCTTCTTCTGGCCCTTGCGCTCCACGAAAATCAGTGCCGCAATGTGCAGCACCGCATCCTGTTGCGCAAACTCCTCTATTTCGACGGTGATCGAGTAGGGCAACTCCTCGCCCAACTGGCGCATTATTTTCTCGCGGACGATTTCCGCGGCGAGAAAGCGCTGGCTGCGATCTGTTATCTGCTCCTCGGGAAAGAAATGCGCGGACTGCGGAAGCAACTTGACTATCTCTCTTTCCAGCTCGGCAATGTTGTGGCGGCGCAGCGCCGACACAGGCAGGATCGCGGCGAATTCACCCTTGGCGGCCAGGGCCTGCAGGTGGGGCAGCAGCGCGTTTTTGTCCTCCAGCAAGTCGACCTTGTTGACCACCAGCAGGCACGGCAACCCCCCCTGGCGAATCTGCTCCAGCACCATGGCGTCCTCCTGGGTCCAGGCGGTGCGATCAACCACGAACACCACCAGGTCCACGTCGCGGATGGCAGCGCTGGCGGCGCGGTTCATGTAACGGTTGATCGCTTTCGAGGCGTCCTTGTGCAAGCCCGGCGTGTCGACGAATACGAGCTGGTTGCTGCCCTCGGTCTTGATACCCAGCACCCGGTGACGGGTGGTCTGCGGCTTGCGGGACGTGATGCTGATTTTCTGCCCGAGGAGATGATTCAGCAGGGTCGACTTGCCGACATTGGGCCTGCCGACGATGGCGATATAACCGCAGCGCCGAAGCGAATCAGCCGGCATCCGCCGCCAACCTCTGCAGGGCCTCGCGGGCGGCCGCCTGCTCGGCCCTGCGCCGACTGTTGCCGTGCCCCTCGGCCACCAGTTGAGGCCGGGCGACATGGCAGGCCACGGTAAACTGCTGGGCATGGTGCTCGCCCTCCACGGCCAGCAGCTGGTACTCGGGCAGGGGGTTACCCCGCCCCTGCAGGTATTCCTGCAGGCGGGTTTTGGCATCCTTACCGGCTTCACCCACTGCAGGCGAGTCCAGCCTGCTGCCGAACCAGCGCAGCACACAGGCTCTGCACGGCTCGGTGCCGCCATCGAGCAGCACCGCGCCCGCCACCGCCTCCACGGCATCCGCCAGGATGGAACCGCGGCGGAAGCCGCCGCTCTTGCGCTCCCCGGGGCCGAGCAGCAGGTATTCCCCGAGGCCCAGTTCGCGCCCCAGGGCGGCCAGGGTGTCGCCTTTGACCAGCGAGGCGCGCATCCTGCTCAGCTCACCCTCGCGGGCGCGGGGAAAACGCTGGTACAGCGCTTCGGCGATGATGTGATTGACGATGGAATCGCCCAGGAACTCCAGGCGCTCGTTATTGGTCCCACCCGCGCTGCGATGGGTCAGCGCGGTGACCAGCAATTGCGGATCGGCGAACTCATGACCGAGGGTGCGCTGCAGACGGGCGGTGTTCACCGACGGGCGTTCAATAGGGCTGCCTGCCGGTTTCGATTTCCAGGTCGTCGAAATTCATGACGGCATCGACATTGCCCATTATCGGCACCCGGGCCTCGTAGCGAGCGTCGATGAAGGTCCGGCCATCCTTGCGAAACACTTCCACGTCCTTGGGTTTCAGGTCGTATATCTGGTTGGTGTTGAACACCGTTTCGATCCGGCGGCGAATATCGGCTATGCCTTCCCTGTCCGGGTCATATTCCTGGGCGATCTTGGTGATGATCTCCCGCACGCTGAGGTACTCGAAATAGTGCGGGGCCATGCGGACGATGCACATGATAAAAAACCCCACCATGGCCGCCACCGCCAGCATTCCCGGAATGGACATCCCCTGTTGACGCGAATGTGCTTTCATTATGCGCTCCTCCACAAATCCCGCTGCGATTATTGAATCAGGCCCACCCGGCTGAAACTGGGCAGGCTAAGCAGCGAATCCCAGTGCATCCATACGGCGAACGCCTTGCCTACTATATCCTTTTCCGGTACCTGACCCCAAATCCTGCTGTCGCTGCTGTTGTCCCGGTTGTCGCCCATCATGAAGTAATGCCCCGGTTTCACCACCACGGAAAAATCGCGGGCCGGCCGGTTTTCGTCCACCTGGACCAGGTGGGTGGCATCACCCAGGGTCTCCAGCCCCACCTGGTAGCGGGCCTGCCCCTCCGGCAGCACGGCCAGCGGCTCCTCGACGATCTCCTTACCGTTGACGTACAGGCGTTTGTTGCGATACGTGACGGTGTCACCGGGAAGCCCGACCACACGCTTGATGAAGTAGGTATCGTTCATATGGGGTGGGAAAAACACCATGACGTCACCGCGTTGCGGTTCATTCAGGTCCAGCACCTTGGTGCGCAGCACCGGCAGGCGTATGCCGTAGGTATACTTGTTGACCAGGATGTAATCCCCCACCTGCAGGGTCGGCACCATGGAGGATGAAGGAATCTGAAAGGGCTCCACCAGGAAGGAACGCAGGACGAACACCACCAGCAGCACCGGGAAGAACGATTTGGCGTATTCGACCAGCGCCGGCTCCCTGGCGGATTGCTCCACTTGCCGCCGGTAGCTGGCAGCCTGGCTGCTGCCCTCCTGCTGCCACTGGGGATACTCCTCCTGCAGGTTCGCCACTGTGCGCCGCCTGCCCGGCGCCAGCAACAGGGCGTCCAGCAACCAGATCAGGCCGCTGCCGAATACCAGGATTACCAGGATCAGGGGAAAGTCAATGTCCATATCGTCAGCCGTCAACCTTGAGTACTGCCAGAAAGGCGGACTGGGGGATCTCCACCCTGCCGACCTGTTTCATGCGTTTCTTACCCGCTTTCTGCTTGTCCAGCAGCTTGCGCTTGCGACTGACATCGCCGCCGTAGCACTTGGCGGTAACGTTCTTGCGCAATGCCTTGACCGTCTGGCGCGCCACGATCTTGCCGCCGACTGCACACTGGATGGCCACGTCGAACATCTGTCGGGGAATCAGCTCCTGCATTTTCTCGGTCAGGACCCGGCCCCGGTGCTGCACCTGGTCGCGGTGCACGATCACGGCCAGGGCGTCGACGCGCTCGCCATTGATAAGCATGTCGAGTCGCGCCAGGCTGGCCGCCTCGAAACGCTCGAAACTGTAATCCAGTGAGGCGTAACCCCTGCTCACCGATTTCAGGCGGTCGAAAAAATCCAGCACCACCTCGGCCATGGGTATATCGTAGGTCAGCGATACCTGGGCGCCCAGAAACTGCATGTCTTTCTGAACCCCGCGCTTTTCCACGCACAAAGTGATGACGCTCCCCAGGTAACTGTGCGGCACCAGGATATGGCAGCGCGCAATCGGCTCGCGCATCTCTTCTATGTCACCCGGATCCGGCAGCGCCGAGGGGTTGTCGACCTGGATGATCTCGCCATTCTTTTTCACAACCTCGTAGATGACGGTCGGGGCAGTGGTGATCAGGTCGAGGTCGTACTCCCGCTCCAGCCGTTCCTGGATGATCTCCATGTGCAGCATGCCCAGGAATCCGCAGCGAAACCCGAAGCCCAGGGCGTCGGACGTCTCCGGTTCGTAGAACAGCGAAGCGTCGTTCAGGGTCAGTTTGGCGAGGGCATCGCGAAAGTCCTCGTAGTCATCCGAGGAGATCGTGAATATGCCCGCGTAGACCTGGGGTTTGACCCGCTGGAAGCCCGGTAGCGCGGGCACGTCCGGGCGCTTGTCGTGGGTCAGGGTGTCACCCACCGGAGCGCCATGGATATCCTTGATGCCGGCCACCACGTAACCGACCTCACCCGCCTGCAGCGCCTCGCGCTCCACCCGCTTGGGCGTGAAGATGCCGACACCGTCCACCTGGTGGGCCTTGCCGATTGTTTTCGCCACAATCTTGTCGCGCTTACGCAACACCCCGTTTTTGACCCTCACCAGGGAGACCACCCCGAGGTAATTGTCGAACCAGGAGTCGATGATCAGCGCCTGCAGCGGGGCCTCGCGATCACCCTCAGGCGGGGGGATTTTCGCCACCAGCTGCTCCAGGGCCTGCTCCACGCCCAGGCCGGACTTGGCACTGACCAGGCAGGCGTCGCTGGCATCGATACCGATGATCTCCTCGATTTCCTTCTTGACCTTGTCGGGATCGGCCTGGGGCAGGTCCATCTTGTTGAGGATGGGCAACACCTCCAGGCCCTGCTCGATGGCCGTGTAGCAGTTGGCGACCGACTGGGCCTCGACCCCCTGACCCGCATCTACCACCAGCAGCGCCCCCTCGCAGGCGGCCAGGGAGCGCGACACTTCGTAGGAAAAGTCGACGTGGCCGGGGGTATCGATAAAGTTGAGCTGGTAGACCTCACCGTCGACCGCCCGGTAGTCCAGGGTGACGCTCTGGGCCTTGATGGTAATCCCGCGCTCGCGCTCGATATCCATGGAATCCAGCACCTGCTCGTCCATCTCCCGGTCACTGAGCCCGCCACAGTGCTGGATGAAGCGGTCCGCCAGCGTGGACTTGCCGTGGTCTATGTGGGCAATAATGGAAAAGTTACGGATGTTGCCGAGTTCAGTCACTCAATCGGGCCCGGTTGGCGCGGGACGACGCGGTCCCGCGGGGTGTGTTCGATGAACGACGGCGCGGCAAGCTCGCCCCGCGCGCCAGGTAAAAAACGCGCGATTGTAACCCAACCCGATGGCATCCGCCACGCCCCGTGGCGCGGCTGCGCAGCGCTCCCTCGCCCCTGTCAGTCCCCCAGCTTCAGCCCGATAAACAACGGTGAGCCGCGACGGATCAGGCGCAGGGGCACGGAGCCGCCCGCGGGCAGCCCCGCCTCCACGTCCGCGTAGCTGGCGACGGACTTGATGGGCGTCGAGCCGATCAGGGTGATCACGTCACCGGGCAGCACGCCTGCCTCGGCCGCCACCGAATCGGGGGCCACCTCGCGCACCAGCACGCCGCCGTTTATTCCCCAACGCTCCAGCAACTCCGCCGGCGCCTCCTCTACCAGCGCGCCCAGCCGGCCACCCTGGCCGGTGGCGGTACCGCTGGCAGTCAGACTGAAGCCATCCTCGGCACCCAGACCGCCCACTTCGACGTCTATCTCTTTGCGCTTCCTGTCGCGCATCACTTCCACGACCACCTCTGTCCCAGGTGTCTCCAGGCCCACCACATGGGGCAACTGGGCGGAGGTGGGAATTTCGGTGCCGTCGAAGCTGAGAATGATATCGCCCGACTGCAGGCCGGCGTCATCGGCGGGACCACCGGGGGCCACTTCCACCACCAGCGCACCGCGAGGCCGATCCAGACCGAAAGACTCGGCCAGGTTTTTATCGACGTCCTGTATGGTCACACCCAGCCAGCCACGTGTCACCCGACCATCCGCCTTCAGCTGTTCGACGACATTGCGCACCACGCTGACCGGTATTGCGAAGGACAGGCCGATCGAGCCGCCACTGCGGGTAAATATCTGGGAATTGACACCGACCACCTCGCCATCGAGGTTGAACAGCGGGCCGCCGGAATTGCCCGGATTGATGGCCACGTCGGTCTGGATAAATGGTACATAATTCTCGTTGCGCTCCGTGGGCAGGCTGCGGCCCTTGGCGCTGACGATGCCCGCCGTCACCGAATAGTCCAGGCCGAAGGGCGAGCCGATTGCCAGCACCCATTCACCCACTTCCAGTTCCCCATCTTTTCCCAGTTTCAGCACCGGCAGGTCGCTGGCTTCGATACGCAACAGCGCCAGATCCGAGCGCGGGTCGGTGCCGATCACCTCGGCGTCGAACTCACGGCGATCGCTGAGGCGTACCAGTACACTGGACGCGCCCTCCACCACGTGGTTATTGGTCACGATATAACCGTCTTCGGAAATCACGAAGCCGGAGCCCATGCCCATCTGTTCGTGATGTTGCGGCGGTGGCGCCCCGCGAAACTCGAAAAAGCGCCGCAGGTATTCGGGAATCTCGTCCGTTCCGGGGTGGCCGGGCGCCACACTGGTATCCTGCTCGACAATGATTTTCACCACCGCCGGGGAGTTCTTCTTTACGATCTCCCGGAACTCCGGCAGGGAGGCCGCCGAAAGCGCCGAATAAGCCAGCAGGACACATGCCACGGCGACAGAAGTTAGCATACGGTTGACAGGATTCATCGTGTTTTCCTAAAGCGTGTTGAAGAGAGTTGTAACAGTCAGCGCGGGCCGGCCACCGCTACCGCTCGCGGCAGCACTTCCAGCAAGGTGGGCTGCAGGCGCCGGTCGTGGCGGTGTCGCCAGGCGTGCCAGCGCACCAGGCCAAAGCCCAGGGCCAGGCCCAGCAGCGCCCCGATGGCCGCCCCCGCCTGGGGGGGCGCCGGCAGCACTTGCTCCGCCAGCCCCGCCGTGGCGAGCATGCACAGCAGGGGCAGCAGGTAGACCACCGCGGAGCCGCGCAGGATGACCTGCTCGGGAATACTGATGCGCACCTGATCGTTTACCTGGCAGCTATCGCGCTGCGTGGAGGGGCCGCGCAATACCCGTATATAGCCACTGCGGCCGTCACCGATGCGATTGAGCAAACCGTGGCCGCAGCCCTGGCGGGCGGCGCAACCGCCACAGGTGCTGCGGCGGATGGTCTCGACCCACAGGGCATCCGCCTCCACTGCAACCACGCGCCCGGTCTCGACCAGCATATCAGTGCCCGACTCCGATCGAATCGGCGACCATCCTGGCGGTATTCAGCGGCACTTCACCGATCACGGTGACCAGTACCGGCTGGCCGCCCAGGTGCATACCCCGGGTATAGGACGTGGTACCACCGGAACTGACCACGCCCTCTCCCGGCCGGATATCCTGGCCCAGCGGTTCGAGGAACACGGAAAACACCGCCAGGCCATCGGTGTAGGTGCGACGCCCCGAGGTCGCCTGGGGAAGATCGGTGAGGGTGAACCCCAGTGGCAGCCAGCCCACGTTCCATTGCGCCGCCGGGGCCGCCGCGGCCTGCTCCGGCGCGGGGTGAGTGTGGCGGGCCACGTGCACCAGGCGGGTCTCCTCGGTGGCGGCTTCATCCTGAGCGTAGGAGAGGCTGGCAAACTGGAATTTCTCCAGAACCTTGCCTCCCCGGCCCATTGTCTGGCTTTTCAACAGCAGGCCGGTCTCCCGGTCCAGTTCCATCCTGTAGCCATAGCGATACATGTCACGCGGCTCGATGTGCACCTGCACCGCCTGGCGCCCGGCGACCAGTTCCCCGTCGCTGACACGAAAACGGTAGTAGCTGGCAAGGCCGCACTCGCCGGACTGCAATTCGGCGCCAATGCGCAGCAGCCGGTGTCCGGGGTGCACGCACTCCAGCGGATGATCGACGCGCAACACCTCGGCGCCCTGGCCGGTGAGCTCGATCAGGCGCTCCGATACCAGCCCGTCGGTAACCGAGTGGGATATCTGCATGGCCTGCATGTCATCGCCGCGCTGGAAGGTCACTACCCCGTGATAGCTCACCTGGTTGACGCTGCGGGACATCTTGTCCAGCCAGGCCAGGGCCTCGGCGTCGGCCCCCGTACAGCTCGCGGCAGCGGCGACGCCCGAGGCCAGGCAGGCCACGGCGAGCAGCAGCTGCCGGCTGCCGCGCTTCAGCTTGTATGAGATAGCCCCCAAGCGAGCGCTACTCCTGAATCGTCGGCACGCGGGCAAAAGGCACAAGGCCGGTCGGGGAGTTCAGCGCCGCGTGCTCGGCGTGCTCCTGCATGTACTTGTGCAGGCGCTGGCGCGCCAGCTCCCGGTAGGCGGTACCCGTGGCGGGCTGCAGCGCGGGCACGGAACGGGTGCCATAGCTGGCCTGCACCGACGTGGCTCCCAGGCTGTTGACCATGCCCACGGGCGACACGCTGCCCGCGACGGCCTGGGTAGGGTAGGTTTCACTGTCGATACTCGCCAGCTGTTGCCCGCCCAGCACCACCACGGCGGTGACCGACGCGGCCACGGCCACGCTTGTCAGCGGTTGCAACAGGCGCCGGCCCAGACCCGGCGCGGCCGGCTCCGCTATGGCCTGGCGCACCCGGGCGGAAATGTCCAGCTGCGGATGCGCGGGCCGCTGCCCCGAGGTCGCGGCGCGCACCAGATTGTAGCGCGTCCATACCTGCCGCAACTGCTCGTCGTCACCGATACGCGACAGCAGTCGCTGGAACTCCAGTTCGTTGGCCTCATCGTCCAGCAGTGCCGATAACGACTCTCGCATTTTGTCACTCATTGGTTCCTTTCCTTCGTGCCTGAACACGCTGTCGGTCTGCCTGGCGGCGCCCGGGGCCGCCCTGCCGGGTGTGAACCTCACGCCACACCCTCTATTTGCTCTTTCACCCGGCTGTCTATTGCCTCGCGCGCCCGGAAAATACGCGATCGCACGGTACCCACGGGACAATCCATGATATCGGCGATATCCTCATAACTCAGACCATCAAATTCCCGTAAAGTTACCGCAGTGCGCAAATCATCAGGCAGCGCGCTGATTGCCTGTTCGACGACTGCCTTCAGCTCCGCGCCGAACAGGGCGTTTTCCGGCGTCTCGATCTCGTGCAGGCCGCCGGCGCTTTCATAATGCTCGGCATCCTCGGGATCGACATCCGAGCTGGGCGGCCTCCTGGAGCGTGACACCAGGTAGTTCTTGGCGGTGTTGATCGCAATGCGGTAGAGCCAGGTATAGAAGGCGCTGTCCCCGCGAAACCTCGGCAGCGCCCTGAAAGCCTTGATGAACGCCTCCTGGGCCACGTCCTGCACCTCGTCCGCATCGCTTACATAACGACCGACCAGACCGAATATACGGTGCTGGTATTTCAGCACCAACAGGTCGAAAGCACGCGTGTCGCCCCGCTGTGCCCTGGCGACAAGCTGCTGGTCCGTCTCCTCGGCAGTCACGCCCTGCACCTCTCCCTAGTCCACGACATCACTGCCCCGCCGGCGAACCGGCCATTGCGCCAGTAGACAGCAAAAAGCGCGACAAGTTCGCCAGCGCCCGGCGCGGCCGCCCGGAAAGCGGCGAAGCTATGACTGAAGTTCCTCAACAGGGCAATTCCTTAATGCCCGCCGGCTCGTATATACTCATCTCTGGCGGTGTGCTAAGTGTTTGACGCGCATCATATAATTTCCGCTCCAGACGCAGCAAGCACAAGGGGCCATGGCAACCCTACACCAACACGACGTGCTCATCATCGGCACCGGCGCAGCCGGCCTGAGTCTGGCCCTGCACCTGCCCGCACACCTGCGCATCGCGCTCATTTGCAAAGGGCAGTTGAACGAGGGTTCCACCTACTGGGCCCAGGGCGGCATGGCCGCCGTACTGCACACCCGCGACACCGTCAACTCCCACGTGGAGGACACCCTGGCCGCCGGCGCCGGCCTGTGCCACCGCGAGGCGGTGGAATTCACGGTCAACAACAGTCGCCGCTGCGTGGAGTGGCTGGTATCCCAGGGGGTCGACTTCGACCTGCGCGAAGACCAGCACAGCATCGAGCAGCGGGAATTTCACCTCACCATGGAAGGCGGGCACAGCCATCGTCGCATCATCCACGCCGCCGATCGCACCGGGCGGGCGATATCCGAGGTGCTCACCGAGAAGGCCATGGCCGCGGACAATATCCAGTTGTTCCCGCGGCGGGTCGCCGTCGATCTGGTCGTGAGCCAAGGACGCTGTCAGGGCGCCTATATTCTCGACCGCGACAACGAGCGGGTGGAACTGTTCCAGGCGCGCGCCGTCGTGCTCGCCACCGGCGGGGCCAGCAAGGCCTACCTCTACACCAGCAACCCGGACGGCGCCAGTGGCGACGGTATCGCCATGGCATGGCGCGCCGGTTGCAGGGTGGCCAACCTGGAGTTCAACCAGTTCCACCCCACCTGCCTGTATCACCCCGAGGCCAAGTCCTTCCTGATCACCGAGGCCATCCGCGGCGAGGGTGGACGGCTGCTGCTGCCCGACGGCAGCCGCTTCATGCAGCGCTTCGACGAACGCGCCGAACTGGCGCCGCGGGATATCGTGGCGCGGGCGATAGACCACGAGATGAAACGCCTGGGGGCCGACTGCGTATTCCTGGATATTTCCCACAAACCCCGGGAGTTTCTCGAAAGCCACTTTCCCACCATCACTGAACGCTGTGCCGAGCTGGGTATCGACATCGCCGCCGAGCCCATCCCGGTGGTGCCGGCCGCCCACTACACCTGCGGCGGGGTAGTGGTCGACACCCGCGGGCGCACCGACCTGCCCGGGCTATACGCCATCGGCGAAACCTCCTGCACCGGCCTGCACGGGGCCAACCGCATGGCCAGTAATTCGCTGCTGGAATGCATCGTGTACGCCGAGTCGGCTGCCCGCGACATCGCCGGGTCGCTGCCCGGGGTGCCGGCGCCGGCGCTCGCCAGGCCCTGGGACGAAAGCAAGGTAACCGATTCCGATGAAGATGTGGTGATTTCCCACAACTGGGACGAACTGCGGCGCTTCATGTGGGACTACGTCGGCATCGTGCGCACCAACAAACGCCTGCAGCGCGCCGTGCACAGGGTCGAGCTGCTGCAGGCGGAAATCGCCGAGTACTACGGCAACTACAAGGTGAGTAACGACCTGCTGGAATTGCGCAACCTGGCGATGGTGGCGGAACTGATGATCCGCTGCGCCATCTCCAGGCGGGAAAGTCGCGGCCTGCATTACACCCTGGACTACCCCGGGCTGGCGCCGGAGGCAGTGGATACCATCCTCACCCCGGGCAACTCAACGCTGCAGGCTGAGCCGCACCCGAAGCCTGCGTAGAGCATCGGGCGGTACGCTGTCGGCGAACACCCACAGGACGCCGCGCCGCCCACCGGACACTTCGGCCCACCGCAGGCATACGCCCCAGGGAGGACAACAACTGCCCGGCAAAACCTCTATCGGGACGCTGCCACCGGCGCCGTGCAGGGCCCAGCGACCCTCCCGCCAGCTCAGCGCAGCGACGGTGTCACCACGAAATCCGCCGACATAACACCAGGCCCCCGGCACCAACAGAACCAGGGCGAGGCCGGAATGGCCGCGCGCAACGATCAGCAGGACGCTGGCGACCAGGCAGATGCCCAGCAGCGCGTAAAGGCGCGCCCGGAGCCGGGATCTAGCGATCGGCAGGATGAGTGCGGGCGAAGTCGAGTACCTGGCGGACAATGGCGGCGAGCTCCTGGTCCTGGGGTTGCTGGCGACCCAGGAACCAGGCGAACAGGTCCTGGTCCTCGCAACCCATCAGCTGCTGGAACCGCCGCCGGTCGTCAGCGCCCAGGCCGGCGTAGCGCGCCATTACAAAAGGCTCCAGCACCAGGTCCAGCTCCAGCATGCCGCGCCGGGCGGCCCAGCGCATGCGATTGATTTCCTCGTCCGTCATCATGCCCCTCTCGCGGCCCATGCCGTTCATCACAGCGCGCCAGTATAGCTTCCTTTTGAGTCACATGTTCGCGCCGGCAGGCGCGGCTACTGACAGGGCGGCGGCCAGGCCCTATGATGGGCTCCCGCCCCAGCGAGGTTGTACCCCTTGAACTGTTGTTTCGCCGTCCTGGAAAAAGAAGCCCTGTTGTCAGTGGAGGGCCCCGATGCCCTGCAGTTCCTGCAGGGACAACTGACCTGTGACACCCGAAAACTCGACATCCACAGGGCCCTGCCCGGGCTCTACTGCACCCCCCAGGGGCGGGTGATCTGCGATGTCCTGCTGGTACAGCTGGCGACGGATCGCATTGGCATGCGCCTGCGGCGCGATCTGCGCGACGCCAGTGCCGCGCTGCTGGCCAAATACATAGTCTTTTCCAGGGCGCGACTACAGGCCGAAGCTGACGATTGGGCGGTGCTCGGATGCTGGGGGACGGACGCCGGCGCAGCACTTGGGGAGACTTTCGGCACGCTGCCGCAAGGCCTTTACGCGAGCGCCGGCAACGGCGCCTCCCTGCTGGTACAGACCGATACCGGGGGCGAAATGTTCGAGTGCCTGTTGCCGCTCGCCGACGCCGAAACCATCCTGGAGAAGCTGGCCCGGGTGGCCGCTCCCGCGGCCGCGACCGGGTGGGAAGCGCGCCAGGTTGTGGCCGGTGCAGCGCGTATTGAGGCGGCGACCAGCGGCGAATTCATCCCGCAGATGCTCAACTACGACCTCAGCGGGCATATCAGTTTCAACAAAGGCTGTTACACCGGCCAGGAGGTGGTGGCCCGCATGCACTACCGTGGCAAGCCCAAGCGGCGCCTGCATCTGGCCACCCTGCCTGCCGCCGGCGAGCGCGGCGAGGCTCCCGCCCCCGGGGCCAGGCTGGTAACCGTCGACGGCCAGAACGCCGGCACTGTCGTCAATGCCGTCCCGGACAGTGCCGGACCCTGGCAATTGCTGGTCACCGCGACCCACCAGGGAGTGGAGCAGGGCCTGCGTCTGGAGGATACCAGTGGCCCCCTGCTGCAGATCGGTGAACTACCCTACCCGGTGCCGCAGTGAGGCGGCGGGCCCTTGTTCAGACGGCCTGCGGTAACCGCCAGTCTATGGCTTCGCGCCCCCTGGAGAGCAGATATTCGTTGGCCGCGACAAAGTGCCCGCAGCCGAAAAAGCCGCGGTGCGCGCTCAGGGGCGAGGGGTGGGGCGCGGCCAGCACGCAATGGCGGCGGCGATCAATCAGGGCGCCCTTGCGCTGAGCATAGCTACCCCACAGCATGAACACGACGGCCTCGCACTCGCGATTGACGACATCGATCACCCGATCGGTAAAGGTCTCCCAGCCCTTGCCCTGGTGGGAGGCGGCCCGGCCACACTCAACGGACAGCACGCTGTTGAGTAGGAGCACGCCCTGATCGGCCCATGCTGTGAGGTCGCCGTGGTGCGGCATGGGGTGACCCAGTTCATCGTGGATCTCCCGGTAGATGTTCTGCAGCGACGGCGGCACCTTTACTCCCGGGCGCACCGAAAAGCACAACCCGTGGGCCTGCCCCTCACCGTGATAGGGATCCTGGCCGAGGATGACCACTTTCACTCGCTGCAGCGGCGTGTGGGCAAAAGCCGCAAAGATTTCCTCGCCAGGCGGGAAAACGCGCTTGCCGGCACGCTTCTCGGCCTGCAGGAAACTGCGCAACTGCGCCATGTACGGCAGGCTGAACTCCTCCTCCAGCTGCGCCAGCCAGCTGGGCTCGAGTTGCACCGCTCTGCCCTGCCCTCCCACCGCCCCGGCCTTCAATTACAGGCGGCCATGAGCAGCACCTGCTGATACAACAGGTGCGCGTCTTCCGTCGGCTCTGCGCCCTGCGGGCGGCCGTCGTCCTCGAGCGCCAGCAGGGGCACCAGCTGTTTGCTGCGCTGCCGCTTACCCGCCGGGGCATTGACCACCGGTGCCAGCGGAGCGGCGGCGAAAGCGGCCGCGCGCCGTTGTGGCCCGGCATCGGCATACAGTGTGGTACGCATCCGCGGCACCCGCCCCAGGGCGCTGACCTGTTGTTCCATATGGGACGGGGGCCACTCCTGGCCCTCTCCCGAGCCGGCCGCGCGGGTAATGCTTTCATTCATCAACGTGCCACCGAGGTCGTTGGCCCCGGCGCCCAGGCAGGAGGCGACACCCGCCTCCCCCATTTTTACCCACGACACCTGGATATTGTCCACCAACCCGTACAGGACCACCCTGGCCACGGCGTGCATCAGCACCGCCTCGCGAAAGGTCGGGCCCCTGCGGGCCCGGCCGCGCAGGTACATGGGCGCTTCCATGTGCACGAACGGCAGGGGAACGAACTCGGTGAACCCGCCGGTGCGCTGCTGCAGCTGGCGCAATAGCAACAGGTGACGGGCCCAGTGTCGCGGCCGGTCTATATGTCCGTACATGATGGTCGCCGTGGTGGGCAGGCCGGCCCGGTGGGCGGCCTCGACAACCTGCAACCACTCGGCGGTGTTGAGCTTGTCGGGGCACAGCTCGCGGCGCACCTCGTCGTGCAGCACTTCCGCCGCGGTACCCGGCAGCGTGGCCAGCCCCGCCTCCTTCAGGCGGGCGAGGAATACCGCCGGCTCCAGCCCCAGCGTCCGGGCGCCCTGGGATATTTCCAGCGGGGAAAAAGCGTGCACGTGCATACCCGGCGTGGCGGCGCGCACGGTGTGCAGGATGTCCAGGTAGGTCTGGCCGGTATAATCCGGGTGAATCCCCCCCTGCAGACACACTTCGGTGGCACCGCGCTGCCAGGCCTCCACACAGCGCCCGGCGATCTCCCGGCCGGAGATGTCATAGGGCCGGCCGCGCAGTTCGGCATTGTGCTTGCCCTTGGAAAAGGCGCAAAACTGGCATTTGAAGTAACACACGTTGGTGTAGTTGATATTGCGGTTGACCACGTAACTGACGGTGTCGCCGACCCGCTCGCGGCGCATGGTATTGGCCGCCCGGACCAGCCAGGCGAAATCCTCGCCGCGAGCCTGGAACAGGCGTTCGATATCCTGTTCCCCTGGCTCCTCGCCCGCCCGGCAGCGCTCCACGATGGCGCGCAACTCGACCGATACACGCCGGATCGAGGGCTCGCTTTGCAGCAGGCGCGCCTCGAGTGCCGGCACTGGCTGCCCCTCCCCCGGGGCCCAGCTGTCGCGCCGGGCGTAACCCTCGCTATCGCTGTGGCGCAACACGGCGGTGACCAGCGGCGGCGCCAGCCAGCGCTGCGGCGCGCGGGCGTAGCCAGGATAAATAGTCAGGCGTTGCTCGAGGAATTTACCGGCCGTGGCGGTTTCCCGGGCCAGTTCCTCCAGGTGGGGCCAGGGTGCCTCGGGGTTGACGTGATCGGGGGTCAGCGGCGACACACCGCCCCAGTCGTTGATACCGGCGCCCACCAATTGCGGCAATACTCCGGGGCTCAGGTTGGGCGGGGCCTGGATATTCATCTGCGCCCCGAATATCAGCCGCGCAACGGCTATGCTCCACAGCAGTTCTCCCAGGTCCGGTTCCGGCGCTCGAGCCATCAGGGTGCCAGGCTTGGCCCGAAAGTTCTGGATGATGACTTCCTGCAGGTGACCATAGCGCTGGTGCAACACGCGCAGGGCCAGCAGCGATTCGATGCGTTCGCGGCGGGTTTCGCCTATGCCTATGAGGATGCCGGAGGTGAACGGCACTGCCGCCCGGCCCGCCTCTTCGATGGTCGCCAGACGCCGTGCCGGATCCTTGTCCGGCGAGCCGTAATGGGGCATGCCCTTGCCGCACAGGCGCGGCGACGCGGATTCCAGCATGATCCCCATGGAGGCGCTCACCTCGCGCAGGCCGGCGATCTCCCCGGCACTCATGCATCCGGCGTTGATATGCGGCAGCAGGCCGGTCTCTTGCAGGACCCGCCCGGCGACATGGCGCACATAGGACAGGGTATCGGCAAAGCCCAGTTCACGCAGCGCCTCCCGCGCCGCGCGGTAGCGCAACTCGGGGCGCTCCCCGAGCGTGAACAGCGCCTCCTGGCAGCCCTGCTCGACGCCCGACCGGCACAGTTGCAGTACCTGCTCCACGCTCATGTAGGGCTGTTCTATCCTTTTGGGCGTGCGCGCAAAGGTGCAATAGTGGCAGACGTCGCGACACAACTGGGTCAGCGGAACAAAGACCTTGCGTGAATAGGTGATGAGATTGCGGTGCGCCTGGTCGCGCAGTTCGCTGGCCAGCGCACACAGGGCGGCGGTATCGTCCACCTCGGCCAGGCTCAGCGCCTGCTCGGGTGTGGGCAGAGCCCCGGCCCGGATGGCGCTCCGCAAGGAATACCAGTTGGATATCATCCCTGCGCCCCCGCAAGTTCCTCTCCGCTTGCCGAAGCCAGCGTGGCCAGCGCGAGGTCGAGTCTCCTGCCCACTGCCGTGTCCACCAGCAGTTCCCGGGTGCGCCGGCCGGCCCCCGCCGCAAAGGCCGCCAGCAACTGGGCCAGATCCTGCGGTTCGTCGACATCCAGGGCGAGCCCGCTACGCCGCAGGACCTCCACCGCGATGCCCGCCTGCCGGGCGGCGTCCAGGTGTTTGCCACAGCTGCCCGGGCCAAACTGAAAACGCGGCATTCCGGGCCGCCCGAAAGCCAGCAGATTGGTGCCATCGCCGTGTCGGTCGCAGCCGATAACCAGGCCTCCGGTACGGGCCTGCTCCGCCAGTACGGCGCTGATATCGTCCGCGCCCAGCAGCGGCAGGTCGGCGTGCAACACCAGCAGCGGCCCCTCGGCATCGCCCAGCAGCAGTTCGCTGGCGCGGGCGGCCACCGCGTTCAGGCCGCTGCCCCCCGCTTTGCTTTCGGGCCAGTGAAGCAGGCCCCACTGGCGCGCCAGCAGGGGTGCGGAGGGATCATCGGAAAGCAGGATCACCTGCTTTATTTCGGGATGGGTGGTCAGCACCTGCAGGACATCCTCCAGCATCGCCTGGGTCAGGGCGCGCCGCTCGGACGGGCACAGCAAACCCGCCAGGCGGGTTTTTGCCTGCACCAGGTCTTTCAGGGGTACCAGTGCCCGGGCCATGAATTTCAACCCTCGCCCAGCGCCAGGCAGAAGCGCGCCAGCGCCCGCTTGTCCGCGGCACTGTGCATGACAGTACAGGTGATTGCGACGTCCATATCCAGCTCTCCTATGGCCGGGGCCAGTGTAGCGTCACTGCTATCGATTACGAAATAGTCCACCAACCCCGGGTAGCGCTGGTGATAGAAACGCGCCACTTCCAGGGCGGAAGCCCCGTGGCCGAGTTCCGTCATCATCTTGGCTGCCGGCCCCTTGAGCGCCCGCCCCGCGACGATGGGAGAGACCAGGATGACAGGCGCCGGCTGATCGCGCAGCGCCTGCCACAGGCCGGGAACCTGCAGGATTGGATCCACGCTGACGAAGGGGTTGGAGGGGCAGACCACAATGGCTGCATAGGCTCCGCCCCCCAGCACTGCCATCAACTCGGCATTGGGGCGGGCGGACTCGATCCCCGCAAAGCTGAAGCCGGTCACCACGGGCTGGCACTGGTAGCGGACGAAATAGTGCTGGAATGGCAACAACCCCTCGGGGGTGTGTACGGTGGTGGCGATGGGGTCGTCACTCATGGGAAAGACCCGGGTTTGCACCCCCAGGCGGCGGGCAAGGTCGGCGGTAACCTCGCCCAGCTCCCTGCCCATGGCCAACTGCTGGCTGCGCCACAGGTGGGTGGCCAGGTCCCGGTCGCCGAGGCGAAACCAGGTGTCGCCGCCCAGTTCCTGCAACGCCTCCATGGTGTGCCAGGTCTCGGCGGCGAGCCCCCAGCCGAGGCTCTGGTTGGCACGCCCTGACAGGGTGTACAGCAGGGTGTCGATGTCGGGGCTTATATACAGGCCCAGGTGGCGAAAATCGTCGCCGGTGTTGGCCACGACATGCAGCTGCCCGGCAGCGCACTCCTGCGCCAATCCCAGTGCCAGCTTGGCGCCACCGACACCGCCGGAGAGTGCCAGCACGGCTCGCCCCGGGGCGGACATCAGCGAAACAGGTCCCGGGAGCGCTCGCGCAGCAAAGCCCCGGAACCGCACTCGGCGCCCTGCAAACAGGCACCGCGAGCCAGCACCACCGGGCGCGCCTGGGCGGCCTGCCCCATCAGCAGGGAGGCGGCCGCGGCCAGTTCATCGGCCTCGGCTGGTTCGGTTACTTCCAGCACGTTGTCGCACAGGTCGCGTTCTCCCACCTGGCTGCGCACCGGCAGCAGCCCCGCGGTGCCGATGGCCATGCCCACCGTGCCATTGCGCCAGGCGCGGCCGGCACTGTCGTTGATGATGATCTGCGGGGCCGTGCCACTGCGCCGCGCCAGTTCCCGCCGCAGTTGCCGCGCCGAGGCGTCCGGGTCCCGCGGTAACAGCAGCACCTGCGGGTCGAGGAGCGAATTGCGGATATTGGATTTGTCGATGCCCGCGTTGGCGTGCACGTAGCCGTTGCGGTGCTCGACGATGATTACCCCCGGGCGCACCCGCAATACCTCGCGGCTTTCGCGCAGGATGAGCTCCACCAGGCGGGGATCCTTGTCGGCCTGGGCCGCCAATGCCTCGGCCCGCTCCGAGGGCTGTACCTCCGCCAGCCGGATGTAACGACCCTCGGCCTTGGAAACGATTTTCTGGGCGATGACCAGCACGTCGCCATCCTGCAGGGTCAGCTGGTTGTCCTGCAGCGCCGCCATCAGCAGGCCGGCCAGGTCATTTCCGGGCTCAACCAGGGGAAACCGCTCCAGGGCGATCAACTCCAGCCGGGCTGCCATCAGGCATCGTCCAGACCACTGATTTTGATGCCGGCGTGGCAGTTGTATTGCTTGTTGATGGTGATGAGCACCGAGGTGAGGGCTTCGGCAGCCGCCGCGTTGTCGATCATACCGGCGTGAAAACCGCGCATACCGGCCGCCTCGACCAGCCTGATAACCTGTTCGCGGGCGTCCTTCTTGTTGCCGCATACCAGCACATCGCAGTCCAACCCCCTGCCCTCCTGCAGGTGGGCGGCAGCCACATTCTGGAAGGCCGAAACGACGCTGACCTCTTCACCCAGCAATTCCTGGGCAATCTGCCCGGCGCTACCCTGGGGCGGCAGCTGCACGCGCGCGACCCTGGGCGGAACCAGCGGTACGGTCACATCGATCAGTATCTTGCCCTGCAGGGCGGGGCGCACCGACTCGAGGGTGCTCACCTGGTGGCTGAAAGGCACGGTGAGGGTGACGATATCCGCCTCCCGGGCGGCGTCGGCGTTGTTCATGGCCTGCACCGTCACCGCGGCGACTCCCCGCTCGGCCATGACCTCGCGCAAATCCGCAACGGCTGTCTGGGCTTTTTCGAGGGTCCGGGAACCGATGATCACGCTGTAGCCGGCCTGGGCCCAGCGCCGGGCAAGACCCGTGCCGAGATCGCCGGTACCGCCGAGGATGGCCAGTACGGGTAAGGGTGCTGTCGTCATGAATGCTGTTCCTGTGTCCGCTTGGGCAAATACCGGGAGCGATGGCGGCGTCAATGTCCAGGCCCGGAAAATTCGGTTACGATGAGCGCCGCCGGGCATAGTATGAGAATCACCGGCCAACCACAAGCGCGGCCCCGAGAGTGGCCTGAGGAGTCGAGGTAAATGCGAGATCCGCTGGATTTCAGTGGCAGGACAGTCATCGTGACGGGCGGCGGCAAGGGCGTGGGCAGGGGTATCTCCGAGTGCTTCCTGGCTGCCGGTGCGAATGTCGTGATCTGCGGCCGTTCCCGGCCCGAGACCCTGCCGCAGGCAGGGGGACGGGAAGCGGTATTCACGCCCTGTGATGTGCGCGCCTACGAGGAGGTCGAGGCCTGCGTCGAGTTTACCCAGGCCCGCTTTGGTCGACTGGATGTACTGGTCAACAATGCCGGGGGCGCGCCCTATGCCGATGCCGCCACCGCCTCGCCGCGGTTTTCCGAGGCCATTATCCGCCTCAACCTGATTGCCCCGCTCAACTTCAGCCAGGTGGCGAACCGTGTCATGCAACAGCAGGACGAAGGCGGCAGCATTATCAATATCGCCAGCGTCAGCACCCTGCGGCCCTCCCCCGGGACAGCCGCCTACGGCGCGGCCAAGGCGGGACTGGTCAACCTGGGGACCTCCCTGGCAGTGGAGTGGGCCCCCAGGGTGAGGGTCAACGCCGTGGTGGCCGGTCTGGTCGAAACCGAACAGAGCGAGCTGCACTACGGCGATGCCCAGGGTATTGCCGAGGTTGCCGCCACCATCCCCCTGGGGCGTATGGCCCGGCCGGACGACATCGGCAACGCCTGCCTGTTTCTGGCCTCGCCGCTGGCCGCCTATGTCAGCGGGACCAGCTTCGCAGTCCACGGCGGGGGCGAAAAACCGGCGTTTCTACAGGCGGCAAATGCCGCGCACCAGGGCAGCTAGAGCGCCCGTCGGCGCTTGTGGCATGCGGATATAAGGGTATACTCGGCTCACTTACATACTATTACTATAAAGAGCAGCCGGCACGGCTCACGACCGGGGCAACAGGGACCCAGAGATCGAATGGCTGAACCGCAGAACCAGAATCATCCAGTCGAACGCCCGGCCACCCTCGAACTGGAGGATGGTGCGCGCCTGGGAGGGCAGCTCAGCGCCCTGCCCGGCAATCGCCTGCAGATGAGTTCCACTCGCCTGATTCGCAAGCCCGCGGATGGCTCCGCGCCGATGCTGCAGGCCGGCGTGACCGCCGTCCTCAAGCTGGCTCCACTGGAGCCCAGCGAGCACAACCTGAAGCCCTGCAGCGTGAAACTCGAGGCAGTGGGCCGCGACGCACTGTCCCTGAAGCTGGTGAATCCCGAGGATGACGGCGTCCGGCGCTGTCTCGGGCTGTTGGCCAGGGGCCCCGCGGAGGCACCCCATCCCGCGGCTCCGACCGCGGAGCGGCCGGTAGCCGCCCCGGAACCCTCCGCCGCCGAGCCAGTCGCCCGCCAGGGGCAAACCGAGATCACACTGCGCAGCATGCGGGGGCACAGTCTTGCCGAGATGGAGCGCCGCCTGAAGCCTTTTTTCTCCGACCTCGCCAACTATCTGTTCGACCTGTCTACCCAGGTGAGACATTCCAGTTCCGAACAGAACATTTTCTATGATGCCACCGTGGCGGTCAGGCGCAATCGCGACATCATCACCGCAGCCATCATCAAGCGTCTGGATGACCTTTACGACACGCCGCTGCCGCAACAGGAAGATGATTACCTGCGAGCCGGGGCCGAGCAGCACAGCGAGCAGTTGAACCTGGTGGATACCGCGGAGTTCGAAAGCTCCCTGGCCATCGACAGGATGATCACCGCGGGTGAAGACGCCTACCACGTGCAACTCGAAGCCCTGGTCATCCGCGTGGCACAGCTGCTCGGCGCGAACCCGAGAAAGCTGCGCCTACCGATTCATGTGCGCCACCTGTCGAGGGCGTTCCAGCAGGTTATTACCGCGCAGAAATACCCCGGTCCGGTGCTGTTGAAAATCTTCGACTTCTTCACCCGGGAGTTCATGGGCGAGCTCGACGATTATTACAGGCAGCTGAATCAGGAATTGGCCAACCGGGGCATCCGGCCCGGGCTGGAACAGGAGATCGAGAGCAAGGGCACCCTGTTACAGGACGAACACGCGCCCCGCAAGCGGCCGCAGGACAAGAAAGAAGCGCCCCGGGCCAATGCCGATGGCAAGCTTTCCGCGGCAGGAGACAGGCCGGCTAAAAGTGAAGCCGAGAGCAGCGACGCCACCCTGGCCGATATCGCCCGCAGTATAGCCAGGCAGCAAAGCCGCGCCGGCGAGCCCGGGGCAGCGGCCCCCTCCCGGTATGACGACATCTACAAGTCGGTTATCGATGCGCTCAATTTCCGCCGCTCCGCCGAAGACCCGGCGGGCCCGCAGGGCGGGCCGCAATCGCTGGCCGGCGGAGGCTGGGATGGCCGCTCACTTGGCACCGACGAGGTGGCCCAGCGACGCCTGGCGGACTCGGCTGACATCGCCACTGTGCTGGACGGCCTGCAGCGCAACGCCCAGGCCAGGGCGGCAGTGGAACAGGGCAATTCCCTGCGCGAATACCTGGCCAGCCATCGCGAGAGCCTGGAGCAGCTCAAGGACACCGCCGGCCTCACCGCCGACAGCCTCAACCAGCTGGACCTTGTCGACAACCTGTTCGGGACCATCAAATCGCAGCTGGATGTGACGGCCGATCTCAAGCCGGCGCTGGGAGACCTGCATATTCCCCTGGCCAAACTGGCGCTGATTGATCAGCACTTTTTTCTCGACCGCAACCACCCGGCGCGAACCACCCTGGACAAACTCGCGCAGCTGGCCAATACCGCCAACTTCCCCAACAAGGCCCTTGAGGGGCGCATCGCCGACATCGTCGAGGACATCGTCAGCAACTACCAGAACGACGCCGCAGTATTCGACACCGCCCTGAAGAAGATCGAGCGACTCGCGGCACAACAGGAACGCGCCCTGTCCCGTAACGTGGAACGGGTGGTACGCATCCAGGAAGGCCAGGATAAACTGCACCGGGCGCAACACGCGGTCGACCAGGCCATTGCCGAGTGCATCGGCGACGGCGCCGTCCCCCGGGTTTTGGTCGACCTGGTGGACAAGGGTTGGCGCGACCTGCTGGTGCTCACCCACGTCAAGGAGGGCGCGGACAGCACGGCCTGGCGCGAGCACCTCAGCACCCTGGAACAACTCAATCGCTGGCTCAGCCAGCACGAGCAGGGCGATGCCGGCGACGACCTGGTGATGGAGCGGGGCCTGGAAGCGGGCACCCTGATCGACATGATCGGTCAGCAGTTGGCCACCGCGCTGCCCACCAACGTTGCTCACCAGCCGGTATTGCAGGAGCTGAGCGAAATCGTCGCCGGCGAGCGGGAAGTGGAACTGGTCGACCGCAGTGCCGCCGCCGCGTCCGCGCCGGAGCCCGCCGAGATCCGCGCCCGCATCGAGGACCTCCCCCGGCTGCGCCGCTGGGTCAAGCGGGTGGAGCAACTTGAGAAGGACAGCTGGCTCACCTACCGGGACAAGGAGGGTCGCAAGGTGAGGATCCAGCTGGCCTGGATCAGCGAAGAGCGCGACCGCTTTATCTTCGTCAACGAGCGGGGCCAGAAGGTCGCGGATCTCAGCGCCATCCAACTGGCCCGCCAGCTCAGCAGGGGCATGCAACCTCCGGCCCCCGCCGACCGCCTGTCGGTGGTGGACAAGAGCCTCTACGAAACCCTGGAGCACGTGCAGAAGACCCTCAGCTTCTCGCGCAACCACGACACGCTTACCCGGCTGATCAACCGCGATACCTTCCTCGACCAGATGCAGCGAGCCCTGCGCCACGCCCGCGCCAAACACACCCAGCACGCGGTGTTGTATCTCAACGTCGACCAGTTCAAGCTGGTGAACGAGGTCTACGATCGCGTTCACGGCGACCAGGTCCTGTTCGAATTCGCCCGCCTGCTGGCGCAGTTGCACGGCAGAAAATCATCGTCTGCGAGGCTGGACTCTGACAGCTTCGCGGTGCTGCTGCTGGATCGCAACATGGAACAGGCGGTCCATGTGGCGGAAAAAATCCGCCACGACATCGAGGCCAGCAGCGTCGACATAGAGGGCGAGAATATCGCTTTCACCGTTTCCATCGGGGTCGCGCCGATACGCGAGCACAGCCCGGAAGTCGCCGAGATACTGGATAGCGCCCGTACCGCCATGCACCACGCGAAGGAGCAGGGCCGCAACCGGGTAGTGCCGTATATCGAAGATCAGACGGCTGCCAGCACCTATACCCAGGAAAAGCAACGGGTAAGGCGCGACCTCGAGCAGGCGGTTGCCACCGACCGCTTCGTGTTGCAGGCCCAGCCCATCAGGCAGACGCGAATCAGCGGCGAGGCCGCCGAGAGCCTCCACTACGAGCTGCTGCTGGGTATCAGCAACAAGGACGGCACTCTCGCCTCACCTGCCAGCTTTATCGCCTCGGCGGAGCGCTACGGGTTCATGACCCTGGTCGATCGCTGGGTGGTGCGCGAGGCATTTCTCTGGATCAGCCAGTTGATGGACGCCCAGAAGGTGGTGCCCAGCCTGTCCATCAACCTCTCGGGCATGAGCGTGACTGACGACAGCTTCATGGACTACCTGTTCGAGCAGATTTCCGAGTACGGCGTCGGCACCAGCAGGGTGTGTTTTGAGATCACTGAAACCGGCACCATCTCCAACCTGGTGAAAGCCGCGGATTTCGTCCGCGCCTTCCGCAATATCGGCTGCAAGTTCTCCATCGACGACTTCGGCACCGGGCTTGCCAGCCACAATTACCTGCGCGAGCTGCCGGTGGATTACGTGAAGATCGACGGCAGCTTCGTGGTGGACATCCACAACAGTCGCAATGACTACGCCATCGCCCGCTCGATCAACGACCTGGCCCACTTTCTGGGGCAGGAAACCATCGCCGAGTCGGTGGAAAACGACCAGATCGTGGACAAATTGCGGGAGATCGGGGTGGACTATCTACAGGGCTGGGGTATCGGCCGACCCAAACGCCTGGCAGAGGTCGCCCAGGAACTGTCCTCCATAGAAAAGTAGCGCTGCCGTCGCCGTGACAGCCTCCCCAATCGACGGCAACCACGACCTGCTGGTGCGCCGAATCTACCAGGGCGTACTGGAGCAGCCACCCTGGCAGAGCGCTTTGCAGCCCCTGCGCGAGGCGCTCGATGCCCAGGTTGTTTCGCTGGTGCTGCGCCCGCCCTCGGAGGAGGATCGCGGCGTGATCCTCAATTGCGTGCGGCCTCGAAGCAAAAGCTCCGGAGCACGGCCCACCCTCGCCGATCCCGGCGACTGGGAAGTGACGGCGTACCGTGAGCAGTTTTTCTCCCTGGACCCCTTCGTCAACCTGCCCCTGGACCAGGTCATCGCCCTGGAGGATATTCTGCCGGATGCGGCGCTCACCACCTCGGACTATTACCTGCACTATCTGGAGCCCGTCGGCCTGTTCCGCATCCTCGGGGTCGACACCGGCGAGCCCGACGGGCTACTGGTCCGCCTGCGCTTTTCCAGGCGCCGCGAGGAACCGGCCTTCAATGCCGACGACCGGGCCCTGCTGCAGGCCCTCACCCCGCACCTGCGCCAGGCCACGCTAATCTACCACCAGCTGAGCCGCGCGGCCTCGGAGCGGGATATCTACAGCGGTGCGGTAGACCAGCTGTCCATGGCCACCATCATTCTCGATACCCGGGGAGGGGTGTTGACGACCAATGCCCTGGCCGCTGCGCTGCTCAAGGACGACGCCGGCCTGCGCCTGCGCAACGGGCGCCTGCAGTTGGAAAGACGCGATGCCAACCAGGCCCTGCAGGACGCCCTGGACAACGTACTGCGGGCCCAGCAGGCGGGCCGCGCCTCGCTGGTCCGGGCACTGCGCATTGCCCGCCCCGGGGGGCGCCCTCCCCTGGGCCTGGTCATCAAGCCGGTACCGGTAGCCGAGGGTGTGGATGGCCAGGTGGGGCCCTGCGCGGCGGTCTTCATCAGCGACCCGGAACAGCGGGACCACGCCTCCCAGCAGATCCTGGGAGAACTGTTTTCACTGACGCCCGCTGAGGCCAATGTAGCCATATTGCTGTCCCGCGGCCTGAGCCTGACGGAGGTCGCCGAGGCCCAGAATATCTCTCCGCACACCGCCAGGGCGCAGCTGAAGTCGATCTTTGCCAAGACCGGTGCCACCCGCCAGGCAGAACTGGTGCGCATGGTTATCAAGAGCGTGGCGTCCCTGGGATAACGCCTCCGCAGGCCACTACCTGTTGACCTATGTCAACGCCGTCTCCGCCGCGGCTTGCTAACGTTGCCTGCGAATTGGTTTACATCTGTATTGCACTATGTCGAGCATGATGCCAGACCCGGTCGAGCTATCGGCCATACCAGCCGAACACCGGGCAGACATGGAACTGGCGGCCCGGTATGCCTGCGAGGGTCCCCGCTACACCTCCTATCCGACGGCACCCCAGTTCCGCCAGGATTTTCCTGTGGAACAGTACCTCAGCTGGCAGCAGCGCGATGGCGATCACAAGCGCGCGCCGCTGTCGCTGTACTTGCACCTGCCCTTTTGCAGGGACATCTGCTACTACTGCGCTTGCAACAAGATAGTTACCCGGCAGCAGGGCGTGGCGCGCCAGTATCTGGACCGCCTGCAGCGCGAAGTCGAGCAGCAGGCGCAACTGGTGGGCCGGCAGCGCCCCATTACCCAGATGCACTGGGGGGGTGGCACCCCGACCTACCTCGACAATGCTGAAATCACTGAACTCATGCATATCCTGGCCAGCAATTTCCGCCTGCTGGACAAAGACTACCGGGAGTACTCCATTGAAATAGACCCCCGCACCGTCGCCCCGGATACCATCGCCCTGCTCAAGGGGGTGGGCTTCAACCGCATCAGCCTGGGCATACAGGACTTTGACCCCCTGGTGCAGAAGGCGGTCAACCGCATCCAGCCCTATGCACAGGTGGCGCCGCTGGTGGACTGTATCCGCACCCACCACTTCCGCTCACTGAGCTTCGACCTGATCTACGGGCTGCCCCACCAGAATCGCCACACCATGCGCGAAACCCTGCAGCGGGTGAACAGCCTGCGGCCGGACCGGATCGCCTGCTACAACTACGCCCACCTGCCACAGCGCTTCAGCAGCCAGCGTGCGATCGACCGCCTGACCCTGCCCAGCCCCGAGGAGAAACTGCTGTTGCAGCAGATGATCAGCCACACCCTGCAGGATGCGGGATACCTGCATATCGGTATGGATCACTACGTGCTGCCCCAGGACGAACTGGCGCTGGCGCTGGAGGAAGGCAGGCTGCAGCGCAATTTCCAGGGCTATTCGCTGCATATGGCCGACGACCTGCTCGGCCTGGGTGTCTCTGCCATCAGCCAGATCGGTGATTTCTACCTCCAGAACGAGCGCGACCTGGACAGCTACTACCGCCTGGTCGACGCGGGAGAACTGGCTTTCACTCGCGGCTGCAAAGTGAGCCAGGACGACAAGTTGCGCCGCCACATCATCATGGGCCTGATCTCCGAACTCAGGCTCGATATCAACGACTGCAACCGCCAGTTCGGTATCGATTTCCTGCGTGATTTCCCCGGGGAGCTGGCCACCCTGCAGCCCATGACCCGGGACGGCCTGCTGCAGATCGATGAGCGGGAGATACGGGTGACCCATCGCGGCAGACCATTCCTGCGCAATATCTGCATGCCCTTCGATGCCTACCTGAACGCCCATCGCGGCGACCAGCCGCCACCGCGTTTTTCCGCCACGATCTAGCCGTATTCGCCGCGAAAATCATGCTGCAGACAGGTGGGCAATTCGTCTATACTGCCCTCGACGTGCACAAGGGAGTTCGGCATGACGATGAGGTTGGCGGATTCAGGCGAGGGCGGGGAACTCAAGCGCTGTGTCCACGATTACCAGGTTAACTGCGGCAACTGCCGGCTGAACGGTATCTGCCTGCCCCTGGCCCTGGAAACCGACGACATCAAGCAGCTGGACGAAATCATCCAGCGCAGCAAACCCCTCCAGAAAAGCCAGCACCTCTACCGCGAAGGCGACCGGTTCCAGTCGGTGTACGCGGTGCGCTCCGGCGCCCTGAAAGCCTACAAGACCACCGATGACGGCCGCGAGCAGGTGACCGGGTTCTATTTCCCCGGAGAGATACTCGGCATGGACGGCATCAGCAACAATTCCCACGCCTCCTCCGCCAAAGCCCTGGAAACGGCTGCGGTTTGCGAGATCCCCTTTTCCTCCCTGGAACGGCTCAGCGCAATGATGCCGAACCTGCAGCGCCATTTCTTCCAGCTGATGAGCCGCGAAATCACCGAGGACCAGCAACTGATCACCCTGCTGAGCAAAAACTCGGCGGATGAGCGGGTGGCCTCCCTGATGCTGAGCATTTCCAACCGCAATGCCAAGCGCAAGCTGAGTGCCACCCAGTTCCGCCTGCCCATGTCCAGGGTAGACATTGGCAATTACCTGGGATTGACGGTAGAAACCGTCAGCCGGGTATTCAGCCGCATGCAGAAAATGGACATTCTGCTGGTGGACAACAAGGAAATCCGCATCCTGGATACCGAGGGGCTGAAAAAAATGGCCAATTTGGGGACATGACGGGCTTCAGCCAGCCCCGGACTTGACGCAAATCAAGGTCCCCGGGGCTATATCATCTATGATGCGGACTGCCAATAAACCGCACCGTTTCGGGGAGAAAAAAATCTAATGATTCAACATGCCTTAGGCTTACTGGTAAAGCCCAGCGCCCAGTGGCGCACCGTAGCGGATCTGCCGGAAAGTTCGTTCAGGACCCTGCTGCTGTTTCCCTGCCTTTTCGCCATCCTGCCGGCCGTGGCCTGGTACTACGGGACCAGTCGGGTGGGGTGGACCGTGGGTGACGAGGGGGAAGTGATCAAGCTGACCGTGGAGAGCGCCCGCCAGATCAGCGTGTTGTTCTACCTGTTCATGATCGCCTCGGTGGCGGCCATCGGCTATTTCGTCCACTGGATGTCGGATACCTACGGCGCCGCCTCTACCCTTACCAAAGGCATCGTCATCGTTGGCCTGTGCTGCACGCCGCTGTTTATCGCCGGCATGGTTGGCTTCTATCCGCTGCTGTGGATCGATCTGCTGATTGGCGTGGTTGCCGTCAGCTGGTCCGTGTACCTGCTCTACCTGGGGATTCCCATCGTCATGGACATACCCGAAGAGCGCGGGTTCCTGTTCTCCAGCGCGGTCGTCGGCGTCGCCCTGGTCATCCTGATCTGCATTATGGTGGGTTCGGTCATCCTCTGGGAGTATGGCGCCGCACCGGCCTTCACCGACTGAGCAGCGGGCCCATACCCGTTATTCGATGTAATGGCACCTAGAAATGGAATTTAACCATGAGTGAGCTTAACTCTGCACTGGAACACCCCACGTACAACTACAAGGTGGTGCGCCAATTTGCCGTAATGACAGTGGTCTGGGGCATCGTGGGCATGCTGGTGGGCGTCCTGATCGCCGCCCAGCTGGCCTGGCCAGCCCTCAACTTCGATCTCCCCTGGGTGCACTTCGGCCGCCTGCGGCCGCTGCATACCAACGCGGTGATCTTTGCCTTCGGTGGCAGCGCGCTGTTCGCCACCTCCTATTACGTGGTGCAGCGGACCTGTCAGGTCAGGCTGATCTCGGACAAGCTCGCGGCAATTACCTTCTGGGGTTGGCAGCTGGTGATCGTGTCGGCAGCCATCACCCTGCCCCTGGGCCTCACCACCAGCAAGGAATATGCCGAACTGGAATGGCCCATTGACCTGCTGATTACCGTTATATGGGTGCTTTACGCCATCGTTTTCTTCGGCACCATCGCCAAGCGCAAGGCCGATCATATTTACGTGGCCAACTGGTTCTTCGGCTCCTTCATCATCGCGGTGGCGGTGCTGCATATTATCAACAGCCTGGAAATGCCCATTGCCCTGAACATGTTCAAGTCTTACTCCATCTACGCGGGCACAGTGGACGCCATGGTGCAGTGGTGGTATGGCCACAACGCGGTTGGCTTTTTCCTCACCGCCGGCTTCCTGGGCATGATGTACTATTTCGTACCCAAGCAGGCGGAACGGCCGATCTATTCCTATCGGCTGAGCATCGTGCACTTCTGGGCGCTGGTAGCCGTGTACATCTGGGCCGGCCCCCACCACCTGCACTATACCGCCCTGCCCGACTGGGCACAGAGCCTGGGCATGGTCATGTCCCTGATCCTGCTGGCCCCCTCCTGGGGTGGCATGATCAACGGTATGATGACCCTGTCGGGCGCCTGGCATAAGCTGCGTACCGACCCCATCCTGCGGTTCCTGGTGGTGAGCCTGTCTTTTTACGGCATGTCCACCTTCGAGGGCCCGATGATGTCCATCAAGACCGTGAACTCGCTGTCGCATTACACCGACTGGACCATCGGCCATGTGCATTCCGGCGCCCTGGGATGGGTGGCGATGATTTCCATCGGCTCCATGTACCACCTGATACCCATCCTGTTCGGCCGTGAGCGGATGTACAGTATCAGCCTCATCAACGCCCATTTCTGGATGTCCACTATCGGCACGGTACTGTATATCGCCTCAATGTGGGTGAACGGTATTCTGCAGGGCCTGATGTGGCGCGCCTACAATCAGGACGGCACCCTCACCTACAGCTTTGTGGAAACGGTTGCCGCCAGCTACCCCGGCTACGTGGTGCGGGTGATCGGCGGCGCCATCTTCTTCAGCGGTATGCTGTTGATGGCCTACAACGTTTACATGACCAGCCGTAAAGACATCGAACCGCAGGCGGCCCCGGCCGTCGCGGGCGCGGCGTGAGGAGCTGATAATGAAGCATGAAGTAATCGAGAAAAATATCGGCCTGATGATCATCCTGATCATCGTGGCGCTCAGCTTCGGCACCCTGGTCGAACTGGTACCCCTGATTTTCGGCAAACAGGTCCGGGAGCCTATCGCCGGCCTCAAGCCACTCCCGGCGCTCGAGCTGGAGGGGCGGGATATCTACATCCGCGAGGGCTGTAACGTGTGCCACTCGCAAATGATCCGCCCCCTGCGCGCAGAGACCGAGCGCTACGGCCACTATTCCGTCGCCGGTGAGTCCGTCTACAACCACCCCTTCCTGTGGGGTTCCAAGCGCACCGGCCCGGACCTTGCCCGGGTGGGCAAGCGCTACAGTGACGACTGGCACCGGGCACACATGTACAACCCGCGCGATGTGGTACCCGAATCCAACATGCCCGGCTTCCCCTGGTTGTTCGAGAACGAGATCGACGCCGGGCGCACCCCGCTGAAAATGGCCGCTCTGCGCAAGGTGGGCGTGCCGTATACCGATGAGGATATCAGTGGCGCCAGCGCCGCCGTGGCCGGCAAGACTGAAATCGAGGCCCTCATCGCCTACCTGCAACAGCTGGGCACCCTGCTGCAATCGAGGCGCTAGGAGATTATGGACATCAACGACTTGAGAGGCCTGAGCACCGCATTTCTGCTTTTCGCCTTTATCGGGCTGTGTTTCTGGGCCTACAACAGCAAACGAAAAAAGGCATTTGATGAAGCCGCCAACCTGCCATTCGCGGACGAAGAGCTGAATCAACGCACCATGCAGGAGGAATCAAGGAATGGCTAGTTTCTGGAGCTACTGGGTAATCGTTCTCACGGTAGTGACCATCGTGGGCATCACATGGATCCTGTTTGCCAACCGCAAGCGCGAGGTGCAACCGCAGGAGAAAACCACGGGGCATGTCTATGACGGCATAGAGGAGTTCGACAACCCCCTGCCGGCTTGGTGGTTTTACATGTTCGTCATCACCATCGTCTGGGGCATCGGCTACCTTATCATCTACCCGGGCATGGGTAATTTTCCGGGCGTTATAGGCTGGACCCAGCTCGGGCAGTACGAACAGAACGTGGCCGCGGCAGACGAGAAATACCGGGATATGCGCGATCGTTACCTGGCGTTGCCGGTAGAGGAAATCGCCATGGATCCGGCCGTGCGCAAGATGGGCATGCGGATGTTCGCCAATAACTGCGCCCAGTGTCACGGCGCCGACGCCAAAGGGGCCTACGGCTTCCCCAACCTGACGGATGACGACTGGATATACGGCGGCGACGCCGCGACCATCCAGGCCACCGTGATAAATGGACGCCAGGCCGCCATGCCCGCATGGGGTGATATCATCGGCGACAAGGGGGTCAAGGATGTCACCCAATACCTGCTGCGCCTCAATGGCCGGGATGCCAATGCCGCCCAGGCGGATGCTGGCGAAACCGTGTTCAAAACCTACTGTGTCGCCTGTCACGGCCCCGACGCCACCGGCAACCCGATGATGGGCGCGCCCAATCTGACCAACGGCGTGTGGTTGTACGGGGGCAGCGAGGAACAGATAGCACAAACCGTGCGGGCCGGTCGCAACGGCGCCATGCCCGCGTTCAAGGACACCCTCAGCGAGGATAAGATTCACATCCTCACGGCCTATGTATATGGCCTGAACAAGCAGTAATCATCCAGCTACAACCCGGGGCTGCCAGGGACGGAAGCCCCTTTACCGGGGCCTTCGCCCCCCCAGGGAACAGGACATGTCTGACAAGGATCTGATCGATCTCCAGGAAGTCGCGCCCGCAGAAGTCGGCGAGATCGACCTCTACCAGCGCCGCGAAAAAATCTATACCCGCAAAATCGAGGGGCTCTACCAGCGCCTGCGGCTGTATACCGGCTGGCCCCTGCTACTGGGCTACCTGCTGCTGCCGTGGATGAGTTGGGACGGGCGCCAGGCGGTGTGGTTCGATCTGCCCGAACGCAAGTTCCACATCCTGGGGCTGACCTTCTGGCCCCAGGATTTTCCCATGCTCGCTTTCCTGCTGATCATCGCCGCCTACAGCCTGTTTGCGGTGACCACCTTCGCCGGCCGTATCTGGTGCGGTTATACCTGCCCGCAGACCGTGTGGACCAGTATCTTCATGTGGATCGAGCAGAAAACCGAGGGCAGCCGCAACCAGCGGATGAAACTGGACAAGGCGCCCTGGAGCCTGGAAAAGCTGCTCAGGAAGGTGGGCAAGCACGGCGGCTGGCTGTTCGTGGCTTTTGTCACCGGCATGACTTTCGTGGGCTATTTCTACCCGATTCGCGACCTGGTGTACGATCTGGCCACATTTTCGGCAGGCAAGTGGCAGTTGATGTGGACGGTGTTCTTCACCATGGCCACCTACATCAACGCCGGCTGGATGCGCGAGCAGGTGTGCAAGTACATGTGCCCCTATGCCCGGTTCCAGTCGGTCATGTTCGATCAGGACACCCTGATCGTATCCTACGACCGAAAGCGGGGCGAGCCGCGCGGCTCGCGCAAGCGGGGCCTGGACCACAAGGACCTGCAGGTCGGCGATTGCATAGACTGCGAACTGTGTGTGCAGGTCTGCCCCACGGGCATAGACATCCGCAACGGCCTGCAGTACGAGTGCATCGGCTGCGCCCTGTGCATCGACGCCTGCAACTCGGTCATGGACAAGATGGAGTATCCCAGGGGCCTGATCCGCTATACCAGCGAGCACGAGCTGGAGGGCGGCACCACCCACTGGCTGCGACCACGCATCATCGGCTACGCGACCGTGCTGTGTATCATGATAGGGGTATTTTCCTACAACATCTTCAGCCGCATACCGGTGGAACTGACCGCCATCCGCGACCGCAACCAGCTGTATATCACCACCGATAGCGGCGCCATCGAAAATATCTACACCCTGCAACTGGTCAACATGGACGAGGCCCCGCACACTTACCAGCTCAGCATATCGGGTATAGCGGGCGCCGAGATTATCGGTGCCACCAGCTATCCTCTGGAGGCCAGCGAAGTGCGCAGCATCACCCTGCGGGTGCGCGCCGAGCCCGACGTGCTGGACAAGCCCAGCACCGAGCTGGTTTTTCGGGTGGAGGCAGCGGACATGCCCTCGCTGCAGGCGGTTTCCGAGTCACGCTTCATGAAGCCGATTGAATGAAGGCAACCTTTCCCGGCGGCGACACCCAGCCATGGTACCGGCAATTCTGGCCCTGGTTCCTGATCCTGCTGCCAGCCAGCGTGGTAGTCGCCAGCCTCTACACCATGTACCTGGCGAGCAGCGGCGCCGACGACCTGGTGGTGGATGAGTATTACAAGGACGGCCTGGCCATCAATCGCCAGCTGGAAAAAAAGCAACGCGGCGAGGCGCTGGGGGTCAGCGCAGAACTGGCTTTTGACGCTCACTCGGTGATTCTGCATGTGACCGCGCCCAGCGAGCCTGACACCCTGGATCTGCTGCTGTCGCACCCGCTGGAAGCCGATCGCGACTTCACCGTGGTGCTGCGGCGCACCGGCCCCGGTATGTATCGCGGCGACCTCGCCGCGGCTGTCGCTCCCCGCTGGCACTGGACCCTGGAATTGCCCGGGGCCGAGGGCTGGCGCCTGGATGGATCAGTTGCCAGCCATGACCTCGGCAATGCCGCCATCGAATGACCCGGTAATCGCCCCGGCAAGCACGGCCTGCTACCACTGCGGAGAGCAGGTCCCGGCGGGCGCGGATTTCACCATAACCATCGGCGGCGAGTTGCGCCCCATGTGCTGCCCCGGGTGTCGGGCCGTGGCGGAGCTGATAGCGACCAACGGCCTGGAGAACTTCTATCAGCAGCGAACCGCCTACAACCAGCGCCCGCAGAAACCGGCGGACTCCCCAGGCGGTCGATACCGGGTATACGATGATCCCGAGCTGGCGGCCGGCTTCACCAGGGCGGATACCCAGGACAAGGTGACCGCCAGCCTGCTGCTCGGCGACATGACCTGCGCCGCCTGTACCTGGCTCATCGAGCAGACCATGGGACGCCTGGAGGGGGTGTATTCCGCCAGGGTGAACCTGCAGCAGCAACGGCTGGATATCTGCTTCGACCCCGCCCGTCTGCCACTGAGCGAGATCTTCGCCCGGGTAGACGCCCTGGGGTACCGGCCACGACCTTTCCAGGCCAGCAGTCAGCGCCAGCAGATGCACGATGAATACCGTTCCCAGTTGCGTCGCCTGGCGGTGGCCGGCCTGGGGATGATGCAGGTTGGCATGTTCGCCATTGCCCTGCATGCCGGCGACATCCAGGGCATGGAGGGTGAATACCAGGGCCTGCTGCGCTGGGTGAGTCTGGCGGTGGCCAGTTTCGTGGTGCTGTTCTCCTCCCGGCCGTTTTTCATCACGGCCTGGCGGCACCTGCGCCAGGGAGCACTGGTAATGGACCTGCCGGTCGCGCTCGCCATCGGCCTGGCCTGGCTGGCCAGCGCCTGGGCGACCTTCACGGGCAGCGGCCAGGTGTACTTCGATTCGGTGGTGATGTTCACGTTTTTCCTGCTGCTGGGCCGTTTCCTGGAACAGCGGGTGCGCCAGCGGCATGCCCTCAGCTGGTTCAACGCCGAAAGCACCCTGCCCGATGCGGTGCTGATCAGGCGCCAGGGACAATGGCTGACCCGGCCACGCACCGAGCTGCAAAAAGGCGACCTGGTGCTGGTAAAGGCCGGGGAAACCATCCCCGCGGATGCCGTGCTCGCCGCAGGGAACAGCGCCGTGCGGGAGGATACCTTTAACGGCGAGCACCTGCCGCGCACGGTAGCGGCCGGCGACATGGTCTACGCCGGCACGGTGAACGTGGAAGCCGCCCTGCAGGCGCGGGTAGTGGGTAGCTACCGGGACAGCCGCCTGGCCGCGCTGCAGCGCTCCGTGGAACAGGCCCAGGGGGAAAAGCCGCGCCTGGCAAAACTGGCGGATCGCGTCGCCTCCTGGTTCGTCGCCGGCGTGCTGCTCATCACCGGCGCCACGGCCCTGGCCTGGAGCCAGATCGCGCCGCAAGAGGCCCTGTGGATCAGCCTTTCGGTACTGGTCATCAGTTGCCCCTGCGCGCTGGCACTGGCGACACCCGCTGCCCTCACCAGCGCCGCCAACGCGCTGCGCCGGGCCGGGGTCATCGTGCGGGGCGAGAATGCCCTGGAGTCGCTCGCCAGGGCCAGCCATCTCATCTTCGACAAGACCGGCACCCTGACCACAGGCACCCTGCGGATCAGCGCCGTAGACATGCTGGCTGGCGGCACGCGGCAGGACTACCTGGCTATCGCCGCCGCCCTGCAGCAGCACTCCAACCACCCGGTGAGCCGCGCCTTCGGCGACATTACTCCGGCGGGAACCTGGGAACAGGTGGCGTACCGGGTGGGCGCCGGCGTCGAGGGCACGGGAACGGACGGCCGCTACCGCATCGGCAGCGAACAGTTCTGTCGCCAGTGGGCCCCTGCCCTGCCAGCGCCTCCTGACGCGCGCCGCTACTGGATCGCATTGTGCCGCGACACCACACCCCTGGCCTGGATCGGGCTGGACGACCAGTTGCGCCCGGAGGCCGCTGCCGTGATCGACGCGGCCCGCCGGGCCGGGCTGATGGTGGAACTGTTGACGGGTGACAGCTCTGCGCAGGGGGCGTTACTGGCGCGGGAGCTGAATATCGAGCAGGTGAAGACAGGCCTGCAGCCGGAGGAGAAGATGGCCCATGTCCGCACCCTGCAGCAACAAGGAAACGTGGTGACCATGGTCGGGGACGGACTCAACGATGCGCCGGTACTCAGTCTCGCCGATGCCTCGTTCGCGGTGGCCGGCGCGACCGACCTGGCCCGCACCCAGGCCAATTTCGTGATCGTCGGGGGCGACCTGCGATGTGTTACCGATACCTGGCGCAAGGCCCGGCAGTGCCGCCGTATCATTCTCGAGAACTTCGCCTGGGCACTGGGCTACAATACCTGCGCCATTCCCCTGGCGGCGCTGGGCCATGTACCGCCCTGGGCCGCGGCCATCGGCATGTCGCTCAGCTCGCTACTGGTAGTCGCGAACTCGCTGCGCTTAAATAGCAAGCCCCGGAACTGAGAAGAGCCAACGTGGAAAGCCTGTATCTGCTGATTCCCATCGCCCTCCTGTTTTGCGCCATCGCCATCAAGCTGTTGCTGTGGGCGATCGACAGTGGCCAGTACGACGACCTGGACAAGGAAGCCTGGAAAATTCTGGCTGACGATGAACCGGCTGGCAACGACAGCGCACCACCGCAGCAGGACAACGAGGGAAGGCAGCAGTGACCGAACTGGGCTATGCCAGCGCCTTCGGGCTGGGCCTGGCGGGAGCCGGTCACTGTCTGGGGATGTGCGGGGGCATCGCCGCCGCCCTCAACCTGGGCGGACCGCGCTCACTGGCAGTTACCCTTGCTTATCACGGCGGCCGCATCTGCAGTTATACCCTGCTGGGCGGGCTGCTGGGATTGGCGGCCGGCAGTGTCGATATCACTGCGTGGACCATGGGCCTGCGCTATCTCGCGGGCTTCATGCTGATAGCCATGGGCCTGTACGTGGTCGACTGGTGGCGCGGCCTGGTGTGGCTGGAGCGGGGCGGGGCCTACCTGTGGCGCCCCGTGCAGCGCCTGTCGTCGCGCTGGCTGCCGGTGAGGCGGTGGCCGCAGGGGTTTATGCTGGGACTCTGCTGGGGCCTGATGCCCTGCGGACTGATCTACAGCAGCCTGGCCTGGGCGGCAACCGCGCAGGATGCGGCCACCTCGGCGCTGATGATGTTGCTGTTCGGCCTGGGTACCTTGCCGGCCATGCTCGCCACCAGCCTGGGGGCGGACCAACTGCAGGCTTTCCTGCGCAAACGCGGCCTCAAGCTGCTGATTGCGCTACTGCTGATCGCCTCCGGTATCTGGACCCTTTACCTGGTCGCGGCCCACGGCAGCCACCTGCACCACGCCAGCGGCCAGGATGCCGCCAGCGAAACCAGGGATCATGCGACGATGGACCACTCGCAGATGCATCACTGAGGGTGCGCGCCGCTACCGGCATGCCCACCTCTCGCGGCATACCCAACATCCCTGTAGACAAAAAAAAGCCCCGCTGCTTTAGCGGGGCCAGGCGCCATCCGACCGTAGGTGAGCCGGTCGGACGGGGTTATCAGAAGCGATAGGCGATACCCAGGTTGTAGACGAAGGGATCGATATCGGTCTTGAAGTTCACGTTGGCCACATCGGTGCTCACCTTGCCATTGGAGGAGATATCGATGTACCAGACCGCGGCATTGATGGCCCAGTGCTTGCCCAGGGGGATATCCATGCCCGCCTGTGCCGACAAACCGAAGGAGTTGTCGAGGTTCAGATCGGTGGACTTGGGATCGGAGCCAATGATGGCCGCCAGGGTGTCGTTCAACTGCTGGTCGGTCTTCTCGTCGAAAAAGATGGTGTAGTTGACACCCATGCCGATATAGGGTTGCCAGCCGTTCTCACCGGCGCGCGGATACCACTGCAGCGACAGGGTGGGAGGCAGGTGCTTGGTGGAACCGGCATTCAGGTTGACGCCCTGGCCGCGCAGAGTGATGTCGTGCTCGAAGGGCGTGGCCGCCAGCAATTCCAGGCCGACACTCTCGGTAATCATGTACACGGGAATAATGCCCAGTTGGGTGTCGTCATCCACGTGGGTGTGCAGCGGTGGCACACCGGGCAGATTGATATTGCTGCTGTCGGAATCGGGGTCGACCGTGGTGGCCCCGACCCGCAGGATGAAATCACCTTTCTCGTAGGCCTGGGCCATCATGCCGCCCCCTGCGAGGGCTGCTGCCAGCGCTATGGACAACGCTTTCTTCATTGTAATACTCCTTTGCTGAGGGATTCCGGAACAGCCAGGCTGTGCCGCTGGCAGGTATAGTATTGGGGGTTCCGGCGGCGAACATTGATACCGATCAAGATCGGGCCATTGCAGGCAGGCGTACCTTGGTAGTTTTCCACAATTGAACCTAACTGGATGCATATCAAGGACTTAGGCCCTGGGTGCGACTCGTTTACGGATTCACCAGGGGTGTCAGTTCACGGCCGCAACCCTGCAGCAGCCTGCCGTTAACGCTGACCGTTACCACTGCCGGAAACGCCTCCCCGCTCACAGTGTCGAAGCAGGCGCCCTGCAAGATCTCCACCTGCAGTTCACCGGCCTCGGTCAGGGCGCGATAGTGGCGGCTTTCGCCCTGTTCCTGCGCGCCCGGATCGGGAGTTGCCAGGCGCAGCTGGCCATCATCACCGACCAGCACCAGCTGGCGGCCCGGCAGGATTTCCAGCATCCAGCCGGGCTCGTTGCCAACGGCCCGAAAGCTTACTCCCCGGCGCCGGGCGTCCGCCCAGGGTGCGCGCTCGGGTTGCTGGCGACAGCCCAGGTATTCCCGGTCGCCCACCTGCAGCAGGGCTTCAGCGCCCTTGCTCCAGAAGACGACGTCGCCTTCCTGGTACTTGGCGCCCGAAGCACTGCGCACCTGGGACAACACCAGATAGCGCCGGGGCAGCCACAGGGCGAGTTCACCGGGCCCGGTACGGGTCACGAACTCGAAGTCGCCACAGGCGTATACCCTGGTCCTGGACCAGGGGGTACCGGGGTTTTGCAGTGTAGCGCTCGCCTGTGCGCCGCCCTGCGCGGCAACGCCATCGCCACCGGCCCGGGCGTACAGGGCGGCGCCCAAAGCGAGCAACAACCATCGGCATTTCATCGACATACTCCCGAATACGGACGCCAAAGCATGAGCCGCGACGGCGGTGAACGGCGGGCCCCGAGCCCGGCGCCCGCGCGATCAGCTGCTACCACAGCACAGTCGCCATCATACGCAGCGCCAGGATACTGACCAACACACGGAACAGGGTATGGAAATTGCGCTGCGGAACCAGCACCCGCAGGCGCGTACCCACCCAGGAGCCCGCGATGCCGGCGACAATCATGGCGGCCAGCAATTGCCACCAGCGCGCAAAACTGAAACCCATCGCCACATAGGCCAGCACTCGCAACGCGTGATTGAAGCTCATATACAAGGCGGTATTGACCACCAGCCAGTCGCGTTCCCGGTTGCGCCGCAGCAGGACAGCCGAGCCCAGCGGGCCAGTAGCCCCCGCCAGCATACCCAGGCCGGTCTGGTAGAAACCCAGCAGGACCAGCGCCAGCTGCCCGCCACCGCGCATGAGAGGCAGGGGCAGCCAGGTAACCACCAGGACAAACAGGCCGAGCACCAGCGGCAGCCAGGTCAGGTCTATACTGCGATATAGCTCGCCCCCCAGCCACGCCCCCGCCAGCGCGCCCGCGCAGAAAGCGGGGATGATACCGGCGTCCACCGCCCGCCAGCCAAACGCCGCCCGCGAGACATTGCTGGCCAGCTGGGTTGCGGCGTGCACGGGCAGCATGGCCGCGTTGGGCAGCAGCCCGGGCATCAGGGTCAACAGCAACACCCCTCCCCCCATGCCGATAACGGCGGTGAGGCAGGAGGTCACGAATGCGATCGGCACCAGGGTGAACTCGGTCACGGCCCCCGCCCCCGGAAGGTCATCGCAGACCTCACCTGCACCCGGCCACCGGCATGTTTTCCAGGCGCCTGCTCATCCCATCGGATAGCGGATATCGCGAGACACCGCATCGATCTTCGCCAGGACTTCCGGTGCCAGGCGCACCTCGGCGGCGGCCAGGATCTCCGGCATCTGCTCGGCGCTGGTCGCGCCGACGATGGTGGAGGCCACAAAATCGTGCTGCTTGCTCCAGGCAATGGCCATGGTGACCACCGACATCCCCGCCTCGGCGGCGATGGCCTGAAAGCGCTCGGTAGCCGCCAGGGAGCGTTCGTTGACGAAACGCGCGGCCATCGCCTGCTGACGCTCACCCGCTGACAGGTAGGTGGTGAAGCGCGCGCCATCGGGGCGGGCCCCACCCTGGTACTTGCCGCTCAGCACCCCGCCACCCAGCGGCGAATAGGGAATCAGGCTCACCTGCTCCTGGCGACAGGCCTGGGCCAGTTCGTCCTCGAAGCGGCGATTGTTGAGGCTGAAATTGTTCTGGATGGTTTCATAGCGCGACAGGCCGTGCAGGTCGGCCGCCCACAGGCTTTTGGTCAAACCCCAGCAGGTCTCGTTGCTGCAGCCGAGAATGCGCACCTTGCCGGCATGCACCAGTTCGTCGAGCACCCCCAGGGTTTCTTCATAAGCCGCGCCGTGGTCGGGCCAGTGGGTCTGGTACAGGTCGATGTAATCCGTCTGCAGGCGCCGCAGGCTGGCCTCCACCGCCCGGGTGATATGGTGCCGATCCAGCCCGGTCAACCCGCCGCGCAGCGGTGGGGTGATCCAGCTGTGGCCCGGGCCCGCCACCTTGGAGGCCAGGATGATCGAGTCGCGGTTCCGGGTCTTCAGCCAGCGGCCAACGATCTCCTCGGTCAGCCCCACGTACTTCGCGTCCGGGGGTACCGGGTACATCTCGGCGGTATCGAAAAACGTCACCCCGGCATCACAGGCCATGTCCATGATGCGAAAGGCCTCGGCCTCATCACACTGGTTGCCGAAGGTCATGGTCCCCATGCAGATATCGGAAACCACGACGGAACTTCTGCCTAGTCTGTTGCTGCGCACACCTGCTCCCACGCCGGGGCGGCCATGCGCCGACCCGTGCTATCCGTTTCGTATAAAGTCGATACAGGCGCGATTGAACATGTCCTCATGTTCGACCATCACCCAGTGGCCGCATTCGCTCACCAGGATCAGGCGCAGGTGGCGCGTATTGCGGGCCAGGGCCATGATACCGTTGTCCGGCATCATTTGCTCGTCCAGGCCCCAGAAACCCAGCACCGGGCATTGCAATTCGTGCAGACGCCCGGTCAACACCGGCACCTGCATGGTCGCCATGACATGGCCGTTCATGATCTGCATGATCTGCATACGCTCCGCCACCAGTTCGTCGGTGGCGTAGCGGGGATCGTACATCAGGCCGGTGGCAAACAGATCCTTCATGACGTCGGCCGTCACCGGCTCGCCCGAGCCGAACACCTTGAACACCTTCTGCATGCCGGGCATCTGCTGATACTCATGCAGTTCGCTGAGCCCCCCGGGCGCCATCAGCACCAGCTTGTGCACCCTTTGCGGACACTCCAGGGCCAGGCCGATGGCGACCGCGCCTCCCAGGGAGTTTCCCACCAGGGTGCAGCGCTCCACCCCGGCGCAATCCAGGGTCTGGCGCACACACTCGACAAAAAAAGACAGGGGGTGGTCGACATCGTCGGGCTTGTCGGAAAAGCCGTATCCGATAAGGTCGGGAATGATACAGCGATACCCCGCTGCCACAAGCGACGGGTAGTTGCCCTTGAAATTGCTGTAGCCACTGGCGCCGGGACCCGAGCCGTGCAGGAACACCACGACTTTCCCGGCCGGGTCGCCTTCATCCAGGTAGTGAATCCGATAGCCGTTGGCGCACTGTGCGTAGCGCCCCTCGGGCAGGAGACCGATTGTTGCCATGATGTTTCCTCGCTCCCGCCGGACGCTAGATTGCGAAATCCGTATTCTCTTCACCGAACAGCATGCCGCCGAGATTGCTGGCGAATGGTGTCGAATGATTGGCCACGTGGGCCTGGCTGCAAAGGATGTCCAGGTGACGGTAAAGCAGTTCGCTGCCGATGCGAACACCGCCACTGCCGGCGGCCTTGAGCATCCTGCCGGACAGGGCCAGGCAGCGGTCGGCCACCACGGCGGAGTCGTAGCGATAGCGCACCCTGTCCTCGACCGGGATCGGCTGGCCGGCGCGGCACAGGGCCATCATGTTCTCGAAGTTGCGATTCATGGTGGTTTTCATCTCGTCGATGGCGGTGCGCACCTCGGCGGCCAGGACCCGGGCAAAAGGGTCGTTTTTCATTTTGGCGGGGCCCACCTGGCGCGTCCTCGCCACCTTGATGTACTCCTCCAGGGCACCCTCGCAGGCGCCCAGGGTGGCGGTGCACACCGCGCGCACGAACACCTGCATAAACGGCATGCGGAACAGCGGTTCGGTGTTCACGGCATTGCCGGGGTTGTCACACAGGAAACCGTCCATCGACTTGTGGGTGCGATGCTCGGGGACGAACGCGTCTTCCACCACGATATCGTGGCTGCCAGTGCCCTGCAGGCCGACTACATCCCAGTTGTCCACGATCCGGTAGTCGCTGATCGGCACCAGGAAGGTCCGGTAATTCGCCATGTCGAACGGCGCTTCCGGAGTGGGTACCACCGCGCCCAGGAACGCCCATTTACAGTGTTCGCTGCCGCTGGAAAAGCTCCAGCGGCCGCTGAGTCGATAACCTCCCTCCACCACCGTGACCTTGCCAACCGGCGCGTAGGAGGAGGAAATGAGTACCGTGGGATCGTCAGCCCACACATCCTGGGCCGCCTGGTCAGGAAACACGCCCAGTTGCCAGTTGTGCACCGCCACCACGCCGAGCACCCAGGCGCTCGAGGTACAGTGCCTGGCGATCTCCAGGCCGATGTTGTAGAACACCTGGGGGTCCATGGCGTACCCGCCCCACCGGCGCGGCTGCAGGACTTTGAAAAAGCCGGCCTCGTGAAATTCCGCGATCGTCTCATCGGGCACCCGGCGCTCCCGGCGGCAGCGTTCGGCCCGCTGCCGCAGCGCCGGGCCCATGGCCCGCGCCGCCTCCAGCAACTGCCGGGCGCGGGGGCTGTCCAGCCCGCACTGGTCACTATCGGAAGACATCTCTAGTTGCTCTGCACTGCTACTGGCCATCGCGCTCTCCTGGTGTGCTGTTATAGTCGCAGGTGCTACCTGCTTGCCAAGAACCTGGCGCCTATCTAACCCCGGGGCCAGCCCGGTGCGCATCCTTCATTTGGGGTATCGATACTATTCCACCACTACTCCACCACTACTCCACCACTACTCCACCACTACTCCACCACGGCATCGCCGAACTCGGTCGGCTCGCCGAATAGCAGCCGCGGCGATGCCGGCTGGCGCCCGCCGGTATCCAGCACGCCGTAATGCTGCGCCAGTTCGGCCGCGACCCACACCCGGCCACTCCTGGCCATCAGCTCCGGGTCGCGCGCCAGCGCATCGATGACGCGGCCGGCAAACTGCGGGGACTCGGTGTGATCGCGCATGCCGGCGTATTTGTCCGGTTCCGCCGCGAACACCCTGAGGGTGCGTTCGGTCGCCAGCAGGCCCAGCCACAGGGATACCACCGCTACCTGGTGCGACCGGAAGTCGACAGCCATGTCATGGGCCATTTTGTCCACCGCGGCCTTGCCCGCGCCGTAGGCGGGCCCGTGCATGTAGATACGCCCGCCAAAGGACGAGGTATTGACGATCAGGCCCTCGCCATTGGCCAGCAGCAGGGGGGCAGCAAACCAGCTGGCCGTGTAGTGGGAGCGCAGGCCGACGTCGAGCATGTCGACCAGTTCCAGCGGCTTCTCCCAGAAAGGCCCGGTATCGGTCAGCGCATCGGGAATACAGGTGGCGTTGTTGACCAGGATATCCAGCCGCCCCTGCTCGTCAGCCACCTGCTCGAACAGACGCCTGGTGGCCGCGTCATCGGCATGATCACAGGCCACCGCAATACCCTTGCCGCCGGCCGCAGTCACCGCCGCCGCGGTAGAAGACACCGTGCCGGGCAGCGGCGCATCGCCCTCCCGCAGGGTGCGCCCGGTCACGTACACTGTCGCCCCGCTGGCCCCCAGCGCCTCGGCAATACCCTTACCCGCACCGCGGCTGGCGCCTGTGACGACGGCTACCCGATCTGCCCGCAAGCCCATTGCTTCGCTCCTTTACCCACTGTCCGCGCTTCATTATGATTGCCGCGTGCCGTAAGCACCACCGTTGAAGCTCAGCGACCCGCCGAGGAAATGCCCATACCCGCCTCTACCCAGTCAGACCTCACAGGCGTCACCGGTCGCACCACTTCCCGGCTGCGATGCCTGGTGGGCAGCCTGGCCGCTGCCGTTGCGCTGCAGGCCGTCGCCAGCCAGGATGACCCCGGCAATCCCGCGCCGACGGCTGCCGCCGACCGGCGCGAAATCGTCTCTGCCACCAGCCCCGCGTGGCTGCGGGCGGTGGGCAAGCTGCAGGTACCCGGTAGCCGCTACCGCGACGGCCAGCGCCGCCACGTTCAGGAGAACTGCAGTGCCACGCTGGTTGCGGGCGCTGACCGCCCCCGGGCGGATATCATCGTCACCGCATGGCACTGCCTGGCGGACTACAGCGACCTGAGCAGGCCGATCACCTTTACCCTGCAGCCGAACCCGGGCGCGCCGATAGAGCGCCAGGCCTACCGCCTGGCCGACGGCGGCGGCATGCACGCCGACTGGGCGATCCTGCGCCTGTACCGGCCGGTTGACTCGCGTGAGGTCGCGGCGCTGGGGATACATCCGCAGCGTGCCGACGCTGGCCGTGCCATCAGCATGGCCGGGTATTCCCGCGACGCGGGCAAGGGCGCGGCCGGGAGCCGCCTGACCTTCGATCGCAACTGCCGGATTACCGGTCAGGCGACGGCATCCAGCGACAGCGACTGCGTTGCCTACAGGGGGGCGTCCGGGGGGGCTGTGGTGCAATTTTCGGTGGAGGGAGCGGCCCTGTTCAGTGGCGTGGTATCGGCTGGCAACGGCGCAGGGCTCAGCACCTTCGTGCCGGTGGCAGGCTTTCGCAGCGAACTCGCCCGCCACCTCAGGTAACGGGCGGCGCGCCCGCTCTCAGGCCTCGACCTGCTGCCTGGCCGGAGGCGCCGCGCCCACGTGGCTTTCACCGCGCTCGCGGGCCAACTCCACCTGTTTCTGGCGCTCGCGAAAACGCGCCTGCTGCTCGTCGCTGAGGGTATCGTAGCAACCCGGACAACACACGCCTTTCTGGTATTTTTCCGAGAGCTTGTCCTGCTCGGTGATGGGATGCCGGCAACCATAACACTGGTCGTACTGCCCTTTCTCGAGACGGTGGTTGACCGCCACCCGGTTGTCGAAGACAAAGCATTCCCCCTGCCAGGTACTCTCCTCCTCCGGCACCTCCTCGAGGTATTTGAGGATGCCCCCCTGCAGGTGATAGACCTCCTCGAAGCCCTCCTGCAGCATGAAGGCAGATGCTTTCTCGCAGCGGATACCACCGGTGCAGAACATGGCAACCTTGCGGTGCTTTCCCGGGTCCAGTCTGGTGCGCACGTACTCGGGAAACTCGCGGAAACTCGTGGTACAGGGGTCGATAGCGCCGCGAAACGTGCCGATGCCGTATTCGTAGGCATTGCGGGTGTCGATCAGCAACACGTCCGGGTCGTTCACCAGCCGGTTCCAGTCCCTGGGCCGGACGTAGGTACCCACCCGCTGGTTGGGATCGATATCCGGCACCCCCATGGTGACGATCTCCCTCTTGAGTTTCACCTTCATGCGATAAAAAGGCATGGCCGCGTCCAGCGACTCCTTGTGCTCCAGGTCGGCCAGCCGCGGGTCGGCCCTGAGGTAGGCCAGCACCTCGTCGATGGCCTCGCGGCTGCCGGCGATGGTGCCGTTGATGCCTTCGCGCGCCAGCAGCAGTGTGCCCCGGGTTCCCGCCGCCAGGCAGCGGTCCAGCAGCGGCTCGCGCAACTGGTGAAAATCCTCCAGCGATACAAATTTGTACAGTGCTGCAACAACTACATCCGTCATCTCGTTCTCCACCTCAGCTTCCCGCCCTGCTGCCACCACGGCACTCGGGAGAATCGGGAGCGGATTCCTGCCGCGCGCGCCACTCCTCAAGGGTATAGGTATGCAACGCGAGGGCGTGTACCGGCCCCGCCAGCAAATCAGCGAGCGCCCCATAAACCCGCTGGTGGCGCGCCACCTTGCGCAAGCCGTGAAAATCCTCGCTCACCAGGGTGACCTTGAAATGCGTTTCCGAATTGGGCGGTACACTGTGCTGGTGGCTTTCGTTGAGGACCTGCAGGTACGCCGGCGAAAAGTCACTGCCCAGGCGCTGTTCAATATCCTGCTGTACCGTCATCACTATCTCCCCGAAAAAAGGGCGGACATTATAACCGAGGCGGACCTGTGGCGACAGCGCACCCCGGGGAGTTCCGCCGCAAGACCGGCACGGGCATTTTGCGTATACTTCGGGTATACAGTCGGGGGGGCTGATTATGGCTACAGGCTATAACGTGTATTTCTCGGGGCAGGTGCTGGCGGGCGAGGAGCCGGCCGAGGTGCGCCGTCGCCTCGGGCAATTGTTCAAAGCCGATGAGGCGACTCTGGACAAACTGTTCAGTGGTAAGGCCCAACTGGTAAAACGCAACTGCGACAAGGCCACCGCCCTGAAGTACAAACAGGCCATGGAGCAGGCCGGTGCGGCCCCACTGATCAAGGCGATTGCGGCCGAACCGGCGGCAGCGGAGCAGGCACCCGCCGCCAAACTCACCGCCGCACAGCGTATCGCCATGCTGGCGAACGCCCCCGACGTGGGGCGCCCCGACGCGGACCGTCAGACGGCGGAAAACCGCGTGCAAGCTGCAACGACGGGCGACACCCAGAGGGGCACCTTCGGCATCCTGCCCGCCGGCAGCGACGTACTGCGCCCCGAGGAGCGCCAGGGGCCAGCAAGCCCCGCGGTCACGGCCCCGGACCTGGAGGTGGGTGCCGGGGGCGAACGCCTCTCCGCCGTTCCGCCCGCAGCGCCGCCCGCTCCCGACACCAGCCACCTCAGCGCCGCGCCGGTGGGCGCAACCCTGCCCACCCTGCCGGCCACCGCCGAACCAGTTTCCCCCGATACCAGCGCGCTGCACCTGGCGCCCGAGGGCACCGACTTCTCGGATTGCGCCGCTGTGCCACCAGCCGCCCCGAATCTCGACCTGGCCGGCATCGAGCTGGCGCCACCGGGCGCGGACGTACTGGAAGCGCGCTATCGCGCGCGCCACGATCAGCCGCCACCATCCACCGGGCACCTGGCACTGGATGGCTGACCCCCTCGAACCGCCGCGCCCGGCGCTGCCGCGCCGCCTCGCCGCCATGATCTACGACATCCTGCTGGTCCTGCCGCTGGTGATGGTAAGCGTGGCCCTGGTCATGGGCCTGCGCAGCCTGCTGGGGTTCGGCCCCTCCGCGGAGGGTATCGTACGCCTGAATCCCCACCTGGTGCAGTTGCTTGCAGGCTTGACCGTGATGGCGTTCTTTTGCTGGTTCTGGCTCAAGAACGGCCAGACCCTGGGTATGCAGGCCTGGCGCATCAAGCTGGTCGATTTTGGTGGCGGGCCGCCGTCGTTGCGCCAGCTCATTATCCGCTGCCTGGGAGCCACCCTCTCCACGGCCTGCCTGGGCCTCGGCTTCCTCTGGTGCCTGGTGGATCGCAAGCGCCGCTACTGGCACGACTACCTGTCCTCGACAGAGCTGGTATTGCTGCCCAAAAAAGGCAGTGACGCCAGCGTCGAGCCCCCGGGCGCGCCCCCCGCAAAAACAGCGACGCGCTAATTCTCTACCCCCACTGTTCAGTTTATCCGCCTATCGTCATACACTTGGCGGTTTGCAACCAGCCGGGGACCCGCAATGAGCAAACTCACTTTCACCGCCCGTAAAATCAAGGATGCTGCCCAGGCCAGGAGCCAGTGCGCCATATTGCCCGTGTTCGGCAAAAAAGCGCTGTCCACGGCGGCCCAGCAGGTGGACAAGGCCTGCGATGGCGCGGTGAGCGCCGCCATCGACCTCGGCGATTTCAGCGGGAAATCCGGCCAGACCTGTATGCTGCCCGGCGTTGGCGGCAACAAGCGGCTGTTGCTGGTGGGCTGTGGCGACAAAAGCAAATTCGACCGCGCGGCAGCCCGCGAGCTGGCGAAGGCCATCAGCAAGGCGCTTGCCAGCTGCGAGGCCAGCGAGGCCACCGTGTACTGCAGCGACCTGGAAGTGAAGGACGGCGACCCCCAGTGGCTACTGGCCTGGCTGGCTCGCCACTTCACCTGTACTGCCTACCGCTACACCGAGACCGTGTCCAAGCCCAAGCCCGCGCAAAAGCTCGCCCGGGTCGTGCTCGAAGCCGGCAGCCTCAGCACCGGCGCGGCCCAGAAAGCACTGGATCAGGGCCTGGCGGTGGGCCTGGGCATCAACGAGGCCCGCAACCTGGCCAACCTGCCCGGCAATATCTGCACACCCAGCTACCTGGCACAGCATGCGCGCAAGCTGGCTCGCGGCGAGCCCAGGCTGAACGTCAGCATCCTCGAAGAGAAAAAAATGAAAGAGTTGGGGATGGGCTCGCTGCTGTCCGTATCCGCGGGCAGCGACCAGCCGGCCAAACTGGTGATCATGCATTACAAGGGCGGTAAAAGTGCCCAGAAGCCCTACGTGCTCGTCGGCAAGGGGATCACCTTCGACAGTGGCGGCATCTCCATCAAGCCCGGCGCCAAAATGGATGAGATGAAATTCGACATGGGGGGCGCGGCCAGCGTGTTCGGCACGCTGCGCACGGTCACCGAGCTGGGCCTGCCGATCAATGTCGTCGGCATCGTGGCGGCGGCGGAAAACATGCCCAGTGGCGGGGCGACCAAACCGGGTGATGTGGTGACCAGTATGGCTGGCAAGACCATCGAGGTGCTCAATACGGACGCCGAAGGCCGCCTGGTGCTGTGTGACGCACTCACCTATGCCGGCCGCTTCAAGCCCCAGGTGGTCATCGATATCGCCACCCTCACCGGCGCTTGCGTAGTGGCCCTGGGCGCCCATGCCAGCGGCCTGTACGCCAACGACGACAAGCTGGCGGAAGCGTTGCTGGCGGCGGGCACCGAAAGTCATGATCGGGCCTGGCGCATGCCGCTTTGGGATGACTACCAGAAACAGCTGGACAGCAATTTCGCGGATATCGCCAACATCGGCGGGCCCGGTGGCGGCAGCATTACCGCGGCCTGCTTCCTGTCCCGCTTCACCGGGGATTATCACTGGGCCCACCTGGACATCGCCGGGTCCGCCTGGGACAGCGCGCCCAAGGGCGCCACCGGACGCCCGGTGGGCCTGCTGTCCCAATACCTGATCGAGCAGGCAGGCTGATCGCGATAGTGACCCTGGTCGGCTTTTACGTGGTGCAGGACACCGACCGGGGGCGGCGCCTGGACGTGGCGGTGCGCCTGGCGGACAAGGCCTTCCAGCGCGGCCACCGTATTTTCATCAATGCCGCCGACAAAGCCCAGGCGCGCGACCTGGATAGACTGCTATGGACCCAGCGGCCGGCGAGCTTCCTGCCCCACGGCCTGTGCGGGGAGGATGCCGACGACGCCATCGCAATAGGCTGGGGGCAGGAACCACACGGTCACAACGATCTGCTGATCAACCTGCAGCTGGAGGTGCCGGCTTTCTTCAGCCGTTTCCAGCGAGTAGCCGAGGTGGTCACCCAGGACCCTGCCAGCCTGGCCGCGCTGCGCCGCTCCTGGAAACACTATCAGGAGCGCGGCTACCAGCTCGAGAAGCACGACCTGTAGCAGGACCCCGGAGGCTTTGAGCGATGCTCCTCCCTGGCCTATAATCGCGCCCTTTTGCGCCCGCTAGCGACCGGACCCGAAGCCATGGAAAAAACCTTCCAACCCGCCGACATCGAAACCCGCTGGTACCAGCAGTGGGAAAGCCAGGGCTACTTCGCCCCCCGGGGCGGGGAGCGCGCCTACTGCATCATGATCCCGCCTCCCAATGTCACCGGCAGCCTGCACATGGGGCACGGCTTCCAGGAGGCCATTATGGACGCCCTGATACGCTATCACCGCATGCGCGGCGACAATACCCTGTGGCAGGTCGGTACCGACCACGCCGGTATTGCCACGCAGATGGTGGTCGAACGGCAGCTGGAGGCCCAGGGCCTCAGCCGGCACGACCTGGGGCGGGAGAAATTCCTGGAGAAAGTCTGGGAATGGAAAGAGCAGTCCGGCGGCACCATCACCCGCCAGTTGCGCCGGCTGGGCTCCTCCCTGGACTGGTCCCGGGAGCGCTTCACCATGGATCCCGGCCTCAGCGAGGCGGTGCAGGAAGTTTTTATCCGCCTCTACCGCGAGGGCCTGATATACCGCGGCAAGCGCCTGGTCAACTGGGACCCGGCACTGCACACCGCCATCTCCGACCTGGAGGTGATCCAGGAGGAAGAACAGGGTCATCTATGGCACTTCGACTATCCGCTCGCGGGCGGCGAGGGTCACCTCACCGTGGCGACGACCCGGCCGGAAACCATGCTGGGCGACACTGCGGTGGCCGTGCACCCCGAGGATGAACGCTACCAGCACCTGATCGGGCGCATGGTCAAACTGCCGCTCACCGACCGCGAGATACCGGTCATCGCCGATGATTATGTCGATCGGGAGTTCGGCACGGGCGTGGTGAAAATCACTCCCGCCCACGATTTCAACGACTACGAGATGGGGCGGCGCCACGGCCTGCCCATGATCAACATCCTGGACGACGATGCCGCCATCAACGACCAGGCACCCGCTGCCTACCGCGGCCTGGATCGTTTCGAGGCGCGCAAACGGGTGGTGGCGGACCTGGAGGCGCAGGGTCTCCTGGCCGGGATCGAAGCGCACAGCCTGCGCGTCCCGCGCGGCGACCGCTCCGGCGTGGTTATAGAACCCTACCTGACCGACCAGTGGTATGTCGACGCCCGGGAGCTGGCCAAACCCGCCATCGCCGCGGTGGAAAACCGCGCGATCCAGTTTGTTCCCAAACAGTGGGAGAACACCTATTTTGCCTGGATGCGCGATATCCAGGACTGGTGCATCAGCCGGCAACTCTGGTGGGGGCACCGGATTCCCGCCTGGTATGACGAACAGGGGAATTTTTACGTCGCCAGCAGCGAGGCAGCCGTGCGCGCAGAGCACGGCCTGGGCGACGACATTGCCCTGCGCCAGGACGAGGATGTGCTCGATACCTGGTTTTCCTCCGCCCTGTGGACCTTTTCAACCCTGGGGTGGCCACAGGATACCGAGGAGCTGGCCACCTTCCACCCGACCTCGGTGCTGGTCACCGGCTTCGATATCATTTTCTTCTGGGTCGCGCGCATGATCATGATGACCCTGCACTTTCGCCAGGAAGTACCCTTCCACACGGTCTACGTGCACGGCCTGGTACGCGACGCCGAAGGCCAGAAGATGTCAAAGTCGAAAGGCAATGTGCTTGACCCGATCGACCTCATCGACGGAATCGACCTGGAAAGCCTGGTAGCCAAGCGCACCGCCGGCCTGATGCAACCGCAACTGGCGGCCAGAATCGAGCGGGCCACCCGCGAGCAATTCCCCGACGGTATCGCGCCCTATGGCACCGACGCGCTGCGTTTTACCTATTTTTCGCTGGCCTCCACCGGTCGCGATATCCGTTTCGATATTGGCCGTATCGAGGGTTACCGCAATTTCTGCAACAAGATCTGGAACGCGGCGCGCTACGTGCTGATGAACTGCGATGGCCAGGATTGCGGTAGCGGCGCCGATGCCGCGGTGGAACTGAGCCTGGCCGACCGCTGGATACGCAGCAAGCTGGCCGCCACCACCGCCGAGGTACACCGGGCGATCGCGCAGTATCGCTTCGACCTGGCTTCCCAGGCCCTGTACGAGTTCGTCTGGAATGAATACTGCGACTGGTACCTCGAGTTATCCAAACCCGTGTTGTGGGATGACACCGCCTCCGCTGCAGCACAGCGCGGTACCCGGCAGACACTGATCAGCGTCCTGGAGACGACCCTGCGCCTGTTGCATCCCTTCATGCCGTTCATCACCGAGGAAATCTGGCAGACAGTGGCGCCGATCGCCGGTAAAAACGGCCCCACTATCATGCTGCAACCCTACCCCGAGGGCGGGGACAAAGACGTGGACACGGTCGCAAACGCGGATATAGAATGGGTCAAAGGTGTTGTCCTGGGGGTGCGGAATATTCGCGGCGAGATGAATATTCCGCCGGGGAAGGCAGTGCCGATTCTGTTACGCAACGGCGACGAGCGCGACAGAGAGCGGCTGCGCGACAACACCCAGTTCCTGCGCAAGCTGGCCAGGCTGGAAAGCGCGGACTGGCTGGAAGCAGGTGATACGGCGCCGGTGGCGGCCACGGCCCTGGTGGGAGAACTGGAAATCCTGGTCCCCATGGCGGGCCTGATCGACCGCGAGGCGGAGTTGGCGAGGCTGTCCAGGGAGATCGACAAACTGGAAAAAGACCTCGCACGCGTTCAGGGCAAGCTGGGCAATCCCGCCTTCGTGGCAAAGGCCCCCGCCGCGGTAGTGGCAAAAGAACAAGAAAAAATGCAGGCGCAGCAACAGGCACTTGCGACGTTGCAGGAACAGGCCAGGAACATAGGCCAACTGTGACACCTCGGTAACAACGGATTCAAGTCTTCGGCGGTCACCCTGGCCGGCGCAGCGTAATAAAAGCAATATGCAAGTCCGAGGAAAGTGGTATGAGTGATCGTGTAAGTGGCACGGTAAAATGGTTCAACAACGCCAAGGGATTTGGCTTCATTACCCGGCAGGAGAGCGATGATGACGTATTCGTCCATTTTCGCTCCATCCAGGGAGACGGCTACCGCACGCTCAATGAGGGGCAGTCGGTAGAGTTCAAACTGGTGGAAGGGCCCAAGGGCCTGCAAGCCGAGGACGTCCTCAAACTGTAACCGCTCGCGGCGCGGGCCCCACCCCCGGCTGACCGGCAACGGGACCGGCATGGGGCAAGGGACTGCGCCCCCCGCCACTGTAATGCAACGGTGATTCGCCGGGTCGCCGCTGGATTCGCTTTTTTTCCCGCAGCCCGCACCTGTAGCGGCTATTGGTGTTAGAATCCCTGCGCCCGCCACCCTGTTATCCACGGGCACGGCACCAAAGAGGAACACCATGAATCTTGTCGTCAAGCTTGTTATCAGCCTGGTAATCGCCGCAATCGCCGCTGCCGGCAGCATTGCCCTACAGGTATCCGGAACCGGGCTCTACATCGCCTTTGCCATCGCCACCCTCGCCACCACTTTGCTGGTGTCCTCGAGGGGCGCCAGCGCCGAAGGCGTGACTGCCGCCGCCGGCCGGTCAGCCAACCCGGCCCCCGACCGGGGCGCTGCTGCCACTGCCGGCCGCGAACAGGGCCGGGTCAAATGGTTCAACGTGTCCAAGGGATTCGGCTTCATCACCAAGGATGACGGGGAAGAGATTTTTGTCCATTTCCGCTCGATACGCGGCGGGGGGCGACGCGGCCTGCGCGACGGGCAGCGGGTATCATTCATCGTGGCCCAGAGCGACAAGGGGCCCCAGGCAGAGGATGTCGAGGGTATCGACTGACTCCCCGCCCATCGATTCACAGGCAGGAAATCGGCATTGACCAGTAAAAAATCGCGCACCGAGCGCCGCTTCCGGGGTGTCATCATGCCTACCGGCTCGCACCCGGATATCCGCCGGGTAAAACGCCAGGGTGACTATCCGTCCATCCACGGCAACAAGCTGTGGAAATCCAGCTGCCTGATCATCGACTACCTCAACCGCCACCGGCCGGAGCACGTCGAGTCCGTTATCGACGTCGGCTGCGGCTGGGGTGCATCCGGCATCTGGTGCGCCAAAAAGCTGGGCGCCGAAGTGACCTCGATGGATGCCGACCCGGCGGTGTTCCCATTCCTGAACGTGGCGGCACACCTCAACAATGTGACCACCACGCCGCTGGTTTCCCGCTTCGAGAAGCTGACCACGCGCCAGTTGCGCCAGTACGATATGCTGATCGCCGCCGACATCTGCTTCTGGGATGAGTTGGTCGACCCGGTGTACAAGATGGTGAACCGCGCGGTGAAAGCAGGCGTCAAGCACATCCTGATCGCCGACCCGGAACGGCCGACCTTTCACGAAATGGCGGCGCGCTGCGCCAGCAAGCACTGCGCGGAACTTGTCGAGTGGGAAACCCGTTCGCCGATCAAGGCCAGGGGCGCCATCATGATCATCGAGAACGCCTGAGCGAAACTACCTGAACACTTCATAGCGGCGCGAGACGCCGCCGCTGTCACCAGGCTCTCCGCCTGGATAGGCGGGCCGAAAGCGCGTACCGGCCAGATCGCGACGCAGGCGCCCTGCCCTGTCCTCGTCCTCCTCATTGGCCACCGTGGTCTCGATGTTTTGCGCCCTACCCCGCGCCGACACCTCGAAGCTGGCCGCCACTACAACCGCTTCGTCATCTGTCGCGTCGGGCAACCGGAACACACCGTTGGCCGGCAATTCCTGGGGGGCGCCCAGCCACTGCTCCAGCCGGGCCTGCTCACCTGCCTGGGCCAGTAGCGCCACCACCTGCCGATAAGCGGCCTCGGCTTCGCTGCGCCGGTCGTTCCACTGGCTCCAGTCACCGAGTTGCAGGTAGAGTTCCGCCAGTTCGGCACTCTGCCCGGGCGGTGTCCTGGCGACCAGTTCTTCCAGCAGTTCGCGCCCCGTGGAAACCGCCTTGCGTTGCAACAACTCCAGGCGATATTCGTTGGTGTCCTGGGGTTCCCAGGCTGCGGCCGTCAGGTGCTTGGGCGGCTCGTTGCGGGATTGCAGCTCCGGCCGGTACATATCCTGCAACAGGTAGAGGTTGTTCAGCTGGCTCATCACCAGGGCCTTGTACAGCCGGGTAGGAACTGCGGAATCGGCGGCAACCGCTGTCAGCAGGTCCCCGTTCAGATCCAGCAGCGCCAGCAGGCGGCCGGACTGTTCCCCTTCCAACCCCAGCAGCAGCGCCTCGCGCTGCCAGCGCAGGTATTCGAGCGCTGCCCGCAGGCGCATGGGGGTATAGGGAGGTTGCCCGGCACCGTACAAGCGAAAATAATAGTCGTAACGGGCATCAAGGGACTCCATATCGCCGCTGCTGCGGTAGGAGTCGAACAGTTGTCGCAGAATGGGAACCTGGCGTTCGCTGTACAGCCCGTCATTGACTCGCACCAGGTGCAGCGCGCGCTCATAGAGGCGCCTGGAACCGACGATGTCACCCTGTTGCGCCCGCAACCCGGCCAGGCCCGCCAGCGGTTCCGCCAGTGACGCGGCATAGGGGCCGCCGCGCTGCTCCAGTTCCGTCAGTTGCCGCTCGTATTCCGCCCGGACTGTGCGCTGGTCATCCGCCGGGGCGACCTCCACCCCGGATTGGTCGGGCGGAACCGCGGCCTGGTCCACCCGGACAAAACGCTGACCATAGGCCGTGGGGGCGGCGCCTGCCGGCAGCGGCTGCCACGCCAGCAGGGCCGCGAACACCACGCCCAGGGGGGCTGCGGCACGGCGTAACACGGGCCAACTATGCGAATCACTGTCCAATTGCTGTCGCCATTTCCTAGCGGGCCGGGGGCCTAAAATGATATAAGGTTCACCTGCCTGGCGCGGTACCAGGCTAGCAAGATGCCATGCACATCCGTTTCCCGCAACCACCGCGGTAGCACCCGGGCCGGGCGCACCGTGCGCCGCAACGGGATCCGGCCTGCGGCAAATTTCACACAGCGGAGGCCCGCCTGCCGGCGAGTAAACAACGTATATGAAGCAACTGGGAATTCTCGACGCCGCTTTTATCAACCTCGAACAGACCAACACTCCCCAGCACGTCGGTGGGTTGGGGATCTACGACCCCTCTACCGCGCCGGGAGGCTTTGTCCGTTTCAAGGACGTCATCGCCGGCGTGGTAAGGCGCCTGGAGCGCCTGCCGCTGTTTCGTACCCGCCTGGTGGAGGTACCCGGTGGACTCGATCGCCCCTACTGGGTCAAGGACGCCAACTTCGACGTGGAATTCCACCTGCGCCATATCGCCCTGCCGGAACCTGGCGACTGGCGCCAGCTGTGTATCCAGGTGGCGCGCCTGCACTCACGCCCCCTGGACATGTCCCGCCCGCTGTGGGAGGCCTACATCATCGAGGGCCTGGACAATATCCCCAATCTGCCGCCCGGGTGTTTTGCAGTCTACACCAAGATGCACCACTCGCTGGTGGACGGCGCCGGCGGCTCTTCCTTCATGGCGGCAATGCACGACTTGCGGCCCGACCCGGACCCGCTCGAAGAGGATGAAAAGGACACGGTGCCGAAACTGGTGGACACCGACCCCGGCATGTCGGAGTTGTTGGCCAAGGCATCGGTCAACGGTGCCAAGAACACCCTGCAACTGCTGCGGGGAACCGCCAGAACCGCCCTGGAGCTGGGAAAGTACGCCCTGGACGTGGCGCGCAAGGATGTCCCGGCACCGGATATGTCCGCGCCCAGGACGATCTTCAACAAAGCAGTGGGGCCACACCGGGTGTTCGACGCCGCGGAATTTCCACTCGCCCACTTCAAGGACATAAAAAACGCGGCCGGGGTTACCCTCAACGATGTCGCCCTGGGCATCATCAGCGGCGCGCTGCTGCGCTACCTGGAGGCCAGGGGAGAAATGCCCGGAGAGGGCTCGCTGGCGGCGGCCATGCCCCTCAACATGCGCACCCGCAGGGGCACCACCGAGGACAACAATCAGGTGGGCTCGGTATTCGCTTCACTGCACACCGACATCGCCGACCCGCTGGCAAGGCTGGCGGCCATCCACGAAGGTACCCAGGAGGCCAAGCGCAGTGGCGAGGCCAGCCCCATGGTGGACTCTCTGATGCTGGCCGGCGTGTTCTCGCCCCTGGTCACCAAGGCGGCCGCGCGCCTTTGGTCCCGCAACCAGTTGTCGCGCTACCTTCCCATGAACGTCACCACCTGCATTTCCAACGTCGCCGGGCCGGACTTCCCGCTGTATTGCGCCGGGGCAAAAATGGTCGATTACTATGGCCTGGGCGTATTGACGCCGGCCCTGGGCCTGTTCAACCTGGTGTTCAGCTATGCCGGTAAAATTACCCTGTCGGTGCTGGCCGACCGCGACATCATGCCCGATCCACAGTTCTACCACGACTGCCTGGTGGAGAGTTACGAGGAGCTCTACCGGGCGGCCCTGGGCAGCGATGCCGACGCACGGACCAGCGCCGAGGTATCGCCCAAGCGCAGGGACCCGCAGCCCCGTGACAAGCGGGAGCCAACAGCGAATCGCCGCAAACAGACCCAGCCAAAATCCGGCCGCCGCAAAACCGCCGCTGCACAAGCCCGCAGGGTACCAGGAAAAGCCCGGCCCAAGGCAGGTGCTAAACGGGCGGCCGGAAAAGCCGCGACAGCGCGCGGAGCCAGGGCCTAGTTCCCCGTCCACTCGCCTTTGCCACAGTGTCCCCGTTAACCCGGGGACACACCCAACCAGTCCAGCAACAAGCGGTACAGCATGAGCAAGACCAGGCGTCGCGAGATCCCGCGATTCAAAACCCCCATCATCGAAACCCATTGTCACCTGGACTACCTCGACGATACCGCCCTGGCGGCCACGATCGAGCAGTGCGCTGCCGTGGGTATCGCCCGCATCGTCACCATCGCGGTTTCCCCGGACAACCTGGAGCGTGTGCTCGAGCTCACCCGGGCGGACCCCCTCGTCTGGGGCACCCAGGGGATACATCCCCACGAGGCGGAGCATTTCGACGCGTCGGTGGAGCAGGCGATCAGGCGCCAGGCGCAGCACGAGCGGATCGTCGCCATCGGCGAAATCGGCCTGGACTACTACTACGATCACGCCGATCGCGGCCGCCAGCGCGCCGCCTTCGAACGCCAGCTGCAAATAGCCATCGACATGGATCTGCCGGTAGTCATTCACACCCGCGAGGCGGACCAGGACACGCGTGCCATACTGCAGAATTTTGCTTCTCGACTGGCACGCAGGGGGGTCATCCACAGTTTCACCTCCAGCCCGGCGCTGGCGGAGTTCTGCCTTGGTGAGGGATTCATGCTGGGCTTCAACGGCATTGCCACATTCAATCGCGCGGACAACGTTCGCGAGATAATCGCGACCACCCCGCTGGAGCGCATCGTGCTGGAAACCGATTCCCCCTATCTCACGCCGGTACCCTACCGGGGCAAGCCCAATGCCCCACACTACCTGCCATTCGTGGCCGAGCGGGTTGCCCAGGTCAAGCAGCTAGACCCCGAGGTCATGCTGGAACAGATCTATCGCAACAGCATCGAGTTGTTTTTCGGAGATCTCGACTGATGGAGTACATGATTGGCCAGCGTTGGGTCAGCCACGCCGACGCCCAGTTGGGCCTGGGAGTGGTCGTCGAGTTGGAGGGGCGTCGCGTCACCCTCGCCTTCCCCGCCGTGGAGGAGGAACGCACCTACGCCAGGGACGGTGCGCCACTGAGCAGGCTGCGCTTCAAGGTGGGCGACCGTATCTCCACAGTCGACAAGGTGGAACTGGTGGTGACCGCGGTGAATGAACAGCAGGGCCTGTTGGTGTATACCGGCACCGATCACCACGATCGGGAAACAACCATTTCCGAGCTGGAACTGGATGCCTTCGTACAGCTGACCACGCCGCAACAGCGGCTGTTGAACGGCCACTTCGACAGCAACCCGGAATTTGCCCTGCGGGTCGCCACCTTCGAGCACAGCGATCGCCTGCAGCGCTCCCCCGCTCGCGGCCTGCTGGGATCGCGCACCAGTTTACTGCCACACCAGGTCTATATCGCCGCCGAGGTCGGGCGGCGCCACGCCCCGCGAGTGCTACTGGCCGATGAGGTGGGACTGGGCAAGACCATAGAGGCCGGGATGATCATGCACCAGCAACTGCTGAGTGGGCGCGCCTCGCGGATTCTGGTGCTCGTCCCCCCCTCCCTGCTGCATCAATGGCTGGTGGAGATGTTGCGCCGCTTCAACCTGCGCTTTGCCCTGTTCGACGCCGAGCGCCTCGCCCAGCTACCCGTGGACAACCCCTTTGAAAGTGAACAGCTGGTGTTGTGCCCACTGGATCTGTTCACCGGGAACCCGGACGCGCGCGCACAGGCGCTGGCGGCAGGCTGGGACCTGGTGGCCGTGGACGAGGCACACCACCTGCACTGGTCAGCGGAAAGCGCCGGGGAGGACTACCTGTTCGTCGAGGCGCTGGCCAGGGCCAGCGCCGGGTTGCTGCTGCTCACCGCGACACCGGAGCAGATCGGCCAGGCCAGCCATTTCGCCCGCCTGCGCCTGCTCGACCCATCCCGGTTCCACGACCTGCATGCCTTCCTGGAGGAGGAGCGGCAGTACCGCCGCTGGAGCGAGGTGGTGGACGCCCTCGAAGGCGGGGAGCCGCCCGGGGACCTGCCGGCCGGGCTGGACCCGACTGCCCCGCCCCCGCGCCTGATCGAGCAGATTCTCGATCGGCATGGCACCGGGCGGGTATTGTTCCGCAATACCCGCGCGGCGATCGCCGGTTTTCCGCGACGGGTACTGCACCGCTATCCACTGCCCTTTCCGCAGCAATACCGCGACAGCGACAACACCACCGTGGAGGATCAGCTCTATCCCGAGCGCGCCCACCAGGACGAGGCCTGGCTGGGCTTCGATCCACGGGTGCATTGGCTGGAACAGACGCTCAAGCAGCTGCGCCCCGCCAAGGTACTGGTCATCTGTGCCAGTGCCGCCACCGCCCTGGCCCTGGAGCATCATCTGCACCTGCGCGCCGGTATCCGCTCCGCCGCTTTCTACGAGGGCCTCTCTATCATCGAGCGGGACCGCGCTGCGGCCTACTTCGCCGACGACAGCCATGGCGCCCAGACCCTGGTGTGTTCCGAGATCGGCAGCGAGGGTCGCAACTTCCAGTTTGCCCATCACCTGGTCCTGTTCGACCTGCCGCTCAATCCGGACCTTCTGGAGCAACGCATTGGTCGCCTGGATCGGATTGGCCAGCAAAGCGATGTCGAGATCCACGTGCCCTATCTGGAAGACAGTGCCCAGGCCACCCTGCTGGACTGGTACGATCGCGGCATCGACCTGTTCCGCGACAGCTGCTCGGCCGGATACCTGATTTTCACTACCTTCCAGGAACGGCTTCTGGAGCAACTGAGGCAACGCACGGCTGCGTTCGAGGCGCTGCTGACGGAAACCGCCGAGTTCACCCTGCAAACCCGCAGGGAACTGCGCGAGGGTCGGGACCGCCTGCTGGAGCGCAATTCCTGCAAGCCGGAGGTCGCCGCGGCACTGATCGGGGAGATCAGGGCCAACGAGCAGAACGACACGCTGGAGCGGTATTTCGAATCACTGTGCGACGCCTTCGGGGTGGATCAGGAATTCCACTCCGAGCGCAGCCTCATCCTGCGCCCCTCCGAGCACATGCTGACGGGGCACTTTCCGGGACTGCAGGATGACGGCACCACCATCACCTTCGACCGCGACAGGGCGCTGGCGCGGGAGGATATGGAGTTCGCCACCTGGGAGCACCCCATGGTGCTGGATGCCATGGAGATGGTGCGCACCATGGAGCTGGGCAATGCCGCCATCGGCACCATCAGGCTCAAAGGTGTGGCACCGGGCACCATGCTGCTGGAAGCACTCTACACCGTTAACTGTGTTGCGCCGCGGGCACTGCAGGTGGAGCGTTTCCTGCCCCTGTCACCCATGCGCCTGCTGGTGGACGCGCGCGGCAAGGATCTGGCCGAATTGCTGCCCCACCTGCGCCTCAACGAGCTGGTGCAGAATGTCAAAAAGGCCACTGCCCTGGCCATCATCAAACAGGTGCACCAGGACGTGGAGGCCAAAATGCACCTGGCCAGCGGCGCCGCTGCCACCAGGCTGGCGGCCATCGTCAGCGCGGCGGAACAGCGCATGCGCGCCGAACTGGGCGCAGAACTCGAGCGCCTGCAGGCCCTGCGTCAGGTGAATGCGGCGATCAGGGAGGAGGAAATCACCTTCCTCGCCGCCCGCATCGACGAGTGCGCCGTACACATCCAGCATGCCAGCCTGCAACTGCAGGCCCTGCGCCTGATCATTACGACCTGAGTACCGCGCCCTGGCCTTACTGGAGGCGGCAGCCAATGGCCGCCTGCGGGGCGCGCACTCGCGCCGGGTTCAGTCGGCGCAAAGAATCTCCATCTTGCGCCTGGCCAGATCCAGCTGTTCCGCGGTGGATGCCTCGACCAGCTGCTGCTTGGCATTCAGGCACTCGGTAGCCTCCTGCTGGAAGCTGTCCTGCAATTGCTGGACCGCCGTGGCGGAGGCCTGATCGCATACGGTGGCGGCCATGCGGCGCAGGTTGGCGGTATCGCCGACCTCTTCCACTACCACGCAGTCGCCCTGGCGAATTTCCGTCTGGTCAGTGATGACCTGTATGACGGTATCACTGCCAGTGGCGCGCACGGTATAGCGCATCCCCTGGCGACTGCCCTGGGCGGAAGCCGACAGGGCACCACCCGCGGCGGCGCCGACGATGGTGTTACGGGCCTTTTTGCTGGAGGACTTGCCGCCGGCGGAGAGCAATCCCAGGGCACCACCGACCACCACTCCCTTGCCCGCTTCCGACTGCAGTTCCACCGGCTGCACAGTCTCGACGATACCTGTGGTGATCCGTGCCGACTGGCCGGATTTCTGCGCCAGTAGCGGTGCGCTCGCAACCATCGACAGGGAAAGGATAGCGGTATACAGGACTTTCGATTTCATATTGCTTGCTCTCCGGTTAGGGCAGGAATCGATAACGACTGCCGCGAGGATACACCATCGGGGCGCGAACCGCGCCCCACAGGCCAGCTTTCAGCCGTCAAACCGCCAGCAGCCGCTGTACTGTATCCCGCAGGCGCTGCAGATCGGCGGGCTCCGAGAGGCGGTGATCGCCGTTCTTGACCAGCTGCAGCTCCACATCGTCGCTGCCCAGGCGCTCGGCCAGCGCCAGGGATAGCTGCCAGGGAACATCCTCGTCGCGCTGGCCGTGAATCAGACGGACAGGCAGATGCACGGGAATCCGGTCCTCCAGCAGCAGGTGCGCTGCACCCTCCTCCAGCATATGGCGCCCGATGCGATAGGGCTGGCCGTCGTCGTAGCAGTTCGGCAGGTCGGCATAACCGGTCGCCGCCAGCTGCTGGCGTTGCCGGGCAGTCAGGTCGGCCGCCAGCCGCTCGGTAAAATCCGGGGCCGCCGCCAGGCCGACCAGGCCACACAGGCGCTCGGGCCGGGCCAGTGCCACCAGCAGCATGAGCCAGCCGCCCATCGACGAACCCACCAGCAGTTGTGTCCCGCTGGTGACACGATCGAGCACTGCCAGCGTATCGTCGCGCCAGCGCCCGATACAGCCGTCCTCGACCCGGCCGCTTGAGCTGCCGTGGCCATAGTAGTCGAAGCGGGTGAACTGCCGGCCCTGCTCCCGGCACCAGGCATCCAGGGCCAACGCCTTGTTGCCCTGCATATCGGAGTTGAAGCCGGAACAGAACAGGATGCCGGGAACGGTGCCCGCCACGTGCCGGTAAGCCAGGCGAGAACCGTCCGGCAGGGTCAGGAACCGCGGCTGCTCCACGAACTCAGGCCGCGGCGATGTGGCCGCCGTCCAGGGCGAGGACGTGACCGGTGACCCAGGCCGATGCACGAGAACTGAGGTAGATTGCGGTACCCGCCGCGTCTTCGGGACTGCCCAGGCGTCCGCGGGGAATGTCCTTGACCATCTCCTCTTCATGCGGGAGTAGGTGAGCCGTCATCTTGCTGGGAAAGAATCCCGGAGCAATGGCATTGACGTTGACATTATCGCCGGCGAGGTCGACTCCCAGGTGGCGGGTAAGATGATGCACCGCCGCCTTGCTGGCAGAGTAGGAATAATTGTTCATGTGAGAACAGGTCAGGCCGTTTACCGAACCGATATTGATCACCCGCGCGGGATCATCCGCCGTGGCCGCGGCGCGCAGTGCCGGCAACAACTGCTGGGTGAGGAAAAACAGCGATTTGACGTTGAGATCCATCACCTTGTCCCAGCCGCTTTCCGGGAACTCGTCGATAGGCGCACCCCAGGTGGCACCGGCGTTGTTCACCAGGATATGCAGGCGCGGCTCGCGCTCACGGATGGCCGCGGCAAAATCCGCCACTCCCTCGGTAGTGCCCAGATTGGCGGGGACGGCGATGCACTCGCCCAGTTGCGACAGCTCTGCAGCGGTGGCACTCAACTCGTCTTCCTTGCGCGCGGTAATATAGGTTTTCACGCCGTTGGCCACAAAGCCGCGGGCGATCATGGCGCCGATTCCCCGTGATCCGCCGGTGACGACAGCCACTTTTCCGTCCACATCAAACAGGTTCTTCATGGTCAGGCTCTCCCTATTCATCCAGTAAGTGATTGCCGCCGGCGGGCTGTTTTACCAGTTCCCGGCGGATGCAAAAGCGCGCGCCACCACGGCGCGGGTATCCGCCGGGTCGATCACCGCGTCGATCTCCAGGTGAGCCGCCGCCTCGGTGGCCTTGCCCACTTCATACATACGCTGCAGCAACTGCTGGTACAGCGCCTCGCGCTCGGCGGGATCGGCTACCGCTTCCAGTTCCTTGCTGAACCCCAGGCGAACTGCCCCCTCCAGCCCCATCCCGCCAAACTCGCCGGTTGGCCAGGAGGCGGCGTACACCGGACGCATGAAGCTGCCGCCAGTCATGGCCATGGCGCCCAGGCCGTAGCCCTTGCGCAGAAATATGGCCACCATGGGCACGGTCATCGCGGCGCCCGCCAGGAACAGGCGGGACATGCTGCGAACCGCTCCCTGGCGCTCGCTGTCGGGACCCACCATGAAGCCGGGTGTATCGGTCAGTGACAACACCGGCAGGCCCAGGGCCTCGCAGGTCTGCAGGAAGCGCGCGGTTTTTTCCGCGGACACCGCATCCACCGCGCCGCCAAGTTGCTGGCAATCGTTGGCGATCACGGCGAGCGGCCGCCCCTCCAGGTGCATGAAACCGGTGATCACACAGCGCCCGTAACTGCGCTGCAACTCGAGGAAGGAGCCGGTATCCGCGACTGTTTCGATCACCCGTCGCACTGGATAGGCCCAGCGCCGGTCGCCGGGAACGGCATCGCGCAGAGATGCCTGCGGGGCCGCGCTCCAGCCCGTCACCGGCCCCTGGAAATAGGACAGCAACTGGCGCGCCAGGGCCGTGGCGTGGGCCTCGTCCTCGGCGACGATGTCGACCACTCCGTTGCGCTCCTGTACCTCGATGGGGCCGATGTCCGTCGGCGCGAACTTGCCAAGGCCCCCGCCCTCGATCATCGCAGGACCGGCCATGCCTATCCAGGAGCGGCGAGTGGCGATGGTGAAATCGGCACAGCCGAACAGGGCCGCGTTGCCGGCGAAGCAATAGCCGTTGTTGACCGCGATGCGCGGCACCTTCCCGGCCAGCGCGGCCCAGGTCGCAAAAGAGGGAATATTCAGCCCCGCGATCTGGGTGGTGACGTCGGTATCCCCGGGGCGCCCGCCTCCCCCTTCGGTGTACATGACCACCGGGAGCGCGTGTTCCAGGGCGAGCTCGCAGATTCGATCCAGTTTCTTGTGGTGGAAAAACCCCTGGGTGCCAGCCAGTACCGAGTAGTCGTTGACGACGATGGCGGCACGCGCGCGGTCGGCCCCCACCTGGTCGGCGTTGATGGTGCAGGTGCCGGTGATAATACCGTCGCCGGCCGTGCTGGACTGCAACTCCTGGTAGTCGCGCCGACTGCGCTGCGCCGCGACCGCCAGCTGGCCATACTCCAGGAAGGAGCCCTGATCCGCCAGCGCGGAGACGTTCTCCCGGGCGGTGCGGTAGCCTTTGCCATGGCGTTTGTCCCTGGCTTCCAGGCGGCCCTCGTCCAGGGTGCGCCTCAGGCGCTCCCGCAGGGCTTGCAATTCGGGGCGGATGTCATCGGCCATGGCGGGGCCGGGACAGTTGGTAGAGGGCGGAAAGACCGTCGTTCATGGGTATCGCTCCAGCCTGGCCTACCGGCCCCGCCAGTTGGGCGCCCGCTTCTCCATGAAAGCCTGCACGCCCTCCTGCGCGTCGTCGCTGGTGATGCACAGGTGTTGGAGCCGCGCCTCCCCGGAAATCGTATCGCCAAGGTTGTTTTCCACGGCCTCGTTGAGAGCCTGCTTGGAGTAGCGCAGTGCCAACGGTGCCTTGCCAGCCAGCTCTTCGGCCCAGGCCAGGGTGTGCTCCATAAGCTGCTCAGCGGGAACGACCCGGTTGCACAAACCCCACTCCAGACAGCGCGGCGCCCGGATCTTCTCTCCCGATACGATGACCTCATAGGCCCGCTTGCGCCCTATGGTACGCACCAGGTGCCAGGTGGCACCGCCGTCGGGAACCAGGCTGATGGCGGCAAAGGCCTGGTAGAGGTAGGCATCTTCTGCCATGACGCTCAGGTCGCAGACCATCGCGAACGCGCTGCCGATCCCGGCCGCCGCCCCGTTGACCGCGCTGATCCACGGCTTGGCGGAGCCTACTATCTCAAGCATGATGGGCTTGTACTCCCCGTTCAACTGGTCCTCGACCCGGAAATGCTCGTCCTGGGAGACGGTTTCCGTGAGGTCGGCACCCGCACAGAATGCCCTGCCGGCGCCGGTGAGAATCACCACCCGCACGCTGTCGTCGCCATTGACCTCCCGCACCGCCAGCAACAAATCCCGCCGCAGCGCGGCATCGAAGGCATTGAGGCTTTGTGGGCGCGCCAGGGAGACAACGGCCACGCTGCCCCTGCGTTCAATCTCTACAGTCTGGTATCGGTTACTCATGTTTGCTCCGCTGCGGATGGTGACGCTCAGGCGATGGCGCCCGAACGTTTCAGTTCCTCTATCTCTTTCTCGGCGAAACCCATTGCCGCAAGTACCGCGTCGGTATCCTGGCCGCTGTCATGCCCGCCGTGACGGACCGATGACGGGGTGCGGCTGAACCGCGGGGCGGGCGCCGGCTGGGTAATCCCGTCCACCTCGATATAGGTGCCGCGGGCGACGTTGGCGGGGTGAGCGGGCGCGTCCATGAAGGACAGAACCGGGGCAAAACAGACATCGGTGCCTTCCATCAGCTCGCACCACTGTGCCTGGGTCTTGCGCTTGAATACCGCCTCCAGCTTGAGCTTCATCTCGGGCCAGCGCGCGGCGTTGTTCTGGTCGCCGAAGTCCTCCTCCGGCAGCTCCGCCAGTTCCATCAGCAGGGCATAGAACTGCGGTTCTATGGAGCCGATGGATACGTACTGGCCATCGGCGCACTCATAGGTACCGTAGTAGTGGGAGCCGCCGTCCAGCATGTTCACCTCCCGCTGGCTGGCATCCCACAGGCCCATGGCCTGGAAGCCGTGAAACATCCACATCAGCTGGGCGGCGCCGTCGACCATGGCGACATCGATGACCTGGCCCTTGCCGGAGTTGGCGGCTTCCAGCAGTGCGGCGAGAACACCATTGACCAGCAACATGCCACCGCCGCCCATGTCCCCCACCAGGTTCAGCGGCGGCACCGGCTTCTCATCCTTGTGCCCCATGGCAAACAGGGCCCCGGTGATGGAAATATAGTTGATGTCGTGGCCGGCGGCCTGGGCCAGCGGGCCATCCTGGCCCCAGCCGGTCATGCGGGCGAAAACCAGCTTGGGGTTGCGCTGCTGGCAGACCTCGGGGCCGATGCCCAGCTTCTCGCATACACCCGGGCGATAGGGATCGATCAGCACGTCGGCGTTCTCGATCATGCGCAGCAGTGTCTCGATACCCGCCGGCTGCTTGAGGTTCAGCACCACGGACTTCTTGCCGCGCGCGCTGACGTCCTTCATCATCAGGTGACTGGCCCCGGAAGCCCGGTCGATACGAATCACCTCCGCCCCCATATCGGCGAGCACCATGCCCCCCATGGGCGCGGGGCCGATGCCCGCCAGTTCGATGACGGTGTAACCGTTCAATGGCCCCATTGTTGTCTCCTCGCTAGCGCGGTTGCATGCGGATGGCGCCGTCCAGGCGGATGCACTCACCGTTCACATAGTCGTTCTCGGCGATAAATACCGACAGATGGGCGATTTCCTGGGGCTTACCCAGACGCGACGGGTAGCAGACGCTGGCTTCCAGCGACTGGTAGGCTTTCTCGGGCAGCGACTCGAACAGCGGGGTGTGAATCAGGCCGGGAACGATGGTATTGACCCGGATACCGTAACTGGCCAGATCGCGGGCCATCGGCAGGGTCATGCCGACCACGCCGCCCTTGCTGGCGGAATAGGCCACCTGACCGACCTGGCCCTCGTAGGCCGCCACCGAAGCGGTGTTGATGATAACGCCGCGACCGCCATCGCTGTTGATCGGATCGTTGTTGGCCATCTGTTCGGCGGCATAGCGCGACACGTTGAAGGTGCCCACCAGGTTGATATTGATGACCAGCATGTACTGGTCCAGCGGAAAGACGCCATTCTTGCCGTAGGTTTTGCAGGCATTGCCGATGCCGGCGTAGTTGTTGCAGATGTGCAGGGCACCGAATTTTTCCACCACCCCCTCGACTGCCGCCTTGACCACGTCTTCGTCGGCCACGTTGACCTGCCAGAAAGCGACCTTGTCTTCGCCCAGTTCGGCGATGACCTCGTTGGCGTTGGCCTCGTTCATGTCGAAGATGGCGACTCTGGCGCCTTTGGCGACATAGGCTTCGACGGTCGCGCGACCCAGGCCCGAGGCGCCACCGGTGACAATTGCTACTTTACCTGCGATATCCATACGTCCACTCCTGAATGTGATGTTCAAAAATTACGGGTGTTGAAGGGAAGATAGTCATCCCCCAGGCAATCCCGGCTGATGATGATCTTCATGACCTCGGAACTGCCGGCGTAAATGGTCGAGATCTTGGCGTCGGTATACTGCCTGCTGATCGGGTATTCGTCCATATAGCCGTGGCCGCCGTGCAGCTGCACGCCCAGGTCCGCCACCGCGACCTGCAGTTCGCTGCTGACCAGCTTGGCCTTGGCCGCGTCCACTGCGGTGAGGGCCCCGGCGTTGAAGGACTTGACACACTGGTCCACATACACCTGGGCAAAATCCAGCTGGGTGCGCATTTCCGCCAGTTTGAACTGGGTGTTCTGGAAGGCCGCCAGGGGCTTACCGAAGGCCTTGCGCTCGCGCACATAGGCCGCGGTGAGATCCCACGAAAGCTGGGCCGCGGACAGATAACCGACGGCACCGATCAGGCGCTCCTCGGCCAGCCCCTTCATGAGGTAGATAAAACCCTTGCCCGGCTCACCGAGCACGTTGGCCCGGGGGACTTTCACGTCGTTGAAGAACAGTTCAGCGGTGTCCTGCGCCTTGAGTCCCATTTTCTTGAGGTTGCGGCCCCGCTCGAATCCCTCCATGCCGCGCTCGACCAGGAACAGGGTCATGGCGTGCGGGTTGTTTTCAGGGTCGGTCTTGGCGGCCACCACGACCAGGTCGGCGTTGATCCCGTTGGAAATGAAAGTCTTGGAGCCGTTCAGTACCCAGTGGTCGCCCTTGTCCACCGCGCTGGAACGCATGCCCGCGAGATCGCTGCCGGCATCGGGCTCGGTCATGGCGATGGCCAGGATGGTCTCCCCACTGGCGCATTTCGGCAGAAAGCGCCGACATTGCTCCTCGCTGCCGAAGCGGGTGAGATAGGGGCCCACCAGGCGGCTGTGCAGCGAGTTGTACCAGTCGCCGACCCGGGCATAGGCGGTTTCCTCGATGATGATCTGCTCGAAACGAAAGTCCGGATCCCCCATGCCGCCGTATTGCTCGTCCGGCCATATCATCAGGAAACCCTGCTCCCCCGCCCGGCGAAAAGCCTCGCGGTCGACGATTCCGGCCTCACGCCACGCCTCCATATGTGGCACAATCTCCTGCGCCAGGAACTTGCGGTAAGCGTCCCGGAACATGACCTGTTCCTCGGTGAATTCTCGCTGCAGCATGCCGCCCACCCTCCTTCGATATCGTGCGGCGCACAGTATGGTCCGGCGTACCGGGGCCAACAATGACCTGCCCCGACACGAAAATTGACTTAAAATGACAGCCGGCGGCTGGGGCAAGAACAGGGGCACGGATGGAGCAGATTTCCACCAACAACTGGGCATACATGCACTTTGCCCTCATCTTCTCGATCACCTGCGCCCAGATGCTGGTGGTGTACACGTTGGCGGAATCCAGCAAGCCACCGGCGGGCCTGGGGCTGTACACAGTGTATTTCATGGCCTCTCTGCTGCAGTGGATCGCCCTGACCCTGCAGCAGAATTCCGGCGTCGAAATGGGCGTGGACCTGCCCTCGGTCATCGCCATCCTCAACAGTTATATCCTGGTCATGGCCGCCGGGCAGCGGGTCGGCATCCCACGGGGCAGGACCCTGCTGGGGGCGGTGTGCCTGGCTGCCTGCCTGAGCGTCTTTTTCCTGCCCCGTAAAACCATGTTCCTGATCGAGGCCCTGGCGGTGGGCGTGTTCTTCGCCACAGTGGCAGGCCTCAGCGGCTGGCGCTGCTGGCGCCAACGCAACGTCGGCGACGGCATTATCGCCAGTGCCGCGCTGCTGATGACGCTCGCCATGCCACTGGCCGGCTACTACGTGGTCGCCGACTCCGGCAGCGCCCGCGGCGAAAACCTCGCCTTCGCGGTCTACACTGTCGCCTATTCCCTGATCGCCATCGGCTTTCTCGCCAGTGTGTTGATCGAATACCAGCATCACCTCTCACACCTGGCGACCGAAGACCCGCTGACCCGCCTGCTGAATCGCCGCGGCCTGGAGGATGCGCTACAGGTGAGTATGGCGCACGCCCGGCGCCACGACCTGCCCACCTCTGCAATCATGGTGGATATAGACCATTTCAAGCAGGTGAATGACAGCTTCAGCCACGAGATAGGCGACCACGTGATCCGCCAGGTGGCGGAAGTGATCAGTCGCCTGTGTCGCTCCAGCGACGTGGTCGCCCGCACCGGGGGCGAGGAATTCCTGGTTGTCCTGCCGGACACCGAGCTGAACTCGGCGCGGGTCCTGGCGGAACGTATTCGCGAGGCCATCGGTGAAAGGCCGTTACTGGTGGATTTCCAGCGCATTGCCGTCACGGTCAGCCTGGGAGTCGCCAGCAGCAATGGCCTGGTCGACCTGGACCACCTGACCCAGGAAGCCGATCGGGCCCTGTACCTCGCCAAACGCGGTGGTCGCAACCGGGTTGCCTCGGTGGAATCACGGCGGGTTCACCTCAGCACTGCCAATGGCCCGGGCAGTGCCAGCTGATGCGCAACCTTTCGGTATCCGTGCACTTTGCCCGCGCCGTGCTTCGCCATTGCGTGAACGCCGGGCTGGACCCGGTCGGCCTACTGCGTAAAAACCGTATCTCCCCGCGCCTGCTGATGGAGGACGATGCGCGTATTTCGGTAGAGCGCTTTGCCGACCTGCAGGTCAGCACCATGCTGGCAATGCAGGACGAAACGCTGGGTTACGCGCCCCGGGGCATGCCAATCGGGGCCTGGTCGATGATGTGCCATGCGGTAATCGGCAGCGCCACCCTGGGGCAGGGCATGAGCCGCTTCTGCCGATTCTTCCAGCTGTTCGACTCGGGTATGACCCCGGTACTGGAAGAGCATGGCGAAACCTCCCGGCTGCGACTGCAGGCCGATCCGGAATATCTGCGGCGCGGCGCCTATGGCAGCGAGATGTTCCTCTACAATGCCCATCGTTTTTGCAGCTGGCTGGTGCAGGAACACCTGCCACTGCTGCGGGTGGACCTGGTGGGGTCCGCCGCTGCCCGGCGCGAGGAGTACCAGCAGGTGTTCCTGCGCAACCCGGTCTATTTTGACCAACCAGCGGCCAGCATTGTCCTGGCCACGAGCCTGCTGGAGCAGCCCCTGCAGCAAAACGAGGCTTCGCTGCGCCACTACCTGCGGCACCCGGTGCTGTTCATGCTGACCCAGAATTATGCCCGCCACAGCTGGACCGCCCGGGTGACGGACCTGCTGCGGCAGAATATCGGCGAACTGCCGGAACTGCGAGAGGTCGCGCGCTGCCTCGATATCCACCCGCAAACCCTGCGCCGGCGCCTCGCGGCAGAGGGCACCAGCTACAAGGACATCAAGACCCGGCTGCGCCGGGACATCTCGCTGTACTTTCTGGGCAAGCAGGGCCTGAGCATCGAGGAAATAGCCCATCGCTCCGGCTTTTCCGAATCCAGCGCCTTTATCCGGGCATTCAAGGGCTGGACCGGCGTCACTCCCTATACCTACCGGAAGGGCCTGTGACCGGGGGTTGCCCGGTGTTCGTTCAATTTATTGCCGGCGACTGCCCACAAACCCCGAGAGTTGTCTATAGTTTCGGCATACACCACTGACAAGGACGTAACTGTGCGCAAGCTCCTCCGCATCCTGGCCATTGCCTACCTGGTCTACCTGGGAATCGTGCTGCTGGTCATTACGCCTGCCCTGTATTTTCTCCCGCCGCATTTCGCCAGGGACTACCTGGGTCGGGAACTGCAGGCAAAATACATTCTGTTCAACCCGTTTACCCTGAGCCTCGAGGCCAGGGAACTGGCGCTGCCCGACCGTGATGGCAGCCCCTTCGTGAGCCTGGACAGTGCCAGCGTGAACGTCTCCCTGGCGAGTATCTGGCGACCCGGCATCGTCTTCGACCGGATCGCGGTGCAGGGTCTGCTGGTGGCGATCAAGCAGGCGGCCGACGGCAGTTTCAACTTCGCTGACATGCTCCCCCCGGAAGACCCCCAGGCGCCGCCCGAGGAGCCCGCGGACATCCCGGGCATCACTATCGAGCAGCTGGATTTCCAGGCCCGGCAGCTGAGTTTCAGCAGCGCGGCCCGGGAGAAGCCCTACAGTAACCAGCTCGACAACATCGCCATCAATGTACAGGGCCTGTCCACGGTGCTGGAAGAAGGCAAGCCCTACAGGCTGGATGCCTATGGCGAGGACGGCGGCGAGCTGCACTGGGAAGGTGAAGTCTCCATTCCCCGCGGCCGCAGCGAGGGCACGCTGCGCCTGGTAACCCTGCACGTGCCGCAGATCTGGCGTGCACTGGAACCCTGGGTCGCCTTCGAGGTGCGCGACGGCGACCTCACGGTCGAGGGTCACTACGCGATCCAGTGGCAGGACGAACTGGCCTATCGTGTCAGCCAGGGCAGCATCGACCTCGAGAGCATCGCCATCCAACCCGCCGAGGGGGTATCGCTGGCCGACACCCGCCTGAGCCTGGGCAAACTGGCGCTTTCAGGTATCACCCTGGACAGCGGTGAGCAGCACGCCGCCATCGATACCCTGTCGATTGCGGAGCTGGCAGTGGAGGGCTGGAGCGAGGGCAGCGAGGTGAGCCTTGCGCAACTGTTCGCCGTGCAGCTTCCAGCCGACGAAAACCCGGCGCCGGCAGCCGCGGAGGAAGACGATGACGCCGGTTGGACCGCCCGGCTCGAGCACTTCCAGCTGGCAGACAGCGAACTGCACTGGCGTTCGGAATTCACCGACCCGCCGCGCCTGGACGTGGTGCCGATCACGGCCTCGGCGGGGCCCCTCAACTGGCCGCTGGAGGGCGCCAGTGACCTCAGCCTGGCGCTGACCGTCAACGGGCGTAGTTCGGCGGCGGTCGACGGCAACATGCAGCTGGCCTCCGGCGACGGTCAGCTGGCCTACAAGGTCGAGGCGCTGCCACTGCCCTGGTTCGGTCCCAACCTCCCCGCCGCGCTCAAGGCCAGGATAACCAGCGGTGATTTCCGGATAGCGGGGGATATCAGCCTGGCCGGGTTTACACCGACCCGGATATCGGCCGATGGCGCGGTGACCGGCTTCTCCGGCCAGCTCGAGGGCGCAGAGGAATCGCTGACTTCCTGGGAGACCGTCCGCTGGGACAAACTGGGGGTCAATCTCCAGGAGCGCAGCGTCAGCCTGGAGAAACTGTCCATCGACAACTACACCGGGCGCATTCACATCAACAAGGATGGCACCGTCAATGCCCAGAAGGCCTGGCAGGCCGAGCTGGCGTTGGAAGACGAAGCCCAGGTTGCAGAAGCGGCGCCGCCTGCCCCGGCTTCCGATCAAGACAAGCCCTGGTCAGTCAGCGTGCCGCTGATCCATATCACCGACAGCGAAATCGATTTCAAGGACGAATCCCTGCCGATCCAGTTCCGCACCGTCATCGGCGATATCAACGGCGATATCGCTGGTCTCAGCAGCCAGGCGGACTCCCCAACCAGGGTCGACATCAAGGGCTCGGTGGACGGTTATGCCCCGGTCACCCTGGCTGGCACTGCTGCACCCCTGCTGGACCCACCGGCGCTGGACCTGGCGCTTGTCTTCAAGGGTGTCGACATGACCCTGCTCAGCCCCTACTCGGGCACCTACGCCGGGTACGCCATCGAGCAGGGCGTACTGGACCTGAACCTCGACTACGGGCTCAAGGACAACAAGCTGGACGGTCGCAACAAGATCGTCATCCACCAGATGGAACTCGGCGAAAAAATCGACAGTGACCAGGCTGCGGACCTGCCCCTGGAGCTGGCACTGGCCCTGCTGACCGACAGCGAGGGCGTGATCGATATGGATATCAAGGTGAGTGGCGACGTCAATGACCCCGACTTCAATATTGGCAGTGTGGTGCTGGGGGCTTTTGTCAACCTGATCACCAAGGCTGTCACCGCGCCCTTTACACTGCTGGCCAGCCTGGTGGACAGCGAGGAGGACCTGCAGCGCCTGAACTTCAAGTCGGGCTCCGCCGAACTCTCCGATGCCACCCGGGCGAAACTGGATGACCTGGGCAGCGCCCTGACCCAGCGTCCCGAGCTGGCACTGGGTATCGTCGGCCGCCTGCAACTGGAGGCCGATAGCGAGCGCCTGCAGAAAGACATCCTGGGCGACGAACTGGTGGCGGCCGGTCTGTCGCAACAGGCGCTGGCCGACAAGGCGCCGGACTGGGAGGCGGCGATCTCCGCGCGCTACCGGGATACGCTGGGAGACCCGGGTGAACTCAGTGTGCGCGATCAGTACCTGGCGCTGGTGCAGCAGATTCCCCTGCCGGAATCAGCCCTGCTGGAGCTGGCCCAGGCCCGCGCGGTGGCGGTCAAGACCTACCTGGTGAACGACAAGGGCCTGGATCCCAGTCGCGCCGCCATTGGTCAGGCAACGCTCAACAAAGACAAGAACCTGTACAGCGGCGTGGAACTGGCCGTGGAAACCTGAGCGGCGCTATCCGGCGTACACCAGGTCGCCGCCGCAACTGCGGCAGTGGTAGCGGCTGGCGCGGCGCAACACCCTGTTGTGACGCGTCGTTGACACCTGGTGCAGGCGGCATTCACAGCGATAGGGGTGGGTCCGCTGGCGGCGCCGCGGCACGCCCTGCAGGTCGAAGTCGAAAGTGACCTCCGGCTCCGCCCCGAAGCGCTGCATGACCGCCCGCCACTGGGGCCCATGGGGTTTTACCGCGCGCGTCCCGTACACTTCATGCACCACGAAATGAGCCACTTCGTGGGGGACCGTGTCGCGCAGGTTTTCGACAAAATACTTGGCGAATATCCACGGGTTGTAGCGTATCCAGCGGCGGCGCCCCACCACCTTGAACATGCCCGCCGACCTGCCACTGAGGTCGAACAGGATCGGCACTCGCGCAAAAGACCGCTCGAACAACTGCTCGGCGCGCACGACGAAACCCTCTGTCGCCGCTATCACCTGGCGCTGCTGTAATTCTCCGATTGGTTCCAGCAAGAATACCTGACCCCGCGTAGCCCTGCGCGCCGTACGTCACCCGGCAACGACCTGTGGGCAGCATAACGTCCACCGCTGTCAGGCTCAAATATTTCCCGTTGCGGCGCACATGCTGTACATTTGGTGCCCCGTCAAAACGAGGCAGACCACGCATATGAGCACACAGCAACTGGATACGGCCAGCCTGGAGGCCTATCTGACCCGCCATATAAAAGGGTTCGAGGGCGAGCTGCACGCGGAAAAGTTCGCCGGCGGACAGTCCAACCCCACCTTCAAGTTGACCGCGGCCGGCAAGTCCTATGTACTGCGCCGCAAGCCGCCGGGGGAACTGCTCAAGTCGGCACATGCGGTGGATCGCGAATACCGGGTCATCAGCGCCCTGCAGGACACTGACGTCCCGGTCCCGCGCACCTACCTGCTGTGTGAGGACGAGAGCGTTATCGGCTCCATGTTCTACGTGATGGAGTACATGGAGGGGCGTATTCTCTGGGATCCGCTGGTCCCCGAGGCGAAGGATAACGCCGAGCGCGCCGCGATCTACGATTCCATGAATAAAACCATGGCAGCGCTGCATTGCGTGGACGTGGACGCCGTCGGCCTGGGTGATTACGGCCGCCCGGGGAACTACTTCGCCCGGCAGACCGACCGCTGGACCAAGCAGTATCGCGCCTCCGAAACCCAGCGCATCGAGGCTATGGAGCAACTCATTCCCTGGCTGGTGGCCAACATGCCGGAAGACGACGGCGTGGTCAGCCTTGTGCACGGCGACTACCGCCTGGACAACATGATGTTCCACCCCGACGAGCCACGGGTAGTCGCCCTGCTGGACTGGGAACTGTCAACCCTGGGGCACCCCCTCGCCGACCTGGCCAACCAGTGCATGGCCTGGATGCTGCCGCGCGAGGGGGGCATCAAGGGCCTGGCCGGCGTCGACCGCAAAGCCCTGGGTATTCCCAGTGACGAGGAGTACATAGCGCGTTACTGCCAACGCACCGGGCGCGACGGCATAGACAACTGGAATTTCTATATCGTGTTTTCGCTGTTCCGCCTGGCGGCGATTTGCCAGGGCATCGTCAAACGCGCCCAGATCGGCACCGCCTCCAGCGCCGAGGCCGACAGCCGCGGCGATGCCGTCATCCCGCTGGCGGAGATGGGTGCCAGCCTGATCTGAGCCCGCCGGGGCGGGCACTACCCGCCGGCCGGGCTGGCGCCCGTGGACTTCGCCGAGCGCTTGCCGCTGGCTGGCGAGCGCTTCGCCGGTGGCCTCTTTTTCGCTGCCGCGGCTTTCTTCACTGCGGGTTTTTTCCGGGCGGCCGGCTTGGTCTCTGCCTTCTCAGCCGCCGGTCGTTCGCCCTGGACCGACTGCTGCCGCCTGCGCTCCTGCAGCGCCATACGCTCCGCCTCCGTGGGCAGCGGCCGCCGGCGGGAAGCGCGCGGGCGATGGAATTCCGAGTCGTCCGGGCGCAGGTCGCCCGTTTCGAAGCGCCGCAGTATTTCCTCCATGGTGCGACTGATCATGGTACAGATTCGGATGGCCTCAATGCTGGGGAACGTCGAGTGAGCGCCTCCCTCCATGAGTTCGATCAGGTCCTTCTCGGAAAGGTGCGACAGTATCTTGGCAGGGTTGTACCAGCGGAAACTGGGCACGATATTGATATCGCCGCTGTATTCCTGGTCCATCAGGGCGTGGACGCTGTTCATCAAAATGTTGAAGCGCGGCCAGTTGTCGCCCTCCTTCTGGGCAAGGCCCCGGTAGAAATTCAGCAATTCCCGTCCCACACCGACCCCCAAAGTGCCCAGTGCCGAACCTATGGCACTGCGACTGCCCTCCTTGCGGATGAAGGGGATGGCAATGGGGTTCACCATGCTGACGATATAGTGATTGGTGCTATACAACCGGGAAAGGCGCTTGGCCGGCAGGTCATCGGCGATCGAACCATCCACCCACTTGCGGGTGGGCAGGTATGGCTGTGCCTCACCGTGCACATTCTTGGCCATCAGCATGACCGGCGGAAACACGCCGGGCACGGCGCAGGAGGCCATCACCGCGGAGCGCAGAAAAACGTTGGGCGAGGTGATCGCGTTCAGTAGCCGCGAGCGCTGGTGGGTTTCCGCCGGCGCCACGGTAATGCTTATCTGGCGGCCGGTTTTCTCATAGGCCTCCTGGAAGGTCATGTCCGGCACCATACGCGCGACCAGGCGCTCGAGATCACCCACGTCTATCTGTGGATTCGCGCCGAAAAACATGCGGGAAAAGACGTTTGCCTCCCGTTCGGCCTCGAACAACACGTTTTCGGGGCGGTAAAATCGCTCCAGTTCCGTGTCGGTGTGGCTGCCCACCACGCCCGCCACCAGCGAGCCGGCACTGGAGCCGGATATCACCCGCGGCAGCAGCCCGTGCTCCAGCAAGGTCTTGACCACGCCCAGGTGGTAAAAACCCAGTACCCCACCGCCGCTGAGCATCAGCGCCGAGCGCCCGAAGCACACGTTGGCGCGGTAGAAAAACTCCAGTTTCTCCTGGGGGCTGATTTCGCCACTGTCCAACTCCGCCAGGTAGCGCAGGGCGTCGTCGACTTCCTCGATGTACTGCTCGATAAGCCGCTTGGTGCCGAACCTGGAACGGTGATACAGGCTGCTGCGGCCCATGCCGCCCATGTTGCCGTGGATACCCTCGTTGAGGGTAAACATCAGGCCGTGGTTATCGTGCCTGGCCCGCAGGCTGCGGATACGATCCAGGCGCAGGCGGATCTGGGCGTAATCGTAAAGCGTGGTCTGGTCTATTTCCCGCCAGCGCCGCTTGCCTGAAAGTTCATCGTGCGCGATGGCCGCCTCGCGCCACTCTTCGAAAGTCCCGGCCTTGTCCATCTGGCGCTGGAGTTTCTTCAACTTACCCGACTTGCCCACCGCAACACCTCTGCTCAGTCTGCCCACCCTGGCACACTACCAAATTTACCGCGCTTGCAACAGCGTTCCCGAAGTGCGGCGGCCCTAGCCGTCCGGCTGGTCTCCCGGAGCGGGTCTGTCGGCCGCGCGGCTGCCGCTGAGGTATTGATCCACCAGATGACGCTTGTACAGCTTGCCGTTGTCCATGCGCGGCAACTTGGGGTGAAAATCCAGCGAGCGCGGCATCTTGATATGGGACAGGCGCTCGCGCAGCCACTCCATTATCTCGATGGCGGTCTCGTCGGTGGCGTCCGCCCAGTTCATAGGCTCCACCACCGCCTTGACCTCCTCCCCGAATTCCTCGTTGGGAATACCGAACACGGCGACATCGGCAATTTTGTCGTGGCCCACCAGCAGGTTTTCGATCTCCTGGGGATAGATGTTCACTCCGCCACTGATGATCATGAAATTCTTGCGGTCGGTGAGGTAGAGAAAGCCGTCCTCGTCGACGTAGCCCACATCCCCCGTGGTCGCCCAGCCCTTGTCGTTATAGGCACCGGCGGTTTTTTCCGGTTCATTGTGGTACTGAAAACTCGCCTGCTCACCACTGAAGAACACCGTGCCGATTTCACCCGGCGGCAGCTCGTTGCCGTCATCGTCCACGATATGGACCTGGCCCACCAGCGCCGGACCCACCGAGCCCCTGTGGGTCAGCCAACTGGCGGAGTCGATGATGGTGGCGCCGATACCCTCGCTGGCGGCGTAGTATTCGTAGATCACCTCGCCCCACCACTGGATCATTTTATCCTTCACCTCCACCGGGCAGGGCGCGGCGGCATGGATGGCGACCTGCAGGGAACTCACGTCGTAGCGCCGGCGCACCTCTTCGGGCAGCTTCAGCATGCGGATAAACATGATGGGCACCCACTGGCTGTGGGTAACCCGGTGCTCCTCGATCAATTGTAACGCGCGTTCCGGATCGAAGCGCTCCATGACAACGCAAGTGCCCCCCTGGTATTGCGCCATCATGTTGTAGTGCAGGGGCGCAGCGTGGTACAGCGGTGCGGGTGAGAGATAGACCGTTTCCTCGCTGAAGCCGAAAGCCGCCCCGAGGGAGGCAACCAGGGGATGCGGGGTATTGACATCACTGCTCGCCGGCGGCACAAATACGCCCTTGGGCTGCCCGGTGGTGCCCGATGAATAGAGCATGGGAACGCCGTTGCTTTCGTCGTCGATTCGCGTGATCGGCATCAGGTCGATGGCCTCTTCCCAGGATTCGAACCCCGGCTTGATACCACCCACCATGTAGAAATGGCCTATCTGTCCCGGGGCTGCTTCAAGTACCTGCTCGCAGCTATCAGCCAGTGCCAGGGAGCCGATAAACAGCCTGGCGCCGCAGTTTTCCAGGATATAGGCGGCTTCGGAGCGCTTCAGGTGGGTACTGATGGGGGTGAAGATCAGGCCGGAGCGCTGTGCCGCCCAGACAATCTCCAGGAACTGCCGATTGTTCTCCAGCATCATCCCGATGTGATCGCCCGCCTTCAGTCCCAGGGTGCGGAACAACTGCGCCCCCTGGTTTGAGCGTTCGTCCAGTTCCCGGTAGGTCACGATCTCACCGGAGTCGCCCATGATGATGGCGGGCTTGTGCGGGTAGGTTTCGGCGGTGATACTGGGGTGCGGCATGGTGCGCTCCTCTACTCAGAATTATTCGGCATCACTATAGAACTATAGCGCGGCGGCTGCCAATCCCCAGGGGGTTGTTCGCAGCGAACGGATCAGTCCTGGCGCCTGCGGATCAGGCTCTGTTGCATGGTGGTGGCCACCAGGCGGCCGTCGATGGCGTAAAAGCTGCCGCGCGCCAGCCCGCGCCCACCGCCGGTGCGCTCGGTCTCGACAATGTGTAACAGCCACTCGTCCGCCCGAAAGGGCTCGTGGAACCACAGCGCGTGATCCAGGCTTGCCACCTGCCAATTGGCGTCGTCGTACCTGCGCCCGTGGGTGATCAGGCAGACGTCCACCAGGAAGGCATCCGACATGTAGGTGAGCAGGGCCTGGTGCAGGCGAGGTTCATCCGCCACCGGCGCGGTGGTTTTCATCCAGGCTCGCAGGATGGGCGCGCGCGGTACCAGGTTGTTCCAGTCGATGGGGTTGACCACGCGGATGTCCAGATCCTCGCCGGTGGTGATCATGAAACTCTCGTCCAGCGACCCCGCCTCAAGGCTGAGCTGGCGTTCGCTGGCGAGGGAGTCGGGCGGCACCACCTGCGGCATCGGGGGTTGGAAATCGTCGCCCCGCGAGGCTGCCTGAAACGACATGGAACTCACCAGTATGGGCTTGTCGTCCTGGCTGGCGACCACCCTACGGGAGCTGAAGCTGCCGCCATCGCGCGCTCTCTCCACTTCCAGGACGATGGGTTTGCGGACATCGCCGGGGCGCAGGAAATAGGCGTGCTGGGAGTGGATGGCGCGATCCTCGGCCACGGTGCTGACCGCCGCGCTGACCGCCTGCGCCAGCACCTGGCCGCCGTAAACCCGGAAACCCTCGGGGTGCATGTTGGCGCCCACGAAACGATCCGCGCCATCCTGTTTGGGAGTGATAACCTCGATGAGTTGTTGTAATGCGCTCACGGCAGACTGAACCCGACTGTGGAAAAACGAGGGGTCATTATCCAGATTTATAAAACTGTGCCAAACTAAATCCTGCGATCACTTTCCCAACCGGGGTCTGCCGGCGCCAATGCCCTCAACAGATTTACAGGTCAATCGATGAACATGTCACTGTCACCCGCCGCCCTGCGCCAGGCCATACGCACGGGGGCACATATCGGCAACACCTCCGGCCTCGCCCCGGGATTCGTGCAGTGCAATATCGTTATCCTGCCGCAGCAGTGGGCCGCGGATTTCCTGCGCTTCTGCCAGCTCAACCCCCGCCCCTGCCCGCTTATTGCCACGAACCAGCGGCCCGGTGATCACGCGCTACCACTTTTGGGGGATGTCGACATCAGGACCGACGTGCCAAGCTACCGCGTGTTTCGCGATGGCCTGCTGGTTGACGAAGTAACGGACATCCGCACCCTGTGGCGCGATGACCTGGTGACGTTTGCACTGGGTTGCTCTTTTTCCTTCGAGGAGGCCCTGCTGGCTGACGGCCTGGAAGTGCGCAACGTGACCGAGGGTGTCAACGTACCCATGTACCGCAGTGCCATCGACTGTACCCCGGCCGGCCCCTTCGCCGCCAGCATGGTGGTCAGTATGCGCCCCTTCCGGGCCGCGGACGCAATCAGGGCGATCCAGATCTGCACGCGCTTTCCCGCGGTCCACGGTGCCCCGGTACACCTGGGAGATCCGGGCGCGATCGGCATCAGCGACCTCGGTCGGCCAGACTACGGCGATCCGGTCAGCGTGCGCGCCGACGAACTGCCCCTGTTCTGGGCCTGTGGGGTGACACCGCAGGTGGCGCTGGAGGCGGCGCGGCCACCCCTGGCGATCACCCACAGCCCCGGCTGCATGCTGGTAACGGATTTGCGCAACAGCCGGCTGGCCGTATTGTAAGGACAGGATATCGACATGCTTCTCAACTGCGACCTGGGCGAGAGTTTCGGCAGCTGGACCATGGGTCTGGACGCCCAGGTCATGCCCCACATACACCAGGCCAATATTGCCTGCGGTTTCCACGCCGGCGACCCGCTGGCGATACGCGCTACCCTGGCTCTCGCTGCACAGCATGGGGTGACCGTTGGCGCCCACCCGGCCTACCCCGACCTGGTGGGCTTCGGCAGGCGCAGTATGGCCCTCAGCCCGGGGGAGATCATCGCCGGCCTGCACTACCAGATCGCGGCGCTGGAAGGCATGGCGCTGGTTGCCGGGCTCTCCCTCAGCTACGTCAAGCCGCACGGCGCGATGTATAACGACATGATGGCGGACGCGAGCGTGCGCGCGGCCATCATGGAGGCCGTCGCCACCTACCACCGCCCGCTGGTCCTCATGCTGCAGGCCACGCCGGCAGCCGAACAACACCTGGAAGAGGCCAAGGCCATGGCTGTCGAGCTGACCTTCGAGGCCTTTGCCGACCGCTGTTACGACGACGACGGCAGTCTGTTGTCGCGCCGTCGTCCCGGTGCCGTCCACACCCGTGAACGCCTGCTCGAGCAGGTGCGGCAGTTGCAGGCCGAGGGCAGCGTCACCACGGTCAACGGTCACCGCCTGGCGCTGCGGGCGGACAGCCTGTGCGTACACGGCGACAATCCCGAGGGCGTGGAAGCCATAAAGGACATCCGGGCGCTGGTGGACAGGGGCTGAACCGCAGTGGAGTTACATTCCGCGGGCGAGAACGCCCTCATGCTCTATCTCGGCGATAACGCCAGCCCGGCCGTCGCGGCCCGGGTGCAGGCCGCATGCAAAGCCGTCGAGACGGCGCTGGGTGACCACCTGGTGGACCTGGTGCCCTCCTACGCCTCCGTGCTGATCCTCTACGACCCGCTGCTGACCGATCACCTGAGTGTCGGCCACCGTGTGCGTCGGGCCGTGGCGAACCTGGCCGATGTCAGCGACTCGCAAGGGCGCCTGGTGGTATTGCCGGTTTACTACGCCCCGGAAGCGGGTGCCGACCTGGAGATGCTGGCACAGCGTGCCGGGCTGACGCCGGAGCAGCTGATCGACCTGCATGCGGGCACCGAATACCGGGTGTACGCCATCGGGTTTGCGCCGGGCTTTGCCTATCTGGGCCAGGTGGATGAACGCATTGCCGCTGCCCGGCTGGCCACGCCGCGGCTGCGGGTACCCCGCGGCGCGGTGGCCATCGCCGATCGCCAGACCGCGGTATACCCCGCCGTGTCACCCGGCGGCTGGAACCTGATCGGGCGCTGCCCGACACGCATGTTCGACCCGACAGCCACTCCGGCGATGCCGGTCGCCGTGGGCGACAGGGTGCAGTTCGAGCCTGTGGACCGCGCCCGCTACCTGGCCCTGGGAGGCGAGCTGTAATGACCCTGGAAGTGATCCAGCCTGGCATACTCAGCCTGCTGCAGGACCGCGGCCGCTTCGGGCGGCATCGCATCGGCCTCACCAATGGCGGCCCCCTGGATCCCCACGCGTTTGCCTGGTGCAACCGGCTGCTGGACAATGACCCGAACGCCACCGTCGTGGAGGTCAGTTTCGGCGGCGCCCGCTTCCGCTCCCGGGTCGACACCTTCGTATGTGTGACCGGCGCCACCATGCCCCTGCGCATCAACAACCGTGAACTGCCGCGCTGGGCTGTACACCCGGTCGCCGCGGGCGACGAGATCAGCCTCGACTTCGCCGACAGCGGCTGCCGGGCCTACCTGGGCGTGGCCGACGGTTTCTCCGTGGCCCCCTCGTTCGGCAGCACCGCGACGGTCATGCGCGAAGCCATCGGCGGGCTGTGCGGCGACAAACTGCGCGCCGGCGACCTGCTGACCTGTGCCGCGGTCGCGCAGCGCAAACGCCACTACCTGCACCCCGCCAGCCAGCCCCGTTACCAGGACAGGGTGACCGTGCGGGTCATCCCCGGCTATCAGCAGGCGCGCTTCAGCCGCCTGCAACAGCGTCGTTTTTTCAGCCACGCCTACACTGTATCGGAGCGCAGCGACCGCATGGGCTACCGCCTGGAGGGACCGGCCATTCACTGCGATATCGGCGGAATCCTGTCGGAGGGCATTTGCGCCGGCGCCGTCCAGATACCGGCGGACGGCCAGCCCATCGTACTGCTGAACGACCGCCAGACCATCGGTGGCTATCCCAAGATCGGTTCCGCCCTGTCGCTGGACACCGCGCGCCTGGCCCAGTTGCGTCCCGGGGGAATCGTCCACTTCGCCCCCGTCAGCCCCCACGGGGCCCACAATGCGCTGCACCTGGCCCACAGCCAGGCGCTGCGCCAACCGATGCTGGAGCACCACCTGTGAACGACCAGGAACTCAGCCAGGCCATAGAAGCCCTCATGGTGGCCCGCAACGTGCGGGACATGCAGCTGGCTCGGGAGGCCCTGCAGCCGGCCTATTACCTGCGCGCGGCACGCGCCCTGCAGAATCTCCGCGGGGCGGTCATTATCGGCACCGGATTTCCGGTCGTCGACACGTTCGAGACCGATGGCCCGGTCGGCGCAATTGCGCTGTACGACTGCCTGCTCGCCCTGGGGGCGGAGCCGGTCATCGCCTGTGGGCCGCCCCTGTCCCGCGCTATCGCCGACAACTATCGGGTGCTGGAACTGGCGGCACCCGACCTGGCGGCCGCCCGCGACGAGGCGGCAGCGCAGCTCGCGGCGTTGCGCCCCGCCGCGATCGTATCGATTGAGCGCCCCGGCCTCGCGGAGGACGGCCGCTATTACAACATGCGCGGCGAGGACATCAGCCCGCGCTGCGCTATTTTCGACCCCTATATCACCCTGGCGGAGTGTCCCACCATCGCTATCGGCGACGGCGGCAACGAGATCGGCATGGGCAAGATCGCGGGCGCCCTGGACGGGCTGGATATTCGCGCCTCGGTAACTGCCTGCGACGAGTTGCTGGTCGCGGATGTCTCCAACTGGGGGGCCTACGGCCTGATCGCACTGCTGGGCAAGTGGAGCGGGCGCGATCTGCTTGCCCGGGTCGCACCGCTGGAGATTCTCGCCTACCTGTCCGAGCGCGGCAGCGTCGACGGGGTTACCCGAGAAAACACCCTCACCGAGGACGGCCTTGACGCCGCCGCGGGGATAGCGCTGATCCGTGAACTGCGTATTCTCGGGGGATTCCTGAAACCATGACCGCGCCGGCAAGCGACAAGGAACCAGCACCATGAGCACTGTATACCTGAACGGCCAGTACATGCCGATGCACGAGGCACGCATCTCGCCAATGGACCGTGGCTTCCTGTTCGGCGACGGTATCTACGAGGTCGTGCCCTCCTACGACGGCAGGCTGGTCGGTTTCCTGCCGCACCTGGAGCGCATGCAGCAGGGCCTGGACGCCATCGAGATCGATCTGCGAGTGGACCACGCCGTCTGGCGCACCATCGCCGAGCAGCTGATCGCGCGCAATGGCGGGGGCAATCTGGGCATCTACTTCCACGTCAGTCGCGGCGCCGACACCCAGCGCAACCACGCCTATCCAGAGGGGCTCGAACCCACTATCTACGCCTTCGCCTTCGAGATTCCACCGGCCCCGGTCGCGGATAAAAGCGCAGCCAGCTGTTACAGCGTGGCGACCGCCGAGGACCTGCGCTGGAAACGCTGCAATATCAAGTCCACTGCCCTGCTGGGCAATGTCATGCACTACCAGTATGGCCATGCCCGGGGACACAAGGAGACCATTCTCTACAACAGCGAGGGCGAGCTCACCGAGGCGGCGGCCTGTAACGTATTCGTGGTCAGCGGTGGCGTGGTGGCCACGCCCCTGCTCGATCACCAGAAGCTGCCGGGGATTACCCGCCTGATGCTGCTGGAAATCCTGCGCCGGCACGGCAGCATCCCCGTCGAGGAACGCGTGGTGAGACGGGAGGAGCTGGACGGTGCCGACGAGGTGTGGCTGACCAGTTCCAGCAAGGAAATTGCCCCGGTCGTGCAGATAGACGGTAAACCGGTGGGCAACGGCGAGGTCGGCGATGTCTGGCTCGCGGCCCAGCGCCTGTATTCGGCCCACAAGTTCGACTTCTGATGACCCGCCCCACCCAGGCCAGTCTCGACCTCGCCGCGCTGCGCCACAACATCGGCGTCGCCAGGGGGCTCGCGCCCCACTCGCGGCTGATGGCGGTGGTCAAGGCCAACGCCTACGGCCACGGCGCGCGTGTCATCGCCGCACAATTGGCGCCACTCGTCGACGCCCTGGCAGTCGCCTGCATCGAGGAGGCTGTGACCCTGCGCGACGCCGGTACCCAAGCGCCCATCCTGCTGCTGCAGGGCGTGTTCGAGCCCGCGGAGTTGCCGCTGGCCACCGAGCTGGGCCTGTGGCTGACCATCGCCAACGAGCAGCAACTGGCCTGGCTGGAGGAGGCCAGATTGCCGAATCCACCACCCTGCTGGCTGAAGCTGGACACCGGCATGCATCGTCTGGGCGTGACACCGGCAGAGGTCCAGACGCTCCATCGACGCCTATGCGCGACTTCCCAATCACCGGAGCAAACGGTGATCTACACCCACTTCGCCGCCGCCGACGAGCTGGGCAGTGACCAGACCGGCGGGCAGATCGCCCTGTTCGAGAAACTCACCGCGGGACTGTCCGCCCCGCGCAGCGCGGCCAATTCCGCCGGGCTGCTGGCGTGGCCCGCGGCACATTACGACTGGGTTCGCCCGGGCTATATGCTGTATGGCAACTCGCCGCTCGACGGACCCCACCCCAGCGCGCACGGCCTGCGCCCGGTCATGACCCTGCGCTCCGCGGTCACCGCCCTGCGCGAGGTCGAGGCCGGGGCGAGCGTGGGCTACGGCGCCGCCTGGCGGGCAACCGCCCCGGCGCGCATCGCCACCGTGCCGGTGGGCTATGGCGACGGTTATCCCCGCCACGCCCCCAATGGCACCCCGGTGCTGGTCGACGGCCGGCGCGCCCCGCTGGCCGGGCGGGTTTCCATGGACATGATCACTGTCGACGTCACCCACCTGCCAGGAATCGAGCTGGGTGCCGAGGTCGTGCTATGGGGCCGGGGCCTCCCGGTTGACGAGGTCGCCCGCCACGCCGGAACCATCGGCTACGAGTTGACCACACGGATGCCAGACAGGCCCCCCCGCATCGTTGTCACCCCCTGAGCCCGCGGTGAAAACCTTTTCTTCAAGCACGCTCCGGGAGCTGCTGTGGCTGTCGCTGCCGATGGTCATCTCCCAGGGGTCCTTCGCGGTGATGGTGTTCACAGACCGCTGGTTCATGTCGCGCCTGGATGCCGCCCACATAGCCGCCACGCTCGGTGGTGGCGTGGCCATGTACTTCTGCCTGTCCCTGTTCATCGGTGTCATCACCTATGCCAACGCCCTGGTGGCGCAGTACCACGGCAGCGGCGCGCAGCACAAATGTCCCCAGGTGGTTACCCAGGGCATGCTCATGGTGCTGGCCTGTTCCCCGATACTGGTGGCGCTCGCCGTGTATGGCGGCGACGCCTTCGCCCACCTGGGGCACGAGCCGGACCAGGTAGAACTGGAAACGATTTATTTCCAGATACTGATGGCAGGCAGTGCGTTCAACCTGGCGAAAGCCTGCCTGGCCTCCTATTTCGCCGGTATCGGTCGCACCCGGGTCGTCATGGTCGCCGATGTGCTCGCGGTAGCGCTCAATATTCCCCTGTCCTGGGCCCTGATATTCGGGCGCCTGGGCCTGCCGGAGCTGGGTATCGCCGGCGCTGCGGTGGGCACGGTGGTGGCCACGGTTTTCGGCGTGGGCCTGTTCCTGGCTTTCTACCTCGCCCCCGGACACAAGCGCCAGTTCGCAGTGGCGGACTCGCTGCATTTCAACCGGGGTATCATGCGTCGCTACCTGCGCCTGGGCATACCCGCGGGTATCGAGAGTTTCCTCAACATGGGGGCATTCAACCTGTTCCTGCTGATGTTCCAGGCCTATGGCGTGGCCCAGGGAGCCGCCATGGCCATCGTTTTCAACTGGGACATGCTCTCCTTCGTGCCCATGATCGGGCTCAATATCGCGGTGACCAGCCTGATCGGGCGGTTTGTCGGCATGAACGACATGGGGCGGGCCAACCAGGTGATATCCTCCGGCTTCATTCTCGCCCTCGGTTTCTCGGGCCTGCTGGCCCTGGTCTTCCTGTTGCTGCGCTTCGAACTGGTAGAGGTCTTTGCCACCCCCGGCGGGGAGTTCGCCGCCATACGCGAGCTGGCCGCAGCCATGATGGTAGGCCTGTGCACCTATATGCTGGCGGACGCGACCATCCAGATCGCCGGCGCCATCCTGCGCGGTGCCGGGGATACCCGCTGGGTGATGTTCACCTCCACCGGCCTGCACTGGTTGATGCTCGCCGTGCAGTACTATGTCATAGTCGAGGCAGATCTTGCGCCACTGGTTTCCTGGTGGGTATTCGTGGCCATGCTGTTAGTCACCGCCGCCGCCTATGTACTGCGCCTGGCGGGTGGCCGCTGGCGCCAGCCCGAGCGGCTGGCCCGGGTCATGCGCGAGTAACCCTCAACCCGGCAGGTAGTCACGGGTGATATCCTCGGACACCTGCCACAGGCGGGCCGCCATCGCCTCATCCCGCATGGCCGCCGTTTCGCCCGGGTCCGGGTTGCAGTCGGCGAAATAATAGCCGTTCACCCCCGCCAGGCCCGGACTGGTCGCCACGTAGGTCTGGGTGGCGGCCCCCTCTTCCACGCTCTTCATGAAAGCCCAGCCAAAGAGGGTGCCGGCCGCCTGCAAATACCAGGGCAGGTGACGCCCCAGGTTGGTATCGATGACGCCGGGGTGCACGCTGTTGGAGGTAGTAGGAGTACCCGACAGGCGCCGGGCCAGTTCCAGCGAGCACAGGGCATTGGCCAGCTTCGAATGGCCGTATGCGGTCCAGGCATCGTATTCGCCACTGGAAAAAGCCAGGTCGCCAAACTGGATGCCCGCCTCGGGCGCGCGTCGGTGCGCCAGGCTGCTGAGCAGGACGAAGCGCCCCTGGGGTGCCGCCATGACTGTCTCCAGCAGCTGATTGACAAGAATGAAGTGCCCCAGGTGATTCACCACGAACTGCTTCTCGATCCCGTACAGCAGCTCCCGCTCGGGCAGCGCCATGATGCCGGCATTGCAGATCAGCCCATCCAGCGGTATGCCCAGGGCGCGTATCATCGCGGCGCAGTCGACCACCGACCCGAAGTCGCCCAGGTCCAGCGAGGCCGGCGTGGTGTCACCCGCCACGCTGGCACAGGCCGTTTCGGCCTTTTCCATGGTGCGGGCAATACCGATCACCCGGGCACCACGCATCGCCAGCACCCGCATGGTTTCGTAACCCAGGCCGGAATTGGCCCCGGTGATGGCGTAGGTCTTACCCGCCAGATCCAGGCCGGCCGTGACCTCCTCGGCGGTGGAGTCCGCGCCAAAGGGACTGGTGGGAGGTGTCCTACTGATAATCTGCGCCAGCGCCGCCGGTGGCAATAATGCCAACAGTGGCAATGCGGCCAACTGACGCACAAAGCCGCGGCGGCTGACGGTTTGTGTCATCGAGCACAGTCCTCAGTGACAACAGGTGACGCCAATATGGACCAGCTCACTGATGTCTGCCAGTCGCGCTGCCGGCGCCGTTCAGCGTGTGCCCGGCCGCAGCACGACCAGCAGCACGGTGGCCACGCCGGCGGTAACGGCCGTCACCAGGGGAAAGCCCCAGGACTGAGCCAGCGCGCCGATCGCGATCGCACCGATAGCCGGTGCTCCCATTGCCAACATGCTCCACAGACTGAGCACCCTGCCCCGGTAGGTTTCGTCCACCGTCAGCTGCGCCAGTGCCTGGGTGGCGGTGCCCGCGATTGTGGTGTTCATGCTCAGGGCTAGAATCATCGTGCCCAGTTGAAACAGGCCACCCAACCACCGCACCGCGAACAGGCATGCCACTGCCGCCGCCAGGCATACCACTACCAGGCGCACCAATCGCAGCTGGTCGCCTCCCAGGCGACTCACAAAGAGTCCGCCGATGATGGAGCCGATTCCGGCAGTCGCACTGAGCGTCGCCAGGGTTTCGGCGCTACCGTCGAGCAGCTGGCCGGAAAACGCCGGCAACAGTTCCAGCAAGGTGCGGCCCAGCGCGCCGTTCAGCAGGGTAAGCCCCATGATCAACCTGATTGAGCGCCGCGCCAGGGCGTAGCTGAAACCGGCGCGCAGCTCAGTCAGGAAACCAGCCATCGGGCCCCGCTGCGCAGCGGAATCCACGGTTATGCCAAGCAGCGACAACATGGCAACGATACACAGGGTGCCTGCCACAATGAAGGCTACCCCAACGGAGAATCGGGCGACCAGCCAGGCACCGAACGCGGGGCCCACGATCCGCGATGTATTGAATATCATCGCACTGTAGCCGATTGCGCTGGGCAATGCCCCACGCTGTACCAGGCGCGGCACCAGCGCGAGGCGTAAGGGCGTATGCGCGGAAGTGGCAGTGCCCAGCAGGATCGCCAGCACCACCAGGGATCCGAGGCTCAACATATTCAACGCTGCAGCGACAGCCGCCAGGACGGCAACCAGGGCATGCGCCAGCACTGTCACCAGCAGGCCATCTCGAGGATTTATTCTGTCGGATACGATACCGAACAGCGGTGAAAACAGCAGCGTCGGCAACAGCATGGTACCGGCAACCACCCCGACCCAGAACGCGGAATGGGTCAGCTCCCAGGCGCTCCAGCCGAACAGGAAGCGAATAAGCCAGCTTGCCAGCGTGGCAAAACAGCTGGCGGGAAAATAACGGCGATACAGCGGTTCGGCAAATGCCGAGCGGTGCGCCAGAGGGTCGTCGTTTACGTTGCCAGGAGATCCCAAATCCGGGAGGCTCTAGGACGCCTGGGCCGCCTGTCTGGCGATATCCTGGATGCGCTGTACCATGGCACGAAGGCCGTTGCCCCGGGTGGGGGAAAGGTGGCGAAACAGGTCCAGCTGCTCGAAATAGTGGTCGATATCGAACGCCAGTATTTGCGCCGGGGGGCGGTTGTTGTAGGCTGCGAGGATCAGCCCGAGCAGGCCCTTGACGATGAATGCATCGCTGTCCACGGTCAGTTGCAGCCGGCCGTTCTCCACGGCCGTGTCGATCCACACCTGGCTCTGGCAACCGCGTACCAGGCGGTCCTCGGTATGCAGTTCCGGCGCCATGGGCGGCAGCTCCCGCCCCAGCTCGATGATGTACTTGTAGCGATCTTCCCAGCTGTCGAAAAAGCCCAGGGTGTCGAGAATATCCTCGGGTTTGATGCGGTGGCCGAAGGGATTGTCCGTCGCGGTTGCCCCCGCCATCAGTAGAACATGCCCGTTTCCAGCTGGGCCTCCTCGGACATCATGTCGCGCTGCCAGGGGGGATCGAATACCAGTTCCACCGCCACCTTGCGGACATTGGGCACCTGCGCCACGCGGTACTCGACATCGCCTACCAGCACCGGCCCCATACCGCAGCCCGGTGCCGTCAGCGTCATGCGGATATCCACCCTGGCGGCCTGCTGGTCTACCTTGACCTCGTAGATCAAACCGAGGTTTACCAGGTCAACCGGTATTTCCGGATCGTAAACGGTGTGCAGGGCCTCCCAAACCTGGGCCTCGTCGATGCCCCCGTCCGCTGGCTCGGGGAAGTCCAGGTGGACCGGCTCCAGCCCCAGGGCGTCGGCGTCGGTGCCGTCCACCCGCACCATGTTACCGTTGTACACCACCGTGTAGTTGCCACCCAGCGCCTGGGTGAGCGTGACAAAGCTGTTGGCGGGGATCAGGATCGGGTCGCCAACGGGCACCAGCCGCCCCGGACAATCCCGGCGGGTGGTCAACACCGTGCGCTCCTGGCCATTCATGGCGTCACTCCACATGGCGTCACTCCACGCTGAAACTTTCGCCGCAACCACACTGCGCGGTCACGTTGGGGTTGTTGAATTTCAGGCTGCGATTGACGCCTTCGCGGGCGTAATCTATCTGCGTGCCGCGCAGGTACGCAACCGCGGCGGGCGCCAGGAACAGACTGACCCCGTTCTCCAGCGCGACCTCCACGTCGTCCTCGCTGACCGCTTTCGCCACCTCGTCGAGGACGTATTTGAAGCCGGTGCAACCGCTCTCGCGCACACTGATGCGCACCCCCGCCAGGCCCTTGCCGGCCAGGCTGCTGCGAAAATGCTCGGCCGCCGCAGGGGTGACGGTGACCAGTTCCTGTGTTACGTCAAAATGTTGCACGCTCATTGTCTTTTCCTCCCGGGCCGGTCCCAGGCCCTAGGCAAACAGCCGCTGTGCCTTGTGAATACCCTCGAACAGGCGGCTGACATCCTCCTGGGTATTGTAAATCGAATACGAGGCGCGCACCGTGCCGGGTATGCCGAAACGCGCCATCAGCGGCTGGGCGCAGTGATGCCCGGTGCGCACTGCAATGCCCTGCTGGTCCAGCAACATGCCCAGATCCGAGGGATGCATGCCCTCCAGCAGGAAGCTGAATATACCGGCGGCGTGGCGCGGATGCCCTATTCGCCGCAGGCCCTGCACCTGTTCCGCCAACTCCAGGGTGCGCTGCAGCAGCGCTGCCTCGTGCGCCGCCGCGCCCTGGCGATCGATCCCGGCCAGGTATTCCACCGCGGCCCCCAGACCGATTGCCCCGGCAATATTGGGGGTGCCGGCCTCGAATTTAAAGGGCAGCGAGTTGAAGGTCGAGGCGGAAAATGCGACCTGTTCGATCATCTCCCCGCCGCCCAGGAAGGGCGGCATGGCATCCAGCAGTGCCTCTCGCCCCCAGAGCACGCCGATACCGGTTGGGCCGAACAACTTGTGTCCGGAAAAGGTATAAAAGTCACAGTCCAGCGCCGCCACATCCACCGGCCAGTGCGCCACCGACTGGGCGCCGTCGACCAGCACCAGGGCCCCGGCCGCGTGCGCGCGCCGCGCTATCTCCCGCACCGGATTCACCGTGCCCAGGGCGTTGGAGACATGGTTCACGGCCACCAGCTTCACCCGTTCATCGAGCAGGGTGTCCAGGGCGGACAGGTCGATCTCACCCTCGTCCGTTACCGGCACCGGTACCACTTCGGCGCCGGTGGCCGCGGCCACCAGTTGCCAGGGAACGATATTGGAGTGGTGCTCCAGCCAGGACACCAGTATCCGGTCGCCGGAGCGCAGCCTGCTGTGGCCCCAGCTGTAGGCCACCAGGTTGATCGCCGCGGTGGTACCACTGGTCCAGATCACCTGGGACGTCGCCGGGCTGCCGATAAAATCCGCGACACTTTGCCGCGCCTGCTCGAAACGCTGGGTGGCCCGGTCGCTGAGCGTATGCACCCCGCGGTGCACGTTGGCATTGTCACAGCGGTAATAGCTGTCGATCGCCTCGATCACGCTGTCCGGTTTCTGGGTAGTGGCGGCGTTATCGAGGTACACCAGCGGCTGGCCATTCACCTGCTGGCCGAGAATGGGAAAGTCGCGCCGCACCCGGGCTGCGTCGAAGGCCGGGATAGCCGCTGGGCCGGGTGCGATCATGCGACCTGCCCCACCAGGGCCGGATCCCTGGCAAAGCGCGCGGCCAGCATGGGTTGCAGATAGTCGCGCAGGGCCTCGCAGCGTATCGATTCGATGACCTCGTTGATGAAACCGAAGCTGAGCATCACCTCGCCCGCGGCGCGGGACACACCACGGCTGCGCAGGTAGTGCAATGCCAGTTCGTCAAGCTGGGCCACGGTAGCGCCGTGTGCGCACTGCACGTCATCGGCGTAAATCTCCAGCTCCGGCTTGGTATTCACCTCCGCCTGGGTGCTGGTCAACAGGTTGCGGTTGTTGAGCTGCGCCCGGGTTTTCTGCGCATCCCGATGAATGTGTATACGGCCGTTGAACACCGCGGTGGCGCTGTCGCCGACGATACCGCGAAAGGTTTCGCTGCTGGTGCAGTTGGGTACCCGGTGCTCGATACAGGTGTGGTAGTCGACATGCTCGGTCCCGCGCGGCAGGTAGACCCCGTTGAGCTCGCAGTGCGCGCCCTCGCCGCAGTAGTCCACCACCAGATCGATGCGCTTGAGCTCACTGCCCAGTGCCAGGTGAAAGCTGTTGAGGGTAGCGCCGGTGGCCAGGCGCGCCTGCACCCGGCCAATGTGCAGGGCGGCCTCCTGCTCCAGGTGCAACCGGTAGTGGCACAGGGTCGCTCCCGCCTGCAACAGCAACTCGGTGACGCCATTGGTAAAGCTGCGCTGCCCGCCGGCACCCCCGGCAAAGTGCTCGATCACGCTGGCAGAGCTGGATTCGCCGCACAACACCAGCAGTCGCTGGGTGACGCTGAAGGCCTCGCCCTGGTTGGCGCTGACCCAGACCACGTGAATGGGCTCGGCCAGGCTTGCGCCGGGGGCGATGTCCAGGAAAACGCCGTCGGACATCGCGGCCTCGTTCAGCGCGGTGAACAGCGGCTCGTCGCGGCCGGTGGCCAGCCCCAAATGAGCGCGAATGCGTTTCGCCTGCTGATCGTCAGCATCGCTGAAGCGTACCAGGCTGGCACCCGGGGGCAGGCTTTCCAGGGAGGACTGCGCGGGGCTGTAAAAGCCGTTGACGAAGACCAGTCGCGGCCCGCCAAGCTGCGGCAGCGCCACTCCGGCCGCCGAGAGTTCCACGTCGCCACTGTTCGCCGCCACGAAGCGCTGTTGCAGGCCCTGCAGGCTGGTGTACTTCCACTGTTCGGTCTTGCGCCCGGGCAACGTGCTGGCCTGCCAGCGCTGCCGCCCGGCACGCTGCCAATCCTGCAGCCAGGGGGGGGAACCGGTGGCGGCACTGTCCAGGACCTGTTGCATGAAATCGGACATCAGGCGACCTCGTCCTCCAGCCAGGCGTACCCCCTGGCCTCGAGCTCCAGCGCCAGGGATTTGTCGCCGGAGCGCACGATGCGCCCATCGGCGAGCACATGCACGTGATCGGGCTCGATGTAATCCAGCAGCCGCTGGTAATGGGTGACCAGCACGAAAGCCCGCTCGGAACTGCGCATGGCATTGACGCCGCGCGCCACGACCTGCAGGGCGTCGATATCCAGGCCGCTGTCCGTCTCGTCGAGAATGGCCAGGCGCGGCTCGAGGAGAATCATCTGCATCAGTTCGTTGCGTTTCTTCTCACCGCCCGAGAAGCCCTCATTGACGCCGCGCTTGAGAAATGCGGGGTCGAGATCCACCACCTTGCAGGTCTCGCGCGCCTGTTTCATGAAACTCACGGCATCGATGGGCGCCTGCCCGCGCTGCTCGCGATGCGCATCGACGGCTGCCTTGAGAAACTCCATATTGCTGACCCCGGGAATCTCCACCGGGTACTGAAAGGCGAGAAACAGGCCCAGCCGCGCGCGCTCCTCGGTCTCCAGCTGCAACAGGTCCTGCCCCAGCAGGGTCGCACTGCCGGCGGTCACGGTGTACCCCGGCCGGCCGGCCAGAACATGGCCGAGTGTACTCTTGCCGGAGCCGTTGGGCCCCATGATGGCATGTACCTCCCCCGGCTTCACCTCCAGGTTGAGGCCTCTGAGAATGTCAGTGCCGTCGACGCCGGCGTGCAGGTTCTCTATTTTCAACATGATGTTACTTCTCCAATCCTTGCGTAGTTCGCGGCGGGCCAGGGGTACCGGCGACCCGTGTCAGCCAACGGAACCCTCGAGGCTCACTTCCAGCAGCTTGCCCGCCTCCACGGCGAACTCCATGGGCAATTCCTTGAACACTTCCTTGCAGAAGCCGTTGACGATCATGGACACGGCTTTCTCCGCATCCAGCCCGCGCTGCTGGCACAGGTAGAGCTGGTCCTCGCTGACCTTCGAGGTGGTGGCCTCGTGCTCGACTACCGCCGAAGGGTTGCGGCTCTCGATGTAGGGGAAGGTATGCGCCGCGCAGCGATCACCGATCAACAGCGAGTCACACTGGGTGTAATTGCGCGCGCCGGCGGCCTTGGGACTCATGCGCACCAGGCCGCGGTAGGCGTTGGAACTGGCGCCCGCGGAAATGCCCTTGGATATGATCGTCGATCGGGTGTTCTTGCCCAGGTGTATCATCTTGGTTCCGGTATCGGCCTGCTGGAAATTGTTGGTCAGGGCCACCGAGTAGAACTCGCCCACACTGTTGTCACCGCGCAGGATGCAACTGGGGTATTTCCAGGTGACCGCGGAGCCGGTCTCCACCTGGGTCCAGGAAATCTTGGCGTCGCGGTGGGCCACACCGCGCTTGGTGACAAAGTTGTAGATCCCGCCACGGCCCTGGGCGTCCCCCGGATACCAGTTCTGCACCGTGGAATACTTGATCTGGGCACCGTCCAGCGCCACCAGTTCCACCACCGCGGCGTGCAGCTGGTTCTCGTCCCGCATCGGGGCGGTACAGCCCTCGAGATAGCTCACATGGCTGCCCTCGTCGGCGATGATCAGGGTGCGCTCGAACTGGCCGGTCTTGGCCTCGTTGATACGAAAATAGGTCGACAATTCCATCGGGCAGCGCACGCCCTTGGGAATGTAGACAAAGGAGCCATCGCTGAAAACCGCGCTGTTCAGGGCGGCATAGTAGTTGTCCTTGCGCGGCACCACCGTGCCCAGATATTTGCGGACCAGCTCCGGATGGGAGTGCACCGCTTCCGAAATGGGACAGAAGATCACCCCGGCCTCGGCCAGCTTGCCGCGGAAGGTCGTCGCCACCGATACCGAATCGAACACCGCGTCCACGGCGACACCGGCCAGCACTTCCTGTTCGTGCAGCGGAATACCCAGCTTGGCATAGGTCGCCAGCAGCTCGGGGTCCACCTCGTCCAGGCTTTTCGGCCCGTCCTTCATACTGCGCGGCGAGGAATAGTAGGACACGGCCTCCAGGTCTATCGGGGGGTAGTGCACGTGGGCCCAGGTGGGTTCCTCCATCTGCCGAAAACCGCGGTAGGCCTCCAGGCGCCACTGCAGCAGCCAGTCGGGCTCGCCCTTCTTGTGGGAAATCCAGCAGATGACTTCCTCGTCCAGGCCGGGCGGCAGGGTATCGGACTCGATGGCCGATATGAAGCCTGCCGAGTACTCCCTGCTGATAGCCTGGTCTATATGTTCCTGGGACATGCATTTACCTCCGGTGGCCGGTGAGCGCCGCGCGGGCGGAAGAACCCCGGGCCTGGTCACACTGACTGGGTTGGCCCTAGCTGTTGCTGGCGAGGATGGAGTCGCCCTTGCGATCGCGCTTCTGGCTCCTGGATTCCTGCCGCCGGGACACCTGCCTGATCTCCTGGCGCTTCACCAGGTCGCCGAGTGATATGTTCTCCAGGAAGGCCCTGACCTGGTCCGACAAATCCATCCACAGGTGGTGGGTCAGGCAGGTTTCCCCGTCGTGGCAGTTGCCGGAACCGCGGCACCGGGACACATCGGTGTCCTCGTTGACTGCCGAGATCACCTCGGCCACGCTGATCTCGTTGGCATGGCGACCCAGATGGTAACCACCGCCCGGGCCGCGCACGCTGCGCACCAGGTCCCTGCGCCGCAACTGGGCAAACAACTGCTCCAGGTAGGACAGGGAAATACCCTGGCGATCGGAAATGCCCGCCAGGCGGATAGGACCCTGTTCGTGGTGCAATGCCAGGTCGAGCATTGCGGTCACAGCGTAGCGCCCTTTGGTGGTCAGTCTCATGGTGTCGCACTCCACTTGCGGGGGTTTGGGTGAAACCGTAAGGCTGTCATAACCCAGTAATTTAGTCAAGTATTGCCCGGTTGCGCACCGGAGCCCAAGGGGCTGGCGGCGCGCGCGGATTTTCTGTGCAAAAAGGCGCAAAGCGGGCAAGTTTATTGGCAGCCCCGTGCCCATCGGCTACTCTTGCCGCACCGAGGGACCGTCGACAGCGGGTCGCGGCTGGCGCGCTCGGTCGACCCGCAGCGCGGGCCGGCAATACGAGGGGGCCTGTAATCGTCTATGATACCAGTGATGGATTGAAAAGGCCCCTGCCATACGGGGCATATACAACACAATCGGGATCATTTAACTTGCAGCGCATGAATATCAGCTCCAGGACCTCCTGCACCCTGCTCACCGTCGGCTGGCTGGCCGGCTGCAGCGTTTTCCAGTCACCCGCCCAGGCTCCCGCCTGTCCCGCCGTGGCAGAAGCACCGCCCTGTCCCGTCTGCCCCGCGCCCGCGCCCGAGCCATTGGCCTGCCCGGAGCCGCAGGTGGTGGAGAAAGTCGTGCGCGTCCCGGTACCCGCGCCTGCCCCGGCAGCGACCGCCACCGGCAAGGATCTGCCGATTGTTGGCGCGGTGGAATGGGCCACCGTGGAACCTGGCAACATACGCCTGGAAGCGCGTATCGATACCGGTTCGTCCACCACCACCCTGCATGCCGAAGACATCCAGTTGCTGGAAAAAGACGGCAAACGCTGGGTACATTTTGCGCTGGTGGACCCGGCGACCGAGGAAAAGATTGCCATGGAGGAGCGCCTGCGGCGCAAAGTGGTTAAAAAATCCAGCGACGGTGACAAGCAGACCCGCTACGTGGTCAAGTTGTGGATAACCCTGGGGGATACCCGCATGCTGGCGGAAGTGACCCTCAGCGAGCGAGCCATGGAGTACCCCCTGGTGGTCGGCAGGAACGTGCTGGTGGACACCATGGTGGTGGATGTCAGCCGCAAGCATGCCGTCTCCGACTGAGCGCCCTGACCAATGAAAGCATCCAAGTACCAGATGGGCCTGATCGCGGGCTCGCTGTTTTTTTTCGGTATCGGCCTCACGCTTTATAAAGCCATCAGCCTGGGCTTCCCACTGGTGCCAGGGGAATCGCGCCAGGTATGGACCATCGAGTCGAAAATCAATTTCAAGCCGTCCGGCGGGCCGGTGCAGGTTGACCTGGGCCTGCCCAAGGGCCTGGGTGGCTGGGTCGTGCTGGAAGAATACTTCGCCTCCTCCGGCTTTGGCTTCACGGTCATAAACTCCGCAAAGGGGCGCACAGCGCGCTGGACGCGCCAGAACCTGGACCACTCCACTACCCTGTACTACAAGATGCAGGTTTACCGGCCGGTGGACACGCCGCTGGAAAATATTCCGCCGCCGGAAATCAAGCGCCCACGCCTGGAGAAAGACCAGCTGGCGGCCACCGAACGCCTTATTGCCCTGTTGCGGGAGAGGTCATCCGACGATCGCAGCTTCGTCAGCCTGCTGGTCAACGAGTTCAATGCCGAGTCCCGCGACATGGACGCCGAGTTCCTGCTGGGGTCATTCGAGGAGCCCTCCCTGACGGTGCTGCAGACCGTACTGGCCCACGCCGGCATCCCGGCGCAGCGCCTGCGCGGGATTCGCCTGGAAGACGGCCGCCGGCGCCAGACCGTCAGTTCGCTGCTGGAGTACCACGACGGCGAGGACTGGGTGGTCATCGACCCGGACAATGGCCAGGTCGGCATGCCCCCCAACTTTTTCGTCTGGGAGCGCGGCAACGACACCATTCTGGGCGTCATCGGCGGCAGGGATTCGAGCCTGGAGTTCGCCCTGGTCAGCAACAGCCTGCCCGCCAAGACGGTGATGGGCATGGAGCAGCGGGCCGAGGAGTTCAACCTCCTGGATTTCTCCATCTACGCGCTGCCGGTGGAGCAGCAGGGCGTGTTCAAGGTGCTCCTGCTGATACCGGTAGCGGCGCTGGTGGTGGTGGTAATGCGCCTGCTGGTGGGCATCAAGACCTCGGGCACCTTCATGCCGGTGCTGATCGCCCTGGCGTTCCTGCAGACCACGCTGCTACCCGGCCTCGCCCTGTTTCTTATCCTGGTCAGCATCGGCCTGTACATTCGCTCCTGGCTCAGTTACATGAACCTGCTGCTGGTGTCGCGCATCTCGGCGGTCATCATCGTGGTGATCTTCATGATGGCCGCCACCGCCATTATCAGCTACAAGATGGGCCTGGACCGGGCGTTGACGGTCACCTTCTTCCCCACCATCATCCTGGCCTGGACCATCGAGCGCATGTCTATTCTGTGGGAGGAGGAAGGCGTGCACGAAGTGCTGGTACAGGGGGGCGGCAGCCTGCTGGTGGCCGTGCTGTCCTACCTGCTGATGTCCAACCGGCTGGTGGAGCACCTGACCTTCAACTTCCCGGAGCTGATCCTCAGCCTGCTGGCAATCATCCTGGTGCTGGGCAGGTACACCGGTTACCGACTGTCCGAGCTGTACCGTTTCCGCGACCTGGACAGGCAGCAGTGATTCGCTTTATTTCACCGCGCAGGTTGGAACAACTCGGCATTCTGGGCATGAATCGCCGCAACATCGGCTTCATCGGCAAATACAATCCGCGGGCCAGGTACCCGCTGGTCGACGACAAGCTGCTCACCAAGCAGACTGCCCTGAGCCACGGTATCCCGGTGCCCGATTTGTTCGGAACCATAGAGTACCAGCACCAGATCGCCGACTCGGTCCGCACCCTGGACAAATTCCCCGCGTTCGTCATCAAGCCGGTACAGGGCAGCGGCGGCAAGGGCATCCTGGTCATCGTCGGCCGCGAGGGTGAGCTGTACCGCAAATCCAGCGGCGCCCTCATCAGCGCCGAGGAAATCCGCCGCCACCTGTCCAACATACTGGCGGGCCTGCACAGCCTCGGCGGCAGGAACGACCGCGCCATGGTCGAGGGCCTGATCAACTTCGACCCCTACCTGGAACGATACAGTTACGAGGGGGTGCCGGATATTCGCGTGATCGCCTTCCGCGGCGTGCCGGTCATGGCGATGATGCGCTGCGCCACCCACGCCTCCGATGGCAAAGCCAACCTGCACCAGGGCGCGGTGGGCGTCGGCCTGGACATAAACAGCGGCCGGGCGGTGCGGGCGGTGCAGCACGGCGAGCTGGTGGAGGAGCATCCGGACACGGGCGCGCACTTCGCCACCCTGCAGGTACCGCACTGGGACCGCATTCTCGACCTGGCCGCCAGCTGCGTGGAGATGACCGGGCTGGGCTACATCGGCGCAGATATCGTCCTCGACAAGCTGGTCGGCCCGATGCTGCTGGAACTCAACGCCAGACCCGGACTGGCCATCCAGGTTGCCAACATGGCGGGCTTGCGTCACCGCCTGCGCATCGCCAGGAAAATTGCCGAACAGACCGACGACCACGACACCAAGATCGCACTGGCCCGGGAGCGATTCGGGGTTCACGCGGGGGCCGGCTGATACGGGCATTTAGCACGCTGCCAACCCAGCTGCTAATATAACCGACTCATTACCCTGCCAGCTGCATCGATGAAGCGCCTGTTCCTGTCAGTTACCCTGATCGCCCTGCTCACGCTGGCCGCCATCCTGTGGGCACCGCGCATCGTGGAGCGTGTCCTCGACGCCGAACTGGCGCCGCTGCTCACCCGGGAAATAGGCATTACCACCAGCCTGGGGCCGCTCACTGCGGACCTGCGCACCATGACCGCCCGCAGCCCACGCCTGGTAATGGGTGACCCGCAGCACCCAGCGGTGCTGGCCACCGACGTGGAAGTGCGCGTGGACTGGCGCGCGCTGCTGCATTCGGAGCTGCGACTGCTGCAGGCCAGTGCGTCAAAACTGGTGGTGGCACCATCGCGCTGGCCGGGCAACGACGACCCCTGGCCCAGCAACTACGACTTCCTGGAGCCGATCCTACCGACCCGCATGACGGTGTCTTCGGGGCTCTATATCGGGCCTGCCGGCGAGCAGGTGGCAACCAGACACCTGTTGTGGCTGCGCGCCGACGGCGGCGCATCCCTGCGCTGGCAACAGGACTACAATGACAGGACGCTGGCGTTCAGCGCGCAGCTCACATCCCTGCAGGACCTGCTGCAACTGGCGCGGATGCAACTGCAATTGCAGGCGCGCACCAGCGGCGACGACGGCGAAGCGGTGCGTGCCGGGATCGAGCTGCAACCGGGCAAGACCTCAGGCTACCAACTACTGGCCACCCTCGACGGCGCCGGCATGGAGGCCAGCGTGACCGCCGGCAGTAAAACCTCCTGGACATTTCCCGCGCACTCCAGCACCCGCATGAAACGGCTCGACATCGGCAGCCTGCACCAGCTGGTCACGGCCTTCTCCAGGCCGGGCACAGCCGCGGCGCCCGCCGCCGATCCACTGGCGGCTACCCTGCCGCGCCTGCAACTCCCCAAGCACCGCGGCAGCGTGGCAATCGATACCATTGCCTGGCAGGACGAGGTCGTCACCGGCAATTCCCTGCAGTTCAGCACCGGCGAACAGGGACTGGACATTCCTGCCTTTGCCGGCTCCGGGCCCGGCGGCAAGCTGCAGGGCAGTGCCGCGGTGGCCAGCTCCGCCGACGGCTGGCAGGTATCCCTGCTGGCTGAAATCACCGCCTCCGGCATCGACCAGAAACTGGTGTCCTCCTACCTCGGCAACGACTGGATCTGGAACAGCGGTAACGCCCGGCTACAGGGCTCGGGTGACACCTGGGAGGCACTGCTGAACTCGCTGCGGGGCCAGGTCGATCTCGCCGGCGTCCATCGCGGGTCGACTGACACGCCGGTCACGCTGCAAGCGGAGCTGGACAACAAACCGGACTCACTGGCCATCAACAACCTGGATGTCCGGGTGGCCGGCGGCAGTCTCAAGGGGCAGATCGAGCTGAGCAGCCTGCAGCGGCGCAAGCTCAGCGGCAGGTTGAATGCCAGCTCGCTGCAACTGGGTTTTCTGGCGGATCCGGAGCGGCAGGACACCCTTCCCGGCCTCCCCCTGCCCACGTTCATCAACGCCCTGCCCGGCATCGACCTGGACTGGGACGTCCGGATCGACGGCCTGGATTACGAGAACATACATCTGGCCCGGGCCGACGCGAGGCTACAGCGAACCGCCGATCGCGGCGAGTTATCCGTCGACATCGAGGGCAAGCACAGGGGCAAGATCGCCCTGCAACTGTCGTCGCTCGCCGCGCCAGGGGACGAGACCGATGTTCGCCTGCGCATTGACCTGGCAGATGTCAGTATGGGACAGCTGATCGGCGGCCAGGCCGGTGCCCTCGATATCCGCACTTCCGGCAGCCTGGTCACCACTGCCCGCGGCGAGGATGTGGAAGGCGTCCTGAGTGCCATGCGCGGCCAGGCCGACCTGGTGGCCCAGCTGGGCTCCACCGGCAGCGCGACTGCCACGGACCCTGCCGCCAACCGGTTCACGGTGCAGGGCAACGCCAGGCTGGTACTTGCCCAGCACAGGATCGTCGGCCTCGATATCAGTGGCCTGCTGCTGGAGGCGGCCAGGCAGAACCTGGGAGGTGAACTGTCGATGGTATCCGGTCGCAACCCCTGGCTGATCGCCCGGTTGACCTCCGACAAGCTCGATGTGGACCACCTGTTGGAACTGTTCGGCGAACGAGGCGACAGTGGCGATCACAGCGACGGCAACGCGCTGCAAACGCTGCGCGATAGCGCCGACACCCAGATTTTCCTGCAGGCGAAATCCGTGACGATTCGCGACCTGACCCTGCCCAGGGTCGTGATCGATCTGGCCTCCAACGGAGGCCGCCTCAGCCTGAGACAACTTGATCTCGACACGGGCACCGGCACGCTCAAGGGCAGCGGCCAACTGGGCTGGCAGGGCAACACGGCGACCATGGCTGTCGACCTGGCGCTGGACAGCGTCAGCCTGGACCCGCTGCTGGGTGAGAACAGGAACCTGGCACCCGTCCCGGTGTCCGGTACCGTCAAGTTCAGCAGTTCCGGCGGTACCACCGGGGCGCTGCTAGCAAACCTCAGCGGCGAGGTACACATTCGGGACGACCTGCCTGGTGACGGGGCCGGGGCAGACAGCTCTCGGCGCGAACTACAGATGACTGCGCGCCGCACGGACAGCGGTATGGAAGCTGTCGTAGAGCGCCTGCTCTGGCAAAAAACCGATGTGGCCGGCAAACTCGTCTATACCGACGGCACCCCCTCCGCAGTGAGCATCGAACTGTCCGGAGGCACCCTGTCACTGCTGCCCTGGGAAGCTGCCGAGACTACGACTGGGGGTGAGGACCAGCAGGATAGCGGCGCGCTGGCCGCGGTAACCAAGGGCGCCAGGACCGGCATCGACTTTGTCGGTGCGTTGATACTCTCTCCACTGTCCTGGATGAAGGAGCAGGACGCGGCCGCACCGGGGCAGCGCCTGTTCAGTAGCCGCCCGCTGCCCTTCGATACACTGGCCGACTACCAGGCCACTGTCGCGGGCAACCTGAACCGACTGGAGACGCGCGAGGCCACCCTGCAGGATCTCGATCTCTCGGTTTCGCTGAACCAGGGCCGCCTGGCAGGCACGCTGCAGGTTGGGCAGTACAACCAGGGCAACGCCCAGATCGAACTGGACCTGAACGCGGCCGTTGCGCCCGCGGCGGTCACCCTGAAAGGCACCTTCGCCAATGTACGCAGCCAACAGCGGCCGAAAAGCTTCAGCCGCAGCGGTCATTTCAACCTGAGCACCCAGGGCAACAGCCAGGCGGAGCTGGCCGCCAACCTGGACGGTTTCATTTACCTTGAGCTGGGCGCGGGAGAGCTGGATTACCGCGACGTCAAGCTGCTCACGGCCGATGTGGCAACGGAAGCGTTCCGCGCGCTGATTCCCGGCCTGGAGAGCAAACAACCACGCCTGGAGTGCGGCGCCACCCTGGGCCTGTTCAACGCGGGCCAGGGCATTACCCCCTACGGCTACGCGGCACGCACCCGCGAGGCCAATCTGGTCGGCCGGGCAAAAGTGGACCTGGCCAGGGAAACCATGGAAATGGAATTCAGCTCCAGTAACAGGAAAGGCATCGGCATATCGGTCAGCAGCGTGTTTTCCAATACCGTCGAGATCCAGGGGCCGCTCTCCGATCCCAAGGTCGTTCCCAACACCGCGGGACTGCTGTGGCGCGGCTGGGCGGCGATGATGACCGGGGGACTGTCGGTGATTGGCGAAAGCATGTTCAAGCGCGTGCTGGCCAGCGACAACCCCTGCGAGTCCGTCATCGATCACATCCACAAGGACTTCTGCCCGAAAAATCCGGCCGCGGCCGCGTCACCCATGGTTTGTCCGGCCTCCTAGGGCCTGTTCGCGCCAACCGGGTTGGCCCAGGCCCCCGCAAGCCCGACCGGTCGTGCACTGGCCGACGGATTGCATTAACATGACGGCGCGCTCATGAACACGGAAGTCGCCCCCCTTGGATGCAAGCAACGAAACCAGCACTGACCGCGACAGCCTGCCGGACGGCAGCCTGCTCGCAGCGATAGACCTGGGCAGCAATTCCTTTCACCTGATCATCGCCAAGACCGAGCACGGCGAAATGCGCCCGGTGGAAGTGCTGGCGGAAAAAGTACAGCTGGGGGCGGGGCTGGAAGACGGGATACTGTCCCCGGAGGCAATCGAGCGCGGCCTGGACTGCCTGGCCCGCTTCGCGCAGTTACTCGGCAGCGTCGCCCCGGAGCGCGTGCGCGCCGTGGGCACCAATGCCCTGCGGGTGGCCGACAACAGGCAGGCATTCACGGTCCCCGCACGGCGCATACTGGGGACGCGGATCGACGTGATTTACGGGCGCGAGGAGGCGCGACTGGTCTACCTGGGGGTTGCCCATACCCTGGCCGACGATGTCAAATCCCGGCTGGTCATCGATATCGGCGGTGGCAGTACCGAGTTGATCATCGGCCAGCGCTTCGAACCCCAGCGCCTGGAAAGCCTGCAGATGGGCTGTGTATCCTATGCCCAGTCCTGTTTTCCCGGCGGCCGGATCACGCGCAAGAACTATCGCCGCGCCTATGACAGTGCCCACAAGGCGCTGGCACCGATACGCCACCAGTACCACGCCCGCCACTGGGAGGATTGCGTGGGTTCATCGGGCACCCTGCGCGCTATCGACTCCCTGCTTACCCTGCACCGCTGGAGCGATATCGGCATTGACCGCGCCGGGCTGCGCAAACTGGAGAAAAAACTGCTGGCCTTCAAAACCATGGACGATATTGTCCTGGAGGGTCTCGCCGCCCAGCGGCGCAATGTCATCCTGCCCGGCGTGGCCATCATCAGCGCCTTGTTCGATGCGCTGGATATTCAGCATATGCGGGTGTCCAGCGGCGCCCTCCGGGAGGGCGTGATCTACGACCTCATGGGCCGACTGACACACGAGGACGTCCGCGAACGTTCGGTCAATGCCCTGATGCAGCGCTACTCCGCCGACACCGAGACCGCGGGCATCGTCGAACGCCGCGCCCGGGTAATCTTCACCGCCACCCGCCAGGACTGGCAACTCGCCACCGCGGACTGGGAACTGCTGCGCTGGGCGGCCTGCACCCACGAAATCGGCATGGCTATCGCCCACAAACACTTCAACCGCCACTCTGCCTACGTCCTGCGCAACGCCGACCTGCCGGGATTTTCCCAGGAGGAGCAGGAACAACTGGCGGTACTGGCGCTGTGCCAGCGCGGCAAGGTCATGGAAGAAGCCTATACCGACATTCCCAAAGCGGAAATACCGCGGGTGCAACGCCTGGTCTGTATCATGCGCCTGGCGATCTGCTTCAAGCACGTGGAAAAGCTGGAACGCCTGCCTGACTTCACCCTCAATGCCGGGCCCGACAGCCTGGCGTTCTCCTTCCCCGAGGGCTGGCTGGACCAGCACCCGCTCACCGCCTGGGAACTATCCCAGGAAAAGGCGGTGATGGCGAAAATGGGACTGAAACTGGCTATCAGCTAGGGCCCGCGCACCCGAGGTGCACAGGCCCCCGGCCAGTAGCCAGTGGCGGGCTACAGGTCGTAGCCGCGTTCGTCGTGCAGCACCAGGTCCAGGCCCTGGGTTTCCTGCTCGCCATCGACCCGCAGGCCCACCAGGGCGCCCACCAGTTTGAACAGCGCGAAGCTCACCAGCGCCGTGTAAACCGCCGTGGCCAGCACGCCGGTGGCCTGCACCACCAGTTGCCCGCCCACGCTGTCTATACCCTCGGAAAAGCCGTTGCCGCTGAATATGCCCAGCTGGGTGGAGCAGAAAATACCCGCCAGCAGGGTACCCAGTATGCCGCCGACACCGTGTACCGGAAATACGTCCAGACTATCGTCGATGCGCAAGGTATTGCGCAGGAAGTTGGT
>JACKNV010000011.1 GCA_024234735.1 Pseudomonadales bacterium
TCGAGCGCGGAGGCGTATTATACCGATCACCGCCTCCCAGGCAAGAAAAAGTAACTTCTCTTTTTTGCCTACCTTCGGCTCTCACCCTCACCGATCGCGCCTGGCGCTTGCCAGCGACGGCTCTCGGGGTGGGTGGCGAGCTGCCCGCGAAGGGAGGCGAACTATACGCAGCGCCCATCGGCAGCGCAAGTCCTTTGCAAAAAAAATTAGGGGTACTGGACTTCGCCACTTGAACCCACCGCCCCGAGAGCGACCGGACAGGCGCTTACTCCACCTCGAAAAGGTGGTACTTCTTCCTGCCCAGGCGCACCAGGAAGTAACGGCCAAACAGTGCCAGGGACGCATCCAGGCAGGCGCGCACCCGGGCGTTATCCTCCCAGGAAACGGCCGTACCGTTGAAGGTGACCGCACTGCGTCCCAGCGCGTCCTTGACCTGCTTACCGGAGCCCGCCATACCGGCCTCCACCAACAAGTGAGTGAGGGTCTCGGGCAGCTCCTGGCGGCGCAGCGTGGATGCCGGCAGCCCGTCCTGGCGCAACTGCTGCAAGTCGGCCTCCGCCAGGGTCAACAGGTCGCCACTGAACAGGCTGTCGGTAATCCTGCGCGCCGCGGCCAGCCCCTCCTCACCGTGCACCAGGCGGGTCACCTCGGCGGCCAGCACCCCCTGCGCCTCGGGCCGCCCGGCCCGCTCGGCATCTGCCCGCTCGATCTCATCAATCTCGGCAACCGGCAAAAAAGTAAAATATTTCAGGAATTTGTATGCATCCGCATCGGCCGTACCCAGCCAGAACTGGTAAAACGCATAAGGCGAGGTGCGCCTCGCATCCAACCACACGGTACCGGATTCGGTCTTGCCGAACTTGCTGCCATCACTCTTGGTGATCAGCGGCATGGTGAGCCCGAACACCTGCTCCCCGTGGAGGCGGCGAGTGAGATCGATCCCGCCGGTGATATTGCCCCACTGATCCGAACCACCCACCTGCAGACCGCAGCCGTAGCGACGGTTCAACTCGGCGAAATCATAGGACTGCAGGATCATGTAGGTAAACTCAGTAAAGCTGATGCCGACATCGTCGCGCTCCAGGCGCTGCTTGACCGACTCCTTCTGGATCATGGCATTGACCGAGAAGTGCTTGCCGATATCGCGCAGAAAAGTGAGAACGTCCAGCCCGGCGGTCCAGTCCAGGTTGTTCACCACCTCGGCGGACGCCGCGCCGGCGTCGAAATCAATAAACCGGGAAACCTGCGCGCGCAACTTCTCGGTCCAGCCCGCCACCACGTCGGGAGTATTCAACTGCCGCTCCTGGGCCTTGAAACTGGGGTCGCCGATCAACCCGGTCGCTCCGCCTACCAGGGCGATCGGCCGGTGGCCAGCCTGCTGAAAGCGGCGCAGCATCAGCAGCGGCACCAGTGAGCCGATATGCAGGCTGTCGGCGGTGGGATCAAAGCCGCAGTATAGCGTGCGCACGCCCGCATCCAGCCAGGGTGCGAGGTCTTTTTCTCCCGCCAGCTGGAACACCAGGCCACGGGCGCGAAGATCTTCTAACAGGGCGCTGCTCATCGGGCTGTTCTCGCAGATTTTCGGGCTGAAACAAAGGGGGCAAACCATACAACAACCACCCTGGCGAAGTCATGTTTCCCGCTATGGCATCGGCATTTTTTTTTATATACTCGCCACTTAAGAACGACAAGGACCACCGGGGCATGTTCGCAAGGGCGAAAAAGAAACGCGGGGCAACTGCTACTCGCAGGCCGGCGGCGCGCGCGCGGCGCAGCTTTACCGCGCCTGGCGCCGCCAGGTGGGTGCTGATCGGGCTGGGTATCTGCTTCATCGCCGGCATGTGGCTGCACTCGCCGGAAGAGCCCGCCGCTCCGACCTCTGACATAGCCACCGCCGATACCCCGCCCATCGCGCCCGCTACCGGCGCAACCGACGACGAGTTGTGGCTGGTGACCGCTCCCGCCGCGCCCCCCGCGGCGCCGCAAGAGCCGCCCCCTGCGGCGCGCCCGTGGCAGGAGCAGGTGGTCCGAAAAGGCGACAACCTGTCCCTGATTTTCCAACGCGCCGGTTTCGGCAAGGGCGATGTCTACAGCGTGGTCAGCGAATCCGCCGACGGCAATACCCTGGCCCGTATCTACCCGGGGCAGGTGGTCGGCTTCCAGGCGGACGATGAGGGCCAGCTGCTGGCCGTGCGCTATGTCAAATCCCCCCTGGAAACCATTTACTATCGCCGGGGGGAGCAGGGCTTTGACAGCGAGATCGAAACCCGCGAGCCGGAGGTCAGGGAGTCCTGGGCCACCGGCGAAATCACCTCCTCCCTGTTCATGGCAGGCCAGGAAGCAGGCCTGTCGCAGAACCTGATCATGGAGCTGGCCAATATATTCGGCGGCGTCATCGACTTCGTACAGGATCCTCGCCAGGGCGACACCATTCACCTGGTCTATGAAGAGCTCTACCTGGACGGCGAAAAATACGGCGATGGCAATATCGTCGCCGCCTCGTTCACCAATCAGGGCAAGACCTACAACGCCTTCCGCTACGTCGACACCAACGGCGACGTCAACTACTACAACGAAGAGGGTGTGAGCATGCGCAAGGCATTCCTGCTCGCACCGGTGGACTTCACCCGCATCAGCTCCAACTTCAACTTGAAGCGCCTGCACCCCATCTACAAGACAACCCGCCCCCATCGCGGTACAGATTACGCCGCGCCCACGGGCACCCCCGTTTACGCCGCCGGCGACGGCCGGGTCATCAAGGCCGGTTATACCCGCGCCAACGGCAACTACGTGTTCATCCAGCACGGCTCGCGTTACGTCACCCGCTACCTGCACCTGAACAAGCGCAAGGTCAAACAGGGGCAGAAGGTGGTGCAAAGCCAGGTGATCGGTACAGTCGGGTCTACCGGCGCGGCAACGGGGCCGCACCTGCACTACGAATTCCTGATGGACGGGGTGCACCGGGACCCGCGCAAGATCCACAAGCAGCTGCCCAAGGCCAAGACCCTGGCGCCGTCGGAAATGGTCGCCTTCCGCCAGGCCATCAATTCCAGCGCCATGCAACTGGCGGCGCTGCGCACCGACAGCCACCTGGCCCTGCACAACCAGGGCGAAAACAAGTCGAGCGCCAACTGAGCAAGGAGATGGCCGAGGCCCTTTATGTCGGGCTCATGTCCGGCACCAGTGTCGATGGCATCGACAGCGCGCTGGTCCGCTGCAACCGCGGCAGCGTGGAGTTGCTGGCCACTCACGCACACCCCCTACCCGCCGAGGTGCGCACCGCCATCGAGGCCATCAGCCACCCCGGCGACAACGAGATCGAGCGGCTGGGGCCGCTGGACAGGGAGCTTGGCAGGCTGTTCGCCGATGCCACCCTGGCCTTGCTCGCCACCGCGGCAGTCCCCCCCGGGGCTGTGCGGGCGATCGGCAGCCACGGACAGACGGTGCGCCACCGCCCCCCTTGCGACGCTGCCGACAGTTTTACCTTGCAGTTGGGCGATCCCAACACCATCGCCGAAATCACCGGTATCACCACGGTCGCGGATTTTCGCCGGCGCGACATGGCGGCCGGTGGCGAGGGCGCCCCACTGGCCCCGGCGTTTCACGCCGCGGCGTTCGCCAGGCCGGGTATCAACCGGGCCATCGTCAACATCGGGGGGATCGCCAACATCACCCTGCTGGAGGGGGAAACCCTGCGCATGGGCTGCGATTCGGGCCCGGGGAATACCCTGCTGGATCATTGGATACAGCGCCACAGGCAACACAGCTACGACCGCGACGGCCAGTGGGCCGCGGCGGGCACGGTACAACCGGGCCTGCTGCACCAGCTGCAGGGGCACGATTACTTCACCCGCTCCGGGCCGCGCAGCTCCGGCAAGGAGGCATTCAACCTGGCGTGGCTGGACGAGCAGCTGCGGGGCTTTCCGGACCTGGCCGCGGCCGATGTACAGGCAACCCTGGCGCAGCTGACCGCCGAGACCATCGCCCGGGCGCTCCAGGCTGCCCCCGTGATCGCCTCCGAGCTATATGTCTGTGGCGGTGGGGCCTACAACAGCGATCTCCTGCGGCGCCTGGAAACGGCAATCGCCCCGGTGCGGGTGCAGACCACCGCGGCGCTGGGCATAGACCCGGACTGGGTGGAGGCCATGACATTCGCCTGGCTGGCACAGCGCACCCTCGATGGGCTGGCGGGCAATGCGCCGGCGGTCACCGGCGCCACGGCAGAGCGTATACTGGGTGGGATCTATTGCTGACAAGCCGGGTGCGCACCGGCCAGCCATGACAAGGTCTGCACCTAGATGGAGAAAGAGGCCCCGCAACCGCAGGTAGTGCTGGCATTGGGGTTGTTGACCACGAACCGCGACCCTTCCAGGCCCTCCGTGTAGTCCACTTCCGACCCCACCAGGTACTGGAAACTCATCGGGTCGATGAGTACGGTAACGCCGTCCTTTTCGATGGCCGCGTCGTCCTCGGCAGCCTCATCCTCAAAGCTGAAGCCGTACTGGAAACCGGAACAACCGCCCCCGGTGATGTAGACCCTCAGCTTGAGCTGGTCGTTTTCTTCCTCCGCCACGAGTTCCCGCACCTTGCGCACCGCGCGGGCGGACAGGTTGATACTCGTCGGATTGAAGGTTTCTGCCACAGACATCAGTACATCCAGGTTTCCACGGGCGGCCCTGACCGCACCGTAACTGCGCGCAGTATGCTATAACCCACTATTTTGGTCAAGATTGAGCCGGCCGCCGCACGTCCCCGACGGGACTGGCGGCCGGCTCTCAGCCCGCCTGCTCCGACTGGGCCTGGCCGCCCTGCCGGGGCACGGACTGGGCACCGGGTGCCGACTCCTGCTCCGCCATATGGCACATGCTGCCGTTGACCTCGGAGCCGGCGGCCATTTCCATCAAGGCGTAAAACACATTGCCCTTGACCCGGGCCTTCGGCGCGAGCTCCAGGTGCTTGCTGGCATAGACGTTGCCTTCGACCTCGCCGTTGACAATGACCGACGGGCTGCGGATCTCGCCTTCTACCCGGCCCTTTTCGACGATCCGCACCAGCGCGTCCTTGCCGGCCTCGGCGATGAGATTGCCCTGCACCAGGCCTTCGACATCCACGGTACCACTGAAGCGCAGGTCTCCCAGGACAACCGTATCGCGCGAGATCAGGGTGGTCTTGCCCGATACGGTCACGGTCGACTTCTTATTTCCCAACATGTGTAAACCTCTCATCCAGGTGCCAGGAATACTGTTTCGTCACTTCCAACTGGCGCGGCTCGGTGGTACTCGCAGCAACGGTGAAGCGCTCCGGCTCGAAACCTTGCGGCAAGGTGATCATCCCTTCCACTGCCTGGAAATAGCGAAAACGCAGGGGGATGACATCGCCCTCCACCTCCTCGCTGAGCTGCCCGAGGGGATACTCGACCGCTTCACCCGCCAGCTTTCCGGCAACAGTGACCCGCAACTGCCCCTTGAGCAGGTCGTGCTTGCGGGCCTCCTGCTGCACCACGATACGGTACAGATAACTACCGGGCTCATCGCCGGCCACCAGTTCCAGCTGGCGCAAACTGAGACCGGGTCCAATTTCCCCGGGGGCAATCAGGCTGCGATAGAAGGCCAACCCCTCCTCGAGCGCGGCAATCTCTTCCTGCTGGGCGGCCAGATCCTGGCGCACCAGTTCCAGGGTATGGCGATCGACCTCGTGGCGTGTCAGCTGAACCTCCAGCTGGCTGTCCCGCTCGCGCAGGGCGCTTTCCAGTTCCAGCAACTGGGCCTGCATGCCGCGGTAGGATTTGGGCTTGGCGCCCATACCCTGGAAGGCGGCGAATTGCCCCAGGTAAAACCCGGCCACCAGGGCGACTGCCGTCAGCAAGGTGACCACCACAACCAGCAGCTGGCGCCGGCGGCCCTGGCTGCTGCCCGGCGAATTCGCAGCTTGCGATGCCACCGCGGGGCTCAGGGCAACAGGCCGACCTGCCTGAGTCCACTGTCCTCGGGCAGGTTGAGCATAATGTTCATGTTCTGCACCGCCTGGCCCGAGGCACCCTTGACCAGGTTGTCGATGGTGGACATTACCACCACGGTATCCCGTTGCTGCGGAATGGCAACGGCTATCTGACAGCGATTGGCGCCGCGTACCGTCCTGGTCTGGGGGAGCATCCCGGGCGGCAACACGTCGACGAAGGGTTCCGCCGCGTACCGCTGCTCGTACAGCGCCTGCAGGTCACCCGGCTCGCCGGACAGGCGGGCAAAGAGCGTGGCGTGGATACCCCTGATCATCGGCAGCAGGTGGGGCACGAAAGTAAGCTGCACCGGCGTGCCGGCGACATCGGCCAGCCCCTGCTCGATTTCCGGCAGGTGCCTGTGCCCGGCCACCCCGTAGGCCTTGAAACTGTCGGCCACCTCGCTGAGCAGGTTGTCGACCTTGGCCTGCCGGCCCGCGCCGCTGACCCCCGAGGCGGCGCTGGCGATCAGGTGAGCCGGATCGACCAGGCCCTCGGCCAGCAGGGGGATCAACCCCAGCTGCACGGCCGTGGGGTAACAGCCGGGGCAGGCCACCAGGCGCGCACCGGCGATCGCCGCGCGGTTTACCTCGGGCAGGCCATATACCGCCTCGGCCAGCAACTCGGGGCTGGCGTGGGGTTCGCCGTACCAGCTCGACCACTGGCGGGCGTCCCGCAGGCGGTAATCCGCCGACAGGTCGATTACCCGGGTACCCGCGGCCAGCAGTTCCGGCACAAGGTTCATGGCCACATTGTGCGGCGTGGCGAAAAACACCACATCACAGGCCGCCAGCTGCGCCACCTGCGGCTCGGTGAAGGCCAGGTCGTAGTGCCCGCGCAGGTTGGGATAGAGGTCGTCAACCCGCCGGCCACTCTCGGCGCGGGAGGTGATAGCCACCACTTCGACCTGCTCGTGAGCGGCCAGCAGGCGCAGCAATTCCACGCCGGTATAGCCAGTACCCCCTACGATCCCCACCTTTACCATGACACTTCCCAGTTGCGCTGACAGCTGTAGCAGGCCCCACCCCGTGGGCGCCCGCAGCAATGAAGGGCACCAAGTATAAAAGCAATAACCGGGGAGATAACTGGTAATATTGTGTTTTTGCAAGAAACCGGCTCGCCCCGTGCAGAACCTGCTCAAGAACTACCGGCGCTATCTCGCCAACTATAATTCGGCGCTGGCCTACGCCCTGCTGGGCCTGGCCGGCGGAGTCGCTTCCGGGCTGGTGGTCCTGGCCTTCGACCTGGCCATCCGCCAGGTCGCCCTGCTGTGCGGGGTCGGCAATGGCGGCGAGGGCTTCGAGGAGCTGCCCCCCGTGCTGTTGTTCGCCCTGCCCGCCGGCGGCGCCCTGCTGCTCGGGTTGCTCTACTGGCCCCTGAAACCGGAGGATCGGGATACCGGTATCGTACACGTGATCAGCCGCATGCACTCCCACTACGGAGCCCTGCCCCTACGCAACGCCCTGCTGCAATTCGTCGCCGGCGCTTTCGCCCTGGGCACCGGTCAGTCCGGCGGGCGCGAAGGGCCGGGAGTCCACCTGGGCGGCGCCATCAACAGCCTGCTGGGCCAGCGCCTGGGCTTACCCAACAACAGCTTGCGCATCCTCATCGCCTGCGGCACAGCTGGCGGTATCGCCGCGGCCTTCCACACTCCCCTGGCGGGGGTGATTTTCGCCATGGAAGTCATTGTCGCGGAGTACACGGTAGCCGGTTTCATCCCGGTCATCCTGGCCGCGGTTTCGGCCTCCGCGGTGAGCCGCAGCCTGAGCACCGGTGGCGCCCTGCTGAGCATTCCCACGGTTGAACTCAACTCCCTGCTGGAGCTCCCCTACATGCTGGCCCTGGGCCTGTGCTGCGGCACCGTGATCGCCCTGTTTATCTGGATACTGGGCCGCGCAACCCGCCTGTCCAACTGGCCGGTGGTGGTGCGCTTCACCCTGGCGGGCTGTTTCACCGGCGCCCTGGCCCTGGCAGTGCCGGAAACCCTCGGCCTGGGATACGACAGCCTGGGCCTGATCATCAACGCCCAGATGCTGATGGGCACCTTGCTGCTGGTCTGCCTGTGCAAGACCCTGACCACCGCGGTGAGCTGCGGCCTGGGCCTGCCGGTGGGGCTGATCGGGCCCAGCCTGCTGATCGGGGCCTGCCTGGGCGGCGCGGTAAGCATCGCCGCCCACACCCTGCACCCGCAGCTCGCCTCGGACTACCCGCTGTATATAGCCATCGGCATGGCGGCCGCCATGGGGGCCATGCTCAACGCCCCACTGGCCGCCATCCTCGCTGTGGTCGAGCTGACCAATACCGTCAGCATCGCCATGCCTGCCCTGCTGGCCATCGTGGCCGCCAGCCTGACCAACACCGGGCTGTTCGGGCAGCGCTCGGCACACCAGACCGTGCTGCGCCAACTGCGCCGTATCGTGCCGGATGACCCGCTGAACCAGTTGCTGCATCGCACCGACGTCACCGCCACCATGGACTCGCGAGTGGTGCGAGTGCCCCTGCTCCTGCACGCCGACGACCTGGAACCGTTGCTGGAATTCACCCCCACATGGTGCCTGGTGGAACGCGATGGTGAAGACCTTTACCTGGTGCAGGGCAAGGAACTGCTCGACTGGCTGCGCGAAACCCTGGCCGAGGGCGAAGCGGCCGACCTGGCCCAGGCCGGCATCCGTCGCTGGACCATCGCCCCGGTCCCGTTGCAGGCCACCCTGCGTCAGGCCATGGACAAGATTCGCGCCAGCACGGTGGAGGCAGTGTGCGTCTACGAGCGCAGCCGCGCCACCGGCAAGCCCATCCTGCACGGGGTGGTCACCCGCGAAAGCATCGAGAAATTCGGCCTGGAAAGGCTGTAACCCCATCTGGAGAAGTGTCCATGCTCTGGCTCAAGGCCTTTCATATTGTTTTCGTCGTGTGCTGGTTCGCCGGCCTGTTCTACCTGCCGCGTATCTTCGTCTACTACGCCGCCAGCGAACACCCCGAAACCCGCCGGCAACTGGCGATCATGGCGCGCCGCCTGTACCGTTTCGTCACCCCTTTCATGTTGATAGCCATCGTTCTGGGGCTGGCGATGATCGCGCTGCACCCCGACTACTACCTGCAGGCGGGGTGGATGTGGCTGAAACTGGCAGGGGTGACCTTCCTGGTTTTCTACCACCTGCAGTGCGGCCGCTACGTGCAGGCCATCAATGCCGACAGCGACCACCACGGCCACGTGTTCTACCGTTTCTTCAACGAGATCCCGGTGCTGTTCCTGTTCGCCATCGTGCTGCTGGTGGTACTCAAGCCCTGGTAATCCCGCGGGGCAGGGGAGGCTACACGCCTTGAATATTACCCCCAAATAGCGATAATGCGGGCGCTTTGGACGCGCCCCGCGGGAGTCACCGGCGGCGCGCCACGAGCCGCCCCCCGGGCCGGCCCAGCCTCGTCGCACAACGGAATTCACATATCAATCAGATACTTATAAATCGGCGGTTCGTTTGTCGCGGACTGTTATGAGCCAGGCTACCACGCCCCTCCCCGGCGCTTCGCCGCGCCTGGTGAGGTTTATTGCCGGCCTCGGCCTGGGACCCGCCGCCCTGTCGCGGGAGCAGTATGCCCGGCGCCTGGGACAGCTGTTCGACCTGCACGACTCCATCGCCATTGCCGCCGTGCACGGCGGGCTGCCCGCGGCGATACCGGCAGGCCCGGCGCCCGCTGAGGTGACCGCCCTGTTCCTGGAAGGCCGCGGGGCCATCTTGCGCGCGGCAGTGCTGGCCTTTGACCCACAGGGACGCGCGCGTATCAGGTTTCCCTGCGCGGACCCGCAGGCGCCGCCCACCGCCGCCGCGGTTGAGCCCTACCTGGCCTTTTACCGGGTGCAGCAAAGCGAGGCCGAGCACCGCATTCGCAGGCTGCAGGCACAGGTCCGCCAGGCGGCGAGCGGCCGCTCGCCGCAGCTGGATGAGCTGTGCGCCCTGGACGCGGTAGTGGCGCGCTCGATGGCCGCCCGGGCGCGGGGCTTCTTCAGCACCATCCCCGGGCTGCTGCAAATACACTTTGAACAGTTGCAAGCTGCCTGCACAGGGGAGCGGGCAGACGAGCACGAGAGCGCCCGTGGCTGGCGCCAGGCCTTGCAGCAGTTTCGCCGCGACATGCAGGGCATGCTGCTGGCGGAAATCGAAACCCGCCTGCTGCCAGTCACCGGACTGGTAGAGGCGGTCGCGGCACACCAGACGAAAGAGACCCATGACTAGACTATTTTTTGCCATCCCGTTCGCCCTGGGCGCCGCCGCAATCCTGTGGACAGCTGCCGGTTTTATAGGCTCCGCTCCCCTGGCCCTGGTCGTTACCGCGACAATTGGCGGTGTCTATGTGCTGGGCGCCGGCGAGCTTTACCGCTACCGGCAGGCGACGAATACACTGACCAGCGCACTGCACAGCTTGCCCGAGCGCGGCGACAACCCCGACGACTGGCTGGCCACCTGGTTGCAGCCCCTGAGCCCGTCGCTGCATAACGCCGTCAGACTGCGCATCGAGGGCGATCGCGGCGGCCTCCCGGCACCGGTATTTACCCCCTACCTGGTGGGCCTGCTGGTCATGCTGGGCCTGCTGGGCACTTTCATCGGCATGGTGGAAACCCTCGGCGGCGCGGTACTGGCGCTGGAGGGCTCCACCGAGCTGGAGGCCATCAGGGCAGGCCTGGCAGCGCCCATCAAGGGCCTGGGGGTGGCCTTCGGCACCTCCGTTGCCGGCGTGGCCGCCTCCGCCATGCTGGGCCTGATCTCCACCGCCTGCCGCCGCGAGCGCATGCTGGCCACCCGGCAGCTGGATAGGGCCATCGCGGGCCCGTTCCGCGAGTTCTCCGCCAGCTACCAGCGGCAGGCGACCCTGCAAATCCTGCAACAGCAGGCCCAGGCGCTGCCCGCTGTCGCCGAGCGGCTGCAATCCCTGGCAAGCGACCTGCAGGGCATGGGGCAGCGGCTGGGCGAGCGGCTGCAGGACGGTCAACAACAGTTTCACGACGCCGCCAGCACCGCCTACACGGAACTGGCCGCGTCGGTGGGCGAGTCCCTGAGGGCGAGCCTGGCGCGCGCGGGACGCGAGGCGGGCGAAGCCATCCAGCCCGTGGTAACGACCGCCATGGCCGACTTGCGGCGCGACAACAGGGACCTGCAACAGCAGCTGGCCGCCACCGCAAGCGGGCAGCTGGCGGCCTACCGCGAGGAGGCCACGGCAGGCCACAGTGCCATGCTGGCCGCCTTCGACAGAACCGCCGCCTCCTGGTCTGAACAGACCCTGGCCCTGCGCGCCGGCATGGCGGAGGCCATGCAGGCTTCCGCCGGGGAACTGGCAGCCAGTACCTCCGCTACCGCAGCCGCGCTGCTGGCGGAGATTGCCGGGGTGCTGCGGTCCGCCGAAGAGCTGGTACAGGCGAGGCAAGCATCGGAGCGGGCCTGGCTGGACGTCCAGCAAGAACAGATGGCGCACCTGACCGGGACGCTGCGCACCGAACTGGCCGGGCTGCGGGCCGCGCAGGAGAGCGGCCAGCAGGCCGCGGTGGCCGGGCTGGCAGAACTGGAGGCGGGCGTCGCCCGCCACCTGGCGGAACTGGGCAGGGGACTGGAAGAGCCCATGCAGCGCCTGATGACAACGGCATCGGAAACGCCGCGCGCCGCCGCCGAGGTCATCTCCCAGCTGCGCGCGGAGATTTCCGCCAATATCGAACGCGACCAGCAGATGCTGGAACAGCGGGCCCAGGTCATGGCACAGCTCAACAGCCTGGCGGACGCCCTGGAAGGCACGGCGGGCCGCCAGCGCGAGGCCATCGAGCAGCTGGTCAGCACCTCCAGCGGCACCTTGCAGGATATCAGCGCCCGCTTCAGCGAGCAGGCTGACAGCAGCGTCTCCCGGCTGTCCGAGGTGGCGGCCCATTTCCGCGGTGGCGCAGCCGAGCTCGCCAGCCTCGGCGAGGCCTTCAACGCCGGTATCGAGCTGTTCAATACCGCCAACGGCAGGCTGGCGGAAAACCTCGCCCGCATCGAGGAATCCATGGGGGCCTCCGCCGCGCGCAGCGACGAGCAGATGGGCTACTACATCGCCCAGGCCAGGGAAATCATCGACCAGAGCATGCTCTCCCAGCAGGGCATCATCGAAGACCTGCGGCGCCTGGGCGCGGCCACCCCGGACGCGGAAGCCAGGGCGGGGGCCGGCTGATGGAGGAGCTGCGCGACGAGCTGGCCCAGGACACCCCCGTCTGGGCGGTGTTCGGCGACCTGATGGCCGGGCTGGTGGGTATCTTCGTACTGATCCTGGTGTGGGTGCTGGGTTACCAGGTGGAGCTCGCGCAAACCCTGCGTGAAGAGACCGGCAAGCGCCAGCAGGAAGAACAGCGTCGCATGGCCCTGGAACAAGCCCTCGCCGGTCCACTGGCCGCGGGCCGGATCACCCTGCGCGATGGCCGCATCGGCATCAGTGGCAGCGTGCTGTTCGCACTCAACTCCGATCAGCTGCAGGACGAGGGCCTGGCCCTGCTGCAGTCCCTGGTCGGCCCCCTGCAGGTCTATCTCGCCGAGCGGGAGGAGCTGCTGATGGTCAGCGGCTTTACCGACGACCTGCCCATCCAGCAGGGCAACAACCGTTTCGCCGACAACTGGGAGCTCTCCGCCCAGCGCGCCCTCACCGTCACCCGCGCCCTGATAGACGCGGGCATGCCCCCCGCCATGGTGTTCGCCGCCGCCTTTGGCGCCCAGCAACCGGTGGTGCCGAACCTGGACGCCAGTGGCCGGGCGCGGAATCGGCGGGTGGAGATGGCGCCGGTGCCACGCTCCACCCGCCGGGAACCGGCGAATGACTGAGCCGGCAGCGCGCACGGACGGGGTCGAGTACCTGTCCTCAGCCCTGGCGCAATTGCAGGCCGACGGCGCCCAGGGCTTCGACCCGGTACGCTTCCAGTACCTCGCGGCAATGATACGGCGCGCTCTCGCCCTGCCCGAGCCGGCCGCCACCGTGGTAGCAGACAAGGCCAGGGCCGCCCTGGGGCGGTTCCACAGCGACTTTCACTGCGCCCGCAAGCAGGCCGATGACGACCTGGAGCGGCTCTGCGCAGCGGCCCCCGCCTCCCGGGAGACATGGCAGCGGCGGCTGCAGGACGGCGATTTCACCGGCCTGCGGCGCGCCGCGGCCGGGCTGCGAAACACCGGCAGCACCGCCTCGCCGGCCGTGCTCACCCGCCTGCTGGCGGCGGACCCGGCCGTGCGCCAATCCACCCCCGGGACACTCGCCCGTGCCATGGCCGAACAGGAACTGGACACCCTGGGCCAGGCCCGAGACGGCGCATCGCAGGCGCCGACGGAGTGGGCCGAGCTGAAATCCCTCGCGCCCCTGCGCCATGCCCTGGCGACGCTGGCCACCACACAGCTGCTGGAGGCGGAACAGCGCGCCACCGCGACCGATTCCGGCCCCCTCAACCCGCAGCTGCTGGCACTGCGCTCGCTGCAGTCCATGCAGGCCTTGTCGCCGGCCTACCTGGACCGGTTCGTCAGCTACCTCGATGCCCTGTTCTGGCTGGAGAAGCACGCCGCTGGATATTCCCCGCCCAAGCCCTGATAATCGGCGTCCGGCAACAGCACAGGTGAATCATGAGCTCTTCCGAACAACTGTTCGATCGCGCCAGGCGACATATCCCGGGCGGTGTCAACTCGCCGGTGCGGGCCTTCAAGGCGGTGGGCGGCACCCCGGTGTTCATAGACCGCAGCGACGGGGCCTACGTGTTCGACTGCCAGGACCGGCGCTACATCGACTACGTGCTGTCCTGGGGCCCGATGATCATGGGCCACAATCACCCCCGGGTGCGCGAGGCGGTGATCCGCCAGAGCAAAAAGGGGCTGAGCTTCGGCGCCCCAACGGAGCTGGAGATCGAACTGGCCGAGCGGATATGCGCCATCATGCCGGGCATGGACATGGTCCGCATGGTCAATTCGGGCACCGAGGCCACCATGAGCGCGATTCGCCTGGCTCGCGGCTATACCGGGCGCGATACCATCGTCAAGTTCGAGGGCTGCTATCACGGCCACTCCGACTCGCTGCTGGTCAAGGCCGGCTCCGGCGCCCTCACCCTGGGCGTACCCAGCTCTCCGGGCGTTCCGGCCCCCCTGGCGGATCTCACCCTGACCCTTACTTATAACGACCCGGAGGGCGTGCGCGCGGCATTTGCCGAATACGGCGAGCGCATTGCCTGCGTGATCGTGGAGCCGGTGGCGGGCAACATGAACTGCATACCCCCGCAGCCCGGCTTTCTGGAGACCCTGCGCGAGGTATGCACTGCCAGCGGCGCGGTGCTTATCCTCGACGAGGTGATGACCGGCTTTCGCTTTGGCCTGCAGGGCGCCCAGGGCTACTACGGCATCGAGGCCGACCTGACCACCCTGGGCAAGGTCATCGGCGGCGGCATGCCGGTGGGGGCTTTCGGCGGCAAGGCCGAAATCATGGAGCAGATCGCCCCCCTGGGGCCGGTGTACCAGGCGGGCACCCTGTCCGGCAACCCCATTGCCATGGCCGCCGGGCTGGCCACCCTGGACATCATCGGCCAGCCAGGCTTCTACGAGCCGCTGTTCGCCCGCACCGCGCAGCTGTGCGAGGGCCTGCAGGGGGCCGCCGAGCGGGCCGGCGTACCCTTCACAACCAATCATGCGGGCACCATGTTCGGGGCCTTTTTCACCACCGCGCAACAGGTCGCCAACTACGGCCAGGTGATGGCCTGCGATACAGCGGCGTTCAACGCCTTTTTCCACCGCATGCTGGACGCCGGGGTATATCTGGCGCCGGCCTCCTATGAGGCGGGGTTCATGTCCAGCGCGCACAGTGACGCGGACATCGCCGCCACCGTGGACGCCGCCGCCACGGCACTGGCCGGACTGTAAGGAGCAGCTTATGGGATTCAGTACGCAGCGCGGCCCCTTTCCGCAGACGCGCATGCGCCGCCTGCGGGCCAGCAGTTTCACCCGTGACCTGGTGCGGGAAAGCAGGCTGACGCCGGCGGACCTCATCTTTCCAGTATTCGTTCTGGAGGGCGAGAACCAGCGCGAGGCCATCCCCTCCATGCCCGGTATCGAGCGCCTCAGCATAGACCTGCTGATCGAACAGGCGCGCGAGCTGTACGGCCTGGGCGTGCCCGCCATGGCCCTGTTTCCGGTGGTTGGCGCGCAGCGCAAGAGCCTGCTGGCCGAGGAAGCCTTCAACCGCGACGGGCTGGTGCAGCGCACGGTGCGCGCGCTCAAGGACGCCCTGCCCGAGCTGGGCCTGATTACCGATGTGGCCCTGGACCCCTTCACCACTCACGGCCAGGACGGCATCATCGACGACAGCGGTTACGTACTCAACGACGTGACCACCGAGGTACTGGTCAAACAGGCCCTGTCCCATGCCGAGGCCGGTGCCGACGTGGTGGCGCCCTCGGACATGATGGACGGCCGCATTGGCGCCATCCGCCGCCAGCTGGAGGCGGACAACTTCTGCAATACCGCCATCATGGCCTACTCCGCCAAGTACGCCTCGGCCTACTACGGCCCGTTCCGCGACGCGGTGGGCTCTGCCGGCAATATCAAGGGCGGCAACAAGTTCAGCTACCAGATGGACCCGGCCAATTCGAACGAGGCCCTGCACGAGTGCGCCCTGGACCTGGCGGAGGGGGCGGATATGATCATGGTCAAGCCCGGCATGCCCTACCTGGATATCGTGCGCCGGGTAAAAGACGAGCTCAAGGCCCCCACCTTCGCCTACCAGGTGAGCGGGGAGTACGCCATGCACATGGCCGCCTTCGAGCGCGGCTGGCTGAACAGTGAAGCGGTCATGCTGGAATCACTGATGGCCTTCAAGCGGGCCGGCTGTGACGGCATCCTCAGCTATTTCGCGCTGGCCGCGGCGCGAGTGCTGCAGCGGGGCTAGCGGTGCGCCGCCTGCCGCTGTGGGTGATGCTGCTGTGGCTGGGCGCGACGGGCCCGCTGCACGCCGAATGCGAGTGCCTGTGGCAGGGCTCCTTCGTGGAGGTCCAGGCAGACGCCGACCTGGTGGTCAGCGGCACTGTCATTGCCGCCAAAGGCAACAGCATCGACCTGGGCATCGACCGCCTGCTGCGCGGCGACACCGACCAGCCCGATATCCGCATCTGGCTCAAAACCGCCGACTACTGCCGCCCGGAGCCGGAACTGTTTCCCGTGGGCAGCAGCTGGGTCATGGCCCTGCAGAGCATCAGCGCCGAGGTGCCGGGCGGTTTCAGCCCCCACACCCCCAATATCAGCTACGGCCGCGTCGGTGACTACGCGCTCTCCAGTTGCGGCGGTTTCTGGCTCAGCCGCAGCGGCGAGTGGGTAAGCGGCAACCTGGTGCAGGCGCCGCGCTGGGAGCGCGAACCGCCCATGACCCCGGTACTGCTCGACCTGGTGGCCGCCTACATCGACGGCGAAATCACGGCCCAGGCCCTGGCCGAGGCCAGCCGGGAGGACCCGGCCGCCCGCGAGTTGCTGCTGGACACCAAAGCCTTTCTGCGTGAAAGCCACTGAGGTCAGATCGCGCCGGCACTGCGCGCAACCGTCGCCTTGACGACAGTTCCAGACCGGAAAACCCTGCCATAATGAATAACAAAACCATCACGGGAGAAGTTTCATGAACGGAGCGCAATCACTTTTCCGGGCCCTCACGGACGCTGGCCTGGATACCTGTTTCGCCAACCCCGGCACCTCGGAAATGCAGCTGGTCTACGAAATGGGCAAATCCGACGCGGTACGCCCGGTATTGTGCCTCCAGGAAAACGTGGTGACCGGCGCCGCCGACGGCTACGCCCGGATGGCCGGCAAGCCGGCCTTCACCCTGCTGCATGTGGGCTCCGGTTTCGCCAACGGCATCGCCAACCTGCACAATGCCGGCCGGGCCAGTTCGCCCATCGTCAACATCGTGGGCGCCAACGCCACCTACCACCAGCCCAATTTCCCCGAGCACGAGATGATTGGCGGCAGGATCATAGACCTCGCCCGGGTGATTTCCCACTGGGCCCGGGAAGCCAGGTCCGCCGCCGAGTTGGCGCCGCTGGGCGCCGAGGCGGCCGCAGTCGCGCGGATGGGAGCGGGGCGGATTTGTACCCTGGTGGCCCCCACCAACTGTCACTGGGATCCGGCCCCGCACGCGCCGGTGATCGGCGCGCCCATTCCCACGCCTCGGGTGGCCGAACAGACAATAGCAGCGGTGGCGCAATTGCTGGGCAACGGCAAAAAGACGGCGCTGCTGCTGGGCGCCCAGGCACTGCGCAACGAGGGCCTGGAACTGGCCGGCCGTATCTGCGCCCGCACCGGGGCCCAGCCGATGGGCGAAACCTTTCCGTCGCGGCTGGCCCGCGGCGAGGGTCGGGTCCAGATCCAGCTGGTACCCTACCTCCCGGAGATGGCGCAACCGTTCTTCGCCCAGTACGAGCAGATCGTACTGGTCGGCGCCCTGGCCCCGGTCTCGACCTTCGCCTACCAGGGGGCAGTCATGCAGAAGATACCGCCGCAGTGCGAGGTCGCCACCCTGGCCTCCACGGACCAGGATGTTCTGGCCGCCCTGGAGGACCTCGCCCGCGCCGTCAAGGCAAAGCGCCAGGTCACCGCACGGCAGGAACGTATCGCGCCCAAACGCCCCCGGGGTGAATTGACACCCGCGGCCATCGGCCAGAGCGTGAGCCTGCTGCTGCCGGAAGACGCGATCCTGGTGGACGAGAGCGCCACCGCCGGGTTTGACATGTACGCACAGACTGCGGGTGCCCGTCGTCACGACTACATCTATGCCGTTCCCGGCGCGGCGATCGGCAACGGTCTGCCGGTGGCCCTGGGAGCGGCCATCGCCTGCCCGCAACGCAAGGTAGTGGCGCTACAGGCCGACGGCAGTGGCATGTACACCAACCAGGCATTGTGGAGCATTGCCCGGGAAAAATGCGATATCGCCATCGTTATCCTGAAAAACGACGAATATGCGATTCTCAACGTCGAACTGGCCCGGGTCCGCGAAGGCGAGACCACCCCCAGGATGCAATCGATGCTGGATATCGACAAGCCCTCCATCGACTGGGTCAGCCTGGCACGGGGCATGGGTGTGCCGGCGGTGGCGGTGACCAGCGCCGAGGATTTTCACAGCGAATTCCGCAAGGCGCTGGCCAGGAAAGGACCGCGGCTGATCGAGGCAACCATGGCCCAGGACCTGCAGCCCTACGTCGACCTGGTCATGCAGATGCGCCAGGCGAAATAGGCGCCCGGCAGATCCCCCCGCGGCGGTTCCGGTGTCGGCCTCTAGCGCCGACGCCAGAGCGGCCGCCGCGGGTTCCTGCCTTCCACCAGATCCATCAACTCATCCAGCATCGCCAGGGACAGCCCCCATATACGCCGCCCCTGGTAAAAATAACAGGGCAGGGTCATCTTCAGGCGTTTGTACTCCCAGGTCATGTCCTCGCGATTGTCAGTATCGAGCAGGAACTCCAACGGCACCCACACCACCTCCGCGACCTCGACATTGGGGGTGAAATCCACTTCCCGCTGCAGGCGGAAGACAAAGGGCGAGACCGCCATGCCGAAGGCCCCCCTCTTGGGGCGGGTGATGATATCCGACAGACGACCTATGCAGACATCCTGCGGCCCGAGGGTCAGACCGATCTCCTCCTCGGTTTCACGCACCGCCACCGCGAAACCGTGGGCGTCAGCCTTGTCCATGCGCCCGCCGGGAAACGCCATGTGCCCCGACCAGGGATCCCCCTCCCTTTCGGCGCGCTTAATCATTAGAATGTGCAGCTCGCCCTCACGCACCTGCAGAATCATTGCCACGGCCGACCGCTGCATCAGCCGCCGCCACACCCTGCGGCCCGGTTTGTGGTCGGCAAGGCGGGTTTCGATGAGCTGCAACAGCGATACAGGCACTGGGAAGTCGTCCTTGAGGCTTTGCCGGATTAAGCCAGCCGGGGGCGGTGGATACAAGTCGCAATGCCACACAGCCGGACAACACATGAGCACTGAGCCACTACTGGAACTGCACGACATCAGCCTGACCTACCGGGCCCTGCCCGCCCTGCGCGGTATCAACTGGCGTCTGCTGCCGGGGCAACAGTGGGCCTGCCTGGGCCCCAATGGCGCCGGCAAGACCAGCCTGGCTCGGGTGCTCAGCAGCCAGGCCAGCCACTACGCCGGCCGCTTCGAGCGCTCTGCCGCGCTGACCGCGCAGGGTGTGGCCTATGTCTGCTTCGAGCAGGCCAGGGCCCTGTGCGACCGGGACCGCAAGCTGGACGATTCCGAGTTTCGCGCCGACGCCAGCGACCCCGGCACCACGGTGCAGGCCGTCATCCTCGGCGGCAGGGAACCCGACCAGGTTTTTCATCACTGGGTTCAACGCCTGCATATCGACCACATCCTGCAGCGCGGCCTGCGCTTCATCTCCACCGGGGAAATGCGCAAGACACTGCTGGTCAGGGCGATCCTGGCGCGGCCGGCGCTACTGATCCTGGACAGCCCCCTGGACGGCCTGGACCGCGCCTCCCAGCAGGACATGGTACGCATCATCGACGAACTGCTGCACTCCGATACCGCCACACTGCTGTTGTGCCGGCAACTGGAGGACATTCCCGCCGCCGTGAGCCACCTGCTGGTACTCGATGCCGGCAGCGCGCTGCTGGCGGGCGAGCGCGCGGCCGTACTGGCGGATCCGCGGGTGTCGGCACTGATGCAGCCGCCGGCGGCCGAGTTGGGGCAGCTCCCTGCGCCGGCGGCGCGGCCCTACGAGTTACCGGCCAAGGGGCCGCTGCTGCAACTGCGCGACGTCAGCGTGCGCTATGGCGAGCTGAGCGTGCTGGACAAGGTCAACTGGGTGCTGGGCCGCGAGGATCACTGCTGCGTCTCCGGGCCCAACGGCTGCGGCAAGACCACCCTGCTGAGCCTGGTCACCGGGGACAACCACAAGGCCTACGGCCAGGATATCACCCTGTTCGGTATTCGCCGCGGCAGTGGCGAGAGCGTCTGGGACATCAAACAGAAGTACGGCCAGCTGGACAACCAGCTGCACCTGAATTACGTGCGCGGCCTGCGGGTGCTGGAAGTGGTGGTGTCCGGCTTCTTCGATACCATCGGGCTGTACGACGACTGGGGTGACGTACAGCGCGACACTGCCGTGCAGTGGCTGACCGCCCTCGGGCTCGCCGGGTATGCCGGCGAAAGCTTCGACGCCCTGTCCTTCGGCCTGCAGCGCATGGTTCTGCTGGCCAGGGCAATGGTTAAATCACCCATTATCCTGCTGCTGGACGAACCCACCCTGGGACTGGACGGTCACCACCGCAAACTGATGCTGCGCGCGATCGATCACATCGCCGCCAACTGCGACACCCGCATCATCTTCGTCAGCCACAGCGCCGGAGAGGTGCCGGCGTGCATCAACCAGCACCTGGTGTTCGAGCCCCGCAGGGACGGTTTCGAGGTGGTGTGCCGTCGCGTGGCTGAAGACTTGCCGCCCTCGACAACAGCGGCCCCGCCCCGGGGCTAGCGGGTCAGGGCGCGCAGCGCGTCGCACTGGGAGGCGCTGACGCAAAACAGCATTCCCCTTTCCGCGGTGGCCCGGGCCTGGCTGGCATCGCCCCTCGCCCGGTGGGTTTGCGCCAGTTGCAGGTAGATCTCGGCGCTTTCGGGGTCGATGCGCTGGGCCCGCTCCAGCAGGACCAGGGCCTGTTCGTAATCGCCGCGATCACGCGCCTGCTGCGCCTTTTGCACCAGCGGCTTCCAGGCACTGGTCGTGGCCGGCTGGGGCGGGCGCGGCGGCTGCGGCGCGGGGGGTGGTTGCGGCGCCGGCGCGGCGGATGGCGGGGGCGCTGCGGCCGGCTCCGTTGGCGAGGGGCTAAAAGTGGAACAGCCGCCCATCAGCAGCGCGACACTGAACACGACGGCGCGCGCCGGCGGTTTCTGCAACGTCATTGGTCACCTCCAAACAGCGACTGGAACCAGTCCTTCAGGCCAGTAGCGCGCGCCGCGCACTGGGTGCTCTGGCGTGGCTGGGAGCCGGTGATAAAAGGGACGAGCCGCGAGTTGGGGCAGCCCTTGCCGGTCAGGAAGCCGCTCTGGTCGTCGATCCACAGGGTCTCCATACCATCGGGCATACGGTACCCCAGGGGGCGCTCGCTGGCCTGCGCCATGAAATGCGCCCAAACCTTGAGGGCGCCACTGCCGCCGGTGAGTCCGGTGCTGCCGTTGTCGTCGCGGCCTATCCAGGTCACCGCCAGCAGGTCCCCGGCAAACCCGGCGAACCAGGAGTCGCGGCCATCATTGGTGGTGCCGGTCTTGCCGGCGACATCGAAGCCGTCCGGCAGGTAGCGGTAAACGCCCTTGCCAGTGCCCTCGCGCACCACTGCCCGCAGGGCGTAGGTCAGCAGGTTGGTGGCCTGCAGGCTGACCGTGCGTTCGTACTCCAGGGGATAGCGCCTGAGCGGCTCGCCCTGGGCGTCGACGACCTCGCGGATGCTGCGCAGGGGCATGCGAAACCCGCCGGCGGCAATGGTCTGGTACATGGCGGCCATATCCATGGGCGAGTACTCGCCCGCGCCCAGGGTCAGGGCCGGCACCTGGGGCACATCCCCCTCGATTCCAAGGCGCTGCAACATGTCGGCGACTTTACCCAGGCCCAGGTCCATCCCCAGGCGCGCGGTGGCCAGGTTGTAGGAATTGGCCAGGGCCCGGTACAACAGCACCTCCCCGTGTACCTTGCGATCGAAATTGCGTGGCTCCCACAACTGCCCGCCCGGCCCCTTCACCTTGATCGGCGTATCGGACAGCGGGGTGACCAGGGAGTAGCGCCGGGGCTGTTCCAGCCCCGCCAGGTACACCGCCGGCTTGAGCAGGGAGCCGGCCGGACGGCGCGCGTCCAGGGCCCGGTTGAAGCCGGCGTAGCGCACGCTGCGCCCGCCCACCAGGGCGGCCACTTCCCCGGAATCAAAACGGGTTACCACCGAGGCGCTCTCCAGTTCGCCGCCCTTGTTCAGCTGCTCCAGCACGGTGGTGGTGCTCTTTTCCAGCTGGCGCTGCAGCAGCGGATCGAAGGGGGTGAAGATATTGAGGCCCAGGGTCGCGAGGTCCTCCTCCCGATATTCCTCACGCAGCTGCCGGCGCACCAGCTCCAGGTACGCCGGGAACGAACCGCGGATGCGATGCTTGCTGTTCAGGTCCAGCGGCATGGCGCGCGCCACCACCGCCTCCTCCTCGGAGATCACTCCCCGCTCCGCCATCTCCCCCAACACCACGTTGCGCCGCTCCAGCGCCCGCTCGGGATTGCGCACAGGATTGTAAAGCGAGGGACCCTTGATCATGCCTATCAGCAACGCCTGCTGGTGCAGGCGCAACTGGTGAATGGGGGTGTCGAAATAGTGGCGGGCGGCCAGGGCGAAGCCGTGGACAGCGCGCGGCCCCTCCTGCCCCAGGTACACCTCATTGATATAGCTTTCCAGGATCTGATCCTTGCTGTAGTGCAGCTCCAGCAACATCGCCATCAGCACCTCGGTAGCCTTGCGCACATAGGTGCGCTCCGGGGTGAGGTAGTAGTTCTTCACCAGCTGCTGGGTAATGGTACTGCCGCCGGCCACCACCTGGCCCGAGCGCAGGTTGCTGAAGGCCGCCCGCGCCATGCCGACCAGGGAAATACCGGCGTGGGTATAGAAGCGGTGATCCTCCACGGCCAGCAGCCCGTCGCGCAGGGTAGGTGGTACATCGTCCAGCTGCACCAGTACCCGGTCCTCGCCATGGGAGGGGTAAATCCCACCGATCTGCACCGGGTCCAGGCGCATCAAATCCACCTGCGCGCCAGCGGCCGTGATCCGCTGCACCCGGGCGCCGCCCAGTTCCACCAGCACCTTGCGCGCCGGCTCGCGCTCTCCCGGGAAGTCGAAGCCGCGGGTGTAGATCTCGAATCGGTCGCGATTGCGCGCCACCTGCCCGGGGCCGGAGGTGTGCGTCACCTTGCGATAGCCCAGTACTTCCAGCTCGTAGGCCAGGCCCGCCGCATCCAGCCGCGCGCCGGCAAAGAGCTCCAGCGGCCGGGCGTATACCTTGGCCGGCAGTTCCCACATTTTCTCTGTAAAAGTGGAGGTGATCCTCGCGTCCAGGTAGGCCAGCAGCAGCGCCCCGGCAACGAGGCCGGCGAGCAGGAGTTTGAGGAGAACATGGCGGGTGCGCAACATGGGGTGCGAGTGTACACCAGCGGCCGCCAGAGGAAGAATAGCAACGCAAATCATGCTAATTTACCGCCGGGCCGTGACTGCGCGATAAACCCCGTGATCAGCGGGCGACGCGGCGCACCATCGAACCGGCAAGGATACCGACTTTGAAGCACCCACGACTGCTGTACGGCGCGCTGTGCCTCGCCGGGCTGGCTCTGACTGCCTACCTGGTCGCCGATTACCACCATTACCGGCAGGCGCGCGAAGCCCGCAGTATCGCCCTGGGCGAGGAGGCCGGGCGCCGCGTCGCCGAGGCGCTGGATGGGCGCCTGGGCGCCATCGCCGAGCGGGCCGGCGAGTATGCCGCGCAGGTGGCCGCCATCGACGGCGAAGCCGAGTTGCTGCAGAGCATTCGCGCCGAGAGCCTGCGCTTTCCACTGGTCCTGGGTGTCACCGTCGCATACCAGCCCGGCGCGTTCCCGGGGCGGGACAGTTTCGCTCCGTTCTACAACCGGGACCTCGACCATTTCCAGTTCGTGGAACAGAGCTACGACTACACCGACCCGGCCCTGGCGACCGCGCACTGGTATACCGACATCGTGGACTCGGGCCAGCCCCGCTGGTCCGAGCCCTACTACGGGGAAGCGGCCCAGGCCATGCTGGTCGACTACGGTGTGCCGCTGGTCGATAGCCAGGGAGAGACCATCGGCGTGGTCGACTACGCCATCACCCTGAGCGATTTCACCCGCATCGTCGACACCCTGAGCATCGGCGAGTCCGGCTACGGCTTCACCTACGATGCCAGCGGCGCGATCCTCTCCCACCCCAACCCGGAGTTCCTGCTCGACAACGTTTTCGAGCTGCGCCAGGGCAAGGACGAGGCCACCATCGCCAAGCTGCGCGACCAGGCGGAGGGGGTGGTCGCCTACGACAGCGACTACACCTACCAGCACTCCTGGTATTTCTTCAGGGAACTGCAGTCCACCGGCTGGAAAAGCGTGCTGGTATTCGCCATCGACGACCTGCTGGGCGCTTCCGACCAGGGCAGGCTGAAAATCATCCACATCGCCATGGGGGTGAGCCTGCTGTTGATCACCTTGCTGCTACTGGCCCTGGGTATGGATCACTACGAGCCAACCAGGCTGTGGGCCCTGGTCGCGTTGCTCTCGATCATTGTCATCGGCAACATCGTCGTCATCTGGTACCTCAACCTGAGCACTGATTTTTCCAGGCTGGAGCGCGACCAGGAGCGCATCGTCAACCAGTCCGTACTGCGCAAATACGTGGCGCAGTACGACCAGGACCTGCACAAGCTCGCCGGCGCCAGTTATACAACCGTGCCCACTGGCCTGTTCATCGAGTCCTACGAGTTGAATGCCTTCGAGGCCAGCATCATCGGCAAACTGTGGATGAAGTATCCCAGGAGCCTGTACGCGGACTCACCGCCGGCATTCTACTTTCCCGGCGTCTCGGCCATCGAATCCCGCGGGTTGACCAGCGAGATCATTGCCGAGACCGAGTACCCGGACTACATCCTGGTGACCTGGAAATTTCGCGCCACGATAGAACAGGATTTCAGCTATCAGCAGTATCCCTTCGAACAGAACGATATCCGGGTGGCGATCCTGTACCCGGATTTCAGCAAGCACATCCTGCTGGTCCCGGACCTGGACAGCTACGACGTGCTCAACCCCTCGGCGAAGCCCGGCCTCAGTGAAGACATCAGCGTGCCCTCGTCGGAAACCATTTCCTCCTTCTTCACCTTCACCACCATCGATTACAAGACCAGTTTCGGCAACGAAGCGCACATCAACAGCCATCCCGCCCTGACTTTCAACATGGTCGCAAAGCGGATCTGGCTGAGCCCGTTCATCGCCAATATCATTCCCATCCTGATCGTCGCGCTGATCATGTTCATCGTGTTGTATATCTCCTCCAACACCAGCGACGGCAGGTCCGGGCTTACCACCATGAACGTGGTGCAGAGCTTCGCCGGGTTCCTGTTCATCCTGGTGCTGGCGCATGTCAACGAGCGCAACCGCATCCAGACACCGGAGATCGCCTACCTGGAGCTGTTCTACTTCACCATGTACGTGTTCATTACCGTGGAAGCCGTGGCCCTGGCCATGTTGCTGCGCGGGACTGACTCGCGCCTGTTCACCTACCACGACAACCTGATCCTCAAGCTGCTGTTCTGGCCCCTGCTGGCCTCGATCTGGCTGGCAGTCACCCTGGTGCGCTTTTACTGAGCGGAGCCGAGGGCAGCGACAGCAAACGGTTTTAATCGGGCCCCAGATGCGGATAATAGCCCGCTGGTAAAAAGGAATTGCAGACGGCATGAAAAAATACGCGGCATATGGAATCGGCGCAGCGCTGGTGGATACCGAAATCAAGGTAAGCGACCGGGAACTGGCGCAGATGAACGTGGACAAGGGCATGATGACCCTGGTTGACGAGGCGCGCCAGGCGGAACTGCTCGCCCACCTGGCGGGCCACCTGGTCAAGGCCAGCCACGCCAGCGGCGGCAGCGCGGGCAATTCCATGATCGCCACCGCCCAGTTCGGCGCCGCTACCTTCATGTCCTGCAAAGTCGCCAGCGACGCCGACGGCGACATCTACCTGGCCGACCTGGAGGCCGCCGGGGTGGATCACTGCCTCAACGGCGAACGCGCCGCCGGCACCACCGGCAAGTGCCTGGTACTGATCACCGCCGATGCCGAGCGCAGCATGAACACCTTCCTGGGTATCAGCGAGACCCTGTCACCAGCGCAGCTCGACCCGGCCGCCATCGCCGCCTCGCAGTACCTGTACGTGGAGGGCTACCTGGTCACCTCGCCCACCGGGCTTGCCGCCGCCGTCGAAGCAGTGGAGATCGCCCGTTCCCGCGGAGTGAAAACGTCCCTGAGTTTTTCCGACCCCGGCATGGTGGAGTACTTCCGCGAGGGCATGGCCAGCATCGTCGGCGACGGCCTCGACCTGATTTTCTGCAACGAGGCCGAGGCGCTGGGCTGGGGCGAAACCGACAATCTGGAAGTGGCCATAGAGAAGCTGAAACGCGCCGCCAGGACCTTCGTCATCACCCGCGGCGCCGAGGGTGCCCTGACCTACGACGGCGAGGCACTGGTCGAGATCCCGCCGCACCGGGTGCACGCCGTGGACAGCAACGGCGCCGGGGACATGTTTGCCGGGGCCTTCCTGTACGCCCTCAACCGGGGCGAGGACTTCCCTACCGCCGGCCGTTTCGCCAGTCTCGCCGCCGGCCGCATCGTCGCCAACTACGGGCCGCGCCTGCCGGCGGCGGACTATCCCGCCTTGCGCGCTGAATTTTTCGGGGACTGAACAAACCCGGCGCACCGCCGCGGTATTCAGAACAGGTCGATCTGGCGGTCGACCAGCGCGCGAAAGGAGCTGCCGAGCAGGCCCAGGATGCCATCGGCGACCGGCTGCAACTGGCGGTCCACATAGTGCTGGTAGTCCAGCGGCGCCACCGACCCCGCCACCGGTTCGGCCCCGGCCGTGGTGATCACGTACTCCACCCAGCCGCCCCGGGCGGGCACCGACAGGCCCCGCTCGGCACACAGGCGGGCCGCCTGCACATGGGGAGGCACGTTGCGCTGGTACTCGTCCAGCCGCCGCCGCAGGCGCTTGCGGTACACCAGCCGGTCGTCGTGGCGACCCGCCAGCACCTCGGCAGTCAGCTGCCTGACATAGTCCTCGTAGGGTTCCTGCATGAACACCCGGCGGTACAATTCCTCCTGAAAATCCCGGGCCAGCCGGGTCCAGTCGGTGCGTACGTTCTCCAGGCCCTTGAACACCAGGCGGTCACCCTGCTGGCCGGCGACGATCCCCGCATAGCGCTTCTTGCTGCCCTTGTCGGAACCGCGCACGGTGGGCATCAGGAAGCGCTTGAAGTGGGTCTCGAATTCCAGCTCCAGCACGCTCTCCAGCCGATACTCGTCGCGCACCGTGGTGCGCCACCAGCGATTCAGGTCGGCCTGTAACTGGCGCCCGGCCGCAACGGCCTGGGCGTCACTGTCGGCTTCATGAATCCACACGAACACCGAGTCGGTGTCGCCGTAGATCACCCGGTGGCCGGCCGCCTCGATCCGCTCCCGGGTGCGCTGCAGTATCTCGTGCCCGCGACGGGTAATGGAACTGGCCAGGCGGGCATCGAAGAACCGGCAACCGGGGCTGCCCAGCACCCCGTAGAAGCTGTTCATGATGATCTTGATAGCCTGGGACAGGGGCGCGTCCCCCTGCTGCCGCGCCTGGTCGCGCAACTGCCACAGTTGCTGGATCAACTGCGGCAGGATATGCCCGTGGCGGGCAAAGCGGGCACCGAGGAAGCCCGGCACCGTCTCGCGCTCGGCCAGTTCGCCACTCATCCCCAGGGCCAGGCCCAGGGGGTCGATGCAAAAAGTGCGGATGATACTCGGGTACAGGCTCTTGAAATCCAGTACCAGTACGTGATCGTACAGCCCTGGAACGGAATCGAGCACGAAGCCCCCGGGGCTGGCGGTGTGGTCGCTGCTGGCATTGGGCGCGACATAACCGCTGCGGTGCAGCCGCGGCAGGTAGAGATTGTCGAAGGAGGCCACCGAGCCCCCCATGCGGTCGAGGTTCAACCCGGTCATCGCCGTGCGCGCCACCGCGAAGTCGAGCAGCGCGGTGGTGGCGAATATCCGCGACACCAGCTCGCAGTCCTTCAGGTTGTAGCGCGCCAGGGCCGCCTTGTCGTGGTGAAACAGTTCGCCGATCTCCCGGCCCCGCCCGCTCCCGGAGAGCAGCTTGCCCTCCCCCAGCAGTTCCCGGGCGACATTCTCCAGCGAGAAACTCTCGAAGCGGTAGAAGGCCGCCCGCAGCAACTCGATACCGTCGAGGATTACCCTGCCGGGGCACTGGGCGATGCGCCGCTCGCCGTCCTCGTCCAGTTGGCGCCAGTGCACCGAACGCCGGTCGCGCCCCAGCACCAGGCGACGCCCCAGCTGGTCGGCCAACCGCTGCAGGTACCAGATATCGAAGTTCACCACGTTCCAGCCGATCAGCACATCGGGGTCATAGCCGGCCAGCCAGTCGCTGAAGGCCTGCAATACGGCCTCCTGGTCGGGGTGACTCTCGACACAATCGCCGGCGACCCCGGCACCCACCATGAACACCCGCCGCACCTCGTCGCCGCCGTCGACCCCGTGCGCGGCGATGGAATACAGCTGCAGGCCCTCCATGGCGGTTTCGATATCGATGGATGCCACCCGCAGGGTCGGGCGATAATCGCCCGACTTGATGGCGGGATTCTCCGCGAGCAGGAAACTTCCCATCGGCCGCAGTTCGCCGTGCAACTCGGCCGAGCCGGCTATAAATCGCTCCATCAGGTAGCGCTCCGCCGGGTTGATGTCCGCTTCCAGCGGTTCCATACCGCGCTCGCGCAGGCTGTCCGCCAGGCGCCGCGCCCGGCGGTGGCTGCTGCAATACACCGCCGCCACCGGCTCCCCGCCGAAGCTGCGCAGGGGCAATGGCCGGCACTCGACACCCTGTTCGCCCGCCAGCAGCGCCCGGGCCCGGTCCAGCTCGGCCTCGCGCAGGAAGAACACGCTGCGCTCACCGCGCACCAACGCGCACAGGGGGCCGGCGGCGGTGGCGAACCAGAACTCCAGTTCCACCCCGTCCGGTGCGTCGCGCCAGTTGCGGGTAAGAAGAAATCCGTGGACGCTTTGTGCTGTCATGAGGGCCGGCAGATTGACAATGGGGCTGGGCTTGGGGGCTTCTCTGGCTTAAGCTACAGGGCGCATTTCCCGTTTCGCTCAACAGGTAGATCAATGGACAAGCCCGTCATCAAGCAGGACCCCTTATACCAGCTGCTTCGCAACGAGGACATCAAGGGTTTCAACGAGCAGCGCGACAAGCTCGATACCAGCGAGCTGGCCAGTGGCGATTACCGCGGCCGCGACCTGCGCAACATGAACGCCCGCGGCCTGGACTTTCGCAATTCCTATTTCCGCAACGCCGACCTCAGCGGCATCGACTTTCGCGAAACCAACCTGGAGGGAGCCAGCCTGCTGGACGCCAAGCTCTCGGGCACCTACTTCCCCGAGGCCCTGAGCGCCGCCGAAATTCGCCTCTCGCTGGATACCGGCACCCGCCTGCGCTACACCAGGGGCTAACCCTGGGACAACAGGTCGCGCAGGTCGATGATCGCCGCGTTGGCCCGACTGATGTAGGACGCCATCACCAGGGAGTGGTTGGCCAGCAGGCCGAAACCGCTGCCGTTCAGGATCATCGGGCTCCACACGGTCTCCTGGGTACCCTCCAGTTCGCGGATGATCTGTTGCAGACTCACCTGGGCATTCTTCTTGCGCAGTACCTCGGCGAAGTCCACCTCGACGGCCTTGAGAAACTGGATCAGCGCCCAGGCCGACCCGCGGGCCTCGTAGAAGACATCGTCGATTTCCAACCAGGGCGTGGTGACGTCAAGCTCCTGCGGTTTTGCGGTGGACTGGGTGGCGCCCACCTCCCCCGCCAGGTCGGTATTGATGCGGCGCTTGCCGACACTGGCGCTGAGGCGCTGGGACAGGCTGCCCAGGCGCGTGTTGACCATGCCCATCCAGGTGCGCAGATTGTCGGCCCGGGCGTAGAACTGCGCCTCGGGTGACTGCTCGTCCGACAAGCGGTCGAAATAGCGGTGTATGTACTTCAGGCCATCGCGGTACTCGGACTCCGAGGCGGGCAGCGCCCAGCTGTTGGAGTCGAAATTCAGGCGCGGCTCGGCCTGCACCAGGTCCACGTCCTCGGTGGACTGCGACTGGGAGCGGCTGAAGTTTTCCCGCATGGCTCGCGCCAGGTCGCGCGACTGCACCAGCACCCCGTACTCCCAGTTGGGCATGTCGTCCAGCCACACGCCAGGTGGGAACACATCGTTGTGGGTAAAGCCGCCGGGCTTGGTCAGCAAGGTGTCCACCACCCCCATCAGGGCCGCGGTGGTGACCGAGCCGGTGACCACCTCGCCGCCGCCCTCGGCGGCATAGGCCGCCGCCCTGGCGCGCACGTCAAAGGGTGCCGGGGCGATGCTCCAGTACATCCCCAGCGCGATCACGACCACCAGATAGATACCTACCAGGATCACCAGCGCCCTGCTCCAGCCGCTCCCCGGCAGGCGCCCCGCTACGCCGTCGCGGTAGTCTGCCGCGGCGTCTTTAACCGTGTTGAAGTCACTCATATCGATATCCTGTCAAGGGTGGTGATGTTCATGGCCGGACGGTTCGGCATCCCTGCGTACCAGGGCGCTGAAACAGGTCTGCTCCCCCGACGCCAGTTGCAGGCACAGCGACACCTGCTCTCCCGCGACCGGCATGCGCTGCAGCTCGAGCAGCATCAGGTGGGTTCCTCCGGGCGCCAGCTCCAGGCGCTGGCCCGGCGCCAGTTCCAGCTGCTGTAACTGCACCATCCGCTGGTAACCGTCCACCTCGCGGGTGGTGTGGAATTCGACCCGCGCGGCGATGTCGCTGCTGGCGCCGACCACGCGCACCGGCGCCTGGCCGGGATTGGCGATGACCAGGTACGCAGCCGTGTTCGCCTGGCTGGGGGGCAGGGCTCGCACCCAGGCCTCGCTGACCGTCACGCCGGGGCCATCGGCGGCTGCGGCGGTGACCGCGGCCAGGATCGACCCCAGGGCCGCCAGTGTCCGGAAAATGTTCAAAAACTGTCCTCCTGTGCGGAACCCGTGCCGCCCGCGATACGTCCTAGTACTATAACACTGTCACCTTTACTGGTGGCGGTTGATTGGGCGCGGGCCGCGAGGCTGTTACAATCGCGCGCCGGAAACAACCACCGCAACAGCGGGTCACCCGACAGTACGAGGACGATGCATGCGCGCCCTGCTCGCGAGCCTGATGCTAACCATGGCCTGCCTGGCCAGCGCCCAGAGCGCCGGGAACCCGTTCGGCGCAAGCGCGAACCAGCCGCAATTCCTGCCGGTGGAGGAGGCCTACCAGTTGGCCGTCGAAGTGCAGGATGACGGCAACCTGCACGCCTACTGGCAGATCGCGGACGCCTACTACCTGTACCAGCACAGTTTCAAGTTCCGCCTGGAGGCAGCCGGCGAAAGTATCCCCCTGGGCGTCGATTACCCCCCGGCCCTGGAGCGGGAGGACGAATTCTTTGGCCAGGTGCGGGTCTACTACGACCAGGCGGATATTCTGCTGATACCAGAACAGGTGCCGCGCCAGGCGGTGCTCAGGGTCGGCTCCCAGGGCTGCGCCGACGCGGGCCTGTGCTACCCGCCCCAGACCCAGTACTTCGCGGTGGATTTCACCACCGGCAGTGCCACCGCGATCCCGCCCCCAGAGGCGCGCCCGGCAAGCGATTCGGCCGCCGCAGCGACCGCTACGAGGGTCACCACGCTGCTCTACATGCTGCTGCTGGCTTTCGGCGGCGGCGCCATCCTCAACCTGATGCCCTGCGTATTTCCCATCCTGTCGCTGAAAGTGCTGGGGTTTACCCACAGCAGCGAGCACCAGCGACATCTGCACAGCTGGGTCTACGCGGCCGGGGTGGTGGCCAGCTTCGTGCTGGTGGCAGCCCTGCTGATCGCCCTGCAACAGGCCGGCAGGGCCGTCGGCTGGGGTTTCCAGCTGCAATCACCGGGTTTCGTCATCGCCCTGGCCTACCTGTTCGTGGCCATGGGCCTGTCCCTGTCGGGGCTGGTGGACTTCGGCGCCGGCATCATGGGCGCCGGTAGCGACCTGGCCAATCGCGGCGGGCTCAGCGGCAGTTTCTTCACCGGGGTGCTGGCGGTGGTGGTGGCCAGTCCCTGCACCGCACCCCTGATGGGAACGGCCCTGGGCTTCGCCATCACCCAGCCGCCGGCGATCGCGCTGCTGGTTTTCGCCGCCCTGGGCGCGGGCATGGCTGCCCCCCTGCTGGTGCTGGGTTACAGCACCATGGCGCGGCGCCTGATGCCGCGCCCCGGCCCGTGGATGGAAACCCTCAAGCAACTGCTGGCCTTTCCCCTCTACGGCACCGCCATCTGGCTGCTGTGGGTTGCCGGGCGCCAGACCGGGGTCAATACCATGACAGCGGCGCTGGCGGGGGCCCTGGCGCTGACCCTGGGGTTGTGGCTGTGGCGGCGCGGCAGGTGGGGCAAGGCCACCGCCGTGGCCTGCATGGCCGCGGCCATCGGCCTCGGCTCCTGGCGCTCCCTGGATGAACACGGCCCGCAGGCCAGCCAGCTCAGCGGCGGCCGCCTGCCCTGGTCGCAGCAGGCCGTGGCCGAATTGCGCGCCGCCGGCACACCGGTGTTCGTGGATGTCACGGCCGACTGGTGCATCACCTGCCTGGCGAACGAGTCCGCCGTTCTGCTGACCGAGGACATGAGCGCGGCCTTCGCCGCCCACGGGGTGGCCTACCTGGTGGCGGACTGGACCAATTACGATGCCGACATCGCCGCCCTGCTGCGTCGGCACCGGCGCACGGGCATCCCCCTGTACCTGATGTATCCCGCCGACCCGGCGGCCGAGCCGCTGCTGCTGCCGCAAATCCTGACGCCTGGCGCGGTCCTGGAGGCGCTGCGCGCGGTGGCCCCCGGCCCGGACATCGCCGCCCACTGAAACGCTTGCGGCAGTGTTGACAGGGCTCACACTGCAAACAAAGAAAACCAGCTAACTCCGGCAATCAAGGCGCTAAAAGACGGTAAAACTACACCACTTTGCAAATTTCGTGGACAGCGCAGGCAATATGCTCCACACTCTGGCGCGACACCCTGAAGTGGATTGCCCGGCGTTATGGCCACCATTCTCGTACTGCACGGCCCCAACCTGAACCTGCTCGGCGGGCGCGAGCCGGCTATCTACGGCCACACCACCCTGGCGGATATCAACCTGCAGCTGGAAACCCTGGCAAAAAGCCACGGCCACCACCTGCTGCACATGCAGAGCAATGCGGAGTACGAGCTGGTGGAGCGGGTACAGGAGGCCGGTCGCGAGGGGGTCAACTTCATCCTGATCAACCCGGCGGCCTTCACCCACACCAGCATCGCCCTGCGCGACGCCCTGGCCGGCGTGGGCATCCCCTTCATCGAGATTCACCTGTCCAACGTCCACGCCCGGGAATCCTTTCGCCATTTTTCCTATTTTTCCGACCTGGCCCAGGGGGTGATCTGCGGCCTGGGTGCGCAGGGGTACGAACTGGCCCTGCTGGCCGCCCTGCGGCAATTGCAACAGGCAGACAACTGACCATAATCAACCGCCAACCGAGAGACTGAATAGCCATGGACATTCGCAAGGTTAAAAAACTGATCGAGTTACTCGAAGAGTCCAACATCAACGAGATTGAGATCAAGGAGGGAGAGGAGTCGGTGCGCATCAGCCGCAACGGCGCCCAGGCCGCCGCTCCCGGTACCGGGTTCGCGCCGGTACAGTACGCGGCGCCTCCACCGCCCCCGGCTGCCGCGCCCGCGCCTGTTGCGGCGGCACCCGCCGCGGAGACGCCTGCGGCCCCCGCCGCCAGCGGCCACCTGGTGCATTCCCCCATGGTGGGCACCTTTTACCGCTCTCCCTCGCCCACCTCCCCGGCCTTCGTGGAAGTGGGCAGCACGGTCAAGGTGGGCGACGTGATCTGCATCGTCGAGGCGATGAAGATGATGAACCAGATCGAGGCCGACAAGGCCGGCACCATCGAGGCGATCCTGGTCGAGAACGGCGAGCCGGTCGAGTTCGACCAGCCTCTGTTCTCCATCGCCTGACCGCCCTCGCGGCGGCCGGCCCAGCGATCACCCGGAGGATCACAAAATGCCCACCCTGGACAAAGTCCTCATCGCCAACCGCGGTGAGATAGCACTGCGGATACTCCGCGCCTGCAAGGAGCTGGAGATACGCACCATCGCGGTGTACTCCAAGGCGGATCGCGAGCTCATGCACGTGCGCCTGGCGGACGAATCGGTGTGCATCGGCCCGCCGTCCTCCAAGGACAGCTACCTGAATGTGCCAGCGATCATCAGCGCCGCCGAGGTCACCAACGCCACCGCCATCCACCCCGGCTACGGCTTCCTGGCGGAGAATGCCGACTTCGCCGAGCAGGTGGAAAAAAGCGGCTATGTCTTCATTGGCCCCACCGCGGATACCATTCGCCTGATGGGCGACAAGGTATCCGCCATCGAGTGCATGAAAAAGGCCGGGGTGCCCACCGTCCCAGGTTCCGATGGCCCGCTCACCGACGACAGTGAACGCACCCTGGAAATAGCCCGCCGCATCGGCTACCCGGTAATCGTCAAGGCCGCGGCCGGGGGCGGCGGCAAGGGCATGCGCGTGGTACACAACGAGGCGGCCCTGCTCGCCTCGGTGCAGATTACCCAGACCGAGGCCGGTGCCGCTTTCGGTTCGGATGTGGTGTACCTGGAAAAATACCTGCAGAAGCCCCGCCATGTCGAAATCCAGGTGCTCGCGGACGGCCAGGGCAATGCCATCCACCTGGGCGACCGCGACTGCTCCCTGCAGCGCCGCCACCAGAAGGTGCTGGAAGAGGCCCCGGCGCCCGGTATCCCCGACGACATCCGCAACCAGGTGGCCGAAGCCTGCGTCAACGCCTGCATCGAGATCGGCTACCGCGGCGCCGGCACCTTCGAGTTCCTCTATGAGGACGGCGGCTTCTACTTCATCGAGATGAACACCCGGGTGCAGGTCGAGCACCCGGTGACCGAGATGATCACCGGCATCGACATCGTCAAGGAGCAGCTGCGCATCGCCAGCGGCCTGCCGCTGTCTATCAGCCAGCAGGACGTGGTCTTCACCGGGCACGCCTTCGAATGCCGGATCAACGCCGAGGACCCCAAGTCCTTCCTGCCGTCGCCCGGCAAAGTTACCACCTTCCACCCGCCCGGCGGCCCCGGCATCCGGGTGGACTCCCACCTGTACGACGGTTACACGGTGCCCCCCTTCTACGATTCCCTGATCGGCAAGATCATCAGCTATGGCGAGAACCGGCAGGTCGCCCTGGCACGCATGCGCCAGGCCCTGGAGGAGTTGGTGGTGGAAGGTATTCGCACCAATGCACCACTGCACCGCGACCTGGTGCGCGATCGCGCCTTCGCCGCCGGCGGTGTCAGCATCCACTACCTGGAAAGCAAGCTGGAAGAGTGAGCGCAGTGCTCTGCCATCTGCCGGCCGCCGCCCGGCCCCGCCCGTGACCTGGCTGCAGCTGCGGCTGGACACGCACCCCGGCGAAGTCGAGGACTTGGAAGCGCGCCTGCTGGCGAGCGGCGCGGTGGCGGTCACCATGGAGGACAACGCCGACCAGCCGGTACTGGAACCGGGGGTGGGGGAAACCCCGCTGTGGGGCCAGACCCGGCTCACTGGCCTGTACCCGGCCGATACCGACATGCGCCAGGTGCTTGCCGCCTTCCCTGATGACTTGCTGGAGCGGGCCAACCAGCGGGTGGAGATCCTGGAGGACAAGGACTGGGAGCGGGAGTGGATGCAGCACTACCGCCCGATGGCGTTCGGCGAGCGCCTGTGGGTGTGTCCCAGCTGGATACAGCCCCCCGAGCCCGCCGCCATCAACCTGATGCTGGACCCAGGCCTGGCGTTCGGCACCGGCACCCATCCCACCACCGCGCTGTGCCTGGCACAGCTGGACGGCATGGACCTGGACGGCTGCGAGGTGGTGGACTACGGCTGCGGCTCCGGCATTCTCGCGGTGGCGGCCCTGCGCCTGGGCGCGGCCACCGCCCTGGCCGTGGACAACGACCCCCAGGCGCTGGTGGCGACCCGCGACAACGCCGGCCGCAACGGCATTCCTGCAGTCCGCCTGGAGGTGGCCGCGCCGGAGGCAGTGGACAGCCACGCCTGGAGCGGGCGCGCCGACCTGGTGATCGCCAATATCCTCGCCGGGCCGCTGATGGAACTGGCCGCCACTTTACTGGCCCTGCTCAAGCCCGGCGGCACCCTGCTGCTGTCGGGCCTGCTGCAGACCCAGGCGCAGGCCTTGTGCCGGCACTACGCCGGGCACATCAGCCTCGGCATCGAGAGCGAACGCGACGGCTGGGTCTGCCTGCGGGGGCGGCTGCCCGCTCAATAAGCGGCCGCGAGGTAGCGCCTGCGGCCGGAACTGGCGGTTTTTTGCCCAGATATTCTTCCCCGTCTCTGGCCATGCGAGTATCATACCGCCTCGTTTCGAAACCCTGGCTTCCTCCTCCCCCGCAAATGCTGCAGATCGGACCTTACAAACTGCCCAATCGCGTGGTGCTGGCACCCATGGCCGGGGTCACCGACCTGCCGTTCCGCCGCCTCTGCTCCGAGCTGGGCGCCGGCCTGGTGGTGGCGGAAATGATCAGCAGCAACCCGCGCCTGCGCAATTCCCGCAAAACCCGCTGGCGCAGCCGCCACGACGGGGAGAGCGCGCCGCGCTCGGTGCAGATAGCCGGCAACGATCCCGATGCCATGGCCGCGGCGGCCGCCTATAACGTGGCCAGGGGCGCACAGATCATCGACATCAACATGGGCTGCCCCGCCAAGAAAGTCTGCCGCAAGGCGGCGGGCTCCGCACTACTGGCCGACGAGCCGCTGGTGCGGCGCATCCTGGCGGCGGTGGTCGCCGCGGTGGATGTACCGGTGACCCTGAAAATCCGTACCGGAGCCAGCCCCGGCGCCCGCAACGGGGTGACCATCGCCCGCATTGCCGAGGACGCCGGGATCGCCGCGCTGGCGGTGCACGGCCGCAGCCGCGCCTGCGCCTTTCGCGGCGCCGCGGAGTACGACACCATCGCTGCCATCGTCGCGGCGACACGTTTTCCGGTCCTCGCCAACGGCGATATCGACTCCCCGCAGCAGGCCCAGGCGGTGCTCGAATATACCGGCGCCGCGGGCGTCATGATCGGTCGCGCGGCCCAGGGTCGCCCCTGGCTGTGCGGCCAGGTGGCCCGCTACCTGGAGAGCGGCGAGGTGCCGGTCGACCCCACCGCCGCGGAGCAGCTGGCCATCCTGTTGCGGCACGTGCAGGCGCTGCACGCGTTTTACGGTGAATTCATGGGCACCCGCATCGCCCGCAAACACGTGGGCTGGTACCTGCAGGACGCCACCGAGGCCAGCGCCCTGCGCCGCGAATTCAACCACCTGGAGAGCGCCGCCGGGCAGCTGCGCTTCCTGCAGCGCAGAAGCCAGGAACTTTCCCACCGACCACACGACAACGAGGCGAGAGCAGCATGACCAGGGCCGAACCCCTTAACCAAGCACTGGATGGCGCGACCGCCGCCAACGATGATGCGCCGGTGAGCGCCCCCGCCCGCAGCCTGCGCGACTCGGTAACGCTCGCGGTCCGCCAGTACCTGGACGAACTGGACGGCCAGCTCTCGGCGGACGTCTACCAGATGGTGCTGGCTGAAGTGGAGGCCCCGCTGCTGCGGGAGATCATGGCCTACACCCGCAACAACCAGACCAAGGCGTCGATCATGCTGGGGCTCAACCGCGGCACCCTGCGCAAGAAACTGAAACAGTACAACCTGATTGCCACCCGGAACAGGGGATAACACCAGCTTATGAGCGATCTCAATCTCGTCAAGGTCCGGCGCGCGCTGATCAGCGTCTCGGATAAATCCGGCATCGTGGAGTTCGCCAGCGCCCTGGAGGCGATGGGTATCGAACTGCTGTCCACCGGCGGCACCTACCGCCTGCTGCAGGAAGCCGGCCTGCGGGTGACCGAGGTGGCCGACTACACCGGCTTCCCGGAAATGATGGACGGCCGGGTCAAGACCCTGCACCCGAAGGTCCACGGCGGCATTTTGGCCCGTCGCGGGCAGGACAACGCCGTCATGGCCGAACACGGCATCCTGCCCATAGACATGGTGGTGGTCAACCTGTACCCCTTCGAGGCCACCGTGGCGCGCCCCGACTGCACCCTGGAGGAGGCCGTCGAGAATATCGATATCGGCGGGCCCACCATGGTGCGCGCTGCCGCCAAGAACCACCGCTTCGTCAATATCGTGGTGAATGCCGAGGACTACCCCGACATTCTGGAGGAGCTGCGAGCCCACGACGGCGCCACGTCCGGCGCCACCCGCTTCGACCTGGCGATCAAGGCCTACGAGCACACGGCGGCCTATGACGGCGCCATCGCCAATTATTTCGGCGCCCTGGTGCCGGGCGGCAGTGCCGACTTTCCCCGCACCTTCAACCTGCAATTGCACAAGGCGCAGGCGATGCGCTACGGCGAGAACCCCCACCAGCGGGCCGCCTTCTACCGGGAAGCCCGCCCGGCCGAGGCCGGGATCGCCACCGCCATGCAACTGCAGGGCAAGGAGCTGTCGTACAACAATGTTGCCGACACCGACGCTGCCCTGGAGTGCGTGAAGAACTTCGACGCTCCCGCCTGCGTGATCGTCAAGCACGCCAATCCCTGTGGGGTGGCAGTGGCCGCCGATATCGGCGCAGCCTACGAGCTGGCCTTCGCCACCGACCCGGAGTCGGCCTTCGGCGGCATTATCGCCTTCAATCGCGAACTGGACGGCGCCACGGCGCGCGCCATCGTCGAGCGCCAGTTCGTGGAAGTGATCATCGCCCCGGGCGCCAGTACCGAGGCAGTGGCAGCGGTGGCGACCAAGCAGAATGTGCGCCTGCTGGTGTGCGGCAAATGGTCCGCCCCGGCTCCCGCTCTCGATTACAAGCGCGTCAACGGCGGCCTGCTGGTGCAGGACCGCGACCTGGGGATGGTCGCGGCGGCGGAACTCAGGGTGGTCAGCAAGGTACAGCCCAGCGAACAACAGCTGCAGGACCTGCTGTTCGCCTGGAAGGTCGCCAAGTTCGTCAAGTCAAACGCCATCGTCTATGCCGCCAACGGCCAGACGGTAGGCGTGGGAGCCGGACAGATGAGCCGCATCAACTCCGCCCGCATCGCCGCCATCAAGGCGGAACACGCCGGGCTGGAGGTAAAAGGCTCGGTAATGGCCTCTGACGCCTTCTTCCCGTTCCGCGACGGGATCGACAACGCGGGCAAGGCCGGCATAGCCGCCGTCATCCAGCCCGGCGGCTCCATCCGTGACGAGGAGGTCATCGCCGCCGCCAATGAGTATGGGATGGCCATGGTGTTTACCGGCATGCGTCATTTTCGGCACTAGACATATGAATGTACTGATTATCGGCAGCGGCGGGCGCGAACACGCGCTGGCCTGGAAAGCGGCCCAGTCCGGGCGGGTGGGCACCGTCTACGTGGCGCCGGGCAACGCCGGCACCGCCAGCGAGCCCGGGGTGGAGAACGTCGCCCTGGACGTGTTGGATTTCACCGCCCTGGCGGACTTCGCCGCCGGCAACGGGGTCGGCCTGACCATCGTCGGCCCCGAGGCACCGCTGGTGGCGGGCGTGGTCGACTACTTCCAGGAGCGCGGCCTGCGCTGCTTCGGGCCGCGCCGCGGCGCCGCCCAACTGGAGGGCTCCAAAGCCTTTACCAAGGACTTCCTGGCCCGCCACGCCATTCCCACCGGCGCCTATGCCAACTTCACCGAGTTGGACGCCGCGCTGGCCTACCTGCGGGAAAAAGGCGCGCCCATCGTGGTCAAGGCCGACGGCCTGGCGGCGGGCAAGGGCGTGATCGTGGCCGAGACCCTGGCCGAGGCCGAAGCCGCGGTGACCGACATGCTCTCCGGCAACGCCTTCGGCGACGCCGGCTGTCGGGTGGTCATCGAGGAGTTCCTGGAGGGCGAGGAAGCCAGCTTCATCGTCATGGTGGACGGCAGCAATGTCCTGCCCATGGCCACCAGCCAGGACCACAAGCGTATCGGCGAGGGCGACGTGGGCCCCAATACCGGCGGCATGGGCGCCTATTCGCCCGCCCCGGTGGTCGACGAGGCGGTCTACGAACGCATCATGGAGCAGGTCATCCTGCCCACCGTGCGCGGCATGGCGGCCGAGGGCAACGAGTACACCGGCTTCCTGTACGCCGGGCTGATGATCTCGCCGTCCGGCGAGCCGCGGGTCATCGAGTACAACTGCCGTTTTGGCGACCCCGAGACCCAGCCCATCATGGTGCGCCTGCAATCCGACCTGGTGGCGCTGTGTGAGTGCGCCCTGGATGGCAACCTGGACACCGCCGGCGCCGACTGGGACCCGCGCAGCGCCATCGGCGTGGTACTGGCAGCCGGCGGCTACCCCGGCGACTACGGCAGGGGCCACCCGATTCACGGGCTGGATGCGCCGCAACCAGACGGCGTCAAGATATTTCACGCGGGCACCACGCTGCGCGACGGCCAGGTGGTCACCAATGGCGGCCGGGTACTGTGCGTGACCGCCCTGGGCGAGGATATCGCAGCGGCGCAACGTGCCTGCTACCTGGCGGTAGAAAAGATCAGCTGGGAGGGCATGACCCTGCGCCACGACATTGGCTGGCGGGCCATCGCGCGCTATAGTCCGGGGCAATGACCCGGGCCACCTCACACCAACCGCGGAGCACAGCATGCGTGAACGTCGCCTGTCCCTGCTGGATCGCCTGATTACCGAAGCGGACACGGTATTGCGCACCGTCACCAGCCGCGGCCACAGCGCCACCCGACCATCCCCTTCCACGGGGCACCCGGACACCGGGCTCAGCGCCGCCGAGCGCCGCCACGTGGCCGGCCTCATGCGGGTCAACCACACTGGCGAGGTGTGCGCCCAGGCCCTTTACCAGGGGCAAGCCCTCACCGCCAATCTGCCGACCGTGCGCGAGGAAATGCAGCAGGCGGCCGTGGAAGAGGTGGATCACCTGGTCTGGTGTGAGCAGCGCCTGCGCGAGCTGGACAGCCAGCCCAGCGTGCTGAATCCCGCCTGGTATGGCCTGTCGTTCGCGCTGGGCGCGGTAGCCGGCGCTATCGGCGACAAGATCAGCCTCGGCTTCGTCGCCGCCACCGAGGAACGCGTCTGCAAGCACCTCAGGGACCACCTCAAGTCACTGCCCGAGGATGACCGCAGGTCACGCCTGATACTGCAGCAGATGCTGGAGGACGAACAGCGCCACGGCGACAACGCCCTGGCGGCCGGCGGCAGCGATTTCCCACGCCCGGTGAAGGACGCCATGTCCGCGGTCGCCAAAGTGATGACCAGCAGCAGTTACCGGATCTAGCTAACCCGCCGCCGGGTCGAACTCCACGATTTCGTAGCTGTGGCTGATAGCCACCCCGGCGGCACCCAGCATGATCGAGGCCGAACAGTACTTCTCGGCCGACAACTCCACGGCCCGCTTCACCTGACTCTCCTTGAGCCCCACGCCGGTTACCACGAAATGCATGGCGATGCGGGTAAACACCGCGGGTACCGCGTCGGCGCGCTCGGCCTCCAGTTCGACCCGGCAGTCCACCACCTGCTGGCGGGATTTCCTGAGCATGCTCAACACGTCGTAACTGGAGCAACCGCCGGTGCCCAGCAACAGCATCTCCATGGGCCTGGGGCCAAGGTTGCGCCCGCCCAGGTCCGGCGGGCCATCCATGACCACGCTGTGCCCGCTGCCGGATTCGCCGACGAACATGGCGCCGTCGGTCCACTTGACCGTTGCTTTCATTTGCCTTCACTCCCGGGAAAAACAGCGCCGGAGCATACCACAGGGCCTGCGCTTTTACCCGGGGGGAGAGTGGGCTAAACTGGCCTGCCAGCGAAACCGCGACAAGGGAGATGTCAGGGTGGTAAAACCACAGGTTCTCAGGGCACTGCCCAATGTGGAAAGCTTTCTGCGCCACTGCCAGCGCCAGGATTACAAGGCCAAGTCGACCGTGCTCAAGCAGGGCGAACTGGGCACCATGCTGTACCTCATCCTGGAAGGCTCGGTGTCGGTCATGGTGGAGGACGAAGCCGAGGAAGGCCACATGATGGTGGTCTCCTACCTCAACCCCGGCGACTTCGTCGGCGAGATGGGCCTGTTCGAGGACGAACCCCAGGTGCGCAGCGCCATGGTCGTGGCCAAGACCCAGTGCGAGGTGGCCCAGATATCCTACGAGCGCTTTCACCAGATCCGCAACCAGTACCCCGATATCCTCTACGCCATCTCGCGGCAGATCAGCAACCGCCTGCGCCAGACCACCCGCAAGCTCACCGACCTGGCGTTCGTCGATGTATCCGGGCGCATCGCCCACACGCTGCTCGACCTGTGCAAGGAGCCGGACGCCATGACCCACCCGGACGGCATGCAGATCAAGATCACCCGCCAGGAACTGGGCAAGATCGTGGGTTGCTCCCGGGAGATGGCCGGCCGGGTACTCAAATCCCTGGAAGAGGACGGCCTGGTAGCCGTCTCCGGCAAAACCATGGTGGTCTACGGCACCCGCTAGGCGGGCGCGTTTAGCCGGGGGAGAACATCTCGCGCAGCTTGTCGCCGGGCTGCGGCGCGCGCATGAAGGCCTCGCCCACCAGGAACCCGAATACCCGGTGGTTGCGCATGAGGGCCACGTCCTCGGGGGTGTGGATGCCGCTCTCGGTTACCACCAGGCGGTCGTCGGGGATGTAGGGCAGTAATTCCAGGGTGGTTTCCAGCCGGGTTTCGAAATTGCGCAGGTCGCGATTGTTGATGCCGACCAGCGGCGTGTCCAGTTCCAGCGCCCGTTCCAGCTCCACCCGGTCGTGCACCTCCACCAGGATATCCACGCCGGCCTCGGTGGCGGCGTGGGCCAGTTCCAGCATCTGCCCCTGCTCCAGCGCGGCGACGATCAACAGCACTGCATCGGCGCCGATGGCACGCGCCTCCACCACCTGGTAGGGGTCAACCGTAAAGTCCTTGCGCAGAACCGGCAACTGGCACGCGGCACGCGCCTCCTGCAGGTAGGCATCCGCACCCTGGAAAAAATCGACATCGGTGAGCACCGACAGGCAGGTGGCGCCGCCCTGTTCATAGCTGGCGGCAATCTGCGCGGGCTGGAAATCGGCGCGGATAATCCCCTTGCTCGGTGAGGCTTTTTTTACCTCGGCGATCACCGCGGCCTCCCCTGCCTTCACGCGCCGGGTGATGGCCGCGGCAAACCCCCGCGCCGCGCCCTGCTCCGCGATGCGCGCTTCCAGACTCGCCAGGGACGTGGTGGCGCGCCGCTGCGCCACCTCCTCGCCCTTGCGCTTCAGAATCTTCTGCAGGACAGTCGCCACTCTTGCCATGATCTCAGTTACCCGCGCCGCGCATCATCTGGGTGAAGGCGACAAACTCCTCGAGTTTTGCCGCCGCCTGGCCGCTGGCGAGCAGATCCTCGGCCATCGCAACGCCGTCCGCCAGGGTAGTGGCCACACCGCTGGTGTAGATGGTGGCCCCGGCATTCAGCGCCAGCATCGCCGCCGCCCGCGCCGAGCGCTCGTCACCGGCACCGCCCAGGGCTGCCCTGATCAGCGCCGCCGACGCCGCGGCGCCGTCCACCGCCAGGCCATCCAGACCCTGGCGCGGCACGCCGAACTCCTCCGGCGTGATGTGGTAAGTGGTGATATCGCCATCGCGCAATTCCGCCACCCGGGTACCGGCGGCAATGGAGATTTCATCCAGGCCGTCATCGGAGTGCACCACCATGACGTGCAGGGAGCCGAGGGTCTGCAACACCTGTGCAATGGGCTCGCACAGATCCGCCGCGAACACGCCGATGACCTGGCGCCTGACCCCGGCCGGGTTGGTCAGCGGACCCAGGATATTGAACAGGGTGCGCATGCCCAGCTCACGGCGCGGCCCGATGGCATGGCGCATGGCGCTGTGGTGGGCGGGGGCAAACATGAAGCCCACCCCCACCTCCTCGATCGCGCGGGTCACCTGCTCAGGGCTCAGGTCCAGGGGTACACCCAGCACTTCCAGGACGTCGGAACTGCCACTGGAACTGGAGACGGAACGGTTGCCGTGCTTGGCCACCCTGGCACCGGCCGCGGCCACCACGAAGGCCGATGCCGTGGAGACGTTGAACAGGTTGGCGCCATCGCCGCCGGTGCCCACCAGGTCTACCAGATGCACGTCCTCCACCCGCACCGGGGTCGCCAGCTCCCGCATGACCTCGGCGGCGCCGGCGATTTCAGCGGTGGTCTCCCCCTTCATGCGCAGGGCGACCAGCAGGCCGCCGATCTGGGCCGGAGTGGCTTCGCCCGACATGACCTGGCGCATGACTGCCGCCATGTCCGCACGCGCCAGATCCCGGCCGACCACCAACTGGTTGAGTGCTTGCTGCAGGTTCATCCCGTCAGTCCCCCTGTTCCAGGAAATTGCGCAACAGATCGTGGCCGTGAGCGGTGAGAATGGACTCCGGGTGGAACTGGACGCCCTCGATCGGCAGCTCGCGGTGGCGCAGCCCCATGATCTCATCGACCTCGCCGTCGTCGGTACAGGTCCAGGCCGTCACTTCCAGGCAGTCGGGCAGGCTGGCCCGCTCCACCACCAGGGAATGGTAGCGCGTGGCCTCGAAGGGTTCGCTGAGGCCGCGGAACACGCCCTGGCCCCGGTGGTGTATCGGCGAGGTCTTGCCGTGCATGACCCGCCGCGCGCGCACCACCCGGCCGCCGAACACCTGGCCGATGCACTGGTGGCCCAGGCAAATGCCCAGGATGGGCACCACCCCGGCGTAGGCCTCTATGACTGCCGTGGAAATACCGGCCTCGTTGGGTGTGCAGGGCCCGGGGGAGATAACGATGTGGCGCGGCGCCAGGTCGGCGATGGCGGCGACGCTGATCTCGTCGTTGCGCACCACCCGCACCTCGGCACCGAGTTCGCCCAGGTACTGCACCACGTTATACGTGAAGGAGTCGTAGTTATCGATCATCAGCAACATGTTCAGCCCTCCCCCGCCAGCACCATGGAGGCGGCGCGAAACATGGCGCGCGCCTTGTTGTGGGTTTCCTTCCACTCCAGTCGCGGCACCGAATCGGCCACCACGCCACCGCCCGCCTGCACATGCAGCCGCTGGTCCTTGATGACGGCGGTGCGAATGGCGATGGCGGTGTCCATGTCGCCGGCCCAGGAGATATAACCGATGGCACCGCCGTAAATGCCGCGCTTAACCGGTTCCAGCTCGTCGATGATTTCCATGGCGCGGATTTTCGGCGCGCCGCTGAGGGTGCCCGCGGGCAGGGTGGCGCGCAGCACATCGATGGCGGACTTGCCCGCCTGCAGCCTGCCGGTAACGTTGGACACGATGTGCATCACGTGGGAGTAGCGCTCCACCACCATCTTGTCGGACAGCTCGACCGAGCCGATCTCGGCAATGCGGCCCACGTCATTGCGGCCCAGGTCGATCAACATCAGGTGCTCGGCGATCTCCTTGGGGTCCGCCAGCAACTCGGCCTCCAGGGCCCTGTCCTCCTGCTCGCTGTGGCCGCGCCGGCGGGTGCCGGCAATCGGTCGCACCGTCACCACGCCCTGTTCGGCCCGGGCGAGAATTTCCGGGGAGGAGCCGACGATATGAAAGTCGTCCAGGTCCAGGTAGTACATGTAGGGTGAGGGGTTGAGGTTGCGCAGGGCGCGATACAGGTTCAGGGGCGGGGCGCTGAAGGGGATGCTCATGCGCTGCGAGGGCACCACCTGCATGACATCGCCGGCCAGCACGTATTCCTTGACCCGCTCCACGGCGGCCGCGTACTGCGCCTCGGAAAAATCCGACTCGGCGCCCTGCTCCAGGTCCGCGCTGTCGGCGGCACCGAGGGCAATGTCGGGCAACACCGCCATGGGTTGCGGCAGCTTCGCCACCAGCTCGCGCAGGCGCTGTTGCGCCCGCTCCAGGGCCGCGGGCTGCGCCGGGTCGGCATTCACCACCAGGCGAATGGTGCCGGCGAGGTTGTCGAACACCAGCACTTCCTCGGACAGCATCAGCAGGATGTCCGGCGTTCCCAGGCGGTCGGGCGGGGCACTCCCGGCCAGGCGGGGCTCCACATAACGCACTGTGTCGTAGCCGAAGTAACCCACCAGGCCGCCGTGGAACACCGGCAGGTCCGCGCGCGGCGCGGTGCGATAACGCAGCTGGAACTGCTCGGCGAATGCCAGCGGATCGGCCACCTCCTCGCTTTCGGCCAGCACGCCGTCCACCCAGACCTCCACCCGGTAGCCGAACACCTTCAGCACGGTGCGGCTGGGCAGGCCGATGATCGAATAGCGGCCCCATTTCTCGCCGCCCTGCACCGATTCGAAGAAATATGAGTAGGGCCCTTCGGCCAGTTTGCGATAGGTGCTCAGTGGGGTTTCCAGGTCCGCCAGCACTTCGGTGCTGATCGGGATGCGGTTGTAGCCCTGTGCCGCCAGCGCGGCAAAGTCCTCGGTATTCATAGGGTGTCCTCGGAGAATTGGTTTGCGTGCAAAGGTCGTGACAATGCCCTGGCTACCATCGCCAGCAGGTGACCTCTCGCATCGACAGCAGGTCGATGTGCATACGCGTTGCTGTCAGCACAGCATTCTCCAGGAGTGGGGAGCGGCTATTGTACATGGCGCGGGTGGCTTGGCAAACCGTCTGCTCGAGGAGGTGGCGTGTCGGGACGGACGTGACGTGCCGGCCGCCGGAGCGGGGGCGTGTCGGGACGGACGTGACATGCTGGCCGCCGGGGCGGGGGTTCCCGGGGCGCGCATGCCCCACCCTAAGTGACCCGGGAACCCCCGCCCCGGCGGCCTATTTACGTGCGTGCTTCAAACCTTGGTCAGCTGTTGCCGCATTGTGTCGATGACCTGCCGGTAATCCGGGGCGTTGAAGATGGCGGAGCCGGCCACGAAAGTGTCGGCGCCGGCGGCGGCGATCTCGGCGATGTTGTCCGGAGTCACGCCGCCATCGATCTCCAGGCGGATATCCAGGCCGGATGCATCGATCAGGGCGCGGGCCTCACGCAGTTTGTCCAGCGTTGCCGGGATAAAAGACTGGCCGCCGAACCCTGGGTTGACGGACATGAGCAACACCATGTCCACCTTGTCCAGCACGTACCGGAGGGCGTCCAGGCCAAGGTGCGGGTTGAACACCAGGCCGGACTTGCAACCCGCATCGCGGATCATTTGCAGGGAGCGGTCCACATGGGTGGAGGCATCCGGGTGGAAGGTGATGTAAGTGGCTCCGGCCGCGGCGAAATCACCGATCAAGCGATCCACCGGGTTGACCATCAGGTGCACGTCTATCGGCGCGGTGACCCCGTGCTTGCGCAGGGCGCTGCACACCATGGGCCCGATGGTGAGGTTGGGCACGTAGTGGTTGTCCATGACGTCGAAGTGCACGATGTCCGCGCCGGCGGCCAACACCGCGTCGACCTCTTCGCCCAGGCGGGCAAAATCGGCGGAAAGTATGGAGGGGGCGATCAGGTAGTCGGACATGGCAGGCTCCAGCACGAATTCGGGGCGGCTATTCTAACGGCTAAACACTCAGGGTACACGGGCCTCGCGCACAGCGGCATCCAGCGCGGCCAGGCGCTCGGGCGTTCCGACATCCTGCCACTGCCCCGAATGATACTCGCCACTGACGCGGCCCGCCGGAATCGCCTCGTCCAGCAGTGGCCGCAGCGCCAGCTTGCCCGGCCGCATGCCGGCAAAAAAACCGGGGGCGTACACCCCGACGCCGGCGTAGGTAACCCCCCGTTCCCGCCCCTGCCGCAGCCGCAGGCGGCCGGCGGCGTCGAGCTGGAAATCCCCCAGCGGGTGGTGAGGGGGGTTTGCCACCATGACCAGGTGGGCACCGACCGCATCCGCCAGGCGGTGGTCCAGCAGCCGCGCGAAAGGGAAGTCGATCCAGATATCGCCGTTGACCACCAGGAACGGCGCCGCGCCGAGCAGCGGCAGGGCGCGGTGAATACCCCCCGCCGTTTCCAGCGGCGCGTCCTCGGGCGAGTACTGGATGCGCAGGCCCCAGCGGCTGCCATCGCCACAGTAATCCACGATCTGCTGCGCCAGGTGGGAGACGTTGATGACCAGTTCGCGAAAGCCGGCCCGGGCGAGCCTGTCGATGTGGTGGCCGATCAGGGGCACCCCGGCCACCGGCAGCAGGGGCTTGGGCGTGTGGTCGGTAAGCGGGCGCATGCGCTCGCCGATGCCGGCTGCCAGGATCATCGCCTTCACGAGCGCCCCCAGTCCTGACGGGCCACCAGCGGCGTCAGCCGCTCCCTGAACCAGACGACGAAGGCGGCCAGCGCCGTCTCCTGCGCCTCGTATTGGGTGGCGACCTCCAGCACGTAGTCGATCACCCGGGGCATGTCCGCCAGGTAGCCCGGCTTGCCATCGCGCAGGTAGAGCCGGGCGAAGGTGCCCAGCACCTTGATATGGCGCTGCAGCCCCATGAGGTCGAACCAGCGCAGGAAGCGCCCGGCGTCCACCTCGCTCCCCAGGTGGCCCGCCTCCTGCAGGTGGCGATGGTGTGCCAGCGCCCAGTCCCGCACCCGATCCGCGGGCCAGCGGATATAACAGTCGCGCAGCAGGGAGACAAGGTCGTAGGTAATGGGCCCGCATACCGCGTCCTGGAAATCGATCACTCCCAGGGCGCCATCGCCCTGCGGCATCAGGTTGCGGGAGTGAAAGTCGCGGTGCACCAGCACCCGCGGCTGCTCCAGGGCGCTATTTACCAGCAACGCGTCCACCGCCCGCAGCAGCGCCCGCTCCGCGTCGTCCAGGGCATGTCCCAGCAGTTCCTCCACAAACCAGGCGGGAAAGCGACCCAGTTCCTCCTCCAGCAGGGCGCGGTCATAGGCAGGCAATTGCGCGGCGCCGACATCGATCGCCGCAATGCGCGCCAGCACTTCCATCGCGCGGGCGTACTCGGCCGCCGCCGTTGCCGCGGACAGCTCCGCCAGCAGCAGGCGGTCGCCCAGGTCCTCGAGCAGCAGGTAGCCGCGCTGCAGGTCCGCCGCGTACAGCCGCGGCACTCTCACCCGTGCCCGCTCCAGCAGGGCCCGCACCGCCAGGAACTCGGCGTTTTTCTCGGTGCCGGGGGGTGCTTCCACCAGGATGCGGGAGAGGCCGGCGAGTTCGGCCCGGAAATAGCGCCGCGGGCTGGCGTCGCCTGCCACCGCGGTCAGGGTCGCCGCCAGCGGCAGATCGCGGGGGGCGAGCACGCCCTGCGCCCAGGGCAACAATTCGGTCGGCGGCGGGCGCGCGGTCACGGCTATCTCCAGTCTGACATTTTACGGACAAGGGCGGGGCGATGCTTTAGAATCCGCGTTTAATCCGCGAACATGCCCGACCATCAATGATAACGGACTTTGCCCGACACATCGCCCGACGGCGGCGCTTACTTGTACCCGCCTCGGCAATGCTGATCGGTCTGGCAGTCACCCCGCCGCTGCAGGCGAAGAATAGCAACTACCAGGTCTGCAAGGCCAACGCCACCGGAGACGGCTGGGTGTGCGAGCCGTCACAACCCGGAGCGGGTGCCGCGCAAGCCGCCGAGCCCGCCCCGGCAACCGAGCCGGACCCGGAACCCATCCCCGAGCCCGAGTCCAAATCCGAATCCGAGCCTGCTCACGAGGCCGCTCCCGAACCCGCCCCGGCAGCGGCCGCTGCGGCGATGGACAGCGCGGCCCCCGAGGCACCGGTCCCAGCCGCAGTGCCTGCCGCCGCGGCCATACCCGAGGCACCGCTGACACCAGCTGCTGCCGAGGCGCCGCCGACCCCCGCCACAGATGCCGCGCAGACACCACCGCCGACCGAAGCCGAGCCCGCCCCGGCGGCGGACGCTCCCCGCAAAGCCACTGCCGCCGGCGACAGCGGTGCCGGGTTCCCGCTGGACTGGGTACCGCTGGAAGACGTGCCCCCGGCGCTGCGCGATAGCGACTGCCAGCTCTGCGACGGCCGCTATATCGACCCGCTGGCCGACGAGGACACGTCCCAGGATCCGGAGGAGGTGGATATCGAGGCCTGGGCCAACAGTTCCGAGATCCAGGGCGACATGGTGCGGTTCACCGGCGGGGTCGAGGTCAGCCAGGGCTATCGCCGCTTCCAGGGCAATGAGGCCGTCATCAACCGCGACACCGGCGAGGCGGTGCTCACCGGCGACGTCACCCTGCGCGAGCCCGGGGTACTGCTACAGGGGCAAAGCGCCCAGATCTTTTACGAGACCGGCGAAGCGACCATGGAAGACAGCGACTTCGTCATCCACCCGGATCACCTGCAGGGCAGCGCAGACTTGCTGGAGCGCGATGCCGACGGCCTTATCCACATCCACAACGGCACCTTCAGTTACTGTCCACCCGGTGAAAACGACTGGGCCATCCACGCGGACAACATGAAACTCGATATCGAGGACGGCCTGGGCACCGCCTACGATGCCACCGTGGACGTGGCCGGCCTGCCGGTCTTCTATACCCCCTGGCTGCAGTTTCCCCTGGACGACCGGCGCCGCACCGGACTGCTGTGGCCCGACTTCGGCAACGACAGCTCCGGTGGCCTGGATATCTCGGTGCCGGTGTACTTCAACCTGGCCCCCAACTACGACGCCCTGTATTCGCCTCGCTATATCCAGGAACGGGGCCTCAACAACGAGCTGAAAACGCGCTATCTGAACAAGTATCTGGGCTACTGGACCCTCGGCGGCGCCTACATGAAAAGCGACAAACGCTACAAGGACCAGATACCCCCCGGCGACAGCGACGACCGCTGGCTGACTCTGGTACGCCAGGATGGCCTGCTGAACCAGCGCTGGCGCTCGGAAATCGATTACACCAAGGTGAGTGACGTCGATTACATGCGCGATCTGGAAACCTCCAGTCTCACGGCGCAGCGCCGCACCAGCCTGCTGCAGATGGCCTCCATGGACTACCTGGGAGACAGCTGGCTGGTCGGCCTGGAAGTGGAGCAGTACCAGTCACTGGCGGACGACATCCAGGATGTCTACAAGAAAATGCCCCAGTTGACCGCCGAGTACCGCAGCAGCGGCGCCCCCTTCGAGCTGCAGCCCATCTTCCTGACCCAGGTCTCCAACTTCGATGCCGACGAGGACGTGGTTACCGGCCAGCGGGCCTATACCGAGGGCGGTATCGCCTACCCCATGAACTGGACCTACGGCTTCCTGGTGCCGACCACGAAATACCGGCAGCTCAACTACGAGCTGAGCCAGGCCGAGCTCTACACCGATAACAGCCCCTCCACCGGCGCGGCCATGGCCAGCCTGGATGGCGGCCTGTACTTCGAGCGCGACCTCAGCTTTGCCGGCAAGGATATGCTGCAGACCCTGGAGCCGCGCCTTTACTACCTGTACTCCGGCTATGAAAACCAGGACGACCAACCGGACTTCGACAGCGCCGAGCTGACCTTCTCCTACAACCAGCTGTTCCGTGAAACCCGCTTTTCCGGGCACGACCGCCTGGACGACGCCAATCGCCTGTCGGTGGGTATCAGCTCCCGGTTCATCGACAGCAGCAGCGGTGACAAACTGCTGGGCATGAGCATCGGCCAGATTTACTACTTCCGCGATCGCAAGGTTCGCCTGGTGCCCGGGGCGCCAGCGCTGGACGATTCGGGCTCGCCCATCGCCGCGGACCTGACCTTCACCCCCGACCGGCACTTCAGCCTGTGGTCCAACATCGTGTGGGACCCATACAGCGGCAATACCAACTCGGGCAACGTGCTGGCCGGCTATACCCTGGACAACGGCACCATCTTCAACCTGGGCTACGCCTACAACCGGCCGCTGCAGGCGAACGCCCTGCAGGCGGAAACGGAACAGATCACCGCCTCCACCTACCTGCCCATCAACAAGAACTGGCGCATCTTCGGCGCCATCAACTACAGCGTGCTCGACAATACCAGCATAGAAGAGATGGTGGGCATCGAATATGATAACTGCTGTTGGTCGCTGCGGCTGCTGAACCTGCGCTACTACGACAATACCTCCACCGCCTATTTTCCCGATTTCAGCGATCCGAACCTGGAAAAGGAAAACTCCACGCAGTTCCAGGTCATCTTCAAGGGCATGGGCAGTTTCGGCAGCCGGATCTCCAACATTCTTGAGGACATGATTCGAGGTTACAAAGAACGTGAATACTAGGAAGGCATTGCTGGCGGCCGTTTTTGCCTGCGCAACGGTTGCCGGCGCTCACGGCGCCACGGAAACCCTGGACCAGGTGGTCGCCATCGTCGACGACGACATCATCCTGGCCAGCGAGCTGCGCGAGCGCGTCGACGGGCTGACCCAGACCATGCAGGCGCGGGGCATGCAGCCCCCGCCGGAAGACGAGGTCATCCGCGAGAGCCTGGACCGGCTTATCCTGGAGAGCATCCAGTTGCAACTGGGCCTGCGGGTGGGGGTGCGCATTTCCGATCAGCAACTGGACGCCGCCATCGAGGGCATCGCCGCCCAGAACGGGTTGAGCGTGGAGCAGTTCCGGGCGGCGCTGGAGCAGCAGGGCCAGTCCTTCCACGAGATGCGCGAACAGGTCCGCCGGGAGATGATCATCCAGCGGGTGCAGGCCGGCAACGTCAACCAGCGCATCCAGATCACCCCCAAGGAAGTGGATAATTTTCTCGCCACCGAAGACGGCCGCAAGCTCACCCAGGCCGAGTACCACCTGCTGCACGCCCTGCTGCCGGTGTCGCCCGAGGCCAGCCCCGAGCAGGTTGCCGCGGCGCAGGCCCAGGTGGAAAAACTGCTGCGCCAGATTCGCGCCGGCCAGTCCTTCGAACAGGTCATTCGCTCCAGCACCGGCCAGTACACCTTCAGCGGCGGCGACCTGGGCTGGCGCAAACAGGAGGACCTGCCCTCGCTGTTCGCCGATGTGGCGCCCGCCATGGCCACCGGCGCGACCTCCGACCCCATTCGCAGCGACAGTGGCTTCCACCTGATCCACATGCAGGATAAGCGCGGCGGCGAGCAGATCGTCGCCCAGACCAAGGTGCGCCACATCCTGGTCAAGCCCTCGGCCATCCTCACCGACACCCAGGCCCGGGAGCTGGTGGAGAGCCTCCGCGAGCGCGCCCGGGGAGACGAGGATTTCGCGACCCTGGCGCGCGAATTCTCCGAGGATATCGGCTCGGCGGCGGAGGGAGGCGAGCTGGGCTGGACCAGCCCGGGGCAGATGGTGCCCGAATTCGAACAGGCCATGAACGCGACCGCCATCGGCGAGATATCGGAGCCGGTGCACACCCAGTTCGGCTGGCACATCCTGTTGGTGGAGGACCGCCGCCAGCAGGACATGACCAGCGAAGCCCTGCGCAACAAGGCGGCGGATTTCCTCCACAAACGCAAGTACCAGGAGGAACTGGATGCCTGGCTGCAGCAGATTCGCGATGAAGCGTTCGTCGATATCAAGTAGGCGGACCCGGTGAGCGCGCTGCCCAGGATCGCGATCACCGTCGGCGAACCGGCCGGGATCGGCCCGGATATCGTGCTGGCCGCCGCCGCCCACAGCTGGGACGCGGAACTGGTGGCGGTGGGCGACCCGCAATTGCTGGCCGCGCGCGCCGCGCACCTGGGACTATCGGTGACCCTGCGCGAGACCGCGCCGGGCGGTCAGGCCCGGGCCCACCAGCCTGGCGCGCTGGCGGTCGTGCCGGTGCCCCTGGTAACACCCTGCCGCCCCGGCATCCTGGACCCGGCCAACGCGGCCTATGTGCTGCAAACCCTGCAACTGGCCGTGGACGGCTGCCTGGCCGGCGACTTCAGCGCCATGGTGACGGCACCGGTGCAGAAGTCGGTGATCAACGACGCCGGGATCGCCTTTACCGGCCACACCGAGTTCCTCGCCGCCGCCACTGGCACCGAGCGGGTGGTCATGATGCTGGCCACTGCCGAACTGCGGGTGGCCCTGGCGACCACCCACCTGCCGCTGGCCGCGGTGCCCGCCGCGATAACCCCCGAACTGTTGCGTGCCACTCTGCAGATACTGGAACACGACCTGCGCGCCAGGTTCGGTGTGGCCGCGCCGCGCATCGCGGTGCTGGGCCTCAACCCGCACGCCGGCGAGGGGGGGCACCTGGGGCGCGAGGAACTCGACGTCATCATCCCCACCCTGGAGGAACTGCGCGCCGGCGGCATGCACCTGCAGGGGCCGCTGCCGGCGGACACGGCCTTCAATCCCAGGGTGCTGCGCCAGTGCGACGCGGTGTTCGCCATGTATCACGACCAGGGGCTGCCGGTGCTGAAGTACAGCGGCTTCGGCAATGCCGTCAACATCACCCTGGGGCTGCCCATCATCCGCACCTCGGTGGACCACGGTACGGCGCTGGACCTCGCCGGCAGCGGCGCGGCGGACCCCGGCAGCCTGCTGCACGCCCTGGGCCAGGCGATCGCGATGAGTGTCGCTAGCGGAGCTCGCGATAGGTCTTGAGCACCGCCTGCGGCTCGCCGTCGGCAACGATCCTGCCCGCCTCGATGCAGATGGCCCGGTTGCAGATGTCGCGCACCTGGCCCTCCATGTGAGAGACGAAGACCACGGTCTGGTCCCCGGTGATGCGCTCGATCATCGCCTTCTGGGCCTTTTCGCGAAACTGCGCATCGCCCACGCTCAATACCTCGTCGACCAGCAGGATGTCGACATGGGTCATCAGCGCGGTGGTGAACCCCAGGCGCGCCAGCATGCCGGCGGAGTAGGTCTTGACCCGCTCCTCGAAGGAATCCCCCAGTTCCGAGAACGCCTTGATCTCTTCCAGGTAACCCCGTGCCTGGCGCGCCGTCGCCCCCTGCAGCATGGCCGCCAGCATGGCGTTGTCACGGCCCGACAGGTCGGGGCGAAAGCCCAGGCCAATGGTCAGCAGCGCCGAGGTCTTGCCGGGGTGCTGCCGCACCCTGCCGGAGGTGGGCGCGAGGATACCGGCCATCAGCCGCAGCATGGTGGTCTTGCCCACCCCGTTGCGGCCGATGATACCCAGGGTCTCGCCTTCATGGATCTCCAGGGACACCCGCTCCAGCACGTGGTGTGAACCGTGGTCGAAAGACTGCCGCCGGGACTGGTAGCTGAGGCTGACCTCCTCCAGGGACAACATGACCGGCTTGCCGTCGGCGCTGATCACGACAGGGCCTTCAGGGCAAAATACTGGCTGTTGCGGCGCATGATGACCACCATGACATACAGCAGCGCCGCGGAGCCCAGCCCCACCCAACCGAGGTGCGCCCAGTCCGGCGGCGTGTTGAACATCAATACCTGGCGGTAGGCGTCCAACAGGAACGCCAGCGGATTCACCGCCAGCACCAGGCCGGTCATGGCAGGGTCGGGCAGCGCGCGCACATCCCAGAAGATACCCGAGGTGAACAGCAGGAAGGTCATCCCCAGGGCGATGATCATGCTGAAATCCCGCACCAGGCAAACCAGGCAGGCGCCGATATAGGCGCAGGCAACGATCATCAGGTAGTTGACCAGGACGACCGGCACCAGGCACAGCCAGGTCGGGGACGGCGTGTAGCCCCAGACCAACAGGACACCGAACAGCAGCAGGAACACCGCGCCCTGGCGATACAGGCCCTCCTGCACCACGGCCAGCGGAAACAGGGTCTTGGTGACGTTGATGCGGCCCACCAGGCCGCGATTCATCACGATGCTGTTGGCGGCCTGGTTCACCGACTTGGAAAACCACAGGAACGCCAGCTTGCCGCACATCAGGAAAACCAGGAAATCCGCCCGCCCGGTCTGCAGCAGCACCTCGAACACCACGTAGAACACCGACACCCAGAGCATGGGTTCCAGAATCCACCAGATATAGCCCAGGAAGTAGCGCGAGGCCTCGGCCCGCAGCGACATGCGGGCCATGGTGTCGACCAGGCGAAAGTATTGCACGAGAGACATCAGTGGGCGCCGCCGGTGAACTCTGCTGATGGAAAGCGCGGCATTCTAGCAAACTGCGCGCTGCCAGGGCACCTCTGAATAAACCGGTGGGCAAGTGCGCCCGCCGCGTTACAATGCAGGCCATGAACAGACCCCCGCACCGCGCGCGCAAACGCTTCGGCCAGAACTTTCTCCGCGACGACGGGGTCATCGACCGTATCATCGCCGCCATCGCGCCGCGCAGCGACGACCACCTGGTGGAAATCGGCCCCGGCCAGGGCGCCCTGACGGCCTATCTCTCGGCCAGCGGCTGTACCCTGGATGTGATCGAGCTGGACCGCGACCTGGTACCGGGCCTGCTGGCCGCCTTCAGCGTCAACCCCCGCTTCCGGCTGCACAGCGCCGACGCCCTGAGCTTCGATTTCGCCTCCCTGGCTGCGGGCGGCACGCCGCTGCGGGTGGTGGGCAACCTGCCCTACAATATCTCCACCCCGCTGATCTTCCGCCTGCTGGAGCAGGTGGAGCTGATACGGGACATGCATTTCATGCTGCAACTGGAAGTAGTGGAGCGCCTGGCCGCCACCCCCGGCAGCCGGCACTGGGGCCGCCTGGGCATCATGACCCAATTCTACTGCGAGGTGGAACAGCTGTTCGTGGTGCCGCCGGAGGCCTTCAGCCCGCGCCCCCGGGTGCAGTCCGCCATCGTTCGCCTCAGCCCCCGGGCAGATTCCCCCTGGCCGGACTGCGACCCCGGGCTGCTGCGCCAGGTGGTGCAGAGCGCGTTCGGCCAGCGCCGCAAAACCTTGCGTAACAATCTCAAAGGGCTTATAGATACAGCCGGCCTGGAACGCCTCGGCATCGACCCGGGGGCCAGGGCCGAATCCCTTGCGCTGTCCCAGTTTATCGAGATCACCGCCGCCATTCATGGATAACACAGATCACAGCGGCGCCACGCCGATCGCCGGCACTCCCCACGGGGCCACCATCGACGCCGACGGGACCAGCCGTGCCCAACGGCTATCCGCGGTCCTGCACTAGGGGCTGGCATGAGCACCTATGTCGTTGGCGATATCCAGGGCTGCCTGCAGCCGCTCAAGTGCCTTCTCAGGAAGGTGGACTTCCGGCCCGACCGCGACATGCTGTGGTCGGTGGGGGATATCGTCAACCGCGGGCCGCGCTGCCTCAAGACCCTGCGCTTCCTGCACGCCATGCGCGACAACCTGGTACTGGTGCTGGGCAATCATGACCTGCACCTGCTGGCGGTGGCCGCCGGCGTGCGCCCGGCCAACCGCTCCGACACCCTGGATAAAATCCTCAAGGCGCCGGACCGGGATAGCCTGCTGACCTGGCTGCTGTACCGCCCGCTGATCCACCACCAGCACGGCTATACCATGGTGCACGCCGGGATCCCGCCGCAGTGGAGCGTGGCCGACGCCATGGCGCGCGCGGCGGAGGTGGAGGCGGTGCTGCGCAGCCCCGCCTGCCTGGAGTTTTTCAAGCAGATGTACGGCAACCAGCCGCTGTTGTGGTCCGACGAGCTGACCGGCATGACGCGGCTGCGGGTAATCACCAACTACCTGACCCGCATGCGCTACTGCACCAGCCAGGGGGTGCTGGACCTGGAGAGCAAGGGCCCCAGTCCCAATGCCGGCAAGCAGAAGGTATCCGCCTGGTTCAGCCACCCCCACCGCAAAACGGCCTGGGACCGCATCCTGTTCGGGCACTGGGCGTCCATCGCCGGGCAGACCGACAACCCCTACGCCATCGGCCTGGACACAGGTTGCGTGTGGGGTGGTTCGCTGTCCCTGTTCGAACTGGAAACCGGCCGCTGGACCAGCTGCAAATGCAAGAACGGCCGCTGCAGGAAGTAGGGCCGCCGGCCCGGGAGGTACACCTTCGGTGAAGGTCTATCTGGTAGGCGGGGCGGTTCGCGACGCCCTGCTGGGCTACCCCAGCAGCGAGCGCGACTGGGTGGTGGTGGGCGCCAGCCCCCGGGAGCTGCTGGATCGCGGCTACCAGCAGGTGGGCAGGGACTTCCCGGTCTTCCTGCACCCCGAGACCCGCGACGAGTACGCGCTGGCGCGCACCGAGCGCAAGCAGGGGCACGGCTACACCGGTTTCGCGGTGCACTGCGACCCGGCAGTGACCCTGGAGCAGGACCTGCTGCGCCGCGACCTGACCGTCAATGCCATGGCGCGCTCCGCCGAGGGCGAGATCATCGACCCCTACGGCGGCCAGCGGGACCTGGCCGCCAGGGTACTGCGGCATGTGTCCGCAGCCTTTGTCGAGGACCCCCTGCGGGTGCTGCGCACCGCCCGCTTTGCCGCCCGCTACGCCCACCTGGGCTTCAGCGTCGCCCCCGAGACCCTTGCCCTGATGGCCGAGATCGTCAACCAGGGCGAGCTGGCGCACCTGCCGGCTGAGCGGATATGGGTGGAGCTGGAGCGCGCCCTGGGAGAGCGCGACCCGCAGGTATTCGTGCAGGTGCTGCGCGACTGCGGCGCCCTTGAGGCGCTGCTGCCGGAAGTGGAGGCGCTGTTCGGGGTGCCCCAGACCGAGCGCTACCACCCCGAGATCGACACCGGGATACACACCCTCATGGCGCTGCAGCAGGCGGCCCGGCTCACCCCGGCCAGCGACGTGCGCTTCGCCCTGCTGGTGCACGACCTGGGCAAGGGCACCACCCCCCGGGACGAGTGGCCGCGGCACATCGCCCACGAACAGCGCGGCCTGCAGCTGGTGGAACGGGTCTGCCAGCGCCTCAAGGCGCCCGGGCAATACCGCGAACTGGCGCTGAAGGTCTGCCAGTACCACACCCACTGCCACCGCGCCCTGGAATTGCGCGGCAAGACCCTGCTCGGGCTGCTGCAGGCCACCGACGCCCTGCGCCGCCCGGAGCGTTTCGAGGCCTTCCTGCTGGCCTGCGAGGCCGACGCCCGCGGCCGCAGGGGACTGGAGCAGTGCGACTACCCCCAGGCCGACTACCTGCGCCGCGCCCTGGCGGCGGCCCGGGAGGTGAGCGCCGCCGATTTCAGCGCCCAGGGGCTGCAGGGCAAGGCCCTGGGGGACGCGATCGCCAGCGAGCGGGTGCGCCGCCTGGAGGCCCTGCGCCGCACCCTGTAGAAGCGGTTGCCATCAGCGCCGCGGCACTTCATTCGATGCGGGGCATCAGGCCCGCGAGATCGACCGCCCCCGCCACTGGAAATCCACCCGGCGCAGCGACTGGGCCGTCTTGTCGTAGTCCCGCCACAGGCGGGCATAGGTCCGGCCCGCCACCGGGTGAACCTGCTCCGGGGCCAGCTCCGCCAGGGGGCACAGCACGAAGGCGTTCTCCAGGATCTCCGGGCGCGGCAGTTCCACGCCGTCGATGACGCCGGTGGCGGTGCCGTAGGTAAGAATATCGATATCCAGCTGGCGGGAGCTGTTGCGACTGGCGCGCTCCGGTCGACCGTGCTCGATTTCGATGTGCCGCAGGCGGCGGGCAAGCTCCCCGGGGCCGAGCCCGGTATCGATGGCGACCACCAGGTTGAGAAAGGGCTGGCCGCAAAAGCCGACCGCCTCGCTGTCGTACACCGAGGACAGGGCCAGCTCCCCGAACAAACCCTGCAGGGCATCCAGGCCGGCGACGATATAGCGCTCGCGCTCGATATTACTGCCCATGCCCAGGAATACCGCCGTCACCGGGAACGCTCCCCGCGCTCGATCACCACGCCCACCTCTGCCGCCTGGGCCACGGCGCCGGGCTTGGCCAGGCGCAGGCGCAGCCAGGGCACGGCGAACTCCTCCCGCAGGATGGCCGCCAAGCGCTCCGCCAGGGTCTCGATCAGCCGGCAGTCACTGCCCTCTATATAGGAGAGCAGACGGGCAGAAATGGCGGCGTAATCCAGGGCGTCCTCGATGCGATCCCCATCCGCCGCCCGGCGGATATCGGCGGCCAGTTCCAGATCCAGCACCACCTCCTGGCGAATACTCCGCTCCCAGTGGTAGACGCCGATAACCGTGGCGGCCCGCAGGCCCCTGATGTAGACGGTATCCACCCGGGCTACCCGCCGGCCACTGCCAGCGGGGGCAGCTCTTCCATGGGCCAGCGCGGCCGCACCGGCGCTTCCGGTGGATCGACCTGCCCCGCCGCCAGGCGCACCGCGCCGGCGTAGGCGATCATGGCGCCGTTGTCGGTGCAATACTGCGGCGCCGGGTAATACACACGCGCACCCTCCCTGGCCAGCGCCTGCTGCAGCCGGCTGCGCAGGGTGCGATTGGCACTGACTCCACCGGCGATGACCAGCCGCTTGAGGTGTTCCTGGCGCAGGGCGCGGCGGCACTTGATCACCAGCGTCGCCACCACCGCCTCCTCGAACGCCGCGGCGATGTCACAGGCATCGCGCTCGCTCAGCCGGCCGCCGGCGCGACACTGCTCCACGGTGTTGAGGGTGTGGGTCTTGAGGCCGCTGAAACTGAAATCCAACCCCGGGCGATTGACCATGGGCCGCGGGAAGTCGAAGCGCCCGGGGGTACCATGCCCGGCCAGGCGGGCGATGTGCGGCCCCCCCGGGTAGGGCAGGCCCAGCATCTTGGCAGCCTTGTCGAAGGCCTCGCCGGCGGCGTCGTCCAGGGACTCGCCGAGGATGCGATAGCGGCCGATGGCGTCCACCCGCACCAGTTGCGTGTGGCCGCCGGACACCAGCAGGGCGACAAAGGGAAACTGCGGTGGCTCCGCCTCCAGCATGGGGGCCAGCAGGTGGCCCTCCATGTGGTGCACCCCCAGCGCCGGTACGCCCCAACCCCAGGCCAGGGCCCGGCCCAGGGTCGCCCCCACCATGAGGGCGCCCACCAGGCCGGGCCCGGCGGTGTAGGCCACCCCGTCGATATCGCCCGCCGCGCAGCCGGCGTCCGCCAGCACCTGATCCAGCAGTGGCAGGGCCTTGCGGATATGGTCGCGGGAGGCCAGTTCGGGCACCACGCCACCGTATTCCACGTGGATATCCACCTGGCTGAACAGGGCGTCCGCCAGCAGGCCGCGCCCGGTATCGTAGAGCGCGACCCCGGTTTCATCGCAGGAGGTTTCCAGACCCAGGACCAGCATTGTGTCCACCGCAAGAGTAAAGAAGGCGCATGATACTGGCTGGCCCGGCCCCTGTGTAGGCCCTTTGCAAATCGCGCCCGATAAGGATAGAATGCGCGCCCTTTCAGGGTGAGCGTCGGCCTCAGGCCGCCCGTGCCCGCAACTTGGACAGACAGGTAAGGACTTAATGCCCCACATCAAGATCAAGGAAAACGAGCCGTTTGATGTCGCCCTGCGGCGTTTCAAGCGCTCCTGCGAGAAAGCCGGCGTGCTGGCCGAAGTGCGCAAGCGCGAGCACTACGAGAAGCCCACCACCGTGCGCAAGCGTGCCGGTGCCGCCGCCGTCAAGCGCCACCTGAAGAAGCTCTCCCGCGAAAACCGCAAGCGCGTCCGCCTTTACTAGGCGACGCCTGGCACTGCCATGAGCGACTCCACCCTCAGGGACAGCATCACGGCGGCCATGAAGGCTGCCATGAAGGCCCGGGACAAGGAGCGCCTGGGCACTATCCGGCTGATCCAGGCCGAATTCAAACGTATCGAGGTCGACGAGCGCATCGAGGTGGATGACACCCGCGCCCTCGCGGTGCTCGACAAGATGATCAAGCAGCGCCGCGATTCCGCCGACCAGTATTCCCGGGCCGGCCGGGAGGAACTGGCCGCCCAGGAAAACTACGAGATCGGCGTTATCCAGGAATTTCTGCCCGCCCAGCTCAGCGAGGCCGAGCTCAGCGCGCTGGTCGACGAGGCCATCGCCGCCAGCGGCGCCACCGGCATGCAGGCCATGGGCGCCGTCATGGGGCAGCTGAAGCCGCAATTGCAGGGCCGTGCGGATATCGGCGCCGTCAGCCAGCTGGTCAAGGCGCGGCTCACCGCCTGAGGCCCACCACCACTAAACATTGCGCCGCCGGCGTGGTTCAATGACCGGTCCAACAATCCTGTAGCAAGCCCCGATGGCCGGACGGATACCCCAAGCTTTTCTCGATGACCTGCTGGATCGGGTCGACATCGTCGAGGTCATCGACCGGCGGGTAAAACTGCGCAAGTCCGGCAAGAACTACACGGCTCTGTGCCCTTTTCACGAGGAAAAGACCCCCTCCTTCAGCGTCAACCCGGACAAGCAGTTCTACTACTGTTTCGGCTGCGGGGCCGGCGGCAACGCCCTGGGTTTTCTCATGGACTACGAGAACCTGGACTTCCCCCGGGCCGTGGAAAGCCTGGCCAGCAGCGCCGGCATGGAAGTGCCGCGCGAGCCGGCCAGCGGCCCGCGGGATGCCGAGCGGGAACAGACCAATAAGGCACTGTATGCGCTGCTGGACGAGGTGGCGCGCTTCTACCGGGGCCAGTTGCGCAACCACCCCGAGGCACAGCGCGCGGTGGATTACCTCAAGGGCCGGGGCCTGACCGGCCAGATCGCCAGGGATTTCGACCTGGGCTTCGCGCCGCCCGGCTGGGACAACCTGATGAACACCCTGGGCAACAGCCCCGAGCGGGTAGCCCTGCTCAAGGACAGCGGCATGCTGGTGGAGAACGACCAGGGCCGGCTCTACGACCGCTTTCGCGACCGGGTGATCTTCCCGATCCGCGACCAGCGCGGCCGTATCGTGGCCTTCGGCGGCCGGGTGCTGGGCGACGACAAACCCAAGTACCTGAACTCGCCGGAAACCGCCATCTTCCACAAGGGGCGCGAGCTCTATGGCCTGTACCAGGCCCGCCAGGCCAACCGCAAGCTGGAGCGCCTGCTGGTGGTGGAGGGCTATATGGACGTCATCGCCCTGGCCCAGCACGGTATCAGCAACGCCACCGCCACCCTCGGCACCGCCACCAGCAAAACCCACCTGGAACGCATCTACCGGCTCTGCCCGGAGGTGGTGTTCTGTTTCGATGGCGACGAGGCGGGCCGCAAGGCGGCGTTTCGCGCCCTCGAGGCCGCCCTGCCGTGCATGGAGGACGGGCGCCAGGCCCGGTTCCTGTTCCTGCCCGAGGGGGAAGACCCGGACACCGTGGTGCGCAAAGGCGGCGAGCAGCGCTTTCTGCAACTGCTGGCCAGCGCCGTGCCCCTGGAGCAGTTTCTGTTCGACTCCGTGGCCGAGGGCCTGGACCTGGAAAGCCTGGACGGCAGGGCACGACTGAGCAAGCTGGCGTTGCCCTTTATCCGGCAACTGCCCGCCGGGGTATACCGCCAGCTGATGTTCCAGGCCCTGGCCCAACGCACCGGGCTGGATCAGGCCAGCCTGATGCAGCTGGAATCGAGCGCCACGCCGGAACCAACCCAACCGCCAGCGGGCCACCCTGCGGCGCCGGCCCACCCGCCACAGGGCCGCCCACCGCACCAGCCCGCCCCGCAGCCGCGCCGGCGCGCCGCCACCAGCGCGGGTGCCGCGGGTTACAGCAACCTCGCCCAGGCGGCTATCGCCCTGTTGCTGCACCAGCCGGATATCGCCCGGCTGGCGGACGCCGGCGCGCTGGAGGACCTGGAAGGCGACGACGTGGAACTGCTGCGCGAATTGCTGGTATTGCTGCAGCGCCGCCCCGAATCCAATACCGCCATGCTGCTGGGCCACTGGTACGGCACCCCCGAGGGTGAATTGCTCAGCCGCCTGGCCGGGCAGGAGCGCCTCATCCCCAGCGAAGGCATCGAACAGCAGTTTATCGACACCATGAGTGCGCTGGCGCGCCTGCCCCATCACTCCCGGCTGGCCGCCCAGGTCGACAAACTCAAGCACAGCAACTACGCTGAGATCAGTGAACTGGAAAAGCAGCGTCTCAGGGAAATGCTGCAGGAAAAGCAGCGCCGCGACACAGAACGCAACAAACCCTACAAGTGACCAGCCGGCCGAAGTCTGGCCGTTGAATCAGGCAAGTCCAGCCCCCATACAGACAGGCAGCGGGCGCCCGGCGCCCCTGCCGACAGGCGGCGGGCTGAACTCGCACTGGCCATATTCCCGTTCGCCCAGGTAGTGTAACCACAGGCTTTGGGGTTATAATTACCGGCTAAGTTTTTTTCGCATTTTTCAAAGGTGTCATCCTACATGACCGACGTCGTGAAACAGCAATCGCGCCTCAAGGACCTCATTGCCAAGGGCAAGGACCAGGGTTACCTGACCTACTCCGAGGTGAACGATCACCTGCCGGAGGACATCTCCGACCCGGACCAGGTCGAAGACATCATCCAGATGATCAACGACATGGGCATCCAGGTCTTCGAGGTGGCCCCGGACGCCGACGAATTGCTGATGACCGAGGGCGATTCCTCGGCCGATGACATCGCCGCCGCCGAGGCCGCCGCCGCGCTGGCCGCGGTGGAGACCGAGGCCGGCCGCACCACCGACCCGGTGCGCATGTACATGCGCGAGATGGGCACGGTGGAGCTGCTCACCCGCGAGGGCGAGATCGTGATCGCCAAGCGCATCGAGGAAGGCATCCGCGAACTGATGGCGGCCCTGGCGCACTTCCCCGGCGCGGTGGAACAGGTGCTGGCGGAATACGACCTGGTGGCCAAGGATGAACGGCGCCTGGCGGATATCATGGTGGGCTACCTGGACCCGGCCGAAGACGTGCCTTCCGCCCTGGAAGTGGCCGAGGCCAGCGAGGACGGTGAAGGCGACGAAGAGAGCGACACCGGGCCCGACCCGGTCGAGGCCAAGAAACGCTTCACCGCACTGAAGCGCCAGTTCAACAAGACCGAAAAGGCCATTGCCGCCAAGGGGCGCGGCAGCAAGGAGGCCGTCAAGGAAATGGAGAAGCTGGGCGAGCTGTTCAAGTTCTTCAAGCTGACCCCGCGCGTGTTCGACCCGCTGACGGATACCCCGCGCAATCTGCTGGCCGCCGTGCGCGACCAGGAACGCGAGATCATGCGCATCGCCGTGCGCGACTGCAAGATGCCGCGCAAGGATTTCATCACCACCTTCCAGGGCGCCGAGGCCGACCTGAAGTGGGTGTCGCGCCATACCCGCAAGAAGGACTACGGCAGCAGGCTGTCCACCGAGAAGGACAACATCCAGCGCCTGCAGCGCCGCATCATCCAGGTGGAGGAGCAGTCCGGGCTGACAGTGAGCGAGATCAAGGAGATCAACCGCCGCATGTCCATGGGTGAGGCCAGGGCCCGCCGCGCCAAGAAGGAGATGGTGGAGGCCAACCTGCGCCTGGTGATCTCCATCGCCAAGAAATACACCAACCGCGGCCTGCAGTTCCTGGACCTGATCCAGGAGGGCAACATCGGCCTGATGAAGGCGGTGGACAAGTTCGAGTACCGTCGCGGCTACAAGTTCTCCACCTATGCCACCTGGTGGATTCGCCAGGCGATCACCCGCTCCATTGCCGACCAGGCGCGCACCATCCGCATACCGGTGCACATGATCGAGACCATCAACAAGCTCAACCGCATCTCGCGCCAGATGCTGCAGGAGATGGGCCGCGAGCCCACCCCGGAGGAACTGGGCGAGCGCATGGACATGCCGGAAGACAAGGTGCGCAAGGTGCTGAAGATCGCCAAGGAGCCGATCTCCATGGAGACCCCCATCGGCGACGACGAAGACTCGCACCTGGGGGACTTCATCGAAGACAACACCATCCACTCACCGGTGGACGCCGCCACCGGCCAGGGCCTGCAGGAGGCCACCAAGGAAGTGCTGGCGGGTCTGACCGCGCGCGAAGCCAAGGTGCTGCGCATGCGCTTCGGGATCGACATGAACACCGACCACACCCTCGAGGAAGTGGGCAAGCAGTTCGACGTGACCCGCGAACGCATCCGCCAGATCGAGGCCAAGGCCCTGCGCAAGCTGCGCCACCCTACCCGCTCGGACTACCTGCGCAGCTTCCTGGACGAGTAAGGCGCCACCCACCACGCGGAACGCCCCCGGGGACAGCGGCTAACGTCGGTCGAACTTGGTGGATAGCACAATTGCCGACTCGGTATCGAGCACCCCTTCGATGGCGCCGATGGCATCCAGGGTTTCATCCAGTTCCGGCGGTGAACCGACCCGCAGGATGGCCACCAGGTCCACCTTGCCGCTGACGGCATACAGCGCCTCCACCCGGGGCAGGCGCTGCAGGGCCTTTGCCACCGGCGCGCTGCACTGCGGTTTCACCACCAGGCTGACATAGGCCTGCAGGCCCTGCGCACGGAAACCGTCACTCAACTTCACACTGTAGCCGGCGATGACCCCGCTGGCCTGCAACCGCTCCAGGCGCTTCTGTACCGTGGTGCGCGACACCCCCAGGGCACGGGCGAGTTCACTGACCGACTGCCGCGCATCGCGCTGCAGGGCGGCGATCAGGCGGCGGTCACTGTTGCTGATTTCCATGTAGCTCCCACAATTTGAACAGTAAAGTTGTCAATTTAACACCCAAATGGTCAATTTACCTGACAATTGACACTGTTTTCTAGGCAGGCCTGCCAGCCAGAATAACCTTGGGTAACAGGTGGCAGCGCACATGACGAACATGGTTGCAGCACGGGTCGGCACCCCGATCGACAATCGGCAGTATAGCGGCGCGCTCGAGGTCATCCGGAGCCTGCAACCCGTGGAGCCGGCCTACCTGTTCTGCGCCGCCACCCTGGAACACCGGGCGACACGCTTTCTGCGAGGCTTCCCCGGGCGGGTGGGATACGCCGTCAAGGCCAACCCGGAACCGCGCGTGCTGGAAACCCTGGCGCGCCTGGGCCTGCGCCATTTCGATGTCGCGTCGCTGGACGAAATCAGGCTGGTGCGAGCGCTGTGCCCGGGAGCACGCCTGCACTTCAACAACCCGGTCAAGGCCGAAGAGGCAATCCGCGAAGCCTATCACCGCCACGGCGTGCGCTCCTTTGCACTGGACGAAGCGGCCGAGCTCGACAAGATCCGCCGTGCCACCGACGGCGCCACCGACCTTTTTTATTCCGTGCGCTTCAAGCTGGCGCACGGCCGCGCCAGCTACGACTTCGGCAGCAAGTTCGGCGCCTCGCCGGAAACCGCCGTGGAACTGCTGCGCAGCATTGCCGCCCAGGGAGCGCGCGCGGCGCTCACCTTCCACCCCGGCTCACAGTGCAAAGACCCCGGCGAGTACGCCCATTACCTGGCGGCGGCGGCGCGCATCGTCAAGGCCAGCGGGGTGGACATTGCTTTCATAAACGTCGGCGGCGGCTTTCCGGAATGTTACGAGAATGCCGCGGTGCCCGCACTCGAGGCGTACTTCGAGGCGATTGCGGCGGCCGCCGCCAGCCATTTCGAGACCCGACCCGTGCTGTTGTGCGAACCCGGCAGGGCAATGGTGGCGCCCGCCGCCTCGCTGCTGGCGCGTGTCATTCACGTGCGCGACGACGGCACCACCCTGTTCGTGAACGATGGCATCTACGGCGGCATGCTGGAACTCTCGGTGATCGACCTGCGGTTACCGGTGCGCGCCTGGCGCGACGAGCGGGTGCTCACCGGCGATGTGGCCAGCTACCGCGTGTTCGGGCCGACCTGTGACCCCATCGACCGGCTGCCCCACGAGATCACCCTGCCCCGCGGCGTGCGGGCCGGCGATTACGTCGAGTTCGGCTTGCTGGGCGCCTATGGTTCCGCCACCTCCACCCGCTTCAATGGCTTCCAGTCCGCCGCTTATTTCAACGTGGCCGAGGGGTTTCCTACCCTGGGTGCAGGGTAGGTCGCCCACCATCCCCGTATCGTTGGCCTGCGCCACCTGAATTGAGGTATGTTGTTCCCGGCATTCCCCAAAGCCACATCGTACCCAAGCGGGCTGAACCCGGAATACTCACAATGATCAAAGCCCTGATACTCGCGGCATTGCCTGTGCTGCCCTGCCTGGCGGCTGCGGCTGATGTGCAGGCTGATTCGATGCGCTCCGAACCCGGCCACGCCAGCCTCGCGGCGGACCGGGCCTGCAGCGGCGACCAACTGGCATCGCCCGCAGGTTGCCAGCTCGGCTGGGGTGAACTTGGCTTCACGCTGCAGGCCAGCGCCAGTGGCTCCCTCAATCGGTTGCTGATACAGCCCGCCGGGCTGAGCGTGGACAACAGCACCATCAACGCCGACCTGGACGGCAGCGCCTATGGCGCCGTGCTGGCAGACCTGGACGGCAACGGCTGGCCGGGGATCTACGTGTACGTGAGTTCCGCCGGCAGCGGCAGCTACGGCTCGCTGGCGGCCTATGCGGTAAACAACGGCAAATCCATTACCCCCGTATACCTGCCACCCCTGGACCAGTCACCGCAGGCGCTCGATGGCTACATGGGGCACGACCGCTTTGCGGTGGCGGGAGACTACCTGGTGCGCCGCTTCCCTGTTTATCGCCCCGGAGACAGCAACGCGGCTCCCACTGGCGGCACCCGTGAGTTGCGGTACCGCCTGGTGCCTGGCGAGGCCGGGTGGGTACTGCTGCTGTTGCCCTAGCACAGGGCGCTCACCTGCCGGCACCGTGCCGCGACAGGACAAACACCTTCGGCGGCTCTCAGCCCCGTAGCCGCCCCGTACCTGCCGCTTACAGGTTGCCCTGCGTCCAGCGCACGATGTCCGCCGCGCTCATTGCCCCCGGTTGGCGGGCAACCTCGCGGCCACCGCGAAACAGGATCAGGGTGGGAATACTGCGAATCTGGTAGCGGCCGGCCACCCCGGGCGCCGCCTCGGTATCGACCTTGGCCAGACGCACCTGCGGCTCCAGCGTCGCGGCGGCCTGCCTGAACGCCGGCGCCATCATCTTGCAGGGCCCGCACCACTCGGCCCAGAAATCCACCAGCACCGGAATATCGTTGCGGGTGACATGTCTATCAAAAGTGCTGTCAGTGAGCGCCACCGGCTCGGCCGTGAACAGCGGTTCGTGACAGTTGCCGCAGCGCGGAACCGCCGCCAGCTTGTCGGCGGGCACGCGATTCACGGCACCGCACCGTGGGCATACCAGATGGCACGACTGAACCATGTTGAAACCTCCTGTAACGTTACCACCCGTCCCGCAGCAGCCGTCTGCCAGCTATCGTCCTTTACAGACCCAATCGGCACGCTGCCACGAACATTGCTCGAACCCGATTATACCTGTGCCGTGAGGCGATTCATGGAAATGTATCCACTCAGCGGGATGGACGTGGCACCAATCGAGGTGACCTGCCTGACCGGCCGGAACGTGGTACGGATGCACACTATCCGGGGCTGTCAGTCGCGCCCGATCTTCATTATAATCCGGCCTCCCCTCCGAAGGGCCCATAGCTCAGTTGGTTAGAGCATCCGACTCATAATCGGCAGGTCGAAGGTTCAAGTCCTTCTGGGCCCACCATTTTTCATAAAAATCATAGAGTTATAGATAGATACACCATCCGACTATGGGTGGGGTTTTGGGCTGGATTTGCCGACTTATAGTCGGGGGGGTGGCCATTTCCTGGAGCGGATCCAGGCCCGTGATGATCCGGAGAGTGTTACCCATGCGCCCGGAATAGATTTGTGGCGTCTCCCATACAGCTGGCCGGCTTGGTCTGCTATCTAAGAAGAAGCGGTCATTCCCGGAAGGCAGCTGGCAGCATTTGGAATGGCCGCTTTCGCCTATAAAGCGGAATCTGTCCTAGGCTTTCCTTGATGTCCGCTGTCGACCCACTGCGGTCGGTTTGCCAGACTGTGTGTGCCGCTGCAGCTCGAGATCGACGGCTGGCTGCAGACCTCCGAACCTGCTCCATATTTCGTCACTAAAGTAATGGACTGGCGGGGCTGCCTGTGTCTCTCCTCAAGCGATAGGGTCGTATCTGTACAGACGCTGTGCGCTTTTGATTGATTGTGGAAGAATGCTGCCGGGCAGTTTCGGCGACTTGTGACGCTGGTGACTGAAACTGTGAAAGGCGGATAGCGCCGGGATTTGGCAAAAATGGCGTTTGTTGCGTCTATCCCTCGACATGCCTTGTTGGCACTCGTATAGTTACCACTGGTAACTAAATAGGCCGATTGCGGAGGCAAGGCGCTAATGGAAGCAACGAGAGAGTTCATCAGAGACTCCTTAAATGGAATGGTCCCTTTCGCCACGCACTGTGGCGTAGAAGTAACTGAGGTCACAGCTGAGGGCGGCAGAGCGGAGCTGACCCCGTCGGTCGAGATAGAAAATCACTTGGGCACCCTGCATGCAGGCGCTCTTTTTACGCTCGGGGAAGCCGCATCCGGGGCCGCAATGTCCGGCGTCTTCGCCGATATGATTCTAGGGGTTATTCCTGTTGCTGCGGCCGCAGAGATTAGCTTCTTCAAGCCGGCCCGCGGTCGAATACGTGCACACGCGCGGGTGAATCAGAACTCGGGAGGATTGCTTGACGCGATTCGCTCCGACGGTGTGGCACGCTTCAAAGTCGATGTCACTCTCTGCGATGAAGACGACCTTGAGGTTGCTCGTCTCGTAGTAGACTGGCACGTGAGTAACAAAGGCAAGATCCCGGAAAATGCCAAGACCGAAGGTCGTTAGCGCAAGCAGCCTGAAGTCGATGGCGGTGGTTGCCGCGCAAGAGTTGCTCGAGGACAAAGCAGAATTGCCCTCGATCCGTCAGATATCGAAGCGACTCGGCGTATCCCATGTTGCCCTCTACCGCCACTTTGACAGCCTTTCGTCCTTGCTCGGGGAGGTGGCGGAGCTGGAGCTTGAAGGACTAATCCGTCAACTAGCCCGCAAGAAGTCGTTGTCAGGGCTCATTACAGGCTACCTCACGTACGCGACTGACCAGCCAGCAAAGTACGATCTCATAATGAGTCATTCTAACGATACGATCATGTCCTGGGAGAAAATCGGTTCGCTTTTAACCATGCTAAGTTCGACGTGCGCGCGGATGGGTTTAACGAAGGCGTCCGACATTCAGCTGCTGTGGATGACACTTCACGGTGCCGTGCATCTGTATCGCCAGCGCATGATCCCTGCTCGGAGCGTCAGTCAGCTCGCGAGCTGGGTTCAGCGGGCCGTGCTTGGCATGCGGGGCGTTGATAGCGATGCCCACGATTCGTCGCAGAGGAAGTGTCGGTAGATCGGATTACTTCCCGATCCGGTAGGCGACCGCCGCTGTGACGAAACGCGACAAGGTTGAACGCTTGTGTCGCTACGTGAGCTGGCCGTTGGAGGCTTAGCTACGTCGAGTTTCTTGAGATTCTATTTGAAGTTAATTGCGACTCTAGGCCGCTCCTGGCCGAAAGCGGCCACTCGCAGTTGGCCAAGAAACCGGCAGCTTCGAGGTGGAAGCGGCCCTCGCAGGCATTGCATGACCTACGACAGCTACTCCCTGGAAAGCAGACCCTCCTCGTCACTACCAGATAACCCTCGCCAAAATACACCCGTCGCACTCGACGCAACCGTCGCCAGAACACCACCCACGAGGCCTTGCGGGGTATCGATTGGCTTCAAGTGCGTCAGGTTCGTCGGGTTGAACTAGGGTTTCTCCCCCCGGGGTCATCCCCCTTTCAGCTTGCAGTGCTCAGATAGGTTGCCCGAGAATTCCGAAGGGATTTCTTAAAGGGCCACCAGGATTACGTCGCAGCTGTGCCGAGATGCGTCCTACGGGCTCTAGGGTGGCAATATGTGGAGTACTATACACCGGGGAATTACCCTAGCCATGGGTGGCTATCTTTGCCGCATAGAGGCAATGAGGAATCATCTGGCAGAATCAATATCGACGAACCAGCTCTCTCGTAAGTGATCGGTCACGTGGTAGAATGCCCTCAGGTAAAAGGACAAATCACAGATATCGGATTAACGATTTCCGAGACCACTCTGTTGACCAAATTGATCAGCTTTAATTTATTTCGCGCTTGAACTAGAAATCAGCAGATGACCGAAAGAAAAAAACATCGGATATTTCTTAGCTCTACCGGAAGGGATCTGTCTGTCTATAGAGAGCAGGTCTACAAAGCGATCCAGAAATTGCAAGGGGTGTCGTGTGTACGCATGGAAGATTTCGGAGCTTCCTCGGAATCCCCCTTGGCAAAATGTATTCAGGAAATGAGCGCTTGCGATATCTTCGTGGGTATTATTGGGACGTTTTATGGAAGCGCGCCACCAGATTCAACGAAATCTTTCACCGAACATGAATATGACACGGCAAGTGAACGTGACATTCCCAAGCTAATGTTCGTTACGCCAGAGGATTTCTCAGTTCCAGCTACTTTGAGGGAAGATGATGCCTCTTGGGAAAAACAGCAGACTTTCAGAAAAAGGGTGCGAAAGGATCATGTTGTAGACGCAGCAGAAACTCCAGACAAACTGGCAACTAATGTAGTGACTGCCATACATAATCATATATCAAAGCCAGAATACACACTTTTTGCTCCAGAGGATACTTATGTTATCGTCATCGAAAGCGATAGCGAATTAGAAATTGGCGTAAAAAAAATCGTTCACAATTCGAGACCAATTATTGACCCGTTCGGCGAACCGAGAATCATCAGGACAATCTCCGTTATCAGCGCTAGCACTGAAAATATTTACCGCTACGATTTTTCAAAAGGACAGATTCCATACGGCGTTCAATTCATGCGTGGATCTGCTGCCTCCTATTCCACCAAAGACCACCCCTCTGAAAAAATCGCAAAATCGAATGAACCCAGGTTTGTTAAGACCAATGCTCTTACTTATGGTCTATTAATGGAACCTGCCTCGACCAATATTGCAAGTTACAGCAATTTCATGGGCACACAACACGTGTCGCTTAACGAAGGAATCTACACACTATGGTTTGAAGGTGATGATCCTATTGAAGCACGGGGTTTGATAAATGCGGACATTCAACCAGCGACCAGCTTTTCTTTCCATGTGTTACCTGATACAAAAAAGAGTTTGGTTTTAAAATCACTAAGTGGGGTCCAGAATCTCCAAATTGAGATGGGGAATAGAATAACAAGTCGGATACCGTCATACGGTTGCGCAGTCACCCGCGCCAGCGACGGGATCACGATAAACATTCCCCCTGATGGGAACCTTAAAACTGTGGATGTATTGATGAGATCTAAACAGTAGCGGCCTCACCGGGTGTCGTGGACGACCGTTTTAACAGTTTGCGGCCAGCCAGCTCGGAACCCGTTCAATAACTTACCACCAAAACCCCTTGCCCATCTTCGGCTTGCCTCCATTGCGCACAGCAACAACTTATGCATGGCGAATTAGTAAAACAGGCAGCCAGCGGCTACTGAAACAGGCAATGGCAATATTTCTCCCGGCGGCACTTGTCCATATCTATGCACGTAGCGCCATTTTTGCCATCGTGAGTGTCACCCTGATGTGTCTACGCGTCGCACGCTGCTATTGTTGCCGCCTCATTCACGACCAGGAAGTACTACCAATCAACCCGACGCTATCGACGCACCCGACGCCTTTGTATGCAGCCCAAGGCCTTGAGGGCATGAACTGGCGTCAGGTTCGTCGGGTGTAGCTTTGGTTTCTTCCGGGGTGGGTCCTGCCCCCTTTTCGCCCAGTTCTGCTCAGATGGGTGCCTGAGAAGTGGTTCCATATCACCCGCGCTTGGCTCGTTACAAGTTTACTTAGTTGTTTGAAATGCCATATTGCTGTACCCCACATTACTCTGACTCATCCAAATCTGACATTTCCTCCTCTTGATACCGCTCATAAGCCAGCTCCGCGGCCCTCAGTAGGGATTTAAGCATTTCTTCTAAAAGTTCTGGCACTACTTCATCCATATTTGACATTAATGCGGAGTAGTCAGGAGGATTTACCGAGAGAGCCTGACGGGTGTATCTATCTTCAACATGGCCACTTGATGTCTGCCACCACAGCCAATTAACCAATAATGGCGGTAATGATTCGATGTGTTGAGTCAAGATGTCAGTCGCGCATTCAATAATTCGTCCATCCCCCTCGCATACATCCCAGCCAAGATCGATAAAGAAATTGGGGTGATCGTCGTAAACAACGGGTTCCATGTCCTGGAGCGTTTCGACGAGCGGAACAAGCACAGAATCGAAGTACCTATTTAGATCGCTCATATCAAAACATCTCAGCCTTCGGAAAATTCGAATTTGTCTTTGTTGAACTCACGCCTCTCAACATACGACTTCTACGCCATCCAAGCTTCACACAACGCCTCGGCCTGCTGCAGTACCAGAGCAATAGCCGCGTCCTGTTTGTCCGGCGGATATTTGTACTTCCGCAGTATCCGCTTCACCATCAAACGCAGCTTTACTCACACACTGTCCTGCTCCATTCCAGAATCCGCTCCAGCAACACACTGGCAGGTTCGTCGTACGGATCCTATGGCACGAGTTCGCCTTTGGGGAGTTTTGTGGTATCGAATAGTTACGCTCAAGATGTACGACTAATCCAACTTCCATTATCAACACACCGCTCTTTCTACCATTACATCCGCCACCTTCCTTTGCTGCTCGCCGGCCTCAACCAAGTGTGCTTTCAATTGGTCACACAGCGCCATTAACTCATCGACTTTATCGACGATACGTTGTTGCTCAGAATAGGGAGGTAACGGAACTATCAACTCGTACACATCACTTAAACGAAAGCTATTCTTGATACCACGCTGTGGCGCATTAAACTGCGCTACTGCAAGAGGAGATCGGAGCAATTCCGGAAAATACCTACCTCGACAAGAAGGTAAAAATCTTAAAAGGCATGCATGCTGGTTAATATATGCCTCACCAAATCCTGTTGGAATTCTTCCAAGATTTCCAACATCGCCAGTGATTGAAATAACAACATCATTCTCTTCCAGTTTTGTTCGCGAACCTTCACCATTACTGGGAGGAGTAACGTATCGCATTTTATCAAGCCGAAGCTCGTAACTTCCTTTCGACAGGTTTCCCATCGTTATAAACTTTGCGCCATGCTCGGCAAGATATTTTGCCCAGTCACGCGACCCCGACGTTATAAGTTCTGATAGCCAGTCAATACTTACCCACTCCCATCCATCCGGCAACACAAACGGCTTGTCCTCATCCGCTATCGGTGGCAGCGGTCTATCTTTCTTGATCTTCCCTTCGGCAATCAGCTGGTCCTTCTCTTTGCGGATTTTCTTCAGTAACTCACTCGCCGGTTCATCATTAGGATCTTGCGGCACCAGCTTACCCATCACTGCCAGTTGCAGCAGGGTTTGTTTGAGTTTGTCTACGCTGGTGGGTGTGGTAAACAGCGCATCGAAATGCTTTTGAATGCGCACCCAGCTCTCCGAGATGTCATCGCCCTGAGTCAGTGCGTCCAGAAGCACACTGACAAGCTTCTCATGCGCATGGGCAGAATCGGCTTGCTCGGCTTCCAGTTGGTCACAAAGTGCCATCAATTCATCGACTTTGGCGACGATGCGGTGTTGTTCGTTTTTCGGAGGAAGCGGAACAATTGCGTTGTTCAACTTTGCCAAAGTCACCCGTGTGATGGCCACACCGGTCATTTCAGAACGCATCTCAGAGTAAAACAATGGTGAAGTAATCGCCTTTAGCAAGAATTGATTATAGGTTCCAGTACTGGGCTTCAATAAAGCGACGCTTGAAAGCATGCTGAACTGTTCTTCCAGAGTATTTATGGTTGCCACTCCGGTTGTAGCACCATCTTTTATGTATAACAGATCGCCAAAAGCGGGATCGCAGCGTCCATATATTTCTTGATGGACATCCCTAGTTACGTAAGTAATTTCAGAAAGATCTATTCCCCAAGGTTTAATATTTTTGGCAGATATATATTTGAATTCGCCGTTATCGACATTAGTTGGCGAGTGATGTGTTCCGTCCGTTAATTTCAAAAGAACATCACCTAACTTCACCCACTCCCACCTAACTGGCAGATCAAACGGCTTTTCCTCCTCCGTAATTGGTGGCAGCGGCTTAACCTTCTTGATCTTCCCTTCAGCAATCAGCATGTCTTTTTCTTTTCTGATTTTCTTCAGCAGCTCACTCGCCGGTTCATCACTAGGATCCTGTGGTACCAGTTTCCCGCGCACGGCCAATTCCAGTATCAACTCACGCAACCTATTGATACCATACGCACCCTTGTTGTTGCCGCTGCTGCGTCCTGCACCATTGGTTTTGGCGGTGACGGCAGCAGACCAAATATCCAGATTGGCGGTGATCAGTTCCTTCACTTTGCGGCTGCCTTTTTACCGGCCTTTACTTCCGCCGACTCGCTGCCCAGTGCCTCCGCCAATACCGCTTTCAACTGATTCCGCAATTCACTGATGGTTTTCTGCTGCGTTGCGTATTGCGCGAGGAGCACTTCGGGGTCATGAACTTCCTGCTCAACCACATGGGGGTTCTTGCAGTCCAGGTTGTAGTTGCGCGCCTTGATGTCGGCTACGGTCAGCCTCCAAGCCTGCTCATTCTCCACGCGCTTTTTGAAGCCGCCCTTCTCCTTGCTCCACCACAATTCCAGCGGCGCGAACTCGGCCACCTTCATCGGCTTGGTTTTGTTATAAGCCTTCACGCCCGGCGGCAATGGGTGTTCATAAAACCAGATGTCCTGGGTAGGAGTCCCTTTGGTAAAGAACAGCAGGTTGGTCTTGATACTGGTATAGGGTGCAAACACGCTGTTGGGCAGGCGCACTATGGTGTGTAGGTTGCAATCCTCCAGCAGCTTCTCCTTGATCCGGGTCTTGATACCTTCACCGAACAGGAAGCCATCGGGCAGGACTACTGCCGCTCTCCCGCCGGATTTGAGTAACTGCATGATCAGCACCAGAAACAGATCGGCGGTTTCCCGGGTGCGGAAGCTGGCCGGAAAGTTGGTTTCGATGCCATCCTCTTCCATACCCCCGAACGGAGGGTTGGTGACCACCACATCCACACGCTCCTTGGGTGTCCAGCTGATCAGCGGCCTGGCCAGGGTATTGTCATGGCGGATATTGATGGGCACATCGATGCCGTGGAGAATCATGTTGGTGGTACAAAGTAAATGGGGCATCGGCTTCTTCTCAATGCCGTGAATGCTTTGTTGCAATTGCGCCTCATCCTCGACTGTCTTCACATCCTGCTTGCGGATGTGTTCGATGGAGCAGGTCAAAAATCCACCGGTTCCGCAGGCTGGATCCATGATAGATTCACCCAGGCGTGGGTTGACCATCCGCACCATGAATTCCGTGACAGCACGTGGCGTATAGAATTCACCTGCATTCCCAGCTGCCTGCAGGTCGCGCAATAACTGCTCGTACATATCACCAAACAGGTGACGTTCCTGTGCCTTGTTGAAATCCACCCCCTCCTGGATCTTGTTGATCACCTGGCGAATCAACTGGCCGGATTTCATGTAGTTATAGGCATCTTCAAACACCGAGCGAACCACATAAGCCCGTTGGTCATTGCCCCTGGCTTCCAGCTGCTGCAAACCGGGGAACAGGTCGTTGTCCAGGAACTGCTTCAAGGCATCCCCGGTCATGCCCTCCGCGTCGGCTGCCCAATTGCGCCAGCGGTATTTCTCGGGTAAAGGGGATTTGTACTTATCCTGCAACAACTCCCACTCGCTTTCCCGGTCATCGAAAATCTTGAGAAACAGCATCCACACCAGCTGGCTGAGGCGCTGGGCATCGCCATCCACGCCCACGTCCTTGCGCATGATGTCCTGAATGGATTTGATCGTGGTGGAAATACTCATAGGTTCTCTAATTTCTCATTAGCAATTCAAGATTGTTAAAACTATGATGCGTACAGGTGCCGTTCCAGTTCGGCCAGCGCTTCCAGATAGGGCTGTTTGCCGCCGAAGGCCGATACCAGCTCACTGGCGGTGCCCATCTTGCTGAAGGGATCGATCGTCAGAATCTTGATGTCCTCGATATTCTCGATCCCGGTATCGGCATACTTCTCCAACAGCGTTTCCAGCACCTGGCGGGCCTGTTCACCGTACTTGGCAAAGTAGTGGCGTTTTTTGACGTTATTGGCGCGTTCCCGGCGGGTCAGCGGCGGCTGATCGAAGGCGACATGGCAGATCAAGTCAAACACATCGAACTCTTTACCCACCTCCTCGGCCAGGGGCTCCAATAGCACACCCTGCTCCTGCAGCGCCTGTAGGATGGCTACCTTGCGATCAGCCTTGCTCCAACTGCGCAAAAAATGATCAAGGGACGCATAGTCCTTGCGGACCGTCCGGCGAGTGTAGTCCTTCAGCGATTCGGTGATCAGTTTGCCGTCTGGGCCATAGTACTGTATCCGCTCCCCCACCACATACACGGCCACGTCGCCCACGACATACTTGATGCGTTTACTGCCACCGCCGGTATCACCACCATCCTCCGGACCGCCATCCGGTTCATCCCCATCGGGCAGCGGCGGGCTATCGTCCCCCTCTCCTGGCGAACCCTTATCAGGCGGCACGACTGGATCATCGCCGGTGGGCTGATAAATCACCACCGGATCCCCATCAAAGGCAGGATCAGCAAAGAGCTCGGTGGCCTTTTTGAAATCCATGATGGTGAACCAGTATTTATCGTAGTCTTCATTGATGCGAGTACCGCGCCCGATAATCTGCTTGAACTCGGTCATCGACCTGATGTGCTGGTCGAGCACAATCAGCTTGCAGGTTTGCGCATCCACCCCTGTGCTCATTAACTTGGACGTCGTGGCAATTACCGGATAGCGCTCTTCCGGGTTGATGAAATTGTCCAGCTCCGCCTTGCCTTCCTGTTCATCCCCGGTAATACGCATCACATATTTGCGGCTTTCCTTTACCCGCTCAGGATTCAGATTCACTAGAGCCTGGCGCATGCGCTCGGCGTGGTTGATGTCATCACAGAATACGATGGTCTTGGCATAGGGATCGGTGGCCACTAGAAAGTCCGTGATTTTCCTGGCCACCAGTTCGGTGCGCTGTTCCAGTACCAGCGTTTTATCCATGTCACTCAGGTTGTAGATACGGTCCTCGATGGCATTGCCGTGTTTATCGGTCTGGCCCTTACTCGGTCGCCAGCCCTGCACGTCTTTATCGATATCGATACGGATGACTTTGTAGGGTGCGAGAAACCCATCCTCGATGCCCTGTTTCAAGGTGTAGCTGTAAATCGGTTCACCAAAGTAATGAATGCTGGACACATCCTTGGTTTCTTTGGGTGTCGCGGTGAGCCCGATGTGGGTGGCTGATGAAAAATAGGTAAGGACGTCACGCCAGGCCGAATCCTCGGCTGCACTGCCCCGGTGGCACTCATCGATTACTACCAGATCGAAGAAATCCGGGGTGAACTGCTTGTAGGTATTCCTGGCCTCCTCGGACCCAGTCACCGCCTGGTACAGCGAGAGATAGATTTCATAGCTTTTGTCGATCTGCCGGTTGCTGATCTTGGTCATCGCCGGACCGAATGGCTTGAAGTCATTGTTCTTGGTTTGATCCACCAGAATATTTCGATCAGCCAAAAACAGAATCCGCTTCTTGGCGCAAGACTTCCACAGCCGCCAGATAATCTGGAACGCCGTATACGTCTTCCCTGTACCGGTCGCCATCACCAACAATATGCGCTGCTGACCTCTGGCGACCGCCTCGACGGCACTATTGATTGCGTTGGCCTGGTAATAACGGGGACTGCGGCCCATTCCGTCATCGTGGTAGGGCATTTCCACCGTGTGGCGAGCAGTGTCTGAGTCCAATCCTTTCCAGGTACAATAGCGCGCCCAGAGGTCCTGAGGCGATGGGAAGGCATCGAGCATCAGTTCACGCTCGGTCTTGGCGGCATGCCCGGTACGGTCGTGCATCAGGAAGGCATCGCCGTTGGAGCTGAATACGAAGGGCACACCCAGGGTTTCCGCATAGTTGAGCGCCTGCTGTATACCAGCGCCGACGCCGTGGGTGTTGTCCTTGGCCTCAATGACGGCAATGGGGATATTGGGCTTGAAGTACAGGACATAGTCCGCCCGCTTCTGCTCACCGCGTGAATGCAGTTTACCGCGTACTATCACCCGCCCCTTGGTGAACGTGACCTCCTCCCGTATCTGGCTATGCAGATCCCAACCCGCCCCGGTTACAGCAGGGGTGATGTACTTCGAGCAGATGTCCCGTTCGGAGAGCTTTTTCTTATCGGTCATGCGACGGGTGGCCCCTCTTGTCGGCTCTTTCTTTGCTCGTCCCGGCAAAAGAGGATAGTAGCAAAATTCGCAACAGATGGATCAATTATCCGTCTTGGGGTCGATATCGGTGGCTTCAATGACACTCGGGGATAGGGCGCTCTGAGCTGTGGTCGCCAGCGATAGAAGTCGGGGATTGTAGACCAGGGGGAAGCCATAATTGCTTTCTTTCATTGTGCTCCTATGGCCGACCGCGACTGCCATACTATTCTATATAAATCAGCATTTTACCAAAAGTCACTTCGTTTTTTCTGCCATATTGATATGCTTCGATCCTGGCAGAAAGGAGGATGCATCATGGCCACAAAAGCCAGCGAACCGGTGGTGACTGGTCCAAGAACCAAGAATTCCGGCAAGCGGTATCGACTCGGAAAGCCCCTCCAACGGGCCATGGCACATCACAATGCAGTCAGCTGGGCGATCATAGAGGCCATTATGGCTGCCTACGGGAGTGCAGACTACTGGGATCTGGCTTGTGCCTGCAGAGGCCACCTCCATGAAAATGATCCGGATGACCCTCGAGGGCCACAACACTGGATCGATTACTGCATCAAAAATGGGTGGCTTACCGAAACGTGATTGATACGATGAATACTTGAACACGGTATAGGCAAGAGCAACATGGAAAACGATCCAAAAATGACTGGTAGTATTCGCAACTGCTCTTGGGGTTACAAATGCGAAAAGACCTGGGACGATCTACTCGCTATAGACCGCACAGACCACAGATATTGTGATACTTGTGAGAAGAACGTCTATCTATGTAAAACCGCAGATGAACTCTCTACCTCAGTTCTTCTGAACCGCTGCGTTGCCTTTCACCCAAAATTGGTAGATCAACTTGGTGCTCTTGCTGCTACCAGCGAACTCGAGGACATAAATCGGCCCAATGCAAAAGATTTTGATCCTCTTGAGCCTTTATCCATTGGGGAAATACAAACACCCTACTATACAAAGTAAAAAAACTTACAGTAAGTAACCGGCACCCTCTGAGAGGCAACGCGTGCACCAAAATATAATCGAACTCAAAAACTGGTATGCCCAACCAGTCCACTGCCCATTCTGCGGTAGTGGACTGCATCTTCATGAATCCTTTGCATGCAAACACCAGTTATATTTGGTTTTCGATGGCGCCTTCTACTACATAAGAGAACGATTTGCACATGAGCTAAATTTGCCTGATGGCGATCTGGATTCCGGTGACATAGTTTTTGATAAAAACATATATGGCTCAACATACGACATCCTCGATCGTGCCCATGGAAAAATTCCAAACTTAGTAGAATTCAGAATCGACAATGTGAGTGACATGGCACATGCGGGGTTCGCGAACCTCGACTCGGAAACTGTTGGCTGGGGCCTAAAGCACAAAAGCCCCTACGATGACAGTGAGTAGTCGCCCTTGAGCCACATAAATTGTTCGATACGCCTTTCAATCATTACTATTACCCCGGTATCGCGAGACTCTTGACATAGGAGATCGCAAAGAATGCGGTTAAGTGGTCGGCTGGCTCAATGCTTAAGGAGATTTTGCTTTATCCAGATGACACTAAGGACATATCGATAAAATCGGATTCGCTAATGTATTACCAAACAAGAGGAAGCTTGAGTGGAAACAGGTAATTTGATAAATATCGGCCTTGCATTTGTAACGCTCGTTACTACGATCATGGGAATCTTGGTCACTGTAAAATTAAAATATCTACAAGCCAATGAATTTTACGAATGGCTTTCTGCAACTTGGTTCAAACTTAGATGGGGCATAATGCTATCTTCATTTATTCTCCTCGCAGGTTGGTCTATTTATACAATTAATCAGATTTCCGACATAGTCCAGGGAGAACCCTTTGCTACCTTAGCATTAGAGGCCGTGAAAGGAGGGCTATCCTTTTCCTTTGCAATGAGCTTTATAGTCATGATTATCAATTTTCTTTTGTTGATTTCGTTTGCAAGGGAGCAGAATCGCACCAATCGCGTGTTTAATGAGTTCAGTAAAGCATCTATCGATCTTATACGAGACATAAACACCGCGATTTCGACTAACCCTGAATCTATCCAGTCATTTCAGGAAACGTTGAAAGACCTAATACGAAGTGAAAGGGAACATGATAACGACAGTCTCGATATGCCCACTAACAAATAGTCCTGCAGTGTATCTGGCCACCAGGATTTACTGATTTGTAAAGAGTTCTCGAGATCCACTGCACTTCTGTCAGGAGAAATATATATAGCCAAGGAAATAAAATCGAGAGGAGAGTTTCTCCATGCACAAACTTACATTACTTGCCTTCCTACTACTTTCCGTTACCACCCTCGCCCAAACCCCCATCCCCCGCGTCGGCGATTCCTGCCCCACTGGCACCTATCGCTCCGGTGACTACTGCGAACCCTTCAAGTCCTCCGAGGACCAGGTGATCATCCAGCGCAGTGGCAACGATTGCCCCACCGGTTTCTACAAATCAGGCAACTACTGCAAGCGTCTGGCCAACTCTGGCCGAGAAGCATTGCCCAGGGAGGATGGCGGCAAGTGCCCCACTGGCTGGTATAAATCAGGGCAGTATTGTGTGAAGCAGGAAGGGTGAGGTTTCAAGATAGCCCTCCCCCATTGGCCCGGTGCTACCCGACTTTGATTTCTGACAAAAATATTCAATAAATTCAGATAATTGGCTACAAACACCCACGATTTTCATCGATTACCAATGATTTCCTACGAATTTCAAAGAATGGAATGTTTCAGGGATTCTATGCAGGGCATGGGATTGTGGTGGGTGAATTGTGGTTGTAGTTATAGAGGCGGCATGAGGAAATCTCGCTAAAAGAAAAATCTATTCTGGCATCCCGCAAACTTCATCCCTTACGATTCTCTAATCGTTCAGTTATCGACTGAAGGACCCAACTACAACGATGAGATAGGGACATCTCCGTCACCGTGAAATCAATTCATCCCTGGCTATTTTTTGTTCTACTTTGTATGTCCAGCATCATGGCGGCTTTCTGGCTGCGTGGAGGAACGGACGCAAGCATTTTCGCCGCTTTGAATTCGATGGCTTCAGATTTACGTCACTGGTTTGCAGAGCGGACCGAGGAGATCGGCGACCATAAGGAATCACTGGAGACTTGGGCGGAAGCCGGTAGAGTATCTCCAGTTGGCAACTTTCCCTCCCAAGGGGCCAACTATCATGCGGCCTATCTGGACCATACTTCAGGCGATTCTGCCGTTTGTGGCCGCCCATCAACAAAATCCAGGAGCGATACCAGCGCTCAGCGCATCTACAAGTGGGTCGATGAAGATGGGCAGACACATATGTCCGATAAACCCCCTGAAGCAGGTCTCGCATCGGTAGTGGACTTGGGGATAACTAAGCAGGATTTCACCTACGAAATCATTCCGGATGGCGTAACGCTGCCGATTGCCTTTCAGGGCCAACTCGCTGCAGGCTCCAAGCGTATGTACGACACCTGGCACTTCTTCCTGGGTGAGGAGAATCTCAGACAGTCCAGGATTCAGCTTTTACTAATGGGTGATCCCAACCGCTTTGATGCCTACCACGCTCAAAGCTCACCCGCGTCAGGAAACAGGCAAGTTGCCGGCTTCTACAGCATGGGTAAGAATCAGGCGGTGGTGAAATATGATGCCAATCGGCCAGCCCAGAACCTCGGCACCACCTTCCATGAGATATCCCACCTTATCACCGCCGCCCATCTTGGCCCAACGCCACCCTGGTTAACCGAGGGACTGGCCGAGTACTTTGAAACCATGCAGGTCCAGGGCCAGGCTGGAGTAATCTACCCCAACTACAGCCACATCAAGCTCTTACGCTCCAATCCACTGCCCGGGCTGACGGATTACCTTACTATCAAGCGATCCGACTGGTATAGCATAAACAGAGGCAGAAACTATGCTATTGCCTGGTCGCTCGTAAACTTTTTGATGAGTGGAGCGCCGGGTACATATGCATTGCAGGAAACCGTACGCCAAGTTCACGGTAATTTCTGTAAGCCGTTCTCCGTGGAGGGAGCGCTGGACAAGGCTTATCCCGGCGGTCTCCGTCGGCTTGAGGCAGACTGGCGGAAGTGGTTGGCTAGTGGTGAGTTCAAAGTGCAGCAAACGTAGAGCCCGGTTGTCGAGGCCGTGTGGTTATATCTGTTTAAAAGAAGGCTGGCCAGGAATCCCGGGAGAAACTGGGTAGGGTACTTTCCCTATTGGCCCGCCCCTGTTTACTGAGCCTGACCGGAGAACTGCGGTGCACTATAAGGGCCCGGGCCACGAGACAGCTTTCATCAATGGCGGCCGTTTCGTGGGATTGTGAGTGTACGGCCGTTGTCGACCCGGCCGTATTGCAGCCAGCAGAACCTCGCTCTCGAACGGCGGGTAAGTTGTAATCACCGGTATCTGATCAATCCTTCCCTTCCATTCTCGCTTTGAGATCAGCAAAGGGGTTATGGGTTGCCGGTTTTTTCTTCGTGTCTTTTGTGCTGCCGTAACGCACAAGATTTTCAAACTTGGTATGTTCCTCGTCATGGCAATAAATACAGAGCAGCTCCCAGTTACTACCGTCATTCGGGTTGTTGTCATGATTATGATCGATGTGATGAACGGTTAGCTCCGATAAATTTCTTCGATCGAATTCCCGGGCGCAACGCCCACAGATCCACGGGTATAGTTTTAGAGCACGCTCACGATAACCTTTTTCACGCTTGGCGATGTACTCGAGCTGTTCGGCACGCACTTGCTCGAAGCTTTTGGATGACGGTTTTTTAATGCTCATTATTTTTTAGCGCCCCTCATTTCCGTGCTCATACCGGGGAATCTTACGCCAATCATATGGATTGATCGGATTCGGGTCAGCCCACAACCCCCAACCCCGGGCTCTGGCCTCATCCTCGGCTGATTCATACCGGCCATGATCTTCCGGTGATTCCTCCTCTGCGTAGTAGCGGTACCACCAGGCCATGCCCGCCAGAACTTGGGCATAGTTTACATCGAGGGTCTTACCGCAGCTCGGGCAATCAGAGGGCTGTACCCAGACCTTGCCCACCTCACGGCCATAGATATCCTGCTTGGTGGTTTCCACGAAGACTTCTTTCCCTGCCACCAGTGATGCCAGGTGCTTGCGAGACGCCTTGTTGTAAGGCTGTCCGCGCTCAGGCGCATCGATACCCGACAAGCGAACCCTATGCTCTGTCTGGTCGGCATCCAGAACCTTGATCGTGTCGCCGTCAATCACCGCGACGACCAGGCCTGTGATATCAGCATGGGCCAGGCTGCAGAAAAGCAGCAATATTAGCGTCGCCTTCATCATCGCAGTTGACCCACATTCCACCTACCAACGCCAGGAACACCCTCACTATGCCACAGCACTGGAATGCCGTACTTGGACCAGTCCGGGGGAGATTCACTGAAGATAACGCCGAACTGCTTCACGGGATCGTTCTTGGTTTTCTGGGCATCAATGAGTAAATCCAGAGGCAGGCCATTTACTGAGGTCGTCTCGTAGATGGAGACTATCCGCAGATCCAGGATCTGACCCGCGGCTGTGGGTACTGGCATCCGCATTCTGCTGCGCCAGACCTTGAGGGTTTCTGCCTTACCAATGGGATTACTGTATTTGACGAGTTCGGTCATAGCTGGATTCCTAGCGTAGCGGAGTAGACTACTACGGAATGATCCAGTCTCCACACCCCCGGAAAAAATAGTCTGCGTGAATTGGCTATAGGTATAACGAGCCTCATCGCGCCTATTTTGGTGGCGTCTGCTTCATTCTTTCAAGAGTTTCTGCTGAAAGTTTTGCACACTCCTTCTGTATGTTTTCGTAAAGTAGCCGTATCTCCTTTTCTACCGCTACGTCCTTGATCATGTTGTACTTTGTTTGCCTTATGAGCTCCCTTGCGCGTCGCTCCATCACGCTTAGTTCTTTGTTCTTCTGCTTTAGGTAAGCATTAAATGCTTTATCTTCCATTAGGATCTCCAGCGGTAGCGCAGATACTTCGCCTGCAATATTTTCCATGTATAGATTTGTAGGAAATTCCGTAGTTGTCAAATACTCTCGTGAATATTCGTCGGGAAAGCATTGATATAACCGGAATCTGATTTGATCGTGACCTTATACATAGCGGCCATGTATCCTCCCCTTTCACGCCTACAACGACAATCAGAATCCCGCCCAGAAAAATTTCCCTGCGCTAATAACGTTCTCCCACCAGAAAACTGAGCAAACTGGCGTATCTAATATAGAAACCATCCAGGTTTCTCCAACGCCAGTTTCTGGAACACATACAAACTCTTCAACTCAACCCACTATCACCTTCAACCACGAGGAAGCACAACTATGTCCAAAGCAAAGGCAGCAACAACCAACGACAACGATATTCGCATACTGAAGGAGGCAACCTGCCCAACATCCAGCGGCAAGTCCACCCTCACCTACCAGGTCGGTAAAGATGATTCTGATGCCATCTACTGTTGGTTTCCACTTAAAACTGACCCAGGATTTCCATCCAATTCTGACCCGGGTTACGGGTGCCCAGTATACCTAGGCGTCTGTGGATAAGTCTTCTGTCTGGGTCGTGTTTTCTCCTTCTTCAGGTGTAGGTGTGGTGGCTCTTTTCCGTTTGTTGCTGTTGCTTGCCAGACTGTGACGGAAGCGCCAGGACTCATTGCCTGTTTCCACAATGTGGCAGTGATGGGTCAACCGATCCAGTAACGCCGTCGTCATCTTGGCATCACCGAACACACTGGCCCACTCGGCAAAACCCAGGTTGGTGGTGATCATCACGCTGGTTCGCTCATACAGCTTGGAGAGCAGGTGGAACAGCAGTGCGCCACCCGCCTGGCTGAAGGGCAAATACCCCAGTTCATCGAGGATCACCAGATCAACATGAGTAAACCGGTAGGCCAGTTGACCCTGCTTACCCGCGGCTTTCTCCTGCTCCAGGGCGTTGACCAATTCCACCGTGGAGAGGAACCTCACCCGCCGCTGATAGCGCTGGATAGCCTCGACCCCGATGGCGGTGGCCAGGTGGGTCTTGCCCGTTCCCGGCCCACCGATCAGTACCGCATTCTGCGCACTGCTCATGAACTCGCCGCCGTGCAGGCGCCGAACCAGGGTTTCGTCCACCCGGGCCTGGGTGAAGTCGAAGCCCGCCAGGTCTCGGTGCGCCGGGAAGCGGGCCGCCTTCATCTGGTAGGCCAGTGATTTGACCTCCCGCTCCGCCGTCTCCGCCGCCAGCAGGGCCTGTAACACCTGCTCCACATCCATCGCATGGCTGCGCGCCCGCGCCAGCAGCTCAGGTAGGGTTTGGGCCATGCCATGCAGCTTCAGCGCTTTCAATTGCGCCACCAGATCATTCGACATGGTTCACCTCCTCAGCTGTCTGGCTGCGCAGGTGATCATAGCGATGCACGTTGGCCTCGGGCTCCTCATTCAGCGTCAACGAGGTCTCTACCGGCGTCAGGGTAACCACTGGTGATTGCAGCCGGGCCAGCACATTCAGGATATGGTCACCGCTAATGTTGCCGGACTCCAGGGCCAGCTCCACAGCCACCAGTACCGGCTCCAGCCCTTCACTGGCCACTGCCGCCAACACCTGGGCCATCACCCGGTCGCCACCTTCGTGGCGCAGCAGGTGCCGTTGCAGCATCTGCAACCGCTCCGGCATCTCGGTAAAGGGCGCGCCATTGCGCAAGGCTCCCGGCTTGCGTTGCAGGATGCCGATGTAATGCCGCCAGTCATAGATCGTCTGGTAGCGATCAAAGGCGCGCTGATGCCGGGCGACCTCTTCCCCTTCGGCGACCAGCACCAGCTCCCAGGGGTACACCCGCAGGCTGATCACCTGGTGGGCCAGTTCGGCGGGCACGCTGTAGCGGCTGCGCTGGTAGTGCACCAGCGCCGTGGCCGAGACCCGCACCGGCTGCTCGATATACCCGTCGAAGGGCTGGGGGTTGGGCATCAGGTGGGGTTGTTCATCCTCCAGCACCGACGCCAGGGTAAGGTCGGGGCAGTCCGGGTGGCGCATGTCCGCCCAGGCCGCTCGGCATTCACTGGCCAGCCAGTCATTGAGGTCGGCCAGGGAGGACCAGTGGCGGGCGTTGGCGCCAACCCAGAGTTGCCGGCGGCGGTCCTGCACGTTCTTCTCCACGACGCCTTTCTCCCACCCGGCGGCGCGGTTGCAGAACTCGGGCTCGAACAGGTAGTGCCCGGTCATCGCCAGGAAGCGCGCATTGACAGTGCGCTCCTTGCCACGCCCGACCTTGTCCACCGCCGTCTTCATGTTGTCGTAGATCCCGCGCCGGGGTATCCCGCCGAAGGCGGCGAAGGCCCGGGCATGGGCGTCAAACAGCATCTCGTGGGTTTGCAGGGGGTAGGCGACCACCAGGAAGGCCCGGCTGTGGGCCAGCTTGATATGCGCCACCTCCAGCCGACGCCGGATGCCGGCAATGATGGCGTACTCGCAGCTCCAGTCGAACTGGAACGCCTCACCAGGTGCAAACCGCAACGGGATGAAGGCCTGGCGAGCAGGGGCTGCGCCACCGGCTTCGCGCCATTGCTTGGCAAAAATGGCCACCCGCGCGTAACCGCCCGGATAGCCCTGTGCCTGCAGCAACTGGAACAATACCTTGGCGGTGCGTCGGTCCCGCTTGGGGCGGTGGCTGTCGGCCCGAAGCCAACTGACCAGCTGTTCCTTGTAGGGATCGAGGATGCTGGGAACGACTCGGGCGGGATAGGCGGGTTCGCGCATCTCGCCCTGGCGCAGCCAGTGTCTGAGGGTGTTACGGGATAAACCGGTTTGCCGCGCGATCTCGCGCAGGGGTACTTTGTCGCGGAAATACATCCGCCGGATCTTGGCTAACATGCCCACTGTGATCACTCCTTGATACCCCGCTCAAAAAGTGAGCAGGGTAGTCGATTCAGTGGGTCAGTTTTGGATGGAAATTATCCCGCTAAGTGGGTCAATTTTGGGCGGCAATCAACAGCCATCTACCTCAGGATCTCCGGGAACGACGGAGGCGGCTTCTGGTCCGCTGAATGGGTTCCATATTCCAGCGTCGAGCAAGCCATCTCAGAATGGCCCACTGACCAGGGCATTACCTCAATGGCTTTCCGGAAAATCTTTCGGGGAAAATCGGCCAACACACCGGGGTTTCTCATTGCCGTGCTCTGCGACCTCGGTCTACTCGAACCAATGGGGGACAAGAAACGGGTTCACCAGGCCTGTAATCCAGCCCCCTTTCTGGCGAGCCTGGGTGATCAACAACCAGCACCTGGTAAGAAACCGTCCACCAAGGCAAAGGCCCCGGCCAAGGCAAAGTCGAAAGCGACTCCGAAGGCGAAGGCCAAGGCCACCGGCTATTCCCGTCGCAAGACAGCTGGAAAAAGACCCAAGAACTCCTGAACCCTCGCTGGGTCACTCCCCGAGACCGTTTCGGAGAGTCCCGAAAAGATCCTTCCCATAACTTCAAGGGGCGCAAAGCTCCATGATTCCGGGCGCCTGCCCACTTTCCAATGCCGAGCCTATACCGACCCAGTTGGTGTATGCCCGGTTTCCCTTTCTTTTCTTCAACTTACGACAAACCAAGGAGGTCAAGTGCTGACAGCTCTGCTGCTACTCGCGTTCTTTTCTGCCCTGGCGGCCGGCTGCATGCCAATCGTCGCAGTCGCCCTGATGGGCTTGGCAATCAAGGTCTACCCGGTAGTGGCGATCCTCGTGATCGCTGCAATCACCGCGTGGGCAATCAACCGATACTGGAGGTAACAACCATGGACTATACAACTTATCTGCAAGACGCAATCGAACTGGTGGATGCCTGGGAGATCGAGGAGCCAGACTGGGCTCAAGCCGTCAACGACCAGGCAAAGCTGATGGCTGGCTTGAACCTGGAGCCCAGCACAGATATCCCCGCCAACAGCCCCTACCACACCCTGCGGTTCTGATCCCGAAGCTCGTCTCAATCCCGCTTAATTGAAATAGGAGAACCACCATGCCTATCCGCTGCTCGCTCGCCGAGGTTGGCGCTCGCCTGCAGGAAACGATCTCGACTCTTCCAGGTTCTGTCACCTCCCCTGCCGAGCTGTATGACAGGTACGAGGAGATCGCCATCGAGGTGCTGGATTCGGAATCCGACAATTACACCCCAGGAGCGCTTCAGGAATATCTGGAGACCTACCTCTACCTCAAGCAGCTCGAGCTCGGGCTGATTCCCTTTCCAGATCCGCGGGAGGAGTAACCCTAACCAATGCGGCACCTCCGGGTGTCGCACCTCTTCTGCTGATTATTTTTTGACCATCTCACACACGGAGATATACCCATGAATGACTACAAAGAAGAACCCACCCCGGTAACCCGGCAGCTTGTGCCCGAGGACCAGCGGCTGGCCGTGGTCGAACAGCTATTCGGCATCCACTTTCCCCTGCGCATCGAGCCGGTCGTGTACGGGATCACTGAACGCATGACCCAGGGCCAGTATCACGGCGGCTACTGGGAGTTCTACGTCCTGGATAATGAAGGCGTCTATATGGCGCCGACGAGTGGACAGGTCTACCAGGTGAGTTGCGACAACTTCTGGCAGGGTACCCTATCGGCGGATGCCCTGGGCATCACTGCCTGCCTGTATGCCTTCAGCCACCTGTCATTCTCGAAGGACGAGGTCTTCGCCAGGGTCTGCGCCCAGCACTATTACCTGTTGCGAGCTTATATGATGGATCATGACGAGGTAGCCAGCATACTCGGGGCGATCGACTAAATGAATACAGCGGGAGGGTGGGGGGAAGGGTCCGGACAGAGGCGCCCGTACTCCGCCTTCCTTGCCGAATTATGCAAGGCCAAAATTTTCTGTTGAAATACTACCCTCATAAACCAAACTGGACTCATCCTCGATAGAAGTTTACATAGGTACTATTAATGACCGCTGATTACCTGAAAAACGATATCTCGCTTAACGAGGCCCTGGCTCTCCTGCTCGGGCATAACCTTTGGCTTTTTCGAAAAGAAAGGGCGGATCTTCTCGAAGAACTTGAGCGAGACCTGGCCGACTGCGCAGGGGCACTGAAAGACGCGGAACGAGCAGGTAATCAAGATGAACTCGAAGTGGCCCGTGAGGAGGCAGCGCAAGCGAAGAATGAAATCGAGCAAGCAGGCGTACTCTACACCAAGCTCACGGGCGAAGTGGCAAAGTCCAGGGACGAGCAACCCACAGTACTAGTCGTTGTAAAAGACGATCCGGCACTAGATGGTTACGATCAAGTTCGCATTTCTCGGCAGAGTCTGTTTGACTGGGCAAAGCAGGAGAGAATCAAAGTAGGTTCATCGCACCCGTTACCGACGCGGAGTCACACCACGCCGCTACTCGAATTGCTGGATGAATTGATTGCCGAGTTCTGGGAGGATCACGATGAAGGACATCTTCCTGAAAACCGGCAGATCGAACAATATGTCCGTGACAAATATGGCGACTGGAGAGTAGCGGCCCGCGCCAGTACAGACCAATGTCGAATTCCCGGGGTATCCGCCAAGGTCATCGAAGCGATCTGCACGATAATGCGCCCCGTGGACCTGCGCAGTTAATCCTTCTCAGCCCAGCGGCAAGGCTCTCGGGTTAGGGAAGTCCCGGCTGCATCAAAATGACATCTGAGCCACCCATGGCGGCGGTGGATAATGTTCGGTTTCACCAACCAGGGGGTAACCCCCCCATCAGCTATAAATTTTTTCTATCTCCATATCTAGTTGATTCATATACATTTTATACACATAAACCATGGTACTGACCCCCTAAGGTAACCCACTTTACCGGCTTTTTTTGTTGTTTCACATCCCTAAAGATAAGTCTGCCTGGATGTTCTCCAGCGCGATTAAGTCAATCTATATGAAGGAAACTGAAAATGAAAAATCACAATGTAGGTAACAGAATGGTCGAGATCGGGAAGATTCCTCCAAATAAACCCTGTCGCATATCGGGTTATTCGGCGTTGCGATACTGCTTGATATACCAGGAGCCGGATGAAGATACCGGACAATATAAAGAAAACTATGTTGCGTTGAAGGAACCGGCCCTGGAAGCAATACAGGAGTGGGCTCGGCCTGTGGTCTTCCGGGAAGTAGTGACAGAATGCGGCAAGAGTATTGGCTGTCCTCAGCAAATGGACAAAGCGAATATTACCACCAGTATGTGGCAGGAGACCGGGCTTGAGGCGGTGAAGGAAAGCGTGGGATTTCCCGAGGGGACCGCACCCGCAGATTATCCGGATTTCGAACGGAGGCTGGATGCGGCACTATCAGACAATGCTATCGACAGTCTTGATCACCCATTAGTGCAAAAACTTCTGGCCATCTCCAAACACCTCGTTGAAGCGAACAATTCGCCGGTAGGGACCGTGGGCCAAGTGCCCGAGGCAAACCCATAAGCTGCAACCGGGGGCCTGTGAAGGCCCCACTACCCGATATCAATAGAATACTAGGACAAAACTAATAGGAATTTCAAAATGAATACAATTATTGACCCCCACAGCACCAACCTGAAAAGCAGGCTCATCAACCAGGTAGTCAAGCGGTTGCCGTTTTTGACAGCTGGGGAGGTATACACCCTGGCGGCTATCTTGGGAGAGCAATTCTGGGAGGAGGATGATGAGGACTCCCATAACGCTCTGGGCAGGGTCTTCAGCGGGTTAGTCAACGCCGGTGAATTGCCATTTGAAAGCAATGGTTGGACCTCAAACCGACACAACGAATACCGGTATAAGCCGATAACGTAGTGCTACCCCACCGCTGAAGTTGTCAGACTTACACGGGACGCGTCACTGGCCGTCCCGGTTTCTTCAATGATGCGGCTACAACAGTGAGTTAGTATCACAGTTACCCGCAAATAGTTGGCGCGGTCGCTTTGACCCTCGTCAATGGCAGGGGGACGAAGCAATCAATTCTCAGGAAGTTCCAGGGAACAGCCTCCATAGATGGTTGCTCGACCGTTAGGATAGGCGTAAAATATACAAATCGTGGTTTTCTATAGCAAGCACCCGCGATAGCCAGCTCCTCGATGACCTGGCTCTGCTTTAAACCATGGGGCGGTAAGATCTAACTGCTCTTGATGGCGACGCGGCTCGATCCGTGTCTACCCGCTGTTACTTACCATTTTTGACGATTGCGCAGCCTGCAGGTTGTGCCATGGCCGTGTTGTTGCGGCAAGGAATCGAAAATGGCTTCAATACCTTTTAATGCCCGGGGGCCTCTCGCTCCCCCAGCCCCGGACACCGGTCGAATTGAGTTGCAGTCAGTTGCAGGTCAACCCGCTGCTCCATCGCCGAAACTGCACCTCTGCCGCTCTCCTGGAGGCGTCACCTACACCCGTCTGGAACCGTGGATTATCGCATTCCATGACCTGTGCGAAACCCTTCTCCGCCCTCCCCCAGTTGGCGAAAAGGACGGGTCATACTATGTCGGAGGGCCGCTCCGGGCAGGTTGCACCACCCGTGCCGACGACAATATTCAGCGCATCGAGATAATCGTGTTGGACGGTGATAGCACGCTCGACCCCGAAACCGGAGCGGTCAGTCCGGGTGCTCCGCCCCCACTTTCCGTCCATGTCGCTTTGATAGAGCTCGGCATACCGCATGTTCTATACACCACCCACTCCGATCAGCAACCCGGGAAGGGGCGTCGTTACCGGGTCGTGATACCGGCTACCCTGGCGGATAAGGGCGAGCTCGAAGCATGTCTTGCATGGATTTTTCATGAGCTGCACGGCGCCGACTGCTGGCTGGCGGATGTTCCAGAGAACCACCGGCTGTCGCAACCCTGGTTTTTCCCGAGGGTCGAGAGTGACAATAGCGAATACCTCTGCTACGCCAGTGAAGTTGGCGAGGGGCTCGATGTCCAGGCGGCGTTGGATTGGTTCCGGGCTGAGACACAAGTTACCGCCCGCCAGCTCAATGAAGCGACCAGGACGGCGACACCGCGTGACCAAGACAGCGTCTTTGCGCAGTTCAATGCCGCACACGACATCCAGTGGATACTGCAAACACTAGAGAAGAACGGGTATAGGCTGAACAGCACATCACAGGTTAATGGTGCACCATCGTATCGATTTCTGTCGCCGGTATCGACCAGCGGTAATGCCGGCATTGTGGTCTTCAAGGCTCTGGATGACGTATGGCGTGTACACAGTCACCACAACGAAGAGGATCCGCTGACCAGGTCGGGGAGTGAGGTATCGAGTAACGATGCCTGGGACCTTTTCCGGATCTTCGAGCACGGTGGCGACCAGAAAGCTGCGCTGGCGGCCTGGGAACGGGAACAGGATCGACAACCAAGCACTGTGGCGGAGTCATCAGGTGATCCGCCCATCGAGGATATCGAAAAGGTACGACCCCTGGATCCGACAGAGTTCCCCAACCAGCGCTTATCAAGCCGCGGGGCCATCATTCTCCCCCCGACGGTGGCCAATGTACGCCATCTCCTCGACGCCTACCGCCTCCGGGCCAGCTATGATGTGATCCGGAAAGTAATGGAGTTGAGGGTGCCAGGGCTGTCAGGGTGCCCGGAAAATGCCGATAACAGCGCTCTGACCCACGCCGTCAGCCTGGCATCTTTGCACGGAATAGCAATCAACCAGATACCCAGTTGTATCGCCGCCATCGCCGACCGGAATCCCTACAACCCGGTTATTGACTACATCACCAAACAACACTGGGATGGAACGGATCGGCTACAGGACCTATACGCTACCCTGACCCTGGCAGATGACTTCCCGGAGACCTTGATGCAAAACATTGTCAGACGGTGGCTCGTCAGCGCCGTCGCGGCTGCATTCAAGTCGAGCGGCTTCCGATGCCGGGGGGTACTGGTTCTACAGGGCCCCCAGTCAATTGGTAAAACGGCATTCTTTTCAGAACTGATCGATGACCCCATGCTGCGGGAGCGCCTCATCAAGATAGATCACCACCTCGACGCTGGTGACAAGGATTCCAAAACCACCGCGGTCAGTCACTGGATCGTTGAGATCGGGGAGCTGGACAGCAGTTTCAAGAAAGACGTGGCCAGGCTTAAAGGCTTCCTTACCGGCACCATAGATAAGATTCGTAGACCCTACGACCGGCGGGATTCGGAGTATCCAAGGCGGACCGTGTTCTGCGCCTCGGTCAATAGTGCGAACTTTCTGGTCGATGATACCGGCAACACGCGTTGGATGACGATTCCAGTGAAGGCAGTCAATTACAACCATGGTATCAACATGCAGCAGCTCTGGGCACAGGTGCATACGCTGTACGAGGCAGGTGTGCAGTGGTGGCTGACTCCGGAGGAAGAAGCGGCGCTGGAGGAGCGCAACCAAGGGCATCGTGCCATCAATGCTGTTCGGGACGCTCTAGAGGCAAATCTTGATCTTGAGCTACCAGAATCGAGCTGGAAGCTGAAAACCGCAACGGAAGTGCTGGAGTGCGTCGGCATTCGCCACCCCAATAACGCCCAAGCACGGGATTGTGGAAACTATCTGAGGGAAGTTCTCGGCAACCCAACTCGGTCGAAAGGAAAGACCCGCTGGCGAGTTCCGCTGAAGACCTACGATTTCAACTTTTGATCCGGGGGGGGGGTAGGCAACTGGGGAGAGCTGTCATGGCGGGGTAACCTCCATTGCATGTCGAGTTTTCCGCGGCGGTTTGCCGAGTATCTTTCGACTGCCCTACCCCCGCTACCCCCCACCATTTACGTTATTGCATGTATCTAAACGGTTTGACTGGGGGTGGGGGAGGGGTGAGCAATTTCTGAAGAAAAATACACAGTGTCGAGATTACCCCTACCGGAAAAATATACCGCCCCCGATAGTCTGGGGAAATTGCCTCCCCCTCCCCACCCCATTTATTCACCCGATACAACAGGGCAGACGCCATCGTCTCACGCCTCTTGAAAATACGCCCCGTCCCGTTGCTATCAAGGGAATCCACCTGGCGATTCGGCCAAAAGTTCGGAATTTTTTGTGCCTTTCAAACCGAACCTGGTGAAAATATGCCCATAGAAGAGGAGTAGAAAACTATGTCCATTACCATCGAAGCTACCGATACCGACCTGCAACATAAGCTCATCACGCAAGCCGAAAAGCGACTTCCCTACCTCACCGCGGGGGAAACCTACACCCTCGCAGCGATCCTCGGCGAAACATTCTGGGAAGAGAACGACGAGGAGTCGCACAAAGCCCAGGGCCGTATCTTCAGCGGGCTGGTCAATGACAGGCGCGTACCGTTCACCGCTGACGGCTGGACCAAGTACCGCCACAACGAATACCGCTATACCCCGACCGAATAGCCCTCACCCACACCGCTGCCGTGTCTACCCGATGGCGCAGCGGTCACCCATAAACTTTCAATCTTCGCACAGGAGAGACGTATGCCTGCAAGAGTACTAAACGACCATTTCCTAAAAACAGGGCTCACCTGCCCTCCCGACAAACATCGGATCGAGTACACCTGCGCCAGCCGCAGCGGTTTGTACATCGAGGTCCGTGCTACCAGCCCCGGCCAAGGCACCTGGTACCTTCGCACGAAAGTTTCCGGCAAAACCGTTCATAACAAGCTGGGACGCACGACTAATATTTCCCTGAAAGAAGCCCGGGCTGCTGCCCGCAAGCTGAAAGCTGAAATCGAACTCGGTGCCGACCCCCAGGCCGAGCGGCGCCAGAGGCGGGAATCCATGGACTGGGACACCTTCTTTACCGAGAGATACTACCCACACGCCACGGCTCACAAGCGCAGTCACCGCAATGACCACGATCTCCACACCCGGTGGATCAGCCCCGAGCTGGGTGAAGTCAAAATCGATCGCATTACGCGGTACCAGGTGGAGCAACTCCATCAATCCATGGCCGATCAGGGCCTGGCCGCATCATCCTGCAACCATCTGGTTCGAGTCATCCGCCGGGCTTACAACCTGGCGATGGAGTGGGGTCTGGTCGACAAAAATCCCGCGGCGAAGATCACCCTGTTCCACGAGGACAACAAGCGCCAGCGGATTCTCACTGAAGACGAGCTGCAACGGCTCACCGCTATCCTGCGTACCGATAACAACCGGATGGTGTGCCACGTGGTGCTGTATCTGTTGTCGACCGGCGCCCGGCTCAATGAGGCATTGAAGGCAGAATGGAAGGACATCGATCGCAAGGGCCGTACCTGGACGATCCCCATCCGCAATGCCAAGTCGAAGAGAGTCCGGAGGGTGCCACTCAGTGATGCCGCGCTGCGGGTACTGGACAAGTTGCGCACCGAGGGTGGATCGCCCTACCTGTTCGTCAGCCCGAGGACGGGGGAACGGCTCACTGAGATCGCCAAGGTCTGGGACCGTATCAGGCGCAAGGCCGAGATGCCTGACCTTCGGTTGCATGATCTCCGGCATACCTATGCGAGCATGCTTGTAAATGCTGGTGTCCCGATCTACGAGGTCAAGGAGCTGCTGGGACACAGCGACATCAAGATCACGGAGCGCTATGCCCACCTGGCCCCGGAGACCCTCCAGAAGGCCTCTGCGGCCGCAGGTGACCGGATCATTGCCGCGCTGGATTCGGCGGCATGAGGACACCTATCACGGCCCCTGCAATGGGGGCCTCCTTTTTCACCTATTCAATGACAATCCGACGGGGAAACCATCATGAAGACCCAACAAAATGAAAAAAATGAAAATCTGTCCTGCGCCACTTCCAGGACCCTGGATCACCGCGTACCACCTGCAGTAGGGTGGACGCCATGAAACTCTACATCGCCGAAAAGCCCAGCCTGGGCCGCGCCATTGCCGACGTGCTGCCCAAACCTCACCGCAAAGCCGATGGCTGCATTTATGTCGGCAACGGGGATTGCGTCAGCTGGTGTGTGGGGCACCTGCTGGAGCAGGCGGAGCCCGATGCCTATGATCCCCAATTCAAGCGATGGCGCCTGGAACACCTGCCCATCGTCCCTGAACAATGGCAGCTTCAGCCCAAGGCTTGCACTCGCAAACAACTGGCCGTATTGCGCAAACTGGTCAAGGAAGCCGATCAGTTGATCCATGCCGGCGACCCGGATCGCGAAGGGCAGCTGCTGGTCGACCAGGTGATCGATTACCTTAAGGTACGCGGCTCCAAACGGGACACCATCCAGCGCTGCCTGATCAACGACCTCAACCCGGCGGCGGTCACCCGGGCCCTGGGGCAACTGCGGGACAATAAGGACTTCGCCCCATTATCCACCTCGGCCCTGGCTCGAACCCGGGCGGATTGGCTGTATGGCATCAATATGACCCGGGCCACCACCCTGATGGGGCAGAAAGTCGGGTACCAGGGGGTGCTGTCGGTTGGCCGGGTACAGACACCGGTATTAGGGCTGGTGGTACGGCGGGATGAGGAGATCGAGGCCTTCGTCCCCAAACCCTTTTACCAGGTCATCGCCCATCTGGTGACTGATCAGGGTGAGCACTTCAAGGCCCGGTGGCAACCCAGTGAGGCCTGTCTGCCCTACCAGGATGACGAGGGGCGGGTTTTATCCAAGGCACTAGCCGAAAAGGTGCGCTCCCGCATCCACCAGCAGCCGGCTACCGTCACCGCCAGCAGCTGCAAGCCCAAGAAGCAGCCGCCTCCCCTGCCCTATAACCTGTCGGCCTTGCAGATCGATGCGGCCCGTCGGTTTTCCATGAGTGCCAAACAAGTACTCGATGCCGCCCAGACCCTGTACGAGCGCCACAAGCTGATCACCTACCCCCGCTCCGATAGCCGTCACCTTCCCAGCGGGCACTTTGCCGACCGTCACAGTGTCATCGATGCCGTGGCCGCCAACTGTCGTGCCCTGGAGGAGGCCAGCAAGAATGTTGATCCCTCACTGAAAAGTGGTGCCTGGAACGACAGTAAGGTCGACGCTCACCACGCAATCATTCCCACCGCTAGGAAAATGGACACCGGGAACCCCAGTCAGGCAGAGCGCAATGTCTACGAGCTGGTCGCCCGCCAGTACCTGGCCCAGTTCTATCCCGCCCACGAGTACACCGACAGCCAGATCGACCTGGAGATTGCCCGGAGCCGGTTTATCGCCAAGGACAGGGTGACCGTAAAACCGGGCTGGAAAGTCCTGTTCCCGGCCCGGCCCGGGGCTGATAAAGGTGAGTCGGTCCTGAACACCTCGCTGCCAACCCTGGAGAAGGGAGAGACCTGCCTGTGCGAGAAAGGGGAGGTCCTGGAGAAGCAGACAACACCCCCCAAGCCCTTCGACGATGCGAGCCTGCTGGCAGCGATGACCGGCATTGCGCGGTATGTACAGGATCCGGAACTGCGCAGGGTCCTGAAGGACACGGATGGCCTGGGCACCGAAGCTACCCGGGCGGGGATCATTGAGCTGCTGTTTACCCGAGGCTTCCTGGTACGCAACCGCAAGCAGATCCGGTCTACGCCCGCCGGCAGGGGCCTGATCCACAGCTTACCCGAGATCGCCACCACACCGGATATGACCGCCCACTGGGAGCAGCAACTCGACGCCATCAGTCAGCGCCAGGGGAGCTACAAGGGTTTCATGGAGCCGCTGTTGGTGTCCCTGCGCGAGCTGATTGTCCAGAGCCAGTCTGTGCTACCCGAGGGGCTGAAAAACATCGAACATACTCGTCCCGCCAGGAGAAGACGACCGTCCAGTAAATCACCCAAGAAAACCGAGACAAACAGGGGCCGAAAGCGGAAAACGGCGCCGCGAACGCGGGGAAAACCTGCCTAGGCACGTTGCACTATATACAGGCCAACTAGCCATAACCCCGAATGACCCCGGGGTACCCCCTTTTTCAAGCCATATCTCGCACTATATGTGCCCGGGAAATTTGTGAGATTTTCCTAAAGGCCGCCGGTACAGGCTGTAGGTTAGCACCAGCGTGATGGCCAGGTGCACCAGAGTGGCCACCTGGGCAGTGCTTTGAGCTGGCCCATGACTCCCCTATATCCCAACGGAAGTGATGCTGAGAGGCACAGTCTGGGCCACCTTCGAGATATCTCTCCCTAGATTATTAGAAAGGTAGTTGGCGGTCGGATTTACTTACCTGCTCTAAAACACGACGTGTACATGTATACATTCTATACATATATTCGAAATCAACTACTATTTATTGAGAGATCATCCCTGCAACTTATGAGTGTCAGTCGAGATGACAGTGCCATTGGCACATAACATTTGGAGAATGCAATGAATATTCTAAAAAAGTTAAAGCAGGCCTTTATCCCCATAAATCAGCCCAAGAATTTCCCAAGGCTATATTTTATCCCAGAAACTATAACTGTCATGGCTCCACGACAGTCATCAAATGACCCTTGCTATCGGGAAGCGAAAGTACCGGTTCAGAGCTTACATCGGCGGAGGCATGAAACCGTTATCCAGCGAATTTCCAGCGAGAGCACGGGAGTTTTTCAAGGCACAGTTAAGCATGTTTGGGCAGGTTTGAAGGGATTTGGCAGGTCTATCGTCCGGTGGCTGGTCTGGCAAGTGTTCTTACCATTATCCATCATAGCCAGTCTCTGGGTGCCAGTTGGTAATCCTGCGAATCTTGGCCTATAAAACGGTGAATATTGAGAAAGCACTATATTGAAACAAACAACTACAAGTTGGGCCTACCGAACCTAGGCTCGAAGTCTGGAGCATTATTGCATTTCTTATAACTGTTCTAACCAGAGTTTGGTCGAGTTTATGCCGAAGCCAATACCCAAATCCAACTAACACCCCCCTACATACAGATAAGGTGGTGAGAATGAAACCTTGGAAGAAAATGCTGGATAGTTTTAATAATGCCTATATATGGGCAATCCTTTTTATCGCATTCTTATATTTGTTTTATATCACCCGTGCGTGGCCTGCGCTTTTTATTGCTATCTCAGCGCTGCTCGTCTCAGTGATATATGCGCGCAAATCAAAGAGACAAGCCAAGAAAATGTATAACAACCTTTAACTGATAGACCTGGTGAATCAAGCAAAAGTCGGGCATTTAAATTCCCTTATGCGGCAAGATAGAAAATGAAAATCCTGAAATACAAAATCGCTGCTGACATAGATTCAATGAGTAATCTTTATATTCTGCCACATTTGGCACTTCTATTCACAGCAGTATCAACTATGAAAATGATATCGACCATATATTGGTTTGAACGTGGAGGACGTGATGATGGCCTACCTAATCTTGAAAGCTTTCTCGTGGTCGCGCTAATGCTACCAATATTTATTGGCTATAAATATGGCAAGTCACCGAGCATCACAAATCGAATTCGCCTGTTTACCAAGCTATCATCTGTTTGCTTCATTTTGGGGGGAATCCTGATTACTGCAGGATTAATGGTTCCCCAGATATCCTGTATTGCTTCAGGAAGCCCGTTGATCTTCGCAGGGTTACTGGCAACACTTCTGAATAGGAGGAAACAAATAGCACATAGAAGGGACGGTGAGGCACGCACACCAGTTCCATAACTCGGCTTGATTTGGTTAGCTGTCTAACAGGTGTTTACATAAGCACACAAGAGATCAAGACCAAAATCGACCTGTTGGAGACGTTCGCTCCAAAAGAATTTTTCATGGTTCCTAACTATATTCGCATTTCCGAAAAGACCATATAATGCCTAAGACAATAAAACATTGATTGATTGGGAGGCAACAGTCTATGGAAGCAGTAGCAGAAGACACCAGAACGGGAGACAAGATCTCTATAGATATTTCCGATAACGACTATGAAGAGATAAAGTCTCTTGCAGAAGATAAGATCAGCGACTCCAAACTGATGTCTTATATTGATAATCTTGATATATCGGCCGATGCAAAGGCCCTTATAGCTTCATTTCTCAAGACAGCTATCAAGGTGGGCGAACTTGTAGTAAGAATTGGCAAGAGAATCGTCGAAATCGTCGTCATGATCTCCGCTAAGTTTCCCAATGCCACATTTGGAATGGTTCTCGGTCTCTTAGTTGGCGTGCTCGTAGCGTCCATACCCATTTTGGGAGCAGTACTCGGCTCTTTTGCAGTCCCAATTGCGGCCGTTTTTGGACTTGCACGAGGTTATGCAGAGGATCTCCAAGATCAGAGCCTGCGTAGGAAAATCGCTGAGGCATCAACAATGTTCGATCCTCTCAAAGGTGAAGTGCATGTCGCTGGCTGATGAGCTAGATGATTTCTTTGAAGAAAGCGATGAGGTACTAGTACAGGAGCCGCTGAAATTCAAAGCTATGCTCGGAATAGGTGAGCGCGCCTATGGCTTACTCAGGGCCCGGGAGAATATGTCCACCTTCAGCGAGGCGATTGGGGTCGGAGCTACCGCCTCTACAATCGCTGCCAGCAGCGCTGTCGCCAGCACCTTTTTTGCGAGTAGTGGATTCATGGCCAGCACCCTGTCAGCCCTTGGCCTGGGCGCTGCGGCAGTTACACCTATTGGCTGGGTGATTGCCGCCGGCGTAGTCACGGGAGGTGCCTACTTAGGCGTGAGTCACCTTTTTGAGAGAAGCAAGGACACAGGGCTCATCGTAGTGCCAAAGTACATCAATTCTCCCCTGGATGTCATTGCCGCGGCACTCGCTGAAATGATGCTACCAGTAAGTCTGAAAATGGCGCACGCTGGCAGCGGAATGACCAATTCTGAACGGAAAGCTATAGAAGCCTACTTCACTGACTCCTGGGGCTATTCATCAGGATTCATATCGCGTCTCGTTGACGAATATTCTCACCAGTTAGACAACGTTTCCTATGAACAGCTTGCAAAATCGTTGGGCGATTATTGCGCAGACAGCAAAGACTGTGACAAGGAAACCATTATGACGGGTTTCGTTACCCACCTGCGAGAGGTCATTGAAGCAGACGGAGTTATTGAGCCAGAAGAGCAAGAGCAAATCGATTACCTTACCGGGCTGCTTATTTCGGAGGCAGAGAAAGCCGGTGCTGGAAGCATGGTCACGGATGCGCTTTCAAAAGCCGCTGAAGGGTTTTCGACGAGCGGGGAATATGTCTTGGGTAAAAGCTCCGAAGCAATTACGTGGTCTAAACAGCGATGGACGGAAGCGGTCAATTCACAAACCACCAAAGACTTTGTATCTGACGCTGGAAAACTTGCGGCAAGAACAGCAGAAACGGCCTCATCAAGTTTCAAAGAAGGCAAGAGATTTGCGACAGAAACGGGGGCTGAAGCTGTTTCCAAGGCAAAATCTCTCTGGAGCAAGCTGAGATACAAAGGCGATGATGGGACGGAGTAAATTGAAGATACGGAATCCGCCTTGGTGCCCCGCACTATCGAGAACACCAATCGCCTAATCCATTACAGTTAGCTCGGGAATTGTACTCTTTGTAGTATCTCCCCTATTCCAGCGTGTATTACCAGATCCGCAATTGCATCCATCTCTGTGGGTTGCTGATTCACAATAACCAGTTTGGCCCCCTGCTGCTTTGCCATCACGGGGAAACCCGCCGCCGGATGTACTGTCAGTGAAGAGCCCAGGACAATGAACAGATCACAGGCGAGGGTCTCCTCTTCAGCCCGGCCCATGGGTTCCTCGGGCATCATCTGGCCGAAGGAGATCGTCGCGGTTTTTACGATACCGCCACAGGCTGAGCACGGCTTCACAGTACCAGACGCCCGATACTCGGCTTCTATCTGTTCCAGGGCCACGACTTGATCACAGGACAGGCATTTCGCGTAGGAGGCGTTGCCATGCAGCTCAATGACCCGATCATCGGGGACACCGGCATCCTGGTGGAGGTTGTCCACGTTCTGCGTAATAACCGCACTCACCTTGCCTTTGCGGACCAGGTCGGCGACGGCGATATGCCCGGCATTGGGCTTGGCATCCAACAATGCCTTCCCGTGCTCGAACCAACGCTGCCAGGACTTTCGCCTGACCTCCTCGGAGTTGATGAAGTCCTGGAAGTCGATGGGCTTGATCTTGGTCCACAGGCCATTGGGACCTCGGAAATCGGGAATACCGGATTCGGTGCTGATGCCGGCACCCGTGAAAACCACTGCACGTCGGCAATCGTCGATCAGAGTCCTGAAAAGTACTATATCGGTAGTCATAACTAAACCCTACGACAGCTGTGGTGGGAATCAACCCCAGGGGTTATCCCCACACTTGTTTACATATTCACAGCATAAGTCCTGACCGAAATCTTGATCAGTTCCTTATAGGCCCTCTGCATTGAGCCGAGGTGATTGCTAAAGCTATCGCTACTGGCTCCAGGGTGGCACGCTGTCAAGCACTTGATCTCTGGGCTTTCCCCCCGCCATGCCCCGCTAAAACCTGTCACCTGCTGGCAGAGAGGCGCACCTGGATATGCCAGAAAATTCAGCATAGCGCCCTTGCTGGACTACCCCAAGACCTGAGCTCACACCCTCCAACTTCAACAAAGTACTTCCGGAAATCCCCTCCCGCCTATCCCTTGGCACCGAATGTTCCACAACCCTCACTGAAAACTTCAAAAACCATCTGGGGCGTGGCGCAGAAACCGCCCCTCCGTAAACCATACCCTTCTTAAGAGGCACCAACCCATGGCTACAAAAACCTACACACCCGCGCAACAAAGCGTAATCACCGAGGCTCTCAATCTCGTTCAGGAGCGAGCATCAACTGAAGGTGAATTTATAACCAGCCCCAGCCAGACCTTCGACTACTTCCGGCTGTTCTTTGCTAACAGGCAGGAGCGGGAACACTTCGCACTGATGCTGCTGGATAATCAGCACAAAGTGCTGGAGTGCAGTGTCATATTCAGCGGCACTATCGATGGCGCGGCGATTTACCCTAGAGAGATCGTCAAGGCCGCCTTATATGCGAATGCTGCTGCGGTCATTCTGGCACACAACCACCCCAGTGGTCAGCCGGAACCCAGCTCTGCAGATAGACGCATTACGCAACGGATCCAGAGCGCTCTGGCGTTGGTTGATATCAGGGTACTTGACCACGTCATTGTTGGCGACACTTGCTATAGTTTTGCCCAGTCGGGCGAGCTGTAAGTGGAACCCTGAAGTGATGTCTCAAAGCTATCAATTGATGCAGCGTCTAATCTACCCCGCCGATTGCATCCTGAAATGGGGTGTGGTCGGCACCTACCCCCCTCTTTTTTTTTGCCCCCCATGAACCCCCTTGAAAGCCATATCCACAACGAAATCCCCGCCCGAAATTTTTTGTAACTCCTTATAGCGCCCCGGTGGATTCCGCTGAGGTGATTACCTCGGGTCGCACTACGGGCTCCAGGCTGGCACGCTGCGCACCCCTTTACCCCGAGGCATTACCCTTGCCATGCCCTGGCAAAATCCATCCCCTACTGGCAGAGACAAGGCCCTGGGTATCCCCGGCAATTCTGATGGATAACCTCTCCACTACCGCCCTGGTCATGCCCTGAATATCCGGGGTGGCTGGGGCTGAACTTGATCCGCATTTTCTTGCCCCTCGCAATAACCACATTTTTAAAACCCTGCCCGGCGCCCTGTAGCGATATGGCAGCAACCGCTACCTGCACAATCCCATGCGAATTACTTTAATGAGGATAGACCTATGGACACTGCAATTGAATTCAATGAAATGGTCGAACACCTTGAGGGTCTGCTACTAGATATTTATCGCTGGTACCTGGAAATCGACGACCTCTCTCAGATGCGCTTTGACTACTCAATTCTGTTAGAAGAAAGCGATGGCCCAGATGAGTTCGATGAACTGTATGAGCTGCCTCACCCCGAGTTTTTCACATGCAATCTTCGCTTCGAGAATGCGATCTTCAATAAACTTTGTATAGGTAACATTCGATTCGGTCGCTATAAGGGGCAAAAGATCATAATTGAGCAGGACGCCAGCCCTCTGTTGGTTTATTGGAAGAGCGGGTGAGGCATTTATCCTGAAGTATGCAACCTAGATAATAAAACTCATTCCAATATAGTTCCGCACGTTTGTACCCATTTGTGTCAGTGCAACTTTTGCTGGTTTTGTGTGTCGTATCTACGATTGGATATACGTGGTTATGTAATTTGGAATTTTTGAATCACCGATACTCACGCACTACTACGGAGACATACTAATGGCTGGTAAATTTGAACTCAACAAAAGCAAGAAAGGCCACTTCATGTTCAGTCTGAAGGCCCGCAACGGCCAGGTGTTGCTCTCCAGCGAGCAATATTCTAGTAAGCAGGCCGCTCAAAATGGGATTTCGTCCGTCATCAGAAACGCTACTGACGACAACCGCATTGAGCGCATGCAGTCCAAGAAAGGCAAGCCGTTCTTTGTAGTAAAGGGTGGCAACGGGCGCGTGATCGGCTCTAGTGAGACCTACTCTGTACCGCAGGCAATGGAAAACGGTATTGAATCAGTCAAGAAAAATGCAATCAATGCACAGGTAGTTGATCAGACCTGATCCAAATAAATCTGGTATATACTTGGTCACAACTTCTTCAACACCTGACATCGGTATTCGATTTACCGAAATCTTCTTCAAGTAACCAGGAGCCAATACATGGATATCGTTCAACTCGGCGCTCAATTGCTATCGGAGAAACTTGGTCTTCAAATCGACTCTGCCACTCTACAGGCGGCGCTCTCTAATCTATTGGGCGATGGTCAAGGCGATATTGATCTGGCCCAGCTCGCGGGGAAGATGGCGTCGAGTGGCGAGCTAGGCAATATCCTGAATTCCTGGCTTGGCGACGGCGCAAATGCTGCAATCTCAGCTGAAAGCATACAGGCGCTGTTGGGCAATCAACAGATCTCTGACTTTGCTTCTACAATCGGGACAGACAGTACTTCTGCCGCAGCCGGACTGGCCGACGTGATCCCCCAGATAATGGATAAATCCAGCAGTGGCGGAAACCTACTGGCCTCTGCCGGCGGTATCGGGGGCCTGATGGATGCGGCCAAGTCTTTCCTGAAGTAACTGCTTTCGGCGCCCTCACGCAAGGGGAGCTCTTATCAGCTCAGGTATTATCCTTCACCTCAGCCGTAGGCCCATTCTTTTTCACCGAGGCGATTCCATTCTCCATCCCGGAGTTGCTGGTATACATCTCACTCTTTCCGATGATTTCGCCATTGGTTGCCTTGAGCACGAAGTAAGGTTGGCCTTTGCTAGAGGCCTTGCGCTCATACCGGGCATCGCTCACAGCATTCTTTTTGACCGACTTGATGCCATTCTGTGCAGCGGACTTGGATTCATACAACTCGCTGGTGAGGATGACTTGGTTATTCCCTGCCTTGAGGTTGAACATGAATTTGCCGCTGGGGCTCTTCTTGAGGTCGAACTTTCCTGCCATTGCGATGATCCCCTTGGGAGTCGTGGGTTGGAGCTACTGAGTTTAGTCCGATCAGTAGTTTTCTCCAAGCCTGGCAGGGACTTAGCATATTCATGCGCCAACACGCCCCCTTTGCCGATCGATCACCCCCAACCCTTCCAAGCCCAACGTCAGGTACGACGGGTCCGTCGATTACAATTGGGTTTTTTACCCCCGGGGTGTCCCCATTCTTTTTATCAGATTGTCTACTCTACCCCACCGACTGCATCCTGTAACGGGGTGTGGTCGGTAGCTACCCCCTCTTTTTTTTTT
>JACKNV010000012.1 GCA_024234735.1 Pseudomonadales bacterium
TTTGCGCATTGTGGTATTACCCGCACAACGGTTTCTTATTGTTACCCGCGAAGCCTAGTGTATTCACGGCCCCGGCGCCAGCCCCGGTAGCCGTGTCCCCGCCGCGATTCAGGGTGGCGGCTCCTCGGCCCGGTAGGCGAGCGCCTCGCTGAGATGGCTGTTGGCCACGGTGGGGCTTTGCGCCAGGTCGGCGATGGTGCGCGCCACCCTGAGGGTGCGGTGCAACGCCCGGGGTGACAGGGTCATGCGGCTGGCGGCCTTCGCCAGCTGGTCTTTCGTCGCATCCGCCAGTTGGCACACCTGCGCCAGCCGGTCGGCGGGAAGCTGGGCGTTGGCGCAGCCCTGGCGCGCGAGCTGCAGCGCGCGACTGGCGCACACCCTGGCGCGCACCGTCGCGCTGTCCTCACCGGCCCCCTGTGGGCCCAGCAGTTCAGCCGCCGGCAGGCGGTATACCGCCACATGCAGGTCGATGCGATCGAGCAGCGGCCCGGAAATCCGCGCCCGGTAGCGCTGGACCTGCTGGGGAGTGCAGCGGCAGGCCCGCTCGGTATCGCCCAAATAACCGCAGGGGCAGGGGTTCATGGCCGCAACCAGCTGGAAGCGCGCCGGATACCGGGTGCTGTGCCGCGCCCGTGACAGGGTGATTTCCCCGGCTTCCATGGGCTCCCGGAGTGCTTCCAGGCTGTGCCGGTTGAATTCCGGCAGTTCATCCAGGAACAGTACGCCGCCGTGGGCCAGGGATATCTCCCCGGGCCGGGGCCGACTGCCGCCACCGGTGAGCGCGGCGGCGCTGGCACTGTGATGGGGGCTGCGAAACGGCCGTTGCTGGTCGTTGCCCCCGGCGAGCGGGTCGTGGTAGTGGCGCAGTGCCAGCAGGGTCAGGGCCTCGTCGGGATCCGGCGGTGGCAGGATACCGGGCAGGCGGCTTGCCAGCAGGGTTTTGCCGGTGCCGGGCGGGCCGCAGAACAACAGGTTGTGGTTGCCGCTGGCGGCCACTTCCAGGGCCCGGCGGCCGCCTTCCTGGCCGACGATATCGCCCAGGTCGGGGTAGTGGCGCGCTTTCCGGGCGGGCCCCGGAGGGCAGGGGGACAGCGGACAGCCGCCATTGAGGTGGGCACACAGGGTGAGCAGGTCAGTGGCGCCGATGACCTGGCTGCCGGGGGCCAGGGCGGCCTGCGGCGCGCTCTCGGCGGCCACCACCAGCCGGCGCTTGCTGTGGGTGGCGGCGATGGCGGCGGGAATGGCGCCGGGTACCGGTCGCAGGCTGCCATCCAGCGCCAGCTCCGCCTGGAACTCGTGCCGCGCCAGCTGCTCCGCAGGCAGCTGTCCCGAGGCGCTGAGAATGCCCAGGGCGATCGGCAGGTCGAAGCGCCCACCCTCCTTGGGCAGGTCGGCCGGTGCCAGGTTGACGGTGATGCGCCTGTCCGGAAAAGTGAAGTGGGAATTGAGCAGGGCGCTGCGGACGCGATCCCGGCTCTCGCGCACGGCTGTTTCCGGCAGCCCCACGATGCTGAAGGCCGGCAGGCCGTTGGACAGGTGGGTTTCCACCCGCACCAGGGGCGCCTCGATACCTGCCAGTGCCCGGCTGTAAACCACGGATAGTTCCATCGCTCGTCCTTGAGCTGGCTGGAGTCGCCGCCACAGGCGGGGGTGGTCAGGTCTCCCGGGACAGGGACTCCAGCTCCCGGGTCAGTGCCTCGAGCTCCGCCTCCAGTTCCACGACCCGCTCGCGGGTGCGCTTGAGTATCGCGGCCTGGGTGTCGAACTCTTCGCGACTGACCACGTCCAGGCGGCCCAGGGCCGATTGCACCAGGGTGCGAACACTTTTATCCACCTCGCCTTTGATGCCGCTGGAATTCACCAGCTCCTGCACCTGCTGGAAAACCTCCCAGGGTGGAGGGGGTTTTAACGCCATTGCCGTCGCCACTGATCTGTAATGAGTATGTCCGGGCGATTCTAGAGCAATTATCCCGGTGAGCACAGCGCAGGCCTGTGCACTGTTTTGGATATTTGCACGATATTGGTGCGACAGGCTTGCGCCCACACGGCCCCTGAATGTGGCGCTGGCCATACTCAAAATACATAACATTCTGTTTTTAATATAAATATATTTGAGTGGCACAGGCTGTGCTAATTCCGGATACCAGAATCGGTATCGCGCAGAATGTGCCCGTAACAGTTTGCCGCAATGCGTTTTCTGATTTTTCAAGACCAACCATGGAGATGAGAAACATGTTCAACAAGACTTTACTTGCTACCGCGATCAGTTCGGCCCTGTTGACTGGCGCCGCGTTGGTACAGGCCCAGGAGAAGGATGACCTGGACGTCGCCTCCGGTGACGGCTTTACCATCAGCGGCAACGTCGCCCTCACCAGCGACTACCGCTTCCGCGGTATCTCCCAGTCCGACGAGTCGGCAGCCATTCAGGGCGGGTTCGATGCCGAATTCGGTCCTGGCTTCTACATCGGCACCTGGGGTTCCAGTGTCGATTTCGATTGCAACGATGAATGCGGCGGTTACGACGGCAGCCTGGAACTGGATTACTACGCCGGCTGGTCCAGCGCCATCGGTGACACCGATTTCGGGATTGACGTGGGTTACATCTACTACGACTACCCCGGCGACAATGGTGACGAGGGCGATTACGGCGAGGTGTATGTCGCCGGCTCCTGGAAAGATCTTTCCATCTCCGTGAACTACTCCGATGACTACTACGGTGGCACCGGCAAGTTCTTCTACTACGCCGCGGATTACAGCCTCGGCCTGGGTCACAACTTCGCCCTGGATTTCCATGTTGGTTACAACGACTTCGACGAGAATGGATTCCTCTCCAGCGAAGAGGACACCTACACGGATTACTCCGTCGCTCTGACCTACTCGGTAGCTGGAGTGGACCTCTCCGTCGCCTATGTCGGCACCGACCTGGATGACAATGACGCCTGGGGTACGGACTGGGCCGACGACACCGCGGTGTTCACCATCAGCAAGAGCATGTAATCGCAGTCAGGCATAGCGAGCCGGCGGTTCGCCGCCGGTTATTACCAGGAGAGAAATATGAAACTGATAACGGCTATTGTTAAGCCATTCAAGCTGGACGATGTGCGCGAAGCGCTGTCCGAGATTGGGGTTCAGGGAATCACGGTCACCGAGGTCAAGGGCTTTGGTCGCCAGAAGGGTCACACCGAGTTGTACCGTGGCGCGGAGTACGTTGTCGACTTCCTGCCCAAGGTGAAGATCGAGGTCGCGGTAGGCGAGGCAGCGGTGGAGCAGACCATCGAGGCCATCACCAAGGCAGCCAATACCGGCAAGATCGGCGACGGCAAGGTATTCGTGTCACCGCTGGAGCAGGTCATCCGCATCCGCACCGGTGAAACCGGCGAAGCCGCCATCTAAACCCACGTCACTGTCAATTAGAGAGATATCCCCATGGAAAACAGTATCTTTGAATTACAGTACGCCCTGGACACGTTCTATTTCCTGATCTGTGGCGCACTGGTCATGTGGATGGCGGCAGGCTTCGCGATGCTCGAAGCCGGCCTCGTCCGCTCCAAGAACACAACCGAAATCCTGCTCAAGAACATCGCCCTGTACGCGGTGGCCTGTACCATGTACATGGTCTGCGGCTACATGATCATGTACGGCGGGGACCTGTTCCTGTCCGCGATCACCGGCGACGGTGTGGCGGGCGCTGAGGAGCCGGCAACCTATGCACCCTCCGCGGACTTCTTCTTCCAGGTGGTGTTTGTCGCCACGGCCATGTCCATCGTCTCGGGCGCTGTCGCCGAGCGCATGAAGCTGTGGGCCTTCCTGCTGTTTGCGGTGGTCATGACCGGCTACATCTACCCGATGGAAGGGTCCTGGACCTGGGGCGGCAACGCCGTCTTCGGCATGTACACCCTGGGTGACCTGGGCTTCTCCGACTTCGCGGGCTCGGGTATCGTGCACATGGCAGGCGCCGCCGCGGCCCTGGCAGGTGTCCTGCTGCTGGGCGCCCGGAAAGGCAAGTACGGCGCAAACGGCCAGATCAACGCCATCCCCGGCGCCAACCTGCCGCTGGCAACCCTCGGCACCTTCGTGCTGTGGCTGGGGTGGTTCGGCTTCAACGGCGGTTCCGTGCTGGCCACCGCCAGTGTCGAAAGTGCCAATGCCGTCGCCATCGTGTTCATGAACACCAACGCGGCAGCTGCCGGCGGCCTGATTGCCGCGCTGATCGTGGCGCGCTTCATGTTCGGCAAGGCCGACCTGACCATGGCCCTCAACGGTGCCCTGGCCGGCCTGGTGGCGATTACCGCCGAACCCTCCACCCCCACTGCCCTGCAGGCGACCATCTTCGGTGCCATCGGTGGCGTGCTGGTGGTGTTCGCCATCGTCACCATCGACAAGATGAAGATCGACGATCCGGTAGGTGCCATCTCCGTGCACGGCGTGGTCGGCTTCCTCGGCCTGATGCTGGTGCCGGTAACCAACGGTGACTCCTCTTTCAGCGGCCAGCTGATTGGCGCCGCCACCATCTTCGTCTGGGTATTCGTCACCAGCCTGATCGTGTGGGCCATCATCAAGGCCGTCATCGGCATCCGCGTCAGCGAGGAAGAAGAGTACGAGGGTGTGGACAAGGGCGAGTGTGGCCTGGAGGCCTACCCCGAGTTTGTCGGCGCCCAGGGCAGCGGTGCGTGACAACGATTTGCGGGCGCATTTAACGATGCGTGTTTTGGGGGCCTTCGGGCCCCCTTTTTTATATACAGGATTTGTCGGTCCGTGTTCGGGGAGCGTCGCCAGAGGCATGGAGGCCACGCCCCGCTTTATCGGGCGTGCCGGTAGCGACGATGTGCGTCAGCCGCCGGCCAGGCTGGCGATAGCCTGCGGCAGCTGTCGCAGGTTGTCGATCTCGCAATCTGCCCGGGGCAGGTCCGGCCACGGCTTGCCCCGGGAGTTCATCCATACCGTGTGCATGCCGGCCTCCCGGGCGCCGCGAATGTCGTGGTCCGGATCGTCGCCGACGTGCACGATCTGGTGGGCCGCCACACCGGCCTGCCGCAGGGCGGCCGTGAACATATCGGGATGCGGCTTGGCGGCGCCCACCTCCTCGGCGAGGAAGGCGAAGTCGAAATACTCCCCGGCGTCGGTCTTGTAGATATCGGCGTTGCCGTTGGTCAGGGCCCCCAGGGAATAGCGCGACGCCAGGCCCCGGAGCACGACCAGGGCCTCCTCGTAGAGGCTTACCCGGTGGCGCTCCTCCAGGAACACGGCGAACGCCTGCCGGGCACCGTCACCGGCATCCGCCTCGGAATAGCCCGCCGCGAGCTGCAATTCGTAGAGCATCTGGATGCGCATCCGGCTGACATGGTGGGTCAGCTCCGGGTGGCGTTTCCACACCGATTTCTTGAATGCCCACAGGGCCTCGTGATCGTAGGCGTCCACCGCACCGGGCCGGTGCTGGCGCAGCCACTGCTGCTGTGCCTGCTCGGCGCGCAGCAGCGTGGGCTCGACGTCCCACAAGGTGTTGTCCAGGTCAAAGGTAATCACCCGGATATCGGCACCCTGCCTGTGGTCGCCCACGGCGGCTTACTCCTTGTCGCGGCGCCTGGCCCGCGGATGGGCGGCGTCGTAGACCTTCGCCAGGTGCTGGAAATCCAGGTGGGTATAGATCTGGGTGGTGGCGATATTGGCATGTCCCAGCATCTCCTGCACCGCGCGCAGGTCGCCGCTGGATTCGAGCATGTGGCTGGCGAAGGAGTGACGCAACATGTGGGGGTGTACATCCTGGTGCATGCCCGCCTTGCGGCCCTGCAGTCGCAGCCTGGCCTGGATATTGCGCGCGCTGATGCGCTGTCCCTGGCTGCTCGTGAACAGTGCCCGCGCGCCGTCGTCGTCCTCCGCCCGGTGCGGGCGCACCTGCAACCAGCAGTCTATGGCATCCAGCGCCACTGTGCCCACGGGTACCGTGCGGGTCTTGTTACCCTTGCCGGTCACGGTCAGCAGCCGGGCGCCGCGATCGATATCGCCGATGTTCACTGCCGCCAGTTCAGCCAGGCGCAGGCCGCAGGAGTAGAACAGTTCCGCCATGGCGCGATCGCGCCGGGCTATGTTGCTGTCGCTGTCGAAAACCAGGTACTTGTTGACCTGGTCCGCATCCAGCGCCTTCGGGAGCTTGCGCGGCTTGCGCGGGGCCTGCACGGCGGCCGCGGGATTGCGGGGCCGGCCCTGTTCCCGGCCGAGGTAGTTGAACAGGCTGCGGGCCGCGGACAGGCCGCGCTGTATGCTGCTGCCGCTCAGGCCGCGGCGGTGCAACTGGCTTACCCAGTTGCGTATGTCCGCCTCCGTCACCTCGGCGGCGCTGTGCCGCTGCTGTGTGGCGCAGTATCGCTGCAGGGACAGCAGGTCGCGGCGATAGCCCGCCAGGGTATGGACGGAGAGCTGGCGCACGTTGCGCAGGTACAGCAGGAACTGCTCCACGCAGCGTTCGAGTTCGTCGGGCGTCGCCCGTGCGGCCCGGTCGCTGGCCGTGTCGCCCACCCGGATTCAGGCCTGGTCCTGTTGCAGGCGCGGCAGCAGGCGCAGGATGACTTCACCAATATGCGCCAGGAACAGGGTGCCCATGGCGCTGTGGTAGCGCCCGGCATCGGCGCTGCCCACGGCGATCAGGCCGAGCTGGGCGCCGTCGGTCAGGGGCATCACCGCCGCGGAGCCGCCCTGGCTGATCGGTTGGGGGTTGCCGCTGGAGCCGAACAGGTAGTTGAATTCTTCCTTGCGCAGGGCGCCGCACACGGGCTTGCGGCCGTTGAACAGGGCGCCTATGGCGGCGCGGGCGCTGTCCAGGCTGGCCACCCGGTAGCCGCCGCCAGTGGCGTCGTCGCCGAACAGGATCATGCAGGCGTACTCGGCCTGGAAGTCGTTTTTCATGGAGGCCATGAACGCATCGTACAGCTCCGCCACGCTATTGGCCTCAAGCAGCTTGACCACCAGCGAGCGGGTGTTGGCGAACAGGGTGTCGTTTTCCCTGGCATTGGCGGTCAGGGCCTTGAGGCGGTGGCGCATCTCCACGTTGCGTTCGCGCAGCACGCTCACCTGTTTTTCCACCAAAGAGACGGCGCTGCCCGAGGCGTGGGAAATATGCAGGTGGTCGAGCAGCTCCGGGTTGCGCTGCAGGAAATCGCCGTTGTCCATCAGAAATTCGCGCACGGCCTCATCGCTCAGTGCGTTGTTCCCCGGCGCCGCGGCCTGTTCCTTGCTGGCTGACATGATTGCTGGTTCTCCCCCCGGTGTCGTGCCCCCGCCGGGACATCAGATCCTTATACTGCCCTCGAACACCACCTCGGTGGGTCCTGTCATGATAACGGGCTGGCCGGCGCCGGCCCAGGATATGGTGAGCTTACCCCCGGGCAGCTCGACTGTCACTAGATCGCGCAGCCAGCCGCGGTTGATACCGTGCACCACGGCGGCGCAGGCACCGGTACCGCAGGCCAGGGTCTCCCCGACGCCGCGCTCGTAGACCCGCAGCCTGATGGCCTGCGGCGACAGCACCTGCATGAAGCCGACGTTGACCCGCTGCGGGAAATCCGCATGGGCCTCGATGAGTGGGCCCAGCCGCGCCACCGGGGCGGATTCGGTACTGGCAACCCGCAGGATGGCGTGTGGGTTGCCCATCGACAGCGCGCCGATTTCCAGGGCCTCTCCCTCCACCTGCAGGGTGTAGCTGTCCGCGCGGGCGGGTGCGGCATAGGGAATCGCTGCGGGCTCGAACTGGGGCACCCCCATCTGTACCTCGACCTCGCTGCGGCTGCGCACCCGCAGTTCGAGCAGGCCGCAGCCCGCCTCCACCCTGATCACCCGCTTGGTCGTGAGCTGCTTTTCGCGTACGAAGCGGGCGAAACAGCGAGCGCCATTGCCGCAGTGTTCCACTTCCTCGCCGTCGGCGTTGAAGATGCGATAGCGGAAGTCGACGTCGGGCCTGCCCGGGGGTTCCACCACCAGCACCTGGTCGCAACCGATGCCAAAGTGCCGGTCTGCGAGCCTGCGCACATCCCGGCGGCGCAGTTTGCAGCGCTGGCTGACCAGGTCGACGACCACAAAGTCGTTGCCGGCACCGTGCATCTTGGTGAATTTGAGAATCATCGCCTCAGGCCCCGGCATCGCGGCGCGCCGCCGCCGGTGCTCGGTCCGGCAGGCAGCGCTCTGTGCGCATGAGGTCGGCCGTGGTCTCGCGCTCGCGGACCAGGTGAGCGCACTCGCCATCCACCATGACCTCGGGTGGCCGCCCGCGGCTGTTGTAGTTGGAGGCCATGGTAAAGCCGTAGGCGCCGGCGCCGAACATGGCGAGCAGGTCGCCCTGGGCCAGGCTCAGGGCGCGGTCCTTGCCGAGGAAATCAGCCGTTTCACACACCGGGCCGACGATGTCCCAGCTGGCCGCCTGGCCGCCGCCGCGGCGATCCACCGGCTGGATGTCCAGCCACGCCTGGTACAGGGCCGGGCGCAGCATGTCGTTCATGGCGGCATCCACCAGGGCAAAATGATGCTGCGGTGTCGACTTGAGGTATTGCACCCGGGTGACCAGCAGCCCGGCGTTGGCGGTGATGGAGCGGCCCGGCTCGAACAGCAGTTGCAGTGTGCGCCCCTCGAGGGCACCGCGCAGCGCGCCGATATATTCGCCGACCGAGGGCGGGGCCTCGTCGCGGTAGCACACGCCCAGGCCGCCGCCCAGGTCCAGGTGACGGATGTGAATGCCCGCCTGCCCGAGGGTGTCCACCAGCCCCAGCAGGCGTTTCAGCGCGTCCAGGAAGGGGCTGATCTCGGTCAGCTGGGAACCGATGTGGCAATCCAGGCCCACCACTTCGATATTGTCCAGGCTCGCCGCCCGCTGGTATACCCGCAGGGCCTCGTCCGCGCTGATGCCAAACTTGTTTTCCCGCAGCCCGGTGGAAATGTAGGGGTGGGTGCGGGCGTCCACATCGGGATTGACGCGCACCGAGACCGGCGCCACTGTGCCCATTTCGCCCGCCACCTGGTCGAGGGCCTCCAACTCGGCCGCGGATTCCAGGTTGAAACAGTGGATGCCCAACTGCAGCGCCCGGGCCATTTCCGCGCGGGTCTTGCCGACGCCGGAGAACACCACTTTTGCCGGGTCCCCGCCGGCTGCGAGTACCCGCTCCAGTTCGCCGCCGGAGACGATGTCGAAGCCGGCACCCAGGCGGGCGAGCACATCCAGGACAGCCAGGTTGGAATTGGCCTTCACCGCGTAGCAGATCAGGTGATCGCAGTCGGCCAGGGCCTGCCGGTACTCACCGAAGGCGCTCTCCAGGGCGGCGCGGGAATAGACGTAACAGGGGGTGCCGTGGGCAGCGGCGATGTCGCTGACCGCCACGCCTTCGGCGTACAGCTGGCCGTCCCGGTAGGGGAAGTGTTCCATGGGCAGCTCTCGTCAGGTGGCCGGGGTGGTGGCGGTGGCGGGCGGTGGCGGATCCTCGGGCTCGTACAGCGGCCCCATCTGCCCGCAGCCTGCAAGCAGCAGGATGGCGGCGAGGGCGAGGCTGGTCGGGATGGTTGGCATGGGGCGGGTTCCAGCTGGCAAAGCGGGGAATTATAGCGTTGCCTGGAAAGCGGCGCGAGCAGACCGTATCATTGTTTTCACGGCCGCTCGCCCCGGGTGGCCTCCTGGCGTATACCCGGAGGATGAATGCCCAACTCGGTTTTGCGGCGCCTGTGCGCGGTGGCGGCGACCGCTGGCGCCTTGTCGGCAGCGGCGGCGGAGCAGCCGCTGTACGTCAAGAATCTCAGCCCGGTCACGGGCTTGCTGGGCCTTCCCGCCCAGCGCGCGGCCGAGACCCAGCCCCGCGGGCAACTGGGCGCGGCCCTGCACAGCAGCGTCGCCAATATTTATGTGAGTGACAGCAGCCAGAGCGAGTCCCTGAACCTGGACGGCGAAACCCTGCGCTTCGCCCTGGACCTGCGCTATGGCCTGGCCGAGCGCTGGGATGTACAACTGGAGGTGCCGTGGCTGAAGCAGAGCGGCGGCGAACTGGATAAGTTCATCGACAACTGGCACGACCTGTGGGGTATGCCCGACGGCGGCCGCTCGGATGTGCCCAGGAACCTGCTCGACTACCAGTACGTCTCTGCCGACGGCGGCTTCCTGCTGGACAACAGTGATTCCGGGTTGGGCGATATCACCGTGTCGCTCAACTATGCTTTCTACCAGCACGGCGACGCGGTGGCCGGCCTGGGGCTGGGCTACAAGTTCGGCACCGGCGACGACGAACAGTTCCTGGGCAGTGGTGCGGATGACTACTATATCGCCCTGCGTTTTTCCGGCGCCCATCTGTCGAACCTGCCCCTGCGCTGGCACGGCCAGGTGGGTTACCTGCGCGCCGGTGACAGCGACCTGTTGCAAGGGTTCCAGGAGCGCAACCTGTGGTTCGCCGGGCTGGGGCTGGATTGGCGGGTCGCGGAGCGCTGGTCCCTGCTGGCCCAGGTGGACAGCAATGCCGCGCCCACCGACAGCCAGCTTACTGCCCTGGGCGACCCCGGGGTGACCCTTAGCGGCGGCGTACGCTGGCGTTTCGCGCCCCGCTGGTCGGTGGATGCGAGCCTGGTGGAGGACATCGCGGTGGAGACTGCCGCCGATGTCGTCTTCCAGGCCACCCTGCGCTACGGCGAGTAGGGGCAGCGCCGCTCAGCGTTGTTCCAGCTTGCGCAGCGCTCGCTGCGCCGCCGCCGCAACCTGCGCGGGCGCGGTGCCGCCGAGGTGGTCGCGCGCCGCCACCGAGCCCTCCAGGGTCAGCACCGCGAACACGTCCTCGCCGATATCCGGGCAGAACGCCTGCAGGGTCTCCAGCGGCATCTCCGCCAGGTCCAGATTACTGGCCACCCCGTGGGCCACCGCCTTGCCCACCACCTCGTGGGCATCCCGAAAGGGCAGTCCCAGGCGCACCAGGTAATCCGCCAGGTCCGTGGCGGTGGAAAAACCGCGGCGCGCTGCCTCGCGCATCTGTCGCGCTTTCGGCTTGATGGCCGGCACCATGTCGGCGAAAGCGCGCAGGCAATCGAGCACGGTATCGACAGTGTCGAACAGCGGCTCCTTGTCTTCCTGGTTGTCCTTGTTGTACGCCAGCGGCTGGCTTTTCATCAGGGTCAGCAGGCTGACGAGGTGGCCGTTGACCCGGCCGACCTTGCCGCGCACCAGTTCCGGTACGTCCGGGTTTTTTTTCTGCGGCATGATGGAGGAGCCGGTGCAGAAGCGGTCCGGCAACTCGATGAAATCGAACTGGGCGGACGTCCACAGCACCAACTCCTCCGCCATGCGCGACAGGTGGGTCAGCAGCAGGGCGGCAAAGGCGCAGAACTCGATGGCAAAGTCCCGGTCGGAGACGGAATCCAGGGAGTTCTCCGTGGGGGCATCGAAACCCAGCGCTGCCGCCGTGCGGGCGCGATCGATGGGGTAGGTGGTACCGGCCAGGGCCGCCGCCCCCAGGGGCGAGCGGTTGAGCCGCTTGCGACAGTCCTGCAGGCGGCCGTAGTCGCGCTGCAGCATCTCGTTCCAGGCCAGCAGGTGATGGCCGAAGGTAACCGGCTGGGCGGTTTGCAGATGGGTGAAGCCCGGCATGATGGTGTCGGTATTGCTGGCGGCCAGGGTGACGGTGCCGTGCTGCAGGCGGGTCAGCTCCCCGGCGATGCTGTCGATGGCGGAGCGCAGGTACAGGCGGATGTCGGTCGCCACCTGGTCGTTGCGAGAGCGGCCGGTGTGCAGCTTCTTGCCGGTGATGCCGATCAGCTCGGTCAATCTTGCCTCGATGTTCATATGCACATCTTCCAGTTCGATCGACCACTGGAAGCTGCCGTCGCGTATTTCCTCCTGTACCTGGGAGAGGCCATCGCGAATCGCCGCCAGCTCCTCGTCGCTGAGCACGCCCGCGGCGCACAGCATGTCGGCGTGGGCCAGCGATCCGGCGATGTCCTCGGCGGCCATGCGCCGGTCGAAATCCACCGAGGCGGTGAAGCGCTGCACGAAGCTGTCGGTAGCCTCGGTGAAGCGCCCGCCCCAAAGCTTGCTGGTGTCCTGTTGTTTGCTCATCTGGAGAGAATTCCTGCTGTGGTAACAAGGTGTCGGGCGCGACGCAGTGGCCGGCGGCGCTGCCGCCGCACAGGCAGATTGGGCTTGTCCGCACCTGGCAAGGGTGCAAGTATACCAGCTATCTTTGCGAGAGAACGGACTATGCAGGCTGCACCCGAACAGGTGGCACAGGCAGGCTGGAAAGCGGCTTCGGGGGAATGCCTTATTCCCGATCTGTGCGCCCCGCGTTCGGTACTCACCATGGTTCTGCTGGTCGAACTCATGGTGCTGGTGTTCACCCTCAGCAGCAGTTCCCTGGTGGCGTTCAACTGGGACCTGCTGGCGGTCTGCTCGCTGTTCGGCCAGTGGGTAGTACTGCTCAGCGCCGCGGTGATGTGCGCCCTGCGCAGGTCCCTGAATCGCCTGCGCATGCCGCTGGCTGCATGCTGCTGTCTGCTGGTGGTAATGGTCACCACGGCGCTGAGCAGCATCGCCGCCCGCGCGGCCCTGCCGATTCTGTTCGCCGACAGTGGCGATACCGGCTGGTGGCTGTTGCGCAACCTGCTGGTGGCGGCCGTACTGGCGGGCATCGTGCTGCGCTATTTCTATTTGCAACAACAGCTTCAGCTGCAGCAGAAAATGGAGTTGCTCGCCAGGCTCGATGCCCTGCGCGCCCGCATTCGCCCCCATTTCCTGTTCAATACACTCAACAGTATTGCCAGCCTCATCATGTCCCGCCCCGCGGAGGCCGAACGCGTGGTAGAGGACCTGGCGGAATTGATGCGGGTCAGCCTGCAGGATGGTCGCCGCGACGCCACGGTGGCGGATGAACTGCGCATCTGTGAGCTGTACCTGGGTATCGAGCAGCTGCGCCTGGGGGAGCGGCTGCAGCTGGACTGGCAGATCGATCCGGCGGTGCGGGAAAAGCCCATGCCCAGCCTGTTGCTGCAGCCACTGGTGGAAAACGCCGTCTACCACGGAGTGGCGCAGTTGCCCGCCGGCGGCACGGTCGCCATCCGCGTGGCCGAGGACGCGGGGCGGGTGTCGATCGTGGTGGAAAATCCCGCCCCGCAACAGGCGGCGCGCAGTGCCGGGCACCGGATCGCACTGGAAAATATCGGCCAGCGCCTGCATGCGCTGTACGGCTCCGCCGGCCGCCTGCAGATCGAGCGTCCCGCCGGTGGCTACCGGGTCGAGTTGAGCTACCCGCTGCAGGATGCGGCGTGAACATCCTCATAGTAGACGATGAAAGCCTGGCCAGGGAGCGCCTGCAGCGACTGGTCGGCGCCCTGCAGCCGGACGCGTGCTGCTGGCAGGCGGCCACCGGTGAGCAGGCACTGGAACAGGTCCAGGCGTGCAGCCCGGACCTGATCCTGCTGGATATTCGCATGCCGGGCATGGATGGCATCGAGCTGGCCGCCCACCTGGACAATCTGCCGCAGCCCCCGGCCGTTATTTTCTGCACGGCCTATGACGAATACGCCCTGCAGGCCCTGCGCCACCAGGCGGTGGCGTATCTGCTCAAGCCGGTGCGCGAAAGCGAACTGGCGCGTGCCCTCGCCGGCGCCGGTCGCATCAATCGCATGCAGCTCGCCTCGCTGGCCGCGGCGGGTGGACGCGGCGCCGGGCCGGCCGAGGCCAATGCCGCGAACGCTGGCCTGCGCACCCGGCTGGTCAGCCATACCCATCGCGGGGTCGCCACCGTGGCAGTGGAGGACGTGCGCTGCCTGCTGGCGGACCAGAAATACGTAACCGCCTGCAGCCCCGGCAGCGAGCTCATCATTTCCGACTCCCTCAAGGAACTGGAGGAGGAATTCGGCGACCGCTTCCTGCGGGTGCATCGCAACGCCCTGGTGGCGCTCGCCCATGTGCAGCGCTTGGAGCGACAGCCCGACGGGCGCTGGTGCGCGGTGCTGGAGGGGGTCGACAAGCGGCCGGCGGTCAGCCGCCGCCACCTGGCGCAGGCCAAGCAACGGGTTGCCTCTGCCTGACCTGCCTCGGTCGCTGCCGTCTGCGCCTGCTGCTATCATGGGCGCCAGCCAATCAGGAACTACCCTATGTCCGTTATTACCATCGCCACCCGGGAGAGCCCGCTGGCTCTGTGGCAGGCCGAGTTTGTGCAGGCCGAACTGCAGCGTTGTCATCCCGGCCTGACCGTGGAGCTGCTGGGCATGACGTCGCGCGGTGACCAGTTGCTGGATGTGCCGCTGGCCAAGGTGGGGGGCAAGGGCCTGTTCGTCAAGGAGCTGGAAACCGCCCTGTTGGACGCGCGCGCGGACATCGCGGTGCATTCGATGAAGGACGTGCCCATGGAATTCCCCGCGGGGTTGGGTCTGGGGGCTATCTGCCAGCGGGAAGACCCCAGCGACGCCTTCGTCAGCAATCGCTATCGCACCCTGGAGGAATTACCGCCTGGCAGCGTCGTGGGCACCTCCAGCCTGCGGCGGGAGTGCCAGTTGCGGGCGCGCCGTCCCGATCTGGAGGTGCGTTTCCTGCGCGGCAATGTCAACAGCCGGCTGCGCAAGCTGGACGCGGGCGAATACGACGCGGTGATTCTGGCCAGTGCCGGTCTGATACGCCTGGGCTTTGCCGGGCGCATTGCCCAGCGGCTGGCGGTGGAAGACTCCCTGCCCGCCGGCGGCCAGGGCGCCGTGGGCATAGAGCTGCGCCGGGATGACCAGCGGGTCCGGGAGCTGTTGCGGGTGCTGCACCATGAGCCCACGGCCCAGCGGGTCAGCTCCGAGCGCGCCATGAATCATCGCCTGCAGGGGGGCTGCCAGGTGCCCATTGCCTGCTACGCGGAGCACCAGGCCGGCGGCGAACGCCTGTGGCTGCGCGGACTGGTGGGCCGGCCAGATGGCACACAGTTACTGCGCGCCGAGGGAGAGGCCCCCGTCGCGGAGGCGGAGCAGCTGGGTATCCGGGTCGCCGAAGCGCTGCTGGCACAGGGTGCGGCCGATATCCTGGCCGAGGTATATGGCAGCTGAGACGATCCTGGTAACCCGGCCCCTGGGCCAGGGCGAGACACTGTGCCAGGCCCTGCAGCGCGCCGGCTTTCGCGCCTGCCAGCTGCCGCTGCTGCAGCTGGAAGCTCTGCCGGAGTTGTCTGCCGCCGCCCGCCGCAGCGTCCAGGGGCTGGCGCAGTACCGACGTGTGATAGTGGTGAGCGGCAACGCGGTTCACCATGGCATGCCCTGGATCGAGCGTTACTGGCCCCGCTTGCCGCCCGGGCCGGCCTGGTACGCCGTGGGGGAGGCTACCGCCCGGGCACTGCGGGCTCACGGGATACAGGCGCGGACGCCGGGCATCGATATGACCAGTGAGGGCCTGCTGGCTTTGCCGGAGCTGCAGGCAGTCAGTGGCGAGCGGCTGCTTATCATCAAGGGCGAGGGCGGGCGCGGGGCGCTGCGCGCGGAGTTGACACGGCGCGGCGCCCGGGTCGACGAGCTGGCCTGCTACCGCCGCGGTTGCCCCGGCTACGCCGCCGGAGAAGTGGCCGCCAGGCTGGCCCAGTGGCAAATTGACGTGGTGTTGATCAGCAGCGGGGAGGGGCTCGCCAACCTGCTGGCATTGCTTAGCCCCGCAGAAACCTCTAAGTTTATCGGTATCACCCTGCTGGTGCCGTCGTCGCGGGTAGCCGCGCTTGCCCACCGGGCCGGTTTCAGGCAGGTGATCACGGCAGAAAACGCCTCGGACGATGCCATGGTGCGCGCCCTGGGAGACTGGCAAACCGGTGCTGGAGAATAACGCGTGAGTGATCGGCAGGATAACAACGAAGGACAACCGGAGCAGCAGGTTGCGGCGGTTGAGCAGGCTTCACAGGATAGCAGTGCGCCGGCGCCTGCTGCCCCCGTCAGCACAGCGCCGCCAGCGGCGAGGAAAGGGTCTGGGCCGGTTGCCTGGCTGGCCCTGCTGCTGGTGCTGGCCCTGGCTGGCGGCCTGGGGTGGTACCTGCAGGAGCTGCGCCGCGAGGCGGCACAGACCGATACCCGCCTGCAGGCTGTGGAAGCGCTGGGCAGTCGTGACCAGGGCGACCTGCAACAACTGGAGCGGCGCCTGCAGGAGCAGTTGCAAACCGGCCTGGCCAGGGCCGCTGACAGCGTCGCCGCAGTCAGCGGCGAATATGCCGAACTCGGCCAGCGCCTGGCCGCGCAACAGGCGGAGCTGGCGGCGCAGCGCGCCGAACTGGCCGGATACGCCGCCACCGACCGCCAGGCCTGGTTGCTCGCCGAAGTGCAGTACCTGCTGCGCCTGGCCAACCAGCGGCTGGTCATGGCTGGTGATACCAGCGCCGCGCAGGCCCTGCTGGGCAGCGCCGACAAGATACTGGTGGAACTCGATGATGCCGGCCTGCACGGCGTGCGCGCCGCGGTCGCGGCGGACCTCGCGGCGGTGCGGGCGGTTCCCTCGCTGGATGTGGAGGGCATTTACCTGCGCCTGGCGGCCCTGGTCGAGCAGGCTGGCGAACTGCAGATCTTCCAGCTGCCGGCACGTGCCGAGCCGGCGGCGCCGGCCCCCGCCGACAGCTGGCAGGCCCGCTTGCGGCAGGGCTACCAGCAGGCGCTGGCCAAGCTGTCCAGCTATATCGTCATCCGCCGGCGGGATGCCCCGATGCAGGTGCTGATGGATCCCCAGTGGGAGGGGCTGGTGCGGCAGAACCTGCGTATGCTGCTGGAGCAGGCCCAGGTGGCGCTGCTGTCCGGCAATGCCGAGCTGTACCGGGCCAGCCTGGAGCGGGCCGGGCACTGGGTGGCGGAATTCTTCGACTCGGATGCGGCTCGCGCCCGTGCCATGGACGCCGAGATAGAGAGCCTGCTGGGGGTCGACGTGGCTGTGCAGCTGCCGGACACCTCCCGCTCGCTGCAGGCCCTGGATGACGCCATGCAGCAGCGCCTGCAGGCCGTTGACGCGGAGTAGGCCATGCGCAAGTTATTTGTACTGATTCTGGTCGCCCTGTTACTGGGGGTGGGGGTGGTCGCGATCATCGAGACCGACCCGGGTTACCTGCTGCTGGCCTACGGGGACTACACCCTGGAGACCAGCCTCTGGGTCGGCCTTGTGCTGCTGGTGTTGGCGGTGTTGTTGCTGTACGGGATGTTCGCCCTGTTGCGGCGCCTGCTCGGCGGGCGCAAGTCGCTGGCCGGGTGGTGGGATTCGCGTCGTGTCCACAAGGCTGCGCGGCTCACCCGGCGAGGGGTCATCAATTATGGCCAGGGCAACTGGGCCAGGGCGCGCCGGGAGTTGCTGCGCGCCGCCGACAGCAGTGACCTGCCGCTGGTGAATTACCTGCTGGCGGCCCAGTCCAGTGCGCACCTGGGTGAGCTGGACAAGATGCAGGAGTATCTCGGCGCGGCGGCGGCAACCGGTTCCGGCGCGGCTGTCGCGGTGGACCTGGCCAGGGCCGACATGCTGTTGCAGGCGGGCCAGCACCGGCAGGCCCTGGGCGTGCTGCTGCCGCTGCGCGAGAACGCGGCCCACCACCCTCGGGTGCTGCTGCTGTTACAGCGGGCCTTCGCCGGAGTAGAGGACTGGCAGGCCCTGGCGGAGTTACTGCCGAGCCTGCGGAAACACAAGCTGATGCCCGCTGCCGAGCTGCAGGGTCTGGAACAGCAGTTGTCGGGCCGTCTGCTGCAACATGCCGGGGACGATGTCGACAGCGTGTGCGCGGCGTGGCACCGGCTGCCGGCGGAAGCCAGGCGCGAAGCGGCGCTGGTGCGCCTGTTCGTCGCCCGCCTGGTGGATTTGCAGGCGCATGCCCTGGCCGAAAAGACCCTCCTGCAGGCGCTCAAACACGAGTGGGACCCGGAGCTGGTCCGTCTGTACGGCCATGTGCAAAGCCCCAATCCCAGGCAGCAGCTGGCCCGGGCCGAGGGCTGGCTGGAAGCCCATCCGCGGGATGCGCAGCTGTTGCTGTGCCTGGGCCGTCTCAGCGCGCGCGACAAGCTGTGGGGCAAGGCGCGGGAGTACTACGAAAACAGCTATCGGCTGCAGCGCAGCCCGGAAAGCTGTGCCGAGCTGGGCCGGCTGCTGGCGGCATTGGGCGAGGCCAATGTGGCGGCGGCCTATTTCCGCGAAGGGCTGCTGCTGCGCGAGAACACCCTCCCCGAACTGCCCCAGCCGGAAAAGATAGTGGCCAACCCGCGCCTGTTGACGCGCGGCTGAGCGCGGCTCTGCTCAAGGGAGCGGGATACCCAGTTCCTCCCAGATTGCGTCCACACGCTGTTTCACCGCCGGATCCATGGCGATGGGGCGGCCCCATTCGCGCCGGGTCTCCCCCTGCCACTTGTTGGTGGCGTCAAAGCCCACCTTGGAGCCCAGGCCGGCCTCCGGGGAGGCGAAATCCAGGTAATCGATGGGCGTGTTGTCGATGAACACGCTGTCGCGGCGGGGGTCCATGCGGGTGGTCATGGCCCAGATGACGTCCTTCCAGTCCCGGGCGTTGACGTCCTCGTCGGTGACGATGATGAACTTGGTGTACATGAACTGGCGCAGGAATGACCACACGCCCAGCATCACGCGCTTGGCGTGTCCGGGGTATTCCTTGCGCATGGTCACCACGGCCAGGCGATAGGAGCAGCCTTCCGGAGGCAGGTAGAAGTCGACGATCTCCGGGAACTGCTTTTGCAGCAGGGGCACGAATACCTCGTTGAGCGCGACCCCCAGTACCGCCGGTTCATCGGGCGGCCGGCCGGTGTAGGTGCTGTGGTAGATGGGCGCCTCCCGGTGGGTGATGGCCGAGACGGTAAACACCGGAAAACGCTCCACCTCGTTGTAGTAGCCGGTATGGTCGCCGAAGGGCCCCTCGTCCGCCAGTTCCCCGGGCTCCAGGTAGCCCTCCAGCACATACTCGGCGGAGGCCGGCACGGTCAGGCCGTGGTCGCGGCACAGGGGCGTGAAACACTCGGCCAGCTCGGTCTTGCTGCCGCGCAACAGGCCGGCGAATGCATACTCGGAGATGGCGTCGGGAATGGGGGTGACGGCGGCCAGGGTGGTGGCCGGGTCCGCGCCCAGGGCGATTGCCACCGGGTAGCGCTCACCGGGGTGTCGCAACTGCCAGTCGCGAAAATCCAGGGCGCCGCCGCGGTGGGACAGCCAGCGCATGATCAGCTTGTTGCGGCCGATCAACTGCATGCGATAGATGCCGAGGTTGAGGCGTTCCTTGCCCGGCCCGCGGGTAATGACCAGCGGCCAGGTCACCAGCGGGGCCGCGTCCCCCGGCCAGCAGGTCTGGATCGGCAGCTCGTGGAGGTTCACCTCGTCGCCCTGGAGGGCGTGATACTGGCAGGGTGGATTGCGGACCATTTTTGGGCCCATATGCAGTACCTGTTTCAGCACCGGGGCCTTGTCCCAGGCGTCGCGCAGGCTCTTGGGCGGGTCCGGCTGGCGCAGGTAGGCCAGCAACTCGCCGATGTCCCGCAGCGCTGAGACATTCTCCTCGCCCATGCCCAGCGCCACCCGGCGCTCGGTGCCGAACAGGTTCATCAGTACCGGGGTGCGGTATCCCCTGGGGTTTTCGAACAACAGGGCCGGCCCGCCTGCCCGCAGGGTGCGGTCGGCGATCTCGGTCATCTCCAGCGCCGGGTCGACCTCGGTGCTGATCCGAACCAGTTCGCCGCACCGTTCCAGGGCGGCGATAAAATCCCGAAGGTCTGTGTATTTCACGTGTTTTCCGTGGTCCGCCTGGTATCGACAGGGACAGTACACGCTGAGCCGGGCGCGCGCAACGGCGCGCCTCGTCTTGGGGGGTGCGCTATTTGCGCTTCATGGACATGAAGAACTCTTCGTTGGTCTTGGTGTCCTTGAGCTTGTCGGAGAGGAACTCAATGGCCGCCAGGTCTTCCATGCCATGCAGCAGTTTGCGCAGAATCCACATGCGCTGCAGCTCGTCCTCGGCGGTGAGCAGTTCCTCGCGGCGGGTACCCGAGCGGCGGATATTGATCGCCGGGTAGACGCGCTTCTCCGCAACCTTGCGATCCAGGTGCAGCTCCATGTTGCCGGTGCCCTTGAACTCCTCGTAGATGACTTCGTCCATCTTGGAGCCGGTGTCCACCAGGGCGGTGGCAATGATAGAAAGGCTGCCGCCCTCCTCGATATTGCGCGCCGCGCCGAAGAAGCGCTTGGGGCGCTCCAGGGCGTGGGCGTCGACACCGCCGGTGAGCACCTTGCCGGAGCTGGGTATGACCGTGTTGTAGGCGCGTGCCAGGCGGGTGATGGAGTCCAGCAGGATGATCACGTCCTTCTTGTGCTCCACCAGGCGCTTGGCTTTCTCGATCACCATGTCGGCGACCTGCACGTGGCGCGAGGGCGGCTCATCGAAGGTGGAGGCCACCACCTCGGCGCCGCGCACGCCCACCGAGCGCTGCATCTCGGTGACTTCCTCGGGGCGTTCATCGATCAACAGGACGATGATGTAGCACTCCGGGTTATTGGTGATGATCGCCTGGGCGATGTTCTGCATCATGATGGTCTTGCCGGCCTTGGGCGGCGCCACCAGCAGGCCGCGCACACCCTTGCCGATCGGCGCCACCAGGTCGATGATGCGGCCCGTCAGGTCTTCCGTGCTGCCATTGCCGGTTTCCAGGGTGAGGCGCTCGTTGGGAAACAGCGGCGTGAGGTTTTCGAACAGGATCTTGTGCTTGGAGTTTTCCGGCCGGGTGAAGTTGATTTCGCCGACCTTGAGCAGGGCGAAATAGCGTTCGGAGTCTTTTGGCGGGCGGATTTTCCCGGAAATGGTGTCGCCGGTGCGCAGGTTGAAGCGGCGGATCTGGCTGGGGGACACGTAGATATCGTCGGGCCCCGCCAGGTAGGAACTGTCGGCGGAGCGCAGGAAACCGAAGCCGTCCTGCAGGATTTCCAGCACGCCGTCACCGGAAATATCCTCGCCGCTTTTGGCGTGGCGCTTCAGGATAGCGAAAATAATGTCCTGCTTGCGCGAGCGCGCCATGTTTTCCAGGCCCATCTCCTTGGCGATGTCGATGAGTTCCTGGGTGGATTTGGTTTTTAGGTCGGTAAGATTCATAGAGGTTCAGGTGCTGTGTGGAGGAAAGTGATGCAATCTGTGTAATGTGTACGGGGACACACTTGCCAGTACTGCCGGCGAGCGAATGTGCTAGTAAATAAACAGTTGGATGGCGAATTATTATCGCCGCACGGGGCTGTGCGACGGAGAGAAAGGTAGCACGACCTGCAGGTGCCGTCTACCGGTTTTTTCGGGCTTGCGGCACCTTTACCAGGGAGCGGGCCGGCGGTGTTCCCGGCCCGGTGGGTTAGACGACTTCCTGAATGAACGCGACCAGCTGGCTCTTGGACAGCGCGCCGACCTTGGTGGCCTCGGCATTACCGCCCTTGAACATGATCAGGGTGGGAATACCGCGAATACCGAACTTGGGCGGGATGTCGGGGTTGGCGTCCACGTCGACCTTGCACACTTTCAATTTGCCTTCGTATTCGCCGGCGATCTCGTCCAGTACCGGTGCGATCATCTTGCAGGGGCCGCACCATTCCGCCCAGAAATCCACCAGCACGGGGAGGTCCGATTTGAGTACTTCCGCGTCAAAAGTGGCATCGCTGACGTGTACGATCTGGTCGCTCATGGTGTTCTCCGGTTGCGTTGCGGGCGAGCTGCCCGCCTGATTTCAAGGGGCACAATCATACCACTGGTGCCCACATGCACAACCGCGCGGGTAGAGTTTTTGGGCATGCTCATATTTCCCAGTGGTATATCGTTTGCCTGGTTCCGGGCGCCAGCTCAGCCAGGGTTTATCCGGCAGGACCGTTGAGGCCATGGATGGCCGATACGAGCCTACATGGATGTATTCACGGCGAGTCCTGGCGGACAAGCCCTGGCTGAGCGGGCGGGTAAAGATCGGTGATATGGATGTGGTTCACGCCAAACCACTACCCGATAGCCTTGTCCCGGAGGGAGTAGTAGTCTCTCCAGGCATCCCGGACAGCCCACGACAACTGACAGGTAAGTCCATGTCGATGAAAAAAATAGCCGTCGTAGTGCTCATCGCCACCGCCATCGGCGCCTGGTTCTACCTCGACCTCGGCAGCTACCTGCAGCTCGCCACCGCGCAGCAGCACGTGGGCGATTTGCGGGCGTGGTATGCCGACCACCCGCTGCTCGCCGGGTTGGTGTACTTTGCGGTATACGTGGCCATTACCGCGCTGTCGGTGCCCGGCGCGGCGGTCATGACGCTGGCGGGGGGCGCGCTGTTCGGTTTCGGGTATGCGCTGTTGTTGGTGTCCTTCGCCAGCAGCATCGGTGCGACCCTGGCCTTCGCGGTGTCGCGGCTGCTGCTGCGCGACTGGGTGCAGGGTCGCTTCCGGCGGCAGCTGCGGGCGGTAAACGAGGGGTTTGCCCGGGATGGGGCTTTTTATCTGTTTTCCCTGCGCCTGGTCCCTGTTTTCCCGTTCTTCCTGATCAACCTGCTGATGGGGGTGCTGCCAATTGGGGCGTGGCGCTACTACTGGGTGTCGCAGCTGGGCATGTTGCCCGGCACGGCCGCCTACGTGAATGCCGGCACCCAACTGGGGCAGCTGCAGTCCACCGCCGGGATTATCTCGCCCGGCTTATTGCTCTCCTTCGTGTTGCTGGCTGTTTTTCCCTTCCTGGCGCGTCGCCTGCTGGTGGTCCTGCAGGCGCGCCGGGCGCTGCGGGGGTACGCCAGGCCACGGCGCTTCGACACCAACCTGGTGGTCATCGGCGCTGGCTCCGCCGGGCTGGTGGCCGCGCTGATCGCGGCCACCGTGAAGGCGAAGGTGACCCTGGTGGAGCGGCACAAGATGGGTGGCGACTGCCTCAATACCGGGTGCGTGCCCAGCAAGGCACTGATTCGTTCGGCGCGCATCGCTGACTACGCGCGGCGCGCACCCGAATTCGGCCTCGCGGCCATGGATGTGCAGGTGGACTTCCGCCGGGTGATGGAGCGGGTACAGGCGGTGGTGCGGACCATAGAGCCGCACGATTCGGTGGCGCGCTTTACCTCGCTGGGGGTGGACTGCCTGCAGGGCGAGGCCCGCATCCGCTCCCCCTGGGAGGTGGAGGTGGGCGGCAGGACCATCACCACCCGGCATATCATCATCGCCAGCGGCGCCCGGCCGCGGATTCCGGATATCCCGGGCCTGGAGGCGCTGGATTATCTCACCTCGGACACGGTGTGGGAACTGCGCGAGGCGCCGCGGCGCCTGCTGGTGCTGGGGGCGGGCCCGATCGGCTGTGAGCTGGCGCAGGCATTTGCTCGCCTGGGTAGCCAGGTGACGCTCGCCACCCATGCCGGGTGCATCCTGCCCCGCGAAGACGCCGAGGTGTCAGCGCACCTGGCAACCGTGTTTGCCGGGCAGGGCATCGAGGTGCTGACCGCTCACGAGCCGCAGGCCTGTGGCATCGGGCCCGACGGGCAGTGGCTGGCCTGCCGGAGCGCAGGGGGGCAGCGCCGGCTGGAATTCGATCGCCTGCTGTTGGCGGTCGGCCGCCACGCCAATGTCGAGGCACTGGGGCTGGAGGCGCTGGGCATAGGCCTCAGCCCCGCGGGCACCGTGGTTGTAGATGAGTACCTGCGCACCCGCGTGCCCACCATACTGGCCTGCGGGGACGTGGCCGGGCCCTACCTGTTCACCCACATGGCCAGCCACCAGGCCTGGTATGCCACGGTCAACGCCCTGTTCGGGCGCTTGCGCTCCTTCAGGGTGGATTATTCGGTTGTTCCCTGGGCGACCTTTACCGACCCGGAGGTGGCCAGGGTGGGCCTGAACGAGCGGGAAGCCGCGGAGCGGCGGGTGGACTACGAGGTCACCCGCTACGCTATTGACGACCTCGACCGGGCCATCGCCGACGGCGAGGCCCACGGCTTTGTCAAGGTGCTCACCGAACCGGGGCGCGACCGCATCCTGGGGGTGACCATCGTCGGCTACCATGCCGCCGAACTGCTTCCCGAATTCGTGCTGGCCATGAAGCACGGCCTGGGCCTGAACAAGATCCTGGCAACCATTCACGTCTACCCCACCCTGGGGGAGAGCAATCGCTTTCTCGCCAGCGAGTGGCGCAAGGCGCGCAAGCCCCAGCGGGTGCTGTCCTGGCTGGAGCGCTATCATCGCTGGCTGCGGGCCTAGGGCAGGGGATGGTACAGTAGGGCCTGCGCAGTGGGCGCAACGAGCAGATGGTTACTCAGGGAGGTAGCAGATGAGCACAGTGGCAGTCGTGCTGGCGGGATGTGGTGTATACGACGGTGCGGAGATCAACGAGGCAGTGCTGACCCTGCTCAGCCTGGAGCAGCAGGGCGCCAGCTACCAGTGTTTTGCCCCGGATATCGAGCAGATGCACGTGGTCAACCACTTGACCGGCGAAGTCGAGCCGGGCGAGCGCCGCAACGTGTTGGTGGAGGCCGCGCGTATTGCCCGCGGCAATATCAAGGCCCTGGGTGACCTGCAGGTCGAGGCGTTCGATGCCCTGCTGGTGCCCGGGGGGTTCGGGGCCGCCAAGAACCTGTCTGATTTCGCGGTCGCCGGTGCCGGCATGAAGGTGCTGCCGGAGTTCCTGGAGGTCGCCCGCGGGTTTCACCGGGCCGGTAAACCGATAGGCCTGATCTGTATCGCCCCGGTGATGGCAGCGGCCATTTGCGGGGAAGGTGCCCAGTGCACCATCGGCAGCGATGCGGAAACCGCTGCCGCCATCGAGACCATGGGTGGGCACCATCTGGAATGCCCGGTGAGCGAGGCCCGCATAGACAGCGAGCGCAAGCTGGTTACCACCCCGGCCTACATGCTGGCCGGCAGTGTCTCCGAGGCCTACGGCGGTATCAGCGAGTGTGTCGGGGCCGTGCTGGCCCTGGTATAAGGGCCCGACAGGTGTCGGCGGCGGGCGGCTGGACGGTGTACATTCTGGAATGCGCCGACGGCAGCCTCTACACCGGGGTGGCACGCGATCTCGACCGGCGCCTGCGCCAGCACAATGGCCTGCTGGCTGGAGGTCCCCGCTACACCAGCGGGCGGCGCCCGGTGCAGCTGCGCTGGGCGGCGCCAGCCGCCAGCCGCGGTGCCGCCCAGCAGCGCGAGGCGGCAATCAAGAAACTGAGCCCCACGGCGAAATGGCGCCTGGTGGCGGCGGGCCTCCGGTAAGCGGCGGGTCGATGATCCACTCTACGTGGATTGCAGTTCCTCCAGTTCCTCCAGTTCCTGTTGTTGCGCCAGCCAGGCCTCTTCCAGCCGTGCGGCCTCGGCCTTCAACTCGCCCTCGCGCCTGAGCAGGGCGTCCAGGTCCTGTTTGCGGGGCCCGGTGTACAGGTCGGTGTCGCTCAGCTGGCTTTGCAGTTCAGCCTGCTGTTGCTCCACGTCGGCCATGGCCGTCTCGGTTTTTTCGATCAGTTTTTTCAGGGGGCGCAGCCGTTCCCGCTGGGCCGCCGCCTGCTGGCGTTTCTCCCTGCGGTTGCCGTCAGCGGCGGGCGCCGCGCCGGGCTCCGCCTGGCGGTAACTGGACAGTATCCAGCGCTCGTAGGCGTCCAGGTCGCCCTCGTAGCTGTCGACCCGGCCATCGTGCACCAGCAACAGTTCATCCACGGTGTTGCGCAACAGGTGACGATCGTGACTGACCAGGATGAGGGCGCCCTCGTAGGTCTGCAGGGCTACCTCCAGGGCGTGCCGCATCTCCAGGTCGAGGTGGTTGGTGGGCTCGTCCAGCACCAGCAGGTTGGGGCGTTGCCAGACCACCATGGCCAGGGCCAGGCGCGCCTTTTCGCCACCGGAGAAGGGCGCGACCGGGGTGGTTGCCGCGTCCCCGCGAAAATTGAACCCGCCCAGGAAATTGAGGATGTCCTGCTCGCGGGCCTCCGGGCTGAGCCGCTGCAAGTGCAGCGCGGCGCTCGCCTCGAGGTCCAGGGACTCCAGTTGCTGCTGGTCGAAGTAGCCGATATGGCAGTGCTCGCCGCGGATTCGCCTGCCGGACAAAATGGCCAGGTCGCCCACCAGGCTCTTCAGCAGGGTCGATTTGCCGGCGCCGTTTTTGCCCAGCAGGCCGCACCGGCTGCCCGGCCGCAGGTGCAGCTCCACTCCGGCCAGCACGGCCTGCTCGCCATAACCCAGGCTGGCGTCGTCCAGGCGCAGCAGCGGATCGCTGCTTCTCGATGCCGGCCTGAAGCTGAAATCGAAGGGTGAGTCGCTGTGCGCCGGCACCAGCGCCTGCATGCGTTCCAGTTCCTTGAGGCGGCTCTGTGCCTGCCTGGCCTTGCTGGCCTTGTAGCGAAAGCGACGCACGAAATCGTCGATCTCGGCGATGCGCCGCTGCTGCTTCTCGTAGCTCGCCTGCTGGTTGAGCAGGCGCTCGGCGCGCTGGCGTTCGAAGTCGGAGTAGTTGCCCTTGTAGGCCTGCAGTTGCTGCTGCTCGATCTGCAGGATGCGCCCGCAGGTGGCGTCGATGAAGTCGCGGTCGTGGGAAATCATCAACAGGGTGCCCGGGTAGTGTTGCAGCCATTGCTGCAGCCACAGGGTGGCGTCCAGGTCCAGGTGATTGGTGGGCTCATCCAGCAACAGCATGTCGGAGGGCGTCATCAACGCCCTGGCCAGGTTGAGGCGAATGCGCCAGCCGCCGGAAAAGTCCCGCACGCAGCGCTCGGCAGCGCCCTCGGCGAAGCCGAGCCCCTGCAGCAGGCGCTCGGCTCGCCGCGGGGCGCTGTAACCGTCAATGTCTTCCAACTGGCCGTGCAGGCGGGCGACGGCCTCGAAGTTGCCGGCCGCCTCCTGGCGCTGCAACTCGTCGCGCAAGCGGGCCAGCTGGCCGTCCCCCCGCCAGGTGTACTCCCCCGCCGGCATCGTGGTGGCGTGTACTTCCTGGGCCATGTGCGCCAGGCGCAGCCCGGACATGCCCTCGATCTCGCCGGCATCCGCCGCCAGCTCGCCCAGCAGCAGGGAGAAAAGACTGGATTTGCCGCTGCCGTTGGCACCGATGAGCGCCAGCCGCTGGCCGGGCTGGATGGTGACGCTGGCATCCTGCAGCAGCAGTTTGCTGCCCCGGCGCAGCCCGATATCGCGAAGTATGATCATGAGGAGGCGCATTCTACCCGCAGTGCCAGGGCCCTGCTACTCGCGCGCTCGACGGCGCGTGGCGAAGCGTTGTGGGGCGCGGGTTGCGCGGGGTGGCGTAAGGACAGGCTGGGTAGTAAGATGTGCCCCCATTGCGATACGCTTGCGCAATTTTCCGATCCCTAATACTGGAAGAAACCTATGAAGAAGTACGCTTTGCCGCTTGCACTGGCTGGTGTGGTAGCCCTGCAGGCCTGTAACCAACAATCGGCCCCCGCTGGTGACAGCGCCGCGCCTGCCGCATCTGCGCCCACTGCCGCGCAACTGGAAACCACCGAGCAGCGTCTGAGCTACGGTATCGCCTATACACTGGGCCAGCGTATGAAGGTGGACGAGGTGCCAATGGACGTGGACGCGTTCTCTGCGGGCCTGCGCGATGCGATCACCGGCGCAGAACCTCGCATGACCCAGGATGAGATCTCCACCGAGATGCAGGCCTATCAGGAGCGTACCGTGGCCGAGCAGGAAGCGGCCCAGGCTGCCCTGGCGGAAGCCAACGCGGCGGCCGCGGCGGCCTTTCTTGAGGAAAACGCCACCGCCGAAGGCGTGGTGGTGACCGACTCCGGCCTGCAGTACGAGATCCTCGAGGAGGGCGACGGCCCGATCCCCGGCCCCGACGACACCGTTGAGGTACACTACCGTGGCACCCTGATCGATGGTACCGAGTTCGATTCCTCCTATGCCCGCAGCCAGACGGTGACTTTCGGGGTGGGCCAGGTGATTCCGGGCTGGACCGAGGCGCTGCAACTGATGCCGGTTGGGTCCAAGTGGAAGCTGGTTATCCCGCCCGAGCTGGGTTACGGCGCCGGTGGCGCGGGCCAGGTGATCGGCCCCAACTCGGCGCTGATTTTTGAAGTGGATCTGATCGGTATTGTCGGCGACGACGCCGCCGAAACTGAAGCCGAAGCCAGCGCCGACTAGCGCGACCGACCCCGCGGGACTGGCGCGCGGTTCAGCGCGTCGTCAGTCCCTGGGTCGTCTCACTTGCCACCAGACGCCGGTGCCTGCTGTGCAGCCCGGCTATCAGGCGGTCTTCCAGTACGAAGCGCGACTCCAGTACCTCCCCCAGTGACGACAGGTCGCGTTTGAGCGTGTCGGGGTAGGTCGCGCCACTGCCATACTTCTCCTCATAGGCCAGCAACACCTCGGTGGTATCGCCGATCGCCGGGATCAGTTGCCGGGCCAGGGTTCCGCTGCCGTCGGCGAAACGCTCGGCCTCGTCGAGTAATTCGTGAAAAACCTCGAAATGCCCGGCGGAGATGTAATCGACCAGTACCTCGCACAGGGCTCCCTGGCGCAGCGCCAGGGCCTCGGCCTGTGGGTCGCTGTCCAGTGTGACCACGATTTCAGTGTACTTGCCCAGGAGCTCGCGCCGCTCGCGCAGCCAGCGCGTCAGCAGGTCTTCGACTGCGATAAATTGCTGTTCGGGGCTGTTGGCGGGGCGCGGCATGGCGGACTTCCTGCGCTGTGGTGGGTCGTTGCGCCCACTATAATGACAGCCGGGCCATTACCGCAAGAACCGGCGCAACCCGTCCAGCTGATCGGGGCGGGCAGCTATCGCTCGCTCAGGGATAACGGCGCGCGCACTGCCACACACAGACTGCGATGACGGCGCAGAACAGCAGCATGGTCTGTTCGGGAATGGAGAGACCGAGGAAGGTCCACACGGTATCCGCGCAGTTGCCGTCGCCCATCAGCACCAGGCTCACGGTCTCGCTGAAAGGCAGGGTGTCGAGCATGTATTCCAGGCTGGGGCCGCACGCGGGCGCCTGGTCCGCCGGCAGGTGTTGCAACCAGATGTGGCGGGCGGCCACCGCGCCGCCGCCCGCGGCAGCCAGGCCGCACAGTACGGCGTAGATCCTGCGTCCCACCACCCCGGGATTGTGCAGGGCGGCTAACAGGGCGATAAGGCCCCACAGCAGGACAAACGCCCGCTGGGTCATGCACAGCGGGCACGCCGCCAGCCCCAGGTAGCCCTCCATGTAGAAGCGGGCTATCAGCAGCGCGGCGACGGCCAGCAGGAACAGGCCCAGGAACACCAGGCGCGGGCTAAGGGATTGCAGCATGGGCGGGACGTCCTCCGGGCTCGCAGTACGGGTGGGGTAAATTAGGCGTTTTTCGCGCCCGGCGCAATCTTCGATTCCGCGGTGGCGGATTGGTTCCACGGTTGCGGCGTGGCGGCGCAATAGGCCTGCAGGTGCGGATAGAAATCCAGAAATGCCTGTTCCATCGCGTCCCGGTGCGGATCCAGCTGTCGCGCCACGTCCCGCAGCGGGTTGCCACGGCGCAGCCGCTGGCCGATGCGGGCGGCGCTGGCGGGCACGGTGTCCCAGTCCCGGTACAGCCCGAGGATGTCGTATTCCTCCAGTCGTTCCAGCATCCTGCGTGCGCCCGCGCTGAGGTGTCCGGCCTGGCCCTGCAGGGTGCGGTACACGCCGCTGGTGAACTCCTCCAGCGGGATGGCGCTGTACCGGCCCCAGTGTTTACTCAGGAAATGATCGAAACCCAGGTCGATGAGGATGCCGGCGTAGCGCCGCAGTTCCGGCGGAAAGTCACGCCGCAGGCGCTGGACAGTCGCGTGACTATCGGTAAAGGCATCGATGGCCCGGTGCAACCTCACTCCCTGTTCGATGCCTGGCGGCAGTTCGCCGCGTAACGGGCCCTTGTAGTAATCGCCTTCCAGGCCGCCGGCCACCCGCTGCGGGTCGGGCCAGGCCAGCTGGAAATGCGCCAGAAAGTTCACTTGCCGGGGCTGTTACAGGGCCCGGTACTGGGCAAAGTAGTTGGCGAGGTACTGGTCGAAACCCACCAGGTCGGCCTGCTCCACCGCCTGCTGGGCCGCCAGCGAACGCCGTGTTTCCTCCTGGTAGGCGGCCTGTACCTGGGGACTGAGCGAGCGCTGCCGGAAATACTGTGCCCACTGCTCGCTGTAGCCCATGGCCAGGCGAAAGAAGGGCAACTGCTGGTCTCGCATCTCCCGCAGTACCCTGGCCGACGGTGTGAGTTCGGGGTCAGCTACCTTGGCAGCCTGGTGGCGCAGGCTGGCGCCATAGAGATCGGTACCGTGGGCGGCATCGAGAAGTGCCGCGACCTGCTGTATGCCCGCCAGCAATTCTCCGGCGCAGTCATCCAGGGGGCGTTCTCCGCGATCTGTGTGCAGCATCAGGCCCGGCAGGCGGCCGCGATTGACCACCGCTTCGAGATTGGCGGCCTGGGCGGCCTGCTCCTGGTCGTTGCAGGCGGGGCTGTCTTCCAGCAGGCAGTACAGCAGGAAGCTGTCCAGGAAGCGGATCTGGTCTGCGTCCACGCCCACTGGCGAGAATGGGCTGACGTCGATGCAGCGGACTTCCACATACTCGATACCGCGCTGCCGCAGTGCGGTGAGGGGGGGTTCCCCGGAGCGGGTGACGCGCTTGGGCCGTATCGGGCTGTAGAACTCGTTTTCGATCTGCAGCAGGCTGTCGCTGAGTTGCTGGTAGTCGCCGTGCTGGCCGCTGGGAATATCTCGGTAGCCGGGGTGGGACTGCAGGATGGCCTGGCGCAGCGTCTCGATATAGGTGTCGAGGCAGTTGTAACAGATATTCAGGCCTTTCTGGGCGGAGCTGTTGTAGCCCAGGTCGCCCATCCTCAGGGCGGTGCCATGGGGCAGATACAGGCTGCGACCCTCGCTGTCGAAGGACTCCAGGCCGGGATTTTCCCGGCCCCGCAAGAAGCTGGGGCAGAGCGCCGGCGACGCGCCGTAGAGGTAGATCAACAGCCACGAATGGCGCCGGAAGTTGCGGATCAGCCCCAGGTAGCGCGTGCTGATGTAGTCGGTCAGCGAGCCCGGTTTGCCGGCTGCGACCCAGGCCTGCTCCCAGAAGGCCTGGGGCATGGAGAAATTGTAATGAATGCCGGCAATGGTCTGCATCAGCCGCCCGTAGCGGTGCCCCAGCCCGTAGCGATAGACGGTTTTCATGCGGGCGACGTTGGAGCTGCCATAGTGGGCCACCGGAATATCCTCGTCGCCCGTCAGGATGCAGGGCATGCTGGCGCACCACAGCAATTCGTCGCCCAGTTGCTGGTAGGTGTAACTGTGGATGTTCTCCAGGGTCTCGAGGCTGTCCTCGATGCTGTTGCTTACCGGGGTGATGAATTCCAGCAGCGCTTCCGAATAATCCGTGGTGATGAAGGAATGGGTCAGGGCGGAGCCGAGGCTGGCCGGGTGGGGCGTTTGCGCCAGTTTGCCGTCGACGGTGATCCGCAGGCTTTCTTTCTCTATGCCCCGCTGGATGTCGCGAAGCAGCGCTTTGGAGGCGGAGCCTGACAGCGCCTCCAGTTGGGAATGCAAATAGGAAGTCAAGCAAAGCTCCTTATGCCGTGTCGGATCGGCGGGGCGCTGACCAGAACTGCCCGCGGGGTGTCAGTGTCTGCCCCGCACCTGGGGGCAAGCCGGGCTGCAAGTGTATATCTACCCGGGGGTGGAGTACAGGCGGGCGGCCCTAGCCCAACTGCTCCAGCTGCCCCGCCAGAATCTGGCAGGCAAAATTGCCCTGAATCTCCGCGTCCTGCCCGGAGGACAGCATGATGCGCGACAGGATCAGGCCGAAACGCATGCCGGCGAAAATCCGGTAGTAGTCGTAATCCCGGGCCTCAAACCCGGAGGCCTGTTCCCACTGCTGGATGGTTTCCTGGTAACCGGGCAGTCCGGGCAGCCGCGGCAGTCCCAGGCCCTCGGCAAAGGTCGCATCCAGGTGGTTGTACCAGGCCAGATCCTGTACCGGATTGCCCAGCACCGCCATTTCCCAGTCCAGTACGGCCGCTACCTGGTCGAGGGATTCGGCAAAGATCATATTGGCGATACGGGCGTCGCCCCAGCACAGTACGGTGGGCTCCTCCGCCGGCTGGTTGGCCTGTAGCCAGTCCAGCGCCCGCTGGCAGATGGCATGGCCCCGACCTTCCAGGGCCCACTCCAGGTAAGCCTGCCAGTAAAGCAGTTGTTGCTGCAGAGGCGTCCTGCCGCCCGCTTCCAGCCGCTGCAGGCCGAGTTCCCGGTAGTCCAGCCGGTGAAAACGGGCCAGCACGTCAATGCCGGCACGCCACATGCTGGCACGCTGTGCCTCGGTGGTTTCGTGCAGCATCCAGCCGTCCATATTGTAGGGCGGCATATCCGTGGGAATGCGCCCGGGGACGTGTTTCATCAGATAGAACTGGACGCCCAGCACGGACTTGTCCAGTTCCAGGCCGCGCAGTCGGGGTACCGGTATGTCGCTGTGGCGCCCCACGCTCTCCATGACCTCGTACTGCAGGCTCAGGTCATAATCGGGGAATACTGGCCGTTCCACTTTCGGCTGCAGCCGACCCACCAGGGACTCCCGCCGGGTTTCCCCGCCATCCTGCCACTGGGTGTCGAATAACAGGGTGACGTTGGACATGCCGGTGGATTCGGGGATGGCCAGCCGCGGGATGTGAACGCTGTGCCCGAGACGCTCCGACAACCAGGATTCCAGCTTGCGGCGAGTGCCCTCGACGTCCTGCAACAGTGGGGTGGGACGGGCTTCTTCCACGCGGCGACACCTTTGTAGTTTTTTTCCAGTATAGGGTGGCCTCGGCGCCCTGACTACCGCACACTATTAACTGGCAGTGTCTGTTTGTCACGGATAAGAACAGGGGGCGAACGTGAGAATTACCGAGTGGCTGAAAATTCTGTCCAGTGAAGGAGGCTCCGATCTCTACCTGAGCACGGGTGCACCGCCCTGCGCCAAGTTCGATGGCCAGCTCAAGCCCATCGCCAGTGAGATCATGCAGCCCGGTGAGATCAAGGAAATCGCCTACGAGATCATGGATCCCACCCAGCGGGCCGAGTTCGAGCAGGAACTGGAGATGAACCTGGCCACCTCGATCTCCGGTTATGGGCGGTTCCGGGTAAATATCTTCGTACAGCGCAACGAAGTGGGCATTGTGGCCCGCAACATCGTCGCCGATATTCCCAACTGGGAGACCCTGCGCCTGCCCCCCGTGCTGATCGATGTCGTCATGCGCAAGCGCGGCCTGGTGCTGTTCGTGGGCGCCACCGGGTCGGGCAAGTCCACTTCCCTGGCCGCTCTCATCGATTACCGCAACAGCAACAGCAGCGGCCATATCGTGACGATCGAGGATCCGGTGGAATACGTGCACGTGCACAAGAAGTCGATCGTCAACCAGCGCGAGGTGGGGGTGGACACGCGCAGCTGGCACAACGCGCTGAAGAACACCCTGCGCCAGGCGCCCGATGTCATCCTGATCGGGGAGATTCGCGATCGCGAAACCATGGAGCACGCCATCGCCTTTGCCGAAACCGGGCACCTGTGTATCTCCACCCTGCATGCCAACAATGCCAACCAGGCACTGGATCGCATCATCAACTTCTTCCCCGAAGAGCGGCGGCCGCAATTGTTGTTGGACCTTTCCCTGAATATCCAGGCATTTGTTTCCCAGCGCCTGATTCCCACGGTGGACGGCAAGCGCTGCGCGGCGGTGGAGGTGATGCTGGGAACACCGCTGATTTCCGAGCTGATTCATCGCGGCGAGATCGAGGGTGTCAAGGAGGTCATGCGCAAGTCGGAGAATATCGGCATGAAGACCTTCGACACGGCGCTGTTCGAACTCTACCAGGAGGGGCTGATCAGCGAGGAGGAGGCCCTGCGCAACGCCGACTCCCCCAACAACGTGCGCCTCAAGATCAAGTTTGCCAAGGAAGAGGGTGGCCGGGCCGGCGATGATCGCCCGGCGGGACTGAGCCTGGCGAGCCTGGAGGACGACGGGATAGGCAGTATTTTCTAGGCCTCAGTTTTCCATCCGGGCGAGCAGCGCCGTCCAGCCGTCGATATCCGAGTCGCCGGCGTTGAGCAGGGCGAAGCCCGCGGTCCAGCCACGCTCCGGAGGGCGATTGGCCTGGCACCAGCGCACCTCCCCGGCCAGGTAATAGGTATCGCCGGCGCCCGGTAGCTCGACCCCGATCTGATGTATCGCCCCTGGTACCAACTGGTGTTCCAGGGTGACCCTCAGCCCTCCGCGCGAAACATCCAGGGTCCTGCACTGGGCGACCTGCCCCGTTTCGTCGGAGCCGATATCCGGTGCCACCAGCTCGATGAATACCCTGCTCTCCATTGGGAGCCGCGAGTGACGGCGTTTGTCGTGGACCATCCTCAGTCCCCCGTTGTTCGGTTGTTGTCAGTCATCCCTGCCCTGAACCCTTAGTTTCACCTGTTCCCGAAAGCTGGAGCGTTTCTCGAGGATATCGACCATGCCCTCATCCATCAGCGCATGCAGCTGCTCGCGGTTGAGCTGACGTAACTTGATGCCATTGCGATCGACGAAAATATAGGTGTTCTGCTCGCGGTCGTGCACTGCCAGTTTTGCCATCAGCGGGGGCTCCGTGTCATGGAAGCCCAGCCACGCTCCCATGGGGAGTTCCGCCTTCTTCATCTCCTGGCGGCGAGAGTCCCCCGCCTGCTGTTCCTCCTTGGCGCGTCGCGCCGCTTCGGCCGCCAGGTGCTGCTGGCGGGCTCTGTTCGCCTCCTCCAGTTCGCGTCGCTCCTGTTCCTGCCGGGCCCGTGCCGCCTCGGCGCCGAGCGTGCCGTCCAGGTCTTCGGTGCTGCGAACCCCGGCGGCAGCGGCCAGCGCGCGACTGAAGCTGGCCCCGCACAGCAACAGGCTGACTTTGCCCTGCGCTGCCATATCGGCAAAGTCCCCAAAGCTGCGCTGCAGTACTTTTATGCCCGCCTGGTTGGCGAACAGCAGTTGCTTTTCGTCGTTCATGCGCAGGGCCAGCTTCGCTCGCAGTGGCTCGCCGCTGCCCAGCTCCAGCCTGAACCACTGGCCCTCCCGCACCGCCTCGGGGATGTCGCCGCGAGCCGCTGTTGGCGCTGTGTCGGCTACCGGAAGCGGCGCTATCCACTCGGTTTCCATCGGCTGGTTGCGCAGCAGCTTGAGGTGGGCGAACTCGACCACGCCTATGGCGTCGTCGACTGCATCGCTGTCGTGCTGCAAGCTGAATAGCCAGTGTTTCAATTGTCGCGGCAGGTGGGTGACCAGCTCGAATAGGTGTTGGCGTCCCTTGCCATCCGCGGCGACCTGCACAGAATCCAGCAGGGTATCAGTGGTCGTCGTCACCTGCCGCCATTCATCCGAATCCGCCCCGAACTTGAGCAATACCAGTTGTGCGCTGTCGTACCATGCGCCCTTCAGGAACTTGCCGATGGCCGGTGGCGCGGGGTATTTTTTCAGGACTGCGTTGATCATCTCGGCGGCCTGGCGCTTGGCTTTTACTGTCCTGATCTTGCCGCGCTCGGCCTCGATCATGCGCTGGGTCATACGTTGCACCCTGGATTCGTCCCGTTGCATGGCGGCACGGGTACGCTCGTTGAGCTCCTCCAGGGCCTGCTGCTGGTCCGGCCCGGCAACGGCCAGCGCGTCGCCCACGGTCCCGGTCACCAGGCGGTGACACGCCTGGCCCGCCCGGGCCAGCCTGGCCTGCCAGCCCACCGAGGCCTGCTGCAGGTTATCCAGCAGCTGGTGCAGGGGATGGCGGCCCGGGACCAGGAAATCCGGGTCGACGAGCGCCTGCCTGGCCGCCAGGGGCTTGAGACGTCGCAACTCCGTGGCAAGAGGCGCTTCCAGCGCAAAGGTCCGTTCCCATTCGGTGAAGGCCGTACCCAGCCACAGCAGCAGCGCGGCGTGGGCCGCGGTCGGCCGACCGGCATCGCCCGCCGCCTCGGCCTGAGCCAGCACCGACTGCAGCGGGTTGAGGGAGAGATCCTCCCAGTTGGACAGGTAGTCGAGCACCTCCCCGACAGTGAGTGCCACGGCACCGGATGCCGCAGTCGCTTCGGCGGCGTAGCGGCTCTCGATCAGCTCGTGCAGCGAGCAGGGGAGCGGGAAATGTTTTGCCGCCAGTTTCAGGGGTTCAGCTTCCAGAGAATCAGGCCGATCAGGTACCCCCACAGGCCTATGAGCAGTACGATGCGCAGCCTGTTGTATTTTGGCGTCGACTGCGCCCTGGCCGCCTGGCGAGAGATATTGAAGGACCCGCATGCGGGGCAAGCGCCGTCCTGACCGCTTTTATTGCCGCGGTAGCTGCAGTCCTTGCAGAAGTAGCTCATGGGAGTTAACTGGTGCTCTTGAGGAGTTGGTCAACGATTCGTTCCAGTTGCCTAAGGTTATTGCATTCGGCGGTGAAATGACAGGCGCTCTGGTAGCGCAGCATCTCGGAATCGCCGCTACCCCACACCCTGCGCGACTCGGGATTCAGCCACAGCACCTGCCTGGCGCGCTGGTAGATACTCTGCAGGATCGGCAACTGGGGGTCGCCGTTATTGTTGCGTGCATCCCCCAGGATGATGACCGTGGTGCTGCTGTTGATATCGTCGAGGGCAAGCCTGGCAAAATCCTTGAGGCTGTGGCCGTAATCGGTCGCCCCGCCGTACTTCCAGTTGACCAGCTCGATGGCCTTTTCCACCGGGTAGTCGTCGAAATAGCCGCTGACTTCTCCCAGGTAATTGGAAAACGCGAAACTGCGTACCCTGGGCAGGACGTCCTGCAGGCTGTACAGGAACAGCAGCAGGAACTTGGCGTAGGCCGCCACCGAGCCGCTGACATCGCATACCGCCAGTATCTGCGGCTTGTCCCGGCGTATCTGTCGCCAGTGGGTGGTGAACATCACGCCGTCGTTGGCGATACCCTTGCGCATGGTCCTGGCCATGTCGAGTTGGCCGCGCCTGAATTGCCGTCGCTTGCGCGAGTGCCGGCTGGCCAGTTTCCTGGCCATCTTGCGCACCAGCTCATGTACCTTGTTAACATACATGTGCTCGATGTTGTTCAGTCGGGTCGTTTGCAGCACCTCGTCCATGAACTGGCGGGTTTTGCCTTCGGCGTGCAGCAGGTACTCGCGCTCGACATGGTCGCGTACCTGTTCGCGCAGGATATCGCGGTAGCGCTGTAATTCGACCAGCGCGGGGCTCTGCAGGCGCTCCAGTTCGATCACCGCGCCGCGCAGTTGATCCTCTCCCATCTCGTCGAGGATCCGGCGGGTAAACTGCCCCTTCTGGGTAAACATCTGTATCTGCCGCAGCCCGACCCGCTCTGCGGCAGCGGCGATTGCCATGGTCAGTGCATTGCGATCGTTGTTCACCAGGCTCTGCATCAGGGGGCTTGCCAGGACTCCCTCGAGGGTGGGGTTCTCACTGGCGGCCTCGGCCAGCGGGGAAGCTGCCCCGGTCTCCGCCTGCCCGGCGCCCTGGTCTGCCCCCTGCGTGTCGGGCGCGGCCGATTCCGGGTCACCGGCGGATTCCTGTTCCGGGAGGTCCACCAGATCGTGGCGGAAATAACGATCGAAACAGGTGAGGAACATCGCCTCCTCTTCCGGTGTTTTGGCCAGGGTCATGGCCAGGCCATCGCGCAGCAGCGCGCGATCGGAATAACCCAGGGTGGTGGCCACGTTCATCGCATCCAGGGTTTCCGCCGGCGAAACCCGTAAGTCGTGTGAGCGCAACACCTGGATAAAGCTGACTAGGTTTGACTGCATGTTGGCGGCTGCATTCCCTGCTGTGCGAAATCCACTGTATACCAGATGCCCGGAGCCTGCAGCCCGCGGGTCGTTTACCGAGCCCGGCCCCCGCCGTCGGGCAGGATGTTGCGCAGCTCCGCCTCGGCGGTTTCGATGTCGTCCTCGAACTTGAGCAGCACATTGAGCGTGCTGCGCACCATTTCCTCGTCCAGGTGCCGGGCGTGCAACAGCAACAGGCTGCGGGCCCAGTCGATGGTTTCGGAAATGGCCGGGGATTTCTTCAGGTCCAGCTGGCGCAGCGAGTGCACGAATTCCACCAGCTGGTGGCGCAGTTGCCGGTCCACGTCCGGCACCCGGCTGAGCACGATCCGCTCCTCCAGATCCACGCTCGGAAAGGGGATATACAGGTGCAGGCAGCGGCGCTTGAGGGCGTCGGAAATGTCGCGGGTATTGTTGCTGGTCAGGAAGACCATCGGCGAGGTGCGTGCCTTGATGGTGCCGATCTCCGGGATGGAAATCTGGTAGTCCGAGAGGATTTCCAGCAACAGCGACTCGAATTCGTAATCGGACTTGTCGATTTCGTCAATCAGCAGTATGGCGCCCTTGTCCTGTTGCATGGCCTTGAGCAGCGGGCGCGGTTCGAGGAAATCCTCGGAGTAGAAGATGTCGCCGAACTGATGCAGGCGCTCAACCGACTCCGCCAGGCCCCTGGCGCCCTTGAGCAGGTCGCCGAGTTTTTCCTTCAGCACCTGGGTATAGAGCAGCTGTTTACCGTATTTCCACTCATACAGGGCCTTGGCCTCGTCCAGCCCCTCGTAGCACTGCAGGCGAATCAGGGGGAGATCGAGCAATTGGGCGGTGGTCTTGGCCAGCTCGGTCTTGCCGACGCCTGGAGGCCCCTCCACCAGTACAGGCTTGCGCAGTTGGAAGGCCAGGAACACGGCCGTCGCAATTTTGGGGCTGCATATGTAGCCGAACGACTCAAAGCCCTGCTCAATCGCCTGCACCGAGGCCAATTGTGGAAAATTCTCTGTTTGCACGGAGTTACCTTTTAACGGTGACGCAGCCGGTGTTGCCCGCTGCTGCGGGCGGCACCGGGCGGGGCGTTAGCCCCCCGTCATATTCATGAACCGGAGGATTTCCGGCTCTCCCTGTAAAGTGAATTGGTGGCGCTCTGGCTTGATCGCCATGGCGGCGACCAGCGCGTCCCTGAGATCTGCCGGGGTGTAGTGTGGGCCGCGCAGCAGGGCGCGCAGGTCCACGGAGTGCTCGTTGCCCAGGCACAGCAACAGGCGGCCCTGCGCGGTCACCCTCACCCGGTTGCACAGGTGGCAAAAATTGCTGCTGTGCGGAGAAATGAAGCCCACTCGCGAGCGCTGCCCGCGCAGGCTGTAGTAGCGCGCCGGACCTGCATTCCCCTGGGGCTCCCCCAGCGGCGCCAGCTGGTAGCGCCGGCCGATCGTGGCACGCAACTCGGCGCTGCTGCAGAAACTCAGCAGCCGGTCGTGTTCCACGATGCGGCCCAGCGGCATCTCCTCGATGAAGGCCACGTCGATGTCGCGCTGGCAGGCAAAATCCACCAGATTCAGCACCTCGTCGTCGTTGCGCCCCTTGAGGATTACCGCGTTGATCTTGACCCCCGCAAAGCCCGCCGCGATGGCGGCGTCGATGCCGGCGACGACCTGGTCCAGGCTGCCGTGGCGGGTGAGCTGGCGAAAGCGCCGGGGCCGCAGGCTGTCCAGGCTGACGTTGACGCGCGTGACCCCGGCGCTGCGCAAATCGCCGGCCATGCGCTGCAACTGGGATCCGTTGGTGGTCAGGGCCAGTTCCTCCAGGCCCGGCAGTCGTCCCAGGCGTCGCACCAGGGAGAGCATATCGCTGCGGATCAGCGGCTCGCCGCCGGTGAGGCGAATCTTGCTCACGCCCAGTTCAGTAAATGCCTGGGCTACCTGGGCCAGCTCTTCCAGGCTGAGTACTTCGCGCTTGGGCGCGAAAGTCATGTGTTCCGTCATGCAGTAGACGCAGCGGAAGTCACAGCGATCGGTGATGGACAGGCGGACGTAGTCCACCCGGCGCCCGAAGCGATCAACCAACATGGAGGGTAGCTGCTGCATAGAGGCGCAGTGTAATGCCTAAGGCGCCGCGACTCTAGTGAGCGCCAGGGGGCGCGCGGGGTTTACAAGCACCACGTGCTGGCACAGGATGTGGGGTGGGCCATACCTCGCGCAGCACAGGCTCGCCGAGTGACAATAAAACCGTGGTGGAGAACAAACCATGCCCGCAGTGCGCGACATTATCCTCTGGGCCGGACCCCTGGCGGCCCTGGTGACAGCTGCTGGCCTGACTGGCGCCGGCCATGGCGGGGATACGGCGGTAGTGGGCTTCGTCGCCGTCCTGTGTGTGCTGTGGTGGGTGTTCGAGCCGATACCCATCCCGGTCACCTCCCTGTTGCCGCTGGCACTGCTGCCGCTGCTGGGCGTGTTGACCCCCGCGGAAGTGGGCCAGGCCTACGGCTCGCCCCTCATCCTGCTGTTGCTGGGGGGGTTTCTGCTGTCCAAGGCGATGGAGCATTCCGGTGCGCACCGCCGCGTCGCCCTGGGCATGGTGCGCCTGTTCGGCGCCAGCAGCGGTCGTCGACTGGTGCTGGGGTTCATGGCCGCGGCCGCCGTGCTGAGCATGTGGATATCCAATACCGCCACTACCCTGATGTTGCTGCCGGTGGTGCTGGCGGTGCTGGATGCCACCGACCGCAAGTCGGAACTGGCAGCTCCCCTGTTGCTGGGAGTGGCCTATGCCGCCAGTGTGGGGGGCATCGGGACGCCTATAGGCACTCCCCCCAACCTGATCGCCATGCAGGTCTACCAGCAGACCACGGGTGAGGTCATCGGGTTTACCCGCTGGATGGGCTGGGCCCTGCCTGTCGTGGTGTTGATGGTGCCCGCCATGGCGCTGTTCCTGACGCGCGGGCTGCGCGGCCAGCTGTTGGTGCAACTGCCCGAGGTGGGGGCCTGGCGGACCCAGGAGCGCCGGGTAATGCTGGTGTTCGGTTTGACCGCGCTGGCCTGGGTTACCCGTTCCGAGCCCTTTGGGGGCTGGTCTGCCTGGCTGGGCCTGCCCCAGGCCAACGATGCCTCGGTTGCCCTGCTGGCCGTGATGGTGATGTTCCTCACCCCGGACGGGCAGGGGCAGCGCCTGTTGACCTGGGAGCGGGCCAGCACCATACCCTGGGGCGTTCTGTTGCTGTTTTCGGGGGGCATCTGCCTGGCAAGGGGCTTCGTCAGCTCCGGCCTGAGCGACCTGCTGGGGGACTGGCTGTCGGGGATGACCGCCATCCCGAGCTTCGCCCTGATCCTGCTGGTCGCGCTGGTGGTGACATTTCTGACCGAAACCACCTCCAATACCGCCAGCACCACCCTGTTGATGCCGGTGCTGGCGGCCGCGGCGGTGGGTGCGGGAATACCTCCCGAGCGGGTGATGGTGCCGGCGGCCATGAGCGCCAGTTGTGCCTTCATGCTGCCGGTGGCGACGGCGCCCAACACCGTGGTATTCGGCAGCGGCCTGGTGACCACTGCGCAGATGGCGCGGGCGGGTTTTCTGCTCAACCTGCTGGGCGCCGCCATCATCAGCGCAGTGTGCTACTTCATGCTGGGCTAGGGCCGCTCGCCCTAGAGCAGGGCCATCATGGTTTCGGCGGAACTCACGTCGACGCCCGGGCCCGCCTCGACGTTGAGGTGGGTGACGGTGCCATCCTCCACGATCATCGCAAAGCGCTGGCTGCGGGTGCCCAGGCCGAAGCCCCGGCCGTCCAGTTCCAGCCCCAGGGCGGCGGTGAAGTCCCCGTTGCCGTCGCCGAGCATGAGCAACTCCTCGGCGTTCTGGGCCTTGCCCCAGGCGTCCATGACGAAGGCGTCATTGACCGCCATGCAGGCGATGGTATCCACCCCCATGGCCTTGATCTTGTCGGCGTTCACCACGTAGCCGGGCAGGTGGGCCAGGCTGCATCCGGGGGTGAATGCCCCGGGAACCGCGAACAGCAGGACCTTCTTGCCAGCAAAGATGTCCTCGGTGGTGATATCTGTCGGGCCTTTTTCGCCCATGGTCTTGAGGGTACCGGAGGGGATCTTGTCCCCGGTTTTGATAGTCATGATACGCTCCTTGGCATGTTCCCGAGTTGGACGCGAAATAATAGCAGATGGAGAGTGTAATGCGCTGCCCCCTGTGCCACGAAGGGGCGGTCAGCCCGTTTCATCGGGACCAGCGGCGCAGTTACCTGCGCTGCGCCAGCTGCGCCCTGGTATTCGTGCCCGCCCGCTACCGATTGTGCCGCGAGGCGGAGCGCGCCGAGTACGACCTGCACCAGAATGCAGTGGGGGAGAGCGGCTATGAGGCATTCCTGGCGCGTCTTGCGGCGCCCCTGGCGGCGCGCCTGGCACCCGGGGCTCGCGGTCTCGATTTCGGTTGCGGCCCGGCGCCGGCCCTGGCGCATATGTTGCAGCGCCAGGGTTTTCGGGTCAGCCTCTACGACAGCTTCTACCGGCCGGACGCCGCGGCCCTGGCCTGCTGCTACGACTTCATCTGCGCCACCGAGGTGGTCGAGCACCTGCACCGGCCGGGGAGCGAACTGGCGCGCCTGTGGTCGCTGCTGCTACCGGGCGGTTGGCTTGGCGTCATGACCAAGCTGGTCCGGGACCGCGAAGCATTCACTCGCTGGCACTACAAGAACGACCCCACCCATGTGTGTTTCTTCAGCCGTGAGACCTGGCGCTGGTGGGCGCAGCGCCAGGGCGCGCACCTGGAATTCATCGGCGCCGATGTGATTTTACTGCGGCGCCAGTGAGGGCATTACTCCGCCTGCTGGAGCATGTTGGTGTAGATGCTCTCGCAGTCTCGATAGAAACTCAGTTCCTTGTCGCCGAGATAGGGGGCGACCTGGGTCAGTAGCTGCAGGACGCCCTGGTGAATGGTGATTTCCGGTTCCCTGGCTTCGTACAGCAACTGATCGTAATTGAACCAGAAAGTCAGGGTCAGGGTCATGTTGTCCACCAGGCCCAGCAGCTGCTGGTCCCTGGCATCGATGATCTCCTGCTCCAGCAGGGTCTGGCAGATGGCGAACAGGGCGGCCCGTTTGAGCTGGATCAGGCGCCGGAAGCTGCGCCGGAGGTCCGGGTAGCGCTGCAGGATGTCGTCGAGGTTGTGATACAGGAAGCGGTACTGGTACATCTCCTCCATGACCACGTAGAGGTAGTACCAGTTGTCCTCCACCTGCGCGACGTCGGCGCTCAGCGGCTTCTCGATGGGGGCGGCCAGGGTGCTGCTCAGCGCCAGCTCGTATTGCTGGAACAACTCGCCGATAATCTGGTCCTTGCCCTTGAAGTGGTAGTAGAGGTTGCCGGGGCTGATGTCCATCTCATTCGCGATGTCGATGGTCGTGGTGTGTGCCTCGCCCTCGGCGTTGAACAGTGCCAGGCTGGTCTCGAGGATTCGATCCCGGGTTTTCACGTAAAGTCGTCAGTCGTCCCTGTCAGGCTTTCTTGCTGCGGGTGGTGGCCTTCTTCGTTGCCGCGGGGGTCTTTTTCCGGGCGGCGCCCCCCTCCTTGCCGGTCTGCTCGGCCAGCGCCCTGGTCAATTTATCCACCTTGCGGCTGAGCTGGTCGACCTTTTTCTGCAGGGCGACGATGTCCTCGATGCGCGCCGGCCTTTGCATGTGAAAGTTTTCCCGCACCCGGCTGATGCGCTGCTCCACCGAACTTTTCGCCGAGGCACTGCTGGTTTCCAGCGCGTGCCTGGCGTCTTCCTCCAGGGCGCTGCCGGCCTTGACCAGGTCGCGAAACAACTTGGGGGGTTCCATGGCTTTTTCCAGCCGCCCCTGGGCCTCGTCGACGGCCCTGCCGTAGGCGCCGACGCCAGCCAGCCAGATATTCTTGGCAATCTCGCTTGCCTTGTCGGAAACCTTGCTTTTCTCGTCGCTCATTGTCCCTGTCCTCCAGTCCGGTGGCGCGCCGCAATCGGCTCACCATTAAACCAGAATAGCAGACAAAAAAAAGGGGCCACATAGTGGCCCCGAAAACTCCCCATTGACGGGGATAAGTGGTCCTGGATGGTGTCCGCCTAGGCGGCAGACTTCAAGTTGACCGACTCTTTGAGCTCCTCGAGCCGGGCCTTGACCTTTTCAAGCTGCTTTTCCAGCTTCTTGCGATCCGTGAGGCTGTCCAGTTCGAACTTGGGCATGTCCTTCAGTGCTTCCTTGGCGTCCTTCTCTACTTTCTTGCCGCGCTTGACCAGCTCTTTGTACAGTTTGTCGGCCTTTTTGCGGCGGTCTTCCATTTGCTCCTGAATGCTCTTGTATTGCTCCTGGGCCTGGTCGAAGGCCTTGCCGTAGAAACCCAGGCTGGCCAGGAATGCGTTGCGGCTGGCTTCCTGTGCCCTGGTGGCGAATTCCGGGGCTGCCTTGCGGGTCCTGGCGGTGGTCCTGCGGGTCGCGGTCGGCTTGCGCTTGGCGGCCGGCTTGCGCTTGGCAGTCGGCTTGCGCTTGGGAGCGGCTTTGCTTGCGGTGGTAGTGGTTGCGGTAGTCTCGTCGGCCATCTCTGTTCTCCTGTTCCGGTTTGGGGTGATGTGTGCTCACCGTTGGCAGGCAGAGTAGGGAAGTTTTCTAGAATAAACATACTAGAAAACAGGGGAATTCTGCCGCTGGCGGGCCAGGGCTCACCCGCTTTGTGTGAACAGGCCCTAGTGCAGGGTGGGTCCGAGAATGTCCTGCAGGTCCTCGCGTGCGAAACGGTACTGCTGGTTGCAGAATTCGCAATCCATGGTGATGACGCCCATTTCCTGCAGCAGGCTCTGCACTTCTTCCGAGCCCAGGGCGGACAGGGCATTGCGGGTGCGCTCCCGGGAACAGCTGCAGTGAAACCGCAGTGGCGTGCCCGGGAACAGGCGCAGCGAATCCTGGTGATACAGGCGGTGGGCCAGCTCCCGGGCGGGTAACTCCAGCAGCTCGCGCGGCTCGACGGTTGCGGCCAGGGTGCAGGCATGCTCCCACTGGCGGGCGCGCTGCTCAGCGTCCCGGGCCAGCTGCGGCGGCAGCTGCTGGAGCAGCAGTCCGCCGGCTCTGTGCCCGTCGCTGGCCAGCCAGATGCGGGTGCCGAGTTGCTCGGACTGGGCGAAGTAACCGTCCAGGCTGTGGGCCAGGGAATCCCCGGACAGAGGCACGATGCCCTGGTAGCGCCTGCCCTTGAGCGGGTCGATAGTGATGGCCAGCTGCCCGTCGCCCAGCAGCTGGTCGAAGCGGGTGGCGGTGGCCGTCGCCGCGCCGCGGGCGATGCCCCGCACGTCCCCCGCGGTATTGCATTCGGCCATCAGCAGGGGGATCTGGCCGCCGGAACGCGCCTGCAACACCAGTTTGCCCTCGAACTTCAGGGTGCTGCGCAACAACACGGCAGCGGCCAGTATCTCGCCCAGCATGCGGCGTACTCCGGGCGCATACTGGTGAATAGTGGTGATGCTGCGAAAGGCCCGCATCAGGCGCACGGTCTCGCCGCGAATATCCGCCTCCTCGAACAGGAAGCGGCGGCTTTCATCGTCGCCCGGGTTCGCGCCGGGCTGCTCGTCACTGGTTTTGTCCATGGGGCGATATTGTAAGCCAATTAGTGCCGCGCTGGCTGCAAGACTGAACTGTCGGGCCCGGCCCGGCGTATCAAGTAGGGCCGAGTCCGGGTACAGTTTGGGGCTGTGGCCGGTGCCGCCCCTGGCGCGCACCGCCAGGTGCCGCCGGCGAAACAAAGCGAGGAAGGAACGATGAAATTCAGTTACCAGGTGGGGATGTGTGAGCCCGACCACTACCTGCCCCTGGCCCGCGCGGCCGAGGAGGCGGGCTATCACGGCCTGACCATTCCCGACAGCATTTGCTACCCCCGGGAGGCGAGCTCCAGGTATCCCTATAACAAGGACGGCAGCCGCGAGTTCCTGGAGAGCGTGCCCTTCGTGGAGAGCCTGATAGCCATCGCGGCCATGGCCGCGGTCACCGAGAAAGTCGAGTTTGCCACGTTCGTCTACAAACTGGCCGTGCGCCAGGCGCCGCTGGTCGCCAAGCAGGTGCAGGGTATCCAGGTGCTGTCCCACAACCGCCTGTTGTTCGGCGTGGGCATCAGTCCCTGGGAAGAGGACTTCGCGGTCTGCGACGTGCCCTGGGAAAAGCGCGGCAAGCGACTGGACGAGCAGATCGACATCCTGCGCGGGCTGGAGTCGGGGGAGTTCTTTGCCTATCGGGGCGAGGTCCACAACATGCCGGCCAACAAAATGTGCCCGGTGCCGTCGCAGCCCACTCCCATCCTCATAGGCGGGCACGCCGAGCCGGCCCTGCGGCGCGCTGCCCGGGTGGGTGACGGCTGGATGTGTGCCGGTGCCGACCTGGCACAACTGCGGGCCTACATTGGCCGAATCGAGCAACTGCGCCAGGAGTACGGCACCGCCGACCGCCCCTTCAGGGTGTTTACCACTGGTCAGGATGCGTTTACCCACGAAGGCATTGCCAGCCTGGAGGAAATCGGGGTGACCGATGTGGTCATCGGCTTTCGCAATGTCTACGAGATGGAACCGGATAAACCCCTGGAGGAGAAGATCGCCATGTTGCAGTGGTACGCCGGCGAGTTTATCCGCTAGAGGCGGTGCTACTGCGGGAAGCTTGATCTATACTTCGGCCAAACTTAAGGGGGAAGATTATGGCCGGGTTCAGACTGACCAAGCCCTATACCATGTCCAAGGAGGAGGTACGCACGGCGGCGGAAGGCCTGGCGAAGAGTCTGGAGCGGGAGCACGGGGTTCGTTCGCGCTGGCAGGGGGACACGGTGCGCATTACCGGCGCGGGAGTGGATGGGCAGATGTCCTTCGACGGCGGGGTCATTGATGTCTCGGTGAGACTGGGCCTGCTGGCCTCCATGTTCGAGCCGGTACTGCGCAGTGAAGTGCAGCGTTATCTCGACACACACGTTACCTAGCGGGCAGTGACCCGGTCAGCCCAGCAAAGTGGCGCCGCGCAGCGGGTCCGGGTCGGCCAGTATCGCGGCGAACGCCTCTGCCAGATACTTGCTGCGTTCTATACACTGCTCCCAGTAGCGCAGGCGCTCATCGTGCGCCAGGCGGCTGAAATCCGTGCGGTCCGGTATCTTTCCCAGGGGCAGGTCGGCTATGAACCGATCGCTGGGGCACAGCAATACCAGCGCATCCCGGTGCTGGATGGCCGCCTGTCGCCAGGGCAGGAACTTGTCGAACCAACCCGGTATGATGCCGGCCGAAAAGTGCGGGTAAAGTAGCAGGCCGTCGCCGCGAAACTGCTCCAGGTCGAAGTGGTAGTCGATGATGCCGCCGTCCCAGTATTGCCCCGGGGGAGCCCCCGGAATATCCCGTTCCCCGGTCAGCACAAACGGTATCGCTCCGCTGGCGTGCAGCGCCGCGGTGACATTGTCCTCGCCCAGCCTGCAGTAGGTGGTATCAAAATCGTCCAGGTTCAGGCCCGCTCGCGGTCGGCAGCCGCTGTGGAACACCACCCGCTGGAATTGCAGGCTCAGCAGGCGTCGGCTCAGGGCGTTGCCCAGCGCCGCCGCACCCATGGCGGTGGCCAGCAGGGTGTGGGAAGAGGCGGCCGCCGGGCCGCGCCCACGCGCGGTGACGATATGGGTCCGGATGCGGGGGTGCCCGACCAGGGCTGCCGCGCCCTGCGCGCCCAGCAGCTGCTGCAGGATGTCCAGACTGACCGCGCTGACCTGCCCTGCCGAGGGTCGCGAATCGTAGCGTTGCGCCAGGTACGCCCGCTCCAGGCGGTCGATGGCGGCCACCGGGTCGGGCATCGCGAGGCAGGCGTGGCGCCAGGATCCAATGGATGAGCCCAGTACCGACAGCGGGCGTTCGCCGGCGGCGAGGAAGTCGCCGAACAGCAGCCGGTCAAGGTGACCGAGAATCAGCCACTTCGGTCCTCCCGATGCGCCCAGCAGCAGGCTGAACAGGTCGGCGGACCAGCCCTGGTCGGCTATCCGCCTGGCGGCCTCCCGGCCCAGGTAGACCGACAGGGCCCTAGCGGCCACTGCGCACGTCCCGCGGTGAGCGACCGGTCCATTTGGCGTAGGCGCGGCGGAAGTTGGAGGCGTCGTTGAAGCCGATCAGGTAGGCGATGCTCGACAGGGGCAGGCGGGTGTTCTGCAGGTAGCGGGTGGCGTGCTCCGCTCGCACCTTGTCCAGCAGTGCCTGGTAGGACTGCTGCTCGGCGTCCAGCCGGCGCCGGTAGGTGCGCGGGCTGAAGTTGAGCATTTTCGCCAGCTGGGGCATCTGCGGGTACTGGCCCTCCAGTTTGCGAAGCAGCTGCAGGGTGCGCTCCGCCACGGAGTCTTCTTCCTCCAGGTCGGCCAGCAGCCTGGCGCACTCGTTTTCGTACAGGGTCCGCAGCGCGGGGTTGGACGAAGGCAGGGGGGTATCCAGCAGGCTGCTGGGGAAGCCGATCCGCCCCTGTACGCAAGCGAACTGCACGTCGCGGCCCAGTACCCGGTAGTATTCTGCGGCATGGGCCGGCTCGGGATAGGGTGCCTCGATGTGCAGACTCAGGTCCTGTTTGTTCAGCAGGCCCCGCAGGGTATTGAGCATGGCGCCGTACATCAGTTCATAACTGAATTCCAGCGGCGTGTCGGCGGTCCCGCCGGTCGTACTCAGGATGCAGGTGTCGTCGACTATCTCGAATTCGATGTGCAATGCCGGTGCCAGCAGGTGGTAGTACTTGAGGAACAGCTCCATCACCTGGCGGAGGTCGCGGCAGGTCATGAAGGCCTGTCCCAGTACTGCGTGGGCACTGAGATTGAGGCGCAGACCCAGGTGCAGTCCCAGGGCGGGGTCGCCGGTGAGGCGCAGGGCATTGTTGACCAGAATGTTGAAATCGCGGTCGCTGACCCGGGCGCCGATGCCGGCAAGGCCGGCTGCATCGAGGCTGGTTCCCGCCAATAGTTCCTGCCGGTCGCAGCCCTGTCCCTCCACCATGGCGATGAGGATGAGGGCGTACTGGGCCGGAATGCTTGCCTTAACCATGCCCTATTTGGCCACAAATGACTGGAAAATGACAACACTTTACCTTGTGAGCTGCGCGAGCATGGATCATATTTGTTACATAAAACATCACAACGGAGTCGTTTTATGAACGTTAAGTGGACTGAAAGCACCCCCCGCAAGATCCAGCAGTTCGCCGGAGCAGACTATCCCCGGGAAAACCCGGACCTGGAGGATCTGTTGACCAGCAGCGACGTGGACCATATCGCCGAGATCTTCCAGACGCCCCTGACCGGCTCCTACAACTGGGACTATCAGGTGCAGGATGATCGCATCAAGAAGTTGTATGACCTGGGCAAGCAGCTCAACTGGGACCCGGAGGTCGATATCGACTGGGACCGGCCCTGGCCCGAGGAGCAGCGCCAGCCCGAGATGATGAACCTGCACGACTACGAGCCCTACCTGGCCATGGACGAGAAAACCCGGGACGAGTTCTGGATGCACATGAACTCCTGGAGCCTGTCCCAGTTCCTGCACGGCGAGCAGGGCGCCCTGCTGGTGGCCTCGCAGCTGTGCTCCTGCGCCCCCACCCTGAACGCCAAGCTGTACGCCGGTTCACAGACCTTCGACGAGGCCCGCCACGTCGAGGTGTTCAATAAATACCTGCAGGAGCGGATCGGGATGATGTACCCGATCAACACCTACCTGAAGAGTATCATCGACAAGATACTGACCGATGCGCGCTGGGACATGAAGTTTATCGGCATGCAGATCGTGATCGAGGGCCTGGCCCTGTCGGCCTTCAATACCACCCGCGAGACCACACCTGACCCGGTGCTCAAGGATGTCGTTTACCTGGTGACCCGCGACGAGGCCAGGCACGTGACCTTTGGCGTCAATTACCTGGAGGAGTTCGTCAAGACGCTGTCCGAGGAGGAGCGCGAGGAGCGCGCCCAGTTTGCCTACGAGGCCTGTGTGGTCAGCCGTGAGCGGCTGGTGGCCACCGATGTGTTCCGGCATTTCGGCTGGGATGTGGAGGAGGCCCGGCAGAAGGTGCTGGACGGTTTTGTCATGTCGACCTTCCGCAACCTGTTGTTTCAGCGGGTTATCCCCAATCTCAAGCGCATCGGCCTGCTGACCGACAAGATCCGGCCCAAGTTCGAGGAACTGGGCATTCTGGATTACGAGAACCTGGCGACCGATGGCGATATCGACTGGAGTGCCATGGAGCGTCCCCTGGATACCCAGGAAGCCCAGTCTCACGAGCAGAGCATGCTGGCCGCCTTTGCCGCGGAGCACGACAAACAGGAAGCGGAAAGCGCCAGTTCGGCTGCCTGATACGGCGGGTTGGCGGAATCAAAAAAGCCGGCTGTGAAGCCGGCTTTTTTTATGCGTACGGAGTGCGCCCTCCGCTGGTACAGGAAAGGGCGCGGGAGGCGTCAGGCAGCGAGTTTCCTGACCTGGGCGTTGAGGCGGCTCTTGTGGCGAGCGGCCTTGTTCTTGTGGATGATGCCCTTGTCGGCCATACGGTCGATGACCGGCACGGCCTTGTCGTATGCGTCCCTGGCGGCTGCGGCGTCGCCGCTACCGATGGCAGCGTTGACTTTCTTGATCATGGTGCGCACCACGGAACGCAGGCTGGCGTTGTGATTGCGACGCTTTTCGGCCTGGCGGGCGCGCTTCTTCGCTTGTGGTGAATTGGCCACTGATACTTACCTCATTGGGGGTCAAAAATTCAGGAGGCGAGATTATTCACATAAGGCCGGTGCTTGTCAACCGGGTCGGCCCCCGTTGCAGGCTGGCCCGGGCGGCGCCGGTGCCGGGTTTAAGCCTGCGCCCGCGCTTGGGTATACTGGGGCCTGGCCACCCGGTATCCGGTAGAATCGAGCGCAAGCCCATGACCAGCCAGGCAGTTACCAGCACATCGCAGGTGAGCACCGCGGAACGCATCCTGGATGCTGCGGAAGACCTGTTCGCGGAGAGGGGCTACAGCGCCACCTCCCTGGGCGATGTGGCGGAGCGGGTCGGTATCAGGCCGCCCAGTCTGTACAACCATTTCCGCAACAAGGAGGCCCTGTACGAGGCGGTGCTGGAGCGCCTGCTGGTGACCTTCGCGGCCCCGCTGGAGGAGCTGGGCCGGGGGCCGGTGACCTATGAGCGGCTGTTCCAGTGGCTGGAGACGATTGTGCGCCAGCACCACGCCAACCCGAACCTGGCGCGCCTGTTGCAACACGCCGCGCTGTCGGGTGGGCCGCACACCAACGAGCTGATCGAGCGCCTGTTTCGGCCCATGTTCCAGGGCGATGCCAGGGTGGGAGGCGATGTGATTCCGCTGCTGGCCGGCTCCGGCCTGCAGCCCTGGGCCGTCATGGCCTTCAACAACCTGGTGATGTCCTATGTCACCATGGCGCCGATGTACCGCGACCTGCTGGGCCAGGACCCCTTCAGCGAGGCCGCCCTGGAAAACCAGCTGAAGCTCATCAAAACCCTGCTGCAGGCGGTGTTCGAGTACCGGCCTGGAGGATCATCCGGCATAATGGAAAGCTGAGGTCGGGCGGGAAGCGGTTGCGGGCATGTTGATATCCGATGCGGTGCATATCTGGCGCGAGGCGGATGGCGTCTACCACCTCGAGTGGGAGGTGAGCCACCCCGATACCCGGGTGACCGTTGAGCCCCTGGATGCCACTGGCGAGCTGCAGTTGCACTACAGTGAGCGCGCCACCCCCGGGGCGCGGCTGGTCGGGCTGCCTGCCAACCAGCGCCACTTTTTTCGCCTGCGCGACCAGCACGGCAACCAGGTGCTCGCCACCGAGCGCAGGCTGGGCATGGCCGGCACCCCCAACTTTCGCGATTTTGGCGGCTATCGCACTGCCCGCGGCCAGCAGGTCAAGTGGGGCTACCTGTTCCGCTCGGGGCAGCTGTCGGCATTGAGTGACGCTGACGTGGCCCTGCTGGCCAGCCTGGAGCTGGATTTGGTATTCGATTTCAGGCGCCTGGAGGAGCAGGCCAGCGATCTCAGCCGCCTGCCCAGCGAGCCCGGCCCCCGGGTGGTGAGCCTGCCCATCATTCCCGGCAGCAACTCCCGCTTCTTCGAGGAGGCCGATAGTCGGGAACAGGGGCCCGGGGCGATGTTTGATTTCATGCTGGAAATCAACCGGGACTTCGCCGACGCGCAGGCCGCGACCTACGCCCGCATGTTCAGCGAGGTCCTGGCTGCCAGGGACGCCCGTATCCTGGTGCATTGCGCGGCCGGCAAGGACCGCACAGGCTTCGCCGCGGCGATTATCCTGCTGGCCCTGGGTGTGCCGCGGGAGGTGGTGATGCGCGACTATCTGTTGACCGCCCGCTATTACCTGCCCGAGCGGGAGCTGGAGCGGCTGCGCCGCAAGTACCAGCTGGAGCATATGCTGGCCGATGCCATTCGCCCCATGCTGGAGGTTCACGAGGACTACCTGGCCAGGGCCTTGAACCATATCGACGAGCATTACCAGTCAGTGGAACACTACCTCGCTGACGCCCTGGGGGTGGGGCCCGCCGAACTGGCGGAGCTGCGGCGCCGTTACCTGGAGTAGGCGGCCAGTGGCCGGGCCTGCGTGGCCAGGCCGTCGGGGCCGACGAGTTCGGTCTGTTCGCAGGCGTGGCGGGCGGCGCTGATCTGTTTCTTCTGACAGTCCTCGCCACTGTCGGTGGCCACGCACCACTTGCGGTTGCCGTCCCAGGCGGTGAGCTCGACACTGCGGCCGTCATTGCAGTTCACGGTGTACTGGCCGTAGAGCCGGCCGTCGGCGGTCTCGGCGTTGGATTCGAAGACGATGCTGGTAGGCCGTGCCGCCAGGCTGGTCGCGGAGGCCAGCAGCAGGGCGATAGCGGCACTCCAGGGTGCGAGTTTCATCGGGTGTACCTCAAGGTCATACTGCTCTCCAGCGCGTTGTCAGGCGAGGAGGTTTCCTAGTATATGACCGTTATACGCCGCAGATGTTACGTCGTGCCACTAATATGTGAATATTTGTAACAGTTCTGGGAGGGTGGGGGCTTATTTGCGGCCGGCATGCGCCGGCCGCCGGGGGGTCAGGCCAACCAGATGAGCAGCCAGCCTACTATCGCCAGCAGCAGGGCCTGCCCGGCCTTGTCCAGCCTGGCGAGGCTGTAGAGGTAGGACAGCGGTGGCAGCAGCAGGGTGCACAGTCCCCAGGCGTAGTCCTCCTTCCAGGAGACGATCAGTAGTACAACCCAGCTGGCTAGCAATGCTGCCACGCCAAATGTCATCATCGAGGCGGTTGTCGCGTCCATCTTTCCTCCGCTTGAGCGATTGTCCGTGCGAGCGGCGCAAGGTTAGCAGAAAGCGCTTTCGCCGTCAGTGCCCGGCGCCGTATTTTATCTGCGTCCGGTGGCCGCCCAGTGGCCGGCGCCGTGGATGACTAGTGCCGGGAATTTGGGTATCGTGTGCCGCTTTCACCAGAGGGAGTCCAGGCTTGGACGATCCATATGTAGACATACGCCCCTATCGCGATGCCGAGGTGGCCGCAGTCCTCGCCCGCCTGCTGGGGGACCGCGAGTTTCTCGATACCATGGCGGGCTTCCGCCTGGGCTGGCTGGCGCGCCTGTCGCCCGGCCTGGCCCGCGCCCTGGTGCGTCGCCGCCTGGCCGGCGAAGTCGGGGGCATCGACGACATCAGCGCCATGCAGAGGCTGATCAAGCGCTACATGGACCGCATGATCGAGGACACCACCGGCGGCTTCAGCGTCTCCGGACTGGAGCAACTGGATGCGCGGCGTGCCTACCTGTACATAAGCAATCACCGGGACATAGCCATGGACCCGGCGTTCACCAATTATGCGCTGCATCGCGCCGGCCGCGACACCGTGCGCATCGCCATTGGCGACAACCTGCTGACCAAGCCCTGGGTCTCCGACCTGATGCGCCTCAACAAGAGCTTTATCGTCAAGCGATCCGTCAGCGGGCCGCGGGAGCTGCTGGCGTCCTCCAGGTTGCTGGCCAACTATATCCAGCATTCGCTGCTGCAGGAACACGCACCGGTATGGATCGCCCAGCGGGAGGGGCGGGCCAAGGACGGGGTCGATCGAACCGAGCCCGCCGTGATCAAGATGCTGGCCATGAGCCGCGACAAGGCCAGCCAGACTTTTGGCGAGCACATCGCCAGCCTGGGTATCGTGCCGGTGGCGATTTCCTATGAACTGGATCCCTGTGATGCCCTCAAGGCCAACGAGTTGTACCAGAAAGCGACTGCCGGCCATTACCTGAAAGGAGCGCAGGAGGACGTGGCCTCCATCGGCCAGGGTATCGCCGGCAACAAGGGCAGGGTACACGTGGCGTTCGGCACCCCCCTGGGTGACGACCTCGCCGATGCCGGTGCGGTGGCCGCGGAAATCGACCGGCAGGTCATCACTGCCTATCGACTGCACGGCACCAATATACAGGCCTACCGCATGCTCCATGGAAGCGCCGCGCCGCTGCCGGCGGACCTGCCAGTCGAGGATGGGGAGTGCAGCGCGCAGCAATTCGAGCGCAGAATTGCCGCCCTGCCGGCGGGACACCGGGACTTCGCCCTGGCCCTCTACGCCAATGCGGTGCTCAGCAAGCTCTCCCTGGCAGCGGACGCCCCGGCCTCTTGCTGAGCGAGGAACTCAAGGGCGAGATTCGCCGCGCCTATAACGCCATCATCGAGGGAAAATCCCTGAGGCCCCGCTGGGGGCAGCGGCAGATGATCGCCGAGGTGGCCAATAGCCTGGCGCGCATTCCCGGGCCGGGGCAGGCCGCCTCCGGCCCCGCGGTGTGCGTGGTCGAGGCGGGTACCGGCACCGGCAAGACCATTGCCTATGCGGTCGCGGCCATTCCCATCGCGCGGGCGCTCAACAAGCGCCTGGTGGTCGCCACGGCAACGGTCGCCCTGCAGGAGCAGTTCGTCAACAAGGATCTGCCCGATATCCGTCGCCACAGCGGCCTCGATTTCAGTTTCGCCCTGGCCAAGGGGCGGCGCCGCTATGTTTGCCTGTCAAAACTCGATCGCCAGCTGGGTCATGGCGGCGACAGCCTGTTGCCGCTGTATCCCGATGACCTGGGCGCGCCGGCCGGCGCCGATGCGATGCCGGTCTACAACGCCATGATCGATGCCCTGGGGCGGGGCCAGTGGGACGGTGACCGCGACAGCTGGCCCGCCGCCATCGCGGAGGAAACCTGGTACGGCGTCACCACCGATCACAGCCAGTGCAGCGGCCGGCGCTGCCCCAATATCGGCCAGTGCAGTTTTTTCCAGGCACGCGATGCCCTGCAGAACGCCGACATCATCGTCACCAACCACGACCTGACCCTGTCGGACCTGGCCCTGGGTGGCGGCGCCATACTGTCCGCTCCCGAGGACAGTATCTACGTCTTCGATGAGGGCCATCACCTGCCAGACAAGGCCCTGGCCCACTTCGCCAGCTTTTGCCGCCTGCATACCACGGTGCAATGGCTGGGCGAGAGCGGCAAGCTGCTGGCCCAGGCGGCGCCGGCCCTGGCACCCCTGGATGCGCTGCAGCGCACCCTGCAGCGCCTTCCCGCCGCCATGGAGGAGGCGGCGGCGAGCCTGCAGGTCGCCGAGCAGGCGGTGGCGGCCCTGTTCGAGGAGGTGCCCGCCGACGATCGCCGGGAGGACCGGCAACTGCGCCTGGAACACGGCCTGGTGCCGCCCGCGCTGCAGCCAGTGGCGGCCACCCTGGCGGCGCAGTTCCAGCAGCTGGTGCAGGACCTGGCGCGCATGGAAGCCCAACTGGAGGAGGCCCTGGAGGACGACTTTGCCGGCTTGGACAAGGCCGCCATCGAGACCTGGCACATCAATCTCGGTGGGCTGCTGGCGCGGGCGGAAGGCACCCTGGCGCTGTGGCGGGAATACGCGGTCAGCGGCGAGGGCGAGGTGCCGCCGAAGGCGCGCTGGATCACCCTGCTCAACAGCAACGGGCAGTTTGGTTTCGAGCTGCGCTGCAGTCCCATCCTGGCGGCGGACATCCTGCAGGAGTGCCTGTGGTCCAGGGCCGCCGGGGTGGTGGTCACCTCCGCGACGATGACCGCGCTGAACTCCTTCGAGCGCTTCATCCTGCACTCCGGTTGTCCCCGTGAGGCCAGCTTCAAGATCGTCGCCAGCCCCTTCGACTACGCCAACGCGGTGTTCCAGGTGCCCGCCATGGACTGCGATCCCGGCGATGCCCAGGCGCACACCCGGGCGCTGATCGAGCAACTGCCGCGCCTGCTTCTGCCGTCCGAGGGCAGCCTGGTGCTGTTTTCCTCGCGCCGCCAGATGGTGGACGTGTTCGAGGGCGTGACCCCGGACCTGCGCGAACGCATCCTGCTGCAGGGTGACTACAGCAAGCAGGAAATCCTGCGGCGCCACCGGGAAACCATCGACGCGGGCAGGGGCAGCGTGATCTTCGGGCTGGCCAGCTTCGCCGAGGGGGTGGACCTGCCCGGTGACTACTGTCGGCACGTGGTCATCGCCAAGATTCCCTTTGCCGTGCCCGACAGCCCGCTGGAGGCCGCCCTGGCGGAGTGGGTGGAGGCCCAGGGCCGCAACGCCTTCATGGAGATCAGCGTGCCCGATGCCGCCCTGCGCCTGGTGCAGGCCAGTGGACGCCTGTTGCGAACCGAGCGCGATGGCGGCAAGGTGACCCTCATGGACCGCAGAATACTGACCAGGCGCTATGGTCGCGCCATCCTGGATTCACTGCCCCCCTTCCGGCGTGAACTGGGCCAGACTGTGAGCGTGGGTCCGTGAATACGGATGTGGCCGCGCTGCTGATCGATATCGAGGCGGAACTGCGCCAGCTGGGCTTGTGGCAGCGCGAGCCGCCGCCGGCCGCGGCGCTGGCCTCGGAGCAGCCGTTTTGCGTGGATACCCTGAGCCTGCCGCAGTGGCTGCAGTTTGTCTTCCTGCCGCGACTCTACCTGCTGCTGGAACGGGAATCCCCGCTGCCGGATCGCTGTGGTATCGCGCCCATGGCGCAGGAGTACTTTCGCGGCACCGGGCTGGCCAGCGCGGCCCTGGAGCGGGCCCTGCTGCGGATCGACGCGTTGCTTTCGGGGGGAGAGCGCGGCGGGCAGTGAAGGCCACCCGCCGCTGGAGGGGCGAGCCTAGACGCGCTCCAGCACCGTGGTGATGCCCTGGCCCAGGCCGATACACATGGTGGATACACCCAGGGTCAGGTCCCGGTCTTCCATCACGTTCAGCAGGGAGCCGGTGATACGCGTCCCGGAGCAGCCGAAGGGATGGCCCAGGGCGATGGCGCCGCCGTGCACGTTCACCTTCTCGTCCATCTTGTCCAGCAGGCCCAGATCCTTGAGCACCGGCAATGCCTGCGCGGCGAAGGCCTCGTTGAGCTCGACCATGTCGATATCGTCGATGGTCAGGCCCAGCTTCTTCAGCGCCTTCTGGGTCGAGGGCACCGGGCCGTAGCCCATGATGGACGGGTCCACGCCGGCCAGCGCCATGCCTTTGACACGGGCGATGGGAGTGAGGCCCAGGGCCTGGGCTTTTTCCGCGGACATCATCAGCATGGCGGAGGCGCCGTCGGAGATCTGCGAGGATTGGCCCGGGGTGACCGTGCCGCCCTGGGGGTTGAAGGAAGGCTTGAGCTGGGCCAGGCCCTCCAGGGTGGTTTCCGGGCGAATGGTCTCATCCACGGTCACCGACACCAGCGCGCCGCTTTCGTCGTGGCCGTCGATGGGGATGATCTCGCGCTTGAACTTGCCCTCGACAGTTGCCTTGTGGGCCAGTTGGTGGGAGCGCAGCCCCATCTTGTCCTGGTCCTCGCGGGTGACCCCGTGCATCATCGCCAGCATTTCCGCGGTCATGCCCATCATGCCCGCGGCCTTGGCCACCGAGCGACCCATGCGCGGATTGGGGTCGACATTGGCCGGGTCCATCATGGGCAGGTGACCCAGGTGCTCCACGCCGCCCACCAGGTAGACCTCGCCGATACCGGCCATGATGTTGGCGGCGGCGGTCTGCAGGGCACTCATGGAGGAGCCGCACAGGCGGTTCACGGTCTGGGCCGGAATGGTGTGCGGCAGTTCGGCGTTGAGCACGATCATCCGCGCCAGGTTCATGCCCTGCTCACCGCGCTGGATGACGCAGCCCCAGATCAGGTCGTCGATCTCGGCCGGGTCCAGCGCCGTGTTGCGCGCCAGCAGGCCTTTTATGACTTGCGCCGACAGATCGTCGGCGCGCACGTTGCGGAAGCAACCGTTCTTGGAACGCCCCATGGCCGAGCGGGCGTAATCTACAATCACTGCGTCTCTTGGATTCAAACTCACAGTACTTCTCCTTTGTCTAGCCCGTCACTCAGTAGTAGGTCTTGCCGTTGGCGAGCATGTCTCGCATGGCGTCGGTCAGTTCGTAGGCCTTGCCCAGGTAGGCGAATTTTTCCGAGGCCTCGGCGATATGGGCCAGGCCCACGGTGTCCATCCAGCGGAATATCCCGCCGCGGAAGGGCGGAAAGCCCACGCCGTAGAGCAGGGCCAGGTCCGCTTCCGCGGGGGTGCCGACGATGCCCTCCTCCACACAGCGGGCCATTTCGATGGCCATGGGCAGCATCATGCGGGCGATGATGTCCTCGCGCTCGAATTCGGTGCGCTCGCCGCAGGCCGGGGCCAGCAGCGTGTAGACTTCCTCGTTGACGACCTTCTGCGGCTTGCCGCGTTTGTCGGCCACGTATTCATAAAAGCCCTTGCCGTTCTTCTGGCCGTAGCGGTTGTGTTCGAACATTACCTCGGCCACCGTCTTGTACTCGGGCTGCATGCGGTCCGGGAAGCCCTCGGCCATGACCTGGGCGGCGTGCACCCCGGTGTCGATGCCGACCACATCCATCAGGTAGGCCGGGCCCATGGGCCAGCCCCAGCGTTCCATGACCTTGTCCACCGCCTGGAAATCGGCGCCGTCGCGCAGCAACATGTTGAAGCCGCCGAAGTAGGGGAACAGCACACGGTTCACCAGGAAGCCGGGGCAGTCGTTGACCACTACCGCTTTCTTGCCCATCTTGTTGGCATAGGCCACGGTGCGCGCCACCGCGTGATCGGAGGTTTGCTCGCCGCGGATCACCTCCACCAGCGGCATGGCGTGTACCGGGTTGAAAAAGTGCATGCCGCAGAAGTTTTCCGGGCGTTGCAGGTTCTTTGCCAGGCGCGTGATGGAGATGGTCGAGGTATTGGAGGCCAGGACCGCGTCGCTGGCGATCTGCTGCTCGGTCTCGGCCAGCACGATGCCCTTGACCTTCTCGTTCTCGACAACGGCTTCGACCACGATGTCCACATTCTCGAAACCGGCGTAAGTCAGGGTGGGATCGATGCTGTTGAGGATGTCGCCCATCTGGTTGGGGGTCATGCGGCCGCGGGCGACCCGCTTGGCCAGCAGTTTGTTGGCTTCGCTCAGTCCCAGGTCCAGGCCGTCCTGGTTGATATCCTTCATTTTGATAGGGGTGCCCTTGAGGGCGCTCTGGTAGGCGATACCGCCGCCCATGATACCGGCGCCCAGCACGGCCGCATGCTCGATCTTTTTGTCGGCCTTTTTCTCCCAGCCCTTGGCTTTCTTGCCCAGCAGCTGGTCGTTGAGGAATACGCCGACCAGGGCGGCCGCCACGGGGGTGGTCGCCAGCTCGGCGAAACCCTCGGCCTCGACTTCCAGTGCCGCTTCCAGTCCCATGGCGCGCGCTTTCTCGATGACGTCCACTACCTTGACCGGGGCGGGGTAGTTCTTGCCGGCCTGCTGGCCGACCATGGCCTTGATGGTGAAAAAGGACATCAGCGCCTCGGTGTCGTTCAGGGGCAACGGGCCGTGCTTGCGGGCGCGGCGTTCGCTGTATTCGAGGTTGCCGTCGATGGCGTGTTGCAGGGTGGCCAGGGTGACCTCGCGCAGTTGCTCGGGTGCGGCGACGGCGTCCACGGCACCGGCCTTGAGGGCCTCCTCGGGACGCTTGTCGGCGCCGGTGGCCATCCACATCACCGCCTCGTCGACACCGATGATGCGCGGCAGGCGCACGGTGCCGCCCCAGCCGGGCAGAATGCCCAGCTTGGTTTCCGGCAGGCCTATTTTCGCCGCACTGCTCATCACCCGGAAGTCACAGGCGAGGCAGCACTCCAGGCCGCCACCCATGGCGAAACCGTTGATCGCCACGGCGCTGGGGTAGGGCAGGCTGGCGAGGCGGTTGAAGTTGTTGTTGTTGGTGCCGGTGAACGGCTTGATCTCTTCCTTGCTGGCGCCGAACAGCGTGGTGAACTCGGTGATGTCGGCGCCGACAATGAATACCGGCTTGGCGCTGGTTACCAGCAGGCCCTTTATGCCCGGCTCGGCCTCCAGGGCGTCGAGTGCGGCGGTCAGGGCCGTCACGGTTTGCTGGTCGAACTTGTTGACGGATTCGCCTTGCAGGTCGAAATTCAATTCGGCGATGTCGCCGTCCAGGCGTTTCACCGTGAGCGCGTCACTCTGGTAGATCATATCGAAGTCCTGTTGGTGTAGTGTAACTGTCCACTGGGGGTGGCTGTAGGCCATTCCGCCGCAAAGGCCGGAACAGCCGTGGGGGCGGTATTGTAACGGGCAAAAAGGGTGCAGGGAACCAAAAGTTTACAGCGACAACATTGCGCTGGCGGCAGCTGCGGCCTGCGGTCGCCGGCATTGTTTGCGGTGCGGGCAGCCCGCGGAATTGCCTGACTTGCCGGCGCCCTTGTGCTAATTTGGCGCGCTATGAAGCCTGTCACCCTCCCTGCCGGAGCGCCCGTTCGCGGGTTGGCCCTGTGTGCGCTGCTCCTGCTCGCCGCCTGCGGCGGCGGGGGCGGCGGCTCGTCCACGGGCAGCGGCGACAACGCGCAACCCCAGGGCACTCCCAGCGCACCGGCGGTATCCTGGTACAGCGCTGCCAAGCCGCTGGTGGCGCGCTACTGCGTCTCCTGCCACAGTGCCGACAGCGCTGCGGCCCCCTTCCCCCTGGAAACCTACCAGCAGGTGCTGGGCAAGCGCTCGGCCCTGGTGTATGTGCTGGAGAGCGGCACCATGCCGCCGCAGGGCTATGCCGCCCCGTCGGTCTCCGAGGCTGCCCTGCTGTTGGACTGGCTGAATTCCGGCGCGCCCGAGGGCGACCCCTCGCAGGAGCCGCTGCGTCAGGTGGCCGACGGCTTTACCTACCACGGCGAAGCCCGGGCCATCATCGAGGAAAAATGCGTCAACTGCCATGAGGAGGGCGGTATCGCGCCGTTCCCGCTGGACAGTTACGAGAAGGTCAGGGCGGTGAGTGCCGCCGCGGCCTTCGCCATCGACAACGGCAGTATGCCGCCGTGGCACCCGACCGAGGGTTATACCCGCTTCAGCGGCAGCCGGGCGCTCACTCCCGAGCAGAAGTACGTGCTGCTGAACTGGCTGCAGGGCGACCTCGCCGAGGGTGATCCCGCCAGTTACCAGGCCCCATCGCAGGAAACCGGCGGCGCGGCCGGCGACTACGACCTGCGCTTGCCGCTACCCCAGGCCTATACCCCGACCCTGCGCCCCGATGACCACCGCTGTTTTGCCATCGAGTGGCCGCTGGATGAATTTGCCTACGTCACCAACGTGGACGTGGTGCCCGATCAAGTGGACGAAGTGCATCATGTGATCGTGTCCATCGCCGAGCCCGAGGACGCGGCCGCCTATTACGCCGCCGGTGGCGAGGACGGCCGCCCCGGCTGGTACTGCCTGGGCATGGGGGGGCTGGACGGTTCTCCCCTGACGCGCCAGATCGGCGGCTGGGTGCCCGGGGCGGCGGACGAGCCACCGCCGACGGGAACCGGCATTGGAGTGGAACCGGGCTCGGTGATGGTCGTGCAGGTGCACTACAACACGCTGGTGGCCGAGCCGAAGCCGGACCAGTCGACCGTCCTGGTGGCGACCGCGGCCGAGGTGGAGCGCCCCGCCAGCACCTTCCTGATAACCGACCCCCGCTGGTTGCAGCCCGGCGGCATGCCGATCGCTGCCGGCGACCCCAATGCCTACCACGAGTTTACCCTGGGCACCAATGTTCTCGGGTTGATTCGCGGCGAGCCCGCCGGTATCGGGTTCGAAGACCCGTGGGTAATGCACAACGGCTTCATCCATATGCATACCCGCGGCAAGAGCGGCCGCCTCACCCTGCTGCGGGCGGATGGCACCGAGCAGATCCTGCTCGATATCCGCGACTGGGACTTCAACTGGCAGAGCACCTACCGCTTCGAGCGGGAAATGTTGATGGAGCCCGGCGACCGCATCAAGCTGGAGTGTTGGTGGGATAACACCCGGGCAAACCAGGATATCGTCAACGGTGTGCAGCAGGAGCCCAGCTACATCGAGTGGGGCGATGGCACCGGTGACGAGATGTGCCTGTACTCGGTGTTGATGACGCCGCCACAGGCGGATTACGACTACAGCCATGCGCCGACGGTGCACATCGAGACCCCTGCCTATCGCCAGCAATTCGCCGCCGGGGACCTGGTACCCCTGCGGCTGCTGTTCACCAACTTTACCCTGCAGGACCCGGGCAGCCACGACCACGGCGACGCCGACATGCATGACGACATGGGTCATCCGGATGAGGAGGATGATCACAGCCAGGTGTTCAGCGGGCACTACCACGTATACCTGGATACCGATGACGATGAAGCCGGGCACCTCACTGCCTGGGACGACAGCTTCTACTACCAGCTGGCAGAGGATATCCAGCCCGGCACACACACCCTGCGCGTCAGTCTGCGCGGCGGCGATCACCACGCCCTGGGCATAGAGGAGCAGGTGGAGTTCGAGGTGGTGGCCAGCCCCGCGGGCGAGCGCGTACCCCTGGTGGCGGTGGATGCATGGGCCGAGCAGGATGCGGCGGCGGACAGCCTGGCGGCGCATCGCCCCGCCCAAGTGAACTGCCCGGCCAACAGCTGGTATGAAGAGGACGGTGCGCTGGAGGTCGAGACCGGCTACTGCAATTACCTGTCCCTGGCCCAGCCCAGCCGGGCCGCCATAGAGCGGGGCGACACCCTGCACCTGGTGTTGTGGCATGCCGATCTGGCTTTCGAGGAGCCGGCCAGCGCCCACGTGGCGGTGAGTATTGGCGGAAAACTGCTGTGGCAGGCCGAGGTAGCCATCCCCGCCAGGGCCAATATCTACGACCTGCGCATTCCTGTCGATTTCGACGCACCGGCGGGCAGCGCGGTGGAGTTCCACCTGCACAACCACGGTTACAATACCTGGACCCTGCTGGAACTGGAGGTCGAGCGCTGAAAAAGCGAATTCAGGCGTGGTGGTGGGGGGCGGCACTGGCCCTGTGGGTGCTGCCTGCCGGGGCGGCCGTGGAGGCGGGTGACGGTGCGCCGGATGTCGTCCTGCCGCTGCTGGTGGACGACGGCTCTGCCAGTCAGTCGCTGGCGGCCCTGCGCGGCAAGGTGGTCTACCTGGACTTCTGGGCATCCTGGTGCGGCCCCTGTCGCGTCTCCTTTCCCCAACTGGAACAACTGCGCGCGGAACTGGGGCCCCGGGGCTTCGAGGTGCTGGCGGTAAACGTGGACGAAGTCGAGGCCGATGCGCGGCGCTTCCTGCAACAGGTACCGGTGAGTTACCCGGTGGTGCGCGATGCCAGCGGCGCCACGCCGGCAGCCTACGGTATCCTCGGTATGCCCACCGGCTACCTCATCGACCGCGACGGTTTGGTCCGTCTGGTGCACCAGGGCTATCGCCGCAGCGACGGCGAAGCCCTGCGCGCCCAGGTGCTGGAACTACTGGGAGAACAGTGATGTCTGGAAGGCGAATTTTTGTGGTGATAACCCTGCTTTGCCTGGCGGCGTGCGCACCCGTGCAGCCCTGGGAGCGCGGTACCCTGGCCAAACGCGAAATGCAGTGGCAGCCCGACGCCATGGAGATCAGCCTGCAGGCGCAGATCAACGCCAGCAAGGAGGCCAGCTCCGGTGGCATGGGCGCCGCTGGCGGCGGTTGCGGCTGTAACTGATGGCCTCGCCGCAGGCCGACCGGCACCCGGCGCTGCTGGCGCTGACCTCCAGCGCCCTGCTGCTGCCCGCCTACCAGGGCGCCAGGGCAGACGCCCCACCGGAGTTCACCGAGATCGGCGTACGCTACAGCAACTACAAGGAGGATAACACCCAGGGGAGCAAGACCTTCGGTGGCAGTAGCCAGCGCTATGATGTCGATGCCGCCCAGTTCCACCTGCTGGCCCCGGTTGCGGACGACTGGGCGGTGGCGGTCGATGTGCAGTGGGAGGATATGAGTGGCGCCTCCCCCTGGTTTGTCGGCCAGAGTCTGGATGGCAGCCCCAAGGTGGTGATGAGCGGCGCCAGCATAGAGGACACCCGCACCGAGGTCAGCGTGACCACCCGCTATTTCTACGATCGCGGCAGTGCCGGGCTCAACTATGTGCACTCCAAGGAGGATGACTACGACTCCAACGCGGTGGCGGTCGACGGCAGTTTCAACAGTGGCGACGGCCTGACTACCTACAGTGCCGCCCTCAGCGCCTCCTTCGATGACATCAAGCCGACCCAGGGTTCGGTGCCCACCAACACGTTAAAGGCCGACAAGGACATCCGCTCCGCCTGGGTGGGTGTCAGTCGCATCGTCAGCAAGAACGCGATCGTGCGATTCGGTCTCAGCTACACCTACCGTGACGGCTTCCTGACCGATCCCTACAAACTGCGCGACCAGCGACCCGGACGGCGTGAGGAGTGGGCGCTGGGGGGCGGCTACCGCCAGTATTTCATGTGGCCCGACGGAGCGCTGCACGCCGATTACCGCTATTTCAACGACGACTGGGGTGTCAGCTCCCACACGCTCGAGCTGGCCTGGTTCCAGAACCTGGGGTATGCCACCCAGGTGATCCCCTTCGTGCGCTATTACAGCCAGGACGAGGCGGACTTTTTTGCCAATATCGCCGACACCGACAAGCGGTATTATTCGGAAGACTACCGCCTGTCTTCGTTCGGCGCGTTCTCCGGTGGCTTGCGCCTGCGGCAGGAGCTGGGCAACTGGGCGGTCACGGCAGTGGGCGAGCGCTACGCCACCGATGAGAGCTGGGGGCTATACTCCGGAGAGGAGTCGCCGGCACTGGTGGATTACTGGCGCTGGTCGGTAGGCCTGGACTACACCTTCAGGTAGGCCGTGCCCCTCTACGAGCACAGCTTCCGGGCCATGGGGTGTCCCTGTCGCCTGCGCCTGGAGTGTGACGACGGGGCGCTGGCGCAAGCAGCCATCGCCGCGGCCGAGGCCGAGGTGCGGCGCCTGGAAGAAAAATACAGCCGCTACCTCCCGGACTCTCTCACCACCCGCATCAATCGCAACGCCGGCGGCGAGCCCGTGGCGATAGACCCGGAGACCGCCGGCCTGCTCGGCTTTGCCCACACGCTGTGGGAACAGAGCGATGGCCGGTTCGACCTCACCGCCGGTATCCTGCGCCGGGCCTGGGATTTCCGCTCCGGCAAGCTGCCCTCGCAGGTCGCGATCGATCGGTTGTTGCCGCTGATTGGCTGGCAGCAGGTGCAATGGAGCGCGGACACCATCCGCCTGCCGCAACGCGGCATGGAAATCGACTTCGGCGGCTGTGTCAAAGAGTATGCCAGCGACAGTGCCGCCGGGTTGCTGGCCGATCACGGCATCCGTCGGGCACTGGTTGACCTGGGAGGAGATATCGCCGTGAGCGGGGCGGCCTGCCGGGCTTCTCCCTGGCCGGTGGGTATCCGTCACCCGCGGGCACGGGGCGAGGCCCTGGCGGGTATCCTGCTGGCCGCCGGCGGCCTGGCCAGCAGTGGCGATTACGAGCGCTGCCTGATAGTGGAGGGCAGGCGCTACGGCCACATCCTCAATCCCGCAACGGGGTGGCCGGTGCAGGGGCTGGTGGCGGTCAGCGTGCTGGCCGAGCAGTGCCTGGTGGCCGGCGGCAGCGCCACCCTGGCCATGTTGCGGGAGGAGGGCGCGGCCCTTGCCTGGCTGGAGGAACTGGGCCTGCCCTGGCTGGCAGTGGACACCCGTCTGGGCGTGCACGGCAGGCTGGGGCGCTCGGTCACCTGAGCCTGCGACCGCCCCGGCCGCGCCGCGAAGGTGGTACTATCTGGCGCGAATATCCCCAGGGCAGCCAGAGCGGCACAGTATGACAGACGAGATCGGCGCCGCCGCGCACCCGCTGCGCATACCCGGCATCCACCCCCCCCTGCGCATGCAGGTGCACCAGGCAACCGACGTGCACGTTTCCGCCGCCATTGTCGCCAGCGGCGTGTGGGAGCGGCAGGAGACGCAGTTCCTGCAGGCCGTGTTGCGGCCGGGAGACGTGTTCGTGGACGTGGGGGCCAATATCGGCTATTTCTCGCTGCTGGCCTCGCGGCTGGTGGGGGAGGCCGGCGCCGTGCTCGCGTTCGAGCCGGAACACGATAATTTCCGCCTGCTGGAAGCCAACTGCCGCCTCAACGGGTGCGCCAATGTCCGCAGCTTCCAGGCGGCGCTGGGCGCGGAGAACGCGGCGGGTACCCTGTACCTGAACGAGTTGAACCGGGGCGACCACTCCCTGTACCCCGAGCAGGCCGGTCGCGCCGGGCAGGCTATCAATATCGTCAACGGCTCGCGCCTGATCGGTGCCAGCCACCCGCGGGTGAATTGCATCAAGATCGATACCCAGGGCGCGGAGTGCGATGTGCTGGCGGGCCTGGCAGAGCTGATCGCGGCCAGCGCCACGGATCTGGTCATGGTCATCGAATTCTCGCCCCTGCACCTGAAAAAAGCCGGCACCAGCGGCCGCGCGCTGCTGGACCTGCTGGCCGGGCACGAGTGGCAGATGTATCTCATGGACGAGGCGGCGCGGGGGCTGCTGCCGCTGGCGGCACGCCAGGTGCGATCGCTCAGCGACATCACCGAACAGGATCCGGACTCCGGCGGCTTTTTCAACCTGGTGGTCAGCGGTCGCAATCTGGAGGACAACGCCGGCCTTGCTTTCGTGCGCGACTGGGGCATGTTCGAGGACGCGCTGGCCTACTACCTGCTGGCCGGGCGCATCCGCCCCTGGAACGGCGCGCGGCGAGCAGGCGGGGCCCTGGACCACGACCTCTACCTGCCGGCCGGCTGGGCCTTCCCCGAGGACTGGGGGCGCTGGTCGCTGGGGCGGCGGTCTGTCATCAAGTTCGTGCCGGCGCCCGGGTTGGCGACGCTGGCCGCCCCGCGGCTGGCCATCCAGGGGCGCTATTTCGGCCCCGCGGAGGCAACCGCCGTCTACCTGAACGGTGCCCACCTCGGTGATTTCGAGCTGGCCGATGCCAGTATTCCGCTGCCCGCGGGCAGCCTCGCGGGTGAGCACGTGGTGCTGGAACTGCTGCACGCACAGCCCCTGCGGCCGGCCGACGTGAGCGCCAGCGGCGACATGCGCGAGATCAAGTTCGGCCTGGAGGCCCTCGCCATCCACGGCTGAGTGAAGGCCGGCGCCGGCCTCTGTTCCGCTGGGATGTGGCCCCGCGCGGGGTTACTGCGCGTGCGGCAGGCCGTCGCGGCAGGCCTCGTCGGGGAATTCGAATTCGATGGTGGTGTGCAGGAAGTCGTAGGCATCCAGCCGGCGGCGGATTTCTTCCTTGATGGCCAGTTGCTGTGCCGGCCCCAGTTGTCCCTCCACGCCCAGGTGGGCGGTCAGTACATGGTGCTCGCCGTCCAGCGACCAGACATGCACGTGGTGCGCCTCGCGGACGTTGTCCACCGCCAGGAACTCCGCCACTACCCGCTGGTGCAGGGCCTTGTCCGGCGTCGCCTGCATCAGCAGGGCGATGGCGGAAATCACATTGCGGATGACGTTGACCAGGATAAACAGGGTAAAGGCGATGGACAGCAGGGGATCGAGAATCGGCCAGTCCACGAACATCAGGACCACGGCTACCACCAGTACCGCCACCCAGCCCAGCACGTCTTCCAGCAGGTGCAGGTTGAGTACCCGCTCGTTGAGGGTCTTGCCGTGGCTGAGTTTGTAGGCTGCGTAGCCGTTGACCGCGACACCCAGTATGGCCAGCCAGAACATGCCGACCGCATCGGGCAGGGTGGGCTGCATCAACCGGGGCACCGCCTCGCTGAGCACCCACAGGGAGCCGGCGATGAGGACGAAGCCATTGATCAGGGCACCGAACAGGGAGAAGCGGTGGTAGCCGTATGTGAACACCCCGTCGGCGCGCCGGTTGCTGAGTTTGCTGAGCAGCCAAGCCAGGCCTATGGACAGGCTGTCGCCGAGGTCGTGGACGGCATCCGCCATGATGGCGGTGCTGTTGGTCAGCACGCCGCCGATGAACTCGATGACGGTAAAGGAGACGTTGAGAAAAAACGCCCAGCCTATACGACCGGAGGCGGTGTGGGCGTGGTGATGGTCATGCATTCGGGGCGACTCGCGAGGCAGGTGGCGACAGTGTACTGCACTCCCGGCCCATTCCGGGAGCGGCCCGGTTCACGCCGTGGGTATCAGTGCAGGGTCTGGTCGGCGCGCCCCCCCGCGGGGGGGGATTTCTCAACGCCGGCCGCCGCCTCGCGCTCCTGCACATAACTGCGCAGGCGCCCGACGACACTGGTCATCACATCGATGGTCTGGCCGATCTGGTCCAGGGCCATGAGGATCGTCTCGGTCTCCGTGGGGCGCTTGTCGCTGTCCTTCATAGCAAGGTTCTCGCTGGTTATGGCCTGTGTCACTCGCCCCAGTTCAGGGCGCCACCGGTCTGGTACTCGATAACCCGGGTCTCGAAAAAATTCTTTTCCTTGCGCAGGTCCATGATTTCCGACATCCAGGGGAAGGGGTTCTGCGCGCCCGGGAACTGCTCGGGCAATCCCAGCTGGGACAGGCGCCGGTTGGCGATGAAGTGCAGATACTCCTCCATCATGGCGGCGTTCATGCCCAGCACGCCGCGGGGCATGGTGTCCCGGGCGTATTCGATTTCCAGCTGGGTACCTTCCAGGATCATCTGGATGGCCTCGCGCTTGAACTCCTCGGTCCACAGCTGGGGGTTTTCCAGTTTGATCTGGTTGATCACGTCGATGCCGAAGTTCAGGTGCATGGACTCGTCCCGCAGGATGTACTGGAACTGCTCCGCCACGCCGGTCATTTTGTTGCGCCGCCCCATGGACAGGATCTGGGTGAAGCCGCAGTAGAAGAATATGCCCTCGGTCACCGCGTAGAAGCCGATCAGGTTGCGCAGCAGTGTCTGGTCCGCCTCCGGGGTGCCGGTGCGGAAGCTCGGGTCGCTCAGGGCATGGGTATGGCTGATGCTCCAGGCCGCCTTCTTGGCTACCGAGGGTATCTCCCGGTACATATTGAAAACCTCGCCCTCGTCCATCCCCAGTGACTCGATGCAGTACTGGTAGGCGTGGGTGTGGATGGCCTCCTCGAAGGCCTGGCGCAGGATGTACTGGCGGCACTCGGGGTTGGTGATCAGGCGATAGATCGCCAGCACCAGGTTGTTGGCCACCAGCGAGTCGGCGGTGGAGAAATAGCCCAGGTTGCGCATCACGATGCGGCGTTCGTCCTCGGTCAGGCCGTCCTTGCTGCGCCAGGTGGAGACATCGGCGGTCATGTTGATTTCCTGGGGCATCCAGTGGTTGGCGCAGCCGTCGATGTATTTCTGCCAGGCCCAGTCGTACTTGAAGGGCACCAGTTGATTGAGGTCGGCCCGGCAGTTGATCATCGCCTTCTCGTCGACCGAAACCCGCGCGGCGCCCATCTCCAGTTCCTCCAGTCCCGGTGCGACGTCCATCTGTTCCAGGCTCTCATTGGCCCGGGCGATGTTGTCGGCCAGCCCGGCGGGCGGGGTCGCACTGGCGCCTGCCGCCGGTTGCGCCGCGGCGGCCACCTCGGCGGGTGCCGGGGCCGTGACCGGGGATGGCTCGGCAGCGGCTACCGGCGCGGGTGCGGCCGGTTTGCGCTCCTGCGGCATGGCCGCCGCGGGTGTGGATTCCTGCTTGTGGTAGTCGTCCCAGCTCAGCATTGTGTCGTTGTCCTCTGGCTTGTATTGGTATTTCCGGCGGATTGCATCCCGCCCTACACTGTTCTCTCAACGGCGGATCGAGATCCGCCCTGCGTCGGGCCTTCGGCGGAACGCGGTCCGCCGCCTTCCCTTGCCTGCTACTGGCAGGCCTCGCAATCCGGGTCGTCCAGTGAGCAGGCCGCCGGCACCGGCGCTGGCGCCGCCTCCCGCGACACGGCATTGAGCCTGCCGGTGTCGATGGTGGACTTCTCGGTGCCGGTGGCGGCCAGCGAGCGCAGGTAATAGGTGGTTTTCAGGCCGCTGTACCACGCCATGCGGTAGGTGATATCCAGTTTCTTGCCGTTGGCGTTGTTGATATACAGGTTCAGCGACTGGGCCTGGTCTATCCATTTCTGGCGGCGGCTGGCGGAGTCCACCAGCCAGCGCGGCTCCACCTCAAAGGCGGTCGCATAGATGGATTTGAGGTCGGCCGGCACGCGCTCGATGGCCTGCACACTGCCGTCGTAGTACTTGAGGTCGTTGACCATGACCTTGTCCCACAGGCCGCGGGCCTTGAGATCGTTGACCAGGTAGGGGTTGACCACCGTGAACTCGCCGGACAGGTTCGACTTGACGTACAGGTTCTGGTAGGTCGGCTCGATCGACTGCGACACGCCGGTAATATTGGCAATGGTGGCCGTGGGGGCGATGGCCATCACATTGGAATTGCGCATGCCGCTGGTCTTCACCCTGTTGCGCAGGGCCGGCCAGTCCAGGGTATGGCTGCGATCGACCTGGATGTAATCGGCGCCGCGCTGCTCGATCAGCAGGTCCAGGGAGTCGATGGGGAAAATTCCCTTGCTCCACAGGGAGCCGGCGAAGCTTGAGTAGGCGCCGCGCTCGGCAGCCAACTCGCTGGAGGCCTCGATGGCGAAGTAGCTGATGGCCTCCATGGAGCGGTCCGCGAACGCCACGGCGCCCTCCGAGCCATAGGCGATATGCTGCTTGTAGAGCGCGTCCTGGAAACCCATCAGGCCCAGCCCGACCGGGCGGTGCAGCATGTTGGAGTTCTTGGCCTGGGGTACCGAGTAGTAATTGATGTCGATCACGTTGTCGAGCATGCGCACCGCGGTGCGTACGGTGGAGCGCAACTTGTCCAGGTTGAGGCCGTTCTCGTCGATGTGCTGCGGCAGGTTGACCGAACCGAGGTTGCACACCGCGATCTCGTCCTTGTTGGTGTTCAGGGTGATCTCGGTGCACAGGTTGGACGAGTGCACAACGCCCACGTGTTGCTGCGGCGAGCGCAGGTTGCAGGGATCCTTGAAGGTCATCCAGGGGTGGCCGGTCTCGAACAGCATGCCGAGCATCTTGCGCCACAGGTTCTCGGCTTTGACCGTCTTGAACAGCTTCATCTCGCCGCTGCGGGTCATGGCCTCGTACTGCTGATAGCGCTCCTCGAAGGCCTTGCCGTAGAGGTCGTGCAGGTCGGGAACATCGTTGGGGGAGAACAGCGTCCACTCGCCGCCGTCGAAGACCCGCTTCATGAACAGGTCCGGGATCCAGTTGGCGGTGTTCATGTCGTGGGTGCGGCGGCGGTCGTCGCCGGTGTTCTTGCGCAGTTCCACGAACTCCTCGATGTCCAGGTGCCAGGTCTCCAGGTAGGAGCACACCGCGCCCTTGCGCTTGCCCCCCTGGTTGACCGCCACGGCGGTGTCGTTGACCACCTTGAGGAACGGTACCACCCCCTGGGATTTACCGTTGGTGCCCTTGATATAGGACCCCAGGGCGCGCACGGGTGTCCAGTCGTTGCCCAGGCCGCCGGCGAACTTGGACAACATGGCGTTGTCCTGAATGGCGCCGTAGATGCCGTGCAGGTCATCCGGAACCGTGGTCAGGTAGCAGGAAGAGAGCTGCGGGCGCAGGGTGCCGGCGTTGAACAGGGTGGGGGTGGAGCTCATGTAGTCGAAGGACGACAGCAAGCGGTAGAACTCGATGGCGCGGGCATTGGGGTCGTCCTCCTCCACTGCCAGGCCCATGGCGACCCGCATGAAGAAGGTTTGCGGCAACTCGATGCGCACCTCGCCGCTGTGGATGAAGTAGCGGTCGTACAGGGTCTGCAGGCCGAGGTAGGTGAACTGCAGGTCGCGCTCCGGCAGCAGCGCCTCGCCCAGCCGCTCCAGATCGAAATCCAGCAGGTTGGGCGCCAGCAGTTCCAGTTCCACGCCCCTGGCGATGTAGGCCGGCAGCGCCCGGGCGTACAGGGTGGCCATGTCGCCCTGGGTGGCGCTGTCGGCCACCTTCAGGAAGCCCAGGGCCTCGGCGCGCAGGTTGTCGCACAGCAGGCGGGCCGCCACGTAGGAGTAGTTGGGTTCCTGCTCGATCATGGTGCGGGCGGTAATCACCAGCGAGGTGCTCAGCTCCGCCGCGGTCACCCCGTCGTAGAGGTTTTTCAGGGCCTCCTCGAGAATCCTGGTTTCGCTGACATCGGCCAGGTCGACGCAGGCCTCGCTGACGATGGTGTGGATGCGGTCCAGGTCGAGCGGGGCGCGGCTGCCATCCGGCTGGATGACGTTGATGTTGCCAGCGGCGGCCTGGGTGGCCGGTGACAGGGCCTGCTTGGCGGCGCGCTTGCGCGCCTGCTGCTCGCGATAGATGACGTAGTCGCGGGCAATCTTGTGCTCGCCCGCGCGCATCAGCGACAGCTCGACCTGATCCTGGATATCCTCGATGTGGATGGTGCCGCCGGAAGGCATGCGCCGCTTGAAGGTCGCCATCACCTGCTCGGTCAGCCTGGCGACCGTCTCGTGGATGCGGCTGGAGGCCGCGGCAGTGCCGCCCTCCACCGCCAGGAAGGCCTTGGTGATCGCCACGGATATCTTGCTGGCTTCGAACGGCACTACCGTGCCGTTGCGTTTGATGACGCGCATCTGCCCCGGTGCCGTGGCCGACAGGTCGGCACTGACTGCAGGGTTGTCTCGAGCTGGGGTGGCGGTGGTGCCGCCGGAGGTGGTGGTTTCTGTGTGCATGCTTACTCCGCTGTACAGGCCTGGGGGCTTATTGTTGTCGCTGGGTCACGGCACAGGGGACACTCGGCCGGGCATCATTTTTGTGCGTTTTTTGGCCGTCATACCCAATATGTAGGGGTCTGCGCGTGATTTCCATACAAGATAATGCGGCAGCGGGCGCAATGCAATAGCATGGGCCTGGGTTTATTCTGTGGATAAGATGTGTACACACCGGTGGGTCTGCGCCCACTAACCGCGCAGGCCACATGCGACGCAGGCAGGCGGCGGAAACCGGCCGCTTGCCGGGTCTTTTACGAATAATTTTTTATAAACAGTGGGTGTGATATTGCCAAATGGTATTTAGCTCGTCGTTCCGGTTCACCACTAGATTTTGGGCGCGAGAATGTGTTGCCGGTGTCTGCTAGCGGGCCTGGCCGGGAGGAGTGTCATTCGCCTGCTTCCCCGGTCGCAGCCCCCTGCTAAACCGGCCTATACAGCCTCAGCCCTGCTGGTTGGCCAGCAGCAGGGTCTCCAGCAGGGCTTTCTGGGCGTGCAGGCGGTTCTCCGCTTCCTCCCAGATCACCGTGTCGGGCGCATCCATCAATTCGGCGCTGATCTCCTCCCCCCGGTGGGCCGGCAGGCAGTGCATGTACAGCGCATCGCTGGCGGCGCGGCTCATCAGTTCCGCGTTGACCTGGTAGCGGGCGAAAACCTGCGCCCGGTGGCGCTGCTCCTGTTCCTGCCCCATCGAGGCCCAGACATCGGTCACCACCAGGTCCGCGCCGGTGGCGGCGACCAGGGGTTCGTGTTCAATCCGCACCCGGTCGGCATTGGCGGCGAGCAGGTCCGAGTCCGGTTCGAAGCCCGCCGGGCAGGCGATACGCAGCTCGAAATCGAACTGCCTGGCGGCATTGATATAGGACTGGCACATATTGTTGCCGTCACCGACCCAACAGACGCTCCTGCCGGCGATGGAGCCGCGCCGCTCCACCCAGGTCTGCATGTCCGCCAGCAGTTGGCAGGGGTGGTAATCGTCGGTCAGGGCGTTGATCACCGGCACCCTGGACTGGGCTGCGAAGCGCTCCACTATGTCGTGACCGAAGGTGCGGATCATCACGATGTCCACCATCGAGGAGATCACTCGCGCGCTGTCCTCTATCGGCTCCCCGCGTCCCAGCTGGGTATCGTGGGGGGACAGGAACATGGCGTGCCCGCCCAGCTGTGCCATCCCGGCTTCGAAGGACACCCGGGTGCGGGTGGAGGATTTGGCGAAAATCATCGCCAATACCCTGCCGGGAAAGGCGCGCTGGTCGAGGCCGGCGCGATGCTGCTGTTTCATCTGGATGGCGCGCTGGATCAGCTGCTCCAGTTCCCGGGGGCTGAAATCCAGCAACGTCAGGAAATGTCTCGTGGCAGACATGGCAAGGGTCCCGTTTGGCGTTGGCGGCAGCGCGGGCTACGCCGCCGCTGCGATGACTCGGCTGAGCGTGGCCGCCAGCTCGCGCGTCTCGTCGGCACTGATGATCAGCGGCGGCAGCAGGCGAATGATGTTGCCGGCGGGGAGGTTGATCAGCAACCCGGCGTCCAGGGCGCGTTGCGCCAGGTCGGGGATGTCCCGCTGCAATTGCAGGCCCAGCATGAGGCCCTTGCCGCGGATTCCGGCAATCTGCGCCGCGGCGGCGCCGGCCTCCAGTTCCTCCCGGAGCAACTGCCCCATGGCGGTGGCATTGGCGCACAGGTCGCTGCCGGTAATGGTATTCACCACTGCCAGCGCCGTGGCGCAGACCAGCGGATTGCCGCCGTAGGTGGAGCCGTGCTGGCCCGCGCCCAGGACTTGTGCCGCGCTGCCGCGGGCGAGGCAGGCGCCGATGGGCACGCCGTTGCCCAGCCCCTTGGCGGTGGTCACCACGTCCGGGGCAATGCCGATACCCTGGTAGGCGAAGTAGTGGCCGGTGCGGCCGTTGCCGGTCTGGACCTCGTCCAGCATCAACAGCCAGTGGTGCCGGTCGCAGATCTCGCGCAGCGCCCGCAGGTAGCCCGCGTCCAGTGGATGCACGCCGCTTTCGCCCTGGATGGGTTCTGCCAGGACGGCGACCACCCCCGGGTTGTTGGCGGCGATATGTTGCAGCGCCTCAATGTCGTTGCGCGGGGCGCGGATAAAACCGCTGACCAGGGGCTCGAAACCCGCCTGTATCTTGCGGTTGCCGGTGGCGCTCAGGGTGGCCAGGGTGCGGCCGTGGAAAGCGCCTTCCAGTACCACGATCGCGGGTTTGTCGATATTGCGCTGGTGGCCGTACAGGCGCGCCAGCTTGATCGCCGCCTCGTTGGCCTCGGCGCCGGAGTTGCCGAAGAAGCAGCCGTCCATGCCCGCCACCTGGCACAGGGCCGTCGCCAGCTGCTCCTGGGCCTCGATGCGGTACAGGTTGGAGGTGTGGACCAGCTTGTCGGCCTGTTCGCGAATGGCCGCCGTCACCGCCGGGTGGGCGTGGCCCAGGCCGTTGACGGCGATTCCGGCGATGGCGTCGAGATAGCGGCGGCCGGCGGTGTCATACAGGTACACCCCCTGGCCGTGACTGAAGGTCACAGGCAGCCTCGCGTAGGTCTGCATCAGTGCCGACGACATGATTCCCGCTCTCCCAAAAACGCAAAAAGGCAGCGGTGGCTGCCTATCAAGGTGGAGACTATAGCGCTATCGATAACACTTGGCAATCGGCGTGAACCGGCGGGGATATTTTGTGGTCGTAATAGGATAGAATGACGCGCCCGGCCAGGTGAGGGCCGGTGCTGAGCAATACGACAGGACAGGCAATGGACATTATCGAGACCATCAAAGAACAGATCGAGAACAACGACATCCTGCTTTACATGAAAGGGTCCCCGAACCAGCCGCAGTGCGGCTTTTCGGCTCGCACCGTACAGGCCCTGATGGCCTGTGGCGAGCGCTTCGCCTACGTGGACATACTGACCAACCCCGAAATCCGCAGCAATCTGCCCGGGTATGCCAACTGGCCGACCTTCCCCCAGCTGTGGGTCAAGGGCGAGCTGATCGGCGGTTGCGATATCGTCACGGAGATGTTCGAAAACGGTGAGTTGCAAACCCTGATCAAAGAAGCCGCCGCCGCGCAACAGGCCTAGATTCCCATCTGTTCCTTCAGTTTCTGCAGCTGGGCCAGCTGCTGGTCCCTGGACAGGGGCGCGCCCGGCTGGTGTTCAAGTTTTTCCGGCGCCGGCACTGCCAGCTGCTCGCCGCGCAGTACCCGGGTGCAGTAGGCCTGGTAGTGTTCCCGGAACACCGGCCAGCTGGCGCGCTCGGTATTGTTGGCCAGGAAGAACCAGCCGCTGTCGCGCCCGGCCAGGTAGACGGCGGGGTGGCTCCAGTGCTGGGCGGCCCTGGGGGAGCGCGCGCCGCAGGCCTCCACATAGGCATCGTGGGGGCTGGGCAGGCCCAGGTCGGCCAGGCCCTGCTGGCAGCTTTCCAGCATGCGGTTCAGGGTGGGTAGGTACTCGCTGTGTTCAATGGCGTGTTTGGCGCCCTTGAGTACCTGTTCGATGGGGTAGTCCGCCAGCGCTTCCAGCCACAGTTTCTTGATCTGCCTTAGCTGCTCAGCGTCCGGATAGGCGGCGTAGTACTGGTTGTGGTAGTTCAGGCGGAACAGGGCGAAGATCTGGTTGATCGCCTCGATGCGGGCCTCGTGGCTGGCGCGTTGCTGTTCGCCGGCCTCACTCTGCCCAGGAGGTGTCGGTGAGGTCGTCCGCGAGGCTTCTATCCCTTGTGCGACCCGGCGGATGAGATCCTGGCTGTCCGGCATGGTGATTTCCCGTTTGCTCTAGCTGGTGGCGTTTGGCCCAATGATACTTCACGTGTTGCAGGAACTTGCTGTTCCAGGACGTATGCGCCTGGTTGCTGTCGCGCCAGTATACGATGAACTCGGGCAGCAGCGAGTTGGCGAACCCGGTGTCGATATGCGACAGGCGCAGGATGTCGTATACGTCCTCGGTGGGCTGCCAGTTGGCGGGGATGCGACGCGGCTCGGTGCTGTGTTCCAGGGCCGAGGTGTAGCGGGCCCACTGCAGGCGGATGTGCTGAATGAACTTTGAGTTCAGTTCCCGGGGGGCGGTGCCGCGCTCCCGCCAGTAGAGAATGAACTCGGGTATCGCCTCGTCGATGAACGCCCGGTCAATGCCGCTGCGCGCCATGATGTCCAGGGCGTCCTGGCTGGGGCGCCACTGCTCGTCCAGGCGCGGGCTGGCCGGCTGCGCGAAGACCTCGCCCTGGTGCTGTTGGTGGCGGCGCCAGTTGCTGACCACGTGCTGGCGGAACTTGTTTTCCCAGGCGTGGCTGGTTTCGCCCCGCTCGCGCCAGTAATGGATGAAATCTTCCAGTTGGTCCAGGGCGAACTGCCGCGGTATGGTGTGATTGAGCGCCAGCAGCTGCAACAGGTCCTCGCTGGGGCGCCAGTGCACCGGCAGCAGGCAGGCGCTGCGCCGGCCGGGCGCCGGCGCGGGGGGCTGGGGCGGCGCCGGGCGCGGGCGCTGGACCCGTTCGTTGATGGCGAACTCCAGGCGCTCGGACTCGTACAGCGGTGGCGAGTTCACCAGCAGCACGCCCTTGTCCACCAGGCTGCGGCTGATACGCTGCAGGTCCTCCACGCTCCAGAAGGGCAGGCTGCGCAGTAACAGCTCGCGCTCCACGCACAGCCAGGCGCGACCGTCGCGCAGTTCGTGCCCGAGGTGATCGAGCAGGCCCTGCAGGTGTTGCAGCAGGATGGCCTCGCCCAGCCCTATGGTCGCCGCCAGGCCGGGAGAGAAGGCCAGCTGGCGTTCGGGGACCAGGGATGATGTCGACATGGGGCTACCGGCAAGGTCTATCGGGTCTGGTAGGATACCGGCCCGGGGCGTCGCCGTGTAGGCGGGCGTCGCAAATATATTTTTCGGGGTTGTCTATGGCCAAGCAAAAAACCGCCTTCGTGTGCAACGAGTGTGGCTCGGATTACGCCAAGTGGCAGGGTCAGTGCAGCGACTGCGGCGCCTGGAATACCCTTGCGGAGGTTCGCCTGGGCCCGGCCGCCGGCGGCCGGGCCGGGGCGCGCGCCGCCCCCGCCACCAGTGGCCGCGCGGGCTTTGCCGGGGCACTGGCCGGCGCTCGCATCCTCAGGGAGATAGACCTGCAGGACCTGCCGCGCTTTTCCAGTGGCGCGGGCGAGTTCGATCGGGTGCTGGGTGGTGGGTTGGTGCCGGGCTCGGCCATCCTCGTGGGGGGCAACCCCGGGGCCGGCAAGAGCACCCTGCTGCTGCAGACCATGTGCCACCTCGCGGCCAGCATGGACGCCCTGTATGTCACCGGCGAGGAATCCCTGCAGCAGGTGGCCATGCGCGCCCACCGCCTGGGGCTGCCCACCGACCGTCTGCGCATGATGGCCGAGACCAATGTGGAAACCATCGTCGCCGCCCTGGAGGCGTTCCGCCCCCGGGTGGTGGTGGTGGATTCGATCCAGGTGGTGCACACCCAGGAGCTGGCCTCGGCTCCGGGCAGTGTCTCCCAGGTGCGCGAGTGCGCGGCCTACCTGACCCGCTTTGCCAAACAGAGCGGCACGGTGGTGATCCTGGTGGGCCACGTGACCAAGGACGGCTCCCTGGCCGGCCCCAAGGTGCTGGAGCACATGATCGACTGCTCCATTTTGCTGGAAGGGGGCGACGACTCCCGGTTTCGCACCCTGCGCGGCCAGAAGAACCGCTTTGGCGCCGTCAACGAGCTGGGTGTTTTCGCCATGACCGACCGCGGCATGCGCGAGGTGAAGAACCCCTCGGCGATCTTTCTCGATCGCGGCAGCGAGCCGGCTTCCGGCAGCGCGGTGACGGCGGTGTGGGAGGGTACCCGGCCGCTGCTGGTCGAGATCCAGGCACTGGTTGACGACAGTGCCCTGGGCAACCCGCGCCGGGTCGCGGTGGGGCTGGAGCAGAATCGCCTGGCGATGTTGCTGGCGGTGCTGCACCGCCACGGTGGCCTGCAGGTGGGTGACCAGGATGTGTTCGCCAACGTGGTGGGGGGCGTCAAGGTACTGGAGACCAGCGCCGACCTGGCGCTGTTGCTGGCCATTGTCTCCAGTTACCGCGACCGGCCCCTGCCTCGCGATATGGTGCTGTTCGGCGAGGTCGGCCTGTCCGGCGAGATCCGCCCGGTGCCCAGTGGCCAGGAGCGCCTGGCGGAGGCCGCCAAGCACGGTTTCGCACGGGCCATCGTGCCCAGGGGGAATGCGCCCAAGGGCGAGATCAAGGGCATGCAGGTGATTGCGGTGGCCAGGCTGCAGGAGGCGCTGGCGGCGCTGGACTGAATACCCGCGGCCTACTCCAGTCGCGCCAGTTCCGCCTCCAGGGTGGCGATATCCATATGGGCTTCCAGCAACAGCCGCAGGGGCTCGATATTTTCCCGGTCCACGTGCTGTACCGCGAAACCCAGGCGCCCGGCCTCCACATGCTGCAGGTAGGCGTGCAGTTCCAGCTCGTCGTCCTCGCTGCCCCGCGAGCCGGAGGTGTGGATGACCAGGGTGAACGGCTCGTTGTACTGGGCGTCCCACAGATCCGGCTGGGTGGTGGCGGCGCCGGACAGGGAGATGTCGATCAGCCGCTGCTGCCAGATGCTGCCGCCCTGGTGGACATCGACCGGTAGATCCAGCGCGACGCGGGTGAATTGCCGTTGTTCTGCGCGCGTGTTGCTCATAACGCCCCTCTGTTTTGTTACAGCTCGTCGCGAGAAACTATAACGCCGCGGTGACGCCATGGCGACCGCTAAATGGCGGATTCTCACGAAAACCGGGGGCCCCGCGCCTCACTTCAGCTTGCGGTATTTAATGCGGTGCGGCTGGTCGGCGGCCGCCCCCACGCGGGCCTTGCGATCCTCCTCGTAATCCGAGAAATTGCCCTCGTGGAACACCACGTTGCCGTCGTCCTCGTAGGCGAGGATGTGGGTGGCGATGCGATCCAGGAACCAGCGGTCGTGGGAGATCACCAGGGCGGCACCAGGGAAGGCCAGCAGGGCCTCCTCCAGGGCGCGCAGGGTTTCCACATCGAGATCGTTGGTCGGCTCGTCCAACAGCAGCACGTTGGCGCCCTGCTTGAGCAGCTTGGCCAGGTGCAGGCGGTTGCGCTCGCCGCCGGAGAGATCCTTGACGAACTTCTGCTGGTCGGAGCCCTTGAAGTTGAAGCGGCCCAGGTAGGAGCGGGAGTTGACCTCGTAATTGCCGATGCGGATGATGTCCTGCTCGTCGGACACCTCCTGCCATACGGTCTTGCCGCCGTCCAGGTCGTCCCGGGACTGGTCCACGTACCCCAGTTGCACGGTTTCGCCGACGCTCACCTCGCCACTGTCGGGCTGTTCGATGCCCATCAGTATCCTGAACAGGGTGGACTTGCCCATGCCGTTGGCACCGATGATGCCGACGATGCTGCCTTTGGGGACGGTAAAGCTCACCTTGTCGAACAGCACGCGGTCGCCGTAGGTCTTGCGCAGGTCCCGGACCTCGACCACCTTGTCGCCCAGGCGCGGCCCCGGCGGGATGTAGATCTCGTTGGTTTCATTGCGGCTCTGGAACTCCTGCGACTGCAGTTCCTCGAAGCGCTGCAGGCGGGCCTTGCTCTTGGCCTGGCGACCTTTGGGATTGGAGCGCACCCACTCCAGTTCGGCCTTGATGGCCTTCTCGTGGGAGGCCTCCTGGCGCTTCTCCTGGGCCAGGCGCTGCTCCTTGGCCTGCAGCCAGTCGGAGTAATTGCCCTCGTAGGGAATGCCCCGGCCCCGATCCAGCTCGAGGATCCAGCCAGCGGCGTTGTCCAGGAAGTAGCGATCGTGGGTTATCGCCACCACCGTGCCGGGAAAATCGTGCAGGAAGCGCTCCAGCCACGCCACGCTCTCCGCGTCCAGGTGGTTGGTGGGCTCGTCCAGCAGGATCATGTCCGGGTTGGACAACAGCAGCCGGCACAACGCCACCCGGCGGCGCTCGCCCCCTGACAAGGTGGTGACATCCGCATCCCAGGGCGGCAGACGCAGGGCGTCGGCCGCCACCTCCAGCTTGTGGTCCAGGTTGTGGGCGTCGGTGGCCTCGATGATCGCCTCCAGGCGCGCCTGCTCCTTGGCCAGTGCGTCGAAGTCGGCATCCGGCTCGGCGTAGTCCGCGTACACCTGCTGCAGGCCCGCCAGGGCGTCGACCGCCTCCTGCAGGCCCTCTTCCACGTTGCCGCGCACATCCTTGTCCGGGTCCAATTGCGGCTCCTGTGGCAGGTAGCCGATCTTGATACCCGCCTGCGGTCGCGCCTCGCCGAGGATGTCGGTATCGATGCCGGCCATGATGCGCAGCAGGGTCGACTTGCCCGAGCCATTGAGCCCCAGCACGCCGATCTTGGCGCCGGGAAAGAACGACAGGGAGATATCTTCCAGGATTTTTTTCTTGGGTGGCACCACCTTGCCAACCCGGTTCATGGTGTAGACGTATTGGGCCATGGATTCGCTCGCCAGGGATTCGGGGAAAAGCGCGGATTCTAGCAGAATGAAAGCAGGAATGGAGTCGGAAACAGCAGGGCCGAAGTGATGCCGGATACCGGCCGCTAAACGGCCAGGCTTTCCTCCAGCGGGCTCACGTCCACCGACACCTCCAGCACCGGCGCCTGTCCGCCGCCAAAGATGACCCCTTTCACCGGGGTCACATCCACGTAGTCCCGCCCGAAGGCCGTCACGATATGCTGGCTGCCCGCCAGGGTGTTGTTGGTCGGGTCGAATTCGACCCAGCCCTCCTCCGGACAGAAGTAGGCCACCCAGGCGTGGGTCGCATCCGCCCCCACCAGCTTTTCCTCTCCCGGCCTGGGCAGCGTCTCGATATAGCCGGAAACGTATTTCGCTGGTACACCCATGGCTCGCAGACAGCCGACTTGCAGATGGGCGAAATCCTGGCATACGCCGCGCCGGTGTTCCAGCACGTCCGCCAGCGGGGTGGCGATGGTGGAAAACGCCGGATCGTAGGTGAATTCGGAGAAGATACGCGAGGTCAGCTCGCTGACGCAGGACTTGAGTGTGCGCCCGGGCTCGAACGATGGCCTGGCATAGTCCGCCAGCGCCGGCGTGCTCTCGATCATCGGCGAGTTCAGCAGGAACTCCCGGGCCTGGATCGCCTGCCGGCTGTTGTGCTTGCGCAGATAGCGGCCTACTTCGCCGTAGGCGATGCCCAGGTCCAGGTCGAGTTCGTGGTCGCGGTTTTTGATCTGCACCTCGCTGTCGGCGGTGATGACCAGTTCCGTGTGCGGTTTCTGTATCTCGAAATGGTAGGCCTTGTTGCCGAAATAATCGATGCGCTTGTGGGTGACCGCCGGCTGGGGCGAAATCGTGACCCGGTTTCTCAGGCAGTCCTGGCGGTCCGTATCCCGCGGTACCACGTTGGCCAGGTTGTAGCAGTGGCTGACGCGGCTGGCGTATTTGTAGCGGGTGATGTGGCGCACGCGAAAGCGCATCAATGCTCTCCCCAGAAAGTGGTGACCAGTTGCTGGGCATCCACCCGGTGGTCGAAGTGCTTGTCGCTGACCAGGCTGTTGAAGTCCTGCAGCAGCTGATCCAGTTGCTGCAGCAGCCGGTCCAGTTCTTCCCTGCTGTGGGTGTCCGTGGCCAGCAATTGCGGCAGCCGGGACAGCCGCAGGGTGGTGACCGCCTCCAGCAACGCGCGCTCCTCTTCCTCGAGTTCGCCGCGGGTCTTGTCGGCGCGGGGCAGCTTGACGATATGCCGTTGCAGGGCTTCCAGCTGGAACAGCAGCGACCTGGGGTTGGTGGGGTCCAGCATGACCAGCTCCAGCCCCAGTTCCAGCCCGGTGCGGTTGCGGTGGCGGCGCCGGTAGGTGATCAGCACTTCCATGCTCACCAACAGGGTATTGAGCAGGGTGGACTGGTCCGCTTCACCGGCTACCGGCACCATCAGGGAACGCAATGTGGTGATGATCTGCTGGGCGCGTTCCACCCGTTTGCCCAGTTCCATGAAGCGCCAGCCCACGCCGCGCACCATGCTCTCCTGCATCAGCCCGGAGAGGGCGACCAGCGCGGTCACCAGCGGGTCCAGCGCCTCTTCCGGCGCCGAGACGAGACCACCGGCCATGGTGTAGTCCAGCCCGTCCAGCTCATCGTGCAGGTCGTTTATGACCCGCAGGGTGTCGGTGGACAGCAGCTCCTTGGATTCATCGGCACTGTTGAGCATGGAATTGAGGGTGGATTTGATGCTGCCCAGGCGGTTGGCGTCCTTGATGACCAGCAGCAGTTCCTCGTCTGGCTTGGCAAAAAGTGCGTCGCTGGCTTCCATGAAGCCCGGCTGGGTGGCGGTTATCTGGGTGATCGCCTGCAGCAGGATCTTGCGCGCCTCTGCGGAGATCGGCTGCTCCGAATTGAGCATGACGAACACGGTGCGCAGGTAGCGCAGCGCCGCTTCCGCCCGTTCACCGTAGCGTCCCATCCAGTACAGGTTTTCCACGACCCGGCTGGGCAGGCTGATGAGTGCCGAGTAGTCTTCGTGGCGCTGGATGTCGGGAGCCTGCTCCAGGTCGATATCCCGTTCCGGCTCGCTGGCGGTTACCCAGGTGTCCTTGCTGGGGCTGCCGGACTGCATACTGATGACGCCTTCTCCCGGCTGGGCACCGATGCGCGTCATGCCCCCCGGCAGGACCAGGTACGAGGTCTCGCTGGCCACGGTATAGGTGCGCAGGATCGCGGGTCGGGGCTCCAGGACGCCATTGGCAAAGGTGGGAATATGGGTCTTATGCAGTCTTTCCTGGGCCACGAACTGATGGGGTTTGCGGTGGATATTGGCCAGTAGCTGGGCGCGTTGCTCGGCGCTCAGGTCGCCCCCCCAGACGCTGGTCAGGCCACTGCCGCGGTAGACCGGCTTGATGATGAGCTGTTGCATGTTGTCGCTCACGAACTGCAGGTCCGCGTCGTCGGCGCACCAGTAGGTCCGCACCGACCGCAGGCGCGGCTCGCGACCCAGCAGGGCCTTGCCGATGGCGGGCAGGTACTTGAGCAGAATGGGGTTTTCCAGCACCCCGGAGCCCAGCGGGTTGGCGATCATGACCCGGCCGGTGCGCGCCACCTCCAGCAGCCCCGGAACGCCCAGGCGGGAATCGCTGCGCAGCTCTACAGGGTCGCAGTACAGGTCGTCCACCTGGCGCAACACCACGTCAACCCGGGTCAGGCCGTCCAGGGATTTCATCCACAGGAAGCCGTTGCGCACCAGCAGGTCGCCGCTTTGCACCAGCGGCAGGCCGAGATAGTTGGCGAGGTAGGCGTGCTCGAAGCGCGCCTCGTTGTTGCCGCCGGGGGTCAGCAGGACAATGCAGGGCACCTCGTCCGAGGGCGACAGGGAGCTCAGCTTCAGGCGCAGGCGCTGAAAATAGCTGGCCAGGCGATGGACGTGGCTGTCGCGATACAGGCTGGGGAACACCCGCGACATGACCGTGCGGTTTTCCAGTACGTAACCGGCGCCGCTGGGGGCCTGGGTGCGGTCCGACAGCACGCACATGCTGCCGTCCGCCAGGCGCACCATGTCGGCCGCGTGCAGGATCAGCTCGTGTTCCCCGGGCAGCTGCATGCCCTGGCAGGGGCGCAGGAAGCCGCCGTGACAGTACAGCGCCTCGGCGGGCAGCACACCCTGGCGCAACAGGGTGCGGGCGCCGTAGAAATCGCGCAGGATGAGATTCAACAGTTCAGCCCGTTCCTGCAGCCCGGACTCGATGCGGGCCCAGTCCTCGCTGCCGATGATGTAGGGAACCGTGTCCAGCTCCCAGGCGGCGCCCCCCGTCTCGTCCTGGCCGTACAGGTTGTAGCTGGCGCCGTCGTCGCGCAGGATGCGGCGGATCTTCTGGTCGCGCTCCTGCAGGGCCTGCGGCCCCAGGTCGCGCAGGCTATTGAGCAGATATTGCCACTGTGGCTTGACGCCGCCGTCCCCGGCGTGGACGTCGTCCAGCAGGCCGGCGGCCACGTGGTACTCCAGGCCTGGCGCGGCTGACGCCTGGCCCTGGATCTGGCTGAGGGGGGAGGTCGGGTTGGGCACTTGCAATCCTGGTGGAAATCAACCTGTTCCGGCGCATGCCGGCCGGTCGACCATGTTATTTGTTAGCGCAGTATAGATGCAATAGGCACGCTCGCGAAGCGAGGCGGCCCGGCCCCGGTTATTTCCGGGGCGGGCTGCGCATGTCGAGGATATACGGGTACTCTCCGGGGGATTCCTCGGGGGGAGGCTCCATGGGCCGGGGCGGCTGCTGGTTGGGGAAAAACCGCCGCAGCGCATTGATCTCGGGCTGGGGCAGAAACGGGCCCTGGGTGTGGCTCACGCTGTCGAAGCGGTT
>JACKNV010000013.1 GCA_024234735.1 Pseudomonadales bacterium
CCTTAGCCACCGGGAAATAGCCGAGTTGCGCCAGACCAGCGAGCGGACTATCCGGGAGCAGGCCCGCTCGGTATACCGCAAGGGTGGTCTTCCCGGACGCGCCGCACTGTCGGCTTTTTTCTGGAAGAGCTCCTACTGTCCTGGGAATGAAGTGGCGTTGAATCCACGATAGTAAGACGGGGCTTCCTCCTGGTCCCGTACAGCGCGCTGTTTACCCGCTTACGGCACACCCCGCCAGGCCCGATCCGGCGATGCCGGCTTCGACTGCGCGAGAGCCCTCTATCTAATTGATATCTAATAAAAAACCATAGCTCGGAAACAGTGTGGATGTCGCTCTGGCTCGATCCGGCATTTGCCCTATTTGGAGCTTTCAGGTGTTCATGGGACACATGACGGATGGTGCGGGGTAACCATTGCGTCCGACAATATCGACAGGATTGGGAGTATCGAACCATCTAACTGGTCCATGAAGGACGTAACGTTATGTATACCCCTAAGGCAGTGCTTGCAACTGTACTGGCAATTATCGCGGGAGCCCCCGCGCTTTCCCTGGCACAAAATTCCTTGATGGACCAGGCTCGCGCACTATTTGAGCCGATCCCCGAAGCGCCCACCTCCATGGAGGGCGTACCGATGACACCACAACTGGTTGCCCTGGGTAAAGCGGGACTCAAGCTCTTTATAGACAGGGGCTGTGCCGCCTGCCACACAGGCGTAAATGTTGGCGGCGGAATGTATGCACCCTTTGGGGTGGTGGAGAAACCGGGCGCAGACTTTTTGCCGCCAGTAGATAAAGGCCGTTTTCAGGTAACCAGTACAACTAGCGACGAGTACGTTTTCAAGGTGCCCACCCTGCGCAATATCGAGCTGACACCGCCGTACTTTCACTCGGGAAAATCCTGGGACCTCAAGCAGGCTATTGCCGTCATGGCCACCAGTCAACTGGGCCAGGAGCTTAGTGACGAAGAGGTTGGCAGTATCGAGGCCTTCCTGCTTGCGCTGACGGGTGAGCAGCCCCAGATTACCTACCCGATCTTACCGCCCGGTACGGTGGACACACCTCGTCCCCAGTTTTTACGCGATGGCGGACTCTCAGGACCGATCGCAGAGTTCGCCGATAACCACTCAGCTTAATGCCAGGAGATACAATGGATATGGAAAAAGTGACCAGATATGGCAGCGCCGCGATGATGTTAGCGCTGTTATCTCAACCGCTGTGCGCCCAGGAAACCAGCCGGGTCCAGAATGAAACAGCAAATCAGCGGCAAACCATGGCGCAAGCGCAGGACCGGGACCGCATCTACGGTTCCGAGCTTATGACTCAGCAGGAACCTAATGAATACCAGAATCAAATGCGACAACTGAATACGGAGCAGGAACGGGCACAGCTTCGGGCTCAGCACCACGAGCAAATGAACCAACGTGCCAAAGCACAAGGTATGACCCTCCCCGATGATATGCCCGCCAACCGAGGAGCATACGGAAATGGTACAGGGCAGGGCGTGGGGCAAAGCCAGGGTAAAGGGAGGGGGCCAGGCGGTCAGCCGATGGGGACGGCTAAAGGCGCCCAGGGCGGCAACAAAAGCGGCAACTGAGGCGGCCGATACCGAAGGTCATGCAGCGTGTCATAGTCCAGTGCGTCGGCACCGTGGCGTTCAATTTAAGGCGGATACAAGTGAGTAAATGGCCATCCATACGCGCCCGGTTAATGGCCGTCAGCGGGATACCTCCGCAAAGCAATTACCGGGGTCGACGTCGATCAGGCTGTCTCCTGCCAGCGCTCCCAGCAGCAGGCGCCCTCGCCAGGCGATGCCATTTGCCGGCGGCGCACTCTCGGGCAGCAGGATCTGACAGCGCGCTCGGCCGTCCTTGTGGAGCAACAACACGCTGCCCGTTCCGTACTGCACCTGCAGCATGGCCTGTTGCCAACTGTGCGGCAAACTGGCTACCAGTCGGGCGAGACGGGGGTGCTGCAGCAGCCAGTCCTCCAGCAGGGCGCTGCGAGGCGCCGCCAGGGAAACCCACAGGTTGCCCCGGGGGCCAACAAAGATATCGTCCGGAATGCCCGGCAGTCCGTCGGCAAACACCGACAAATCCCCGCTGCCCAGGTCATAGCGCAGCACCCGGTAGCGGGCGGTTTCCACCACCAGCAATGCCTCGCCATCCGCGCTGAAACTCATGCCGCTTGGCAGCGCCAGGCCGGCGGCGAGCAGGCGCACCTCGCCGCTGTGCTGATCGCGCATCAGCAGCTGGCCGGAGGGTGCGGCGTCCAGGAAATTCCACAACATGTAGGGTGCCTGCTCTCCCTGCAACACCGGCGTGAGCGAGGTACTGCCCACAGTGAAGAACACATCGCCGGATGGGGCAACCAGCACGTCCTCCGGAAAGGTGACGTCTCCCGCCGCGCCGGCAGTCAACCGAAAAGGAGCGGACCCCGGCTCGATACGCTGAAACCCGAGGGGAAAGGTTGCCGACCAGAGCGCCTCACCCGCTGCCGCCAGGCCGATACTGAAGCCACCCAGGTCGCGACTGCGCCGCACGCTCGCAATCGCACCATCCTGTCCCGGCGCGACTGAATACAGGCCGGTGTCCTCGGAGCCTACCCACAGGCCGCCGTCCGGTCCCGCTGCCAGTGCCTCCGGGACAGGGATCCCGACGGGCCACTGGACCACCACGGCGTCACCGACCAGACGCTCCGCCTCAAGGGGAGCAGCGACCTGCACCACCCCCGCCGCAAACGGCTGCGCGCCATACTCCGGCAATAACAGGATCGCAGCCACGAGCACCACCAACAGCGTCAGCCCGACGACCCGCGCGCGTTTCATACCCGCACTGACTGGGGTTCGATACTTCCCTGCGCCTGCATCTGGCGAGTGGTGAGGCCTTCACCGTCTGGCGCCCAGCCCGGTGGCATGAACAGGTATCCGAGCCACGCCCTGATTCCCGATGCCTTCTTCAGGTCGCGAAACAGATCGCCCCAGCTGGAGAAACTGACGATCAGCGGATTGTGGGAGTCCACCGGGTGCAGAATGCCGAACTTCGGCTTCTCCTTCTCCTCTGCAAACGTGCCAAAAAGTCTGTCCCAGATGATAAACGTGCCGCTGTAATTCTTGTCCAGGTACTGCAGGTTACAGGCGTGGTGCACCCGGTGATGGGAGGGTGTTACAAACAGCCACTCGAAAGCGGCGGGCAGCTTGCCGATGCGTTGGGTATGGGGCCAGAACATGTAGATCAGGTTCAACTCCACCGCTATCAGCACAACAATGGGATCGAAACCCAGGAGCGCGATGGGAACGTAAAACCACGGCTCGAACACCGCTTCGAACAGCGACTGCCGGAATGCGGTGGCGCCCAGGTTGTAGTGCTGACTGCTGTGATGCACGCTGTGCGCCGCCCAGCCCAGACGCACTTCGTGCACGATTCGATGATGCCAGTAGAAAACGAAATCGACCACCAGGTAACACAGAATAATGCTCCACCAGTTGGTCTCGATATCGAACAGGGCAAACTGGTGTGCGAACACCAGCGCCACGATATAGATGCCGCGCATGAGTACCTGGACCAGCAGGTACATCCCGCCCGTGGTCAGGCTGCAGAGCGTGTCCTTCAAGGAGTAGAACTTTTCCCGGCTGCGCCACTCGAGGCCCAGTTCGATGAGCACGAGCACTGCGTAGAGCAGCAGCGACATGCTGGAAATGCCAACCAGTGTCTCGTTCCAGTCAGCCATGGCCTACCTCCTTCGATCCTGCTCTAGAAACTCATCTGCCATTGCACGCCCCAGGTGGCGGGCTTGCCGCGAGTGCGATACCAGAAGTCATTGGATATGCCGGCGCTGGTGTAATAATTTTCATCGCTGAAATTGCTCGCAATCAGCAACAGCGACCAGCTGCCGTCGCTGGCGCTGACGCCGGCACGCCCGTTCCACACGTGGTAGCCATCGATGTAGTACAACTCGGTATCGTCCAGCCCACCGTAGTACTCGTCGCTGTAGTTGAAATCGACACCGAAGGTGGCATCCAGCGATTCGGTCAGCGGATGCTGGTAGTTGAGCGTCGCGTTGAATTGCCAGTCCGGCGTCTGGGCGAGCTCTGCCCCGGAGTAATCCTGGTACTGTCCCTGGGAATTGTAGCCGTCGAACTCGTTGACTTCGGAATCCAGCCAGGCGACCCCGGCGCTGACATACAGCGACGCGTTAAGCTGCCACTCCAGTTCCGCCTCCGCGCCCTGAACGGTGGATTTCGGCACATTGACGATCTGGGTGAGCGAGCCGAATACCTCGTCCGGGACGAAGCCCAGCACCTGCTTGTCGTGGTAATCGTAGTAAAAGTACGCGGTGCGCAGCCGCACGGATCCATCCGCAAGAGTCGCCTTCAGGCCCAGTTCGTAGGCATCCAGGGTTTCCTCGTCGTAGGGAGCGAGCTGTCCCCAGGCGGAGGCGGCAGCGCCGTTGAAACCTCCCGACTTGAACCCGCGATTGAAGGTCAGGTAGGCCAGCGCATCGTCCGCGACCTGCCAGTTGAGACCCAGCAGTCCCGAAAAGTTATCGTAGTCCTTGTGGTCGCTGAACCTGGCGGAGGCACCGGCGTAGGCTGTCGTCTCCCCCGTATCGGGGTCCACCACGTAGGACGCTTCCGCCGGATTGATGGTGACGCAACTACCCTGGGAGAGATCGCTGGAGCTGAGATAGAAGTGGTCGGCAAACCCAGGGATGGGACCCTGGTCATAATCGGCGTAAAGATAGGACAGGCCGCCGTCGACGTCGTAACTGCAGGAACTGAAATCGAATTCCTCCCAGGTGTAACGCAGCCCCGCGGTCAGGGTGAGTTCCTGGGTCAGTTCCAGTTCGCCCTGGGCGAATGCCGCAGCGGATTTGTTTTGCTGCTTGTAACGGGTGTCCACGTTACCGAACATGCCAAGATAGATGGTGGACTCGGCGCCCGGCGCCTGCCAGTTTTCGTCCACCGTGTCATCGGCAAAATACAGACCGCCGAGCAGGGAAAACGGCCCCTCCCATTGCGATGCCAGGCGAAACTCCTGGCTGTAATCCGTGATTTTGGTATCGGAAATGGCCTCCAGATTCTGGATATAGGATCCGTCCCAGTCATTGGTTTCATCGCGCTTGAACTGATTGAACGCCGTGATGGAAGTCAACTGCAGCGAGGACAGGTCCCAGTTCACGATGACGGACATCGTGCTGCCCCGGTTGTCGCGCTGCGGCGTGAGGGTAGCACTCCAGTCGGCGCTACGGTTGTCACCCTGGTCAGGGCGGGTATCGACAGGCGGTGGCGGAAAAAAGGGCGCGAGATCCGGCACCAGCGGAACGTAGGTGAAGTACTGCGGCGCCAGGTTGTCCGAGCTGTCCTTGTAGCCGCTGAGCTTGAACAGGAAATCGAGGCTGTCGCTGGCTTCCCAGGCCAGCATCAGTCGCCCGGCCCACACGTCCTGGGCGCCCAGTTTGTCACCGGGGCGCGAGCTGCTTTTCTGCCAGCCATCGTCGGACTGCCGGGTATAGCCAGCCAGCCGCCCGTTGAGGGAGTCGGCGAGCGCGCCGGTAACATGCCCCTCGACGACCGCGGTGCCCCAGTTGTCGTAACCCAGCAGCAGGCTGGCACCGGCCTCGGCCTCGGGCCTGCGGTTGATCAGGTTGATGGCGCCGCCTGTGGTATTGCGCCCGTAGAGCGTGCCCTGGGGACCTTTCAGTATCTCCACCCGATCCAGGTCATACTGTGGCCCCCGCGTCATGGTCGGGTACGGCAGACTGACCTCGTCCTCGTAAATCCCCACGGTGGCAACGCTGTTGGCGCTGTAATCGTCGAAGCCCACACCGCGGATAGTGTAGACCGGCACACCGGTGATGCCGGTATCGGTCAGGGTGACGCCCGGCGTCATCAGCGCCAGGTCGCCCACATCCTCGAAACCCCGCTGGCGCAAGTCATCGCCGGTGAATGCGCTGATTGCAATCGCCACGTCATCCGCGCTCTGCGCCCGGCGCTGGGCCGTGACCATAACTTCCTCCAGTGAAACGGCGCTGTCGGCAGCGACGGCATCACCAGCGACGATGCCACCGGTAACCATAGCGAGGGTGATGCCCACCAGGGCACGTGAGTGAATCGGGTGCATGGAACTCTCCTAGAGCGGCCGGGTACGGTGCCCACCGCGATGTTATTTGAAGTCTGGACGTATCAACCGATCAGCCGGAATCGGCGAACGCAGGGGCAGGGTAACAATGAAGAAATAGCTGGCAGGAGAGCAAAGTACGTCAAAGAAGGGTCATTTTGCGCCACGCTTTGCGGACACTAACCCCTTGCGGTGCGGCAGGGCCTGCAGCGAGGCACGGAACTCGCTGGGGGTGACGCCCTGCCACTGGCGGAAAGCGCGGCGGAAGTTCGGCGTATCGCTGTACCCCACCGCCAACGCGACGTCACCGATGGTCAGCGCCGGGTTGCGCAGCAGTTCCATCGCCACGGCATTGCAGGCGTCCGAGCGCAACTCGGAAAAGGTGGTGCCGTAGCGCCGCAGCGCGCGCTGCAGGCTGCGGGTGCTCATGCCCAGCGCTTCGGCCAGTTGACCGGCAGTGCGAACGTGGGACAGGTGTCGCGCGAGCAGTGCCTGGCACTCCTGCAGCAGGCTGGTGTGACTTCTTATCTCGCGCAGGAAGCTCTCGCACAGGCTGCGCATCTGCTGAAACGTGAACTCGTTGGCCAGGGGCGGCCGGATGTGTAGCAATCGGGCAGGCAACAGCAGTTCCGAATGGCTGGCGCCGAAACGCAGCGTGCGGGTATTGAGCGCCGCGCGATAGATATCCCCGCTGCCCGGATCGGGGTAGCGGAAGCGAGCCTCCGCCAGCGGGGGCGGCCTGGTCTCCCCCGCCGGAAATCCAGCGGTCAGTGTCGCCAGGTAGCTGGCAACGGTGGCGAAGAAATCCTCGGTTATGTACTGCTCCAGGGCGGGACTGAGCGCTGGCAGCACAAGCCGCAGCAACAGACCGCCCTCATGCGGGTGGACTTCCAGGTGTCCCACCAGGCCGCTGCTGGGAGACAACTGGGCACCGGCCCGTACGGCGTCTGCAACGCTGGGCGCGACCAGCATCGCAAGCCCCAGGGCGCCGATTTCCTCGAGCCGCGCACGGCTGCCCGTGGACATGCCCAGTGCCGGCTGGTCCGCAAGCGAGATCAGGTTCTGTAACATCTGGAAGCGCTGGGCGGTATTCATCCGCGAGCCGTCATCGAAAAAGCGCTCGGGCTCCAGGCCGGTATCCCTCAACAGGCTCGCCAGCGGGATACCGTGATCTTGCGCCCAGTGCACAACGGGCATGAACACCGCTGTATGGCTGTCGTAATGTTGCACGATCGCTGGTCCGCCCGTCCTTGCAAAACGCTATCCGCGCCAAGCTGCGAACATGCCTGCAGCGCCGCCTGATTGCAAGTCACCCCACCCGCGCTGGACTGGCTCGCAATCAGCGACCCACGAAAACACCGGCGTCGACGGATTTGTCAGAGATAGGAAAAACCGGTCTCGGAAATACTCATCAGGGTTTCCGCCCCCGCCAGCGACGCAGCCTTGTGCATCGTGGTGCGCGGCAGTATGCGAGCAAAGTAAAACGCCGCGGTATCCAGTTTTGCGCGATAAAAGCCATCCGGGTCCGCACCTGCCTCAGTTCGCTTCTGCTGCGCGATCACCGCCGCGCGCGCCCAAAGATAGGCCAGCACCGTGTAACCGCCGTACATCAGGTAGTCCACCGCAGCGGCACCGATTTCATCCGGGTCCTGGGCGGCCTTTGCGGCAATCAGCTCGGACATCTCCTGCCATCCACTTATGGCCCGCTCGAGCCCCTCTATCATCCTGCGCATTTGGGGCGCATGGTCGGCATGGCAAAACACGCTTACTTCTTCCACAAACAGGGCCAGTAGCCGGCCGTCGCCAGCCAGCACCTTGCGGTAGAGTAAATCCAGGGCCTGGATACCGGTGGTTCCCTCGTACAAAGTGGCGGCGCGCGCATCACGATAGTTCTGCTCCACACCCGTCTCGGTGATATAGCCGTGACCGCCAAAACACTGGATAGCATGGCTGGCGCTTTCCAGGCCAATTTCGGTCAGAAAGGCCTTTGCAATGGGCGTAAGAAGCGCCAGCATGTCGCTTGCATGCCGGCGCTCCTGCGAGCTTGTACCCCTGGTCGCGGTGTCGGAATACCGGGCAAGCATGACAATCAGCATCCGTCCGCCCTCGCTGAAGGACTTCTGGGTGAGCAACATACGGCGAACGTCGGGGTGCACAATTATCGGATCGGCCTCGCCTGCTGGATTCACCGGCCCCTTCAGGGAGCGCATTTGCAGCCGCTCGCGAGCATACCGTTGCGATTGCTGCAGCCCTGCTTCCGCGTGTGCCACGCCCTGCACCGCGGCGCCCAGCCGCATCGCATTCATGAAGGTGAACATACAGTGCAGGCCGCGATTGACTTCTCCCAGCAGATATCCCGTTGCCGCCTCGAACCTCATCTCGCAGGTCGGGGAACCGTGCATACCCATCTTGGTCTCCAGTGAGCCACAGTCCACGTGATTGCGGCAGGTACTGACACTGCCGTCCGTCGACAGCTGGAACTTGGGGACGAGAAACAGCGACACCCCTTTACTCCCCGGCGGCGAACCAGGTATTCGGGCCAACACGAAGTGGACGATATTCTCGCAGTAATCATGTTCGCCACCACTGGTGAATATCTTGGTTCCGGCAATCCGGTAACTGCCATCGTCGCGGGGCTCGGCCCTGGTGCGGACCATGCCCAGGTCGGAGCCACAGTGCGGCTCGGTCAACCCCATGGCGGAAGTCCAGGTGCCAGCCACGAATTTTTCCAGGAACAGGCCGCGCTGCTCTTCGGTACCGTGGTGCTTAACGGTCTCAACCGCGCCGTGACTGACCTTGACCCCTGCAGCCCAGCTGACATTGGCCGTGACAAACAATTCGAAAACAATGGTGCCAAGAGACTCCGGTAACCCCTGCCCTCCCCACGACACATCGGAATTCAGCCCATTCCAGCCGTTGCCGATGTATTGCTGGTAGGCCTCCCTGAAGCCCGGCGGCGTGGTCACCGAACCATCGGCATGCCGCACACAACCGAGACTGTCCCCTCGGGCATTCAAGGGACTCAGGATTTCTTCGGCGAACTTTGCGCCCTCGTTCAGTATCTGCTGGAACAGCTGCCGATCGAGGTCGGAGCAATCGGGCAGCCCGGCGTAATGCGCCTCATAATCCAGCAGCTCGAAGGCAATGAACTCGATATCACGCAACGGGGCCTTATAGGGGTACACGGCTACACTCCCGAACGCTGGCCAGATTACCCGACGCCAAGATATCTATTCCTGGAATCCCCGGTTGAATACCGGGCGCCGTTTTTCGATAAATGCGGTTACTCCCTCAAAGAAATCGGGGCTTGCACACAAGGACGCATGACTCAGCGCCTCGCGGCTGAGCGTATCCCGAAGCCCTTCGGTATGAGATGCTGCGATGTTTTCCTTCATATAACGATAGGCAAGCTGGGGACCCGAGGCCAGCCTGTGAGCCAATAACCGCGTCTCCTCCTCCAATTGAGCGGAGGGTATGACACGATTTACCAGGCCGAGACGATGCGCTTCCTGGGAATCAATATTGTCCCCCAGCAGCATGAGTTCCTTCGCCTTCGACTCCCCCACCAGGCGTGGCAATGTCCAGCTGATTCCCAGGTCGCCGTCGAGCCCGACACCGCCAAATGCGGTCGCAAACGCCGCTTTCTCCGAGGCGATACGCAGGTCGCAGGCCAGGGCCAGGGACATACCCGCCCCGGTGGCGTATCCATCCACCACGGCAATGGTGATTTTCGGCAGGTCGTGCAGCAGGGCGGGTGCCTCGTGGTACATGGCCTGTTTAGTCAACAGCTCCCCGACATCGAGGGCACTTCGCCCACCCGCTATCATGTCCCGCATCATGACAAGGTCGCCACCGGCACTGAATGCCTTGCCTCGTCCCTTGAGCAATACGACATGTATGTCACTATCGGCAGCGACCTCGCGCAGCGCCCGGGTAAGTTGCTGCGAGGTCTCAAAGTTGAGCGCATTGAAAACTTCCGGGCGATTCAGGGTAATTGTGACGACCGGGCCATCGACGCAGACAAGTACTTCCTCATTACCGCATACATCAGTAACCATACTTTCAACCTCCCGCAGGCTTTCATTCACTGCAGATTTTATTTAATGGAATATTGATGTTCCTATAATATATTACTATTATCAAGACATAATTTGCGCTGATATCATATTTTATGGAACACACAGTACCCTTAATAATTCGCCAGGTTTGCCTGGCATGCAACGATCTGGAACGCACCAGCGGGATGTTCAGGGCCGTGTTCGGCATCGAGCACGCCTATTCGGACCCGGACATGGGCCAGCTCGGTGTTCGCAATGAAGTCCTGGCACTGGGTACCGATTATCTGGAACTCATCTCCCCTGTTGACGAGCATGCACCGGCAAGCCGGTTTCTAAAGCGACAGGGCGAGGGCGGATACATGGTGATCTGCCAGGTCGACAGCCTGGCCAGCCAGACGAAAATCAGACAAAGGGGAGCGGACCTGGGAATACGCACGGTCCTCGATCGCAACCACCGTGACGCCAACTACCTGCAGTGGCACCCCTCGGACCTCGGCGGAACCATGCTCGATACCGCCTTTGACCATCGGGCGGAATTTACCGGCCGCTGGGATCCTGCGGGAGGCGCCCCCGGGGAGTACAGCACCAACCGCCTGCCCCTGCGCCTGGTCAAGGTCGGTATCACCTGCCTGGACCCCCGGGCCACCGCACAAACCTGGGCTGCAATAACGCTCGGCGAGGTCGCGCTCGATTCCACGCAGCGGCCTTTCCTGCATCTGGACAACACCGACCTGTACTTTCTGCCGCCTGATGATCGATTCAGCCAACCGCGCCTGAGCCGGATTCACGTTGCCAGCTCCGAGACCGCACGCATACTGGATAACGCCAGGAATCTCGGCCTGGACGTGTACGGCAGCCGCTTTGCACTGTGCGGCGTCGAGTTCACTGTCAGCGGCGATTGAGGGCCGGGGAGCTGGTTCCTAACGCCGCTCCAGACAGCTGAATAATTGCAGGATCAAGCGCGTGGCACGATCACGCTTGTCGGGCACGGCGGCATCGCCCTGTACGGCGACCAACAGAATATGGCTGGCGGCATTTATCAGCGCCCTCGCCAGCAGAGGGTCGGGCCTTGCGTACCCCATCCGCTGGATAATCGTCGAGAGAAGATTCACCGAAAATCGAGCGTGGTCGTCAACCAGTTCCCGAAACGGCGCCGGCAACGGCAGGTCCCCCAGCAGAAAAGGTAAAAATGGCCCTGAGGTCAGCGCCAGATCCAGATCCTTCTCCACGATGAGTCGCAGGTAATCCGCACTACTGTGCTCGTAGAGCTGGTCGCTCAGCTCGGTCATGACACGCTGGAAATAGTAGATTTCCCGGGTCAGGAGTTGCTTGAACACCGCCTCTTTGCTGCCGAAGAATCGATAGAAGTGGGTTCTCGAAACATTCGCTTCGGCCAGGATATCGTCTACCCTGCACTCGTGATAGCCAAGCCGGACAAACGCGCGGGAGGCGCCTCGTAGAATATCCGCTTCAACGCTGCTGCCACGGGGGCGTCCGCGCCTCCGGCCGGTAGATTTTGCAGTGACCATGCTGAGTATCCGACGATTATGCCGACTCGTTACCGGGTGACCCCGCTGCTCGACTGGCTACGATTATAGCGTTCGGCAGCGCTCAATGTCATGGCCGGCTGGCAAGACGGGTAATCGACCGGCGCGGTGCAAATGCCCGGAAAGACTCAATGCTTAAACCAGATTCCAGGCATCCCGGTCACGCCAACCCGGCCCGGTGGATATATGGTAGGCTGCCCGACGCCTGGTGCCGCCGACTATGGCCTCGATTGCCGACGGCAAAAAGCCTGCCCCCGTCAGTTGGTGCCCCGGCGATTGCCGTCAAGCGCTGACACCAGGGTGGCGTGCACCCACCCCAGAAACTGCCCGGAGTTTTACATGAACCCATGGATCTGTCGTTCGGTACTGGCCGCATTGCTGACTGTATCCGGCACCGTCGCCGCAGCTGAAGCCGGCCCATCCCAGGACGGACCCGCACTGCAACGGACGGCGCCGCCCGATGCGCCCAATATCGTAGTGGTCCTGCTCGACGACGTGGGCTTTGGCGCGGCGGCCTCTTTCGGCGGTCCTGTCGCGACACCGACCCTCGACCAACTCGGCTCGGAGGGCCTGCGCTTCAACCGGTTCCACACCACATCGATTTGCTCCCCTACCCGCGCTTCGCTGCTCACTGGCCGCAACCCACACGTCACCGGCATCGGGGCCGTAATGAATGCCTCGGATGATCGGCCGGGTTATAGCGGCTTTCACAGCAAGGACACCGCTACCATTGCCGAAATCCTGCGCCAGAACGGTTACAGCACCGCGGCCTTCGGCAAGTGGCACCAGACGCCCGACTGGGAAATGTCGCGTAGCGGCCCGTTTGACCGCTGGCCGACAGGTGAGGGGTTCGAAACCTTCTACGGTTTCCAGGGCGGCGAGACGGACCAGTTCGAGCCCACCCTGTACCAGGGCACGACCCCCGTGCTTCGCCCCCCCGGACCCGGCTATCATCTCACGGAAGACCTGGCAGACCAGGCAATCACCTGGATACGCACGGAACAGGCCGTCACCCCCGACAAGCCATTCTTTGTCTATTTCGCGCCGGGCGGAATTCACGCACCGATCCAGGTTCCGCAGCAGTGGATAGAGCCCTACCGAGGCAAGTTCGACGGCGGCTGGGACGCCCTGCGCGAGGCGGTATTCGCCCGCCAGAAAGCACTGGGAGTCATTCCGCCCGACACTGCCCTGACTCCCCGGCCCGAGGGCCTGCCCGCATGGGACTCCCTGGATCCGGCGCAGCGGAAAGTGGCCGCGGCGCTGATGGAAGCCTATGCCGGATTTCTGGCGCACACCGATGCGCAGGTGGGCCGCCTGGTAGAGGCGCTGAAACAATCCGGCCTGTTCGATAATACACTGTTCGTGTATATCGTCGGCGACAATGGCGCCAGCGCTGAGGGCGGCCTGGAAGGCAGCCTCAATTATTTCGGCAAAATGCAGGGAATACCGGAAACCACGGAGCAGATGCTCGCCAGGCTCGACGAAATCGGCGGCCCGGAAACTTACGCCCACATCAACTCCGCATGGGCCTGGGCAACCGATGCGCCGTTTCAATGGACCAAAACCGTGGCCTCCCACCTGGGGGGTACGCGCAATCCAATGGTGATTACCTGGCCAGAGCAGATCAAGGACAAAGGCGGATTGCGCAGCCAGTTCAGCCACGTCAACGACATTGTTCCGACACTCCTGGAAGCCGCCGGCATTCCCGCGCCCGGCGAAGTGAACGGTATCGCCCAGAAACCCATGGACGGCACCAGCCTGCTCTATACCTTCGACGATCCCGATTCGCCAGAGCGCCATACTACCCAGTACTTCGAGGTCTTTGGCAATCGCGCCATCTATCACGAGGGCTGGATGGCGTCCGCCTTTCACGGGAGACTCCCCTGGAATGTGATATCGCGTGGCGACACGCCGTTTGACGAAGACCGCTGGGAATTGTACGACCTGCGCAATGACTTCTCGCAGGCCCATGACCTCGCGGATCAGGAGCCGGAAAAACTGCAACAGCTGCAAGCGCTGTTCATGGAACAGGCCGCCGCCAACCAGGTTCTGCCCCTCGCGGGGCAGCCCATCGGGTCGACGGGCCTGCCCGATCTGGCGGCCGGCCTGACGCGTGCCACTTACCCCCAGGGAGCGATTGTGCCGGAAGATGCGATACCGCATACCTACAACCGCTCCTGGGCACTGCTCGCGGAGGTCGAGATCACCGGCAGCAATAGCAGCGGCGTGATCGCGGCACTGGGTGGCAGCTCCGCCGGCTGGTCCCTGTACCTGGACAGACAGCAAAGGCCGGTGTTCCGGTATCGGGTTTTCGATCTGAAAACCATCGAGATCACCGGCCCGCCACTGCCCGTCGGCCCGGCCAGCATCGCGGTGGAATTTGACTACGACGGCAAGGGCTGGGGGCGTGGTGGACGGTTCACGCTCAGCGTCGACGGGGAACAGGTCGGCGCGGACGTCGTCCCCGCCACGCCGCCGGCACTTTATTCAATCGACGAAACCTTCGCTGTCGGCATAGACACCGGCTCACCGGCCGGAGCATACCCCGCCGATGCCATACCCGGTTATGCGCTTTCCGATGCCAGGGTAAGCGCGGTTACTGTCATGCTTCGCTGAGCCGCCGTCGATCGTAGGGGGGCCGCAAGGCGTACCGGCGGGGACAAAAGTCCTGCCGGACGCGGCCCCCAACCCCCCCAGAGTTATTGATTGCCCCTGATGCACTGCGTATTGATGCCGAACTGAATTTATACGATAATCATTCTCATTGTATTTCGTATTTACTAACCCCCAAGGTATCTGTATGCACCCACGAAACTCCAACCTGTTGGCGCGGGCTATCGCGTCCCTGGCACTCACGCCCGCCCTGGCAGTTGCCGCCGAAACCAATCCGTCAACAGGCCTGGAGGAAGTGGTGGTAACAGGCAGCTACCTCATCCGGGAAGACATGGACATGGCCACCGGCCTGGGCCTCACGCCCCAGGAAACACCCCAGTCGGTCAGCGTGATGACCGCGCAGCGCATACAGGACCAGCAGTTACAAACTGTTACCCAGGTGGTTCAAAACGCCGTCGGTGTCTCTACAGACGATATAGACGACGTCCGCCACACCTACTACTCGCGCGGCTTTGAGGTAAAGAATTACCAGCTTGACGGGGTGCCGCTGGCGTGGAGCCTGGCAGGCGATTCCGGCGAAACCATTGCCGACACCATTATTTACGAGCGCGTGGAATTCGTCCGGGGAGCGACTGGACTGATGACCGGTGCGGGCGAACCCTCGGCATCCATAAACCTGGTTCGCAAGGGCGCGCACAGCACCGACTTCACCGGTTACGTGGACGCGGGTACCGGGCGCTGGAGCAACAACCAGCTCAGCGCCGACGTGGCCACGGGCCTGAACAGCGACGGCAGCATACGCGGCAGACTGGTGGCCAAGGCTGCCGAGGGCGATTCCTACCAGGACCTGTACAAGGATGAGAGATACGTCGCCTACGGGGTAGTCGAGGGCGACCTGACTGATGCAACGCTGTTGCGTATTGGCGGCAGTTACCAGAAGAACGACCCCACAGCGCCGACCTGGGGCGCCCTGCCGACATGGTTTTCCGACGGCACCCGCACTGACTGGAGCCGGTCCACCACTACCGCCGCCCGGTGGACACGGTGGCGCACCACCAATGAAAACTATTTCGTCAACCTTTCCCACAGCTTCGCCAACGACTGGCGCCTTATAGCCAATTACAACCGGCTCGAATACGACCAGCACACCCGCCTGCTGTACCTCTACGGAAACGTGGACAAGGCCACCGGCGAGGGATTGTATTCCTACCCTTACCGCAGTTCGGGTGACAGCAAACAGGATAGCTTCGACCTGCAGTTACGGGGCGACTATGAACTGTTCGACCGCCAGCACGAGTTCGTTATCGGTGCGCTCTACAGCAATCAGAATAGCGATACGGTAAGCCGCGACGCCCTGGAGTTCCCCCCGGTGGGCAACTTCTATGACTGGAACGGCCGCTACCCCGAGCCGGCCTGGTCCGATACAGAAAATACCGAGGTCAACCTGAAGACCGAGCAGGAAGGCTACTATGCGGTGACGCGTCTGGGGCTGACCGACAGGTTCAATGTCATCGTCGGCGGCCGGCTGGCGAACTGGAAGCGCAAAGGTTACAACTACGGTGAAACGCTGGATATCGACGACAACAACGAATTCATACCCTATGCCGGTGCACTGTACGACATCACCGACCAACACCGCGTGTACCTGAGTTACACCGAGATTTTCGAGCCGCAGAACGTCCGCGACATCAACGGCAGTTTCCTCGAGCCGGCCATTGGCGAGAGCGCGGAGTTCGGTCTGAAGAGCAGCTTCCTGGATGACAACCTGCAGACCACGGTGTCGATATTCCAGGTAAAGCAGGACAACCTGGCGCAACCCACGGGCGAGATGATTCCGGGAACGATAGAAGAAGCCTACCGTGCTGCCGATGACACCAAAACCGAGGGGTACGAACTGGAGGCGGTTGGCGAACTGGCCCCCGGGTGGCAGGCGAGCTTTGGCTATACCTACTTCAAGGCCGAGGACTCCGACGGAGTCAATGTCAATACCCATCACCCGCGCAAACTGCTCAAGCTGTTCACCTCGTATCAGTTCGGTGGAATGCTGAACGGGCTCACGCTGGGAGCGGGTGTCAACTGGCAGGGGAAAATCTATTCAAATATCGTCAACCCGGCCACGCTGGCCCCGGCTCGCCTGGAACAGGATGACTACGCCCTGGTCAGCCTGATGGCCCGGTACCGCTTTAATGACAACCTGTCGACCCAGGTCAACGTCGACAACCTGTTTGATGAAACCTACTACAGCCAGGTCGGCTTTTTTGACCAGTACCGGTATGGCACACCGTTAAATTACAGCTGGCACATCACCTATCAGTTCTAGTTCGGCTGCCATGTACTCCCTCATTGCAATGATGGCGGCCCTGATCGGTGTGGCCGGGTTATACAGTTCCTGGCGGCGCCTCGCCCTGGCCGGGCCCGGGGTAGTGGCGGGAAGCTGGCTGCTGATTGTGCTGTCCGGCTGGATCTGGTGCCTCGGCTGGGGCGTCGAGTTCGGCACCGTTTTTGCGTGCCTCGCCCTCAGCGTTGCCGGTGGCGTGTTTCTGCTGCTCAATTACGAGGTACGGGAGCGGAAATCTCCCCGGCCGGCAGACACGCAACAACTGGTCATCAATCCGCGCACCTGGGGGCGCCATGCCCTGCTCTCAATCATCGTGTTTCCTGTTGCCGGCACCCTGTCGGTCGTCGGCAGCATCCTGCTCGCCCACGAGATGCCCTGGATACCGGTCAATCAGATGGTGCTCGCCGTGCTGCTTATACCGGTGATCTGGGGCGCAGCGGCCTACTGGGCCTGCGCCGACCCGTTGCCGGGACGCCCCGCGATCGCATTGGGCGTCGGCGCGCTGCTTTCGCTAGCCTGCCTTTACTTGTGAGGCTGACGTGACGAGACTGACGTGACGAGACTAACGTGAAGAAACCAATGTGAAGATCATTCCCTCCCCCGCACTGGTCCGCCAATCCCTGGCGGGCCACTCCTGGCTCGGCCTGCTGGCGGGCGCCCTGCTGTACCTGGTCTGCCTGTCCGGCACACTGGCGGTGTTCTATCCTGAATTCGAGCGCTGGGAACAGCCGCGGGTGCCGGAGTACCTCGAGGTCGACCCCGGAATCTTCGATACAGCCTACGCCGAGGCGCTGGCGCGCGATCCGGCGGCTACGGAGCATGTGTTTATCGGCCTGCCCCACGGCGACATGCCGCGCGCCACCGTTTCCACCGACAATGTCGGCTGGTTCGTCCATCGCGACGGCAGCCTGGGCGAGCAGGTCGCCCACGACTGGACACATATCCTGCTGGACCTGCACCTGTTCCTGCACCTGCCGGAGAGCTTCGGCATGATCGTCGTCAGCCTGCTGGGGGTCATATTGTGCGGGTTGATCATCTCTGGCCTGCTCGCCCACCCACGACTTTTCAAGGATGCTTTCAGCCTGCGCCTGCGGGGCTCCAAACGCATGGAGCAGGTGGACATCCACAACCGCCTGAGTGTCTGGGGCACCCCGTTTCACCTGATGATCGGCATAACGGGCGCCTATTTCGGCCTGGCGATGCTCATCCTGCCGGTTATTGCCGAAGTCTATTACGAGGGCGACACCGACCGGGTGATGGCCACGCTGTTCGGCGCGGAACCGCAACTGGAGCAAACCCTGGAGCGGCCGGCTGCTGTCGGCCGGGCGGTACGCGCGGTGGAGGAGATGGCGGCCGACTCCAGGCCGTTCTATGTGACCCTGGAGGAAGTGGGAACGCCGCAGCAGTTCATGCTGGTGGGGGCCGGTTACCCCAGGCGCCTGATCTACGCGGAACAGTTTCGCTTTGACAGCGCGGGCAACTACCTCGACAAGGCCGGTTTCTCCGATGGCGAAGCCGGCAAGCAGGCGATTTTTTCGGTCTACAGGTTGCATTTCGGCCATTTTGGCGGACTGCCGGTCAAGTTTGCCTACGCGCTGCTGGGCCTGGCCCTCACGGTGGTAGCAGTCAGCGGCGTCAATATCTGGCTCGCACGGCGTAAACACCGCGACCTTCTCAATCCCCTGTGGACCGGGTTTGTATGGGGTGCGCCGCTGGCGCTTGCCGTCAGCGCCCTGGCACAGGTGGTGTTCGGCATTCCGGCTACCGCGCTGTTCTGGATCACCCTGCTGCTGTGCGGTTGCCTCAGCAGGCTGCTGGACGATGACCGGCGCACGCGTCGCCAACTGTTGTGGTACACCGCTGGTGCCGCCTTTGCCCTGGTGGCGGGCCACATGGCGAAATTCGGCAGTCACGCGGTAGGCGGTGCGGCACTGTGGGTCAACGTCGCCTGGCTTACCGTCGCGGTCATTTTCTGCCTGGCGGCAACCAAAGCCGGGACGCGACTTTCCCGGCGATAGCAGCACGCCTCGCCCGAGAGCCCGGGCGCAATGGCCAAACCCCGCCCCACCCTGACCGCCGTTTACCTGGACCAGGCGGCGTGGTAGTAAAGGCAGGGGAGCTGGTGTACCGTTACCCCAGCCTGTTGCGAAGTGGCCTCCAAAGGTAGAGAAATGATTGATAGATTGTCTGGTTCGGGCGGTTTTCTGGCCGCGCTTTCGCTGTTTTCAGTGCTGCTGATGCCAACGCACTCCCTCGCGGAAAACACCAGGGTGGACGTGCGGGTCCTCAGTAAAGGGGCGAAGTTTATCGGCTCTTCGATGGGCGGAGTCCAGATTACGATCAGGGACAGCGATACCGGAGAACTGCTGGCGCAGGGCGAAACCCGTGGCGGGACCGGGGACACGGCCAGGATCATGAAGGACAGCGCGCCACATCACTCGCCCGTTTCAAGCGACGATGCCGCGGTGTTCACCACGGAACTGGACCTGGACAAGGCCACCCGCATCGAGGTCACGGCCTACGGGCCGCTGGCACAGCGCCAGGCCGCCCAGCAAGTGAGCCTGACCCAGTGGGTCGTCCCCGGCAAGCACCTCACCGGGGGCGACGGTTTGCGGCTGGAGATGCCCGGGTTTGTGGTCGACGTGCTCGAGCCGGCGACCCCGATGACACTGAGCGGAGAGTCGGTCGAACTGACGATAAGAGCGCATGTCGCGCTGATGTGTGGCTGCCCGATCACCCCAGACGGTCTATGGGATGCGAACAAGTATGAAGTGAGTGCAATCATAGCGCGAAATGGCACCGTGGAGGGCACGGTGCCGCTTGGCTTCGCAGGGGAAGCCAGCCAGTTTTTCACCACCGTGAGCCTGGACAAAAAAGGCAGCTACCAGCTCACCGTGTATGCCTACGACCCCGCCAACGGCAATACCGGGGTCGATTTTGCGACGTTCTCTGTCAAGTAGCCGGTTTGCAAATCCGTTTAACGGGCCCGGGGCGCTGGCTGGCGCCAGAACGCACACAGTTTCGACATGTTTGCTCGGTAGGTCACCGCTGAATCGCCATGAACAGGCCCCTGGGCATTGCTTCTGCCCCACAGGCCTGCTATAGATATCCGCCGCATGCAGAACATTTCCTACACACTGGGCTACAACCTGCGCCTCGCGCTGCTCCTGCTGATGCTCGCATCCCAGGGGATAGCCGGTGCGCACGAGTTGGATGCCAGCCACCTGCTCGATTCGCACCCCTGCTCGATCTGCGTGCTCGGTCACGGCGCAGGCGCTGCCGTATGTTCTCGACCTGAAGCACCACAACTGCCAAGTGCCCTGGCCCTGGCGCCCTCCCCGTCCACCAGCGATGTACTGGTCGCGCACAGCAACTACTACTCGAGCCGCGCCCCGCCCGCCACTCTCTGAACCAGCCTGAACCCGATTTATTCCAATCCTATGGTTTTTGTCACCGCGCCGGCGGCGCGTGACCTGTGAGAGAGTCAATCTATGAAAATTTCCTTGCGCTACGGTGTCGCAGCGGCACTGCTGGGCAATGCCTTGTCCAGCCCCAGTTTCGGCCAACCATCTGCTGGCAATGACGCAACAGCAGAACACCAGCACGAGACCCTGGAAGAGGTGCTCGTCACCGCCAACCCGCTGAACCGCGAAGCCACTGATCTGTCCCAGTCCGCGACGGTACTGTCGGGTGCGGCACTGGAGCAGCAGTTGGGCAACTCCATCGGCGAAACGCTGGCCCGCACACCGGGCATGGCCAACGCCAGTTTCGGCGAAAACGTCGGCCGCCCGGTCATTCGCGGCCTGCAGGGCCAGCGGGTCGGCCTCCTCAACAACAGCCTGGCGGTGAGTGACGCCTCCTCGGTCAGCCAGGATCACGCCGTGTCCGTCGAACCGTTCCTGACGGACCAGATCGAAGTGCTGCGTGGCCCCTCTACCCTGCTCTACGGCTCCGGCGCGATAGGCGGTGTAGTGAATATGGTATCGCCCTCGATTCCCCAGGATATCCCGGAAGAAGGCTACAGCGGGCGTGCCACCGCCCAGGGCAATACCGCGGCCGACGAGGAGTTTGTCGCCGGGCGGCTGGACCTGGGGGCATCATCCTTCGCCCTGCACCTGGACGGTTTTCACCGGCGCACCGATGATTACGACATTCCCGGCAACGCCGAACTCTATCCCGACGACGAGCACGACGACGAGGAAGATCACGAAGAAGACACTGAACATGATGACGGCACCCTGGAAAACAGCTTCCTGAAAAACGAGGGCGGGACTATCGGCCTGGCCTGGGTTGGCGATCAATGGCGTATGGGGGGAGCCTATTCGGAGTACAAATCCGACTACGGCATACCCGGCGCCGCTCACGTGCACGTCCATGACGAGGAGGACCAAGAAGACGAGGACCACGAAGAGGAGGAGCACGACGAGGAAGCACCCGTCACGATCCGCCTGCGCTCGGAACGCACCGAGGCCGAGTTGGTCGGCCGCGACCCCCTTCCCGGCTTTGAGATGTTGAAAGTGCAGTTCGTGGATACCCGCTACAAGCACACCGAATTCGAGGGTAGCGAGGTCGGCACGGTATTCAAAAGCGACAGCGACAACACCCGTCTTGAGATGACGCACAACGAATGGGGCCCCTGGCAGGGCGTGTTTGGCCTGCAGTACACCGATCTCGACTTCAGCGCAGTGGGCGACGAAGCATTCGTACCCGAGTCGCATACCAAGACCTCAGCGGTCTTCTGGGTTGAACACGTCCACCTGGAGCAGTGGCAGTTCGATCTGGGCATGCGCTATGAAGATGTCGATATCAAGGTCCCCAGCACCCTGGTAGAGCACGGCGGCGAGGCCGGCCCCCCCGCACACAAAGACTTCCAGCCCTTCAGTGCCTCCACGGGAGCGATCTGGAATCTCAGCGACAGCATCGACCTGACGGCCTCCGTGTCCTACGCCGAGCGTGCCCCGGCGGTGGAGGAACTGTATGCCAATGGGCCGCATGTCGCCACCCAGCGATTCGAGGTGGGCGATCCCTCCCTGAACAATGAGTCCAGCGTGCATGTGGAGGGCGGCGGTCGCGCGCAGTTCGGCGGTTTCAGCGGCAGTGTGACGGTCTATATGGATCAATTCGACAACTACATCTACCAGATGGACTCCGGCCTCGAGGAGGACGGGCTTCCAGTACTGTACTGGTCGCAGCAGGATGCGGATTTCGTCGGGGCCGAAATGGAGTTGCGTTATGACTTCGAGCCCAATCACTTCGGCCATTGGCAGGTGTACGGTTTCGGCGATATTGTCGATGGGGAACTGGGCGACAATACCGATGTGCCGCTACAGCCGCCGAAACGCCTGGCGTTCGGTATCGACTGGGATATGAGAAGCTGGGCGGCCAATGTGCTGTGGATACACGCATTCGACCAGGACAACGTCGCGCCCGGGGAAACAGAAACCCCCGGTTACGACCTGTTGAATGCGGAGGTGGTCTATACCGGCCCCGAATTCGATGCCTTCGACTGGCAGGTCTACCTCAAGGGACAGAACCTGCTGGACGACGATATCCGCAACAGCACCTCCTATATCAAGGACCAGGCACCGCAGATCGGCCTCAACGTCATTTTTGGCGTTCGGGCGTATTTCTGATCCCGCGCGGCGCGCACCGGCCGTATCTGAAGCGACCCCCGCATCCTGCAGGCACGCAGGGTGCGGGAGTCGTCGGGTTTGGCCTCGCCGCGCTATTCGGTTATAGGTGACGGCCCTAGAACAACGACCGCGCCGCGCCGAACAGGCCGCCGGCGGACTCCAGCAGGCTGCCGCCGCTACTGGCCTGGTCGATAAGGCCGGGAATCATCTCCGCCAGGCCGCCGGCGGCGCTGCCCGCGTCGGTTCCCAACCGGCTGGCAAAGTCATTCACATTGCCCCTGCCCAGTACATCCATGACGGTGTCGGTGGACAGTGGTGCGTTGCCGCCGTCCCCGAGCCAGGAATTCACCATGTCGGCGAGGCCGCCGCTGGCGGCGAATTGGCTGGCCAGGGCGGCAATATCGATATTGCCCTGGCCATCACCGAGCAGCGCGGAGAGCGCAGACTGAACGGTCTGGGTATCGACATTCAGACCGAGTTGTTCCTGCAGGATCTGTGCGCCAGCTTCGAGTATGTTCATGGGGTCACCTGTAATGGTTTGGATGGCTGCGGCAAGTATAGACGCTCAAGGGTGTTTCCACAGGCATAGGTTCGCGAGAATTTTCTGCACTTTTATCCACATAATTCTATCCCCACCCGGTCATGGAACCTATATTTGGGGCGGGGATTGCGATTCAACGCGGGCTTCACCCGCGCAGCTGCCGCGAGCGCAGCTCAACCCTCCCCGCCCCGGATGAACCGCCGCGTTGACGGCGATTCCTGGGTGCAAAAGCGTCATATCGGCCTTTGAGAAAGCCGGGGGTGCAGGATGTTATCCAGACTTGCCTTGATTGTTGACGATTCCAAAACCGCCACAGCGGTGCTCAAACACCAGCTGAACCAGTTTGATGTCATGGTGGAGTCGGCCGCCGATGGCAGCCTTGCACTGGAAATGCTCAGGGACCACCAGCCCGACGTCATTTTCCTCGACCATATCATGCCCGGGCTGGACGGGTTCGAGGTACTGCAACTGCTCAAGAACAATCACGCCACACGCGGTATTCCGGTCATCATGTACACTTCGCAGGCCGCCAGACAGTACACCAGCGAGGCAAAGTCCCTGGGGGCCATCGGGGTGATACCCAAGAAAGTCAGCGACGAACAGTTGGTACAGGTGCTGGACAAGGCGGAGCTCTACCGCCTCAAAGCGGGGAACGAGGACCGGCACTCGCCATGCGAGGCCGCCGGCGGGAAGCCCGCCAGCCCGGCTCCAGGCCCAACCCCCAACGACAGCCCGGGGGACCGTGGTTCGCCCGTAGACCGCAACCGCACCACCGGCCGGTACAGTGCCGCGCAGGCCGCGCCCTCCCGGGCCGTCGACGCGCTCGAAAGCGATGTCGGGGCAGCGGCGCCCCGGCGGGAGGCCGGCCGCGGCTGGTTCACCAGATGCCTGCTGGCCGCACTGCTTGTCACCCAGGGGTACGGCATGGTGAGGGACAGCCAACGGCAACAGACCATCGTCGACCTGCGGCAGCAATTGCAGCGCCAGGAGCAGCAACTTTACAGCCAGGAACAGCGCCTGCTGCATGCGCAGGAACAGTTCGCGCTCGAGCAGCAGCAACAGACGGAAGCGACCTGGCGTCAGATCCAGTTTCTGGTGGATGTGCTGGTCGAGCAACTGCACGGGGAGTGAGCACCCGGCCGCCTGCAGGCAGCCGTGCTATGACCCGCTCATGAATCCATGGGCGTTAACAAATCCCCGCTTATAGTGGCCCCTGTACCGTGCTAAGGTGGCCATCAGTCAATCGCGCGTATGGCCAATCGGGCCGAACAAAACCGGGTAATCTTCGACAGGACTCCAGGATGAAAGTAACCAGGCAAATGTTGCACCGTGACCTGCGCTCCAGATATCGGCTGCTGACCATTGTCACGTCGATAATGAGCTTTGCATGGGCCATCAAACTGGTGAACAAACTGGCGGAGCGCTTGCGCGGGCAGCAAGCCATCGACGGCCTTGACATCGAGGAGCGCTATTTCAATAGCAGCGACGGGGCCTATCGGGTTCGCGTCGTGATCTACCGCCCGGCCGGCGCAACCGGCAAGCTGCCCGCCATGCTCTACTGCCATGGCGGCGGCTACGTCACCGGCTATCCCGAGCAGTTCGGTGAAGTGATAGAGAGGTTCATCAAGACCCGCCCCTGCGTGGTTGTCGCACCCGATTATCGCAAAGCCTTCACGGAGCCGTTTCCCGCCGGTTTCAACGACTGTTATGAAGCACTGCTATGGGCCAGGGACAACGCCAGCGAGCTGAATATAGACCCCGACCGGTTCATGGTCGCAGGACACAGCGCCGGCGGCGGCCTGACGGCGGCGGTCACCCTGAAGGTGCGCGACACACAGGATGTCGAGATCGCATTCCAGATGCCGATCTACCCGATGATCGATGACACCCAGCCGCAGGACCCGGATCGAGATATCGATTCGCCGGTGTGGAACACCAGACTGAACAGGCTCGGCTGGGGTGCCTACCTGGCCGCGCTCAATGCGCAGGGTCAGGCGATACCGGCTTATGCGGCCCCGGCACGCAACCGGGATTACAGCAATTTCCCTCCCACTATTACCTTCGTCGGGACGCTGGAACCCTTCCACCAGGAAACGGCGGCCTACGTACAGGCGCTGAGAGACGCACAGGTCGACGTCATGTACCAGGAGTACGAGGGTTGTTACCACGCCTTTGACACGCTGGGCGGGCAGGCCGCGGTGAGCAAAGAGGCACGCGCGTTCACCTATGACAGTTATGCCATGTTCTATGACAAGTATGTTGCCGGCAGCGCGGAGCAGGCAGCGCCTTCCCCGCAACCGGGTAACTACCAGCAGGCAGCCGTGGAATAGATCTGACATCGCATCGGATCCGTGCTAGATATGGTGACAAGTACGGCGAGAGAGGTTGCGCACCTTGCCTGACAGACTGCACATCCGCCAGATGAGCCGCGTGGAGGTCGATGAACTGGTCGCCTGGGCGGCAAACGAGGGCTGGAACCCGGGCCGCCACGATGCCCGCCTGTTCTGGGAAAACGACCCCGGGGCCTTTCTTGCCGCGGAACTCGACGGCGAGTTGATCGGCGGCGGGGCGATCACCAGCTACCAGGGCGAATACGGTTTCATGGGCTTCTTCATTGTCCGCCCGGAATACCGCGGCCGGGGCCTGGGCAACGAGCTATGGCATGCGCGCCGCGACCACCTGATAGAGCGCCTGCAGCCGGGCGCGACCATCGGCATGGACGGCGTGTTCGACATGCAGGATTACTACACCAGAGGCGGTTTCGTGCTCTCCCACCGCAACCTGCGCTTCAGCCTCACCGTTCCCGCCGGGGGTCTGCCTGTCGCGAGCGGCCACGGCGGCGTTGTGCCCCTGGCGCAGCTACCCCCTGAACAGCTTGCCGCCTACGATCGCAGCTGCTTTCCCGCACCGCGCACCACCTTTATGCGCACCTGGGTATCCCAGCCCGACTCCCTGGCGCTGGGATATGTTGCCAACCAACAGCTGGCGGGCTTCGGCGTGATCCGCCGCTGCGGCGAAGGCTGTAAGATCGGGCCCCTGTTCGCCGACGATGCGGCCGTCGCGGACACGCTATTCGCCTCGCTCGCCAGCTTCGGGGCGGGTTCCCCCGTGTACCTGGATGCCCCCGAAAACAACCCGGCAGCCATGCAACTGGTACGGCGATACCGCATGACCGAGGTATTTGGCTGCGCGCGCATGTACCTGGGCCCGGTGCCGGATATCGCCCACGACCACATTTTCGGCGTCACCACCTTCGAGCTCGGCTGATGACCTCGCGCGACCTGGCAGGCTATGCCGGCAAACCGCCCCACCCCGGCTGGCCGGGGTCGGCGCGCCTGGCCCTCCAGTTCGTGCTCAACATTGAAGAGGGCGCTGAATCCTGCGTACTCAACGGGGATGCGTGCTCAGAGGCCTATCTGCACGAGTTGCCCGGCCGACCCGCGCGCCAGGGGCAGCGGGACCTCAGCGTCGAGAGCCTGTACGAATACGGTTCCAGGGCCGGCGTGTGGCGCATTCTGGAACTGTTCCGTTCCCGCGACCTGCCGCTCACGGCGTTCGCCGTGGGCCGGGCGCTGGAGCTCAATCCGGCGATCGGCGCGGCGCTTCACGACGATGGGCACGAGATCGCCGGGCACGGCTATCGGTGGCTGGATTATCACGACATCCCGGCGGATGTGGAACGACAGCATATCAGCATGACCGTCGAGGCCATCCGGCACAGCTGCGGCAAACGACCGGTGGGCTGGTATACCGGCAGGGTCAGCCCCAATACCCGCCGCCTGCTACAGGCGGAGGGCGGCTTCCTGTATACCTCGGATGCATACAATGATGACCTCCCCTACTGGGCTGAAGACTCTTCGCTGCTGGTGATACCCTATACCCTGGTAAATAACGATGCCCGCTACCTGTGGCCCAACGGCTTCGCCAGTGGTGACGAGTTCTTCGGCTTTCTCAGGGACGGGTTCGACCAGCTGTGGATGGAGGGTGCAACCAGCCCCAAGATGATGACAGTTGGCCTGCACGGCCGCATCAGCGGCCAGCCGGCCAGGGCCCATGCGCTGGCCCGTTTTCTCGAATACGTCGCCGCCCGGGATGCTGTGTGGACCTGCCGGCGTGAAGAGATCGCCCGCCACTGGCACGCCTGTGGGCCCAGGCCACCGGACGGCACAGCGCGTTAGCAGGGATCGGTCTCGCCGGGCATCAGCACACCCAATCCATTGGCAGGAGCAATCAGGGAACACACGCGATGGACGCGAGTACCGTAGAGAAAACGCTGTCGTGCGATGAAGCGCGCTCCGGCAAGCTCGGCCTGGCCCTCTCCGGTGGCGGCTTCCGGGCAGCGCTGTTCCACATCGGTGTACTGGCCCGGCTGGCGGAACGCGACCTGTTGCGCCATGTCGCGGTGATATCCACGGTCTCCGGCGGATCGATAATCGGCGCTTTCTATTATCTCAAGGTCAAGCAATTGCTGGAGGGCACGCGCGCCGACGGGCTGCAGCCCTGCGCGGAGGCCTACCGGACACTGGTACGGGAACTGGAGCTGGAATTTCTGCCGGCGATGCAGCGCAACCTGCGTATCCTCACCTTCGCCGACCGCTTTGACAATGCGCGCATGCTCGCCAGCGAATTCTCGTCCAGCGAGCGTCTCGCGAAACTGTTCGACACCTGTTTCTTCCCCGCCGCTGCAGGCGACGGTCGAACCCTGCTCAAGGATCTGCCTATCCAGCCCGCGGCGGGGGTGCAGGCAGTGGCGCCGTTACTGCTCCTCAACGCCACCGCCCTGAACACCGGGCACCAGTTCCAGATGACCGGCGGCTTCGTGGGCGAAACCGAGCCGTCCTCGGTAGCCGGCGGCACTGCCGCCATGCCCAGGCTGCCGCGGCTGGAGATGGGTGACCCGGCGCTTTCCCTGCGCCAGCGGCACCGCCTGCACCAGCTCTCACTGGGAGAGGCCGTGGCGGCTTCCTGCTGTGTGCCGGGCCTGTTCGAGCCCTTCAGCCTGGAAGGCCTGTACCGGGACGATCAGGGTAACGCTGTGACCGTGCGCCTGGTCGACGGCGGTATCTTCGACAACCAGGGCCTGGTAGCGCTGTTCGAGGAACACTGCAGCCATTTCATCTGCAGCGACGCCTCCGAATCCCTGCAGTGGCAGCCGCAACCGACGGAACTGATCCACCAGGTGGCGATGCGTGCCAACGATATCATGATGGATCGCATCCGCCACGAAACCATGGCCGAATTGCCCCGCGAGCGGCCCGACCGCTATGCGGTCTTCACCCTCGGAGAGGACGACGGCAGCACGGCATTGGGCGCCGACAGCAGCGACTTTCTGCAGGCGCTGCGAGCCATTCGCACCGATCTCGATGCTTTTTCAGACCTGGAGGCCTGGTCGCTGATGTATCACGGCTTCTCCCTCAGCGGTATGCGCCTGGGCGAGGCCACCGCGGACGATGCGCGGTCGGGCGAGGGAGAGGACTGGCGCTTTCGCCGCATTGAAGCACTGGCGGATGACCCCGCCCAACGCAGGCGCCTGTTGCGCCACCTGGAGGTGGGCTCACGCCAGTTCCTCAAGGTGTTTTACCTAGGCAGGCCGATGCCCTGGGTGGTGATTGCGCTGCTGTCGCTGATCCCGCTGGGCCTGCTGGCCCTGTTTATCTACCTGCTGCCACCGATTCCCCGCAGCGCCTGGCTGGTGCTGGGCGTCATCGCCCTCACTGCGGTCGCCTTCATCCAGAATACCCGTATCGTCGAGTGGCTGGACCAGGTGCAGTGGCTGCGACCCGTGCGGCGCAAACTGGCCAATACCCTCAGGCCTGTCGGCGCCACCATGCTGCTGGGCGCTCTCGGCGCGCTGTCGAGCTGGATCAACCTGCGCATCTTCAACCGCCTGTTCCTGCGTTACGGCCGCCTGCGCGATCAATCGAAGCCGCGCCACAACATGCTGCGCAGCAGCGGTAACCTGTAGCGCCACTGGATCCACAACACCGCCAGGACATGCACCGCCGCCGCGGCGATCAGCGCGTTGCCGAGGATCTCGTGGAGGTCTTCCACCCAGTCCTCCCCCCAGAAGGCATCGAGACCGTGCATCCAGCCGGTGACGCCCAGGGAGAGCACCAGCGCCAGCAACAGCAGAATCATCCAGCCCGCCAGCGGGCTGTGGCCGCTGTGCTCGCGGTAATCCGCCGCAAAATCCTGCAGGGAGGCGACGACACGCCGTGGACCGACCACGAAACTGCGAAAACGGGCATTGTCGGGACCGACAAAGCCCCACAGGATACGCACCAGCACCAGCGCACAGAGGGCGTAGCCCAACCATCGATGAGGTGCCTCGCCGCCTTCCAGCAGCCAGTAGTTCAGGGCAATACCGAGGGCGAGACTCCAGTGGAACAGGCGAACGAATCGGTCCCAGAGCACCCGCTAGTCCAGTTCCTTCTTGACGATGCTGCCGGTCTTGGCGTCGAAATAGACTTCGACCTTGTGCTGCACACCGGACTTGTCCAGTTCCCAGCCGTAGATTTCATAGCACTCGTCGTCGACCTTGAATGTCTTGATGGCGAAGCCATACTCGTTGACGATTTTCTTCTGCAGGTCGAACACACTCATCCATTCGCTTTCGGGGTATTTCGGGCAATCCGCGCCGGCCAGCGCAAACGGCGCGGCAAGGCACAGGGGGATGGCGAGCAGGTGATTTTTCATGATGGTGTCCTCGGTGAATGTCAGGGCGTAATGTAATGTAACTGATAATCAATCGCAACATATGCATGATGCCGGCAGCGCCCTGGCGCGAACTATCCTGTAAGCTCTGCGAGACCGGCAATATACCTGAAGGAGACTGGTGTGGGCGATGCCATCAGACCGTTTACCGTGACCATCCCGGAGCCCGAACTGGCGGACCTGCGGCAGCGCCTGCAGCGCACGCGGTGGCCCGAGCGCGAGACTGTTGCGGGCTGGGAGCAGGGCCTGCCCCTGGCCTACGCCCGGGAACTCGCGGACTACTGGGCCGGTGACTACGACTGGCGCCGCTGCGAGGCACAACTCAACACCTGGCCACAATACATCACGGCCATCGACGGCGTCGACATCCACTTCATTCACCGCACCAGCCCGGAGCCGGGCGCCCTGCCCCTGGTGCTCACCCACGGCTGGCCCGGCTCGATACTTGAGTTTCGCAAGGTGATAGACGCCCTGGCGGACCCGGCGGCGCACGGCGGCGACCCCCGGGACGCCTTCCACGTGGTGGTGCCTTCCATCCCCGGCTATGGTTTCTCCGGCAAGCCGGCACAGCCCGGAACAGGCGCCGCGAAGATCGGCCGCATGTGGGGCCAGCTGATGGCCCGGCTGGGCTATGGGCGCTACGTGGCCCAGGGGGGCGACTGGGGCAGCATGATCACCCAGGAAATAGCGCTGAGCGAGGCAGGGCACTGCGCGGGCATCCACATCACCCTGCCGATTATTGCGCCGGACCCCGCCACCATGGACGAGCTGACACCGGCGGAACAATCGGCACTGGAGGCGATGGCCTTTTACAACGAACACGATTCGGGCTACTCCAAGCAGCAGTCCACCCGCCCGCAAACCCTGGGCTACGCCCTGGCGGATTCGCCCGTGGGGCAGATGGCATGGGTGGTGGAGAAGTACTACGCCTGGACCGACTGCGAACGGGATGGGGAGAAGCATCCGGAGCACGCCCTCAGCCGCGACGAGTTGCTCGACACGGTAATGTTCTACTGGCTGACCAACTCGGCGGCAAGCTCAGCCCGCCTGTACTGGGAAAGCTTCACCCGTCTCAACCTGGACCCGGTCAACATGCCCACCGGCTGTACCATCTTTCCCAGAGAGATCATGCGCCCCAGCCGTCGCTGGGCGGAAAAGCGTTTCTCCAACATTGTGTTCTGGAACGAGCCGGAGCGCGGCGGCCACTTCGCCGCACTGGAGCAGCCGGACACCCTGGTGGCGGACATCCGCGACTGCTTTCGCGGCCTGCGTTGAACACAGCGCCGCGCTGGCGGGTACGCTGCGGGGCCCAGGGCGGTGCCGCTCGTCGCTACCCCCCTTGGATGCCATCACTGGGTATCGAAGAAGGTCACCTTGTAGCTCGGCGGCCCGATGGAACCGGGGGTGCCCGCGCAGGTAAAGGTACTGGTCGCGTCATCGAAAGGATAAGTGTAAGCGGTGGGGCAGGCCTGCTTGAGGAATACCAGCCAGGGCTGGGCGATCTCCACCCACTTGGGATTGCTGGCGTAACAACCGTTGTCGGCTCCACCAAAGGAGGGGCTGAGCACCGCCGGCCAATCCTGGAAATCGGCGGCCGCGCTGGTCGCGCAGCCGCAGCAATCCGTTACCGCGGCATTGCTGTAGCAGGACTGTGCCTGCTCCGGCGCCGGTGCCCCGGCCGGCTGGGTGCAGATATGGAAGTTGGTATGGGTGCTCATGCTGCCGTCGGAATTCGCCACCGTTTCCGCGCAGTTCAGAGGCGCTCCATAGGGCTCGAAGGGGCTCTTGTTGTTGATCGATGAACCGCAGATCTGGTCGGCGCTCCACCAGCCCAGGTGCGTACCGCACACCTTGGTGTACTGCTGGTCCTTCTTCGCATTCAATGCCAGGCCGCACAGCTGGCCGGCTGCCGAGCAGTCGGTATCGGAGCTGCATTCACAGTTGCCCAGTGAATTGGGGCTGTTGCCGTCCGGACACTGGCCGTCAGTGGCTATCGTGGCGGGTCTCACGTTGCGCAGCAGGCTGCTGTAATCCACGCTGTCCACCGTCGGGTTCACCTGCCAGCTGCAGGGCGAGAGGCTGCCCGCCTGGGTAGCGCTGCCCGGCCCGGCGCAGGAATACGGGTCGCTGCTGTCGGCCTCGAAGCTGCCGGCATCGGGCACAAACGAAGCGGCGACATTGATGCCGTTGATGATACTGATGTCATAGAAATCGGGGCCCGGCACCGGCGCCGCCGACTGGTTGCTGAGGGTGAATTCCAACAGGGTGTTGGGCGGGTTGCCACCGGTGCCCGTCGGGCAATTCTCGTTGGCTTTACTGCCGCAGTCGCCGGTGTGGCATTGTTGCCCGCTATCGTTGCAGCCGGTGCGCGCAAACATATTGCCACTCCACTGGATGTCCCTGCCCGCCTCCGGAGCGGGGAAGCACAGCAGCGATGCGCCCTGCGTTGGCGCCAGCTTCATCTGGCCGACACTCAGCGCCGGCGGGTTCCAGTAGCAGAACTTGTCGTTGGTATTGCACTGCGCGACCGTGCCGCAGTCGGTACTCGCGGCGCAGCCACAGGAACCGGCCTTCGAGGTCGCCGGGTTCGCGCCGATGCAGGAGCCGGGTGCGGCCGTGGGGCAGTCCGCATCCGTCAGGCAGGACAGCGTGCCCGCGGTCACCCCCAGCCAGATCTCCTCGCTGGAGTGATTGTTGATGGTGAAAGCCCGCTCGTCGCTGTCACAGGTTTCCCGGGAGGTGGCAGGCACGGTGTACTCGCCCAGTTGCTCCAGTAAAACGCCATCCGAGTGCAGGGAGAGGCCGATGGAGTCTCCGACCCCGGCGCACAGGGACAGGCCGAGGAAGCTGCCGTCTTCGTGGGCAGGGGAGGAATCCTGCGTGCAATCCTGCTCGTCGCCGGAGCCCGCCCGGCTGAGGTTGGTGCCCACCACGGTGCCTGTCGCAGTGAGGTAGCCCTGCGAACTCACGACAACCACGCGCCCGTTACTGTCGGGGCTGGATATATAGACCCTGCCCGCGGGGTCGGGATTTTCGTCACCGACCATCGCGACGGCGTTCGAGGAATTGTCCGAGCAGCCGTTGAGCAGTGCAAACACTGCCGGCCAGCATACCGCGAGCACTACCAGCGGCCAGCGGCCGCGCCCCCTGCGCCCCATACCTGCATCCCCATGTCTTGTTATGCGAGCGCCAGTATATCAACTTACCGGTGGTACCACCGTTGTTTCATCGCTGCCTGCTCTCATCGTAAAATACCGCAATGCCACCGCCGCCTGCCAGGATTCATCCATGAGATCGTGGCCGCACCAGTGCCGCTGCTGGCGGGTGAAGCATGAATACATTCCCGACAAAAGGTAAATGGAACCAGGAAAGGTGAACAGCAGTTTCGAGTCAGTGATGAGGTATACCCTGCGGGGCGGGCTCCCGGTGGCGCTGTTCGTCATCGGCCTGGCGGCAGGCGCGCTGGCCCTGGTGTTTACTCCCCGGGAGGAGGAGCCGCAGATCGTCGTCCCCATGGTCGATGTCCTGGTCAATGCCCCCGGGCTGAGCGCCCGCCAGGTCGAACGCCAGGTGACCGTGCCGCTGGAGAAACTGCTCGCCCAGATTCCGGGGGTCGAACACGTCTATTCGAGCTCGGCGACCGGGCAGGCCTCGGTGACCCTCGCCTTCTACGTGGGCCAGGATCGCGAGGACTCAATTCTCAACACCTATAACAAGCTGCACTCCAATCTCGACCGTATTCCGCCGGTGGTGAGCGACTGGGTGGTCAAGCCGATCGAGGTGGACGACGTGCCGATAGTGGTGCTGGCGCTGTGGAGCACCGACCCGCAACGCTACAGCGATTTTGAGCTGCGGCGAGCGGCCGAGGAGATCTCCACGGCCCTGCAGGCCATTCCCCAGACCAGCGAGGTGAACATCGCCGGGGGCAGGCCGCGAACTGTCCGCATCCTGGTCGACCCGGAAGCGCTGGCGGCGCGCCGGACCACTGCCGCCGATATCGTCGACGCACTGGCCGTATCCAACCTGCTGCAGTCCGCCGGCAACTGGACGGCGGGCAATCGCTCTATCGCGCTGGAGGCCGGCGACCACTTGCGTACTGCCAGCGAGCTTGAGCAAATGGTAGTCAACGTAATAGACGGCACACCGGTATTCCTCCAGGATGTCGCGCGGGTGGTCGACGGCCCCGCCGAGGCCGATGCCTATTCCTGGATCGACCTCTACACACCGGGCGAGCAATCCGAACCGCTGCGAGATCGACCAATGGTGGCCATTTCGATCGCCAAGCAGCGCGGCGCCAATGCGGTGTCGGTGGCCCGGGCCGTGCACACCACCATGCAACGCCTGCAACAGGAGGTGCTGCCGCCGCATATCCGTGTCGAAGTGCTGCGCGACTACGGCGAGACCGCCAATGACAAGGTCAATAACCTGGCCAGTAGCCTGGCTTTCGCCATCTTCACCGTGGTGCTCTTTATCGGCCTGTTTCTCGGCTGGCGTCCCGCCCTGGTGGTGGGCCTGGCGGTACCTATCTGTTACGGCATCACCCTCGCCCTGGACATGGCGCTGGGCTACACCATCAACCGGGTAACCCTGTTCGCGCTGATTCTATCCCTGGGCCTGCTGGTGGACGACCCGATTACCGGCGTGGACAACATCTCCCGCTTCATGGCGGACACAACGCGCTCCGTGCAGGAACGCGTGATTGCCGCGATGGCGGAAATTCGCACCCCGTTGCTGATGTCCACGCTAACCATCATCGTGGCCTTTCTCCCGCTGGCGTTCATCACCGGGATGATGGGGCCCTACATGGCACCGATGGCCTTCAACGTGCCGGTGAGTGTTATCAGCAGTACGGTGGTCGCCTTCCTGGTGACACCCTGGCTGGCCTGCAAGCTGTTGCGCGAGACTTCCCCCGGGGTACAGGAGGCGGTTTCGGCGGCACCGGAGGCGTCGCCCTACGGCCGCCTGATGGCGCCGATACTCGATCGACGCGCGCGGGCCAAAGCGGTGCTGGGGGTGGTGCTGGTACTGTTTCTTGCCACCCTGAGCCTGCCGCTGCTGCGCCTGGTCCCGCTCAAGCTGCTGCCGTTCGACAACAAGAACGAGGTGCAGATACTCATCGACATGCCTGAAGACAGCAGCCTCGAGCAGACCGCCGCGACCACCCGGGAGGTGGCCAACCAGGTGGCGAGGTTGCCGGAGGTCAGGGCGGTTGCGGCCTTCGTCGGCGAGCCCTCCCCTATCGATTTCAACGGCATGGTGCGTCGCTATTACCAGCGTACCGCCCCGCACCTGGCGGAACTGCGGGTGACGCTCGCCGGGCGCAACGAGCGCTCGCACCAGTCGCACGCCATCGTGTTACGCCTGCGGGAGCTACTCTCCTCCTACCAGGTGGAAGGGGTCAGGATCAAGGTGGTGGAAGTGCCGCCGGGACCCCCGGTCATGAGCACCCTGGTGGGCGAGGTGTACGGCGATACCCTGACGCCCTACGCCGTGCAGGAGCACGCGGCCCGCGCCCTGATCGAACGCCTGGCCCGCGAACCGCTGGTGACCGAGGTGGATTCCAGCATGACCGACGAGCAGCCGCGACTGCGCCTGGTGGTCGACAAGCCCAAGGCCGCGCTCTCCGGTATCTCCACCGGCGACATCGCCCAGACCCTGGCCATGGCCAACCGCGGTTATGTGGCAGGGTTCATGCAACTGGAGCGGGAGGCCAACCCCCTGCCTATCGAGCTGCGGCTGGCTCCGGAGGAGCGGGTGTCCCGCCACGACTTCGAGCGCCTGCAGGTGAAAGGGCGCTCCGGGGTGGCCAAGAGCGGCACTGCCCAGGGGCTGGAGTCGGCGCCCCAGCCACTGGTTTCCCTGGGGGAAGTCGTGGCGTTCGAGCGAAGCGCAGCCGACCAGGTCATCTATCACAAAGACCTGCGCCCGGTGGTCTACGTGACCGCGGAACTCAATGGCCGCACCCCGGCGGAGGTGATATCCGACGTGCAGGCGGATCTCGGTGAGCCGCCAGGTGACGCCAGTGACTGGCAACAGCGTACCTATCTCGAAAACGGCGGTGGCGACGGCTGGCAGTTGCCAGAGGGAACCGAGGTGGTTTGGTCCGGCGAGGGCGAGTGGCGGATTACCCTGGACGTATTTCGCGACATGGGCCTGGGTTATCTGTTTGCGCTGCTCGCGATCTTCGCCGTGCTGCGCCTGCAAACGGGTACGACCTCGCTGTCGCTCATCATCATGTCGGCCATCCCCCTGACAGTGATCGGCATCATGCCCGGCTTCTGGCTGATGAACCAGTTCGGGGAACGCGTGGTGGCCGGCGCGCCGGACCCGGTGCTGTTCACCGCCACCGCGATGATCGGCATGATTGCCCTGGCGGGGATCGTGGTGCGCAACTCGCTGATCCTCGTGGAATTCATCTCCCAGGCCCGAGCTGCCGGCGCGACAATTCGCGCCGCCCTGCTCCAGGCCGGTGCGGTGCGCATGCGTCCGGTGCTGCTGACAGCCGGCACCACCATGCTCGGCAACCTGGTCATCATTCTGGACCCGGTGTTCAGCGGTCTCGCCCTAGCCATCATCTTCGGCATCGTCGCATCGACCGTATTCAGCCTGGTGGTTGTGCCAGTGGTGTACCTGCTGGTGTTTGACAGACAAGACGAACCGGCTCGCCAGCAAGCACCGGTGGGAGACAAATTGGCATGACTCAAAAGACAACCCGGATACTGATGCCCGTCGCCGCGCTGGCGGTGCTGGCGCTGCTGATTGCATACATGGCGGGCTATTTCAGCCACAGGATCGAACCCGGGTTAACCGACCTGCCTCGCGTCGACAGCGCCGATCTGGTCACGGTTGCCAGCGTTGCCACGCCCGTAACCGAAGCGGTTCCGGCCTCGGTGGAAGCCCGCGAGGCAACGATCATCTCCTCCCGCCTGCTGGCGCGAATCGTCTCCATCGAGGTGCGGGCCGGCGACCAGGTAGAGCCCGGACAAATCCTGCTGGAGCTCGAAAAAGGCGACCTGCTGGCGCGCGCCCAACAGGCCGGGGAGCGCATAAGGTCGGTACAGGCGCGACTCACGGAGGCCCAGCGGAACCTGCAGCGGGCCCAGGAGTTGCACGGGCGCGGCCTCATAGCCAGCGCCGACCTCGATACTGCCCGGGCCAACGCCCTGTCGCTCGAAGCGGAACTGGCGCTGGCGGGCCAGGCACTCGAGGAGGCGGAAACAGCAGTGGGCTTCGCGGAAATTCGCTCGCCCATCGCCGGGCGCGTGGTCGACCGGTTTGCCGAGCCCGGCGATACTGCCGCACCCGGCACCAAGTTGCTGTCGCTCTACAACCCCTTCTCCCTGCAGGTGGAGGCCCAGGTGCGGGAGCAACTGGCACTGAACCTGGACACCGGCGACGAGATACCGGTGGAACTGCCGGCCAGTGGCCAGTTGTACACCGGCCGGGTGGAAGAGATCGTGCCGGCGGCGGACCCCGCGACGCGTACCTTCACCGTAAAGGTCAACATCCCCAGTGCCCGGGATTTGCTGCCGGGGATGTACGCCCGCCTGCTGGTCCCTGCCGGCAGCGTGGAAAGGCTGCTGATTCCCGAGGAGCGGGTGGCACGCATTGGCCAGCTCGAAGTAGTCCGGGTCGCCCGGGACGGGATCGCGGAACAGCGCTTCGTGCGCCTCGGGCAGACAGATGGCAACGGCATGATAGAGGTACTGGCGGGCCTGGAGGCCGGCGAGCAGCTGCTACCGCGCCCGTGAGCGGGCGCGCCCCGCTCAGCGCCTGGTGAAGGTATCTTTCACGTCATGCAGGTCGTGCCCCGCCGCGTGCGCCGCCTGCAGCAACAGCCCTATGTCGCAGGCGGGCTGCTGCATCTGGTTGTGGATCCAAAGCGATACAGCGCGCCGACCGGTACGGCAAAATGCCAGGATGGGAGTCGGCAACGTCTCGATCGCCCGCCCGAAGCTGGCGATCGCCTCCGGTGGATAGTCGCCGGGCGTCACCGGTATTTCTCCCCATTCGATTCCCGCTGCCGCCGCGGCACTGCGCAACGCGGAGTCGTCCACGTGATCTTCCGCCTCACCCGGCATGCGGTTGCAGATTACGGAGCGAAAGCCAAGCCGCTTGATCTCCGCGAGATCATCCGGGTAGACCGCATGACAAACACTGAAGCCGGGTTCGAGTTCCTTGATCTCCATCGGGGACCTCCTTTGTTGAACAATGGTTCCTGCAGCGTAAAACGGAAACACCGCCCTTGCGGGCGGTGGAGTCATGCGCCGTGCTGTTTATATCCGCCCTGGCTTACTTCAGAGTTGCCTGGTGCAGAAGTAGAAGTCGACGCACTCGTATTCGCCGGACTCCATGCGCTCGTTGGCGCCTTTGGCCGTGGCCGACGGCGGTACGATGACCTTGTCGCCCGGCTGCCAGCCTTCCGGAGTGGCCACGCCGTGTTCGTCACTGGTCTGCATGGCGTCCAGCAGGCGCAGGAACTCCCCAATGGAGCGGCCATTGCTCATCGGATAGTAAACCATGGCGCGCAGGGTGCCATTGGGGTCGATGAGGAAGGTCGCGCGGACCGCCGAGGTATCGGCCGCTCCCGGGTGGATCATGCCATAGGCGCGCGCGACATCCATCTTCAGGTCGGCGATGATCGGGAACGGAATTTCGACGCCGAACTTCTCCTTGATATTGCGCATCCAGGCGATATGCGAGTGGTGGCTGTCGATGGACAGGCCCAGCAACTCGCAATTGCGCTTGGCAAACTCCGGCGCCATCCTGGCGAAAGCCATGAATTCAGTGGTACATACTGGCGTGAAGTCTGCCGGGTGTGAAAACAGCACCAGCCACTTGCCCTTGTAGTCGTCCAGGGATTTCACACCGTCAGTGGTCGGGGCGTTGAACGCCGGGGCGCGCTCGTTGAGGCGCGGCAGGCCTACTGTAGAAGTTTCCGGGTTTTCCATGTTTGCTCTCCTCGTTTGTGGGGGTTCGGTACCTATAGTACACCCTATATATTTTTTGGAAATATACTTATAACTATAGGTTTTATAGGTTTTCGCTATCGCCTGGTGGGATTTCTCCCGGACCCTGCCTATGACCAACCCCGTGGGCGCACTGTCTGGGGGCAAGGAACTCGAGGTGAGGGGCGGGAACCCGGTGGCAGACGATGACGCAGCAGTTACCCTACCGGGCAAGCAGTGTGCGGCCCTCTCAGGGCCGGCGCGGCGGGCCTGCCATCGGCGTTTTGACCGGGGCGGCGAGGCCGATGTAGACCACCATGGCATGTGCACCGGGGTTGTTCTGGTGGGAATCGTCCCGACCGATGTTGCTGAACGCGTCGATAATCCAGTTATTGGTCAGCCACACGTTCCCGGAAGAGTCGATCTGCACCGCGGTATTGCGGGTGAGGGCGTCGCTGGGAAACCCATCGTCGCTGCCCAGGGCATCGCCCGTGGCGGTCCCGGGCGGACAGAACTCCTCCCTGACCCCACACAGCGCCATCAGCCGCTGGCCGGCGAAATTGGCGATGAACACGTTGTCATTGCCGTCGATGGCGATACCCCAGGGCAGGCGCAGGCCATGGCGTTCAGGACCTGCCAGAGTGCGGCCGAAGGTGCTGACGGTGCGTGCTTCGCCCTCTGTCCGGATCAGGGTAACCGCGGCGCTGTCATTCAACTCCCCGTTTTCCCCGACGGCCCGGATCAGGATATCGTCCGGATTGGGCGTCGGGCACGGTGGGTCCAGCACACCCGAGCCACTGACCCAGATATTGCCCTGGCTGTCGCTGGCTATGCCCATGGGCCGCACGATGCCCGGACCGGAGACAGCCTCACCGACCTGCTTGCCGTCGTTGTCCACCTCGACCACGGTACCGGTGGCATTGCTGGTAATCCAGCCGTGCCCCCGGGAGTCGAAAGCGATATCGAAAGGCTTCTGCAGGCCGAGATCGTCGAAGTTCTGCGCCAGTTGGGGGTCGCCCCCCGGCAGTTTGACGACACTGTTACTGGTGCACCCCACCACCCACAGATTATCCTGCTGGTCGACATTCATGCCCTGGGGCATGGACAGCCCCTCAAGCACTATCCCGGTTTCGCGGTCGGACAGCGCCTCCCCGTCGGGCGCGAATTTGGAAACACTGTGGGACAGCGCCAGGAAGTCGTTCTGGCAACTGGCGCCCTGGAAACCGAAATTGCCCACCCAGGCATTGCCCTGGGCATCCACGGCCACACCGAAGCCGGCGCCGTACAGGCCGCCATTGCCGTAGGGGGCGCCGGGTGGCGTGCCGCCGGTGGGGGTCAGTTTCATGACCTGGCGGCCGCCACATATGCCCTGGGCAGCGGGGTCCAGGCTGAACTCGTAGTTGTTGGCGATCCAGGCGTTGCCCTCGGCATCGAAAGCGACGTTGCCCGGGCCGTCCAACTGCTGCCCCAGCGGCCCGTCACCGATGTAGCGCACCGCCAGCGTCCAGGCGACGGGTTGCGCAGAGGCGGCCAGATGGGGGGCGTAGTCGGCCGCCGTCTGCGCCAGCGCAAACAGGGCACCGACATTTTGCCAGGGGTTTCTGGCGACGTTGCGCATCGCCTCCAGGGTGTTGGCGGGAGCACCGCCACCGAGCGTCAACGCGTTGGTGAACAGGGCCTCGCAAGCGGCCTGCGCCTGCACACAGGCGGCCAGCATGTTGGCCAGCGAGTTGAAGGTGCGCAGGGTGGAGGTGTCCAGCCCGTTGGGCTCGTTGGCCAGCACCTCGCCCACCTGGCCGGTCTGCCGGTCGGCCAGGTTCTGTGTCGTCGCCGCCGCATTCTGCAGCCCGGGATAAGTCCCGGCCACCTGCACATCATCGTGCAGGAACTGCGCCATCGCGTAGGCGATCGCCACCGTGGTGCGCTCGTTGATCACCACGGCCATCCCGGCTTGCGGCGCCGTGCCCAGGGCCGCCGCAAGGCTGACATCATAGTGGCCGGCGGTACCGTTGACGGGGTCCTCGGCGACCAGGTAATAGACCGACTGGGTGTCGCCGGGCTGTATTGTAAAGCTCAGGTTGAACCCGCCGTCGTCATCCGCGCTGGTACTGGCAACGAGTTCCTGGAGGCCACTCCCGGCCCGGTACAGGTTTATCTCATAGGCCGCCAGCGGGGTAGTGCCGGACTGGACACTGCCGTTGACGCTGGCATGGGCTGCCGGATCGTAGTCGGTACTGGTGCTGTTATCACAGGCGCCAAGCGCAGCCACCAGCAGGATAGGCAGCAGTTTGCCCGGGCGCAAAAAGTGAGCCTTCATAGGGATGGTTCCTCGCCTTCTTGCGCCGCCGGCCAAGTGCGCGCGGCGCCCGGTACAGCTGTTTTCATGCAGTATCAGGTAAGCGCAGGTGAACTGACAAGCAAGGCAGGGCAAATGCCGTTCTGCTCAATTGTGGTGCACTGCGCTGCCATATGGTGCCCCGCAGTCGCAAGCCGACCCAACCACGGGTCACCACATTAGAAAAATTTGCTTATATATCATTATGTTATAAACCTTGCCCTGTTGGCATGGCACTTGCTGGACTCAAAGGAAGTTGGCAAATTCCATTGGCCTGGGTGGCCATCTATGACTCTCGCTTGGCAGCACTACCCGTTTGCAGATGCATTTGATGAATTACTGAGTCCCGGTGGCGAGGCCCGCGCCAGTGCCGGGCGCGCACTGGCCTACCTGCGCCGGCTGGGCGATGCGGATATCGACGCGCGCCGCGAGGCCGCGAGCCGGGCGATGCAGGTCATGGGCATCACCTTTACCGTGTACGACAGTGCCGAGGAGCGCGGCATAGACCGGGTATGGCCCTTCGATATCATTCCCCGCATCATCGCGGCCAGCGAATGGCGGCGCACCGAGGCGGGGCTTAAACAGCGGGTGCAGGCCCTCAACCTGTTCATCGCGGATATCTACGACCGCCAGCAGATCATCAAGGATGGCGTGTTTCCGGCCGAGGTGCTGGCGCAGTCGGCCAACTTCCGCCCCATCTGCGTGGGCATCAAACCCCGCTACGGTGTGTGGGCGCACATCTGCGGCAGCGACCTGGTGCGCGACTCCACCGCACCCATGTATGTGCTGGAAGACAATCTGCGGGTGCCCTCCGGCGTGTCCTACATGCTGGAAAACCGGCTGGTCATGAAGCGGGTGTTTCCCGAGCTTTTCGAAGACAACCCCATCTGGCCGGTGGACAGCTACCCCTCGCAGCTGTTCGAGACGCTGGCGGCACTGTCGCCGCGGCCCGCCGATTATCCCAACATCGTGGTACTCAGCCCCGGTATCTACAACTCGGCCTACTTCGAACACAGCTACCTGGCGCAGCAGATGGGCGTGGAACTCGTCACCGGCCGGGACCTGGTGGTGGAAGACGATGTCGTCTACATGAAAACCATCTCCGGCCGCCGCCGCATCGACGTCATCTACCGCCGCATCGACGATATGTTCCTGGATCCCGGCGTGTTCAATCCACAATCCCAGATCGGCGTGCGCGGCCTGATGAAGGCCTGGGCCCTGAACAACGTCGCCATCGCCAACGCTCCCGGGGCCGGGGTGGCGGACGACAAGGTGGTGTACGCCTACGTGCCCGCCATGATCCGCTACTATCTCGACCAGGAACCGATCCTGGAAAACGTGCCCACCTACCTGTGCATGGAGCCGACACAGCGGGACCACGTCCTGAAGAACCTCGACACCATGGTCGTCAAACCCGCCAACGAGTCCGGCGGCTATGGCATGATGGTCGGGCCGGCCGCCTCGAAGCAGGTGCGCAGCGAGTTCGCCGCCCTCATCAAGGACAACCCGCGCAACTACATCGCCCAGCCCACCCTGAAGCTGTCCACCGTACCCACCCTCTGCGACGGCAACATAGAGCCCCGGCACGTGGACCTGCGCCCTTTCATCCTGTCGGCGCAGGACCAGTACGTAACCCCGGGCGGCCTCACCCGGGTGGCGCTTCGCAAGGGCTCCCTGGTAGTGAACTCCTCCCAGGGCGGCGGCAGCAAGGACACCTGGATTCTCGATACGGAGGCCAACTGATGCTGCTGTCCAGCCTCGCCGAGAGTGTCTACTGGTTCGGGCGTTACATGGAGCGCACGGAGAGCACGGCGCGCCTGATCCTGGTCAACGACAACCTGCTGCTCGATATTCCGCCGCACTGCAATCCGGGCTGGGCTCCCCTGCTGCAGATTACCGGCTCGAAGGACGACTTCTACAAACACTACGAAACCAGCTGCGAACGCGATGTGATCCGCTACCTGGTACTGGACAGTGAGAACAACCCCGGGGCCATGCTGGCGTCCATCGATCACGCGCGGGAAAACATGCGCACCACCCGGGCGCTGTTTCCCAAGCCGATCTGGGAGGTAATCAACGCCCTCCACGATTACGTAAAGGAGCACGGCTACACGGCCCTCAGCCCCGGGCAGCGCTACCGTTTCCTGCGCCAGGTCATCGATTACTGCCACCTGCTCACCGGCAAGCTGGCGGCCTCCATGAGTCACGACCAGATCTTCGCGTTTTCACAGATGGGCTTCAACCTGGAGCGGGCCGACATGACCTCCCGGGTAATCGACGTCAGGGCCCAGAATCTCCTGCACGCGCAGGATGAGGACCTCAGGCCTTTTGACGACCTGTTGTGGAAGAGTATCCTGGACTCGCTGGCTGCCTGGCAGATGTACCGGCGCCATGCCCACATCCGCATCAACGCCGTCCAGGTGTTGCACTTTCTGCTGCAGGACCGGCAGTTTCCCCGTGCCATCAACCACTGCCTGCTGCAGCTGGAGCAATCCCTGTACTCCCTGGCCGTCAACGATACCCCGCGGCACGCCCTGCTGGAGGCCCAGAAACTGGTGCGCACCGTGAACATCCCGGGAATCGTCGATGCAAGCCTGCACCACTTCATCGACGACCTGCAATTGCAGTTCATGGCGATTCACGCCGAAATCAGTGCGCGCTACTTCGATGCACAGGACGAGCCGGCGGAACTGGCCGAGCGTGTCATCGCAGCGGAGTCCAGTGACGGCACCGCACCGGCAACACAACTGGCGGAGGATGCCGACGTTTAACTCCGGGCTATAGTGAGAGTGGGCGGAAATATGCAACACGACAATGCAGAAGGTCTCTACCGCAACGCTTTCGAGCACGACAGTTGCGGCTTCGGCCTGATCTGCCAGATGGACGGGGTGGCGAGCCACGAGCTGGTGCAGTCCGCCATCAGCGCCCTGTCGCGCCTCACCCATCGCGGCGCGGTGGCCGCGGATGGCAAGTCCGGGGACGGCTGCGGCCTGCTGATGAGCATGCCCCGGTCCTTCTTCAGGTCCGTCGCCGAAGGCGAGGGTATCAAACTGGCAGAGCACTTTGCCGTGGGCATGGTGTTTCTGAGTCGTGACCCCGAACAGGCGGATATGGAGCGGCAGCGGCTGCAGGCCGAACTTGAAAAGGAAGCACTGCAGGTAGCCGGCTGGCGTACCGTCCCCGTCGACACGGTTGCCCTGGGAGACAGCGCCAGGGCATCGCTGCCCTGCATCGAACAGGTGTTCGTCAACATACCCGATGCCACCGATGCGAAGCTCACCGAGCGCAAGCTGTTTATCGCCAGGCGCATCGCCCGCAAGTTCATCAAGGACAGCAACCCCGAGTTCCACGTGGTCAGCCTGTCCACCCAGGTGGTCTGCTACAAGGGGCTGGTGCTGCCGCACAACCTGCCGGTGCTGTATCCCGATCTCGGCGATCCGGCGATGGCGGCGTCGCTGTGCATATTCCACCAGCGATTCTGTACCAATACCTGGCCAGAGTGGCGCCTGGCGCAGCCCTTTCGCTACCTGGCGCACAACGGTGAAATCAATACCATCCAGGGCAATCGCAACTGGGCCCTGGCCCGCAGCCGGATCTTCGAATCGCCGCTGATTCCCGGAATGAAGGACATCCGCCCCTGGGTATCCCTGGCGGGCTCCGACTCCTACAGCCTGGACAATATGCTGGAAGCGCTGATTGCCGGCGGCATCGACATGTTCAAGGCCATGCGCCTGCTGATCCCGCGCGCCTGGCAGAACGACCAGCGCATCGACCAGGACCTGCGCGCCTTCTACGAATACCACTCGATGCACCTGGAGGCCTGGGACGGACCAGCGGGCATCGTTTTCAGCGACGGCCGCTACGCCGCCTGCATCATGGACCGCAATGGCCTGCGGCCGGCGCGCTACGTCATCAGCAAGGACCGGGTCCTGACCCTTGGCTCGGAAGTCGGGATAACGGAAGTCCCCCCCGAACAGGTGGCCTGCAAGGGGCGCCTGGGCCCGGGTGACATGCTGGCGGTGGATACCCACACCGGTGAACTGCTGACACCCGAGGCCATCGAGGATCGCCTCAAACAGGAGCTGCCCTACCGGGAGTGGCTCGGCGAACGGGCCGTGCACCTGACACCCGGCTGGGGCGACGACCCCGGTGCCGCGGACGGCCAGCCGGACCTGGCGGTGTACAAGAAGATGTTCGGCCTCAGCATGGAGGAACAGGAACAGGTGATCCGGCCGCTGGCGGAGGGCGCCCAGGAGGGCAGTGGCTCCATGGGCGACGACACCCCGCTGCCGGTGCTGTCCAGGCGCACGCGCTCGCTGTACGACTACTTCCGGCAGCAGTTCGCCCAGGTGACCAACCCACCGATCGATCCACTGCGCGAAAAATACGTGATGTCACTGCAGACCAACATCGGCACCGAGCAGAATGTGTTCGTTGCCGAGGCCGCGCACGCCAGCCGGATCGTTACCTCCAGCCCGGTGCTCAGCCCGGCGGAGTTCGACTACCTGATCAACCGCGCAGGAGATGAGTACCGGCACGAACGCATCGACCTGGCCACCACAGGGGGCATCTCCCTGGACAATGCCCTGCGCAATATCTGTTACCAGGCGGAGCGAGCGATCTGGTCCGGCGCCACCGTGCTGCTGCTCTCCGACAGGAAACTCTCCCCCGACACACTGCCGGTGCACGCCGCGCTCGCCACGGGTGCCGTGCACCACCACCTGGTCAACACGGGCTTGCGCTGCCGCGCCAACATCCTGGTGGAGACGGCCACCGCCCGCAATCCGCACGAGTTCGCGGTCCTGGTCGGCTTTGGTGCGACCGCCATCTACCCCTATCTCGGCTACCAGTGTGCGGCCGAGGTCGCTGCCTGGTCGCAGGACAGCCCGGCAACCTGCTGCGAACGCTTTCGCACCGGGATCAACAACGGCCTGTACAAAGTCCTGTCAAAAATGGGCATCTCCACCATCACCAGCTACCGCGGTGCCCAGCTGTACGAGGCAGTCGGCCTGAATCGCGAGGTTACCGAGCTGTGTTTCAAGGGCCTCACCAGCCGCATCGAGGGCAGCGGCTTCACCGAGCTGGAGAGCATACAGCGACAACTGGCGGCACGCGCCTGGGACTGCCTCGAGCCGGTGGAATCGGGCGGCCTGCTCAAATATTGCCACGATGGCGAGTATCACGCCTTCAACCCGGAGGTGGTGCAGGCGCTGCGCAGCCATGCGCTCACCGGCCGGGCGGAGGACTACCGCCACTACGCCCAGCTGGTCAACCGCCGTGAACCCATGGTGTTGCGCGACCTGCTGGCCCTGCGCCTCAGCGACGAGCCGCTCGACCTGGAGGAAGTCGAGCCGGTGGAAGGCATCCTGCGCCGCTTCGAGAGCGGGGCCATGTCGCTGGGAGCGCTGTCCCCGGAGGCACACGAGACCCTGGCGATCGCCATGAACCGTCTCGGCGCCCTGTCCAACAGCGGCGAGGGCGGCGAGGACCCGGCGCGCTTCGGCACCGAGAAGGTATCGCGCATCAAGCAGATCGCCTCGGGTCGATTCGGGGTAACCCCCCACTACCTGGTCAACGCCGAGGTGTTGCAGATCAAGATCGCCCAGGGCGCCAAGCCCGGCGAGGGCGGCCAGTTACCGGGCAGCAAGGTGGATGCCACCATCGCCCGGCTGCGCTATGCCCTGCCGGGCACCACGCTGATCTCGCCACCACCCCACCACGACATCTACTCGATCGAGGATCTGGCGCAGCTGATTTTTGACCTCAAGCAGGTCAATCCCGAGGCCCGGGTCTCGGTGAAACTGGTATCCGAAGCCGGCGTGGGCACCGTCGCCGCCGGTGTGGCCAAGGCCTACGCGGACCAGATTACCATCTCCGGCTACGACGGCGGCACCGGCGCCAGCCCGTTGACCTCGGTGAAATACGCCGGCAGCCCCTGGGAACTGGGGTTGCGCGAGACCCAGCAGGCGCTGCGCAGAAGCAATCTGCGCGAGCGCGTTCGCCTGCAGGTGGACGGCGGCCTGAAAACCGGGTTGGATGTGGTCAAGGCGGCACTCATGGGCGCCGAGAGTTTCGGCTTCGGCACGCCGGCGCTGATCAGCATGGGCTGCAAGTTCCTGCGCATCTGCCATCTCAACAATTGCGCCACGGGGGTGGCCACCCAGGACATTCGCCTGCGCAGGGACCATTTTCACGGCGACCCTGAATCCGTCATGCGGGTGTTTACCAGTATCGCCCAGGAAGTGCGGGAGTGGCTCGCCGCACTGGGCGCGCGCAGCCTTGACGAGATCATCGGCCACACCGAACTGCTGCAATTCCTGCCCGGCGAAACCACTTTGCAGCACCGCCTGGACCTCGCTCCGCTGCTCACCGGCGGCGCCAGCAGCAGACAGGCCCTGCGCTGCACCATCGAGCGCAACCAGTCTTTCGACAGGGCCGAGTTGGCGGAGCAAATGCTGGCGGACGTGCGCCCCTCCATCCTGGCCGGTCGCGCCAGTAGCCACAGCTACACACTACACAATGCCAACCGCTCCATCGGCGCCCGCGTTTCGGGTGAAATCGCCCGCCATCACGGCAACACCGGTATGGAACATACACCGCTCACCCTGCGCTGTTACGGCACGGCAGGCCAGAGCTTCGGGGTCTGGAATGCCGGCGGCCTGCACCTGTATCTCGAAGGCGATGCCAATGACTATGTGGGCAAGGGCATGGCTGGCGGCCGCATCGTCATTTTCCCGCCACAGATCCCGGGCTTTGCCAGCCAGGACAACGTGATCATGGGCAATACCTGCCTGTACGGTGCCACCGGCGGCACCCTGTACGCCGCCGGGCTGGCCGGCGAGCGATTCGGGGTGCGCAACTCCGGCGCGCTCGCGGTGGTCGAGGGAGTCGGCGATCACTGTTGCGAATACATGACCGGTGGCATGGTGATCGTACTGGGACCGACCGGTATCAATTTCGGTGCCGGCATGACCGGTGGCTGCGCGTTCGTGCTCGACCTCGACGAACGGATGGCGGACCACTGCAATCCCGGCCTGGTGGACATCCACCGGATCGACACCCCCGACACGGCACCCCACCGCAGCCTGCTGCACAGCAAGATCCGCGACTTCACCAGCCAGACGCACAGCGCCTGGGGACAAGCCATCCTGGATGGTTTCGGTACCTACCTGCCGAAATTCCGGCTGGTCAAACCGCGTGCCCTGGAGCTTGCCAGCCTGGTCGAGTCAACCGACACGGCCGCCTGAGGCGGCCCGCCCCGGCCGGACCCCAACCGGTACTCAGCTGGCCGGACTCCCCGCGGGCTGCGCCAGGAAAGCCATAATGCCCGCGGCGGCGCTGCGCCCCTGCTGCACCGCGTGCACCACCAGGCTGGAGCCCCTGACCATGTCACCGCCACCGAAGACCCCGGGGCTATCGGTCTGGAAGGCGAAGCGACCGGTTGCACCCACCGTCTGCAAGCGACCATCGGCAGTGAAATTGACCTCCCCGGCAGGCAGCCAGGCCGGCGGCTCGGTATCGAAGCCAAAAGCGAGAATGATGTGATCGGCGGGAATGACTCGCTCCGAGCCGGCAACCGGCACCGGCCGACGACGGCCATCGGCATCGACCGGCCCGGCTTCGGTGGCCACGACCCGCAAACCTGTCACCTGGCCCCCCTCCCCGACAATTTCCAGGGGTTGCGTATTCCACAGGAATTGCACGCCCTCCTCCTGGGCGTTGGTCAGCTCCCGCCGGCTGCCCGGAATATTCCCGGCGTCCCGCCGGTAGACGCAGGTCACGCTGCTGGCGCCCTGGCGCAGGGCGGTGCGGTTGCAGTCCATGGCGGTATCGCCGCCGCCGAGCACCAGCACGCGCTGCCCGGCCATGTCGGCATAACCCTCGCCACCCGGATAGCCGAGCACGCGGTAGGCATTGCCTATCAGATAGGGCAGGGCCATGTGCACACCGGGCAGGTGACCGCCGGGCAGATCCCCGGTAATGCCCTTGTCGGTTCCCAGCCCCAGGAAAATCGCGTCGAAGTCGTTGCGCAATTGCTCAAAGGACAGGTCGACACCGATCGTGGTATTCAGCCTGAACGTCACCCCCATGGCCTCGAGGACGGCGCGCCGTTGCTGTACCACCCGGGTTTCCAGCTTGAATTCGGGGATACCGAAACTCAGCAGCCCGCCGATCTCCGGGTGCCGGTCGAAAACCACGGCCTTCACGCCATTGCGCGCCAGGACATCGGCGCAGCCGAGGCCGGCGGGGCCGGCACCGACGATTGCTACCCTTCCCTGGACGCGGGGTTCGTCCGCCACCGGCGGGACCCACCCCATGGCGAACGCCGTATCGGTGATGTAACGCTCCACGGCACCGATGCTGACCGCGCCGAAGCCATCCTCCAGCGTGCAGGCCCCTTCACAGAGACGATCCTGCGGGCAGATCCGCCCGCAGATTTCCGGCAGCGAATTGGTCTGGTGGGAGAGCGCCGCGGCCTCCAGCAACCGGCCCTCCCGAACCAGCCTGAGCCAGTAGGGGATGTGATTGTGCACCGGACACTTCCACTCACAGTAGGGGCTGCCGCAGTCCAGGCAACGGCCGGCCTGTGCGCTCGCCGTGTCGGCGTCGTAGCCGGTATAGATTTCGGCGAACTGCGTGGTGCGCCGCTCGAGGGCCAGTTTGCCCGGATCCTCCCGGGCCAACTCGACGAATTGGAAATGGTTGGCCATGCCAGTGCCTCCCGCCGGCCCCTGAAGCGCCGCTTACCGGTAATCAGTTGTTCCAGCAGGGCGCCGCACCACACTGCTCCCGGTTCGCGCGCGCCCGACAGGATCCTGTCAAGGGATAAAGCAAATTCCGCACCAAGTGGATGGGGCTGTAAAAACAGCAACTTAACTCCCGGGCCACTTCCAGAACCGCACCGCGACGAGCAGCGATGGTGCAACTTCCCCGGCGGCGCACCAATTGCGGTCACCAGCGGTGCACGCTGCAATGCCCCTGAGCGGCGCGAATGTCACTATTCACTGCCTGCCGCGCTGGTGTCCGGGGCTTTCGATTTGGCATACTGTGGGGCAAGCCAATCGCCACCGCGCATCGGGACACAACCCATACCTTGGAACCGGGCAACGACAATTTCGACGCGGCCATCAACGCCCACGACGCCGCCGTGGCGGCGCGCCAGCTCGATATCTGGGTAGGCGCCGAGCCGACCTTCACCAATCGCGAATCGGAATCCTCCGAATGGCTCAACGAGGCGCTCGGTGAGACCAAGGAGCGCTATGCCCGGCGCATCATCGAGACACTGCGGCGCGACCAACCCGGCTCGCTCATCCTGCGCACCGTGGGGCGCCAGTATCCCGGGGAAGATGCGCCGCGCTGGAGCCTGGGACTGTACTGGCGGCGCGACGGCAATGCACTGGCGGAGGCGCTGCCGGCGGACCCCGTCGACACCGCCTGTGACTGTGACGAACGGCAACTGACCGCATTCTGGCAGCGCCTCGGCAAAGTGCTGGACAGCGATGGCTGGACCGCGTCGGTATTTCGCATCGACGGCGACATGGGCCTGCGTATACTGTTTCGCTGCGACGGGCAGGCAACCGTGGCGGACCCGACCACCGAGCCGCGCCTGGCGCGCGCGACCCTGCAATCCCAGGCCTTGCCGCCGGAGGGAATCTGCGACGATCTCGCCAGCGAAGGTTACCACCTGGTTGCCCTGGGTTGCGCGCCCACCGGCCCCGGACAAAGCCGCCAACCCTGCCTGGAGTTGCCCGCCTTTAGCGATGCGCAGTGCTTCCAGGCGTTCGTTGTGCGGGTAGCCGCGGCGGCGCGCGAAACCGGCCTCGGCGAACTGGTCTGGACCGGCTTTCCGCCGCCGGTGGATGCAACCGTTGCCTGGATGACGGTCACCCCCGACCCGGCCGTGATCGAGGTCAACGAGGCACCCGCCGCCACCATGACGGAATTCCTCCACATGAGCCGCGGGCTGTTCGCCACCGCGCAGGCGGCGGGGCTCTCCCCCTACCGGCTGAACTACAACGGCAACCTGTCGGAGAGCGGCGGCGGCGGGCAGTTCACCCTGGGCGGCCCCAGCGCTGAACACAGCCCGTTTTTCGTCGCCCCCGGGCTGCTGCCGCGGCTGGTGGAGTACCTCAACCGACATCCGTCGCTGTCCTACTGGTTTGCCCCGGTGTACGTGGGGAGTTTCAGCCAGTCGCCCAGGACGGACGAGAACGTACTCGAGTCATTCAATGAACTGCAGGTCGCGCTCCAGCACCTCGAGACCGTGGACAGCCCCTCGCCGGAGTTGCTCTGGAGCAGCCTCAGCCCGTTCCTGGTCGACACCTCCGGGAACGCACACCGCAGCGAGCTGAACATCGAGAAACTCTGGAATCCCTACCTGCCCGGCAGGGGCCAGCTCGGGCTGGTCGAGTTCCGCGCCTTCCGCATGGCCAGGGACGCGGAGACCGCAACCTCCCTGGCGGCCATGCTGCGGACCGTGGCGGCCATGCTGGGCGGGCGGGCAGGCAGTCAGCCCCTGGTGGAATGGGGCAGCCGCCTGCACGATCGCTTCGCCCTGCCGTTTTACCTGCGCCAGGACCTCGGGGAGGTGTTCGCCGATCTGGAAAACGCGGGGCTTGGCCTGGAGCCGCCCATCACCAGGCGGCTGTATGCCAACGGCTGGCAGCATGTCGGCAATACCGAATGCGGCGGCTGCCGGCTCGAGGTCGAACAGGCCATCGAGTTCTGGCCGCTGCTTGGCGATGCCGCCACCCATTCGGGGGGCTCGCGCCTGGTGGATGCGAGCACCAGCCGCCTGCAACTGACCCTGCGCCCCACGGGAGCAGGCCCATTCGATAGCGACGGCTGGCAGCTGCTGGCCGCCGGCTACCGCCTGCCCCTGCGCCGCGAGCGCGACGAGGCCGGCGAGGTACTGGTCATGGGCCTGCGGTTTCGCAGCTTTGTACCCTGGATCGGCCTGCACCCGTCTCTGGAGGCGCAGGGGCCCGTCGTCCTCCACCTGCTGCCGCCGGGCGACGGCTGGGGGCAGCGCATCACGCTATACGACTGGCAACCCCAGGGTCTGCCCTACGACGGCCTGCCGGACACTCTCGAAGAAGCGCAGCGGCGCAGGCGCGAGCGTTTCGTGGTGGAGGAAATAGCCGCCTGCGACGTACCCGCGGCGGTGCCGCCGCCGGCCAGGGCCGTGACCGACTGCTGCCTCGACCTGCGACGCACCAGTGCCGTGCGGCAACCGGCGTAGCGGCGGATGAAGACCGTGCAGCCGCGACACCCTCGCCCCCTGGCTCAGGAGACAAGGGCATGACGTTGCGCCGTATCCTGGCCTGGGCCGGAGTCGCCCTGCTGGCAGTCATTGTGATCGCATCGGGCCTGTTGTACCTGCGCCAGCAGCTGGGAATCCACAAGGCGGAGCAGTGGATTCGCGACTTCCCGGTGGAGCCGGTCGGGGATTTTGGCGCGACCCGGGTCCTGAGAATCCTGCCGCTGATGGAATACCACAGCGCGGACCCTGCCCTGCGCTCCGAGGTCGGCCTGTCCTATCTGGTGGATACCGACGAGCACCGCATTCTCTACGATGTCGGCTTCAACGCCTCGGCGGAGACCCCCTCGCCCCTCGAGCACAATATGGCGGAGCTGGGGATAGAGCTGGCCGGTATCGACATGGTGTTCATATCGCACAACCACATGGACCATGTGGGCGGCTTACACTGGCAGCGTTTGAATACCTTCTCCCTGGGCAGGGACCAGGTGCCCTTTCCCAACCCACGGACCCAGCTTATCGCGCCGGCGTCGATGAGCTATCCCGGGCTGTCCAGCGTGCGCGCGGACCGGCCCATGTCGCTGGGCGAGGGGGTCGGCAGCACCGGTATCGGCACCACCGGCACCCTGCCCCGGCAGCTGGTCGTGGGCTGGATCGAGGAACACTCCCTGGTGGTCAATGTGGCGGGGTTGGGCGGGGTCATTATCGTCGGCTGCGGCCACCAGACAGTGACCAACCTGCTGGCGCGATACGACGCGGCGTTCAGCGAGCCGCTGTACGGTATCGTGGGCGGGCTGCACTTCCCCGTACCGGAGGGCCGCATCCACTACGGGCCGCTGGACGTGCAGCGCCAGCTCGCCTCGGGCACGGGCCCGCTGAGCCCGGTTGCCATGCCCGAGGTTCACCGGGAGCTGGCACTGCTGCGCGAGCGCAACCTCGGGCTGATAGCCGTCAGCGCCCACGACAGCAGCGACGAGGTGATCGAGCTGATCCGCACCGAGTTCGGCGACGCGCACCGCTACATACGGGTGGGTGAGGAGATCGTCATCACGGCGGCCGAGCAGTAGCGTGTCCAGCAAAGCGACCTGTTGGCGCGGCCCTGGCAAACGGCGCGTAACGATAACAATCATATTGGAGGCACCGGCCCATGGCGTCACGCGAGTCGATCTGCCCGGTCACCATCTACGGGTCCAGCATTTCCTATTTCACCGGCAAGCTGGAGACTTACTGCCGTATAAAAGGCATCCCCTACCGGCTCGAGGCGCTGACGGCGGGGCGCACCGCGCCGCTCGTCAGGGAGCACACCGGCTCCAGCCAGATGCCCGCCCTGCGACTGGCCGACGGGCGCTGGCTGAGTGACACCACGCCCATCATCCAGTGGTTCGAGCAGGCGTTTCCCGAGCCGGCGGTGATACCCTCTAACCCCCTGCAGCGCTTTTTCAGCCTGCTGCTGGAGGACTACGCCGACGAATGGCTGTGGCGGCCGGCCATGCATTTTCGCTGGTATTACCAGGCCGGGGCACGCTTCGCGGGCCACCACCTGGCCGAGGAGATCGGCGCCGACGTCGCCCTCCCCACGGCCCTGAAGCGCTGGATGATCACCCGCCGCCAGCGCCGGGGCTATACCGCCGGGGACGGCATCACCCGCGACCAGGTGCCGGCCGTGGAGGCCATCTACCGGCGCATGCTGGAACAGCTGCAGGCCATCTTGCAGACGCGCCCTTTCCTGCTGGGAGAGCGGCCGAGCCTGGCGGATGTCGGCTTTTCCGGGCCCATCTTCCGCCATTTCGCCCTGGACCCGGTGCCCGCGGGGATCATGCGCCGGGAGGCGCCCGCCGTGTGGGAGTGGTCGGCACGGCTGTGGAACTATCGCCTGGGCGATACCAGTGGCGAACTGCTGGCGGGCATTCCCGGGGACTGGGGACCCATCCTGGACGAGATTGGCGCCCACTACCTGCCCTACCTGTGCGCCAACAACGCGGCAGTGGCCGCCGGCCACAGGCGCTTCGACGCTGAAGTCGGCGGGGTCCGCTACCGGGGGGCGCGCTGGTCGCGCTACCGGGTGTGGTGCCTGCAGCAGTTGCGCGCCCATTTCAACGCGCTGGGCGCCGACGACCAGCTGGCGGCCCGCGCCCTGCTGGAGCGGCACGGCTGCTGGGAACCCCTGTGGCGGCAGGCGGAACTGCCCATTGACGATTCGGTCTGCGGGCGGCTACCGTTCCATGTCGACGCCAAGATGATCGATGTCTACGATTAGCCGCCAGGGCATCGTCGCCCTGCTGGATGCGGGCTTGCCAATAGCGCCCGGTTGACGGCTATTCCGCGGCTACCTACTATCACCGCAATAACCACGCCCTGACTTCCGGGACCCCGGTATGAATGCAGAAAAAGTTGTCTTCGCGTTTTTCATCCTGCTGGCACTGACCTTCAACTTCGGCTTTTTCCTGGGGGATATCGACAACCCCGAGCACCACCATGTGTACGAGCTGTACGCCGCCCTGGTGGTCAGCCTGATCGCCACGGTGATGAAGTTCGGTGATCGCACCCATATGGGAGCGGTGCTGCTCGCCACCAGCCTGGTGGCCGACCTGCAGCTTATCCTGGCGGCGGTGGTGTGGGCCGCCGCCGTGAACTTTACCGAAACCGGCATGGACCCGGAGATGATGGCCAGTATCGTGTCGCTGTCAGGGGGCGCCCTGGTGGCCAATTTCACCTCCGTGGTGCTGCTGATACTGGAGACCATGATGGTCCGCCACTGACCGGGCCAGGCAGCTCCCATGGGACACGTCTTCTACCTGCTCCTGCGCCGGCTGCGCGCGCCCTTCCTCACCATCATCGTCATCTACTCCATCTCCACGCTGGGGTTTGTGCTGATACCCGGCGTGGACGACCAGGGCAACCCCTGGCACATGGACTTCTTCCACGCTTTCTACTTCGTCAGCTTCATGGGCTCCACCATCGGTTTCGGTGAAATCCCCTACCCCTTCACCGCGGCGCAGCGGGCCTGGACAATGGTCATGATCTACGCCACGGTGATCGGCTGGCTATACAGCATCGGCAAGATTCTGTCGCTGTTCCAGGACCCCAGCTTCAACCGGCTGATGCGGCGCACCACCTTTGCCCGCCGGGTGCGCCGTATCAGCGATCCCTTCTACCTGGTGTGCGGCTTCGGCTACACGGGCAAGCGCCTGGTGAGCCGCCTGGACGAGCAGGGCATACAACTGGTGGTGATCGATATCGACCCGCTGGCGATAGACGAGCTCGAGGCCCACAGTCTGGGGCTGGCGGTGCCCGGGCTGTGCGGCGACGCCGCCGATCCCGACACCCTGAACATTGCCGGGATACGCCGCAAGAACTGCATGGGCGTGATCGCCCTGACCAACGACGACCACACCAACCTGGCGGTGTCGATCGACAGCAAGCTGGTAAACCCGGACCGCCTGGTCATCAGTCGCTCGCAGTCGGCGGCCAACACCGCCAACCTCGCCTCCTTCGGCACCGACTACATCATCGACCCCTTCGAAACCTTCGCCCAGCACTTGGTCAAGTCGATCAGGGAGCCCTACAAACACAACGTCAGCGACCTGGTAATCAACCCCCACCACAAGGTGTGGGCCTCGCCCTACCAGGACACCAGCGGACGCTGGATCGTGTGCGGCTACGGCCGCTTCGGCCGCGCCCTGGACAAGATCTTCCGCCGCCACGAGATTCCCACCACCTTCATAGAGATCGACCCCACGCTGCGCGGCGCGCCCGAGGGCACCGTGCTGGGCATGGGCACGGAGGAGGAAACCCTGCGCCAGGCAAAAATCGAGAGCGCCACCGGGATCGTGGCCGGCACCCCGGACGACGCCGACAACCTGTCGATCATACTCACCGCCAGGCAGATCAGGCCCGACATCATCACCGTGGCGCGCCAGAACCTCTCCTCCAACAAACCAATGTTCCGCGCCGCGGCGGTCAACCTGATCATGGAGCCGGTGCGCATCATCGCCGACGAGATATTTATCAGGATCAACACGCCCCTGCTGATGGACTTTCTCGAGTGCCTGCAGGCCAGGGACGAGCAGTGGGCCCGGGAGTTGCTGATACAGGTCGGCGAGGTGGTCGAGGACCAGCCGCTGGACGCCTGGTCCTTCGAGGTCGACGCCGTGCAATGCCCGGCCATCGTCGACTGCCTCGGCCGCGGCAAGGCCGTCATGCTCGATCACCTGTGCCGCGACCCCAGGAACCGGGAAAACCCACTGCCGGCCGTTGTCCTGCTGCTGAAGCGCGGCAGCACGCGGACCCTGCTGCCCGACCCGCACACTGAAATCCTGGCCGGCGATGAGATTCTGGTCTGCGGCAAACACAGGGCCGAGGGGTCGATGAAATGGATCACCGGCAACTACAACGTGCTGCGTTACATCCGCACGGGGGTAGAGGCGCCCGGGGGGCTAGTGTGGCAGTGGCTCTCGGCAAAACGCGAGAAGCCGCCCGCGGCCCGGCAGTAGACCCAATTGTCGCCTTGGCGGCATTCTTGTCCGGTTGTGTGCGCTATGGTTAGCGCAATGCCGGCTCCCGAGAGCGAGCCGGCGGCCCGGCAACGCAGGAGTCTTTACCATGTCAAAGAAAAACAGCGACGTCATATCCTCCAGCCCCAACAGACTGGTCAACGCCTTTCGCGGCGGCCTCATGAAAGGCGCCGGCTACGACACCGGCAACCTGGCGAAACGCCCCCTGATCGCCATCGCCAACTCCCATACCGAGATGACCGCCGGCCACAACCACCTGGACAGGCTGGCGGACAAAGTCAAAGAGGGCATCCTGGTCGAGGGCGGGGAGTACGCGGAGTTCAACGTGCCGGCGCCCTGTGACGGTATCGCCATGGCCCACGACGGCATGCGCTACGTGCTGGCCCAGCGCGACCTGATCGCCGACATGGTCGAGACCCACGTGCGCTCCCAGGCATTCGACGCGGTGGTATTCATCGCCGGCTGCGACAAGATCAACCCCGGCATGATGATGGCCATGGGGCGCCTGGACCTGCCCAGCATCTACCTCTCCGGCGGGCCCGGACAGATGAATATCCGCAATACGCCGAAGTTTGCCGACAATATAGACCACAGCGCCTACGGCGGCGATCCCGCCGCCACCGCCGAAACCTTCAACTGCAGCACCTGCGGCGCCTGCGAGATCATGGGCACCGCCAATACCTTCCAGTGCCTGGCCGAGGTGCTGGGTATCTGCCTGCCCGGCAGCGCCAACATCCCCGGCTGGCACTCGGACAAGCTGAAGGCCGCCCGGGCCACCGGCCGGCGCGTGGTGCAGCTGTTCCACGAGGGCCTGAACGCGCGCCAACTGCTCACCCAGACAGCGATGGAAAACGCCGCCCGGATGCTGATGGCCATCGGCGGCTCCACCAACGGCACTCTGCACCTGCCCGCCATCGCCCACTCCGCCGGCTGCACCCTGACCCTGGATCATTTCCAACGGGCCAGTGCCGAGGTGCCCACCCTGCTGGCCGTCAGCCCCAATGGCCCCTGGGGCATCCAGGATATCTGGGCCGCCGGTGGCATGCCGGCGGTGCTGCAGGTGATGCAGAAAGACATCGACACTGCCACCCGCTCGGTGGGCGGCGGCACCCTGCAGGACGTTATCGATAATGCCGCGGTGCTCAATCCCAAGGTCATCCCGCCGCGGGACAAGCCGCATCGCCCCACTGGCGGCATCGCCGTGCTGCGCGGCAACCTGGCGCCGGACGGCGCCGTGGTCAAGCAGGCCGGGGTCAGCGAACACATGTTGCAGTGCCGGGGGGCGGCCGTATGCTTCGACTCGGAGGACGAGGCACTGGCAGGCGTCGAGCAGGGCAAGGTCCGGGACGGGGACATCATCATTCTGCGCTACCAGGGCCCCAAGGGCGGACCGGGCATGCCGGAGATGCTGGGCGTCACCCTGGCCCTGAAAGTGGCCGGCCTGGCAAATGCCGCGCTGGTTACCGACGGCCGCTTTTCCGGCGCCACCAGCGGCCCCTGCGTCGGTCATGTCTGCCCCGAGGCCTCCGACGGCGGCCTGATCGCTTTGATCGAGGACGGCGACCAGATCGAGATCGACATCCTCGAGGGCCGCCTTCATGCCGAGCTGGCAGAGGATGAAATCGCCCGCCGCAGGGCTGCCTGGCAGCCCGTCGTCAAGGAGGTGGGCTACGGCTACATGGACCGCTACCGCCGGCACGTGCGCTCCGCCAGCGAGGGTGCCATCCTCGACTGAGGCCGTCCGCGAGAAGGCCGCGCCCCTGGCGGACCGCGGCCTCTCCGCCAGGGTCAGACTTGTACAATAACGCCCAATTTCTCCCGAGGATCGACAACCAATGGACTACTTCGGCCTGCTCACCAGCGTGGTACTGCTTATCTGGCTTGCCATGCGCGGCGTCGATATCGTTTTCGCCGCCCTGTTGTGTTCGCTGCTGGTCATCGTTACCAACGGCCTGCCGCTGGCCCTGGGTATGACCGAATATTTCTCGTTCGGACCCCTGGGGGCCTTCACCTTCGCCGGCAAATTCTTGTTGCTGTTCGTGGCGGGGGCGGTATTCGGCCGGGTGATGGGCGACAGCCACGCCGCCACCAGCATCGCCCTGGCCCTGGTGCGCAGGCTGGGCGCACACCGGGCGCTGTGGATCACCGTCATTGCCTGCGCCCTGTTGACCTACGGGGGGGTGGTGGTGTTCGTGGTGATCTTCGCCATGTATCCGCTGGGGCTGCGCCTGCTGCGCGAGGCGGATATTCCCAAGCGCCTGTTCTGCGCGGCACTTGCCCTGGGGGCCGGCACCTTCACCCTGTCCGCGCTGCCGGGCACGCCCTCCATCCAGAACGTCATCTCCGCGGTCGCCCTGGGCACCGACCTGTTCGCCGGCGGCTGGCTGGGGCTGGTCGGCGGCGCCATCATGTTCGGCGCCGGCATGTGGTACCTGGAGCACCAGCGGGTAGTGGCGGCCGAGCGCGGCGAGCATTTCGTCCCCGGCCCCCGCGACCGGGTCTGTGACGATCCGCTCAAGGAGGCCCACCCGCCCTGGCAGCTGGCCGTGTTGCCGCTGGTCCTGGTGCTGGCAACCATCATCCTGCCACGGCTGGCCACCCTGGTGGCCGGCGAGGCCGCGCTGGCCTCCGGCAACCGCTTTCTCGAACTGATGCGGTTCGCCATCGCCCAGCCCATCGTCTGGCCCAGTCTCGCGCTGTTTGGCGGGAGCCTGCTCGCCCTGCTGCTGTTTCCCCTGGTTCGCCGCGAGCCGCTGGTGGTGATGGGCGCCGGCGCGCAGGACGCCATCATGCCGCTGGTCAACACGGCCGCGGTGATCGGCTTCGGTGGCGTGGTGACCCACACCGCCGGGTTCGAGAGCTTTACCCGCCTGATGTTGGATTCGAGCCTGCCGCCGCTGCTGTCGATGTTTACCTCGGTCAGCCTGGTCTCGGCGATAACAGGGTCCGCCTCCGGTGGCCTGCAAATCTTCATGCAGACCATGGCGCCAGCCTATCTGGAAATGGGTATCGAGCCGGGCGCGCTGCACCGCATCGCCACCATGGCCAGCGGCGGTTTCGATTCCCTGCCCCACTGCGGGGCGGTGGTGGCCATGCTGACCATCACCGGGCTCACCCACAGGCAGGCCTACCGGGATGTCGGCATCATCACCGTGGTCATCCCCGTGCTGGCCACCCTGGTGGTGATGGGCCTGGCGGCCCTGGGCTGAACCTCGCCAGTGCCCTCTACAGGGCGCCCCGCTGGCGCGCCATGTCCAGCGCCAGGTCCTCGATCATGTCCTCCTGGCCGCCCACGGTGCGCCGGCGGCCCAGTTCCACCAGGATATCGCGGGACGACAACCCGTATTTCTGCGCGCTGCGCTTGGCGAACAACAGGAAGGACGAATACACCCCGGCATAGCCCAGGGTCAGTGCATCGCGGTCGACGCGCACCATGTGATCCATCATCGGCACGATCTTGTCCTCGGCGATGTCCATGGCCTTGAACAGGTCTACCCCCGTCTCCACCCCCATGCGCTCGCATACGGCAATGAACACTTCCAGGGGGGTGTTGCCCGCGCCCGCGCCCAGTCCGGCCAGCGAGCCGTCGATGCGATTGGCCCCCGCCTCCACCGCCGCCAGGGAATTGGCGATGCCCATCGCCAGGTTGTGGTGGCCGTGGAAGCCGAGCTCCGTCTCGGGCTTCAACTCGGCCCGGGCCAGCGCCACCCGCGCGGTGACATCGTCCGGCAGCATGTAGCCGGCCGAGTCGGTGATGTACACGCAGTTGGCGCCATAGCCCTCCATCAGCTTGAGCTGTGCCAGCAGCTCCTCCGGCTCGATCATGTGGGCCATCATCAGGAAGCCCACCCGGTCCAGGCCGTCTATCTTCGACGCCATGGTCAGGTGCTGCTCGGAGACGTCGGCTTCGGTGCAGTGGGTCGCCACCCGTATGGTGGAGATACCGCAGTCCACCGCCATCTTCAGGTGATCAACGGTGCCGATACCCGGCAGCAGCAGCGCCGACACCTTGGTGTTCTTCATCTCCTTGCACACCGCGGTGAGGTACTCCTCGTCCGAGGCGGCGGGGAAGCCGTAATTCACGCTGGCCCCGCCCAGGCCGTCGCCGTGGGTGACCTCGATCAGCGGAATGCCCGCCTCGTCCATGGCCTTGGCAATATCGACCATCTGCTCGACGGTGATCTGGTGCCGCTTGGGGTGCATGCCGTCGCGCAGGCACATGTCGTGAACGGTGATTTTCTTGCCTTTCAGATCCATTTTTCAAATCTCCACTCGATGGGGACGCGTCGAATGACACCGGCGCCACATAAATTGCTATCTAGCACTGACGCCGTTAGTCATAAGCACTAGGCAGCAACCGGCGTAAAATTGCCCGCCAGGATCTCCTGCGCGTACATCTCCGCGGTGCGCAAGCCCGCCGCCGTCATGATATCCAGGTTGCCGGCGTACTTGGGCAGGAAATCACCCAGCCCCTCCACCTCCATGTATATCGACACCCGCTTGCCGTCGAACACCGGGCCATTTTTCAGAATATAGCCCGGGACATACTGCTGTACTTCGGCGATCATATCCTGCACCGACCGGGTGATCGCCGCCTGGTCAGGTTCGTCCACCGTCAGGCAGTGTACCGTGTCGCGCATGATCAGCGGCGGCTCGGCAGGGTTGATGATGATGATCGCCTTGCCGCGCTGGGCGCCGCCCACTTTCTCTATGCCGCTGGCGGTGGTGCGGGTGAATTCATCGATGTTCTTGCGGGTGCCGGGGCCCGCGGAACGGCTGCTCACGGTGGCCACGATCTCCCCGTAGGACACCGCCTGCACCCGGCTCACCGCCGCCACCAGCGGTATGGTCGCCTGGCCGCCGCAGGTCACCATGTTGACGTTCATCGCCCTGGCCGCCACCGCATCCGCGAGGTTGACCGGCGGCACACAGAAGGGGCCGATGGCCGCCGGGGTGAGGTCGATCATCACCGCGCCCCTGGCGTTGACCTCGCGGCTGTTGGCTGCGTGCACGTAGGCGGAGGTGGCGTCGAAGCAGATCTGCACGCCGTCCTCCTGCATGCTGGGGAGCATGCCGGCCACGCCCTCGGCGGTGGTTTTCAGGCCCAGCTCTCTTGCCCGTGCCAGGCCGGGGGAGTCGGGCTCGACGCCCACCATCCACACCGGTTCGATGACCTCGCTGCGCAGGGCCTTCATCAGCAGGTCGGTGCCGATGTTGCCGGGGCCGATGATGGCTGCCTTGATTTTCTTGCTCATATCTTCTCTCTGTCTACCTGGTAATTTCTGTGCCACTCCCGCCCGGATCGCGCACTCACAAAATACCGTCTGTTGCTGTCGCAAGCCTTGTTCCGCTTACCGGCAAAGCACCGTGCTGCTCACACAAACCGGCAGCTACAGCCGCCGATGCCTTCCAGTTCCAGGCGCATCTCGTCGCCGGCCACTACCGGGATCAACGGCGCCAGGGAGCCGGACAGGATCACTTCACCGGCCTTGAAGGGGATACCGAATTCACCCAGGGTATTGGCCAGCCAGGCCACCGCGGTCAGGGGATTGCCCTGCACCGCGCTGCCCAGGCCCTCGCTGTTGAACTCGCCGTTTTTGTAGATGGTCATTTTCAATGCGGGCAGATCGAAGTCGCGCGGATCCACCTCGTCGCGGCCCAACACATAGACGCCGCAGGAGGCATTGTCGGCCACCGTATCCTCGATTTTGATCCGCCAGGCGTCGATGCGCGAGTCGACGATCTCGAAACAGGGCATGATGGTGGCGGTGGCGTCCAGTACATCGGCCTCGGTGACCCCCGGCCCCTGCAGGTCCTTGCGCAAGCGAAAGGCGATTTCCCCCTCGGCCCGCGGCTGGATCAGGTTGCCCGCGACCGGGATCCGGGCCCCGTCGGGGTACTCCATGGCGTCGGTCAGAAAACCGAAGTCGGGTTGGAACACGCCCAGCATCTCCTGCACGGGTTTGCTGGTGACCCCGATCTTCTTGCCCACGATGCGCTCGCCATCGCGCTCCACCCGGCACTGCACCATATGCCGGCTGATGTGATAGGCGTCCGCGATGGTGATGGCCGGCTCGCGCTCGGTGAGGGGGGCGAGGCTGGCCTGCCCGCGCAGGGCGCGATACAACTCTTCACCGTGCTGTTGAATTTTCTCCGCCTGCATGATTGCCTGCTGCCGTGGTTTCACCTAGACTCCGGCAATAATATATATATATTTTTTACTTAAACAAGCATTTTATCGATATTTTGGCGCGACACTCATGGCTGACTCTCCCGCAAACCCTGCGACTACCCACAAGACCCTGGGCGATCAGGCCTATGCCCGGCTGCGCCGCGATATCATCCAGGGCGTCTTTCCCCCGGGGGCACGGCTCGGCATCGAGGCCCTGCGCAGCACCTGCGGTGTCGGTGCGACCCCGCTGCGCGAGGCCCTGAGCCGGCTCAGCGCCGAGGGCTTTGCCGTCGCGGAGGGCCAGCGCGGCTTCCGGGTCGCGGACATCTCGGCGCGCGAGCTACAGGAACTGACCGAGTTGCGCATCGTGATCGAGGGGCTGGCCCTGCGCGAGAGCCTGCAGCGGGCCGACGACGACTGGGAGTCGCGGGTGGTCGCCGCCTTCCATCACCTGCAGAAGGTGGAAGGGCAGGCCGAGCCGGACCCGGTGCTGTGGGAGGCCCGCAACAACGACTTTCACCTGGCCCTGATCGCCCGCTGCGAGTCCCGCTGGCTGATGCGCCTGTACGAGTTGCTGTACGACCAGCACCGGCGCTACCGGGTCATCGCCAGGGCCGAGCGGGGCGACCGCGACATCCACGCCGAGCACGAGGCGATGCTCGAAGCAGCCCTGGCGCGGGATACCGACGCGTTGCTCGCCGCCCACGAGACACATATCAGGAATACCGTGGGCACTCTCAGGCGCCAGCTTCGCTTCGACCAGGGGGCACAATGAGCGAGCCAGCCCGCCTGGTGCTGGAGCGGGTGCGCAACCTGAGGCGCCGGCAGCGGAATACTCCACAGCAACTGCTGTAAACGCTGCAATATGGCCGTGGACCTGCCGGTCGCGCCATGCTGGTATCCTCAAGCTTTTCTGCTAGATTCACCCTAGCATTACCCCTACACCACACTGCGAGGAGCGCGGCCATGGCAGCAGCCGGCAAGTGGCAGACCCTGAACTGGCAGGACCCCTTCGGCCTGGAACAACAACTGAGCGACGCACAGCGCATGGTGCGGGACACCGCCCGGCAGTACGCCCGTGACAAGCTGCTGCCGCGGGTGCAGCGCGCCTTTCGCGAGGAGCACACCGACCCCGGTATTTTCCGCGAAATGGGGCAATTGGGCCTGCTGGGTTCCACCATCGACGGCTACGGCTGCCCCGGGGTGGACTACACCTCCTACGGGCTGGTGGCCAGGGAGGTGGAGCGGGTCGACTCCGGCTACCGCTCCATGTTGAGCGTGCAGTCCTCACTGGTGATGTACCCCATCTACGCCTACGGCTCGCAGGAACAACGGGAAAAATACCTGCCGCGTCTGGCGAACGGCGAATGGATAGGCTGCTTCGGGCTGACCGAACCCGACCACGGCTCAGACCCCGGCGGCATGGCCACACGGGCACGCAGTGTCGACGGCGGCTACCGCATCAGCGGCGCCAAGATGTGGATCAGCAACAGCCCGATAGCCGATGTGTTCGTGGTGTGGGCCAAAACCGACGATGGCCGGATTCGCGGCTTTATTCTCGAAAAGGGCATGAAGGGGCTGAGCGCGCCGAAGATTGAGGGCAAGCTCGCCCTGCGCGCCTCCGTCACCGGTGAGATCGTCATGGACGAGGTGTTCCTGCCACGGGAACAACTATTGCCCAATGTGGAGGGCCTGAAAGGCCCCTTCGGATGCCTCAACAACGCCCGCTACGGTATTGCCTGGGGCGCGCTGGGCGCCGCCGAAACCTGCTGGCACGCCGCCCGCGACTACACCCTGGAACGCAAGCAGTTCGGGCGCCCGCTTGCCGCCAACCAGCTCATCCAGTTGAAACTGGCGGACATGCAGACCGAGATCGCCCTGGGACTGCAGGGGTGTTTGCGCGCGGGCCAACTGCTCGACACAGTGGGCATCGCCCCGGAACTCATCTCCCTGCTCAAGCGCAACTCCTGCGGCAAGGCCCTGGCCATCGCCCGCCAGGCTCGGGATATGCTCGGGGGCAACGGCATCTCGGACGAATACCCAGTCATGCGCCATATGCTCAACCTGGAAGTGGTCAACACCTACGAGGGCACCCACGATATCCACGCCCTCATCCTGGGCCGGACGCAAACGGATATCCCGGCTTTCTGAAACCCACCCTCAGCTGGATGCGAAGCTGTCGGCGTAGCGCTCCCGCAGCTGGTTCTTCTGCACCTTGCCCATGGCATTGCGAGGCAGTTCGCCGACGATGAATACCCGCTTGGGCACCTTGAAGTTTGCCAGCGTTTCGCGGCAGCGGGCGATGACCGCCCGCTCCGCCAGGGACACCCCCGCCACGGGCACGATGACCGCTACCACCGCCTCGCCAAAATCCGCGTGCGGCACGCCGATCACCGCGCTCTCCACCACCCCCTCCAATTCGTCGAGCACATCCTCGATCTCTCTTGGGTATACATTGAGCCCGCCACAGATAATCATGTCCTTGGAACGTCCGACGATCGACACATAACCGTCCGCGGCAATGCAGGCCTTGTCCCCGGTGTTGAAAAAACCGTCGGCGGTGAAGTCCTCGGCGGTTTTTTCCGGCATCCGCCAGTAGCCCTGGAACACGTTGTTGCCGCGCACCTGCAGGTCCCCGGTCTCCCCGGCTGGCGCCTCCCTGCCACCCTCGCCTACTACGCGCAATTCGACTCCCGGCACCGGCAGGCCAACCGTCCCTGGCCGGCGCTCGCCGTGCAGCGGGTTGGAGCTGTTCATGCTTGTTTCAGTCATGCCGTAGCGCTCGAGAATGGTGTGCCCCGTGCGCTGCCGGAAGGCCTCGAAGGTCTCCACCAACAGCGGCGCGGAGCCGGAGATGAACAGCCGCATTCCTGCGCACACCCCGGGCCCGAAACCCGCCTCCGCCAGCAGGCGCGTGTAATAGGTGGGCACCCCCATCATCACGGTACAGCCGGGCAGCGCCGCCAACACCCGGCCGACCTCAAAGCGCTCCAGCCACAGCATACGGGCGCCGCTGAACAGCACGCAGCTGGTGGCCACGAACAGACCGTGAACATGGAAAATCGGCAGGGCATGCAACAGCACGTCCGCGGGCGTAAAGCCCCACAGCTGCGCCAGGGTTCTGCCGTTGCTGGCGAGGTTGCCGTGGCTGAGCATGATGCCCTTGGGGCGCCCGGTGGTACCGGAAGAATACAGCAGTGCAGCCAGGTCATCAGCCCGACGAACGACAGTATCGAATTGCGTGGTGCAGTCCCGTGCGGCTTCTGCCAGACTGCCGCTGCCATCCGCCTCCAGGCACAGCAACCGCGCACCATCGGCACCGGCCGCGGCAGTGATGTTGCGGAACACCTCCAGGGACGCGGCAGTGCATACCACCACCGCGGGTTCGGCATCGCCCAGGAAGTAGTCCAGTTCGGCTGCCTGGTAGGCGGTGTTCAGCGGGTGGTAAACCAGCCCCGCACGCAGGCAGGCCAGGTACAGCCACAGGGCCTGCGGCGACTTTTCAATCTGTACCGTCACCCGGTCACCCACCCGCGCGCCCAGGCCTGCCAGGCAGTTGGCCAGGCGCGCCGATTCGCGCTCGGCATCGGCATACGTATAACACTCGCCGCTGCCGGTTTCGAGCAACACGGTGGCCGGGTCGTCCGGAAAACAGGCCTGGAACTGGCTGTACAAATTGCTGTCGGCTGTTGCGCTCACGCGACGGCTCCTTGGCGGGGTGGCGGGCGGATGGCGCCACATGCTACCGCATCGGCAGGGCCAGTACTAAGCCTCGCCATCCATCCACTGGGCATTGCCGATAAGGAGTTCGCTGGTGTGGTAGGCCAGCAGGGCGACACCCGCCACCAACAGCGCACCGGCCAGCCCGCCCCAACTCGCGGGGAGCGCGCCAGCGGGGTACCCCGCGGCCAGCACCGCGAGCCCGGCACACAGACCGTTGCGCAGCACCAGCGCCCAGCTGATACCCAGTGCCGAGTCCGGGCCCGCGCAACCGCACTGCATACCCGCCCTGCCCCGCAACAGCTGCACCGCCATCAGCAGCGCATAGGCTAGCAGCAAAGCCGCGACAGCGAACAACCCGCAGCGGCGAGCCGGCGGCAGCAACAGTGCCAATGCCGCGGTACCCTCCACCGCGGCCAGCAGCAGGGGGATGGCCCTGCCAAGGGGTGGTTCACCCAGGTAATGGCGCATCAGTTGCCGGTAAAATTCCAGCGCGCGTAACTTGTACAGGGCCGCCTGACCGAACAGGCAGGCCAGGAACCAGCACAGGCCGATAACGAGGGCGTCAGCGACCACGGCCCACCAGCTGCAAGGGCCGGCATTGCGCATACATCTGTGACATACGGCTCCAGGCTGCCGGAATGTGCTGACAGCATACGCCCGTCGTTGCAGGTAATGAACGCCGGGCTGCACAGGGACCGCAAAAAAACTACACTGGGCACCCGTCACAACAGCCGCAAAACCCTGTCCGCGCGAGGCCCTACCCCCGATGCCATTCGAACACTGGCTCTCCCTGTTTGCCATCTGCCTGCTGGGCGCCATGTCCCCTGGCCCCAGCCTGGCGGTGATAACGGGTATCACCCTGCGCGCCGGCGCCGGCCCCGGTTATGGCGCGGCCCTGGCGCACGGGGTCGGGGTGGGCTGTTACGGCCTGCTCACCATCGCCGGCCTGGCGGTGCTGATCAGCCGCCTGCCCGCCGCCCTGGTGATCATCCAGTTGCTGGGCGCCGCCTACCTGGCCTATCTGGGGGTGCAAGCCCTGCGGCAAGCCGCTGCGCCCCCCCGGGTATTCGGGCAGCCCGGCGACCCGGGGCACGGCTGGCTGAGCGGTTTCTGGATCGCCTTCCTCAACCCCAAGCTGGCCGTGTTCATGCTGGCACTGTTCGCCCAGTTCCTGCGCCCCGGGGCCGGGCTGCTGGAAAAGGGAGTCATGGTGGTGACGGTGATGGCAACCGATGCCGGCTGGTACACCCTGGCGGTGACCCTGGTCTCCCGGCTGGCCCGACGAACCGACCTGCAGGCGCGCGCCCCCCTGATAGACCGGGTGTTCGGGGTGCTGTTGCTTGCCCTGGCCACCAGCGTGGCACTGCGGGCGCTGCCCGATAGCTGGTAAACGGGACAGCCCATCCGGCAGGCAGCCGCTCGTAAATCTGTGAAAAGTACCGCCCGAGCAATTTTTTATATTGAAACGATGTAATAAATCGCCTTTAACTGTATGATTTAGCGATTTTTTCAAATACAAAATAGGGCTTCTCATGCGTTCCCCTATCCCGTTCAGCTCAGGTCTGGCCTGCGCCGTTGCACTGAATTTGTGCTGTTTTGCCACCCCGGCGCTGGCCGAAGGTAGCCGCAATCTCTACCCGGCCTCCTATCCCTCCACCGGCAATGTCGCCGACGGCGCCCGGGCCAACCTCGACCTGCAGACCGGGGCGGGCAGCGCCTACCTCAACCGGGTCATCCGGCGCGGCTTTATCTATGTGTACGCCGAGGCCGGCGAATACATCCTCACCGGCTCCAGCAACGTGGGCTCCGGAGGGCAGATCAATGTCTACAACCCCCAGGAGTTCGGCACCCGAGGCAATGAAACGGTGCCTGCCGCAGCGGATTTCACCTGTACCGGCGCCGGCGGCGCCGGCAGTATCGGCAGCCGCGCCCAGGAGCTGGCCGGCCCCAACAGCACGGCGGTGAACACCGGCTTCAATCCCTGCAGCTACCAGGCACCGGTGACCGGTATCTACGGCGTGGTCTTCACCACCGGTAGCGGCGGTGGACCCAACGCCCGGGTGGACCTGGTGTCCTCCAGCAACAACTCGGTGGCAGCCTGGGACGTCACCGTGCGCAGCGCCCCCACCAGCGCCACGGATATCAACGGCCGGGTCCATACCTTCGCGTTCCCGGGCTTTACCGGCGGCAACAGCCGCCCGCTGTACTCCACTTTGTACTACGTGACCTCGGACGGTTACCGCTACCAGCAGGACCTGCGCGGCCTGGATCCCAACGGCTACGCCCTGTACGCCAATACCTTCGGTTTCCTGGATAACAACGAGCCCCTGTACAAGAGCCTGCGCGGTGACAACGCGGTACTCGACCGCAACCTGCCCGCCGGGGTGGCCACCCAGCAGGCCCAGTTTCCCATCTTTTTCAGCGACCTGGCCGCGGCCGCCACCGAGGCCGAACTGGAAAAAGTGCTGCAGGCCCTGGGCATCCCGCTGCAACCGCCCTCGCCGGAAATCAGCAACGTCCAGTTCACCGGCGCCATCGGCGGCCATGTCACTGCCACCGGAGTCGGCGGCACCTTCAGCTTCGACACCACCGCCACGGTCAGCTACCAGATCATCATCAGCCGCGACCGGGTGGATTTCGACCCCGCCAACCCCAACAACCGCCTGCTTACGGGCATCGCCTACTCAGGCACCCACCAGGTGGCCTGGGACGGCCTGGACAACAACCACAACCCGTTTCCGCCCAGCGGCGCCAACCCCTATCCCTACAAGGCCTACGGCCGCAACGGGGAAGTGCATTTCCCCATCGTCGATGCGGAGAACAACAACGCGGGCGCGCAGCCCGGCGGGCCGACCATCACCCGCCTCAATGGCGCCGCCCCCAACGACCGCACCGTATTCTTCGACGATCGCGGCTACGTCACCAGCAGCGGCGAAGCTGTCGGGGTCCTCAACGGCACCCTCTGCGACGGCCCGGTCCCCGCGGCGGCCAACCCGCCGGTCAGTCTGGAGGGGGTCGACTCCGCCGGCAACTACCGCAGCTGGCAGAGCGGCGGCAACAGCAACAGCGACTGCGCCGCCAGCGCTGGCTGGGGCGACGCCAAGGCCGTCAACCTGTGGACCTACTTCCTGACGCCCGAGTTCAGCGATGAAATCGAGATCATCGACGTGCCCGTGGACCTGGGTACCGCGGTAGCCATGCCGGTATCGGCCGCGCCGGGCGCAACCGTTGCCGGAGTGTTCTCCTTCGTCAACAACGGCGCCACCGCGGTGGATGCGGTGAGCTACACCATGAACCTGACACCCGGGTTGAGCAATGTGAGCTTCGCCAATCTGCCGCCGCTGGCCACCGCCAGTTACAACCCGGGTACAGGGGTGGTCACACTCGGTAACTTTCCCACCACCCTGGCCCCGGGGCAGCTGGTCGATGGCATGACCTTCAGCTACGATGCGCCGGCCAGCGGCGTGGTCACGGTCACCACCGGCATCAGTACCGCCGGGGCCACTGCGGACAGCGTGCCGGACAACGATAACGCCAGCGCGTCCACGGCGGTGGGCGATTTCGATGTCTACACTCGCATCACCGGGGTTCCCGCCACCGCCAGCCCCGGTGCCACCATCGGCGGCACGGTGAGCTTCGCCAATGCCGGCCCCCAGGACGCCGGCGTCACGGCCTACAGCTTCACCATCGGCGAGCCGGGCAACACCCCGGACAATGTACAATTCAGCGGCCTGCCGGCGGGCGTCGGCGCCAGCTATGACGACACCAGCGGCGTGGTTACCCTCAGCGGCATGCCGTCCGTGCTAGCGGTGGGCGATGTCATTTCCCTGGCGTTCAGCTTTACCGCGCCGGACACCAACGGTGCCAGTGTTCCGCTCACGTCGGGGGTAACGACCGTGACGGGCGATGCCGACCCGAGCAACAACGCCGCCGTCGCCGACACCCTGATCGTCGTCGCGCCGGCGCCGGCCCCACCTGCGGCACCGGTCGGCATTCCTACCCTGCCCGCGGGCGCGCTGCTATCATTGCTGCTCATGCTGGGGATCATCGGCGGTCGCCGCGCGCGCCGTGAGGGCCGCCATCCCGGCTAACGAGGAGCCGGCCGCACTATGAAACTGATCGTGGGCATCACCGGGGCGAGTGGCGTGATCTACGGGATTCGCCTGCTGGAAATGCTCCGCGACCTGGCGCAGGTCGAGTCGCACCTGATACTCAGTAACGGTGCCAAACTCAACATTGCCCTGGAGACGAGTTACTCCGCGGCCCAGGTGGAGGCCCTGGCGGACGTGGTCCACAGCGACCGGGACCTGGCGGCGGCGATCAGCAGTGGCTCCTGCCTCACTGACGGCATGGTGATCGCCCCCTGCTCCATGAAAACCCTGTCCGGGGTGGTCAATTCCTATGCCGACAACCTCATCGTGCGGGCCGCGGACGTCACCCTCAAGGAGCAGCGCCGCCTGGTGCTGGTGCCGCGGGAATCACCCCTGCACGTCGGCCACACCCGCCTGCTGCACGAGGCCGCCACCATGGGCGCGGTGATCTGCCCGCCGGCGCCGGCGTTCTACACCAACCCGCAGACGGTAGACGATATCATCGACCACACGGTGGGCAGGGTGCTCGACCTGTTCCGCCTGGAAAGCGCCTCGATCAAGCGCTGGCAGGGGCCGGCTCACCAGGCAGATTGACGGCCAGCGCCGGCACTCAGCCGGCGTTGCGGTCGACACACAGCATGTGATCCATCATTGGCACGATCTTGTCCTCGGCGATGCCTATGGCCTTCTCAATATCGACCACCTGCGCGATGGTGATCTGGTGCTGGAGGCGGCCCTGGCGCGGGATATCGACGCGCTGCTCGCCGCCCACGAGACACATATCAGGAATACCGTGGGCATTCTCAGGCGCCAGCTTCGCTTCGACCAGGACGCGCAATGAGCAATTCGCTGGCTGCGCCCATACCCAACTCCGCCACCAACCGGCGGACGGCCGCGGGCAACTCGTCTGTATTCACCAGGGCGTAGACGAACTTGTCGGGACGCAGAATTGCCACATGGCCAGCTCCCGCGCCGCTGCGCCGTAACCAGGCTGGCAGCCCCTCGTAAAAATCCTCCAGTTCCAACAAGTCGCCGGGATTACCGCGGGCAGCATCAAGGCCCTGAGGACGACCACCCAGGGGATAAATCGTGAGATAGCGAGCATCCAGCCGCTCCAGGGTGGCCTGCTCCGCGGGCGCCAGGGTTGCCCTGGGGTCTACCCCGAAACCCAGCAGTGAGAATCCCTCACCCGTGACATCGTCAAGCAACAGGTAACGGCCATCGCGCGACAATAGTCGCGGCTGCGGGATCTGCTCGCCCTCGCGGCTGCAGCGCCGCCGCCGCGGCAGGCCGAAGTATTCGCCCGGTCGGTAGCGGGGACGCGGCTTGAAGCCGTAACCAGTCAGGTAGTCCCTGACGCCCGGCATAGCCCCGAGCGTGCGAGTCACCCCATTGCGCAGGGCAGACAGTAGCGGGTTTGAAACCGACACGTAGTTTTTCATGTAGATGGACATATCAATCATGGCCCGAGCGTGGGGCGCGCGCTCACTCTGGTAGGTGTCCAGCAGCGTATCGCTGGCGACGGCCTGCAGCACCGCAGCCAGCTTCCAGGCGAGGTTATAGGCATCGCGCACTCCCGCGTTCATCCCCTGGCCGACGAACTGCGGCGTCATATGCGCCGCATCGCCGGCCAGGAATACCCGCCTGTCTCGCCAACGCTCGGCCACCAGGGCGTTGAAGGTATAGACCAGGCTGCGAAGAACCTCGACCTTGTCGACATCGACATGGCGCGCCAGGAACTGCCGCACAGTGGCCGGGTCTTCCATGTACTCGCGGGTCTGCCCGGGCATCAGCATGAACTCGAAGCGATGGTGGCCCTGCGGTTGCCGGCAGCTGACAGTAGGGCAGTCCGGGTCACAAATGAAGCTGAAATAGGGCAAGTGGCGCAGGCAATCCTCGCCGACCTTCTCCTTGATATCCACCACGATCCAGGGATTGGGGTAGCTCTTGCCGGTCATGTTCACGCCCAGTTGGCCGCGCACAGCACTGCGGCCACCATCGCAGCCAACCAGGTAGCTGGCGCGGACCGCCTCCTCCCTGGCCGGATTCGGCGCGGTGGTGTCCGCCTCTGCCGGCGCACAGTTGAAGCGGCCACCCTCGGTGGCCGTGTGATAGACCGTGACGCCACTGCAGTCCTGGGCGAAGCGGGTCACTTCACGGCCGCGCCGCACCGCCACCTGTGGGTAGCGCGCCAGGGCGTCCGCCAGACTGTTCTCCAGGAATGGTTGGTAGAAGAAACTGTTGGCCGGCCAGCCGTAGGGGCGCTCCCGCTGGTACATCTGGTTCAACACCCGGCCATCGGGTAACAGAAACTGCACCACCAGGTCCTGCAGCATGTCCTTTGCCAATTCATCGGCCATATCGAAGGACTGGAAGATACGCATGCACTCGTCATCGGTGTACACTGCGCGCGCGTTCCCATAGAACTCTGGCTCACGCTCCAGTACGAGCACAGATACACCGCGCCTGCCGAGCAGGTGTGCCAGAGTCAGGCCGGTGGGGCCCAGACCGGAGATAACCACGTCGACTGTCTGTGTTTCCCGCATGCTTCTCTAACCCCGTATGATCTTCGCAATACCTAAAAAGGTGCGTACTCGGCGCGCGCCAGGGAACGCACCCCGCTCACCAGTTCGCCCAGCTTGTCGCGCAGAGTGAGCCCCTTCGGCGAGTGCCCCCACACGCTAATACCCTTGTGCAGGGTCATTTCCCAACTCGCCTCGTCCACCTCGATCGGTGCCCAGCCGTATTCGAGGTAGAAACCGGAGGGCGACACTGCATAGAACGAGATCTCCTTGTCATTGGGATGCTGGCCGACACCCAGGGCCATGCGAAAGCCCAACTTTCGACAGCGACCGTAGGCAGCACCCAGATCGTCCAGGGTGACCGGCTGGATATTCAGGTGGTGGATGCGCGTACGCATGGGGTCCATTTTCACGCCGCGGGTGGCAGCGATGGCCACCGAGTGGTGCCGCGGATTCAGGCGCAAGAAGGTAATGTCCAGAGTCATGCCGGAAACGCGATCTTCAATGCGGTCGGAGACCCGCGCGTCAAAAATCTGTTGCCAGAATGCCAGGGCGTCCCCGGGACGACGGGAGGTGATCGCCACGTGTCCCATGCCCCCGGCACCAGTACCGAAGCCGCTGGCCAGCATCTTCAGGGGCCGCTGCGCCAGCAGCGGCTCGACAAACAGCTCTATGTTGATCCCCTTGGGTCCCTTGAACTGCCAGAAGTGCTGCACCCCGCGCAGTGCCGCCTCGGCCGCGGCGCCTTCACGCACTGCCACCGATCGCGCCCGCAAGCGCCCCAGTACCTCCTGCAAAGCGGCCTCGTCGTCAAGCTGGTAGCCGAGCGCGGCAACGTCTTCCTCGACACCGTCCACCACCACGATGCGCCGGGCGTGATCGTCCAGCCTGCACACCAGCACCCCCGCAACACGTTCGACGTGCATGCCCAGCGCATCACCGGCGAATTGCTGCCACTGGTCGATTCGTTGCGATTCGACCAACACGTAGCCCATGCGTACTTTGCCGAACACTGACCGGTCACTGCTGTTCGCCTCGCTCATGCCTCACCCCTCGTCCTTCGCGTTGTCGCCGGCAGGCTCGCCTGCCAGCAGGAATGCCGCGACACAAGCGTTGAATTCGATAGCCCGCTCCCACTGCACCCAGTGGCCTGTTCTGCTGAACAGATATACATCGCAATTGGGCATGCGCCGCTGCAGCGCCCGGGCGCCACTTGGCCGGTTGACCCGGTCTTCCGTCCCCCACAGCACCAGGGTGCGGATGGTGCATCGCGCCAGGCGCGGGTCGCGGGTGAAATCCATGGCGCGCAGGGTCCGCAGGCTGCTGGGGCGCTGCAGCGGCGGAGCAGCGATCACCTCAGGGTCGATGCTCGCCCGGTAGCGCGCTTCGATCAGCTCGTCGGGAACTGCCGCGCCGTCATAAACCAGTGACTCCCTGATAAAGGCACTGAGTTTCTCCAGACTGGGTCCATCCCCCGTGTAGTAGCCCAGCAACTGCCGGAGGCCCCTGGTGGGCAGGCTACGGCTGGTGCCCAGCCCTCCCGGTCCCATCAACACCAGCGACGACACCCTCGCCGGAGTATCCAACGCCATGCGCAGGGCGACCGCCCCACCCAGGGAATTGCCTACCACATGCACGGCGGGCAGGTTCAGGATGTCGAGCAGGCCGGTCATGTAGGCGGCCAGCCCGCCAAAGGGATCCTCCCTGTTCACCACCTTGCCGGAGTCGCCGTAGCCGGGCATATCGGGGATGATTACCCGGAAATGCCGGGCCAGAGCCGTAAAGTTGCGGGAATAGTTTGAGACCCCGGACGCCCCGGGCCCGCCCCCGTGCAGCATGAGCACGGGGTGGCCGCCGCCCAATTCAACGAACTGCACCGGGCAGCCACCAACGTCTACCTGCCGTAAAACAAACTCCCAGTTACGCTCTTCTCCCGCCATTCACCAATCCTCGCTTGATCTGCCCAGGCATCCCGGCCGGCTCATTCAATATATGGCATTTTCGTCATTTTGACTTTGTTGTCAACATGATATTATCATCGTTTTACTGCATTCCCGGGTCTATACTTCACAGACGGGAATTGCCCCGGGGACAACGGGTACCCAGAACAGCACCCGTGCCGCAAAGAACACGCGAGGAAAGCCTGCATGACAACTGGCACTGGCAGAATAGACGTGCACCACCACATCATTCCCCCGGCTTTTGCCGAGGAGATGGCACGGCGCGGTCTGGAAAAAGTCGCCGGCGCGCCGCTACCCCGGTGGCGGCCCGAAGACTCCATCGCGGTAATGGACGACAACGGCATCGGCACCGCGATCACCTCCCTGTCCGCGCCCGGGGTGTATTTCGGCAACAAGGCGGACGCGGTGAAGCTGGCCCGGGCCTGCAACGAGTTCGCCGCCGAAATGCGCGCACGGCATCCAGGCCGTTTCGGCAATTTCGCGGTACTGCCGACACCCTTTGCCGAGTTGGCCACCCGGGAGGCGGAGTACGCTCTGGACACCCTGGACGCCGACGGCGTAGTGCTGCTTGGCAGCACTGAAGGGGTGTTCCTGGGCGACCCCAGCTACGAAGAACTGATGGCCGAGCTGGACCGGCGCGAAGCCGTGGTGTTCGTCCACCCCAACATCCACGCCACCAGCGATGAACTGGGGCTGGGTGCACCGGGCTTCCTACTGGAGTTCCTCTGTGACACCACCCGGGCCGCCGTCAACCTCATCCTCACCGGCACCGTCGAAAAATACCCGCGCATCCGCTGGATCCTGGCGCACTCCGGAGGCTTCCTGCCCTTCGTGGCGTGGCGCATATCGCTGGCCAACGCGCTGCCGGAATACGCCGCCAAAGCCCCGCAGGGAATACTCGAGTATATCCGCAGGTTCTATTACGACACCGCGCTGTCACCGTCGCCCTACTCGCTGAGTTCCCTGCGCGAACTGGTGGACCCCACGCATATACTGTTCGGCAGCGACTACCCCTTCGCTCCGGCGCCGATAGTGAGCACCTGCTGTGTCACCCTGGACGCCTCGCCGGTCTGGAGCGACGACGTGAAGCACGGCATCGACCGCGAGCACGCACTGGCGCTGCTCCCCCGCTACGCGGGTGCCGGCGAGGCCGTCTCAGCGGTGCCCGCCCCCTCCGGGCACGACCTGCGCAGCATGGGCCGGCGCCTGCGGGGACAGCTGGCCCGCGGGGTGCTCGAGCGGATTCGCAACCGCTGAGCCACCCGCGCAGCAAGACTGATAACCTGGAAACACCCGGCAGCAAGGGATTGGATATGACAAAAACCCATACCACAATCGATCACAGAACCCGCGTCGGCAGCGAACGCCGTCGGAAAATGCGCCTGCGCCTGATCGAAGCCGCCCTGGTGGTATTCAACGCCAAGGGCCTGGAGGCGACCCTGATAGACGACGTCATATCCAGTGCCGGCGTGTCACGTGGCACCTTCTACAACTACTTCAACACCGTGGAAGAACTGCTGGCGGCCCTGGGAGAGGAGTTGGGCAACGATATCCTGCGCGCCATCGAGAGCACGGTAGCGAGCTACCCAGACCCGGTCCTGCGCCTGGCCGAAGGAATGAGAGTTTACCTGCACACTCTCTCCCGCTATCCCGACGTGGTCAGTTTTTTCTGGCGTGCAGGCTTTCACGCCATCAGCCCCAACAACCTGGTTTACGATTACCTGCCGCCACATATCGACGACGGTATCGCCGCCGGGGTGCTGCAGGTGGCGGACGCCGCCACGGCCATCGATATCATCGCCGGCGTGACGCTGGCGGCAGCACGCGCCCTGTCCACGCGCAGCGTGCCGGCAGACTACCCCGAGCAGATGGTGGGGCACATTCTGCTGGCCCTGGGGGTGCGCACCGCCGCGGTGCGCAAACTGCTGGCCAGTGAGATACCGCGCATCGTGCTGCCCACCGACTCCCTGATCGCGCGGCTGGCGGCGCGCTGACAATGCCAGCCCGTCAAGCTGTGTTGCCCGAACGCCGGTTGCAATTGCCCGCCGACGCAGTAAGCTCTGGTTGTCCCCTGCCGGAAGCATCCCCATGAAACCAACCCCGCTGCTCGTGCTCACCCTGTTCTGCTTCGCCCTGGCCGGCTGCACGTCGATGGAACAGGCGGCCGCGCAACGAGACAAGATCGAAAGCGAACCCCTGCCCCAGGCGATCGCGGATATGGGGTATGAGGTGGGAGCACCCGTCAAACAGGTGGTCGACTGGAACCTGTACAACTGGCAGGCGGTGAACCAACACGCAGTCATCATCTGGGTCGACGCCTTCCACCCCTACCTGTTCACCCTCCGCCAGGCGTGTCCCGCGCTGGAATTCGCCCAGAACATCGGGGTATCCAGTACCGGCTCCATCGTCTCCGACCTGGACTCGGTGCTGGTCCCCAATCCCCCCGGTGGCGGCGAGAACTGCTGGATTGACAAGATCTATCCCCTGCAGAAGAAGCCGGCCCCGGC
>JACKNV010000014.1 GCA_024234735.1 Pseudomonadales bacterium
GGCGGGATGCCACGGCGTGTTACACTCTGGCCGCGCGCCATCAGGGGCAGACCCGGAAGCTGAAAGGAGTCGCGATGACCTCATTCTTCGAGATCTGCCACCACGGCGCCGTCAACGGCGTCACCGGCTCCTGCCACGAGCTGCGCCTGCGAGATGGCCCGGGCATGCTGGTGGACTGCGGGCTGTTCCAGGGGGCGGAGACGTCGGGCAGCGGAGCGGATGCCGCCACCCTGAAGATCGACTTTCCCATCGAGCACATCCAGGCGTTGGTGGTGAGCCACGTGCATATCGACCACGTGGGGCGCATACCCTACCTGCTGGCCGCCGGTTTCAGGGGGCCGATCATCTGCACCGAACCCTCGGCGCGGCTGCTGCCGCTGGTGCTGGAAGACGCCATGAAGATGGGCGTCACCCGCGACAGGCGCCAACTGCAGCGCTTCGTCGACCTGATTGCCGGGCGCATCGTGGCCCTGCCCTACGGGCGCTGGCAGCAGGCGGTGGCCGCCGCTGGCGGCAGCATCGCCATCCGCTTCCAGCCGGCGGGGCATATCCTCGGCTCGGCCTACGTGGAATGCGAGGTGAAAGCCGCGGGCGAACAACACCGGGTGGTGTTCTCCGGCGACCTGGGCGCGCCCCACGCGCCGCTGCTGCCGGCACCGCGTTCGCCCTACAAAGCCGATACCCTGGTGATCGAGAGCACCTATGGCGACCGCCTGCACCAGGGGCGGCGCGAGCGCAGCCTGCAGCTGAAAAAGGTGGTGGAGCGGGCGTTGCGGGATGACGGCGCGGTGTTGATCCCGGCCTTCAGCATCGGCCGCACCCAGGAGATCCTCTACGAGATCGAGGGGCTGATACACCGCCACGGCGACGACCAGGCGGGGGCGCATCGCTGGCGGGATCTGGAGATCATCGTCGATTCGCCGCTGGCCGCCGGTTTTACCAGAGTCTACCGCGAGCTCAGGCCCTACTGGGACGCCGAGGCCCTGGGGCGGGTGCGCGCTGGGCGCCACCCGCTGGCGTTCGAGCAGCTTTATACCGTGGGCGATCACGCCCAGCACCAACGCGCGGTGAACTACATCAAACAGCGCGGCCACCCCTGTGTGGTGATCGCCGCCAGCGGCATGTGCGCCGGCGGGCGCATGGTCAACTACCTGAAGGCGCTGATCGGGGACCCGCGCACCGACATCCTGTTCATCGGCTACCAGGCCGCCGGCACGCCCGGGCGGGCCATCCAGCGCCACGGCCCGCAAGGCGGCTGGGTGGAGCTGGACGGCCAGCGTTTTGACATCCGCGCCGGGGTGTATACCATCAGCGGCTATTCGGCCCACGCCGACCAGCACAACCTGGTGAATTTCGTAAGGCGCATGCGGGTCAAACCCCGCCAGATTCGCATCGTGCACGGCGACGACGACGCCAAGGCCGAGCTGCAGCGCCAGTACCGCGCCCTGCTGCCCACGGCCGAGGTCAGCATCCCCACGGGATAGGTAAAGCATGAACAAACCCCCGCAGGCGGCCGGCTTCCGGCTGGTCCTGGGCTACATTACCCCCCACCGCCGCGTGCTGCTGGCGGTGCTGGCGTTGCTGCTGGCGGGCAGCGCGCTGTCGCTGGCCAACCCGTGGATGGCCGGGCTGCTCACCGCCAGCGTGATGGGCAATGAGCCCCCGGCGCTGGGCACCCGCGCGCTGCTGGGCCTGTGGCTGGGGCTGATGGTGTTGGGCGGCCTGCAGGGCTTCGCCACCCAGTACTTTATCGGCACCACCGGCGAGCGCATCACCGCCGAGATGCGCACTCGCCTGTACCAGCACCTGCAGGCCCTGCCCGTGGGCTACTACCAGCAGCGCCGCGCCGGCGACACCCTCACCCTGCTCAGCACCGATGCCGAGATCATCTCCGGCTTCGTCACCGACACCCTGATGCAGCTGCTGCCGGCGCTGCTCACCTTCGCCGGCGCCTTCCTGATGATGGCCTGGCTGGACCTCACCATCGCCCTGCTCGCGGTGCTGTTTTTGCCCGCCTTCTTCCTGGCGATGAAGCTTATCGGCCGACGCCTGCGGCCGCTGTCGCGGGCCTGGGTGGATGCCAACAGTTACATGGTGTCGGTGGTGGAAGAAAACCTGGGCATGCTGCCGGCCATCAAGGCCTTCACCCGGGAGGGCCACGAGCAGGCGCGTTTCGAGCAGGCCAACAGGCACCTGTTCGCGCTGTCCCGGCAACGGCTGCGCATCAACGCCACCCTGGCGCCCGCCGTCGGCCTGCTCGGCGGGCTGGGCCTGCTGGTGTTCCTGTGGGTGGGCACCGGCCATATCGAGAGCGGCCAGCTGAGCCCCGCCAGCCTGGTCAGCCTGCTGCTGTACGCGGCCCTGTTGATGAGCCCGCTGCGCACCCTGGCCAACGTGTACGGCCAGGTGCAGCTCACCCGGGGCAGCGCCGAGCGCATCGTCGAGTTCCTCGGCCAGCAGCCCGAGCCGGCCGACGAGGGCGAGATCGAACTGGGCGAGGTGCGCGGCCAGGTGCGCTTCGAGGGCGTGCGCTTCGGCTACCCCGGCCGGGCCGCGGTGCTGGACGGCTTCAACCTGGAGATCGCCGCCGGCGAAACCATCGCCATCACCGGCAGAAACGGCGCCGGCAAGTCCACCCTGGCCCACCTGCTGATGCGCTTTGCCGACCCCGAGAGCGGCCGCGTGCTCATCGACGGCACCGACATCCGCCACTGCACCCTGGCCAGCGTGCGCGCCCGGGTGGGGCTGGTGGCCCAGCACGTGCTGCTGCTCAACGGCAGCGTGGCGGAAAATATCGCCTACGGCGAGCCGGCGGTCAGCCGCGACAGGATCGAAGCCGCCGCCCGCGCCGCCCACGCCGACGCCTTCATTTGCGAGCTGCCCGAGGGCTACGACACGGTGATCGGCGACCAGGGCGTGCGCCTGTCCGGCGGCCAGCGCCAGCGGCTGTCACTGGCGCGCACCCTGCTGCGCAACCCCGCGATCCTCATCCTGGACGAGGCCACCGCCATGTTCGACCCCGCCGGCGAAGAGGCCTTCATCGCCGACTGCCACGAGCTGCTGCACCAGCGCACGGTGATTCTTATCACCCACCGCCCGGCGAGCCTGGCGCTGGCGGATCGGGTGCTGAAGCTGGAGACGGGGGAGCGGGCGGATGCGGTGTAGGGTCAGCCTGTGTGACTCGGCCGGGGTCTGCACTCACCCGGTCAGGGTTGTTTGATCAGGGATTCCGCCGGAATGCCCAGTTGCTCATGCAATCGCCAGATCATCTTGAGGCTCAGGGATCGCTTGTGGTTCAGCACCTCGTATACCCGGTTGCGTTTGCCGATCATGGGCTCGAGATCTGCCACTGTCAGCCCCCGTCGCTCCATTTCAAACTTTATGGCATCAACCGGGTCGGGAAAATCCATGGGGTAGTGGTTGCGCTCATACGCCTCGAGCAGGGTGGTCAGCACGTCCAGCTTTTCGCCCTCGGGCGTACCCGGCTCCGCCAGCATCAAACTTTCAACTTCAGCCAGTGCTGCGCGGTAATCGCTCTCGGTTTTAATGGGTCGGATATTCATCCCTTTCCTCAGTGCTAGATCGTCTGGGCGTCAATTTCATCGTACTGGGCATGGGTCCCGATAAAGCGGATATACACCACCCGATAGCCGAAATTGATCCAGACCACCAGCCGGTACTTGTTTCCAGCAATGTTGAACACCACTCGACCATTTTTCAAAATACTGGCGTTGGCGAACTCACGCTTAACATCCGCGGGGCTAGACCAGTCTGCAGCCAGTGCATGTCGGTACCAGGCCAATGCGGGGCCAGCCGCATCCGCATACTGAGGGTTCCGCGCCCAAAAGGTCCTGAGTGACGACAGGGCGATAATCCTCATGCCGAAGAGAATAGTCCCAATTTGGGATCACCACAAGCCATAACAAACTCCAGAACTTCAAAAATCTTTCGAAAGGTAATCCCTGACTATCGTATCCAGCGCGGTGGGCTTCGGCTAACGGCGTTTACCACCAAATGAGTTCGGGTACTGCACAATTTGTATGACCCTTCGGCGCTGTCGGACAGGATGTTGAATCTGGGAACCGGAAAGTGGACGGATGCGATGTAGCAAGTGACTCCTCGTGGGTTTGCCCCATTCGGGTACACCCGAAATTACCGCAGTTGTGACAGCGGTCACACTACCCTTCGGGTGCAGCGGGGAGCCATCGGGTAAACTTCATCCCATGGAACGGAGCGGGATGCACGGCAACCCGCCCCGGGGTAATCAACCAGGCCAGCATCGCAACGGGAGAGAAATGGCTAAAGGGCGCAGAAACGATCCACAGATAGGTCGCAGCTGGTTCCGCACGGAGCGGATCACCCAGGATGGCGGCAAGTGGTTCTTCACCACTCGCGAGGGCACCATCGAGGGACCTTTCGAGTGCCGCATGTCGGCTGTCAACCAGCTGGAGATGTACGTGCGCCTGGCGATCAACGGCTTCCTGGACGAGTACCCTCGCTAACGGTTCACCGCCCTCCATGTGGGGGGCGAAGTCATTCGTCCAGGGCCGGTTGAAACCGGCCCTACAGGGCGTCGAAGGGGTGGCGCAGGACGATGGTCTCCACCCGGTCGGGGCCGGTGGAGATGATGTCGATCGGCGCGCCCACCAGTTCCTCTATCTTCTTGATATACGCCCGCGCCGCGGCGGGTAATTCCTCCAGGCTCCTCACCCCCAGGGTGGACTCGCTCCAGCCGGGCACTTCCTCGTACTGCGGCACCAGCCGCTCGTAATCCTCGGCGTCGATGGGGTTGGGCAGCGGGTTGCCGTCCGCGCAGGTGTAGCCCACGCAGATGCGGATGGTTTCCAGGCCGTCGAGCACGTCCAGCTTGGTCAGGCAGATGCCGCTCACCGAATTGATATTGACAGCGGTGCGCAGCGCGGCGGCATCGAACCAGCCGCAGCGCCGGGCGCGGCCGGTGGTGGCGCCGAACTCGTGGCCCCTGGCCGCCAGGTGCTTGCCGGTGTCGTCGAACAGCTCGGTGGGAAACGGCCCGGAACCGACCCGGGTGGTGTAGGCCTTGGTGATGCCCAGCACATAGTCCAGATACAGGGGGCCGAACCCGGAGCCGGTGGCGGTGCCGCCGGCGGTGGTGTTGGAGCTGGTGACGAAGGGATAGGTGCCGTGGTCGATATCCAGCAGCGAGCCCTGGGCACCCTCGAACATGATGTTGGCGTCGGTGGCGCGAATCTGGTGCAACAGGGTGGTGACGTCGGTCATCATCGGCAGGATGTCGGCGGCCATCTTCAGGGCGTCGTCCAGCACCCGCTGGTAGTCCAGCGGTTCCACCTGGTAGTACTGCTTCAGGGAGAAGTTGTGGTACTCCATCACTTCCCTGAGCTTGCGGGCGAAACGGTGCTCGTCCTGCAGGTCGCCCAGGCGCAGGCCGCGGCGCGCCACCTTGTCCTCGTAGGCGGGGCCGATGCCGCGCCCGGTGGTGCCGATTTTCTCGAAGCCGCGCTTGGCCTCGCGGGCCTGGTCCAGGGCGATATGGTAGGGCAGGATCAGCGGGCAGGCGGCGGAGATTTTCAGGCGCTCGCGCACCGGCACGCCCTTGCCCTCCAGCTCGGCCATCTCCTTGAGCAGGGCCTCGGGAGACAGCACCACGCCGTTGCCGATCAGGCACTGCACGCTGTCCCGCAGGATGCCGGAGGGGATCAGGTGCAGCACGGTTTTCTCGCCGTCTATCACCAGGGTATGGCCGGCGTTGTGTCCGCCCTGGAAGCGCACCACGGCGCTGGCCCGGTCGGTCAGCAGGTCGACGATCTTGCCCTTGCCCTCGTCGCCCCACTGGGTGCCCAGGACCACTACGTTCTTGCTCATGTGTCTCTCGTGTCGTTAGCTATCGTTTCGGTGTTACAGCGCCTGTACCTGCCACTCCCCGCCGACGTCCACCAGCTGGCGGTCGCAGCGCGGATCGGGGCCGGCGGACAGGGTGTTGATGACAATCTCCCCCGCCGCCCGCAATTCGTTCACCCTGGCCATCAGCGCCGGGTCGTGCCGGTCGGGCACGCTGATCGCCCCGGGAGGGGCGGCTGCGTCGGGCACCAGCGCCAGCAGCGCCTTGAGATCGGTGGCGAAACCGGTGGCCGGGCGGGCGCGGCCGAACACCGCGCCCACGTTGTCGTAGCGGCCGCCGTTGGCCAGCGCCTCGCCGTGGCCGCGCACGTAGGCGGCGAACACGATGCCGGTGTGGTAGTGGTAGCCGCGCAGCTCCGCCAGGTCGAAATAGATATCCAGGTCGGGCCGCTGGCGGCGGATTTCCTCGGCCGCCTGGTCCAGGGCGTCCACCGCCGCCATGGCTGCCGGGGCGTGCTCGCCCAGCAGCTCGCGGGCGCGCGCCAGCACCCGGTCGTCGCCGTGCAGGTCCATCAGCGCTATGATCCGGCCCGCGGCGCCATCGGCTACCCCCTGCAGGGCCAGTTTCAGATCGGGCAAGGATTTGCGCTGCAGGGCATCGAACACGGTCGCCTCCTGCTCGGCGCTGAGGCCGGCGCCGGCCAACACCGCCTCGTACACGCCCACGTGGCCCAGGTCCAGGGTGACCGCGGCGTCGATACCCGCCGCCTCCAGGGTGGCCAGCATCAGGCCGATGATTTCGATGTCGGCGGCCAGGCTGGCGTCGCCGTACAGTTCGGCCCCCACCTGGATCGGCGAGCGCGAGGCCAGCAGCGATTTGGGCCGGGTGTGCAGGGTGGAGCCGGCATAACACAGGCGGGTGATACCCGGCTGCGCCAGGCTGTGGGCGTCGATGCGGGCTACCTGGGGGGTGATGTCGGCGCGCACCCCCAGGGTGCGGCCGCTGAGCTGGTCGGTGAGCTTGAAGGTGAGCAGGTCCAGGTCCTGCCCCAGGCCGATCAGCAGCGACTCGGTGTACTCGATCAGCGGCGGGATCACCAGCTGGTAACCCCAGCCGCGGAAGGCGTCGAGCAGGCGCCGGCGCAGGCGCTCCACGGTGGCCGCCCGGGCGGGCAGCACCTCCTCGATGCCATCGGGCAGCTGCCAGCGATCTACCGAACTCATGCTAGTGCACCAGGTAAAGGAAAACGACCCCGAACAGCATGCTGCCGAGCCCGACGTAACGGATCACACGGTCATCCATCTCGTTGGCGACCCGGAGCAGGTTGCGCCAGCGATTGGGGCTGATAAAGGGCAGCATGCCCTCGATGATGAATACGAGCGCAACGGCCACCGCCAGCACATGCCAGAAATCCAAGGTCTTGTTATCTCCACCACCAAGCGGGATATCCCCGACACAAAAAAACCGCGGGTCCGGCGTTCACCGTCGCAAACGCCGAATCTCACGGTTGCAGAATATTACCACAGAGCGTGGGGATAGTACCGGTAAAATGTTGCCAATTCGCGGGATCGTGCGCGGTTCGCTGACCGAGTCGATTCAGCCCTGGCGGGCAGGAACCGCGGGGCCGATAGCCATCGACCCGGCGGCCCCGTGGTGCCGGCTCAGGGAGCGGCGGGGGCGCGCCCCCGGGGGCTCTTCAGGTAGCGGAAGAAGTCGCTGTCGGGTTCGATGAGCAGCACATCGCCGCTGCCGCCGAAGGCGTCCTGGTAGGCGCGCAGGCTGCGGGTGAAGGCGTAGAACTCCGGATCCTGGCTGAAGGCCTCGGCGTAGATACGGGTGGCGGCGGCATCGCCCTCACCGCGGATCAACTCGGCGTCGCGGTAGGCGTTGGCCTGGATCACGGTCACCTCGCGGTCCGCCGCGGCGCGAATGCCCTCGGCCAGCTCGCGGCCCTGGGAGCGGTGCTCGCGGGCCTCTTTCTCGCGCTCGGCGTTCATCCGCTGGTACACCGAGTCGGACACGTCCGGCGGCAGGTCGATCTGCTTGACCCGCACGTCCACCACCTCGACCCCCAGGGATTCCTGGGCCACCACGGTGAGCTCCTCGGTGATGTCGTTCATCAGCTGGTCGCGCTCGCCGGAGACCACCTCCTGGATGGTGCGGATGGCCACCTGGTTGCGCAGGCCGTTGTTGATGCGCTGCGACAGCAGGCCCATGGCGCGGGGCATCTCGCCGTTGGTGGCGGTATAGAACTTCTCGGTATCGGAAATGCGGAACTTGGCGTAGCTGTCCACGATCAGCGCCTTCTGCTCCTGGGTGAAGAAGCGCTCGGGCTGGGAATCCACGCTGAGGATGCGGCCGTCGAACTTGCGCACACTGTTGACGAAGGGGATCTTCCAGTGCAGGCCGGGCTGCAGGTCCGGGTTCACCACCTCACCAAAGCGCAGCAATACGCCGCGCTCGGTCTGCTTGATCACGTACAGCGTATTGCTCAGCACCAGCACCAGCACCGCCAGCAGCAGGAGCACCGTCATATTGCGTCCGGACATGATCAGCGCCCTCCCCGGCGGTTGTTGGCGGCGGCCGCGTCGCGCCGCAACTGCTCGGTCACGGCGTTGGTCAGCTCGCGGATATTGGAACTGTCCACCGAAAGGCCACGCGAACCGCTGCCTCCGGCACTGGGTGTGGTGAGCTTGTCCAGCGGCAGGTAAAGCATGTTGTTGCCGCCCTCGACATCCACCAGCACCTTGTTGTTCTTGCCCAGCACGTCCTGCAGGGCGCTCAGGTAGAGGCGCTCGCGGGTCACTTCGGGAGCCTTGCGGTACTCCGTCAGCAGCTTGGTAAAGCGCTCCGCCTCACCCTCGGCGTTGGCGATGACCTGCTCCTTGTAGGCCATGGCCTCCTCCAGCACGCGCTGGGCGGCACCGCGCGCCTCGGGCACGATGCCGTTGGCGTAGGCCTGGGCCTCGTTCTTGACCCGCTCCTCGTCCTCGCGGGCCTTGATCACGTCATCGAAGGCCTGCTGCACCTGGGTGGGGGGCTTGGATTCGTCCACCGTGACCTTGCTCACCCGGATACCGGTCTCGTACAGGTTGAGGTAGCTCTGCAGGCGCTCGCTCACTTCCTGGGCGATCTGGGCGCGGCCGCCGGTGAGCACCAGGTTCATGGTGGTGTCACCCACCACATGGCGCAACGCGCTCTGGGAGGCGTGCCGCAGGGAATTCTCGGGGTCGCGCACTTCCAGCACGAAGGCAGTGGGGTTGTCGATGACGTACTGCACCGACAGTTTCACCTCGACGATGTTCTCGTCGCGGGTCAGCATGATTTCACTGAAGCTGACGGCCCGCACCCGGGTGGTGTTGATCTTGATCACCTCGTCGATGACCGGCGGGTTCCACTGCAGGCCCGGCTGTACGGTCTCCAGGTATTTACCGAAACGCAGCACCACGGCGCGCTCCTGCTGGTCGACCTGGTAGAAGCCCATCAGACCCCACACCACCAGCGCCAGCACGGCCAACACCACCAGCAGGGAGCCGGAAAAACCCCCGGAGGAGCCGCCGGCAGCGCCGCCGGAGCCGCCACTGCGGCCACCGAACAGGCCGCCGAGCTTCTGCTGCAGCTTTTTCAGGGCCTCGTCGAGGTCGGGCGGCCCCTGGTCGCCGCCGCCCCAGGGGTCCCTGGGCTTGTTGTTGCCGCCACCCGGTTCATTCCAGGCCATAGTGAACTCCTAATTCCAAAATCGTGCGTATAAAAGTGAGCCGAGTCTAACAATAAGCCGGCTGCGAGTCATCGCATCCCGGCCCCGCCAGAGTCTTTCAAAACAACGGTTCCGGCCCCTTTTTCATCAGCCGGTTCCAGTCGGCCCGCGGCAGGCGCACCTGCAGGTGGGCCACGCCATCGGCGCCGTAATCCTCGGCGGCGACCGCGCCCAGGCGGTACAGCGCGGCGCGCAGCCGCCCCTGGTCGGGGCCGATGTCCAGGGTCTCGTTTACCATGTCCTGCCCCACCAGTTCCGCCACCGCCTGCAGCAGCAGGTCCACGCCCTCGCCGCTGGCGGCGCTCAGCCACACCCGCTGCGGGTTGCCCTCGGCATCGCGGTCTATACGTGCCGGCTGCTCCAGCAGATCCAGCTTGTTGTACACCTGCAGCTGGGGGATGTCGCCGGCGCCGATCTCCTCGAGCACGTCGTTCACCTGGTGGATGTGGTCCTCGCGCTGCTCGGTGGCGGCGTCGATCACATGCAGCAGCAGGTCGGCGTTGAGGGTCTCCTCGAGGGTCGCCTTGAAGGCGGCCACCAGCTTGTGCGGCAGGTGGGCGATGAAGCCCACGGTATCGGCCAGCACCACCGGCCCGACATTGTCCAGCTGCAGGCGCCGCAGGGTCGGGTCCAGGGTGGCGAACAACTGGTCGGCGGCGTACACCTCGGAGGTGGTGAGGCGGTTGAACAGGGTGGATTTGCCGGCGTTGGTATAACCCACCAGCGACAGGGTGGGCAGCTCGGCCCTGCGCCGCGCCCGGCGCCCCTGGTCGCGCTGCTTGCGCACCTTCTCCAGGCGCGCCTGGATCGAGCGGATGCGCGCCCGCAGCAGCCGGCGGTCGGTTTCCAGCTGGGTCTCCCCCGGGCCGCGCAGGCCGATACCGCCCTTCTGCCGCTCCAGGTGGGTCCAGCCGCGCACCAGGCGGGTGCTCATATGCTCCAGCTGGGCCAGCTCGACCTGCAGCTTGCCCTCGTGGGTGCGCGCCCGCTGCGCGAAGATATCCAGGATCAGGCCGGTGCGGTCCAGCACCCGGCACTGCAACACCTTTTCGAGGTTGCGCTCCTGGCTGGGGCTGAGGGCGTGGTTGAACATGACGATCTGGGCGTCGTGGGCGGCCACCGCCGCGGCGATCTCCTCCAGCTTGCCGCTGCCCACGAAAGTGCGGGCATGGGGCACGTCCCGCGAGCCCATGACGTAGGTCACCGGGTCGCCACCGGCGGACAGCACCAGTTCCTCGAACTCGCGGGGATCTTCGCGCTCCATCTCGGAGGCGAGGTTCAGGTGCACGAGCACGGCCCGCTCACCCGAATCGGGACGCTCAAAAAACAATACTACCTCGGCGGATCAGGACAGGTTCGGGGCGCCCGCTCGCCAGGCGAACGCCTGGCAGGGTATCAGCTGTCGCCACCCTCGCCCTCGTCTGACGGATTCTGCAGCGGCATGCGCACCACCCGCGATGGCACCACGGTGGAGATGGCATGCTTGTAGACCATCTGGCTCACGGTATTCTTGAGCAGCACCACGAACTGATCGAAAGACTCGATCTGCCCCTGCAGCTTGATCCCGTTGACCAGGTAAATTGAGACAGGTACGCGCTCCTTGCGCAAAATATTCAGGTAAGGGTCTTGTAGCGTGTGCCCTTTTGACATAACTCCTCCTAGCAGGCCCAAACCGGGCCGAAAAAAGTGAAAAAACGTAACCTGCGCGCCATTATCCCGGCTTCCCTGCCAACACCGACACGCCTCGCGGCTCCCCTGGGAGGCCACGTCCTGATTATAGAACAGCACCTCAGCATACTACACTGGGGCCGAATCCAGATAGTTCAAGATCGCGGCAAGGGGTTTTTGTCCGGCCAGGTCAGGCCGCATTACCCCCGCCCCCTGGTCTGACCGCGGCGCGGCCACCAGGTTCCCCGCGGCATCGGTGGCCAGCCACAGCAGGCCCGGCCACTTGCGCAGCCAGGTGAGCTGGCGCTTGGCCAGCTGGCGGGTGGCGGCGACAGCGCGCTGCGCTGCCTCCTCCAGCGAGCACTCGCCTTCCAGGTGCTGCCACAGCTGGCGATACCCCACCGCCCGCAGCGCCGGCAGGTCGGGTTCCAGGTCGCCGCGGCGGTACAGGGCCTCCACCTCCGCCAGCAGCCCCGCCGCCAGCATCTGCTCGAAGCGCGCGGCGATGCGCCGGTGCAGCTCGGCCCGGTCCGCCGGGCAGATCGCCAGCTGCACCACCCGGTAGCGCTGCGCGGGCAGCTCCTGTTGCGGCGCGCCGGCCTGCCACTGGCTCAGGGGGATGCCGCTGGCGCGGTACACCTCCAGGGCGCGCCCCAGGCGCTGGCTGTGACGGGGGTGGATGCGGGCCGCCGCCTCGGGATCGACCTGCGCCAGCTGCGCATGCAGCCAGGGCCAGCCGCGCTCGGCGGCCTCCCGCTCGATCTCCCGGCGGATCGCCGGGTCGGCGGCGGGCATCTCCGCCAGCCCCTCCAGGAAGGCCTTGAAATAGAGCATGGTGCCCCCCACCAGCAGCGGGGTGCGCCCGCGGGCGCTGATGTCGGCGACCACGCGGCGGGCGTCAGCGGCGAAATCCGCGGCGGAGTAGGGCTGCGCCGGGTCGCGGATATCCATCAGGTGATGCGGGTAGTCCGGCTTGGCGGCGCCGATGTCCAGCCCCCGGTAGACCAGCGCGGAGTCCACGCTCACCAGCTCGCAGTCGCGCGCCCGGGCCAGCTCGATCGCCAGGTCGGTCTTGCCCGAGGCGGTAGGGCCCATGAGGCACAGCAGCAGCGGCTTGGGCGGGACGGGGGAACGGCTCACGGCGCTCAGCGGCCGCGCAGGAACAGTTTATCCAGTTCCTCCAGGCTCAGCTGGGTCCAGGTGGGGCGCCCGTGGTTGCACTGGCCGGCGCGCTCGGTGGCCTCCATGTCGCGCAGCAGGGCGTTCATTTCCGGCACGGTGAGGCGGCGGTTGGCGCGCACCGAGCCATGGCAGGCCATGGTGGAGAGAATCTCGTCCAGGTGGCTCTCGATGCGGTCGGACCGGCCGAACTCGATCAGGTCCGCCAGCACGTCGCGCAGCAGCTGCTCCACGTCGGAGTCGCGCAGCGCCACCGGGATCTGGCGAATCAGCAGCGACTCCTCCCCGGCCACGTCCACCACCATGCCCAGGCCCTGGAACAGCGCGGCGTGCTCGGCCGCCAGCTGCGCCTCGCGCTGGCTCACCGCCACCGCCCGCGGCACCAGCAGCGGCTGGCTGCGAATGCCCTCGCTGGCGCGGGCGCGCTTGAGCCGCTCGTAGGTGATGCGCTCGTGGGCGGCGTGCATGTCGACCAGCACCAGCCCGGCGGCGTTTTCCGCCAGGATGTACACGCCCTGCAGCTGCGCCAGGGCATAGCCCAGCGGCGGCGGGGCCTCCTCGCTGGCCACCTCGGGCAGCGCGTGCAGGCGGCCGTAGTCGCGCAGCTGCTCGCGGGTCTGCCCCGGGGCCGGTCCGGCGGGCGCGCGGTAGCCGCCGAAGCCACCGGCGGGAGCCGGCGAAGCGTCGGGCGCGCCCCAGGCCAGGCCCGCCTGGCGGCTGATCTCGCCGGTTGCGGTATCCACCGCCAGGCCCTCGGCGGTAGTCACCGCGGCGGGACGCGTCGCGTCCCCGGGGCGCACCTCGGCCAGGGCCCGGTGCAGGCTGGAAAAAATGAAATTGTGCACCGCGCGGCCATCGCGAAAGCGCACCTCGTGCTTGGTGGGGTGCACGTTGACGTCGACCTGGGCCGGGTCCAGCTCCAGGTACAGCACGAAGGCCGGGTGGCGACCGTGATAGAGCACGTCGCGGTAGGCCTGCTTCACCGCGTGGGCCACCACCCGGTCGCGGATGATGCGGCCGTTGACGAAGAAGTACTGCAGGTCGGCCTGGCTGCGGGAGAAGGTCGGCAGGCCCACCCAGCCCCACAGGCGCAGGGCCGGCAGCTCGGTCTCCACGTACAGGGCCTGCTCCATGAACGCCGGGCCGCATACCGTGGCCACCCGGCGCTGGCGCTCGGCCTGGCCCGTGCCCGACTTGAGGTTGTGCAGCGCGCGGCCGTTGTGGCGCAGCGAAAAGGCCACGTCGAAGCGCGACAGGGCGAGGCGCTTGACCACCTCCTCCAGGTGGCTGAACTCGGTTTTCTCGGTGCGCAGGAACTTGCGCCGCGCGGGGGTGTTGAAGAACAGGTCGCGCACCTCCACCGTGGTGCCGCGGGGATGGGGCGCGGGCTTGAGCTGCACCTCCATCTCGCGCCCCTCGCAGGCGGCGCAACTGCCCTGGCTGCTGTCCTCGGAAGGGTTGCTGGTGAGCGACAGGCGCGACACCGAGCCGATGCTGGCCAGGGCCTCGCCGCGAAACCCCAGGCTGCCGACCCGCTCCAGGTCCTCCAGCGAGGCGATCTTGCTGGTGGCGTGCCGCGCCAGGGCCAGCGGCAGGTCGTCGGCGGCCATGCCGCTGCCATTGTCGCGGATGCGGATGAGCTTGCTGCCGCCGGCCTCCACCTCGATATCCACCCGGGTGGCACCGGCATCCAGGCTGTTTTCCAGCACTTCCTTGACCACCGACGCCGGGCGCTCCACCACCTCGCCGGCGGCGATCTGGTTGGCCAGCCGGGGGCTGAGCAGGTGGATGCGGGGCACGGGGCGTTACCTCAGCTGGCGGGGATCAGCAATTTCTGCCCCACCATGATCTTCTCGCCGCTGATGCCGTTGCGGATCTTGAGGTCCGCCAGCGGCACGTTGAAACGCTGGGCGATGGCGGACAGGGTGTCGCCCCGGGCGATGGTGTACTGCTGGCCCTGCTGCTGCTTCTGCCAGGCGACCAGGGTGCCCGAGGGCGGGTGCGCCAGGAACCACTCGCGGATACCGGCGTGAATGGCGCGGGCCATCTTCTTCTGGTAGGCGCTGCTGGCCAGCAGGCGCGACTCCTCGGGGTTGGAGATGAAGCCGGTCTCCACCAGGATGGAGGGAATATCCGGCGACTTCAGCACCGCAAAGCCGGCCTGCTCCACCCCCTTCTTGTGCAGCTTGGCGATGCGATCCATGTTGTGCAGCACCTTGCCGCCCAGCTTGAGGCTGTTGTCCAGGGTGGAGGTCATGGACAGGTCGGCCAGCACCCCGGCGAGAATATCGTCCTTGTCCGACAGGCTGACGCCGCCCACCAGGTCGGATTCGTTCTCGCGCTGGGCCAGGTAGCGGGCCGCGGTGCTGGTGGCGCCGCTGGTGGACAGGGCGTACACCGAGGCGCCGCGGGCCTCCTTGCGCTTGAAGGCGTCGGCGTGGATGGACACGAACAGGTCCGCCTGGCGCTGGCGGGCCAGGTCGCGGCGCCCGCGCAGGCTGACGTAGTAATCGCCGGTGCGGATCATGGTGGGGGAGAAGCCCTTGTCGGCCGCGAGCAGGGCGTTGAGCTCTTTGGCGATGGCCAGCACCACGTCTTTCTCGCGCTTGCGGTTGGGGCCGATGGCGCCCGGGTCCTCGCCGCCGTGGCCGGCGTCGATGGCGATGATGATGTCGCGTTTGTCACTCTGGTGTACGGTCTTGGTGGGCGCCGCCTGTTGCTGCGGCGACCTGTCGTAGAGATCCAGCACCAGGCGATCACCGGCCTGGTCGTTGGCCCTGAGCAGGAAGCTGCGCGGCTTGACGTCGGCGTTGAGCTCCAGCACCACCCGCAGGTCGTCGCCGTCGCGTATGCCGGTGCGCACCAGCGCCACCGGGGTACCCGCCAGCGGCAGGTCGGACAGGGTGCTTTTGATGGTGGTGTCCTGTACGTCCAGCACGATGCGGCTGGGGCTGTCCAGTTCGATGAGCTTGTGCTCGGCGGGGCCGGACAGGTCGAACACGATGCGCGTGTGATCGGGGGCGCGCCACAGGCGCACGTCATGCACCTCGACAGCCCCAGCCGGGAACGCCAACAGCATTCCCAGGAAGACCCGGATCCACGTCCTGCCCATGTCACTCCCGCCCTGCGCGCCAGGGTCTACAGCAATTATTCTGCCTGCATGCGGCCCAATACGGCCTTCCCCAAGTCCGTGGCGGCATGCAACAGCAGGCGACGGCCGGAGCCCTCGCGCTCTATCTTAATGCTTATGTCTGCCGGGGGCAAAGCGCCCGCGCCCCGCTGCGGCCACTCCAGCAGGCAGATGGCGCCCGCGCCAAAGTAATCGCGAATACCCAGGAACTCCAGCTCCTCGGGGTCGCCGAGGCGGTACAGGTCGAAATGGTACACCTGCTGGGCGCCCAGCAGGTAGGGCTCCACCAGGGTGTAGGTGGGACTCTTCACCGCGCCGGCGTGCCCCAGGGCGCGCATGAAACCACGCGTGAACGTGGTCTTGCCCATCCCCAGCTCGCCGTCCAGGTAGACCACCAGGGACGGTTCGGCGGCCGCCGCCAGGCGCGCCCCGCAGGCGACCATGGCGGCCTCGTCCGCCGCCAGCAGCTCCAGAGTAGCGGCGCTCACCCCAGCAACGCCCGCATGTGCGCCATGAGGTCGCTGGCCAGCAGCCCGCGCTGGCCCTGCTGCGCGGCCAGGTCCGCGGCGGCCCCGTGCAGGCACACCCCCAGGGCCGCCGCCTCGAGGGGCTCCCGGCGCTGGGCCAGCAGCGAGCCGATGACGCCGCTGAGCACATCGCCCATGCCGCCACTGGCCATGCCGGGGTTGCCGTAGTCGCTGAGCAACAGCTGGCGGCCGTCGGTTACCAGGCTGCCATTGCCCTTGAGTACGGCCACGCCGCCGTAGGCCTGTTGCAGGGCGCGCGCCGCGGCGCAGCGGTCGGCCTGCACCGCGGCGGTGGCGGTGCCCAGCAGGCGCGCCGCCTCCCCCGGGTGCGGAGTGAGCACCCAGCTGTCCCGCCGGGGCTCGGCGACCGCCCGCCCGGCCGCCAGCAGGTTGAGCCCGTCGGCATCCAGCACCATCGGTTTGCCGCTGGCCGCGGCCGCCTGCAGCAACTGCTCCGACCAGGGCGACTGCCCCAGCCCGGGGCCCACCACCAGCACGTCGGCGGCCTCCAGTAACGGCGCCAGGTCCTGACCCGAGCGCACCCCGATAGGCATGGCCTCCGGGGTGCGCGCCACCAGCGGTGCCACGTGTTCTTCGCGGGTCGCCACCCGCACCAGGCCGGCGCCGCAGCGCAGCGCCGCCTCGGCCGCCAATGCCGCGGCCCCGGCCATGCCGCGCTCGCCGCCAACCACCAGCACCGTGCCGTACAACCCCTTGTGGGCGGTGGCGGGCCGTGCCGGCAGGCGAGCCAGCAGCGCTTCCAGCTGCAGCCGGTAACTGTCGCAATCGACTGCGGCGTATACCTCCCCCGGCACCCCCAGGTCGGCGAACACCACACTGCCGGTGTAGTCCGCGGCGGCGTTGGTGAACAGGCCGCGCTTGCGGCCGATAAAGGTCACCGTGACATCGGCGCGCACCGCCGCGCCCAGCACCCGGCCACTGTCGGAACACAGGCCGGAGGGAATATCCACGGCCAGCACCCGCGAGCCGCTGCAATTGATGGCGGCAATGGCCTCGCGATACTCGCCGCGCACCTCGCCCCCCAGGCCGGTGCCCAGCAGGGCGTCGACGATCACGGCGTTGCCCAACAGCGGCACATCGGCGAAAGCTTTGACCGACACCCCGTTGGCCTGCGCCTGCTGCCTGGCGAGCAGCGCGTCGCCGCCGATCTTGCCGGCGTCCCCCACCTGCAGCACGGTCACGGGAATACCGCGTTTATGGGCCAGGTCGGCGATCAGGAAACCGTCGCCGCCGTTGTTACCGGTGCCGCACAGTACCTGGATGCGCACGGGATGCGGCCAGTTCTCCAGCAACGTGGCGAACGCGGCGCTGGCGGCGCGCGACATCAGGGTGCTGCCGGCGATGCCGTGGTCCTGGATGGCGCAGCGATCCAGTTCGCGGGTCTGGGCCGCGGTGTAGAGGCGCTCGGTGCCGGTGGTGTCCAACTTTTCTCTCCGGTATGTGATTTTATTCCGCATCGTGGCCGGCATGGCCAACCTTCAATTGCTCGTATTCGTAACACGCAACAAAAATACCATCGCCGGACAACAGTATCTGGCAAAATTGTACACTCAACCATGCCGCCACCGGTGCTGATTTGCCTCAACCACTGCCCACAAAGGAACAACAGGCCCTGGTGACCCAGATTCGCCAGTGGGCCACCGAGCTCGGCTTCCAGCAGGTGGGCGTCACCGATATCGAGCTGGGCGAGCACGCCGGCTACCTGCAGAAGTGGCTGGACGCCGGCTATCACGGCAGCATGGAGTGGATGGCGCGCCACGGCAGCAAGCGCACCCACCCGGCGCAACTGGTACCCGATACCTGCCGGGTGATCTCGGTGCGAATGGACTACCTGGCGGCGGACACCCAGCCGCTGCAGGTGCTCGCCTCGCCGGACAAGGCCTACGTCTCGCGCTATACCCTGGGCCGGGACTACCACAAGCTGCTGCGCAAACGCCTGGCCACCCTGGCCAAGCGCATCGAGGCGGAGGCCGGGGGCGGCCACTACCGGGCCTTCGTCGACAGCGCCCCGGTGCTGGAGCGGGCCCTGGCCGAGAAGGCCGGGCTGGGCTGGATCGCCAAGAACACCATGCTGATCAACTCAGAGGCCGGCTCCTGGTTTTTCCTGGGGGAGATCTACACCGACCTGCCCCTGCCCGCGGACACGCCGCAGGCCAGCAAGCACTGCGGCAGTTGCAGTGCCTGCCTGGAGATCTGCCCCACCGATGCCTTCACCGGGCCTTTCCAGCTGGATGCCCGCAGGTGTATTTCCTACCTGACTATCGAGCACCCGGGCAGCATCGACCCGGCACTGCGCCCGCTGCTGGGCAACCGCGTGTTCGGCTGCGACGACTGCCAGCTGGTGTGCCCCTGGAACAAGTTCGCCCGGCCCACCGGGGAGCGCGACTTCCGGCCCCGCCACGGCCTGGAAGACGCGCAGCTGGCAGAGCTGTTTCTATGGGACGAGGCGACCTACCTGGCCAATACCGAGGGCTCGGCCCTGCGCCGTATCGGTTTCGAGCGCTGGCTGCGCAACCTGGCGGTGGCACTGGGCAACGCGCCCGCCTCCGCCGAGGTGGTGGCCGCCCTGCAGGCGCGCGCCGCGTTTCCCTCGGAGCTGGTGCGCGAGCATGTGCACTGGGCCTTGCGTCAACACGGGGTAAGCTCACCCCTGGAGTGATCTCTGCCTGGGTTACGGTTCGCTATAGAGCAAAGCAGGCTGGCGGGTTTGGCCGGCAGATTTCAAATTCGCCTGCTTCCCCGATACTCGCATTCGAATTTGAAATCTCCCGTCCAAACCCTTGTTCGGTGCTTCTCATCGAAACATCGTCTGAACAGATAATCGAATCGAGGATCCGGGCGGGAAAGTTTTTTTCGAGCGCGAGTATCGGGGAAGCGAGCGAAAAAAACTTTCCCGGCCGGAGCCGTTAGCCAGCATCAATCCAGGGACCAGGGACTGTTACGGCAAACGCAGCAGATGCTCCCGGTAGTAACGCAGCTCCTCGATGGACTCGCGGATATCCGCCAGCGCCAGGTGGGCGGCACTCTTGCGGATGCCCGCCTCCAGCTCCGGCCGCCAGCGCTGCATCAGGATCTTGAGGGTGCTGACGTCCAGGTTGCGGTAGTGGAAATAGGCCTCCAGCTCCGGCATGTAGCGCGCCATGAAGCGCCGGTCCTGGCAGATGCTGTTGCCGCACATCGGCGACGCCCCGGGGGGTACCCACTGCTCCAGAAAGGCCAGGGTGTGGCGGGTGGCGCTGTGCTCGTCCTGGGCGCTGGCCCTGACCCGCTCCACCAGCCCGGACTGGGTGTGGTGGGTGGTGTTCCACTCGTCCATGGCGGCGAGCACCGCGTCGTCCTGGTGAATGGCGATCACCGGCCCCTCCGCCAGGGTATTGAGCTGGCTGTCGGTGATCACCGTGGCGATCTCGATCACCACATCCCGCTCCGGGTCCAGGCCGGTCATTTCCATGTCTACCCAGATCAGGTTGTCGACACTTTGCATAAGCCTGTTGTTCCTCGTCCACGTAGCTGCCGGCAGTGTAGCAAATTGCCTCGACAGCGCTACACGAGCGCCCAATAATGGCGCTCATGCCAAACTGTGAAAGCACCCCATGACAGCAAAGCGAAGCCACATGGCCACAGGTTACTACCCCAGCCCCTGGCCGGGTGAGGACGGCGGCCCCCGGCGGCTGCAGGTCGCATCGGGGCTGGAGGGCCTGGCTATCCAGGCGGGCGAATCACTGAAGATCAAGGCCGCCAGGCGCCTGTCTACAGGCAACATGGTGGTCTTGCGCGAGCCCGGGGAGGTGTACCTGATGCATGTGGATACCCTGCGGGGCAATATCGGCATGCATTGCCACGCGCACGTGGAAAAACTGGACCCGGAGACGCTCGAGCCAGTCAGGAAGTCCGGGAATTTGCCGGGCGGCAACTGGTGGCCCGGGGGCATGTGTGTACATCGCAACGGCGACATCTACCTCACATTCGGGCGCTGGACCCATCGACTGAATCCGGACTGCGAGCTGATGGCCTCCTACGAATTACCCCAGGACCTGCCCTACAACTCCCACGTGGTACTCGACAACGGCTTCATCGTCACCAAACCCATAGCAAGCGACGTGGATACTTTCATCGTAGTGCTGGATCCGCAAACCATGACACAGGCGTGCCCCCACACGGTCATGCCGGAGCCGTCGATCTCCCGCCTGAGCGCCCAGGGCGACCACGTCTATGTCACCGGCGTGCGCACCCTCTACCGCTACCGGTTCGATGCCGATAGCCGCACCATGGCGCTGGATGAAACCTGGTCCCTGGACTACATAGGCGACACCACCCAGACCTATGGCTGGGATCCAGTCCTGGACGGGCAAAACCTGTGGTTCATGGACAATGGCGAACACAGAATGGGCGGTCTTTCGCTGTCCATGCGCGGCAGTGGGGTCAACCCGACGCCGAACAATCTTATCAGGGTGTCGCAACACGATGCCTCCAACCACAGCATCGTTCCAGTCTGTGGCAGGGCGAACGGCAGTGTGACCAACCCGCCACTGTACTGCCCGCAGCGCAATATCATCCTCGCCTACGATTCGTCCAATGCGGTCGTGCGGGCCTGGCGGCATAACCCTGCAACAGAGGAACTGGCCCGCCTGTGGACGCGCCACGATTTCTGCATGGGCGGCCACACCATCTACTACCCGGATACCGGTGAAATCGTCACCTCGGATTACCCGAGCCTGAAAAGCTTCAAGGGCCTGCGCGAGGGCGAAAACAGCGTGGTGCTCGATATAGAGACCGGTTTGGAGAAAGCCCGCCTGCCAATGGGTAACTATCTGCAATCGGTCACGTTCTCCTCGCCGGGATGGGGGCGAGACTTTTACTGGCTTGGCCTGGACCGGTTGTCGCGCATCGCGGTGGAGTGACACTCACCACGCCGGCCACTGGTCGCGCACTCAGCGCCGCGGGATTGCCCGGCGAAGTCACGCCAGCCAAAGCGGGCGAAGAACCCACGGCAACGGGCAGATTACAGTCACCGACGGGGTGTATTCGCTGCAGATAACCTCGACAGCGCTACCCGGGGGCCCAATAATGGGCTCCATGTCAAAACGCAAACTGTCCCGGCAGCAGGCCTGGCGAGTCGAAAAAATCCAGCGCGAGCGCGCCGAACGCGCGCGGCGCCGTGACGCCGCGGCCCAGGACGCGCTCGCCACGGGGGCCCTGGGGCCGGAACAACACGGCCTGGTCACCGCCCACTTCGGCACCCAGGTGGAAGTGGAGGCGGACAATGGCCGCCGCCGGCGCTGCCATCTGCGCGCCAACCTGGAGGGGCTGGTCACCGGCGACCAGGTGATCTGGTGCGAGGGCGAGCCCACCGGTGTGATCGTCGCCCAGGTGGAGCGCGGCAGTGTGCTAAGCCGGCCCGACCCCCACGGCAAGCTCAAGCCGATCGCCGCCAACATCGACCAGATCGTGGTGGTGATCGCCGTGCTGCCGGAGCCCCACGCCAACCTCATCGACCGCTACCTGGTCGCCGCCGAGACGGTGCACATCGAGCCGGTGATCCTGCTCAACAAGACCGACCTACTGGCGGACGACCCGGCCCGGCAGGAGCAGATCGACGAGTTGCTGGCCATCTACCCCACCCTGGGCTACCGCATTCTCCACACCAGCAGCCGTGCCGGCGGCCTGGCGGAACTGCACGTCGCCCTGCGCGAACGCACCAGCGTGTTCGTCGGCCAGTCGGGGGTGGGCAAGTCCTCGCTGGTGAACGCCCTGCTGCCCGATGCCGGGCTGCGGGTGGGGGCGCTGTCGGAGAACACCGGCAAGGGCACCCATACCACCACCACCGCGCAGTTGTTCCACCTGCCCTCGGGGGGCAGCCTGATCGACTCGCCGGGCATCCGCGAGTTTGGTCTGTGGCATATGAGCCGCGAGCAGGTGGAGCAGGGCTTTCGCGAGTTCCGGCCGCTGCTCGGCACCTGCAAGTTCCGCGACTGCCGGCATGTGCACGAGCCGGGGTGCGCCCTGCTGGCGGCACTGGCGGATGGGGTGATCAGCCAGCGGCGGATGGACAGCTACCGGCATATCGTGGCGGGGCTCGAGGACGCTTAGGCCTCTCAGGCTTCTCCCGGACACTGGCATCCAACTAGCTACCAATAATGTCCAGGGTCAAACCATAAAGAGGTCAGGTGGGGCGGAGGCGGTTGCAGAACAATCAGGTCGCTGCTTAAGTTTTGCGCGCTCACCGGGAGCTTTCTGCGAGGATTGTCCGAGTCCCAATTTTTCGCGCAGCGAAAAATGGTCGAGTTCCGCAGCAGCCCGGTGAGCGCGCAAAACTTGCGGCCGTTCTGCAACCGCCTCCGCGCCATCTGACCAATACGGATATGCCCAAAAACTGAATCAAACAAACGATCCGAGCCTGTCCCCGAGGCGTGTAGAAACCCCCGCCGCATAAGCCTCGTCCCAGACCACCGCATCCCGGGGGAACAGCAGGATCACCGTGGAGCCCAGCATGAACCGCCCCATCTCCGCGCCCTTTTCCAGCGACACCGGCTCCGGCAGCTTCAGGTAATCCACCGCCACCGGGCGGTCGGGCGGCGGGGCCACCTGCCCGGCCCAGACCGTCTCGATGCCGGCCACGATCATCGCCCCCACCAGCACCATGGCCATGGGCCCCGCCTCGGTGTCGAAATGGCACACCAGACGCTCGTTGCGGGCGAACAGGCGGGGCACATTTTCGGCCGTGACCCCGTTCACCGAGAACAGCTCCCCGGGGACGTAGCGGGTGGCGGTGAGGCGCCCCGCCAGTGGCATGTGCACCCGGTGATAGTCGCGGGGGGAGAGATAGATGGTGGCAAAGCGGCCGCCGTCGAACAGCGGGGCGCGCTCGGTATCGCCACCCAGCAGTTCCCAGGCGCTGAAGGACTGCCCCTTGGCCTGGAAGATGCGCCCGCCCTCGATGTCGCCCAGCTGGCTGATAGCGCCGTCCGCGGGACACAGGACGTCGGCGGCGGCTAACGGCCTCGCGCCCTCCCGCAGGGCCCGGGTAAAAAAGGCGTTGAAACAGGGGTAGCGGGTAGCGTCCGGCTCGGCGGCTTCGGCCATGTTCACGCGGTAGCGGCGGATGAACAGGTGAATGAGCCAGTTCTTCAGCCAGGCGGGGTGTTGCACTCGGGCCAGCCAGCCGACCGTGCGCGACAGCAGGTGCTGGGGCAAAATATGCTGTAAAAAGATGAAAATCTTGTCCATAGGCCGTAGTGTAACGGTAAAAGCACCTGGGGAAGTAACCCGATACCGTGAGAATTTTACTGCTCATGCTGCTGGTGCTGGTTCCCGGCCTCGCCGCGGGGGACGACCTGGTCGGCGAGGGCGAGGAACTGGTGGACGAAGCCGTCGAGGGCTGGCAGGGCGACCTGCCGGCGAGTCCCAGTCCGTCCGAGGAAAACTGGGTGGACGACAGCCACGCCTACGCCACCGAGCAGGCCGATGCGCTGACCCAGTGGATGGATGACTATTTTGGCGACCCCAACTATGAACTTGAGGCGGCGGAATCCTTCCTGCGCCTGGATTTTATCACCGACTGGGACCAGGACGACGGCAACAACAACCAGATCCGCCTGCGCGGCAAGCTGCAGCTACCCAAGGTATCCAGGCGCCTGAACCTGGTTTTCAACGATGAATCGGGAGACGAATTCGACGCCGATCCGGATGCGCGCAAACTCGATGACAACGTGGGCCTGGTGTACGAGGTCGCGGAGGACAAGCGCTCCCGCTTCGACCTCACCATGGGGCTGAACTGGAACCGGGTGCGCCCCGGGGTGCGCTACCGCTTCCAGGACACCTTTGCGGAATTCTACAGCTACCGTCTCACCCAGCGCGTGCAGTGGGAAAACGGCGAGGGCTTCTACGCCACCAGCCAGGCGGAGCTCAACCGCGCCCTGGGCGAGAACTCCCTGCTGCGCTGGAACAACCGGGCGGTATACGGCGAGGAGACCCGCGGCGCCGAGTGGGTCAGCCGACTGTCGCTGTTCGAGCGCCGCCGAGGCGGCAGCAAAAAATACAAGACCGGCATCAACTACTTCGCCGGGGTCAACGGCTTCACCGACCCCCGCTATATCAAGAACTACCGGGTGGGGGTACTGTTTCGCCGGCAGATCTACCGCAAGTTCCTGTTCCTGGAGGTGGAGCCGGCCTACAACTACCGCAAGGAGAACGAGGACGACAAGCGCCACTTCGCCTGGAGCATCGGCCTGACCCTGCAGGTCGCCCTGGAGCGCGACCTGGCCCGTAAGAAAAACCCCGGCCGCCACAAGGACCCGGCCGACGACAATATCTCCGGCAACGGGCCCGCCTCACCCGAGGATGCGGTGAGCCAGCGCCAGCCGACTGCCGACTCGCCATACCCCGACCTGCCCCTATAGATTTTCCTCGGCAAAGGCCGCCAGCCGGGAGCGCACGATGCCATTGACGTGCATGATGCCCGCGTGCGGGTACTGCTTGCTCTTCTCCACCAGGTAGGTGAGGCCCGAGGTCAGCGGCGAGATGTACTTGTTGTCGATCTGGGCGAGGTTGCCCAGCACCACGATCTTGGAATCCGCCCCCACCCGGCTGATCACGCTCTTGAGCTGGAACTGGGTCAGCCCCTGGGCCTCGTCGATGATGACATAGGCGTTGTTGAAGGAGCGCCCGCGCATGAAATTGAGCGACTTGAACTGGATGTTGGCGCGCTCCTTCACGTAGCTGATGCTGCCGTGGCAGGACTCGTCGGTGCCGTGCAGGATCTCCAGGTTGTCGTCGAAGGCCGCCAGCCAGGGGGCCATCTTCTCCTCCTCGGTGCCCGGCAGGAAGCCGATCTCCTCGGCGATGGGTGGCGTGGAGCGGGCCACGATGAGCTTGGAATAGCGCTTTTGCTCGAGGATGGCGTGCACCCCGTAGGCCAGCGCCAGCAGGGTCTTGCCGGAGCCGGCGGGGCCGGTCATCACGGTCATGTCGACGTTGTCGTCGGCCAGCAGGTCCATGGCCATGGCCTGCTCCAGGTTGCGCGGCACCAGCCCCCAGAAGCGGCGGTTCATCAGGTTGTCGCGGCTGTCGCAGCGCAGGTAGACGAACTCCTTGTCCACCCGCTTGACGAAGGCCATGAACTGCTGGTCGTCATACAGGTACATATTGGGGTAGGCCCGGGGCAGCGACTTGCGCGGGATGCGGTGCAGGGTGCAGTCGCCCTCGCGCAGGGTGTCCACCTCGCTGATGGTGGACCAGAAATCCCCCTCGATATGCTCGTAGCCCCTGGCCAGCAGGTCGATGTCGTCCAGGACCCGGTCGCGGCGGTAGTCCTCCACGTGCAGCAGGCCCGAGCCCTTGGCCTTGATGCGCATGTTGATGTCCTTGGTCACCAGGCAGATGAACGCGCTGGGGTTTTCCGCCTGCAGCCGCAGGGCCACGTTGATGATGCGATTGTCGTTGGCCTGGGCGGGCGTGTCGTCCAGGTAGGGGACCGAGGAATCGTCGGCCAGGCGCTGGTCGGGATAGATGGCGAGGGTGCCGGCCACGCCCTCGGGGCCCACCGCGGGCATCTCCACGCCCTCCTGGATCTGCTGGGGCGTGGCGTCGTCCACCACCTTGTCTATCATCTGGATGGCAATGCGCGCCTCGCGGCTGACGGTCTTGTCGTGGCGGTCCTTGATGTGGTCCAGCTCCTCGAGCACGGTCATGGGAATGACCACGTGGTGTTGCTTGAAGGCGGTGACCGCCGTGGGATCGTGCAGCAGGACGTTGGTGTCCAGCACATAGGTTTTCTTGATGACGGGCTTAAGGGTGGTTTTTTCTACGCGCAGGGTAGAGCCTGAGTCCATAGAGGATTCCTCATCGCTGGGTCGTGGGGTGGTGCTACAGTGGGTGTTGCCTGGGGGACTGCTGCCGCGCCCGGCCGCCTGGGCCGGACTGGGGGTAGGTGCAGCAGGGGAAATCTCGTCAACGGCTATTCCCGGCGGGTTGGTTTGGTCCGCTTGCACCCGATTACAAACGCTGCCGCCAGCCGTGTCAATGGCGCAGGTGAATTTGCCGCGCTTATCGACCGCGGGCGTGATATCTCACTGACAGGACTGGTGATTTCCGCTAGGATAGAGCGCTTGTCCGTCTCCAATAGAAGTAGCTCCCCCCATGCTCAACCAGGATGCCCTGTCCCAGCTTCGCGACCTCAAAAAGCAGATTGAGGCGGAAAAAGAGCGGGCCGAAGCCGTGGTCAAGGGCACCCAGAGCCGCTACGGGTTCGCGGTGCTCGACGATGGCCGCGAGATATTCATTCCCCCCGACGAAATGCTCAAGGTGTTCCCCGACGACCGGGTACGGGTCTGCATTCGCCCCACCAAGGACAACAAGACCATCGCCGACGTGGAAAAGCTGGTGGACAGCCCCCTGGGCGAGTTCACCGGGCGCTGCGTGCGCAAGGGCAAGGCCCTGTTCGTGGAGCCGGACCTGCCGCAGCTCAAGCGCTGGCTGTTCATCCCGCCCCACGCCCGCAATGGTGTCAAGGAGGGCGAGTACCTGCGCTGCGCGATCCTGCGCCACCCGATTCGCGACGGCAAACCCCAGGCCAAGGTGCTGGCCGTCATTGGCGACGAGCAGACAGCGGGCATCGAGAACCTGTACAGCATGGCCAAACACGCCCTGGCGGCGGAATGGAGCAGCGCCTGCAAACGGGACGTGGAGCAATTGCTGCAGCACTGCCGCCCCCTGGAGCAGGACAAGCGGCGCGATCTCACCGACCTGGAGTTCGTCTCCATCGACACGGCCAAAACCCAGGACATCGACGACGCCCTCTATGCCCAGATCAGCAACGATGGCTGGACCCTGTTCGTGGCCATCGCCGATCCCACCGCCTACATCCCCGCGGACAGTGCCCTGTACAGCGATATCGCCGCCCGGGGCACCACCGTGTACTTCCACGGCGACGTGCTGCCGATGATGCCCGAGCAACTGGCCCAGGATACCTGTGCGCTGTCCGAGGGCAGCGATCGCCCGGCGCTGGTGTGCAAGATCGAGGTCAGCGACGCCGGCGAGGTGGGCGACTTCGAGTTCATCGAGGCCACCATCCGCTCCCGCGCCAAGCTGTCCTACTACGGCGTGGATCGCTACCTCAACGGGCAGGCGGACGAGTTGATGAGCCACGCCACCCCGCTGGAGGCGCTGTACCAGGTGTTCCGGGCCCTGCGCAGTCACCGCGAGCAGCACGCCCTGGTCATGGAAGACCGCCGGGAATACCGCTGGGTGCTCAACGACAGCAAACAGATCGACACCATCGAGCCCTACGAGAAACTGCTGTCACAGAAACTGGTGGAGGAGTGCATGGTCGCAGCCAACCGCTGCGCGGCCATGTTCCTGCAGCGCGGCGGGGCCAACGGGCCCTTCGTGATCCACCCGGGCATCCGCGCCGACCGCCTGGACGAGACGCGCCAGTTCCTGGCCATGCACGCCGCGGAGGTGGCCGCGACCGACCCCACCACCGTGGAGGGCTACCGCGACATCATGCGCTGCCTCGCCCGCGACGACCACAAACTGCCCCTGCGCAGCATGGTCAATCGCCTGCTCACCCGGGCGGAACTCAGCAGCAGCGCCGGCGCCCACATGGGCATGGCCCTGGAGGCCTATACCAACTGCACTTCACCGCTGCGCAAGTATGTCGATTTCCTGGTGCACCTGCAGATCAAGGCCCTGTTGCACGGCGAGCCGGCGGACCGGGTACAGCCCGGAATGCTGGAGCGCCTGGCACAGCGCCTGGCGAGCACCCGCCAGGCCACCCTGGAAGCGGAGCGCTGGCTGGCCGGCAAATACCTTGCCCGGATAAGTGCCGGGCAAGAGCGCACGTTCGAGGCGCGGGTGACCCATATCAACAGCAGCGGGTTCAATGCGCGCCTGGACGAGAACGGCCTGGAGGGGTTCGTCGATCTGCGCAAGGACCCGGAGAAGTTCAGCTACGACAAGTGGACGGCCAGCCTGACCAGCACCACCCGGCGCTTCCAGCTGGAGCAGCCGGTAACCCTGCGCTTCGTCGCCGTGGATCGGGCGGAACAGCACCGGGCACTGTTCGAGCTGGTGGAGGGCTGCGGCCTGAAGCCGCCCAAAGCCGACCCCTAAGGCAAACGCGGGGCCGCTGTGGTTGTGCCGGGACCTGCGGGACCCGGGCGGGAGTTCATCGGTCGAATGAATTCGACCCTGCATAGCGGCCCTGTGCAGGGCCGACGGCTTTGGGTCCGGCGCCCTGCGTGGCCGCCAGATAGGCCTGCACCCGGGCGACCAGTTGGATCATTTCCTCTACGCCCAGCGCCCGCAGGTACTGCCCCATCTCCCGGTGGCTGTCCGCGGCCACCCCCTGGTCGACCCGCCGCAGGGCGTCGATAATCGACAGTTCGCCGGCGTCGAAGCGGCCTTCCTCGCCGAAGATAAGGCGCGTGAAGGTGTCGACGATCAGCATCTCGCCGTCGGCATCACCGCTGCTGTCCCGTGCCTTCACTGTACTGCCTCCCTCGCGGCACTCAAACCGCCCGCTCGCCTTGAGTATGGCGCAAAGCGCGGCCTCCGCCGGTGGCGAATTCAGTCAATAATTCACATTATCTGGTCAAAAAACGCGCAAGCTACCCACCTGGGGCAGCCGGCGCGGGCGAGCTAGAAACTGGCGTGGCCGGGGGTGCGGGGGAAGGGAATGGCGTCGCGCACGTTCTCCATGCCGGTGACGTAGTTGAGCAGGCGCTCGAAGCCCAGGCCGAAACCGGCATGGGGTACCGTGCCGTAGCGGCGCAGGTCGCGGTACCACCACAGCTCCCGGCGCAGCGCCTCGTCCATGCGCGCGTCCAGCACCTCCAGGCGCTCCTCGCGCTGGCTGCCGCCGATAATCTCGCCGATACCCGGGGCCAGCACATCCATGGCCGCCACGGTGCGCTCGTCGTCGTTGAGGCGCATGTAGAAGGCCTTGATATCCCTGGGGTAATTCATGACCACCACCGGCCGGCCCACGTGCTGCTCCGCCAGGTAGCGCTCGTGCTCGGAGGCCAGGTCCTGCCCCCAGGCGACCGGGAACTCGAAGCGCTGGCCGCAGTTGGCCAGGATGTCGATGGCCTGGCCGTAGTCCATGCGCTCGAAAGGCTGGTCTATCACCCCCCGCAGGCGGCTGATGACAGACTTGTCGATGTGCTGGGCGAAGAAGGCCATATCGTCCTCGCGTTCTTCCAGCACCCGGGTGAATACGTGCTTGAGCAGGGCCTCCGCCAGGTCGGCATCGTCGTCGAGGTCGGCAAAGGCGAGCTCCGGCTCCACCATCCAGAATTCCGCCAGGTGGCGGCTGGTATTGGAGTTTTCGGCGCGGAACGTGGGGCCGAAGGTGTAGACCTTGCTCATCGCCAGGCAGTAGGACTCCACCTCCAGCTGCCCCGATACCGTGAGGAAGGATTCGCCGCCGAAGAAATCCTGGCTGAAGTCCACCTCCCCGGCGGGAGTGCGCGGCAGGTTGGCGAAATCCAGGGTGCTGACCCGGAACAGCTCGCCGGCGCCTTCGCAGTCGCTGCCGGTGATGATGGGGGTGTTGATCCAGTTGAAGCCGTGGTCGTGGAAATAGCCGTGGATGGCGTTGGCCAGGGTACTGCGCACCCGGGTGATCGCGCCTATGGTGTTGGTGCGCGGGCGCAGGTGCGCCTGGCCGCGCAGGTATTCGAAACTGTGCCGCTTCTTGGCGATGGGGTAGGTCTCGGGGTCCTCCACCCAGCCCAGCACGGTCACCGTATCGGCCTGGATTTCCACGCTCTGCCCCTTGCCCTGGGAGGGCACCAGCTCGCCGCTGACGCTGACCGCGCAGCCGGTGGACAGCCTGAGCACCTCGCTCTGGTAGTTGTCCAGGTCGGCGGGCACCACCGCCTGGATGGGATCGAAACAGGAGCCGTCGTGGATGGCCAGGAAGGAGATACCCGCCCTGGAATCGCGCTTGCTGCGCAGCCAGCCGCGCACGCTCACCCGGGCGCCGGTGGCGGCCTCGCCCGCCAGGGCTGACTTTACCGATATGAAATCGCTCATGAACCCGCCCCTACCTGGCGATGCGGGTGATCTTGGCGCCGTCAAGGGAGAGGTTGAAGATCAGCCCGCGATTGGAAAAGATATAGCCGCGCACCGCATCGCGCGTATTGAGGGTGTCGACGGCACCCTCGGCGCCCTCTTTCGCCAGCACCACCGCGCCATCCACGCCCACCTGCCAGCTGGAACTGTTGCGGAACTTCCGCAGCGCCTCCTCGGTCATGAACAGCAGCACTTCCGATTTGTACTCGGCGCCCGCCTCCAGGCCGAACGACACCCCGGCTATCACGTAATAGGCCTGCGTCTGGCCGTCCACCAGCAGCGCGCCCTCGCCGTATTCGCCGCCCACGCCGAAGCCCATTTTCACCACGTCCGGAAAGACCAGCACGGCCACTGCCTGCTCCAGCAGCTCGCCCGCCCCGGGGGCGTGGCCGCGCAGGCGCTCCAGCGCCTGGCTGACACCGGCGTCGATCTTCTCCTTGCTGTCGGCGTACACGGAAGGCGCGAACAGGGCCAGCAGCGGTATCATGCCTGCAGCCAGCAGCAACCCACGAATCCTCGGTCCCATCGCTTGTTCTCCTTTTCTTATGTCGTGGCGGATTCTACACCAAGGGCCGGCGCCCGGGGGTATTGTGGCCCCGCTTAATTGCAGTTTTAATGCATCGACGACACAGCGCAGGACAGGGGCAGACCTATGAACCGGGACGAGATCGAATTCCTCGAGGGCGGCAACTACATCAGCTTCGCCACCCGCAAAAAGAGTGGCGAGTTCGTTGCCACCCCGGTGTGGTTCGCCCCGGAGGGTGACAGCTACTACCTGTTCTCCGCCGGGCAGGCCGGCAAGGTGAAGCGCCTGCGCAACTTCAGCCAGGCGCGCATCGCCGCCTGCACGGTGACCGGGACCCTGACCGGAGAGTGGCTGGACACCGAGGCCTTCCTGCTGGAAACCCCTGCCGAAGAGCGCCAGGCCCTGCAGGCCCTGCGCCGCAAATACGGCTGGCAGATGGCCATCGGCGACTGCTTCGCCAGACTCACCGGCAAGATGCAGCGGCGGCGCTACATCCGGGTGCAGCGGCCGGGCTAGTCACCGGTACCGGCCAGGCCCGCCTGGCGCAGCGTCTCCAGCTGCGCCTGGTAGCTGTCGATATCCGAACGCATGGTGGCGTGCTCGATGGCCTGCCTGAGGTCGGCCGCGGCCGCCGGCAGATCCTGCAGGCGGAAATGGATCATGCTGCGGGCGAACAGCAGCTGGCTGTCGTCCGGCTGCAGCTCGACGGCCCGTTGGTAGTGGCCCAGGGCCTCCTGCCAGAGGCCGGCGGCGGCAGCCTCGTCGCCGAGGTCGGCATAGTAGTAGGGGTTGTTGCGCCGGTAGCCCTCCACCCGCTGCAGCCACTGGCTGCGCTCCTGCTCCCTGCCCTGCAGCTCGTACAGCACCGCCAGGTTGGCCATCGCGGAAAACTGCCAGTCATCCAGCGCCAGGGCCTGCAGGTAGCTGCGCTCCGCCACGGCATACTGGCCCGCCTGGCGGTAGATGGCGCCGATATTGACCCACAGGTGGGGCATATCCGGTGCCAGTTGCAAGGCCCGCACCGCCTGTGGCCAGGCCGCATCCGGGTCGCCTCCCGCGAGGGCGTCCATGGCGATATTGCTGTGGTACAGCGCCGCCGCGTCGCGGTCGCTCAGCTCCCGGGTGCCGGCGATGTCGCGCGCCGGCAGGGGGTCGATATCCACCATGTAGCGGCTGCCGGTGTGCAGGTCCACCTCCACGTTGATGTGCAGGCCCACCTGCACCCGGTCCCCGACCCGGCTCCACTGGGGGCGCACTTCCAGCCACTGGTAGCGGGCGTCCAGGCCCGCCTCCCGGGCCAGGGCCACGAACAGGTTGGCGTAGGCCAGGCAGTTGGCGCTGCCCCGGGCGAACACCTCGCTGGCGCTGCCGTCGGCATAGGGGTCATAGCGGATGCCAAGAGTACCGGGCCCCTGGATCGCCCGGTGCAGGGCCATCAGGCGCTGGCGCGAATTGTTGATGCCCCCGGTATAGCGCTGCACGAAGGCGCGCATGGCATCATTGGTGGCCAGCAGATCGGGGGTGACGGCGCGCCGCGTCGCCTCGGCGACCGTCAGGGGACGGCTCCCGGAGTGCAGTGGCGGCAACTCCGCCGGGGCCAGGTGCTGCTCCCCCTGGCTGGCGCAGGCGCCCAGCGCCAGCAGCATCAGTGCCAGGCACCAACGCACCACCATGCGGGGCCCGGCGGCGAAGTGCCGGGATGCTGTCACTGCCGCAGTCGAAGACGCCATAAGCCGCTCCTCCCGTGACAGTATAACCCACCCGCGCAGCCCCCTGCCCGGCGCCCTGGCCGGCGGTCAAAGCAGCCGCGCCGCCGCCCTCAGGCCGCGGTGTGCAGGCCGCACTCGCGACCGTCCTGTACCTTGGTGGGATCGAAGTAGTGCTTGCAGGTGGGTAACTGCTGCTGCGCCATGTAGTCTTCCACCTGTTCTTCGGACCAGTAGAAGATCGGCGCCACCTTGACGATGCCGCGGGCGTCCAGGGAGACGATATCCAGGCTTCTGCGGTGCTCGGTTTCCTCGCGCCTGATGCCCGTCAGCCAGACCTCGGGGGCAAAGTCCGCCAGCGCCCGCTCGAAGGGCTCCAGCTTTACCTGACGGGTGAATTCCTGGTGCCGCTGCTCCTCGTCCACGGTGGGAATCCCCCCCATGATGGCGTTGCGGCGCTCGCTGGTCATCAGCGGGGAATAGACGTGGATATCGAGCTCCAGGTCGCGGATCAGTCGCTCCGCGACCACATAGGTATCGCGCAGGTTATACCCGGTGTCCACCCAGACGGTGGGCACGCTCCGGTCGATGGCGCTGACCAGGTGCAGCATCACGGCGGCATTGCGCCCCATGCTGGTAGTGGCGATGGTCGGACGCTTGAGCCCCAGCGCCCAACGCACCACGTCCTGCGGACTGGCGTTGCGCAGGCTGGCGTTCACACTGTCGAGATCCAGATCCAAGGGCATTGCCTTCCGCGGGTTCAACTCAGGAACAGAACTTTATAGAACTGGAAAGGCCCGTACAAATAACTATGCTTTATATGGATATGCATCCACCCGGCCTCCCGCGGGGCGGATCGGGGTGGAATCCCGGCCCGGTTTAGCCTGCCATCCCGCCGCGCTTGCCCCTCCGGCGGGCAGCGCAAATACTGGGCGCTGACCACTACCAACCACGGAGCTGCGCAATGCCCAACCCGCTGTGTGAACGACTCGGAATCGACTACCCCATTTTTGCCTTCAGCCACTGCCGCGACGTGGTGGTAGCGGTCAGCAAGGCCGGCGGTATCGGCGTGCTGGGGGCGGTGGGGTTTTCCCCCGAGCAGCTCAGGGAGGAGCTGGACTGGATCGACGCCCACATTGGCGACAAACCCTACGGCGTGGATATCGTGATCCCCCAGAAATACGAGGGCATGGGTGACATGAGCGCCGCCGAGCTGGAGGCGCAGCTGTGGAAAATGGTGCCCCGGGAGCATATCGACTTCGCCCAGAAACTGTTGGCGGATGCGGGTGTGCCACCCTGGCCAGACGGCAGCACCAGCATGGGCCTGATGGGCTGGACCGACACCACCGCCACGCCCCTGCTGGAAGAGGCCCTGACCCGACCGCAGTGCGTCCTGATCGCCAATGCGCTGGGCACTCCCCCGGCGGACAAGATCAAACTGGTGCAGGACTCCGGGCGCCTGATCGGTGCCCTGTGCGGCAAGGTCAAGCAGGCTGTGGCCCACAAGGAGGCAGGGCTCGACTTCGTGGTGGCCCAGGGCGGCGAAGGCGGCGGCCACACCGGCAGCGTCGGCTCCATCGTGCTGTGGCCGCAGATCGTCGACGCCATCGGCGACCTGCCCATGCTCGCGGCCGGGGGCATCGGCGACGGCCGCCAGATCGCGGCGGCGCTGGCCATGGGCGCGGCCGGGGTGTGGACGGGCTCCCTGTGGCTGACGGTGGAGGAGGCCCACACCCAGCCGGCCCAGAAGGCGTCGCTGCTCAACGCCAGCAGCGAGGACACGGTGATCTCCCGCTCCTGGACGGGCAAGACCTGCCGCATGCTGCGCAACGACTGGACCGAGGCCTGGGCGCGGCCCGACACCCCCGAGCCGCTGGGCATGCCGCTGCAGGGCATGGTGAGCTCGGACGGCATGCGCCGCACGGCGACCTATGCCGGGGTGGGCGACTGCCAGAAGGTGGCCTTCAATCCCTGTGGCCAGGTGATTGGCCAGCTCAACGAGGTGCAGTCCTGCCGCCAGGTGATCTACCGGCTGCTGGAGGAGTACGTGGATGCGGTGGGCAAGGCGGGGAGCATGCTGCCGGAGGTGTGAGTTTCCAGCCGCCCTCCCCAGGAGCAAGGCCCTGCGAAAGGGCCTTGGTACCGGTCGCGCCCCCGGAGCGAGCTGGACTGCTGACTCTGGCTCGGTAAGAGCCTAGGCTGCGGCCTTGGCCCTGGTCTTCTCCAGCTCGGCGTGCAGGTCCAGGAACTGGCCGGTGAGCTTGTGGCTGGGGGCCATGTCGATCAGCGGGCGGTGCTCGCGATGGGACTCCTTCATCTTCACCGACGTGGTGAGGTAGGTGTTGAACACCGGGTAGCCTTCTTCCTCCAGCTCCGCCACCAGTTCCCCCGGCAGCCGCGCCTGGGAATTGAACTGGTTGATGACGATGCCCTCCACCACCAGCTCCGGGTTGTGGTCCTCCTGGAGCTCGCCGAGGTTGTCCATCAGCGAGTACAGGCTCTGGCGGGCAAAACTGTCGCAGTCGAAGGGCACCAGCACCGAATCCGCGGCGATCAGCGCCGACTTGGAGAAGAAATTGAAGTTCGGTGGGGTATCGATGTAGATGCGGTCGTACTCGCCCTCCAGTTTGTCGAGGGCATCGCGCAGCTTGTAGATCTTGTATCGGCTCTCCAGCTCCTTTTCCAGCACTGCCAGCGCCGGGCTGGAGGGCATCAGGAACAGGTTCTCGTAGGGGGTTTCCCAGACGAAGGAGTCGGGGTTCTTGCTCATGCGGCGCGAGCCCACGGTCTGCTTGAACAGGCCGGCGACCCCCTGGGCCTCGGCGGGAAAGGCTTCGGCGTCGATCTCACCCACCAGGTAGTGGGTGGTATTGCCCTGCACGTCCAGGTCGATGACCAGGGTGCGATAGCCCATGGCCGCCCCGATGGCCGCCAGGTTACAGGTGATACTGGTCTTGCCGACCCCGCCTTTCTGGTTGAATACAACGCGTTTCATGCTTGAGGACCCACCGTGGAAGAGACTTTTTCGATGGCTTCACAGTGTAATCAATGGCGCTGGGCAATGTAAGCGTCGCGGCGGATTCAGGGCTGATTTTTTTGGCCGTGGATGCGGTTTGGTGATGATCCCCTGGTCGCGACCCACGCTGGGGGTGCCCCCGCTCGGTTGATGCCCCACGCCCTCGGGGAGCACCCCCAGCGCGCGCCGCTGCATTCGGGAAGGACATTCCCATTGTGGGCGTGTGTCAGCTTAGAATTCTGTATGGGAATGGCGCAACGCCTGCTGGCCTATTGCGCCGGGATACCCTCCGAGGGCGTGGGGCATCAACCGAGCGAGGGTATCCCGGCGCAATAGGCCTGACGCCGGCTGTGGCGCCAGCCGCCAGCAGCCCGACCCGAATGACCTCAGTCTTTGACTTCGATGAGGTGAATCTCGAACACCAGCGCGGTGTTGGGCGGGATGACGTTGCCGGCTCCCTGCTCGCCATAGGCCAGTTGCGGCGGGCAGGCGATGCGCCACTTGTCGCCGACCGACATCATCTGCAGGGCCTCGGTCCAGCCGGGAATGACCTCGTGCACCCCGAACTCGGCGGGCTCGCCGCGCTCCACCGAGCTGTCGAACACCGTGCCGTCCACCAGGGTGCCGTGGTAGTGGGTAACCACGGTGGAGCGGGGCCCGGGGCTGGTGCCGTCGCCGGCCTCCAGCACCTCGTACTGCAGCCCGCTATCGGTCACCGATACGCCCTCGCGGGCGGCATTGGCTTCCAGGAAGACAGTGGCCAGTTCCTCCCGCTTGCCCGCCAGTTCGGCCTCGCGAGCCTGTTTTTTCTCCTGCACCACCCGGTAGGCGGCATTGATCTGGCCGTCGTCGATGGCCGCCTGCTGGTGCTGGTACCAGTGCTGGATGCCGGCCAGCGCCGCCTCCAGATCCAGGCCGTCGAAGCTGTTGCGGCGCAATTGCTCGCCGAACTGCAGGCCGAAGCCGTAGCTGGCTTTCTGTTCATCGGTGGTCAGTTCCACTTCAGGGCGTAAAGTCATGGTCATTTCCGCTATGCTGGTCCAAGAGGCCGCGTACCTTAACACACACGGGCGCCCGGCGGTGCGGGTGGGGTAGATTCAGCCATGGCTGCAGCAATTGACGATATCCACGAGTTCTGGTTCGGGCCGCTGGATGCCGCGGGCCTGGCCGCCCCGGCGCAGCAAAAACTGTGGTTTGGCGCCAACGAGGAGGTGGATGCAGCCCTGCACCAGCGCTTCGGGCCGCTGGTGGAGCGCGCCCTGGCGGGGGAATTACAACACTGGTCGGAGGACGACCGCGGCCTGGTCGCCCTGGTGCTGCTGCTGGACCAGTTCACCCGCAATATCTTTCGCGGCACGGCCCGGGCCTTCGCCGGTGACCCCCGCGCGCTGGCGCTGGCCCGCGCAGCGATCGCCGGCCAGCGCCACCTGCGCCTGCCGGCGGTGCACCGGGTATTCCTGTACCTGCCGCTGGAGCATAGCGAGGACCTCGCAACCCAGGACCAGTGCCTGCGCCTGTTCACCGCACTGGAGCACAGTGCCGGCGAGGCGGTGGCCGGTTTCCGCCGCTACGCCGAGGCGCATCGCGAGGTGATCGCCCGCTTCGGCCGCTTCCCGCACCGCAATGCCATCCTGGGGCGGGAGTCGACTGTGGAGGAACTCGAACACCTGGCCCGCCATGGTGGGTTCTAGACGCGACGGCATTTACTCAGGCCGAATACATGCATGCAGGCGCCGAAGCGGTAAGGCCTAACGGGACCGTAGAGCGCATGGATGCGCGATACGAGCCTACATGGATGTATTCACGGCGAGTCCCGTTAGGCCTTAGCGGTCCGGCGCCGGTCTTCACGATTGACAGGAACCATTAGGTGTCAGCGGACCCACCGCCTGTCTGGGACACCGCCCGCAAGGTATAGCGCTGCTCGCTCATCTCCGCCTGCCACACCCCGAAACAGCCGCTTTCCAGGTCGTCGTAGGCGCGCTGGATCGAGTCGTTGACCTGTGGGTAGGCTACCTGCTCCCAGGGGCACTCGTCGCGCGAGAAAAAGCCGCAGGCCAGCGATTCCGGCCCGGGAGCGCAATGTGCGCTGTCGACGTGAGCGCGAAAGCCCACATACACCTGGTTGATAAACGTGATGGTGCCGGTCATGTACAACTGCAGGCGCTCGGGCGGCAGCTGCACCCCCGCCTCCTCGTACAGTTCCCGGGCGGCGCCCGCCGCCAGGGTTTCTCCGCCTTCGAGGTAACCGCCGGGAATGGCCCACAGACTGCGCTGGGGCGGCAGGGCGCGCTGCACCCACAGCAGGCGCCGGCCGCAGGCGACAAAGCAGGTGACCACCACCAGCGGGTGGTCATAGCGCGGCTGCTGGCAGCGGGGGCAATACCCGTGCTTGCGCTGCTCGCCCGCCACCGTGTGTGGTTGCAGCGCGGCGCCGCACTCGCGGCAATATCTGAAAGCGACCACTCTACCCCCTGTCCCGGCTCCTGCGAGTCTAGCGCACTTTGCCCCGGGCCGGACAATGCGGCTATGCTTGCAAGCCACCGCACACGGGAGCGGGCCACCAACCGGGGAAACCATGGGCGCAACCGAATTCAAAGTACAACTGCTGCTGACCGGCAACGAGATCATGAGCGGCGATACGGTGGACTCCAATTCCGCCCTGATCGCCCGCCGCCTGGCGGAGCTGGATATCGGCGTATACCGCAAGGTCACGGTCGGGGACGACCGGGACCTGCTCGCGCGGGAGCTGAGTTCCATGGCGGAACAGGCCGACCTGCTCATCGTCAACGGCGGCCTGGGCCCGACGATCGACGACCTCACCGCCGAGGTGCTGGCCCAGGTGACCGGGGTCGGTGTCGCCGAGCACCCCGAGGCGGTAGCCCATCTGCAACAGTGGTGCGCCGGGCGCCGGCTGGCGCTGAATGCGGCCAATATGAAGCAGGCCCTGCTGCCGGTCGGGGCGGACATCATCGCCAACACCATCGGCAGCGCGGTCGGCTTCGAACTGCAGGTGGGCAAGTGCCGGGTCATTTGCACCCCCGGGGTGCCCGGCGAGCTGGCGGCCATGCTCGACCTCATTGTCGCCGACCTGGCACGGCGCCTGCAGCGACCGGCCCAGCGCAGCATACTGCGGCTGCAGACCTTCGGCCTGGGGGAGTCCAGCGCCCAGCAGATGATCAGCGACGCCATTCCCGACTGGCCCCCGGAGGTGGAGCTGGGCTTTCGCGCCGGGGCCCCACAGCTGGAGATCAAGCTGAGCGTCAGCAACAGCGCCGCCCTGGCCGCCCGCCAGCACTGCCGGGAGCGCCTGGAACAACTGTTCGGCGATCACATCATCGGCGAGGGCGACTGCCTGCTGGCCGAGCGTGTGCTGCAACTGCTGCGCGAACGCGGCGCCACCCTCACCACCGCCGAGTCCTGTACCGGCGGCCTGATCGCCTCCATGCTGACCCGCATTCCCGGCTCTTCAGAGGCGTTTCACGCCGGCTTCGTCACCTATGCCAATGCCGTCAAGCACTCGGTGCTGGGGGTGGACGAGGCGGTGCTGGCCAGCGACGGCGCGGTGAGCGAGCCGGTGGTGCGGCAGATGGCCCTGGGCGCCCTGCAGCGAGCGGGGGCGGATTACGCCATCGCCGTGTCGGGCATCGCCGGCCCCGACGGCGGCACCCCGGACAAGCCGGTGGGCACGGTGTGGCTGGCCTGGGGCAGCCGCGACGACCTGCGCAGCCTGTGCCTGCGCTGGCCGGTGGAGCGCACCCTGTTCCAGACCATGGTGGCCGCCGCCGGCCTGGACATGATCCGCCGCCTGCTGCTGGGCCTGGACTCGGAACCGCGCTACTTCAGCCAGCGGCGGGTTTAGCGGGTATACAGGCCTCGGGGAGAGGCCCTGGCTGGCGGGTTCGGGCGGGAGTATCGCGCTCAGCTATCCTCGATAACGACCCCATCCTGGGTGGCGTCCACCCGGTGCCAGACCAGGGAGTGAAAGCGGGTGACGCCGCCGACCTCGTCCTTGCCGCTGAGCACCAGGGTGTGGCCGTCCAGCTCGGCGTGGCGCAACTGCTCGCTGCCCGGGAAGTTCGGGTTGAGGCTCTGGGTGACGTAGTGCACCACGTCGCCGTCTACCACCCGGTAGCGGCCGGCGTAGTGGAAGTAGGAAGAGAACGCCGCCGCCTTGAGCGCATCGGGCAACTTGCGGTAACCCACATCCTCCGGCAGGCGCTCCCTGTCCGGGATGCAGATGGAGGCGCTCATCCAACCGTCGGTGCTGTACAGCAGCAGGCCCTGCGGCTCCTCGCCGTAGGGGAAACTCATATCGTCGCGGTCGGCGTAGCCGATGGTCCAGGATTCCAGTTCCCAGGTACCGACGAGATCATCCTTGCTGATAGTGGGCATTCAATTCTCCCTTGTCATGGCTGAAGCTGCTCGATTGTCCAGTTGTCATTCCCCTGCAGGGTGTAGAGGAAGCGGTCGTGCAGGCGGTGCTCCCCACCCTGCCAGAACTCGATACAGCGGGGCAATACCCGGTAACCCCCCCAGAAATCCGGCATGGGGATTTCGCCCTTGCCGAACTTCTCGCGCAGCACCCTCACCTGCTTTTCCAGCAGCGCCCGGGCCGATATGGGGCGACTCTGGCGCGAGGCCCAGGCGGCGATCTGGCTCTCCCGCGGCCGGGTGAGAAAGTAACTGGCCGATTCCGCTACCGACATTTTCTCCACCCGGCCACCGACGATCACCTGCCGGTCCAGTTCGTTCCAGGGAAACAGCAGCGACACCTGCGGGTTGTGGGCCATGGCCTCGGCCTTGGCGCTGCCATAGTTGGTGTAGAACACGAAGCCGCCGTGGGACAGCCCCTTGAGCAGCACGATACGCTGCCAGGGCAACCCCCGGCCGTCGACCGTGGCCAGCACCATGGCGGTAGGATCCTTGAGGCCGGCGTTCACCGCCTGCTCCAGCCAGGCCTCGAACTGGGCGATGGGCGAGGCGGCCAGCATGTCCCGGCTCAGCCCGCCGGCGACATACTCGCGGCGAAAGCTCTCGTACTGTGCACTCATGCCCGCGCCCGATCTGTGCCGCCTAGGCCGGCGGGAACTGTGCGAACATGGCGGCGGCGGCCTCGCGGCGGTCGCGCTCCGCCTGCTCCGAACCGGGCTCGGCGGTCAACCGGGTGTGCAGCCGGGAGCGCCACACCGGCAGGCTGCGGATCGGGTCGTACATATCCACGATCAGCGTGCCCTTGGCGTAGCGCTCGCTGTCACTGTCCGCGGGGCGGTCGCAACCGGGACAGCTGCCCGGCGCCGCGTACACCTGGTCCTCGGTGATCAGGTACCAGCTCAGCAGCAGGTCCGCCCGGGCGCTGTCCGCGACCACGCTGAAGCCCTTGCCCTCCAGTTCGGCGGTAATGGCGGCGTTGATCCGTCGTATCTGCCCGTCACTGACGGTGATGGTGGCGGCATCGGTGCGGCTGAAGGGCTGGATGTAGATCGACTTCACCCCGGCGAAATTGAACTGGTGGTCGTAGTTGGTCTGTACCTTGCCGGGCTCGGTGGCGATGCTGCCGCAGGCGGCCAGCAGGTAGGCCAGCACAATGCCGGCAAGGTAGCGCAGGGGGGTGGCTGTCATGGTCGGGTTCCTTGCATCGGGAGACGCATTATAAGCATGCGGCCGGCGCAATGCGTCAAGCCTGTGGGCGACCGCCACTATTGCGCCGGCGCGCTGGGGTAAACCGGCGCCCGTCGCGCCATGGCGGGAATCTGTGGAAAGGGGAAGAAGGCCTGCCAGGCGTCGCCGAAATCCGCGCCCAGGGCGCGCCCGAAGGCCTGCCGGTAACAGGCGTCCATGGCCAGCGACAGCTGCTCGGCCGTGGCCTCTCCGACCAGCACCGCCGCCTCCATCAGGCCCTCGGTGCGCAGCCGCTGCCCCGGCGGCACGTCGGCGCCGGCGGCCAGCGCGGCGAACATGTCGGCCCAGCGGCGGTTGATTTCGGGTAGCAGTATTGTCATTACATCCTCCTGCAGACACTTCCGGAGCAGAGCCGCGAGGAGTGGGGCCTCCCCTCGCTCATCGCTGCCGGTTCGCTACATCAAGTTTGTAACGTGCGGCTACCGTTCTGCGTGACGCGGCGCCTGCTCCTGCGGGACTCGCCGTGAACCCATCCATGGGGGCTCGTATCGCGCATCCATGCGCTCTACGGTCCCGCAGGAGCAGGCCCCGCTTCCCACTGGACAGCCAATTCTGCAGATTGCCGCCACGCCCGATCTAGCCCCGGAGAGTGGCAACTATGTTTACGAGACCGTTGAGGCCATGGATGGCCGATACGAGCCTACACGGATGTATTCACGGCGAGTCCCGTAAACATAGTTGCCACTCTCCGGGGCGGCAAGTCGATGACCATCAGTATGCGACGGCGGGCAAAACAGTTAAAGTGCCCGTTCCCCGACAAGCTCACGCAAACCCCGGGAGCAAACATGCAACGACGCCCCTACGCCCTCCTCTGCCTGTGGCTCAGCCTCGCCCTGGCAACGCTGGCCGCCACCCCCGCCCAGGCACGGGAAACCGCGCCCGCGCAACAGTCGCCCATCATCGACTACAACGAGCGCTTCCTGCCCATCGTCGGGCGCGAGGGCATGGTGGTCGGCCCCGAGCAGCTGGCGACCGAGGCGGGCAAGCAGATCCTCCAGCAGGGAGGCAACGTGGTGGACGCGGCGGTGGCCACCGGCTTCGCCCTGGCCGTGACCTACCCGCGGGCCGGCAACCTCGGCGGTGGCGGCTTCATGCTGCTGCACCTGGCCGAGGGCAATCGCGACGTGTTCATCGACTATCGCGAGACCGCCCCCGCCGCGGCCAGTCGCGACATGTTCCTCAAGGCGGACAGCAGCGAGGACCTGGCGCTGGAGTATTTCAGCCTGCAGTCCTCCGGTGTGCCGGGCACCGTGGCCGGCCTGCTGTACGCCCTGGAAAAATACGGCAGCATGGGCCGCGAGCAGGTTCTGGCACCGGCCATCGCCCTGGCGGAACAGGGCTTTGCGGTCAGCTTCGCCCTCAACTACGAGCTGGCCGCCCGCGCCGACCGACTGCACAGGAACCCGGAGGCGAAGCGTCTGTACTTCAAGCCCGACGGCAGCCCCTACCAGATCGGCGAGATCCTGCGCCAGCCCGACCTGGCATGGACCCTGCGCCAGATTGCCGCGCGGGGCAAAGACGGCTTCTACCGCGGCGAGGTGGCGCGGCGCATCGCCGCCGAAATGCAGCGCGGCAACGGCCTGATCACCCTGGAGGACCTGGCGGCCTACCGCGCCATAGAGCGCGTGCCGCTGCGCGGCCGTTTCCATGAGTTCGAGATCGTTTCCGCGCCGCCGCCCTCCTCGGGCGGCGTGCATATCCTGCAGATCCTCAACCTGCTGGAAAACGACGACCTGGCCGCCCTGGGACACAACAGTGCCGCCTACCTGCACCTGCTCACCGAGAGCATGAAACTGGCCTATGCCGACCGCAGCGAATACCTGGGCGACCCGGACTTCGTGGACGTACCGGTGGCGGCACTGACCGACAAGGCCTACGCCGCCCGCCAGCGCAAGCTGATCGCCGCCGACCGCGCCACGCCCTCCGCCCGGATCGCCCCGGGGCGAGAGCTCGTGGTGGAGAGCCAGGACACCACCCAGTACACCATCGCCGACCGCCACGGCAATATGGTCAGCAACACCTACACCCTCAACGCCAGTTTCGGTTCGGCCATTGCCGTGCCCGGCACCGGCATGCTGCTCAACAACGAGATGGGCGACTTCGCCGCCCTGCCCGGCGGGGCCAATATGTTCGGGCTGGTACAGGGCGAGCGCAACGCCATTGCCGGCGGCAAGCGCCCGCTGTCCTCCATGAGCCCGACCATCGTGTTTCGCGACGGCCAGCCCTGGTTCGCCACCGGCAGCCCCGGCGGCAGCATGATCATCACCACGGTGCTGCAGACCATCCTCAACGCCATGGCCTTCGACATGAACGTCGCCACCGCGGGCACCAGCCCGCGTATCCACCACCAGTGGCTGCCCGACGAACTGCAGGCGGAGCAGGGCATCAGCCCCGACACGCTCGCCCTGCTGCGGGACATGGGCCACACGGTGAAGGCGGGCGGGCGCACCATCGGCCGCACCCAGTCGATCATGTTGCGCGACGGCTGGTTGCTGGGCGCCACCGACCCCCGCCGCCCGGGGGGCTGGGTGGCGGCGTACTAGCCGCGGGGAACGAGCTCGGGCGGCACTCGCACCTTGGCGGTCTGGCGGCTGATGGCTACCAGCCGGCCGTCGCTGTCCCAGAACTCGCCGTCTTCCTCGATCACGCCGCGGGTCAGGTGGCGCGAATAGAATCGCGCCTGCAGTGGCCCGGGCCCGGGGTGCGCCCGCAGCTGCACCGTCAGCTCCACCGTGGGCACCCAGTGCAGTGGGCCGAACACGGTAAAAACCGGGGGGGCGAAGGCGTCGGCAAACATCAACAGCGACAGGGCGTCCGGCGCGGCCGCGTCGCGGTGGGCGATCCAGCCCCTGAATTCGCCGCTGCCATTGGGCCGCCTTTCGGTGAACACCTCGACGCCGCTGACCAGGCGCACCTCGACCCGCTCGCGGAAGAACTCCACCGCGTCCTGGCCGCTGGGCGCGCAGTCTGCCCAGGCCGGGTAATCGGGCCGCGGCTTGGCCGACCAGCTCTCCCCCTGGAGGCCGCCCAGGTCGGTGTAGGCAGCGGTAACCAGCACCCTGAGCTCCCCCTGCTGGTACATGCGCAGCTGGGCGTGGGAGGTATTGCGGCCGCGGCGCAGCAGTTCCACCCGGCAGTCGACCGGGCCCAGTTGCGTGGGGGCGAGGTAGAAGGCGTTGACCGCCAGCGGATCGCGATGCGGCAGCGCCTGGCTCAACACCCGCCCGGCGAGTGCCAGCACATAGCCGCCGTTGGGCACCTTGCCAATACGCCAGCCCCGGTGTAACTCGCCCTGCCACAGGTCGTCTGCCACCCGGGTCACCGCGGTTTCTTCACTAAACTGGCCCACTCACCCCTCCCGGTCAACACGCTGCCACCTTCCGCCGCCCGCAGCCCTCCCGCTGCCGGCCGGTCTGGTATTCTGTCTGCCGCGGCAGGGAATGTATATACTGGGCCCCCTGTGCGGCGCCCTGGATGGAGCCAACCCCATCGTGCACTGTTGTAACGAGTATCACCATGCCCCGCTTTGCCCTTAGAACACTGGTCAGCTGCGCCCTGCTGTGCGCCCTGCTGCCGGCCCGGGCGCAGGACAAGCTCGACATGCTGCCCGGCGAATACCGTGACAACACCTGGCAAAGCGACAGCGAACGCACCGCGGAGCAGTCATTGCAGGACGCCATCAAGCGCCTCGAATCGAGCCAGGGGGCCTACGGCCCGGGGCTGTCCGAGCAGATGCTCAGCCTGGGGCTGGCGCTGCAGAAGCACCAGCGCCACACCGAGGCCGTCAGCGCCTTCAAGCGGGGTGTGCACCTGGCGCGGATCAACAGCGGCCTGTACTGCCCCGACCAGATACCCCTGCTGCAGGCCCAGGTCCGCAGTCACATCGCCCTGGGGCAATATGCCGAGGCCGACGACCTGCAACAGTACCTGTACCGGGTGGAACTGCGCGCCCTGGAAAGCGGCGAGGAGCGCGCCAACGCCCTGGTGCAACAGGCCAACTGGCAGTTCAACGCCCACCGCCTGGGGCTGGGCTGGCAGGGCCCGGGGCGCCTCAGCAATATGTGGGAGTTGTATCGCCGTGCCTTCACCGACATCCTCGAGGCGGAGGGGGACACCTCGCCCAAGCTGCTGACCCCACTGTGGGGCATGCTGCGCACCCAGTACCTGGTCAGCGAGTACCGCACCGAGAGTATCGCGCCGGGCGGTGGCATGAATCCCTCCACCCTCAGCCAGGACATGCAACGCTTCTACGGCGATCGCAGCGAAAACTACGAGCGCGGCACCAGCATCCTGGCGGCCATCTACCAGGTGCAGTTGAGCAACCACGGCGAGCACAGCCCCGAAGCGCGACAGGCCCTGGTGCAGCGAGGTGACTGGGCCCTGTGGAACGAGCAGGACGAGGATGCGCTGCAGGCCTACCGCCTGGCACTGGCGGAACTTGCCGGCGAGGATGCTGCCCAAGCAAGCGGCGAGACCCTGTTTGCCGAGCCCATGCCCTTGCCGGATCTCGACGGCCTGCGGCGCTTGCCACCGGCGGTTAGCGCGGAACAGGGCAATATACTGGTAGAATTCGCCGTGGACGCGCGTGGCCGGGTGGACAACCTCGAGCGGCTGGACGACAACACAGAGCTTGACGACACGGCTTCCCGCCTGCTGCGGGAATTGCGCAACATCCGCTTCCGCCCCCGCTTCGCCGGGGATCAACCGGTGGCGACGGAGAAACTGGTCAGGGCATATGATATCGAACAGTAATTTGGAACGGGTGCTGCTGCGGTGCGCAGGGCTGGCCTGTGCCTGCCTGTTGCTCTCGGGGTGCCCCAGTGCCAGCAACCCGACGACGCCGCAGACCCCGTCCACCCCCGCCTCCACCCCGCCTACGCCCCCTGCCAGCAGCGGCAGCCCCAGCCCCGCCTCCAGCAGCTCTTCAGAGAGTTCCTCGAGCAGCGCCTCGGGCGGCGCGGCGAGCAGCTCGACCGCCGGCTCAGAGAGCAGTGCCTCCAGCAGCCAGGGGAGCGAGGCCAGTGCCAGCGGCGCCGACAGCGGCAGCTCCGGGGACTCGGGCGCCGAGCAGGGGGCCAGTGAACAACCCTCGGGGGGCATGTCCGGCCAGGCGGGAGACATCGGCGAGTTTCCCCAGGGGGAGGCTCCCGGCGCCAGCGGTGACCAGGCGGCGGATGCCGGCCAGGGTGCTGCGGGCTCAGGGGAACCCGGTTTCGAGGACAGCGCGGCCGGCACTGGCGAGAGCCTCCCGGACCTGCGCGACGAGCCCAGCTTCGAAGAGGTCATGGCCGGCATGGAGGAGGCCATGGGTGACTCCGCCGGCGCCGGCGGCCAACAGGGCGGCTCGCCCGAAGGCACCGGCGACGGGGCGAGCGCCGCAGGTGTGGGTGCGGGCGTAGGCGTGAGCAGCGGCCAGGATAGTGGCACCACGGCTGGCGGCTATGGCCAGCCCGGTGGCGGCCCCCTGACCCCGGCCGAGCAGGTGGCCATTCTCGATGCCCAGCTGGAAAAGGGCACCGGCGAATTCGACAGCATGATTCTGGAAGAGCAGGCCGCGCAACGCCAGGCCAGCCGCGAGCGGCCGGCCGGCAACCAGACGACGTCCACGACGGCCGCCGCCGGCGGCGCCGGAGGAGGCGGTTCGAGTGGCGACCAGGCCGATGCCGGGGGCTCCTACGGCGGCGGCAGTGGCGGTTACAGCACCGGCGGAGGCATGGGCGGTGTCGGCGGCGGCAGCGGCGAGATCCCCCAGGACGCGGCCAAGTACCCGCCACCCAAAGACATCCCCAGTGGCAATGACGACGACGTGGTCGCCCGCCAGTTGCGCGAGGCCGCGATGCGCGAACCCGATCCCGCCGTGCGGGAAAAACTGTGGGACGAGTACCGCAAGTACAAGGGCATAGACAAATGAGGCGCCTGTTCCGCCCGCTCTGCGTCGCGGCACTGTCGCTGTCGCTGGCTGCCTGCGTCAGCCAGACCATCACCAGCAACGAGATACCGCGGGTGGACACCCCCTCGACGCCGGTCGCGGAGCACCAGTTGCTGGACGTGGGCATCGCCATCTTCAACCCGGGCATCGACGACTACGAGGAGGGCGAGCAGATGTACCCGGAGGTGCGCAAGGCCGAGGCGCGTTACATGCCCTTCCTGCTGTCGGAAGCCATGCAGGAGAGCGGCGCCTGGGGCGCGGTAAGGGTGGTACCCAACCAGGAACAGATCAACGACCTGATGGTCAGCGGCAAGATCCTGCACTCGGACGGCGAGGAGCTGGAATTGCACATCAGGGCGGTGGACTCCCAGGGCCAGGTATGGCTCGACAAGGACTACACCGGGGTGGCCAGCCGCTACGCCTACACGATCACCAAACGCAACGACCTGGACCCTTTCCAGGCGGTGTACAACACCATCGCCAACGACCTGCTGCAAAAACAGGAAACCATCACCCCGGCCACCCGCGAGCAGATCCGCCTGGTCACCGAGCTGCGCTTCGCGCGCAGCTTCTCCCCGGAGGCGTTCGCCGGCTACCTGGGGCAGAATGACGATGGCGAGTACCAGATACTGCGCCTGCCGGCCCGCGGCGACCCCATGCTCGCACGGGTAGCGAGCATCCGCGAGCGCGACCAGATGTTCGTCGACACCCTGCAGGAATACTATCGCAGCTTCGGCGACCAGATGCAGGCGCCCTACGAGGAGTGGCGCAAGGAGACCTACGAGGAGGCTGTCGCCCTGCAGGAGTTACAGGCCGAGAGCACCCGCCAGCTGATCGCCGGCGGCCTCGCCGTCATCGCCGGTATCGCAGCGGCGACTGCCGGCGACAGCTCCACCACCCGCACGGCGGGCCAGGTGGCCGTGATCGGCGGCGGTTTCCTGCTCAAGAGCGGGCTGGAGAAGCGCAACGAGGCCCAGATTCACGTGCAGGCACTGGAGGAGCTGGGCATGTCGCTGGAGGCGGAAATCACGCCCTCGGTGATCGAGCTGGAAGACCGCAGTGTCACCCTCAGCGGCAACGTGGAGGACCAGTACGCCCAGTGGCGCGAGCTGCTGGCGGACATCTACGCCGCCGAGGTGGGCGCCGTGGAATTACCGCCGGCAGGTGGGTCACCCACCGCGGCCATCGACCCGATCGACCAACACTAGTCCCCCCGGCAAGCCCGGTAAGGTTTAAAACACCGCATGTCATCCCCCAACGAGCCGCTGCAGCCCACGCCCTTCGAAGTCGTGCAACCGCAGCCCGCGCAACCCGCCGCAACGGCCGCGCCGCCGCGCGAGGGCATGGCACCCTGGGTACTGCCGGCGCTGGGAGCCCTGTTGTTACTGGCCCTGCTGGTGATTTTCTGGCTGCCGCAGCGGGTCGCCGAACCCGGTGCGATAGCACCACCCCCCGCGCCGGCCAGTGAGGCCACTGCCGCCGGGGAGGCAAGTGCCACCGACCAGGCGGCGGGGCCTGCGGCCGGAAAACCGGCGGGCGCCGACACCTCCCCCTGGTCGGACGCCCAGCTGGGCAGGCTGCGCAAGGAGGCCCAGGACGTGCTGGCCGAGCTACTGGATGTACAGTTCGCCCTGGAGGAACGCGGGGTCAAGCTGTGGGCCCCGGAGCGCTTCGCCGCGGTGGCGGAACTGGCCGCCGCCGGCGACGAGCTGTACCGCAACCGCGAATACCAGGCAGCCACCTCGCGCTATCAGGAAGGCCTGGCGGCCCTGCAGGCCCTGCAGCAGGACATGCCCGAGGTGCTGGCGCGGCAACTGGCCCAGGCAGGCGAGGCCCTGGAGGCGGGTGACGCCGAGGCCGCCGGCGAGGCCCTGGACATCGCCGCCGCCATCGACCCGGATAACGCCGGGCTGGCCGGCCTGCGCCAGCGCCTGGCAGTGCTGCCGCAACTGCTGCCGCTGCTGGCACAGGCCGAGGCCGCGGAGCGGCAGGGCGAGCTGGCACAAGCCATTGCCGCGCTGGAACAGGCGGTGGCCCTGGACCCCGCCCACAGCGGCAGCGAGCAGAGCCTGCAGCGACTGCGGGCGGCCTATCAGGAGCAGCGCTTCAACCAGGCCATGAGCGAGGGCTACGCCGCCCTGGACGGCAAGCGTTTCGAGGAGGCCCGCCAGGCGTTTGGCCGCGCCGCCAAGCTCGAGCCGGGCTCCAGCGAAGCCGCCAGCGCCCTGCAGGAAGTCGCGGCCGCCGCCACCGCCCACCGCCTGGCCGGCCTGAAAACGCGCGGCCTGGCCGACGAACAGGCAGAGCGCTGGCAGGCGGCGGTCGAGGCCTATGAACAGGCCCAGAAAATCGATCCCAACGTGCTGTTCGCCGCCGAGGGCCTGGCTCGCAGCCGCGACCGGGCGCGCCTGGACAAGCAGTTTCGCGCCGCCATCGAGCAGCCGGATCGGCTGGCCGACGCCCGGGTTGCCGCCGCCACGGAACAACTGCTGCAACAGGCGCAGAAAATCACCCCCCGGGGGCCGCTGCTGGCCGAGCAGCTGCAGACCCTGCAGCGCCTGCTGAAACAGGCCAGCACCCCGGTCATGGTGACCCTGCACTCGGACCAGCAGACCGAGGTGACCGTCTACAAGGTGGCGCGCCTGGGGCAGTTCGACCAGCGGGAGCTGGAGCTGCGCCCGGGCTCCTATACCGCAGTGGGCAGCCGCATGGGCTACCGCGACGTGCGTGTGGAGTTCAGCGTCGCAGCGGAAGGCGCGCCGCCGGCGGTTACCGTCGTGTGTACGGAACGCATCTGATGAACGATCACAGGAGGCTGCAGCCAGCATGAGCCAGCGGGAGCCGGCCGCGCCGGGCATCATTGAACCCAGTGCCTTCCAGCCGCTGGGCAGCGCCGACGCCAGGCCGCCGCCGCGGCGCCATCGACGGCGCTGGCTGCTGCTGGCCTGCGCCGCGCTGTTCGCCCTGCTGATGGCGTTCCTGCTGAGCGCCCGCTCCCTGCAGGTCCTGGTCGAGACTGAAACCCCGGCGCAGGTGAGTATCAGCGGCCTGGCCATTCCCTTCGGCGAGCGCTACCTGCTGCGGCCGGGCGACTACCAGGTACGGGTTACCGCGCCGGGCTATCACCCCCTGGAGAGCGCCGTCACCGTCACCGCCGATGACAGCCAGACCCTGCAGCTGCAGCCGGCCCCGCTGCCGGGGCTGCTGAGTTTCAGCAGCGTGCCGCCGGGCGCCACCGTGCTGGTGGATGGCGAGCCCCTGGGGCACACGCCGCTGGCGGACCAGCCAGTGGCGGCGGGCGAGCACCTGCTGCGGGTCGAAGCCGACCGCTACCTGCCGCTGGAGCAGGCGCTGGCGGTCACCGGCCGCGAGGTGGCACAGCAGGTGAGTGTGGAACTGGCACCGGGCTGGGCCGAAGTGAGCGTGGACAGCCAGCCACCCGGGGCCGCCATTCTGGTGGACGGCGAGCAGCGCGGCAGCACCCCGGCGGTGCTGGAGATCGACGCTGGCGAACACCAGCTGATCCTGCGCAGCCCCGGGTTCGCCGACTGGCAACAGTCGCTGGACATCGTCGCGGGCCAGCCACAGCAACTGCCCGCTGTGACCCTGCAGCCCGCCGCGGGCGTCCTGGAGCTGGCCAGTGTGCCGGCCGGTGCCAACGTTACCCTGGACGGCGAATTTCTCGGCCAGACCCCGCTGGAGCTGGAACTGGACCCCGGCCGCAGCCACCAGCTGGCGGTATTCAAGCCCGGTTACCGCCGCTACAGCGGCGAAGTCAGGCTGGCCGCGGCCGCGCGCGAACGCCAGACGGTCACCCTCAAGGCGCAGCTGGGAGAGGTGCGTTTCGATATCAGCCCGGCCAACGCCACCCTCAAGGTCGATGGCAAGGTGCGCGGCCAGGGCAGCCAGACCCTGTCCCTGCCGGCTTTCGAACACAGCGTGGAAATCAGCCTGCCCGGCTACGCCACGGTGCGCCGCAAGGTCACCCCCCGGCCCGGCCTGCAGCAGCGGGTGGCGGCCACCCTGCTCACCGAACAGCAGGCCCGCAAGGCGCGCATCAAACCGGAGATCACCACCCCCCTGGGGCAAACCCTGCTGCTGTTTTCCCCGGCCGAGTCGCCGCTTTCGACCTTCAGCATGGGGGCCTCGCGCCGCGAACCGGGGCGGCGCGCCAACGAGGTGCTGCACCCGGTGACCCTCACCCGCGCCTTCTACCTGCAGACCACCGAGGTGACCAACGCCCAGTTCCGCCAGTTCCAGGGGGGCCACAACTCCGGCCAGATCGAGGGCAACAGCCTCAATCGCGATCACCAGCCGGTCGCCCAGGTGAGCTGGCAGCAGGCCGCGGCATTCTGCAACTGGCTGAGTAAACGCGAGGGCCTGCCACTCTTCTACCGCGAGACCAACGGCATCATCACCGGCTACAACCCCTCCGCCACCGGCTACCGCCTGCCCAGCGAGGCGGAGTGGGCCTGGGCGGCGCGCGCCGACGGCGACACGCTGCTGAAATTTCCCTGGGGCGAGAGCTTTCCCCCCACATCGGCGGTGGAGAACTACGCCGACAACAGCTCGGCCTACGTCACCGGCCGGGTTCTCGGGGGTTACCAGGACGGCTATGTGGTCAGCGCGCCGGTGGGCTCCCTGAAAGCCAACCAGCACCGGCTGTATGATATGGGCGGCAACGTCGCCGAGTGGGTGCACGACGTGTACAGCATTCCCTCCGCCAACGGCGCCACCGAGGTGGACCCACTGGGGGCCCAGAACGGCGACAACTACGTGATCCGTGGGGCCAGCTGGTCGCACAGCAAGATAGCGGAACTGCGCCTGTCCTACCGCGATTATGGGCAGGCCGGACGCGATGACGTAGGATTCCGGTTGGCGCGCTACGCGGAGTAAGGCATGATTTCGAGAATTTTCCTGGCGCTGGCCCTGTCGCTGGGCACGGCGCAGCTCACTGCCCAGCCGGCACAGGACGGCGCCGGGCCCAGCCAGGCGCCGGAACCGGTGGGGGGCGACAGCGAACCCGCCTCCGCAGCCGCCGATAGCCAGCCCCGCGCCGGCGAGCGGGCGCCCGCGGATTACCGGCCCTCGGAACAGATTTCCGAGGACCTCTCCGTCTCTTTTCCGGTGGATATATAGGATCAGCGAATGAAACACAGGATGTCGTCCGAATTCATCTATCAGCTGTTCGCGCTGCTGATCGCGGTGATCGTGGTGCACGCGGTGTACGTGGGGGTCATCCGCCCCAGCGCCGATGCCCAGATCCGCCAGGAGATGGCGCTGCAGGCCGCCGGCGAGGACTTCGTACCCGAGCGCAGCTTCGCCGTGGTCATCCGCGATTTCGAACAGGAAGCCTGCTTCATCCTGCTGATCTGGGCGCTGGCCATCATGGGCTACAAGGGCCGCCGCTCCATGCTGGAGCAGCGCCTGCTGGAACGACGCCTGCTGGACATTCCCGAGGGCACCAGCATCCTGCCCCAGGACGCCCGCGAATACAGCCGCTCGCTGGAGGCCCTGCCGGAGCGGGAACAGGACTACCTGTTGCCGCGCACCCTGCTGTCGGCCCTGCAGCGCTTTGCCACCACCGGCAGCATCCAGGCGGTATCCGACACCATCAAGGAGAGCTGCGAGGTGGAGTCGGACCGGCTGGACTCGGAGCTGTCCATGGTGCGCTACATCGCCTGGGCGATCCCGTCCATCGGCTTTATCGGCACGGTGCGCGGCATCGGCGACGCCCTCGGCCAGGCCTACAAGGCCGTGGAGGGCGACATCAGCGGCGTGACCGTGAGCCTGGGCGTGGCCTTCAACAGCACATTTGTCGCCCTGGTGCTGAGTATCATCATCATGTTCTGCCTGCACCAGCTGCAGCTGTCCCAGGAACGCCTGGTGCTGGACTGCCAGCGCTACGCCGACAAGCGCCTGCTGCGCCACCTGGTGGCCGCCTGACATGACTATTGCCCTGCTGGATATCAACGACAGTAACCTGCAGCTGTGGCACGGCGCCGCACACCTGCAAAGTCCCGGCTACGCCCTGCTGGCGGGCGACGGCTACCGTTTCGGCAACCCGGCCCGGGCGGCGGCGCGGCTGCAACCGCGGGATATCAACACCCGCTTCTGGTGGCAGCTCAGTACCGAGCCGCTGCAGCCGGCCCTGGGGCCGGCCCGCCACACCGGCGATCTGGTCCACGCCCAGTTGCAGGAACTGCACCGCGAGGGCGGCCAGCCGTCGGAAGTGCTGCTGGCGGTGTCGGGCAGCATGCAACGCGACCAGCTCTCGCTGCTGCTGGGCATCGTCCAGCAGTGCCCCTTCGACGCGGTGGGCCTGGTTAATCGCAGCGTTGCCCTGGGCAGCCTGCACGGCGCGGGAGGGCGCCTGTTCCACCTGGAGATCCAGCTGCACCAGGCAGTCATCTCCGAGCTGGCTTCGGGCGACGACCGCATCGCGCTGCAGCGCACCCTGCCCCTGCCGGGCTGTGGCCTGCTGCAGCTGCAGGAAAACCTGGTTGAGATCATCGCCGCCGCGTTCATTCGCCAGACCCGCTTCGACCCGCGCCGCAAGGCGGCCACCGAACAACAGCTGTACGACGCCCTGCCCGAGGCCCTGCGCGCCCTGGGCCGCGACGGTGAAACCAACCTGGAGGTCGCCGGCTACCGCGCCCGGGTCGGCAGCGACGAACTGCTCGGCGCCGGCCAGCGCCTGTTCGAGGCGGCGACCCGGGCCACGGGGGGGCTGCAGGCGGCCGACCGCATCATCGCCGACCCGCTGGCAGGGCTGTTGCCGGGGCTGCGGCAACGCCTCACCGGCATCGACATCCTGCCCCCTGACAGCGTGCGCCAGGCCCTGGAACAGCACCTGGAGTCGCTGGTACAGCGCGACCAGGCGCTGAGTTTCATCACCGCCCTGCCCGGCCTGGCGCCGCAAGCGGCGACCGCTCCGGCGCCGCATCCCGAGCCGCCGCCCGCCGCCGCGGCCACCCATCTGCTGCAGGGTTACCGGGCGGTACCGCTGGTGGCGGCCGGCACCCCCCTGGCGCAGGGCTGGGAGCTGTATCGGGATGCCCGCGGCTGGCAGCTGCGCGGCAGCGGCGAGGCCCGGGTCAACGACGCGCCCTACCGCCCCGGGCAGGCGCTGGGTGGCGGCGACAGTATTCGCCTCGGTGACACGGCGGCCTTCAGCCTGATCGACGTCGCTGGGCAGGCCGGCGGCTAGGAGAGAGCCGGCCCATGGCCCGGAAAAAGCGCGATTTCACCACCTTCAACCTGAGCTTCCTGGACATCATGTCCTGTGGCTTCGGTGCCGTGGTGCTGGTGTTCCTGATCATAGACCACTCCCTGAAGACCGAGAGCAAGGAGCTGAACCGCGACCTGTTGTCAGAGGTCAACCTGCTCCAGGAAGATGTCAGGGACGGCGAGGAGGGTCTGGTCAGGCTGCGCAATGCCCTGGCGGACGTGGACATGCAGATGGTCGAAGCCCAGGGGAGGGCGACCCGCATCACCGAGGAGAAAGACCGCTACGAGGCGCTGATCGCCAGCCTGCGCCAGGAAGGTTACACCGAGCGCAAGGACATCGACACCCTGAAGGCGGAAATCCAGGCGCTCGAGGAAGAGGTAAAAAAACTGCGCGAGTCGGCAGTCAAGGAGAGTGGCCGCAGCGCCCGCGAATTCATCGGCGAGGGCAACCGCCAGTACCTGACCGGCATCAATCTCGGGGGCCGCAATATCGCCATCCTGCTGGACGTCTCCGCCAGTATGCTGGCGGACAAGCTGGTCAATATCATTCGCCTGCGCAACATGGACCAGTCGGTGCAGCGCAAGGCCGAGAAATGGACCCGGGCCCTGGCCACCGTCGACTGGCTCACCGCCCAGCTGCCGGTGGGCAGCAAGTACCAGGTCATCACCTTCAACACCGAGGCCGCCCCGGCCCTGGCCGGCACCGCGGGCAAATGGCTGGAAGTGGCCAACCAGGCGCAACTGGAACAGGTGTCGGGCGCGTTGCGCAAGCTCACCCCCAGCGGCGGCACCAGCCTGCACAATGCCTTTACCACCCTGCAGGGCCTGTCCCCGGCGCCGGACAATATTTTCCTGATCACCGACGGCCTGCCCACCCAGGGCACCGGCGCGCCACGCGGCAGCAAGGTCAGCGGCGACGACCGCCAGCGGCTGTACCGCGAGGCGGTGAAGCTGCTGCCGCGCAGCGTGCCCGTGAATATCATCCTGGAGCCGCTGGAGGGCGACCCCATGGCCGCCTCCGAGTTCTGGCAGCTGGCCCAGGTCAGCGGCGGCTCGTTCCTCTGCCCCTCCAAGGACTGGCCCTGATGGCGCGCCGCAAGTCACGCGCCCCGGCGGAGTTCTCGCTGTCCTTCCTGGACGTGATCTGCTGTGGTTTCGGCGCCATCATCCTGCTGCTGATGATTACCAAGACCGTGCAGCCGCAGATCATCGAGGCCTCCACGGTCAACCTCGAGGGCCTGGTGGCGGATCTCCAGGAGCAGGTGTTCGAGATCCGCGGCGAGACCCGGGTGCTCAATCGCGACCTCAACGCCAGGCAGGAGCAGCTGTCGGAATACGAGGAGAAGATCGCCATCCTGCAGGGCCAGCTGGCCAGCGCCCGCTCGCGCCACGACAGCATCCAGGTGCAGGACAACACCAACGACGTGGTCACCGAACAGCTCGCCATCGCCCGCCAGAAACTGACAGCGGAGCAGAAGCGCCTGCTGGGCGCCCAGTACCAGCCCCGCAACAACCTGATCGGCGGCATCCCGGTGGACAGCGAATACATCATCTTCGTGATCGACACCTCGGGCTCGATGTTCTCCTACGCCTGGGAACGCATGCTGCAGGAGTTGCAGGCGACCCTCAGCATCTACCCCGAGGTCAAGGGCATCCAGGTGCTCAACGACATGGGCAATTACATGTTCAGCCGCTACCGTGGCGAGTGGATCCCCGACACCCCGGGGCGGCGCAAGGTCATCATGCAGAACCTGCGCAACTGGAACGTGTTCAGCAACTCCAGCCCGGTGGAGGGCATCACCGCCGCCATTCGCACCTTTCACAAGCCCGGGCAGAAAATCAGTATCTACGTGTTCGGCGACGAATTCACCGGCGAATCCATCGCCCAGGTGATCGACACCGTGGACCGCATCAACCAGACCGATGCCGCGGGCAACCGCCTGGTGCGCATCAATGCGGTGGGCTTTCCGGTACAATTCATCCGCGCACCGCACCTGCAGGGCACCGGCATCCGTTTCGCCACCCTGATGCGGGAACTGACCTATCGCAACGGAGGTACCTTTGTCGGGCTCAATGACTTCCGCCCCTGAGCAAGCGTCGCTGCGCTGGCTGGCGCTGCTGCTGGCCATGGCATCGCTGGCCGCCTGCGGCCCGGCGGAGGTGGTGGTCAAGGGCAACTTTCCGGCACCCCTGATGCAGAAAATCCCGATTACCCTGGGGGTGTGGTACGACGACGCCTTCGCCCACCACGAGTTTTTCGAGGAGGCCAAGACCAAGACCGAGTCCGACTGGCTGGTGCGCACCGGTGAAGCCCAGGTGCAGATGTGGGATACCCTGCTGGACGGCATGTTCACCCGGGTGGTACACATGAGCGCCCGCCCCGGGCCGGGGCAGATGAACCCGACGGTGGACGCGGTGCTGATACCCCAGGTCGAGGAACTGCAATACGCCATACCCGCCCAGACCAGTGTCAAGGTGTACGAAATCTGGATGCGGTATAAACTACAACTGGTGACCACCGGCGGAAATCCCATCGCCGACTGGACCATGACCGCCTACGGCAAGACCCCCACGGCCTTCCTGCAAACTGACCAGGAGGCAGTGAACCTGGCCGCGGTGATGGCCCTGCGCGACGCGGGCGCCAACTTCGCCACCACATTCACCAAGGTGCCGGCGGTGCAGGCGTTCCTGCAGCGCAAACTGGGCACCCCAGGGGAGGCCGCTCCATGATACGCATGCTGTCACGCATCCTGCTGCCGGGCGCCGTGCTGGCGCTGGCGTCGGGCTGCGTTACCTCCACGGTGGACCAGATGGTGTTCAACAAGCCCACCGAGGACATGAGCAATGCCTCCGTGGTGATCCTGGGGCGGCGCCATGCCAGCGACTACGATACCGAGCCCGACTTCGTAGAGTGCGTGGGTGAGCATATCGCCGACGGCGACGGGCGCATTCACGTGATAGACGAGCTGGAGTTTATCAATACCTTCTATCCCTGGTTCGAGCCGCGCACCGCCCCCCTGCGGGTAACCGACCTGGAGCGCCTCATGCGCCAGCCGCCGGTGGCCGAGAAACTGGCGGCACTCAAGACCGAATACATGATCTGGCTGGACGGCTCCACCGAACGCACCGATTCCGCCGGCTCCATGACCTGTGGCATCGGGCCCGGCGGAGGCGGCTGCTTCGGCTTCGGCACCTGGGGGGACGACGCCAAGTACGAGGCCACCATCTGGGATTTCACCGACCGCGCGGAGGTCGGGCGCATCAGTACCACCGCCAGCGGCCAGTCCTACATGCCCGCGGTGGTGATCCCGATTCCCATCATTGCCCCGGTGCAGGGCACCGCCTGCGACGGCATCGGCGACCAGCTGCTGCAGTTCCTGTCCAGCGGCGAGTAGGTCGGCGCCTTCGATGTACCGGGGACTTGCCCTGCTCGCGGCCGCGGCCACAACGGTCGCCCTGCTCGGTGGCTGCGCCAGCAACCCCGCCACCGGCGACACCGACTGGGTGGTGATGACCCAGGGTCGGGAAATCTCCATCGGCGAGGAGATGCACCAGCAGATCATGGAGCAGGGCGGCAGCTACGACGACCCCGAGCTGCAGGCCTATGTCGACCGCGTGGGCCAGCGCCTGGTGCAGCACAGCGACCGGGCGGACCTCACGTTCACCTTCACCGTGCTGGACAGCCCGGACATCAACGCCTTCGCCACCCCGGGAGGCTTTGTCTATATCAACCGGGGCCTGCTGGCCTACCTGGACAGCGAGGCCGAGCTGGCCGGTGTACTGGGCCATGAAATCGGGCACGTCACCGCCCGCCATGCCGCCCGCCAGCAAACCGCCAACGTCACCAACCAGGTGGTGGCGACCACCGCCTATATCCTCACCGGCAGCGGCGAACTGGCCGACGCCTCCACCATGTACGGCACCGAGCTGGTGCGTGGCTACGGCCGCGAGCACGAACTGGAGGCCGATGGCCTGGGGGCAAAATACATGTACCAGAGCGGCTACGATCCCGAGGCGCTGCTGGAAGTCATCGGCGTACTCAAGGACCAGGAGCAGTACCAGCGGGTCAAGGCCAAATCCAGCGGCAAGCCGGTTGCCGGCTACCACGGCCTGTACGCCACCCACCCGCGCAACGACCAGCGCCTGCAGACGGTGATCCACGCCGCCGGCGACCTGACCTCCGGCGAGACCGTCCTGGACAACCCCGAAGTGCCGGGAGAATTTCGCCAGCAGATCGACGGCCTGGTGTGGGGCCCCAGCGTAGCCGGGCAGCGCGACGAGAACCGCTATTTCCACAACAAACTGGGCTTCACCTTCGAGCACCCGCCCGACTGGCAGGTAACCGCCAACTCGCGGGAGATTGTCGCCCGCGCCCCCGATGGCTCCGCGTCGATGACCGTCACGGTGCGCCGCCGCGACTCCGCTGCCAGCCCCCAGGCAGTGCTCGAAAGTACCGCCGGCGGCAGCCTGACGGCAGGCACCGAGTTGGAACAGGCGGGGCTCACCGGTTATACCGCGGTCTCCAGCGGCGGCGGCAGCGAGCGCCGCCTGGCGGTGATCGACTACAACGGGCTCAGCTACCTGTTCGAGGGCAGCGCCAGCGACTTCGCCAGCGCCGACCCCGCTTTGCTGGCGCTGGTGCAGAGCTTCCGTCCCATGCACCCGAAAGAGCGCCAGACGGGCAAGGGCTATTACATCCGCTACATCCAGGTGCCGCGCGGCGCCACCCTCGCCAGCCTGGCCGCCAGTGTGCGCCTTTCCGATGCGGAGGCCCAGCTGCGGCTGCTCAACGGCCTGTATCCCCGGGGTGAGCCGCGCACCGGGGACTGGATCAAGATCATCCGCTAGCGGCCTGCCGGCCCGGCGGCACCCTGCTACAATGCCCCGCTAGAATAAAAGGAAACGGGTGTCGCCATGAAAGCACTGTTCGCATTCGTCCTCGCAATCCTCATGGCGGGCAGTGCAGCCGCCGCGGAACTGCGGGTGTACACCGCCAGGAAAATCATCACCATGGAGCCAGCCCTGCCCGAGGCGACTGCGGTGGCGGTCGCCGACGGTCGCATTGTCGCGGTCGGCACGCTGCCATCCCTGCAGCCCTGGCTGGCGGGCAACGAGGTCAGCGTCGATCGCAGCCTGGAGGACAAGGTGCTGCTGCCGGGATTCATCGACCCCCATGTACACCCCAGCCTGCCGGCGGTACTGACCCAGTTCCCGTTCCTGGCGCCGGATGACTGGGTGCTGCCCACCGGGACGTTTCCCGGGGCGACCACGCCGCAGGCCTACCAGGACAGGTTGCGGGAACTGGTCGCGGCCCACGACGACCCGACGGTGCCCTTCATCGCCTGGGGTTACCACCCCCTGTGGCATGGGGAAGTGTACCGCCCGCAGCTGAACGCCTGGTTTCCCGATACCCCGGTCATGCTGTGGCATCGCTCCTTCCACGAGCTGATCGGCAACGACGCCGCCTTCGCCATGCTGGGCATCACCGAGGCGGATACCGCCGCTATCCCCGAGAGCGACTGGGCCAGGGGCCATTTCTGGGAAAACGGCCTCAAGGCGATCGTGCCGAAACTGGGTTTCCTGTTCGAGCCCGCGCGTTTCGGCGCGGGTATGGGCAATTTCCTGGAAATGGCCCACCTGGGCGGGGTCACCACCGTGCTGGACATGGGGGTCGGTGTGTTCGGCAACCCGGAGCAGGAGATCGCACTCATCCGCCAGATCACCGAGGGCAGCCAGGCGCCCCTGCGCATCATCCTCACCCCCATCATCACCGACTTCCTGGCGCGCGGGAAAACCCCGGAGCAGGCGCTGGCCCAAATCGAGCAGTGGCAGGCGGCAAGCTCCGACCGGGTCAGGGTGGAAAACCACTTCAAGCTGATGCTCGATGGCGCCATCTTCAGCGGCCTGGCACAGATGGGACCACCGGGCTATATCGACGGCCACCAGGGGCTGTGGATGGCGCCACTGCCGGTGACCACCGCCTGGGCCCGGTTCTTCTGGCAGCGGGGCTACCAGTTGCACGCCCACACCAACGGCGATGCCAGCGCCGCGGCGTTCATCGACATGCTGCGCACCCTGCAGGCGGAACAGCCACGGCTGGACCACCGCTTCACCCTCGAACACTTCGCCTACAGCACCGAAGACCAGAGCCGGCAGCTCAAAGCCCTGGGGGCGCTGGTCTCGGCCAACCCCTACTACCACTACCTGTTATCGGACCTCTACAGCGAGCTGTGGCTGGGTGAGGATCGCGGCAGCCAGATGGTGCGCCTGGGCTCGCTGCAGCGCCAGGGCGTGCCCTTCGCCCTGCACTCGGACAGCCCCATGGCGCCGCTGCAACCCCTGACCCTGGCCTACAATGCCAGCAACCGGGTGACCATCAACGGCCGGCACACGGGCAGCGAGGAGCGCATTTCCCTGGCTGCCGCGCTGCGGGCCATCACCATCGACGCCGCCTGGATCGTGGGCTGGGAGGACGAGATCGGCTCCATCCGCGCCGGCAAGCGGGCGGACTTCACGGTACTGGACGCCGACCCCTACGAGGTGGGGGCCGCCGGACTCAGGGACATCGGCATCTGGGGCACGGTGTTCGCAGGCGTGCCCTATCCGCTGGCCCCATAGCCCGGGCACGACACACTCCGTATACTGGGCCCGCCCCCGTCCGACAACTTCCTGAGGAAATCCGGTATGCACCGTTTTGTTTGTTCCCTGCTGCTGGCCCTGAGCGCCGCCAGCCTGACCACCCGGGCCGCGGAGCCGGTCACCATGATGACCAATGCCTGGCCGCCCTACGTCGACCAGCAACTTCCCGACCAGGGGCTGGCGGTGGAGCTGGTGACCCATATCTTCGCGCGCGCGGGCTACCCGGTGGAAAACACCGTGGAGAGCTGGCCGCGGGCAATGGAGGGGGTGCGCATCGGCCTGTACGACGTGCTGGGCGCGGCCTGGTACAGCGACGAGCGGGCCAGCGAGTTCGTCTACAGCGAGCCCTACCTGGTGAACGAGCTGATCGTGGTCAAGCGCCGCGACCTGCCGGGCAAGTTCAGCAGCGTGGGCGCCCTGCAGGGCGCCCGCCTGGGGCTGGCGCCGGATTACGCCTACGGCGTGGATTTCACCGCCCTGCCCGGGACCACCCTGGTGTACGAGAATCACATCATCCAGAGCCTGCTGAACCTGCTCAACGACAAGGTGGATTTCGTGGTCGGCGACCGGCGGGTGATTGCGCTGCAACTGGAAGAGTACCTGAAGGATCGCCGCCACGAGGTCGAGGTAACCGGTATTACCCTGCCGCCGCGCTCCCTGCACGTGGCCGGCTCCCGGGAAGGCAAACGGACCGCGGAACTGGTGAAGGCCTTCAATGCCGCGCTTGAGGATGTCAGGCGCGATGGCAGTTACCAGCAGATCATCGACAAGTGGCGCAAGCGCTACGCCCTTTAACGCGCGTTCGCTTCCGCCCGCTGCTGCACCAGCACCCAGGGCGGCGCCACCACCGCCCACACCTGCGGGTTCGCCTCGTACCAGGCCAGGGCCCGCTGCTCGCTCATCGGCGCGACGCCGCCCTCGGCGGTCAGCTTCTCGAACAGGGCGGTATTGTCCAGCCCCAGCTGTACCGCTAACTCCACCAGGTCCAGCTCCCCGTCCACCCAGATGACGCAACCGCGCGCGTACCAGGCCTGCAACTCGTGCCAGGGCAGGCGCGCGGTCTGGGCCAGGTACTCCCGGCGCAACAGTGCCGCGCGGCCCTCCGTGGTGTCAGCCATAGCGGCTGTCCGCGACGAAGGGATTGCTGCGGCGCTCCTCGCCGAAGGTGGAGGTGGGGCCGTGGCCGGGAATGAAGGTGATGTCATCGCCCAGCGGGAACAGGCGCTCGCGGATACTGGCCAGCAGCTGCTGGTGATTGCCCCGCGGGAAATCGGTGCGGCCTATGGACCCCTGGAACAGCACGTCGCCCACCCAGGCGACTTTCTGCGGTTCGTAGAGAAACACCACGTGGCCCGGGGTATGCCCCGGGCAGTGAAATACCTTGAGCTGTTGTTCGCCCACGGTAACCGTGTCGCCCTGCTCCAGCCAGCGATCCGGGAGGAATGCGTCGGCATGGGGAAACCCCGACATCTGGCACCACTCCGGCAACTTGTCCAGCCAGAACTGGTCGTCCCGGTGGGGCCCCTCTATGGGCACCTCCAGTTGCTGGCGCAGCACGTCGGCGGCGGCGCAGTGATCCATATGGGCATGGGTGAGCAGAATTTTCTCCACCCGCGCATCGAGTTGCGCAACGGCCGCGAGGATGCGCTCCACATCGCCGCCCGGATCGACGATCGCCGCTTTGCCAGTGGCCTCGCACTTGATAACAGAACAGTTCTGCTGGTAGGGGGTTACCGGCACGATCGCGCATTTTATCGACATGATGAAGAATTATCCTGTGGGTGCAGCCCCTGACCAACCGGCCCTGGTACCGCCGTCAAAAGGCCAAGGATACCACAGGACAGGGTTCAGATTGTCGGCGGGCTGCCCGCCTGCGGGTCGCCGGGCTCCCCGGGCGCGGGGTCCTGGTAGACCTCCTCGTCCAGCTGCTGCTCGCTTTTCGCCACGATCACCGACACCGTGACATCGCCGGTGACGTTCACCGCGGTGCGCACCATGTCCAGCAACCTGTCCACGCCGATGATCAGGGCGATGCCCTCCACCGGCAGGCCGGCCTGCTGCAACACCAGGGACAGGGTGATCAGGCCGACCCCAGGCACGGCCGCCGTGCCGATGGAAGCCAGTGTGGCGGTAACCACCACCGACAGCAGGGCCACCATGGACAGTTCGACCCCGTAGACCTGGGCGATAAATACCGTGGCCACGCCCTGCATGATAGCGGTGCCGTCCATGTTGATGGTGGCCCCCAGGGGAATGGAGAAACCCGCCACCGAGTTATGCACCCCCAGGCGGCGCTCCACCGTGTTCAGGGTAACCGGGAGCGTGGCCCCGGACGAGGCGGTACTGAAGGCGAAGGCCCATACCGGTCGCATCTTGCGGAACAGCATGGTGGGGGAGAGGCCACTGAGCCCGCGCAACAGCAGGCCGTAGACCACCAGGGCGTGAAACAGCAACACCGCCAGCACGGTGAAGAAATAGGCGGCAAGATTGAGGATGGCACCGAGGCCCATGGTGGCGAACAGCTTGGCCAGCAGGGCAAATACCCCGTAGGGGGCCACTTCCATGAGGATTTCCACTATCTTCATGATCACCGCTTCCATATCCCGGAAGAAGCTGCCGATGCGCCGCCCCTGCTCTCCCGAGCGGGCAATGGCATAGCCGACCAGCAGCGCGAACACGATGATCTGCAGCATCTTGCCCTCGGCCATGGCGCGCACCGGGTTGGATGGCACCATGTCCACCAGCACGTCCGCCAGCGGCGGCGGGGGCACGGGGTGGAAGTTGGCCGCGCCCGGCACCTCGACATGGGCACCGGGATCGACCAGGCTGGCAAACAGCAGCGCCATGCTGACCGCGATGGCCGTGGTCGCCAGGTACAGGCCCATGGTCTTGATGGCGATGGGCCCCATCCGGGCGCTGTCTCCGAGCGAACTGGCGCCACAGATCAGCGACACCAGCACCAGCGGCACCACCAACAGCTTCAGCAGGGACACGAAGATGCGGCCCACCACATCGAGCACACCGTTCTTGGCGACCAGGGTACTGTGCAGCGTGGCGCGCATGCCCTCGGGTAGCACGCCGCCCTGCAGCAGTATATTGAGCACGGATCCGAGCAGCACCCCGGCGAGCATGGCCAGCAGTATCCGGTTGGTCAGGCTCACTGGGGACAGGACCCGCTGCGATAGGCCGCCACGGCGGGGTCGGCACAGGCGTTACAGGGCGAGGCATACTCGCGCCGGCCACCCGCTGCCAGCTCGGCACAGGCCGGATCGTACTGCATGGTACACACCTCGGGACGCGGGTCGCTGCAGGCGATCGCCGGGGGCGCCTCCGGGTCGGGGGGCGGCTGCGGGCCCGGGCCGGCACAGCCGGCGAGAACTAACAGGGCGACGACCCAGGCTTGACGCATTGTTTCATTCACCTTGACGCGGCGGCTTCGAGGGACCGTACACTAGCACTGATAGCGCCGCAACGCAGCACTACCGGGGCGCGCGGACTCAGACTTTGTTGAAAATATTGATCACCCCGGTGACTTCGAGTATCAGCAGCACCACGAACACGGCGCCGATCAGCGCCAGCAGGCTCCCCCCCGCGGGCAATTGCTCCAGTTGTCCCTGTAGCTGGAGCAGCTCCTGTTGGTCCAGCGCGGCCACCCGCAGGCTCGCTTCCACCGGATCCACCCCCAGCTGCACCATGGCCTGCTGTACGTCCTCGCGCGCCAGCCGGGCCTGCACTGACGCCAGGAGCGTGTCCCGCTGCTCCATGGCCAGCGCCTCCCGGGTGCCGATCAGGGCGGCGCTGGCCGCGCTGCTGACCCCGGCCCACAGCAGCAGGACAGAGAGGGTGGCGGCGATGATTCTGTTGCTCTTCATGTTATAAAACATCCTTAAAATCAATAGGTTAAATTAATCAGGGCAGGCCGTATGCGGGCCCTGGCAATCTCCCGGAATAGACTCCAACCTACTATATAACAGCGCCGCGGGCCTGCGCAGCGCCACTGGCACTTTTTGACAGTTTCCGCGCGCCTCCTATACCTCGTCTATCACCGGCGGCGCCGCGGGCTCCGGCGGCGGCGGGGAGACCAGCGACAGCAGGCTCCAGCCGGGTTTGACCTCTGGCTGGTGCTGGTCGGTGAAAGCACGCAGGTGGCCCTGGGCATCCAGGGCGAACAGCGGTATGTGGCTCTTGCCCTTGGCCTGGCGATAGGCCTCCATGTCGAAGGTCTCCGACAGCGGGGTGGCCTTGATTTCCGCACCCTGGGCAATCAGGCTGGACAGCTTCTGCAGGGTCACATCCTCGCCGAACAGGCGCGGGGCGCGAAAAGTCTCCGCCACCCGGCGCTTTTCCGAGGCGTCTTTTTCCTGGGCGTTGCGCAGGGTGAACACCCGGTTGCGACCGAACTCCCGGCGGAACTTGATAACCGCCAGGGTATTCAGCGCCGGCCGGCGGGACATGGCGAACAGCCGGCCGATACCTTCCAGCTCCAGGTGGCGATCGGCGTGGGCGGAAACCGGTTCGCCGTAATACGTGTCCAGCCCGTCCATACGCGCCGCCTGGGTCTCCGACCAGGTGGTATCGGTGAGCTTGACCCGAAAGCCCTGCTGCAACAGGGCCTTGCCGACGGCGCGGGCGACCGGGTTGGCCCCGACGATCAGGATACCCCGCGGCTCCTCTTCCACCAGCCCCAGCAGGCGCGCCAGGGGTCGGGCGGTGAAACTCTGCAACAGCACCGTGAAGATGATCACCAGGAAGGTATAGGCCACCAGCGCCGGGGCCTCGTCGTAACCGGCCTCCTCCAGGCGGATCGCGAACAACGCCGACACCGCCGCCGCCACGATCCCGCGGGGGGCCACCCAGGCCACCAGCGCTTTTTCCTGCCAGCTGTACTTGCCCCCCAGGGTGCAGGCCCAGACCACCACGGGCCGGGCCAGCAGCACTACCAGCAGTACGCCGACGCCGCTCCAGCCCGTGGCCAGGATATCCGCTGGATCGATGCGCGCCCCCAGCACGATGAACAGCATGGAAATAATCAGGATGGACAGGCTTTCCTTGAAGCTCAGCACCTCGCTCATATCCAGGTCGCGGGTATTGCCCAGCCAGATACCCATTACCGTCACCGCCAGCAGGCCCGACTCGTGGGCCAGGAAATTGCTGCAGGCAAAGGCCATCACCACCCAGGCCAGGGCCACCGTGTTCATCAGGTATTCGGGTACCCAGTGACGGCGGATGACGAAAGCCAGGGCCAGGGCCGCAATGCCTCCCGCCAGGGCACCGACGGCGATGCTCTGCAGGAACACCAGGTAGGATTCGGTACCGGCGACGATGAACTGGAACACCAGCACCGCCAGCAGGGCGCCTACCGGGTCGATGAGGATGCCCTCCCAGCGCAACAGCTGGCTCACCTCGTGGGTGGCGCGCATGGTGCGCAGCAGGGGGTTGATCACCGTGGGGCCGGTCACCACCACCAGGGCGGCGAACAACAGCGCCATTTCCAACGAGAAGCCCGCCACCATTGCAGTGCCGCCGGCAATCAACACCCAGTTCAGCAGCGCGCCCCAGCTGACCAGATTGCTGACAGCCGCCCCATGCCCCCTGAGGTCGCTGAAACGCAGGGTCAAACCACCCTCGAACAGCACCACCGCGACCCCCAGGGACACCATGGGGAACAGCAGGTCGCCGAACATCGCATCGGGTTGCAGCAGGCCGGTTACCGGACCAGCGGCAATGCCGATCACCAGCAGCGCGAGGATGGCCGGCAGGCGCAGGCGCCACGACAACCACTGGGCGGCTATGCCCAGCACGATCACCGCGGCGATCACGTACAACAAGGAGTCACTCATGTGGCCTTTCCCGGGAATCGAGACGGGCACGTTGCGTGAGCCCGGCGTAATTGTCAACACGGCGCCCCGCACCCCGGCGGGATACGCGCTATACTGGCGGCCCGCGCGCCCAGCCCGCGGGCGCCTGCGCAGTAAAAGAGCCCCCGATCGCCATGGAACTGATTGTTTTCGACCTCGACGGCACCCTGCTGAACCGCCACTCGACGCTCTCCCCCGGCACCCGGGAAACCCTGGCGAAGCTGGCCGCGCGCGGGATCGCCTACACGGTGGCCACCGGCCGCACCCTGCACGCAGCGCGCGCCCTGCTGGCGGGCAGCGACTTCAGCCTCCCCCATGTGTATAAAAACGGCGTGATGATATGGCGCCCGGACACCGGCGATTACAGCCACAGCCGGATGCTGACCCTGGCCGAGATCCGCCGGGTGATGGAGACCTTCAGCGCCCAGGGCGTCACGCCTTTTGTGTTCACCGTGGAGCCCGGCGGGCGCCACGGGGTATACCACTCGCCGCTGCGCAATCGCGGCGAGCGGGAGGTAGCGGCCCATTTCGGCGCCCTGGAGGGCCTGCAGCTGTTGCCACTGGCGGAGCTTCCCGGACGCGCCGAGATCACCAATATCAGCGCCATCGGCCCGCGCCGGGCGATCGAGCAGGTCCAGCGGCAGGTGGCGGACGAGCCGCACCTGACCGCCTACTCGGGAATGGCGCTGGAGGGTCGGCAACTGTTCTGGATCGACATCCACCACAGCCAGGCCAGCAAGGGGGACGCCATTGCCGCAATAAAACGCGACCTCGGGGTGGACAAGGTGATCTGTTTTGGTGACAGCGACAACGACCTGAGCATGTTCGCGCTGGCGGACGAAAGCTACGCCCCCAGCAATGCCAAGGAGCAGGTCAAGGCGGCGGCGACGGCGGTCATCGGGCACCACGACGAGGACGGCATCGCCCGCTTCCTGCAGCAGCGCTTCCAGCTGTGAGCCGCCCGCTCGCGGCCCACCCGAAAAAAGTACAGATTTTCAAAAAACTTCTTTCGTTTGCGCTATGGTATCCACGAAGGGGCGGAAACCGAATGGAAAGGGGGTAGTGAGCGGCCATGCTCCAAACCCTGAAAATAGCAACGAGTGACCTGGAAGTTGGCATGTTCGTCAGCGGCCTGGACCGGCCGTGGCTGGAAACGCCCTTCATGATGCAGGGGTTCCGCGTGGAGAGCGCGGAGGATCTCGACGAGGTGCGCAACTACTGCCAGTACGTATTCGTCGACTTCACCAAGTCCCGCCAGAAAGACCACCCGTTGCTGCGCCGCCGGCTGAAGGCCAATGGCTCCATTCCCATCAAGGACATCTTCCCCGGGCGGCCCCTCAAGCCCTACCGCACCACGGGGGAGTGGCGGGAGGAAAGTGCCCAGGCCTGGCTGGTGCTGGATTCACTGGTCGACGATGTCAACGCGATTTTCGGTCATATCCTCGACGGCGGCCCCCTCAATGTGATCCGCCTGAAAAAGTCCGTGGACCCGGTGGTCGAGAGCATGACCCGCAATCCCGACGCCTGTATCTGGCTGGCCCGCCTCAAGCAGCACGACCAGTATGCCTACCAGCACTCGATCAGCGCCAGCATCTGGGCGGTGGCCATGGGCCGCCAGCTGGGCCTGCCGCGGCACGACCTGCGCTCCCTGGCCGTGGGCTGCATGCTCATGGATGTGGGCAAGCTGCGGGTCAACCCTGAACTGCTGCAAAGCCCGCGGCCGCTCACCGAGGAGGAAGCCGTGTTGATGCGCGAGCATGTCGCCAGGGGGCTGGAAATCGTTCGTGAAAGCGGGATCATGAACCGGGATGTGCTCGATATCGTCGCCCATCACCACGAGCGCCACGACGGCTCGGGCTACCCCGATGGCCTGGCGGGTAACGATATTCCGGCCTTCGCCCGCATCGCGGCGATCGTCGACACCTACGACGCGGTGACCAGCAATCGCAACCACCAACAGGCCATATCGCCTTCCGCCGCCATCAAATTGCTCTACCAGGGACGCAATATCGAGTTCCAGGCCGAGTTGGTGGAGGCTTTTATCCAGGCCATCGGGGTCTACCCGGCGGGCACTATCGTGGAATTGTCCTCGGGCGAGGTCGGGGTCGTGGTATCGGAATACCGCACCCGGCGTCTCAAGCCCCGCGTCGCGGTGCTGCTGGACGCCGCCAAGAACCGCCTGCGCGAGCCGCAGGTGCTGGACCTGCACGAGCTGGCGGAATCCGAAACCAGGGAGCTGGCCATCGCCCGCGCCCTGGAGCCCAACGCCTACGGGATAGACCTGGCCGAGCTGGATATCCCGGCGGTCACCAATTAGGGGGCGGCGGCACCGGCAATCATCTGCCGGGCAATGTCGATGGACTTGAGATAGCTCTGCACGCCGACGTACTCGTCGGTACCGTGTATCGAGGTCGCCTGGCTCATGGCCAGTAACACCCCGTGAAACCGGTACTGGTCATCCGCCAGCCCCACATAGTGGCGGGTGTCGGTGGTGGCCGTGAGCAGTGAAGGCACCACGATCGCCTCGGGATACACCGCCGTCACC
>JACKNV010000015.1 GCA_024234735.1 Pseudomonadales bacterium
CTCCAGCTCAACCCCGCTGATATTCGAATCGGCGGCATTGTCGACCACCAGAGCCAGCGCATCGGCACCGGATGCTGAGGAGGGACGGTTTACCAGGAACTGCTGGTCCTTGTAATCGTCGTAGAAAGCGGAACCGTTGATTTGCAGCCGGTTATCCCAGAGCTGCGTTTTCAGGCCAATCTCATAACTGGTCAACGTTTCCGGATCGGCAACGGAGATCTGCTCAGTGGAGGTGGGCCTGCCATTGTAGATACCACTGCGAAAACCCTGGGAGATACTCGCGTAGCCCATGATCGTATCGCTGAAATCGTGATCCACGCCGATTTTGGGTGATATCTCGTTCCAGTCATCCTTGCAGCTGTAACGCGATCCGTAGCCATCCGCAACGACATCGCTACAGGACGCGGGATTGGTTGGCCCGGGGAGCACGACCGGAGTCTGGCTGGCGGGCTTGACCGTGTACATATGCAACGTCTTTTCGTCATAGGTATAACGCGCCGCCAGGTTTATACGGGTGGCATCCGTCCAGTACCAGGTGGTGTAGAAAAAGGCGGCATAGCTTGTCGTATCCTGGGTCGTGTCGTAATCCAGACCTAGATCGAGCGCTACCGCGCCAGTGGCCTCATAGAGACCGCTCGCGACATTCACATCCGCCTTGGATTTGCCATCCTCCCTGAGATAGTAGATACCCACCAGCCAGTCGAACCTGCTGCCTGATGCATTGCTCAAGATAAACTCCTGGCTGAACTGATCGGTTTTCAGGTCGTTGCCTACTTCGAAATAGACATTGGTGGCGTTGTCAGCGTCCCGATAATTGTGAGAATCCAGATCTCGGTATCCGGTGATGGATTTCAGCACCAGCCCCTGAATATCCAAGGTGTTGATCCAGCTGAGACCCCACATATCATTTTGCGCGCGATCCAGCTCATTCAATACATCACTGCGATCGATATCATTGACATTCGGCTCGCAGCAGATACCGTCAACCGGGCCAACGAATCTGTTGTAAAGGGCTGGAATAGCAGCCTCACTGTTAAAGTCAGTCAGAACCTGCGGATAGACGTTTTGATCCATATGTGTGTAGTCGACCGCGAGATGCGAACTCCACATTTCATTGATTTCAGCATTGATATGGGCTCTCGCCGCCCAGCTGTCATCGTTGCCGGCATCGTGATTCCGATTGCGATGTTGCCAGCCTTTGGAATTCTTGGTTAGCACGGCGATACTGGCCGCCACGCTCTCACTCAGTGGCGCCTCTGCGTAACCGGAAAAAGACACGTAGTCCTCCTCACCGCCGGTCAACTGCGCCGTGTAGCTGGTATCACCATTGGGCACTTTGGTGGTTACGGAAATCGCGCCGCCAATGGTGTTCTTCCCATAGAGAGTGCCCTGCGGTCCACGCAGCACGTCTATGCTGGCAATATCGGACAACTCCAGGTTCGCGCCAACAGTGCGAGCCAGATACACACCATCGAGGTAAACGCCGACACCAGGGTCGGTAGTCAGGCTGGAGTCAAACTGCCCTATTCCGCGCTGAAATGCCTGCAGCGAGGAACTGTTGCCATTATTGGATGAAGAAAATGAAAGGTTGGGGGATATCTGCTCTATATCACTGACGGTAAACAGCTTGGATTCATCAATTGCCTCGCCGGTGATGGAGGTGATAGCTATCGGCGTTCCTTGCAGGTTCTCGTCGCGCTTTCGGGCTGAAACAATGACTTCCTCCAGGATAGCGCCTTGCTTTGCGACAACCACGGGGCTTACCACCATCGAGAGATAAAAAAGAGCCACAATATTCAGCGAACTTGCACGCATAGATAATTCCACCAAGTATGATCTTATAATTTATTTCGAGCCCGGCATTGATCCACACTCGGTTGCACTGTAGCGTTGCCGCTATCCATTGAGAAGGTGCTTTTGGGAAATTGATTGTATTCATACATGTGCTAAACACACCGATTCCTGCCAGCGCAACCGTCGCCACTACCGGTTCGCAGATCCAATCGCCTGAAGGCGGCATTACGCCGGGCAATATAGCGCGCCAGGTTTTCAAGGAAACGCGGCAAACCGACGAATAAACGGCACCATTATCGCCGAGGCTACGACCATGACCACGGCGTAAACAGCGGCGGGGGGCATAAGTGTCATATCGTCAATAACACTGGCCGCTATAAAGAACGCCACCGGAGGGTTCTGCACCCCCACCTCAAACATCATTGCAATTCGTTCTCGTCGCGCCAGGCCCATAGCGCGCGCGATCAGCAGAGAAAGCGCGCATGCGGTGACAAAAAGAACGATCGTCGGCAGACCGGATGACAGAAAAGCCTGACGATAAGCGTCGTATTCCAGATACCATACCGAAAATATCAGCACAAAAAACAGGACGCTCGTCAACGGCACCAGGTAACGTTCCAGTTTCACGGCAGCGCGAGGCGCGAAGCGCTTGACCAACATACCAAGCAACACCGGCACAAAGGTGATTATAAGTAGCTGGCCGGCAAGGTATCCCAGCGGGATAGTATAGATCTCCGCCTGCATGCCAAGCAGCCGCTGGCCCACAAATAAACCCACCGGGATGGAAATCGCAGCGAGCATGGAATTGCATGCCGTCAGCGACACCGACAATGCAGTGAATCCACCCGCAATGCGGGTGAACATATTCGAGGTGACGCCTCCGGGACAGACCGCAAGCAACAACAACCCGAATCCAGCCGTACTCCTCAGGTCGAAAACACCGGCTATCACGATGGCCATTGCGGGCAGCAACAGTAACTGACAGCTCAGGGCAACGGCAAATGCCCTCGGACGGGCCACAATCTCCATGAAGTCATTGATGGCAAGCCCGATGCCGATACTGAAGAGTATGGCGAATATGGCGACGCCCAGCAGCAACTGCAGCAGGTCCGCCTCCATACCGGCTAGCCCGGCAGGGCGGGATTGGCGCGGGCGAGAATACTGTCGGTTCGCGTACGCACCTGGGCATCGTTGCTCTCACTGGCGGGCAGAATCCAGAATTTGCCGGCGAGGATACCCTGCAGGCAGGTCTCGGCCACCTCCTCCGGTTCAGTCAATGGCATATCTTTCAACCCGGAGGCCTTGATCAGGTCGGCCATCGTGGTGTACGCCACCGGCTCGTCATCGTCGCGCAGGTCTTTGGGTCGGTTGCGCATGGAGCTCAGGATATTGGTGTTGACCACATGCGGCCCGGGAAACAACACATGGGCCTGCAGGGCCGCGCCCTCCATCAGGAACTGGTAGTGCAGCACCTCGCTCATACTGGTGACAGCTGCCTTGGTGGCCGCGTAGATCGGCGTGGTCGGCATGGAGTTCAAGCCGCCGTTGCCGGAGGAGGTATTGACCACGTGACCGGCCTCCCCGTGCGCCAGCATGTTGGGCACGAACGCGCGCAGCCCGTTGGCCACCCCCATCACGTTGACGTTGAAACCCCAGTTCCAGTCATTGGGCGTGAGGGTCCACATACGGCGCTGGGCCTCTTTTATCCCGACCCCGGCGTTATTGCAGAGAATGTGTACATTGCCGTATGCCTCCCGACTGGCGGCTTCCAGCGCCGCCATTGACTCGGGGCTGGTGACATCGGCCCGTACCCCCGTCACATTGAGGCCGAGCGCCCGGAGCCCGGCGGCGGATGCTTCCAACGCGGGTGCCTCGATATCGGCCATAACCACGTTCATTCCCTCACGGGCGAATACTTCACACAGGCATCGCCCGACACCGGAGGCGCCACCGGTGACAACCGCGGTCTTCCCCTGCAGTGAATCGTTCATGAATTCAAGCTCCTTTGCGGCCCGGCTGTGGCCCGCTGGTTATGGGTCTCAGGATACCGCCTGCAGATCCCCTGGCTGATCGCCCTCGCCAGGATAGGGACCACCGACATAGAACTGGGCAAAGTATTTGCGGAAGCGCATGATAGGCCCGTCGCCATCACATAGTATGGGGCTGCGCAGATGAAATTTGTTCTGCCAGATGGGAATGTCCCCCTCCAGGCCCCGCTGACCGTTGGTGGTTTCTATCGCCGCCTGCATTCCCAGATGCTGGAACGAATCCTTGTCGTAAGGCTGATAGATATACATGAAACGGACTTCCACCCGTTCGTCGTCAACAGGCGTCACCAACACCTGCAACAGGTACTCCATAAAGCTGGTAAAACGCACCCATTTCTGGCCGGCACCGTTCTGCACCACCTCGACGGTAGACTCGATCTCCACCGCGTTTCCGGCACCGTCATCGACATGGCGCGAGCCGCTTACCCGGCTGCGCCGGATATGCCCGTCGTAACTGGTTTCACCCTCGGGGACCGCCTCCATGCCATGCACATACTTGAAATGCGCTACATCCACACCATTCTCGGCGATCTCCTGGGGACAGGAGTCGAAGGCCCACTGGAACCGCTGGCGCTCAGTCCAGGCCGGATCGTCGATCTCGTCCAGCGCAATCACCTCGTGATCGGGGGGGCTGCCCTGCGGGTGGTACCAGGCCCATATCAGTTCGTTCCGCTCACACACCGGATAGGTCTTGAGACAGGGCTTGCCCTCCCACTTGGGGGGGATCCGGCTCGCGTAGGGTATCTCCGTTATCACGCCATCGGTATCGTACTGCCAGTGATGGAACGGGCAGCGGATCGACTCACCCTGAACCGTCCCGCCGTACCCGAGGTGGGCTCCCAGGTGTGGACAGGCGGGATCGGACAGCCCAACCTTCCCTGATTCGGTGCGGAACAGCACCATGTCGCGGGCGAAATAATGGATATTGCGCACCTCACCCACCGCCAGTTGATCGCTGTAACCGATACAGAACCAGCCAAATGGCATGGGCATGGGGAATCGATCAGACATGGATTTTCTCCTTGTTATGCTCCCGGTGTATCAGGCCGCCGCCTCCACGAAATCAGCTTTCAGCGGGCCGATGCGGGCGGCGATCGTGTTCAGTGCCTCGACGTCCACCTCATAGCAACTCAGGGCGTTACCACCGAGCATCGCGGCAATCTCGACCTCCGGCAAGCCCTTCATGTAGGTCACCAGTTTTTCATGGGTATTAGGCCAGGAACCCTCCGGGTGCGGATAGTCGGTTCCCCACATTATCCTGTCGATACCGATCTGGTGACGCACGGCGGTGGAACCCTCGTCAAACAGGGCTGAGGCACCGATCCAGCAGTTGCGCCGGAAATACTCGCTGGGGGGCATGGTGAGATTACTGCGAAAATCTCCCAGCTTGCCGCTGGTATGCTTCACCGAGGCGCGCACGTCCATCATCTCAAGCAGGTGCGGCACCCAGAACTCGCTCACCTCGGTCAGGGCGAACTTGAGCCGCGGGAATTTCTCGAACACACCGCCAAATATCAGGTGCCACAGGGGGCGTCCCGCCCACCAGGCAAACTCGGTGAGAAAAATGCCAATGGCGCCGGGCAACGCGTAGTCGTAGTCGGGCGAAGGGCCCGAGTGGGTGTGGACCACCATATTGTGTTCCTGGCAGAACGCCCAGATCGGGTAGTACCGCGGGTGGTTGTAGGGTTCCTTGTCTCCCATCAGGGCCGGAATCAGGATGCCCTTGAGGCCGTTGTCGTGGGCCCATTTCACTTCCGCCAGGGCCTCGTCCACGTCATACAGCATCAGCACGATGGCAAGACCTATGCGGCGCACAGGATCCTCCTTGCAGAACTCCACCATCCAGCGGTTGTGCGCCCGGGCCCCGGCCCATTGCAGCTCCGGGTCCACTCCCCAGGGTTTGAGCGCGAGCCCGGCGCCGAAGGGTGGTGCGTTCTGCTCAGTGATGCCATCGGGAAACAGCACCTCCGCGGCGACCCCATCACTATCGATGACCCGGTTGCGCACTGCGCCATCCCAGGCGCCTTTGAGATCGTCTTCTATGCCCCGACGCCAGTTGTCGTTGAATTCGGACAGCAGAAGTTTTTCTTCCGCCAGTCGCGTCATCTGCCGCTGGATGGGCAGTGCCTGGTCGAACGCCGCATGGTACTTACTTTCCAGATAATCCCGATAACCTTCCATGGGCAGGCCGGCGTGGCCGTCGGTGGATACAATCAGATAGCGATCCATAGTGTCTACTCCTCTAAAATCCAGGCTACCGCCTCAGCCGCTTATGGGGCCACCGAGATATCCGGGCCAGCGGCTCCCGGAAATGGTATCGATATGAGGCCAGAAGCCCTCCGGGTCCAGCGGACCCGCCAGGGTGATCTCGCGGCTAAGGTACTCGGGCCACCACAGGTGTGCCGACAGTTGCTCCCGCATGGGCAAACGCGAGGCGATGGGATCCCAGGGGCTCTCTCTCAGGGTGAGGACGCCATTGAGCGCGATGCGATGACCCGGGCCGTACTTACCGTGAACCCGCACCACATGGGGAGGAAAGTCATAACCCTTGCCGAAACCGACCTGGCGGGACACCTTCACCCACCACTCGTTGCGCTCCAGGCCTTCCGCCGGCAGGGGGTCTTCCTCTCCCTGGACCCCCTCGAATTCGACGAAGGTGTAGCGCTGGTGACAGCAGCGGGCGATCACCTTGTCCTGCAACCGGAAGTAGTCCGTCTCACAGGGAAACTTGGGTTGGCCATTGGCTGACTGGCAGAGGAACATCGGGGCCTCCTGATTGATCCCGTAGCCCAGGGCCCACTCACCGGCAATGCCGTCATAATCCGCGTCGACAGTCATCAGAATGCCGTACTCGGGCTCCTCGTTGACCGGCAGGTTATAGATTGTGAGGTTTACATTTGGTTCGGCACCGTTTTCGATACCCGGCGGCAACAGGCTGGCTATCATGTCCGGGTCGGTGCGGTAGACAATTTTCAACATGGGCCACTGGCTGATTTCACCGGGCCGGATCATCGGTTCGAGCGTGGGGTCGGACATTGCAGTCTCCTTTTTATGTTTCAGCCCGTAAGCTACACGCACACACCCAGCGGAAAAACCGTGTAAATGTGGTTAGTCTGTTTCCGCCAGGGTGGTATTCCACGCCCGCCGATTTCGCTGCCGGCGACAGCGCCCGGGGTTATTCCCCGCGATACCAGATTGCGGAGCTGATGGCCCGCTCCTGGATACCGGTTGGTTCGGGTGCATCGACCCCCAGGCGCGCGGCATCATAGGTCGACCAGCGCGGGGTCGGAATCTCCAGGGCCCGCGCGTAGTAGAACGCTTCCTGTCCGGAATCGAACTCCGGGTCCTGCCAGAATGCCCTCAACTGACTTGCCCCGATCGAATTGCTGTAGCTGGCGCTGGCGACATCGACCGTGCTACCCACCGCTGGCACCTTACCATCAGGGCCGGCCCGGCGATCATCGGACAGCGCCACATCGAATATTGTCTCGTGACTGGCGCCACTGGCATCCACCCACCCCTTGATCACCTGCAGCCTGTCCAGGTTGGCGCCCTCGGGATCCTTCACGGCCCAGATAGCGAAAGTAGGGGCCGCCCCGCCGGACCCACCTTCCGGGGGGATCGACGCAGGCTCCAAAGTACCGCCCATGGGCACTCCCCGGGCGTAGGCCTGCTCGAGGAAGTCGGTGCTATCCATCATGTCGGCGCGGTAATCGAAACCACCGAAGAAGCGGAGGCTGATGCGGGGCCCGGACGTGGCAAAGGTTTCCTTGCGGAGCAGCGCATCAAAGATCGATTCCCGGGTATTTTCCTCGGCCCATACCCCGGCGAGGCCCGCGGCTCCCCACTTGCTCGAGCGGCGCATCGAGTCCGGCAGCAGCATGGCTTCACCGAGCCTCAAACCGGCGGTCCCGTCCATCAACGGCAACTTGCCGGAGTAATTGTTTTCCTCTACCGGAGTGCTCGCATTGTGACTGTCGCTGCTGCCTATTACACCGAACCTGTAGGGATTGAAACCCTCTGCATGGGCGAATTCGATGCCGGTGCGCAAGGCATCCCGGGCGTAGCTACCTTTCGGCTCGCTGAAATCACCACTGGCACTGAGCTGGGTGGACACGATCTCGAAATTGGCGAACTCGTCCTCCGGTGACAGCAGGGGATGCGTATCCGAGGTTCCCTTGATCTGCATGATCTCGCTTACCGGCTCATTGCGCGTGCGTTGTGCAGCGTATTCCGGCGTCATCGCCGCGCCCTCATACTGGGTCCGGCCATACATCAAGCCGTTGGAGACATTGCCATTGTGGGGAATCGCCAGAACTTTCTTACCCTCCAGGCGCTGTTGATCCAGGGCGTCCCAGAGATCCTCGGGATTCTCGGAATCCAGGGATGTGAAAGGCCTCTCCGGTACATTGTCATCCCGGTAGATCACATTGCGATGCAGGTTCTGGCCGTCGGGCATGGAGGACCATTCGTAACCCACCAGGGTAGTGAACACACCCGGTTCGTAGTGGGCATTGGCAGTATCGATCATCAGCTGCCAGGCATTGAGAACGAGTTGCTGCGCCGCCGGCGTATCGGCAAAGGTTTCCAGGCCCTTTATATCTGTCATGCTCATGATCAGCGCATAGGTCAGGGACAGCGGGCCATCATTGAGCAGGCGCTCTCGCAAGCTGCGCTTCTCCAGGGGCAAGACTGTCTCGCTGTCTTCCCGGGCCACCCCCATGTACTCCGAGTGATCAGTCACGGCGGCAAAATCCAGCGGCCGATCGATACGAATGGGATAGCCAGCTGCATGCTCTATGGTACCGCCGCGGGTGAACACATAAGCATCATTGGGGGTTGCCCTGACCCCGAGAATATAGGCATCCGTGGAATAACTTGTGTGAATGTGCAAATCGCCCCACAACAGGTGCCGGGTCGGGGAGTAATCGACTGCTGGTTTCGACGGCGCCGATTCCGCCGCGGCGGGATCGAAGGCCGGGTACAGCGTTGGGTCTTCCACCGGGCTGCAGCTCACCAGAGCGGCAACAATCAGGCCGGCACAAAGCCGTGCAGTGCTGGGTCTCGTCGGCCTGATCATTTTATGCTCCTCTGCGGCGGCGCAGCAATCGGTAAACGAGGTACAGCGCGACCAGCAACACCAGTCCGGCCATATAGGGCAAGTACCTCGGCAGGAAGAAAAACAAAATGGAGTTGACCATGACCTGCCTGGCCAGCTCATAATCGTCGGGCATGGGCAGTACGCCAAGCGCGGTGGCCCAGTCGTCATACTGCCGCTGCATGTCCCGATACAGATCCGGCAGGCGAGCACTGAGATCGTCCGTCTCCCCAGGATCGTCGCCGATGTTATACAGGCGCCACCGCCTGTCTCCCACCGGCGGCTGGTTGCGTACCAGCTTGTAATCACCGCGATACAGCGCCGAGTTCCCGGAGAATTCGTAGCCGGTAACCTCTTCCTCCCCGCGTACGGGCCGGGACGGGTGTTCGAACAGCGGCAACAGGCTCCTGCCAGTCATGGGCTCGCGCGCGGGCTCCGGTGTCGGGGTTTGCAGACCAGCGGCGGACAGCATCGTGGGAGCCAGGTCCGTCACATAGACAAATTCACTGTTGATCTCCCCCGGTTTGATCGACGGCAGGCCGCTTATGATCAGTGGGACCCGGACGCCGCCCTCACCGGCATAGAACTTGTACCCATCCAGTGGCGTGTTTGACACGACGCCCCAGTGACTGCCCTGGGCAACCCAGCTGCCCTTCTCACCCAGGGTCTCCACATCATGGGTATAGTGCTTTTCCAGCCAGCGCCTGCCAAAGGGATTCTGGTAGGGCTCGCTGGTGGTGGCGCCGTTATCCGACATGAATAAGAAAACCGTATTCTCGTATTCCCCCGTATCGCGAAGGTACTCCAGCAGGCGGCCAATCTCATAGTCCATCGCGGTAGCCATGCCGGCGTAGGCCTGCATACGGCGGGCCTCGAAATACTGCTGTTCAGGCGTCATGGCATCCCATTCCTGCTGGGCCGGCCCCGCTGCCAGGGTCGCCTCCCCGGCCAACAGCCCGAGTGCCCTCATTTTTGCTATTCGCGCCTGCCTGATCCGGGCCCAACCTTCGCTATAGCGCCCTCGATAGGTGTCGATAAATTTCGCGGGAGCCTGCACAGGCACATGATTCGCCTGGAAGGCAACGTAGGCGAAAAAAGGCTTGTCCTCTCCCTGGGTCGATTCAAGAAAATCGATGGTTTTATCGACGAAATAGCTGGATGAATAGAAACCCTCTGGCAGGGCCAGCATCCGCACCCCGTTTTCGTACCAGTAGGCCTCCGGTTTCATCGGCAGGTAGGGGCGCATCTCGAAGTTATCGGCGCCGCTGTCGGCCTGGATGACCGAATAGTCAAACCCCCGGGCAGGCGGCAGGTTGCGGCTGTCATCACCCAGATGCCATTTGCCAGCAATGGAGGTGCGATACCCCTCATCCTGGAGAATACTGGCGATCGTCCGCACCCGGTCATTGAGGACCCCGTCATAACCTGGCTCGCCCCGGTGGGACAGCGGCATGAGTTCAAGCATGCTGCCGACTCCGGCGAGGTGACTATCGACCCCGGTCAACAACATCGCCCTGGTGGGGGCACAGCTGGATGCCGCGTGAAAATTTGAGAACCGTACGCCCTCAGCAGCCAGGGTATCAATATTGGGCGTCTCGATCTCGCCACCGAAGGCGCCGAGGTCGCCATAGCCGATATCATCCGCGACAATGAGCAGGATGTTGGCGCGCGCCTGTGCCGACGCGGGCTGGGCGGTAACCAGTGAGACAAGCAGGGCTATCACTGAGAACAGACAAACCGAGATCGGATGACGGCAGCTAGAAGCCATTGATTGAGCCAAATAACACATTATTATCCTGGTGGCGGCAGCGGACTCCCATCCGCATTCCTGCATGGCAGGCTACACACCGCGGGCACATGAAAAAAGCCACCGTCGTGGCTAGACTGTTTCCAGCCAGGGACAAGTCGCCGCCTGGCGAACGGGTGAATTGCCGCGACCAACCCCGCCCTTCCACGCGGGGAAGCAGTGACAAGCGAATCCACGCCATTGATGCTTGTACGGAAACAGTCATTGCGATTATATTGGCCAGCGCAAATAAGAGAAACCGTTACACCACCTGACATCGCAGGAACCGGCTAGCGGTCAAACCGGGCTTCGACTCGCAATGGCCGTTCTAGCGCCGTAACACAATACATGCGAGCGAGGAGAACCCTGGGTTTGGGTCGCTGGGAAGGCATCGAAGAGTACATCTGTGTGGTCGAGGCGGGCAATTTTACCGCAGCGGCCGAACAGTTGGGCGTGTCCAAGTCCTATGTCAGCAAACAGGTCAGCCTGCTTGAAGACAGGCTGGGAGCGCGCCTGCTGCAACGCACAACACGGCGTCTCACCCTCACTGAAGTCGGCATGACTTTTTTCAGCTACTGCAAGGATATGGCCGACCAGCTTGAAAAGGCCGAGTCCACGCTCTCCGAGATGCAGCAAAGCCCTCGCGGCACTCTGCGGCTCGCGCTGAACAGCCGCTTTGGCACCCATTACATGGCGGGCGCCGTTGCCGAATTCTCCCGCAGCTACCCGGAGGTAACCGTGGAGGTGCACTCCAGCTTCCAGGATGTGAACCTCCTGGCGGAGAATTACGACCTTACCGTACACTACAACAAGCTGGCCGATTCAACCCTGGTCGCCCGCCGGCTAGGCGGTCATTCCCTGTGCCTTTGCGCGACCTCCGAGTACTGGGATAAACACGGCCAGCCCGAGCACCCCGAGGAACTAGCCAGGCACAATTGCCTGGCGACCCCCGATCGTATCTGGCTGTTCAACACCCCGGACCGCCGCGATACCGTGAAGATCAAGGTATCGGGAAACTGGATAAGCGAAGACGGGGCCAACCTCCTGGCGGCAGCGAAAGCAGGTATCGGTATTGCGCAACTGCCGGAGTTCTACATCAAGGACGCAGTGCAAAACGGCGAACTGGTAAAAATGCAGCCTCGTGACTGGAGCCACTCCTTCCGGATTGCCTGGGCGGTTTACCCCAACTCACGGCACCTGTCAGCCAAGGTACGCTATTTCATCAATTTTCTGGTGGAATACCTCCACAACCTGCAAAAAGACGACAATGCGCAGGGCTTTATCGAGTAAACCCATCCGGCCGCCGCTGCCGATTACGCAGCGACAGTAAACAATCAAATTATGGTGAGCGCCTTCTCTCGGGCTTGCCGGGACACTAGAGTAAACCCTGGGGAGATCAGTCCGAACTGACGCGCCAGTTCCGTTACCGCAACGCAGCGGCCAGACCACGACTCGATATCTTCCACACAGGAGATATGCATGTCCGCTATATCCATCAATATGGATCAACCGCAGCCCGCTGCCGGCAATCGCTTCAGCCTGGGCTCAGCCCGGGCGAACACCCTGCTACAGGCGGCCCGAAACATGGGGCCGGTACTGGAAGCGCGGCTGGAAACCGGCGCCCGCAACGGCCGCATTCCCGAGGAAACCATCGACGATTTTCACAACGCCGGCTTCTTCAGGATACTCCAGCCGCAACAGTACGGCGGCTACGAGATGGATCCCCAGGTGTTCTACGCGGTTCTGCTGGAGCTGGCGAAAACCTGCATGTCCTCCGCCTGGGTACTGGGAGTCACCGGCGTTCACAACTGGCAGCTGAACCTGTTCGACGAAGCCGCGGCGGAAGACGTGTGGGGAAGTGACAGCAGCGTACTGATTTCCTCCTCCTACGCACCGGTCGGCCTGGTCACTCCAGTGGATGGCGGATTCCGCCTCAACGGCCGCTGGAGTTTCTCCAGCGGCTGCCAACACTGTGACTGGGTTTTCCTGGGCGCGGTGGTACCCACTGCGGACGCACCCTGGGACCTGCGCAACTACCGTACTTTCCTGCTGCCGCGCAACAACTACAAAATCGTTGCAAACTGGGACGTCGTGGGATTGAGCGGCACCGGCAGCCATGACATCGTGGTCAACGATGTTTTCGTGCCGGAGTATCGCACACACCATATGTGGGCCGATGACGAGGGGCGCAAATTCATGCAGGCTCCACCTCTTTACCGCCTGCCATTCATGCAGGTTTTCGCACGCGCGGTTTCGACCCCGACTCTTGGCGCTCTGGAGGGGGCGCTAGAAAAGTATATTGAAATCGCCAGGACCAGGCTCGCCGGGGCGGTGATGATGAAAGACGACCCCGGAGCCCAGCGAGTAGCCGCCGAGGTCGACTGTGCCATCGCCAGCATGAAGCACACGCTTTTCCAGAATTTCGACCAGTTGATGAACTGCGCGCGAGCTGGTGAAGTCGCCAATCTGCTCGACCGGGCCCGATTCAGGTACCAAAGCGCCACGGTGGTCGACCGCTGCGTGGGCCTGTCATCGAGGATGCTGAAAACCGCCGGCTCAATCGCCATTCGCAGCCCCAGCCCACTCCTGCAGCAACATCACGACATTCTCGCCAGCCAGGCGCATATTGCCAACGTCTCAGAGCCTTTCGCGGTCAACCTGGGGGCAATGCTTTTCGGGCATGAATCCACTGATCCTGGCCTGTGAAACCCATGGAAACCGCCGGCCAGTCAATTCGCATTTACCATCAATAACTAAATCGAGGTACGTATGCCACAATCAACCCTACTTCCAGAAGGACACTATGCCACGTGTCCGAACGGCCAGAAAATACACTACCTCGACGAGGGTGAAGGACCGGTCGTATTGTTCCTGCACGGATCGGGACCGGGAGCCAGCGGACACAGCAACTTCAAGGGCAACTATCCGCAATGGGTGAAACAGGGGTATCGCTGCCTGGTACCGGATCTGGTGGGCTTCGGTTACTCCGACAAACCTCAGGATGTCGACTACCAGCTCGCCTTTTTCGTCGAGTGTGTAAAACAGACCCTGGACGCGGCGGACGTCGACCGCTGTGCAGTTGTCGGTAACTCCCTGGGGGGAGCTGTCGCCATCGGCCTCGCCCTCGATTACCCCGAGTTGGTAGAACAGCTTATTCTCATGGCTCCTGGCGGCATGAGCGAGCGCGAGGAGTACCTGCAGATGCCAGGCATGCAGAAAATGTTCGAAATCTACATGTCCCAGGGCGAACTGAATGCCGAAAACATGCGTGAGCTCTTCGAGTTCGGCCTGGTATATGACCCGAAATACGTGACCGATGAACTGGTCGCCGAAAGGTCGTACATCATGAGCCTGATGAACCCCCATGTGATGATGACCATGGACATTCCGTACCTCCCGGACCGCCTGCCGGAGCTAAAGTGTCCAATACTGGTTTTCTGGGGTGCCAATGACAATATGATGCCCGACAGCGGCCTGCTAGCCACCGCGAAAAAATGCCCCCATATGAAAATGATAGTGCTGTCGGAGTGCGGGCACTGGGCAATGGTCGAGCACGAGGCGCTATTCAATCGCGAATGCATCGAGTTCTTGCAGCGTGGCAACTCAAGCTTGTGAAAGACGCGAACTGCAAGCATCAACCGGGGCAGTTTGTACCTGTTGTAAATCGAAATCGGTGCGAAGGTAAATCGCCCTGTGTCGATGCCTGCCCCTACGACGTATTCGTCATCGCCACCCTGCCAGAGGACAAGCGAAAGGAATTGAGTCTCATCGGAAAAATCAAAGGTTTTCGACACCAGTGGCAGCAGGCATTCGCTGTCAACTCGGATTCATGTCATGGTTGTGGATCATGTGTCACCGCCTGTCCGGAAAAGGCGATCACGCTGAGCCGGAGCAGCTGACAGGAACTGGCTTCCGGCGCTGGCCGTCCGGTCATTCGCCATGCCAGATGGTCGAGGCCCGGCTTTCGCCGGGCCCACCGTCAGCTCTTCGAGTCGTATTCCACTTCCCTGTATACGGGATTCTCATCTGCCACGATGGATTTCGTCATGGCAATGAGATAGTTGTTGATCGGGTGAGTGAATATCCAGAAACGCCGATTCCTGATCGCGTCGAACACACAGTCCGCGCAGTCATCGGGGGTAATGAAATCGGGCTGGCCAGCCATCATATGCTCGGAGGGGGTTACCTCGTTGTCGCCTGGTTCGAGCCCCATGAGGTCGTCACTTATCGAGGTCAGAACAGGCCCGGGACAGAGCAGCGAAACGTCGACGCGGGCCTCATTACTCGCGAGATCGTGAGCCAGACACTCGGTAATGCCACGCACCGCCATCTTGGTCGCGGTATACTGCGCCATCCCCGGCGCTGCGACCAGTGACCCCACGGACCCGGTATTGACGATATGCGCCGGCTTCCCTTCTTCCAGTATAGAGGGCAGGAATGCGTTCAGGCCGTTCACCACGCCCATGACATTGATATCGAGCATCTTTCGCCAGTCGGCAGCGGAATGGGACCAGGTCTCGCCTATACGAAGTATCCCGGCGTTATTGAAAAGCAGGTCCGGACTGCCGAACTGTCCTCTGCATTGCTCGGCAAAATCCGCCATTGCCGACGCGTCCGATACATCCAGGGCCCGGGCCAATACCACAGCGCCCTCGCTTTCGAGCTCCGCACGAAGCGTGTTCAACCGACCCTCATGCAGATCGACCACCGCCAGATCCATTCCCTCTCTCGCGCACCGCCGGGCGAGCGCCCTGCCGATACCACTGCCCGCGCCGGTGACGACAGCAAATTTTCCACTGAACTTGTCCATAACTGAATCCGATTATTAAAAGATGGTATCCACAAGGTACCGGGGCACTATAGCGGGGCAATTTCGCGGTGATAAGACGGCTCGCGGAATTTATTTGTCCTTGTCCAGCAATCAATACCCAGGGGCCATCGAGCCAGGTACGCCGACCAAGGGGGAAGTGGCCACTGGACTCTCATTAGCCGCTGGGTATGGACAGTCAGTTTGCAACCACCGCTTGTTCGGCTCCGTCGGTCGGCGATACAGTAGGAAAAACCAACGAACAGCCTTCTGATATGGTCGATCAGCTCAACACAGACATCTTCGGCAAAGTCCACATGGGCTATCTCGTCGTGGGTTCCCGAAAAATTGCCGAATGGAAGGACTTCGCCACCAATGTGATCGGCCTGCACCCGGCCTTCGACTCGTCCGGTGAACTGGCTTTTCGCATGGACGAACACGCCCGCCGCCTGATCGTGCTGGACGATGACGCCGAGGACGTACTGGCAGTGGGCTGGCAACTGGACAGCGATATCGAGTTGCAGGTGACACTCGACCGACTGGCCCGCAGAGGGGTGAGTGTCGACTATATTTCCGACGGGCGCGCGGCCAGCAGGGGAGTCGCCTCCTTTCACCAGTTCGTCGGCCCCAAGGGTCTGCTCATAGAATTGTTTACCGAACCGACACTGGATAAGAGCCCGCTCAATATGCTTTGCAGCGGCTTCGTTACCGGGGCTGCCGGCATGGGGCACATATCCCTCATGTCGCGGGAGCCGGAGGGCTGTATCGGCTTCTGGCAGGAGCTTTTCGATGCCAGGGTCAGTGACACCATCTCCCTGGCGGCCGGCAATAAAACGGTTCTGGACGTGACCTTCCTCAGGCTGAACCAGCGCCATCACTCGGTGGCCATTGCCGCCACCCGGGGGCGACCACTGGATATGTTCCGGACCCGTATCAATCACTTCAATATCGAAGTCGCCACCGTGGATGACCTGTCATTCGCCCACGAGCGCTGTGCGGAATCGGGTTTCAAGATCACCCGGGGCGTGGGACGACACCCCAACGACCAGGAGCTGTCCTTCTACATGATGACGCCCTCGGGGTTCGAGTTGGAAATCGGCTGGGATGCCCTGACCGTGGAGGAGGCCTCCTGGCAGGAGGGGAAATCCTATTCGAACATGAGCACCTGGGGTCACGACATACCGGGCAGGTTTTCCTCGGAACTGGGAATCAGCCACGTGGTGCAGATCATCCGCTCGCTATCGGGCAAGGAATACCTGCCCTGGTGATCCGCAAGCTGCCCGTCCCAGCGCTCAGCCGCCGAAGTACCCGGGCTTCGGACAGGTCCACAACTCGCCCCAGTGACGCGAGCCGCCGTCCAGGTGCAGCACCTCGCCGGTGATGAAACCCGCGGCATCGCTTCCGAGATAGCCACAAGCCTGGGCGATATCCCAGACACTACAGGCCCGCTGCATGGGGTTTGCCCGGTGAAACGCCTGTCTTGCCGCCTCGGAATACACTTTCATGCCCGCTGAATCGGTAACTCCCGGCGCCACGCAGTTGACCCTGACGTGCAGTGGAGCCCACTCCACGGCGGTTTTCTCAGACAGGGTGATCACGGCCGAGCGCGCGGCACAGGTGTGGGCGACACCATGCATGCTGTCGTCGACCACCACTACCATGTTTATGATATTGCCGGGAGTGCCGCTGTCACGCCAGTGCTGCGCCGCGGCCTGCATCATGAACCACGTGCCATTGAGGTTATTGTTGATCACGGACTTCCAGCCGTTCTCGGTGAAGTCGATGGCCAGTTGGGGAAACTGTCCCCCTGCATTGTTCACCAGGATATCCAGCCCGCCATCGGCGAAGATCCCGTCCATCACCCCGGCGATCTGCCCGGGCTCGCGGATATCGAGCAATTGGTAGCGGGCATCGAGCCCCCGGGCGGTCAGTGCATCGACCGCCTGTCGCAGCTTGCCCTCGGTGCGCCCGCAAAGGATAACGGCCGCCCCCAGGCGGGCATAGAGCCAGGCGATCGCATAACCGATACCGCTGCCGCCGCCACTGATCAGGGCTCGCTTGCCCCGCAGCAGATCGCTGGCGTAGATGGTCGGGGCCTCCGCCAACTCCCGGTCGCTCATCCCGAAGCTGAAATCGATGCCGCCGGTCTCACCCATGCCTTGCCTGGTCATGTCTGTACCTTACTTGAGTAGCTCACCGCTGATAATCATCTTGCGAACCTCGGTGGTTCCGGCACCGATCTCCAGCAACTTGGTCGAACGAAACAGGCGGTTGATCTCGGACTCCCAGATATAGCCGTTGCCGCCGAATATCTGTACGCCGTTATCCAATACCTTGTTACACATATTGGCACAATACATTACCGATGCGGCGGTTTTCGCATGGATTTCCCCCCGCCCGGCCTGGGATTCATCCACCTGGGAGACTGCCGATAGGATCGACCAGCAATAGGTCTGCATCGTCTCCTTCCACACGTACATGTCCGCCAGGCGTGACTGAACCATCTGGAAATTTGCAATCGGCTGGCCGAACTGTTCCCGGGACTTGGCGAACTCGATGGCGAGCTCCAGGGTCCGCTCGGCGATACCGACGTTGATCGGGGAAATCAGCGAGCGTTCGAAATCCAGGCCGCTCATCACCACCTGGTGCCCCTCATTGACCACACCGACGATGTTCTGTGCCGGTACCCGCATGTCCTCGAATACCAGCTCGGCGGTCTGGCTGCCCCGGAACCCCATCTTGACCAGCTTCTGGGCCACTTTGAATCCGGGGGTATCGGTTTCCACCACAAACGCGGTAATGCCCTTGGAGCCCCTGCCCTGCTCGGTCTTGGCGTACAGCAGGCAGACGTCCGCCACCGGCCCATTGGTAATGTACAACTTCGAGCCGTTGATCACATAGTCGTCGCCATCGCGGACTGCCCGGGTGCGCATGGAGCCAAGCGCATCCGAACCCGCGCCGGGCTCGGTCAGGCCGAGACAGCCGATCCACTCGCCGGAGCAGAGTTTGGGCAGAAATCGCTCGCGCACGGCTTCACTGCCGTTGTTGTAGATATTGTTGGCACACAGGTTGTCGTGGGCGACCCAGGCCAGGGCCACCGCGTGGTTGTAGCGGGAGAAGGCCTGCAGGATGAGGCCTGCATCCAGGATACTCATCCCCGCGCCGCCATACCTGGGGTCTACCGTGACACCCAGGAAACCCAACTCGCCCAGTTTCGGCATCAGCTCCGGGGGCCACCACTCCTCCTTGTCCATTCTCTCGGCAAGCGGATACAGTTGCTCCCGGGCAAACTTGTCGGCATGGTCGAGCAGCGCCCGCTGATCGTCGGTCAGGCCAAACTGTGTATTCACTGATAACTCCTCGCTATATGCCTGGTTCGCCAGCCGCTATTTCCATCAGCACTTCGCCCAAGGCGACCTGGCTACCGACGGCGGCCGTTACCCTGGCGACGGTTCCGGACAAGGGCGCGGTGATGACATGCTGCATCTTCATCGCCTCCAGCGTCAGCAGCGCCATGCCCTGCTCGACCTGCTCACCGTTGGCCACGTCCAGCGTCATCACCAGGCCATGCATGGGCGCCCGTATCAACGGCCCCGCATCACGGTCATCGCCACCGCATGCCCGACTGCGGGCATCGACCAGGCAGAACTGGCCTGAACCGGCAACAGACAGATACAGACTGCCGTCAGCGGTGTCATGATAGCGCGCGCACCAGGTACTGCCATCGACAATCAACCGGCATTGCATTGCGTCGAGATCCCGCACCTGAACAATGGACCGCAAGCCCTCGTCGCCCACCTGATAGGTGTCGATATCCCGGGGTTGAACCTGCAGGCTATGCCCGACGCCAGCGCACTCGAGATGCACGACACTCATCAGGTCTCCAGCACTGGACCAGTTGCGAAGTTCCATCGGCATGGCAATACCCTGGCTGCAGGCACGTTGCGCCGCCAGCAGATAGCGCAATACCGCGGCGGCAGCCAGGTCTGCCGAGGAAGGCAGGACCGCTTCGATGCCACCGGGATACGCTTCACCAATAAAGGCAGTGGTGGCCTCGCCCCGGGCAAAAGCGGGATGGCTCAGCGCCTGCAGGAGAAAATCGCGGTTACTGGCCGGGCCCAACAGGGCCGTATCATCGAGTGCGCGCAGCAGCCGTTGCCGCGCCTCGTCCCGGGTATCTCCCCGGCAGATAATTTTCGCCACCATGGAGTCGTAATAGGGGGACACCTCGGCCCCCGAGACGATGCCGGCATCAACGCGCACCCCCTCCCCTCCCGGCGGGCTCCACAGCACGACCGGACCGGCACTGGGTAGGAAATCCCGTGCCGGGTCCTCTGCATACAGGCGCACCTCGATAGCGTGTCCCTGTAATGCAACCTGGCCCTGCTCCACGCGCAACGGCAACCCCTGCGCCACCTCGAGCTGCATCTGTACTAGGTCCAGCCCGGTAACCATCTCAGTGACCGGGTGCTCGACCTGCAGACGGGTGTTCATTTCCAGGAAGTAGAATTCGCCGGATTCGTCGAGCAGGAACTCCACCGTGCCGGCGCCCAGGTAGTTCACGGCCCTGGCCGCCTCCACTGCCGCCGCACCCATGCGCTCGCGCAATTCCAGCGTCATTACCGGACAGGGCGACTCCTCGATGACTTTCTGGTGCCGGCGTTGAACGGAACAGTCGCGCTCACCCAGGTGGATGACATTGCCATACTGATCTGCAAAGACCTGGATTTCTACGTGGCGAGGCCGAAGGATTGCCCGCTCCAGTATCAGGTCGCCACTGCCAAAGGCGTTCTGCGCCTCCGAGCGGGCAAGCCGGATCGCTTCGAGGAGACCTGTCGCCGACCTGACCAGGCGCATACCCCGCCCGCCACCACCGGCGGCGGCCTTTACCATGAGAGGGAATCCGAGTGCACCGGCTTCCCGCACGAGGCGCTCATCGGACTGGTCGTCACCCTGGTAACCCGGCACACACGGCACCCCGGCCGCCAGCATGGCGCGCTTGCTCACCGCCTTGTCACCCATTACCTCGATCGCCTCGGGCCCCGGCCCGATAAAGGTCAGCCCGGCGGCGACAACTGCCCGGGCAAAGTCGGCGTTCTCGGACAGGAAACCATATCCCGGGTGAATCGCCTGTGCGCCAGTGGCCAGCGCCGCCTGAATGATCCTGCCACCCACGAGGTAGGAGTCCGCTGCCGGGCAACCACCGATATGCGCCACCGCGTCGGCAAACTGTACGTGGGGGGCCATGACGTCGGCGTCGGAATAGACTGCAACGCAGCGCATGCCCTGATTGCGGACAGTGCGCATCACCCGCAGCGCGATCTCTCCCCGATTGGCCACCAATACACTCGAAAAGGCCATCACATCCTCGCAACGCCGAAACAGTTGGGCTGGGTCTTGCGGCAGCGCGCCTCGACGCAGGTACCCAGGGCAAAGCCGAGCACCTTGCGACTGTCCCGCGGGTCGATCACTCCATGACTGAGATTGCGCCCAGCGGTGTAGAACGCGTTCTCCTGGCGCAGGAAGTGCTGCCGGATGGCAGTTTCCTGTTCGGAGAGTGACGCCCTGTCCAGTTCCTCGCCGCGCCGTTGAGCGACGCTCTCTGCCACCCGGGTCATGGTGCGCGCCGCCTGTTCGCCACCCATGGTATTGGTGGCCGAGTTTGGCCAGGCAAACAGGAAATCGGGCTCATAGCCGAATCCACACATGCCGTAGTTGCCCGCACCGAAACTGCCGCTGAGGTACATCGATATCTTCGGCACCCGCACGTTGGTCACGGCCTGGATCATCTTCGAACCGTGCTTGATCATGCCATCCTGCTCTGCCCGGGTGCCGACCATGTATCCGGTGATGTTGTGCAGGAAGACCAGCGGTAACTGCGCCTGGTCACACAGCTGCATGAACTGCGCCGCCTTGGTGGCGCCCGCCGGATCAATGGGCCCGTTGTTGCCGATTATCCCGCAGGAAATGCCCATGATGGACGCGTGCACGCACACCGTGGCCGCCCCGTAGTCGGGCTTGAATTCCTCAAAGGAAGAATCGTCCACTACCCGGGCCAGGACCTCGCGCACGTCATAGGGCACCCGGTAATCCACCGGCACCACTCCCGCCAGTTCCTCCGCGTCGTAACGGGGGATACTGTAGTTTGCACTGCACGGCAGCCGGACGTGGCGGTTCCAGTCCCAGCGGGCCACGATGTCCCGCGCCATTGCCAGTCCCTGGGCGTCGTCATCCGCGAGGTATTCCACCAGGCCGGAAACCGAAGCGTGCATTTCCGAGCCACCCAACTGGCGCTCCTCCGCCTCCTCGCCGGTCGCCGCCTGGACCAGCGCGACCCCGGCCAGTGCCGCCAGACCGTTGTTGCGGACGCCCACAACATAATCGGACATACCGGGCATATAGGCTCCACCCGCGGTCGAGGGGCCGTGCAGCACGGTCATGGTGGGCACACCGGCGGCGCTGAACCGGGCCAGGTTGCGGAACATGCTGCCGGCGTTTGCCCAGTTTTCCACAGTAAAGTCCATCAGGTTGGCACCGGCACTCTCCACCAGGTGGATAAGTGGCAGTTTCTGGCGCAGGGCGATCTGCTGGATACTGAGGGCCGTTGATATGGTGGTCGGCGTATACGCACCGGCCCGGATACCGCTGTCGTCGACCCAGATCATACAGCGCACGCCACTGACAAAGCCGATACCCATGATCACGCTGGCGCCGGGCACACTGGTATCAGGGTTGTCATCGGAAACCAAGTAATTGGACAGTGTGTGCAGCCGGAGAAAAGGCATGCCCGGGTCTAGCAGCAGCGCAATGCGTTCATGGGGACAGATCTGCCCGCGTTGTTCGAACATATCCCGACGCTTGTTCGAGGTCGCCACGGCCCGGGCCTCGAGCCGCCTGAGGCGATCGACAAGCACCAACATCTCCCGCCGGTTCTGCTCGCAGGCCGGTGATGCGGGTGACACCCGTGAAATAAAGCGCATGGACTTCCCCAAGTACCGCAGTCGGCAGGATCATAGCCTTCAATTGAGTATAACTCAACATAGTTGGAGAAAATGAGCGTTTTTAGAAATACACCTAATGCCCTGCCAAAACCGGATAAAAATCATTCAATTGAGCTGGCATTGACACAATCAAGATTTATTGGGATATTTTATTGAGTTGCACTTAAATAATTCAAACGGAACGCCCGATGATTGACACCCCCGTTGCCGAGCCACCGCTGGTGGAACTGGACAACTACATCGACGGGATTGTCACCGCCCTGCTGGAGAACGCCCCCACCGCTGCCGGCAAGGCCAGGCAGATCGTCTTCGACGTGGCCGGCGCGGCACTCGGCGACGAGTTGATCCAGCACACGGTTCGATTCATTGCCGACATCAGGGACTCCGACGAGGGCGGAGCGGGCCTGAGCGCCTTCCTGCAAAAACGCCCGCCGGCCTGGACCACAGCGATAACCGAGACCGAATCATGACCGACACGACACAAAGGGTGGTGAGAATCGCCAACGCCCAGGGCTTCTGGGGCGACAGCCGGCTCGGGCCCCTGCGCATGGCACAGGAAGGCCCCGTGGACTACCTGACCTTCGATTACCTGGCCGAGTTGTCGCTAAGCATCATGCAGAAGCAGAAGATGCGCGACCCGCGGGCGGGCTACGCCCGGGACTTTATCCAGGTGCTGGAGAGCATCCTGCCGACCTGCCAGCAGCAAGGTATCAGGATCATCGCCAATGCCGCGGGGGTCAACCCGGAAGCCTGCCGAGATGCAATCCTGCAGGCCGTTCAGCGCCTTGGCCTGAGCGGCATCAGGGTAGGCGTGGTCTCGGGCGACGACATTCTCGGCGAGCTTGACGCGCTGATCGCGTCCGGTGAAACCTTCACCAACCTGGATTCCGGAGAGAGCATCGATTCAGTACGCGAACGCATTACCAGTGCCAACGTATATATCGGCGCCCAACCCATTGTCGCGGCGCTCGAACAGGGGGCGGACATCGTGGTCACTGGCCGTGTCGCCGACCCTTCGATCGTACTGGCTCCCCTCATCCACGAATTCGGCTGGTCGATGACTGACTACGACAAGCTCGCCGCCGGAACCATCATGGGACACCTGGTGGAATGTGGCCCACAGTGCACCGGCGGTAATTTCACCGACTGGCACCGGGTACCGGACATGGCAACAATAGGTTTCCCGATAGTGGAGGCCTGTGCCGATGGCAGTTTCGTGGTAACCAAGCATGAGGGCACCGGTGGGCTGGTGGACACCCAAACGGTAACGTCACAGCTCCTGTACGAACTGGGCGACCCGGAAAACTACCTCAGCCCCGACTGCGTTGCCGACTTTACCTCGATCCAGATAGAACAAGAGGGTGAGAACCGGGTCAGACTGTCGGGCATACGCGGTCGCGCCCCCACTCCCACCTGCAAGGTGTCCATGTCCTATTCCGACGGCTACAAGGTGCTGGCCACCCTGTGCATTGCCGGACCGGACGTCGTTGCCAAGGCGCAAGCGCTGGCAGAAATAGTGTTCGAACGCCTGGCGATGCTCGACTCACCGATCCCCGAGGAAAACCGCTTTCTCGAGCTGTTCGGCACCAATGTACTCTACCAGGGCATCGTCCCGGCTGCCGAGGCACCTCACGAAATCCTGATGCGAATCGGTGCCCGCAGCCAGGATCGTCGAGCCCTGTCCCTGCTGTCCGCAGAAATCGCGCCACTGCTCACCTCCGGCCCGCCCGGCGTGACAGGCTACGCCGGCGGTCGCGCCCGACCCAGCGAGGTGGTGGGCTACTGGCCAGCGCTGGTCAGCAGGGAAAACGTAAAAACATATGTAACGGTCGAGGAGGTCTGACATGCCGAGAGTACAGCTTGGTGAAATCGCTCTCGCCCGCTCCGGCGACAAAGGCAACAACAGTAACATTGGCGTCATCGCCAGGACGCCCGCCCTCTACGATTTTTTGAAACGGGAATTGACCAGCGAAATAGTGAAGCAACTGTTCAGGGAAATCTGCAAGGGTGAGGTGACTCGATACGAGTTACCGAATCTACACTCGCTGAACTTTGTGCTGCGTGATTCACTGGGGGGCGGGGGCACCCGCAGCCTGATCACCGACCCCCAGGGCAAGGTCCACGGCGCCGCCCTGTTGCACATGGAACTGGAGGTGCCCACAGACCTGCTGCCCTGAGCCACCGACCCCGGCTGCTGGCACGCGGTCTCGCGCGAACCCTGCGTTGATGCTATCGTCGGCGTCGCAGCACCATGGCGTTAATACACTGCAGGGGATCAGCACTGATCATGGCCAAAGCCGCACAACGAGGTACCAACCCCCGAAAGAGCAAGGAAGACCGCGTCAGTGCCATTCTCGCCGCCGCAACCGAAGTATTCGCGGAGACCGGTTACCAGAATGCGAAAATATCGGATATCGCCAGGCGTATCGGAGTGGTAGAGGGAACCGTCTTCCACTACTTCAACACCAAGCAGCGCCTGATGGCAAGGGTGATCGAAGAGTTCTACAAACGGATCACGACAGAGGTTCGTACCGGATTACAGGGAATTTCCGGTACCCGTGACAGTCTGGCCTATATTATCCACTTCCACCTCGACGTGGTGACCCGCAACAGCAGGCTCTGCGGCGAGATCCTGAGGGAGTCCCGCGGGCTTGACGGAGAACTGGCAGGCACGGTGAGCCAGCTGAACCAGGGATATACCCGGCACCTCTCCGAAGTCCTGAAAGAGGGAATCGAAACAGGCGACATCGCCCCGGATATTTCCATAGCAATGGTGAGGAACACGATTTACGGCAGCATCGAACACACTTTGTGGGCCCTGATCAATGACCGACTGGATATCGATGTGGACGCCGAGGCGAAGGCCCTCACTGAGCTGGTCTATAGGGGCATAGCCAACAACACAGCACCGGACAAACATGAAATTACCTCGCTAATCAGGAGCCTGAACCGGATGCTGGGGCCGGACTAAACGTCAGGCCGAATAACGGCCACACGACAGGAGCATCACCATGACACGAATCCGCACCGGACGCTGGGCTGCATGCCTGTGCCTGCTTTTTCTCTGGCAATCGCACCTTGCAGCACAGCCCGTGGCGCTGACCAATGTCGACATCCTGGACCTGTCGGGTGCCGCCGCGCAGTTGCGACGCGACCAAAGCGTGATTGTCAATGACGGCATCATCACGGCGGTGGCGACCACCGGCGAACTGGACCTGCCGGCAGATGCCCGGCACATCGACGGCGATGGCGGCACCCTGATACCGGGACTGATCGACAGCCACGTACACATATGGGACCAGGCGGACCTGCCCGCCTACCTGAGCTACGGGATCACCACCGTCCGCAACATGTCCGGCATGCCCTACCTGCTGGACTACCAGCAGCAAATTGGACAGGGGCAACTGACAGGGCCGAGGCTGCTCACCACCGGACCCATCCTGAACAGCCCCGGTCCCAATGCACAGCTCAACCACCAGTTGGTCGAGACGCCGGACGCGGCCCGGGAGGCAGTGCGCTGGCAATATGCCCGCGGTTTCCGCACGGTAAAAGTCTATTCAAACCTGTCTCGTGCGGCCTACGAGGCTATTCTCGACGAAGCGGACATACTGGGCATGGCCATCACGGGTCACCCGCCGGAGGGCAAGCGCGAACCGGGCATTCCCGAAGAGCGCCCTTTCGACATCGCATTTGACGAACTGCTCGACGACGACTTTGTCACGTTGGAGCACGTCGAAAGTATTGTCTGGCACGCGCTGTACGACCGCCAGGACCATGAGGCACTACAACAGCTCGCCGGGCGCCTTGCGGCGGCGGGCGTAACGGTGTCGCCAACCCTGGTAGCCCACCACAACCTGGTGCGCGCCGCCAGTGAAAAGGACGCCTTTGTGTCCCGTCCCGGGACGGAGCTGATGAACCCCTTCCTGGCCCAGGTCGAGGCCCCCCTGGTCGCCAGCTGGACGGCGCTGCCCCCCGGCACCCGCAAGGACTACGACGCATTTTACGCCGACGCGGTCCGGGCCTTTCAGGACGCCGGCGTGCGCATGGTGGCGGGCAGCGATGCCGGTATCTTCGTCAACATCCCCGGACAGTCGCTGCTGGATGAACTGGATCTGCTGGTGGGCGCCGGCCTCAGTCCCGCGCAGGCACTGCGCACGGCCACGACACAAGCGGCCGCCGCGCTGGGCCTGGATGACCTGGGTCGAATCGCCGCGGGATACCGGGCAGAACTGCTGCTGCTCCCCGGCAATCCCCTTGACGACATGACAGTATTGCAGCGGCCCCGCGGCCTGATGTACCAGGACGAATGGTTCGATGCTGAGGCACTGGCAGCCCTGCGGCGGGAGGCCATCGCCACGGCTGATGCAGCGCGAACCGAGGCCCAGGTCATGTCCGCGCTGGCAGAGCAGCAGTCACTGGCCATGCCCCAGGGGACAAACGCGACACCTTCCCCGCCCCGCGCGCAGCAGAGCCGTTAGTCCTCGCTAAAGGCGAGAATATCCCCCGGCTGGCATTGCAGGTGACGGCATATCGCTGCCAGCGTCTCGAAGCGTACGCCTTTCACCTTGCCTCTTTTGAGCAAGGACAGGTTCGCTTCGGTGATGCCGATGGCCCGGGCCAGGTCGCGCGAGCTGATCTTGCGCTGCGCCATCACCACATCGAGGTTGACCACGATACCCACTACACGAAGGCCTCGTTTTCGTCATGAAGACGCTGTGCTTCGCGCAATACATGCACAATCAACACCAGCACGGCCAGCTCGACCAAGGTTCCCAGCTCAACGGTGACAGCCGCCCCTGATGCCTTCACGGCCGGCACCAGCCCGGCCACAACAGGGGGCCATAACAGGCTGTAGGCAAACCAGGCGACCTTGAGCCACACCAGCCACAGGTAGCAGCGCATATTGCCATCGGTAAAGAAGTGGCCGCGCTGGTATTCGCCGAACAGCCGCTGCAGCCAGTAAAGGCCCAGCGCCAGTAATAATCCCATGGGGGCGAACACGGCGATGGCGGCGCTCCCGCCAAAGGCACCGCTGCCCAGCAACTGGTTGAGCTGGCCGTTTCCCAGGGTGATCAGGGTCTGGCCGGGAACACCCAGGGCAAATGCAACGGCGCCCACCAGGGCAACCGCCAGCAGCAGGGTCAGGCGGCGCAGCCAGCCGCTGATTCGCCGTATTCGTTGCAGACGATTCATAGTGAGACTCCCGCGACATGTCAGGGGCAGTCTAGGCTATCACCAATTAGCTGTCAAAAAACAAATATTTATTGTTTTACGATAATTTTATGTTGTATTATGGCAACTCATTCGAGATCAGACAGACGTCGATGAACACCGCCAAACCCACTCTCAACCGACCTTTGAAACAACTGCTGGCTATTGCCAGTGCGCTGCTCCTGGGCGGCTGTCAGCTTGTCGATATGGCCCGCTTCAGCTTTGCCAATGCCAGCGCCACCCATCAGTGGCTCGACCCACGGCAGACCACCTCGGTGCCGTTCAGGCTGGTCGACAATCACATCATCCTGCCGGTAAGTGTCAATGGCAGCGCCCCCCTGGATTTCGTCCTGGACAGCGGCGCCGCCGCGACAGTCATCATGGACAGCCGCGCAACCCGGGCACTGCACCTGCAAATGGCCGGGGAGTTGTCCGTTTCAGGGACCGGCACCGGCCCTCACCCCACCGCCCGGATCGTACCGGGCGTTTCTACAACAGTCGGCGGACTGAGCCTGGACGGCCAGGCCGCGATCTTTCTACCCCTGGATGCCGTTCCCTTCTTTAACGAGCTGGACGATGTCTATTTCGACGGCGTCATCGGTGCCCCCTTCTTCGAGCGCTTCACCATCGAGATTGACCACGACCAGCGCCTGGTGAGCTTCTCGGAGCCGACGGTTACTGCACAGCGGACCCGGGATGACGCCGGCGACTGGCGCGAGGTCGCGCTGCAGATCGACGCCGCCCTCCCCTACCTGACCGCTCGCGTTGACCCTGGCGAAGGCCCGCCCATAACGCTGAAGTTGCTGGTGGATACCGGTTTTCGCGGCACCCTGTCGCTGACGCCCTCCAGCAGCGATGAGCTGAGCCAGCCGACCGTCTATTTCGAGAGCGTTTCGCAAGGGTTGTCCGGCAATGTACCCAGCAGGGTTGCCGTGGTGAACTCCCTGTCGCTGGCGTCCTACTGTCTGCGGGACCTGCCGGTGCGTTACGCCCAGGCTGGTGGCGAGAGCCAGAATGGCGCCAATGGCATCCTCGGCAACGAGGTGTTGCAGCAGTTCAACCTGGTATTCGACTACGCCCGGGAGCGCCTGCTGCTGGCCCCCAGCCAGCGCCCTGCCCCGCCCGTCGAGGCCGACCGCAGCGGCCTGCTGATAAGGCCGCACGCCCGGGGCGGAGTTGTCAGGCGCATCGCGCCCGACAGCAGCGCCCAGGCCGCCGGCCTGCAGGTAGGCGATATCATTACCGCCTTCGACGGTACGGCAGTCACCCCTGACAACATCGGGGAGCTGAAGCGCGCGCTGTCCTCGGGCCGCGATACGGTAAGCCTGTGCTGGCAGTCCGCCGGGGCGCAGCACTGCGGCGACCTCGCCCTGGCCTCCCGCTTCAGACGCCGGCCAGCGACCTCATGACATCACCACCCTCCCGGCCGCCAGCGACAACCGCAATACAACCGGACGCCACACGCGACAGAAGCGCTCAAAGACGGCTGCGCCGGTAGCGGTACAAGGACAGGGCAGCACTGGAACCCAGCACCAGGGCACAACCCGTCAGCTTGAGCGGAGTGATCGCCTCGTCGAGGAACAGGGCGCTGCCGATCACCGCCCCGGGAAGATACATGAAATAGATCATACTGGCGTAGATGGCCGGCAGCTCGGTGCTGGCCTTGACCCACAGGCCGTGGGAAATCACGGTGCAGAGCAGCCCCAGGGCCAGCAGCTGGTAGACGTCCACCCGGTCGAGCCCCCAGTTGGCGCCGCCCGACAGGGGCAGGAATACCAGCAGGGCGAAGAAAAACTGCCCCCAGGTGCGCTCCGGCGTACCGATGTCCCCGGCGCGCTGGTGCAACAGGGGCATTGCCGCGTAAAGCAGGGCACTGCACAGGCCGATGGCGATGCCCACCGAGACCCCGCTCTCCAGCGACGGTTCCGGCGAGACAATGACACAACCGACAAAACTGGCGCCGATGGCCAGCCACTCCACGCCGTCGACCCGCTCGCCGTTGAACAAAAAGGCGAGCACGAGGTACTGCATCGAGTAGGTGAGAATGGTCAACGCGGCAATCGCCGCGGTGGCCAGCTTGATACTGAGGAAAAACGTCAACCAGTGCAGCCCGAACACTGCACCTATCACCAACAGCTGCCGCCACTGACGCCGGGACAGGCGCAGCAGCCGCCCGCGCAGCACTATCCACGGTGAGAAGGCGGCCACCGCAATGGCCAGGCGGACGATACCCACGGTAATGGCATTGGCGTCGGTGGACTTGATCAGTATCGGCGCCGCGGACATGGTCAGGACCGCCACCACGGCGATGACAATCAGCTGCAGGCGTGTCACAGCGCAGTGGCCAGATTGCGAAACAGCCCGACAGACTGGGGAATACGCACCCGCAGTGCCGCGCGCTCACCCGGTCGCAGAGCCAGCCTGCCGCCGACCCGGTGGTCGTTGCGGTACTCATCGGCTTCGGCCTTGAATATCCGGTCATTCAAACAATACACCTCACGCTGGCGAAAATCCGGGGGATTATAGCCGGGTACTGCGCGGTTTACCGGGCCTCCCTGAGAGACTTGTCCAGGCACCGGGCATTTGCTGTATGCTCTGCGGCTGACAACGGCCGGAAAGCACCCTAATGAAAATCAAGGCTACCACGACTGCACTGCTCACCATCGCCCTGTTGCAGGCCTGCTCGGATGGCTCCGACGGCCCTAAAGCGGCCCCGTCCTCGCTGACAGTGGTACCGACCGCGGCTCCCGAGGGGGCCCCGGGGGAGATGAATATCCTGCGCTTTCGGGTCACCCTGACCGAGCCCCAGAAACGCGCTGTCGAGGTCAGTTACCAGACCAGCGCCGGCACCGCCACGGCCGGCGAGGACTACCTCGACGGCGACGGCAGCATAACCATCCCGGCGGGCGCCCTGGCGGGTTCCATCGACGTGGAACTGATCGGTGATGCCGAGCAGGAACCGGGGGAAACATTTACCCTGAGCGTCACCACCAGCGACAACGCGACGGCGACCAGCGACACCGTCACCGGCACCATTGCCAACGACGATACCGCTTGCGACGCACCGTTCAGCAAGGTGCCCAACAGATGGCTGGTCAACGGCGCCGACCCCCTGAATTTCGCCCATCGGGGAGGCGTTACCGACTTTCCTGAAAACACCCTGTATGCCTATTCCGAGGCCGCCGGCGCCGGCGCCGACGTGCTCGAGATGGATGTTTTCCAGACCAGGGACAATCACCTGGTTATTCTTCACGACGCCGCCGGAGTGGGCCGCACCACCGACGGCGAGGGGCAAATCGTCGACCTGACCCTGGCCCAGGTCAAGGCGCTGGACGCGGCCTACTGGTTCATCCCCGGCGAGGGTACGCAGCGCGACAGGCCGGCGGAGGACTACACGTTCCGCGGTATTGCCACCGGTGACAAGCCACCACCCCCGGGCTACAGCCCGGAGGACTTCAAGATCCCGACCCTGGAAGAGGCGCTGGCGCGGTTTCCCGACAAGCTGATCAACGTGGAGTTGAAGGAGGATGACGGGCAGGGCGATTACGAGCAGCAGATGGCGGACCTGCTACTGAGCTTTGGCCGCCTGGACGACCTGATCGTGGCCTCCTTCGACGACACGGTGAATGGCAGCTTCAAGGCCGTGGCGCCCTGTATTCCCACCTCCATGCCACTGGGACAGGGACTCACCGCCTTCACCCTGTTTCTCTCCACCGGCGAGTTCCCGGACATGCCCGAGCATATCGCCGCCCAGATTCCACCGGACGCGAGCCAGATCGGCGACCAGATTCCCGGCGATGACCCCATTCCCATCGTTACCACCGAACTGGTGGAGGCGGCGCATGCCGTCAACATGCCGATACAGGTGTGGACTATCAACAGCTGCGAGGAAATGCTGCGCATGATCGCGTTGGGCGTGGACGGCATCATGACCGACCAGCCACTGTTACTGGAATCAGTGCTGACACAACCGCCCGCCGAGCGCAGCTGCGACTGAACCGGCAGGTGTGTTCCACGGCTCCCCGGACTAAACTACCCGCTGCGTCGGGGAAACCCCCTATCACCGCAGGGAGAGGCAGGCCATGCCCGGCAAGGATAAAAAGGACAGCAAGCACCATCGCAAATCGGGATCCGAGACCGCACCGGGCCGGACCGGCAAGCTCGGCCGCAAGGAGTACGAGCACGAGCTGAGGCGCCTGCACATCGAACTGGTCAAGCTGCAGCAATGGGTGGTGCACGAGGGGCTGAAAGTGTGTGTCGTCTTCGAGGGCCGCGACGGTGCCGGCAAGGGCGGCACCATCAAGGCGATTACCGAGCGGGTGAGCTCCCGGGTGTTCCGGGTGGTCGCCCTGCCGGCACCGACGGATCGCGAGAAGTCCCAGATGTACCTGCAACGCTACGTACCTCACTTTCCAGCCGCCGGTGAGATCGTGATATTCGATCGCAGCTGGTACAACCGGGCCGGGGTCGAGCGGGTTATGGGCTTCTGTACCGAGGAGCAGGCGGAGTCATTCCTCAGAGCCGTTCCGCTGGTGGAGCGGGCCATGGTCGACTCTGGCATTATCCTGATCAAATACTGGCTGGAAGTCAGCCCCGAGGAGCAGCAACGCCGTCTCGAGGGCCGCGTGGACGACGGCCGCAAGATCTGGAAACTATCGCCCATGGACCTGAAGTCCTACGACAAGTGGGACGCCTATACACATGCCAGGGACAGGATGTTCCAGGAGACCGATACGCCCTTCGCCCCCTGGTATGTAGCCAATTCAGAGGACAAGAAACGGGGACGACTGAACGTGATCAGCCACCTGCTGGCCAACGTGCCCTATCAACAGCTGCCCCACAAGAAAGTAAAGCTCAAGCACCGCCGGATTGGTGAGTACAAGCCGGTGGGCCACCCTTTCAAGCGCGTACCCGAGCTGTTCTGAGGCAATACGCGAGCTGCCCTGCCGGCACCTGCACTGGCGACCTCAAAGGCTCTCCAGGGCGACGCGGGGAATAGCACTTCGCCGCAAAAAACCGCGTTTACAAAAAATTACTTTACTTAACCCCACCTGCGTGGAACGGCCCCGGAGCAACTCCTACCATGGCGCAAAATATACCACTAGGGGTGTAGGTAAAGTGATGCGTTTCAAAGGTACCGGTAAGTTCTTCGTTCTAACTGTGGTGACCGTACTGAGTGTTTTTCAACTCAGCGCCTGTGGCGGGGGCGGGGGCGGTGGCAACAGCAGTAGCAGCGACAATGGCGGCTCCATACGTTTTGTAAACGGCGTTTCCGACTCCACCAGGCTCAGCATGGCAATCTCCGACTCGGTTGTGTCGACGATATCGTTCGGTACCACCAGCGACGAACTGGAATATATTCCAGGCAACAAGGAGATAACCTTCTATGCGGTCGACTCATCAGGTGACTCCGAGGAGCTGGATCTGAGCGTCGATGTCAAACTGCTGGATGACCACGAGGTGCTGGTGGCGGTGTACGGCACACTGGACAATCCGCAACTGCAGGTAGTCGATGTGGAAGAGTTTGACGAGAACGATGACTACGGCCAGATCGGCCTGCTGATGCTGTCTGCAAACCAACCCGCGCTGGACATGTATCTCAGTGCAGATGAAACAGGCATCTATGGCAATGATCCACTGTTCAGCAATGCTGAGCTGGGTCAGTTTTACGGCATGCAGGTAGTCGATGAAGACGAGTATCGCCTGCAGTTCACCCAGGTCGGGTCCAAGGATTCGATTTACGATGGCGGCTATCTCGACATCGTGGAGGACCGCAATCATTTCATTATCGTTTTCGATAACTTTGGCGCCACCGGTGGCTCCATGGTTGCCGTAGAAGTGGCTGGCAGTTCATCCGCCCTGGAACTGATCAGTGACGACTCTCCCAGCCTGATACGCTTCCTCAACGGTATTGCAGATTATCCTTCGGTCGATGTTTACCTGGGGGACACGGAAGGCGACCCGATATTCGAGGATATCTCGTTCGGGCAGGAGACGGCTTACAGTTCCCTCGAGGCCGGGGCGTACAGTGTCAACGTGACGCCCCATACAGTGAAAGACACCTTTCTGCTTGAAAAGGACCTGACCCTTATTTCCGGTGAACTGTCAACGCTGGTGGCCTCGGGGCTGACTCTGGACGAAGACACTGGTGTTTCCGGCGCGCTTATCAATGACACGGTTCGCAACGAGATCACCGAGGCCCACCTGACCTTCGTACATGCGTCCGCTAGCAACGAGGAGGTCGATATCTATATACTGGTGCCGGGGCAACCCATCACTGACACCTCACCCGTAATCAGCGAGCTGGATTATCTCCTGTCCTTCGACTACGAGAAGGCCCCTGGTAAATACGAGATCATGGTGATGCAGTCCAGCAACGAGGCGACGGTGCTCGGGCCGATATCCATCACCTTGAGTGCCGGAGACAATCTCGACCTGTACCTGCTGGATAACAACGGTGGCGGCACTCCCGGAACCCTTGAAGTATACGAACTGTGATGTCCTGACAGGGCGCCGAAATCGGGCGCCCTGTCACCAACCCTGAGAAAATGCACAATATCGGAATAGTCAGCTTGCCAAGCCCGTCCCGGATGTGGGCCTGGTGCCTGGTTTTGCAGCTCACCGCCTGCACCACCCTGGACACTGCCCGGCCACCCGCAGGGCTTGAGCCTTCCCCTCCTCCGGCGGCCTGGCGCAACGTCCAGGCAAGCGATGCCCCGCAGGACAGCAGTTCACTGACTGACTGGTGGTCACGATTTGACGATCCGGTGCTGTCACAGCTCATCGAGCGCGCCCTGCGCGACAACCCAGGCATGGGGACCATGCTGTCACGCATCCAGCAGGCCAGGGCGGAGCGCGGCCTGGCCAGGGCGGAGCTCTACCCCGACCTGTCGGCGGGGCTCTCAGGGTCACTGACTGAATCAGACGGCCGAAACAACAACGCGGACAACTCGACCGAGCGGTATGGCGCCGAGCTGACCCTCGCCTGGCAGGTCGACCTGTTTGGACGCCAGCGTCAGTATCTCGACGCTGCGATAGCTGAGGTCGCCGCGACGACAGAAGACTACTATGCGGCGCAGCTAACCCTGATCACGGACGTCGCCGTCGCCTACTTCAACCTGCGCTCCTACGAACAACGGTATACCTATGTGAAAGAAAGCGTGCGCACCCGGGAAGACACCCTGCTGATTGCCCAGTGGCAGGCAGCGGCGGGCGAGGACGATGCCCTGGCAACGCAGCAATCCCTGGTGTCGGTGAAACAGGCGCTGGCGCAATTACCTCCGCTGGCACAGAGCATCGAGGAGTCCCGCAACCAGCTGGCGCTGTTGTGTGGCGACCGCCCCGGTGAACTGGACACCCTGCTCAAAGGGAGCCCCACACCTGTGACCGTCCCGGGCGCACCGGCGGTGGGCATTCCTGCAGACACGCTGCAGCAGCGGCCGGATGTGCGAGCGGCAAGCGCCTCCATCACGGCCGCCAGCGCCAGGCTGAGCGCAGCAGAGCGAGCGCGACTGCCTTCCCTGAACCTGACCGGCTCGATCGGAGTTGAAACGTTCGATGCGAAAAAACTCCTGGACCCGGAGGCGGTCGTTTCCGGACTGATTGTCGGCCTCACCGGCCCGGTATGGGATGCCGGTCGTATCAGCAGCGAGATCGAGTTTCAATCAGAGTCTCTCAGGCAGGCGTATCTGGAGTACCAGGACACCGTGCTGACCGCACTCAGCGAGGTGGAAAACTCCCTGAGTTCGGTGGCCAACTCGAGCCAGACCAATACGGTGCTGGAGGCCGCGACAGAGTCGGCCCGAATCTCCTCCCGGCTGGCCCAACTCAAGTATGAAGCGGGCGAGGTAGACATGCTCACGGTCCTGGACACCGAACGCACCCGACTGACCCTGGAACAGAGCCTGGCCACTGCGCGGGCCAGTTTGCTCATAGCGCATGTACAGCTGTACACGGCACTGGGGGGTGGCTGGGTTCCCCTGGAAACCGACGGGTAAAACGGCAGGTGAAGGATGAACGTTGAAGTTAACAGCAAGGCAGTCTCCACCAGCGAACTGGCCGCCATTATAGCCAGAGCAGGCAACGGAAAGCGCTCGAAAAGGCTGTGGCTGGCGGGAGCGCTCCTGGCGGTAGCGGTGGCACTGGCGTTGATCGTCACCGTGGCCGGTCTGGGCGACGCGCCTGCGGGTCCCCGCTACGTGACGGAACCGGTAACAAACGGCAACATCACCCTGACTGTCACGGCAACCGGGAATCTGGCACCGACCAATGAAGTGACTGTCGGCAGCGAACTCTCGGGTAGGGTGCTGCAGGTCGATGTCGATTCCAACGACCGCGTGGTTTCCGGACAGACCCTGGCAGTGTTGGATACCAGGTCGCTGGAAAACGAGCTGAAAGCAAAAGCCGCGGCCCTGGAATCCGCAGTAGCCGCCGTCAGCCAGGCGCGGGCGACACTGAAGGAAGCCGAGGCGGCACTCGCTCGCCAACAAACCCTCAAGAAACTGAGCGAGGGCCGCGTTCCATCGCTGGCAGTGATGGAAAGTGCGCTGGCCGCTGCCGCCCGGGCCGAGGCGGACCTCCAGAGCGCGCTGGCCAAGGAGGGGGAGGCGCGGGCCCAGGTAGAACTCAAGGAAGCCGACCTGGAAAAAGCGGTCATCCGCTCACCGGTCGACGGAGTTGTTCTCAGCCGCAGCATCGAGGTCGGACAGACCGTTGCCGCCAGTTTCTCCACACCCGAACTGTTCGTAATTGCCGAAGATCTGTCGCGAATGAAGCTGGAAGTCGCCGTTGCGGAAGCGGATATAGGCCGGGTTGCAACCGGCCAGAAGGCGGCCTTCCGGGTGGATGCATGGCCGGATCGCCAGTACCAGGCCTCTGTAACCAAGGTTTCCTACGGCTCGGCCATCACCGATAACGTCGTGACGTATACCACGGAGCTGGCGGTTTCCAACGAGGACCTCAGTCTTCGCCCCGGAATGACTGCCACCGCCGACCTGGAAGTCGCGAACAGGCAGGGAGTGTTGCTGGTGCCCGTGGCCGCGCTTCGCTTCAACCCCCAGAACGACGCACCCGCTGCCGCCGCTGAGGCCGCGGACCGCTCTTTCATCGACAGCCTGATGCCCCGCCCGCCCAGGCAGAAGGAGCGCACCCGAACCGGGGAGTCAACCCAGGATTCCACCGGGGGCGCACGCGTCTGGCTGCTACACAACGGCGAGCCGGTCGCGGTGGACGTGACCACCGGCATCAATGACGGGCGCAGGGTTGAAGTCAGCGCCCGCGACCTGGCGGCGGGTGACCTGGTCATTATCCGCGAGGTCAGCACGTGACGACATCCCGCGGCAATCGCGACGATCTCCCCGGAACACAGCAACTGCTGATAGACATGCAGGGTGTGCGCAAGGTTTATGGCCAGGGAGACGCCGGCTTCGAGGCACTTCGAGGAATCGATCTCGGCATCAGGCAAGGTGAATTTCTCGCCATCATGGGGCCCAGCGGCTCGGGCAAATCGACCCTCATGAACCTGCTGGGGTGCCTGGACCGGTTGAGCAGCGGTTCGTATCGCTATGCGGGGATTGCGGTCGAACGGCTCAACGCCGTGCAGCGCTCCTTACTGCGCCGCTATCATCTCGGTTTTATTTTCCAGGGATTCAACCTGCTCGAGCGTACCAGCGCGCTGGAAAATGTCGAACTGCCGCTGCTGTACCGTGGTGTCAAGCGGGCGCAGCGCTCCAGCATGGCCCGGGGCGCACTGGCGGCTGTAGGCCTGGCTGGCAAGGAAGCAAACTCGCCTTCTGAATTATCCGGTGGACAGCAGCAACGGGTTGCCATTGCACGGGCGATCGTAAGCAACCCCACAACACTGTTTGCGGACGAACCCACCGGCAATCTCGATTCCGTTACCACTGCCGAAATCATGAATCTACTGACACACCTGAACCGCGAGCGGGGCATCACCATTCTGATGGTGACGCATGAGGACGACGTCGCGGCACACGCCGGGCGGACCATCCACGTTATGGACGGCCTCATCGAACGAGACAGCGCCCGTAACGCTGGTTTCTAGGGGGTCCGGGGTATGTTGGCAAATGCCTTCCTCATCGCTTTGCGCGAAATCAGGCGCAACCTGGGCCGCGCGTTCCTGACGGTGCTGGGCGTCATCATCGGTGTCACCGCCGTGGTCACCATGGTGACTCTTGGCCAGGGCACCACAATGGCCGTCAAGTCGAAGATCGAAAACCTGGGGAGCAACCTGGTAATGCTGCGCCCCGGCGCGGGCTTCGGCCCCCGCGCGGCGGCCGCGGGAGTACCCAATTTCACCGAGTCGGACGTCATCGCCATCGCGGAGCAGATTCCCGGTGTCGCGGCTATCGCGCCGCTGCGCAGCAACATGTTGAGCACGATATATCTGCAGCAGGCACGCAACACGACCGTCACCGGCACCACGATCGACTACTTTGCCATAAACAAGTGGTCGCTGGCGGATGGACGCTTCTTCTCGGAGGATGAGGCCAGCCGGGGAGCAGCCGTAGCCGTGATCGGCAATACCGTGCGCGATGAATTGTTCGGCCCCGATGACCCCATCGGGCGGAAGCTGCGGATAGGGTCCGCGTCCTTTCAGGTGGTCGGGGTATTGGCGTCCAAGGGACAGGCCGGGATGGGTGACCAGGACGACACCATTGTGGTACCGCTGACCGCGATGCAACGCCGCCTCGGAGGGCGATCTTCCGCGCGAGACATCAGCCAGATCAGTATTTCGGCCGCTGACGGAGTGGACAGCAATTTACTGATCTCGGAAATCACCGCTTTGATGCGGCAGCGCCGCAACCTGCAGAGCAACCAGGACGACAACTTCTCGGTGTTCGATACCAGGCAGATTGCCGAAACCCTCAGCTCATCGACCCGCATGATGACCACGCTGCTGACCGCAGTGGCCGCCGTTTCCCTGCTCGTGGGCGGCATCGGCATCATGAACATCATGCTGGTCTCGGTGACCGAGCGAACCCGCGAGATCGGTATCCGGCTGGCGATCGGGGCGACGGCGCGCGAGGTTCTATGGCAGTTTCTGGTGGAGGCGCTCACCCTGTCGTCTGCCGGTGGCGTGATCGGCATACTGCTGGCGTTCGCACTGTGCTCGGTACTGGCGCCCATGATAGAGGTTTCCTTCGCCTTCAACCTGCAGATCAACCTGATCGCCTTCATCTTTTCAGCGGCCGTAGGCATCGTATTCGGATTCGCCCCCGCGCGCCGGGCGGCGAGACTGGACCCGATAGACGCCCTGCGTCACGAGTAGGAACCGGCTTGGCCTCACGTATTACCAAGCGACTGTTGCATTACCCAGGTTAGCGAAAAAACAACAAGGCGCGGACTGCTGCCAATACCTCACACTGAATTAAACGATTGACTAAATCAATCGAATGATCAATATTGTTTGGCATGACGGATGCCACTTCCCAATCGCGCGGTGACCAGACCCGCGAAGCGCTGGTCCACGCCGCTCTGGACGTGTTCGGCCACGCCGGTTTCGACGCCGCCACTACCCGCGCCATCGCGGCGGCGGCGGGAGTCAACCAGGCGCTGATCGGCTACCACTTCGGTGGCAAGCAGGGCCTCTACCGGGGGGCGATCGAGCATATTGTGCAGCGCATGCAGGAGCGCCTGCTGCCGGTGGCCGAACAGGTGTCGGCAAAACTGGCGGCGGTGCCGCGGGACGCTCCGGGGCAGCGCGCACTGGCCCTGCAATTGCTGGTGACAATCTTCGACGCATTGCACGACACCATCGCCGGTGGCTTCGCCGAGGGCTGGGTGCGGCTGATCCTGCGCGAGCAGCAGGACCCGACCGAGGCTTTCGGCTTGCTGTACAACCACATGCTGGCGCGCCTGCTGGCGCTCGTCACCCGGCTGGTGGCGATGGCCAGCGGCCTGCAGGAAGATTCGGAGGCCTGCCGGATACGCGCGCTGATGATCTTCGGCCAGGTCATGGTCTTTCACGGCGCCCGCGCGACCACGGCGCTGCACCTGGGCTGGCAGGGCATCGGCCCCGACCAGCTGGCAGCACTCAAAACCCAGTTTCGCCACGCGCTCGAGGCGCAGTTTCCCGAGGGAGGTGTCCAGCCATGAACAAACCTGCGGCCGCACTCGTCATCATCCTGCTGCTGGGCGCGGGCGTCGCGGCGTACCTGCAGTGGCCGCTGGACGCGGATGACAACGGCCTGACGTTGTACGGCAACGTCGATATCCGCGAAGTACAGCTCGGCTTCCGCGTGGGCGGCCGCCTGGAAAAGATGAATTTCGAGGAGGGCGACGCAGTGCCGGCCGGCGCCCTGCTGGCCGAACTCAACAGCGTGCCACAGCGCCACAACCTGGCACTGGCCCAGGCACAGGTAGCCGAGGCGACGGCGCGCCTGGCGGCGCTGCGCACCGGCTCGCGCCCCCAGGAGATCGAGCAGGCCCGCGCCGGGGTAAACGAGGCGGCGGCGGCGGTCAAGAATACCGAGCAGGAATATCGTCGCCAGCGCGAGCTGACAGACAAGGGGCTCAGTAGCCAGGGCTTGCTGGACAACGCGCTGGCTGTCCGCGACGAGGCCTCCGCCCGGCTGGCCGCGGCCCGGCAGGCACTGGCGCTGGCCGTCGAGGGTGCCCGCAGCGAGAATATCGCCGCGGCGGAGGCAGCCCTGGCCGGCGCCGAGGCGCAACGCGACCAGGCGGCGACGCAGCTGGAAGATACCCGCCTGCTGGCGCCCTCCAACGGCACCATCCTGACCAGGGTCCGGGAGCCGGGCTCTATTGTCGGTGCCGGCGAACCGGTGTACACCCTGTCGCTCACCGATACCGTCTACGTGCGCGCCTACGTCGACGAGCCCCATCTGGGCGCGGTGGTGCCCGGCGCCAGCCTGGTCGTCACCACGGATTCCTCCGCTCGGGACTATGTCGGGCAGGTGGGATTCGTGTCCCCGCGGGCGGAGTTCACCCCCAAATCGGTGGAGACCCCGGAATTGCGTACCGACCTGGTCTATCGACTGCGGATCGTCATCACCCAGCCGGACGAAGGCCTGCGCCAGGGCATGCCGGTCACGATCACGCTGCCCCCCAACTGAGGCCACCATGGCTATCGAAATCGTCATTACCGATTTGGTGAAACGGTTCGGGACAAGCGCAGCGCTGGACGGCGTCTCGGCGCGCATCCGCGGCGGCCTGCTCACGGGTATTGTCGGTCCGGACGGCGCCGGCAAAACCACCCTGATGCGCACCCTGGCGGCGTTGATGCTGCCCAGCGAGGGTTCGGTCTCGGTGTGCGGTCGGGACATCGTCACCGAGGCTGCCGCCATCCACAATATCACCGGCTATATGCCGCAGCGCTTCGGCCTGTACGAGGATCTCACGGTCATGGAGAACATGCGCCTGTATGCAGACCTGCGCGGTCTCGATACGGGTAGCAGTGGTGACCTGTTCACCCGGCTGCTCGGCTTCACCGGCCTGGCCCCGTTTGCCGGGCGGCTGGCGGGGGCGCTGTCCGGTGGCATGAAGCAGAAACTGGGGCTGGCCTGTGCGCTCATGGCCCAGCCCCAGGTACTGCTTCTCGACGAACCCAGTGTGGGTGTCGACCCCGTCAGCCGCCAGGATCTGTGGCGCATGGTGCAGGAACTGGTGGCCCAGGGCATGGCCGTGGTGTGGTCCACCGCCTACCTGGACGAGGCCGAGCGCTGCCAGGACGTGCTGCTTCTCAACCAGGGCCGGATCGTCTACTCGGGGGCACCGGCAGCGCTGACTGCCCGCCTGCAGGGGCGCAGCTACCTGATACGCGACCTCACCGGCAACCGCCGCCAGGCGCTGACCGAGGGACTGCAATTGGCCAGCGTGCGGGACGGGGTCATCCAGGGGGCCGCGGTGCGACTGGTGCTGAAGGAGGGAGCGCCTCAAGACGAAATCGCCGCCCTCGCCCGGCGCTATCGCGCGCAACTGCTGCCGACCGCACCGCGCTTCGAGGACGCCTTCATCGACCTGCTCGGCGGCGGCCCCGGCGGCAGATCGGGGATCGCCGAGCAAATGCCGGCAATCCCCCAGCGCGGCGAGGTCATGGTGCGCTGCCGCGACCTCACCAAGCGTTTCGGCGATTTCACGGCCACCCGCGATGTCAGCTTCGAGGTCACCCAGGGCGAAATTCTCGGCCTGCTCGGCCCCAACGGCGCCGGCAAGTCGACCACCTTCAAGATGCTGTGCGGCCTGCTCAAGCCCACCTCGGGCACAGCCGAGGTGGTGGGGCTGGACCTGCGCCGCCACGCCGGCAGGGCCAAGATCCAGCTGGGCTACATGGCCCAGAAATTCTCGCTGTACGGGCCGCTGTCGGTACGCCAGAACCTGGATTTCTTCGCCGGCGTCTACGGCCTCACGCGCGCCCAGCGGCGCGAACGGGTGCGGGAAATGATACAGATCTTCGAGCTCACCCCACTGCTCGACGAATCTCCCGACGACATCCCGCTGGGTTTCAAGCAGCGGCTTGCGCTGGCCTGCGCCCTGATGCACCGGCCCAAGGTGCTGTTCCTGGACGAGCCCACCTCGGGTGTGGACCCGATTACCCGGCGCGAATTCTGGACCCACATCACCGGGCTGGTCGGCAAGGGCGTCACGGTCATGGTGACGACCCATTTCATGGAAGAGGCCGAATATTGCGACCGGGTGGCGCTGGTCAACCGGGCGGAGCTTATTGCGCTCGATACCCCTGACGCGCTCAAGGCGATGGCGGCCGACGAGGCGCTGCCCGACCCCACCATGGAGCAGGCGTTCATCCGCCTGATCGAACGGCAGAACGCCATCGCCGATGCCAGGGAGCGTGCGGCGTGAGACGCCTGCTAGCCCTGATCAGGAAAGAGAGCTACCAGATCCTGCGGGACCCGGCAGCGCTGCTGATCACTTTCGCCCTACCTCCCATACTGCTGTTCCTGTTCGCCTTCGCCGTGTCGCTGGACGTGCAGGGCGTGCGCGTCGGAGTGGTACTGGAGAGCGACAGTCCCCAGGCGCGCAGCCTGGCAGCCGCGTTTGCTGCCACGCCGTTTCTGCAGGTGACGCCGGCGCGCCACCGCGAGGACGTGGAGGACCGGCTGGTCGCGGGCGAACTCAAGGCGTTTGCGGTGATTCCGGCGGATTTCGACACGCGGCTGCTACAGGGGCAGGGGCAGGCTGCCATCCAGATCATCACCGACGCCTCCAATCCCAACACCGCCACCTTTACGGCGGGCTATCTCCAGGGCACATTCAGTGGCTGGCTGCAGTCCCAGGGCACCACCGCGAATTCGACGGCCCGCATCGACGTGCAGCCGCGCTACTGGTTCAACCCGGAGCTGCAGAGCAGGCGGACCCTGGTACCCGGAGCGATCGCGCTGGTCATGACCATGATCGGCACCCTGCTGACGGCGCTGGTCATGTCCCGGGAATGGGAGCGGGGCACCATGGAAGCGCTGCTCTCCACGCCCGCCGCGCTGGGCGAGATCATTCTCAGCAAACTGCTGCCGTACTTCCTGCTGGGCGCAATGGCCACCGCCGGCTGCGCGTTCCTGGCGGTGCGGGTGCTGGGCGTACCGATGGCGGGCTCCTTCTGGGCCCTGATGCTGATCAGCGCCACGTTCCTGGTGCCGGCCCTCGGGCAGGGCCTGCTCATTTCCACGGTTTCCAAGAACCAGTTTCTCGCCTCCCAGCTGGCGGTGATGACCGGCTACCTGCCGGCCATGCTGCTATCGGGGTTCCTGTTCGAGATCCAGAGCATGCCCTGGCTGGTCCAGTGGCTGACCTATCTGATCCCGGCCCGCTACTACGTGTCCAGCCTGCAGACGGTGTTCCTGGCGGGCGACGTCTGGCCCCTGTTCCTGCGCGACATGGCGGGCATGCTGGCGGTGGGCGCGGTGTTTTTCGGACTCACCCGGCTCAAGTCTCGCAGGACGCTGGACTGATGCTGGGCCGCCTGTTCGCTTCGGTGTTGAAAGAGATCATCGTGTTCTGGCGCGATCCGCGGGCACGAGCGATGCTGTTCGTGGTGCCCGTGGTGCAGGTGACGGTCTTCGGCCTGGCCGCGACCCTGGAAGTGCACCATGTGGAACTGGCGGTCATCAATGACGACAACGGGCGCTGGTCGCGCGAGCTGATCGCCCGGGTGGAGGCAGCCGGTTTCGTGGACCGGGTGACTCCGGTGGCCGACATGGCGGATTTCAGCGCCCGGCTGGAGCGGCGCCAGATCCTGCTGGGCCTGCAGTTTCCGGCGGATTTTTCCCGCGACGTCGCGGCCGGGCACCCCGCCAAGCTGCAGGTTATCATCGACGGACGGCGCTCCAATGCGGGCCAGGTGGCAGCCTCCTACCTGCTGGCCATCGCCGGGGAGCTGGGCCTGGAACTGGCTGGCACCGATCCGCAGTTCGTCGAGCCCCCGGGCGCCGTGGTGCGCCACTGGTTCAATCCCAACCTGAACTACCGCTGGTTCATGGTGCCCAACCTGTCCGCCAGTCTGTCCATGATCATCGCCCTGATGATCACCGCCCTGTCCATCGCCAGGGAGCGGGAACTGGGCACCTTCGACCAGTTGCTGGTGTCGCCCAGCACACCGCTGGAGATCATCGCCAGCAAGACGATACCGGCGCTGCTGGCGGGCGGGGTCGTCGGCCTGCTAACCGTGGCCCTGGCGATCTTCGCATTCGGCGCGCCGTTCCAGGGCAGCTTCCTGCTGTTGGCGGCGGCGATGTTCCCCTTCGTCTTCTCCGTGGTCGGGGTCGGCCTGGTGATCTCATCCATCGCCCGCACCCAACAGCAGGCGGTGCTGGGGATTTTCTTCGTCATGATACCCATCATGCTGATCTCGGGATTCGCCACGCCGGTGGAAAACATGCCCTGGTGGCTGCAATATCTCGCCGCGGCCAGCCCCCTGAAACACTTCCTGATCGTCGTGCAGGGCTCCTTCCTCAAATCCATGCCGGCCATCGAGGTCTGGCACAATGTCTGGCCCCTGCTGGTGATCGCCGCGGTGACGCTCACCACCGCCACTTTCGTCGTGAGCCGGCGGCTGCAGTAATGATGGCGCATTTTTCTGGAGGTCGGAGCCTCACACCTGTGCGGCTTGTCTTGGAACGCTGGTGCGTTGTGTGAACGGTGGGCCGTGCTGGATGGGTCACAACGGCCTTTGGGCCGTTGTGACCCCTGCGGGGCGCCTTCGCTGCGCTGCGGCGTCTAAACTCGCCCGTGGGGCGAGTTTTTCGAACGGTGGCCCGCTCCAGACGACCCCGTCCCTGTAAACGAAAAATGCCACCGCAAGGGTGGCATTTTTCGTTTACATGGTGGGCCGTGCTGGATTCGAACCAGCGACCAATTGGTTAAAAGTCGACCAGCCGATTTCCATGTGATTGATTCTATTTAACTTTTATCGGTGACGCCCGTTGCAAGTTGCACCGAAATGCACAACAAAGCAGGACTGATTCCGGCAAAAGTCCGGCAATGGCGACCGGTTAGATAACGACCAAATTTTTAGAACCTAGATATCTACAAGCGTGGTCGGAGCTACAGTATTATCCGCCTAATTTCCTCTTGGCCTTCAACTCGCCAAGCTTTGCCTTGTTTTCAAGCAATTTAATCCGGTCTTCAAGAAGTGTGTTCTGATCTTGAATCTCCGTCAGAGTAGAGTTTTTAGCTTCACGCGCTGCCCTAAACGCAGTGTGCGCATCCACAGATTGCTATACCCAATATTCTTTGTACGAGGGATGGGAGCCACATGGCCTAAACCAGCACAGGCAGGGTTCGGTTCACGACAGCCCGATCTGACCACCGAGGGAAGATGCACCCAAAAACAAATCAGCAAAACTTCACCTGCTACTCGATATCAGACGAGTAATCAATTTTGCTTTGAACCGCTACAACTAACCCCCGTCCGCGTTTAAGCGTTGCGCGGATTAGCGTGGCAAGATCAGTAGTAGTTTGCGCATGAGAACCGATATATCCGGCGCGGATCAGATCAATAAAGGGCTCTTGGCGAAGATAGCGACCAGACAGAGCGTTATAACTGACCCTGAACGCACCTTTGGGACCTTTACAAGCGGGGTCTTTGCGCAAGATTTCAAATTGCTCAAGCGGTATCGTTATGGGAGCTTTACCAAGTTCAGCATCCCGCTTCACAAACTTTAGATAGAAGACTTGCGGATTAATCCGGTACTCTCCGTCGCCCGCTGGCTTTGCCAGACTGAATTTTTTCATACGCGCAAGTTCCTTCCCAAACTGTGCATCGGGCCGATAAATCCAGTCGTTACTGCGCTTATCCCCCGACGGCTCAAGCATTTTGTACTGAACCATCACAACATTTTCCATGATCGCATTGAGATAGATTAAATCTACACCGAGCAGCTCTTCGAGCGGTCTCTTATTCGCCGTTATAACCTCTAACCGCTCACCGTTATTCTCGAACACTGCTCGCCCTGTGAGGTCACTGGCCGTTAAGTTCATCCCGGAAATAGTGCGCGCATTATCCTCAATAACGGCATCTTCCAGAATGCCGACCCGAGACAACACGGTTTCATCTCCAGAGGCAATATCTACGATGCCGGCACGGTGACCAATGGGCACACCAAAAGCACGCAGGGCTGTATTCAACGCATCCTGCTGCAGCGATGTACTTCCCTCATACTTACGCGGCACAGTGAGCGTACCTATGACACTACGCATAGCGGCACCGTTTTCCTCAATAGCCGCCAGAATCTCAATAAGATGTGCGCTCAGCTTGGGGGAAAGCAAAATGGCTCTTTCATCAGACTCTAGCTTTTTATCCAGAACAGCGCCCAGAGATTTCTTGGTTATCAACGCAGCAAGAGCGGTTTCATCAGGCGGGGTGATACGGTGAGCATGTTTGATAGTCAGCCGTGATTGCAATGTTGCTACAGGCTGCTTAGAACTCAGAAAAGCAATATAGGCCGCTTGCTCTTTCGAGTATTCACCTGAAACATATATCAGACAAAGCGCTGGAGTGCGTACCCCGTGCAACGCATCATGGGAATATATATGGGTAAATTTGTCCAAGCCTGAAGCTGTGCCTTCTATACCCTGCCATTCGTCTTCACTAAAGCGTAAGACCACAAGTGGCTTTTTCATGACAAGAGCGAGCACATCTGTTAGCCAGCCGCCTTTATTCTTTTTCTTCTTTGATTTAGCCATGACTAGCTACCCGCACAGCTTGCGCAATTATTTAATTCTCGTTCGCAGCTCACCCGCCGGAAGCCATACATTGGGGTCACCTTCATAAATGAGTAAGGCATCAAGCAGAAGCTGCAGGTCTGTATCTGTATGTGTATGTGTATGTTCTAAAAGCATATCAACTGCCCAGAGGACACCGTGCGTTTCAATATTGTACACGGCATCAGCCCACCGCGTTCGGGGCCCCTGTCAGATTCTCAATCTCCTCAGCCAGTTTCGCAGCTTCGGCTTCTAGCTCGGTGAGTTCTGTCGCAATGTCGCTGGCTTGCGCGTCAGCAACCTTCTGCAAAAGCCCCGGCTGCTCTTGCGTTAATCGATACAGCTCGTAGTCGCTGCTCTCTCGTAGCTCGTCGAGGGTTTCCAGTAGCTCCATGATTCGCGCCTGCAACGAATCGTAGAGCGCGCGCAGTTTCTTCAAGTCCGAATCGTCATCAAGATTGAGGCCACCGAGCCCTTCGCGAGCTAGGAATCCGTCCAGGTCTTCAGCGATCTCACGAAGCCGCTGAATCTCTCCCCTGTCCCTGGCGCGGTTTATCTCGCTGGTGAGGCGCGTGTACAACTCCTGTTTCTCAGGGTCGTGGGCGTACCTGTCCGGGTGGTACAAGCGCACGAGCTTTCTCCAAAGTCGCTTTAGCTCCTGCTCCTCCTCGTCACTCAGCGGCTGGTTCTGAACGGCCTGCCTCGCTATTTCGTCATACTGTTTTTTGGTCTCCGCTTGTGCCTGTTCGTGCTCCCGCTCGACCTCTTCTGCTTCTTCTTCGCCACCGACGAGCAGTGAATCGAGGTACTTTCGGCGATAGCTGATTTTGAGTTCCAGTTCATCGCGCTTCTGGTAGTAGGGGCGCAGTTTTTCAAACAGCTGCGATCTGACGACCTCTACTGCGTGGTGCTCCTGCGTGTACTGCGCTTCCAGGTCCGCAAGACGCTCTCTGGCGTCTGCGACAAGGCTACTGAGTGTGGCGTATTCGGCGGCCTGGTAGACGACCACCTCGCCGCTGTCGCTGGCTGGCGCACCTGTGACCGGCGGCTGCGTTTCCGCAAAGGGGGGGCCTGACTCCAGCTGATCAAGGTACCAGCGGCCCATAGCTGCGCTGCGTGGGTTGTCAGCTTGTGCCAGCCATTCCAGCCATCCATGGAGATCAGGGTCGTTCGTCGCTTCGTGGTAGTCCCGTCCCTTGTACTTGCCAAAAGCAATTCGCGAGGGAAACCAAGTAGCCGCCGCGAAATTAACAATTTCATCCCAGGTCGACAACCCCCGTTGTTCGGCGAGTGATCTCAAGACCTGTTGCATCAGGTCGGCAACGGTTTCCACGTCGCCCAGTGCGGTGTGCGCTCCTCGCTCTGGCAACCGATAGTACTGGCGGAGGGTCTGGAGCTTATGGTTACCGGCAGGAACAGGATCGAGCAAGCGTTGCGTCAATTCGAGTGCGCAGAAGCCGCGTTGTCCAATGGGTGCGATACCCAGCCGAGACCATTCCGGCTGCAGTACACTATCCAGGTCATACTTGAGGTTGTAGGACACGAGGGGAAGGTCGCCGACGTACTCGGCAAAGTCTGTGTAGACATCCAGCGGCGGATCACCGTCACGCTCCAGGATCTCGCGTGTGTAACCGTTGACCCGTGACGCCTCGGGTGACATGTCTGCGTTGTGGTTTAACAACCGGCGGAATGGCTCGCCCTCGGGCTCCCATCCGCACATGCGCTGCGCGGCAAGCTCGACGACAAAGACGGACGCCTTGATGCCCGAGGTTTCAGTGTCGAGGAGTATCCATGGGGTTTGGGTTTGGTTCATGTTCAGAAGGGGATATCGTCAAAGTAATCAATCTCAAGACCCGAGTCTGCATAACTGACGATGGTGCCGCCAAATATTTCAAGCCCGCGAGGTGCATTTTTGATTCTGACGCCGCTGTCGCAATGCAATTCGGTCAGCTTGGGCACCGCAGAGAGGTCCAACTCGGTGAGCTGATTATCGCCGCAGTCAAGCACGGTCAGCTTTGGCACTGGAGATAAATCCAGCTCGGTCAGCTGATAATTGCGGCAGCCAAGCTCGGTCAGCTTTGGCACTGGAGATAAATCTAGCTCGGTGAGCTGGTTCTTCTCGCTGCAGTACAGCCACTCAAGCTCCGGTACCGCAGAAAGGTCCAGCTCGGTGAGCTGATTATTGCCGCAATCAAGCATGGTCAGCTTTGGCACCGCAGCAAGGTCCAGCTCGGTGAGCTGATTATTGCCGCAGTCAAGCACGGTCAGCTTTGGCACTGGAGATAAATCTAGCTCGGTCAGCTGGTTCTCGCTGCAGTCAAGCGCGGTCAGCTTTGGCACTGGAGATAAATCTAGCTCGGTGAGCTGAAACCCCAAGCAAACCAACTCTTCAAGCTCAGATAACGCAGAGAGGTCCAGCTCGGTGATTTGATTCCTATGTTCCACAAGGTCGAGATTATCGCGGTACCACAAAAGCCTTTCTATTGCGCCATCTTTCACGATCAGGTTGATTTCATATTCAGGGAAGAAGAAGACTTGGCCTGTCGGTTGGCCTGCCTCAAAAATCTCCAGCAACGCTTCAGGCGCCATTTCCAGCTCTTCAGCCCACCGCAAAATCTGCCGATAGTCAGGCTCTCGGAACTCGTAGTCGCCGAGCTTGAAGCGCGCCTGACTGACCTCGAGAGACCGCGTCCGATTGAGCACGCCCTGTACCTTGTCAGGACCCTCGACTGCATAACTAACAATGGTACCGCCATCTAATTTAAGCCCACGAGGTGCATTTTTGATTCTGACGCCGCTGTCGCATTCCAAATAGCTTAAATTCGGCACCAGGGAGAGGTCCAGCTCGGTGAGCTGGTTCGACTCGCACCATAGGTATTCAAGTTCAGGTGCCCCAGAGAGGTCCAGCTCGGTGAGCTGGTTCGAGCGGCAATCTAGGGATTCAAGCTCGGGTGCCGCAGAGAGGTCCAGCTTGATGAGCTGATTCGAGCTGCAATCTAGGCCTTCAAGCACAGGTACCGCAGAGAGGTCCAACTGGGTGAGCTGATTACCATCGCAGTTAAGCGATCTCAGCTTTGGTACTGGAGATAAATCCAGCTCGGTGAGCTGGTTAGATCGGCAAGATAGCTCTTCAAGCTCAGGTACCGTAGAGAGGTCCAACTCAGTGAGCTGATTATGGACGCAGTTAAGCGATCTCAGCTTTGGTACTGGAGATAAATCTAGCTCAGAGAGCTGGTTCGAGCCGCAAGATAGCTTTTCAAGCTCCGGTACCGCAGAAAGGTCCAGCTCGGGGATTTTAGCTTCGAAATCCACGAAGCCCAATGAGCGAATTATCAATCCCTTCTCCGACACCTCTGGGAAAAAGTTGAAATTTTCCGGGTGCCACCAAAGCTCCTTTATTGCTCCATCTTCCACGACTAGTTCGCTTTCTAATTCGGATACCCATGCTTGTAAGGGGTGGCCTCTCTCCAAACCCTCCAGCACCACCTCAGGCGCCATTTCCAGCTCTTCAGCCCACCGCAAAATCTGCCGATAGTCAGGCTCTCGGAACTCGTAGTCGCCGAGCTTAAAGCGCGCCTGACTGACCTCGAGAGACCGCGTCCGATTGAGCACGTCCCGAGTCATCCGACTGACTATTTGGTTGGCCTTCGGCTTTGATACGGCAAGCTCCGAACCAGGCCGTGGGATCAATGCCTTCTTTTTGTCTTCGTCCAACTTAAACGCCCCAAGTGCCTTGAACCCTATGTACAAACAGACAGACTATGGAAATGTTTGTCCAACTGCCACCTTTTAGGAGTAAGCCGGTATTTCGCAACTTGTAAACGAATGTCGTCAAGTAGCCCCATGCGTTTCCCTGCTGTGAATAGATATTGATTTGTAATCAATGCGACAAGAATTGGAGAATTGACCCAATAAAAGCCAGTATCTGATCCTGGGCGTTGACCGCAGAAATCACCAAAGCCAAGAAAGCAATTATGTTTGCTCGCCGCGCGGCTCTGTTGGCTACAAGTGCCGACGATATGCTCGCACGCTCACAGGTAGCCCGAAACTCGCGCTCCTTGTCTTTGGCTTTTAACCATTTCGTCACGGTTTTTAACTCTGCATGGTCGCAATAGTCGCCGCGATCAAGGCGATGTTGAACCTCGGCACATCCAATTTCTTCAAGATCATTGTCTGTCATTGAGTGGCCTAACGACCAAGCCAAGCGGCGGCGAAGCCGCCCGGCTTGGGGGCCTGTTATGTTTGCCCTCTACCGAGAGCCTCCAGCATTTTAAGAACAGCGTTTTCATGGCGCTCCGGACCGGAAATGACATTGGATTTACCCAGCGTGTTGCTTACGTAATTAATGGTTTCGCATGTAACATCAATCAAGGCGCGAATCTCATTGGGAGTGACATCGTTGATCTGATATATCTTCTCCCTTGGAATATCCGCTTGGTTGTGACTTATTGATTTATTCCTTATGTTCAGAACCTTCCGAACCAGAGGCTCATGCGGGTCAATTCGCTTAGCAACCTCATCAGCTACATCAGCGTGGCCAGCATTTCTCAGTTCTTTTTTGAGCATGGAAATACCAGCAGTACGTTCATCGCGATCGTAAATTTTGGACAAAGCCAGGAAGAATAATTTGTAGCTCCCCGAATTTGAAACATGAAAGAAATCCACATACTCATAATTGTTCATGGTGGGAAGATGGTCGGGCAACGCTAGATTTCTAAGTGCCCACCAAGTATGGAAGTGAGCCCTAGCGGCACTCCCTTCTTCCATTAATGCCCAAAAGACACGATCTAGCTCACACATAGCTTGAAAATATAACAGTTACATATAGACCGGTCTATATAACACCCCGGTCCTACCGAGGAAAAGAGACATCAAATCTGACACTACCTGTCATATTAGACAATCGCAATTTGCCAGATCTCGGCAGCAGTACCTTCCAAATGCCCTCGGCACTGGCCACCGCCGTATCGCCGGTGGTAATCAAGCCGCGCACGAACACCAGGTGCTTGCTGGTGCGAACGACTTTCGGCCGGCAGATGATAAAGTCACCCTCGCGCGTCGACGCAACGAATTGCGTCTGCTGCGAGACCGTCACGCACGGGACGCCGGCAATCGCGCGGGAGACTCCAAAGCCAAGCCCTATATCCGCCAGGGTCATGACGGCGCCGCCGTGAAGTGCGCCGTGGTAATCCTTGCAATGGTAATCTGCAACAAACAGGCCGATGGCGCGATCACCGTCGACGTCACGCATCCAGACCGGAGTCAGAGGGCAATTTGCGCCGGTAAGCGGACGCGCCCACGTCACTGCCGCACAGCGAGTAGTGACGTGGGTGCCCGCGCTCTAGGACAAAAATCTTAGTAACACGTCTGCTCTTTGCATTTTCAGGGGTGGTTCCAGTGGAACCGCCCCTGAAAATGGAAATCTGGGTTCAAAACCGCTGTCAGTACCGCTGAGATGCCATTTTCCCACTGGGCCCTGACAATCAAAGCACCAGGCGCCCGAAAAATCCACCACCGATTTGGGCTGAATTCTCTGTGACAGCCGTATTTCGGGTTCGTATAGTAGACCCACTTGTCGCTACCACTGCGCTTAAAGTGGTAAGGAAGACCCCTCCTTGCGCAATCAAACGGGGTAGGCAGAATCTGGATGTTTTGGAATCTGCTGAACGCGTCAATTAGGGCCATTTGACGCAACGGTCAGCGATGACCGGGTCCATCTTCGAACCATCGCGGTGCCGCTTCGTCCGGGTACCGCTCCTTCAAATCTCTCCCGCTTATTCAGGGGATCTGTTCCATAACCGCTGTTGGTATCCGGGCATAGTTGTCCGGGCTGTTCGACAGTCTCTTCAACCCCGCAAACACACTGGCGGTCAGTGCGTTTTACTTTTTCTGAAACGGAGGTAAATCCACCCCAGCATAAGGCTGGATGACCGTTGGTTTGCACGGGCCAGTTTTCGTCGAAAACACACCGTGTTGTCTATGGCCAGACACATTCAGGTCAACCGGGATTGGTGTCCCGTGATCGTACTGCTTCGGCAGGCCTGCGCAGCATTGTTGCCAGGTGGTCAGAAACACTCACCTATGGATACAACACTATGCGAGACCTGAACTACCAACTGAAACTTCTGTGCAAACACAGCCATGAGGGCAGCTTCGAAACCCGGGTGGGCCGTGAGCGCCAATTGAGCGCGATTGCCAACCAGTTACACGATCTGGGCTTCCGACAACTAAAGGCAACATCGCTCAAGGAAAAGCACGTCCGGGCCCTGGTGGACCAGTGGTTGGGGCAAAACCTATCGCCGGGCACCATCAAGAACCGGATGAGCTGCCTGCGTTGGTGGGCGGAAAAGGTGAATAAGCGAGCCGTAGTAGCGGGCTCCAATGACTTCTATGGCATACCGGACCGGCAGTTTGTGTCCGACCAGAGTAAGGCTAAGGACCTAACCACTGAACAACTCAGCCTGGTTCGCGACGAACATGTGCGTATGAGCCTCCAGCTGCAACAGGTCTTTGGACTCAGGCGGGAGGAAGCCCTCAAGATCCAACCCCGCTGGGCAGATCGTGGCGATCACCTGCAACTCAAGGCCAGCTGGACCAAGGGCGGGCGGGGACGCACCGTCCCCATTCGCACCGAGGCGCAACGCGCCCTGTTGGAGCAGGCCAAGCGACTGGCCGGCTTCGGCTCATTGATTCCCCGGAGCCGGCAATACATCGAGCAGCTCAGGATATACGAACGCCACACCGCCAACGCCGGCTTATCGAAAATGCACGGCCTGCGCCATGCCTATGCCCAGCAGCGATATCGGGACCTTACCGGCTGGCCCTGCCCCCATGCGGGTGGACCGGCCAAAACGCAACTTACTGCAGCTCAAAGGCAGGCGGATCAGCGGGCCCGCCTGACCATCAGTGCTGAGTTGGGCCATGTCAGAGCCCAGATAACCGCAGTTTACATAGGCGGATAAGACATGCAGATCCAACCCCGCCTGATCCGTCTGCGCGATGCCCCCAGCTATCTAGGCATGGACCGCAACCGCTTTAACCGCGAGGTTCGCCCTGCGCTGACCGAGCTCCGCATAGGTCGACAAGGTGTCGCCTTTGACCGCCTTGAAATGGACGCCTGGGTGGACCAATATATGCAGTGCAACGGGCGTCCCGCACTAAATCGAGGAGATGATTTATGGGACGCAATCGAAGCTCCGGGCTGCGGAAGCGGGGTGGGATCTGGCATATCGACAAGCAGGTCCTCGGCCACCGCATTCACGAAAGCACTGGAACGAGTGAACTCAAGACGGCGGAACTAATGTTGGCCCGCCGAGTTGAGCAGATTAGGCAGGCATCAGTGTTCGGCATACGGCCGGTGCGCATTTTTCGCGAGGCAGCCACGCGCTTTCTCGAGGAGAACACCCACCTCGCCACTATCCGAACCTACGCCTTCCATCTGAAAGAGTTGGACCCCTACATCGGCGAGCTGCCGTTGTATCAGGTTCATATGGGTACGCTGCAAGCGTACGTAGATAAAAGGAAGAAGGAGGGAAAGAAGAACAAGACCGTCAATGGTGCACTGGCCACGGTGCGCAGGGTACTTAACCTGAGTGCACGCCTGTGGCGCGATGAACACGGTTTGACCTGGCTGGAGTCGGCACCGCTGATTCAGTTATTGCCGCTGCACGATGCCAGGCGCCCCTACCCGCTGAGTTGGGAGGAGCAGCACCGCTTGTTTAAAGCGCTGCCGGATCACTTGAGCAGGATGTGTCTGTTCAAGGTGAATACCGGGTGCAGGGATGGCGAGGTCAGCAGCTTGCAGTGGGATTGGGAAATCGATGTCCCGGAACTGGGTACTTCGGTATTTCTCATTCCAGGAGAAAAGGTCAAGAACCGGGAGGATCGCTTGGTGGTACTGAACCGGGTGGCAAAGTCAGTGATTGAAAGCGTTCGCGGGCAACACCCGCAGCGCGTCTTTACCTACTACGGCCGTCCGGTGCGCAGCATCAACAACAATGGCTGGAAGTCCGTCCGGCGCAAGCTGGACATGCCCATCCGGGTACACGACTTGAAACACACCTTCGGTCGCCGCTTGCGCGCGGCCGGGGTGCCATTGGAAACCCGGAAAATACTGCTTGGCCACAAGAACGGCGATATCACCACCCACTACTCCGCGCCGGAGTTGGAGGAGCTCATCGAGGCGGCAAACAGGGTGTGTGAAGGAAAGTCCGGCAAAACTCCGGCACTGGTCGTACTGAAACACCGGACGCTCAGCGCGGCAGCGCGCTAAGCAATTGATACAAAACGAGGAAATTGGTGGGCCGTGCTGGATTCGAACCAGCGACCAATTGGTTAAAAGCCAACTGCTCTACCAACTGAGCTAACGGCCCCGAAAGGAGCAGCGTATAGTACGGATTTGGAGGCAAAACTCAAGCCCCGCAGCCAACTTTTTGCCTACATAGCAACCGGAATCAAGTACTTAGCGGTAGCGGGTGGGGTCCGCCATGCCGGCATCCAGAAAGCCCTGGCGGCGCAGTCTGCAGCTGTCGCACTTGCCGCAGGCCAGCCCCTCGTCCGTGGCCTGGTAGCAGGACACGGTCAGGGCGTAGTCCACTCCCAGTTCCACCCCCTTGCGGATGATGTCGCCCTTGCCCATTGCCATCAGGGGCGTGTGGATGGTCAGGGCCTGCCCCTCCACCCCCGCCCGCGTGGCCAGGTTGGCCATGGCCGTGAAAGCGGCAATATATTCCGGGCGGCAGTCGGGATAACCGGAGTAGTCCACGGCGTTGACGCCAATGAAGATGTCGTTGGCGCCCAGCACCTCGGCCCAACCCAGGGCGATGGCCAGGAACACGGTATTGCGCGCCGGTACATAGGTTACCGGAATACCGCTGGTGGCCTCCTCCGGAACGGCGATGGAGGCATCGGTCAGGGCGGAGCCGCCGATGCTGTCCAGGTTGAGCTTTACGACCTTGTGTTCGACGTCGCCCAGGGCGGCCGATACGCGTTCGGCGGCCCGCAATTCGGCCGGAAAGCGCTGGCCGTAATCAAAGCTGAGGGTGTAGCAGGCGTAGCCCGCGGCCCTGGCCATGGCAAGAACGGTGGTGGAGTCCAGGCCGCCGGACACCAGGATAACCGCGCGCTTTTGCTCAGTCATATCATTCAGTGCCCCGGCTCGTCGTTCCACAGCAGCTTGTGCAGTTGCAGCTGCAGGCGCACCGGCAAATTGTCGGCCAGGATCCACTCGGCCAGCTCCCGGGGGGCGAGTTGCCCATGGCTGGGGGAAAACAGCACGTCCGCGACGCGGTCTGCCAGGGCGTATTCATCCAGTTTGAAGCGCGCCCACTCGTAATCCCCACGGTCACAGATGACGAATTTAACCTGGTCATGGGGGTTGAGCAGGGGAATATTGGCGTAGTCATTGCGCTGCATCTCCCCCGAGGCCGGCGTCTTGAGGTCCAGCACCTTCACCACCCGCGGGTCCACCTCCGCCACGCTCATGGCACCCCCGGTTTCCAGGGATACCTCGTAGCCAGCGTCACAAAGGCTCTGCAGCAGCGGCAGGCAGGATTTCTGCGCCAGCGGTTCACCGCCGGTGACGGTCACGTAGCGCGGTGAGAACCCCGCCACCTGCCGGGTCACCGCTGCTATGCTGAACAGTTCCCCGCCGCTGAAGGCGTACTCCGTGTCGCAGTATACGCAGCGCAGCGGGCAGCCGGTGAGGCGCACGAACACGGTGGGCAGGCCTGCGGTGCGGGCCTCGCCCTGCAGGGAATAAAAAATCTCGGTAATGCGCAGGGCGTCTGCAGCGTGAGGCTGAATGGTCTGGCGGGGCTCAGGAGCTGGCATATCTGATCAACCGGGAATGGCGAACTGGCGAGTTCCGCTGTGCAATTGCTCAGCAGGACTCGTAGTTGAATTCCCTGGCCAGCTTCACGGCGGAGCTGTTGGTGGAACCGTACTTGCTGATGACCTGCTCCAGGTATTCCCTGGCTTTCTCCCGGTTGCCCTTCATGCATTGCACCTTGCCCAGCTTGTACAGGGCATCGGGGGCCTTGCTGTCATTGGGATACTGGCTCAGCAACATGGTAAAGGCCTGCCTGGAGGACTCCAGGTCCGGCGGCTGCACTACCAGGTACAGCTCCCCGAGCCAGTAATACGCGTTGGGCGCATACTTACCCGCGGGGTAATTCTGCTGGAACCGGTTGAAAGCCTGCACCGCCTGGTCGAACTGCTGGGCCTGCACCAGTGAGTAGGCGGCGCGGTAGGCTTCCGCCTCGCCGGGCTGGGCGGCGGCGGGCGCCTGCAGCGGTACCACCGGCGCGGCGGGAGTGGAATCTGCCTGCTGCTCCGCCATCGCCCCGGGCTGGGCGGCGTCCGCGACGGCGCCGCCACTGAGGCGCTTGTCGAGATCGACATAGCGCTGCAGGCTCTGTTCGCGCAGGGTGCGTATCTCATTGGCCTGCTCTTCCAGCCTGCCATTGAGGCGCATGACTTCCTGCTGCAGCTGCTGGATCTGGATAAACAGGGTGCCGAGGTTCTGGTCCTGGCCGGCGACCGGAGCGCTGTAGGCGCCGGGTACGCCGGCGGGCTGGGCCGCGGACGGGATAGCCGCGGGGGCCACCGCCGTACCCGCGGGGGCGCTACCTACACCATAACTGGTAGCGGGATAGTTCTGCGCCCCCCGGGGGGCGTAGGGATCGGCTGGCGAGGGCTGCGTAGACGCCGCCCTCTCGGCTTCCAGATCCACATAGTCCTGCGCCAGCGCGACATGGCACAGCGAGCTGGCCATCACTGCCAGACCAGCTGCGACCAGGTTCTTTCCTAGACCTGCCATGGTAAACGCTACTTGACTACAACCAGTTCAACCCGGCGATTCTGGGCCCAGTTGGCCTCGCCGCTGCCATAGGCAATCGGGCGTTCTTCACCGTAGCTGATGGTTTCGATGCGATAACTGGCTATGCCGTTAAGCACCATGTAGTCGCGCACTGAATTGGCGCGGCGCTCACCCAGGGCGAGGTTGTACTCGCGGGTGCCGCGCTCGTCAGTATGGCCTTCCAGGCGGATATTGCTGTTGGTGTTCTTGAGTGCGGCAATATGGGCATTCAGCGAGGCAATCGCTTCCGGGGTCAGGTTCGAGCTGTCAAAGGCAAAGTAAAAGACGTTGCCGTAGGCCGCGGCGGCCTGTTCCAGGCGCTGTTGCTCCTGGGAGGTTGCGGTGCCAGTGCCGGAGGCGGTGGCAGATCCGGAGGCCGCGGCGGCATCCTGGGCCGCCTTGGCAGCGGCGGCCGCGGCGGCCGCCGCCCGGGCAGCCTCCTCGTCTTCCTTGGTGCTGCTGCTGGAGCAGGCTACAAGGAATGCAGCGCTCAGCACCAGGGCCATGAGCTTGCCAGCGACAGATACATGTTTCATTTGGAATACCTTCCGAGTCTCAGTAAATATCAGGGATTGTTTGCGCCAGTTCAGCGCGTTAAATAAGGTGACCAGGCGGGCTCTCGCACATCGCCGTCTCGCGAGGGCAGGCGGAATTTCACCCCGCCGTCGACCGACACGGCGGCCAGGATGCCACGGTCGCCCGCTTTGGTTGCGTACAATACCATAGAGCCATTGGGCGCGATACTGGGGCTTTCGTCCAGCGCGGTGGAGGTCAGTATCTGCATGCGGTTGGTCACCAGGTCCAGCAGGGCAATATGAAAGTCCCCGTCCTGCTGGTGCACCAGCACCACATTGCGCCCGTCCTGGGCCACCCTGGCGCGGGCATTGTAGGTGCCCTCGAAAGTCACCCGCGTGGTCGCGCCCGTGTTCAGGTCATAGCGGTAAATCTGGGGCTTGCCGCCCCGATCAGAGGTGAACAGCAGCGACTTGCCGTCGGGCATCCAGGCCGGTTCGGTATCGATGGAGTAGTGGTTGGTTACCCGGGTCAACTGCTTGCTGGCCAGGTTCATCAGGTAGATTTCCGGGTTGCCGTCCTTGGACAGCACCATGGCCATGGTACTGCCGTCGGGCGACCAGGCCGGGCCGCTGTTGAGGCCCTGGAAGTTGGTCAACTGCTCACGCTTGCCGGTGACCAGTTCCTGGCGGAAAATGGCCGGGCGCCCGGTCTCGAAGGAGACATAGGCGACATGCTTGCCGTCGGGCGACCAGGTGGGTGCCAGCAGGGGCTCGCGGGACTCCAACAGGACCACGGGCTGAGCCCCGTCGGAATCCGACAGGGTCAAGCGATAAAAATCCTTGTTGCCCTGGCCGCCCCGGGTGACGGAAACATAGACCAGCCGGGTGGCGAAGGCGCCGGGGATACCGGTGAGATGCTCGTATATCTTGTCGGCAACGCGGTGGGCCAGCATGCGCGCATCGCGGGCGGGGCCGGACTCATAGCCGTAGAAGACCCGGGACTGGCGCAGCACATCGAACAGCTCGTAATCGATGCGAATACCGGCCCCGGGGGGGGTGGAGACCCGCCCGATGAGCAGGTACTCAGTCTCCAGGGCGCGCCAGTCCCGATAAAAAACCTCCTGCTCGGTACTCGGCAGGCCGAGCATATCGGTGCGCGCCACCGGCGCAAACTGCCCGCTGCGGGTGAGGTCGGCATCGATCACCGCCGCCATGTCCACCGGGGCGGCGCCCGTGCCCTCCCAGGCAAAGGGCACCACCGCGATGGCCGTGGGGTTGTCCATGCCCTGGGTGATCTCGATGGTGAGATCGGCCCGGGCCAGGGCGGCGGACAGCAGGAACGCAAGGTTGAATATGACTATCGCAAGCGATTTCATCAGTAACGTAAATCCTCTGGTCTGAACAGCAGGCTAAAGCGCCTGAAGGTTCTCTCGAACTCCCCTGAGGGAAGGTTCTGTAATTCGGGGAAACTACCCGCCTTCTGCACCGCGTTCACCGCCGAGCTGTCAAAGGCGCTGTTGCCACTGCTCTTGACGATGCTGACACTCACCACCTCACCAGTGGGTATCAGTTGGATGGACAACAGGGTTTCCATGCCGTTGCGCGCGCTGGGCGGCCGGCTCCAGTAATTTATCACAGTCTGCTGGATGAGGGCGGCATAACTGGCCGACATCTCCTGGGCAGTCGCCGCCGCCAGCTCTTCCGCCTCCTCCGCCGCGGCCCGGGCCAGGTCCGCCCGGGTAATAGCCGCCAGTTCCTCCTGGGTGAGGCGCGGCTGCTCCGGTACCGCCGGGGCGGGTGCCGGCTTGGGCGCGGGTTTCGCGGTGGCCGGCTTAGGTGCGGCCGGCTTGGGTGTCTGCTTCGCTGCCGGCTTGGGTGCCGGTTTCACTTCCGGCTTGGGCTTGGGTTTGGGTGCCGGCTTGGGAGCAGGCTTGGGCTTGGCCGGGGCGGGCTTGGCTACCGGCTTGGGCTTGGGTTTGGGCCGAAATTCACTGGCGTCGACCAGGCGGGCGTTGATGACCATGGGCGCCGGTTTCACCCGGATGACTTCCCGGGTCGAGTCGGTCCAGTTAATGGTAACCGCAACCAGTATCAGCGCGTGCAGCAGGACACTGGCCAGGGCCGGCCGCACCACGATACGCGGCACCACCGGCTTGGCATAAATGGAGCTGGAGCTGCCACTCACTGCGGGTTCTCGGTCACCAGGCCGACGCTGGGGGCGCCCGCCTCCTGCAGCGCGACCATCACCGTGACCACCTCCCCGTAGGGCACGGCCTGGTCACCCCATATCAGCACGGGCTTACTGGCATTGGCGCGCATGACCTTGGCCACCCGGTCCTTGATGGTCGCCAGCGACAGCACCTGGTCCTCCTGGGACCCCAGGTTGAGGAACAACTGGCCCTCCCTGTCTATCGACACGATCAGCGGTTCGCTGTCCTGGTTTTCCACCGGCTCGGCGCTGGCCTCGGGCAGGTCTACCTTGACCCCCTGCATGAGCATGGGGGCGGTCACCATGAAGATTATCAGCAGCACCAGCATTACATCGATGTAGGGGACCACATTGATCTCGGACATGGGGCGCCGCTTGTTGCCCCGGCTAGCCACCGCTGACAGCCCCGGTTTTCTTGGCCCGTGAGCGCAGCACATAGGCCTGCCGGTAGAGAATGCCGGAGAACTCGTCCACGAAGGTGTCGTAGCGGTTGCTGAACACTTCTACCCGCGAGGCCAGCCGGTTGTAGGCGAGGACCGCCGGAATGGCCGCGAACAGGCCCATCGCGGTGGCCACCAGCGCCTCGGAGATACCGGGGGCCACCGTCGCCAGGGTGGCCTGGGTGGCATTGGCCAGGCCGCGGAAGGAA
>JACKNV010000016.1 GCA_024234735.1 Pseudomonadales bacterium
GAACAGTTGCGGCCGCTTGCGAATGATCTCCTGCAAATCCGTCGATACCTTCCCGGCCATTGCCAGCAGCACATCCGGGTCTTCGCCAAGCTCCTCGGCCAATGCCCGGATTTTTGCCTCCGACGGCGGCGCCACATCTCCGCGTTCTATCTTGCTGAGGTAGGCTGGCTCCACACCGATTCGCTGAGCGACCTGCCGGACAGAGAACCGCCGATCCTGTGATTTCAAGGCCTCGCGATGTTCACGAATGTAGATTCCAAACGTCATGTGTACTATATACTACACATATTTTGTTTTGACAATTGGCGAAAGTGGCTGGATGGCTAAAGCCTGCGGCAAGCACGTCGGAGTTAAAAGCACTTCAGCAATTCCTCCGGCCCGATTTCGAGGCTGTGGTGCCATTGCATGTTTCAGTTCATGATGTCGAAGCTCGAATCGTCAGATTGACAGAAGATCAACTCAGGTGGGTAGATGCTATTGAAGTTAATCCTCGGGTGATTTGTTCCGGTGGCGCTGGGACAGGTAAAACAATGTTAGCGTTGGAATTGGCAAGACGCTGGTGCGCAGCTGGAATGAAAACGGTTTTGGCCTGTCATTCTCCCTGGCTAAAGCGCTATTTGGAGCGATATTCATTGCCGGGATTGACGATCAGCCTTGCGGATTCGATTCACGTCACTGCCAGAAGAGCCGGTATTGATAAATTTGATGCGTTGATTGTCGATGAAGGTCAGGACATTTTGAACATGGATGCGCTGGACATGTTGGATAGATTCCTGTCAGGCGGAATAAGCGAAGGACAATGGTGCTTTTTTCACGACGTGAACAATCAATCAGGTCTCTGTGGCTCCTATGTGCCAGATGCCTATGACTATCTTTCAGCTTCCAACGCGTTACATATTCCGTTGAAGACAAATTGTCGGAACTCGCTGCCGATACTGCAACGGATACAAGGAGACCTGAATGCTGATGTGGGTAATTCAGGTGTTGGTGATGGTCCTGCGGTGCGCGAGGTTTGTGTGACGGATGTAGACAGCGCAATTCAGGCTCTGGGGAAAGAACTACACGACCTCGTTGACTGCGAGGGGTTCAACCCGGGAGATATTGTCGTGCTGTCGCCAGTACCGTTTACACAGTCCTGGACATCTTCTCTTCCCAGCAATATTCGAGATTCCATCACCGTCCTGGATGATGCCTCACCTCGTAACATGAGTCGTCATACCATTGGGTATGCACAGATTGGGGATTTTAAGGGGCTTGAAAGCGAAGTGATTGTTCTTGTCGATATGTCTCGACCAGGGCACAACGAGACTCTTCGCTCGCTTCATTATGTTGGGATGAGCAGGGCACGCGCACTGCTGAGTATGATCTGTTGCTGATACTTGTGCGTCATTTGGCATGTGAACGAAAACGTTAATCAAGGAGGGCCGCATGTCCCGCGGAATAAACAAGGTCATTTTGATAGGAAACTGCGGATCGGCACCGGAGAACCGGTATACGTCGGGCGGCGGTGCGGTGACTAATATTACGCTGGCAACCAGCGAGTCATGGAGCGACCGTAACACCGGGCAGAAACAAGAGCGAACAGAGTGGCACCGCGTTGTATTCTTTAACAAGCTCGCCGATGTCGCCGGGCAGTATTTGCAGAAAGGCAGTAAGGTCTATATCGAAGGATCGCTACGCACCCGCAAATGGCAGGATAAGGACGGGCGGGATAGGTACACGACCGAGATTGTCGCCTCGGAATTGGAAATGCTTGATGGTCGACAAGCTGAGCAGAATATTCCGATCGCAGAGCGGGCAAATGATCGAAAACCAAGAGTGGAAGATCCGTTTGATGTCGACGATATCCCATTCTAAGTGTTCTTCGATTGAGGTTCATCAGTAGCGTGCAATCTATCGCTGACGACCCTGTGAGAGCCCGAAACAGACGCTGAATTTCCGATTCTGCGTTCCACTCACGTTCCACTGGCGTTCCACAGAAGGGACAATTTGAGACGATGAGAGACAAGCGGTCGAGACGCCATAAACAAAAAAACCATTTAAGAATCAGCATCTTAAATGGTCTCTCGTGGTCTTTCGACGTTTTTCAAAATGGTGCCCAGGAGAGGACTTGAACCTCCACGCCCTTTCGAGCACTAGCACCTGAAGCTAGCGTGTCTACCAATTTCACCACCTGGGCATGTTACGACGGTGGACCATGCACTGCTTTCCCGGCGGCGCTCTCTGGACTGCGTCCAGTGCCTACCACAACACCACCTGGGCTCAGGGTTACCTGAGGGCGCGCACTTTACTTTTCTCACACGGCTTTGTCAATCATCGCGTATACTGGGGCGCAAAATGACCAGCCACCCCTGAAATCGCTAACGGAATTACCCCACTCTATGGCCAAAAAAGGCAAGATTGCCGATCCCCACGCTGCCCGCGAGGCGGCGCTGTACGACAACCCCATCCCCAGCCGCGAGGTCATCCTGGAGCTGCTGCACGAGGCCGCCAGCCCGCTGGACCAGCAGGGCATTGCCGGCCAGCTGGGCTTGACCGACCCCGCCGACCTGGACGCCCTGCGCAAGCGGTTGCGGGCCATGGAGCGCGATGGCCAGCTCATGGTCAATCGCCGCGGCAACTACGGCCTGGTCGACAAGATGAACCTGTTGCACTGCCGGGTGCAGGGGCACCGCGACGGCTATGGTTTCGCCATGCCCCTGGGGGGCGGCGAGGATGTCTACCTCAGCGCCCGGCAGATGAACAGGGTGTTTGACGGCGACGAGGTGCTGGTCCAGATCACCGGTGTCGATCGCCGCGGCCGCCGGGAAGGCAAGGTGGTGGAAATCCTGGCCAGGGCGCACCGCAGTGTGGTTGGCCGCTACCAGGAAGAGAGCGGCATCGGTTTCGTGCTCCCGGAAAACAGCCGCATCAATCACCAGATACTGATCCCGCCCAGGGAAAAGGGCAAGGCGCGCTCCGGGCAGATCGTGACCGCAGAGATCACCGACTATCCCACCCAGCGGCTGGGCGCCAAGGGGCGCATTGTCGAGATACTGGGGGATCACCTGGACCCGGGCCTGGAGATCGACGTGGCCATTCGCTCCCACGGCATCCCCTGGGAGTGGCCTGAGGCCGTGGTGGAGGAGGCCGGCGCGCTCGAAGGGGAGCCGCTGGAGGAGGACAAGCTGCACCGGGTGGACCTGCGCAAGCGGCCCTTTGTCACCATCGACGGCGAGGACGCGCGGGATTTCGACGACGCGGTGTACTGCGAGAAGCGCACCCTGGGCGGCTGGCGCCTGTGGGTGGCGATCGCGGATGTGTCCCACTACGTGCGTCCCGGCTCGGCGCTGGATGACGAGGCGGCCCACCGCGGCAATTCCGTGTACTTCCCCGAGAAGGTGGTGCCCATGCTGCCCGAGGCCTTGTCCAACGGCCTGTGTTCACTCAAGCCGGCGGTCGATCGCCTGGCCATGGTGTGTGAAATGGAGTTGGGTCGCGAGGGCGAGCTGAATAAATACAGCTTCTACGAGGCGGTCATCCACTCCCATGCCCGCCTGACCTACACCCAGGTGGGGCAGGTGCTGGAGAGTGGCTCCCACCCGGATGTGGACAAGCGCCGCGTTGCCGACCTGAAGCGGCTGCACAGTCTTTACAAGGTGTTGCGCCGTGCCCGGGAACGGCGCGGCGCCATCGATTTCGAGACCGTGGAGACGCGTATTATTTTCAACGAGCAGCGCAAAATCGAGTCGATCGTCCCGGTGGTGCGCAACGATGCCCATAAACTGATTGAGGAGTGCATGCTGTGCGCCAACGTGGCCGCGGCTGCGTTTTACGAGGCCAATGGCCTGCCCATCCTCTATCGGGTGCACGAGGGCCCGACCGAGGAAAAACTGGAAAACCTGCGCAAGTTCCTCGGCGAGTTGGGGCTGGACCTCGGCGGTGGCGAGAAGCCGACGCCGCTGCACTATCAGCGCCTGCTGCAGCAGATCGAAGACCGCGATGACGCCCATGTCATCCAGACCATGCTGTTGCGCTCCCTGCGCCAGGCGGTGTACCAGGCGGAGAACCTGGGCCATTTCGGGCTGCACTACGAGGCCTACGCCCATTTCACCTCGCCGATACGCCGCTATCCCGACCTGCTGGTGCATCGGGGCATGCGCAGCGTCATCCGCTCCGGCAAGCGCAAGGGCAAGGGCGTGCGGCGGATCAAGAGCGCCGAGCCCATTCCCCTCAAGCAGATATTCCCCTACGACGAGCATGCCATGACGGTGTTCGGCGAGCATTGTTCCATGACCGAGCGCCGCGCCGACGACGCCACCCGCGAGGTCGATGCCTGGCTCAAGTGCGAGTACCTGCAGGACCACGTGGGAGCGGAGTTCGACGGTGTCATCAGCGCCGTGACTGGCTTCGGCTTGTTTGTGGAGCTGCGGGATCTCTATATAGAGGGCCTGGTGCATGTCACCGCGCTGCCCGGCGATTACTATAGCTTCGACGCGTCCCACCAGCGTCTCATCGGCGAGCGCAGCGGCCGCAGCTTCCAACTGGGTGGGGCGGTGCGCGTACAGGTGGCCCGGGTGGATCTGGACGACAAGAAAATCGACCTGGAGCTGATCGACAGCCAGCCGGCGGGCAAAAAGCCGTCTCGCAAAGGGGGCGGCGCCGGGGCGAAGCGACGCCCGGCGGGCGACAGCGCCTCCGGCAGTAAAAAGAGCACTGGCAAAACCACCGGCGCCCGGAAAAGCAGCGGTAAGCAGTCTGCCGCCGGCAGGGACCAGCGCGGCGGCGCCGGCAAGGGCAAGAGCGGCTCCAAAAGCGGCTCGCGACGGCGTCGCTAGCTCGCGCTGGGCCGGCCTTGGTGGAATATATCTATGGAATACACGCGGTAGACAGTCTGCTGCGCCAGAATCCCGCGGCGGTACGGATGTTGTGGGTGCAGCAGGGGCGCGAGGACAAGCGTATGGCGCGCCTGCTGGAACTGGCCCGCAACCAGGGCGTGGCGGTGGCGCGCAAGCCTCGCCAGGCGCTGGAGGAACTGGTCAGCGGGCGCCACCAGGGCGTGGTGGCGGAGCTTCGGGATGCCCCGCCCGCGGGCGAGGGCGGCGGCTCGAATATGTGGTCCGAGGCGGATCTGCTGCGCGCGCTTGACGACGGCGAGGGGCCGGCGCTGTTGCTGGTGCTGGATGGCGTCACTGACCCCCACAACCTGGGGGCCTGCCTGCGCAGCGCGGATGCCGCGGGCGTGGACGCGGTGATCGTCCCCCGGGACAGGGCCGCCGATCTCAGCCCGGTCAGCCGCAAGGTGGCCTGTGGTGCCGCCGAGGTGGTGCCTTTCGTGCGTGTCACCAACCTGGCGCGGACCCTGCAGGCGCTCAAGGAGCGCGGCGTCTGGCTGTACGGCACCGCCGGGGAGGCACAGCAGTCGCTGTACGCCAGTGATCTGACCCTGCCCCTGGCGCTGGTGATGGGTGCCGAGGGGGCCGGCATGCGGCGCCTCACCCGCGAGCAGTGCGACTTTCTGGTGAGTCTGCCCATGGCGGGCTCGGTCAGCAGCCTCAATGTCTCGGTGGCAAGCGGAATCTGCCTGTTTGAGGCCCGCCGCCAGAGGCTTGCGGGCAGCGGTTAAAGTCTGTAGACTCCGCGCTCTCAAAAATTTGCCCGGCTGCCTGTGGCGGCCGATCCTCCTTGCTACACCGCCCTCGCCAGAGGTGACGGGTAGCATTAACCCGTAAGGAGCTTTGTATGCGACATTACGAAATCGTATTCATGGTCCATCCGGACCAGTCTGAACAAGTGCCCGGCATGATCGAGCGCTACACGTCGGCGATCCAGAAAGACGGTGGCAAGGTGCACCGCCTGGAGGACTGGGGTCGCCGCCAGTTGGCCTACCCCATCAACAAGATTCACAAGGCGCACTACGTGCTGATGAATGTTGAGGCGTCCAACGACTCCATGGAAGAACTGACCACCACCTTCCGTTACAACGATGCTGTCATTCGCAACCTGGTGATCCGTCGGGACGAGCCCGTCACCGAGGAGTCCTTCATCATGAAGGCCGAAAAGGAAAGCCGCGAGCGCAAGAGCCGCTACGAGGAGCGCCAGCAGGCTGCGGCGAAATCCTCCGACGACGACAGCGATTCAGATGACGACAAGGGCGAGGAAGAAGAGTAGGCCCGCGCCGCTCCCGTCTCGTAACGAACAAGGTATAGAGGAGTATTCCCATGGCACGTTTTTTCCGTCGCCGCAAGTTTTGCCGCTTCACCGCGGAGGGTACCAAGGAGATCGATTACAAGGATCTGGAAACATTGAAAGCCTATGTTTCCGAGACCGGCAAGATCGTGCCCAGCCGTATTACCGGTACCAAGGCCAAGTATCAACGCCAGCTCAGCACCGCCATCAAGCGCGCACGCTTCCTGGCCCTGTTGCCCTATACGGATTCGCACCAGTAGGGAGCCCATTAGCCGCGCGGGCGCGCGGCCAGGCCCCGTTATGAAAGGCCCGTTATGAAGGGTTTGGCGAGCTTTGTCATGAGCGGCCGCTTCCAGGCCCTGCTGGTTGCCCTGGCCGGTGCCGGAAGCCTGTTGTTCTGCTGGATCAGCGCCGCGGTGGTGGCCCTGGTCACCCTGCGCAAGGGCGCGGCCGCCGGCGGCTGGTTGTTGGCCTGGGCGCTGCTGCCGGCGGGCACGCTGATGTTCGTGTATGCCGACAGTGGGCCCCTGAGCCTGCTGGTGGCCACCGCGGTACTGGCCCTGGTATTGCGGGCCACGGTGAATTTGCCGCTGGCCGTATTGTGTGCCGTGCCGCTGGGTGGGTTGGCAGGCCTGGCCCTGATGGCTTTCAGTGGCGAGCAGTTGCAACAGGTGGCGTCCTATTTGGGCGACTTCCTGGCGGCCATCGAGCAGCAGCTGTCCCAGGGAGGTGAAGCGGTGGTGCTGAGCCGCCCCGATGCCGCGCAGGTTGCCGGTATGATGGGCGCGGGAACGGCGATGACCGCGGTGCTGTGCCTGTTGCTGGCGCGCTACTGGCAGGCGGCGTTGTACAACCCCGGGGGGTTCGGGCAGGAATTCAGGGCGCTGTACTACCCGCCGGCGATAACCGTGGCGCTGGCACTGGGAGCGGTAGCCCTGGCGGCCATGGGGCCCGCTTACCGCACCTGGGCCGTGATCTGCGTGCTGCCGCTGGCTTTTGTCGGCCTGGCCCTGGTTCACGCCCGGGTTGCATTGCGGGGTCAGGGTACGGGCTGGCTGGTCGGGTTCTACATCGCCTGGCTGGTGTTCGACCCGGTTAAATTATTGGTGGTGTTCGCGGCTATTGCCGACAGCTGGTTCAAGTTTCGCCAGCGATGGGATACCCGGGCGGGCAGTGTTGTCGAGCGGCGTGGCGACACCCGGCGCGACGACGCGCCACACGAAGACGATGAAGATCGATAACTGGCAGTAGCGGGAGGCATCTCCCCGAAGAGAGGAAACCAAGATGGAAGTCATTTTGCTGGAAAATATCAGCAACCTGGGTGGCCTGGGTGACAAGGTGAGCGTCAAGGCCGGATTTGGCCGCAATTACCTGATCCCCCAGGGCAAGGCCGTGCCGGCCACCGAGACCAATATCGCTGAATTCGAGACCCGCCGCGCAGAGCTCGAGGCGACGGCTGCGGCTGCCCTGGCGGCAGCCGAGGCCAGGGCCGAGGCCATCAATGCCCTGGGCCTGATCTCGATCACCGCCAATGCCGGCGAGGAGGGCAAGCTGTTCGGCTCCGTCGGTACCCGCGATATCGCCGAGGCGGTTACCGCCGCTGGTGCCGAGGTGGACAAGTCCGAGGTGCGCCTGCCCGAGGGTGCACTGCGCGAGCTGGGTGAATACGAGATTGCCGTTCAGGTACACGGTGACGTATTCGCGGCCGTGGCCATCGCGGTCATCCCCGAGTAGCAAGCGCTTCACGGCCCGCCCCGGGCGGTGCCGTTGCAAGGCCGGTCCCAGCTGATACACCGGTTGTCCTGCCCGGCCACCGGTGTATTTTTTTGCCAGGCGCTTGAGCTTGACGCGCTGTGATACGGCCCCTGCGCCGGGGAGAGAAAGACAAATTCACGGCTCGGCTGCTGCGCTGGCCCGTGAATTTGGTTACCCTGTGCAGTCCCTGTAATTAACCGTGCTAGCCATGGCTGACCCCGATTTTCCGCCCAATATCGCCGAGATACCCCACCCGGGGGATCGCGATCTCGCCCGGATCAAGATGCAGCCTCACTCCATCGAGGCGGAACAGTCCGTGCTGGGCGGCCTGTTGCTGTCGGCCGACGGCTGGGACGCGGTGGCGGAGGCCGTTACCGACGGCGATTTCTACCGCCCCGATCACCGCCTGATATTTCGCCAGATCGCCAGGCTGGCGGAGGCGGCGGAGCCGGTAGACGTCATCACCGTGGCGGACAAGCTGGAGGCGCGCGGCGAACTGGCCGCGGCCGGGGGCCTGCCCTACCTTGCGGAACTTGCCCAGAACACCCCCAGCGCATCGAATATCCGCGCCTACGCCCAGGTGGTCAGTGAGCGCGCCAGCCTGCGCAAACTGATCGAGGCCGCCCAGGAGATCGCCGACAGCGGGTTCAATCCCGAGGGGCGCACCCCCGATGAGCTGATCGACGAGGCAGAGCGGCGCATCATGCAGATTTCCGAGCAGGGCCCCAAGGCGGGCGGCCCCCAGTCGGTCAATCCGCTGTTGCAGTCCGCCATCGGCAGGATCGAGGAACTGTTCAATTCCGGGGGGGATATCACCGGCCTGAGTACCGGGTTCAAGGATCTGGACGGCATGACCTCCGGTCTGCAACCGGCGGACCTGGTGATCGTGGCGGGTCGGCCCTCCATGGGCAAGACCAGCTTTGCCATGAACCTGGTGGAGCACGCCATCCTCAACCAGGCCAAGCCCATCCTGGTATTCAGCATGGAGATGCCCGCCGACTCGCTGATCATCCGCATGCTGTCTTCGGTGGGTCGTATCGACCAGACCAGGATACGCAACGGCAAACTGGAGCAGGAGGACTGGCCCAAGCTCAGCACGGCGGTCAACAAGCTCAAGGACGTGCCGCTGTATATCGACGACACCCCGGCCCTGACGCCTACCGAGGTCCGCAGCCGCGTCCGCCGGGTGATGCGCGAGCACGGGGAACTGGGCATGGTCATGGTGGATTACCTGCAGTTGATGCAGGTCGCCGGGTCCTCGGAGGGGCGCACCGCGGAGATCTCGGAGATATCCCGCAGCCTCAAGGCCATCGCCAAGGAGTTCCAGTGCCCCATGGTGGCCCTGTCACAGCTGAACCGCTCCCTGGAACAGCGCCCCAACAAGCGGCCGGTCAACTCGGACCTGCGCGAATCCGGCGCCATCGAGCAGGACGCCGACGTCATCATGTTTATCTACCGGGACGAGGTATACAACGAGGAATCCCCCGACAAGGGCGTGGCGGAAATCATCATCGGCAAGCAGCGCAACGGCCCCATCGGCATCTGCCGGCTGGCTTTCATCGGCCAGTATACCCGCTTCGAGAATCTCGCCCGGGGCTCCTACGACCAGGGCTGACAACGCGCTGGCCGGGTGAATTCGACCAGCGCGCGGCTGCGTGCGCTTAGGCGGGTTTGACCGTGTGCATGGCGGTCTGCAGGTAGTTTTCCAGACCCACCTTCTCGATGAGGCCCAGTTGGGTCTCCAGCCAGTCGATGTGCTCCTCCTCCGACTCCATGATCTCCACGCACAAATCCCGCGACACATAGTCGGAGACGGACTCGCAGTAGGCCACCGCGCTTTTCAGGTCGGTGTGGGCCTTGTGCTCCAGTTTCAGGTCGCACTCCAGCATCTCTTTGGTGTTTTCCCCGATCAGCAGTTTGCCCAGGTCCTGCAGGTTGGGCAGCCCCTGGAGGAACAGGATGCGCTCGACCAGCTGGTCCGCGTGTTTCATCTCGTCGATGGATTCGTGGTACTCGTGGTCGGCCAGCTCCTGCAGGCCCCAGTCCTTGTACATGCGCGCGTGGAGAAAATACTGGTTGATGGCTACCAGTTCGTTGCCCAGTATCCTGTTGAGGTGCTCGATTACCTTGGGGTCGCCTTTCATCTCCGGTCTCCTCGCCAGCGGAAGTCACCATAATGGACGCGAAAGCGTATCCTGTCAAAACAGGCGCACTGATGAAAATTACCTAAGGTACTAAAAAATAAGGTATTTAAATGAATATGGGGGGCGGGCGCCCCGGGTCGGTCAGCTGACGGCGTAGAACAGCTGCTCGTTGTCCTCGACCGCGCTGGTCATGGACTCGCGCATGATGTCCCGGGTGAGCACGCCACATTTGCCGCACTGGCTGGCAACCCCCAGGCTGATGCGCAGGTCGCGCATGGAGCTGGCACCGTCCTGGATGGCGGCGCGAATCTGGGTGTCGGTGATACCTTTGCAGAGACAAACGTACATGGCCGGGCACTGGTTGAGGCGGTTATTCAAATGTTGGCTTGGACAATAATGCTAATGAGAATGATTGTCAACAGTATTCGACCAGTAAACTATTTCCTGCACAGCCTCGTCCAATCGGGTCGAGAGGGGCAGGTCGTGGGTGCGCGTGAAGCAGGCCCGATGGCTGCGGCAGCCTTAGAGAAATCAGGGGATGGCAGGCCTTCCCGCGGCGGTTCCCCGGTAATTATTTTCGTCGGGAGCCTGGCACATGGAGTCCGGGCTTCAGGTATAATGCCCGCCTTTTCCGCACTCATACGAGCCCGTTCGCGATGGACGTAAACCAGTATATGGTCGAGTTGGGGCAGGCGGCGCGCGCCGCGTCCCGGCAGGTGGCGGCCTCTGCCACCGCGGTCCGCAACGGCGCGCTGCTGGCGGCCCGGGACGCCCTTGACGGCGCCCGGGCAAAGCTGGCCGAGGCCAATGCCGCTGACATGGCACGCGGGGCGGACAATGGCCTGGCGGCACCCCTGCTGGACCGCCTGGAGCTGACCCCGGCTCGCATCGATGCCATGCTGGAGGGCCTGGGCCAGGTCGCCGCGCTTCCCGACCCGGTGGGCGCCATCAGCGACCTCAATACCATGCCCAGCGGCATCCAGGTGGGGCGCATGCGGGTGCCCCTGGGGGTTATCGGTATCATCTACGAATCGCGACCCAACGTGACCGTGGAGGCGGCGAGCCTGTGCCTGAAATCGGGTAATGCCACCATCCTGCGCGGCGGCTCGGAAGCGCTGGCTTCCAACTGCGCCATTGCCGAGTGCCTGGCCCAGGGGCTGCGCCAGGCCGGCCTGCCGGAAGCGGCGCTGCAGGTGGTTGCCACGGCGGACCGCGCCGCGGTGGGCCAGCTGATCACCATGCCCGAATATGTCGATGTAATCGTACCGCGTGGAGGCAAGGGCCTGATCGAACGCATCAGCGCCGAATCCCGGGTGCCGGTCATCAAGCACCTCGACGGTGTGTGTCACGTGTATGTGGATGACGGCGCCGACGAGGATATGGCAGTGGCCATTGCGGTCAATGCCAAGACCCAGCGCTACGGCACCTGCAACACCATGGAGACCCTGCTGCTGGCCGACTCGGTGGCGGCATCGCTGCTGCCGCGCCTGGCGCAGGCCTACGCCGCGGCGGGCGTGGAGTTGCGCGGCTGCGAACGCACCCGGGCCATTCTGCCGCAGGTTACGGCCGCCACCGAGCAGGACTGGCGCGAGGAGTACCTGGCGCCGATCCTGGCAGTGCGGGTAGTCGATGGGCTCGATACGGCTATCGCGCACATCAATACCTACAGCTCGCTGCACACCGACAGCATCGTTACCCGCGACCACCAGCGCGCCATGCGCTTCCTGCGCGAGGTGGATTCCAGCTCGGTCATGGTCAACGCCTCGACCCGTTTCGCCGATGGCTTCGAGTACGGGCTGGGCGCCGAGATCGGTATTTCCACCGACAAGCTCCACGCGCGCGGTCCGGTCGGCCTGGAGGGACTCACCTCCCAGAAGTACGTGGTATTCGGCGAGGGGCAGGTTCGCACTTGAGTCCGCGGCCCGGACCACTGACAGCGGTGGGCGTCTTCGGCGGCACCTTCGATCCGGTACACTACGGCCACTTGCGCTCGGCCCTGGAACTGGTGGAGCGGCTGCAACTGCAGCAGCTGCGCCTCATGCCCTGCGCCACGCCGCCGCATCGCGGCCAGCCCGCCTGCAGCGCGCACCACCGGGCGGCAATGGTCGAGCTGGCGGTGGCCGGCGAGCCGCGCCTGGCATGCGACCGGCGGGAACTGCAGAGAACCGGCGCATCCTACACCATCGATAGCCTGAAGGCGCTGCGCGCCGAACTGGGCGACACCCTGAGCCTCGGCCTGGTAATGGGCTGTGACGCGGTGTTGGGTATCACCTCCTGGCATCGCTGGCAGGAGCTGCTGGATTACGCCCACGTGGTGGTGATGGCGCGGCCGGGCTGGCAGCTGCCCGCCCACGGCCCGGTGGCGCAGTGGCTGCGGGACCACCAGCTGGCGGATGCCGCCGGGCTGCACCAGCGCGCCGCTGGGGGTATCCTAGTGGTGAAACTGCGCCCGCTGGCTATCTCGTCCACGGAAATTCGCGAGCTGCTGGCCGCCGGGCGCTCGCCGCGCTACCTGCTGCCGCAGGTGGTGCTGGATTATATACAGGCCCACAATCTCTACCACTGAAGAGGCACAACATGAACCGACATCCCTGGAACAAGCAGAGCTGATGGATTCCGAAGCACAAAAACAACTGGTCATCGACGCCCTGGACGAGCTCAAGGCGGTGAACACGGTAAGCCTGGACGTCACCGGCATGACCGACGTCATGGATTTCCTGGTGATCGCCAGTGGCACCTCGAACCGGCACGTCAAGTCGCTGGCCGACAATGTCTGTATGCAGGCCAAGAAGCAGGGCCTGCGACCCCTGGGGGTGGAGGGAGAGGATACCGGCGAGTGGGTGCTGGTGGATTTTGGTGACGTGGTGGTGCACGTCATGCTGCCGGCCACCCGCGACTTTTACGATCTCGAGCGGCTCTGGCGCCCCGACACCCCTGCCTGATGCGCATTAGTGTCATTGCGGTGGGCAGCAAGATGCCCGCCTGGGTGGAGCAGGGGGTGGACGAGTACTGCCGGCGCCTGCCGCGTGAGCTGAAGCTGCAGTGGCGCGAGATTCCCCTGGCCCGCCGCTCCCGCGATGCCAGGCCGGAGCAGCTGGCGGAACTCGAGGGTGAGCAGATTCTCAAAGCCGTGCCCGCAGGTGACCGGGTGATCGCCCTGGATGTGCTGGGCAAACGCCTGTCCACCCACGATCTGGCCGGGGAGTTGCGTGCCTGGCAGATGTCCGGAGACAATTTCAGCCTGTTGATAGGCGGCCCGGACGGACTCGCCCCGCAGTGCCTGCAGCGGGCCGACAGCCGCTGGTCGCTGAGCGACCTCACCCTGCCCCACCCCCTGGTGCGGGTTATCCTGGCGGAGCAGCTCTACCGGGCTTGGACAATCACCGTCAACCACCCGTATCATCGCGACTAGCAATGCAGCACCGGCCCGGGCAACTTTCTTAAATGGCAAGAAGCATCCAGCTGAAGGATCCCCATCGGGAGGCCCGGATATACAGTGCGCGCACCGTGGCCGCGGTATTGCTGGTGCTGGGCATGCTGGGCATTATCCTGGCTCGCTACTACTCCCTGCAGGTCACCGAGTACGAGACCTACCGCACCCAGTCGGAGCGCAACCGGGTGCAGCTGCAGCCGTTGCCGCCCAAGCGCGGCCTGATCTTCGATCGCAACGGCGTGCTGCTGGCCGACAACCGGCCCAGCTACATGTTGTCCATCGTGCGCGAACAGGTGGCGGACCTGGATGCGACCCTCGCGGAATTGCAGCAGCTGCTGCCCATCAGCGACAGCGATATTGCCAATTTCCGCAAAAAGCTGCAGCGCCGGCGGCCCTACGAGGCGGTACCCCTGCGCTTTCGCCTGACCGAGGCCGAGCAGGCACGGCTGGCGGTCAATCGCTTCCGCCTGCCCGGCGTGGTGGTGGACGCCCAGTTGTTGCGCTACTACCCCCACGGTGAGTTGTTTTCCCATGCCCTGGGCTACGTCGGGCGCATCAACGAGCGCGAGGTACTGGAGCTGGACGAGTCCGACTATCGCGGCACATTCCACGTCGGCAAGGTCGGGGTCGAAAAGTACTACGAGGACATCCTGCACGGCGACGTGGGCTACCAGAACGTGGAGACCAACGCCCACGGCCGGGTCCTACGGGTGCTGGAGCGCCACGACCCGGTTCCCGGCGCCAACCTGGTGCTGAATCTCGATATCCGTATCCAGCGCGCCGCGACCGAAGCCCTGGGCGAGCGCCGCGGCGCGGTGGTGGCCATCGACCCGCGCACCGGCGGCGTGCTGGCTCTGGTGTCCACTCCTGGCTTCGACACCAACCTGTTCGTCAACGGCATCAGCAGCAAGGACTATTCCGCCCTGCGCGATTCCCTGGACGTGCCACTATTCAACCGCGCCATACAGGGCGTGTACCCCCCCGGCTCGACAATCAAGCCGTTCATGGGGATGGCCGGGCTGGAATCGGGGCTGATCACCCCCGAATACACGGTCGCCGATCCTGGCTGGTACAGCCTGCCGGGGGATTCCCACAAGTACCGCGACTGGATTTTGCGTATCCGCGGCACTGGGCACGCTCCGCGGGTGGACCTGAACATGGCCATTGCCGAATCCTGCGACACCTATTTCTATGACCTGGCCCGGCGCCTCACCATAGACCGCATGTACGATTACCTGCGACCTTTTGGTTTCGGCGAGCGCACCGGGGTCGACACCACCAACGAGCGCCGCGGGGTGCTGCCCTCGACGCGCTGGAAGCGCGAGGCCATGGCCCAGCCCTGGTATCCGGGGGAGACCATCAGCGCCGGGATTGGCCAGGGCTACATGCTGGCGTCTCCCATGCAGCTGGCGGTCGCCACCAGCGTGATGGCGAGCAAGGGCCAGCGCCGTGTCCCGCGACTGGTGCACTCCATCAACGGCGAGCCGGTGGAGGCGCCAGTCCTGGATCCGATCGCCGCCCCCGACGAGTACTGGCAGGCCATCTACGCAGGCATGCTCGAGGTGGTGCACGGCAAGCGCGGCACGGCCAAGGCGCTGGCCAAGGATATCCAGTACCAGATGGCTGGCAAGACCGGTACCGCGCAGGTCATCGGGATCGCCCAGGGCGCGGTATACCGTGAGGAAGACGTGGCGGAGCGACATCGCCACCACGGCCTGTTCATCGCCTTTGCCCCGGCGGAGGCACCCACCATCGCGGTCGCCATCATCGTGGAAAACGGCGGGGGCAGTTCCGCCGCCTCACCCATAGCGCGCAAGGTTATCGACACCTGGCTGCTGGGAGAGACCGCGGATGGGTGATTATGTCCGCCAGATGCCCGACCAGGGCTCCGCCGATCTCGCCCGGCGCCCCGGGCTGGCCACCCGCCTGCACATCGATGTGCCGCTGCTGCTGTTGCTGCTGGTGTTGACCGTGTACGGGCTGATCGTGTTGTACAGCGGTTCAGACAGCGACATGGGTGCGGTCATTCGCCAGGCGCAGTATTTCGGCCTGGCCTATCTGGGCATGTTCCTGATTGCCCAGATCAGTCTGCAGCGCATCATGCGCTGGGCGCCGTGGCTGTACCTGCTGGGGGTGGTCCTGCTGGTCGCGGTGATGTTTGCCGGGGTCGGGGCGAAGGGGGCGCAGCGCTGGCTGCAGCTCGGCGGCTTTCGCTTCCAGCCCTCCGAGATACTGAAACTGGTGCTGCCCCTCACCCTCGCCTGGTACCTGGCGGATCGCAGCCTGCCGCCGCGCCTGTTGCATATCCTGGTCTGCCTGGGGATTCTGGGCGTGCCGGCGGTATTGATCCTCAAGCAGCCCGACCTCGGTACCGCCGTGCTGATCGCCGCCAGCGGCCTGTTCGTGTTGTTCCTGGCGGGTATGGGCTGGCGTTATATTCTCGGCGCGGTGGTGGTGGTCGTCGCCTCGGCCTGGCCGATGTGGATGTTCGTGCTCAAGGACTACCAGAAACAGCGCATTCTCACCATGTTGGACCCGGAGAGCGACAAACTGGGAGCCGGCTGGAACATCATCCAGTCCAAGACGGCCATAGGTTCCGGCGGCTGGGAAGGCAAGGGCTGGATGCTGGGCACCCAGTCGCACCTGGATTTCCTCCCGGAAAGCCACACGGATTTCATCATCGCCGTACTCTCTGAGGAGTTCGGCCTGCGCGGCGTGCTGCTACTGATGGGTATCTACCTGTTGATCCTGCTGCGCGGCTTCTGGATCGGCGTGCAGGCCCCCACCAGTTTTGGCCGCCTGGTGGCCGGCAGCGTGACCCTGACGTTTTTTGTCTACATCTTTGTTAACATGGGAATGGTCGCCGGTTTATTGCCCGTAGTCGGGGTGCCTCTGCCCCTGGTCAGTGCCGGTGGAACGTCGGTGGTGACATTGATGGCGGGCTTCGGCATCCTCATGGCTGTGAGTACACAAAAACCCCTGGTGCCCCGTTAGTGATTTTCCGGTATGCCGATACCCATGCGCTTTCCTCTCCCTGTCAAGAGTCGTAGTCTATGCCCTTACGCCTGAAAATCGTCCTGGTGGTGTTGTCCTGCCTGTGGAGCACGATCTCCTGTGCCGGGGACAACTATGCGGCGCATCCCGCCGCCATCGAACTGGTGGATGAGCTGGTCCAGGAGGAGGGTTTCGATCGCGGGACCCTGCTGCAGCTGTTCGCCAGCGCCCAGCGCCAGGAGAGCATTCTCGAGGCCATTGCCCGCCCGGCGGAAAAGAGCAAACCCTGGTATGAGTACCGGCAGATATTCCTCAACGACAAGCGCCTGGAGCAGGGCGTGGAGTTTTATGAGCAGCACCGTGAAACCCTGCAGCGCGCCCAGCGCGAAACCGGGGTGCCGGCGGAAATCATCGTCGCCATCATCGGCATCGAGACCTACTATGGCCGCGTGTCGGGCAGCTACCGGGTGATCGATGCCCTGTCGACCCTGGCTTTCGATTACCCGCCGCGCTCGCCGTTTTTCACCGGGGAACTGAAGAGCTATCTCATCCTGACCCGCCAGCAGGGGATGGACCCGCTGGCGCTCAAGGGCTCCTATGCCGGCGCCATGGGCTACGGCCAGTTCATGCCCAGCAGCTTCCTGGCCTATGCGGTGGATTTCGACGGCGATGAGGTGGTGGACATCTGGAACAATCCGGTGGACGCCATCGGCAGCGTGGCCAACTATTTCAGCCGCCACGGCTGGCGCAAGGGCGAGACGGTCGTTTCCCCGGCCACTGTCAGCGGCCAGGTCCCCGACGACTGGTTCGTGCAGAGTCGCAAGGACCTCGTTCCGGAGCACACGGTGGCCCAATTCGCCGCCGCCGGGATAGAGCCCGACCGGCCCCTGGACCCCGAGGCCCTGGCCGTTGCCATGAAGTTCGAACTGCAGCGCGGCTACGAGTACTGGCTGGGGCTGCACAATTTCTACGTGATAACCCGCTATAACCACAGTGCGATGTACGCCATGTGCGTTTACCAGCTCAGCCGGCAAATCGCCGCCAGGGTGAGCCAATAGTGCGCGGTCCCGGGCATTTTCCCGCGCTTGCGGCAGTGCTGGCGGTGGTCGCCGCCTGTACCAGCCAACCCCCGGAAGTTGCGGGTCCGGCAGCCGAGGGGCCGGCGCCGGGCGAATCCCGCTACCAGCACGCCCAGGATGGCGCGCCGCTGCGCCACATCGAGCCGGAAGATGTCGCGGACGCGGTACCCAGGCCCGACCCGATTCTGTCGGCGGGCAACAAGAGCCCGTACACGGTAAACGGTGTCACCTACCAGGTGCTGGACGACCACAGCGACTATCGCGCCCGGGGCATTGCCTCCTGGTACGGTATCAAGTTCGACGGCCACGAGACCTCCAACGGCGAACGCTATGACCTGTACCAGGCCAGCGCTGCCCACAAAACGCTGCCCATTCCCTGCTATGCCCGGGTGACCAATCTGGACAATGGCAAGAGCGTTGTGGTGCGCGTGAATGACCGCGGGCCCTTTCACTCCGAACGCCTCATAGACCTGTCCTACGCCGCTGCCGTGAAGCTGGGCTACATGGAAACCGGCACGGCCCGGGTGGAGGTCGAGGTGATCGATGTCGCCGGTGTGGACGATCGCCGTGGCAGTACTGCCGGTGACTACCGCTTCCTGCAACTGGGCGCCTACAGTTCCCCGGACAAGGCGCGCAATCTGCAGGACGCGTTGCAGGCCCTGCTGGCGTCGCCGGTGTTTATCAGCGAGGTGCAGTCTGGCGAGAGCCTGCTGTACCGCGTGCGCGTGGGTCCCATGACGGCCGCTGGCGAGTTGCAGAGTGTGCAGCAACAGTTGCGCACCGCTGGCTATGACGCAGGCCAGCCGCTGCCCTGAGTCGGGCGTTTCTTTCGCTGGGGGCGCGCATGCGTTACCATGCGAGGCTTGCCGAGTCCTCCTTTTTCATGGTTCCCGTTGTTATATGAAGAAACTGTTCCAGCTGATCTCTTTTGTCGTGGTGCTCGTCGCGGTGGGGTCACCTGCCCGGGCTGAAACCCTGGTGCCCTCTCCTCCCGAGCTGTCCGCCACGGCCTACTTCCTGGTGGACGTCAACAGTGGCGCCGTGCTGGCCGAGCACAACGCCGATATCCCGCTGCCACCGGCCAGCCTGACCAAGATGATGACCGCCTATGTGCTGGCCACGGAGATGGAAGCAGGGCGGGTGAAGCCGGACGACATGGTGACGGTCAGCGAGAACGCCTGGTCGCAGAATCCGATATTTGCCGGCTCTTCGCTGATGTGGATCGAGCCGGGCAAGGACGTGAGTATCTCCGACCTGGAGCGCGGCATCGTGATTTCCTCCGGCAATGACGCCACGGTCGCGGTGGCGGAATACCTGGCCGGCAGCGAGGCGGTGTTCGCCGAAATGATGAATACCCAGGCCGAGGCACTGGGCATGAAGGACTCCTATTTCGTCAACTCGCACGGGCTGCCCCACCCCGACCACGTGGTGACTGCCCGCGACCTGGCCACCCTCGCCACGGCCATGATCAAGCGCTTCCCCGAGCACTACAAGATCTACAGGGAGCCGGAGTTCACCTACAACGGCATTCGCCAGTACAACCGCAACACCCTGATGTCAGAGGACCCTTCGGTGGACGGACTCAAGACCGGCCATACCCAGGAGGCGGGCTATTGCCTGGTGGCCTCGGCGGAGCGCCGCGGCATGCGCCTGGTGTCGGTGGTGATGGGCACCAAGAGCACCAAGGCCCGCAAGAATGAAACCCGCAGCCTGCTCAACTACGGTTTTCGATTCTTCGAGACCGTCGACCTGTACCCGGCCATGCACGAGTTGGAGCAGCCGCGCATCTGGAAAGGGCAGCAGGACTATGTGCCGGTTGGCCTGATGGAGGCGACCGTGCTGACCCTGCCCCGGGGCAAGGCGAAAGACCTGGAAACCTCAGTGGAACTGCAGCCGCAGCTGGTCGCGCCGCTTGCCCAGGGTGACCCCGTCGGCAGCGTGACCCTGTCGATCGACGGCGAGGCGGTATTCGAGGCCCCGGTGGTCGCCCTCGAGACGGTTGAACCCGGCGGTTTCTTCGCCCGCCTGTGGGATACCATACTGATGTGGATCACCAGCCTGTTCGCCACGTCCTGAGGCGGGCTGGATCAAGCACCCCAACCAGCAAAGGCATACCGTGGAACAGGAACCGCCGAAGATAGAATTTCCCTGCGACTACCCGGTGAAGGTGCTGGGTCGCAGCGGCCATGATTTCCTGGAAGTGATCGTCGAGGTCTTCGAGCGCCACGACCCCGGGTTTGACCGGGAGGGCATTTCGGTGCGCGATTCCAGCAAGGGCACTTTCACTGCCATCACCATCACCATCACCGCCACCGGCCCGGATCAGCTCAGCGCGCTGCACGAGGACCTGCTGGCTACCGGCCGGGTACAGATGGTTATCTGATGGCCCTGCCTGAACTCGTGTTGCGGGAGCTGGGCCAGGTCGAGTACCTGCCCACCCTGCAGGCGATGCAGGATTTCACCGACAGCCGCACCGCGCAGACCCCGGACGAGCTGTGGTTGCTGCAACACCCCAGGGTGTTCACCCAGGGGCAGGCCGGCAAGCCCGAGCATGTGCTGGCGGCCGGCGATATCCCGGTGATCCAGGTGGACCGGGGTGGCCAGGTCACCTATCACGGGCCGGGACAGTGGGTGCTCTACCTGCTGGTCGACCTGCGCCGCCGCCATCTGGGTGTGCGCGATCTGGTGGATCTGATTGAGCGCAGTATCGTCGCCCTGCTGGCGGAGTACGGAATCCAGGCGCAGCCCTGGCCCCAGGCCCCGGGGGTGTACGTCGGCAGCGAGAAGATCGCCTCCCTGGGCCTGCGGGTGCGGCGCGGCTGCAGCTATCACGGCCTGGCCCTCAACGTGGACCTGGACCTGGAGCCTTTCCGGCGCATCAATCCCTGCGGCTATGCCGGGCTGGAGGTCACCTCCATGGCGCGGCTGTTGCCGGCACAGCCGCTGGATATGGCGGCGATTGGCCGGCGCCTGCTGGCCATCGTCGCCGACCAGTTGCAGCCCTAGCGCCGGACCGGCCGTTTCTGCAGCTTGCGCTGCAGGGTGCGGCGGTGCATACCCAGGGCACGGGCGGTGGCCGAGACGTTGCCGTCATTGTCCTGCAGCACCCGCTGGATGTGCTCCCATTCCAGGCGGTCCACCGAGATCGGGTCTTCCGGTACCACCGCCTCCGGTCCCGGAGTGCCGCCGAAGGCGGCCAGAACCTCATCGATGGTGGCCGGTTTGCACAGGTAGTTGGTGGCCCCGGCCTTGGTCGCTTCAACCGCGGTGACGATACTGGAGTAGCCGGTGAGTACCACCAGCCGCGCCGCGGGTGCCCGTTCGAGCAACCGCGGCAGCACTACCAGGCCCGAGGTGCCAGGCATGTTCAGGTCCAGCAGGATATGGCTGGGCCGGAACTCCCCGCAGGCGGCCAGCGCCCGGGCCGCGCTGTCACAGCTCAGGGTGGTGAAGCCGCGACGGCGGAAACCGCGCTCCATGACGTGGGTGAATGCCGGATCGTCGTCCACCAGCAAAATCCTGTCCATTGTCTCACTCACGCTGGGGGTTCCTCTGTAGCATGTGGGGGGAGGGGCAGGTACAGGGTCGCCACCGCGCCGCCGTCACTGGCGTTGAGCAATTCGATCCGCCCGCCATAGCGCTCCACCGTTGCGTGGCTCAGTAACAGGCCGATGCCCAGGCCATCGCGGCTGGCGCGGATAACCGGTTTACCGATGTCCTGGAGGATATCCACGTCGATACCCGGCCCCCAGTCGCGGATGGCGATACGCGCCTCGCCGGCATCCCAGGCGCAGCTTACCCGCACCCTGTCGGTGCCGGTGTCGGCGGCATTGTTGAGCAGGTTTTCCACCGCCTGGCACAGGGTGGAATCGAAGTCGATCAGCGGCGCCGCCCCGCTGCTGTCACTGTGGGTATCGCACACCACTCCCGGGCGGCGCACCGCCCAGCGCTGCACCGTCCGCTGCACGAACTGATCCAGGGGCAGCGACCGGGTCTGGGCGACCGAGGACAGTTCCGCGGTGCGGGTCAGGCCGGCCAGGGTCTTTTTGCACTGCACCAGTTGCTGTTTGAGCAATTGGCAGTCCTCCCTTGCCTGGGGCGGGAGTTGCCCATCCAGCAGCATTTCATCCACCAGCACAGTCATGGTCCCCAGCGGCGTCCCCAGTTCGTGGGCGGTGCCCGCCGCCAGGCTGGCCACCGCCATGATCTGGTCGTTGCGCAACCTGTCCTCGCGGCGGGCGACTGCCCGCGCTTCCTGCTGGCGCAGCATGGAGGCCATGCGCACCACGAAATAGGTGATCAGGCCGGCGCTGAACAGGAAATTGAACCACATGCCCAGGATGTGTACCTGGGCATCTTCGGCGTGCCCCATGTGGGCGTGGGGGGTAAACAGTGGAAAGGGCCGGTAGTAATACAGCAGCACACTGTAGGCCAGCAGCGAGATGCCGGCTACCAGCCAGGTGTGGCGCCAGGGCAGCACCGCGGCGGCAATGACCAGGGGCACGATGTAGTAGGACACAAAGGGGTTGCTGGCGCCGCCGGTGAAATACATGAGCGCGGTCCAGCCCAGCACGTCCACCAGCAGCTGGCCCAGGAATTCGTTGTCGGTGACCGGCCAGCTGCGGGTGCAGCGCCACAGGCTGATTGCCGTCAGGATCGCCAGCAGGGCCAGGCTGATGGTCACGCCCCACAGGCCCTCGGTGGTACGGCTGGCGTACAGGACGTAGATAAGTACCCCGGTCTGCCCCAACAGGGCGATCCCGCGGATGAGCAGCAGGCTGCGCAGGTTGTCCAGGGAGGGGTTGTAGGCCGAGTTGTCGGGGGCGGGTGGGGTATTCATGGGCGCATTATACGAGTTCGCCTGCCTGCGAGGCAGGGTTAATGGCCCCAGGGAGCGCTGCCCGGGCCACTGCGCAAGCTGCCCAAAGGGCGTATAATCCCGGCTTTTTCCCGGAACACACCATGTCAGACCTCGGCAAGCAGATCGCCTCGCGCCGTACTTTCGCCATTATCTCCCACCCGGACGCGGGCAAGACCACCATCACGGAGAAGCTGTTGCTGCTGGGCAACGCTATCCAGGTGGCCGGTAGCGTCAAGGGCAAGAAGGGTCCGCACGCCACCTCCGACTGGATGACGATGGAGCAGGAACGGGGCATCTCGGTGACCTCGTCGGTGATGCAGTTTCCCTACCGCGAGCGGATCGTCAACCTGCTGGACACCCCCGGTCACGAGGACTTTTCCGAGGACACCTATCGCACGCTGACCGCGGTGGACTCGGCCCTCATGGTCATCGACGGGGCCAAGGGCGTGGAGGATCGCACCATCAAGCTGATGAATGTCTGCCGCCTGCGGGACACCCCTATCTTCAGCTTCGTCAACAAGATGGATCGGGATATCCGCGACCCCATCGAGTTGCTGGACGAGATCGAGGAGGTCCTCGCCATCCAGGGCGCGCCCATCAACTGGCCGGTTGGCATGGGCCGCGACTTCAAGGGGGTGTACAACCTCTATACCGACGTGATCCACCAGTACACCCCGGGCAAGGGTGCCGTACTGCCCGATGACCGCCGTATCGAGGGCCTGGCCAGCGACGCCGCCCGCGATCTGCTGGGCGCCGACTATGAGGATTTCCTGGAGGAGATAGAGCTGGTGCGCGGCGCCAGCCACCCGTTCGATCAGGATGACTTTCTCGCCGGCCGCCTGAGCCCGGTATTCTTCGGTACCGCCCTGGGTAATTTCGGGGTGCGCGAGATGCTGGACGACTTCGTGCGCTGGGCACCACCCCCCCAGGCGCGCGCTACCACCACCCGCAAGGTGGCGGCGGACGAGACCGGCCTCAGCGGCTTCGTATTCAAGATACAGGCCAATATGGACCCCCGGCATCGCGACCGGATCGCCTTCATGCGGGTGTGTTCGGGGCGTTACGGCAAGGGGATGAAAATGCGCCATGTGCGCCTGGGCAAGGATGTGCGCATTGCCGATGCCGTCACCTTCAAGGCCGGTGAGCGCGAACTGGTGGAGGAGGCGGTGTCCGGGGACATCATCGGCCTGCACAACCACGGCACCATCCAGATCGGCGATACCTTCACCGAGGGCGAGGAACTCCAGTTCACCGGCATTCCGCATTTCGCCCCGGAACTGTTCCGCCGTATCCGTCTCACCGACCCGATGAAGTCCAAGCAGCTGCAGAAGGGCCTGCAGCAGCTGTCGGAGGAGGGTTCGACCCAGGTATTCGCTCCCATCAATAGCACCGACCTGGTGGTCGGCGCGGTCGGCCAACTGCAGTTTGACGTGGTGGCCTTCCGCCTCAAGGACGAGTACAAGGTGGAGGCGCGCTACGAGCCGGTCAATGTCTACACTGCGCGCTGGATTCACTGCGACGACGCCCGCAAGCTGGAGGAGTTCCGGCGCAAGGCGGCGGAGCACCTGTCGCTGGACGGGGGCGGCTATCTCACCTATCTGGCGCCCACCCGGGTCAATCTCTCATTGATGGAAGAGCGCTGGCCGGATATCGAGTTTCGGGCTACCCGGGAGCACTGATGAGGTTCTGGGATTTCGCCGGGCCGCTGGCGGGAAGGGGTCGATGAATGCTCGTATGTTCTTGGGTCTCACCCCCCACCAGCCCTGGCACGGCGAATGGCTTCAGGATCCAACCTTAAGAGTTGCGCTCGATGGCAGGCTTGCGCCGGGGCCCCGCCCGAAAAAATCAGGCCACGCTCAGCGCAGCCAACAAACTCGGGGCTTTCTGCGAGGATTGTACGAGTCCCAAAAATTGCGCAGCAATTTTGGTCGAGTTCCGCAGCAGCCGAGTTTGTTGGCGGAGCTGTGGCCCTTTCGGGCGAGGTCCCCGGCGCAAGCCGGTGGGTTAAGAGAGTGCCGTTGCAGCCGTAACTGGTTCTGCAGCAGTTTATTTCAACAGCTTCTTGACGTCCCGCTCGATCGCCGCAGGCTTGTCCATCGGCGCGTAGCGCTTCACCACATTGCCGTCGGCATCGATCAGGAACTTGGTGAAATTCCACTTGATACGCTCGGTGCCCAGGGCCCCTGGGGCCGCTTTCTTGAGGTGCTTGAACAGCGGGTCGGCGCCGCTGCCATTGACCTCGATCTTGCCGAACATGGGGAAGCTGACGCCGTAATTCAGCTGGCAGAATTCCATGATCTCGTCATTACTGCCCGGGTCCTGCTTGCCGAACTGGTTGCAGGGAAACCCCAGGATCTCGAAGCCCCTGTCCTGGTACTTTTCATACAGCTCCTCCAGGCCGGCGAACTGCGGGGTGAAGCCACATTTGGAGGCGGTATTCACCACCAGCAGCACCTTGCCCCGGTAATCGGCCAGGGACTTCTTGTTGCCGCCGGGGGTGGCACAGCTGAAATCGTAGACGGTGGATGCCATGATCGCGCTCTCTCCTCAGTGGTGGGCCTCAGGCCAGTCGGGCCTGTTGCAACTGCAGCTGTTCCATCAGCAGGCCCAGGCGCTTGCGCTGCATCTTCAGGGAGTATTCCAGCTCCTTCAGCTTGGTGCGCACGGCGGCGTGCTCCCATTTGTGCTGCAGGTGCTGTCTTTTCTCTTCCAGTACGCCGCCCAACTGCTCGCGGGTGCGGCCGTAGCGCTGGGCCTGCAGCGCTTTCCAGCGGTTGATGGATTCGGTGAATTCCAGGTACTCCCGCTCCAGGATGGCGCGCAGGGACTCGCAGTTGCCGCTTTGCTGCAGCTTGCGGTGCGCGCGCTGGAACTCGGTGTCCAGGATGGCGCGCTGTATCCTGAAGTCCGGGACCCGCCTGAGGTTGGTTGCCAGGCCCACCCGGGAACAGAGATTGATCATCCACTTGGTCGGGTCCCACTGCCACCAGCGGATGCCGTTGCGATAGTCGCCCTGAAAGATATGGTGGAAGTTGTGGTAGCCCTCGCCATAGGTCAGGAAGGCCAGCAGGCCGTTGTCGCGGGCGCTGTTGGCCTCGGTGTAGGGGCGGCTGCCCCAGTAGTGGGCCAGGGAATTAATGAAGAAGGTGACGTGGTGGTTGACCACCAGGCGCAGCAGGCCCACCAGCAGCACCGTGCCGATAATGTCACCGTGCCAGGCGCCCAGGCCGATGGGCAGCAACAGGTTCATGCCGATCGTCAGGGGTACGTAGTGGCGATGCTGCCACATGACCACGGGGTCGTTCTCCAGGTCCCGGGCATTGCTGAAATCCGGCTGGTTGCGCTGGTAGCGGCGCAGCATCCAGCCCATGTGACTGAACCACAACCCGCGGCCGGCGGAATAGGGGTCCCTGGCATCGTCGTCCACATAGCGGTGGTGGCGGCGGTGGTCGGAGGCCCATATCAGGATGCTGTTCTGCAGGGCGCCGGCCCCCCAGCAGGCGAAGAACCACTTGAGCGGGCTGCGGGCCTCATAGGCGCGGTGCGACCACAGGCGGTGGTACCCGCCGGTGATGGACATGCCATTGAGGTACAGGAACAGCAGCGCCCAGCCCCACTGCAGGGCGTCGAAGCCATGGTACAGCCCCCACGCGGGGACCAGTAGCACGGCCGCCAGCGGCAGGCCGACGAAGATCGCCACGTTGATCGGGATCAGGGGCGGTTTGGTGTTGGCGGTACTCATGCAACCAGGTTTCTCTCAGGCTGTTGTCGACAGGCTGCCAATGGTAGCCTGCGGCGGCGCGAAAGTCCTGCTGCATTTCGGCCTCGCCCGTGGCGAGCGCCGCCGGTGCGCCACCGTGCGGCGTATCTACAGTATCATGCGCCTTTCGTCTGCGGAGCTGATATCGTCCCGGCATGGCCGTCTCCTCGAACAAAGCGGTATTCCTGCATGGCTCCACCATGCGCCACGTGCTGGTAATGACCGCGGCCAGTGCCACCGGGCTGGTGGCCATGTTTGCCGTGGATATGGTCGATATGTACTTCCTCACCCTGCTGGGAGAGCAGGAGCTGGCGGCGGCGGTGGGCTTTGCCGGTACCCTGTTGTTTTTCCTGGTGTCGGTGAGTATCGGCCTGCAGATCGCCTTGGGCGCCCTGGTGGCCCGCTCCGAGGGTGCCCACCGGCGCGACCTCGCGCGGCGCTATTGCAGCAGCTCGCTGTTGTTCAATTTCCTGGTTGCCGCCGTTATCAGCGCCATCGCCTGGTTTCACCTGCCGGCCCTGCTCGCCCTGTTGGGCGCCTCCGGCAAGACCCTCGAATACGCCGTGAGCTATGCCGGTATCGTGCTGCCGAGCATGCCGGTGCTGGTGCTGGGCATGAGCGCCGCCACCGCCGTGCGCGCCGTCGGCGATGCCCGCCGGTCCATGTGGGCCACGGTATTGGGCTCGCTGGTGAACGCGGTACTTGACCCCCTGTTCATCTTCACTTTCGGCTGGGGGCTGGAGGGAGCCGCCCTGGCCTCGGTGTGTGCCAGGCTGGTGGTACTGGGCGTTGCCTGGCACGCACTGGCCGTGGTGCACGCCATGCCCTGCAGGGTGAGCCGGGCGCAATTCCTGGCCGATATACGGCCGATCATGGGGATAGCCGGCCCGGCGGTGTTGACCAATATCGCCACGCCCCTGGGCGGCAGCTTCGTGCTGGCGACCATGTCCCGCTTCGGGGACAGCGCGGTGGCGGGCGCCGCGATCATGGGGCGTATCACCCCCCTTGCCTTTGCCGCGGTATTTGCCCTGTCGGGGGCGATCGGGCCTATCCTGGGCCAGAATGCGGGCGCCGGGCGCTTCGATCGGGTGCGCTCCACGCTGGTTAACTCCCTGGTGTTCAACGTGGTGTACGTGGTCTTTGTGTGGCTGCTGTTGTGGGCCGGTGCGGAGCTTATCGTGCGGGTTTTTTCCGCCAGCGACGAGGCCCGCGAGCTGATCCTGTTCTACTGTCATTTCCTGGTGGGTGCCTTCGCCTTCAACGGCTTCCTGTTTGTCGCCAATACCAGTTTCAACAACCTTCGGCACGCCCACTGGGCCACCTGCTTCAACTTCGGGCGGGCCCTGCTGGGTACCATTCCCGCGGTCTACTTCGGGGCGCGTTGGTTCGGGCCGCGCGGGGTGATGGCGGGTGAGGCGTTCGGGGCCATGCTGTTTGGCCTGCTGGCCGTCGCCGCGGCCTTCGCCCTGGTGCGCCGCCTGGAGCGCGAGCAGCGCCCCACCGAGCCTGTCAACGGCAACCTGGGGGCGGTGCCGGTGGTCGGCACCACGGTGAGCCGGGAGCCACCCCTGTAGTGGCTGCCCGGTCGTCGGGCTGCGCCTCGAGCGCGGTTACGGAACCTAGAGCTTTTCCAGGTAGGACTGGTATTCAAGGGTGGTGATGCGCCTGCGGAACTCGGCGATTTCCTGCTCCTTGGTCAGGGTGAAAATACGCTGCAGCTCGGGCCCCATGGCCTTGCGGATGAATTCGGACTCACTGAACAGGCGCACCGCTTCGGGCATGTAGACCGGCAGCAGGTCCGTCTCCTTGGCGTAGCCGTCGCCGGTGACCGGCTTGCCCGGCGACAGGTTGTTGAGCATGCCCTCCAGCATCGCCGACAGCAGTACCGCGAACATCAGGTAGGGATTGGTGTCGGAGCCGGCCACCCGGTGCTCCAGGCGGCGGGCGCTGTTGCTGCCAGCGGGCACCCGCACCGCCACGGTGCGGTTCTCGTAGCCCCAACTGGGGAAGGTGGGGGCGTGGCACCCCGGCTGGAAGCGCCGGTAGGCGTTGAAGCTCGGGGCGAAAATAGCGACCGAATCGGCCATGTGCTGCAGGCAGCCACCGATGGCGTTGTGCAGTAGCGGGGTGCCCAGCTCGGTGCCGTCGTCAAAAATATTGACGCCTTTCTCGTCCAGCACGCTGCAGTGAACGTGCATGCCATTGCCGGCTTCGTCTTCGAAAGGCTTGGGCATGAAGCTGGCGACCAGGCCGTGCTTGCCGGCCACGCCCTTGATCAGGCGCTTCATCATCATGATCTGTTTCGCCGCCAGCACCGGGTTGTCGACGTGCTGCATATTGATTTCATACTGTGATGGCGCCGATTCCTTGACCACGCCGTCAAAGGGCAGGTCCTGGATCTCGCAGGCGATGCGCAGGTCTTCCAGCATGGCCTGGTTGTGGTTGAGCACATCCAGGCCATAGGTGTTGCCGCCAACCGGGGACTGGTTGGGCAGGCTGGGGCAGGTGTGCAGTGGCGCCGATTCGTCCCAGCGCACCAGGCTGAACTCCAGCTCGGCGGCGACCACCGGGCGCCATCCCTCTTCCTGGAACAGGGCGAGCACCTGCTTGAGCACATGTCGCGGGTCGCCCATGTAGGGCGCGCCATCGTCGTTGAACATGGACAGCATGACCTGGCCGTGCTGTTGCTGGGGCGACCAGGGGGTGGGCAGCAGTGATCCCTCCACGGGGCGGCACACGCCGTCGGCGTCGCCGGTGGCGAATACCAGCTGTTCCACATCGCGGCCCCAGATATCCAGGCTGAGGGCGGTTTTGGGCAGCTTCAGCTCGCCATCAAAGATGGTGCGTAATTTGTAACGTGGCAGCCACTTGCCTCGCATCACGCCATTGCAATCGGGCAGCAGGACCTCGATCGTGGTGATTTCCGGGTGGGCTCGCAGGAACCAGTCGGCCTCTAGCGACATTGTATCACCGCATGTTTACCGGTAAGGGCGCACTATCCATGCTATGCCGGGGCGGCTCAATGCCCTAGTTTGGGCAAGCGCCCGGGACTGTGACCTGGTTCTCAGCGCGGGGACATGTAGACCGCCAGCGGGTCCCCGCCAGCGGCGGAGCCCAGGCATGACAGCGAGTTGATGAACAGGGAAAACAGGTCGGTCTGGGAGCTGACATCCAGTTTGCGGTAGATGCTCTTGCGATGGCGTCGCACGGTTTCCAGGGCGATGCCCAGGCGCTGCGCCGAGGTGTCCGTGCCGTAGCCGCGCAGCATCAGTTCCAGCACGCCTTTTTCCCGCGGCGAGAGAATCGAGGCTCCGAAGGTCTTGAAGGCCAGGTCGATCTGGTGATCTATGCCCGGCTGGATCAGGTGGGTCACGGCGAAGCTGTCGTGCTCGCTGTGGCATTTGAGCAGCTCCGATATCGGCTCGGCCAGCAGGTACAGCGTTTCGTACTCCTCGTCGGTGAACTCGCCGTGCTGCGGCAGGCGCATCATATCCAGGTTGATCACGTTGCCGCCGCGCAGCTTGGCGATATAGGCGGCCTCGTCCACGGTGCCGGTATCGGCGTAGTACTCGCGGTAGTAATCCGATTCTTCCAGCTTGCCCAGGGTGATCCGAGACATGCGGTAGATCTTGGAGCGGGGCTGCTCCATGGAGGTGCGGTAAAACGGGTCTTCACGATAGGGGCCGTCGAGGTAGTGCTCGACCTGGCCCGCATAGGCGTGATCCGGAATCTGGTGAAACAGGATCCGCGGGGGCAGCTCGCGGTGAAACAGCCAGACCTGGGGGTAGTCGAAGCTGACCTGGCCCTGGATCGCTTCGATGAGGGTGGGAAAAAACATGTCCGTCCCCAGCGCGGCGATCGACCTGGAGATGTCCCGATTCCATCTGCTCAGTTGTTTGATGTCGGTCATTCGGTCTTATTGAGGCCTGCCGTGTGTCCCCGTGCCCCATATTGGTGGGCCGGGTATCCATTGTCAAACACTACTGCCGCGGGGTCGGCCCCCGCTTACAGCCTGGCGTCGAGGAAGTCCAGAATGTCGCTGCGCGGCACCAGCTGGGAGTCGCTGTCGGCGCGGCCCTTGTACTCGATGTTGTCCTCGGCCAGGGCGCGGTCGCCAATGACGATCCGGTGGGGAATGCCCATCAGTTCCATGTCGGCAAATTTCACGCCGGGGCGCTCGTTGCGGTCATCCATCAGCACCTCCACACCGGCCGCCGTGAGCGCCTGGTACAGCTCCTCGGCACAGGCGGCCACCTCCGGGGACTTCTGCATGTTCAGCGGAACGATGGCCAGCTGGAACGGCGCCATGCTGGCAGGCCAGATGATGCCGCGCTCGTCGTGGTTCTGTTCGATGGCCGCGGCGACGATCCTGCTGACCCCGATACCGTAGCAGCCCATGATCATGGTGGTGTTCCTGCCGGTCTCGTCCAGCACTTTCGCGCCCATGGCCTCGCTGTACTTGGTGCCGAGCTGGAAGATATGGCCCACCTCGATACCGCGCTTGATCTGCAGATGGCCCTTGCCGTCGGGGCTGGGATCGCCTTCCTCTACCTGGCGCAGGTCCTCCACGCGCACCAGGGGGCAGTCGCGCTCCCAGTTGACGCCGGTGAGGTGCACCCCGTCGCGGTTGGCGCCACAGCTGAAATCCGCCAGGCAGGCAGCGCTGCGGTCCACGATAACGGGCAGCTCCAGGCCAATCGGCCCCAGTGAGCCAAACCCGGCACCGCAGGCGCCCCGGGCTTCTTCGTCGCTGGCCAGGCGCAGGGGCACCGCGACCCCCTCGATTTTTTCTGCCTTGATCGGGTTGAGCTGGTGGTCGCCGCGCAGCACCAGGGCGACCAGCTGGCCCTCCTGCTCGCCGGCCACCAGCAGGGTCTTGGCGGTGCGCGTGGCATCGATCTTCAGGAAGGCGGTGAGTTCCTCTATGGATTTCACCCCCGGGGTGGGGACCTCCGCCAGGGCCACCGCTGGTGCGGGGCGACCGCCGGCCGGGGCCAGGGCCTCGGCCATTTCCACATTGGCGGCATAGTCGCTGCTGTCGCTGAAGGCAATATCGTCCTCGCCGGAATCCGCCAGTACATGGAATTCGTGGGACGCGCTGCCGCCGATGCTGCCGGTGTCGGCGATCACCGGCCGGAATGCCAGATCCAGGCGGGTGAAGATATTGCTGTAGGCGCGGTGCATGGCTGCGTAGGTTTCCTCCAGGGAGGCCTGGTCGGCGTGGAAGGAATAGGCATCCTTCATCAGGAATTCGCGGGAGCGCATGATGCCGAACCGGGGCCGGATTTCATCGCGAATCTTGGTCTGTATCTGGTACAGGTTGATGGGCAGTTGCCGGTAGCTTTTTACCTCGTTGCGAACCAGTTCGGTTACCACCTCCTCGTGGGTGGGACCCAGGCAGAAGTCGCGGTCGTGGCGGTCCTGTATGCGCAGCAGCTCCGGCCCATATTGCTCCCAGCGCCCGGACTCCTGCCACAGCTCGGCGGGTTGCATGACTGGCATGGATACTTCCTGGGCGCCGGACTTGTCCATCTCGTCGCGGACGATTGCTTCGACCTTGCGCAGTACGCGCAGGCCGAGGGGGAGCCAGGTATACAGCCCCGAGGCGAGCTTGCGGATCAGGCCGGCGCGCAACATCAACTGGTGGCTTATCACCTCGGCATCGGCCGGGGTTTCTTTCTGGGTGGCGATCAGGAAGTTGCTGGTGCGCATACGGTATCCGTTTCATGGCTGGCAATCGGGGGCCGGTAGTTTACGTCTGAACGCAACGGGGGTACAGCATCGCACCGGCTCCGGCCGTGGCCGGGGGCATTCTCGGGCATTCCCGGACCACATCTTCGGTCGCGCGCGCCAAAATTGAGCAAACACCTTAAAAACAGGGCCTTTTTGCCTCCGTGCCGCGAAAAACGCTTGTATTGCAGCGTTTCATCATTTATACATTGGCGGGTAACTTGTGGCGGCACTGTTTTCGGCGGTCAGGGGAGGCGGGCAGTCCGGGTTCAACACATGTTTCATTTCATATATTAGGGAAGGTAAAACATAACATGGCAACCAGAAAAGCAGCGGCAAAGAAGAAGGCACCTGCCAAGAAGGCCCCCGCCAAGAAAAAGGTAGCGGCCAAAAAGGCAGCACCGGCACCCAGGAAGGCACCGGCAATTACCGAGAAGTTGACCAAGAGCCAGATTGTTGCCAGCGTTGCTGACAGCACCGGCCTGACCAAGCGCCAGGTCAGCGCCGTGATGGACGAGACCCATACCCTGATCGAGCGCAGCATCAAGAAGCGTGGGGTGGGTGAGTTCACGATTCCCGGCATTCTCAAAATCACCACAGTGAAGAAGCCCGCCAGGAAGGCGCGCAAGGGTATCAACCCCTTCACCGGTGAGGAGACCGTGTTCAAGGCCAAGCCTGCGAGCATCGCGGTCAAGATCCGTCCCCTGAAAAAGCTGAAGGAATTCGCGGCTTCCTAGGCGGCGTATCCACCACCTCGTGACGGTACGCCGGCACGGGGTGGTGTCGGTTTTTCTTCGCAGCACCTTATTGGTGCGGGCATCCTGCCCCCTGCTGTTTCTCCCCGTCCCGCTTGGCCTCTCAGCCCGCATGGGTTAAAATCCGCGCCTCGAAATTTCTCGCAATTTACTGTGATCACTGGTGGGTCAGGGACATGCCGATATACGAGTATCAGTGCCAATCCTGCGGCAAGGAACTGGAAGCGCTGCAGAAGATCAGTGATGATCCCCTGCAGGACTGCCCGGAGTGCGGCAAGCCGGCTCTGAAGAAAAAGGTCACCGCGGCGGCCTTTCGGCTGAAAGGTGGCGGTTGGTACGAAACCGATTTCAAAACCAGCAACAAGAAAAACCTGGCAGGCGGCAGCGATACGGCCACTTCCGGTTCCGCCGACAAGTCGGGTGGCGGCACAGCCGGCGACAAAGCCCCTTCCGCCAGCAGCTGACGCGGCGGCCTGGGAAGTACTGACAGGCCCCGGCAGCAGCACAGCCTCAATCCTGGCCAGGTGGGCCAGGCCAGTCAATCCACACGGAAACCAGCTTATGCGCAGTCATTATTGTGGCGCTTTGGGAACAAGCAATATAGATGAGACGGTCACCCTCTGCGGCTGGGTTGACCGGCGCCGCGATCACGGGGGTGTCATCTTCCTGGATCTGCGCGATCGCCAGGGTATCGTCCAGGTGGTGTTCGACCCCGACACCGAGGAGCACTTCCAGCGCGCCGACCGGGTGCGCAGCGAGTATGTCCTGAGGGTGAGCGGCCGGGTGCGGGCCCGCTCCGCGGGCACCGTCAACCCTGCAATGGCCACCGGCGAGATAGAGGTGTTGGGCAAGGAACTCGAGGTGCTCAACCAGGCTGCCACGCCCCCCTTCCAGATGGACGAGTACACCTCCGTTGGTGAAGAAGTGCGCCTGCAGTATCGCTACATGGACCTGCGCCGCCAGGAGATGCAGGAGCGCCTGATGTTGCGCTCGCGTATCACCACGCAGGTGCGCAATTTTCTCGACGGCGAGGGCTTTCTGGATATCGAGACGCCCATACTGACCCGGGCCACCCCCGAGGGTGCACGGGATTACCTGGTGCCGAGTCGCACCCACCCGGGACAATTTTTTGCCCTGCCGCAGTCGCCGCAGTTGTTCAAACAGCTGCTGATGGTGGCGGGCTTCGACCGTTATTACCAGATCGCCAAGTGCTTCCGCGATGAAGACCTGCGGGCGGACCGCCAGCCGGAGTTCACCCAGATCGACATCGAGACGGCGTTCCTCGACGAAGCGGCCATCATGGATGTGACCGAGCGCATGATCCGGGAGTTGTTCCGGGCGGTGCTGCAGGTCGACCTCCCTGCATTCCCGCATATGCCCTATGCCGAGGCCATGGAGCGCTACGGTTCAGACAAGCCGGACCTGCGTATCCCCCTGGAACTGGTCAGCGTCGACGATCTGATGCAGCAGGTCGACTTCAAGGTGTTCCGCGGCCCCGCCGACGACCCGGCCGGCCGGGTGGCGGCACTGCGGGTGCCCGGAGGCGCGACCATCAGCCGCAAGGAGATCGACGATTACACCAGTTATGTCGCCATTTTCGGCGCCCGCGGCCTGGCCTGGATCAAGGTGAACGACATAGACGCCGGTGTGGCGGGGCTGCAATCGCCCATCCTGAAGTTCATGCCCGAGGAGGTGGTCGCCAGGATGATGCAGCGGTTGGGCGCGGCCAACGGCGATATCATTTTCTTCGGTGCCGATCGCGCGCGGGTGGTGAACGAGGCCCTGGGCGCGCTGCGTATCAAGGTGGCGCAGGACCTGGACATGGTGGCCGACGGCTGGGCACCGCTGTGGGTGGTCGATTTCCCCATGTTCGAGGAGGAGGGCGAGGGCGGTTGGACGCCCCTGCACCATCCGTTCACGGCCCCGGCCTGCAGTGTCGACGAACTGCGGGCGAACCCCGGCCAGGCCCTGTCTCGCGCCTATGACATGGTGCTCAACGGCTGTGAGCTGGGCGGTGGCAGCATCCGTATCTTCCAGCGCGACATGCAGGAGGCGGTCTTTCGCATCCTCGAGATCGACGAGGCCGAGGCCGAAGAGAAGTTTGGTTTCCTGTTGAAGGCGTTGCAGTACGGCGCGCCGCCACACGGCGGCCTGGCCTTCGGCCTGGACCGGCTGGTGATGCTGATGACTGGCGCCACCTCTATCCGCGACGTCATTGCCTTCCCCAAAACCCAGACCGCCCACTGCGTGCTGACCGACGCCCCGGGGGATGTCAGCGCCCAGCAGTTGCGTGAACTCAATATCCGCCTGCGCCAGGCCCGTGAAGAGGCCGGCTAGGCGGCCCCAGCCATATAACTATATATAGAGGAAAGACCTATGGCCGGCCACAGCAAGTGGGCCAATATCAAGCACCGCAAGGCGGCCCAGGATGCCAAGCGCGGCAAGATGTTCACCAAGCTCATTCGCGAGCTGGTCGTTGCCGCCAAGCAGGGCGGCCCCCTGCCAGAGGATAACCCGCGGCTGCGCGCCGCCGTGGACAAGGCGCTGGGCGCCAACATGACCCGCGATACCATCGACCGCGCCATTGCCCGCGGTGCCGGTACCAATGAAGCCGACAACATGGAGGAGCTCACCTACGAGGGCTATGCGCCCGGGGGCATCGCCGTGTTGGTGGAGGTGATGACCGACAACCGCAATCGCACCGTGGCCGAGGTACGCCACGCCTTCACCAAGCGCAACGGCAACCTCGGCACGGATGGCTCGGTGGCCTATCTGTTCACCCGCAAGGGGCGGCTGAGCTTTGCCGTGGGCAGCGACGAGGATGCCCTGATGGAGACGGCGCTGGAGGCCGGGGCGGAGGATATCGAGGCCAACAGCGATGGCTCGTTCGAGGTCCTGACTGCGTGGGAGGATTTCGGCGCCGTGAAGGCAGCGCTGGAGGAGGCGGGTTTGGTGGCCGATGAGGGCGAAGTGACCATGATCGCCTCCACCACGGTGCCGGTGGACGCCGATGGCGCCGAGAGCCTGATGGGGCTGGTCGACGCCCTCGAGGACCTGGACGACGTGCAGAATGTGTACACCAATGTGGACATTCCCGACGAGGTGATGGCCGCCCTGTAGGGCCGATCTCGTGCGACCGTGGCGCAGCGTGGCCGGTAGGCGATTCGTTGGCCCGAAGCAGCTGCCAAACACTGTAAATTTGTACATAATAAGGGCCTGGCACACCCGGCGGATATCAGCATGTCGCTCATCCTGGGGATAGACCCCGGTTCCCGCAAGACAGGCTTTGGCATAATCAACTACGTGTCGGGGCGCAGCGAGTACGTCACCAGCGGGGTCATCCGCCTGCCCGGTGGCGACCTGGCACAGCGGCTGCGGATAATCTACACGGGCGTGACCGAACTGGTGGAACTGCACGGCCCCCAGGAGCTGGCCATAGAGCAGGTATTCATGGCCAAGAGCGCGGGTTCAGCCCTCAAGCTGGGCCAGGCCAGGGGGGCGGCGATCGTCGCCTGTGTCACCCGGGACATGCAGGTAGCGGAGTACTCCGCGCGGCAGATCAAACAATCAGTCGTCGGCACCGGCGCGGCGGACAAGTCCCAGGTGCAGCATATGGTCAGGGTGCTGTTGAAGTTGCCGGGCGCCCCCCAGGAGGACGCGGCGGACGCCCTGGCGGCGGCCCTGTGCCACGCGCATACGCGCCAGAGCATGATCAATATGGCGGGCGCCACCGCGGTGCGCCGCCGCCGCGTTCGCTGACCGGGGAAGCAGATGATAGGCAGAATCCGAGGCACACTGGCCGCCAAGCAACCGCCGGACATCCTGGTGGAGGTGGGCGGCGTCGGTTACGAACTGCAGGTGCCCATGACCACCCTGTTCCAGCTGCCCGCCCTGGGAGCCGAAGTGTCACTGGTAACCCATTTCGTGGTGCGCGAGGACGCCCAGTTGCTGTACGGTTTTATCGACGAGCGCGACCGCGGCCTGTTTCGCCAGCTGATCAGGGTCAGTGGGGTGGGTCCCAAGCTGGCGCTGACCATCCTGTCGGGCATGGACGCCGCCAGCTTTGCCCGCTGTGTGCAGCGCGACGACATTTCGGCACTGGTGGCCCTGCCGGGCGTCGGCAAGAAAACCGCGGAGCGCCTGCTGGTGGAGATGCGGGACAAGCTGAAGGACTGGTTCGGGGTCGTGGATGACGCCGGAACCATGGCACCTGGCGCCGCGGGCAGCGGCCGGCCTGCCGACAAGGTGGCCGACGCCGAGAGCGCGCTGATCGCCCTGGGATACAAACCCCAGGAGGCCAGCAAGGCAGTGGCCGGGGTGAATGACGACGACGTCGCCAGCAGCGAAGAGCTGATCCGCCGCGCCCTTAAATCCATGGTCAAGGGCTGATGCGCCGTGATTGAAACCGACCGCCTTATCGCCCCCGCCGCGTCCAGCCCCCGGGAGGACGCCCTGGACCGGGCCATCCGCCCCAGGAGCCTCGAAGAATACGTCGGGCAGAAAGCGGTGCGCGAGCAGATGGCTATTTTCCTGCAGGCTGCCCTGGGCCGCGGCGAGCCGCTGGATCACACCCTGATCTTCGGCCCCCCCGGTCTCGGCAAGACCACCCTGGCGAGCATCATCGCCAACGAGATGGGGGTGTCCCTGAAAACCACCTCCGGCCCGGTACTGGAAAAAGCCGGCGATATCGCCGCCCTGATGACCAACCTGGAGCCAGGGGATGTACTGTTCATCGACGAAATCCATCGCTTGAGCCCCTTCGTGGAGGAGGTCCTCTATCCCGCGCTGGAGGATTACCAGCTCGATATCATGATAGGCGAGGGGCCGGCCGCGCGCTCCATCAAGCTGGACCTGCCGCCCTTCACCCTGGTGGGCGCCACCACCCGCGCCGGGCTGCTGACCTCGCCGCTGCGGGACCGCTTCGGTATCGTCCAGCGGCTGGAGTTCTACGAGGTGGCTGACCTGGCACACATCGTGGCGCGCTCGGCGGGCATTCTGGGCATCGGCATGGACGCGGACGGGGCGGCGGAGATTGCCCGCCGCGCCCGGGGCACGCCGCGTATCGCCAATCGCCTGTTGCGCCGGGTGCGCGACTACGCCGAGGTCAAGGCCGACGGCCATGTTTCCGCCGCCATCGCCGACCGCGCCCTGGACATGCTCAATGTGGATCAGCAGGGGTTCGACCACCTGGACCGGCGCCTGCTGCTGGCGATGATCGAGAAATTCGACGGCGGCCCGGTGGGCGTGGACAGCCTCGCCGCGGCGATTTCCGAGGAGCGCGGCACCATAGAGGATGTGCTCGAGCCCTACCTGATCCAGCAGGGTTACATGGTGCGCACCCCACGGGGGCGCATGGCCACCCGCGCCGCCTATCTGCATTTCGGCCTGCCCGGCCCGGCGCCGCGGGAGTCCGCCGGCAACCTGCCGCTGGGCCTGGAACCGGGCGAGGGTGGGCCGGGCTCGTGAGCGACGGGGAATTTTCCACGCCGGTGCGCGTCTATATCGAGGATACGGACGCCGGCGGCATCGTCTATTACGTGAATTACCTGAAATTCATGGAGCGCGCCCGCACCGAGATGATGCGCTCCCTGGGTTTCGGTAAAAATTACATTTTCAACCACGACCTGATGTTTGTGGTTACCGATGTCGCGGTGCATTATTCGCGGCCGGCCACCCTGGATGACCAGCTGCTGGCAACGGCGCGGATACAACGCCTGCGCGGCGCATCCATGGTGATGCAGCAGCGCGTGCTGCGCGGCGCAGAGGTACTGGCCGCGGGCGAGATAAGCATCGCCTGCGTAGACCGGGGTGGGGTGAAACCGCGTCGCCTGCCGGCCGATATGGCTGCCCGTCTGCGGGCGTTGCAGTCGGCATAACAGAGAGTTGAGAGGGGGCCTCCCGTTGGAAGAACAATTAAGCCTGATAGACCTGGTGTTGCACGCCAGCTTCACGGTACAGCTGGTGATGGGCTTGCTGTTGCTCGCCTCCATGCTGTCCTGGTACATGATCGTCCAGCGCTCCATTTATTTTCGCAACGCCCACGACGAGATGTATGAGTTCGAGGAGCGTTTCTGGTCGGGCATAGATCTCTCCAGGCTGTACCGCGAAGGCACCGAGTCGATTTCCGAGGGCCATGCCATCCTCGGCATGGAGAGCATTTTTCGCGCCGGCTTCAAGGAGTTTTCCCGCCTGGCGCAACAGGCCGACATGGATTCCGAGGCCCTGGTGGAGGGCTCCCGGCGGGCCATGCGTGTGGCGATGATGCGCGAGGAGGAGCGTCTGGAGCGCCACCTGGCGTTCCTGGCCTCGGTGGGTTCCACCAGTCCGTACATCGGCCTGTTCGGCACCGTGTGGGGCATCATGCACTCCTTCCGCGGGCTGGCCAACGCGACCCAGGCCACGCTGGCCACGGTGGCTCCGGGTATCTCCGAGGCGCTGGTGGCCACCGCCATGGGCCTGTTCGCGGCCATTCCCGCGGTGCTGGCCTACAACCGCCTGGCCGCGCGGGTAGAGGTGTTCAGCAACCGCTACGACACCTTCGTGGACGAGTTTTCCGGTATTCTCTACCGGCAGGCCTACGCGCTGCGCGCGCGCGCGAAAAAGGCCGGGGCCGCCAGCGGTGGCTAGCCGGGGCAACAAGCGGCGCCCGATGTCCGAGATCAACGTGGTGCCGTACATCGACGTGATGCTGGTGCTGCTGATCATCTTCATGGTGACTGCGCCCATGCTGATGCAGGGGGTGAAAGTGGATCTCCCGGAGGCCAGCGCCGACCCGGTGGAGAACCAGGACAGCGAGCCGCTGATCGTGTCCATAGACAAGGACGGGCAGCTGTTCCTCAACCTGGGTTCCCAGGAAGACCAGGTGTTGTCCCTGGCCACCATCAGGGATCGGGTGGCCAAGGTCATGCGCAACAACGCCAATAAACCCGTGCTGATATGGGGCGACGAGTCCGTGCCCTACGGCGAGGTGGTCACCGTGATGGTGGCGCTGCAGGAGGCCGGGGCCCCCAGCGTCGGCTTGGTGACCGAGAACCCGCAGTGACGGCCAGCGCCGGCTCTATCTACGCCAAGCCCATGGCGCCTCGTATCGTGCTGCGCCCGGCGCTGGCCAGCGTGCTGTTGCACGCCCTGATTCTGGCCGCCGTGACCGTGAACTGGAGCGATTCCAGCCGCGAGGTGATCCGGGTGAAGCCGGCCCCCAGGATCATCAACGCGCGGCTGGTGGATGCCAGCGAGTTCCAGCCCAAGCCCAAGCCGGTGGCCAAGCCTGCACCCAAACCCAAGGCCGCGCCGAAACCGGCACCGAAACCCGCCCCCAAGCCGGCACCCAAACCAAAACCGCAACCCAAGCCCGCGCCGAAACCCGCGCCCAAGCCGGCCCCGGCGGCCAAACCCAAGCCTGCGGCGCCGGCTCCAAAGCCCGCGCCCAAGCCCGCCCCCGAGCAGCCCCGCCTGAGTCAGGAGGAACTGGCGGCGCTGACCCGGGCGGACCTGGCCCGGGCGGTGGCGGAAGAGGGCGAGGAACTGGCGGCAGCCACGGCCCAAGAGATGTCCGCCAGTTATGCCGCCCTCATCCAGCAGACTGTGATAAATTACTGGAGCCGGCCGCCCAGCGCGCGCAACGGTATGGAAACCGAGTTGTCCATCCAGCTGATACCCACCGGCGAGGTGGTCAGCGTCAGCATCGTCAAAAGCAGCGGCAACAGTGCCTTCGACAGCTCGGCGGTGAACGCGGTACAAAAGGCGGGCAGCTTCCCCGAATTGCAGAATCTCCCCTCCGGGGAGTTCGAGAGAACCTTCAGGCGTTTTCGCCTGCTGTTCAGACCAGAGGATTTACGTTACTGATGAAATCGCTTGCGGTAGTCATACTCAATATCGCCCTGCTGCTGGGTGCGGCGGCCACCCGGGCTGATCTCACCATCGAGATCACCCAGGGGATGGACAATCCCACGGCGATTGCCGTGGTGCCCTTTGCCTGGGAGGGTTCCGGCAGCGCGCCGGTAGACGCCGCCCAGGTGATCGACGACGACCTGGCCCGCAGCGGGCAGTTCGCCCCTATCGCCCGTACCGATATGCTCGGTCTGCCCAGTACCGAACAGGAGGTGTTCTATCGCGACTGGCGCGCCCTGGACACCGAGTACCTGCTGATCGGGCGGCTCTCCACGCCTCCGGGGGCGGGGCTGCGCATCGACTATGAACTGTTCGACGTGCTGCGCCAGTCCCGGGTATTTTACGGCTATGAATCCGGCCCGGAGCGCGATGCCCGGATGCTGGCGCACCGCGTCGCCGACAAGATCTACGAACATCTCACCGGGATTCCCGGCGCCTTCGCCACCCGGCTGCTGTATGTGTCCGTCACCCGCGGTGGCCCCGGAGAGAAGGACTACTACCGGCTGACCCTGGCGGATTCCGACGGCGCCCAGCCGCTGGTCCTGCTGGAATCCCGCGAACCCCTGCTGGCGCCCACCTGGTCTCCCGATGGCAAGCATGTGGCCTATGTCTCCTTCGAAACCGGCCGCCCGGCGATATTCCGCCAGGAACTGGTGACCGGCAAGCGCGAGCAGCTGACCAACTTTCAGGGGCTCAACAGCGGCCCCGCCTGGTCGCCCGATGGCAGCACCATGGCCATGGTGCTGTCCAAGGACGGCAACCCGGAAATCTACCTCATGAACCTTGCCAGCAAACAGCTGACCCGGGTAACCAACCACTATTCCATCGATACCGAGCCGGCCTGGATGCCCGACGGCAAGTCGCTGCTGTTCACCTCCGACCGCGGCGGCAAGCCGCAGATCTACCGCTACGACCTGGGCACGGGCGCCACCAAGCGGGTTACCTTCGAGGGCAGCTACAATGCCCGCGCCAGGGTCGCCCAGGACGGGCGTAACGTGGTGCTGGTTCACCAGCAGGATGGCGATTTCCACATTGCCCTGCTCGACCTGGTGACCAACCGCATGCAGATACTGACCTCCACCGCGCTGGATGAAAGCCCCAGTATCGCGCCCAATGGCTCTATGGTATTGTACGCAACCAAAGCGGGCGACCGCGGTATTCTCGCCGCCGTGTCGGTGGACGGCGGGGTGAAGTTCCGCCTGCCCTCGCGCGAGGGCGATGTGCGGGAACCCGCCTGGTCACCGTATTTGAAGCGCTGAACGGGCGCAAACACCCTGATTCATACTTGGAATTCGAAGGTAACCCCAATGAAACACCTATCCGTTGCTGGCAAGCTCGCCGCCCTGTTGCTGAGCGCTTCTTTTCTGGTGGCCTGCTCCAGTAGCAGCACCAAGGAAGACGAGGAGGCCGCCCGCGCCGCCGCTGCCGCTGCGGCCGCCGCCAAGGCCGCCCAGGATGCCGCCGCTGCTTCCGGCTCTTCCACCGCTGCCGGTTCCTCTTCGGCAACGTCCGCTGAACAACAGCGCCTGGAGGAAGCCGCCGCCGCCTATGGCAACGTTTTCTACTTCGCCTTCGACAGCTCCAACCTGACCCCCGAGGCGATTGCCTCGCTGAATGCCCATATCGCCGCGCTGAAGAACACCAACAGCAATATCCGCCTCGAGGGTCATACCGACGAGCGCGGCACCCGCGAGTACAACCTGGCGCTGGGTGAGCGCCGCGCCAATTCGGTGCGCGATTACATGGTGTTGAACGGTATCGCCAGCTACCGTATCGAGACCATCAGCTATGGTGAAGAGCGGCCGCTCGCCTATGGCACCGGCGAGGCCAACTGGGCCCAGAACCGCCGGGTCGAGCTGGTCGTGGTCCAGTAGCGCCGCACCGTGATGAGTCGAGGCAGAAACCTGCTCGCGGCTTCCCTGGCGGTCGTCGCCGGGTCGCTGTGGCAAACGGCCGCGGGGCAGGACTACGTCGACCTGGAAGCGGAACGGGCGGCTGCCACCCAGCCCTCGCCGGCGGACCCCTATGCACCGCGCGGGGCGCAGAATTATCCCGCCACCAGCTACGGCGTGGGTAGCGCACCGGCGGCGACCACTGCGGCCGTCCCCTCGTCCCCCGCTACCGCGGGTGCCACACCGGGCACTTACAGCGCCCCGCCGCCGGCCGCCAGCCAGGACCAGAACCTCGGCACCCTGTTCATCCAGATCCAGCAGTTGCAGCAGGAAGTGATGCGCCTGAACGGCAGGCTGGAAGAGCAGGCCAACGAGATACGCACCCTGCGGGAACAGAGCCTGCAGCGCTATGTCGACCTCGACAAGCGTCTCAGCGGCGGGGGCGCTACCGCCGCCCCCCAGGCCGCGCCTGGCTCGACCATGCCGGAGGCCGCCGTGGCAGCAGCGCCGCGCCAGGCGCCTGCCACAGCCCAGCCCGGGGAGGCGGAGGCCTACCGAGCGGCTTACTCACTGGTACAGGCGCAGCAATTCGAGAAGGCGGTGCAGGCCTTCACCAGCTTTCAGCGCGATTATCCCGCGGGCAAGTATGCCCCCAATTCCTACTACTGGCTGGGCGAACTGTACCTGGTGATCCAGCCGCCGGAGCTGGAATCCTCCCGACAGGCCTTTACCATGCTGCTCAGCCAGTATCCGGATGACAGCAAGGCACCCGACGCCCTGTACAAGCTGGGCAAGGTGCAGTTCATGAAGGGCAACCGGGAGAAAGCCAAGGAATACCTGGACCAGGTGATCAGCCGCTACGGCAATACCAACAGCTCCGCGGTGAAGCTGGCCCGGGATTTCCTCGCCGAGAACTACTGAGCGGCGGCTCGCCAGGCCCAGATGTCCAGCCCTGCCCAAGCCTTGGCACCCGGTGCCTCCGAGCGCGCCGACGCGCTGCGTATCACCGAGATTTTCTACTCCCTGCAGGGTGAAGCCCGCACCGTGGGCCTGCCGACCGTGTTCGTGCGTCTCACCGGATGCCCGCTGCGCTGTGTCTACTGCGACACCGAATACGCCTTCAGCGGCGGTAACCTGCTCAGTATCGATGCGGTGGTGCAGCAGGTCGCGAATTATGCCCCGCGCTATGTAACCGTGACCGGCGGCGAGCCGCTGGCACAGCGCGCCTGCCTGCCCCTGCTCCAGCGCCTGTGCGATGCCGGCTACGAGGTGTCGCTGGAAACCGGCGGCGCCCTGAGCGTGGCGGGGGTCGACCAGCGGGTGGTGAAGGTACTGGACCTGAAAACCCCTGCCTCGGGGGAAATGGCGCGCAACGACTACGACAATATCCCCCTGCTCAATCCCCACGACCAGGTGAAGTTCGTTATCTGTGATCGCGCGGATTACGAGTGGGCGCGCTTCAAGCTGGACGAGTACCGCCTGGCCCGGCGGGTGGCCGATGTGCTGTTTTCTCCCAGTCACGGGCAGCTCGCCCCGCGGGAACTGGCGGAGTGGATCCTGGCGGATAACCTGCCGGTGCGCCTGCAGCTGCAACTGCACAAGCTGCTGTGGAACGATGAGCCGGGGCATTGAAGGCGATGGCTGAGCGAAAACGCGCGGTCATCCTGGTATCCGGCGGGCTGGATTCCACCACCGTACTCGCCATGGCCAGGGCCGCGGGTTACGCCTGCTACACCCTCAGCTTTGACTATGGCCAGCGCCACCGGGCCGAGTTGCTGGCTGCCGAGCGGGTGTCGGCCGCCCTGGGCGACGTTGAGCACAAGGTGGTGAAACTCAACCTGGACAGTATCGGCGGCTCTGCTCTCACCGATACCGCCATCGCCGTGCCGGAAGAGGCCACCAGCGGTATTCCGGTCACCTACGTTCCCGCCCGCAATACCGTTTTCCTCGCCATCGCCCTGGGGTGGGCAGAAGTGCTCGGGGCCCAGGATATCTTCATCGGTGTCAACGCCGTGGATTACTCCGGTTACCCGGACTGCCGGCCGGAATTCATCGCCGCTTTCGAGGCCATGGCCAACCTCGCCACCCGGGCGGGCGTGGAGGGGCAGCCCCTGGATATCCACACGCCGCTGATGCAGATGGGCAAGGGTGACATCATCCGCGCGGGCATTGAACTGGGGGTGGATTACGCCCTGACCGTGTCCTGCTACCAGGCCACCGACGAGGGCTTGGCCTGTGGCAGGTGCGACAGCTGCCGCCTGCGACGCCAGGGCTTTGCGGACGCCGGCATAGCTGATCCAACCCGCTACCGCTAGTATGTGACAGCGATCGTCGAGCGGCTAAAAAGTTGCCTCCGGGACTTGAGTTTTACCC
>JACKNV010000017.1 GCA_024234735.1 Pseudomonadales bacterium
CTGAGTCAGGAGGAACTGGCGGCGCTGACCCGGGCGGACCTGGCCCGGGCGGTGGCGGAAGAGGGCGAGGAACTGGCGGCAGCCACGGCCCAAGAGATGTCCGCCAGTTATGCCGCCCTCATCCAGCAGACTGTGATAAATTACTGGAGCCGGCCGCCCAGCGCGCGCAACGGTATGGAAACCGAGTTGTCCATCCAGCTGATACCCACCGGCGAGGTGGTCAGCGTCAGCATCGTCAAAAGCAGCGGCAACAGTGCCTTCGACAGCTCGGCGGTGAACGCGGTACAAAAGGCGGGCAGCTTCCCCGAATTGCAGAATCTCCCCTCCGGGGAGTTCGAGAGAACCTTCAGGCGTTTTCGCCTGCTGTTCAGACCAGAGGATTTACGTTACTGATGAAATCGCTTGCGGTAGTCATACTCAATATCGCCCTGCTGCTGGGTGCGGCGGCCACCCGGGCTGATCTCACCATCGAGATCACCCAGGGGATGGACAATCCCACGGCGATTGCCGTGGTGCCCTTTGCCTGGGAGGGTTCCGGCAGCGCGCCGGTAGACGCCGCCCAGGTGATCGACGACGACCTGGCCCGCAGCGGGCAGTTCGCCCCTATCGCCCGTACCGATATGCTCGGTCTGCCCAGTACCGAACAGGAGGTGTTCTATCGCGACTGGCGCGCCCTGGACACCGAGTACCTGCTGATCGGGCGGCTCTCCACGCCTCCGGGGGCGGGGCTGCGCATCGACTATGAACTGTTCGACGTGCTGCGCCAGTCCCGGGTATTTTACGGCTATGAATCCGGCCCGGAGCGCGATGCCCGGATGCTGGCGCACCGCGTCGCCGACAAGATCTACGAACATCTCACCGGGATTCCCGGCGCCTTCGCCACCCGGCTGCTGTATGTGTCCGTCACCCGCGGTGGCCCCGGAGAGAAGGACTACTACCGGCTGACCCTGGCGGATTCCGACGGCGCCCAGCCGCTGGTCCTGCTGGAATCCCGCGAACCCCTGCTGGCGCCCACCTGGTCTCCCGATGGCAAGCATGTGGCCTATGTCTCCTTCGAAACCGGCCGCCCGGCGATATTCCGCCAGGAACTGGTGACCGGCAAGCGCGAGCAGCTGACCAACTTTCAGGGGCTCAACAGCGGCCCCGCCTGGTCGCCCGACGGCAGCACCATGGCCATGGTGCTGTCCAAGGACGGCAACCCGGAAATCTACCTCATGAACCTTGCCAGCAAACAGCTGACCCGGGTAACCAACCACTATTCCATCGATACCGAGCCGGCCTGGATGCCCGACGGCAAGTCGCTGCTGTTCACCTCCGACCGCGGCGGCAAGCCGCAGATCTACCGCTACGACCTGGGCACGGGCGCCACCAAGCGGGTTACCTTCGAGGGCAGCTACAATGCCCGCGCCAGGGTCGCCCAGGACGGGCGTAACGTGGTGCTGGTTCACCAGCAGGATGGCGATTTCCACATTGCCCTGCTCGACCTGGTGACCAACCGCATGCAGATACTGACCTCCACCGCGCTGGATGAAAGCCCCAGTATCGCGCCCAATGGCTCTATGGTATTGTACGCAACCAAAGCGGGCGACCGCGGTATTCTCGCCGCCGTGTCGGTGGACGGCGGGGTGAAGTTCCGCCTGCCCTCGCGCGAGGGCGATGTGCGGGAACCCGCCTGGTCACCGTATTTGAAGCGCTGAACGGGCGCAAACACCCTGATTCATACTTGGAATTCGAAGGTAACCCCAATGAAACACCTATCCGTTGCTGGCAAGCTCGCCGCCCTGTTGCTGAGCGCTTCTTTTCTGGTGGCCTGCTCCAGTAGCAGCACCAAGGAAGACGAGGAGGCCGCCCGCGCCGCCGCTGCCGCTGCGGCCGCCGCCAAGGCCGCCCAGGATGCCGCCGCTGCTTCCGGCTCTTCCACCGCTGCCGGTTCCTCTTCGGCAACGTCCGCTGAACAACAGCGCCTGGAGGAAGCCGCCGCCGCCTATGGCAACGTTTTCTACTTCGCCTTCGACAGCTCCAACCTGACCCCCGAGGCGATTGCCTCGCTGAATGCCCATATCGCCGCGCTGAAGAACACCAACAGCAATATCCGCCTCGAGGGTCATACCGACGAGCGCGGCACCCGCGAGTACAACCTGGCGCTGGGTGAGCGCCGCGCCAATTCGGTGCGCGATTACATGGTGTTGAACGGTATCGCCAGCTACCGTATCGAGACCATCAGCTATGGTGAAGAGCGGCCGCTCGCCTATGGCACCGGCGAGGCCAACTGGGCCCAGAACCGCCGGGTCGAGCTGGTCGTGGTCCAGTAGCGCCGCACCGTGATGAGTCGAGGCAGAAACCTGCTCGCGGCTTCCCTGGCGGTCGTCGCCGGGTCGCTGTGGCAAACGGCCGCGGGGCAGGACTACGTCGACCTGGAAGCGGAACGGGCGGCTGCCACCCAGCCCTCGCCGGCGGACCCCTATGCACCGCGCGGGGCGCAGAATTATCCCGCCACCAGCTACGGCGTGGGTAGCGCACCGGCGGCGACCACTGCGGCCGTCCCCTCGTCCCCCGCTACCGCGGGTGCCACACCGGGCACTTACAGCGCCCCGCCGCCGGCCGCCAGCCAGGACCAGAACCTCGGCACCCTGTTCATCCAGATCCAGCAGTTGCAGCAGGAAGTGATGCGCCTGAACGGCAGGCTGGAAGAGCAGGCCAACGAGATACGCACCCTGCGGGAACAGAGCCTGCAGCGCTATGTCGACCTCGACAAGCGTCTCAGCGGCGGGGGCGCTACCGCCGCCCCCCAGGCCGCGCCTGGCTCGACCATGCCGGAGGCCGCCGTGGCAGCAGCGCCGCGCCAGGCGCCTGCCACAGCCCAGCCCGGGGAGGCGGAGGCCTACCGAGCGGCTTACTCACTGGTACAGGCGCAGCAATTCGAGAAGGCGGTGCAGGCCTTCACCAGCTTTCAGCGCGATTATCCCGCGGGCAAGTATGCCCCCAATTCCTACTACTGGCTGGGCGAACTGTACCTGGTGATCCAGCCGCCGGAGCTGGAATCCTCCCGACAGGCCTTTACCATGCTGCTCAGCCAGTATCCGGATGACAGCAAGGCACCCGACGCCCTGTACAAGCTGGGCAAGGTGCAGTTCATGAAGGGCAACCGGGAGAAAGCCAAGGAATACCTGGACCAGGTGATCAGCCGCTACGGCAATACCAACAGCTCCGCGGTGAAGCTGGCCCGGGATTTCCTCGCCGAGAACTACTGAGCGGCGGCTCGCCAGGCCCAGATGTCCAGCCCTGCCCAAGCCTTGGCACCCGGTGCCTCCGAGCGCGCCGACGCGCTGCGTATCACCGAGATTTTCTACTCCCTGCAGGGTGAAGCCCGCACCGTGGGCCTGCCGACCGTGTTCGTGCGTCTCACCGGATGCCCGCTGCGCTGTGTCTACTGCGACACCGAATACGCCTTCAGCGGCGGTAACCTGCTCAGTATCGATGCGGTGGTGCAGCAGGTCGCGAATTATGCCCCGCGCTATGTAACCGTGACCGGCGGCGAGCCGCTGGCACAGCGCGCCTGCCTGCCCCTGCTCCAGCGCCTGTGCGATGCCGGCTACGAGGTGTCGCTGGAAACCGGCGGCGCCCTGAGCGTGGCGGGGGTCGACCAGCGGGTGGTGAAGGTACTGGACCTGAAAACCCCTGCCTCGGGGGAAATGGCGCGCAACGACTACGACAATATCCCCCTGCTCAATCCCCACGACCAGGTGAAGTTCGTTATCTGTGATCGCGCGGATTACGAGTGGGCGCGCTTCAAGCTGGACGAGTACCGCCTGGCCCGGCGGGTGGCCGATGTGCTGTTTTCTCCCAGTCACGGGCAGCTCGCCCCGCGGGAACTGGCGGAGTGGATCCTGGCGGATAACCTGCCGGTGCGCCTGCAGCTGCAACTGCACAAGCTGCTGTGGAACGATGAGCCGGGGCATTGAAGGCGATGGCTGAGCGAAAACGCGCGGTCATCCTGGTATCCGGCGGGCTGGATTCCACCACCGTACTCGCCATGGCCAGGGCCGCGGGTTACGCCTGCTACACCCTCAGCTTTGACTATGGCCAGCGCCACCGGGCCGAGTTGCTGGCTGCCGAGCGGGTGTCGGCCGCCCTGGGCGACGTTGAGCACAAGGTGGTGAAACTCAACCTGGACAGTATCGGCGGCTCTGCTCTCACCGATACCGCCATCGCCGTGCCGGAAGAGGCCACCAGCGGTATTCCGGTCACCTACGTTCCCGCCCGCAATACCGTTTTCCTCGCCATCGCCCTGGGGTGGGCAGAAGTGCTCGGGGCCCAGGATATCTTCATCGGCGTCAACGCCGTGGATTACTCCGGTTACCCGGACTGCCGGCCGGAATTCATCGCCGCTTTCGAGGCCATGGCCAACCTCGCCACCCGGGCGGGCGTGGAGGGGCAGCCCCTGGATATCCACACGCCGCTGATGCAGATGGGCAAGGGCGACATCATCCGCGCGGGCATTGAACTGGGGGTGGATTACGCCCTGACCGTGTCCTGCTACCAGGCCACCGACGAGGGCTTGGCCTGTGGCAGGTGCGACAGCTGCCGCCTGCGACGCCAGGGCTTTGCGGACGCCGGCATAGCTGATCCAACCCGCTACCGCTAGTATGTGACAGCGATCGTCGAGCGGCTAAAAAGTTGCCTCCGGGACTTGAGTTTTACCCCCAAATCCGTACTATACGCTGCTCCTTTCGGGGCCGTTAGCTCAGTTGGTAGAGCAGTTGGCTTTTAACCAATTGGTCGCTGGTTCGAATCCAGCACGGCCCACCATTTTCCTCTT